>NZ_RZHF01000028.1:133-247637 GCF_003990185.1 Vreelandella nanhaiensis | reverse complement strand
GCGGTACGCAGCTGTTCCTGGGCCGCTTTAGGGCCAATGGTGACCGCAACGACTTCGGTGGCCACGCCCTTCTCTTTCAGGCGCACGGCTTCTTCCACGGCGATTTCGCAGAAGGGGTTCATGGCCATTTTGACGTTGGTCAGGTCAACGTCGGAGTGATCCGCCTTGACGCGAATCTTGACGTTGTAATCGATGACGCGTTTAACCGCGACGAGTACTTTCATAGGTTCCTCGCTTGGCTTGGGGCAAAAGCCGTTAACCAAAGTCGGTACCCGCCCAGCGGACACCGCTTATAAAAAGATAGCCTCGCCAAGACGCTGGCGACGACCCGGATATTCATGCAAGCGTTTGATAGGTACGCAATAAAAAAACCCTACTAATCTGCCACAGCCTGCCTAATGGCAACAATACCTATTGGCGTACGCAATGGTCGAAGCTTTATGTCAAATTCGCCCTATGTTTTTCACCTTAAGTTTTAACCGTTTGGCGAGAAACGCTGCTTTTAACATCGTAGGCGTGACCTGACACAGGTATTATGCCTATCATGGAGCACAACCAGAAGCAAACGACCGTTTTAAATTAAGGCCGTGTTTTTATAAGGCACTGCACTTATGAGAATAAGGAGAAGCCAGGTGGAAAATATTGAACGCGATGTCATGGACTTCGATGTAGTGATTGTGGGCGCAGGGCCTTCCGGGCTTGCCGCTGCCTGCCGCCTGATGCAACAAGCCAATGAAGCCCAACAGGAACTGACCGTTTGTGTAGTGGAAAAAGGCTCTGAAGTCGGCGCCCATATTCTATCCGGCGCGGTTTTTGAACCCCGGGCGCTTGCCGAGCTGTTTCCAGATTGGCAGGAGCGCGGCGCGCCTTTAAACACGCCCGCCATTCGCGATGACGTTTACCTGCTCAAGGATGCGCAAAAGGCCCAGAAGCTGCCGAACTCACTGGTTCCCAAAAGCATGCATAATACTGGCGGGGATATGACTCGTTATGTGATCAGCGCAGGCAACCTGTGCCGCTGGCTGGCCGAGCAGGCAGAAGAGTTGGGCGTTGAAATCTTCCCCGGCTTTGCTGCCCAAGAAGTCATTATCGAAGATGAGGCCGTACGCGGCATCATCATTGGCGATATGGGTGTCGCTGCAGACGGTACGCCTAAAGATGGCTATATGCCTGGCATGGAGCTGCGCGCCAAATACACGCTCTTTGCTGAAGGCGCACGAGGCCATCTGGGCAAGCGACTGATCAAGCACTTCTCTTTGGATGCCGGGCGCGACCCACAACACTACGGGATTGGTTTGAAAGAGCTGTGGGATGTGCCCGCAGACAAGCATGAGCCGGGCCTGGTGGTGCATGGCTCAGGTTGGCCGCTGGATAAAAACACGCATGGCGGGTGGTTTTTATATCATGCCGAGAACCAGCAGGTGGTGGTCGGCTTGATCATGGATCTTTCCTACCAGAATCCATGGCTGTCGCCCTTTGACGAATTCCAGCGCATGAAGCACCACCCAGCACTAAGCCAGTATCTGGAAGGTGGCAAGCGTGTTGCTTACGGCGCCCGGGCGCTGACCAAGGGTGGTTTTAACTGCCTGCCCAAAATGACCTTTGCAGGTGGCCTATTGATTGGTTGTGATGCGGGTACCCTTAACTTCTCGAAAATCAAGGGCCTGCACACGGCCATGAAATCGGGGCTAGTAGCTGCAGAAAGCGTATTTGAAGCGCTCAAAGCCGGTGATGAAGGCGCCCAAGAGCTTATAAGCTTTACGCAGAAGTGGGAAGCCAGTTGGGCATACGCGGAGCTAAAAGAGAGCGCAAGTTTTGGGCCCGCCATGCATAAATATGGCACGGTAGGCGGCGGTGCCTATAACTTCGTCAATCAGCTGCTGGGCAATAAACTGCCCAACGTGCATGACACCACCACTGATCACGGTGCGCTGAAGCCGGCGGCTGAATTTGAAAAGATCAATTATCCCAAGCCTGATGGTAAACTCTCTTTTGACAAGCTGTCGTCGGTATTTCTCTCCAATACCAACCACGAAGAGGATCAGCCGTGTCATTTGCGTCTGGATGATCCTGAGATCCCCATCCAGCACAACCTGCCCAAGTTTGCCGAACCGGCTCAGCGCTATTGCCCTGCCGGAGTTTATGAAGTGGTCGAGGATAACGCAGGGCAACCGCGTTTCCAGATCAATTTCCAGAACTGCGTTCATTGCAAAACCTGCGACATTAAAGATCCGGCACAGAATATTACCTGGGTTGCCCCTGAAGGCGGCGGCGGTCCTAACTATCCAAACATGTAACTAATGTAACCCGCTAGACCTAGCGCCACCATGCCGCCAGCCACTTAGGCTGGTGGCGCAGGTGGCTCTAACCGCTCAATGGGTGCACGGCGGGCAATCAGCCGGCGCCGACCTGCCTGGACAAAACGAACATCAATTACCGGGTCTGATGGATTGCCTTCCACCGAAGCCACCTCACCCTCGCCAAATACCGCATGATGCAAACGCTGTCCGGGATAAAAGTGCTCACTTGGGCCATAGGTGGCCTTGGGTTCCTGAACATCCAGCACGCTTAGCGTAATATCGGCGCGCCCCAACCGCTCTAAATAGCGTTTCACAATCGCTGGCGAAGCAACGCGCAGCGTGGCGCTGGAAGGCGTTTCCTGAGCAAGGCACTCGGCCACGCGCATGCTGTCCTGCCAAGCGCTTTCAGCAATAAAGCGGCTTGGGCGATGCACCCCGCCGTCATGGAGTACCAAAAGCTGCTCTTCAGCGCGGGTAATCGCCACATAAAATAGCCGCCGCTCCTCTTCCAGGCGCTCATCGCTTAATGGGGTGTCCCGGCTATAGTGGGGGAAGTCCTCTTCATTGACACCGGCCACAACGACCAGCGGCCACTCCAGGCCCTTGGCACCATGCACAGTGGAGATCAATACGCCATCCGCCTGGTTTTCTACCGGACGCTCCAACAGCTCAATAAATGCGTCAGGGTCTTGCACGCTCTGGGCCTGCTCAATCAATACATCGAGAAGCCGCACATCCTCTTCGCCTTTATCACGTCGGGCGGCAGCCCTTTTTAGGGTCTTTTCAGCATCAATACTTTCCACCACATGACTCAGCAGTTTGGCAGGTGGCCAGGCGCTTAGTCGGGGCAGTTCGCAGAGTAGCGCCCAGCGTTTTTTCAGCGTGCGCCGTTGAAGTGGCTTTAGCTCGTTAAGCACAGGGTCATGCCGCTCTGGCCAGCTTTGCGTGGCCGCCAGCTGGTAGGCCAGGCGCTGTAGCCGGTCGCGGGCAACAAACGGCGTTGGTTGGGAAAGTAGCAAGAGAAGATGTTCAGGGTGGTGCAGCAATTCAGGCCGGCGCGAAAGCTTCAAATAGCCGACCAGCGCCTGCACCAGCGGCAGGCGAAACACAAACCGGTCTTCACGCAGCAGGCGAAAAGGAATTCCCGCCTGAAGAAGCGCCAGCTGGAAAGGCACCGATAGCGCCCAGCTACGCACCAGCAGGCTCGCCTGGTTGAATGCCCTCCCTTGGGACTTCCAGTCCATTAAGGCATCCAACAGTACAGAATTTCCCTGCCCAACCGAAACCTGTGTATTCGGATTATGCGCCGCCGCCAGACAGAGCTGATCAGGGCGGCGCTGGTTGGCCACAATGGCATGATTAGCGGTCAGCGCCAGCGCATGTCCATGGCGAAAGGTAGTGGAAAGCGGGTAGTCGGTTGCCTGTCCAAAGGTTGCGGTAAAATCCTCCAGCATGGTATCTGGCCGGGCACCGCGCCATTCATAAATACACTGATTGGCATCCCCTACCGCCATTACCGAGGCAGTATCGCCCGCTAATACCGCCAGAAGGCGCTGCTGAGCTGCATTGATATCCTGGTACTCGTCGATGATCACATGATCCAGAAACCCCTCCACCCGCTGACGCAGCGCGGTGTCGGCCTCCAATGCCTGAAGCGGCCGATACAGCAGATCGGCATAGGTCATCAGGCCTTCGTTTTCCAGCATTCTCTCCGCCTCGGCAAAGGCTGCGGGAAAGTAATCGGTATCGGGCTCAAAATTGAGCCGATCAAAGAGGGCATCAGGTGCGGCCATTTCAGCTTTTACCAGGTTACAAAAATGCGCCAGCGCCTCCAGCCGATCGCCCTCAATGGCAGCGTCGCGACGTTCAAGGCTGTCGCGCAGCACGTTCAGGCTCGCCTGGCGCAGCAGGCGCTCCAATTGCCAGTCGGCGGAAAGAAGACGGCGTGGCGTCAGCGCCCCCCAACGGCACAGGCTTTGGGTAAGGCGATGCCCCAACGAGTGAAAGGTACGCACAGCGGGCAGCGCCTGGCCAGCCGGCGCCATATTGACCAGCCGCTGATGAAAATCATCCCGCGCCGAACGGTTAAACATCAGCACCAGCATTCGCTTGGGTGCGACACCACTTTCCAGCAGGTGCAAGACGCGCGCGGCCATGGTGGTGGTCTTGCCAGCGCCCGCCACCGCCGCTACACGTGCATGGCCATCATGGTGATGGACAACGGCATGCTGTTCAGCGGTTAACTTCACGAAACCTCACTTGGCGGGTCATCGCTTGCATCGGCGTCAAGACAGCCCAAGGCATGCCAGCTTCCCGCACTCCAGATGCCGATTTCGCACTGGCCGCCAGCCAGCTCATGAGAACTTGAAGCCTCAACCAACTGATAAAATACGTGACGGTGCAGTCTGGCGGCCAAACCGTAGCGAACGGCAATTTCGGGCACCGACTCATTCTGAGGCGTTCGGCTGATCGCTAAGGAGTGCTCGGCATCCAGGCGTATTACATCGTCAAATTGGGTGGTTAACCACCAGGCATCGTCGTGAAAGTCAGCTTCTACGGCGATAAAAGGCAGGTCCTCTACCTGAATACGCCAGCGCTCAACGGGCGTCACTAGGCAGTAACCCTCAGGGTCACGGCGTAGAAGCGTGGACAACAAGCGCGCAATCGCAGGCCGGGCAAAGGGCTGCCCGTCATGCAGCCAGCTGCCGTCCGCCTGAATGACAATATCCATATCACCAGAAAGCGCGGGCTGCCATGTCTCTAATGGCGGAATGGTTGCCGCGTCTTGGCGCTGTTGAAGCAGTCGATCAATATTCATCGCACCCACCTGATACGTGCGCGGCTAACGGGCTAAACCAATCCGGCCCGGCCCAATGCCTACTTGACATGCTCTGGCGCATCCGGCACTGCCGCTTTAAACAGCTGATAGAAGTTGGCAGTGGTCTGCATGGCCACCTCATCTACGCTAATATCCCGTACCCTGGCAATACACTCGGCTACCTCGACCACCCAGGCTGGCTCATTGGGCTTGCCGCGATACGGCACAGGTGCCAGATAAGGGCTATCGGTCTCAATCAATAGACGATCAAGCGGCAGCAAGCGAGCCAACTCGCGCAATGGCGCTGCATTATTAAAGGTAATAATACCTGACAAGGAGATATAGAAGCCAAGCCGCACAGCTTCACGCGCCATCTCCATATCTTCGGTAAAACAGTGAAGCACCCCGCCCACTTTCGGGTCGCTGTACTCCCGTAGCAGGGCTAGTGTCTCTTCCTTGGCCTCACGCGTATGCACAATGACCGGCAACTCAAGCTCTCTAGCAGCCAGCAAGTGACGTTTGAAGCGTTCATGCTGAACATCAACCGGAACGCTTTCCCGGTAATGGTAGTCAAGCCCGGTTTCTCCAATCGCCACGGCACCGTACTGCTCAGCCGCCTCTTGTATATCGGTAACACTAGGTTCAATGGCCGGCGTATGTAGCGGATGAAGGCCTGCCGAAATGACGACATCATGGTGATCGCGGGCAATAGCGGCAAGCCCCGGCATATCATCCAGGGTAACGGAAATAGCCAGGAACTGGCTGACGTTTGCCGTGCGCGCCGCCTCAAGCGTGGCAGCCACATCACCTTGGTGGGTATGTTCAGACAAACGATCCAAATGACAGTGCGAATCAACAAACATGAACGTCTCGACAAAAATGGGGGTAAAGGCGTGTGGTTTAAAGTGTGTACGAAGGAACTTGAGCGTCCTGGCCCTTGAGCAGCGCATCAATGCGCTCGCAGAGGAAGCTATCTTGCAGGCTGAAGTGAACACCAATGCCTGGCGTACGCTGGTCGGCGACATTCTCTGGTGAGATCCATACCACCTCGCCCGCCACCTCAATTGACTGACCCTCACCCGGCAGGGTGAGCAACAAATGCACTTGGCTGCCTAGCTCATGAGGCGTCAGGGTAGGCACAAATAGTCCGCCGCGCTCTAAAAATGACATATAGGCTGCCTGCAGAGTGGCAACATCAGGCACGTGTATGGCAAAGGCTTTCTGGACACTCATAGCAACCTCGCACCCCATAAACTATGAACGCAGCAGTGCCGCCCAGCGTACCAGCCAGGCTTCTAACACCAGCTGCGGATTAGGATTAGCCCCTACGGCCAGAAGGCGGCGCTGTTCACGGGCATAATCCAATAAGCGGAACCAATCCTGAACGCGGCCGTTCTTCACTGCCTGACGATAAAGGGGCTCTAAATCGGGGTTATGCAGCGTTTTTGCATTACCTGAAATACCCAGGCGAATCAGATCTTCAAGCCAGGCGATACCGTACCACAGGATAGCGTCAATCGCTTGGCGGTCGAGTCTTGCCGCCTCTGACACCGGCTCTGCACCACGCACCAACTGCTCAAAGCAGTCATGAATCTGATGGCGTAGCGCCCGCTCTTCAGGCGAGGCCAGCTCAACGGCCAAAAGTGGCAAGCCACCCGATACCTGCCACCAGAAATGCGCCTCATCCTGGCTACCCAGCTTTTCAATCAACCAGCCACGGCATGCCTCGAACGCCACACTGGAAAGCGGCCATTGTTGGCAGCGGGAGCGAATGGTCGCCAGCATGCGCGATGGCACATCAGAAAGCAGGATAAACAGCGTTTTTGCCCCCGGCTCTTCGAGGCTTTTAAGTAACGCGTTGGCGGCCGCCACGTTCATGCCTTCTGCCGGTGACACTAAAATGACCCGATAGCCACCCTGCTGGGCCGTTTGGGATACAAACCGATTCACCTCACGGATAGGATCGATGCGTATCTGACGCTTGCCCTCCTCAGGGGAGACACGCATCAGATCAGGATGGTATCCCGAAGCCAGCATGGAACAGCTATGACAATGCCCGCATGCCGAACTGCTCTGCGGGCTAGCACACAGCGTACGTGCGATTAGTGCTTCAGCCAGCTGTTGTTTTCCCACCCCATGTGCGCCGCTGAGCAAGATGGCGTGGGGCATACGCCCCTCGTCAGCCAGGCGCACCAACTGCTGCCAAGTAGCTGCGTGCCAGGGCAGTACGCCGCTTAGCGCCATTGCGCCACCCGGCTGGCAACCACACGGTCAATATCTGCCTGCACATCGGCTAACGCCTGATGAGCATTAATCAATGCAAAACGGTTGGGCTCGGCACTGGCACGGGCTAAATAAGCATTACGAACCGCTTGAAAGAAACCGCCCTGCTCTTGCTCGAACCGGTCGCGCTGCTCTTTTTGACTGCTCAGCCGCGACTCAAGGCGCGCTTGAGCCGCGGTTAACGGCATATCTAGAAGCAGTGTCAGATCAGGCGCCAGTCCTTGCTGAACGAACGCCTCCAACTGGGCGATACGCTCAACCGCCACACCTCGCCCGCCGCCCTGATAAGCAAAGGTGGCGTCGGTAAAGCGGTCACATACCACCCACACGCCCCGCTTGAGAGCAGGCACGATTTTTTCAGCCAGATGCTGGGCACGCGCGGCGAACATCAATAAAAGCTCGGCGTCGGTATGCAGCGGCTCTTGAGGGCTCGGGTCCAGGAGCAGCGCCCGAATCGCTTCGGCGCGCGGCGTACCACCCGGTTCCCGTGTGCTTACCACCTCAATACCCTGCGCCTCAAGCGATGCAACTACAAACGCCATATTGGTGGACTTGCCTACACCTTCCCCACCTTCCAGGGTAATAAAGCGTCCCCGCTTAGTCATTGCGATCCCTTAATCAACGCATACAGCATTGAGATAAACTTCATAAAACGTAACGTCTGATATCAACGATTGCGGATGTAACGATTCACTGCATTATTGTGCTCACGCAGTGTCCGTGAAAAATGGTGCGTACCATCCCCTCGAGAAACAAAGTAGAGCGTCTCTCCAGGTAACGGGTTAACGGCCGCTTCCAGCGAGGCTCTACCCGGCATGGCAATCGGCGTGGGGGGCATACCGTTAATTACATAGGTGTTGTAAGGCGTTGCTTCGCGCAAATCGGCACGGGTGATACGCCCCTCATAACGCTCGCCCATACCGTAGATAACGGTAGGATCGGTTTGCAGGCGCATTCCCTGCTCCATGCGCCGCTTAAAAACACCGGCAATTTCACGACGTTCTTCCGGAGCACCGGTCTCTCGCTCGATCAGCGAGGCCATTATCAGCGCCTCATAAGGCGAATCAATGGTTAAATCCTCCGCGCGCGATGCCCATACTTCATCCAGAATATGTTCCATACGCGCCAGCGCCTGGCGCAGGATATCCACATCGCTCATTCCCAGGTGATAGCGGTAGGTATCAGGAAAAAACCACCCCTCCGGAAATGTGCCCTCTCTATCCAGCAGCGCCATGATCTCTTCATCACTCATATCAGCCGTGCGATGTTCAAGCTTGGGAGCATTATTGAGTAGTGTACGCAGCTGACTGAACGTACGTCCTTCCGGAAGCGTTAGCGGGTAGGTCACCACATTGTTGCTACCCAGCAACGCAATCATCTCCAACCCGCTCATGCCGGGCGTCAACTGATATTCACCAACCCGAAGACGCGGCACACGCTCAGGATGTACCCGAGCCAACAATTGAAATGCCCAGGCATCATCGATGACTCCCTGCTCTTCCAACTGAACGACCACTTGATTAAAACCCGCACCAGCAGGTACCTGGTAAAGCTCTGGTTCTTCCAGTGCCAACGGCGCTTGCAAACGGTTTTGCCAATAAAAATAGCCGCCCGCTACAGCGGCAGCACCTAGTACCAGAAAAATACCTAGAGCGGCCATTAACCGTTTCAACATATCACCTCAACACAAAAGGAGCTTATTGCGACACGTAACCCAACAGTTGGTGCGCCACTGTTTGAAATCTGTCTGACGCATTTTGCGGCCAGCGCTTAAGGCAGACGCCATCTTCAGATAACAACGCCGTAACAGGCCATACACCCTGGACCGAGTTGGCCACCCAGAGTCGTTCAACCGAGGGGGTAGCCTCAAGCGAGACATCCGCCTCCCTAACCACCCCCTGGCTGATCAACGCAGCACGCAGCGTCCCGGCCACGCCACATTTATCAAGCCGTGGTGTAAACACGCAACCCTGTTGCTGCCAGAACACATTCATGCTGGTTGCTTCGATCAACTGTCCGTGAGCATCGGCAAGCAGGCCTTCGGCGATGTTCGGTGTCTGCCACTCTTGACGGGCCAGAACGTTTTCAAGCCGGTTTAAATGCTTGATACCTGCCAAGACAGGCTGATGCCCCAAGCGTAAACGACACTGCCGTACGGTTACCCCTTCCTGCCAACGCGCGGTCTCAGGTGCAAAGGGCGTACGGCGGCTTAACAACCGAGGCGCCGGCGTTTCGGGTAGCGCGTACCCTCTACCACCGCTGCCACGAGTAACTATCAGTTTCAACACTTCGAGCGTTGCACTGGCGCCCCCTCCCCAAGTGGCGGCCAGCGCCTCCTGGGAGGGAATCGGGATACCTAAACGCTGGCACCCTCGCTTCAGCCGTGCCAAGTGATAGGGCCAAAGCACCGGCTCTCCCTTACGCAGCAGTACTGTTTCAAATACGCCGTCCCCATACGCCAGCCCGCGATCATCGAACGGCACCCGAGGCAGGGTCATCTTGCGCTACACCTTTTTGAATAGCAGCGAGCCGTTAGTGCCACCAAATCCAAACGAGTTGGAAAGCGCGGTATCAATACGCATATTACGTGCGGTATGCGGCACATAGTCCAGGTTGCAGCCTTCCTGGGGGTTATCCAGGTTAATGGTAGGCGGCGCGACCTGATCACGAATGGCCAGAATACAGAATACGGCTTCAACGGCGCCAGCGGCACCCAACAAGTGACCGATCATGGACTTGGTAGAACTCACGGCCACGTCTTTGGCTGCACTACCCAGGACATTTTCAACCGCGCGGCTTTCTGCCAGGTCACCCGCTGCGGTGGAGGTTCCGTGCGCATTGATATAATGGACTTCGGAAGGGTCCATTTGCGCATCTTTAATCGCATTGCTCATGGCAAGCGCGGCTCCCCGGCCATCTTCAGGCGGCGCCGTCATATGGTAGGCATCGTCACTCATGCCGAAACCGACAAGTTCCGCATAGATATTCGCGCCCCGCGCCTTCGCATGCTCGTACTCTTCAAGTACCAGCACGCCGGCACCATCTGACAACACAAAGCCATCGCGATCTTTATCCCACGGACGGCTTGCCGCTTCGGGATTATCATTACGCGTTGACAGCGCTCGAGCGGCAGAGAACCCCCCCAGACCAAGCGGTGTGGTCGCCATTTCAGCGCCGCCGCAAATCATCACATCAGCATCACCGTAAGCGATGGTACGCGCGCTATAGCCAATATTGTGCGTTCCGCTGGTACACGCGGTCGTAATGGCAATGTTAGGGCCTTGAAAGCCATGCTGAATCGCCAGATTGCCCGAAATCATATTGATAATGGAGCCCGGCACAAAAAAAGGTGATACGCGACGAGCGCCACCCTTATTCAATGCATTGTGGTTATGCTCGATCATGGGCAGACCACCGATACCTGACCCCATGGCCACTCCGATACGCGGTGCATTCTCTTCAGTGCAGGTAATACCTGCATCCTGTATTGCCTGAGCGCCCGCTGCCATGCCGTACTGAATGAACAGGTCCATCTTGCGGGCTTCTTTAGGGTTCAGGTAAGGGCTAATATCGAAATTCTTAACCGAACCGCCAAAGCGTGTATTGAAGCTACTTGTATCAAAGTGCTCAATGGACGCTATACCGCTTTTGCCGGCAGTAATATTCGCCCACGTTTCATCCACGCTATTGCCCACTGGGGTCACCAGGCCTAACCCAGTTACCACTACCCTTCTTCGTGCCATTAGCTTTCCTCCAGGCATCCATGGTGACTCGACCCATCCGGGTCAGTTGCAGCAGAAATTTAGATGACTAGTATAACGGAGAATGCGCGTCATGTTCATTGTGTATACACAAAGCAAAAAAGCCGCCCTATAAAAAGGCGGCTTTTAAGGGGAGTGCTAACACCACACCCTCGTTTAATGCATCAACTTGCCCTTACTGGTGGGCGTTTACGTAGTCGATGGCTTCTTGAACCGTAGTAATCTTTTCTGCTTCTTCGTCAGGAATTTCAGTATCAAATTCCTCTTCCAAAGCCATTACCAGCTCAACGGTGTCAAGCGAGTCAGCACCCAAGTCTTCAGTAAAAGAAGAGCTATTCTGGATGTCTTCTTCTTTAACGTTCAGGCGCTCTGCCACAACTTTCTTCACGCGCTCTTCAATAGTACTCATCAACGTACTCCAGTCGTTCACATTAGCCGTTATTGATAACCAGCTATTTGGAAACCGCAAGCCAAAAGCTGCGGGGTAGTTTATAGACGCCCTTAGGCAGACGCAACCGCTAAGCCTAAGGCCATCAACGCATATTCATGCCACCATTCACGTGTAGCGTCTCACCGGTAATGTATCCTGCTGCATCACTGGTAAGAAAACCCACGGCGGCGGCGATCTCTTCCGGCCCACCCAGGCGAGCCAAAGGAATCTGCTTCAGCAGCATCTCATGCTGCGCCTCAGGCAACGCCTCGGTCATATCAGTGGCAATAAAACCTGGCGCCACAGCATTGACGGTAATTGCACGAGAAGCTACTTCTCGCGCCAATGCGCGGCTGAAGCCTTCCATGCCTGCCTTCGCAGCGGCATAGTTAGTTTGGCCCAGGTTACCCATGGTTGCCACTACCGAACTGATCGATACGATACGCCCAAAGCGAGCTTTGGTCATGCCACGCAGGCATGCTTTACTGACACGATAGACTGATTTGAGATTGGTATCCATCACCGAATCCCACTCATCTTCTTTCATGCGCATCAACAGATTATCACGGGTGATGCCCGCATTATTGACCAAGATGGTTGGTGCACCAAAGCGCTCCGCAATACCCTTGAGCACTTCATCAATGCTCGCTTGATCAGTCACATTAAGGCAAAGCCCTGCACCTTCAATGCCCTGCTCTTTCAAATCAGCATCGATTTTCCCGGCACCGGACTCACTGGTCGCGGTTCCGATGACTATACGACCCTGGCGGCCTAGCTCATGAGCAATCGCCCTGCCAATACCCCGACTGGCGCCAGTAACGAGCGCAACCCTGCGTTCTTGCGTCATAATGTTCAGCCTTTAACTAATTGCTTTTAAAGCGTATCCACAAGCAAGGATAGCAAAAAATTGTAGCGTATCAGGTATCGCTTGACTGCACCTCACGCGCCAACTCAAGCGCCGCATCCAAACTGTCAGGATCATTCACCGCCAAGCCTTTGGCTCCGCGAACGATACGCTTATTAAGCCCTGTCAGCACTTTACCAGGACCGCACTCAATAAACACATTAACAGACTGAGCGGCCATGGCTTCAACGCACGATGCCCAGCGAACCGGTTGATAAAGCTGCTCAATTAGCCGTGTACGCAGCGTATTGACATCGGCATGCGCCTGAGCATCCACATTTTGAATAACCGTATAGCGCGGCGCTCGAAGCTCAATGCTTTCCATGGCGGCTGCCAGACGCTCAGCGGCTGGGCGCATCAGTTCGCAGTGGGAAGGCACTGAAACCGGCAGCGCCATTGCGCGTTTAGCGCCAGCTTCCTGACAGGCTACAATAGCCCTATCAACGGCCGCTTTACTGCCAGCGATAACCACTTGCCCAGGCGAATTGTAGTTAACCGCAGAAACGATCTCGCCTTGCGCCGCTGTCGCGCAGGCTGCCTCTACGGCCGTATCTTCAAGGCCAAGAATGGCCGCCATGGCGCCTTTACCGGCAGGCACCGCTTCCTGCATGGCTTCTCCGCGTAGGCGAACAAGCCGAACACCCTCGGCAAAGCCCATCACACCGGCACATACCATGGCGCTATACTCACCTAGGCTATGCCCGGCCATTATCGTAGGGCGCGGCCCTTCAAGCTCCTGCCATACTCGCCAAATCGCAACACTAGCAGAAAGCAGCGCAGGCTGCGTACACGCCGTTGCATTTAGCGTGGCTTCAGGACCCTCCTGAACGACTTTCCACAAGTCGTAACCAAGTGCATCCGAAGCTTCCTCAAATGTTGTTCCCACCACACTGTAGCGCTCGGCCAGCTCTCGCAGCATTCCAAGCTGCTGAGAGCCTTGCCCGGGAAAAATGAGGGCAAGGGGTTGAGACATGTCGTTCACCTTTGCTCTTGTAGGCATTTGCTCATTCGAGCGATAGGCGCGGTTATCGGCACATCCTGCTGCCCGCTATAACCCGCAAAAAAAGTGCTAACGCTTATGATATCGCCAGCTAAACATTGAATACCCTGGATATCATAGGCACGAGCCATCCCCACTAATGATGCTTCCAACGTTCTGCCATCCGCGCAGGCAAATTATGCTCTACTTCACACAACGCGCGCCGGATAGCATAGTAAAACCCCTCTGCCTGAGTGCCACCATGGCTTTTTACCACGATACCTTTCAGGCCGAGCAAGCTCGCGCCGTTGTAGCGCACAGGGTTTAACTCTTGCTTGAGATACCGCAGCACAGGTTTGGCCAGTAGGCTTGCCAGGCGTCCACTCAGGCGCGATTCAAACGCCATCTGAACACGCTCAACCAGCATACGGGTCAAACCTTCGCTCGATTTAAGTACGGCATTACCCACAAAGCCGTCACATATCACGACATCCAGCTCACCATCAAAGAGATCACCTCCCTCGGCATACCCTTGGTAAGCAAACGCCGAGGCATCCGGGTATTCGCGCAGCAGCCTGTCAGCCTCGCGTACGCTGGCGCTTCCCTTGGTCGCCTCCGCCCCCACGTTAAGCAGCGCAACACGCGGTAAAGCAACCTCATCAACGCACTGCGCCATGGCCGCCCCCATAACCGCAAAGTCGAGCAATCGATGCGCTGGCGAGTCCACGTTAGCGCCCAGATCCAACAAGTAACAGCGACGCCCATGGCGAGCTGGAATGGCGGTACTGATCGCCGGGCGGGAAATACCTGCAAGCGTTCCCAGCTCGCGCCGAGCAAGGGCCACCAGCGCTGCTGTATTACCCGCGCTTACCCCTGCAATGGCCTCACCCAACCGGAGGCTTCGAAGCATACACGCCATGCTACTGGCCTGCCCGTGCCGAAGCGCCCAGGCCGCACTAGACGCCTGAGAGATACTTAACGGTGCATCGCTTACCACTAAACGTGACGTTGCCGCAGCCAGAGGCTGCGGCAAGCGTGAAAGCTCAGCAATAATTTGCTGACGCGGGCCAAACAGAGTCAATTCAAGATCAGCATGTTCGATCACTGCTCTTGCAGAGCCTTCGATAACGGCACGAGAGCCTTGATCGCCTCCCATCACATCAATCGCTAGGCGCATGCAGCACCCACTCTATTTGGCCGCTTTAGCAGATAGTTAAGGCTTATACCTCAACCACCTTGCGACCACGGTAGAAACCATCCGCAGCTACGTGGTGACGCAGGTGCGTAGTGCCGGTTTCTTTGTCCTGAGACAGCGTCGGCGCGCTCAGCGCATCGTGGCTACGACGCATACCGCGCTTGGAACGAGTTTTACGGTTCTTTTGAACTGCCATGGGTGTTTACTCCAAGGTATGTAGGGTAATGGGTGCTTACTTTTTGCCTTTCAAAGCGCCTTTGCCTTTCAAGACATTGAGCACCGCGAAAGGGTTCGTGGCCGGCGTCGGTTCTTCCGCCTCGCCGTCTGCTTTGCTGACCAGCTGCTCCGCCGAGACATGGCATTCGGTCTCATCGTGATAGACCACCTGTGGCAGGCTAAGGATAAGCTCATCCTCAACGACCGTCAGCAGGTCCAGCTGTTCATTTTCCACCAGCACTGGCTCATGACTGGCAGGCAGCTCGGCAGCCAAGGCTTCGTCGCTGATCATTCCAAGCAGGAAGTCACTGGACACGTCTTGGTTTAGCGGCACCAGGCAACGACGACAGGGCAACGCCAGGGTCGCTTGCAAATGGCCACGAATTTCACGACGACCTTGGGCATCTACACCAAATTCCAGTACGACATGGCAGTCGCCTGTTTGGTCACCTGCCTCTTCGGCAAGCCGTGGCAGCTTATCAAGCGCCACTAAGCCTTCTAGTCGTTCGCGGCGGGCTGCAAGCTTATAAGGCTCAACCCGGCTGGGGAGTTGTGAGGTCAACATAGGCGCGCAATGATAGGCACTCCCCCCGCTGGTGTCAAAGCTGTCGGCATAATTCTTCATGGTTTCTCGCATAAACCTGTCAATTAGGCATGGCCGCTGGCTTTCGCTACACTCGTTTTGACTCTTAATTGCATAGGAATCATCGTGTGCCGCTTGCTCAGAACGCATCCTTAGTACTAGCGTCAAGCTCCCGCTTTCGCCGCGAACTGCTTGACCGCCTGCAATTGCCTTACCAGTGCTATTCGCCTGACATTGATGAAACGCCACAGGCCAACGAATCGCCCAAGGCACTCGTGCACCGGCTGGCACTTGGCAAAGCCAACGCCGTGGCGCGCTATTTTCCAGAGCACTGTATTATCGGCTCAGACCAGATAGCACTTTTTGAAGGCGATATACTGGGTAAACCTCACTCCCCCGAGCGCGCCTGCGCGAATTTGGCGCGCTTTTCAGGCAATCGGGTAACGTTCTTGACTGGCCTAGCCCTTCTCGACACACGCGAACAGCGCCACTACACGCACATCGAACCATTCGATGTCGTCTTCAGAAAGCTCTCCAACCATGAAATTGAGCGCTATGTGGCGCTTGAGCAGCCACTTGATAGTGCCGGCAGCTTTCGTATGGAAGGGTTAGGAGTTACGCTATTTGAGGCGCTTGAGGGGCGCGATCCAAACGCACTGATAGGGCTACCGCTGATTGCACTTTGCGACATGTTACGCCAAGCGGGGATGGACCCGCTTGGCGCATAGTTACAAGCGCCTGGTACCGCCTACTGGGCCTGATAGCGCAGCGGCGAGTTGGAAACCGTAAGGCCTAGCGTTTCTGCCGCCATTTGCGTAAACCGTCGCGTCAGTCGATCAAAGGGATCAAGGCGCGGCGTATAATCTTCCCAGCTCGCTTCACCTACCAGATCACGAGCCACCTCTTCAAGGCTTGCCAAATGATCAACCAGGCCTAGCTCAAGCCCCTGTTCGCCACTCCAGATAAGCCCTGAAAATATATCCGACTGATCGCTTAACCGGTCACCACGCCCAGCACGAACGTCGTTAATAAACTGCTGATGGGTTTGGGTTAAAACGCTTTCCCAAAACGCTTCCGCCCCTTCATCAAGCGGCTGAAAGGGGTCGAGAAACGCCTTGTTTTCGCCCGCGGTCAACACACGCCGTTCAATGCCTATTTGGCTAATGGCATCCTGAAACCCGAAACTTGCGTAGATAACTCCGATAGAGCCGACCAGGCTGGCCGGTGAAGCGATGATTTCATCGGCTGCTGAGGCAATATAATAAGCCCCACTAGCGCCAATATCCTCAATTACCGCCAGGATAGGTTTATCGCCCTGCTCACGAAGGCGCATGATCTCGGCATAAATGCGCTGTGATTGCACGGGACTACCGCCAGGACTATCAATATGCAGGACAATGGCTGATGCGTTTTCGGAATCCCAGGCGCGCTCCAGGCCCTTGATGATCCGCTCAGCATTGGCCGGCGCATCACTGGCAATCACACCTTTGACCTCTACAATGGCCAAGTGACGCTGCATGGGAGCCGCGCCACCTGACCCGGCCCAGAAGGCGCTATAGACAACCGCCGCGATAAGCGACAACACCAGAAACAATATGATGAGGCGAAAAAACAGCTTCCAGCGACGTGACCGGCGCTGCTCTGTGAGCACGCCGCCCACCCAGCGGTCCATCATCTCTATCTGGGCCAGGCGCTGTCGCTCGCGAAGTGTCTCGGCACTGTCCCCAGCCTTTCCTGGCATCTCAGGCGCGCTTTGATAAGTCGACATATCGGGCCCTTGTGTCCAGCGATCTGCCTTTGAATGGTTATCCGCAGGACGCTCATGCCCACCTATGCCATCGCGGCGTGGATCATCACTCATAGTTCATCCTTTTTAGAGTTCAGAAAGGCGTAGACAAGACTACTTGCACGCCTTCTTGTCACTTATCCATTAAGCCAGTCAAAGAGCTGCTCAACATTGTGAGCCACCCATTTGGGCTGGCTTGCCGCCAGCCGCAACGGTGTATGCACACCGTAGGTAACCGCTACACGGTCCATGCCAATGGCTCTTGCCATTTCCAGATCGTATTCAGTGTCACCTACCATTACCGCCCGCTCTACAGGCACACTCAACTCATGGAGAATTTCACTAAGCATCTGCGGATGCGGTTTGGAGCGTGTCTCATCGGCCGTGCGGCTGGCATGAAACCAGGCACCACTGCCGGTTTCGGCAAACACCCGATCAAGCCCGCGGCGACTCTTTCCTGTGGCGACCGCCAAGCGTTGCCGCGGACGTTCTCGCAGGCGTGCCACCTGAGCCTCAATACCTTCAAAAAACGGCATAGGCGTCGTATTTCCAGACACAAAATGATGCGAGTAGCGCTGACGCAAGCGCTCGGCCTGCGCCGGACCGATCCCTGGGCAGAGTTTGGCAATGGCCTCAGGCAGACCAAGACCAATAATATCCTCAATCGCCGCCACCTCAAGTTCGCCCCATTCGGCTTCTAAAGCCGCAGCCTGCATGCAGGCAACAATTTTCGGCACTGAATTCATCAGCGTGCCATCCCAGTCAAAAATAATCAGCTCATAGCGCATGGTCACTCCTTACTCCGAATACGCCTACGTTATCGCCGCGCGCGCTTGAGCACATCTTCCAGCACGTCCGGCAGCGGCGCCTTGACGGTGACCGGGCGGCCATTGGTAGGCTCTGGAAAGGTTAGCGCGCGCGCATGCAAAAACAGGCGACTAACGCCCAACTGCTGGGTCAGGTGAGTACTTTCCCGAGTGGAATACTTGTCATCGCCAAGCAACGCATGACCTGCATGGGCGGCATGCACGCGTATCTGGTGAGTACGCCCGGTCACAGGCTCTGCTTCAATTAACGTGGCCTTCTCGAAGGTTTCCACCACGGCAAAATGGGTACGCGATACCTTACCGTTGGGATCAACCCGCACTCGACGCTCACCGTTACCCGCCTCAAAACGGTCAAGCCGCGCACTTTCATAGGTTTTACGTGCAGGCCAACGGCCACTGACCAACGCCAGATAGCGCTTGTCCATACCATGCTTTTTCAGTGACTCGTTGAGTGTAAGCAGTGCTTCACGGGACTTGGCCAGCAGCAGGCAGCCGGAGGTGTCACGGTCAAGACGGTGAACAAGCTCTAGAAAGCTGAGATCGTCACGTACTTGACGCAAGGCTTCAATCAAGCCGATCTTCACCCCGCTGCCACCGTGTACGGCAAGGCCAGAAGGCTTGTTGAGCACCATCCAGTCCGGGCCTTCCATGATTACGCTGCCCACCAGAACATCACGCAGGTTATCGCTAACCTCTTTCACCGCCTCACGGGGCGCCAGGCGCAGTGGCGGCACGCGCACCAAATCACCCGCCTGTAGCCGATAGTCCACCTTGACGCGCTTTTTATTAACGCGAACCTCACCTTTTCGCACGATGCGATATATCAGGGCTCTGGGAGCACCTTTCAGACGCGTCATCAAAAAATTGTCAATTCTCTGACCTGCCTGTTCCGGGGCGATATCCACCCACTGCACTTCACGCCCTTCGGCCATTAACGCGTACTCCTGCTTTGTCTCTATGATGCCAGACTAAAAACCGCATTCTAGCGTAGAGCCAAGGGCATTGCGTCAATTGCTGGTGGTTGTCTTTACTGTTATATTCCGGAACGTTCACTCGCTAAGCGCGGACAGCTTGTTACGTATTACTGTTTTCACAAGCGTTAATGCCGCGTTTAGCTAAAGCGCCTGCCCGACCAACACGCAGGCCTGAGCATGAGAAGCGGCGTCAGTGTACGCATTGGCCGCATCCAAACGTATTAAAAATGCAGTCATTCTGTCGCGGCATGACGACGACAGATTTGCTAATGCTTCGCCGATCACGGCAAGCAATTGCTGAATAAAACGCTACGCCCAGCGCAGCCCTTCCTTGTTGTCACAAGGAATTGGCTTGCGCTTGGCGACAAGTTCAACGCTGTGCCGGCGGCCAGCGTGGACGAATCGAAGAATGCTAGGTGTAGGCGGTGTCAGCAGGGCCGGATGGACGTGACAGCCACCGAAACACGTCCTGCCTCCGCCACGTACTCAACCTGTCAGCCGGGTCGGTAATAACGCCTTCCCGGCTTGCCGCGTCAGCATAACCATGCGCCGAGCACAAGCACGCAGCACCCGCGATTCGTCTACGTTATCCCTTAGGCGGTTTGCCGGTACGCAATGCTATGTGAGACAACATGAAACGGATGCTTATCAATGCGACCCAACCCGAAGAGCTTCGGGTCGCGCTGGTTGATGGACAACGCCTGTACGATCTGGATATCGAGTCCGGGGCCCGCGAACAGAAAAAAGCCAATATCTACCGCGGTAAAATTACCCGGGTAGAACCCTCCCTTGAAGCGGCATTTGTCGACTTTGGCGCAGAGCGTCACGGCTTTCTTCCCCTTAAGGAAATTGCCCGCGAATACTTCATCAAGGACGTTTCCGGCCGGCCGAGCATTAAAGAAGTGCTTAAAGAGGGTCAGGAAGTCATCGTTCAGGTAGATAAAGAGGAGCGTGGCAACAAGGGTGCGGCCCTTACTACCTTTATCAGCCTTGCGGGCCGGTTCTTGGTTTTAATGCCCAACAACCCTCGGGCAGGCGGCATTTCCCGACGCATTGAGGGCGAAGAGCGCAGCCAGTTGAAAGACGCCATGGGTCAACTGACCGTGCCCGACAAGATGGGTCTGATCGTGCGCACGGCAGGCATTGGCCGTAATCCCGAAGAGCTTCAATGGGATCTGGACTATCTGGTTCAGGTATGGGAATCGATTACCACCGAAGCAGCCAAGCGTCCCGCGCCGTTCCTGATTTACCGCGAATCCAACGTCATTATCCGGGCCATGCGCGACTACCTGCGCCAGGATATCGGCGAAGTACTTATCGATAGCCCCGAGATTCATGCTGAAGCGCTGGGCTTTATTCGCCAAGTCATGCCCTCCTACCAGCAGAAAATCAAACTTTATGCTGACGAAGTGCCGCTTTTCTCGCGCTTCCAAATCGAATCACAGATCGAAACGGCCTATCAGCGCGAAGTAAAACTTCCCTCCGGCGGCTCGATTGTTATCGATCATACCGAAGCGCTGGTCTCGATTGATATCAACTCCGCTCGGGCGACTCGCGGCAGTGATATCGAAGAAACCGCCCTACAAACCAACTCTGAAGCGGCCGATGAAATTGCTCGCCAGCTACGCCTGCGCGATATTGGCGGCCTGGTGGTGATCGACTTTATCGATATGGGCCCGGCACGCAATCAGCGTGAAGTTGAAAATCGCATGCGCGATGCCTTGAAGCTTGACCGTGCTCGCGTACAGATTGGCCGTATTTCGCGTTTTGGCCTGATGGAAATGTCTCGTCAACGTCTGCGTCCTTCGTTGGGTGAAACCAGCGGCGTGGTCTGCCCGCGCTGTAATGGCCAGGGCACCATCCGCGATGTACGCTCCCTTTCGCTCTCGATCATGCGCCTTATCGAAGAAGAGGCAATGAAAGAGCGTAGCGCCCAGATCCGCGCCATTCTGCCGGTGCCGGTGGCCACGTACCTGCTCAATGAAAAGCGCAGCGTACTGGCGGATATTGAGTCACGCCAGGGCGTGCGCGTGGTGCTGCTGCCTAATCCGGAGATGGATACGCCGCATTACGATGTACAGCGTCTGCGCGACGACCACCTGGATGAAGATGACAGCCAGACGTTGTCCAGCTTTGAGCTGTCTACCCATACTGAGGTAGGCAAGGAACCCGACCCAAGCTTTGCACCGCCTACGCAGCGTGCCGAAGCCGCGGTTAAAAGCATTGCGCACAATGCACCCGCTCCGGCATCGCTGCAAACCGAAGAGCCTGCGCCCAAAGCCGCAGAAGCGTCTGCTACTGCCGAAAGCCCAGATGAACAGCCCAGCGTTATTGGCCGTTTTATCCGTGGATTTGCCAAATTGTTGGGCGGCGATGATACAAGCACTGCAAAGACAACACCTAACACGCCAGAGGCAGCCACCCCGCCTCGCAAATCCGCTGAGCGAGCCAGCCAACGTGTTACCCAGCCCAATAGCGAGAGGCAGCGCCCGGCGCGTAGCGAACGCAGCGAGAACGCTAAGACCGAGCAGCTCAGCAGCCAGCCGCAAAGCGCAAGCGATGACACCAATGATAAGCGTAACGGCCCGAGCCGCACCCGCAATCGGCGTCGCCATCCGCAGCAGGAAGACGCTAAAGCGGCGGATAATACATCCAAAGGCAACCGCCAGAAGGATGCTCCGGTAGCCAAAGAAGCAAATCGTGACGCGCCAAGCAAAGCGCCCCAAAAAGAGTCTCGGCGTGATACCAGCCGCGACACTCAGCGCAGCGCTCAAGATAGCAAACCGGTAGATGCCAAACCGTCCAAAGAAGCTTCGCCCAACGATGCCGAGCAGCCCGTTGCCAAAGACGATGGCAAGCCGAAACGGACGCGCAACAATCCGCGCAACCGTTCACGTAAGCAGGCCGTGAACCCGCAGGCCGAAGCTGAGCAGCTAAAGCTCCAAGCGCAGACACCTGAGGAGTCGGCGAGCGTCGAGACACCAGCGCAGCAAACAATGCCTGAGACGTCGCTGGTCGATGCTGAGCCATCAGGAGCCAAGCGTGCAGACGAGCCGTCCGCCGATAATCAGCCTGCAAAAGGCAAGGCTACTGAAACGCCGGTAGAGGAAGCTCAAGTTCCCGAAGCTCATTCGGCTGAAATCCAGGCTACTGAAACCCAAGCAACGGAAACCAAGCAGGATACGCCGGACGTGACGGACTCAGAGGCCCGGACTCAGCCGTCGCTAGCTGAAAGCAACCATACGCAAAAGGTACAGGATGAAGCCGCGACACCCATAGCAGCTGCCCAGGAACCCGCTGCAGATACAGGCGAAACGCAAAAAGCCACTCAGCCAAGCATAGCGCAGGCTGATACGCAAGTTCAGCCAGCGACTGCTGACACAACCTCCGACCAGGAAGCCCTGCCGCCGCGCTCGATTGAGAACGCACCAGAAGCGGTGGATACTGCCCCGACTGAGCAACCAGCGGATGAAAAACCGCAGGCCAGCGCTCAAATCGAGACAGGAGATGCGGATGTCATGCCTCAGCAGGTAGCGGATGCAGGCAGTGAAACAGATAAAACGCTTGCGCCTTCACCGACAGAACTGGCTGAAAGCACTACCGCTCCTGTATCTGCGTCGAGCGAAGACGCTCAAGCGGCAGAAGCCCCCCCCCTGACGGGCGAAGCAACTGCGTCACAGGTGGTTGAAGAGCCGTCCGAGCCGCAGCCCACAGCAGAGGAATCAGTCGCCCAACCAGCGAGTGAAGAGAAGCTGCCCGAGACAGCCAAGGCAGAGGCTACGGTAACCGCAACCAATGAATCTGTGGTGGAAACCAATGAATCTATGGTGAAAACCAACGAACCTGCGGCACAAGAGACGCCTGTGGCTCGCCGTCGCCGTCGTCGGGCACATAATGACCCACGCGAGCTACGCAAGCAGCAGCAGGAAGCGGGTAAAGAGTAGTTGCCCACAGGTACGAAAACCCCGCTTAGGCGGGGTTTTTTTATGAGGTAATATAAAGCTATCAGCCGCTATGGCTGAATCACGCGCGGCTCGGGC
Organism: Vreelandella nanhaiensis; assembly: GCF_003990185.1. Taxonomy (GTDB): domain Bacteria; phylum Pseudomonadota; class Gammaproteobacteria; order Pseudomonadales; family Halomonadaceae; genus Vreelandella; species Vreelandella nanhaiensis. Next base: position 224,541 of record NZ_RZHF01000028.1, on the reverse strand, counting down.
TCAAGTAGCACGTCAAACCGTGCGCTAACCTGCTCAACAATACGGCAGGCAAAGTCCAGCAGCCCCTGACGATCACCGCCTCCGTGGTGCACCAAAACCAGCGCTTGGCGCTCATGCACACCAAAGGCACCCTCACGCACGCCTTTCAAACCACACTGATCAATTAGCCAGCCTGCCGCCAACTTGGTCAGACCTTTCTCTTGAGGAAAATGCGGCATTTCCGGGTAATAGCTCAATAGCTTTTGAGCTTGGCTTGCAGGTATAACAGGATTTTTAAAAAAGCTGCCGGCATTAGCCAACTGACGAGGGTCTGGCAGTTTTTCCTGCCGAATAGCTGAAACGGCGTTGGCCACTTCCATGGGCGTTGGTGCGTCATTCAGCCGTGATGCCAGATCGCCATAGTGCAGCTTGGGCGCTGGCCATCTTGAAAGCCGGAGAACCAGCCGGGTAATAACCACACGTTCATTTAGCTCACGCTTGAAAATACTGTCGCGATAGCCAAACGCGCATTCAGCGCCGCTAAGCCAACGTATGTGACCCGTTGCCAAATCCATTACCTGCACCGCATGCAGGTTATCGGAGAGCTCGACGCCATAGGCACCGATATTCTGCACCGGCGCGGCACCGCAGTCACCAGGAATGAGCGCCAGGTTCTCGATCCCCCAGAAACCGCGGGCAGCCACGCCAAGCACCAACGCATGCCAGTTAACCCCGGCACCTACATGGGCCAACACCTCATCGCCTTCATACGCAAGCCACCACTGATTCAATATCGGGCGTATGGCAAGCCCTGGTAGTTCAAGCGGCAATAAAACGTTACTTCCGCCTCCCAGCAACGTCACCGGCCACTGCTGACGCTCGGCTTCGGCAAGCGTATGGCGTAGTGCATTAAGCGTGCGAGGTTCGGCATAATGCTCGGCAATACAGGGCAGGCGCAGCGTGTTGGACAACGTGAGGTCGGCATCCGACTTAATGACCGGTATCGTTTTATGATTAATCAACACCATTCACCTTTAAATGCTCAATTAACCCCAAAGAAGCCGCTTCGATCATATCCAGCACGGTTTCAAAACCCTGCTCGCCACCATAATAAGGGTCCGGCACTTCCGCCTCCGGCGTTCCCGCGAAATCCAGGAAAAGCCCCACATGCGCCTGGCTGCCCGCTGGTCTCAACGCGCGCATGGCTTGAAGATTATCGCGGTCCATGCCCAGTACGTAGTCAGCGTCCAAGAAATCCTTTGTTGTTAGCTGCCGGGCACGTAGCTGACTTAGATCGATACCCCGACGCACGACTGCGGCCTGAGCGCGCGGGTCTGGCGCCTTGCCTACATGCCAATTTCCGATACCGCAGGAATCGATAGTCACCTGATCACCCATTCCGGCGTCTTCCAATGCCTGGCGAAAAGCGCCTTCTGCAATGGGCGAACGACAAATGTTACCCAAACAGACGAAAAGTACCCGCGTCACAAAGCGTTTCCTTGTACGTAATAATGAGCACGTTAAACCTGATTGTTAAAACCAGTTATTAAAAACCAGCTGTTAAAAACCGGTTCTTAAGAAAAACGGCGAGCATCAGCTAGCTGGAAAGTGCCGTTAACCGGAGGGCGTTAACAAGGCGCGCACTCGGTCGAGGTCTTCCTGGGTATCAACACCCGCTGGATTGACCTCGCATGCCAGCGCCACTTGAATCAAATGACCGTGCTGCAAGGCGCGCAACTGTTCAAGTTGCTCTAACTGCTCAAGCGTTGACGCTGGCCAGTCACAGTAAGCCGCCAGAAAGCTCGCGCGATACGCATAAATGCCGATATGGCGAAGCCATGCATCGGTTTCAAGCAGTGTAGGCATTTGCTTGAACTGCTCACGATCCCAAGGAATAGGCGCCCGGGAAAAATACAGTGCCCTGCCCTCTAATGAACGCACCACCTTGACCACATTGGGATTGAACAGCGAGTCTACATCGCTGATAGGTTCTGCCAGGGTGGCGATAGACGCCTCTTTATCTTCTGCAAGGCGCAATGCCACCTGATCGATTAACGCAGGAGGAATTAACGGCTCATCACCCTGAACATTAACCACCAGCTCGTCATCGGGTAGCCCAAGCAGTTGAGCAACTTCAGCAAGCCTATCAGTGCCAGAGGGATGCTCAGCCCGGGTCATGACAACTTCTGCTCCATAGGGAAGCATCGCATCACGAATGCGCGTGTCGTCAGTGGCAACTACAATGCGACTCGCCTGGCTTTGGCAGGCACGCCGCCATACGTGGGCCACCATGGGCTCACCGGCTATCTCAAGCAGCGGCTTGCCAGGCAGTCGCGTAGACCCATAGCGCGCTGGCACAACGGCGGTAAAAACAGGAAACGTCATTATGCGTCTCCCGTGCGTCCCGGCGATGACGACAGTTTTTCATCAGCGTCCATTACCCGGGCCTCTTCAGGCAGCATAACGGGAATACCTTCCTGAATGGGATAGGCCAGGCCGTCATAATGGCAACGCAGCTCCTGCGCCTCGCGATCATATTTGAGCTTGCCGTTACACAATGGGCAGACCAGCATTGCCAGCAATTCCTTATCCATGCGTACATCCCCTTCAGGATAAAGCCGACAGTTTGGCTGTCAGCCAGTGTTCAAATTCTAGCGGAAGCACGGCTTCCACTTCCAATACCCAACTGTTGGGTGGTGCAACTTCCATACATTTTACGGCGTCTTTTGCCGTCATCACGACAGGCCGCTGTTGAGCCGCAGCAAAGATATCGGCATTGAAATGCTGATGATCTGCCAGCGGGCGCATTTCACCCTCAACACCTAACGCGCGTAGTGTGGTAAAAAATCGTTCGGGGTGCCCGATACCAGCCACACCGAAGGCGGGCAGGCTAAACGGCAGCGGCGTCAGAGGGAGGCGTTCACTATTACTTAAACGCCGCCAGCATACCGGCATCAGCTGCATGGGCGTGGAGCTAACCGGCAGCGACTGGCGCGGCTCACCGTTAACAATGACCGCATCGACACTTTCCAGACGACGCGACGATTCACGCAGCGGCCCGGCAGGTAGACACCGCTGATTACCCAGGCCTCGTGCCCCATCAATGACTACAAGCTCGATATCTCGCTCCAGCGCCAGATGCTGCAGCCCGTCATCGCTTAAAATGATATTGCAGCCAGCATCTATCAGCGCCTGCGCACCGCGTGAGCGCTTAGGGTCCGCCACCACCGGCAAGCCGGTTTGCTGGGCCAGCATGACCGGCTCATCACCGCTTTGCGAAGGCTCGGTGCTCGCCGTTACATGAAGCGGATAATGCTCAGCCTTGCCCCCATAGCCACGGGTGACAACCCCCGGCGACCAGCCCTGCGTGACAAGCCAACGGCCCAGCCAGGCAACCAGCGGCGACTTCCCCGTTCCCCCCAGGGTAATATTACCCACCACAATGACGGGGACGGGCGCGCGCCACGTGGTTTTCTTACCGCTTTGATAGGCTGCTTCGCGCCGTGCCATCATACGCTGATAAAGTGCGCCTAAAGGGCGTAGTGGCATAAGCCAGGAGCTATCGTGATAGGCCCCTTTCAACCAGCGCTGAGCCAGCGTCATGGCGTGTCCTGAAACTGTAGCTGATGCAGTGCCGCATAGGCGCCGCCCGCTGCCAAAAGCGTCTGATGAGTACCCTGTTCGACGATTCGCCCCTGATCCATAACCAGGATTCGATCCGCCCGTTCAATCGTTGACAGCCGGTGGGCAATTACCAGTGTGGTACGCCCTTTGCAGACATACTCCAGCGCCTTTTGAATGTAGCGCTCGGATTCTGTATCCAGCGCAGACGTCGCTTCATCCAGAATCAATAGTGGGCTATCTTTGAAGATTGCCCGGGCGATGGCCAAACGCTGGCGCTGACCACCCGACAGCATTACCCCGTTTTCGCCCACCACGGTTACATAGCCTTGGGGCATTTTTTCGATAAACTCACTGGCATAGGCAGCCTTGGCAGCCGCCTCTACGGCCTGACGGTCCGGGTTAGCAGCCCCATACGCAATGTTGTCGGCAATCGTTGCGTTAAATAATGTCACTTGCTGAGAAACCAGGCCAATCTGCTGGCGCAATGGCCCTAGCGCATACTCATCAATATTTATGCCATCAATTAAAATGCGCCCTTCGCTTGGCCGATAAAAACGCGGCAACAGGCTTACCAAGGTTGATTTACCGCTTCCTGAACGGCCCACAATGGCCACCAGTTCCCCAGGTGAGACCTTGAGATCGATGTTGTGCAGCACTTCCGGCTGGTCGTCTGCATAACGAAAACTGACATTATCAATACGAAGCTCACCGCTCAAGCGCTCAGGTGCGTGCTGCCCCGTATCCTGTTCGGGCGCCAGATCCATTAGCCCAAACAGCTCGGCCGCCGCTGCAATACCCTTTTGAATTTCACTGTTGATCTCGGTGAGCTGACGTACCGGCTTAATCATCAAGGCGGCCGCGGTAATAAACGCGACAAATTCGCCCGGCGTCATATTGGCCATCAGTGAAGGCGCCATGGCGAGCCATACCAGTAGCGCCATGGATATGGCCACCAGCATGAGGATGACCGGAGAGCTTATCGCCCGAGTCATCGCTTCTTTCATACTCTGCTTGCGATTTTCTTCGCTGACACGCGTAAAACGCTTGGTTTCATAGGCCTCAGCGCCATGGGTGCGTACCACGCGATACCCCGCGAGAGCTTCAGACGCCACATGGGTGACATCCCCCATTGAGCTTTGAATACGCTTTGAAATACGCCGAAACCGCTTGCTGACATAACTCACGACCGCGGCAATAATTGGCGTTATGCCTAAAAACAGCAGAGTCAGCATCCAGTTCGTCCAGAGCAGATAGCCAATTAGCCCCACCACAAACAGGCCTTCACGCAGAATAACCGTCACCGCGTTGGTAGCCGCACCCGCAACCTGTTCTACGTGGTAAGTCACCCGTGATACCAGATGACCACTTGAGTGATGATCAAAAAAACGGCCCGGAAGACGCAGCAAATGACCAAACACATCACAGCGTAATGTATGGATCACATAGCGGCCCACATAGGCCATATAGTAAGTGCTTAAAAAGGTGCCAAGCCCACGCGCGGCAAACATGAGCACAACAAACAACGGTAAAAATAGACGGAAAGCGGCATCGGGGTTCTGAATGCCGTCGATCAGGCGTTTCATCATTTCCGCCAGTGCCGTGCTTGAAGCGGCATACACCACGAACCCTGCGACCGCCATGGCAAATGCCCGCCAATGCGGTTTTACGTAGCCCAGCAGTCTTTTATAGAGAATCCAACCTGAATCAGTCACACGCGCTCCCGGCAATAGTGTGCAATGCGCTGAATTCTACCTTATGGCGCAGCGCTTCAACACCGCTTCGTATGAACCGATAGCCGCCGAGTCGGTTTGACAAGTACTGGCTGATCCTCCTTAAGCCAGAAACGCAGCGCTCCATCATGCCCCGTATTCCATAGGCAGCTCTCCTGCCGGTTAAAACGACGAACTACGGTATCTACCGGATGATGAAAGGGGTTGTTGCGTCCAGCGCTGAATATTACATGTTGCGGCGACGTATGCTGCACAAACTGAACGCCGGAACTGGTGAGGCTACCGTGGTGCCCGGCAACTAGCACGCTCACGGGTAAATTAATGTCGCGTAAAAACCGCCTTTCGATATCACGGCTAACATCACCAGTAATCAGAAGACGTTGCTCTCCTACACTTACCTCCAGCACGCAGGAACGATCATTGGCTGAATATTGTGTCGGGCCAGCCGGTGGCCATAAAAATCGGTAAGTCACGCCATCACGCTGCCACGTTTGTCCACGCTGGCAGGTGTCGGTGGGTATGGGTAACGTTTCCCCCAACGGGGCATACCAATGCTCAACGCGATGGTCATCCACTAACGCACTCACACCACCTGCATGATCGCTATCAGCATGACTGACGATCACCTGTTCGAAATGCTGGTCAGGGGCCCATAGCGCTTGAAGCGGCATGAACCCCGTCTGAAAGCGCGGCCCAGTATCGTACAACAAACGGTAATGGGAACTACGTAGCTCAACCAACTGCCCCTGACCTACATCGTGCACTGTCACTCGCAGCGTGCCATCAGGGATAGCGTCCGCCGTTGACCATAAAGGAAGTAGCGCCACTGGCATCACGGCACCAGCTCTTAACCAGACAAAAATACTCGGCAGCCCCCAGCAAAGTGCCAACAGCAGTAGCGCACCACTTAACGGGTAGATTAATGCATGATCAGGTTCCCACAGCGGCCACAACGCCACTGCCAGAGTAAGCAACGTGTGAAGAACGGCTAACGCCTGCTCAAATAGCCACCATACTCCCGTCCCTATTAATGGCAACGGCGCGAAAAGCCAGCCTACAAGTGCCAGCGGCACCATTACTGAGCTTACCCAAGGGACAGCCACCAGATTGATAACGGGTGCTGCGGGCGCGATACGCCCAAACGCGATCAATACAGCAGCGGCCATTAATGGCGCCAGCAATAGCTGCGAGCGTAGCAGTGCCAAACACCAACCTTTAATGCCTTGCGGGCGCGCTCGCCCCTGCCATATAACCATCAGCCAGGCGACGGCAAGAAACGAAAGCCAGAGACCGGGGCGCCATAGTGAGAGCGGGTCGACCAATATGACCAGCGCAAGCGCCAGCCACCAAGCTTGCCAAGCGCCTGGTGCGTGCCGGCCACTCAATACCCAAAGTCCCACCAGTGTCATTACCATGGCCCGCATGGCCGGCGGTGCTAAACCGGCCAGCAACGCATACCCAACGGTCGTGGCGGCAGCTACCCACCATGGCCATACTCGCATTCGCCAGTTCAACGGCGTCACAAGCCGCGCGATGGTTCTTGCCAGCAGCAACCCAAAACCGGCGACCAGCCCCACGTGAAGTCCGGAAATAACTACCAAATGCGTGGTGCCCGTGGCATTGAGCAGCGTCCAGTCATCTTGGGTTAATCTATCTCCCTCGCCTAGGGTAAGAGCCGCCAACCAGCGTTGAGTACGCGCCTCAAGTGGCACGCTATTCAACATTTCAAGCGCTAACCGGCGCACCGAGAAGCCAGCGGCCGCAATCCTTTTCGGCGCGGGTTCCTGGCGTACATAACCCGTTGCGTGAATACCCTCCCGCCATAGCCATTGTTCAAAGTCGAAGCTATGGGAGTTGGCAAAACCGCTAGGAGGACGCAAACGCACCGTCATCTGCCACTTTTCGCCAGGCTGATAGTGAGCAGTATCGTAAGCGGTAACACGTACTTTCCTGAGCAGATGACAACCGGGATACCCCTCAGGCGCCTCACAGCTGTCAATGTCCAGAAGAAGCCGCTGTGAACCACCCATAGGAGCTACGCTGAGAAGCGAGGCCTCAACCATCACATCTGCACCGTCAAGACCTGGCGGCAGGCGGCTGGCCCACTCCTGATGAATACCTATAAATACCCAGCCACCCAAAACCAGCCAGGGCAAAGCCCTTGGCCGCCATATCATGACCAGCAGCATACTTAGCAGACCCACACCGATCAGTGGGTTTAGCGCCCCCGTACTACCGCTTAACCCGGCAGCAACAGCGCCTGCCAGCGTTGCCAGCGCCGCCGGTATCGCAACGCCTAGCGGCATACGATTCTCCTTGGCATAAGAACTTAGCGTACTCGGCATAGCCGAAGCGCTACGCTATATGGATAATAGGGTGCACTACATAGTCAAGAGTACCTGACATGCCGCGCCGTTTCCTGCAGCGCTACATGCCTAAACCCGATACGTTAAGGCGGCAGCGGTCCTTGCGCTTTATGGCGCCGCTGATAGCCGACCCCGGGTTGTGGCTTTTAACTCGTCGAAGCGTTGCCAATGCCTTTAGCGTCGGCTTGTTTTGCGCCATGCTGCCTATCCCCTTTCAAATGGTAGTGGCGGCGGTGGGTGCTCGGCTAAGTAGGTGCAATCTGGCGCTGTCGGTGGGCCTTGTCTGGATCACCAACCCACTTACCATGCCGCTTATTTTTTACGCCAACTACCGGCTGGGCACGTTTCTTCTTGGCGCACCGGTACGCGAGGCACCTTCACGCATTTCAACGCGCTGGATAGCTGAGCAGATGCACGATATCTTGCCTCCACTAATGGTAGGCTCCCTCGTTACCGCCCTTGTGCTCGCGGTAGTGGCCAATATCGGCATCCGTCTTATATGGCGCTGGCACGTGTCTTATAACTGGAAACGCCGCCGCCTGAATAGGCAGCGGCGTCGGGCACGTATCGAATCTGAATTTGACGATTAAGGCGTGCGGGGTTGCTCGATGAGCTTACCGGCATCGAGTTTCAGCACTCTATCCTGGTGCGCTGCAAGCCCCACATCATGAGTAACGATAACGAAGGCACAGGCACTTTCTTTAGCTAGTTCATCCATTAAAGCTAGAATGGTTGCGGCCGTGGTTTGATCCAGGTTGCCTGTCGGTTCATCCATCAATACCAGACTTGGATCCGTCACCAGCGCCCGGGCAATGGCAACCCGTTGACGTTCGCCACCGGAAAGTTCGCCAGGTTTATGGTCTGCCCGCGCCTTCATCCCTACCCGCTCCAGTATCTGCATGGCACGCTTCTCAGCGGTTTTCTTCGACTGACCGCGAATGATTAGCGGAAGTGCGGCGTTCTCGACCGCCGTGAATTCTGCCAGCAGGTGATGAAACTGATAAACAAAGCCGATATAGCGGTTGCGAAATTTACCCAGCGCCGCCTCATTAAGCGTGGAAAGCGTCTCACCCGCGATCACCACCCGGCCAGCGCTTGGCCGGTCTAACCCACCCAACAAATTGAGCAGCGTGGTTTTACCTGAGCCTGAGCTGCCTACAATCGCTACCCGTTCGCCTGCGCGAACAGAAAGCTCAAGCTTATCAAGCACAGTTAGATCTTGCGGCCCTTCGCTATAGATCCGCGTCAGACCCTGACAATCCAACATGATGGCCGGCTCCGGCGCTGCACCAGGAGATGTATTCATTGGCGCAGCATATTCAGGCGACATATTGGGGGATGACGTACTTGTAGATGATGTGCTTGTAGACGACGTATTTGTAGACATAGAGGCATCCTTATTCATAGCGCAGAACATCCGCCGGTTGAACGCGAGCGGCGCGCCAGGCGGGGTATAGCGTCGACAGGAAGGTCAGACCGAAAGCCGCCAACACAATATCCCGCACGTCATCCCACTGCAGTTGGGACGGCAAATCGCTGATAAAGTAGACGCCAGCATCCAGGAACTGGATACCAAAGGTGGCTTCAAACCAACTGATCAAATCAGACACCGTCAGCGCCAGTAAAATACCTACAGCCACGCCAATCGCTATGCCAATCAGGCCAATGGCAAGCCCCTGCACGATAAAGATGCCCATGATGGAGCGCGGTGTCGCGCCAATGGTACGTAAAATGGCAATATCCGCCCGCTTGTCGGTAACCACCATGACCAGCGTAGAGACAATATTAAATGCCGCTACGGCAATGATCACCGTCAAAAGCAGGGCAATCATGCGTTTTTCCATCTGGATGGCCTGGAAAAGATTACCATGGGAGAACGTCCAGTCCGTACCGCGGTAACCAGGCCCCAGCTCGTTGACGATATCCTGGGTCTCGCTACCTGCAATAAACAGGTCATCAAGCTCAAGGCGAAGCCCGCCTACCGCATCACCCAGGCGCGCCAGTGTTTGCATATCTGAAATATTGGCGTAGGCAAGGTTGGCATCAAGGTCAGCACCAACGCTAAAAATACCGCTGACGGTAAAGCGCTTCAGACGCGGAAAGACACCGGCAGGCGTAATCGACGCCTCAGGTACCAGTAGAGTAACGTAGTCGCCTACTCCAACCCCCAGCTGGCGGGCCAGCATGGAGCCCAGCACAACATTCCACTCACCCGGCACCAGGTCATTTAGGCTACCTTGGCGCATATGCTGGCCAATAATAGACACTTGGTCTTCCCAGTCCGGGTCGATGCCGTTGACCATGGCACCCTGATTGCGTCCGCCTGCCGAGAACATGCCCTGCTGCTCGACGTAAGGCGCTGCACCAATCACCCGCTCGCGCTGAGTCAGGCGGCCTGCCAGCGCTTCCCACTCAACCAGCCCTTCTGTGGATTCAATCTTGGTGTGCGGCACCATTCCCAAGATACGGGTACGCAGCTCGTGATCGAAACCGTTCATCACGGATAACACCAGGATAAGTACCGCTACCCCTAGCATCAATCCGAGCATCGATGTTAATGAGATAAATGAGATAAAATGATTTCGGCGTTTGGCGCGCACGTAGCGCAGCCCCACCAAAAAAGGCAAACGATCAAGCATGGCGTCATTCCTTAGTAATAAGCCGCTCATGGTACGGTTTTTTTAGCAATACTGCATGCAAAACGGCCGTTAGCGCAGCGCGATACGGGCTGACTTCCTTAAAGCTTGCAAGTTGTCCGGCGACCCCCTACATTGCGCCCATTTGCGCGCCTTGTTCACCAAGCGCATGCTGGCTTCTTTTCATTACCAAGAGAGGTTTGACGTTGGCTGACACAACGTATCGTCTGCTTCCGGAGTGGCATCCTCAGGATGGCCTGCAACTGACCTGGCCACGCCCTGACGGCGACTGGGAATCACTTCTGCCCCGCATTGAGGCCGTTCTAGAGCGCATCGTACTGGCAACCGTCAACTACCAGCAGGTAGTGATCAGCGTGCCAGATGAGACAACCTGTGCCAGAGTCAAGGCAACGTTTCAAGCTTATGGTGTACCAGCGCAGCAGCTCAAGCTTGTGGTTGTACCCACTGACGACACTTGGGCGCGCGATCACGGTCCTATCACGGTAGTTGACGACGAAGGCCAGCTGCAACTGCTGGACTACACCTTTACCGGCTGGGGTGGCAAATTTCCTGCCGAGCGCGATAACCAGCTTACCCAGATGTTAGCCGATGCCGGCGTCTGGGCATGCCCCATCGCCTCCCGCGATATGGTGCTGGAAGGCGGTGCTATCGAAACTGATGGCGAAGGCACCCTGCTGACCACCGAGGCTTGCCTGCTCAACCCTAACCGCAATCCGCACCTTACGCGCCAGGACGTCGAGGCGCTACTCGCTGAGGATTTTGGGGTTGATCGTGTCTTATGGTTAGCCAACGGTCATTTGGAAGGTGATGATACCGATAGTCACATTGATACCCTGGCGCGCTTTTGTGATCCATCGACCATTGCCTATATCCGCTGCGACGACCCGACAGACCCGCATTACTCAGCACTGTCGGCAATGGAGCAGGAACTCAAAGCTTTTCGTCAGCGCAACGGCGAAGCCTACCGGCTGATTGCCCTGCCATGGCCCAAGGCGTGCCTTGATCCTGAAGATGGCCATCGGCTGCCAGCCACCTACGCCAATTTTCTGATTATCAATCAGGCGGTGCTAGTACCCACTTACGGCGACCCGGCGGACATGGCGGCGCTTAATGCTTTGGCAAAGGCCTTTCCGGACCACACGCTGATTCCCATTGAGTGTTCAAGCGTTATTCGCCAGCATGGCAGCCTGCACTGCCTCACCATGCAACTGCCCAAAGGTACGCTTAAGGCGGCCTCCCCTAATCAGTAAGGAGCAACGATGACTACCACGTTGGTCAATAACCTAACGGTTGGAGTTGTGCAGCAGCAAGCCTGGCCCGATAAGACCCAAAGCCTTGCCGCCAGTGAAGCGGGCATTCGGGATGCGGTTAAGCGTGGTGCGCAGCTGGTCATGCTTCAAGAACTGCATGCCACCCACTACTTTTGCCAGTTTGAAGACCCGGCGCTGTTTGATTTGGCCGAGCCTCTGGATGGACCTACCGGCAAGCATCTGGAAGCCTTGGCCCGCGAGCTGGATATCGTGCTGGTAGGCTCGCTATTTGAACGCCGTGCGCCCGGACTCTATCACAACACCGCCGTGGTGTATGATCGAGATAAAGGCCGTGTGGGCCAGTATCGTAAGATGCATATCCCGGACGACCCGGCTTTTTATGAGAAATTCTACTTTACCCCAGGCGATCACGATGCGGCTCGCCACGAAGGCTTTACTCCAATTGATACATCGCTTGGTCGGCTGGGCGTGCTGGTCTGCTGGGATCAGTGGTACCCTGAAGCCGCCCGCTTGATGGCGCTGGCAGGCGCGGACCTGCTGCTTTATCCCACGGCCATTGGCTGGGATCCTAATGATGATGAGGCCGAAAAAGCCCGCCAGAAAGAAGCCTGGACATTGATTCAGCGCTCGCACGGCGTTGCCAATGGCCTGCCTGTCATTGTTGCCAACCGGATAGGCTTTGAAGCGGATCATTCAGGCGTTGGCGATGGCATTCAATTCTGGGGAGGAAGCTTTATCTGCGGGCCTCAGGGCGAATTACTCGCCCATGGCGGCGAGGAAGCCGAGCAGTTGGTGGTGACCATCGATATGGCACGCAGCGAAAACACCCGGCGAATCTGGCCCTATTTACGCGACCGCCGCGTGGATGCCTACGGCGACCTTACCCGGCGTTTTCGTGACTAAACGCCCAAACCGGTACCCGTAGGTTGCGATTAACGAAAACGCCTGCAGGACGCTCATTTTGAGCGTATCCTGCAGGCGTTTTTTAGCGCAGCGCTTACTTCCAGAAATCGCGAATCGAGGCAATTCCCTGAGCGCCCACGGCACGGGCGTGGTTTGCATCAAAGCGCGTCATGCCGCCAAGGGCAAATACCGGCATGCCTGCACGCTCGACCAACTGCTGAAAATCATGCCAACCCATTGGCGCCACTTCCGGGTGTGAAGGTGTGGTGCGTAGCGGCGAAAGTGTTACAAAATCGCAGCCCAAGACGGCTGCCTGAGAGAGCTGCGCCTGGTTGTGGGTAGAGGCAGACAGCCATTTGCTTTCGGCGATCGGGCGCCGGTCAAGCTCCATCAGCCGCTCGCTGGTCAGGTGAATGCCATCGGCATCTACCTGCTCAAGTAGCTTGGGCTCACCGTTAAGTAGCAGGCTGGCTCCATACTGGCGGCACAGCTTCAACGCACGCTCAGCACGCGCCACGTAACCTGCTTCATCCAGCTCCTTGGCTCGCAGCTGTACCAGGCGAATATTATCTTCCTGTAAAGCCCGCTCCAGAAACGCATCAAACCGCGCTTCATCGGCCTCCTCCATGGTAATCAGGTACTCGGTAGGCAGCATTACCGCCCGCAGGATAGGTAGATTGGCGGCCGGGAAAGGATAATTAACCAACTCCTCCATGGGCACCCAACGCACAGCCTGACCTTCGCGGCCAAAAGGCTCGCCCGCAAACTCATGCACCTGCCAGACATCCAGCAGAATATGCTTGTCCGGATATTCGTGATGCACACGGATCAGAGGCTGCGCGCGAATAATCTCAACGCCGAGCTCTTCGTGCAGCTCGCGCTTCAAGCCTTCCAGGCCTGTTTCATAAGGCGCCAGCTTACCGCCGGGAAATTCCCACAGACCGCCCTGATCAACATTCGAGGGGCGACGTGCGATCAGTACTTTTTTCTGATCGGCGCTTATCATGGCAGCTGCCGCGACATGAACCCGCCGTTTTACCATTACATTCATTACGTCTTTATCCACTGTGTACGCACCGGTGGATCACTGCCGGTGCCAACTCGCTGCGTGAGCCTTTTGATCGCCACTGATAAACTGCAGGCTTATCAGCTAGCTTCGATAGTCTGCGTTAATGCTTACGTAGTCATGAGAGAGATCAGAGGTCCATACGGTGGCACTTTCTTGCCCCCGGCCCAAGCCGATTCGAATGGTGATTTCTTCCTGTGCCATGACCGCACTGCCTAACGCTTCAGTGTAGCTGCTAGCACGCCCGCCATCCTCAACCAGGCGCACATCACCCAGATCAATGACCACGCGGCTGACGTCAAAATCATCCACGGGGGCCCGGCCAACGGCGGCTAGAATACGCCCCCAATTGGCATCCGAGGCGTAAAGCGCCGTCTTAACCAGCGGCGAGTGCGCCACGGTAAATGCGACATCCAACGCTTCCTGACGGGTTTGGGCAGCTTCAACCTGCAGCGTGACAAACTTGGTCGCGCCTTCACCATCACGAATGATCGCTTGGGCAAGCGTTGTCATGACCTGCTGCAGCGCCTCACGAAAAGCCGCTATATCCGCTTTACTTTCAACTGCCGCACCTGACCCCGTGGCCGCCAGCATGCACGCATCGTTGGTCGAAGTATCGCTATCCACGGTTATACAGTTGAAAGAGCCATTCACCGTTTCGCGCAGCAATTGATCCAGCAGCGACTGCTCAATTGTCGCATCGGTAACTACAAAGCCCAACATGGTGGCCATGTTCGGCTTGATCATGCCGGAGCCTTTGGTAATCCCGTTGATGGTCACTGACCCGCCGCTCAACTGTACGGTAACCGTTGCACCTTTGGCACGGGTATCTGTCGTAAGAATGCCTTCACCCGCATGCTGCCAGGCCTCGCTCTGCTCCCCTTTGGAATCAAGCGCCGGAGCCAGGCCTGCCAGCAGACGCTCCATGGGCAGCGGCTCACCAATGACTCCAGTCGAGAAAGGCAATACCTGATGCTCGGCAACACCGGCCTGTTCGGCCAGCGCCCTACAGCTCGCGTAGGCATCTGCAAGTCCACGCTCGCCGGTTCCTGCATTGGCATTGCCAGTATTGATCAGCCAATAACAGGGCGCCTTGCGCTCTGCACGGCAACGCTCAATATGCGCCTTGGCAACTGACACCGGCGCGGCGCAAAACGCATTAAGCGTAAATACGCCGGATACAGTTGCCGATGCAGGTAGTTCAATCACCACCATGTCACGACGACCCGGCTTTTTAATACCCGCCATTGCACTTCCTAGACGCACCCCCGCCAAGGGGGGCATCGTCGGAAAGGGACTATTTCCCACCGCCATGATCGTCTCCTCTACCTAAAGGCTACATGCCTGATTAGCTTAATTTACCGCAACACTGCTTGTACTTTTTGCCAGAGCCACACAAGCACGGATCATTGCGTCCGACCTTAGGACCTTCGCGGCGCACGGGACGCACGTTCTCAGCATCGCCTGCAACAGCCCCTTCAGCATCTGATACGTTTTCACCGGCTGACACATCGTCATGACGACTAGCCGCAGCGGCTTTTTCCCGAGCAAGCTCTTCACGACGCTTTTGCTCCAGCGCATCGACTTCTTCAGGCTGGCGTACCTGCACATGACTAAGAATACGCGTTACGTCAGCCTTGATGTTGGTCAGCAGGTGTTGGAACAGCTCAAAGGATTCGCGCTTATATTCCTGTTTGGGATTCTTTTGGGCATAGCCGCGCAGGTGAATACCTCGGCGCAGATGGTCCATTGATTGAAGATGCTCTTTCCAACGAGTATCAAGCACTTGTAGCATGACCTGCTTTTCAAAGCGGCGAATCAACGCAGCACCCGCAGCATCCACCTTGGCTGCATAGGCCTCGCGGTGCATCGTCTGCAAACGTTCACGCAGCTTCTCTTCGCTGAGTCGCTCATCTTCCGCCGCCCACTGAACAACTGGCGCATCGAGATTGAATTCTGTCTTAAGATGCGCTTCAAGCCCGGGCAGATCCCACTGCTCAGCCAGGCTTTGGGGCGGCACGAAATCGCTGATGGTGTCTTCCATCACTTCTTCACGGATACCGACAATCGCCTCGGAAATATCGTCAGATGCCAGTACCTCGTTGCGCTGCTCATAAATCACCCGGCGCTGATCGTTGGCAACATCATCATACTCAAGCAGCTGCTTGCGGATATCGAAGTTGCGTCCTTCGACTTTTTTCTGCGCACGCTCAACCGCGTTGGATACCATCTTGTGCTCAATGGCTTCACCACGTTCAAGCCCCAGCGCCTGCATCAACCGCTTGACGCGATCTGAACCAAACAGGCGCATCAGGCTATCTTCCAGTGACAGGAAGAAACGGGTGGACCCCGGATCGCCCTGGCGCCCGGCACGGCCGCGCAGCTGGTTATCGATACGCCGCGACTCGTGACGCTCAGAGCCAATCACGTGCAAGCCGCCAGCCTTCAGAACATCATCGTGACGTTTCTCCCACTCGGCTTTCAGGGCATCAATTTGCGCCTGGGTAGGATTAGAGAGCTTGGCTGCTTCCGCCTCCCAGTTACCGCCCAGCATGATATCGGTACCCCGCCCTGCCATATTGGTAGCAATGGTGATGGCACCTGGACGGCCCGCCTGAGCAATAATTTCCGCTTCGCTTTGGTGTTGCTTGGCATTGAGCACGTTAAACGCCAAGCCCGCATCGCGCATCAGGCGTGCCAGATATTCAGATGTTTCGATAGAAGCCGTACCTACCAGCACCGGGCGGCCAGCTTCAGTCTCTGTTCTGACATCCTTGATGATCGCTTCGTATTTTTCTTCTGCGCTCAGATAAACCAGATCATTAAGGTCTTTACGCGCAAGCTCACGATTGGTCGGAATGACGATAACATCAAGCCCATAGATCTGGCGGAATTCAAAGGCTTCGGTGTCAGCGGTACCAGTCATGCCGGAGAGCTTTTCATACAGCCGGAAGTAGTTCTGGAAGGTGGTCGATGCCAGCGTCTGACTTTCCCGCTGAACGGTCACGCCTTCTTTGGCCTCAACTGCCTGATGAAGACCTTCTGACCAACGGCGCCCTGGCATTGTCCGACCGGTATGTTCATCAACAATAACCACCTGGCCTTCCGACACGATGTAATCGACGTCAATTTGATACAGGTGGCGGGCACGCAGCGCAGAATGCATGTGCTGCAACAGATTGAGATTTTGAGCGGCATAAAGCGATTCGCCTTCTTTAAGAAGACCCTCTGCCTGCATCAACTCCTCAACCCTGTTGTGTCCCTGCTCGGTCAGTTCAACCTGCTTTTGCTTTTCATCCAGCACGAAATCGCCGGAGGCGGGCACATCGTCGTCTTCCGATACTTCACCCTTTTCAAGCTTCTGGGCGAGCTTGTTAACGACGTTATAAAGGTTGGTATTTTCATCCACTGCGCCTGAAATGATTAGGGGCGTACGCGCCTCATCAATCAAGATGGAGTCCACCTCATCGACGATGGCGTAATGCAGGCCACGCTGCACTTTATCTTCTAGCGAGAACGCCATGTTGTCGCGCAGGTAGTCAAACCCGAATTCGTTATTGGTGCCGTAGGTAATATCGCACTTATAGGCGTGGCGCTTTTCTTCACCCGTCTGACCAGCAAAGATAACTCCGACGGAAAGGCCCAGAAATTCATACAGCGGACGCATCCACTCGGCATCACGCCGGGCGAGGTAGTCATTTACCGTAACCACGTGAACGCCTTTTCCGGGTAACGCATTCAGATAAACTGCAAGTGTTGCTACCAGGGTTTTACCTTCACCCGTTTTCATCTCGGCAATGCGGCCACGGTGCAGCGTCATACCCCCGACCATTTGCACATCAAAATGGCGCATGCCCATCACTCGCTTGCTAGCCTCACGCACAATGGCAAAAGCAACGGGCAAAAGATTATCCAGCGTTTCACCATCATTCAAACGCTGGCGCAGCTCAGCCGTTTTACCTTGAAGCTCACCATCTGTCAGCCCTTCA
The DNA here is from genome assembly GCF_003990185.1 of Vreelandella nanhaiensis. Lineage (GTDB taxonomy): Bacteria > Pseudomonadota > Gammaproteobacteria > Pseudomonadales > Halomonadaceae > Vreelandella > Vreelandella nanhaiensis. The sequence continues at coordinate 206,956 of NZ_RZHF01000028.1, read as the reverse complement.
AACTCAGCCTCTAGAATATTGATGCTATGCACGTTTTTCTGCATGCGTTTTACTTCACGGTCGTTCTTGGAGCCAACAACTTTGCGTAATAAATTATTAATCATGAAATTTCCACATCATCAAGAGCGACCCAATGGGTTTCGCCCTGTTCCGTATAAGGCAAATAGAAGGGTGTATTAGTAAACTGTGAGAACGTTTGGCGGGCCACGTTGGGTCAATACATCTTGCGCTGCGACCTGGCGCTTAAAAAGCAGATAATCCGGTAGAAAATGGCGCAGCACGGCCACGCGTTTAACACGCCGCCTGCAACACATGAATACGCGACGCCTTTTGGCGGTCCAACGTGATTGGGCACGCAAGCTGGCAGGCACCCACAAACATGCGCTAATACTACGCTCAGTACCCCGAAAAATGTCGGAAGACACTAAACTACTGGGAAGCAAGCAGCTAACCAGCAGCCCGGCGAGCCACCAACGCGCTAGACCATGACGACGTTGGCGTCGCGGCATGGCTGAAAAAGCATTAAGCGTTGGTGACATACTGTGGGTTGGCTCCTGAGCGTGTTAGGCTCTGCATTCAGTAACGCAGCGTCATGCTTATATGGTTACTGATTAATAAATTAAAAGGGTTATCTTAGGAATCAAGCGTATGAGTATAAAGGTTAAGCGTTCTCACGCACAGCCCATCTCCCGACTGCTCAACAAGTCTGGCGATATTGGCCAGCTAATGCGCCAATCCCGCTTGATTGACCAGGCCCAGTGCCACTTAAGGGCTCATTTGCCTGAAGAAATGCGTCGCCATATTTTCGTTGGCGGCTTTAAAGACGGCCGCTTGACGCTGATTAGCAGTCAGGCGAGCTGGTTGACATGGCTTCGCTTTGAGCAGAGCAGACTGCTAACCCTAGTGCACCAGCTGCCAGGCTTTGAAGCGGTAAATGGCTTTACCTTCAAGGTTCGTCCTATTCGTCCGGTGGAAGCCCCGCTACGCAATACACGAAACCTGTCAGTCACTGCGGGCAAAACTCTGGCCGACTGTGCAAGCGACACCCATAACCCAGCGCTTCGAAAAGCTTTGGAGCGCTTAGCCTCGCATGCTCCTACTCAATAAGCTTCTCCGCTTAATTACCTATCCCAGCCTTTAATTAGCCAGTGCATACAGCAAGTCTAATACCTAAAAGTTTTTAATCGCCTTTTCCAAAATGAATCCACATAAAATGCGAAAAGCACCGCCTGGGCGGTGCTTTTTATATGTCACATAGGTATATACATCTATATGAGTACCGATTAAGCCATGGCAGGCGCTGCATACGAAATAGGTGCAACCGCCTTTTCGCCTTCAAACGTCACGACCTCAAATGCATCCGGCTGAGCCATCAATTCACGACATAGCTGGTTATTTAGCGCATGGCCTGATTTGACGCCATGGAACTCGCCAATAAGGCTGTGACCTAACTGATACAGATCACCGATGGCGTCCAGCACCTTATGTTTGACGAATTCATCTTCATAGCGCAGGCCACCTTCGTTGACGATACGATAATCATCAATTACTACCGCGTTATCAAGGCTTCCCCCCAGGGCCAGATTATTGGAGCGCAAAAACTCCAGATCTTTCATGAACCCGAAGGTTCGCGCCCGAGAGACTTCCTTGACGAAAGAGGTAGTAGAGAAATCGATAAGCGCCGTCTGCTTCTGCTGTTCAAATACCGGGTGATCAAAATCGATGGTAAATGAGACCTTAAAACCTTGATGAGGCAAGAAAACAGCTTCTTTATCGCCATCGCTGACGGAGACACGCCGCTTGATGCGAATAAACTTTTTCGGTGAATCTTGTTCAAGAATGCCCGCCGACTGAATTAGAAATACAAACGGACTGGCACTGCCGTCCATAATCGGCACTTCAGGCGCACTAAGGTCAACATAAGCATTATCGATACCCAAGCCCGCAAAGGCAGACATCAAGTGCTCAACGGTTGCTACCTTGACACCTTCGAAAGAGAGAGCCGTGCAAAGTTTAGTATCTTCTACCAGCTCGGCACGAGCAGGAACATGAACCACAGGATCCAGATCGGTTCTAACAAACACAATCCCGGTGTTTGCCGGCGCCGGACGCAAAGCCAAATGGACTTTCTTTCCAGAGTGCAGACCCACTCCAGTGGCGCGGATGACGTTTTGTAGGGTGCGTTGTCTGATCATGGGCAGTGGTCGAACTCTAATAACGGAAGTACCGTGAGGGAAGGAAAGTTATCAAACAGTGTTCACTTTAACAGCAAACGAGCGTTTTAACCAATAAAACACTCGTTTGCTGATAGCGTGAAGCCGTTCGAGCAATCAATCCGCCTGACGGCGCAAGAATGCTGGGATGTCCAGATAGTCATCGGCATCAGCCCCACGACTTTTCTCTGGACGCGGTTTAGGCGCATGCTCAGGAGCTTCGGCACGGGCAGTTGCCTGCTGACGCATTACCGTAGGCTGCTGTAGCTTGCGATAATCTGAAGATTCAGCAGCAGAACGGCGTGCTGGTTCACGAGCAGCCACTTTGGCTTTACTAGTGCTGCCATCTAAACCAGCGGCAACAACAGTAACACGCAGCTCATCGGACATTTCCATATCAATGGAAGTTCCCACCACGATAGTCGCTTCCTGAGAAGCAAACTCTTGAACTGTAGCCCCAACATCGTTGAATTCACCAATCGACAGATCCGGGCCTGCAGTAATGTTGACCAGGATGCCGCGGGCTCCGTGCAAGTCGATATCTTCCAGTAGTGGACTGCGAATAGCTTTCTCGGCCGCTTCGCGGGCGCGGTTTTCACCAGTAGCGCCACCAGTCCCCATCATTGCCATGCCCATCTCAGACATGACAGTGCGAACGTCTGCAAAGTCTACGTTGATAATACCGGGGCTAGTTATCAGCTCGGCAATACCTTGCACGGCGCCAAGCAGCACATCGTTGGCAGCGCTGAACGCGGTTAACAGCGTGGCATTTTTACCCAGTACGGAAAGCAGTTTTTCGTTGGGAATGGTAATCAGCGAGTCAACGTGCTGGGAGAGCTCTTTCATGCCCTCTTCTGCAGCGCGCATGCGCTTGGGACCTTCGAACGGGAAAGGCCGCGTGACTACAGCAACCGTTAAAATACCCAGCTCTTTGGCTACCTGAGCAACCACGGGCGCGCCGCCCGTCCCGGTACCACCGCCCATGCCTGCGGTAATAAAGACCATGTCGGCGCCTTCAAGCAGCTCGGCAATCCGATCACGGTCTTCCATGGCGGCCTGACGTCCTACTTCAGGGTTGGCACCCGCCCCCAGCCCTTTGGTAATTTCACCACCAAGCTGTAACACAGTTTTCGCAGATACGCGTTTAAGCGCCTGGGCATCGGTGTTGGCGCAAATGAATTCAACGCCTTCAATGTTGCTCTCGACCATGTGGTTGACGGCATTGCCGCCACCGCCGCCAACACCGACTACTTTTATGACCGCACTACTCGAGGGTGCGTTATCTATCAATTCGAACATAAGCCCCGTCTCCTGAACCGCATTTGCGGCCCTGTCAGAAATTTCCTTTGAACCAGCCTTTGATTCTTGCCAGCGCCGTATGGCCTTCCTTGATATCACGCCGGGCAAGTTCGTTGCGGCCTTTATGAGCAGCAACGACTCCCCCGTGGCTTTCTAGACCTTGCCCATGACGCACTTCTTGCAACGCATAATGCAATAAGCCGACACCTGTCGCATAGATGGGGTTACGCACTACGTCCGCCAAACCTCTAACGTTTTGCGGACAGGCAATACGAACGGGCATGTGGAAAATCTCCTCTGCCAGTTCGCCGACACCCTCCATACGTGAAGTGCCGCCGGTAAGCACCACTCCAGCGGCTACCATGTCTTCATAACCACTACGGCGTAATTCGTCTCTTATCAATGTAAAGAGCTCTTCGTAGCGCGGCTCGACCACCTCAGCAAGCGCTTGACGCGATAAATCACGCGCCGGGCGGTCGCCCACACTAGGAACCTTGATCATCTCATCACTTGCGGCCAATTGAGTTAACGCGCAAGCATATTTAACTTTTATCTCTTCAGCATGCTGAGTAGGCGTGCGCAGCGCCATGGCGATGTCATTGGTTACCTGATCGCCAGCGATCGGAATAACCGCCGTATGACGAATTGCCCCTTCAGTAAAAATGGCCATATCGGTGGTACCACCGCCGATATCCACCATGCACACACCCAGCTCGCGCTCATCTTCAGTCAAAACCGCCATGCTGGAAGCCAACTGCTCCAGAATGATCGCATCGACATCCAGTCCGCAGCGACGGACACATTTTTCGATATTCTGGACGGCGTTAAGCGCAGCGGTTACCAAGTGAACCTGCGCTTCCAGACGCACGCCCGACATACCCAACGGCTCACGAATGCCCCCCTGGGCATCAATCGAGAACTCCTGGGGTAATACATGTAGCACGCGTTGACCTTCAGAAATGGCCCGGGCTCTGGCGGAATCAATAACGCGATCAATATCGGAAGGAGTAACTTCGCGTTCTTTAATGGCGACCACACCATCAGAGTTCATTGAGCTAATATGGCTACCGGCAACCCCTACATATACGGAATGAATATCGCAGCCAGCCATAAGCTCGGCTTCTTCAACGGCGCGTTGAATAGATTGAACCGTTGACTCAATATTGATAACCACGCCGCGTTTCATGCCACGCGAGGGATGGGAGCCAATGCCAGCAATTTCAATGCCACCATCATCAGTGGGTTGCCCGACAATTGCGACGACCTTGGACGTTCCAATGTCCAGCCCGACCACCATATTTGATGCATTGGGTGAGCCTGCCATGAGTCGGGAATTCTCCTTGTATCTTCTTAAATAATAAAAAACAGAGGGTATTTAAACGTAAATTCGCCCATACTTGGGTACAACTTAACAGCCAACAAGCGTTAACTACCTATCATTAAACGCTGGCCTTTAGGCTTAAACCCAAGAAAAATCTTCAATTGCCCATAGTATAGAAACAATAACCATAATACGACTAGTCCAAGCCCACAATAATGGGCTTGGAACGTAATTTAAACCCTATTAATGGGTTTTTCAGCGGTGGCGGCAGCTTACCCGAACTAAAACTTATGAAGTAAGCTGAAACTTACTCTTCTGGTGTTTCAAATTCGCTCTCGCCATGCCAAGCCACTGACACGCCGTTGGGGTAACGTAAATCTATATATCGAATATGCTCACTGAAGCCGGCAAGTTCACGCAGCCAGGAAGCCGAAAGGCGTGCTAAACGAACTTCGTGGTCGCGCCTACCAAGCATAACCCAGGTTCCATTATCAAGCTGCAAGCGCCATGCACCGCGTGGCTCTAGACGAAGCTGCGAAAGACTCAGCGCCAAATTATTAAAATGCGGCGTCAAGCGATAATAATAGGCCAGCACTTCTTCACTACTGCCGTTTGGCCCCGCCAGGTCCGGCAGCCCTTTGGGCACTTCAAGAGGAGCAAAGGTAAACGGATCGCCTTCAGGGTTAAGCAGATACTCGTCGTTCCAGCGGGCCACCGGTTCTTGCTCAACGAGCTCAAATACCAAGGCGTTGGGCCACTCTCGGGAAATACGCACTTCATGTAACCAGCCTATCTGCATGGCCCGGTCACGCAGCTCGCCTAGATCAGCAGACAACCAGGTGGCATCCTGCACCAATGGTGCGAGCTGGCTGCGCAAGTAGTCGGCACTGACGTACGCCCATTCTCCGCGAATCGACACTCGCTCAATAGGGCGATCCAGCCATAGCCAAAGCGCGCGACTTCCTGCGCCCAATAAAAGCGCCAGGAGTATGATGCCAAACCAAGCATTACGCCTTTTCATGAGGCCTCTTCATGACACACCCTGCTTGCCGGCAGTCTGGAGAATTTGCACAACCAGCTCATCAAACTCGATCCCTGCGTAAGCGGCAGCCTGAGGCACAAGGCTATGATCGGTCATTCCTGGCACCGTGTTGACTTCCAGCAGCCAGAACTGACCACTAGCATCACGCATGACGTCAACACGCCCCCACCCCTCACAGCCAATGGCCGCAAATGCTTGCTGGCATAGCGTGGCGAGCTGCGCTTCATCATCAGCGGTCAGGCCGCATGGCAGGTGATATTGGGTTGTATTGGAGACGTACTTGGCCTCAAAATCATAAAAACCGCCGGGGACTTCCACCCGAATAGCGGGTAATACCCGTTCGCCTAAAAGAGCAACAGTATACTCATCGCCTACCACAAAGCGCTCAGCCATCACTCGGGCATCAAATTGTGCAGCTTCATGGAAAGCCGCCTCCAGTGCTTCCCGGGTTTTAACAATACTGATGCCCAAAGTCGAGCCTTCATGCACCGGTTTAACGATCATGGGCAGACCCAGCGCGGTCACTACCGCGTCCCAATCGGCGCCTGCCGTCAGCATGATGCTTTCCGGCGTGGGCAACCCTGCTGCCTGCCACACCTGCTTGGTGCGCTGCTTATCCATTCCTAGTGCTGAGGCCAGAACGCCGCTGCCGGTATAAGGAATGTTCAAAAGCTCAAGCGCACCTTGGAGCGTGCCGTCTTCACCGCCACGACCGTGCAGAGCGATAAAGACAACCGACGGCGCCAGAGCCTCAAGCCCAACCAGCCCCTTATCGCGTAGATCATAGCCTTGCACATCGACATTCTGACGCTTCAAAGCCTTTAAAACCGCATTGCCGCTTTTAAGCGACACCTCCCGCTCAGCGGAAGAGCCGCCATAAACCACAACTACTCGCGAGCTATCGGTTGGGGCGTAATTGGCGCTCACAGCTCTACCTCACTTAATGCTAGTTCAGCCTGTGCCAGGGAAAGCGAAATGCCGCCCACATCACCAGCACCCTGGGTAATCAGAATATCATCTGGCCGTAATACGTTAGCCAACAGTGCGGGCAACTCCTTCTTATGCTCGATAAATAGCGGGTCCACTTCCCCGCGCTGACGAATCGAGCCAGCAAGGGCTCTTCCATCCGCACCGGGAATCAACGCTTCGCCTGCGCTATATACATCCAATAACACCAGCGTATCCACCTGCGACAACACGCGGACAAAATCTTCGTAAAGATCACGGGTTCGGCTATAACGATGGGGCTGGTAAAGCATGACCAGACGGCGCTCAGGCCAGCCTGCGCGTACCGCCTTGATCACCATCTCCACTTCCCGCGGATGGTGGCCATAATCATCCACCAACATCACCTTTCCAGACGCCTTGGGCGCTGGGAAATGGCCATGCACCTGAAAGCGCCTACCGACTCCGGCAAACCCGGATAACCCACGCAGGATTGCCTCATCGCTGACGCCTGCATCGGTTGCCACGACAATAGCGGCCATGGCATTGAGCGCATTATGGCGCCCCGGCATGGCCAGGCGCACGTTAAGCGGTGCGGCACGCCCAGGGCGTAGCGCCGTAAATGACACTTCACCGCCCTGCTGAGTAAAGTCCACAATGCGGTAATCCGCATCGGCATCGAAACCATAGGTAACGAACTGACGCTTAATCTGTTCGCACAACCCGCGCACATGGGGGTCATCAATACACAAAACGGCTAGACCGTAAAACGGCAAGTTGTGCAAGAACTCGATGAAAGTACTTTTAAGGCGCTCAAAATCACCGCCATAGGTCGCCATGTGATCGGCATCGATATTGGTGACAATTGACATCATGGGCTGTAGATGAAGAAACGAGGCATCTGATTCATCGGCCTCGGCCACCAGATAGTCGCCCTCCCCCAAGCGCGCATTGGCCCCGGCGCTGGTCAGGCGCCCACCAATCACAAAGGTAGGATCCAGCCCGCCTTCGGCCAGAAGCGTTGCCGTCAGACTAGTGGTCGTGGTTTTGCCATGCGTACCGGCAACCGCGATACCATGACGAAAGCGCATTAGTTCCGCGAGCATTTCAGCGCGTCGCACCACCGGCACGCGGTGTTCATGAGCCCAGCGAATCTCGGGATTAGTATTATCCACAGCACTTGAAACAACGACGACATCGGCTCCCTCCACGTGCGCTTCGGCGTGGCCGATATCCACACGGATACCGCACTGGCGCAACCGCTCAACGACGGACGAAGCCTTCATGTCGCTTCCGCTGACGCTGTAACCTTGGTTTGCCAACACTTCGGCAATACCGCACATACCCGCGCCACCGATCCCGACGAAATGTATACGCTGGATACGCCGCATACCCGGGCCACTCGGGCTGGTACGCTGGGGCAATAATTGGGTTACCGAGTCGATCACACTGCTTCTCCTTTATTGAGTATCGCCAAGCATCCTTCGGCTAATCGTTCAGTGGCGTCCAAGTGGGCAGCTTGACGCGCCCGGGATGCCATCAGCGCAAGCGTTGCGGGCTCGAGTAAATCATTGAGATAGTGGGTTAAACGCTCAGGCGTCAATGCCGACTGAACAACACACAGCGCCGCCCCTGCCTTAACTAGCACATCGGCGTTAATCCGCTGATGATCGTCAACGGCATAGGGAAAGGGCACCAGCAGTGAAGGCTTTGCCGCTGCGGCAAGCTCTGCCACCGTTAACGCACCCGCCCGGCATACTACAAGGTCAGCCCACTCGTAAGCGGCTGCCATATCATCAATAAACGGGGTGACCTCAGCAGAAACCCCGTGCTGAGCGTACCCTTCAAGCGTCTTTACCTCACGTGACTTACCCGCCTGATGGCGTATTTCAGGGCGTTTTTCTAGTGGCAAGGCAGCAACGGCCTGGGGCAGCCGTTCATTTAATGCCACCGCACCCAATGAGCCACCCACCACCAAGAGACGTAAAGGCCGGCCCATGAGCGCTTCAACACTTCGCGGCACCTGGCCGATGGCGGCGATCTCTTTACGTACCGGATTACCAATCACTTCGGCACGCTCGTCAAAGGCCCCAGCAAAGGCGGCATAGCTTTGTGTGGCCAGCCGCGACAGGACCCGGTTGGTTAACCCAGCCACTGCATTTTGTTCGTGCACAACCAGTGGAATACGCGAAAGCCACGCAGCAAGGCCGCCTGGGCCGCTTGCGAAGCCTCCCAGACCCACCACTAGTTGGGGTTTAAAGGTATTAATGATACGTCGCGCCTGTAAAACAGCTCGGGTCAAGTTCACCGGCGCTTTAAGCCAGCCTGCCATGCCGTTCCCACGTAGCCCACTAACTGCAATGGTATGTAGCTTGATACCGGCATCAGGCACTAGGCGGTTTTCAATACCTCTGGGGCTGCCCAGCCACTCAACGGCAACACTTTGCGTCTTTAGCGCCTGCGCCAAGGAAAGCGCAGGAATCACATGCCCACCTGTTCCCCCCGCCATGATTAAAACGCGTTGAGGTACGTTCATCGTCACAAACGACTCCTTGAAAAAATTACGATAAACGCGGTTCGCGACGCGACTTGTAAGGAGTAGGCGCACGACGCGGTCGATGTCTTGTTTCTGCGTCTACGCGCAATAGCAGGCCAATCATCATGCCGATGACTAGCAGGCTTGAACCGCCATAGCTGATCAGCGGCAAGGTAAGGCCTTTGGTAGGCAGTAGCCCTGAGCTCACCGCCATGTTAATAAATGCCTGGGAAGCAATAACAAAGCCTACGCCATAACTGACATAAGCTCCAAAAAGATGACCGGCAACTTCAGCCTTTCGCCCAATCCACATTGCCCGACCAATAAATAGCGTAAACAGCAATATAACGACAATAGCCCCGAGCATGCCCAGCTCTTCAGCAATCACGGCGAAGATGAAATCGGTATGCGCCTCAGGCAGATAATGCAGCTTCTGCACGCTGTTACCCAGGCCGGTGCCGGTCACGTGGCCACGGCCAAATGCAATCAGCGCCTGGGTAAGCTGATAGCCGGTCGCAAATTGGTCTGCCCACGGGTCCAGGAAGCTGGTCCAGCGCGCCAGGCGGTAGGGTTCCAATGCCACCATCATGACAGCACCAAAGGCTAATACCCCGCCGCTACCGATAAGCAATACAAGCGATGCACCGCTCATCATCAGCATGCCGATCACACAGGTGGTATATACCACCATGCCGCCAAAGTCCGGCGCCAGAAACAACAACCCGGCAGGCAGTGCCAGAACCGCAATAGGCCGCCACAAGGTAAAGGCACGAAGACGCAAATCGTAAGCAAAGCGCGACATAAACATCGCCATGTAAAAAATAAGCCCTATCTTGCCAAGCTCGGATACCTGCAGATTAGGCAAAGGTCCGGGCAGCGCTATCCAGCGCTTACTACCGTTGATTTCCTGACCAAACAGTAGAACCACAACAAGAAGTACAATACTCACGAGAAGAATCAGCGCCGCATTTTGCCGCCACACCTCTAAAGGCATGCTCATCATGAACACACAGGCCAAGACGGCGAGTAACAGGAAAATGCCATGCTGGCGAAAGTAGTAGAAGCTGTTATCCAATAGACCAATGGAAGCCGAACTGACCATCACCCAGCCTATTCCTGCAAGCGAAACAGCCGCGACAATTAGCCAGATATCACAGGGAAAATTCCGCGTGGTGACGGCCTGATGCATACGTTGCAAACGACTCATTGGGGTATCTCCGCTGCCTTGTTTTCTACCCAACGGCGAAATGCTTCTCCGCGAGCCTGATAGCCGGAAAACTGATCAAAGCTCGCACAAGCAGGTGACAACAATACACAGTCACCGGGCTCTGCTATAGCAAATGCGGCTTCCATCGCCTGGGTCAGATCGTTTACCTGTCGTACCGTCACGTGCGGTGTAATGGCTTGAGATATCCGCTCGCGATCCTCCCCAAATACCAGCGCCTCGCGCGCGCAGTTGGCTAGTGGCATGGCAAGAGGTGAAAAATCAGCCCCCTTACCCACCCCGCCCCCCAGCCAGACCAGACGGCCTTTGAGCGTTGCACCCAGGCCATTGATCGCTGCCAAGGTTGCGCCAACATTGGTCCCTTTTGAGTCATTTATCCAGGTAACCCCGTTGATATGCGCGACGGTTTCGCTGCGGTGAGCCAGGCCTGTGAAAGCTTTAAGCGCTTTCACCATGGCTAAGGCGTCAAATCCCAGCGCCTGCCCCATGGCCAGGGCCGCCAGCGCATTCATATAATTATGCTGCCCCGCAATCGATAGCTCACTGGCTGATACCCAGGCAGTTCGTCCCTGCATCAGCATAAGCTCCGCTCCTTGCCACATAAGTCCCCAGCCATCCTCAGTTGGCGGGTTTGAAGAAAAGGGGATAACTTCAGGCCCTTTATAAGCAGGCCAGGTAAGCGGATCATCCTGATTAACAATGGCATACTGAGCCCTGGTAAAAATACGCTGTTTGACCATTCGATAGGCCTGCATATCGCCATGTCGGTCCAGATGATCTTCGCTGAGATTTAAAAACGCTGCTGCTTTAGCACCCAGTGCAGGAGTGGTTTCCAACTGAAAACTCGAAAGCTCCAGAATATACAGCTCGGCTTCAGGCTCATCGGCCAGCAAATCCAACGCTGGGGTCCCCAAGTTGCCGCCTACCGCAACACGCAGCCCGGAAGCCTTCGCCATTTCACCCAGTAACGTAGTAACCGTGGACTTGGCATTCGAGCCAGTAATAGCAGCAACAGGCGCACGATTGATACGTGTAAACAGAGCAGTCTCGCCGACCAGCATGGGCTCATGGGTCTGCGGGTTAATCCTTTCTGCCAGGCCTTCAAGCCCTGGCGAGTCTGGGTCCACTCCCGGGCTTAACACCACTTCGCAAGCATCGGTAAAATCCAGCTCCGTCAACGGGCCACAATACACCTTAACACCGGGATAATCTGCGCAAAGCGCTTCCAGGCCCGGCGGCTCACGGCGAGTGTCTGCCACGACAAAAGGCTTTCCAGTGCGTGCCAGATGACGGCATATTGCCCGTCCGGAAAGCCCCAGACCGACAACCACTGTCATTCCACTTGGTACTCGCACCATGTCTGGCTCCTTTACGCTATACGCCCAAGGCTGCAACGGCCACCGTTACTGCACCGATTAACGAACCTTAAGTGTCGCGAGGCCCAGCAACACCAGCACAACGGTAATGATCCAGAAGCGCACAATGACACGCGGCTCAGGCCAGCCTTTTAATTCAAAATGGTGATGCAGCGGCGCCATACGAAAGATACGCCGCCCGGTAAGCTTATAAGAGCCCACCTGCAAAATAACCGATACGGTTTCCAGTACAAAAATACCGCCCATAATGAACAGGACAATTTCCTGGCGCACAATTACCGCGACAACACCAAGCGCAGCCCCTAAAGCAAGCGCCCCTACATCGCCCATGAACACCTGAGCGGGATAAGTGTTAAACCAGAGAAAACCAAGCCCGGCGCCTGCAATGGTGGCGCAGAAAATCGCCAGCTCTCCGGTGCCATTAATGAAGGGGATATGCAGGTAGTTGGCAAATACGGCATTACCACTTGCGTACGCAAACACCGAAAGCCCCATAGCCACGAGCACGGTGGGCATAATGGCCAGGCCATCCAGCCCATCGGTCAAGTTAACGGCGTTAGAGCTACCCACAATCACAAAGTAGGTAAGTACGATATAAAACACACCCAGCGGCAGTGCGATGTCTTTGAACAGCGGCACTAACAGACTGGTTTCAGCAGGTGTTGCGGCAGTGAAATAAAGCACAAACGCGGCACCAAGCCCCACGACCGATTGCCAGAAATACTTCCAGCGAGCGGGCAAGCCGCGTGGGTTTTTCTCAACGACTTTACGATAGTCATCAATCCAGCCAATGGCGCCAAATCCAAGGGTCACGGCCAGCACTATCCAGACGTAGTGGTTGGATAAATCACCCCATATAAAGGTACTGATAGCAATCGCCAACAGAATCATGGCTCCCCCCATGGTGGGGGTACCTGCTTTTGAAAGGTGCGATTGCGGGCCATCATCACGCACGGCCTGACCTATCTGCCCCTCAACCAGGCGACGAATCACCCACGGTCCCAGCCATAGACAAAGCATCAGAGAGGTAAGCGCTGCTAGAATGACGCGCAGGGTGAGATAGTTGAAAACTTGAAAGCCCGTTTGGTACTGAGCTAGAAAATTCGCCAAGTAAAGTAACATGAACGGCGTTTACCTTATTTCATCCGAGCGCAGTGCAGCAATGACTTGCTCCATGCCCGCGCTGCGCGACCCTTTCACCAATAGCGTGGTGCCGGGCGGCAAAGAATTAATGATATGACGCGTTAGCGTCTCGTGGTTGTCAAAATGCTGCCCGCAACCAGAAGCGTCACAGGCAGGCTGCGCTGCATCCCCAAATGTCAGCAACCTGTCAATGCCAAGCTCGGCGGCATAGCGCCCCACCTCAGCATGCAGTGGGTCAGATTCGTCTCCAAGCTCCCCCATCGCGCCCAACGCGCACCAGCGCGGCGCAGGGAAGCGCATCAACGTTTCAAGTGCTGCCTTGACTGCCCCGGGGTTGGCATTATACGTATCATCCAGCAATGTTGCGCCGTTGATACCAGGCACAACACTTAACCGGCCGCTCAGGGCAGGTAGGGTTTGCAATCCGCTAATCACGTCGTCAGGGCTAACACCCACAGCAAGTGCCGCCGCCGCCGCTGCTAAGGCATTACTTACGTTATGCTTACCCAGCATGGCAAGCTGCACATGACCTAGGGCCCGGCCATTTTCAACAAGCGTGAAAGCATACCGCCCCTGAGGGTCGCAGGAAAGTGCCGACGCATGGACATCTGCCGAGCTCTCAAACCCAAAGCTAATCACACGGCGCGGCGCGGCGCAGGCGGCCCAAAGCGAATAGTACTGGTCATCGCGATTGAGTACTGCGATACCCTGATTGCTCAAGCCATTGAGCAGCTCGCTCTTAGCCTGGGCAATATGGCCCATGCCGCCAAATTCACCTACATGTGCGCCCGTAACGTTGGTAATAATCGCTACATCAGGCACCGTTAAGCGACCAGACCAGGCAATTTCGCCCAAGTGGTTAGCACCGACCTCAATAACCCCCGCCTGATGCTCAGGTGTTAAGCGCAAAAGTGTTAACGGCACGCCAATATCATTATTAAGGTTGCCCTGGGTAGCCAGCACGTTACCTAACGGCGCCAAAAGGGCCGCTGTCATTTCCTTGACGGTGGTTTTACCGCTATTACCGGTGACAGCGACCAGTGGCAACTGATGCCGCTTACGCCATGCACCCGCCAGAAGCCCTAATCCAAGCCGGGTATCCGGGCATTGCAGCTGAGGCAGCGTGCTTTCAACAGGCGTTTCGACTAGCGCCGCGACTGCTCCCTTTTCGCGCGCCTGTTCGACAAAATCATGACCGTTAAACCGCGGACCTTTGAGCGCCACGAACAGGCAGCCAGGCACAATATGTCGAGTATCGGTAACAATTGAGGTTAAGGTAAGCGCTGAACGTCCCGACGACTCAGCCATGCCCAGCGCCTGGGCGGCGTCAGCAAGTGTCCAGATCATGGTGCGCTACCCCGTACGGCCAGGGCCTTGAGAATTTCATCTTCATCGTTATAGGCGTGGCGAACACCATTGATCTCTTGATAGGCCTCATGCCCCTTGCCCGCTATGAGTACCACATCGCCTTCGCTCGCCTGCTGGATCACATGGTCAATAGCAAGGCGGCGGTCGCCGATATCAAGTGGCGCTATGGCTGACGAAAGCCCTGACATTATCTGTTGGCGAATCTGCTCAGCGGGTTCACTGCGCGGATTATCATCGGTGACGACCACAACATCCGCCCATTGTTCGGCTACTTTAGCCATTTCAGGGCGCTTACCCGTATCGCGATCACCTCCACAACCGAACACGCACCAGAGTCTTCCCGCTTCTCCCACATGGGCACGCAGCGCTTCCAGCGCATTGCTGAGTGCATCAGGGGTATGCGCATAATCAATCACCACACTAGGCGCGGCCTTCGCATGGTACAGCGCCATGCGGCCCGGCACGGGGTCAAGTTTGGAGGCTGCCTCAAACAGGGGGTCAATCGGCTGCCCCAACCCATAAAGAACCGCCATGGCCAACAGCACGTTGTCCAAGTTAAAGCGCCCTACCAGGCCCAGCGCCAGTGCGCGCTCGCCCTCGGGCGTGGCAATCAACGCCTGCTGGCCCGCCTCGCTTGACTGAACATCCAGCACGCGAAAGGTAACGGCTTCATCCTGGCCGGTGGCCAACACACGTACGCGGGCATCACAGCCTGCCAGCATTAATCGCGCCAAGGGGTCATCAGCATTGACCACCGCAAGCTCAAGCTCGCTGCGCCGGAAAAGCTTGGCTTTTGCGGCAGCGTAGGCGGCCATGCTGCCGTGATAATCCAGATGATCACGCGTGAGGTTGGTAAAGACTCCCACGGTGATATTGACAGCATCCAGGCGGTGCTGATCCAGAGCATGGGAGGACGCCTCAAGGGCCACTCGGCGGATGCCCTGCTGGGCGAGCTCCCCAAGGGCTGCCTGAAGGGCAAGCGGACCCGGCGTGGTCAAACCGGTATCCACAAGATGACCAGGACGACCAACACCGAGGGTGCCCACAATACCCGCTGGCGTGCCCAGCATTTCGCTAAGCGCTGCAATATAGTGGGTTACCGAACTTTTTCCGTTGGTACCCGTTACCCCAATAACCTCAAGATCATCGGGTACGTTAAAAAGCTGCTTGCCCAGCTCACCCAGACGTATGGCCAGGTGGGGCAAATACACTACCCTCCCCTCCCAGACGGTCTCGCTTTGCCGGGCATGCGCCAGCACCATCGATGCGCCCTGTTCCAGCGCTGCATCAATAAAATCACCGCCATCGCACTGGCTACCCGGCACGGCAACAAACACATCGCCAGCGCTCACCAAGCGCGAATCGGTCATCAGGCGCAGCGACTCGGGCAACTCAGGCAGCGCAGTAAAGGGCGCATTCGGCCATACTTTACCCAGCGCATCCCACAACTGGTTGGGCGTCAACGTCATGCCATCTCCTTAGTCATGCTATTCGTCGTCGACCTCATGATCTGGCGGCACATCCAGCAAGCGCAAAGCATTGCCCGTGACGCTTGAAAAGACAGGGGCGGCAACGGCCCCCCCGTAGAATTGGCCCGCCTTGGGATGATCGATCATCACTACGGTCACAATGCGCGGATCGGATATAGGTGCAATGCCGGCAAAGACGCTTCGATAGGCATCCGTGGCATAGCCGCCCTGGCCAGACTTTCGCACCGTGCCGGTTTTCCCACCCACCCGGTAGCCTTCCACGCGAGCACGCCTGCCGCCTGATGTTGACCCGACCGAGGTTTCCAGAATATCCAGCAAATCATCGGCAACGCTGGGTGAGATGGCAGGGATACCAGGCGGTGGCTCAGGTAAGCGCAGAAGCGAGGACGGCAGCCTCTCGCCATTGTTCGCAAGCGCCGTATAGGCACTGGCCAACTGAATCGCGGATACCGATAACCCATAGCCATACGAGAGAGCAGCGCGCTCGCTGCGCGACCAGCGTACCGGAGCAGGCAGACTACCTGTAGACTCACCTGGGAAGCCTGTGCCAGGCGATTGACCAAAGCCCAGCTGGTTATATTTTTCCCAAATCGCTGTATCACTTAGCTGCAGCGCCAATCGCGACATGCCGATATTGGAGGATTTCTCCAAAATGCCCGGCAGGTCAAGCTCACCATAATTGCGAATATCACGAATGGTAAACTGATCAATCCGCATCCACCCAGGCGCAGTATCCACCACCGCATCACGATCCACGATGCCGCTTTCCAAAATGGCTGCCATAGCGAGCGGCTTCATCACCGAGCCCGGCTCAAATACATCAACCAATGCCTGATTGCGTAGCCCTCGCGGGTCAAGCCCGGCTCGGTTGTTGGGGTTATAGGAGGGTAGATTGGCCATTGCAAGCACTTCACCGGTGCGTGCATCCATCATTACCAGCACGCCTCCATCAGCTTCATTTTCTGCCACCGCCGCGCGCAGCTCTCGGTAAGCCATGTACTGAATGCGCTGGTCGATCGACAGCACCAAATCGCCACCAGGCTGAGCATCGCGTATCACACCCAGCTCACGGACCAGGCGCCCGCGCCGATCTTTGATTACGCGCCGCTGGCCAGGGCGACCAGCCAAATACGGCTGATAGGATAGCTCAAGGCCTTCTTGTCCCACATCATCAACGTTCGTTACGCCCAATAGCTGTGCGGCCACTTCCCCGGCAGGATAGTAGCGCTTGTACTCACGTTGCGGGTATACGCCGGGCGTGCGTAAATCGAGAATACGCTGGGCAGCCTCAGGCGTCATTTGACGGCGTAGATACATGAACTCACGGCCGCTGTAACGCTCGAGCCGGGATTCGAAATCATCAAGCGTCATACCTAGCGCCTGGGCCAGCATAAAACGCTGAATGCCATCGGCAGGCAGTTCTTGAGGGTTTGCCCATAGTGTTACCACAGGCGTTGAGATGGCAAGAGGCTCACCGTTTCGATCAGTGATCATGCCACGGTGCGCGGGAATCGCTTCATGGCGCAATGTTCGCGCATCGCCCTGGCTTTGCAAAAAGGGGCGATCGATGACCTGCAGCAGCGTAATACGCCCAATCAACGTTAGCGATGCCAAACCAATCAAAATCAAGATGAAGAAAAAACGGCCTCGCCCCAAAGGTGGGGCGATAGGGGACTGACGGGACATTCCTCCCCGACGCTCGCTTCTCATGGCCGAATCACCTCAACGTCATGAACATCGGGAATACGCATATCCAGGCGTTCCGTGGCAATCTGCTCGATGCGGGCAGGCGTCGACCATGCGCCCTCTTCCAGCAACAGCTGCCCCCATTCGGTTTGCAGCTGATTTTTTTCCTGCTCAAGCTGTTGAAGCTGGGCATACTGTACGCGGGTCATATGGGTGACAGCGACCGTTGCCAGCCCGCTTATAATGCAGGCAATAAATAGCAAGCCAATCGCAATCGGCCATGCCCGCAAACGTAATTTAAAGGGCCACTCGGTGCGTAACGTTGAAGCCCAACGCTCAATCCGATCCATGCTCATGGTTATACTCGTTTACGGGCAGCTCGCATGACGGCGCTCCGCGCACGTGGGTTGCCAGCCACCTCTTCATCACTTGGGCGTACACCTTTGCCTAGGGCTTCAAGGCGACGATTTAGCTGATCATCACGAATAGGCACACCACGCGGCAGGTGAGTGTCGCCGCGGACATGATGACGTATAAAGCGTTTTACACGCCGATCTTCCAGCGAATGGAAACTGATAATCACCAGATGACCACCGGGCGCCAACGCTTCAAGCGCTGCGTCTAAGGCAGCATCTAATTGATCAAGTTCGCCATTGAGGTAAATTCGCAGGCCTTGAAATGCCTTGGTTGCCGGATGACGGCCTTTTTCCCAGGCGGGATGTGCCGTTTTCAGCACTTCGGCCAAATCAACCGTGTGGGTAAAGGGCGCCTCAACACGCCGCTCAACGACGGCACGAGCCAGCCGTTTGGCATAACGTTCTTCACCGTAGGTTTTAAAGACATGAGCAATATCTGCTTCTTTTGCTCTGGCTAGAAACTCAGCCGCGCTTTCGCCCTGCGTTGGGTCCATGCGCATATCCAGCGGTCCATTGCGCATAAAACTGAACCCGCGCTCCGGGTCGTCCAGCTGCGGCGAGGAAACACCTACATCCAGCAATACGCCGGACAACTTACCATACACGCCCTGCTCACGAGCATAGTCTGCCAGATGGGCAAACTCACGCTGGGTAATCTGAAAGCGTGAATCGGTAATTTCTGCCGCGGCCGCAATCGCCTGAGGGTCGCGATCCATGGCCATTAGCCGCCCCTGCTCGCCCAAACGCGACAAAATTAGTCGCGAATGACCGCCTCGGCCAAAGGTGCCATCCAGATAAATACCGTCAGAGTCATGTACAAGGGTATCGACAGCTCCTTCCAGTAATACGCTGGTATGGCGAAACGGGGAAACGACCTGGTCAGCGTCAGGAGAAGGCATGTTACTCTCACACAAAAATTAGAGGGGCACGCTACTGCGGGCCCCTTTATGGAAATGGGGAGTCGGCCGATAAGCCGGGTTCTGTCGTGGACAGTCATTCCTCTAGGCGCTTTGTCACCAAAGCGCTCAAGCAACCTACCCGGACCCAGCGCGGGCCACGCCATTGGGTCCCTATTTGGTCTTGCTCCGAGTGGGGTTTACCATGCCACGCACTGTTGCCAGGCGCGCGGTGCGCTCTTACCGCACCCTTTCACCCTTACCGGCCCTTTGATGTTTATTTCAAAGGGCTTAGGCGGTCTACTCTCTGCTGCACTTTCCGTCGGCTTACACCGCCCAGGCGTTACCTGGCACTCTGCCCTATGGAGCCCGGACTTTCCTCCCCCTGCCCATCAAAAAGATGGACTGGCGGCGACTGTCTGGCCAACTCCGGCGGCAAGCATACCAGCGCCCTTGCTTTGCCTCAATGCTCGGCTTTAATTGCTTGCAATCTTGCGTACCACTCCTGCTTGCGCCCACCCAGCATTCGGGCCACTATCGCCGCGCCCTGCTTGACGCCGACGCCTTCATCCAGCAGCGTTTTCATAAGCTCATCGGCACTGATATCCTGATGCTCACTCTGAGCAACCGGCAGTGCGCCTGCCACCATTACAACAAACTCGCCTCGGGCCTGATTGGGATCTTCCGTCAGTTGGGAGAGAAGCTCTTCAGGCGTGCCCTGCAAAAATGTTTCAAAGGTTTTGGTAAGTTCTCGGGCCAATACGACTGCACGCGCTGGCAAGGTTTCTTTCAGGGCTTCAAGCGTATGCATGATGCGATGCGGAGATTCATAAAATACCAGTGTCTCTTCTCGAGCACTCCAATCTTCTAGCGCCTGACGTCTTGCCCCCGGTTTGGCTGGCAAGAAACCGCCAAACACAAACCGGTCCGTGGGCAACCCTGCACCCGAAAGCGCTGCAATCAGGGCACAAGGCCCTGGAATAGGTACTATATGCCGCCCCCGAGCGCGCAGCTCACGTACCAGTACAAATCCGGGGTCGCTAATCAGTGGCGTACCGGCATCGCTGATAAGGGCGATATTTTCTCCTGCGGTGAGATAGCCATCCAAGGTATCCACACGGCGTGCTTCATTATGCTCATGAAGCGATAGCATCGGCGTATTAACCCCCAGATGCGCTAAAAGGCGGGCGCTATGGCGCGTATCTTCTGCCGCAATGCGTGTTACTTCTGCCAATACCCGGGCTGCACGCGGCGTTAGATCGTCCAAATTCCCAATTGGGGTGGCAACCACGTACAATGTGCCCGGATTGTGGTGTGTCATCGTGACTCCCGATTTGTTAATGGCTTGCTCTGACGGTGCGCTATGCTTGTGCTATGCCAACTTAATGCTGACAAGCGGCGACAGCGCGAATGAAAACTAAGGAAGGATACATGAAACACTCTCTGCGTGGCGTATTCGCCACTGGCCTCATAGCACTTCTCGTGACCGGCTGTGCGATGCAGTCACCCAGCGTGGTTGACCGCGCGGACGATCGGGATGCGGGCCGCCTGCTTAGCCAAGCGGAACAGCAGGCCCCGGAACAAGCCGCCAAAACTCGCCTGGAAGCCGCTAACATACTGGCGCAACAAGGCCAGCGGGAAAATGCTTTCAAGGCGGCCAGTGCTATCGATGAAGCCAGGCTGACGGAAACAGACCGCGTTCGCTGGGCACTGCTTTTCTCGGAACTTGCGCGAGCCATGGATGACCCTCGCGCCGTGCTGCGCGCGACCCAAGTGCTAAATGACGAACTGCCCATGCAGGATGACCAGCAAGAAACCTTGGCTGAGCGCCAGCGCTGGGCACGCAATACCTTGGATGAAACCGACACTCAGGGCTTGACACTTTCAGAGCTTGAAGGCCAGGCAATACGCCGTATTGTGGTCGCCCTACCGGAATCCGGCCCACTTAGCAGCGTGGCGAATACGTTAGCCACGGCCATGCGTCGTCACCATGAAATTAGCGGTGGTAACATTGAACTTAGCTTCCTGGACGCTTCCCAATACTCAATGGATGAGCTTTATCAACGCGCCGAGCAGATGAATGCTCAACTGATCATTGGACCACTAGAAAAAGATCAGGTGAGTCAGCTTGAACAGCGCGATAGCGTACCACTTCCTACCCTGGCGCTTAACTATGGCAGCGGCGAACAGAATCGTGCAGCACGCCTGTTCCAGTACGGCTTGTCTGCTGAGGATGAAGCCCGTCAGGCAGCTCGCCGCGCCTACCAGGACGGCCAGCGTCATATGTCGATGATGGTACCTGACAACGACTGGGGACGCCGTGTAGGAGAAGCCTTCTGGAACGAATTTAACCGTCAAGGGGGCGAAGTAACCAATGCCGTACGCTACAACCCGGAAAGCTCGGTTTCCAATGCGGTACAGACGGCCTTGAGTGTCAGCGGCGAACGAGCCCAACTGGGCAATATCGATGCGCTTTTCCTGTTGGCGCTTCCCGATTATGCGCGTCAGGTGCCGCCTACCATGGACTACTACTACGCGCCCGACCTGCCTATCTACGCCACTTCTCACCTGTATGAAGGTCGTCTTCAAACGCGCCGGGACCAGGACCTTAACGATGTTGTGTTTGCAGATATCCCCTGGCAAATTCCTGATGCGGCGGTAGGTGGCGAAGAGGTGCTGCCGTTCTACCCGACCTATCAGCGTCTGCGCGAAGAGTCTGATGCCTCAATGTTCCGCTTGATGGCAATGGGCGTCGATGCCTATGAGATTGCTACGCACCTGTCGAATATCGCCTCGCTTAACGGCATGAAAGGCAGCACCGGTACGCTCTACCTGACGGGCGATGGACGCATTTACCGGGAACTGCCTTGGGCAAAATTCCAAAACGGTACGCCGGTGCCCATTTTGACCCCCGGCCAAACAGCCAGTGGTGAATAACGCCCAAACAGCGCGCAAGCGCGGTGCAGTCATTGAGCAGCTTGCCGCTCAATGGCTGCAGCAGAAAGGCTTGTCACTCGTCACCCAGAATCACCATGTAAAAGGTGGTGAGCTGGACCTTGTTATGCGTGACGGGGAAACGCTGGTATTTGTTGAAGTCAAACACCGAGTTACTACCCGTTATGGCCATCCGCTGGAAACCGTTACGCCAACCAAACGGCAGCGCCTGGTACGAGCGGCAGCGCTATATATCGGCAAACACGGCCTTACATCTCCCTGTCGCTTTGATATTCTTGCCATTACAGGCACGCCGCCTGATCTTGATTTCCAATGGGAGAAAGCGGCTTTTGACGCCTATTGATTCTATTTTAACTAGGAAGCCCTGATGGACTTTCAATCGCGTATTCTTGACCACTTCAACGCCAGCATTGATACCAAAACCTATGCTAGCGAAGTGCTACCCCCGTTTATCGAGGTTGCCAGCCAAATGATGGTTCAGTGTCTGGTCAGTGAAGGCAAAATTCTTGCCTGCGGCAATGGCGGCAGCGCAGGCGACAGCCAGCACTTCTCTTCAGAACTGCTTAATCGGTTCGAGCGTGAACGCCCAAGCCTGCCGGCGCTGGCCCTCACCACCGACACCTCAACGCTAACATCAATTGCTAACGACTATAGCTATAATGAAGTATTTTCCAAGCAAATCCGCGCTTTGGGCCAGCCCGGGGATATACTACTTGCGATCTCGACAAGCGGTAACTCGGCCAATGTTGTCCAGGCGATTCAGGCCGCTCATGACCGCGAAATGACGGTGGTCGCCCTAACCGGGCGCGATGGTGGCAACATGGCCTCTTTGCTAGGCCAGGATGATTGTGAAATTCGCGTGCCCGCAACGTCTACGGCAAGGATTCAGGAAGTCCACTTACTGGTTATTCATTGCCTGTGCGATCTTATTGATGAACAGTTGTTCGGCGGCGCCGCTTAACATGACGCCTAGCTCTTTCTCTATTATTTTCACAGAATAAGGAGTCATTCATCATGACCCTGCGTTTTTCTTCTCGCCAGCTAATGGCGGCAACGCTTTTTACCGCTGTCTTGATCAGCGGCTGCGCCACGAATACGGCGTCCAATCCGGCCAACTATGGACAGCGCAGCAATGATGTGGAAGCCGTCGATGCAACAATTGAGCGCGAAGCTGAACGCGCCTTGGATCGCGCCGATGCACGCCTTGGTGATGCCCGCATTCGCGCCCACAGCTACAACGGCTCGCTGCTACTAGTAGGTCAGGTACCCAGCGAGGAACTGCGCACCAAGGCAGGCGATGTCGCCCGTAATTTGCGCGGCGTCAACCAGGTGCACAATGAATTAACCATTGCCGCCCGCCTGCCGGCCAGTCAGCGCCTGACCGACACGTGGTTAACCACCAACGTGGTGAGCACATTAGCTACCAATGACCGCATCGACTCATCCAAGCTCAAGGTAACCACTGAGAACGCCAGCGTGTACCTGATGGGCATGGTGACCCATGAAGAAGCCGACCGCATCGTTAACGCGGTTTCCTCCGTGGGCGGTATTCAGCGCATCGTGAAGGTATTTGAATATATCGACTAGCCGCTGTGCTTGATGCATTAAAAAACCTCGCCTGGATTCCAGGCGAGGTTTTTTTAACTGCAATAACCGTTTATGCGTAGCTATTTGACGACGCGCAGCGTGGGCTTTTTCTTGGCTTTGGAAGACGCTTCAGGTGCCTGCTTAAGCCCATCTTCAGACACCGGCTCAGTAATGGAAAGCTCGGGTTTTGAGGGAGTGTCGGACACTTCTTCAAGCACCACTTCGTCATCACCGGCTTCTTCGCCTAATTCAGGCTCATGACCAAACACCATACCCACCCCATTTTCGCGGGCATAGATAGCAATTAACGCAGGCGTGGGCACCATAACCTGCATGGGCTGGCCACCAAACCGCGCGTTAAAACCAATGGCCTGATTCTCCATGAACAGGTCACGTACAGCTGTGGGTGCTACGTTTAGTACGATCTGACCGTTTTGCACAAACTGGCGTGGCACTTCCACCCCAGGCAGCGTTGCATCCACTACCAGGTAGGGCGTTAATTCGTTATCCAGCAACCACTCATAGAGTGCTCGGGCGAGATAGGGGCGACTCGATTTCATAAGACTCCCTCCTCCTGACAAGTTAGGCCCCCACTTTTACAAAGCCAAGGGGCCAGATAAATTACACACGCATTTCTTTTTCACGCTCATTCAAGGACGCCTTGAACGCTTCGCGCTCAAACACCCGTGACATGTAGCTTAAAAGCGGCTTGACCTGCTTTTCAGGCAGCTCGATATTAAGATCTGGCAGACGCCATAAGATCGGGGCCAGGCAGCAGTCCACCAAGGTGAACTCTTCGCTCATGAAGAAAGGCATATCTTCAAAGATCGGCGAAATACCGATAAGGCTTTCACGCAATTCCTTACGTGCCTTGTCGGCCTCTTTTTTCCCACCGCTACGAATCAGATCCACCATGGGGCACCATTCACGCTCAATACGGTGCATCCACAGGCGGCTTTGCGCCCGGGCTACCGGGTAAACAGGCAACAACGGCGGATGCGGGAACCGCTCATCCAGATACTCCATCATGACCTTGGACTCATAAAGCACCAGATCACGATCCAACAGCGTAGGTACGCTGTTATACGGGTTGAGGTCTGCCAAATCCTCAGGTGGCTGCTCTTCGTTTACATCAACGATATCAACAGCGACCCCCTTCTCAGCCAGAACAATGCGCACACGATGACTGAAATGATCATCACTACCTGAGTAAAAAATCATTGACGACCGCTTGGCCACAACACCCATGAAAGCATCCTCGCATCAAAACAATTATGGATAATAACACGCCATAGCTCCCTTATGGTAAGGCAGCCTGTATGGGTTACCGCTTGGCATGAAAGCAGCAGGTATAATATCTGCGCTGCAGCTTTCATCATTCATTAACACCTGGCTTGCGAATATCCTTCCAATATTCGCGCTTAAGCAAGTACGCAAGCACCCCAAAAACAAATAAAAAAATCATAACTTTGGGCGCAACACCCTGCGCTTTCAATCGGGAAGGTTCGCTAACATAGGCTAAAAAATTGGTGATATCGTAGACCGCCCGCTCAAATTCGGCGGGCTTAAGCGTGCCGGGCCGAACAAGGACAAGCTCGCGACACTTTTCGGGCGTGCTCAACACTCTTGAAGCACCTTCAGGACAGCCCAGTGCCTGCACCCCCTGGAGCGGCTCCAGCACGTTGGGCATGGCCACCGACTCATAAACTGTATTGTTGACCCCTAACGGCCGACCAGGGTCTTCATAAAACCCCAGCAGGTAAGCATAAACCCAATCAACGCCGCGCAGCTTAGCTGTCAGCGTCAAATCAGGCGGCGCGCTCCCCCACCATCGCTGGGCTTCTTCGATTTCCAGGGCATTATGCATGGGGTCGTCAAAGGCAAGCTCCGGCGAGAAAATAAGGCTTTCTTCCATTAGCACCTGAGGAATATTCAGGTCATCGGCCGCACGCGAAAATCGCTGATAAGTAAGCGTATGACACCCCAGGCAGTAATTGACATATAACCTCATGCCGCGCTGAAGCGATGTCTGATCATTTATATCTGGAGATATCGAACGCGATATGCCGCTCTCGCCATGCGCTACCCAGGACATTACCAGCAAACCAAGCGCCAACCACCATCTGCTCATCAGCGGTCCACCCTTTTGGGAACAGGCCGGGCCGCTTCCCACCGGGTATAAAAAGGCATAAGCAGAAAATAGGCAAAATAGATGACTGTCAACCCTTGCGCCATGTACGTCCGCCCCGGCGTTGAAGGCAGCACACCCAGAACGCCCAACCCTACAAAACTTATCGCAAAAAGTCTGAGCATTACTTTTGACATCCAGCCCTTGTAGCGCATGGAACGCACCGGGCTGCGGTCGAGCCACGGCAGAACAAACAGCATGGCAATCGCGCCAGCCATTAAAATCACGCCAAGAAATCGCGCATCGAGCCCTAATAAAGAGAAGTTGGCCGCCCGCAAAATGGCGTAGAAGGGCGTAAAGTACCAAACTGGTGCTATATGATCAGGCGTACTAAGCGGATCGGCGGGCTCGAAGTTCGGCTGCTCGATAAAAAGACCGCCCCCGTCAGGAAAATAAAATACCACGCCACAAAAGACGAAAAGAAAGATTGCCACGCCGAGCAGATCTTTAACGGTGTAATACGGATGAAAGGGAATGCCATCCAGCGGCTTGCCCGTATCATCTTTATGCTGACGAATCTCGACTCCCTCAGGATTATTGGAGCCTACTTCGTGTAATGCCACAATATGCAGCACGACAAGCACCAAAATAACCAACGGCAGCGCTATGACATGCAGCGCAAAAAAACGGTTTAAGGTAACGCCTGATACCAGATAATCACCGCGCACCCACTGGGCAATATCCGGACCAACCCATGGAATAGCTGAAAATAGTGACGTAATAACCTGCGCACCCCAATAGGACATTTGCCCCCAGGGCAACAAATAGCCCATAAAGGCTTCTGCCATTAATATCAGGTACAGGGTCATGCCCAATATCCACACAAGCTCACGCGGAGCTTTATAAGAGCCGTACAAGAGCCCTCTGAACATATGCAGATACATGACGATGAATAGAGCAGACGCCCCCGTAGTATGTAGATGCCGAATCAGCCACCCCCACTCAACGTCGCGCATAATATATTCAATCGATGCGAACGCTCCATCAGCCGTGGGGTTATAGCTCATGGTCAGCCAAATGCCGGTCACTATCTGATTGACCAACACCAACAGAGCAAGTGAGCCAAACACGTACCAGACATTAAGATTTTTAGGCACGTAGTAATTGGCCAGATGTTCACGCCACAGCCTGCTTGCCGGAAAGCGTGCGTTCAGCCAGCTCTGTCCTTCTCCCCGCCTCGGCGTAGCCATCAACTGAACTCCCCGTCTTCACCTATCTCGATAATCACATCATCCAGGAAACGGTAAGGCGGCACTTCAAGGTTGGTGGGCGCCGGCATATTGACATACACACGTCCGGCCAGGTCAAAGCGCGAACCATGGCATGGACAGTAAAATCCGCCAGGCCAGCCATCGCTACTCGACTCTGCCGCATCAGGCTCAGGCCTGTACAGGGGCGAACAGCCAAAATGGGTGCACAAGCCTACCAACACACCGATCTCAGGCTTGAGCGAGCGAAGCTCGCCGTCAGCGTAAGCTGGCTGCTGCGGCTGGCGGGAATCGGGATCTGCCAAAACACCCGGCGAAAGCGCCTGAGTACGCGCTATCATTTCCGGCGTACGACGGATAATCCACACCGGCCTGCCCCGCCACTCGACGGTCATACGCTGGCCAGGGCGCAGCTTGGAGATATCGGCCCGAACAGGGGCGCCTGCCGCGCGCGCTCGGGCGCTCGGCTTCCATGCCGCTACAAAAGGCACGGCGGCCCCCACCACGCCTACCGCACCCACAACGGCTGTAGCCCCTACAAGGAAGCGGCGTCGGGCTTTATTAATGCCGTGATCTGCCATGCAAGATCTCTCTCATCCACCAAACGCCGCATCAAGATAACACTCAGCCATGCCGATGAGCTGCATCAAGGCAGCCGCCTGGAAAGTGCTCTGAATAGCGTTTTTCATCGCACTATTTAAAATACTTTGAATAGCACTTTGAATAGTACAATAAAAAAACGCCCAGGCCGATGGCCTGGGCGTTTTGCCGCACAGCGTTGAAAATTAACGCTTGGAGAACTGCGGACGACGACGTGCTTTGCGCAGGCCGACTTTCTTACGCTCAACTTGACGCGCGTCACGCGTTACGTAGCCAGCGGCACGCAGCGTTGGACGCAGGTCTTCGTTGTAGTTCATCAGGGCGCGGGTAATACCGTGACGAATAGCGCCAGCCTGAGAAGAACCGCCGCCACCAGCGACAGTAACAAAAATGTCGAACTGGCTTAGCGTTTCAGTCAGTTCAAGCGGCTGACGAACCACCATACGACCAGTTACACGACCAAAATACAGGTCGAGGTCTTTGTCGTTGACGGTAATTTTGCCAGAGCCCGGCTTCATAAACACGCGAGCGGTGGAAGTCTTGCGGCGCCCGGTACCGTAATACTGCTGTGTCATGGCGAAGATTTCCTCAGATGTTCAGTTCAAGCGGCTGTTGAGCAGCATGCGGATGCTCGGCACCGGCGTACACTTTTAACTTGGTATACATGGCGCGACCCAGCGGACCCTTCGGCAGCATGCCTTTAACGGCAAACTCAATGATACGCTCAGGCGCATGATCAAGCATTTTGTCGAATGTCATAGAGCGCAGGCCGCCCGGGTAACCGGTGTGGCGGTAGTAGGTTTTAGCCTTCGCCTTGTTGCCAGTCACTTGGACTTTCTCAGCATTGATGACAACGATGTAGTCGCCAGTATCAACGTGAGGAGTAAATTCGGGCTTATGCTTGCCACGCAGGCGGCGAGCAATCTCGGTTGCCAGACGACCGAGCGTTTTGTCCGTAGCGTCGACAACATACCAGTCGCGCTGGACGGACTGCGGCTTAGCACTGAACGTCTTCATGGATGAAATCACCAGATTAAGTGTGTTGGGCGACTAACACCGCCAAGCGGTGAA
The DNA here is from genome assembly GCF_003990185.1 of Vreelandella nanhaiensis. Taxonomy (GTDB): domain Bacteria; phylum Pseudomonadota; class Gammaproteobacteria; order Pseudomonadales; family Halomonadaceae; genus Vreelandella; species Vreelandella nanhaiensis. Next base: position 178,391 of record NZ_RZHF01000028.1, on the reverse strand, counting down.
GCACCGTCCCTATTTTTTTTGGTTGCCGGGCTTGGCCCAGCAACATGTAGCGAGGCGGCATTCTACAGTAAGCCACAGAACAAGTTAAGCCCTAATGATGGCTTTTTCTTACCTCAGACCGATAAGTCTACTCAAGGCTTATGGGGAAGCGCCAGATATTCTCTTGACTGCATTTCCTGAAGGCGCGACAGCGTGCGCTGGAACTCAAAGGCAAGCTTGCCTTCGCTGTAAAGCTCTTCTACCGGCACCTCGGCTGACATCAGAAGCTTCACCCCGCGATCGTAAAACTCATCGACCATATTGATAAAGCGGCGCGCCTGATCATCATGTCTGGCTTCCATCCGACTGACATTCGATACCAGCACGGTATTGAAGCCCCGCGCCAGCTCAATATAATCATTCTGGCTACGCGGCCCATCGCAGAGTTCCAGAAACTCGAACCAGGCGACGTTTTCATGCAGCCTGCGCGTTTTCAGTACCCGATGATTAATTTCCAGCGGCGCGTTGGCTTCACCCTCCTGCCCGGCGATTTCGCGGAAGCTACGTGCAAGCTCCTGTTCGGCCGCTTTATCCAGAGGAGAATGAAAAATTTCCGCTCGCTCAAGCGCCCGCAACCGATAATCGACGCCAGAATCGACGTTGACAATATCGCAGTGACGCTTGACTAGATCAATGGCCGGGAGGAAACGCGCGCGCTGCAAGCCATCCTTATACAGGTCATCGGGTACGATATTTGACGTCGCCACCAGCACGACACCCCGCTCAAACAGCGCCTCAAGCAAATTGGCCAGAATCATGGCATCGGTAATATCTTTGACGAAAAACTCATCAAAACAGATAACCCGCGCTTCAGAAGCAAACTTGCCCGCAATCAGGGTCAGCGGATTTTTTTCACCTTTATAGTGAGTCAGCTCGTTATGAACCCGCTGCATAAACCGGTGAAAATGGGTGCGCATCTTTTCAGAAAATGGCAGCGACTCAAAAAAATTGTCTACCAGATAGGTTTTACCGCGCCCTACCCCACCCCAGAAATAAAGACCCTGGACTTGGGGCAACGCTGGCTCGCTTGAAGGCGAGGATTTACCAAAAAGACCTTTCATTTTGGCTTTCAACCCGCCGTGGGCGAGCACGGCCTTAGGAACGGTGGTGGGCGCGTTCATTAAATCATCATAAAGGCGCTGCAAATGCCCGACCGCCAACTCCTGCGCCGCATCATGATGAAAATCTTCGCGCATCAGGTCAGCACGATAGCGCTCCATGGGCGTTGGCCGAGATGACTGACTCACCTTTTGGTCTGCAGAAGTAGCTGGCATTTACTCGCTCCCATGCGTGTTACGACGGCATTATAAATCCGACCAGCCGCCTTCAAAAAGCAGGGATTATACGCTGCACAACGTCTAAGCGCATGGTTGGATTGACCTAACCAACTAATCAACGCCTATAATGAGGTTTGATTCGTTCGCAAGCCGCTCACTCACGGGTGACGGGGCCCACCAAGTGTCAGGGAGAAAACTGTGGAAGCAAGCTCGCCTTATACCTTTGCCATTATTGGCATCATCATCGGCTTCATCATCGGTTTGGGATGCTATCGCCTGCTCAGCAAGGGGGAGCGACACAACGCTTCCTTACGCCAAACAGTGCTGGAACGGGAACATCAAATTGCTGAACTCAAAAAAGGCATGGGAAGCCATCTAACCGGCGTTTTTGAGCACCTGAACAGCATTCGCGTTGAAGCCGACCAGCTTGAGCAGAAAATTGCGGAAGATGCGCAGCAGTGGCATCTGGGCAGCAACACCCCTGCCGCACTTAAGGAGCGTCAGCTGTCTGCGCAGCCGGAAACCGCCAAGGCAACAACGCTCGATTCGGAGAGCAGCCTGGCTACTCCCCGGGACTATGCTGATGGCAAGAACGGTACACTTTCAGAGAACTTTGGCTTGAAAGAGAGCGGTACCGCTCCACAGCCGCCTCGCTACTAAACGAGCAATACAAACGTACCGTTTAGGCGTACATCAGCGGCTCCTTATCCCCCGCCGTCCTCAGGTCAGGCGGGGTTATCAATGTCGACAAAGCGATGTTCGATAGCGTACTCATCGGCCAGCCACTCGCCTAGGGCCTGCACGCCATAGCGCTCGGTGGCATGGTGCCCAGCGGCAATATAGTGTATCCCCAGCTCGCGCGCCAGATGGGTGGTGCGCTCGGAGATTTCGCCGGATACAAACGCCTGCGCGCCCGCCTCAAAAGCGGCGGTAATCATGTCCTGCGCGCCCCCCGTACACCACGCGATGCGTTCAATATCGCTATCATTATCGGCTTCAATAACCATCGGCGTACGCTGTAACGTACCGGCTATTTGCATCGCCAGAGCGTGAATGCGCTGCGGCTGCGGGAGACGCCCCGACCAGAGCAGCCCCGCACCCAGCTCACCATCCAGGCAACCTTCCACTTTCCAACCCAGACGTCTGGCAAGCTCTGCGTTATTACCCATTTCACTGTGGGCATCCAGGGGCAGATGGTAAGCCACCAGATTAATATCGTGATCCATCAACGTTTTGATGCGCCGATGCTTCATGCCGGTAATGGCGACCGGCTCATTTTTCCAAAAATAACCGTGATGAACCAACACCATATCAGCTTGCCAGGCGACAGCCTCATCCAGTAGCGCCTGGCAGGCAGTAACACCACTCATCACCCGCTTTACCTGCTCGCACCCGGCGACCTGCAAACCGTTAATGGTGAAATCCTTAAAAGTTGACGCCCGCAGCTGATGATCACAAGCAGCTACTATTTGGTCGCGATGAGTCACAAAGGCTCCTTTAATGATTCGCTGACTATCGTGAGGATGAACACCAGAAAGTGTTACCATGATGCCATACTAAAACGCGCTTCGTGTTATCGCGAACCTATCGTTTGACAAGACCGACCCGTTGAGGACTTTTTGCATGCACCGCTATGTGCTGCCTTATTTATGGCCTATTTTGACCGGGGTACTCCTGGCTGCCCTGCTATTATTTGCATTCCCCGATACATTGCCCAATCCGTTTAAAAGCGAGCCGCCCGCGCCGTTACAAGCGCCTGTTTCACCACTGGTAAATATTAGCGACCCAGTAAGCAACCGCCCCGCACCCGAGATCCGCCAGGCCGCGCCGCTCTCGCGCAATCAGGGGCCAGCCAGCTATTCCAATGCAGTCAATCAGGCAGCACCTGCCGTAGTCAACATCTACTCATCGCGCATTGTCGAGCGCGACCAGCACCCGTTAATGTCTGACCCCTTTTTCCAGCAGTTTTTCAATGGCGACGACGCTACGACCCATCAGCGCATGCTATCGAGCCTGGGCTCGGGCGTCATCGTTAGCCATGATGGCTATGTGCTAACCAATCATCACGTCATTAATGGTGCAGATGAAATCCAGGTGGCACTACGCGATGGCCGTGAAACCCTGGCTGAAGTAGTAGGTACTGACCCGGAAAGTGATCTAGCCGTACTGCGCATCAGTCTTGATGACTTGCCGGTGATTGAAATGACCGATTCTGCCGACGTGGCTGTGGGTGATGTGGCGTTGGCGATCGGCAATCCGTTTGGTGTAGGTCAAACCGTTACCATGGGTATTATCAGCGCTACCGGGCGCAGCCACTTGGGCTTGAACGCCTATGAAGACTTTATTCAGACCGACGCGGCTATCAACCCAGGTAATTCAGGTGGCGCGCTGGTTAATCCTGATGGCGCATTGGTAGGCATCAACACTGCCATCTTCTCCCGGTCTGGTGGCTCTCAGGGTATTGGCTTTGCCATTCCGGCCAACCTTGCGCACAGTATATTGGATGAGCTGGTGACGCAGGGACGGGTAATTCGAGGCTGGCTGGGTATAGAAGCCCAGGCATTGTCGCGGGAGCTTGCGGCCTCGTTTGGGCTGCGCACCCCACAGGGAGTGATTGTTGCGGGCGTGGTAAGTGGTGGCCCGGCTGATAGGGCTGGCCTGGAACCGGGCGATATTCTACTCTCCATCAACGGCCAGGCGGTTCTGGATGCCCGGGCCACGATGACCAATATTGCCTCAATACCGCCCGGCACTTCTCTGCCGCTTACCATCGTGCGTAGCGGTGAGCGAATGGATATTACGTTGGATGTAGGCGAACGTCCGATTATCAACAATGCACCAGCAGGCGAACGTCCGAGCGGTTCGTAACGTTCACCTGAAGGGGTCATTCTTGGATACGATACTCAGCTGACCGCGCATGGGCGGTCAGCGATTCTCCCCGGGCCAATACCGACGCGACTTTACCTAACGCAGAGGCACCTTCGCGTGAGCAGTTAATAATCGAGGAGCGCTTTTGAAAATCATAAACGCCAAGCGGTGATGAGAATCGCGCCGTACCCGAGGTTGGCAGAACATGATTGGGGCCTGCGCAGTAATCCCCCAACACCTCTGCGGTGTAGCGCCCCATAAAGATCGCGCCAGCATGACGAACGTCATTCAACCACGTGTCAGGCGCATCAACAGAAAGCTCAAGGTGCTCGGGTGCAATACGGTTAATCAGGGTAACTGCCTCTGCCTTATCCTGACAAAGCACCAGCGCGCCACGCCGGCTAAGCGATTCCCGCACAATACCTTCACGCTCAAGCGTGGGTAGCAAACGCTCAATCGCCTCGGCCACCGCATCCAGGTGCGCACTATCCCAGCTTACCAGAATAGCCTGAGCATCCTCGTCATGCTCCGCTTGAGAAAATAGATCCATTGCCAGCCAGTCAGGATCGGTCTGTCCGTCAGAAACCACCAGAATTTCTGAAGGTCCTGCAATCATGTCGATACCTACCTGGCCAAACACAGCCCGTTTGGCGGTTGCGACATAGATATTGCCCGGGCCGACGATCTTGTCCACTCGCGGCACCGTTTCCGTACCGTAGGCCATAGCGGCAATCGCCTGAGCGCCGCCAATGGTAAAGACGTGATCGACTCCTGCCAGATGCGCCGCGGCCAGCACCAACTCGTTGACCACACCATCAGGAGTAGGCACTACCATGACAATTTCACGCACGCCCGCCACGCGGGCAGGAATCGCATTCATCAACACCGATGAGGGATAAGCGGCCTTGCCGCCAGGCACGTAAATACCTGCCCGGTCAAGCGCCGTTACCTGCTGGCCCAGAACCGTGCCATCAGCCTCCTCGTACTGCCAGGAGCTCGGTTTTTGGCGCTCATGATAAACCCTGATTCGCTCAGCCGCGCGGGCTAATGCCTCACGCTGCTCGGCTGGCAAGTTGTTGAAGGCCTGCTCCAACTGATCAGGTATCAAGCGCAGCGCCTGCATATTCTCAACCGACAGGCGATCAAAGCGATTGGTCGCTTCGATAACGGCGGCATCACCACGTTGTTTGACGTCAGCCAGAATCTCATCAACACGCGCCTGAACGGCGCTATCCGATACACCTTCCCAGTCCAGAAGCGCATTTAGGCGCTGCTCGAAGGCGTCATCGCGCGTCGAAAGACGGGAAACTATGGACGAAGAGCCCGTGGATGAAGACATAGTGCTCATAAAAACTCCCGCGTCATTTAGTAAGCAGTGCCTGGCGTTTTTTGACCGCGCTTTCCAAACGTGCCAGAAGTGGCTTGATACGTTCATGCTTCATGGTCATGGCCGCTTTATTGACCACCAGACGTGTGCTGATATGCGCAATTAACTCACGCGGCTCCATGCCATTGGCACGCAGCGTGTTGCCAGTATCAACAATATCGACAATTTCATCGGCCAGATTCATCAAAGGCGCAAGCTCCATGGCCCCATAAAGCTTGATTACCTCGGCCTGAATCCCCTGCTCGGCATAGTAGCGTCTGGCGATATTGACAAACTTGGTCGCCACACGTCGGCGAGCATGGGCAGGCTGCTCACCCGTTACCCCAGCCGTCATCAGCTTGCAGCGGGCAATATCCAGGTCGAGGGGCTCATAGAGTCCCTCGGCGCCATGCTCCAAGAGCACATCTTTACCAGCGATGCCCAGATCCGCTGCGCCCAACTGTACGTAGGTGGGCACGTCGGTTGCCCGAATGACCACCAGCTTTACGTCCGCCAAATTGGTATCAAACAACAGCTTGCGGCTTTTACCCAGATCTTCCGCTGGCGTAATACCGGCGTCAGCGAGCAGAGGTAGCGTTTCGTCCAGAATACGCCCTTTGGAAAGGGCTAAAATTAGTTGCTTACTCATTGTAGTGGCCAATGGTTAATAGCATGGCTTAGCCGGGAATTCGGCGAATACGCGCACCCAGCAACTGCAGTTTCTCTTCAATACACTCGTAGCCGCGGTCAATATGGTAGATACGGTCAACCAGCGTTTCGCCCTCCGCCATCATCGCCGCAATGACTAGCGATGCCGAGGCACGAAGGTCAGTGGCCATTACCGGCGCACCGGAAAGCTTTTCCACACCGTTGATTAAAGCGGTGTTACCTTCCAGCGCAATGTCCGCCCCCATGCGATTGAGTTCCTGCACATGCATGAAGCGGTTTTCAAAGATGGTTTCCACCACCCGAGAATGACCGACCGCTACCGCGTTCATGGCAACAAACTGGGCCTGCATGTCGGTCGGGAAAGCCGGATAAGGCGCGGTTCGAATATTAACGGCTTTGGGCCTTTTACCGTTCATGTCCAGAGCAATCCAGTCATCGCCGGTGGTAATTTCGGCGCCAGCCTCTTCAAGCTTGGCAAGCACTGCTTCCAGAATATCAGCCCGCGTACGCTTGACCTTCACCCGGCCGCCAGTCATTGCCGCCGCCACCAGAAACGTCCCGGTCTCGATACGATCCGGCATGACATCGTGATGGCAGCCATGAAGCTTCTCAACGCCTTCAACCACGATGGTGTCAGTACCATGACCGCGAATATTGGCGCCCATCTTGATCAAGCACTCGGCCAGATCAACGATTTCAGGTTCACGCGCCGCGTTCTCAAGAATGGTTTTACCGTCGGCCAGAGTCGCCGCCATCAGCAGGTTCTCGGTACCCGTTACCGTCACTGTATCGAAGAAGATCGTCGCCCCCTTCAGGCGACCATCCACACGGGCACGAATATAGCCGCTTTCAACCCGAATCTCAGCGCCCATGGCTTCCAGACCACGAATATGCAGATCAACCGGCCGGGAACCAATGGCACACCCACCCGGCAGCGACACATCGGCCTCACCAAAGTGAGCAAGCAGCGGCCCCAGAACCAGAATAGAAGCGCGCATTTTCTTGACCAGCTCATAAGGCGCGTGACAGCGGGTTACCTGTGAGCCATCCAACTGAATGCTGAGTTTTTCGCCCATCACCGGCTCCACACCCATACGGCCCAATAGCTCAAGCGTGGTGGTGATGTCCTGCAAGTGTGGCAGGTTGCCGATAACGACCGGGCCATCGGCCAAAAGGCTGGCACACAAAATAGGCAGTGCGGCATTCTTGGCACCGCTCACCCACACTTCACCGTCGACCGACCCGTTGCCGGTAATGATTAACTTATCCATGGAGCCGCCATTACTGGGCGTTTTCCGGCGCAGAAGACCACTGCGCCGGGGTAAAGGTTTTAATGCTAATGGCGTGCAGCGCGCCCGAGGCAATTTCATCACTCAACGCGGAGTAGACCAATTGCTGACGCTTAACCGGAGAGAGACCTTCAAAGGCTTCACCAACCGCAATCACCTGAAAATTACAGCCCTCGCCCTGAATATGGAACTCACATCCACCGATACGGGATTCAAGCAGTGCTTTTACCTCATTGGGTTGCATGAGACAGGAAACTCCTTCGAAGTTGTGGTGAACAGTTTGGCAAATAAAAGCAATGAGGCAACATAATAAAGAAAAGCGACACGCTTGGCGATGCCAAGGGTGCCAACCCTAGAGAGGTAGGGCTAGCGAGTGAATCAGTGCATCAAGTTCAGAAAGGGACGCTAAACGCTCAAGCGGCGCGGAAAGCATGATTGTGCTTACGGCAATTTTCTGTGCCTTACAGGTACGCAACCACTCAAACAGCACGCTGATAATGGCACTGCTGGCCTTTTGAACGCCGCTGAAATCAAATACAACGCTCTTTTCGTCCGTGGCTTCAAGCCACTTCTTGCCAGCAGCGGCCAGTTCAGCCGCTGCTGTCATTCCCACATCACCGACGACACGCAATGTGTTCTGCTCGGCCTCAAGATCGATCAGGGAGTGTGGCAACAGGCGTGTCACGCATTGCCCCCCTGCTCCAGCTCTTCGACACCGATTTCAGGTGCCCAGCCGCGAATCACGGCGTCATAGTCGCGGTTGTTTTCGCGCATGGCCTGGTCAAACTGATTGCGGAAGGTAAGCCCCAGGTTGATGCCGTTAACAATCACGTTAACAACCCGCCACTGGTTGTTTGAAAGACGCAGGCTATAGCTTACCGGGTAAACCTGGCCATTGGTGGCGACAACTTCCATATCCACACTGGCCTGGTCTTCATAACGCTGGCTGCGCTGCGTATCCAGCACGCGCAAATCCTTATAGTCAAACGTCACCAGGCCACGCGCATAGGTATCAATCAGGGTCTGACGAAAGACATCGGCAAACCGGCTGCGCTGCTCAGGGGAAGCGTTACGAAAGTAGTTTCCCATCACGCTTGCGCCGATATAACGGAAGTCCGCCACATCTTCAAGGCTATCGTCAACCAAGGCTTTAAGTTCGCCTATGTTGTTGGCGTAGTAGTCCTTTTTACCCTCGATTTCACCCATCAGGGCATCAACATTTTCTCGAATCATCGCTTCAGGCGTCTGGGATTGTGCCTGTGCCTGCAGCGGTAAGACCAGCGCCAGCACCATCAGGGCGACCAGCCAGCGAAGTAGAGGAACGGTAGTTTTACGCATCATATTCACCTCGTAAAGAACACTTAGTTACTTGCCATATTGGATACAAATTGCTGGATAAGTTCTTCAAGCACCAGCGCTGACTGGGTATCTCGAATGGTATCGCCATCCGCCAGCATATCCGGGTCGCCACCCACGCTTAAACCAATATACTGCTCCCCCAATAAACCGGCAGTTAATATTGCCGCAGTGGTATCTCGGGAGAGTTGGCCTTCCAGGCCACTATCCAAGCGTAGAGTAACTTTGGCGTCATACCATTCGGTGTCCAGATCAATCGACTCCACACGGCCAACCGTGACACCTGCCATGGTCACACGGGCACGGGGTTTAAGACCGCCGATATTGGCAAAGTTGGCATCCAGGCGAAACGTTTCAGAAGGAGCGGCAAGGCTTAGGCCGCTCACACGTAGACCCAGAAACACCAGCCCTATAATACCCGCCAGCATGAACAGACCTACGCCAAACTCCATGGTTTTACTGCGCTTCATGAAATCACTCCACCCATCAAAGACCGCCGAACATCACAGCGGTCAGTACAAAATCAAGCCCCAGTACCGCAAGCGACGAATACACTACAGTGCGCGTGGTAGCACGCGAAATGCCTTCCGATGTAGGCACCAGATCATAGCCTTGGAAAACCGCAATCCAGGTCACGACGATCGCAAAGACCAAGCTCTTGATCATGCCGTTACCGACATCGCTGACAAAGGAAACACTGGCCTGCATATTACTCCAATAGGATCCTTCAAAAACGCCCAACCACTGCACGCCAACCAGGTAGCCACCCCAGATACCGACCACGCCAAAGCCCACGGTTAGAATCGGCAGGGCCACGAACCCGGCCCAAAGCCTTGGCGCGATAACCCGGCGCAGAGGGTCAACGCCGATCATTTCCATACTGGTCAATTGTTCGGTCGCTTTCATCAGGCCAATTTCAGCCGTCAGCGCCGATCCTGCTCGTCCGGCAAACAGCAAAGCAGCCACCACCGGCGCCAGCTCACGCAGCAGCGAGAGCGCCACCATTTGCCCCAATGCCTGCTCAGCACCAAAGTCGACCAAGATGGTGTAGCCCTGAAGCGCCAGCACCATGCCAATAAACAGGCCCGACACAACTACAATGGCAAGTGATAAGACACCGACAAAATGCATTTGGCGAAGCCATAGATACCATCCCTCCCGGGAAGGTACGCCCACTGCTGACTGGCCAAGAAACAACCCGGCACGGCCCAGCGCTTCCATTACGTCACACCCTTTACGCCCCAATCGGACGATACGGTTAACGCCTTGTTCAAATCTTGACTGCATTACCCTGCCCTTGTCGCGGTAACTTGGCCAAGAATATCGCTATAAAGCGTCTCAGCGGGATAGTGGAACGGCACAGGGCCATCGGGCTCACCGTGCACAAACTGGCTCACACGTGGGTCCTGATTGGCGTTCAAAGTGTGTGGCGTTCCCTCGGCCACCACTTGGCCATCGGCAAGCAAATAAAGATAGTCGGCAATGCTCAAGGTCTCCTTGATATCGTGAGAAACCACCACGGAGGTTAGCGCCAGCGCTTCATTAAGCCGCTTGATCAGTTGCACCAGCACGCCCATGGAAATGGGGTCTTGTCCGACAAAGGGCTCATCGTAGAGGATCAACTCTGGGTCTAGCGCAATGGCCCTGGCAAGCGCCACCCGCCTAGCCATCCCGCCAGAAAGCTCGGCAGGTGACAAATGGCGCGCGCCGCGCAAGCCGACCGCCTCAAGTTTGAGCAGCACCAGATCCCGGATCATTGCGTCGGGTAAATCGGTATGTACTCGCAGCGGAAACGCCACATTTTCAAACACATCCAAGTCAGAAAATAGTGCTCCGCTTTGAAACAGCATGCCCATACGCTTGCGTAACGTAAATAACGCCTTTCGCGACAGCCGATGAACGTCCTGCCCATCTACCAGAATCCTCCCTTGATCGGGCGTTAACTGCCCGCCGATTAACTTCAAAAGCGTTGTTTTGCCGGTACCGCTAGGCCCCATGATCGCCGTCACCTTACCCTGGGGGATAATCATGTTAATGCCGCGAAAGATCTCGTGACTCCCACGTGAGAAGTGCACATCTTCAATCTCAATAAAGGGGACATCTGTCATGGGTTGTTCGACTCCCATTGTCGCTTGATTCGAGCGGGCCTGTGATTCTTTAAGCCTATTCTACAGTTTAAAAACAGTGTTTTCGAATAATTATCGAACATCGTATCTTAATCCCAACGGCACTAACAGACGAGCAGGCGTTCCAATGCGGCATAAAAACCCTTTAAAGCGCTATGCTTATAGATGCCCACAAAATGGTATTCTTGTTCGTTAATCGCATCATGTTTTTACCAAAATGAGATTTTCATGCACCAGCCCTCTTCCACTCTTAGCCGACTGCGTGAAAGCGCTTTACGCACGCTGCAAATTGAACAAGCGGCCATTGGCGGCCTTCAAGGCAAGCTTGATGAGAACTTTGACCGTGCCTGTGAGCTAATGCTGGCCTGCCAAGGTCGCGTGGTGGTAACCGGGATGGGCAAATCAGGGCATATTGCAGGAAAGCTGGCTGCCACACTTGCCAGCACCGGCACCCCTGCCTTTTTTGTTCACCCGGGTGAAGCGAGCCACGGCGATCTTGGTATGGTTACACGTACCGACGTGGTGCTGGCGCTTTCCAACTCGGGTGAAACCGCTGAAGTGACAGCGCTACTGCCCTTGTTAAAACGCCTGGGTACACCACTGATCAGCATGACAGGCAAGCCTGGATCAACGCTTGCCAAACATGCCGATGCGCACCTGGATAGCGGCGTTGAGCGCGAAGCATGCCCGCTTGATCTGGCCCCCACCAGCTCTACCACGGCGGCACTCGCTTTGGGGGATGCCCTTGCCGTTGCCCTGCTCGAAGCCCGCGGCTTTACAGCCGATGATTTTGCTTTATCCCACCCCGGCGGCAGCCTGGGTAAGCGCCTGCTACTGCGTGTCAGGGATTTAATGCACGATGGCTCACGCCTGCCCCAGGTAGCGCTAGGCAGCCCGCTGCGTGATGCGCTACTTGAAATTACCCGCCAAGGGCTCGGTTTTACCTGCGTGATAGATAGTGAAGGGCGTCTGGCCGGGGTTTACACCGATGGTGATTTACGCCGTACACTGGATCAGTTCCATGACCTACGAGAAGTAACGGTGGATGAGGTAATGACGCGTCCAGGCAAGCGCATCGGGCCTGATATTCTGGCCGCCGAAGCCGTCCGCATCATGGAAGATAGCCGCATTACCGCGCTGGCGGTAGTCGATGAAGATCAGCGTCCCATTGGTGCGCTGCATATGCATGATTTACTCGCCAGCGGCGTTATTTAGCTAATCTAACCCAATATTGACTGACAAGGAGTCTTTGATGGCCCTCCCCACTGCCTTGCTCGACCGTATTCGCCACGTACGCTTGTTAGCGCTTGATGTTGACGGCGTTCTCACCGATGGGCGGCTTTATTTTCAGACCGATGGCGTCGAGATCAAGGCGTTCCACACCCAGGATGGCCATGGCCTGAAATTGCTCAAACGGGTCGGCATTCATGTGGCGTTGATTACCGGCCGCGACTCTCCCATGGTGCTTCAGCGTGCTAAAGCGCTAGGAATCGTCCATGTCCATCAGGGTTGCGAGGATAAACTCACCACGCTGAAAGCGCTCGCCCAGCGCCTGGACCTGGATTTAAGCCAGGTCGCCTACTGCGGTGATGACCTACCCGACCTTGCGCCAATCAAGCGATCAGGCGTCGGTATAACGGTGCCCAACGCGCCAGACTACATGCATGGCCACGCGGACTGGATTACCGACCGTCTGGGCGGGCATGGTGCGGTACGCGAAATATGCGACACGCTCCTGGAAGCTCAGGGTCATTGGAGTTCGGTACTTGACACATACTTGCACGGTCGCCCGTAATGTTTAAACAGATCAGAAAACGCGTCTGGCTGGCAGGGCTGATCATCACCCTGGGGGCGCTGCTGGTCTGGCTTGACCCACGCAGCCCGAATGAGCGGCCAATCGACCCGGCCGCTCAGGCTGAAGAACCCGGTCACGTGCTGGAAAATGCGAAAATCACCCTATTCGGCGAATCCGGCCGGGTTGAACAGTCGTTGGCCTCGCCTCTGTTGATATATATACCTCAACGCGCGGTGGCCGAAGCAACCCAACCTGAAGCCACCCTGTATGACAACGAGAATCGCGAGTGGCTTGCCAACGCCAATCAGGGCACGCTGAATACAGATACTCAGGCACTTACCCTTTCAGGTGAGGCAAGACTGCTTGCCCCGGCCGAAGGCTGGCAGCTGGATACTGAAGAGTTGCACTATGATGGCTTGACGCGTCACGCCTGGAGCGAAGCGCCCGCTCTGCTTCAGCAGCCGCCCCAGCAGATGAGTGCAACACGTATGGATGTCTGGCTTGACGACAGCCAGGTCCGGTTAACTGATAATGTACGCGGTCACCATCCGCCCGCAACACAGATCCCTTAGGAGTCGCTATGAAAGCTTTTGTTCGTACCGCGCTTTTCGCTCTCGCGGTGCCGCTATCGGCAGCGGCCCAGAACAGCCAGGCACCGGTTGAAGTTGAGGCCGACCGGCTAGACCTTGATCAGCGCGCCGGCACAGCGGTTTACTCCGGCAATGTCGATATTCGCCAGGGCAATATGCAACTGCGCGGCGAGCGCGTTGAAATCCAGCGTAATGAAGCCGGCGAACTCTCCCTGATAACAGCAACAGGGGAACGCGCTTACCTACGTAATCAGCTAGAAAATGAAGAAACGCCCATGGAAGGCTGGGGGCGCCGAGTGATTTATCATGTAGCAGAACGCCGTGTTGAGCTTATCGATCAGGCTGAGCTTACCCAGGGTGGTGACCAGTTTAACGGCGGCCGTCTTGAGTACTTTATCGACCGCGAGGTCGTGCAGGCACGTTCGGATGTTAGTGGCAGTGAGCCGCAGCGTATTCGTATGACACTTCAGCCAGCGCAATAGGAGCAGCCGATGGCTACTGCGGAATCAGCGCCGATAAAAACGCTTTACGCCAACCACTTAGCTAAAAGCTACAAGCGTCGCCGGGTGGTTCAGGATATCAGCCTGGAAATTGCTCAAGGGAGCGTGGTAGGTCTGCTGGGCCCAAACGGTGCAGGTAAAACCACATCGTTTTACATGATTGTGGGCCTTGTTAAATCAGACGCTGGCACGGTGAGTATTGATGAGCTGGACCTCACCCGCGCCCCCATGCATGAACGTGCTATGGCGGGCATTGGCTATCTTCCCCAGGAAGCGTCCATTTTTCGCAAGCTGTCGGTCGCGGATAACATCATGGCCATCTTGGAGACTCGCAAGGAGCTGGATAGCGCTGGACGCGAGCAGCGCCTGGAAAGCCTTCTGGAAGATTTCCATATCACCCATATCCGCGACAACCTGGGCATGAGCCTTTCAGGAGGCGAGCGACGCCGGGTAGAAATTGCCCGCTCGTTGGCCACAGAGCCTGCCTTTATCTTGCTTGATGAGCCGTTTGCCGGGGTAGACCCTATTTCGGTGGGTGAAATCAAAAGCATTATTCGCGCCCTTAAAAAACGTCATATTGGCGTACTGATTACCGACCATAACGTGCGGGAAACGCTGGATATCTGCGATATTGCCTACATCGTGGGCGACGGCCATATCATTGCTGGCGGCAGTCCCGAAACCATCCTCAATAATCAAAAAGTAAGAGAGGTCTATTTGGGCGCTGATTTTCGTCTCTAAACAGTGACCTGCAGCAAAATTATTACCACTGGCATGCTTATTGCACTTGCACATGGGCATGACTCGCACTAGTGTGAAGCTTTCCGATTAACGAGTGGTTCTCAGATGGTCATGAAAGCTTCTCTCCAATTGCGTATCGGTACGCAGCTGACCATGACACCTCAGCTGCAGCAGGCAATTGCCCTGTTACAGCTATCCACATTGGATCTGCGCCAGGAAATTCAGCAGGCATTGGATGCCAACCCAATGCTGGAACAGGAAGACGAATTCGGCGAACAAGCCACCGTTGAGCCCCAGGAAGCGGAGTGGTCAGAAAGCATTCCAAACGAACTCTCGGTGGATAGCGACTGGTCTGATACTTACCAAGACATGGCAAGCTCAGCCGGAGGCAGCGATGGCCCGGACTTTGAACGTCAGGCTGCCGGACAAAGCCTGCACGGGCACTTGCTCTGGCAGCTGGCCATGACCGATTTCAATGCCCGCGAACAGCTGGTAGCCGAAAGCCTGATTGATGCGCTGGATGCCAACGGCTATTTAATGCAGCCGCTCAACGATATTCGTGACGGGTTGCGCGCTCAGGGTCTTGAAGGACTCAACCTGCGTGAGATGGAAACCATTTTGCTGCGCCTGCAGCAGTTTGAACCTACCGGCGTTTTCGCCCGTGATCTGCGCGAATGCCTGATGCTTCAGTTGGCTACCCTACCCGACGACACGCCCCTACTGGTACCCGCACGCCGTCTGGTTCGTCAGTTTCTAGAAGCGCTGGGCAAGAACGACATGCGGCTACTAAAGCGGCGTCTGGGGCTTGATGACGAGCAACTGGAGGATGTGGTAAGTCTGATCCGCAACCTTGACCCGCGCCCCGGCAGTGCTTATGGAATTACCGACGATAGCTACATTACACCGGACCTGGTGGTGCGTCACGATAACGAAGGCTGGCATCTTGAGCTTAACCCCGAGGCTCTGCCCCGTCTGCGCATCCAGCCCGACTATGCAAGCCTGATCAAGCGGGCGGACAAGAGTCAGGATAACCAGTTTCTCAAAGAGCACCTGCAGGAAGCGCGCTGGCTGATCAAGAGTCTTTCCAGTCGTAACGATACGCTGCTACGCGTGGGCCGCGAGATTATCACCCGTCAGATCGGTTTCCTAGAGCAGGGTGAAGAAGCTATGAAGCCACTGATTCTTGCTGACATTGCCGAAGCCGTGGAAATGCATGAATCCACCATTTCGCGGGTGACGACGCAAAAATATATTCATACGCCGCGCGGCGTTTTCGAACTTAAATACTTTTTCTCCAGTCAGATTAGCGGTCAGGACGGTGGCGACAGCCACTCAAGTACGGCTATTCGTGCCCGACTTAAAAAGCTGATTCAGGACGAGCCACCCGGCAAGCCACTGTCTGACAGCCGCTTAGTGACGCTACTGGAGGAAGGCGGCATTACGGTGGCTCGGCGTACTGTTGCCAAATATCGCGAGTCGCTGGGCATTCCGTCTTCGAGTGAACGTCGCCGCTTGAGATAGTTGTTTAACGCAGTCTTTTACAATCACTTTTCAGACTGAAAAGGCAAAACTCGTCTCAAGGGCTTTGCAATACCGTAAAAAGGGTTACAATCGAAATACAGTCCGATGGATAAGGAGCACGTCAATGCAAGTAAACATCACTGGTCATCATGTAGAACTGACTGACGCCTTGCGTGACTATGTTAATGAAAAGCTTGAACGCGTCGAACGTCATTACGACAACATCACTACGGTACAAGTAACCTTATCCATTGAGAAGGAGCGCCAGCAGGCGGCGTGCAACCTTCATGCGGCAGGAGCCGACTTATATGCCGATGCGCTTGATAACGACATGTATGCCGCCATTGACGCATTAGCAGACAAAATCGATCGTCAACTCGTTAAGCATAAGGAAAAAGCACAAGCCCGCGCCCAAGGCGCAGGCGTGCGTTAATTCAATGACGTTGGAAACCATCCTCCCCCCGGAGCGCGTGCTTTACGACGTGCCTGGGGGCAGCAAAAAACGGGTGCTGGAATTTTTCAGCACCTTTATCGCTCAAAACACACCTAGCCTGGATAGCCAGGAAGTTTTCAGCCGCTTGATTGGCCGGGAACGTCTTGGCAGTACAGGAATTGGCAACGGCGTTGCCATTCCCCATGCGCGAAGCCCACATTGTGCAACACCTATTGCGGGCTTTCTCAAGCTGTCAGAACCCGTCGATTTTGACGCCATTGATGGCGATCCGGTGGATCTGGTCTTTGTGCTGCTCGTTCCTGAAGAGGCGGATGATACGCACCTGTCATTACTTGGCCAGGTAGCCACCATTATGAATGATGCAGGCACGCGTCAAGCGCTTCGAAAAACCAGCAGTCAGCGTGAACTGCTTGACCTGCTTTCCAACAAGATCCGTGAACAGGCTGCGTCTTAATTCTTTGCAGCTTACGTATTTTCTCGCTTTACCTTCATGCAAAGAGACCCACTATGCAACTGGTGATCATTAGCGGCCGTTCAGGGTCTGGCAAGTCTATTGCGCTGCAAGCATTGGAAGATGTTGGCTACTACGCTATCGACAACCTTCCTGCCATGCTGCTGGGGTCACTGGTAGATGAGCTTCGCGAAGAAGGTGGTCGCACGCATCTGGCAGTGAGTATCGATGCGCGCAACCTTCCCGCAGCGCTTGAACGGCTGCCCACGCTTTTGGAAGAGCTGCGTCAGCGCCCCATCGAGTTTCAGGTTATCTATCTGACCACCGATGCGCGCATTCTGCTTGAGCGCTACTCTGCCACGCGCCGCCGCCATCCTTTAACGCGCGATAGCAATATGACGCTTGAAGAAGCGATCAGCAAAGAGGAAGAAACGCTTAACGAGATACGTGATCTAGCCGATCTGCTGATAGACACTTCACGCCTCTCGGTACATGACCTGCGCCGCCGCATTACCGACCAGGTTGCCCACCAGCGTAAAGATCAGCTCACGCTTACCTTCGAGTCATTTGGTTACAAGCGGGGCGTACCTATGGATGCCGATCTGGTATTTGATGTGCGTTGCCTGCCCAACCCTTACTGGGACCCCACGTTACGTCAGTATACGGGCCGAGATGCCACGATAATCGCCTTTCTGCGCGGCTATCCTATCGTCAAAGACATGATCAACGACATTCAGGCATTGCTTGAACGCTGGCTGCCTGCTTATCGAAACAGTCAGCGTAGCTATATGACGGTCGCGATTGGCTGTACGGGTGGTCAGCACCGCTCCGTGTATATAGCCGAACAGCTGGCTCAGAAGTTGGCTCCTCAGATAGGCGAAGTTCAGCTGCGCCATCGTGAGCTGGGGCTACAATACACGTTAAGTGAACCGCAGCCAGAGCCGCTTGATATCAGCCTGCTAGACGAACACAAATAGTTGATGACACCACTCGGAGAAAGGGAACCAGGGTGCCAGAAAGAACCTTAACGCTTAGCAATCAACGCGGTCTACATGCCCGTGCCGCGACCAAACTGGTCAAGTGCGGTCAGCAGTACGCTGCCAGGATTCACGTATACAAGCAACAGCAGATGGCCGATGCCGCCAATATCATGTCGCTTCTGATGCTGGCAGCCCCCTGCGGCACCCAACTGCGTATTCATGCCGAAGGCGAGGACGCCGAACAGGCGCTTGAAGCGATACAAGCGCTGTTCGATGCCCGTTTTGACGAAGATCAGTAGCGTTAACTGCCCGCTACCGTCATTGCATCAATCAGCCAACTGCCCGTATGAATGCTTCCCCGTGTATCTATATCACTGCCGATACCCACTAGCCCTGAAAACATGCGCTCCAGGTTTCCGGCAATGGTAAATTCCTCGATAGGGTACTGAATCTCGCCATTTTCGACCCAGAAACCGGCTGCTCCGCGAGAGTAATCGCCGGTTACCCCGTTGACCCCTTGCCCCATCAGCTCCGTTACCCAGATACCCCGGCCCATTTCCTTGAGCAGCGCTTCGCGCGTTTTCAGTGGAGCGTCAAGGCGCACATTTCGCGCGCCACCCGCATTACCCGTCGTCTGCATACCCAGGCGACGGGCGCTGTAGGAAGAGAGCATGTAGCTTGCGATACTTCCCCGATCAATAAAGCGGTTATTACGGGTTTGAACGCCCTCGCCATCAAACGGCGTACTTGCCATGGCACCTACCTCCATGGGGCGCTCTTCCAGGCTGAACCACTCGGGAAAGAGGGGCGTTCCCAAGCGATCACACAGGAAAGAGGACTGGCGGTACAAAGCACCACCGGCCAGCGCGCTTAGCAGATGGCCGACCAGTCCAGCAGACAGCGATGGGTCAAACAGAATGGGAAACGTTCCCGTAGGCGGCCGCTTTGCGCCTAATCTTCTCAGCGTGCGGGCAGCGGCTTCACGCCCTACGTCTGCTGGGTCACGCAGCGCCTGAGGATTGCGCGAGGAGGTGTAGTCGTAGTCGCGCTGCATGCCGTTTGCGTCTTGGGCAATTAACATGCAGGAGAGCGAATGGCTGCTGCCCTTCTGAGTGCCCAAAAAACCATGACTATTGGCATATACCCGCACACCTTCACCGCTTGAAAGCGACGCGCCTTCCGACTGGCTAATGCCT
This sequence comes from Vreelandella nanhaiensis, assembly GCF_003990185.1. Taxonomy (GTDB): domain Bacteria; phylum Pseudomonadota; class Gammaproteobacteria; order Pseudomonadales; family Halomonadaceae; genus Vreelandella; species Vreelandella nanhaiensis. The sequence continues at coordinate 159,173 of NZ_RZHF01000028.1, read as the reverse complement.
TCAACATCGCGCCCCGCCTGCTCACAGGCAAGCGCTATCTCAATGGCCTGGTCGGTGGTCAGCGTCCAAGGGTAATGCACCTTGAGATCAGGCAATTCGGTTGCCATCTGGTCAGCATCGGCCAGGCCTGCCGCCGGGTCTTCACCGGTGTAGCGAGCAATCGCCAGGGCTTTCTCAACAGCCGCCTGAATAGAGGCGGAGCTTGCATCGCTGGAGGACGCGCTGCCCTTGCGTTTTCCCACATAAAGGGTAACCGCTATCCCCTGATCGCGGGAAAGCTCTACCGTTTCCACCTCACCCAAGCGCACGCTTATACCTATGCCCTGATCGATGCTCGCGCCCACCTCGGCGGCATCTGCACCCAGCCGTTTGGCCAGGGACAGCGCCTCTTCTGCACGCGCCGTCAATAGAGCCTGCTGCGAGGATGCATCAAATGCCTGTGCCATATGGCCTCCTTTTTCGCCTGAATCACCTCGGCGAATCAATGTTATGGTCGCAGCCTGATATAATGCTGCCAACGAATCTTGTCAGCGAGCCCTACTTAGTTAGTGAGCCCAATTTAGTCAGTGAGTCCTATTATGCCGAAGCAACGCCCCGAGCCCTTTGATACTCAGGAACCTGAAGAGCGGCCCAGTAAATCGCAGCTCAAACGCGAAATGCATGCACTTCAGGCTCTTGGCGAAACATTAATCGCCATGCGGCCTGCCGAGCGCGCCCGCTTTCCTCTCTCCGACGATATGCTGCGTGCCATTGAAGAAACGTCTCGCATCCGCTCCCATGAAGGGCGCCGCCGTCATATGCAGTATGTCGGCAAGCTGATCCGCAAGGAGGACCTGGCCGCCATACAAGGCGTTTTTGACGCCATCGAGCAGGAAAAAGAGCAGCGCGATCACGCCTTTCATCGGCTTGAAAAATGGCGGGACCGGCTCGTGGAAGAAGGCGATCCTGCCGTTGACCTGTTTATGGCGGAATACCCCGATGCCGACCGCCAAGCACTGCGCCAGCTAATACGCAATGCCCAGCGCGAGCGCGACCAGGGCAAGCCGCCCACCAGCTCGCGCAAGCTGTTCAAACATTTGCGCGAAACGCTGGCACTCTAATACCTTAGGACTGCGTACCGCCCACGGTCAGCTCATCCAGTTTCAGCGTGGGCTGACCCACACCTACCGGTACACCCTGGCCCTCTTTACCACATACGCCCACGCCGGTATCGAGTGCCATATCATGACCAATCATGGAAACGCGCCCCATTGCCTCGGGGCCGTTACCAATCAGCGTGGCGCCTTTTACAGGCGCTGTAATACGTCCATCTTCGATTAGATACGCTTCGCTGGCGGAGAACACGAACTTGCCCGAGGTGATATCTACCTGACCGCCGCCAAAGCTTACCGCGTAAATGCCGCGCTTGACGCTTTTAATAATATCTTCCGGCTCATCCTGTCCTGCCAGCATTACCGTGTTGGTCATACGCGGCATGGGCAGGTGAGCAAAGGATTCACGGCGCGCATTACCGGTGGGCGCCATATTCATTAGCCGCGCATTCAGCTTGTCCTGCATATAGCCGGTAAGAATGCCGTCTTCAATCAACGGCGTATTCTGGCCAGGTGTGCCTTCATCATCGATACTGAGCGAACCGCGTCCATCGGCAATCGTGGCATCATCCACCACGGTAACCCCTTTAGCCGCCACCCGCTGCCCCATACGCCCGGCAAATGCGGAGCTGCCTTTACGGTTAAAGTCACCTTCAAGTCCATGACCAACCGCTTCATGAAGCAGGATGCCCGGCCAGCCCGAGGCAAGCACTACCGGCATTTGCCCGGCAGGCGCATCAACGGCCTCCAGATTCACTAAGGCCTGACGCACGGCTTCCTTGGCGTAACGCTCGGCGACCCCTTCATCGCGCAGCCTGGCCATGGAGTAGCGCCCGCCACCGCCGGCACCGCCACGCTCACGACGGCCGTTTTTGACGGCGATAACGCTGACGTTAAAGCGCACTAACGGGCGAATATCTGCCGCCAGCGTCCCATCGCTTGCGCGCACCAGGACCACTTCATAGGTGCCGGAAAGCGATGCACTGACTTGCGTAACGCTTGGGTCGGCGGCGCGGGCCGCTCGGTCGGCATCCTTCAGCATGGCGACCTTCTCTTCAGCACTCAGGCCTGCCAGAGGATCTATACCGGCATAAAATGACGCCGCAGCAACGGGCTGAACCGCTTGGCTCAGCAGACGCTTACCGCTACGCACGATCCCCGAAGCCGTTCTTCCAGTATCCATCAATGCATCGGCACTAATCTGGTTGGAGTAGGCAAAGCCGGTTTTTTCACCGGCAAGGGCACGTACGCCGACACCACCATCAATGTTGTAGCTGGCCTCTTTTACTTCGCCATCTTCCAGTACCCAGCCTTCCTGCCACGTCCGCTGGAAATAGAGGTCGGCGTAATCTACGCCGACGCCCATAGCGTACTCCAGGCCTTTATCCAGACCATCAAGATCCAGGCCACCCGGCGTGAGCAGGATGGAAACAGCGGATTCTATATCGCTTTTATGTGCGGTCATTGGGGGCCTTCTAAGGTAACCTGCGGCGACGTCCAAGGACCTCGCACGCGATAATGGATAGTCGTTGCACGATCCAGCGCATCACCAAATAGCTGATCGGCAATAAACAGTGCACCGCCTACGATAGGCGCGCCTACCGCCACGGCTGCAATGGGCAGGCTTTGCGTGACAGGCAGCACGACACCAAGGCGCTGATCCAACTCTTGACGAAGCAGGTCAACGCTGCCCGTTAAGGTCAAATTGGCGGCAGGCGCTTCAATTTGCAATGGGCCACGCAGGGTAAGCTGGCCATTAGCGACATCCGCCGAACCATAGACCCTGTCATAGGCAGTTCCCTGGCCTGTCATATCGGAAAAATCCAGGCGCAGGCGGCGTAGAATATTGTCGAAATTTAGTAACCCTACCAGACGTACCGGCGCCGATTCCAGCGTGACAAAACGCCCATCGCGGACATCAACACCAATCTCACCCTCAGCCTGGCTCAAATCAAACTGCCAGGGCGCACCTGCCCAGCTCAATTTGGCAGACGCATCGGTCTGGCGACTGCGTAATGCGACCGGCTGGTCCAAGCGCTCAAGCGCAGTACCCACATCTCCACCTTGAACCGAGATATTCGCGCGGGTACGACTATGTGAGGCATCGCCTTCCCAATAGAGTTCACCACGCGCGGAGAGTTGACCCAAGGTAAGCCCAACCGGCGACAACGAAAAACGCTGCTCATCTGTTTGCCAATAGGCCGACAACGGACCAAGACGACGCGCGCCCATGCCTATTTCTGCAAGCCTTAGGCGCCCATCGGGCACGTTGGCAAGCCAATCGGGAATCGCCGCTGGCGCCGCCTGGTGCGTATTTACTTCATGTAGCCATGAATCAGGTAAAGCGGCTTCTTCGCCATTATCAGTACTAGATAGTGCCAATAACTGATCCAATGCCAACTGCTCTATGGCAATATCCAGCGGATAGCGGGATTCAGGCTGATACTGGAAACGCCCGGTTACCAGATCACCCTGCACGGTAGCGCTCGTTGCTCCGTTGTGCACACTACCATCAAGCCCTAGCGCGCCAGCACACGTTTGCTGATAGACAAGGCAATCCGTATTAAGCGTAATATTCAGCGGCGCATGCCCCTCCTTCGCGCCTTCTTGCACGCCTGCTTCGCCAGTAAATAGAGGGCCTAGGGCCTGCTGCCACGCCATTGGATCAATACGCGGCAGGCCTGCTTCAATATTAAACCCAGGCTGTGAAGGCCATTCAGGCGAACTTACTTCAGCCCCTGCCAACCGTAGGCTGCCAGCCAACGCCTGTGGGCGATTAAGCAGGCGCAAGTGGGCAATATCTGCCAGACGGCTTTCCACCTGGCCATTTTCAAAATTGGCGTTAAGCGTCCAGGGCCATGGCTGTCCGACCGCTTTGGCAAACGGTTCAGGCAAGTGGCTCCTCACACCCAGCAAGCGGCTTTCCAGAGATAAGGAAGACGTGGGCTCAAGTGTCAATCGCCCCTGCCACTGCAGCTCCCCATCAAGCACCTGACTACCTTGGGCAGCCGATATGCCTGCCAGGGGCAACAGGGAAGCGATCTGAGCCTGACCCTTTAAAGCAACTCCTTCGCGCTGGGTATGCATTTTTGCGTTGATCGCGCCCCCCAATAACCGGCCGTCGACCTCGCCTATCAGCGCCATGCTGTCAGCGTACTGTTGCCAGGTCAGCTGTCCTTTGACGGCTTGCAAGGCAAGATCCAGCGGCGTATAAACGATGCGTGTGAAATCTGGAGTCGCATTGATTTCCAGCTGCAGCGCTTCAGGCGCCTCCAGAGGTAGTGACAGGTTGAGAGCGCCTTTCACCTGACCTTCCGCCTGCAGATTATCAAGAAGACTCATATCGATATCCGGCATCGCCTGCAGAAATGCAATTAACGAATCCCCATCGCTATGCAGGTCGCCTGCCACGTTAAGTGTTTCATCCTGCATGACCAATTCACCCTGGGAAGCCGTAACCCCATGGCTTTGCGCATGATCAATCTGCGCCTCGAGTACCTTATTTTGCCATTTCAGGCGCCCCTCTACCTCTTCAAGCCGTGGCCAACCTGGTGCAATTGGCAGGTGCCCCTGGGTAATTGCCAGCGCCAGCGTTGCCGATATGTCATCAGCTGTAACACCATCGCCAAGCGGCATGCTGAGCTTTAATGAGCCGTTGGGGACCTGGCCGCCAATGTCATCAAGTAACCAGGTACGCAGCTCTTCATCAAACGCCTTCAGAGGCAGCCACTGCGCCAAGGGCCGCTCCAATGCATCCACATTAACAAAGTCGATATCCAGCCCAAAATGGCCCGTATAGTCGCTTGCAATTAGCCCAAAGCCGCCACTTACCTGAGCACCATCCCAAGCCACATTGAGCTGGCGGCCACTTATCATCGTTCTGGGACCATCGTAGACCCACTCCACGACCCCTTCTGCCTGCTGGAGCTGCATGGGCGCCGTGAACAGATCAGGAAAATAGAGCGTGCTATCGCCTGCACTGCTGAACGTTACTCGACCGCGAAAATCCCTTGCTTGCACCCAGGCATCCAGTGGCCCGCCGCCCGGCGCCTGCTCCCAGGGCGAGACCTCAACATCGGTTAAGGCAGCATCCACTCCCCAACGGCCTTCATGCTGGCCTAGACGTAGCCCTCGCACCCGCCCACGAGGTGCCAGCGTCTGCAATACGCGAGTAACCGATTCAGGAAGAAAGATATAGTCACGCCAGGCCGTGAGTGAGGCCAGTTCAAACGCACTGGTACGCACCTCCCATCGCCCGGGCTGGTGGGAAAGATACCAGTGACGCGGCAAAGCGGGTCCTTCAACCGTACCTTCAGGCTCTGCCCACTCGACGCTTTGCGCATCGCCACTCAGCCAAGCCTCGCCACCTTCACCATCGCGCTGCCACTCCCCGTGCGCTTCAATATTGCGCAGCACCGCGTACTGGATGTCTTGGCGCAGCACTAATTGAGGAACGTCAACGGCCAGCCGCGACTCCTGAAGCTTGCCCCCATACCAGCGTCCCCATAGCCGGGCATTGCCGCCGGCTTGCTCCAGAAAAGGAACGTGTTCCGGACGAAACATGTCAGCCAGCTTGAGCAACTGATCAAACTGCATTTCGAGTTTCAAGGTGGCCGAAAAATCCTCGAAACCGCGGCGCCCAGGTTGCATTTCTGCCAACAGCTGGGCCGCTGGCAACACTGTCTCTTCCTGCTCAGGGCGCGCCTCAAGAACATTCACCGCCCCTTGTAGATAAGCGCCCTGCTCATTCCCGGTTAGCAGCAGCGTTTTAGCATAGAGTGTTACATTGTCCTGTTGGCCATGCAGTACGAGCCGGGTATCATCGATCCAGATACGCTGGCGCAGCAACCATTCCGTCCAGGCGTCAATGCTTGCCAGGTCGACCTCAGGCTCAGGGGCCATATAAAGCGGCAAGCGAGCAGGATCCGGCCACTGCCATTCGCCTTCTGGCCCCTGGTATAGGTGAAATTCGGTTTGGTGTAACCTGACATCGCTGAAAATGGGCAGGAAGTTACCTAAGGAAGCCAGTACATCCAGACGAAGCTCGGCCTGGTCCAGTGAAAATAGCCGCTGCCCGTCCGGCATGTCAGCCGTAAGGCCTTCAAGTTCGAGGATAAGCTCACTACGCGCCATAGATAGCGAAAGAACTTCAATCTGTACCGGCACGCCCACCTGCTCTTCCAGCCAAGCCTCAATCCTCGGCGTGAACGCATCTACCTGGCTACACACAAGTCTTAAAAGCAGAGTAGCAACGGCAAGGAAGCCCAGAATACAGGCCAGCAGAAGAAAGCCCCAACGTGTCAGCGAGCGGATGATCATGGGGTTACATCAACACAATATCGTACTGCTCTTGCGAGTAGTGCTGCTCTACCTGAAAACGAATGGTTTTATTGATAAACGTTTCCAGGTCAGCCACGGCGGCCGACTCTTCATCAAGAAGCCGGTCAACCACCGGCTGAGAAGCAAGTACCATATAGGTTTCCGGGCTATAGGCGCGCTCTTCACGCAGTATCTCGCGAAAAATCTCATAGCAGACGGTTTCAGGCGTTTTCAGCGTTCCGCGCCCGCCGCAGGTGGAACACGCTTCGCAAAGCGTTTGTTCAAGGCTCTCACGGGTTCGTTTGCGAGTCAGCTGCACCAGGCCAAGCTCGGTAACGCCGGTACACTTGGTTTTGGCGTGATCACGCTCCAAGGCTTTCTCAAGCACACGCAGCACTTGGCGCTGATGCTCCACTTCAATCATATCGATAAAATCGATAATGATGATACCACCAAGGTTGCGTAACCGTAGCTGACGGGCGATGGCGGTGGCCGCCTCCAGATTGGTCTTGAAAATGGTCTCTTCAAGATTGCGATGTCCGACATAGCCACCGGTATTAACATCGATGGTGGTCATCGCTTCGGTGGGATCAATCACCAGGTACCCGCCTGACTTAAGTTGGACTTTACGCCCTAGTGCCTTCTGGATTTCATCTTCAACACTGTAAAGATCAAAGATGGGCCGCTCGCCAGGATAATACTCGATTCTATCTACCGCGTAGGGCATGAACTCTTCGGCAAACTCGACCAGCTTGATGAAGTTTTCGCGAGAATCGATACGTACTTTTTCGATATCGTCACGCATGACATCTCGCAGGGTGCGCATGAAAAGCGGCAGATCATCATAGATGACACTGGGCGGCGCGGCGGTTATTTTCCGCTCAGCCACCTTGCGCCATATGCGCAGCAAAAAGTGCATATCGCCAGCAAGCTCCTCATCGCCAACGCCCTCTGCTGCCGTACGCACAATAAACCCACCGCTAACCTCGAGAGTTTGCTCGGCAATACTGCTATCCAGCAGCGTTTTCAGACGCTCGCGCTCCCCCTCATCTTCAATACGCTGTGACACACCATGATGCGGTGAGTCCGGCATATATACCAGGTAGCGTGAAGGAATCGAAAGATGAGTGGTAAGACGCGCCCCTTTAGTACCGATTGGATCCTTGGTGACCTGAACCACCAGCGACTGCCCCTCGTGAAGCAGCTGCCCAATGGTTTGCTGCTCATCACTTGGCGTACCCGAAGGCATGACCTCGTGGGCGTGTATGAACGCAGCGCGTTCAAGGCCAATATCAACAAAGGCAGCCTGCATACCAGGCAACACGCGAACCACTCTGCCTTTGTAGATATTGCCTACAATTCCACGCCGCCGAGAACGCTCAATAAGCGCCTCTTGTAAAACGCCATTTTCGACGAGCGCAACGCGGGTTTCCATTGGCGTCAAATTGATGAGGACTTCACCGCTCATGCAAAATTCCTTCTTGGTTCACGTATTCCACGCCGCTCATGCAGGCAGTGAGACGTCGACTAGGTGTGCGAGCAATAGTGCCCCATCCAGATAGGCACCCCCTGTTGTTGCAGTAACTGCGCCGTTTCATAAAGCGGCAGGCCAACCACAGCGGAGTGGCTTCCCTTGATCTCTTTTACAAAAATGGCGGCCAGCCCCTGAATTGCGTACCCGCCCGCCTTATCCTCAGGCTCGCCAGTCAGCCAATAGTCAGCGATTTCCTGCGCGGAGATCTCACGCATTATGACATCAGTTGTCACAATGCTGCACAGCACACCTTGCGGCCCGGTCACGGCAACTGCGGTCATTACTTGATGCGCCCTGCCGGAAAGACGTTTCAACATGGCTGCCCCCTCTTGCGCATCAGCGGGCTTACCTAATATAGCGCCATCTACCACTACCGCGGTATCAGACCCCAGTGTGGGTAACGACGTTTTGGACATGGCGGCGGTTGCCTTAGCAACCGCCAGACGCTCTACATAGGCGCTGGCCGCTTCGCCCGGCGTCGGTGTTTCATCGACATGGCTTGGCAGGATACTGGCCGTAACACCAATAGAAGCCAGTAAATCTCGCCGCCGGGGTGATGCTGACGCCAGGCAAAGCACGGGTAAAGAGCCGTTTTCCATCATCAAGACCCAAGCAAGCGTCTTTCCAGCGCTTTAAACATGGTCGCCAGCCACGGCCATAAAAAAGCGCTGATTAATGACGGTATCAAAAAGGAGAGGTGTATCGAAAACTCGCCAGTTAACGTGCGCAGCCACTGCTCGACCAGCTGTACCAAGCCAAGCAGTACCAGTACCAGCACCGATTGTTGGACAAGCGAGTAGGCTCGAAAACGCGGGTACACCAAGGCACACAGAAAGGCTAACAGCGACAGAGTCAGTGCATGCTGCCCAAGCGATGTACCCTCTATCAAATCCAGCAATACCCCGAGCACAAAGGCATGAAAGACGCCCACGCGATCAGGCGCACGCATGCACCAGTAAATCAGCATTAGTCCGATCCATTCCGGACGAAATACCTGCCACCCTTCAGCCAGAGGCATTACTTGCAGGCAGAGCGCCAAAACCAGGCTAAACCACACCACTACCAGCGGTATTACGGGAACACGGGCCATCAGCGATCCTCCTCAGCGTCAGGTGGCTCTACCGGGGCGAGCCGCTGGGCGGCGTGCATCGCTTTTGCTGAAATGGCCATGGACTCATCCCAGATAGAGTCGTCCACTTCTTCACGCGGCGGCGGAAATAGCAGCAGGAAATGACGGGCACGCTGGAGCTGGGCAGTAGGTTCGGCCGTTACCCGCGCAAACGGCTGCCCGGGGTCGTGATAGACCTCAGTCACCCGGGCCACGGGATAGCCCGGAGGGAAGCGCCCGGCAAGACCGGATGTGGTTAGCAGATCGCCTTCCCTGATATCTGCCGTGTCAGGCACGTGCAGCACGTTAACGCTGCCATAACGTCCGGCGCCCTGCACAATAAAGCGCAGGCCGTTACGGTTAACCTGTACGGGAAGGGCGTGACTTGCATCGGCGAGCAGCAGTACACGACTGGAGTACGCTGACACGGCGGTTACCTGTCCCACCAGGCCTGATGCATCAATTACCGGTTGCCCCACATACGCCCCGTTACGATGCCCACGGTCGACCACCATTTGATGGCTAAACGGGTCATTATCCAGAGAGAGCAGTTCAGCGGTAATGTAAGGAATCTGGCGCCGTTCAGCTGCTTTCAGCAAATCACGCAGCTCGGCATTTTCAGCGGTCAGGTTCGCCATGCGCTGCCCACGATGAGACAGCGTAAGAATTTGTTCGCGCAGTCGACGGTTTTCATCGACCAGCGCCTGTTGGTCAGACAGCGCGAGTGCTCCCCAATTCAACAGATCGCTAGGCACGCTAACGACCCATTGAATAGGCGCAACAACCATTGTCATTTGAGCGCGCACGTCTTCCATGCGTGTAAACCGGTGGTCGACAAACATTAGTGCACTTGCCGCCAGCACGCAGAAAAACAACCGGTAGCCCGGCAGCGACCCGTGTGAAAATAGCGGTTTAATAGGCAATCCCCCGCGATAAACCGCTACAAATTAGTCGCTTGAGAGCAGCTCAAACGTGTGCTGATCAATCATTTCAAGTGCTTTGCCACCGCCTCGTGCCACGCAGGTAAGCGGGTCTTCAGCTACAATAACCGGCAAGCCCGTCTCTTCGGCAATCAGCTTGTCCAGGTCGCGTAATAGTGCGCCGCCACCTGTCAGCACCAAGCCGCGCTCCGCGATATCGGAAGCAAGCTCTGGGGGGGACTGCTCAAGTGCACTTTTAACGGCAGCAACAATTGAACCCAGTGTTTCCTGCAGAGCTTCCAGAATTTCGTGCGAATTCAGCGTAAAGCTACGTGGAATCCCCTCGGCCAGATTACGCCCGCGCACATCAATTTCGCGCAGTTCGCCGCCTGGATAGGCGCAGCCGATCTCTTCCTTGATTCGCTCGGCGGTCGCCTCGCCAATCAAACTGCCGTAGTGGCGTCGCACGTACGCGGTGATCGCCTCATCAAAACGGTCACCGCCTACGCGGATCGATTCTGAATAAACTACGCCGTTGAGCGAAATAATGGCAATTTCAGTGGTACCACCACCGATATCGACCACCATTGAACCCTGCGCTTCTTCAACCGGCAGTCCTGCGCCAATGGCAGCTGCCATAGGCTCTTCAATCAGAAATACTTCACGGGCACCAGCGCCTTCGGCAGATTCACGAATAGCGCGACGCTCTACCTGGGTGGACATGCAAGGTACGCATACCAGCACGCGCGGACTCGGCGTCAAAAACGTACTCTGATGCACCTTACGGATAAAGTGCTGAAGCATCTGCTCGGTGACGGTAAAGTCGGCAATCACGCCATCCTTCATCGGTCGGATGGCAGTAATATTGCCAGGCGTGCGCCCCAGCATGCGCTTAGCGTCAGCACCTACCGATGCCACGCTACGCATATTGCCGGATTGACGGATGGCGACTACGGACGGTTCATCAAGCACGATGCCACGACCGCGTACATAAATCAGTGTATTGGCCGTACCCAGATCGATCGACAGATCGCTGGAAAACAGCCCCCTCAAACGTTTGAACATGGATGTTGTTACCTAGTGCAGACCGGGAACCCTGTGCGGATGCAAACGGTATCACCGCAACCCCCTGGCAGCAAGCACGAGTCGCTCTGAATACTGCCCGTGGAGGCCAAAATGTGGTACCTTTTGCGGCTATTTTCCACGTCTGATACATAAGACGTTTTTTTCGATGACTGACTGTATACCGCACAATGCGGGATATGTTCCATCACGTTTTAGCGAGGAAATTTCGATCATGGCGCTTGAAGAATCTCATGTGCGCCGGGCAGCGCACCTGGCCCGACTCGCCGTCAGCGATGACCAAGCCAGAGGCTTTGTAGACGATCTAAGCCGCATTCTGGACATGGTCGATCAGCTCCAAAGCATTGATACAGAAGGCGTTTCACCGCTCGCCCATCCTTTGGACGCCACCCAGCGTCTGCGTGCAGACGAAGTAACGGAAACCAACCAGCGCGATACGTTTCAGCGCTGTGCTCCGGCTGTGGAAAACGGCTTGTATCTGGTTCCCCGCGTTGTTGAATAACAGGTTCAACAAACATTCCCAGGGTTTCCAAGCCGCTGTTTTCATATTTTTCTTTCGTTCCCAATCGGAGCATTTGGGTTATGCATGATAAAACCTTAACGCAACTTGCGGCCTCCCTAAAAAGTGGCGAGTTTTCCAGCCGCGAGCTGACCTCGCACTATTTGCGAAAAATTGAGAAAGCCGACGGCACGCTCAATAGTTTTATTACCGTGACCGGCGAGCAGGCACTTAATCAGGCAGAAGCGGCCGATAAAGCGCGCGCGGCCGGAGATACCGGCTTACTTACCGGCATCCCGCTCGCCCTGAAAGATATTTTTTGTACCCGCGATGTAAAAACCAGCTGCGGCTCCAAAATGCTGGATAACTTCATCGCCCCTTACAATGCTACGGTAGTGGAAAAGCTGAGTGCAGCGGGCACCATCAGCCTGGGTAAGACCAATATGGATGAGTTCGCCATGGGCTCCTCCAATGAAAACAGCCATTACGGCGCGGTTAAAAATCCTTGGGACCTGAAAGCGGTACCAGGCGGCAGCTCCGGCGGCAGTGCTGCGGCAGTGGCCGCTGGCCTGGCCCCTGCTGCCATGGGTACCGACACGGGCGGCTCGATCCGTCAGCCGGCCGCGTTTTGCGGTATTACCGGTTTGAAGCCTACCTACGGGCGCGTTTCGCGTTACGGTATGATTGCCTACGCCTCAAGCCTTGACCAGGCAGGCCCCATGGCGCGCAGCGCCGAAGACTGCGCGCATCTCATGAACGTGATTGCCGGACACGATGTGCGCGACTCCACTAGCGTTGCCCGTGGCGTGCCAGATTACACGGAAAGCCTGAACGCGCCCCTCTCGGGTTTGAAAATTGGCCTGCCAAAAGAGTATTTTGGCGACGGGCTAGCGCCTGAAGTGGAAAAATCCGTACGCGATGCGGTGAAAGTGTATGAGTCCATGGGCGCGACCGTGCGCGAAGTGAGCCTGCCACACACTCACTACGCGATTCCGGCCTACTACGTCATTGCGCCGGCCGAGGCATCCTCCAATCTGTCACGGTTCGACGGCGTGCGCTTTGGTCATCGCTGTCAGGACCCGGTCGATCTGATGGATCTTTATAAGCGCAGCCGTGCAGAAGGTTTCGGTGAGGAGGTCAAACGGCGTATTCTGATTGGCACGCATACGCTTTCGGAAGGCTTTTTTGATGCCTACTACACCAAGGCGCAAAAAGTACGCCGCCTGATTCGCCAGGACTTCCTCGACGCTTTTGAAGAGGTTGACGTACTGATGGGCCCGGCGGCGCCTACGCCCGCTTTTGACCTGGGCGCAAAAAAAGACCCCGTATCCATGTATCTGCAAGATATCTATACCATCGCCGTCAACCTGGCGGGCATCCCCGGCATCAGCGTACCGGCTGGCTTAGCAGGCGGCCGCCCGATCGGGCTGCAGATTCTGGGCACTCACTTTGCCGAAGCGCAGCTTCTTAATGTGGCGCATCAGTATCAGCAAGCAACGGACTGGCATCTTCAACTTCCCGCCATCGCCGAGGAGAACGCCTAATGCAATGGGAAACCGTAATTGGGCTTGAAGTCCACGTTCAGCTCGCGACCCGCTCCAAGATTTTTTCCGGCGCCTCCACCGCGTTTGGTGCAGAGCCCAACACCCAGGCGTGTGCCGTTGATTTAGGCCTTCCTGGCACATTGCCCGTACTCAACGAGCAGGCCGTGGCCATGGCCGTGCAGTTTGGCTTGGCGGTTCATTCCGATATTGCAGAAGTATCGGTATTTGACCGTAAGAACTACTTCTACGCGGACCTGCCCAAGGGCTATCAAACCAGCCAGATGTATCATCCCATCGTCGGCCCAGGCGAGGTGGAAATTACGCTTGAAGATGGCACCAGCAAGCGCATTCGTATCCACCACGCTCACCTGGAAGAAGACGCTGGCAAGTCGCTGCACGAAGATTTCATGGGCATGACCGGCATCGACCTGAACCGCGCAGGCACGCCGCTTCTTGAAATCGTTTCCGAGCCGGATATGCGTAATGCCAAGGAAGCGGCCGCGTACCTCAAGGCGATCCACTCGATCGTTACCTATCTGGGTATTTCAGATGGCAATATGGCCGAAGGCTCCATGCGCTGCGACGTCAACGTCTCAGTGCGCCCCAAAGGGCAGGAAGCGTTTGGCACTCGAGCTGAAATCAAGAACGTTAACTCGTTCCGTTTTGTCGAGCGCGCCATTGCCTTTGAAGTTGAGCGTCAAATCGAGCTGATTGAAGATGGCGGTACGGTGGTTCAGGAGACGCGCCTGTTTGACCCGGAGCGCGATGAAACCCGGAGCATGCGCACAAAGGAAGAAGCCAACGACTATCGTTACTTCCCCTGCCCGGACCTGCTGCCCGTGGTTCTTGATGAGGCGTATCTTGACCACCTGCGCAGCCAGCTGCCTGAACTTCCTGCTGATAAACGTGAGCGCTTCCAGAGCGAGCTGGGCCTTTCCGCTTACGATGCCAGCGTACTGTCAGCAAGCCGCGAAATGGCCGAGTTCTTCGAGGAAGTGCATCACGTATGTGGCGATGCTAAACAGGCCGCCAACTGGGTACAGGGCGAGCTTTCCGGCGCTCTTAACCGCGAGAATCTGAGCATCACCAACAGCCCCATCTCGGCGCGTCAGCTGGGTGAGCTGTTAAGCCGGGTGCTGGATGACACTATCAACGGCAAGGCGGCAAAGCAGGTCTTCCAGGCGCTGTGGAACGGCCAGGGCGAAAATGCCGACGAGATCATTGAAACTAAAGGCCTCAAGCAGGTAACTGATACCGGTGCCATTGAAGCGATGATTGATCAGGCCATCGCCGAAAGCCCGGCCCAGGTGGCACAGTACCGCGATGCAGAGCCGGACAAGCGCGGCAAGATGATTGGCTACTTTGTGGGCCAGGTCATGAAAGCCTCACGGGGAACCGCTAACCCGCAACAGGTTAACGGCGTACTGAAAGCCAAGCTCGACGCGTTGCTCTAAGCGCAAGTTGTTGGCTGGTATAAAAAGCGGCGGCCTTTGAGCCGCCGTTTCCATGAATCGCCTGTATGAAATTAGACCAGTTGACTGGGCTGGGTAAAGCGCTTTAACCGGGCACAGCCGGCGGCCCATATATCCGCCTCCAGCTCGGCAATGGCGGCGGTGGCAAATCCTATTCCCTGCTCCGGCCTGCCCTCTACCAACAACCCTGTCAGGTTACCCACTAACGGCATATGGCTAACCAGCATGATGGGCGCGCCTTCCGGCTGGGTTAACAGCCACTCGGCGACTGCTGCCGGGTCGTCCTCAGGGGTAATAAACTCAAGCGTTTCAAGCGAGCAACCCAGCGTCTTGGCGACCAGCTCAGCGGTTTGTTGAGCGCGGGCATAGGGGCTTGCATAAAGGATGGGCCGAGCCTCGCCTTTTTCCATACGTGCAGCTAGCCAGCGCGCCATGGCAGCCACTTCGCGCTCACCGCGAGTGGTCAACAGCCGCTGGTTATCCGGGAACCCAGGTACGGCCTCACCGTGACGCATGATCAGGAGGTTATTCATGCCAGCCTCTATTTTCCAGGTGCGCTTGTTGCACTGATTCACGGGGCAGAATGAATTCTACATCGCTGCTCTGCTCACCCATCATCAGTGTGCGCGCCATGTCCTGAGCCGGTACGCCGTCAAACAGCACATGATAAAGCCCTTCGGCCAGGGGCATATAAACGCCCATTTCTTGAGCCTTGGCACACACAAGCTTGACCGTATTAACCCCTTCCGCCACTTGCCCCAACGCGGAAACGGCCTCATCCAGGCTACGCCCTTCACCCATAGCATGCCCCACACGGTAATTGCGCGAAAGGTTGGACGAGCAGGTGACGATCAAATCGCCTACGCCCGCCAGCCCCAAAAATGTCATAGGGTTGGCGCCTTGGGCCACAGCAAAGCGGCTCATTTCCGCCAGCGCCCGGGTCATCAGCATGCTGCGAGTATTTTCTCCCATGCCTAAGGCAGCGGCCATGCCTGCCGCAATGGCGTAAATATTTTTTAGCGCGCCGCCAAGCTCTACCCCGTGGCGGTCGTTGCTGGCGTAAACACGAAAATAGCGGCAGCCCAACGCCTGCTGGATACGCGTGCGGGTGAGCGCATCGGCGCTGGCAATGACGGTTGCCGTTAGCTGTTTATCCGCTATTTCAGAGGCCAGGTTAGGACCTGCAATCACCCCAATATGGGTAAATCCGGTTTCCTGCTCCAGCACCTGACTCATCAAAAAAAAGCTGTCCTGTTCGATTCCCTTGGTGGTGCTTACCAGAATCTGGCTGGGCTTAAGCCAGGGCTTGGCCGCCTGCACCACGCTTCGAAAAGCCTTAGAAGGTATCGCGATCAGCACTAGCTCCGCGTCATCCAACACTTCCTGTAGATCAGTTGAGGCCTGGACAGCGGAGTTGATGGCATAGTGCGGCAGGTAGCGGCCGTTACGGTGCTCCTGATTGATCTGTGCGACCAGCGCCTCATCACGCATCCATTGACGCACGTCAGCGCCGTTATCCGCGGCGATGCTTGCCAGGGCAGTGCCAAAACTGCCGCCGCCCAGCACCGCGACCTTGATTTGCTGCTCAGCCATAGGGATGTCCTAAGAGTCTTGCAAGAAAGTCTGGCTACTTTATCAAAACAAACGGCCCGTCTGGGAATCCAAACGGGCCGTTATATGTCAAGCGGCTGCGCTTACGCCGTCAGTACACTATTCAGACGCTTCACATAGGCGGCTGGGTCATCCAGGTGGCCCCCTTCAGCGATAATCGCCTGATCAAGCAGAATATGCGCAAGATGGGTAAACAGCTCACCTTCGGCGCCTTCCAAACGCGCAACCAGCGGGTGCTCCGGGTTAAGCTCAAGGATCGGCTTTACCTCAGGCATCTTCTGCCCGGCGGCTTCCATGATGCGGCGCATCTGGTAACCCATTTCGTGTTCAGGTAACACGACACAGGCCGGGGAGTCGGTTAAGCGATGGGTAACCTTGACCTCCTGCACACCGTCATTGAGTGCTTCTTTTACGCGCTTGACTAAATCTTCCTTGGCCTTAGCGGTCTCTTCCTGGGCCTTTTTCTCGGCTTCATCTTCCACGTCGCCAAGGTCCAGCTCGCCTTTTGCCACGTCCGCAAACGACTTGCCGTCAAACTCGGTGAGGTGGCTCATCAGCCATTCATCAATACGGTCAGACAGCAGCAGCACTTCGATGCCTTTCTTGCGGAAGATCTCCAGGTGCGGGCTATTCTTGGCCGCGTTAAAGCTGTCGGCGACCACGTAGTAGATTTTCTTCTGGCCTTCCTTCATGCGCTCGACGTAATCGGCAAGCGACTGGTCTTGCGTGGCCGTATCGGTATGGGTAGACGCAAAGCGCAGCAGCCCAGCCACTTTTTCGCGGTTGGCGAAGTCTTCCCCAGGCCCTTCTTTCAACACGCTACCGAAGGTGTTCCAGAACGTCTGGTACTGTTCGCTGTCTTTGGAAAGCTTCTTCAGCATGTCCAGCGCACGCTTGGTCAGCGCGCCTTTGATCTTGTCGACCTGCGGGTCCTGCTGTAAAAGCTCGCGAGAAACGTTGAGTGACAGATCACGGGTATCCAACACGCCCTTGATAAAACGCAGGTAAAGCGGCAGGAACTGCTCAGCGTCGTCCATAATGAACACACGCTGGACATAAAGCTTAACGCCACGAGCACCGTCGCGTTCATACATGTCAAACGGCGCACGACCCGGCACATAAAGCAGGCTGGTGTATTCAAGCTTGCCTTCTACCTTGTTATGGCTCCAGGCCAGCGGGTCGCTGAAGTCGTGGGCAACGTGCTTGTAGAACGCCTTGTACTCGTCGTCTGAAACCTCGCTTTTAGGACGTGCCCAGAGCGCAGTGGCTTCGTTAACGGTCTCCCAAGTGGTCACTTCACTGCCTTCGATGTCGTTACCTTCATCATCCTTGGCAGTTTCCGTCTTGGGCATGCGTACGGGTACTTCAATATGATCGGAGTACTTGCGCACCAGGCTTTGCAGACGGTAATCGTCGGCAAATTCCTTGGCGTCTTCTTTCAAGTAAAGGATAATTTCGGTGCCGTGAATCTCACGCTCAATATCAGCAACGGTAAACTCGCCCTCACCCTTGGAACGCCACTCCACGCCCTCGGATGCTTGTGTGCCGGCTTTACGGGTACGCACGGCAACTTCATCAGCGACAATGAATCCTGAGTAGAAGCCCACACCAAACTGACCGATCAGCTTGGCATCCTTCTGCTGCTCGCCCGACATTTGCTTGAGAAACTCCGCAGTGCCCGAGCGTGCAATAGTACCTAGGTTCGCGATGACGTCTTCACGGTTCATGCCAATACCGTTGTCGCGCAACGTAATGGTATTGGCTTCTTTGTCGTGTTCAATTTCAACGCGCAGCTCGCTATCGCCTTCGTACAGGGCATCGTTATCCAGCGCTGCATAGCGTAATTTGTCACAGGCGTCAGCAGCGTTGGAGATAAGCTCGCGTAAGAAAATCTCCCGGTTCGAATACAGGGAGTGAATCATCAGATTAAGAAGTTGTTTAACTTCTGTTTGAAAGCCTAAAGTTTCTTCGTGGGTCGCAGTCGTCATACGCCTAGCCCTCATCAATCACGTTGTGCTTAATGCTCCTGTTTTATGAGCAGGAGCGAAAAATGTGTGAACTGAATATGGGGATAAGCGAAGAGATTTCAAGAAGCTGAATGCGCAGAAGAAGCAATATCGATATTGCCTTGCTTCCAGGCGTGGTAATCCGCCAAGCGCTGGTCAATACGATTTAAAAGCCAGCCAACAATAATGACGTCATCAACAAGGCCTATAAGCAGGAGAAAATCCGGGATTAAATCAAACGGCATGACAAGATAAGCGAGTGCCAGTGCCATCATGCCAAAGGCGGACCAGGGCACGGGACGAAAACGGCCGCTGATAACATCGCGTGTCATGGGCACAAACAGCGTCAACGCACGGCCAATACGTTTAATCGCCCACACGCGAGATTTAAGTCGACGAAATAACCACAAAGCGGATAATCGAGCCATCGTAATTGAATCCTCCAAGTGTCACGATTGTCTGAACATCATTTGACCATTTAGTTCACTATAGCGGCTGTTAACCCGCTAGCAATCAAGAGAGAGTGTTATGCAGGCATCGCCATTTCGATCCCCTTTTCGTGCTCTATGTGCAGCTCTTCTGGTGGGCTTGCCTACAACATCGTGGGCCGTTTCCGATACCGCCATGCGCGACGCGCTAGAAGCGGCTCGTCAACAACAGTGGAATCGCATAGACGAGCGCGCCATTGAAGGCCATATCTTAAGTGGTTACGTTGAATATCATCGGCTACGCAATCAGTTGCCCAACTTATCGCCTGGGCAGGTACAACATTTTGTCAGCCAGCATAGCGACTCGCCGCTTTCTGAGTGGCTACGTGGCCAAGCCATTGCCAAATACGGCAATGCAGGCCGCTACAGTGATTTGCTCTTGGTAGCGGATGGCGAACCTGCTGGCACCTCTCGACAATGCTACTACTATGCCGCCCTAATGGATTCACAGCCTCAGGTGGCCGCGGAAGCCGGACTTGAGTTATGGCTTCAGGGCAGCTCCCAACCAGATGCCTGCGACCCGCTTTTTAACCGCCTGCGCGCTAACGGAACTATTGATGAAACGGCCATTTGGGAGCGCAAGATGCTCGCCTGGCAGGCTGGTGAAAGCCGTTTATCAACGTATCTGAGCGAGCAGCTCAGCGATCAGTGGCAAACCGCCATTGAAACGGCTGAAAACGTTGATAGCCACACCCAGGCGATTGTATCAGCCCCTGCTTGCCTCGGGCCTGAGTGTGCGGCAACCGCAAGCTTCTATAAAGCGGCCATGCAGCGCTTTACACGGGAAGACACACCCGCAGCCCTGGCAGCCTGGCAAACCATGAACCCGCGCTTGAACCTGCGACCCAGTGACCAGCAGCAAATCGAAGAAGAGCTGGCGTTTTATGCGCTGGTACGCGATGTGCCGGGTGCGCTAGGCTGGGTGGACCACGTTCTTCCTTCGCTTGAAAGCGAGCGTGTACTGGAACTTCGCGTGCGCCGTGCGCTGGCCGAACGCCGCTGGCAGGATGTAATACACTGGATTGCAGAAATGCCCGCCGATCAGCAGGGCAACAGCCGCTGGCAGTACTGGTTGGCCCGCGCCAATGAACAGCTGGGCAACCAGGAAGCCGCCACGGCCCGCTACCGTCAGGCCGCAACCGACCGCAGTTTCTATGGGTTTGCGGCCGCTGAAAAAATAGGCCAGCCCTACCAGCTGAATCTTGAGCGCAACCATTTTGATGAAGCATCCCGTGAGTACACGGCTCAGCTTCCCGTCGTCCAGCGCACGGAAGCCTTGCTACGTATTGGTGAAGACGGACTTGCCAATAGCGAATGGCTGTATGCCGTACAGAATAGCTCACCTCAGCAGGCCCGGGCGCTGGCTGATTATGCCGATCACCAACAGTGGCACGCACGCCTGGTACAAACCACCATTGCAGGCGGTATGTGGGATGCCCTTGACTGGCGGTTCCCGCAGGCGTACCGGGACAGCTTTATGCACTGGGGCCGTCAGACCGGTGTAGATCCTTACCTCTTGATGGCAATTACGCGCCGCGAAAGCGCCTACAACCCAGTAGCTCTTTCACCTGCAGGGGCGCGTGGCTTGATGCAACTAATGCCTGGGACTGCAAGTCTGGTCAGCCGCCAGTTGGGTATTGCCGACCCTGGCCCGTACGGCATTCTGGAACCTGAGCTTAATATCCGCCTGGGCAGCACCTATCTGCGTGACAAGTTGAATCGCTATCAGGGGAATCGTTTAGCCGCAGCGGCTGCCTATAACGCAGGGCCGGGGCGCGTTGATCAGTGGTTAGGCAGCGGAATGGAGTCGTTCGACCTGTTTGTGGAGAGTATTCCCTTCCGAGAAACGCGGGATTATGTGCAGGCGGTGCTTAGCTACCGGGTCATTTTTGAAAGCCTTGCCAACGGCGGCAGCAGCGAGGGCGTCTCGCTACTCAGTGAAAACGAGCAGCAAGTACGCTATGACCGTGCTCTCTTAGCCCGCCGTTAACACACGTCTCTCTACTCCTTGCCAGCGCCCGGCTATACCGGGCGCTGTTCCATGGCCAGGCGAAGACCCAACGCCACCAGAACCGCACCCGTAGCCGCATTCAAGACTTGCGCAAAGCGCAGGCTGGCAAGCCACTTGCCAGCACTGCCAATCATTAGTACCACCCCAATTTGCCAGATATTAGCGATCACGAAATGCACGCCCGCAAGCCAGAGCGACTTCAAAAGTGCCGGGTCATCGGGGGCGATGAATTGTGGCAAAAACGCCATGTAGAACACAATAGTCTTGGGGTTGAGTACATTGGAAAGCAATCCCTCTTTAACCGGCTGCCAAAGCGGAACAGCGTTCGCCACACCCGTCATGCTTTTAACGGGCAGCGGCTGACCACGCCGCGCGGCAAGCAAGCTCGTTATACCCAACCATACCAGGTACCCCGCCCCAGCAAGCTTCAGGAGATGAAAGGCCCAGGCAGACTGAAGCAGAATCAGTGAAATGCCCAACGCCGAGATGGTGGCATGCACAAACAGGCCACAGCAGATGGCAATACTGGTGATGACACCATCGCTAATACCTCCCCGCGCGGTGTTGCGAATGACCAGCAGTGTATCCACGCCAGGCGTAATTGATAAAAGCGTAATCGCAATCAGAAAGGCCACAAACTGCGAGTCCACTAAACTTATTAGCGTCATAAAAGCGCACTCAAACGGGGTCAAAGAAACTTTAGATCATCACTGGACGATCCTTTTTTTTACATCTAAAGTGTTTTAGCGGGCAAGCACAACGGTTGTTTGCTTGAACATTATAAGCAAGTTAAGGAAACGCATAATGGCAACTGGTACTGTTAAGTGGTTCAACGACACGAAAGGCTTCGGCTTCATCTCTCCCGATGACGGCGGAGACGATCTGTTTGCCCACTTCTCCGAAATTCAAGCTGAAGGTTTCAAGACCCTGCAGGATGGTCAAAAAGTCAGCTTTGAAGTGACTCAGGGTAAAAAGGGCCTTCAGGCTTCCAACATTCGCCCTGCCTAAGCATTGCCGAATGTAGCAAGGCCCGCTCTGGCGGGCCTTTTTATTGCACGCTTATCCATTTCTATTGATTAGGCGCCGTTTCATCGGCTTCAGTTGATTCACTGGTTTCTACGTCTGCGCCTTCATTTAGAATAGCCCCACGGCTGTGACTATCGTTATGCTCTCGCTCAATCTCTTTAAATTGCTCTTCCAGACGCTGTTGTGCTTCTTCAAAACGGCGCTCGGTATCCTCAAGCAGCGCATCAACATCCGTAGCTTCCAGATTATCGTCAAGGCGTGAGTTATCAGGCAGGCTGCTCTGCACCTCCCACTCCGTGGAGAACGTTTCCTCGTCAAAAGACTCCTGGGTGGCGCCCTGCTGCTCGACCTCTTGGAACTGTTCTTCTAGGCGTCGCTGCGCCTCCTGAAAGCGCTGCTCCGTTTCCTCGATCATCTGGTCTACATCAGAGCGAGTCGCTTCACCCGGCATGGCGCCGCCCTCTTCCAAAACGTCATCCGGGTCGGCAGCCAGGGTTGATTCATCGGCTTCAACTTCTTCACCTACTGACGCTTCGGGAGCGGATACTTCGCTTTCCATGTCACCACGCAGGGCTTCAGCACGCTCAAGCTCTTCAGCCGCCTGGCGCGCCTCAACGTCATCTTCCACTTCTTCAGGACTTGGCATTTGTGCTGCATTTTCAGCAGCTGCCGGCGCCTCTTGTTCTTGAACCACCTCATCTTCGGCTACCGATGAGGGCTCATCAGGCGCCAGGCTAGCCTCTTCCTGAGAATCCCCACAGGCACTAAGTAACAGTGCCAGTGTGGCAATAGCAGGCATCCATAAACGACTAATCATTAGCTCCTTCTCCTTAAACAACTCTCTTCAAAGACTTCGCATAACTAATGACGATCGTTGGTCGATAGCAGCGCACAGCCTTCTGGTAATAATACACGTAGAGCCAATGGCACTACTTCGGCACAAAAACGGTCATACTGACACGCTTCGCCATCCAGTGTTAATGGCCAGGCAGGATCGTCGCGCTGGGTCGTGACGGTAAATTTGTTTGTCGTAAAATAGCGCACATACTCACCATCAGCTGGGAAGCTCTGCAACTCGTTAATCAGCGTGGGCAACTCTTTCACTGAACTGAAATCCTTGACCAGCAGTACATCCAAACGGCCATCATCGAGCTTTGCCCGGGGCGCAAGCACCTGGCCGCCCCCGGATTGTCGCCCATTGCCTAGCGCCAACAAAAGCAAGGAAGCGTTTTGCTCCTGACCTCCCCAGTGCAATGTGCCGCGATAACTGCGATGCCTCCAGGCTTTCAGCGCGCCCATGACGGAGTATGCACCTCCTCCGAGCATGCGTTTAAGCGTTTTGGGGGTCGAAGATGTAATTTCAGCACCAAACCCGCCGGTAGTCATGTTGACGTAGTACTGGGTCGAGCTTTTATCATTGCCCTCGGCCGTGACACGCACCACATCAATCGGGTAAGACGTTAATGTCATTGCCTCAGCCAGCGCAGGGCCTGGCTCTAGCGGTAGCCCTGTCGAGGTCGCAAAGTCATTGGCGCTACCCAGTGGAACAATGCCCAGCGCTGGGCGCCTGTCATAGGCAACGCGCATCAGCCCGTTTACCACTTCGTTGACCGTACCATCCCCACCGCAGGCAATCACATGCGTAATACCCGCATCAGCCGCCTCCTCGGCAAAGAGAGCGGCATCGCCACCTTCCCATGTTGAGCGCACGGTAATCAGCATCCCTGCCTTTCGCTGCTCCTCAACGGCTTCGCGCAATTCCGGATTGCCGGCAGATTTACCATTTATAATAAGTAAAAACCGCTGCTGTGAGTCTGTCACCAAGTTATCCCTTTCATGGTTGAATGGCTGGTGTTGCTCATGCCAGCGCTTTTTCGACTACCTCATATACATTAGAAGATAGCGGCTCTTCTTTGATACGCTTCAACTGAGCGCGCATCAACGACTGCCGGTTTTCATCAAACCGCTGCCAACGGGTTAGCGGAGTGACCAAGCGTGCGGCAATTTCCGGGTTCAGACGGTTAAGCTCGATAACCACATCAGCTAACAGCGCATAGCCCTTTCCGTCCAGGCGATGAAAGTTGACTCGATTCTGGGCAAAAGCCCCAATCAAAGCACGCACTTTATTGGGGTTCTTGATTGAAAACGCCGGATGTTGCATCAAGAATTGTACCCGCTCAAGCACGTCAGGCTGGGGGCGCGTTACCTGAATGGTGAACCACTGATCCATTACCAGCGGGTCATGCGCCCACTTCTCGCCAAACGCTTTCAATGCCGGGGCAGACAGGTCGTCACGATCGCTATGCACCAGCAGCGTCAGCGCATGGCGCACATCGGTCATGTTATGATCGACGGCCACCTGCTCTTCGCAAAGCGCGACGGCTTTTTCATCCTCAATCGACATCAGATAGCTTAGCGCTGTATTTTTAAGACTGCGCTGGGCTATCTGTTCAGGCGTTGGCGCATAAGGCTCATCGGTACGGTTTGCTTCAAAGATCGCCATGAACTCGTCACGAAGCACCAGAGCCAGCGATTGGCGCACAAATTCACGCGCCGCGTGAATAGCGTCCACATCGACAATGGGCTGCTGCTCGGCAATGTAAGCTTCAGAAGGCAGGGTCAGCATCTCTGATAAAACGGCCTTATCGACGGTCGAACCTGTCAGAAGGGTTCTAAATGCTTCCGTGACGCGGCTATCCATGACTTTTTCAACACCATTACGATGCGCGGCAATCAGGTCATCCAATGCCAGCATTGCCAAGCGCTGCCCGGCATCCCAACGGTTGAATCCATCGCTATCGTGAGTCAGCAAAAACGCCAATTCCTCGCGGGAATAAGGAAAGTTCAGCTTTACCGGCGCAGAGAAATCGCGCAGTAGCGAAGGTACCGGAGCTTCGGCCACATCAGTGAACACAAAGGTCTGCTCTTCGTCGCGCAGGTGAATGACGGCGTCTTTACCCAGCTTTTCACCTGCCAGGGTCAGTGTTAAATCCTGGCCCGATTTGGTCCCTACCAGCCCCATGCGTATTGGAATGTGCATTGGCAGCTTTTCCGGCTGCCCAGGTGTTGCCGGTGTGCGCTGACGTAGCGTGAGACGATACTCGCTATGGACATAGTCATACTCGCCATAGGCATCAATTTCGGGCGTACCGGCTTGAGAGTACCAGCGCATAAACTGACTAAGGTCTTCCCCAGATGCTTGAGCCATGCACTCTACAAAGTCTTCGATCGTAACCGCCTGGCCATCAAAGCGCTCGAAGTAGGCATCTGAGCCGCGCCGGAAATTTTCCCACCCGACCAGATTACACAGCATACGCACCACTTCGGCTCCCTTTTCATAAATCGTCAGGGTATAGAAGTTGGTAATCTCTATGAAATGGTCCGGACGGACGGGGTGCGCCGTAGGGCCTGCATCTTCGGCAAACTGCGCCGTGCGGAAAAAGGAGACATCCTGGATCCGCTTGACGGGCGCTGAGTTGGTATCTGCCGAGAAACATTGGTCACGAAAAACCGTGAAGCCTTCTTTCAGGGATAACTGAAACCAGTCACGGCAGGTAACACGATTGCCCGACCAGTTATGAAAATATTCATGAGCTACAATGCCTTCGACATTCTGGAAAGTGGCGTCGGTGGCAGTCTGGGGGTGCGTCAACACGGCAGCGGAGTTGAAAATATTCAGCCCCTTGTTCTCCATGGCACCCATGTTGAAGTCGTTAACGGCCACAATCATGAAGAGGTCCAGATCGTACTCACGCCCGTACGTCTGTTCATCCCATTCCATGGAGCGTTTGAGTGACGCCATGGCATGTTCTGTTTTATCTAGGTTCTCCTCTTCGACCCAAATCTGAAGCGTGACATCGCGCCCGCTCATGGTCGTGAAGTGATCTTCTACTTTATGAAGATTTCCCGCGACCAAGGCGAACAGATAACAGGGCTTGGGGAATGGATCTTCCCACTTGACGAAGTGCCGGCCGCCCTCCATCTCCCCTCTAGCAACCGGGTTGCCATTAGCCAACAAGATGGGTTCTTTCTGTACATCCCCAATGACCGTTACGGTAAAAGTAGCCATGACATCTGGTCGGTCAGGGTAGAAAGTAATGCGCCGAAACCCCTCAGCCTCGCATTGAGTACAATACATGCCGCTTGACTGGTAAAGGCCTTCCAGCGCCGTATTGGTACTGGGAGCAATCTTCACTTCGCTTTCCAAACTGAAGCTTGCCGGTACGGTGTGGATTTTCAAACCGTGATCGTCGAGCTGATAGTCAGCTTCCGTCAGGGCGGTTCCATCAATGGCCAGAGAAATCAGTGTCAGCTGCTCGCCATCAAGCACCAACGGCGCTTTATCATCTGCTTGGTCATTGCGTTCAAACAATAATCGCGCTTTTACATGGGTAGCTGCAGGGTCAAGATCAAACGTCAGCTCGGTATGGATAACACGATAGGCGGGCGGCTGGTAGTCGCTTAAATAAACCGGCTGCGGATCAGACATAGTGCGTAGCTCCATTGATAAACGATTTCTTGATGATCGGCGATATCAGGGCAGTAGCGTTGTACTGCCCTTGTTGCGTTAGGGTTTAGTCTCGGAAGTTATCGAATTGCAAAGGTAATTCAGGCCCTTCTTCGCCGCGCAGCAACGCCATTACGCTTTGTAAATCGTCGCGTTTTTTACCGGTCACCCGGACTTTTTCACCTTGAATCTGGGCCTGCACCTTAAGCTTACTGGCTTTAATGCGCTTAACCACATCCTTGGCTTCTGCCTGATCCAGGCCCTGCTTTAAAATGACATCCTGGCGTGCCTTCACACCAGAAAGCTCAGGGTCTTTGATATCCATGCAGCGTGCATCGATTCCCCGGGCAATGAGCCGATTGCGCAGTACATCCAGCATCTGCTTAAGCTGGAAATCGACCTCAGCTTCCAGCTGCACTTTTTCACCTTCAAGGGCAAAGCTTGCATCAACGCCTTTAAAATCAAAGCGCGACTGCACTTCACGATTGGCCTGATCGACAGCGTTCGTGGCTTCGTGCTGATCGAATTCCGACACGATATCAAATGAGGGCATGACATTTATCCTAGCAAGACATGACTCATCATTTTAGAGCAGCAAGCCCCCTACCGGCCAATCCTGTTGCCGATTATCGTAAAAATTTCCTTACGTATTAGCGACAACCAGCAGACGTACAAATTTTATTCGCCGCTGTACGCATTGAATGCCATATACCGTACGCTATGCGAATTTCAATCGAATGATGTGGTACAGGAGTGACCATGACTGATCGCAACACGCGCCACAAGGCATCAATGGAAAAACTGAAAGCCCGCGTAGACGAAAAGGTAGCCAGCGCGACCGAACAGCGCGGGTTGCTGCTGATCAATACTGGCAATGGCAAGGGCAAAACGACAGCCGCCTGGGGCACCGTTACCCGATCACTGGGCTACGGCTATAAAGTGGGCGTGGTGCAGTTTATCAAGGGCCTCTGGGAGTGCGGTGAGCGAAATCGCCTGGAAGACGACCCGAACCTTGAAGTGGTCATTATGGCTACTGGTTTTACTTGGGAAACGCAAAATCGTGACGCCGACACCCAGGCCTGCCAGGCCGTATGGAAAGACGCCGAGTGCATGCTGGCCGACCCCGACACGTACCTTGTCGTACTGGATGAACTTACCTACATGCTTAAATTTGGTTACCTGGATATTGCCACCGTCAAGGCAGCCCTTGAGAACCGCCCGAGCGAACAGACGGTCATCATTACCGGACGCAATGCGCACCGCGAACTTGTCGCCATGGCCGACACTGTGACGGAAATGCAGGAAGTGCGCCACGCATTCAACAACGGCTTACAGGCACGACGGGGTATCGATTTTTAAACGCCAAATCTTTCAACACTTAAGTACGCAAAAGGGGCGCTTGGGCGCCCCTTTTATATTGCCGAGACGGTTTACATCCCAGCCTTACATTACGAAACGATTACTCGCTGTCAAACGGGTTACGCAGTACGATGGTTTCAACGCGGTCAGGACCTGTCGAAATAATGTCAATACTAGTGCCTACCTGCTCTTCCAGGAAACTAATATAAGAGCGTGCGTTTGCCGGCAGGTCTTCTACCTTCTTGGCACCCAGAGTCGACTCATTCCAGCCCGGCAGGTCATGATAAACCGGCTCAACGGCCTCGTAGCCTTCAGAATCCACCGGGTTATCCAGTACTTCGCCATCTTTACTGCGATAGCCTACGCAGACACGAATATTTTCTAAGCCATCGAGCACATCAAGCTTGGTCAGGCAGATGCCAGATACCGAGTTGATCTGCACAGCATGACGCAGCGCGACAGCGTCAAACCAGCCACAGCGACGCGGACGACCGGTGGTCGCACCAAACTCGTGGCCCCGCTCGGCCAGGTGGCGGCCATGGTCGTCAAATAGCTCGGTGGGGAACGGACCGGAACCCACGCGGGTGGTATATGCCTTGGTGATACCCAGCACGTAGTCCAGGTAAAGCGGACCTACGCCTGACCCTGTGGCCGTACCGCCTGCCGTGGTATTGGAGCTGGTGACGTAAGGGTAGGTACCGTGGTCGATATCTAGCAGCGAGCCTTGGGCGCCCTCGAACAGGATATTCTCATTGGCCTTGCGTAGATCGTGCACCATGCTGACCGTGTCGCACACCATGGGGCGTAGCTCGTCGGCCATCTGCATCGCACTATCCAGCACTTCCTGGAAGTCTACCGCCGGTTCGCCGTGGTAGTTGACCAATACGAAGTTGTGGTAGTCCAGTACTTCGCCCAGTTTAGAAGCAAAGCGCTCACGGTGGAGCATATCGCCCAGGCGCAGGCCACGACGAGCTACTTTATCTTCGTAGGCTGGTCCGATACCGCGCCCGGTGGTACCAATCTTAGCAACACCACGGGCCTTTTCACGCGCCTGATCAAGACGGACGTGGTACGGCAGAATCAGCGGGCAGGCTGGCGACAGGCGCAGGCGCTCGCGCACCGGTACGCCCTTGTCTTCAAGTTCGCGAATCTCTTTAATCAGCGCCTCGGGCGACAGTACCACCCCGTTGCCAATTACACAGGTTTTGCCTGGACGCAGAACGCCCGAGGGAATGAGATGAAGAACGGTCTTTTCACCATCAATCACCAAGGTATGGCCCGCATTGTGCCCCCCTTGGAAACGCACTACCGCCGCGGCTGACTCGGTGAGCAGGTCGACGATCTTGCCTTTACCTTCATCACCCCATTGGGTACCCAGGACTACGACATTCTTACCCATTATGCACTCGTCTCTTGTGTCAGGGCCGTTGTCTGCCAACAGCCATCGATAAACTCAAGACGGCGGTCACAGTCGTGCTCCGCCGGCCCAGTACGCTGCCCAGGCAGCGCTTGAATCACGCGTTCTCCCTGCTCTCGCAGTGCAACAATGGCAGCGTTGAGAGATTCATCTTCTTGCGCAGGCGCCCAGATGGCGCCGCGGGCTTTTGATGCCAGCGCTAATGATGCCAGCTGCTTTAAATCCATCGAAAAGCCGGTAGCAGGCCGAGCACGACCAAATGCACGCCCTGTATCATCATAGCGGCCGCCTTTGACCAGCGCATGGCCGTAACCCGGCACATAAGCCGCAAACATCATACCTGTGTGGTATTGATAGCCGCGCAGCTCAGCAAGATCGAAATAAAGCGACACATCAAAGCGTGCCAATACACCTTGGTAAAGTGCATCCAGTTGATCAAGCGCTGCTGTTACCGAGACTGGCGCGCCAGCAAAACGCTCGCGCGCCTGCCCTAGTATGCTCGCATTGCCGTGCAGCTCGCCCAGTGCCATGAACATATCAGCCAACACCGGGTCGCTGACACTGGCGTTTACCTGCTGCGCTAACTGGCCGGGTGACTTCAGTGCCAGCGCTTCAAACAAGGCACTTTCTTGTTCGTCATTAAGCTCGGCTGCTTCTACCAAGCTACGGTAAATGCCGATGTGGCCAAGTGCCAAATGTATTTCTTCAGCACCCGCTGCCTTTAAACTGGCCAGTGCCAGGTGAATGATTTCACTATCGGCTTCCAGCCCCGCATGACCAAATAGCTCAACGCCTACTTGAACCGGGCTGCGCCCCCCCTGGTGCTGGTCCGCCTTGGCACGCAGCACATTGGTGCAGTAACACAGACGCACCGGGCCTTGGCGCTTGAGCGAATGGGCGTCCATACGCGCTACCTGAGGGGTCACATCTGCCGAGGCACCCATCATGCGGCCGGTCAATTGATCGGTTAACTTAAAGGTTTGTAGGTCAAGGTCGGTGCCAGTGCCAGTCAGCAAGGAGTCCAGAAACTCCACCGGAGGTGGCATTACCTGGTCGTAGCCCCAGCAATGGTAAAGATCGAGCAGCGCACGGCGCAGCTCTTCCATGCGGCTTGCCTGAGGCGGTAGCACCTCATCCATGCCGTCGGGCAGCAGCCAGCGGTCAGCGATGGTCATGTGAACAATCCTGCAAGACGATGAAGGCCCGAACTCGGTTACTACGCCAATCGCGCATCAACCTTAAATAAGGGCCACAAAAAAACCGGGCGAACGCCCGGTTCAATTAAGTCTACCACGTTTATCGAAGGGATGAACCCCGCCAAGCGTTACGCAATGCTGACAAGTTCATCCCTACGCGGTATTACTCTTCGGAGTTGCCAGTGCCGCTCTGGCCGCCACCTTCTCCGTTACTGGGAGAAGCGCTACGCAAATAGCGGAAGAAATCGCTATCAGGCTCCAGCACGAGCATATTTCCATCACCGGAGAAGCTGTTACGGTAGGCGTTCAGGCTACGCCAGAAGGCGAAGAATTCCTGGTCCTGGCCATACGCTTCAGAGAAGATTCCGGCTGCTTCAGCGTCACCTTCACCACGCAGCGTTTCGGCGCGCTCATTGGCTTGGGCGATAAGCACCTGACGGCGACGGTCCGCATTGGCGCGAATACGCTCGGCCTCTTCCTGACCTTGGGCACGCCATTCACGGGCTTCACGCTCACGCTCTGAACGCATCCGCTCAAATACCGCCGCCGACACGTCTTCAGGCAAGTCAATACGCTTAATGCGAATATCGCGTATAGCGACACCCAATTCATCGCGCATCAGGTTATCAAGCTCTTCCGTGGGACCAATCATCAGGTCGTCCCGGCGCTCGGCGATGATTTCCTGAAGATTCAAGCGGCCAAACTCGTTACGCAGACTCTCGTCGACTCGTGGCTGAATGAGGCGAATCGCCATCATTTCATCGCCCGCCGTTGCTTCGTAGTAGCGCGTGGGATTAACCACCTGCCATTTTACGTAGGAGTCAACGATCACGGCCTTCTGCTCAAGCGTCAGATAGCGGCTGGTGTCAGTGTCCAGCGTCAAAAGGCGCGTATCAAACTTACGTACCGTTTGCGCGATCGGCACCTTGACATGCAGGCCCGGCTGAATATTCTCTTCAACCACCTCACCAAAACGCAATTTGACCGCACGCTCAGTTTCATCGACAACGTATAGCGTGTTGCTGGCAAGCCAAGCGACAGCGGCCAGGGTACCTACAATTAGCAGGGATCGATTGTTAACCATTTACCGGCCCTCCCTGCGGATAGAGCTGTTGCCTGAGGATAAAGTGCTGCTGCTTTGCCCACTACGCAGGTTCTCGATAACGCGCGGGTCAAGCTCTTCCCCACCGGCACTACTGCTGCTGTTGCCACCTGCAGAACCACTGCGCTCGTTACCACCGCGCATCTGATCAAGCGGCAGGTACATCAGCGGCGCATTTTCGCTTACATCCAGAAGCACCTTGGGCGTATTGCCAAACACTTCTTCGATGGCATCCAGGTACATACGCTCACGCATGACTTCCGGCGCATTACGGTATTCGGTCAACAAGGCATTGAAGCGGTTCGCCTGACCTTGTGCTTCAGCCACGACAGATTCACGGTAGCCTTGCCCCTGCTCAACCACACGCTGAGCCTGACCTTGCGCAGCGGGAATGATCGCATTGGCATAGGCCATACCTTCGTTGATCGTGCGCTGACGGTCTTCACGGGCACGAATAACATCATCAAAGGCATCAATTACCGGTGCCGGTGCTGAGGTAGACTCGATGTTAATGGTCTGCAGATTAATACCCGCACCATAGGCGTCAAGATACGTCTGTAAACGGCTGGCGACCGAGCTACCTAGAATTTCACGACCAGAGGTCAGGATATCGATCATATCCGTACCGCCTACAACGTGGCGCAGGGCGGAGTCGAGCGCATTTTCAATTGAAAGCGCCGGATCACGCACGTTGAGTACAAAATCACGAGGATTAGCGACCTGATACTGCGCAGAAATTTCCACTTCAACAATATTTTCGTCGCGAGTCAGCATCGATTGGGTCTGAGATACCGAGCGCACGCGCGTCACGTTGACCATGCGCACGTCATCAATCAGCGGTGGGTTCCACTGCAGGCCTGGATTGACGATGCCTTGATACTCGCCAAATCGAAGTACGACGCCACGTTCTGACTGATCGACAAGATAGAAACCTGACGCGGCCCAAATGGCCAGCGCCACGACCACCAAAAGGCCTGGCAGAGCGAATGAGTTACGGGGTTTACCACTGCCGCCACCCTTCTTGCCACCATTGCCTTTCTTGCCGCCACTGCCCAACATGCCATTGAGCTTGTCTTGAAATTTTTTAAGCGCCTCATCAAGGTCAGGAGGTCCTTGATTATTACCGCCGTTGTTCCCCCCTCGGTCGCCACCATCATTGCCACCACGGTTTCCACCGTCGTTGCCACCGCGTCGGCCACCACCACTCCATGGGTCGTGCTGGTTGCCACCACCAGGCTCATTCCAGGCCATACTTCTTCTCCACTAAGGTGCTCACCTGCGCTGGGCCTGCCGGGGCTAGACCCATGCGCTTTTTTGAAATTATTTCTATATCAACGTGTTATTACCATTTTACAGAATCGGACGCTACACGACCGGGCAATTAATCAACTTACCACTCATCCGCTTCACGTAGCGCTGCAGGCAAATAGGTGTTGGCGCGCTCGCCAAGCTGGGCCATCAGCTGGTTAAAGTCGCGCCTTGGAAGCCGAACATCCAGCACCGAATGCCCATGCTCATCGAAAGCTTCTTCACGCACGGCATTAAGCGCATGAAGGCCGGCGCGCAGCTTACCCTGCTCAGGCGTCAGCGTTAGCGAAAAGCCAATAACGTCACCGGCCAGCCGTTCAGTCAGCGCCTCATGAAGCAGATCCAGCCCTTGCCCCTGCTGGGCTGACAGCCAAACGACTTCTGGCACGCCGTGACTATCACGCTCGATACGCGGCGCGCTATCAAGCTTGTCAATCTTGTTCATGACCTTGAGCACCGGCACGCTGTCCGCGCCAATTTCTTTTAGCACATACTCAACCTGATCAACATTTAGCTCACGATCCGGGTCGGCAGCATCAATAACATGCACAAGCAGCGTGGCTTCGGCAGCCTCTTGGAGGGTGGCCTGAAACGCCTCGACAAGCTTGTGAGGCAAATGACGAATAAAGCCCACCGTATCTGCCATCACCACCGGGCCCACATCTTCTATCTCAAGCCGCCTCAAGGTGGGATCCAGCGTGGCAAACAGCTGATCGGCAGCGTACACTTCTGCATTGGTTAACGCATTAAACAGCGTTGATTTCCCCGCGTTGGTATAGCCCACCAGCGATACGCTGTGAATTTCAGCACGGGCGCGGGCGCGGCGATTCTGCTCGCGCTGACTACGCACTTTATCTAGCCGCTTATTGATGGACTTGATACGCGCCCTCAACAGGCGGCGGTCGGTTTCCAGCTGGGTTTCACCGGGGCCGCGCAGGCCAATCCCGCCTTTCTGACGCTCAAGGTGCGTCCACCCGCGTACAAGGCGCGTGGACATATATTCTAACTGGGCAAGCTCAACCTGCAGCTTACCTTCATGGGTCCGTGCCCGTTGCGCAAAAATATCGAGAATCAAACCGGTACGGTCGAGAACACGACACTTGAGCTCTTTCTCAAGGTTGCGCTGCTGGGAAGGGCTTAAACTATGATTGAAGATCACCAGCTCGGCCTGATGAGCTGCGAGCATGGCTCGCAACTCTTCCAGTTTCCCTGAACCCACAAAGGTTCGGGAATCAGGGCGCTGTCGACTGGCAGTGAGTAGCGTCGCGGGCTCTGCACCAGCAGAGCGCACGAGTTCTAAAAACTCACCCGGGTCTTCACGTGCCTGTTCGTCGTGGAAATCTACGTGAACAAGTACTGCCGTTTCACCGGCATCTGGGCGCTCAAAAAACAATCAATACCTCGAGGATTCTGTTGCTCATCCAGCGGTGTTACATATCCGCATCAGGTGCGGCTGGATCTTGTGCCGGTAAACGCACATTGCGTGACGGCACCACCGTGGAAATAGCATGTTTATAAACCATCTGACTAACGGTGTTACGCAGCAGGATGACAAACTGGTCAAAGGATTCAATCTGGCCTTGCAGCTTAATGCCGTTGACCAAAAAGATTGAGACCGGAATGCGCTCTTTGCGCAAAATATTCAAGTACGGGTCTTGAAGGGACTGCCCTTTGGACATGTTGCTCTCCCTAAAACTGTCGTTGGGGTTGGTTATTTATGGCGTGCCCTACTGGTGCTACGCCGCAATCTGTTTGCCCGAAAGGCCTGGTCGCCCGGCCACTCGAAAACACACACTTACGAAATCACTATCTTACGCTAAGCACCGCTTTCACGCACGAATTTCAGCGTCTTATCCACCACGTCCGTCTGCTGTGAATCAATCCAGTTAAGATTAGACCAGCTTCTTAACCACGTTAGCTGACGCTTGGCGAGCTGGCGAGTGGCAATTACACCACGCTCTTTCAGCGTAGGATAATCGTACTTGCCATCAAGGTATTCCCATACCTGCCGATAGCCGACGCTTTTCATTGATGGAAGCCCCAGATGAAGATCATCACGTTTTTTGAGGGCGGCCACTTCATCTATCAAGCCTTCTGACAGCATGGCGGTAAAACGTTTTTCAATTCGGGCGTGTAAAACGCCCCGATCGGCAGGTGACAGAGCTATCGACAACACCCGCCAGGGAAAGGTTTCAGGTTGCTGCTCGTCCCATAGCGTACTCATGGATTTTCCACTGGCGTAATAGACCTCAAGCGCTCGCATCAAGCGCTGCGGGTCATTGGGGTGAATGCGCCGCGCCGAGACAGGATCGACCTCCGCCAGTGCTCTGTGCAGGGCTTCAAGGCCCTCCGCCTCGCGCTTTAAAGCCAGCTGTTCGCGAATAGCCGGGGTAGCAGCGGGCATGTTAGCCACACCTTCCACTAGGCATTTGTAATACAACATAGTGCCGCCCACCAACAGAGGCACTTTTCCTGCCGCGCTAATTTGTCGCATCTCGGCCAGCGCATCTGCACGAAATTCGGCAGCCGAATAGGGCTCGGAGGGGTCGCGCAGATCGATTAACCGGTGAGGCGCGCGGGCAAGCTCTTCGGCGCTGGGTTTGGCACTACCAATATTCATTCCGCGATAGACCATGGCCGAGTCCACACTGATCAGTTCATGGCCTAGCTGCTCATGAAGCGCTATCGCCGTATCTGTTTTTCCGGCCGCGGTTGGCCCCATTAAAAAAATCGCCCAAGGACGCGTATCAGCCATAGATAGGCAAACTCCGCCGAACGTTCCAATAAAACGTTATAAGAAAAAAAGGGTAAGAAACTAGAAACTACTGGCCGCGCAAGAACAATTTATCCAGCGCTTTCAGGCTCATTTGAGTCCAGGTCGGCCGCCCATGATTACATTGGTCACTACGCTCTGTACGCTCCATGTCACGCAACAGCGCATTCATCTCAGCAACGGTCAGACGACGGTTGGCACGCACGCTGCCATGGCAGGCCATGGTCGAAAGCAGCGCATGAATACGCGCCTCTACCTGATGAGTGCGCCCAAAGCGGGCAAGCTCTTCTAGCATTTCACGCACCAACGCTTCGGGGTCGGCGTGGGCAAGCAGCGCTGGCAGCTGACGCACCAACAAGGTTTCCGGTCCGGCCACATCCAACTCAATTCCTAGCTTGGAGATGGCCTCCTGCTCACTCTCCGCCGTGGCAACTTCTGCACGGCTAGCCGCCAATGAGACAGGCACCAGCAGCGGCTGCGTATCAATACCTTCGGCATCCGCCAGTTGGTTTTTCATGCGTTCATACACAATCCGCTCGTGGGCAGCGTGCATATCAACGAGCACTAGCCCCTGAGCGTTTTGCGCCAGAATATAGATCCCATGCAGCTGACCCAGCGCAAACCCTAATGGAGGTGCGCTGGCAGGGTCGCTTTCCGGCATGACAAGCGGCGCTTCACGCACTTCATTGACGGGCCGTGTTTCATTTGCCCATGCGCCCGGTGCCTGGGGCGTCAATAACATCTCTTCGTGATCAGGATGCAGTGCCTGGTAGCCTTGCATAAAGCGGCGCACTTTCTCAGCTCCAGGATGGCGAGCGGACGTTTGTGGTGGGGCAAGTGCTATTCCCTGCTGCTGCCATTGCGCTGATTCAGATTGGCTGGCCTGTAACGACGAGCCACCCTTCATCTCGGTTAAAGCCGGGCTGGCCACCGGTTGCTCTGAGGCGCTAGCTGTTGCTTCATCGTCCTCAGAAGGCCTGGATGATGCCAGGCAATGATGCAGGCTCGAGTAGAGAAAATCATGAACCATGCGACCATCACGAAAGCGCACTTCGTGCTTGGTGGGGTGCACATTGACATCAACCACATCGGGGTCAAGCGTCAGATAGAGCACAAACACCGGGTGGCGGCCGTTATACAACACATCCCGGTAAGCCTGACGAACTGCATGAGCTACCAGCCGGTCACGCACCACGCGGCCATTGACAAAAAAATACTGTTGATCCGCCTGTGAGCGTGAATGGGTGGGCAGACCCACCCAGCCACTCAGGCGTAGCCCGCCCGCTTCACGCTCGATATAGCGCGCATGCTCGATAAAGTTTTTACCCAGCAGCGAAGCAATGCGCCGCTCCTGAGCAGACGCCGAGAGACCGGAAGGCAGTTGATGCACCACCTTCTGATTATGGCGAAGCACCCAGGTAATATCATAGCGTGACAGCGCCTGACGCCGGAATGCCTCCTCTACATGGGCAAATTCGGTTTTTTCAGTGCGTAGGAACTTGCGCCTTGCAGGGGTATTAAAAAACAGATCGCGAACCGCGACACTGGTACCGCGCGGGTGCGGGGCAGGCGTTACTCTTGCCTCCATGCCTCGCCCTTCGGCCACCACGCGCCAGCCGCCACGCGGGTCTTCTTCAGCGTTGGAAACCAGCTCAAGCCGCGACACCGAGCTGATGGAGGCCAGCGCTTCACCGCGGAACCCCAACGAGCTGACGCCTTCCAGATCTTCCAGGCTGCCGATCTTGCTGGTAGCGTGACGCGCCAGCGCCAGCGGCAAATCCTGTTCACCAATACCGATACCGTCATCACGGACCCTGATCAGCCGGGCGCCGCCCTGCTCGATTTCCACGTCAATGCGCTGACTACCCGCATCAATGGCGTTCTCAATTAGCTCCTTAGTGACCGACGATGGGCGCTCGACCACCTCCCCTGCGGCTATCTGGTTCGCCAGCCGAGGATCAAGAACATGAATACGCGGTGGCAAAGAACTCGACTCGGACACCTGACACCTCAAGAATTGGGAATACGTAAGACCTGGCCAACGCGAATAACATCGCCACTCAAGTCATTCGCCTGGCGAAGCTGGCCTACCGGCACCCCATGACGCACTGCAATCGAGGAGAGCGTGTCGCCTGACTGAATGCGATATTCGTTACCGGTTGGCCGGCGCTGATGATCGCGCTGCCACGCAAGCAGACTAGCCGGAGGCGGGTTACGCTCAAAGTGCGCACGCAGCCCGCTAAAGATGGCATTGGCAAGCCCTTGTTGATGGACAGGGTCGCGCAACCGCCGCTCCTCTGACGGATTGGAGATAAAGCCGACCTCCACCAGCAGAGAAGGAATATCCGGCGACTTGAGCACCATGAAACCCGCCTGCTCCACGCGAGACTTGTGCAGCCGGTTGATACGCCCTAACTGCTCAAGCACCTGCCCGCCAATTGATAGCGAGTCGTTCAACGTGGCGGTCATGGTCAAATCAAGCAGAACGCCACGCAGCACTTGATCCTTATCGCGCAGTGACAGGTTGCCATCAACCCCGCCGATCAGATCGGCGCGGTTTTCGCTGTCAGCAAGCCATTGAGCAGTTTCAGACGTCGCACCCCGCTGGGAAAGCGCGTACACCGAGCTTCCCTCAGGACGCGGGCTACTGAAGGCATCGGCATGTACAGAGACAAAAAAGTCGGCTTTTTGCTCACGGGCCAGCTGGGTACGCTGCCGCAGCCCGATATAGTAATCACCATCTCGAATCAATACGGCCTTGAAGCCCGGCGTGCCGTTGACATCCGCGGCCAGCTTGCGGGCGATATCCAGCACCACATCCTTCTCGCGCGTGCCGCCGGGCCCAATGGCGCCCGGGTCCTCACCGCCGTGCCCTGCATCGATGGCAATAATGATATCGCGCTGGGGATGAGGCTGAGCGGGCTGCACTTCAACAGGCGCAGGACTTGAGGGCGCAGACGATGCTTCACCGCCCGGCACTTGTGCCTGGGCTTGAGCATTACTGCGCTGGGCCAGCATCTCTTGGTCGCGAATCATCGCTTCAATGGGGTCGATGGGGTTTTCAACCGCGCTTTCGCCCGGGTACTCAAGGTCGACCACCAGGCGATGACCATACTGATCGTTGGGGGGTAGCACAAAATGCCGTGGTTCAACCACACGGTTTAGCTCAAGCACCACGCGTAGCCCACCACCGTCGCGTACGCCGGTACGCACAGCTTCAATGGCGCTACCTTCTAACGGCAACGTTGAGGCATCGGTATCCAGATGACTCTCTTCCAGGTCGATCACCAGCCGATCAGGGTTCGAAAGAGGAAAAACATTGGCGTGGGTAGCTCCGGAAAGATCAAATACCAACCGTGCGTGATCGGGCGCCGCCCACAGGCGCATGCTTTCAACGGTCGCGGCATGAGCAGACGAGACGCCTGTCATCAGCGCAATTAGCCCTGGCGCTAATAAACGCATCAAGGCGATCATTTTGCTACTTGTTGCCATGAAGGGTACCGTCTTGTGACTGCATAAAAGGCATCGCGGATGACAGCTCATTAAGGATGCATTCGCCACGCTCGCTGTGCGGGCTTAACGTCAACTGACGTCCTATCTCGGCGACCACAAGCGAGAGGCGCAGATCAGGAGCAGGCAGCCACCCTTCGCCCCGGCTTGGCCACTCAATAATGCACACGGCATCATCTGACAGCACGTCGCGCCCTCCGATAAACTCGAGCTCTTCAGGGTCGGCCAAGCGATATAAATCCAGATGATAGAGGCGCTGATTATCCAGCTCATAGGGCTCTACCAACGTATAAGTCGGGCTTTTCACTGCCCCCTCATATCCATAGGCCCTCAAAATACCGCGCGTTAAGGTCGTTTTACCGGCGCCTAAATCACCTTCCAGATAAATGCGCCCACGCCCCTGCAATGCGCGCCCCAGCGCTTCACCAAAAGCGACCTGAGCTTCTTCATTATCCAATTGCACCTGCATGCGGGCTGCCTTTACGGGTTGATCAATTCTCGCGCATAGGATGCCAGATCGCTTGCCAGCAAGCCACGTTCTCCTGCACCCTTTGCAGCTCGATCAGCGGCAAGCGCGTGCACCAGCGTCCCAAGCCGAGCACTCTGCTCGATCTCGCTGCGCTGGGCAACCAGGGCGCCCAGCATGCCGCTCAGCACGTCGCCCATACCGCCGCTGGCCATGCCGGGGTTTCCATAAGGGCATACTGCAAGCCCGCCGGGCCCGGCAATCAAACTGCCCGAACCCTTTAAAATCACTATACCACCCAAGGCTTGCTGCAAGGCGCGGGCAGCGGCTGGACGATCTTTTTGCACCTCAGCGGTTGAGCAGCCTAGCAAGCGAGCAGCCTCACCGGGGTGTGGGGTCAATATCCAGTTATCGCGCCGCTCATTAGGCCAATGGCTGGCAAGCAAGTTAAGCGCATCGGCATCCACAACAAGCGGCGCGGTAGATGCCAGAGCATGCTGGAGTACTGCCTGCCCCCAGGCCGCCTGCCCCGTGCCGGGGCCAACCACTATCACATCCGCTTTTTGGGGCAGCTCATCAAGGTCCGCCCCGCCGCGCACGCCATGGGCCATGACCTCAGGGCAACGCACCAGGCTTGCCGTGATATGCTCCGGGGCCGTTGCCAGACTCACTTTTCCCGCACCCAACCGGGCGGCGGCCTGAGAAGCCAGAAGTGCTGCGCCGCCAAAGCCCGGCGCCCCGCCCAATACCAGCACGTGGCCCATATCGCCCTTATGACTGGTGCGCGAACGTGGCGCAAAAGCCTCATTCAGCCATGCTTCATCAAGGCGCCAGGCGAAGGGAGGGATATCAAAAAAGGCCTGTGCCTTAACACCCAACGGTCGAAAATCGATCTCCCCGGTATAGTCAGGTGCATCGCCCGTATGCAGGCCAATTTTGTCGCCGATAAACGTTACTGTCCCATCAGCCTGCACCGCCTCACCCAGCACCGCGCCGGTATCGGCCGCCAGCCCTGAGGGAATATCGATCGCCAGCACGGGGCGCTTGGCGGCGTTGATCGCGCTAATTGCCTGGCGTGCTGGTCCGGATACTTCATCACGTAGCCCCGTTCCCAGCATGGCATCGACAATCACATCGCCGGTAAACACACACTCAGCATGCCATTCTTCGCAACCTACTCCGGCGGAAGTGGCAAGCTCGGCCGCTCGGGCAGCATCCCCGTTGAGAGTCGCGAGAGGTTTAAGCGAAATACGCTGCACCTTAAGCCCCGACTGGATGGCCAGTGCAGCCAGCACATGCCCATCGCCACCGTTGTTACCGCCACCACACACCACCGTAACGCTACGCGCCTGTGGCCAGCGCGCCCGAAAGCTGTGCCAGGCGCTGGAGGCGGCCCGCTGCATGAGGGCAAACCCTTCAATTCCCCCGGCAATGGTTCGGCGGTCAAGTTCACGAACCTGCTCGGCTTTGAATAGCGGGCGTAGCGTGGAAGCACTTAAAGTGAACACGATCTCTCCTTTCGCATGTTGTGATGGCGGCCAATGCGTTAGCATAGCGTGCCAACCGTTTTACCGTAGACTGATGATGCCCAGCTCCATGATTTCTGCACTTTCAAGCCAAGCCATGACCCATGAAGAGCTGAACCGCCTGGCCGACCTGGTGAAGACCTGGGGCCGCGAGCTGGGCTTTCAGCAGGTGGGTATTACCGATACGCAGCTGGGTGCCCATGAACAGCATCTCGATACTTGGCTGGATAAAGAGTACCACGGTGAAATGGGCTTTATGGCCAAACATGGCACCAAGCGCACCCGCCCGGCCGACCT
This sequence comes from Vreelandella nanhaiensis, assembly GCF_003990185.1. Classification (GTDB taxonomy): domain Bacteria; phylum Pseudomonadota; class Gammaproteobacteria; order Pseudomonadales; family Halomonadaceae; genus Vreelandella; species Vreelandella nanhaiensis. The sequence continues at coordinate 118,000 of NZ_RZHF01000028.1, read as the reverse complement.
TGAGCCCGACACGCAGCGGGTGATCAGCGTGCGGATGGATTACCTCCCGCCAGAGGTAGAAACTACCAAGGTACTGGGTCAGCCGAACCACGCCTATGTTTCACGCTATGCGCTAGGCCGCGACTATCACAAGCTGATGCGCAAGCGGCTTGCCCAGCTTGCCAAAAAGATCGAGCAAGAAGTGGGCACCTTTGGCTACCGCGCCTTTGTTGATTCAGCCCCGGTAATGGAACGCGCTCTGGCGCAAAAATCGGGACTTGGCTGGTTTGGCAAGAATGCCATGCTTCTCAACCCCAAGGCGGGTTCGCTGTTCTTTCTGGGTGAGCTTTATACCGACCTGCCCCTGCCCGTTGACCCACCTTTTGAACAGGAGCACTGCGGCAGCTGTAGCGCGTGCCGGAGTGCGTGCCCGACAGGCGCCATTGTGGATGACAAGGTAGTTGACTCGCGTCGGTGTATTTCTTATCTAACCATCGAGCTACACGGCGTCATTCCGGTGGAGTTTCGCCGTGCCATGGGCAACCGGGTTTACGGCTGCGATGACTGCCAGCTGGTGTGTCCGTTTACGCGCTTTACCCGCATCAGCCGCGAGCAGGATTTTGCTCCTCGTCACGACCTGGACCGCGCCACGCTAATCAGCCTGTTTGCCTGGGGCGAAGAGGAGTTTCTGGACAAGACGGCCGGCAGCCCTATCCGGCGTATCGGTTACGAGCGCTGGCTTAGAAACCTTGCCATTGGCCTGGGCAACGCGCCCTGGAGCGAGGCGGTTGAGGCCGCGCTGTGGGCGCGCCGCGCCTACCCAAGCGCTCTGGTACGCGAGCACGTCGCCTGGGCGCTTGATGAGCAGCTTCTCAAGCGCCGCGCGCGGATTGCCACTGCTGTGCATTGACGCTCAAAGGCAAGCGACACTTAATTTTACTCCTCCTCATCCTGCCCACCTGCCACGCGCAAAAAGGTGTTGCGGTAGTGGGCAAGTTCGGCAATCGATTCTTTGATATCGTCCATCGCCAGATGCACGTTACGCTTGCTAAATCCCGCCAAAGCACCTGGATTCCAGCGCTTGGCAAGCTCTTTAACGCTTGAAACATCAAGGTTGCGGTAGTGAAAAAACCTCCACAGCGCAGGCATTTCACGCTCCAGAAAGCGGCGATCCTGGTGGATGCTGTTACCGCACATGGGCGACGAGCCGGGCACCACGTACTGACGCAGGAAATCCAGCGTCTGCTGCTCGGCACTGGCAGTATCCGCCTGACTTGCCTTCACCCGTGCAACCAACCCGGACTCGCTATGCGTTTTCTGATTCCATTCGTCCATCTGCGCCAACAGGCTATCGGGCTGCTTGACGGCGATTACCGGGCCTTCGGCCACCACGTTTAAATCCGCATCGGTAACGAGCGTTGCCACTTCGATAATGCGCTCTTTTTCAGGATCCAGACCGGTCATTTCCAGATCAATCCATACCAGCAGATCGCTGCGTGGTTCGTTACTATTGCTCATGTTTTTCTCCAGGATAGCCAGCGGGTCGAGTTACCCGGCGTCAGTTAACAGGTACACTACCCCCATTGTACCGAGCATCGGGTGGTCATGAGCAAACGTAAATTAAGTCGCCAACAGCAATGGCGAGTCGACAAGGTCCAGGCAGAGCGTGCAAGCCGCGCTGAAAAGCGTGACGTACGTGACGCTGAAAAACTTGCCGCTGGCGAATACGGCGCCGAACAACCAGGCCGGGTGATGGCCCATTTCGGGCGTACGCTCGAAGTGCGCAATACCGAGGGCAGCCCGGTGCGCTGTCACCTGCGCGCCAATCTAGAGGGTATGGTCACCGGCGACCGGGTGATCTGGCGGGCAGGCCAGGAGGGCTCGGGCGTTGTAGTGGCCCGCGAAGAGCGTGACAGCGTACTCAAGCGCCCCGATGCGCGCGGTCAACTCAAGCCGGTAGCCGCCAATATAGACCAGATTTTGATTGTATTTGCCGTTGAGCCGGCGCCGCACCCCAATCTGATTGACCGTTATCTGGTCGCTGCCGAGGCCACCGGTATTGCGCCAGTATTGGTGCTCAATAAAATCGACCTGCTGCCAGAAGATGGCGGGGAGCTTGGCAAGCTACTTGAGCGCTACCGTGCGCTGGGCTACCCTGTGGTGCGTACCACCACAGCCAATGAAGAAGGGCTTACCCCCTTGCGCCAGCAGCTTGAGGGCCGCACCTCGGTTTTTGTGGGCCAAAGTGGCGTAGGCAAATCCTCCCTGATTGACCTGCTACTGCCCGATGAGTCACTACGTATCGGCGCGCTTTCCGAAGATTCGCGCAAGGGCACCCATACCACCACTACCGCCCGGCTCTACACCATGAACCGTGACGAAGTCACCGATGGCGAGCTGATCGACTCCCCCGGCATCCGCGAGTTTGGCCTGGTCCACTTGACCGAGCAGGAAGTGACCGATGGCTTTATCGAGTTTCGACCGTTCATTGGCTACTGCCGCTTTCGCGACTGTCGCCATCGTGAAGAGCCGGGCTGTGCTTTACTTGAAGCGGTTGAGACAGGCAAGATTCACCCAGAACGCTTTGCCAGCTATCGACGGATTCTCGATAGCCTAGATGCTTGATTGTTAAAGGAGCTGTCCATGAGTACCCAGCACCCATCGTCTGAATCAAATCTTCTACCGCTGATTGTTGAGCCAGCGCAGCTGCAAAGCCATCTGAACAATCCAGAGCTGCTGATCATTGACATACCTGTGAATCCAGATAGCTACCGCCAGGGTCATGTGCCAGGCGCGGTGTTTCTGGATTTCCGCTACCTGATGCGCGGCGAAGGTCCGGTGCCCAACGACGTTCCCGACGTCGCGTTTTTAACCAAGCTTTTCAGTGCGCTGGGGCTTACCCGCAACACCCATGTGGTGGCCTATGATGATGAAGGCGGCGGCTGGGCGGCACGGCTTCTCTGGACCCTGGACTTGATTGGCCATACCCGCTATTCCTACCTGAACGGCGGGATTCACGCCTGGCGCGACGAAGGTCTTGAAGAGAGCACCGAGCAGACCCTGCCCACGCCAAGCGAGTACCACGCCGAAATACTCAACCCCAATACGCTGATTACCTGTGACGAAATCAAGCAGAAGCTGGACGACAGGCAGTTTGCGGTTTGGGACGCGCGCTCGCCGGGTGAGTACAATGGCGAGAAAGGCAACAACAAACACCTTGGCCACATTCCCGGTGCGGTGAACATGGATTGGCTGAACGCCATGGACCGAAATCGTGCGCTGCGTATTCGCGACTATGCCGAACTGATCACCGAGCTTGAGGCCATAGGCCTGACGCCAGATATGGAGATCGCTACCCACTGCCAGAGCCACCACCGCAGCAGCTTTACCTGGCTTGTGGGTAAGGCGCTCGGGTTCAATATCCGCGGTTATGCGGGCTCGTGGGGCGAGTGGGGCAACCGCGACGATACGCCGATTGAAAAGTAACCTTCCCTTTCCAGGGTTTACTACTGTGAAAAGTAATTAACGTGACACTACCTCAAAAAGTTTTTTCATTAATTCAGTATCCGCTTCCCCATCATGCGATCTCACGCCTGACCGGCTATTTTGCGCGTAGCGAAGTGCCGTGGCTGAAAAATGCGCTTATCAAGATGTTCATCAAGCGCTTCAACGTTGACATGAGCCAGGCGCTGGAGCCCGACCCAACGGCCTACGCCAATTTCAATGCGTTTTTCACCCGCGTATTAAAAGCCGATGCGCGCCCTTTAGGCGAAGGCATCCTCAGCCCGACAGACGGTTCGCTGTCACGCCATGGCCGCCTGGAAAAAGGCCAGCTGGTACAGGCTAAGGGACATCTTTATTCGGCGCAGTCACTGCTGGGTGGGGATGCTGCCCTGGCGCACGAATTCATGAACGGCAGCTTCGCGACTGTCTACCTTTCGCCGCGAGACTACCACCGCGTGCATATGCCCATGACCGGCACGCTACGCGAAATGATCTATGTACCCGGACGAATCTTTTCGGTGAACAAGGCCACGGCCAGCTACGTTCCTAATCTGTTCGCCCGCAACGAGCGCCTGGTGTGCATTTTCGATAGCCCCCATGGATCGTTTGCTATGGTGCTGGTAGGCGCCATGGTAGTCGCCGCTATCGAAACGGTCTGGTCTGGCCAGGTCACACCACTTGCAGGCGTGCCCCAGCGCACGCGCTTTGATCAGCCCATCACCCTTGAGCGTGGTGAGGAAATGGGCCTGTTCAAGCTCGGCTCTACCGTGGTGATGTGCTTCGCCAACCCGGTCACGTTTGAAGACTACCCGCCGGAAACCATGGTCAGTATGGGTCAAACCCTAGGCGACTTTTCACGCAATCTTGACGTCGTTCAGCCCTAGCAATTAGGCGTGGCAAAGGCGAGCACGTCTTCAAGGCGTGCCTTGCCTAACGCCAGTTGAATCAGGCGATCCACGCCCAGCGCTACACCCGCGCCTTCCGGCATGCCGTGCTCAAGGGCCGCCAGTAGGCGCTCATCTATATCGACTTCAGGTAATCCCAGGCGACGACGCTCGGCATTATCCTCGCTAAACCGGGCACGCTGTTCGTCAGCGTCGGTCAGTTCATGATAGCCGTTGGCCAGCTCAATTCCTTCCAGATAAAGCTCGAAGCGTGACGCCACCCATTCGCCATCGGCATCCTGATGCCGACGCGCCAATGCCGCCTGGCTTGCCGGGTAATCCATCACGACACTTAACTCATCCCGACCCAACTGCGGCTCAATCACCATGCTCATCAGCAAATCCAGACAGGTTTCTCGGCGCTCCTTGGCAAGCGTGCCTGCAGGCATCTGACCTTGTTCAGCCGCCAGAGTGCGTAGCTTTTCAAGCGATGTGGTAAAGGGGTCAACCGCCAGATAGGTGTGAAACAGCTCACGATAGCGGTAGTGCACGACTGGCCCAGTAAAGGAAGGTACGAGAGCTGCCACCAACGCGGTCGTCTCATTAATCAGCTCATCCAGTGAAAACCCTGGCCGATACCACTCGAGCATGGTGAATTCAATGTTGTGCCGCGCGCCTATCTCGCCATCACGAAAGCTTCTCGCGAGTTGAAAGATGGGTCCGCTGCCGGCCGCCAACAGGCGCTTCATATGAAATTCAGGCGAGGTTTGCAGCCATAGCCGCCGCTGCCCCTTGTCGGTGCGGGCCTGGGTGGAAAGCGACACCAGATGCACATCGGTGCTGCCTCCCTGCCCCAGCACTGGCGTTTCCACCTCAAGGACATCGCGCCTGGCAAAAAAAGCCCTCACGCTGGCAAGCAAACGAGCACGCTCACGTAGTGTTGCGATTTCCGCACTGGGTCGCCAGTCAGTGGCCATCACCGCTCCTTAGATAAAATAAAAGCCACGCAAATGCGTGGCAATAAGGTAGTACACGTGCCATTGAGCGCATAGTTAATACAGCAAGGCTACGCACTTGTTTCGGTGCGTATTAGGCGCGGGAAACGTACTCGCCTGAACGGGTATCGATTTTCAGTACTTCACCTTGGTTGATGAACAACGGTACACGCACCACGGCACCAGACGAAAGCGTTGCCGGCTTGGAGCCGCCCTGGGCAGTGTCACCTTTAAGGCCCGGATCCGTTTCCACAACTTCCAGCTCAATGAAGTTCGGCGGCGTAACGGAGATTGCCTTGTCGTTCCACAGGGTAATGGTATAAGGCACCTGCTCCTTGAGCCATTTTTCAGTATCGCCCAAGGCTTTCTTTTCTACCGCGTACTGCTCGAAGGAGCCATCGGTCTTCATGAAGTGCCACATGTCACCGTCGGTATAGAGATATTCCATCTCCAGATCCATGACATCAGCGCCTTCCAGCGAATCGCCGGACTTGAAAGTACGCTCGCCCACGCGACCGGTCATGAGATTACGCAGCTTAACGCGATTGAACGCTTGGCCCTTGCCCGGCTTGACCAATTCGTTCTCGACGATCGAGCAAGGATCGCCGTCGAGCATTACTTTTAAACCGCCTTTGAATTCATTGGTAGAATAGTTAGCCATGTTGCCTCTCAGTGATCTATTTCAGTTATTGATTACTGTAGCCGATGCGCGAGGGTATGCTTCGCCGTGATGTACATAGCATTGTCCACATCGCATCGTTCAATAAGTGCGCGCATGATAACCCGAAGGAGGGCTTTTTTGCAGGAGAACATTATGATCGTTGCCTCGGATAATCACGAGCGCGTAAGCGCAGCGCAGCGCCGCTCGTGGCAGCAACAGCTTTCCCATGCCATTCGTGACCCAAGCATACTCTGCAAGCGCCTGGGGCTTGATGCGCAGTGGTTAACCGGCGCGCATACAGGCCACGGGCTATTCGAGGTGCGCGTGCCCGAGGCATACCTGTCTAGAATCGCCTATAACGATCCAGCCGACCCGCTGCTGCGCCAAGTATTGCCGTTAGGCGATGAAACCCTGTCGCCCGCCGGCTACGTGACCGACCCGTTAGAAGAAGCGAGCCACCAGCCAGCCAAAGGGCTAATTCATAAATACGCAGGACGAGTGCTGCTGATCGCAAGCCCTACCTGCGCCGTTAACTGCCGCTACTGCTTTCGCCGTCACTTCCCCTATAACGAAAACTCGCCTTCGCGCGCACAGTGGCAGGACGCGCTGCAATACCTGCGTGACGATCCCTCTATCCATGAGGCGATTCTCTCCGGCGGCGACCCGCTGGCAGCTAACGACCGCCAGCTCGCCTGGCTGGTGGGTGAGCTGGAAAAAATACCCCACCTTAAGCGCTTGCGTATTCATACGCGATTGCCGGTGGTGATACCTGACCGGGTGGATAGCGCACTGCTTGACTGGCTGGGCGGCACGCGCCTGCAAAAAGTCATGGTGTTGCATATCAACCACGCCAATGAGATCGATCAAGCGGTTATTGATGCCTGCACCCAGCTAAAAGCAGCAGGTGTGACGCTGCTTAATCAAAGCGTGCTGTTGCGTGGCGTCAACGACTGTGTCGAAACGTTGGCGACACTTTCCGAGCGGCTGTTTGAGGCGGGCGTGCTGCCCTACTACCTACACGTGCTCGATCCGGTAAAGGGCGCAGTGCACTTTGATGTGCCGGATGATGAAGCGCGTACACTGGTTACCAGGCTACGCGACCACCTGCCAGGCTTTTTGATGCCTCGCCTGGTGCGGGAAGTCCCGGGCGAGGCGAGCAAGACGCCGCTATGAGGGGCTCCTCAGAGCGAGCCACCTGCACAAACTGTCAGCGTCTGCCCGGTAATGGAGCGCGCCTGTTCACTAAGTAGAAATGAGACACTGGCGGCAATTTCATCAGGTTCAATAAAACGCCCCATAGGAGGCAGCTTGGGTGCAACACCTTGGCGATTGGGGTCTTCAAGCATAGGAGTACGAGTAGCGCCGGGGGCAATCAGGTTGACCGTGGTCTGTCCGGCCATAAGCTCCAGGGCCCAAGAGCGTACCAGCCCCTGCTGGGCCGCTTTAGAGGCAGCGTAAGCACTTTTGCCCAATGCCCCTTGCTGGGTTCGACTACCAATCAGGATAATCCGCTTTAAGGGAGCCTGCTCAGCAAGAAGCTTTTTAACCAGTAGTGCTGGCGCATCGACGTGCAGCCGCCACATTTGCTGGGCAAGTTCATGTTCATACGCCTGGATATCGCCCGTATGCATGACACCGGCGGCATGAACGAGGGCGTCAAAACTGCTTGCTTCAAGCTCGAGCGGAGTAAAGGCAAGCGCGCTCAGGTCGGTGCCTACCCAGTGAAAACGCTTGTTATCAATGGGCGGCAAGCGTCTTGAAAGACCGGTCACCGTCAGGCCCTGCTCAAGCAGGTACCGGCATATCGCCAAACCAATACCCGAGCTGCACCCTGTCACTAATACATGCATGAATCGACTTCCCAAGTTAGTCCATAAACTAGATCTTGACCACTTCAAGGGTGACCGCGCGGCGGCGCTTGAACGCTTCGAGCCTGTCGTCGCCGGCCTGATCATCGGTGATCAGCGTCCATTGGCTCAGTATGGGAGTCCAATGCTGCTGACGAGCGTTGCCAAGCTTACTGGAGTCGGCCAACACGACTACGTGAAGCGCGCGCCGAATCATCATCTCTTTCAGATAGGCCTGCTCGGCACTCGCCTCGCAGAGCCCCAAATCCGCCACCACGCCGTCGGCGCTCATGAATAGCTTGTTCACCGACAAACGCTCAAGCGCCGCCTGAGCCGTCACCCCGTAGGTCGTCATACTGGCTGCGCGCAGATCTCCACCCAGAAATGTCACCTTGCAGTCCTGGATTGCGGCCAGGACGGGCAGTGCAGCTAGATTATTGGTAAACACATGAAGCCCGCGACGCTGCCCCAAGAGCTTGGCTAGAGCCGTGGTGGTGGATCCACCGTCGAGCAGCAACGTATCGCCATCCTCAATATGGCCAAGCGCAGCAAGCGCCAGATGCGCTTTGATGTCGCCACGCTCGTGCTGGCGCTGGACAAGAGAAAGTTCGGGCTCGCGCTTGCCTACCACCGCCGCGGCACCGCCGTAGGTGCGCACGATGTATCCCTCGTCGGCCAACGATGCTAAGTCTCGCCGAACGGTCGCCTCAGAGATATTAAAACGCTCGCAAAGCGTCTCCACATCGGTAATCCCGCTGTGGACCGCCTCTAACATGGCACTGCGACGCTTGGCGACTTTCATTGTTGCTCCTTAAGGCGGTATCAAAGTTCCCTTATCAGGATGAGAAGGAGACGCCGTGACGCTTGGCGACAATATCGGAAAGTTCGGGCACAAAGCTTTCGCCGGCACCTTCATCCAAGGCACTTGCGTACAAGTCTTTAATGGCGTGGGCTACCCCCGCCTGCACCTCCAAGTCATCGGCGAGGTTGGCGACATAGCGAATGTCTTTACCGGCATTGGCCAGCGAAAAACGGTGTGCATTACGATCGCGTTCCAGTACGTACTGGAAAAACGTTTGGTAGAAACCGCTATCCATCCGGCTGCCGCGAATGACGCTGTCAAACACCGTAGGAGTTACGCCCGCCTTGGCTCCGATGGTCAACGCTTCAGAATAAATCGCGCCGTAGCCCATGGCCAAAAACTGGTTAAGTAGTTTCATGGTATGTCCAGCGCCTGCCGGACCGACATGCAAAATTTTGCCCGCCCAGCATTCTAACACCGGACGCACGGCTTCAAGCGTGGCTTCATCGGCACCGACAATTGCCTGAAGCTGGCCGGACTCCGCCTGGGTGGGCGTGCCTCCAAGAGCGGCGTCCATAAAGGTCACCCCTTTGGTAGCGAGCGCTTCATTCAAACGCCGAGTCAAGGTTGGGTCGGACGTCGAGCAGTCGACAATGACGAGCCCTTCGTGAGCGCCCAGTGCCAGTCCTTTCTCACCTTCTACGATTGCCTCGACCTGCGGGGCGCCGGGTACGCAGATAAACACGATATCGGAGCATTCTGCCAGCGCCTTGGGCGAGTCCACCGCCTGAGCGCCCTGCTCCAGAAGCGGCGCGAGGCTTTCTTGGCGCGGGTCAAACACCGACATCGGGTAGCCCCCCTGCATGATATTGCGGGCGATGTTGGCACCCATCAATCCCAAGCCGATAAAACCAATACGCTTCATTATATGTTCTCCTTGATTGTGCTTGATGTAGCGGGCATTTCACGACGGTTGGCGAGGTCAACGGCCTGCTTGAGCGCTTCAAGCAGGCTGCGCTCGTCGGCCACCCCCGTGCCAGCGATATCGAATGCCGTGCCATGGTCCACCGAGGTACGAATAACCGGCAGCCCCACGGTCACGTTCACCCCCTCCTCAAGTCCCATCACCTTGACTGGGCCGTGTCCCTGGTCGTGGTACATCGCCACCACCACGTCAAAATCGCCCCGGCCAGCGCGGAAGAAGAGCGTATCGGCAGGAAGCGGGCCTTGAACGTCCCAGCCCCGCGAGGTGAGCTCATTGATGGCGGGAACGATCTTTTCTTCTTCTTCACCGTAGCCGAACAGCCCGTTCTCGCCAGCGTGAGGGTTGATGCCGCAGACACCGATGCGCGGGTTGTCGATACCTGCGCGTATAAGCGTTTCGTGGGCACGCTCGATGGTGCGCTTGACCAGTCCCGGCTCGATACGGTGGATGGCGTCCAGAATCCCGATATGGGTGGTGACATGAATAACACGAAGATTTGGCGCCACCAGCATCATCGAAACCTCATCGATACCGGTCAGGTGCGCCAGCATTTCTGTGTGCCCCGGAAAAATATGCCCCCCGGCGTGTAGTGCCTCTTTGTTCAGCGGCGCCGTGCAGATGGCATCAAGCTCGCCCTTATGGGTCAGTTCGACGGTGCGCGCGATGAATTGGTAGGCCGCGTCACCGGCAACCGGCGAGACCTGGCCATACGGCAAGTCATCTGGAATCAGCCCAAGGTCGATGCAGTCCAGTGTACCCGGCGTGAATTTCGCCGCGCTGACCTTCTCGATTACGTTCAGCGTTAATTGGCTATCGACGATTTGACCCGCCTTCTTCAACCGGTTCGCATCGCCGATGACCAGCGGTCGACAGGTGCTGTATACACTTTGGTGAGCAAGCGCCTTCATGATGACTTCAGGGCCGATGCCGGCGGCATCCCCCATGGTGATACCTACAACTGGAAGATAGCTCATTGGTGTTGTTACTCCGAAGTAAGTAGGCTGAAGAGCCAGGCAAGGCTCAACAACGACATGAACGGGATGTGCGCATACCGGCCAGCGTGCGCCAAGTCTGATAAAGCGTACTCTCGTTACCAAAGGCCCCGGCCTTGGTCACTACCGGCATACCTTGGTCGTTAACCGAGAGCGCCACCCCCGGTTCAAGCTCGTCCATAAGACGCAAATAATCTATACCGGCCGCACTGAGTAGCGCCTTGGCCGTCTCGCCTCCCGTCGCCACCAACGCACCAAGCAGGCCCAGATGCCCCCCCAAGTGGCTTGCCAGACACTGCGATAGCGCATAGCCATTAATGGAAGGGTCCGGGGTTTGCTGAGCCAGAGTGACGAGTACGTCATGGCCTTCCTCAAGCGCGTGCTGCGCCCTTTTCAGCGAAGAAGGCGCTTCATGGGCAGCCAAGAGCTCGGCAATATCCACTTGGAAATGTGCAAGTTCTTCATCGCACTGCGTTAGCAGGTGATCGATCTGGCGGTGTGAAATAGGCGACATGCTACCCACCACCATCAATACCGGCCCTTCTACCGTGATGGGCGGCAGCGAAGCCGTACTCGCCCCACGGCGAAGATAGGGGCAAAGCGCCTTAGCAAACCCTGCAGAGCCTACCCAGAAGACGGCGTCGAGGTGGTATGTTGCCTGGGCGAGGCGTTCAAGATCCGCATCACTTTCGGCGTCGCATACCACCGCCCCCACTTGATTTTGCCTGTGCTCCAAAAGCAAACAGCCAAGCACTTCCGGTGATGACTGACGAAGTGTTGCCAAGGGCACGTGGGCCACCTCAACACCTGCCTCAACTAGCATATCGTTCAGTGAAGCCTTGCCGCGGCGACCCTCATTGCTCCACACAGGCGTCTGTTCGACGGGGGTTTGGTCGATGTATTGTCGAGCGTCTCGGGTAAAGCGCTTCATCTCGGGCATAGCCGGCGCTATCACCGCCATTCCCGCGTCACATATCAGCGCAGCGACTTCCTGCGCCCAATTGCCGCGAAGTGTCGAGTCGATCTTTTTATAAAGGCGAAGATGAGAACTATGTACCGCGCGCCATGCAGCCACATTCAAGGCTGCGGCCTCGGCAGCAACCAAATGCCGAGAATCAGTATCGAAAACCACCACCTGCGCATCTGTGTTGCTTTGCAGGGTGAGCTCAATAGCAGTGGTTAAACCGCTCTTGGCGTAGCTCACTGCGCAGTCAGCAGCCCCCGATAGGTCATCGGCCAAGATGATAAGTTGCGCCATACCGACTGAAGACTTTGACGTCCCCCCAGCCATTAGCGATAAACCTGCATCAATTCATCTAGCTGCTGGCGCTGCTGTTCATTTAGCGGTAGCGCAGGAGCACGGGCGGGGCCGGCGTGCATGCCCATCAACTCAGTTGCCGCTTTCAATACTACCGGCATGGTGGCCATACCAAAGGCGGTGCGTAGTATGCGAAGTTTTTCTTGGGCTTCACGAGCCGTTTCCATATCACCTGCTTGAAAGGCGTTATAAATGGTCATCACCACATCGGGTACTGCGTTAGTAGTAGCTGCCACTGCGCCATCAGCACCGGCCAAAAGCCCCCAGAGAATGAGTGAATCGGTACCGGTGAAGACGGCAAAGTCGTCACGCTTCAAGCCAATTAAATGTGTTAACCGATCAAAATCGCCGCCACTGTCTTTGATGCCTTGCACCATAGGTAGATGCGAGAGCTCAGCGACAGTATCCACGGTGATCGTGCCGCCGGTTTTGGCTGGAATGTTGTAGAGCATGAAGGGCAGCGGCGCCTGCTCGGCAATCGCCGTGTAGTGAACCACGAGTTCGCGCTGGGAGACCGCGTTGAAGTAAGGGGTGATGATCGAACAGGCATCCACGCCAACCTGCTCCATCTTGGCGTTCATGTCGAGCACGCCCTGGGTGGTAAATGCACCGGTACCTGCGATGACCGGCACTCTACCCTGGGCCTGATCAACGACAATTTGCGCGACCTTTAATTTTTCATCATCGCTTAACGCAAAGAATTCGCCGTTGGTGCCCAGCGCAAAAAGCCCATGAACGCCCTTCTCGATCAAGGTATCTACCAACGTACGCAGCGCGGCCTCGTCTACTGCCTGCCGGTCGTTCATTGGAGTAATCAAGGCGGGGATAATGCCTTTAAATATCGTCATGGACTCAATTTCCTTAGCACGGTTGCGATCAAATCGATCATAAAAATGATTGATTCAAAAAATTATCGCAAGCAAACCAAGCCAATATAATTGATAGAAATAATAAAAATTAAAACAAATAATTGATATTATTATATAAATTATAGATTTAACTTTGGTATATACACCAAAAGTTTAAATGCATAAATTGATCGTTGCGATCATTTTATAGCGTTGAAGAGGGTTAGGGCAGAAGGAAGTCCAGATTCGCAGCAGCTCCTTATGTTCTCCCCCTTACACACCATGCGCGGCACAATAAAAACGGAGATCGATATGACGGTACGTAAATCACTTGGAGCACTTCTCGCCTCTTCCTTTCTTTTCCCTCTAGCGGCTCTAGCCGATTATCCCGAACGGTCGATCGAACTAATCATTCCTTTTGGGCAAGGAGGTGGTAATGATCTAGTTGGTCGCGCATTCTCTCAATCGCTGGCCGAATACTCAGGCGTGGATGTCCTGCCGGTCAACCGTACAGGCGGTAGTGGTGCAGTAGGGTTCCACGCGGCTTCATCGGCACGGCCCGATGGCTACACCATTGCCATGATCAACAGCTCACTTGTCGGCAACCCTCATATAATCAACGGTTTTCCGGCTAGCGTGGAGGACTTTACGCCAATTTGTCTGCTCTCGGCAGAACCAGTCGGTATCGCCGTCAATGCCAGCAGCGACATTGAAACCCTCGGGGACTGGGTTTCCATTGCCCAAGAAGATCCTGACCGTCTTGCGCTAGGCTATACCTCCATTGGTGAGCTGATTGCACTTTCGGCCGGTAACGTCACTGATACTGACCCAACACTCATTCCCTACTCCGGTTCAGGTGATTCCATTACCGCTGTTATTGGCGGGCATGTGGATGGCGCCGTTGTTTCAGATGCCGAAGCCTACTCTCAAGTGCAAGCCGACCAGCTACGGATGCTTGCCTTCTTTAGTGAAGAACGCTCTAAAAGTCTGCCAGACGTGCCTACTTCAGCTGAAGCAGGCTACCCACTAGATATTGGCTTATTCCGTGCTATTGGCGCACCCGCCGATATCCCAGAGGATGTAGAGGATTACCTAATCAATGCGTGCACTGAAATCGCCCAGGAAGACGAGTTTATCGAGCGCATGAACCGTATTGGCTTTAACGTTCAATTGCGCACTGGCGACGATTTCAAAGAGTGGCTAACGCGCCAAAACGAAGCGTTCGCCACCGCTGCCAATCTTCTGGAGCAGTAAACCACTTTATATGAGCTGGAGCATTCAGGAGCGACCTGAATGCTCCAGCGCTTTGTAGGGATAGCGCTTTGATGACGTATCAGACCCTTAAATACCGGCTGAAAACCATAGAGTTTTGGACGCTACTCCTGCTGCTGTTAGCGGGGAGCTATTTTCTTACCCAGGCCCTGGGCATGCCATTCGAGATGCGTCGCACGATCGGCCCTGGGTTTATTCCCACCATCGTGCTGCTTGGCCTGATCGGCTGCACGCTCGTTGCACTTATCCGATTCTTGATCAACCAGAACCATAAGATTTTTACTAATTTTCCAGAGGGTTCTGAAGACGATACTACCTTCAAGGCTCTCACAGAGGCACTCAACACCCAGACTGGCACACGGCTTGCCCTCTCGAGCCACACGGGGCTTGGCAGCTTTTCTGCTTTGAGTGTTATCAAGCGAAGCCATCCCGACACCTCGCTTCTCGCCTCCTCCTCCCGGGCGACCCAGGTCAATGCGGAACTGGCTGCGCAAGAGCACCTGAAAGGCTTTATACCGCTAAGCCTGCTCTACTTTGATGCCTTTGTTTTGGCCGCGCGCGTCGGCACGAATATTTCAGTCGATACGCTTAGCCAACTCAAGATTGGCTACGATAGTCTACTTGAAGACACTGTATTCTTGGAAAAGCTGCGTCAACGCTCGAATGGGCAGTGGTGGCCAATGGATATCAAGGCGTTACGCAGCGCGCTGGCTGAAGGCAAGATAGACGCTGTTCTAGCTGCCCGCTCCGAGTTTGAAGAGTCCTTACAGGCGAATGAACTCACGATCCTGGAAACTTTCGATGGCAAGGCGCCTGAAAAAAGTGGGCTAATCTACGGCGACTGGGCTGCCCTCTTCGTATCCGGTCATCAAGCAAGCGACATTCGTCAGCAAAACGCCAAGCGTCTGAAGGATGCCGTTAACACGCCGGTCTTTACCGCGCAGCTTCAACATGTGCAGGTGCCCTGGCACTCCACCAGTGCAGACCAAGCGCAGACGCTTCTAAGCGCACTGGCCACACAGGGTACTCAAGGCACCGCAGTGAAGGCCCAGCCTGCCCGCGGACGCGCATATGCCATTCCCATCACTTTACTGGCGATTGCGCTCTTCCCGCTTCTTATGAATATTGTGGGCTTTATTGCCACTTCTATTCTGGTCACATCCCTGATCATGGCACTGCTGCGCGCCGAACTAAGCCTTATGGGGCTTATCAAGATTGGCATGATCAACGTCGTGATCGCCGTGAGCACCTATATGGTTTTTTATCACGTGTTCAGTATCCCCCTCCCCTTAGGATCGATCTGGTAAGGAGCCCGGTATGTTTGAGCTGTTGATACAAGGGTTTGCATCCCTTCTGGATCCACTCCTTCTACTGCTACTGGTAGGCGCGGTCGCCATTGGTATCGTGGTGGGCGCAATGCCAGGTATCTCTCCATCGCTTGGAGTGGCGATTGCCAGCCCGCTGACGTTTGTGTTTGACCCTTTTACCGGCATCAGCTGTCTGCTGGGCATCTATATCGGCGCTGTCTTCGGTGGTTCGATTCCCGCCACGGTGATCGGCATTCCTGGCTCGGCGATGGCGGTCACCACGGTGTTCGACGGCTATCCGATGGGGCGCAAAGGCAAGGCGGGGCTCGCGCTTGGTATCAGCACGATTTCGTCGTTCATCGGCGGCGTGCTCGCCTCACTGATCCTGATCGTGCTCGCCTACCCGATTTCACAGTTCGCGCTCTCATTGGGTCCCCGCGAGTACTGCGCCATTGCGGTACTGGCACTGATGGCCGTTGCCTCCCTCTCCGGCGGGTCGTTCTTAAAGGGGGCTATCGCCTGCCTCCTCGGGCTTTTCTTAGCCACCGTCGGGCTTGATGAAATCAACGGTCAGCCCCGCTTTACGCTGGATATTCCCTATCTGATGGGCGGCATTCCGTTCATTGCGGTCATTATCGGTTTATTCGCAATTCCGGAAATCATGCAGCGATTCGAGCGCATTTCCCATCGCAGCCAGCCTATCGTTCAAGTATCCAAGGTCGTGCCTTCCTGGTCGTTGCTGAGACGACTGCTCCCCGCACAACTACGCTCTACTGGCATAGGCACCATCGTGGGAGCGGTGCCGGGCGCTGGCGCCGATGTGGCCTCACTTATCTCCTACAGCCAGGGGCGCAACCTTTCTAAACGCCGCGAGCGCTTTGGCTCGGGCGAACCGGAAGGTATTGCCTGCTCCGAGGCGGCCAACAGCGCCTCGGGCGTAGGTGCGCTGATTCCTCTTTTGACTCTTGGCTTGCCAGGCGGGGCAGTTACGGCGGTGATTATTGGCAGCTTCATGATTCACGGCCTGCAGCCGGGCCCCCTATTGATGCGTGACCACGCGCCGCTGGTGTATCAGTTCTTCGCGACCACCGTGATCGTCAATTTCATCGTGTTACTGATCGGCCTGCCTGGCGCCAAATTGTTCGCGCGCGCGCTTCAAGTGAAAGAGAGCATTCTCCTTCCGATCATTTTATTGATATGCATCATCGGCGCTTACGCACTGCGCAATAACCCCTGGGATATCCTGGTCATGCTTGGCGTCGGTGTTTTTGGCTACTACATGGCAAAGGCTGGCATTCCCCGTGCGCCCATCGTCATCGGCATGACGCTTGGCCCGATCATCGAAAGCGAAATTGCCCGCGGGCTTTTAATCACTCGCGGCAATTACATCGACTTCATCACGCCGATCAGCGCCGTTATCTGGGCCATTGCATTATTGCCCCTTTATTTACCGCTACTGCGCTACGTGTTCCGTCGTATCAGACGTCGCCCGCACTACCGCAACCAGCCCTCCTAAATAACGATTTTAAGGACGCCCCATGAGCGAACTCACTTCTCAGTCCCCGGCCGGTCAACTGCACACCGCTGCGATTGACAGCGGTCGGCTGGAAGCTTACTTACCCACTCCCTGCCTACAGAATCACGCCTCGTTCCTACATGAGCTCGATAATGGCGATCTGCTGTGCGCCTGGTTTGGCGGCACCCAGGAGGGCGTCCCGGATATCTCCATCTACGTGGCGAGGCTAGTCAAGGGCGAGACGCAGTGGTCCGAACCCGTCAAGCTCTCTGATGACGCTACCCGCTCCGAACAGAATCCGGTGCTCTTCACCGCGCCCGACGGCGCTCTCTGGCTGATTTACACCGCCCAATTCTCCGGGCATCAAAACACCGCCGTCGTGCGCCGCCGCGTCTCCTACGACGGCGGAAGAGAATGGAGCGATACCGAAGCGCTGTTTGAAACACCGGGGATATTCATTCGTCAGCCGCCAGTGTTTACCCAGGATGGCAGTTGGGTACTACCGGTGTTTCTATGCCGTGTGGCCGAGGGCGAACGCTGGACAGGTAACGACGACATCAGTGCCGTGATGGTTTCCAAGGACATGGGCCAAACCTGGCATCAGCACGATGTTCCCGAAAGCGTTGGCTGCGTACACATGAATATTCAGCCACTTAAGGATGGCTCGTTCATCGCGCTTTATCGCAGCCGCTGGGCGGATGCGATCTACGTAAGCCGTTCGCAAGATGCGGTGAGCTGGAGTGCACCGGAGGTAACTGAACTCCCCAACAACAACTCCTCCATTCAGTTTACCTGCCTTAAGAACGGCCATTTAGCGCTGGTCTATAATCACCGCCAGGCTGATCCAAACGCCGAGCGGCGCACGTCGCTCTACGACGATATAGAAGATTCCGAAGATCACGGTGAACTGGTAGATCAGGCAGGCAAAGGCGATAAGTCAGCCTTCTGGGGCGCGCCGCGCGCGCCAATGACGCTGGCAATTTCAACCGACGGCGGTCGCACTTGGCCTATTCGCCGAGATCTTGAAATTGGCGATGGCTACTGCATGACCAACAACTCCGTCGAAAAAAGAAACCGCGAATACTCCTACCCCACGATCATCCAGGGGCAGGAGGGCGATCTGCATATTGCCTTCACCTATTTCCGTCAGCGTATCAAGTACATTCGCGTGAGCGAGGCGTGGGTTAGTAAATAAACGGCCTCATATGCAACAGCTCTAAAAGCCTCGCCTGGTGCGGGAAGTCCCGGGCGAGGCGAGCAAGACGCCACTTTAGATAAAAACTGAAATTTTGATAAGAGGTTATCCAAGCCAAGTCAGGTAAGCCAACTACCTACCTGACTCGGTTAGCGGTAGCTCTGAATTAATGGCAGCTCTGAGTTAAAGCCTGCTTTCGCCTGCAGGCTCTGATCTATTTGGTAGCTTTGCAATACAAAACCGCAGAAGAGGTACCAGCAGCCATAAAGCGGGAGCCACAATAAAGCGCCAGACGACTCGCACAACCAATAGAACTGGCAGCAATACCAGAAACCAGACCGCAAATTGCCCAAGCCATACCGGAAGACCAAGCCACTTTGCGACATTGGCTCCCAGTGCGCTTACCAGCGACGGGTGACGCACGACCACATAGGCAGTAGTGGCAACTGCCACCACCTTGGCAATACGCGGCAGGCTGGCAAAACGCCCGCCGCTAGCCACTATTCCTTGGCGTAATCCGGCCCGTGCACTTTGGACCTCAATACTGCCGACACGTGCGCCCCGCGCAACACGGCCTGCCCGTAGCACCTTGATGGTGCTTGCCATCAACAATAGGTCTACGCCAGCCCAGCCCACGTCCGCAGTGTCAATCGCCTCATCGCGGCGCCACTGGTTTTCCAGGTTACGTATACCGCTGGTAAAGAAATCGCTAAGGGCTGCCACGACCCGCTCACTTTGCAGCCAATGCACATCGCCCTCGCTATCGACAACAAACTGGTTGAGCAAGCCATGGCCTTCAGCGTTTAATAAGGCGATTCCCATTTGTCCGCGCCGGTAAGGGCTCCACGCGGCCACTTCTGTTGGCCCGCCCTGGCGCTGTACTTCTTCCGTTTTCTCCTTCCACCAGCGGCTCAGCTGCTGGTAGTGCTCACCCACCCAATGCTGAGCACGCAGCGTGGCGATATCGTGATCTCGATAGTAGATAATCGGAAGAACGGCATCGGGGCCAAAACGCACCAGCATCTGCTGAAACTCAGGCAGTGCGGCATACTCAAGTAACGCAACACGGGCGATATCGCCGTAACGCAGGATGGCCAAATGGGCATTCATCCAGAGTGCCTGATCGCTGGCATAGTGAAGAAAAACCGCATTGAGATCAGCTGACTCTTGCGCAAGCGTAGCCTTAATTGAAGGCAGCGCTTGCTGTGTTTCCATACGCACCAAGCGTGTCTCAAACGCTTCACTAGAGGCAAGCGCCGATAGTCCACCGGCTAAGACAAGGGCAATTACCAACACGATTAATCTACTGCGCATGTTTTGTTTCACCTACCCCTCAATGCTAAACAACTTAATCAAATTTGAAATCCCAACTCTTACTCTTACGCTTAATGCTCTTTATTACCCTCCCCAACCTGCCAGACGTCAAGGGAATGTCATCATTAATCCGTATCGTTGTCTGCTTACATAGTAACGACAACTCCTTGGAGAGATGATGAAAAGGGCTTTAACGCTTCTGGCACTTCTGCCACTTACGCCTGTACTGGCCGCTTCAGCTGACAATGCCACGTTAGACATTCGCCACGTTGCCATAGGCGAGCTGCACCCTACGCAGCCAGCACTGGGTTACCGGCAGATGGACTATAAGCAGGGCCGCTTTGCGGTGGATCACAAGAAGTTTTTTGACGAATTTTGCGAAACGGGCGGTCAGGGTGGCATCGACCAATTTGATAACACCTCTTCTCTTCAGGATACCGAAAGCTTTGCGTGCACCGATACCGTCGGCACGCACCTTGAAGATATGAAAACCGCGGTGATTGCCCCCAATGGCGAGGTATATATCACCGACGGCCATCATACGTTCAGCAACTACCTGGCGCTTGAGGGCCCTGAGCTGAGCGTACCGGTGCTGATTACCCACGACTTCAGCGACCTGCCGGACATGGAAAGCTTCTGGGCGGCCATGCAGGATGAGCGCCTGGTTTGGCTTGATGCACCGAGCGGCCCGATAACACCAGAAGACTTGCCTGAGCAGCTGGGGCGAGATGCCCAGGCTGATGATGCCTATCGCTCGCTGGTCTACTTTACCCGTGGAGTCGGGTACAAAAAACCTGATACCCCACCGCCGTTTCTGGAGTTTTACTGGGGCCAGTGGCTTGCGGGCCAACTGCCTCTTGAAGCGTTGGATCTGACCACTTTAGAGGGTTACACCGAGGCCGTTACTCAAGCCGCGACGCTGATGGTCGAAGTACCCGCCGACACCGTGATTGCGGATACGGCAACGGGCCCCCTGACCGCCCAGGAAATGGGCCAGCTGCCGACCTTTAATGATCAGGAACTTGAAAAGCTGCTCTCAGAGCGCGGCAAATTGACCTACGCTTTTTCAGTCGAGAAGTAGTACCCTCAACCAGTAGTAACCTCAACCGGCTACCCTTTTTTCTAACGGGGTGCCGGTATTGGTATTACAGGTATTCTAGGCACGCTACAACATCGCAGCTTTAACGTGCGGTGTGCTGAGCATCTGGTGAGTTCGAACCCTGCTCAGCCGGAGACGAATGACGCTGGGCTATTGCGGACTCCATGCGGTCAAGTTGGGCTTTAAGCCCACGAATATCGCTGCGCAACGCCTGTAGTTCGGCCTCTTCGCCTTCGCCGTTATCCAGCGCCATTTGAGCGCTCTCTTTTTGCATGACGTCCAGCACGATGCCAATCATCATGTTCAAAAAGATGAAGGCGTTTAAAAAGATGAAGGTAAGAAAATAGATCCAGGCGTAGGGATAAACCTCCATGGTGGGATACAGCACGGCGGTTGCCCAGCTTTCAAAGGTGGCTACCTGGAAGAGCGTCAGCATGGCCAGGGCAATATTACCCCACAGCCCTTCGTCTACATTGTTAAAAAGGAAGCTGCCAATCGCGGCATAGATATAAAAGATGATAAACATCAGCAGGACGACATAACCCATTCTGGGAATGGATTTCACCAACGCAACCAGCAACATTTGTAGTTCAGGAATCATGGATACCAGGCGTAGCACCCGGAAAATCCTTAATAGCCGTGCCAGCAGCACCATCTCTGAATCATCCATGGGGATCAGACTGGCGGTGACGATCAGGAAATCGAAGACGTTCCAGCCTTTCTTGAAAAAGCTGATCAAGTTGCGTTCGGCGGCCATTCTGATCAAAATCTCAATCAGAAAGAAGATGGTTACCGCAATATCCAGGTAGAGCAACCACTGCTCTATTCGCGTTGTTTCTTCATAAGTTTTCGCACCAATCACCAAGGCGGAGAGCACGATAATGGAGATGACAATGCCTTCGAAGATCTTGTTACTGCGCAGATTCTCGAAGCGGTTTTGCCAGGTATTGAAGGGTTC
Source organism: Vreelandella nanhaiensis (assembly GCF_003990185.1). Classification (GTDB taxonomy): domain Bacteria; phylum Pseudomonadota; class Gammaproteobacteria; order Pseudomonadales; family Halomonadaceae; genus Vreelandella; species Vreelandella nanhaiensis. Next base: position 96,524 of record NZ_RZHF01000028.1, on the reverse strand, counting down.
ACTCATGGAACAAGGAGTCTCTAAACGGTTTACACAGCCACTTTATACTAAAATCACATCACCACCATACAAGTGATATCCTCTTGTTTCACTTAACGTATCCTGCGCCACCGGTACGCCCTCGAGCGGCTTGGTGGCATTTTTTAGATTTTAATTGCGCTGGATGGATCCCATGACACTGCTGTGGATAGCCTTACTGCCCTTGTTGGGTGTACTGGTGCCGGCACTCACTGCCCAACGCGGTCGCACACTGTGCTCACTCGCAACAGGCATAGTGCCGGCGATTGCCCTATTGCTTACGTTGATGCAACTGCCTGCTCTACTGGCCGGTGAAGCGTTACGTGTAAGCGTTACGTGGCTGCCTGAACTGGGGCTTGAGCTGGCTTTTCGCCTGGATGGGCTCTCGTTACTGTTCAATCTGTTAATTCTGGGAATCGGGCTGCTGATTCTGCTGTATGCCCATTTTTACCTTGCCAAGGATGAGCCCTACGGACGCTTTTATGCCTTTCTGATTCTCTTCATGGCGTCGATGGTCGGCATTTCGATGTCCGACAACCTGATACTACTTTGGCTATTTTGGGAACTTACCAGCCTTTCATCATTTTTGTTGATTGGCTTTTGGTCGTATCGCGGTGACGCGCGCAAAGGCGCCCGTATGGCGCTGACTATTACTGGAGCCGGCGGGCTTGCCTTGCTAGCAGGCCTGTTACTGTTAGGCGATATGGCCGGTAGTTATCGGATGGATGATGTGCTGGCAAGCGGCGAGCGCATTGTCGCTGATGGCCGTTACCCCATCATGTTGGCGCTGGTGCTGCTGGGTGCTTTTACCAAATCCGCCCAGTTCCCCTTCCACTTCTGGCTTCCCCATGCCATGGCAGCGCCGACCCCGGTTTCAGCCTACCTGCACTCGGCCACCATGGTGAAAGCGGGTATCTTCCTGATGGCGCGCCTGCACCCGGCCATTGCGGATAGCGAGCTGTGGAGCGTTGTAGTGCCCCTGGTGGGTTCCATTACGCTGCTTTACGGCGCTTGGTTTGCGCTGTTCAAGACTGACCTTAAGGCCATCCTGGCGTTTTCCACTATCAGCCACTTGGGCCTAATCACCGTCTTGCTGGGCATTGGCAGCCCAATGGCCGTACTCGCCGCGCTATTTCATATCGTTAACCATGCCACCTTCAAGGCGGCGCTGTTTATGAGCGCGGGCATCATCGATCATGAAACCGGCACGCGGGAACTGAAACTACTGGGTGGTCTACGCAAGACCATGCCGGTCACCGCGCTGCTATCTACCCTAGCGGCAGCGGCCATGGCGGGCGTTCCGCTGTTTAATGGCTTTCTCTCAAAAGAGATGTTCTTTACCGAAACGCTGGCCACCCCGGTTCTTGGTGGGCTTAGCTGGCTTATTCCAGCGCTAGCCGCCGTCGGCGGTATTCTATCGGTAGCTTACTCCGTTCGCTTAGTACATGCGGTTTTCTATAAACCGGCCAAGGAAGCATCACCTAAAAAGCCCCATGAGCCGCCGCACCTGATGCGTCTGCCCGTTGAAATACTGGTCGTGCTCTGCGTGGTAGTCGGCCTCTTCCCAGCGTTTTTTGCCACCAATCTGCTGGATCTCGCCACCCAGGCAGTACTTGGCGAACCGCTGGATTTTCATCTGGCCATTTGGCATGGCGTTAACTTACCGCTGGTGATGAGTATTATTGCTTTCGCGGTAGGCATCGCCATGTATTGGCGGCATGCGGATTTGCGCCGCTATCTGCAACCCTTTGCAAGCGTGGATGCGCGCCGAGTCTTCGAGCGATTCATGATAACGCTGAGCTATCGCGCCGAGCAGGCCATAGCGGCACTGGATGGCAATTCGCTACAGCGCTTCATGGGCTGGCTGCTGCTGGCTGCGCTGTGCATGGGTGTACTAGGCCTTGTTCAGATGGATATTCTCTCAGGCAGCAAAGGCAACCAGCCAACGGACGGCATTTTGGTATTTGGCGCTGGCATGCTGATTTTTGGCGGTATCGCCACGGCGGCCACCCACCGCTACCGACTGATCTCGCTTTTAATGCTGTCGATTGTCGGCCTTTTTGTCGCGCTTACCTTTGCGCGCTTCTCAGCACCGGATCTAGCCCTCACCCAACTTTCCGTTGAGGTGGTCACCATGATTCTGCTGATGCTGGCGCTGTTTTTTCTGCCTCAGAGAACGCCGCGTGAGTCCAGCCCGCTACGCAACGTGCGCGACATGCTGCTGGCAGGTGCGCTGGGGCTGGTAGTAGCAAGCCTCAACTATGCGGTCATGACCCGCGAAACGCTGTCGATTTCCAGCTTTTTCATGGCCAACAGCGTACCCGGCGGCGGTGGGCATAACGTGGTGAACGTTATCCTGGTCGATTTCCGGGGCTTCGATACTTTAGGAGAAATTACCGTACTGGCACTTGCAGGCCTGGCGATCTTCAAGCTTTTGAATCGCCTGCGCCTATTTATGCCTCATAGCGACGGTGAAGGCCGTGTATGGTCCCCCGACCGCTACCCGGCCATCCTTACCTCCATTTCGATGACACTATTGCCACTGGCGCTTCTCGTCTCCGTCTTTATCTTCCTGCGCGGGCACAACCAGCCAGGCGGTGGCTTTATTGCCGGCCTGATTACCGCGGTGGCGCTGATTCTTCTGTACATGGCGCGCGGCGTGGAGTGGGCCCAGGCTCGTCTGGACTTCCCCTTCCAGCCGGTGGCCGTGGTGGGCGTTGCCATTGCCACGTTGACAGGGCTTGGCAGCTGGCTGTTTGGTCATCCTTTCCTTACCTCGGCATTTGGCTATTTCAGCCTGCCGCTGGTTGGCAAGTTTGAACTGGCAACCGCCCTGCTGTTTGATCTTGGCGTTTATCTGGCCGTGGTGGGCGCCACGCTTATGATTCTGGCCAATTTGGGCAAGGTGACGACCGCGCACCGCCCGGTCATTGACCCAAAAGAGTCTGATACGCCCGCTCAACCACCTGCCAAGGAGTCTCGCTGATGGAAACCCTTTACGCGATTACCACCGGCGTACTTACCGCGTGCGGCCTGTATCTAACGCTGCGGGGGCGCACATTCCCCGTGGTGGTGGGTTTAACGCTGACCTCTTACGCGGTGAACCTGTTCCTATTTTCCATGGGAGGCCTCACTACTGATGGTGCAGCCATTGTTCATGGTGATGGCCGCTACGCAGACCCGCTACCCCAGGCGCTTGTTCTCACGGCTATCGTCATTGGCTTCGCCATGACCGCATTCGTCGTAATTCTTGCCATGCGTGCCCGCAGTGAAGCGGGTAACGATCACGTAGACGGCAAAAAGGAAGACCGTGAATGATTCAACATCTTATTGTTCTACCCGTGATCGTGCCGCTGGTGGCCGGCATCCTACTGCTGTATCAGCGCCAAGGGTTGATACGTTACAAGCGCACTGTCAGCGTTATTGCCACCATATTGATGTTGCTCGTCGCCATTGGGTTGGTCAATATGGCCATTCAGGGCGAGATTGTTTACTACGCACTCGGCGACTGGCAGCCACCTTTTGGCATTGTTTTAGTCCTCGACCGGCTATCGGCGCTGATGTTGTTACTGACAGCTCTGCTGGCCATCGGCGCGGTGATATATGCCTGTGCAGGTGACGATGAAAAAGGCAGCAACTTTCATGGTCTGTTTCAATGGCAGCTCCTGGGTATCAACGGCGCCTTTTTAACGGGCGACCTGTTTAACCTGTTCGTGTTTTTCGAAGTGCTGCTGCTGGCGTCTTACGCGCTGCTGCTGCATGGAGGCGGTAAGGCCCGCATTCAGGCAAGTGTCCATTATGTGGTACTTAACCTTGCAGGTTCCTCGCTGTTCCTGATTGCTGTGGGCATTCTCTACGGGGCTACCGGCACGCTTAACATGGCCGATATGGCGCAGCGGTTGGCCAACCTGCCTGCCGAACGTGAAGGGCTGGTTACCGCAGGCGCGCTGATGCTGCTGGTTGTCTTTGGCCTGAAGGCTGCCGTCGTGCCATTGTATTTCTGGCTACCTCGCGCTTATGCCGCTGCCCCTGCGCCGGTGGCAGCGCTGTTTGCAATCATGACCAAGGTAGGCATTTACGCCATCCTGCGGGTTTATACGCTCATGTTCAGCGACAGTGCAGGCACGCTTGCAGCGCTTGAACAGTCCTGGATCTGGTGGCTTGCCCTGGCGACACTGGCAGTCGCTGGTGTAGGTGTTATCGCGGCGCGTGACTTACGCCTGCTGGTGGCCTATCTAGTGCTTATTTCGGTGGGCACGCTGCTGGCAGGTGTAGGCATCCGCTCGCCCGAGGCAATATCGGCGCTGCTTTATTATCTAGTGCATACCACGCTGGTTACCGGCGGACTTTTCCTGTTGGCCGATATGATCGGCCAACAGCGGGGTAAAGCAGGTACCCGAATTGTAAAAGGACGTCCCATGGTACAGGGTGGCGGGCTGGCCCTGCTGTTTTTCATTGGCTCCATCGCCGTAATTGGCATGCCACCACTTTCAGGGGCAATAGGCAAAGCGCTAGTACTCAATGCTGCTGAAGGCACTCAACGGTTGTGGCTATGGCCGCTTCTGCTGTTGGCAAGCCTGGCTTCGCTGATAGCCCTTTCTCGGGCAGGCTCGACCATGTTCTGGAGAAGCCAGCGTGGCAGCTTGAGCGGTAGCGTGCTACCGAGGCGTCAGTGGTTAGGGGTTATCTGGCTACTGAGTGCCGCCCCACTTCTGGTCGCCCTGGCTGGCCCTATAAGCGCTTACACCCAGGCGACTGCTGAGCAGTTGACCAACCCGCAACGTTTGATTGATACGCTACTGCCTGATGCTGAGGAGGCTTTATGATTACGCCGCGTTCTTGGCTACCCACACCGGTTTTATCGATATTGCTGCTTATCGTGTGGCTGTTACTCGTGCGTAGCTATGCCTTCGGCCAGTTTGTACTTGGTGGTACGCTGGCCATTGTCATTCCCCTGCTAACCTACCGTTTCTGGGATGCTCGTCCGCGTATCAAAAAGCCCTTCAAACTTCTTCGTTACGGGCTGCGTGTACTGGGCGATATCGTGACTGCCAATTTTGAAGTGGCTTACCTGATATCCAACCCCTGGCGTACGCTTAAACCGCATTTCATTGAGTATCCTTTGATACTGGAAGAGCGGTTCACCATTACCTTGCTGGCAAGCACTATCAGCCTGACCCCCGGCACGGTATCGGCCAACCTGCGCATGGATGGAAAATCGTTACTGATTCACGCACTGAATGTGGATGATGAAGAAGCACTGATAGAACAGATCCGGGAGCGTTACGAGCGCCCGCTCAAGGAGATTTACGAATGTTAGCCTTTGCTTTGTATATCACCCTGGCGCTGGTGGTGATGGCGTTATTGATGAACCTTTACCGCCTGGTCATTGGCCCCTCCATGCCTGACCGGGTGCTTGCCATGGATACCATGTATGTCAATTCCATTGCGCTTATTGTGCTCTTGGGGCTTTGGCTTAACAGTAAAACCTACTTTGAATCAGCACTGCTGATTGCGATGCTTGGTTTTATCAGCACCGTGGCCGTGTGCAAATACGTTCTGCGTGGGGATATTATCGAATGAGCCCATCCATGATGACTGCCCACCACGAGGAGGCATGAAGATGCAGCTAGTGATAGAAGCCATTATCTCGCTACTGCTGATTGCAGGTGGCGTATTTGTATTCATCGGTTCGCTGGGCATGGCCCATTTACGTGATTTCTACATGCGTTTACATGGGCCAACCAAGGCGACAACGCTAGGTATTGGCTGCATGCTGATCGCCTCCATGGTGTATTTCTGGAGTGTGGAGGGTAAGCCAGATATTCAAGAAATGCTGATTACGCTATTTCTGTTTATCACCGCGCCCGTTAGTGCTCACCTGCTGGCCAAGACCGGCTTGCACTTGCAACTGCCCCACATTGATACCACTGAGGGCAAACCTGTTGAACTTCGCGATGAAGAGGTAGGCGATAAACCGGTGCCGCACCCTGATCGAGGGCACGGCTAGCTGATAGCAATACCATAGCCCAGTAAAGTTAGCCCCATGAAGTGAAAAAAGCGCTGGTTTTATCGCCAGCGCTTATTTCAACCAGCAGGTAACTGTTTTAACAATTCGCAGAGACGGTAGTGGTTGCTATCGCTTTCGGGTAAGCTCCCCTGCGTTTTTAATGTCCTGAGGTGAATGTATGTGGAGCCTCCTAAGGCTATCGGCTCTTACACTGTCGCTATTGGTAGTAGCCGGTTGCTCAGATCCCAAAATAGATACCAGCTCAATGCCAGCAGCGGTTGTCTCTATCGAGAATGTGCGCGAGGCCCTACCGGTTTACAAGCGCGACGAGTTTGACAAGGCGCTCGCCATTCTGGCGATGCCCTCATTGAGCAGCATGGCGTTATTAAGCCCCCAACGCATGAATGGCGCCGAAATTGCCGAGGCGGCCAATATCCTCATGCATGGACTGACCGGTGACCAGGTTATCCATCGTGCCGATGAGCTTCTACGACAAAGGCGCGCCCGCGAACGAGAACAAGCCTTGCGTACGTTGACCCGCCTGACTGAAAAACAGGCTCGGGCCGATGAAGATAAAGCGCATCTGGCACGCTTTAGCGTTGATAGCGCCCGCTACTACATGAGCCAAAGTCCCTACGGCTCGCCTGAACCGGTCATTGACCTTGAAGTTACCAACGGTACGGATGAAGCAGTCTCACAGGTACTGCTAAAGGGAATTGTCACCAGCGAAGGTCGCTCCACTCCCTGGGTAAATGATACGTTCTACTACGTTGTCTCGGGTGGGTTGGAGCCCGGTGAAACGGCAGTATGGAGCCTTGCGCCCAATCGTTTTGGCCCGTGGGGAAATACCCAGATACCCAGCGATGCTACGCTTACAGTGACCCTTGAAGGCCTCAAGGATGCCGAAGGAAATCCGCTCTGGGATTCACCAGCCCTGACCGAGAGCGAAATCGCAAAGCTTGAGCACCTTCATCAGGCGTATCAAGGCATTGCCCTGAACGAACAATAAATACCAGGCGGTACACAGGTACCGCCTGAAGCGCTAGCGAATGGCTTATTCGACCAAGTCGGTTTGCCGATAGCCGATCAAATAAAGCACGGCATCAATGCCCAACGTGGAAATGGCCTGACGCGCCTGAGCGCGAACCAGCGGCTTGGCACGAAAGGCAATACCCAACCCTGCCTTGGCCAGCATTTTGAGATCATTGGCACCATCACCTACCGCAATGGTTTGCTCAAGGGTAAAGCCTTCACGCCGGGCAATCTGCTCTAAGAGCTCGGCTTTGCGCTCTGCATCCACAATGGGCTCGCGCACTTCACCGGTCACTTTGCCATTTTCAATCACCAGCTCGTTGGCATGAATTTCATCAAAGCCAAGCTTCTCCTGTAAATGGCGGGCAAAGTAGGTAAAGCCGCCGGACAGAATCACGGTGCGGTAACCAAAACGCTTTAAATTAATCATTAAGCGTTCAACGCCGTCCATCAAAGGAAGCTCTTCGGCAATCTTGATCAACACTGATTCATCCAGGCCTTTGAGCTTGCTCATGCGCTCGCGAAAGCTCTCCTGGAAATCCAGCTCGCCGCGCATGGCACGCTCGGTCACCTCAGCCACTTCATCACCAACACCGTGGCGCCGGGCCAGCTCATCAATCACTTCGGTTTTGATCAACGTGGAATCCATATCGAAGCACACCAAACGGCGATGGCGCCGCCAGATCGAATCTTCCTGAATGGCAATATCCACACCCTGCTCAGCGCCTAGTGCCAGCGCCTTTTCACGCAGGGCTTCAATGTCCGCTTCGTCACCGCGCAGCCAGCATTCAACGCAAGCACCGCCCCGTGGGGCTTGGCCATCTAGGGATTCACGCCCCGAGAGCCGGTGAATCAATTCAATGTTCAGGCCGAACTCTGACGTTAAACTGCCCACCTCGGCCAGAATCCCTGCTGGAAGGCGAGGCGCCAACAGCGTCAAGATCAGCCGGGGTTGGGCATCAGCACTACTCCAGCGCTGATAATCTTCGGCATTAACGGTAATTGCCTGTACATCAAGCCCCAGCGCATCGCCTGCTTCACTCAGCGTTGCCTCTAGGGCGTTATCATGATCAAGCCCTACCAGGGCTTCCAGGGAAAGCATCCCAAACGTGACGCTTTGGTTGATATCCAAAAGCTGGGCGCCCGTGCTGGCAAGTGCCTTGCCCAGCTCTTCTAGCTGGCCAGGGCGGGCCACGCCCGTCGCTCGAATCAAACAACGCTTCGCCATTGTGTTACTCCCCTGCCTCTAACCGGTCAACTTTTTGGAAACCACGCGGCAGTTTACTGCCCCGCCGGCCTCTTTCGCCGCGATAATACGCTACATCATCGGCTTTTAGCGTGAGTTTGCGTTTACCTGCATGAATGACCAGCACATCGGTTGAAGTGAGTACGGCGATATCTCGCACGAACTCCTCCCGTCGGGCAGCCCGGGCCCCGGGAATATCCAGCATCTTATTGCCTTTACCCTTGGTCATTTCAGGCAATTGATCCAGCGGGAACACCAGCAAGCGCCCCTCGTTGGAAACCGAGGCCACCCACAGCTCTTCACCGTCCGGCACTTCGATGGGAGCCATCACGCTACACCCTTTGGGTATACTCAGCACTGCCTTGCCCGCCTTGTTCTTGCCGATCAGCGCATCAAGTCGAGCCATGAATCCGTAGCCGCCGTCGCTTGCCAATATAAAGCGCCGGTCAGGCGGAGCCAGCATGAGCCCCGCCATCTGGGCCCCTGCGGAGACATTCACCCGCCCGGTGACGGGCTCACCCTGGCCACGCGCGCTGGGCAGGTTATGGGCGGCTAGCGTATAGGCCCGCCCCGTATCGTCGAGTAGCACGAGCGGCTGGTTGGTTTTACCTCGCGCCGCCAGATGAAAGCTGTCCCCGGCTTTATAGGAGAGCCCTTCAGGGTCAATATCATGGCCCTTGGCAGCACGCACCCAGCCTTTCTCGGAAAGCACGACGGTAATCGGGTCAGCGCCCAGCAGCTCCACTTCAGAAAGCGCCTTGGACTCAGTGCGCTCAACCAGCGGCGAACGACGCTCGTCGCCGTGTTCCTTACCAGCGGCACGAATCTCTTTTTCGATCAGCGTGGTCAGTTTGGCATCACTGCCCAACAGGTCGTTAAGACGCTTACGCTCTTTCTCAAGCTCATTTTGCTCACCACGAATCTTCATCTCTTCGAGCTTGGCCAGATGACGCAGACGCAGCTCCAGAATGGCTTCCGCCTGGCGCTCTGAGAGACTGAAGGTGGCAATCAACGAGGCTTTGGGATCGTCTTCTTCGCGAATGATCCGGATGACTTCGTCAAGATCGAGATAGGCCGTCAGCAAACCTTCCAGGATGTGCAGGCGGTCCTCTACCTTGCCTAAACGGTGCTCCAAGCGTCGGCGCACGGTGCCCCGTCTGAACTGCAACCATTCACCAAGCAACTCGGGCAGCGGCATCACCCGTGGACGACCGTCCAGGCCGATCACGTTCATGTTGACCCGCACGTTCTTTTCCAGATCCGTGGTGGCAAACAGATGGGCCATGAGGGATTCAACGTCCACGCGGCTGGAGCGTGGCTCAATCACCAGGCGCGTGGGCTCCTCATGCGTCGACTCGTCGCGAAGGTCCGCCACCATGGGCAGTTTCTTTGCCTGCATTTGCGCAGCGATCTGCTCAAGCACCTTGGCACCGCTGACCTGGTAAGGGACGGCGGTGATGACGATATTGGCTTCTTCACGGGTATAGCGGGCACGCAGCTTTACCGAGCCCCGCCCGGATTCATAGAGCTTGCGTAGATCTGCAGGCGGCGTAATGATTTCCGCATCGGTCGGAAAATCCGGTGCGGGCATGAAGGCCATCAGGTCAACGGTGGTGGCCTTCGGATTACGTAACAGGTGGCACGTGGCCTCAACGACTTCCGAAACGTTATGCGGTGGAATATCGGTCGCCATGCCCACGGCAATACCCGTGCCGCCATTGAGTAATACATGGGGTAGCTTGGCAGGCAGTACCAGCGGTTCCTGCATGGTGCCATCAAAGTTTGGCGCCCAATCGACCGTCCCCTGACCCAGCTCGCCCAGCAGCACCTCGGCAAATTTGGAAAGTTTGGCTTCGGTGTAGCGCATGGCCGCAAACGATTTGGGATCATCTGGGCTACCCCAGTTGCCCTGACCATCCACCAGCGGATAGCGATAGCTGAACGGCTGGGCCATAAGCACCATGGCTTCGTAGCAGGCGCTATCGCCATGTGGGTGAAACTTACCCAGCACGTCGCCCACGGTACGCGCGGACTTCTTGTACTTGGCATTGGCGTGGAGGGCCAGCTCGCGCATGGCGTAGATAATCCGCCGCTGCACGGGTTTCATGCCGTCGCCGATATTGGGCAGGGCACGGTCTAGAATGACGTACATCGAGTAATCAAGGTACGCTTTTTCGGTATAGTCGCGCAGAGACAGGCGTTCGACGTCGCCCTCTGCTACCTGAATATCCATGGTCATCGGGGGTTATACCTCAATGTCTGCGAGGTTGCCGTAATCTTCCAGCCATTTCTTGCGGTCACTGGCGCGTTTTTTGGCAAGCAGCATGTCCATCATTTCCATGGTGCCGTCGCCCACTTCCAGAGTCAGTTGCACCAGGCGTCGCGTTTCTACGGCCATGGTGGTTTCGCGCAGTTGCAGCGGACTCATTTCACCCAGACCTTTAAAGCGCTGTACGTTCGGGGTGCCGCGCTTTTTAGCAAGCTGTTTGAGAACAGCGGCCTTTTCGCTTTCATCCAGGGCGTAATGCACCTCTTTGCCCAGATCGATACGGTAAAGGGGTGGCATAGCAACAAATACGTGGCCAGCATCCACCAGCGCTGGGAAGTGGCGTACAAAAAGGGCACACAGCAGCGTGGCAATGTGCAGGCCGTCCGAGTCGGCATCGGCAAGAATACAGATCTTGTGGTAGCGCAGCTTTTCAAGATCGGCGTTACCCGGATCAGCGCCAATCGCGACCGCAATATCATGAACTTCCTGAGAGCCATAAATATCGTGGGTTTCGACCTCCCAGGTGTTCAGAATCTTGCCGCGCAGGGGCAAGATTGCCTGGGTTTCACGGTTACGCGCCTGCTTGGCACTGCCTCCGGCCGAGTCCCCTTCCACCAGAAACAGCTCGCTGAGTGCAGGGTCCTGGCCCGAGCAGTCTGCCAGTTTGCCCGGAAGCGCCGGGCCTGACGTAACCTTTTTACGAGCTACCTTCTTGGCCTTTTTCTGACGATGCTGGGCGGCACTGATAACCAGTTCAGCCAGCTGTTCGGCTTGGTCGATATGGTGATTGAGCCAGAGCGAGAACGCGTCCTTCACCACACCCGAGACAAATCCTGCAATCGTACGCGAGGAGAGGCGCTCCTTGGTCTGTCCTGCAAACTGAGGGTCGAGCATCTTCACAGAGAGCACGAAAGATGCGCGCTCCCAAAGATCATCAGCGGTGAGCTTGATGCCTCGCGGCAGCAGGTTTCGGTATTCGCAGAACTCGCGCAGCGCATCCAGCAGCCCAGAGCGGAAACCGTTAACGTGAGTTCCCCCTTGCGGCGTGGGGATCAGGTTGACATAGCTCTCAAGCAGCGACTCACCGCCTTCCGGCAACCATTGAATGGCCCAGTCAACGCCATGTTCATCATCGTTGAAGTGGCCTACAAACGGCTCGCTGGGCAGCACGTCATAGCCGTCGGTGGCTTCTGCCAGATAATCGCGCAAACCGTCGGCATAGGCCCATTCGGTCGTGGTGCCATCGGGCTCAATCAGGGTAACGGCAAGCCCTGGACAGAGTACTGCCTTGGCGCGCAGCAGGTGTTTAAGTTTTGAAAGCGCAAGCTTGGGGCTGTCGAAGTAGCTTTCATCGGGCCAGAACCGTACCAAGGTTCCGGTGGCGCGTTTAGCGGCCTTGCCTATTTCATGCAGCTCTTCGACTTTGTCGCCGTGCTCAAACGCAATGGCATGACGCGCGCCATCACGGGTAACTTCTACTTCCAGGCGCCGTGAAAGCGCATTAACCACCGAGACACCAACGCCATGGAGGCCGCCGGAGAACCGATAGCTTGACGAGGAGAACTTGCCGCCTGCGTGCAGCTTGGTCAGAATCAGCTCCACCCCGGAGACACCATGCTCGGGATGAAGGTCAATCGGCATGCCTCGGCCGTTATCCTGCACCTCGATGGCTCCATCGCTGTGCAGCATGACACGAATGGCGGAGGCATGGCCGGCCAGCGCTTCATCAACGCTGTTATCAATTACCTCTTGGGCAAGGTGATTAGGCCGTGAGGTGTCGGTGTACATACCGGGACGCTTACGTACCGGCTCGAGCCCGGACAGGACCTCGATAGAACTCGCGCCGTACTGAGAGGCATCAAACTGGGTCATGTAACGTCGGTTCCTGAAGGATAAAGCGTGCGGCCACCAAAGACGCGTACCGGCGGCCGAAAAAGAGAACTAGGATAGCGGAAAAGCAAAAAGCTGTATATCCAGCCATATCTATTACTGGCAGGAGAGAAGAGCCGCCCTACTAAGGCTTGCATCATGGCGCACTCTTTTCACCCTATCACCTATTGCCGCCAGTAGTGATTACTCATCCTGTTCGGCGGCCCAGAATGCCTCGATCAACCCACGGCTGGAGGCATCCATCCTGGCAATATCGCCCTCGCCTTCGATAATCGCCTGAGTATCGGTCGCAATCTGCTTGCCAAGCTCCACACCCCACTGGTCAAACGGATTGATATCCCAGATAACAGCCTGAACAAACACTTTGTGTTCGTAAAGCGCGATCAGAGCACCCAGGCTGTGGGGAGTCAGCTTATCGAGCAGTACCGTGGTGGAGGGCTGGTTACCGCGATAGCGCTTGTGCTCCGGGCGTGGCCCGTCATCGTCAAGCGCATCATCGCCCAGCATCAACACGCGCGACTGTGCAAAACAGTTAGCCAGCGCCAGCCTATGCTGGGCCTTGAGATGTCGGCGGGTGTCGGGGTCGGCAACTTCGTCGTAGCGCTTTAACGGCGCGATAAAGTCGCAGACCACCGGCTGGGTTCCCTGATGCAAGAGCTGGTAGAACGCATGCTGAGCGTTGGGACCTAGCTGCCCCCACAGTACCGGGCAGGTGGAATAGCTGACGGCCTGACCCTGGCGGGTGACCGACTTGCCGTTGGATTCCATTTCAAGCTGCTCAAGATAGGCTGCAAAATATTCCAGGCGGCCATCATACGGCAGGATTGAATGGGCACGGATATCCAGAAAGTTCACGTTCCAGATACCGGCAAGCGCCAGCAGTACGGGCAGGTTATCCTCCAAGGGCGCTTCACGAAAGTGGCTGTCCATGGCGTGCGCACCGGCCAACAGCTCGCGGAAGTTCGCCATGCCAATCACCAGCGCGATAGGCAGACCGATCGTGCCCCACAGCGAGTAGCGCCCGCCCACCCACTCCCAGAATTTAAGCTGATGATCAGCTGCGATTCCCCACTCGCTCATTTTTTCAGGGCTGGCCGACACGCCGATAAAGTGCTGTCGCACAATCAGCTCAGCACTTACGTCTGATGTGCTTGCAAAGTCACCATGGTGGGTTAAACGCCCCAGCAGCCAGTCGCGCGCCGTATTGGCGTTTGAAAGCGTATCGATGGTGGTAAACGATTTGGAAGACAGCACGAAAATAGTGGTTTCAGGGTTGAAACGGCTTAGATAGTCGGCCAGCTGCGAGCCATCCATGGTTGAAGCGAAGTGCACCTCAATCGGGTGGATATCGCGAGGCCGGCAGTCGGCAAGCGCATGAGTCACCATGAGCGGCCCCAGATCCGAACCGCCTACCCCCAGATTCACTACGTGACGAATAGGCTTGCCGGTAGCTCCACGCCACTGCCCTGCGTGCAGGCGGCACACCAGACGCTCCATCTGGGCAAGGCTTTCATGTACACCAGCAACGACATCTTCACCTTCCACATTAAGAATCGCGTCAGCAGGCAAGCGCAGCGCCGTATGCAGCGCTGGGCGGTTCTCGCTGGTATTGACCCGCTTGCCGCTGAGCAAGGCGTCAATGGCCCCCGGCACGCCAGCATCATGAGCCAATGCCAACAGATGCTCCAGAGTATCGTCATCCCAGCGCTGCTTGGAAAGGTCCAACGTCAAGCCTGCCACCTGACGGGTGAAATTTGACCAGCGGCTTCGATCTGAACCAAACAACGTTTTCAAATGAACGCTTTTTAGTTCCTCGGCATGCTGTTTTAGTGTCTGCCAAGCGGGCAGTTTATCGGGGGTAGCGCGTGATGCTGAGGCCATTTGCCGTCTCCTGTGGCGTTGAACCATGCAGCTCGGGTCTGTTCTGGTCAAATCAGGGCGCGTAAACTATCTACCCTTTTTGATGACCCCCGGCTTGCCAATGAGTAATGCATCTTACCGTGACGCTATCTTTTCGACACCCCTTGATCGAGTGGCGCGCTTCTCCTTTGATGAACAGGTAGTCGCTTGTTTTCCCGATATGGTCCGCCGCTCCATACCGGGTTACGGCCAAATCCTGGGTATGCTGAGCCTGATTGCCCAGCGCCATCTTCGCCATGGGGGCCATGTCTATGACTTGGGCTGCTCACTCGGTGCCTCTGGCTTGGCCCTGGCGGGCGCACTTGCGCCTGACGCGTTCCACTATACCGGCGTTGATTTATCGCCTGCGATGGTTTCGCGAGCGCGACAGACCTTTGCACAAGAGTGCCCCGACCATGCCATGAGCGTGGAAGAAGCCGATATCCGGACGCTTGAATATGCGCCGTCTGGCATGGTCATTCTTAATTTTACCCTGCAGTTTTTGCCCCCCGCCGATCGGGACGCGCTGTTAAAGCGGCTTTTTGACGCCCTTGAACCCGGTGGCGTGCTAGTACTATCTGAAAAAACGGTTGATGCAGATGAGCGGGATAATGCCTGGCGGGTAGAGCGCTATCACGATTTCAAGCGCGCCAACGGTTACAGTGACCTGGAAATCAGCCAAAAGCGTACCGCGCTTGAGAATGTGCTGGTACCCGATACGCTGGACGCGCTGCACGAACGCCTTCAGCAGGCCGGTTTCCCACGCTCGGTGACTTGGTTCCAGTACCTGAATTTTGCCTCGGTTATCGCGTTCAAGGAGGCATGAGTGGAGATTCCTGACGACCACCGCGCTTTATACCAGGCGTTTCTAGACCAGGGCCTGACCACCTGGCTTGCCCGGCTGCCCGAACAGCTTGCCAAGGGGTTGGACCGCCAGCGCCACGGCGACCTGCCTGCTTGGGAAAAGGCAGTAGCCAAACTGCCCACCCTTCCCACTCAGCGCCACGTTAAGCTTGAAAGCGATACGCTGACGGTGGAGCTTGCTCTGAACGATAGCCAGCAACGCCAGTGTTTCAACCTGCTTAAAAAGCTTGCCCCATGGCGCAAGGGCCCCTACTCGCTGGGCGGCATTCATATTGACACCGAGTGGCGCTCAGACTGGAAATGGCAGCGCGTAGCGCCTCACCTTTCGCCTCTCAAATACCGCAAGGTGCTGGATGTGGGCGGAGGCAGCGGCTATCACGCCTGGCGTATGACCGGCGCTGGAGCTGCTTTCGTGCTGGTGATTGACCCATCCCCCCGCTTCTACTGGCAGTTTCAGGCGGTACGCCACTTTGTGGGCGACGCCGACGGGGGGCGCACGCAATTTCTGCCGGTCGGGATCGAGGATGTACCGGAGAACCTTGGCTTTTTCGATACGGTGTTCTCCATGGGCGTACTTTATCACCGCCCCTCGCCCCTTGAGCATCTGCAGCAGTTGAAAGCCGCCCTTTCACCGGGCGGCGAACTGGTGTTGGAAACGCTAGTGGTAGAGGGTGATGAGCAAACGGTGTTTGTACCGGGCGAGCGTTATGCCGCGATGCCTAACGTTTACTTCCTTCCTTCCTCAAAAGCGCTCTGCCACTGGCTTAGCCGCTGCGGCTTCACCAATATCCGAGTAGTGGATGAGGCGGTGACGACACTTGACGAGCAGCGCTCGACCGAGTGGATGACCTATCAGTCACTGGCCGATTTTCTAAACCCCGATGACCGCACGCGTACTATTGAAGGCTATCCAGCGCCACGGCGGGCGGTGATTATTGCCAACAGGCCAGGCTAGCGCTTACCTTCGCAAAATCACCAGCCAGCGGCCGAGGTTCAGGACACTGGCAAGAGAGGCGGCTACATAGGTAAAGGCGCAGGCGGTGAGTACGTGCCGGGCACCCGGCATATCATAGGGTGGTACGTACTCTTTCAAAAGCGGTAGCGCACGGTTGAAGCTGGCATCGAATTCGACGGGCAAGGTTATCAAGTGCACCAACGTCGCCGTACCAAAGCTGATCACCGCTATCGCGATTACCATAGCCAGCCCGCCCGGCAAACGCGTCAAAAGAAACAGAAAAGGCGCGGCCATCATAAGGATCGCCCCCAGTTTTTCAGCTTTTTGCGCCACCCCTATCATACGGCTACGCGCCAGTAGCGGTGCATAGCCTTGATGATGCTGAATGGCATGGCCTACTTCGTGAGCAGCTACCGTGACAGCCGTAAGCGAGCGTCCATCATAGTGCTCGGCTGAAAGACGAACGCAGCGTGCTTCAGGATCGTAATGATCACCAGACTCGGTACGTTCAACCTTGACGCCTTCCAAGCCCAGGCGGCGCAACAGGTGTTCGGCCAGTTCCGCGCCACTGCCAGGGTAGTCATCACGGCCTCGCCTATGGCGCTTAAGTACCCACTTGGCCCATAGGTTAGGCAATACGAAGATTGCCAGCGCAACGAAGATAAGCAGAACGACCATGGCGATTGGCTACCCAATGTTTTAAGGCTCCGTTTTACCATGGGTAGATCATTAACGATACCTTATGATTGGGCTTCCTGACGCTCTTCTTCGCGGTGTTCTTTAACATCCCGAATAACCGCTTGAAGCCCCCATGCCGAAATATCTCCATTGGCATGGGCATGCTCGGCAATGAGGACGCTATCAGGTGCGAGCACCAACTCACATTGCGTATCGACAAGCTCGTCGCGCAATAACTCAATAGCCTTTTCGCGCTTGGGATCCTTGTCCACGCGGCGGATATAAATCGCCTTGATGCGGCCCGGATAGGCCTTGACGATTTCGGCATATACTTCAGGGTCATGCTGGCCGCTATCACCAATCAAGATGCATGGTAGTTCGTCAAACAGAGTGAGCATCCGGTCAATCAGCATGCGTTTGTGCGCCTCAGCCCGACGCGGCCAGGGGTGGCGAAGCGAAATACCCCACTCGCGCAGAAATAGAATCGGCCCTACAGGTATACGGTTTAGCTGGAAAAACGTCTCCAGCATTTCATATATGGCCCACGGCCCACGTGATACGTACAGAATAGGCCGCTCGGCCTTTCCGGTTTCTCCGCGATGCAAGGCTTGATAAAGCGAGGCCACGCCAGGAAATGCTGTACGTCGATGCGGTTTGCGCACGAACAGTCGATACAGCATTTTCAGTTTTTCTGCCACGCCGGTGAACATGACGGTGTCATCAATATCACTGATGACTAGAAGGTCTGTTTCAGGTGGAGGTATATAGACTTCAACGCTGGTGCGTACGGGCGACTGGCCCTCGGCATGTACGTGTATATCGGCCCGGTGCCAGGAAACATCGATGGGTAGCGATTGCGTAATAGGCAGGTGAGCATCGAAATAACCGTCACGATCGGTTTTAAGGGTTAAATCGTTCTCGCCAATACGAATATTCACTTGGGCATCGGCCAAGCCCCGGCGAAAAATGCGTCGGGTTACATCGGCAGTGTCACGCAGTATGCCGCGCCTTGGGATGGCACGGCCAAGAGCGGCCTGACGAAACACCCGCCCCATGACAAATACTTCTTTTGACGAACCGTAGCCGCGGTAAGGATGAACCATCATCCCCCCGTGGCCACGGTCACGCTTCATGGGTCTTGCGATAACATGGACAAGCCTTTTAACAAAGCTTGCCCACGGACTCAACCATGACATTAGGCGTGCTGGCCTGAATGACGCCCTTCCTGCAGCTCTTCTAGAAGCTTGGCATTGAATGCGTCCAGGTCTTTCGGAGTACGGCTGGTGACCAAACCATTATCCACCACGACCGCTTCATCGACCCACTCAGCACCAGCATTGCGTAAATCCTGTGCCACGGTAGGTACTGAAGTCATACGACGGCCTTCCACTACGCCCGCATTAATTAAAATCCATGGCGCATGGCAGATGGCAGCGACAGGCTTACCTGCCTGGAAAAATGCTTTTACAAAGCTTAGAGCGTCTTCATTTACCCGCAGTTCATCGGGATTAAACAAGCCGCCGGGCAATACCAGCGCGTGGTAATCAGCCTCCTTAGCGTCTGTCAGCGCTTTATCAGCCTCGTAAGTATCGCCCCAGTCGGTTTCAGCCCAAGCTCGGATGCCCTTGCCATCGGGTGTCACAATATCAACTTCAACACCCGCTTTTTTCAGTGCATCGCGCGGCGCGCTTAATTCAGACTCTTCAAAGCCATCGGCCGCAACAATTGCTACTCGTTTGCCATTCAGTGCTTGATTCATCATGCTCTCCATTTCGTGATGAGTTTGCGTTAATAACGCCATAACAGTGTGGCGCATCTTGAGTAAGCGTCAAGCGAATGGGACGCTACATTAGCTAAAGTTGATTTAAAAAAGAACAAAAAAGCCCGCTTTAATAAAAGCGGGCCAGCCTACTCATAAAATATTATTTAGCGTTAAACAGTTCGCGGATGTCCTTCGCTTCCCAATGTGGGAAATGCTTTCTTACCAAAGTATTGAGATCACGCTCAAAGGCCGCCCAATCAGTGGTGGGCGTATCGTCTCCCTCTCGCTCGGCAACCGCGCGAATCATCCCCGCCCCGACTGTCACGTTGGTCAGCCGATCAATAATGATAAAGCTGCCGGTGCCTGGGCTGGTGCGATAATCATCCACCGGAATAGCTGCCGTAAGCTCCACTTCGCAACGGGCAATGGCGTTCAGCTCCAACGCGTCTGTTGTGTGTTTTTCCAACGTGTTGACGTCGACCTGATACTCAATGCCGCGTACCTGACCGGAAAGATCGCGCGTGGCAAGCTTGAAATCGTAAAGCTTGCCCGGCGTCAGCGGTGTTTCATGCATCCACACGATATCGGCGGTGAAGGCGTTGGAGAGCGGCACGTCCGCCTCGGCGCTTACCAGCCAGTCGCCGCGGGAAATATCAATTTCATCTTCAAGCGTGACGGTGATCGCCTGACCCGGGTAGGCCTCAGACAGATCACCATCGAAAGTGACCACACGCGCCACTTTGGAGGTTTTGCCTGAAGGCAGTGCCTTAACCGCCTGGCCTGGGCGCAGTACACCAGCGGCCAGCGTGCCGCAATAGCCACGAAAATCCAGGTTCGGCCGGTTCACATATTGCACAGGCAAACGCAGATCCGTCAGGTTCTGATCCCGGCTGATCTCGGTGTTTTCCAGAAGCTCAATCAGCGTCTCGCCGCTATACCATGGGGTCTGCTCGCTGCGGTTGACGACATTGTCGCCGTTGAGCGCCGACATCGGTACAAACCGGATATCGCTTGCCTGAAGGTTGGTGGCAAAGGCGCGGTACTCTTCCACAATCTCATTGAAGCGCTGCTCGGAAAAGTCCACCAGATCCATCTTATTGATGGCGATGACTAGGTGCTCAATCCCCAGCAGATCGGCAATAAAGCTGTGGCGACGCGTTTGGGTCTGCACGCCGTAACGCGCATCAATCAGGATAATCGCCAGGCTCGCGGTTGAGGCGCCGGTCGCCATATTACGCGTGTACTGCTCATGCCCTGGCGTATCCGCAATAATGAACTTACGCTTGTCGGTCGAGAAGAACCGGTACGCCACATCAATGGTAATGCCCTGCTCGCGCTCGGACTGCAGACCATCAACCAACAGCGCCAAGTCAACCGTGTCACCCGTCGTACCACTGGTTTTAGACGCTTGCGTGATTGCTGCCAGTTGGTCTTCAAATATCATTTTGGAGTCGTGGAGTAGGCGGCCTATCAGGGTCGACTTACCGTCATCCACGCTGCCGCAGGTAATAAAACGCAGCAGATCCTTGTTCTCATGCTCGTGCAGGTACTGCTCGATGTTGTCAGCGATTAAGTTAGATTGATGAGACATTAGAAGTACCCCTCGCGCTTTTTCTTCTCCATCGAGCCCACCTGATCGCGATCAATGGCGCGGCCACTACGCTCACTGGTACGGGTCAGCAGCATTTCCTGAATAATCTCCGGAAGCGTCGCGGCTTCAGACTCGACCGCGCCGGTCAGCGGGTAGCAGCCTAGCGTTCTAAAACGTACCGACTTCTCTTGGGGCACTTCACCAGGCGCCAGCGGTAAGCGGTCGTCATCCACCATGATCTGCATGCCGTCACGCTCAACAACCGGACGTTTGGCGGAGTAATACAGCGGTACAATCGGGATCGACTCCAGATAGATGTACTGCCAGATATCAAGCTCCGTCCAGTTGGAGAGCGGGAATACGCGAATCGACTCGCCCTTGTTGACCTTGGCGTTGTATACATTCCATAGCTCGGGGCGCTGATTCTTGGGGTCCCAGCGATGGTATTTATCACGGAAGGAGTAGACGCGCTCCTTGGCACGCGACGCTTCTTCATCGCGCCGGGCACCGCCAAAGGCGGCGTCAAAACCGTACTTGTCCAGCGCCTGCTTGAGCGCCTGAGTCTTCATGATATCGGTATATTTCGCGCTGCCATGGTCGAACGGGTTGATATTGGCCGCCCGCCCCTCTTCGTTGGTGTGCACGATCAGCTTCATGCCCGCCTCAGATGCCATGCGGTTACGAAACTCGATCATCTCGCGAAACTTCCAAGTGGTATCCACATGCATCAGGGGGAACGGCGGCGTACCGGGGTAAAATGCCTTGCGCGCCAGATGCAGCATGACCGAGGAGTCTTTGCCGATCGAATACATCATGACCGGGTTACTGAATTCAGCCGCCACTTCACGAATGATGTGAATGGACTCGGCTTCAAGCTGTTTTAAATGGGTTTGACGCGCGGCGCTGAGCGCGTCAGGCGCCTCACGCCGCGGCGTCGAAGAGAGTGTGGAGAACTGAGTCATGGTCTGCTACCTCACAAAACAAGCTGATTTTTATAAGCTTGCAGTACACGCTGAATTAAAACGTTATACGTTCGATTGTGGATAGAGTAACGCCGAGTCGATAATAACCCAAAAGAATTAATAACTATCTTTTTATTCTTTTATAAACTAACAGCCATAGAAAGGGCGATAACGCTATACATCAACACGCTCAATCCAGGTTTCCCATTGTTCACCCTGCAAATCCACTACCCGATAGCCGGGCCGCGAGGCTTCATCAATGGCAAAGGATGCAGCGCCAGGCATAAACTGATCTGACATTGCCGGGCAGCCGTATACCCCAATACGGTTTTCCGCGAACGCAAAGTGTTGGGCATGAGCCTGATGAGCATGGCCAAAAAGCACGGCTTTAACGTGAGGGTATGCGCTCAGCACCTGCCAGAAGGCTTCACGGTCCTTTAGACCAATGGCGTCCATCCATTCAGCCCCCACGTCGACCGGCGGATGATGCATGGCAATAAGCGTTGGTCGGTCATCCTCTTCCAGCTGCGCAGTTAATCTCAGAAGCTGCTCGCAACCCAGCTCACCATAAGGCTGGCCAGCCACCTGGGTATTCAGTAACAACATGCGCCACTGCTGCATATCGACTTCTTTCAGCAGCGGATGCTCGGCACGCATCAGCTCTATTTGATCGTGATTACCCGGCAGCCAGAACCAGGGGCATGGCAGCGAGGCCATCGCCTCTTTGACAAGCGCGTAGGAAGCTGGCGTTTCATCCTGGCTGACATCTCCGGTAAATACGATGATATCGGGGCGCTTGGCGGCAGCAGCAGCCAGTACACGCTGAAAATGTTGCCAAGGTACGCCCGCCCGGGAGCGTGCGCTGATATCTGCATGCAGGTGAGAATCGGTAATCTGCACTAGGCGCATTAACGCATCTCCGGCAGATCATAGGTATGCCCATGGGCCAAGCCATGCGCCAGCCACTCGCCCAGAAAGCGGTTTAGCTGGAGCTTTTCATCAGGCTGGTACATCCGTGCATTCGGATAGCGGTAGCGTCCGCTAAAGTGACGCTCGCGCTGAAAGTCAGTCACTTCTGCCATGCGCACATCGTGATAAAGATGCACACGCATACGCGGGCCATCCATGATCGCATCCAGAGGGCCACTTTGAGTAACATCCACCATGGTGGTATAAGGCGCCTGCTCTATGATGGTCAGCTGCAGATCGCCAAAATGGCGTTCTTCACTGCTTAACGCAATCTCACGGCGCTGACCGCTTTCCATATCGCCTACCAGGCGCAACAAGCGCAGGTAGTTGGCGCTACACTCTCCCTGAAGCGATTTTAAATCGGTGACGTAGGCTGTTCTCGCCATGCTCACTCCTCGTCGGTTTCGCTATGCATGAGCGCTCGCTGGGAGGCCGCACGCAGTGAGGCGCGCTGCCCCGCCAGCCAGTGCAACCCAATTAAACACATGGCGTTGTCGAGTCTTCCCTGGCCCAGGAGTTCCCAAACGGCAGGAAAAGCCACAACGTGTACGCGAATATCTTCATGCTCTTCATCCAGGCCATGAATACCGCCCAGCCCCTGGGTATTCACCAGCCCGCAAAAAAGCGTCACACGCTCATTGCAGGCGCCGGGGCTAGGATAATACGTATGTATCAGCGTCAGGGAGCCTACTTCACAGCCCGCTTCTTCCAAGGATTCACGCCGGGCAACGTCTTCGAGCGATTCATCTTTATCGACAAGACCCGCCACCAGTTCAAGTTTCCAAGGTGATACAGGATCATCAATCGCGCCTGCCCGAAACTGCTCGACCAGTACCAGTGCATCTCTTGCCGGGTCATACAGTAAGACACCAACGGCATCAAAGCGATGATGCACTTCGCGACGCATGGGCTTGCTCCATCCGCCTTCAAAAAGCCGATGACGGAGCTCCATGGCCTCTAAACGAAAAAATCCCTGATGAAGCGTCTCGCGTGCTGTCAGTTCAATATCATCACGATCAAATGGCGGCGCGCTTAACGATGAAGTTTCAGCATTGAATGCCATGCGGCACTCCCAGTAGTCACAATCCTCTATTATCAATGCTTGCCACTGGGAATGCCAATCTGGCCAAGAATGGAGTTATAGACGGTTCAGCATGGCCTGGGCTTCACGGCGTAGAGCCTCATCGGAAAGCTCGCGCTGCTGGCGAGGGGTGCCGTTCACGGCACGCTCTGCGTATTCTCGGGCCGCCTCGGTATTACCTTCATCAAGCAAGAATGCTGCGTAGTAGTAGTTGACGTCGATACCATCAGGACGAACCTCAACGGCGCGCTGAAACATCTGGCCGGCTTTTTCACTATTTCCAAAACTGATCGGCCGACCCGGTACGTTGTCGTATAGTGCGCCCAAGGTGACATAGGCTGAGCCGTTTGCACCTTGAGGGTCTAACGCAATGGCAAGCTCCAGAGCATCACGCGCATCGCCAGCCACACCCAACGCCCCCAACCCGCCGCGCTCACGTGCATAAGAGGCCAGGATGATTCCCTGCCAGACCAGCACTTCGGCTTGGTCTGCGTTCTCTTGTGCCAAAGCGGTAGCCTCACCCGCCAACGTTTTCAAAGTGCTTTCCCGCTGATTAGCTGGCAGATCGCTTACCGTATGCTCCCAGCGATTTTTCAGCGAGAAAAGCTCGCTCTCATAAGCGATAGCCGTTAAAGGTAGCAGCGCCAGCGCGCTGCCAAGTGCAGCAGCCACTAGTAACCGAGGAAGGGGGTATACGCGCATAACAATCTCCAGGATTATTTTTATCAACATACTTTATAGACATAGTGTTTATGTATTTATAAAGCCCACCTCGACAATGTAACGAACGTTTGAATGATTCGCTAGTAGACGCTGTATTTGGCATACTTTGCTTTTCATCACCGACGCTTGGCGCTTAAAGAAAAAAGGAGCCATAACGCCATGAAAGGCCGCAACATGACCCGCTGGCGCGACCCCGCCAAAGACCCGCGCCAGGCACCCAAAAGCAACCTGATTACCGCTGAAGGCGTCGCTCGTCTACGCGGCATTCTTGATCACCTCTCACGCGTGAAGCGCCCTGCGCTTTCCACCAAAGTAGGTGAAGCTGCCGCCCTTGGCGATCGCTCCGAGAACGCGGATTACACCTATAACAAGAAAGAGCTGAACCGCGTCATTGCCCGTATTCGCTACCTGACCAAGCGGCTTGACGAGTTGCAGGTAGTTGACCGCCTACCTGTCGATACCGGCAAGATATTCTTTGGCGCGTTTGTGAGCCTGGAAAATGAAGAGGGAGAGGCGCTTGAACTACGCATTGTGGGTCACGATGAGATTGATACCCAAAAGCGCTGGATCAGTATCGATTCCCCCATGGCCAAGGCCCTGTTAGGTAAACAGGTCGATGACGATGTAGAGGTTATGACTCCCAATGGGGAAGCGTTCTACACCGTGGTCGACATACGTTATGCACCGCTATAGCGACTAGTCCTTTAAGGCATAGTCAATAGTGGTTACTACTCGCACGCGCTTGGCTTGTGGCTTGTGGCGTGTAGCTATACAGCATCATAGCGGTAAAATGCCAGTTCGTCGGTAACCGAATATGGCAAGTGTGAGAAATTAGCAAGCTGGGTATCAGCGACTAACGAAGCCGCCAATACCTGCTTTTTTCTGACAACTGCTTTTTCTAACACCTGTGTTTTCTAGCACGTATGTTTTCTAGCACGTATGTTTTCTATGCCTGTACTACGCGCTGACTCTGCTCGCCCAAGCCATCAATGCCTAAACGCATGCGCTGGCCCTCCCGCAGATACACTTGGGGCTGTTGGCCCATACCTACACCGGGAGGCGTACCGGTTGAAATAACGTCGCCCGGCTGCAGACTCATAAAACGGCTTAGATAACTGATCAGGAAAGGCACTTGATACACCATGGTCTGGGTACTGCCATCCTGATAACGCTTGCCATCCACTTCAAGCCACATGCCCAATTGATGCGGGTCAGCCACTTCATCACGGGTTACCAGCCAAGGGCCTAACGGGCCAAACGTATCGCAGCCTTTTCCTTTATCCCAGGTACCACTGCGCTCAAGCTGGAACGCGCGCTCAGAGACATCATTCACGACACAGTATCCCGCCACATGAGACATGGCGTCGGCCTCGTCGATGTAACGACCGCCCTTGCCAATGATGACGCCAAGCTCTACTTCCCAGTCGGTCTTTTCCGAGCCGCGGGGAATTTCCACATCATCATTAGGCCCGCAGATAGCACTGGTCCATTTGTTGAAAATGACCGGCTCGGGCGGTACTTCAGCACCGGTTTCTGCAGCATGGTCTGAATAGTTGAGGCCAATGCAGATAAACTTACCTACCCGAGCTACACAGGGGCCCAAGCGGATATTGTCAGCGACTTCTGGCAATGTCGTTAAATCGGTATCGCGCAGCTGCTGCAACCCACCGTCGCTCAATACGTCGCCTGCAATATCATCCACGATGGAGGAAAGATCGCGTACTTTTCCCTCGCTATCCAGAATACCTGGCTTTTCCTGACCCGGCTGTCCAAAGCGTAATAATTTCATATTGTTATACCTCCTAAAAAATCAGTTAGCCCAGCCGCCATCAATTAATTGCGCGGTACCCGTAATGAACTGCGATTCATCGCTGGCCAGGAAAGCTGCCAATGCAGCCACTTCCTCTACTCGCCCTAACCTGCCCATCGGTTGGCGCGCAATAAAAGACGCTAACACTTCAGCCTCGCTGCGTCCTTCTTTATAGGCTTGTTCAGCAATACGCTGTTTCAATGAAGGAGACTCAACGGTACCAGGACAAATTGCATTGCAGCGAACACCTTGTGTCATAAAGTCGGCGGCTACCGACTTGGTCAGGCCGATGACCGCTGCTTTGGAAGCACCGTAAGCACAGCGGTTAGCAACACCTTTAACGCTTGATGCCAAAGACGCCATATTGATAATGCTGCCCCCGCCTTTTAACAACATACCGGGTAAAAAAGCCTGAAGGGTATAAAACATTGAGGTAACGTTCAGATCCATCGACCGCTGCCATGTCGCCTCGTCACATTCAAGTACCGTGCCGCCCGGCACCATACCTGCACAATTAAACAGTATGTCCAAGGCTGGCAGGGATGCGGCCAGATCATTGGTCGCTTGGCTATCCGTTACGTCTAAGCGATATGCTTCAACGCCGGGCATATCCTCCAAGCTGGCAATATCAATATCGGTGGCGAATACGCGTGCACCTTCGGCAACAAATCGCTCGACGCTTGCGCGCCCAATACCGTTCGCTGCGGCGGTGATTAATGCAGTTTTATTTTTAAGTCTCATGCGATGTCACGCCCCTAGAAATAGTGGGAACATACTTGAGGTGCAGTCATCCATATATACACTGGCCTGACCAACGAGCCGAGTATGGGCGCGAAACTTTGATCCTGGCAATCCTCAAAAGGGCCAATGCTCTCAAGGCAATCATGAACGAATCGTTAAGGCGATTGAAAATCGTGATCCGACTGCTGCTCGCCACGCGATAGAAGTCCATTTAGGCCATGTTCTAAATGTTTTCTTTGCCGAGTAAACATCGCTTCCAACCTAGGCATTAACGGCCTGATTTACCTGCCCCATAAACCCGGAAACGCCGGTTATCCGCAAGGGCTTCAAAGCTTCCAAAAGCGTCGGTCAGAAGGTCTGGGTAGGGCAAGAACGCATTCGCCACAATGATCAACCGCCCACGGTTGGCAAGACGCTCCGGTGCTTGGCGAATCAAGCGTTGACTGGGCCCGTAGCTAACGTCTCGCTCCTGGTGAAACGGCGGGTTGCTGATAATGAAATCATAGGTTTCGCTTTCCAACGCGCTATACACATCGCTTTGCAAAACCTGCCCATCGACTTTATTGGCCTCCAACGTGCGGCGCGTCGCCTCAACGGCAAAAGCGCTGACATCCACGGCGGTTACCGTGTGGCCCCGCTTGGCAAGCCAGGCACTGATAATGCCATCGCCACAGCCCATATCGAGAATACGCTGAGGCGTTTTGGGCAGTTCTTTTTCCAGGCTTTCCAATAGCAGCAATGTACCTTCATCCACCTTGCCATGACCAAAGACACCGGGGTGGCTGACAAGCGTTAAGCCCAATGCCTCAAAGCGCTGCCAAGCGGCTTGCAGGGTGTTCTCAAGTGCGATGGTGCGCGTGGCAAATAGTGAACAGCGCCGCGCGTTATCGCGCTTGTCACAAATCATCCCCCGCTCTGCGAGTACTTTAGGCACGCGTTTCACGCCGCCACTGTGCTCACCGACAATCTCAATGGCCGTACCCGCCGGTAGAACGTTGCATAACCCCTCAAGCCACCAAATACCTAGCTGATGCGCTTTGGGCCAGAACAGCACTACCTCACCGTGGGTAACGGCGTTTTCAGGCAGCGCGAAGGGGCTATAAGCTATCTTACCTGCGGCTTGCCACTCGCTTAGTACGCTCAGATCACTGCTGATAACGCCCGTGGATTGTGCGATTAACCAAGCGTCAACCGGTGGTGCCACAACCATAAGTGCCGTGTAGTCATCCTGTTGGCGTTCCAGCAATTGGCAGGCAGGCGTTTGGGCACTCATTGGGAAGCCTCCGGTTTGATCAACGTGTAAAGTAAATAACGACCCAGCCGCCAGTGCGGGTCTTGTTGGCAATACTTTTTTTCAAGCGCCAGCAGCGTTTCACGCTCTTTATCGCTGGAGGGTGGCTGGCGTAGGTAATCCTGAAACACGCGAATACCTGCAACACTTGCCACCTCAAGATTATTTTCCGCCCCCCACTCCACAATCTCAGCATGGGTTACTGGCGAAATAGGCGTTAAGCGCTGCCGCTTGCCCTTCCCTTCCAGGCGATCACTTAACGCTTTTTCCAAATTGCCTTTCACCGCGTTGGAAAAGCGCAGCGCATCGCGGTTAAACACCATCAGGCTTAACTGGCCGCCGGACGCAAGCAGGCTGGCCAGATGGGCAATCGCTGAGCGCGGATCGCCCAACCACTCAAGCACCGCATGGCAGGTAATCAGCGGCCAAGGGCCAGGCACTCTCACGCTTAAATCCTGTAGCGGAGCGTGCACGTAGGACATCGTCTCGCAAGGCAGCCGCTTAGCTTCACGGTGCCAGTGCCTGGCATATGTGAGCATATCCAGGGAGGGCTCCGCCATAGTGACCGGATGCTGCCGTTCAGCAAACCAGGCAGCCTGCTGGCCTAACCCACCGCCAACATCAAGCACGGGCTGATGGGCTAAATGCAGCATTTGCGGCAGCAGATAATCCAGCATTGCAAGACGCAGCTCGCCGCGGGGCGCTTGGTAGAGCGAACGCGAAAACTTGTCGACCAGACCGTCGAAGTAGCGGTCTCCGGCGTCGGTTAATTCATAGGTTGGATGCATGTATAAGGCCAGGCGGCGTCTTAAAGCCGCGTAGTTTACCCTGCCTGAGGGCGGAACGCTTGCAGCGGTAATTGATGCTGCCAGACATCTTGCTGCTCCAGTGCAGCAGCCAGCTGTAAGAGTTGCTTATCTTCACCAAACCGCCCCACTATTTGCACACCCACTGGCAAACCGTTGGCGGCAACATGCAAAGGCACTGACATGGCGGGCTGGCCCGTCAGGTTGGCCAATTGAGTGAACGGCGTGCGGCTAAGCGCATCTACCGCCAGGCGCTTTAATAAGCCTGCCTTTAGCGCAAGCGCCGATACCCCCGGAATTGCCAGAACAGACATTAAGCGTTCGCGTGTCGCTGACGGATAGAGTTCACCAATTTTGGGGGCGGTATCCGCCGTTACCGGCATCACCAGCGCATCAAAACGCTGATGAAAACGGCTCATCTGTTCAGCCGCCATGTGCCAATAGCGTTTGGCTAACTCGTAATCCTGCGCCAAAAGCTTGTCTCCCAACCGTCCGATAGCACGTGTGGAGGGCTCGACAGCCAAGCGTCGAACCGGCACGCCGGTTTGTTGGCTAATCCAGCGAAGATCCGCCGCCGAATGGCCAAGGTAAAGCGTAAGGTAGCTATTCGCCAGGGCTTCACCATCTACCGGCGGATCGCACCACTCCACCTCATGGCCCATTTCCATTAGCGCGACGGCCGCTTTATCAACCGCTGCTTTGACCTCCGGGTTTAATCGCGTGCCCAGGCTATGGCTTAAGGGCTCGCCCAGCGATACGGCAATACGTAACCGCTTGGGCGGTAACGCTATTGCTGCCATGTAGCCAGTCTCCCGGGACACCGGATAAGGGCCAGACGGCGCCATACCGTTCACCTGCTCCAATAGCGCCGCGCTATCCCGCACGCTGCGGGTCACTGCATGCTCAATGACCGCGCCTTGCCATACTTCGCCATGACCAGGAGCAAGCGGCACCCTGCCACGAGTGGGCTTAAACCCAAATAGCCCACAATAGCTGGCAGGGATACGAATCGAGCCACCGCCATCCCCCGCTAACGCTAAAGGAACGATCCCGCTGGCCACGGCTACGGCAGCGCCACCACTAGAACCACCGGGCGAATATCCTGCCCGCCAGGGATTCATAGGATGGGAAAAGGCTTTGGGTTCGGTTATTCCCATTAACCCAAGCTCCGGCGTCGCTGTCTGCCCAACCACGACCAGGCCAGCGGCTCTTGCGCGCTGGACGAGCAAAGCATCCTCTTTTGGGCACCATTGCAATAACGCGGCACTCCCAAAAGCCAATGGCTCACCGGCTAGCCCCATCAGCAGGTCTTTACTCAAGGTGGGCACCCCGCCAAAGAGCGCGTCATCGGCAACACGTTGGCTCTCTTTCCGGGCTTTCTCAAAACGCGTTCTGACGACCGCATGCAGGATAGGGTTCAGCGTTTCAATAGCGTTAAAGGCGGCCTCCAATACATCTTCACGACTTACTTCACGGCGGCGCATCAGTGCGGCCAAGCCGGTGGCATCGTACTGCTGGTACTCATGTAGCTGCATTGCGTTCGCCCATTATGCTTTTTTCCTAGCCTAGCAGAGGGCTGTGATTAATTTTTCTTAACGCTCTCATTTTCGCTGCGCTTTCTCACCGAGCCTTAAGACGTATTGCCTTTAAATTTAAAACTCACTATGTTGAGAAAAAGATTGGGAACGTTCCCATTGTTGTTGTTAAACGGATTGTTAAACGGATTTTCTATGCCCGTCACCTTATCCCGCGCCACGCTTATTGAAGTCGCCAAACTGGCGGGCACCTCCAAAACCAGCGTATCGCGTTTTTTTGGCCCAGAGCGTGAGCGGCTCACGCCCAAGCTTCAAACACGCATCGCAGAAGCCGCTGACACCTTGGGCTACCAGCCCAACTTAATGGCACGGGGTCTCAAAGGCGGTGGTTCACGTCTGCTGGGGATGTTAGTAGCTGATATCCGCAATCCTTTTTCAGTGGCCGTTGTTCACGGCGTAGAGCAAGCGGCTCGCGCGCACGGTTATTCGTTGATCGTCTGCAATACCGATAACGACCCGGAGCAGGAGCAGCAGCATTTACGCCTGCTGACGGCCTATCAGGTAGAGGGCTTGATTATCAATGCCGCCGGGCAGCCTGAAGCACAGTTGCAGGCAATAATGCGCAGTGGCGTTCCATTGGTACTGCTTGACCGCGACATTCGCCAACTCGATGCCAATGTAATTGGGCTCGATAACGCGTTGGCAATTGATATGGCACTGGAGCATTTGGTGCAGCAAGGGTATCGCTCGATTCTGTATGTTAGTGAGTCTCCCGCTTATGCCAGCGCCCGCCAAGAGCGGCTGCAGCGCTTTACTCAACAGGCAGCCACCTTAGGGGTAAAGGGCCAGACACTAATACTGAGTAATTTAGCGGCTCACGCGCCAACGTTAAAAGCATTTGCCAAGCACTCTGTTTCAGGCCCTGGCGCCGTGCTGTGCGCTAACGGCAACGTTACGCTCGCCATGACGCGCCGCTTTCAAAAGCTGGGTATCGCCATAGGCCCAACCGGTTTAATGGGAATTGACGAACTGGAGTGGTGCGAGCTGATAACCCCCGGCATTACCACCCTGGCTCAGCCTACCGATGATATCAGCCACGCTGCGGTCAGCTATTTGCTTAACCAGCTTAACGGCTCAGCGCAGGCATCACCTTTGAGCTACCGCCACGCCCCGCGCTTACAGGTCCGCGGCAGCACAACTTTTAAGCACGACCCAAAACACGTTTAAATAAGAGAATAACTCGATGCCACATATACCAACCGCCTCTCCCCAGATACTCACCTTTGGCGAAGCCATGGCCATGTTGGTGGCCGATTTACCGGGCGACCTGGCTGACATAGACCACTTTCATCGCCGCTTGGCAGGCGCCGACAATAACGTCGCCATTGGCCTTTCGCGCCTGGGTTTTCACGTTGGCTGGTTGAGCCGAGTAGGCACCGATAGCCAGGGTCGATTTATTCAGCAGGCCTTAAAAGGCGAAGGTATCGATGATCGGTATATTCATCTTGATGAGCACCACCCCACCGGGCTGATGTTCAAGGAGCGCGCCGAGGGCGGCGCCGATCCACGGGTTGAGTATTTCAGGCGCGGCAGTGCCGCCAGCCACTTAAGCGTTGAAGATGCCGCTTCCATCGACTTCCAGTCCCTCACTCACCTGCATGCTACCGGCATTACGCCAGCGCTCTCCGAAAGCGCCCTGGACTTAACCCGCCACTTGATGCAACAGGCACGCGAAAGCGGCGCCAGCATTTCTTTTGATCCCAACTTGCGCCCTTCTCTGTGGCCCAGCGAAGCTGTCATGCGTGATACCTTAAATGAGCTGGCGAGCCTCGCTGACTGGGTACTACCGGGACTTTCCGAAGGGCGGCTTTTGACCGGCTGTGAATCGCCCGAAGCGATTGCCGACTTTTACCTCGCCCGGGGTGCCAAGGCCGTTATCATCAAGCTGGGGCCAGAGGGCAGCTATTACCGCGGCACCCTTGGCGGCACGCTAGAAAGCTTTCTGGCTCCCGGCCAGCCGGTCGCGGAAGTAGTCGATACGGTCGGCGCGGGGGATGGTTTTGCCGTGGGCGTGATTAGCGCTTTACTGGATGGCCTTACACCGCAACAGGCTCTAAATCGCGGTAATCTGGTAGGCGCTCAGGCCATTCAGGTCATTGGCGATATGGAAGGTTTGCCAACCCGGGATAAGCTTCGTGAGCTTGAGCAGTAGAACCCGTTAACGCCTCATTTAATAAAAATATCAACACAACAGGAGACAATATGAAAAAGAATATCATGGTAATGGGTCGGCTCAGTGCCTCTCAAGAAGCAGAGTTAGCACAGCATTTTACGTTACTTGAGCATTCAGGCTCACTGGATCTGGCCCAACCGGGTGTGCCTGAGGTTCTCTCCAAAGCGCACGGCATTATCGGCTCTAGTCTACCCGTAACGCCCGAGCTGCTGGATGCGGCACCTGAACTTGAAGTTATCTCTACGGTCTCTGTAGGTTACGACAGCATTCCCGTGGATGAGCTGACCAAGCGCGGCATCATGCTTTGCAACACCCCCGATGTACTCACCGAAACAACGGCTGATATTGGCTTTGCACTTATCATGGCGGCTGGCCGACGCATGATCGAGCTTGCGGAAGTAGTCAAACAAGGCAAATGGCAGTCCGGTATTGGCCCTGATTTATACGCCAACGATGTACATGGCAAAACGCTTGGCATGGTCGGATTTGGCCGTATTGGTGCGGCAATTGCCCGACGCGGCGCGCTGGGCTTTGGTATGCCCATTCTTTACTCCAACGCTTCACCGAAGCCGGAGCTTGAAAAAGAGCTGAGCGCAAAGCGCTGCGAACTAGAGACGCTTTTGGCAGAATCCGATTATGTATGCATTACCGTGCCCCTCACCCAAGAGACGGAAAAACTGATTGGCAAGCGTGAGTTCTCCTTGATGAAGCCCTCAGCTGTATTCGTCAATATCGCGCGCGGTAAAGTAGTTGATGAGGCAGCCCTGATAGACGCCTTGAAAAACAACACGATTCGAGCAGCCGGCCTTGACGTATTCGAGCAGGAACCCCTTCCCGCCTCATCACCGCTTCCCCATATGCATAACGTGGTCGCGTTACCGCATATTGCCTCAGCCACACATGAAACCCGCCAGGCAATGGCCCAACGCGCCGTGGATAATATCCGTTTAGCGCTCCAGGGTGAACGTCCTATCAATGTCGTTAACGAAACGGTGCTTAATGAATAATTTCCTCTCTTCGCCTACACCACTTTGTCTGCTGTTTGACTGCGATGGCACACTCGTCGATAGCGAAATTTTACTCGCTGAGGTGCTTGGAGAAGTCTTGCCTGAGTTCGGCTTGCCGTTTTCAGCTCGGCAATATATGGAAGAGTTTCGCGGCATTCGCTTTTACACCATTGTCCAAATGCTTGAAGAGCGTTTTGGCGTATGGGTAGAAGATAAATTTCCGGCACTGGAAGCACAAATGCGCGCCCGTATGGAAGCGCGTATGCGCGCTCAACTTGAGCCGATAGCGGGCATTCCTGAAGCACTGGCAGCCTTAAACGCCTACCCCAAGGCGGTGGTGTCCAACGGACCAGAGCGCAAGATTCGCTGCGCGCTGGAAAGCACGCGCCTAACACAGCACTTCGGGGAGCAAATCTTTAGCGCTTATACGCTGAACGTGTGGAAACCCGACCCCGCGCTCTATCTTCAGGCAGCCTCAGCAATGGGCTACGCCCCCGAGCAATGTATCGTGATCGACGATGCAGCCGTGGGTGTAGAAGCAGGCTTGGCCGCGGGTATGCACGTTATCCATATCAACCACTTCCCCGAAGAGGAAACCACGCCCAAAGGCGCGATTGGTATACAGCATGCCCATGAACTACCTGGCGCGATTGCCCGCCTTGATACAAAAGTTACTGTTTAGCACTGAGAGCTGTATCAACGCTGAAAAGTGAAGGTTACCGATGAAACAACCGAGGTTTTGATACAGCAACCCTGTTGATATGCACGGCAGTTGAAGGGAGTGACACGATGAAGCTATTTTCGCTGCACGGCCAGATCGCCATGGTGACCGGCTGCAATAAAGGACTGGGCCAAGGTATTGCCCTGGCCCTAGCCCAAGCAGGCGCTGATATTGTCGGCGTTAGCCGCCGCCCTGCCGATGATACTAAGCACCAAGTCGAAGCCTTGGGACAGCGCTTTTACACGGTTGAGGCGGAGCTTGGCCAGCATGCGCCAAGCGAGATCGTGAGCCAGGCCATCGTACAAGCGGGCAAGCTGGATATCCTGGTCAACAATGCTGGAATTATCCGACGGGCACCGGCCATTGAGTTTTCCGAAGAAGACTGGGACGCCGTGCTAGACGTTAACTTAAAGGCCGCGTTCTTCCTGGCTCAACACGTCGCCAAGCATCTTATTGAGCGCCAGGCACCCGGCAAGATTGTCAATATCGCCTCATTGCTCTCTTTCCAAGGCGGCATTCGCGTTCCCTCTTACACCGCCAGTAAGAGTGGGCTTCTAGGCCTTACTCGCCTGCTGGCCAATGAGTGGGCTGCCCACGATATTAACGTGAATGCGATCGCCCCTGGATATATGGCAACGGATAACACCCAAGCGCTTCGCGACGACCCAGAGCGCCATGACGAAATACTGGGCCGTATACCGGCTGGCCGCTGGGGAACGCCTGACGACTTGGCGGGCGCGGTCATCTTTCTATGCTCCGATGCAGCTCGTTATGTTCATGGCCACACGCTAGCGGTGGATGGCGGTTGGCTTGCACGCTAAAAGCAGGTAGCCAAGTGCTCTTTAACGTTTAAGCCATTATCGACTAACAGTACTGACGCCTCATAAAAAGCCCCGCTGACCCATTAAATCAGCGGGGCTTTTTGTTCTTATAACAATGGCTTACTCTGCAGTTAGCTGGCGCACAGCGAGCTCCACGCCACGCAGCTCGGCAAGCCCGCGCATGCGGCCATAAAGCGGGTAGCCAGGCGCGGTTTTACGCTGTTGATCGTCAAGAATATGATGGCCATGATCAGGGCGTAACGGCAAACGTGCCCCACCCTCTTTTTCACGGCGACGCTCTTCTTCCACCAGCGCTTTTATCACGCCGACCATATCTACATCACCGGCAAGGTGCGGTGCTTCGTGGAACGAACGTGGATCCGCCTCGCGCTTTGTAGCACGCAGGTGGATAAAGTGAATATGCGGAGCAAAATGGCGCGCCATGGCAACCAGGTCGTTATCTTTACGAACACCATAAGAACCGGTGCAGAACGTTAGACCATTGGCCGGACTGGGCACGTGATCCACCACCCACTGAGCATCCTCATGAGTTGACACCACACGCGGCAAGCCCAGAAGCGGCCGGGGCGGGTCATCCGGATGGATCGCCATACGAATGCCGACTTCTTCAGCCACTGGAATAATTGCCTGTAAAAAGTAGCCAAGATTTTCGTGCAGCTTTTCAGCATTAATCTCGGCATACTCCGCCAGCACATCCCGAAACTGCTCCAGCGTATAGTGCTCTTCAGCCCCAGGCAGTCCAGCGATCAGTGTGGTCACCAGCTTGTCACGGGCGGACTGATCAAGCGTCTCCAGGTAGCGTTGCGCCATATGCTTATCTGCTTCGCTATACTCAGCCTCGGCCCCTGGCCGCTTAAGAATATAGAGATCAAAAGCAGCAAACGCGGTGTGATCAAAGCGCAGCGCCAGCGCACCATCCGGCAGTACATGGACGAGATCCGTGCGCGTCCAGTCGAGCACCGGCATAAAGTTGTAGCACACCGTGTCGATGCCACAGGCCGCCAAATTACGCAGCGTTTGGCAGTACGTTTCAATCAACGCGTCACGCGTCGCAAGGCCCTGCTTTATCGCTTCATGAACCGGCACGCTTTCAACCACCGACCAGCTTAGCCCAACGGCCTCAATCATGGCTTTACGCGCTTGAATCGCCTCGACCGGCCATACCTGATCGTTGGGTATTTCATGCAGTGCCGTCACAATACCGGTTGCGCCAGCCTGCCGGATTTCTTCAAGGTGTATCGCATCGTTAGGGCCGAACCAGCGCCAGGTATGCTCCATAAATCACTCCCTATTCTTCGATGCCTAGCGTTGCGAGCGCAGCGTTTAACCCGTCTTGAGTCAAGGCGCGATAAGCTACTAGCACATCGTCAACAAATGGCTGGTTCGCCGCCAACGCCGGCGGTACGACCTCATCAATGGCTAAAAATGCGTTTACCAGCTCGACCGGGTGGCCACCGTGAGTCTGGTGCAGCTCAGCAAACTGTTTTGCCATGGGATCATCGACAGCATAAGGCTTGCCATTTAGCTCTTGCCCATCGGTGTAACGAATCCACGCAGCCATCCCCAGCGCCACACATGGGGATGGCTGCCCGGCACTGGCCCGCTCAAGCGCTCCACTTAACCAGCGCTGGGGTAATTTCTGGCTACCGTCCATGGCAATTTGCTGAAGCCGGTGGCGCAAACTGTCATTTGCAAATCGCGCCAGCAGTGAATCCGCGTAGGTAATCAAGTCTGTGCCTGCGGGCATTTCAAGCGTGGGAGCAGCTTCTTCAAGCATATAGCGGCGTAATAGCGCACGCAGCGGCGCGTGGCTGACACCGTCAAAAACCGTTTCAATACCTTCTAACGCGCCAAGATAGGCGAGCAGTGAATGGCTGCCGTTCAGCATACGCAGCTTCATGGTTTCAAACGGCGCTACATCGCTTACCATCTCGACGCCTTCGGTTTCCCAGCCTGGCCTTCCCAGCGGGAAGTGATCTTCAACCACCCATTGTGAAAAAGCTTCACATACCACGGCATTGGGGTCGTCGACGCCCAGCTCGGCAAGGCGCTCGAAGTCAGCGTCGGTCATCGCGGGTACAATACGGTCAACCATTGAGCTTGGAAACGCTACCTGCTCTGCTATCCATTGAGCCAGCTCTGCACTACGCTGTTCGGCAAGGCGCACAACCGCCATTCGGGTGCGCTGTCCGTTATGGGGCATGTTGTCACAAGAAAGCACGACAAACGGCTCAATACCCGCCTTATGACGTCTTGCCAACGCTTCTACCAACAAGCCAGGCGCCGTACGCGGCTGCTGAGGTGAGGCAATATCGCCCGCCACCATAGGGTCATCAACCCTCAATTCGCCGGTAGCCGGATTAAGAAAGTAGCCCTTTTCGGTCACGGTCAACGTGACAATACGAGTACTTGGGGCTGCCATTCGGGCAAGTAGCGCTTCTCTATCGCGCCCCCAATTGCCCGAGGCATCACGGCCTGAAAAGAGCGTCTCCTCGATCACGCCGATTTCACGTAGCGTAAGCGTCTGGCTGTCGGCATATTCCGCTACCTGATAGCGGTAGCCAGCCTTTTGCAGGCTATCCACCAGACCAACGCTTGAGCGGAGATTCGCGCTGCACACGCCCCACTCACCATCACCACTGCGCTGCCGGTAGCGCTCAAGATAAACCGCCTGATGGGCGCGATGAAACGCCCCCAGACCAAGATGAACGATACCGACTTGGCCGGTTTGCGGCGTTGCATTAATACGTTCTATGGGCATGCCTAGTTACTCCCCATCAGCAGATTGGGTAGCCAGAGTGAGATGGCTGGCACGTAGGTCACAAGCATCAACACCGTCAGGTTGCATAGCAGGAAAGGCACAATCGCGCGGGCGACCGACAGCATGGGCAACTTGCCGATACCGGCCACCACGAACAGACACACGCCAACAGGCGGTGTGGTCAGACCAATCATCAGGTTAAGTACGGCAATCACTGCAAAGTGCACCGGGTCCACGCCAACACCAGTGGCTACACCCACCAACGCGGGGAACAAGATAATCAGCGCAGCGATGGTTTCCATGAAGGCGCCGACAAACAGCAGAATCAGGTTCAAAATCAGCAGTACGATCAGCGGGTTTTCGCTGATGGAGAGAATCAACGTGGCGATCATCTGCGGGATCTGCTCACTGGTCAGGATCCAGCCGAACAGGTTGGCAAGGCCCACCATCAGCAGCAGCGCCGAGGAGGTCAGAACGGTATCCACCAGAATGGACGGCAGTTTGCGCCAAGTAAGCCCCTTGTAGACATACATGCCGACTACCAGCGCGTAGACACAGGCCACAATCGAGGCCTCTGTCGGCGTAAAAAAGCCGCCGATGATGCCGTAGAGAATGATGACGGTCATCAGCAGCGCCCAGAACGCCGTCTTGGCTTCGCGCAGAAGCTGCAGGACCGGCACACGCTTCTCCTTGGGATACCCCCGGCGAACGGCCAGAATGTAAACCGTCACCATCATGGCAAGGCCCATCAGAAGCCCAGGCACGGCGCCGGCCAGAAACATTCGGCCAACAGAGATACCGCTCAAGGAGCCCGCGATGATCATCGGCACGCTGGGCGGAATGATCGGCCCAACGGTGGATGAAGCGGCGGTGACCGCGGCGGCAAACGGCTTGTCGTAGCCCGAGCGCGCCATGCCGGGAATCATTACCGAGCCAATACTCGCCGAGTCCGCCACGGCGGTGCCAGAAATGCCGCCAAAGATCATCGAGCCGCCCACGTTGGCAAGGCCCAGCCCGCCGCGAATATGGCCCAGCAGCGCATTGGAAAAGCGCACGATGTGCTCGGTAATATTGCCCACGTTCATCAAGTTACCGGCCAGCACGAAGCCCGGGATACACAGCAGAACGAAGGTGTCGATGCCCGCGTACATGCGCTGGGGCACGATAGTCAGCGAAATGCCTTCCATCAGCAGATAGGACATCGAGGCAATGCCGAGAGCAAAGGCGATGGGCATGCCCACCACCAGCAGTATCAGAAAAACGCTGAATAAAATGATGACTTCCATACTTACGACTCCTGTTCGCGGGAGGCAGAGGGGCGACACATTGCAAGGATTCCCTCAAGACATCCCAGCACGCTGTAAACCAGGAGTAGCGCAAAAGTGACTACCGTTGAAAAAAAGATATACAGCATGGGTATGCGCAGCGTGGGGGACGTCTGCCAGGTGCCGTTCTGGGCGTACTGCCAGGCGTAGGGCAGCACCAAAAAAGCAAATACGCCAATCAGCAGACAGATCAGCGCCTGAAACGCCGCCTTCATGCGCGGACCGAGCATATGATGAAAAAGCTCGACGCTGATATTGCGATGCTGGCGCATGACGACCCCGACCGACAGCGCCACCATGTAGATGAACAGATAGCGCGAGAGCTCTTCGGTCCAGGCAATGGAAAACGGCAAAAATAGCCGAGAACTCACCTGCAGCAGCACGGTGGCCGCAATGGCGATCAGCGCCAGCACGGCAAGCGTCAGAAAACAGGTATCCACCCAGCCGATCAATCGCCCGATGGGGCCTTGCAGCTTGGGCACCGCCGACATCGAATCCAGACTCTCCAACGCTTCTTGCTCAAGCGCTTTTTGATCCGAGCTCATAAACGTATCCTCGTGGGACAAACTGCTCTTGCAGATAGAAGATGGGCTGGCACGCGGCCAGCCCATCCTCGTTACCAACCGACTTACAGGTCTTGAATGGCGTCGAAAAGCTCACGCTGTTCAGGCGTCAGCGCTTCCAGTACCGCCGGACGGGCCGCTTCAGCGAAGGCGTCCACATCCACCTCGATGAACTCCATGCCGCGTTCCTGAAGTGCCTGCTCCAGACGTTCCTGATCCTCGACAAACAGCTCGGACTCATAGGCCTGCATGGTTTCGGCTGCATCGCGCACGACCTGCTGCAGATCGTCAGGCATGTTTTCCAGCTGGTTACGGCCAATCACAACATAGATCCAGCTGCGCACGTGACCGGTCATGTTGACGTAGTCCTGCACCTCGTTGAAACTGGCACTTTCAATCAGGCTAAGCGGGTTTTCCTGCCCTTCCAGAGTATTTTGCTGAAGCGCAGTAAACACTTCGCTGAACGCCATCGGCGTAGGACGTGCCCCCATCGCCTGCCAGGTATCCACGAATAACGGTACGTTTGGTACACGCAAGCGCAAGCCGTCCAGGTCATCCGGTGTACGGATAGGACGATTGGACGTCAACTCACGAGGACCCCGTTCAAACCAGGCCAGCGGCACCAAGTTGGTACGCTCGATGATCTGCTCTTCGATCTCTGCGCCAATCTCACCGCTAACCGCTGCGTGCAGGTGGTCGGAGTCACGGAAGGCGTAAGGTACGGCCATCATGGCGGCCTTGGGCGCCCAGTTCTGCAGGCTCTCGCCAGTGATGGTCATATCCGCCGTGCCCAGCTGAATACTGTTGATTACATCCATCTCGCTACCCAACTGTTCGCTGGGATAGAGGCGAACTTCAATGCGACCGTCGGAATTGGCTTCCACCTCCTCCTTGAACTTCTCGGCCGCCTGGTGCCATATGTTCTGCTCGTTGGCCAGATGACCAAAGCGTAGCGTGTAGTCGGCGGCCAGCGCCGATTGCGCGCTGAATACCATCGTTGTCAGTACCGCACCGGTTAACAGTTTCTTGATCATTTTTATCACTCCTGCACTTTCGCGTTATAGGTTGTTAGTCGCGCTTGGTTATTAGTGAGATAGCGTGGTGAGTTGGCGTGCCTTCAGGCGCTGATCTGAATCAATACCTTGCGGGCTTCTTCAGGACGGTGATCAAGCATATCGATGGCGCCGGGCATATCGCTTAACGGTAACCGATGGCTAACCAGCGCCAGCGGGTCCAGCTTGCCACTTGCCATGAGCGCAAGCACCTCCGGAAACTTTCGATTATTGAGCCGCGAGCCGACCAGGGTCAGCTCTTTCTTGATCACTTCAAGCTGTATCAGATCGCTTGGCTGCACGCTGAAGCCGAGCAGGCCGATTCGCCCAGCGGGCGACGCCAGGCGCAGCATCTGGGGCAAGAGCGCCGGCACGCAGGCCGCATCGGCAATCAGCGGCACGCCTTCGCCCTCGGTCAGCGCCAGCACTTCTTTTTCGACATCCTGCTCGCGGCTGTTGAGAACATGGGTAGCCCCCAGCTCTTTGGCGGCAGTCAGGCGCTCGTTGATGACATCGGTGACAATGATCTCTTCAATGCCCAAGGCCCGCGCCATCTGCAGAATCGTCATGCCGATCACGCCCGCACCTAAAATCAGCAGGCGATCGCCCGGGTGTGGCTGCATGCGATCCAGCACGTTGGCGGCGATGGTGTAAGGCTCCACCAGCGCGGCCGCGTCCAGGCCGATATACTCGGGCAGCTTATGCACGTTCGTCGCCGGCACAGAAACGAATTCCTCGAAGCCGCCGTCACGGTGCACACCGATCACTTCCAAGGCGCTGCACACGTTAGGTCGGCCGATCCGGCAGGGGTAGCAGGTACCGCAGCTGGTGACCGGATCGACGCAGACACGATCACCAACCGCTACATCCGCTACGCCCTCGCCCACGGCGTCCACCACACCGGCAAATTCGTGGCCGGTGATGCGCGGAAAACGCACGAAAGCGTTATCACCGTGAATAATATGCATATCGGAGCCACAGATACCGGCAAACGCCACGCGTACCAGCACTTCGCCGGCGCCTGCCGTGGGTGCTTCAACCTCGGCGACCCGGTAGTCGTGGGGTGCATTGACCTGAAATGCTTTCATGGATGCAAAACTCCTTACCCGTTCTTTAGATCACCAATGCCAGAGGGTGCCATCTTCCAACCGGTTGACCGGCAGGCTGGCGCGCTTGTAGGGATACTGTTTGGCAAGCTCTTCGTCGATATCGACGCCGTGCCCCGGCGTTTCGCCGACGATGAAGTGGCCATCCTCAAACCGGTAATCGTGAGGGAACACCTCGTCAGTCGCGCTGGTATGGGGCATATACTCTTGAATACCAAAGTTGGGCACCCAGGTATCAAAATGGATAGCCGATCCCAGGCAGACCGGAGAAAGATCGGTCGGCCCGTGGAAACCGGTCCGCACATGATAAAGGCCGGCTAAATCAGCGATTCGGCGTACGTGAGTGATGCCGCCTGCGTGGGTGAGCGTAGCGCGAATATAGTCAATCCATTGGTTCTCAATCAGTGCCTTGGCGTCATACAGGCTATTAAACACTTCGCCCACCGCTAACGGTGTGGTGGTATGTTGGCGTATAAGCCCAAACGCTTCCTGGTTTTCAGCCGGTACGCAGTCTTCAAGCCAGAAAAGATGATAAGGCTCAACTTCTTTGCCTAAGCGGGCGGCTTCAATGGGCGTCAAGCGGTGGTGTACATCGTGCAAAATATGTAGGTCGTCACCAAAGCGCTCGCGGACGGCGGCAAACAGTTTGGGTACATGGTTCAAGTATTTGCTGGTGCTCCACACGTGCTCGGCGGGCAAATCAGCATCCGCAGGCTCATAGGGCTCGCCATCTTTCTTGGCCACGCCATAAATACTGGCGATTCCTGGCACGCCTGCCTGCACACGCACGGCTTTGTAGCCCTCATCCACATGGCGGGCGACCTCTTCAAGGCACGAATCGATATCTCGCCCCGTGGCATGGCCATATACCATCACGCGCTCGCGGCTCTTACCACCCAGCAACTGGTAAAGCGGCATGCCCGCAAGCTTTGACTTGATATCCCAAAGTGCCATGTCCACCGCGGCAATCGCGCTCATGGTGACCGGCCCGCGCCGCCAGTAAGCGCCGCGGTATAAATAGTGCCAGATATCCTCAATGCGCTGCGGGTCGCGGCCAATCAACGCTGGTATGACGTGTTCATCCAGGTAAGCCACCACAGCCATTTCCCGCCCGTTTAGCGTGGCATCCCCTATTCCGTAAGTACCTTCGTCAGTGACGATTTTCAAGGTAACGAAATTGCGCCCCGGCGAGGTAACAATGGTATAGGCATGTTCGATTTTCATGGGGTTGCCTCCTCAATGAGAGATGCCGTTTCCTGAGCATCGAACATCTCGGGAAAACGCTGAACAAGGTCGGGAAGAGAAACAAAAATTTCACGCAAATGGCGCCGCATGGCCTGCTCGGCGAGCGCTACATCGCGGTCTTCAATGGCTGCCACTATATCGGCGTGCTGGTCAATCAAGCGGGCAATCGGCGTTGTGTCGGGAACGCTCAGGTAGCGTACGCGGTCCAGCTGTGCTCTCACCTCTTCAATGACCTTCCAGGCGGCCTGTTGCCCAACACCCAGCGACAGTGTCTTGTGAAAGAGCTCGTCCAGCCGATAGAAACGAATGGTGTCGTGAGGCTCGATACAGCGACGCTGGCGCTCAAGCAAATCGTGCAGCTCTGTCAGCACCTCAGGCGCAAGCCCTTTGGCCGTTGCCTGACGCACCACGGCTACTTCCACCGCTTCACGTACAAAGCGCGCCTCCAACACTGCGCCTTGGGAGATTTTGACGACATAGGTGCCACGCTGAGGTTTGACCTCGACAAGCCCTGTCTCAGAAAGTCGAATAAAGGCTTCGCGTACCGGCTGGCGGCTGACCGAAAAGGTATCCGCTACTTCTTTTTCAGAAAGTGCCTGACCTGGAGGCAGCACCATCTGAATGATTGACTGGCGCAACACATGGTAAAGACGCTGGCGAACCGATTCGGTCTCCGAAGTCTCCTGCCATAGCGCTTGTAACGTAGTATTGATGTTGCTCATCTGCAGCAGCCTGGGTAGAGGGGCATGGCATCCTTAACTGATATAACTAGTATGGTAGTATGGCAAAGCAAACAAAAGCCCTTACACCCTATACTTTGGTTGCAGGTGAGTAACGATAAAAA
Source organism: Vreelandella nanhaiensis (assembly GCF_003990185.1). Taxonomy (GTDB): domain Bacteria; phylum Pseudomonadota; class Gammaproteobacteria; order Pseudomonadales; family Halomonadaceae; genus Vreelandella; species Vreelandella nanhaiensis. The sequence goes on along the minus strand of NZ_RZHF01000028.1, from coordinate 52,693 downwards.
GTCCGCTCCTCTCAGGCTAAAATTATAAAAAAGCTTTGAATATTCATAACTTGGGACGTATCGCCAAGAAAAAACTGCCGAACTTTGTATTTGAATATGTTGATGGTGGAAGCGATGATGAACATACGCTGCGCCGTAATCGCGCTGTGTTTGTTCAATATCTGTTTGAACCTAAAATAATGACCAATGTGGACACACAGAATTTTTTGATAGCGGCTTTCGGCGTGGCACCGATATCATCAAAGCCCTGACGCTAGGGGCAGAGGCCGTATGGCTTGGAAGAGCGACGCTATATGGGTTAGCGGCTGGTGGTCCAGCGGGTGCGGAGCATGCGCTGAGCTTACTGCGAGGAGAGATAGACAGAACCCTAGGTCTATTGGGGTTCACTAATATCCAAGATTTAACCTCAGCGTGCCTAATCAAACAGCCGTCTAACCTATTGACACTATTGCAAGAGCGTCACAGGACGACCGCTCTTGCGATTAAAATAAAATTGTTTTTTCAGGGAAAAATAACAATATTGCCATACGTAATATATTCATTCTCGCTACCAACATATTAAGCAACCTTTAAAACTACAACAGCACATTAATCTATTGATTTTTAAAACAAGTTAAAACCTCTCTTATCTTATGCAAAAAACCAATCTAGATTCTATTATTAACTGGCTTATAAAATAGAAAACTACCCATTTCTTATTTTATAAGTTGCTCTCAACTTAAAGGCGTACATTTAATAAGGGAGGTTTTGACATGAGCATACAGAAATATAAAGAGTGCATCGAAGCTTGCAATATATGTGCGGTCTACTGTGATAATTGCGCTACTTCTTGTCTTCAGGAACCTAATCTTGAAAACATGGCTGAATGTGTTCGATTAGATATACAGTGCGCGCAAATCTGTCGCCTGGCCGTCGCCTTTATGGCCCAAGGCAGCGAATATGCCCAGGATATCTGCCAACTATGTGCCGATATCTGTCAAAAATGCGGTGATGAGTGCGGCCAACACGAAGCCGAACATTGCCAGGAGTGCGCCCAAGCGTGTCATCGCTGCGCCAGCCTATGTGCATCAATGGTTGCCTAAAAGGCACCTCAGCGAGAACAAACGCACTGTTGTGCTTTAGCAATTAATTTGAAAAACAGTGTATTACGTCTAACTTATAAAGTGAGCAGGGTTTGAACAGCCCTATGCTCACTTTTTTTATAGGACTTATTTTTAGTTGTTATATGGATTCCTCCGTTACGGAAGCGGCAATACGATGCAAAGCAAGGACAGCTTTATACAATTCGTTTTTTCTCATAAACGGCCCAGCATACTGATTGTTTTCGCGGTGTTAGTACTGGCAGGCTGCCGGTACCCGGTCAATATTGAACGCCCCATAGCAGATATGCATGGCGGTGAGCTGAACATTGGTCTTTCCGAAAACCCACCTTGGGTCATTAATACCGATCAGGGCCCGGCAGGACTGGAAGTCGAAATTGTCCGTGCGCTTGCAGAAAAGATGAATGCCACTATTAACTGGCATTGGGGTAGCGAGGGCAATCTGTTGGCAGCGCTATCCCAATATCAGCTTGACTTGGTTATCGGTGGACTTACGCAGGATTCAAATGTGAGCGCCCTCGCCGCGCCCACAAAAGCTTATTATCAGAGCCACTATTCAGTCGGTGTGCCCGAGGGCATTTCTTTACCCAGCAACCTGGAAGGTGTGGAGGTAGCCGTTCCCGTTATCAACCATATCGCTCATGCACTAAAAAAAGAGGGTGCGATTCCCCGCCCTACCCCTGACCTTGGCACACACAATGAAGCGGTCACCAATCCATCCTGGTGGCTTCATGCGCATAACTATCAAATAGGCGACTGGGAAATCGCGACCGATCATCATGTCATGGCGCTCCCCAAAGGGGAAAATGCCTGGATGCTTGCCGTTCAACGGCATTTGAATAGCTACCCTGATATTGAACAACGTCTGCAACACTTGGAGGCAGGCCGATGAAAATACGTGAACTTTATCGCCTGCCACCGGATAAACAGCGGGATCTTAATTATCTGATTCGCCTTGAATGGTGGAATTTAGCGTTTCGTATTTCTATTGTTTCCATACTCGCTCTGGTATTGGGTAACAGCCAAGCAATGAAAGTCGCGTGGTTGGAAGACATGCTTTCGCTCATTCCGCCTATCGCCTTTTTGTTGGCCGTCAGGTTCCGCAAACGTCCGCCTAATCAGACATACCCTTATGGGTATCAGCGCGCCACTATTATCGCCTTTTTATGCACGGCGACTGCACTAAGCGCGATGGGCCTTTTTTTACTTGGGGATTCCTTGCTCAAGCTTGTCCAGCAGGAACACCCCAGTATCGGCGCCATTACCCTGTTTGGTGAAACGATATGGATGGGGTGGCTAATGGTCGGCGTGCTTATTTATAGCGTCATCCCACCTGTCATTATCGGGCACTTACAGACCAAAGCCGCAGCAAAAGTGCATGAAAAGACTGTGTTTGCTGATGGAAAGAGGAGCAAAGCCGACTGGATGACGGGGCTGGCTGCCATTGTTGGCGTACTGGGTGTAGGAGCCGGTTTTTGGTGGGCTGATGCTGTTGCTGCGGCTATTATTGCCCTTGATGTTACCAAAGACGGGATTACCAATTTAAAGGAAGCCATAGGAGACTTGCTCGACCGTCGGCCTCACTTTACCTCTCAAGATAAACCGGAACACCTGGAAGAAGCGCTTGAAGCCGAGCTTTGTGCCATGCCCTGGGTAGCCGCCGCCTCGGTACGTTTACGTGAAGAAGGCCCCATCTTCAGCGGTGAAGCCTTTGTGACACCGCATAGCAATGATGATCTGGCGCGTCATCTTAAACAAGCCTCCCGGCACCTTAATAATTACGACTGGCGTATTTATGAGGTAGTTGTTACTGCATGGCCCAATGAAGAACATAGCCTTTCTCCTGCCAACGCCAACCCGACATAAACCAACAAGTGTGGCTGACTAACGCCGCCATAACAGATAGGAAGGATGCTTTATATGACAGGAAGCATACTGGCTGGCGTGATAGGGGTTCTTCTTATTGCGCTGGCCAATTTCGATGCCATTCGTACTACCCTTTCCGCTTCTCACTCGGGCCCCGTCACCAATCGCTTGATTAGTGGTGTTTGGTCGATATTGTTATTTATCCATCGATACCGACGCTGCCACTGGCTGCTCACTGCCACGGGTCCCTGGATAACGGTCGGGCTTATTTTAGTCTGGGTAGTGATGCTATGGCTGGGCTGGCTATTGGTTTTTTGCGGTGGGTCAGACGCCGTTGTGAATGCCAACACCCAGGCGTCGGCCGGATTAATCGAGCGTATCTACTTACACCGGTTACACCCTTACCACACTGGGCTACGGTGATTTCGTACCGGGTAATGATCGTTGGCGCCTGGTTCCCACATTGGCAGCGGCTAACGGCTTTTTCCTGTTTACGCTGTCGATTACCTACATGCTTAATATTGTTTCTAACGTTACCCAAAAGCGCCACTTGGCGCTGTCTATCAGTGCGTTAGGAGAAAGTCCGTTAGAGATTCTTAACACCACTCATGATAACGGTAAATTTGCCAGCTTAAGCCAGCAACTATCGCCTATTCAGCAAACCATCAGCACACTTGGCCAACAGCACCTTGCCTACCCGATCCTTCACTATTACCACGCAGGCAGTCGCCAGAAATCACTCCCTTTGGCGTTAGCGCGGCTTTATCAGGCGCTCATACTGGCGACCATTGCCAATCCTGATCTTAGCGTCTCAACTCGCACTCAGTTCACTATAACGTTGCGAGTCATCGATCAATTTCTTGATACGTTGAATAGCGCTTTTATCCGCGCAGAAACACATTTGCCTCCTTTTCCGGCCCTTGAAGCTTACAAGGCCTTACCTGGATTCGACGCATCACAAAAACAGATGCAGGAGGGGTTAAGCGAGCAATCCCAGAAAGTGCTGCTCGCCTATATCCAAAAGGATGGCTGGGAGTGGGAAGATATCTGGCAAGCAGTAGAAGAGAAAAGCGCGCCATAAATCCGAGGCCATCCCCCTCTGCACTAATTCACATGCGAAGGGGGCGTTTCGGCTATGCAGCGTTTAGCGCTTTCGCGGGGCCAAAATGCTCGAAATGGCGATGCGATTCGGGTACTCCCAGGCGGGCCAGACTTTCATCCACGGCTTTCATAAAGCCATGAGGACCCACAAAGTAGCAGCGCACACCGGGTACGATATGCTTGGCCAATAGTTCATCGTTGATACGCCCTTGGTAGTCGCCACTATCGTCTTGCTCAAGCACGGTTACCACGCTTAATTGCTGAGGATAGGCCTGCGCCAATTCCTGCAGCGTTTGAGCAAAGGCACGGTGCTCAGCATCGATGGCAGCATGCAGGTAGATAACTTTCCGGCCTTGTTGCAACGCCTCTTGAGCAATAGGCAGTAACGGCGTCTGACCAATCCCCCCACTGACCAGCAACAAGGGCTCATCGCCCGTCACCAACGTTAGCTCACCGGCCGGCGGAAGCAGCTCGATAGTATCTCCCACGTTTAAATGGTCGTGAAAATAGCGGCTGGCTAAACCATGAGACTCACGCTTGATAGATAGACGGTAGGAACGCCCATTCGGCATACCCGATAGGCTGTAATGCCGATGTACCGGCTCACCATCAATCATGAGCTTTACGCCTATATACTGACCGGGTGTATAGTTCGCCACCGGGCCACCATCTTCCGGCACCAGGATGAACGAACGAATCACGCTGCTTTCCTGGTGGGTTGTCTCAATATGAAAACGTCGTGCACTGCGCCAGCCACCGGGGCGCTGTTCAAACTCCTGATAACGCTGCTCTTCAAGCTCAATCAATAACCCGGCAAGCTCTTGATACAGCGCCCCCCAGGCATCGGCAACCTCAGCCGTAACCGCTTCACCCAGCACTTCCCCAATGGCTTCCATGAGGCACTCACCCACAATCGGGTACTGATGCGGCTGAATATCCAGCGAGATGTGCTTATTAACCACGGTTTCCATGATTTGGCGCGCCGCTTCCTGGTTTTGGCGCACCTGAACATAAGCAAGAATGGCACCTGCCAGCGCTCTCGGCTGCCCCCCGTTTTGCTGGTGGGTCTGGTTGAAAAGCGACTTGACCTCAGGGTAGCGATCAAACATTAGCGGATAAAAGCGCTGGGTAATAGCGTCGAGATGCTCAGCCACAACGGGAGCTGTCGCAGCAATAACCTGTTCTTGTGCCGATGTGAGCATAGTGGCCTCTTTCCAGTAGTTTTAAAGATTCATCTAAAATACATCTTTAAAATATCAGATTCTTTCAGGCCAATGCATGAGCTGCGTCAATAAAACGCTCCTTATAAACGCGAAGCGTAGTGGTTGATGCATTTCTAATCGTTATCAAGCCGCTCGGAGCGATAAAGCATCCACTCATTTTCAAGCTGGCCACCCGGTAAACGGCAATAGCGGCCGCTACCCAAACGTGTTTCTTGCACCTCGGTTTGTCCTGCGATACTTTTACAATACTCAGCGGCCGCGCCCCGCATACTGGTTTGCGAATCGACGCGCTCCCCTGTTGCACAACCGGCAAGCAGTAATATGGCAACCAGAGTAACGGTATAACCGGATCCTTTCACGCTAAGGGCTTTTAATCTTGACCCTTGCGATCTCACTTTTACGAACATGACACTCTCCTTCGGTAGCCATTTGTGCACTTTCACTTTAGCCCTGCCGGCTTATTACCGCGAGCGTTTGCCGATATCACCAATGCTGGCTAGGCTGTTGTTAGTCATGCTGAAGGATTGGCTAATCAACATACTTATTCATAAGGAGAGTGACGCTATGTCCAGCCCGGAACATAAGCAGAAGATCTGGAAGATGATCAAGGATATTAAAGTTGGCATGTTGGTGACCATGGACCACGATACGCCCCGTGCGCGTCCCATGCACTTGGTGCAGGAAGAGTATGACGGCACGCTGTGGTTCTACACCCGCCGCAGCGCCGAAAAGGTCTTTGAAACCGAAAGTGATCATGATGTTTGCCTGAGCTTCTCCGACCAGGAAGACGGCGTGTACGTCTCGCTTTCCGGCAAGGCCAACCTGAATGATAACCGCGAGCTGATCCACAAGTACTGGAACCCCTTCGTGGCAGCCTGGTTCCCGGAAGGCAAGGATGATCCTGACGTCACGCTTCTGGAAATCAAGGTAGCGATGGGCGAGCACTGGAAATCCAAAGAGAGCAAAACCTACCAGCTCTACGAGATTGCTAAGGCGAACTTGAAAAAAGATGCCACACCGGATCTTGGTGAAAATGAAAAATTCGGCGGTTAATTCATTCGCAAAGCGCCCTATTAACGGGGCGCTTTTTCGTTTCATGGCCCTAATATTGATCGGTACAGGCACGGCGTGGGCGTCTGATGATTCACGGCAAAGCGCCTCATCCGGCGAGTGCGAGCCCACCGAACAGCAGCAGGAGATGCTTAATCTGGTTAACGAAGCTCGCAGCCAGGCCCGCCAGTGTGGCGAACAGTCCTTCGATTCGGTAAAGCCGCTAACCTGGAGCTGCAAGCTTCACGATGCGGCCAAAGCGCACTCTAAAGATATGGCCGAAAACCAGTACTTCAGCCATACCAGCCCTGAAGGCGTTGGTATTGAGCAACGCGTGGAAGAGCAAGACTATGTATGGCGCGCCGTGGGGGAAAACATCGCCGCTGGCCACATGTCAGCATCCGCAGTGGTCGAAGGCTGGCTGGAAAGCCCCGGCCACTGCAGCAACATCATGAACGGTGCCTTCACCCAGATGGGCATGGCCAAAGCTGATAACCCGGAATCCCGCTATACCACTTACTGGACCCAGGCGCTGGGCCGCCCCCGCTAACCCGATCTGCACACGCGGGTTCAAGCGCTCGCACCGGGCTATTGAGCTGGCGTCAGGTCACCGTAGTGAACAGCCGTTACCGCATTCTTGGGCGACCCATCCACCAGCCTAGTGCTATAGGTCAAATACACAAAGGTCTCGGTTTCAGCATCGTGCATGCGTACCACGCGCATATTCTTGAAAAGTGCCGAACGACGCTGGGTAAACACCACCTCCTGCCCTTCTACCTCAGCTGGGTTAAAGATAATCTCCCCTGTTTGCCGACAGGCAACGCTTGCCTCACTGGCTTCCTCGGCAAGCCCCACCGCGCCAGAGATCCCGCCAATCTGAGAATAAGAAATATAGCAGGAAATGCCCTGCACCTTCGGGTCATCGAAGCGCTCTACTTCAATGGTATTGTTCGGCCCGAGCATTCTGAACTCGGTACGTACACTGCCAATATGGGCATCCTGAGCCAATAGCGTGATTGGCAGTAGTGCTAATACGCCAACGAGCAAATTGATGACCGCACGTTTAGTAAAAAACATGGTTAGCGTCCTCGGTAATAGCAGTTTACGTTCACTAAGCGCATACCTAATGACTTCCTTTTATACAGGTATTATTGGAACTGTGGACGCGCGCCTAACCCTGATTGTCTGAATGATTTTCAAGTATCGGCACGTCAAGACCCGCCCCACGATCACAGCCGAGCGGCAATCGAGGCGTCAAACAGGTGTAACACGCAGCAGCGAAACTTAATACCTGATTGCAAAGCAAATTTAGTAGAAGCCGACAGCCAGGCTAAGCGCCATGCCATATGGTAAACCAAAATTATCTCACGAAGATTCAATACTGTTTCAACGTACAACTGCCATCCCAGGAACCACGCCTATAGCGTTTGCCATAAAAGATTGTTAAGGTCCGACACCCTGAGGAGAGGACGACGGTAATACCTAAGAGCAGTGAAGGTACACTGCAACAAATTTCTCCCAACTTTTTTCGTCAATACTGCGGCGCCGTCATAATGACATCTTACGATGCTATTCTGAACATTCGCTTGTTCTTATCTCGATGCGTCTGCAGATGGAGTTGAGTCATGCCCTTTTCTGCAGCTCGTACCCGCTTACTTGCCGACCTGCCGGAGCGCTTCCGTTTTACCTTAGGAAAATCCGACGTCTATGAGTGGGAACTAGACACTGATACAGGCGCTTTAACCTTTGCATCAGATTCTGAGATTTTCGAAGGCATTCGTAGCATACAAGAATTTTTTGAGGCGCTTCATCCTGACGACAGGCCAGCAGCTGAGCGTATAACCGAAAGCATGCTGTTGAAGGCAGATTGCTACCGCTACGAGTGCCGGCTGGTGATAAGTCCCAGCGATGTGCGTTGGATTTCCGTAAATGCTTTCTCACAAGGCGAAGATGGTCAAATCGAGCACGTGTACGGCTTTACCCAGGACGCCACGGCAAGAAAGCACGCTGAGGTTGTTGCACATGGGCAACGACGCGCTCTTGAACTGGCCATGAGTGGCGCCCCCCTCAAAGAAGTATTAAATCTTCTCTGTCATCTTGTCGAAGAACAGTCCGGAGGCGGCCTGATGGCTTCCGTGATGCTGCTCGATGCTGATCAGGCTCACTTAAAGATGTGCGCAGCCCCGTCAATACCGTCTGAGTACAGCCAATCAATTGATGGCTTGGCCGCCGGAGCCTGCACCACCCTCTGCGACAACTTAACGTTGCTTGCTTCGTCCATTATCACCGATACCACCCAGGATGAGCTAGGCAAACAACTCACTCGTTTCATGATGCCCCTTGGGATGCAGGCTTGCTGGCTAGTGCTTTTGCTTTCAACCAAAGGCTGCATCCAAGGCGTCATGCCGCTTTATTGTCGAGAAAAGCGAGGGCCAACCGAACAAGAATGTGAGTCTATCGAGCTGGTAGCCAATACAGCTTCATTGATCATCGAACGCTATCGGGAAACTGAGGAGAGAAGCAGAGCCGAGTTGCGTTTCCGATCGCTCGTGAACGCGACGAATGCGCTCATCTGGACAACCTCAAGCGAAGCCGAGATATTCAATCCCGTCCCCGAATGGACGAACTTCACGGGTTTCTCCCGTGAACAGGTCGAAGGCATGGGGTGGCTCGATGCCATTCACCCAGATGATCGTGCCTCCATGTTGACTCTGATTGCTCGCATGCGCCAAGAAGCCGTTCCTCTGCAAAATGAGGTGCGTTTGAGGCGCGCAGACGGAGAGTTTCGTCACATGATGTTTCACGCCGTCCCTATATTAGATGCATCAGGCGCTGTGAAGGAGTGGGCAGGCAGCTACACGGATATCACAGAACGTATAGAGTCCGAACAGCGCCTGCATCATATGGCGACTCATGATGGGCTAACGGGACTTCCCAACCGGGCATATTTGAACGAACATCTGGAGGCCCTTTTAAGCTTCACACCGTCGGATACCTCGATTGCTGTGATGTTAATTGACCTTGATCGATTTAAACATGTCAACGACTCACTGGGACACGGTTCAGGCGATGAAATGCTTTGCCAAATTGCCAAGCGCCTGCAAGCCGCGTTGCCTACTGGCGACCTCGTTGCTCGTCTTGGAGGGGATGAGTTTGTAGTCATTGCTCACGCCCAACGAGGAAAAATTTCTGTAGAGTCAATGGCAAAGAAGCTGGTAGAGACGTTAACCCTGCCGGTAGATGTAAGCGATTATCAGTTGTTTCCCAGTGCCTCAATCGGGATTTGCATGTATCCAGAGGATGGTCAAAGTAAAGATGTTCTCATCCAGAATGCAGACATCGCCATGTACAAGGCCAAGGGCGATGGGGGGAACCGCTACGGCTTTTTCTCGGAAGAAATGAGCATTGCAATGAAAAAGCGCATGGCGCTCGAAATAGCTCTGCGCGGCGCGCTTGACCGAGGTGAGTTCGTGCTTCATTACCAACCGAGGATAGGGCTGCCTTCTGAAAAGCTGATGGGCGTTGAGGCATTAGTACGATGGAACAACCCAGAGCGCGGCCTGGTTCCACCGTCTGATTTCATCTCGATCGCTGAAGAAACTGGATTGATCGACGAATTAGGCATCTGGGTGCTACGACAGGCTTGTTTAGATATACAAGGATTGAGTAATCGCCTCGGCTATCAACTGAGCGTATCTGTGAACCTATCCCCCAAACAGTTGCTCTCACCCAATTTGGTCGCGCAGGTCCAGCATGCCCTTGACCAGGCGGGCATGCAGTCAAAATATCTGGAGCTTGAACTGACCGAGGGCGCTTTCATCCATGATATGCAAGCCTCGACCCTGGCGATGCAGCAGTTGAAGACGCTTGGCGTGCGCTTGGCGGTTGACGACTTCGGAACTGGTCACGCCGGAATTTCTTATCTACAGCGATTTCCAATCGACGTTGTGAAGCTGGACCGTACATTCATTACCCCCAACACCTCAGAACCGCACGGGCGCGGTTTCATGAAAGCGTTATCGGACATGACTCATGCGCTAGGATTGCATGTCGTTGCCGAAGGAGTCGAAGACAAGGCTACTCTTGATCTGCTCTGCCAAACCCAATGCGACGAGGCACAAGGTTACTTCATTGCAAGGCCATTACCGCTGTCCATGCTAGTTACCTACGTTGAAAAAAAATGGGTAACCGTTTAATCAGCTTCAACATGTAGCTAGTGTCGAGTTCCAGGGCACGAATACGTATGAGTGTTGAAGGTACTCTGCCCGGGGCAATTAGTAATCGAAGACGCCAAAGTTGCCAAGCTAACCACTAAATGCCTCAGCGAAAAAGACCATAAAATAATGGTAAGCAGAGGGTTCTACCCGAACCTATTGAAACCGCATCAAACGGCATAGGCAGTAAGACAGACGTATAGCTCCCCTCCACGGTAATGATTTTTATGGGCTAGTTTATTATTACTTAGCAGGGTTGCTTTGGAGACGAGAATTAGCGGCAGAAATATACGTTACTTAATGAACACGAAGCATTCTTTATTTAATTTTTATATATCAAATATTTAACAAGTATAAGCGTGCATAAACCCCTATGCATCTTTGGAGCAGCATTGTCGGGCATAATCAGCTTAACTCCATTTCCTCAACAACTTGTCTAAACTGCATGGGCGACACAGGACGGCCCAGGTAAAATCCTTGCGCTTGATCGCAAGCGAGCTCGACCACTTTGCCAAGTTGCTCTGCGGTCTCAATTCCCTCGGCAGTAACGGTCAAGGCGAGCGCGTGGCCCATGCTGATGATAGCGTTCACTAGTGCCTCGCTACTCTGTGTCTGATCTAGATCCATGATGAAACTGCGGTCAATCTTGATTCCATCGAACGGATAGCTACGCAAATAGCCGAGCGACGAATAGCCGGTGCCAAAATCATCCATCGATAAGCGCACCCCTAGCGCTTTGAGCTTTTTCATCATAGTCAGCGCAGAGGTAGCGTCTTCAAGCATAACGCTTTCGGTGATTTCTAGTTCCAGGCGCTGAGGGGCGATGCCGGTACGTTCAATTACGGCCGCAATGCGATCCGCCACATCGTTGCGCTGAAACTCCATGGGTGACAGATTTACCGATACCAGCACATTGTCATGCCAGCTTAGAGCGTTGAGGCAGGCCTCATGCAGCACCCAGTCGCTAAGCTCAAAGATCAGGCCTGTCTCTTCGGCCAGCGGGATGAAACAAGCTGGACTGAGTAGATCCCGGGTCGGATGTAGCCAACGCACCAGCGCCTCAGCCCCTACAATTTTTTGAGTCGTTGCATTGTAGCGTGGCTGAAAAACGAGCCGGAATTCTCGCCGGTGCAGGGCTTGGCGCATATCCATCTCCAGCTGACGGCGCTCCATAATTCGCTCATTCATTGCCGGCTCGTAGAATTGGAACAGGTTGCGCCCCTTGGACTTGGCTTCGTAAAGCGCTATGTCCCCGTAGCGCAACAGGTCCTCAGCAGTCAATCCGTGATAGGGCGCAGCGGCGATGCCGATGCTCGTACCGACGCTAACTTCATTCCCGTAAATCCGAATCGGTTGGTTGATTTCCTCAATCAGCCGTTGGCACAGGCGTTCTGCATGCTCATAGGTACGGCAATCGGTAGCAACCACAATAAATTCGTCCCCGCCCAGCCTTGCAACCAGATCCGTCTCACGGATGCAGCGGCTGATGGCATCGGCAACCTTTTGAAGCACCAGATCACCAGTGGCATGGCCGAAGGTGTCGTTGATAGGTTTAAAGCGGTCGAGGTCTAGCGCCAGGAGGAACAGCGGGCGGTCGCCGCTCAGCCCTTGGTTCAGGCGATCATTAAGGTACTGGTTGAGGCGGTGACGGTTCGCCAGCCCGGTCAGCGAATCATGATGGCTGATGTGCTCGATGCGCGCCTTGGCTTCAGTTTCCTGGGTAATATCACAGACCGTTCCCTGATAACCCTGCAGTTGATCACCTACCCTCACTTCACGGACAAACAGCTGGCAATAGTGAAGGCTATCATTGCTGTCGCGCATTTCACAAAGTATTGGCTTGCGTCCGGCCGCATTGCAGTGCTCGGCCGCGGACGCCAGCACTGTTGTGTCATAGGTTAAGAGCTCCGACAATGGCCGTCCAATCCAGTCGTGGCAGGGTAAACCCGTTAGTTGAGTAAAGCGCTCGGACAGGTAGATCAGGATTTGATCCCGATCTGTCTCCCAGATCCAGTCAGATGATGCTTCCGATATATTTTTAAAACGCTGCTCGCTAACCTGTAAGGCACGCTGGGCCGCTTCGATCATCTCGCTCGCATGGATGATGCGCCTGCGAAGATTCTTTACCAACATGGCAACCACCACGCCGAGCAAGAACAGCATCGGTAGAAACTTGCTCAGAACCGACCGACCCAACGCCTCGCTTTCCCACTGCAAGGTCACCATGTCGCCGACATCCTCTTGCAACGTAAGCTGAGGTCTTCGAGCATCGGGTGCGGCTCCGAGGTTCGCTTTAAGGCCGCGCAGATTAAAGGCTTCCTGAATCACCATAAGCTTGGAATCGGTAAGCACATCGGCGTAAACCAGATACGAAAGTTGATCGAATTGATCATAGGAATTGTCTGGTCGTATTACCGCGGCGAACACGACGGCGGGTGTGCCTCTTACGGAAAAATACGCATACGCGATTTCATCTTCAACAGATTCTCTGCGTGCTTTGGCAAGCAGGGCGGGCAAGTCACCGGTTATCCATTCACTTGCGTCAATGTCACTAAGCTCGCCGTCGATGATGCCGTAGCGAGTCTCCGCATTCGGGCCGATGATAAATACGCCGTCCAGATCATAGGTTGAAAAGAGAGATGGACCGATGTTGTCACGCTCGAAGGCCCACGCCGTATTGATGGAGCCGTATGTATAGCTAAAGGCATCGATCCAGAACGCGTCGTCAGCCAGCACCGTACCGATCTTGTCTTGCCGACCCTCCAACATCCTGGCTGCGTCGGTTTCACTATGCAGAACCTGACGCTCATCCAACGAAAGGCTTAGATAGATCAACATCAGGCCCACAGTAAGAAACAGGCCGCAGATAACATAGATGAAACTGCGTGATGCCATGAGTGCCATGGCAGTATATGACGCCGCGTCATTAGGGAGGATCGGGTCAGAATTGTGTGTCATTGTTGACTCGCCAGGCTGGGAAGAGTGGGCTAGGTTGCAGCTTGAAGCGCTTGCATCGGCAAGATTCAAATACAGCACAGGTCTGACCAGCGGCTTCCAACGAGAGGCCACTTCGGGGTCCGCATGTGGCGGAGGTTTATACCGATCATCAATGGCAGTGATGGGCTGAAAGCTGATCTATCTGTACTAGATCGGCAGATATCTTTTTTCCTTTAATTTCCCGCTGCAATCTCAATTTTTCGACCATGCTATGTGACTGTAGAGTTCGGATGACCAAATGAGCTGTGAGAGTTCTTTTGCTGTCAGCAAGAGAGCTTCCTACAGCCATTCATCCCGGTACAGGTACAGGTTCATGGCATCAACCTGCTTAACAGGCTACCACTACGCTAAAAGTCCGTGCCGAGAGTCAGTCAGCGCTGACCGATAACGGCAAGTCGTTCATGGAGCGCAAGCTAGTCATAAAGGTTCTACGAGCTACGTAGGTATGCATTTTTAGCCATTCTACTTGCGGTCCTAATAGCATGACCGTTTCCCTCGTCTGTTCAGCCTCCAGTTTCCACTAAGTATTCTGTTTGAGCTGGTCCCGCATGAGCTTGCTTTGTTTTCCAAAGCCTTTAACAAAGGCCTGTCGCCATGCAATATCAGCGGTTTTCTCTTGCTGCTCTAAAGCACTAAATGTTTTTTTCAGACGATTCAGCTTGCCACACTTCTTTAGAAATCCAGGTGACAGCAAGTTCTACACCCTATTTGCAGCTCAACATAGTGCATAGAACTTGACGCGGTTGTGTTGTTTGGCGAGGTGCGCGTATTTCATCGTCCACCCCCATCGCCCGACATAGACAAGGGCGCCGTTGCCAGTGTCCGTAAGTGGCTAGAAGAGAATGAAGCACCATGAACAACCTCATGGTTATCGACGGCTATCGTGCCGTGATTCAGTACGATCCAGAGATTGAGATGCTTCGTGTCGAGTTCGTCGGGCTTAACGGTGGCGCTGACTTTTACGCCGATAGTGTCTCAGATCTTCGCAAAGAGGGGGCCGGGTATCGCTTCGCATTTTTCTAGAGGAGTACGAGCGTCGCGGCATCCAGCCAACCAAGTCCTATTTGGGCAAGTTCCAGGTTCGCCTGCCTGCCGAGATTCATGAGCATGCAGTTGATGCTGCTACCGCCAGCGGCCAAAGCCTAAACCAGTTTGTGGCAACCGCCATCGAACACGAGTTCAAGCTTAGCATTAGCCCCGCTTCGGCGGGGTTTTCTTTACCGTCTCATGGGTTGTACGCTTTATTGCACAGAAACCCCATAACCGTTACGAGCTGGGGAACGCTTTTAGCGGGAGGCCTAAAGATAAAGGCTTCAATGGCTTTATACGCAGCTGCCTGTAATCCAGGCTCTGCAATATCGCCAGCCCACATTGCTAGACTGTCCTCTGATTCGCCTTGGCTAACCCTATCTCTTGCCTCAGTTGCTATTTCTGTGAGCTTCTGACGATCGCTGCATTCGCTATTTGTCTGGCCGAAAGCTATAGAGGGTAATAAAACGAGATACAAACCCATTATTAACTCTTTCTTCATTATCCCGCTCCCCAGTGTTGGATTATATTTCGGTAGGGTAACGCAGGGAGAGGTTAAGGAGTAGAGGGGATTAAGCGGGGCTTGGTGGTTAGGCCGCAGTTGGGTAGACCCACCTGGATACCTACCTGTCCCAAGTGACACGGTGATGCTAAGAGTGTTTCCAAAAAATCTACCGTTAGAATTCGAGTGCACCCAGCGTCGCTTCAATTTTTTACTCGAAGGTTGTTGTGATCTGACAGTGGATCTTGACCTTGCCTAATTCTCACGGCAGCCCTTAGGCGGCTTGGTTTTTCACGCGCGCGTACTGGTCAATGGCACGCATAAGGGCCGGCACTTCTGGCTGGGATACGTGAGCGTAATTATTCCCCTTCCCTGATTCGATGAACTCTCCACGCCTCGTATAGGGTCAGAAGAAACACGTCCGGCAAAAGCCGCCATATCAAACGCCTCGGCGGCTAGCGGCTTACTACGCACCTCAGAACGCTTCATACCCGCCTCTATGTATGCTAAGGAAGTTATTATCTGTCGGCATACACTCTCGTATACATAAAAGCATGGTTTGAGAGGGATTCACGTGGGGTGATTATAGGTAGGCCGACAGGGTAAAACCCGCGTGGTTGTCTGGTTTTTGGTATAACGTGGGGGACTTTAAAAAGTGGTATGGCGTCCCTGGCAGGAGTCTATAAAACCATGTAATAGCATGATTTTAAATAACTAAATATAAAGACAAAAAATACAATATACCACTACGTATACCAGTACCCCACCTGCCCCCCGTATAGCGTAGATAACATCAATCAATTGTAATTTCGTATGAGGCACGTGTGATCTGTTAGGGTTAGGAGCTATATTTTAGGCATCTCTGACATTATATCTGCCCCCCCGCCATGTATCTCTACGCTGTTGGCGTCTTATTGACCACCCTTTTGTGGCTATTCAGACTCTAACCTAGAGGCCATAGATAGTGCGATATCAATATACGCTTCTATTGGCATACCTCTAACATCAAACTCCTCATCGTGTGCAGCTTCATTCCGCAGCTTGCGGAGCTGGTCGAACTGACGGAACTCGTTCTTGCTCAAAACCTCTCCTTTGAGCATTTTTTGAAGATGAGGGGGGCTTCTCGCATACCGGTTTTCTAGATCAGGGTATAACTTCGCAGCCTTTTTAGCTGCAGCCGATTCAACGATACGAAAAGATTCGAGGACGGCTGACCTTGGTGAAATATCAGCCAGTCGAGACAAAAAATCAAATTGGTTTTGATACTCATTATTTCGTGCCAGCTCCTCACCTTCAATGCCTTGTGCTTCACGCTCTTGTATGAGTTCAGAAATGCCTTCAGCAAACTCAATCTCTGTTTCTTTATGCTTCAACTTTTTCAGTCTCAGAAGCAGATCGGTGACTTTGTCTCGTAATAGAACAACCACGAAAACTGTTACCGCTGGCCACGCAAGTGAGTCAATTATCTGTGAGAAAAATGTTTTCCAATCCATATTTATTTATCCACAACGGCCTAATCGCCGGGTCTGCAGTTTAGAGTGCTTTTTATGGTAGAGAAAGCAAAGCGACACCACGACAAAATAAGCAAACTAGCTAGATGAATATGCATTAGCTTATTATTTCCAAGGCACGAAGAGCTACTAGAATGGCAAGCCATAATCGCTTAGTTCTTTTATCTCTATATCAATTTTATCTATCATTTCAAACGCTGAACTCTTCAAATTATCTATGGTTTTTCTATCGATAATAACTTGATCGCCATCCGCTGTTTTCCCGTTTCTATGAACAAGGTCATGACGCTGTATAATATATTTTTGCATATCACCTATATGAGGAAATTTTATTCCAAATGTATCTTGATACATCTGCTTTACCACTGGCAACTTGTGGTAAATCGTACCTAGCATGATATTTTTTGCTTTTTCTTTAATTTTTAATGATTCGTAAAAAATCTCACTAAGGCTTATTTTTTGTTTCTTAAATTCTGGGTGTGACTGTACAAAACGTTCTAGATATAGTGGATTTGAAATCACTTCATTAATGAATGCATCTGACAAATAGGTCTCAACAGCACCAATAATACTTATAAAAACCTGACGAAGAAGAACTCTATGCAAGTTTTGATCTGCTATTTCTAATTCCAATAACCCATCGAGATCCTGCAATTCACTTATAAAGCTTAACCTATAGTTTTCGTTCCTCGCGATTGCACCGAGTTCGTACTCATCTTCTTCGCTTCTCTCAAGTACCCAAGGCGCTATTTCAACAGTCCAATTTTCGCTTAAGCCTTCTACATTTCTCAAAACAGACGGATCATTGTCTTTAGAAAATTCAATAATGTAACTATATACATTACCATCCGTGGATACTCTCGCGGTAATTTCATACTCCAAATCTTGTAATTCTCGCCACGAAACACCCAGGATATCCGCCAATTGAATATAGCGGCTTTCTTCATTTTCTAGGTAATATTCTTTAATACTGCTCATAATTTACCTTGTGACATATAGCAGGAATTAGACTTCTTAACTTATGACTGGATGAACGTGCAGGTACATTTGTACAGAAACATACAGCCTGACAAATACTAAATCCTATGTTCTAATTAAGAATTATTTATAATTAGGTTAAACTGATCTGCACATACAAGATACGTGTGTCTGTTGCATTTCCCTGAATGGCCGCTAAGGTAGATAGGAGCCTAAACAAGGGCATTCCTGTTTCTTCCAGAAGCTGCCTTTTAGTCGTCTCTGATATAACGCTTTTGTTTAGCGAAGTCCCGACAGGGGCGCCCGGTGGAGGCCGCAGGCCGGAACGAACTACAACAACTTGTTATGTGTTGACTCCGATTTCACCACGTAAACTCTTGATCAAGTTGCTGTATTCTTCATAGAAACGGTCATAAGCTTCTTTTTCTGGCTCTTTGTATTTTAGAGTTGGATCAGGTGATTGAATTAGCAAGACACCATTCTTTGGTGCTGGATACGCTTTTAAATACAACGGAGCCCATTCTTGGTATAAATCAGCCACCCGATGATATCTACCGACTACCTCTGTTGAAGCTAACAATCCTACTTCAGCCGTCAGTGTGCTAAACCGTGAATTCAAATCGCTCTTTTTGTAGTTTCGTGATTCTTTTATAAGATCTTCGAATGTCTCGTGAATTTTTACGTAAAGGGCCTTCAATTCGTTGTGAGCAGCCTCTTCTTTACTTAGCTCGCGCATTCGCTTATCAGAGGCTTGCTTTAGTCTCCATGTGAATACCGCAGACCATAGAGCAAACATTCCTGCAATTACGGAAACAATAATTGGTACATATTCCTTCATGGATTCGACTCTCTATCCCCTACACATAACGCCCGCAGCACGGGGAAAATTGCAGCGCAGCGGAAATTTTGTCCCAGTGGCTGCGATTGTTAAGTTGCTACTCAGCGCTCAAATTTACGGCTAAAAATTGTCCCACTTCTTTTATCATTGCCCGTACATCTTCAACGGTGAATTCATCAGGCTTTCCATGAGCGGCACTGTTTCTAATATCAGCAAGCGCTGTAACTCTTTTTTGCTGAAGCTTGTTGTATGCACCTTTTTTTGCAAGGTCAGCATTCATTTTATCTAGCTTTGAGTGTGGAATAGTATTTCTGTCGCACAGCTCTCTTAGGCCGGTCTCGAGTACAACGCCAGCGATAACCGCAGCTGCTATGTGATATCCACTCGCAAGAAGCTCTTCTGCTTGTTCTAGCTCGCTATCGAAGACTTCTGCTTGAACTAAAGATTTTATAGAAGTTAAATACCCTCCTTCAAAATCATCTTTCGCTGCACTGAAAACGGCTCGCGTTCGTTTTAGGGCACTATGATAGCCGTCCCCTAAGCCAGCAACCTTCTCAGATTGAGTGAATTCAATAAAATGCTGGGACTTTTCACCGCATACTTGGAGGATTATATTTTTAGCCTTCACCCGCCAAGCAAGAAAAGCATCACTATCAATTTTCCAGCCGTCACCAAAATCTCCAGAGGACCTAGTTTTGGAGGAGTCTATAGCATCGATCTCGCCAATCAAGTTTGTGAATCGCTCGGAGATTTTCTGGTTCACTCTGATTTCCTTGGTTTATGACTTAACGCTCGTGTAATAGGCGCAAGCTTGCGAGCGTCCTAATTGACGCGCTTGTTAAGTTGCTACTCATAGAAACTACTGTTATCTAAATACATACCCTGCTCGTAAAAATCTAGCTCAGTTGGTTTTTCTATACTAGCAACCAGGCAAAACGAAAAAGGCACATCATGACTCATTGACATACCGTCATGTTTAGACCCGTAATTTAATTCACACTCTACGAAGCCTTCGCCTTCAAACATGATGGAATCTGGCTCTACCCTTGAAAGCCAATACCCTTCTATATTTATACCTTCCACGATTGTCTGACCAGATAATTCAATAAGGGCCTCATGCGATTCAAACATGAGCTTATCGAAAACAACATCATGAACTTCACTCTCTATTTCTTCTGTAATATGGCCCTTTATATCGGAGAGAGTGGATAGTATTGCCGAAAAAGTAACTACAAGATCTTTTAAAAATGAAAAAGCTTTTTGTGGTGACAACCCTTTATATTTCTCGCTTATATGGGTATATTGATTGAGCTTTCTGTAAAGCTTTACATATTCTTTTATAAACTCATCGACTTCCTCTTCGATCCAGTCAGGAAGAACCGAATCGACAAAATAGCCTTGAGCACAGAATTTCAATTGTTGCTTTCGCGTAACTTCATAATCCTCACTTTCTTTTGAGTACCACTTGGCTTTTTTGACATCTTCCGTTGTAGCCAGCCTATCGACCACTTTAGTTAGAAGCTCTCGAATCACGAAGGCAAAATTATTGAATCTGATCGGGTTTCCCATGCTGCAATAATTTCTGAGTGCAGCAGTATATATCTCCTTCTCAAAGTCACTTTCTAAGTGAGAGTAGAGCTGGGCCACCTCCGGAATTAATATCAATTTCTTTAACTTCATGCTCGATCTATCATGGCAACTTAACATAGATTATCGTGCCCGCTGCATAACATGGCTGAATTAGCATGCTGCTTTCGCCGGAAGGGCCACCTTGGGTCGATGGCTGCCGTAAAGTACGGGTATAGAGGTTCCTGATACGTAAGAAATACAGGCTTCTGAAATCAAACAATGAGCTCGCTCAACGGCACCATTAGTGGTTGCTGATAATTTACAAATTATGGTCGCAATAAAATTAATCCTCATGAGCCCATGCCTCCACTAATTAATTATTTTTAGCAGTATTGCCCATTCCTTTCCGTCTATGCAACCCGTTTAGCTGCGACTTTAGACCATCCTACGCCGGAAGGCTTGAGCTCCACAGGGTCTTGTCAGGAATGTCCTTTTTAGCTTTCGGCCAGCCGATATCACAGCTTTAGTTTGTTGCTACCTGCTCTATTCGTTAAAACTGCATAACCCCGCATGAATTCGCATAATTTTCATGCACCCATTTTCCACCAGCCAGCCCAGCAGTAGCGCGGTTTGGCGGCGTTTTCAGGGGTGCATAAAAACTACTACATTTAGCGCGCGGGCGGGGCGGGGTGTCGATAGCGCGCCGTGGGGCGCGGCCGGTACGCGGGTATGAGGTTGGCAACATCCTATCTAAACGGCCTGTGGACGCGTTCAGTGGCTGCCCTTTTCTCGCTAAGCCCTAACATACGAACGCCCCGCACAAGGGCGGGGCGTAGATCACATACCAGCATCTTTTGCCTATGCGGCGTCGAGATCTTCCAGGTTGGGCACGTACTCCATTAGCGCTTCAAGCTCCTTCAAACGACGAGAGAAGCCGAAAGTGGACGGGTATTCGTTGGCATCGGCCTCACAGCTTAGACGCTCGGGTAGCTGCGCAGTCGGTGTTACCACCTTTCTAACCTTTGGCAAAATACTCGCCACGAGTTCACCTAGCGCTGAATATTGGCGATCACGGATCTCGTGGTTTACCTGGATCGTATCTTCTCGACTGAGCTGGGAAGCGATAGCACTTCCTCGTTTAAACGATACATCGAAACCCAGGCCAACCATGAAAAGGTCATCGTTGTAGGTATCCTCTTTGATACGCTTGAACAGTGTGGGCACCTCGGCACTCAGTGCCGCAATTCCGTCGGTGGTAGACAGCTCTTTTAAGCTGTTTATCAGCGCATTGTGTGATGACAGCTCACACCACAGCGTCACCGTCTTCTGTAAGACTTTTCTTGCCGCGTGGGTATGCATCTGGAGCCATTCCAGTTGCGGCTCGAGCATCGCAATCATTTCCTGAGTCTGCTCGGCTTCGACCGACCATTTGCCTTTCTGCTTGAGCTGCTCCCGTACCGACTTACTCTGCTCTCCAAATCCCTTCACGAAATCTAGCCGCCATGCTTTATCCGACGCCTCGGATTGCTCGTTCAATGCAGTTAGGGTCTTCCTCAACTTGTTCAGTCTGCTTGAAGCACTCTCGAGCTTCGAGCGCCGAACCATGTAGGCGGCACGCTCCCGCTCGATCTGTGCCTCCAGCTTCGCTTCTGATACTCCCAAATCGACAACCTCGGGGGCTTTGAAGTAACGCATATTGTCTATCTGCATGGTGTGTCGCTCCTGCTCAGTGGCTTTAGGGGTGGCCGGTGTCTGGTCGGTCATGTGGGCCTCACGTTGGGCTTGTGTGCGCGGGTGGAACGGTGGAGCCAGCGCCCCACCAACGGGAAGTGGTCAGTAAGGTGTAAATCCGCCTGCCAGGAAGGGGCATCGGTCTCAAGTGATGGGAAAAAGTTCGCCCATCAACAAGCTTCCTACCCCTAATATTCCCCTGACTGTTTTCAAAAATGCGGGCAACGTGGCAACACCGGCAACACCATTGATTTAATTGGTATTTTTTTTGGCAACCTGTAGCCGCTTTTTGAAAACGGCAACAGGTAGGCACAGGGGATATATAGGTATAAAGATATGTGTTGCCTTTGTTGCCACCTCTCTTATTAATAGGCAACACCTCAACCCCCCGTGATTGCTGGGCGTTGCCGTTGTAGCCAGTGTTGCCATAAAAACTAGGTTCACGTGTAAATTGCTTCTTCATCATTCGCCTCCTCGCTCGCCGTCAAGCTTGTCGGGATCAATGACGAAGAAGCGCGTGCTCCCTCCTCCTGGCAGGCGGTAGTTTTTCTGGCGGCGGCCACTGTCGGTTTTGGCCAACACGTTGTAGGTTTCCAGGGTACGAATCACGCGGTCTCTGCCATAGCCCGCTGCCGCTTCCGTTAGTGAGGCACGGTTGAACAGATACAAGCGCTTTCTGTCCTCGATCTCGTAGTAACCGGCGCGGTGCTTGATACCAGCATTGGGCAGCTCAGCAGCGATATTAGAAAAGCGGCTATCACCGTGCATAGCGATAAAGTCTGATAGCGCGCTAAGTATTTGACGATCTTCTGCGTTTCCATCGCCTACGCTGGCGACCCACTCGCGGAATAGCTGACGACTGGCGTTAGCTGCGGTACCTTCTTCCCACGGCAAAATGCCGTAGGTGGTCGCCAGTTCGCCCGCTAGGCCAATGATGGCGAAGCGATCCGCCACCCTGCCCGCCTGGGGGCCATCGGAGTTGAACCCTGCCCGCACTTCAGCAAAGCGCTGATAGAAAACGTCGGGGTCAGTCTCCTTAATCAACCGTTCGACAAACGCAGGCCCCACCACACCGAAGTGGTGCGCGGTAGCTGTGGTCAGCTTCCGGTGAAAGGTGGCCCCGTCCATGCCGTGTACGTCATCGAAGGCGCGATAAGTGCGGGTTCCCGCGTTCACGTCCACCATGCGCAGCTCTGCCCCGGCGTGGGCGGCGTTACCGGATATGGCCGCATGTTCAGAAAGCGAGCGCTCGCCGCTGGATAGCGCCAATACGCGCCAGTAGAGCTTGGGCCGCCCTTCCCGCTCGCGGGTCATCGTGCCTTTGCCGGTGCCGTTAGCGATGGCGTAGGCCATTTCTTGTACCCGTTTGGGGTCGGCGCGCTTGATCTCGTCCAGAATCAGCACCGTGTCATTACGTGACGATGCCTCGATCTCGATACCGCCCCGCGACATATCCCACGAGGCGGCGAAACGGCTGGGGTCGCCCCACACTGAGGCAGCGATAGCCTGAGCCAGTGACTTACCACTTGAGGAATCGCCTACCAAATGCACGCCGCCACCGTTTACCCCTACTTTTGAAAGCAGCGGCCCGGCCAGTGCGCAGCACACGGATAGAATCAGTACCGGGTTCCCCTGGCAGTAATACGCCAGCTCGCTTTGCCAGCTTTCCAACGTGCCGCGTTCGGAAAACAGGTGCGCCCCCTTGCCGCTATCCTGAAAGCGCACATCCTGGCCGCCCAGGATCTTGCTAGGCAGTACAAACGCGCCGCTGGCGTCGTGCCAGCCGGGTTTGGTGGTGGTGGCCAGCACGCGCTTTAGATCGTGGTGGCTGGCGATATACGCAGGCACATAACGGCGCTGGTGGTACTCCACCTTTAAGCCCTGCCGGAAAAGGGCTTTCAATACCTCCTCACCTTTACCGGCCAGCGCTTCCATGGGCATGACGTACTCGACCACGCGGCCCCGGTGCTTGAAGTGAAGTAGGCGGCCTACGCTACCGTCATCGCTATTAACCGTCTCAGCGTCCACATGCAGCGGCGCACATACCCATAAATCAAACGGCTGGCCGATATCATCGCCCTGCCCTTGCTTGATGCCGTGAAACCATGTGCCTGCTTTGAATAGCTTTCCATCTACCAGGGTCTGGCCTTCGTACACGGCATAGCTTGGCCGCTCCAAGGTGTCGATCTCCGGCGCAGTCGGTTGGCCAACTAACGCAAGATGGCTTTGCTGCTCACGTTTCTTATCACTCATCATGGCCCCCTTGCTGGCGATACCAGCGCGCCAGATCGTTAAAATCGGTCAATCTATGGGGGGCTTCCTTTGGCCAAGCGGGGAAAAGCACTAACGCGCCCACCGCTAATGCAGCAGCGTTCGCGGCTGTGCGCCCAGGGTTGCCAGGGGTAGCGCGGTCATCATCACCGGCTATTACCATTTCAAGGTGGCCATACCGCTCGCACAAGGCACGGGCCACTGGCTCCAGATTGCCAGCATGCATGGCACACGCCACCGGCTCGCGGGTATGGGCGTAAATAGTCGCCCCGGTAGCCCAGCCCTCACACACATAAAGCGTCTTTCCGGGCATTACCCGGCCAAGCGGCGCATAGGCGCCCTGCACTTGCCCACCTTTCAAAAAGCGCTTATTGCCTTGGGCGTCGATCAACTGAACGTTGACCAGCTCCCCATGTGCATAAAGCGGCACCATTAACTGGCCTTGCGGCGTTTGCCGAAGTCGGTAAGGGCTTATGCCTTTGTCCACTAAGTAGGCGTGGCCAGGGCATGCCGGTTGCGCGCTTTGCCAAAGCCGTTTGGCGAGTTGGGCCGCTTTCTGCAAGGAGGCTATGCGCTCGGCTTCTGCCTGTTGGCGTAGCTGGCTTTTGGTAGACGTAGAGGTAATGGGGGGTGAGGCTTGCGCCTCACCGTTGCGTTGAAAAATACCCAGCCCTAAGCGCTGGTCAATTTGCATGGCCGCCTCGACCTGTCGGCAGCCCTGTAAGTAGCTAAGCAGCGATACTAAGTCGCCACCATGGGCATCTGAGTCAGCAAAGTCGTTCCACTTGCCGCTGGCCAGTGATACGCCAAACGAGCCTTTACCCTGGTCGTCTCGGGCCGTGTTGCGCGCTACCCACTCGCTACCCTGGCGGATGCCATCAGGCAGCCATTCGGCTAGTAACGTCTCAACGTCGTTTAATGCGGCTATGGCTACTTGTTGGATCTTTTGAACGGTCGATTTAGCCATGCTCGCCCCCCTTCCTGGCAGGCGCTGCTTGGCCTTTAGCGACTCGCCGGGCAGCCATGAGCAAATCGAGTGAATCAGCAAGCAATAGTCGACCAGGTAACGCCACATTAGCTAGGTCACGCGCATCAGCGCAGGCCCCAGGGGCATCTAGTGTGCTTAGCGTCATCATCAGATTGCTTGCCGCTTCCAGGCGAGTTTCGCACTGGTCGAATAGATCCTCTGCTCTGGCGCGGGGGTCGATCAAAAGGCACTCGGCCTCGGTAAGGCAAAGCGCATCTTCAAGGCGTGGCGTTGGATTAGACATGGGGCACCTCCTCAACAACAAGGCGTTCCAGGTCGATCATTAATTGGGAATGGTCTTCGGAAGAAATGTGGCCAAGTGCGGTAGCCATGCGCACCAGTCCCAGCAGGTAAGAAAGCTGTTCGGGGCGACGGTTTACGCGATAGGCAATAAGTTTGGTGCCGATTAAGGCAGTGGCAATTTGCGAGGGGGAAATTTGGGTGTGCGTATACGCACCTTGGCTTTGATTGGCCATGGGTAAGACTCCTTCGTGTATGGAGTCACCAACAACCGTTCTCACGCGATTGGAGGCGACTGTACGCGGGGTGAGAAACCGGCCACAAAGGAAACCGGCCACGCCGAAGCGTGCCCACGCACAGCCACCATAAGGACGCATTACAGGTACAAAAAAAGCGCCTGCAATGGTAGGGGCGCTGTAGCGCCTTTGTGAACTCGGGTTCTCACGCCCGGCTGTAGATTTTGCTACAGCACAGCCATGATAATCATTCCTCAGTGTTCCTCGCAAGCCTTCGAGGCAGCAAATTACGCTTAATTTGATATGCTTCATGTCTTCCCTTTGATGTTTCTTCGCTTAGGCTTCAGTGCTCCCCGCGCTGGGGCCTTTTTGCGATTTACAGACAAAGCTTCCCCATACCCGCTGAGCGTTGGCCCAGCAGCGTTAAAGCTGTTTGGTGGGGTTTAGGGGTCTAGCAGTCGGTTTCGATGTAACCGGCAGGCAAGCCATGACTGAAGTGCTGGCCGTTACTACCTGGGCCGTTCAATAGCTTGGCGTAGACGTTACCCGTAGTGCCCTTACGGAACGTTTTTTGATGCGGGGTGCGCATTGCGTCCGCCATGGCAGTTTCAATCGCGGCCATATCCTCAGTGGTTAGGTTTAGCGTGGTGCCGTTGATAGTGATCTCAAATTGGCTCATGCGCGTTGCTCCTGCGGTTGGGCGGTCATGCGTAGCGGTGCGGGGCGATTTTCCAGGGTCTGGCGTTTGCGCTCCTCGAGGCAGTGGGCGATCCAGCTATCCACCTCCTCCTCAAGCCAAGCAACGCTTTTGCCGCCAATCGGTACCGGGGCCGGGAAGGTGCCCTGGCGGATGCCGTCATAAATGGCCGAGCGGCTTTTGCCGGTTTTCTGCTCCACCTCTTTACGGCGTAACAGTCGGTTGCCGAGCTGGATCTTGTTCACCGTTTTGAAAGGCGGTGTGTGGGTGGTGAGTTCAGGCATTATTTCGTGTCCTCGCGGTGTCTTCCGGGTATGTACCCTACTGGCCCTATGAAGCTTGACGGTTGTCAGTGGGGCACGCCATCGGTGGCCGTTGTGCCAATCTTCCCGCACAACGCCCTATCCGCTGCGTGTGCTTCGATTGTCATCACAAGGGGAGCCCTGAGAGTCGAAAGGAGGTTCTAAGGTGTGTCATGTGGTGAGTTCCTCGCGTTGATAGATGGCGTGACAAGCGTTGCGTTCAAGACACCAACAGCTTGACGAGGAACAGGCAGGACGGCCAGAAACACCTGCTGTAAACACTGTATGGACATACAACAAAAAGGCGCTTCACCACCCATGTGTAGTGAAGCGCCCAAATAAAAAACCCATGGTTAAATACTTTTAATTACTAAAATTCAATAGCTTATGAAATAAAATGACTCGATTTTTCTCTGTTGTAGAAATGGCGAATCTTACAACACGCAGCCGTTCTGACCATCTCTCAGTGGTGGCGCTGGCCTTTCCCTTTACCACTTTTGGCAGACGTGGCGTGCTCGATCGCGTGAAGCACCAACGTAGTATCCACTACCGTGGAGTTACCTTGGTGCAAGTTCGTCATGGCAAGGGTATGGACAGTTTCGGGAAGAATATCCACGGCGTCGTAACTGAATTTCTCGAAGGTGTAGCAAGCGTCATCAGGAACCCATACGGTGAACCCTAAGTTAGAGGCGCTTCTTACCGTCGCCTCTACTGCACCTTCACTGCTCGATCCCACCACCACGAGTTGGCGAATGGATCGCTTAAGCAGCCAATCCTCGATGTTGGAGCGTAAAAAGGCATCCGTGATGCTTTTATCGAAAATCTTCTCGTTAGCGAGAGGTTCTAAACCAAGTTTAAAACGCACACCAGGATGGCCGGGGGAATAGGGAGAGTCTGGATCACCTGAGAGATGACGAACATGGATGATGGGCAGCGAGTTCTCACGCCATGCACTCAACAGCCGAAACATGTTGTACTCTGCGCGCTCGTTATTGCGCTTTCTAAAAACGGGATAGTACATATCCGCTTGCTGCTGATCGATGATCATCAACGCACATGCATCAGGGTTTAAGCCCATTAAACCGAAATTTTCCGCCACCGCATCGATTGTCGTGTCACTGAATACCTCGTCAGCTTTAAACTTATTGCCACACTTCTCGTTAGTGCATTCTTGATATAAAACATGATACCCCTCTGCCATTTTCCGGCTCGATCTAGTACGGGTTTTCGATCCGCAATTAGGGCAATTAATAGGTAGCTTGAGTCGCATTTAAACCTCAGCGCTAATGTTATCTAGGTAGTTCGCCCAAAACTGCATCATCGCAGGGCGCTGATCCGGGGCCATGTGCTGGGCATGGGTGTAAACACCTTCAATGCCTGGCAGCTTGTGCGATAGCTGTAGCTCAATCCATTCCCTTGGGTAGCCAAGCTCTTTTAGCCCGGTGGCCACTACATGGCGAGTACCGTGGGGCACGTGTCGCCCTTCGTATCCTATGCGCTTGAGTGCCATGCCAAACGCCGCATCAGATAGCGGCTTACGTGGGTTGTTCCGGCCTGGGAAAAGCAATTTGAACGTACCTGTCAGCTTGTGCAGGTAGCGCAGCTCGTCAACGGCCTGGGTAGGCAGTGGCACTTGGTGCGCCCTGCCCATCTTCATGCGCTCGGCGGGGATCTTCCAAACGGCGGCTTGTAGGTCGAACTCTTTCCACTCGGCCATACGCAGTTCACCGGGGCGCACTGCGGTTAGCAGTAGAAGCTTGAGGCCAATGCGCACAATGGGGCTTTTATCGTATGCCTCAATATCGCGTACAAGCTCGGGTAGCTCGTCTTGGGGGATATGGTGAAAGCTTCCCCGCTTGTAGGGCTTGAGCGCCGTATTCAGGTCGGTAAGGGGGTTGTAACGAGCGCGGCCCGTTATGATGGCAAAGCGGTAAATGTCGCGGCAAAAAGCATGAAGGCGGCGTCTCTGCTCGAATTTGCCAGCGTCTTCCAGGCTGCGCAGGATTTCGAGCCATTCAAGCGGCACGATGGTTTCAATGGCGCGCTCTCCCACCTTAGGAAAGACATACATCTCAAGCACGCGCTTACTGTCGTTAGCCCGCTTAGACGTTTCTTTCCAACGCGGCACCATGGAAGCGTGCCACTCCATGGCCAACACCTTGAACGTATTCTGTGAGGCGTATTGCTGCTTACGTTTATCGTCCTGCTTCTGCTCTACTGGGTCGATTCCCTGAGCAAGCAAGCGCTTTATATCGGTGCGCTTCTCTCGGGCTTCAGCAAGGCTTATATCAGGGTACTTACCAAGGCTGGTCATGTTGCGTTTGCCGTTGGGGCGTGTGTAGCGCAGACGCCAGCCACGGCGGCCATCGGGCCAGATCCTAAGTTCTAATCCCAGGCCATCTGAAAGGGTGACAATTTTCGTGCCGGGCTTGGTTGCGTTTATTTGTCGAACGGTTAGCGCCATGATGGTATATCGAGTATTTCCGAATGGAGGTATATACCATTCTGTATACCACTTGGAAGCTGGATTTGAAAGGAACGCTGAGGAACAAGGAGGGCTAAAAATCTTAGTATTTCAGAGTATTACACTCTATTTTTGGCTTTCTCAGGACTTGTGAAGAATGCCCGTTGGCGTCCCTGGCAGGAGTCGAACCTGCGACCTGCCGCTTAGGAGGCGGCTGCTCTATCCTACTGAGCTACAGGGACTTTGCTTACAGAAGGGGCACATAGTATAGCGTGTTCCAGATAACACTCCAACCCGCTTAAGCTGCTTCTTATATCCAGCCGAGCATCCGTAGGGCAAAAATTCCCAGGGTAATACTAATACTCGCCATCAGAGTGGTGATGGCGATGATGTTGGCGGCCAGGGCCGCGTTGCCGCCCATGGCTTTCACCATTACAAAACTGGCCGCGGCGGTGGGGCTGGCGAAGAAGAGAAACAGCAAGCCGAGTTGCTCGTCTTTAAAGCCCATCAGCCAGGCGGCAACGGTCGAAAGTACGGGAAGAACCGCCATTTTCATAATGCTGGAGCTGAAAGCCACTTCGCTTTTGTCTCGAATACTTGAAACCGAAAGCGTGGCACCAATACAAATCAGCGCCAGTGGCAGTGTAAGCGAGGCAAAGTATTCCCCCGAGGTCATCAACCAACTGGGTAGTGAAATGGAAAGCGCTGTAAACGGTAAGGCTACCACTACCGAGATAATTAACGGATTGGTGGCAATATGCTTGAGGATGCTTCGCCAATCGGTCGCCTGCCCCGGCTGATATGTCGCCAATACTACAACTGATAATGCGTTGTACATCACAATGACTACGCCCACCAGCAAACTACCTGCCGAAAGCCCATAGTTGCCGTACATTCCGGCTGCCAAGGCCAGCCCCACCACCCCACAGTTACCACGAAAGGCTCCCTGAACATAGATACCCCGCTCGGCATAGGGAATGCGGTAACGCGCCCATAACCAGCTCAACAGAAATTGACCAAGTGTCGCGGCGGCGAAAAACAGCATCAGCGAGATATCCAATGCCACGCTAATATCCGCTTTTATCAAGCTAAGAAAAATCAGCGTAGGTAGCGTGGCCTTAAAGACCAGCGCTGAGGCCGTAGACACAAATGCTCGATCAATCCAGCCAAGGCGCTTTAGGCCAATACCTAGAAAAACCATAGCAAACACAGGTAAGGTGATATCCAGCGTTTGAGTAAACAGTTCAAGTAGGTTCACAGAGTTGTCTCAACCAATTCAGCAAGCTCTTGTATTCGGGGTTATCTATAATTTTTTGAATTGAAATGAGGGAAGACCAAATCGTAAACCCAGACTTCTATCCAATATTACTTGAACAGCGTAGGAGCATTCTTCTCGGATGTTGGTTTAATCACTACGCTGTTGCGGCCTTTTCCCTTAGCCTCATAGCTGGCCGCATCCGCCCGAGAAAGTATTTCTTCGATACGGGTGTCACTATCATTAAAGCTGGTAACACCAATACTTAACGTTACGCGGTACTCTTTATTTAAATGGCTCACAGAAACTTCACTGCCAGCCTGGCGTAATGATTCTGCAATTAGCTGTGCCTGTGGCAAAGTGCAACTGGGCAGCAACACGCCAAACTCATCCCCTCCCTGGCGTGCCACATGGTCACTTCGGCGCACTTTCCAAGCCACTATCTGGGCAATGCGGCGCAGCATTTCATCACCCAAGGAGTGGCCGCCTTCATCATTAATCGGTTTGAAATGGTCCAAATCAAACATTAACAGTGCAGAAGGCGTACTGGTTTTCTTGAAATCGGCAAAGGCCTCTTCCAAGCGGCGTTCAAACCCTCGTCGGTTTAACAGTCCGGTCAGCGGGTCGTGTTCGGCCTCCCAACGTTGCAGCGCCTCCTGCTCGCGGCGCTCGGTAATATCTTTCACCACACCCACCAACCCAAGCGAATGACCGCCCTGAGTGAGTAAAACCACTCGCGCATGGACGTCCAGCCACAGCACTTCCTCATCCAAGCGCGTAAATCTCAGCTGACGCACAAAATCGCTGCCGTTGCCAAGACTGTACTGCCACATGTCGCGAGCGCCGTTACGGTCATCGGCATGAATACGCGCGAGCAATGCCCTCATGCTCCAATCAGACGAGATGCCCAGTATGTCAAGCAGCGCCGGATTCATATAGGTAATCGCGCCATCAAAGTTGGCAACAAACATGCCCTGTGGAGCGGCACTTAATACCGTGTCCAGGAAAGCCTGCCGCTCGTGAAGATGCTCAACAAGCGTTTGACGCTCGCTTTCCACGCGGTTAAAAGTAGAAGCCACTTGCTGTAATTCATGCATGCTGGTGGCCAGGCTAATGTGCTGGCGCTGTCCCAGGCCCACTTCGCCTATCTGGGTCTCCAAATGATTGAGCGGTACTAGAATGCGCGCCAAAACCCACCATAAAAGCGGCATGACAAGTATGGCAAGAAATAGCCATATCCACGCAAGCCTACGAATAAAGCCCGACAACGGCAGCTGCGCCTGCTCAGCGGGCAAATAAAGCCCGATAATCCAGTTGGCCGGCCAGATCTGGGTATAGGATTGCAGGCCCAACTGCCCGCTGAGCAGCGTGCCAACTCCGCCCCCCTCCCAGCCATCAAGTGCTAGATCCAGTAGAGGATTAACGATGACATCAACCACATCAGTATTAATAAGCGAAGAGTCGGGGTGATACAAGACAGTGCCCGAGGCGGCGACTACCCCCGCATAGCCCTGCTCACCCAAGCGCACTTTTGCCAAACGGTTAAACAGCCCCCCAGCATCCAGGCTGAGTTTGCCGCCAATCATGCCGACAAACTCCCCGCTTTCATTAATACGGGGTACGCTAACCAATACCATGGGCGCCTTACTGGCCCGACCTATAAACGGCTCGCTCATATGCGGCTGCCGGGTGCCGCGCACCATCTTGAAAAATTCGGTATCGGAGACATCGAGCCCTACGCGTCCCACTACATTTGGCCAATCGGCAACCACGTGACCATAGCGGTCAATCACAACGATGCCGTCAAACCAGGCCATGAGTGTATCGTTATGGCCCAATTCATAGCTCAACCACTCCGGGTCATCGCTATAGCCAAGAATGTCACTCAGCCGTTGAAGCGATTGAAAACGCAGGTCAACCTGCTGAGTGACTTCATCCGCCAGCAGGCGCGCTTCATAACGCAGGTGCGTGATATTGGCTTCAAACACCATGGCCTTGCCCACCTGCCATGCCAACCCCAGCAACACCGATATCAGTATCAACAAAGTCGCTAAAAGCCCCAGCAGAAGCCGGCCCCTCAGCGTACTAAAAGAGCACATTTTTTTCAGCAGGCAAGACAGCAAAACCCAATATCCTTTTTAATACAATCAATTACTTGATCTACAACAATTGTATTTGTTAAATATAATTTCTAAAAGAATGGTTATTTTGCGCTTTAATTAAAAATAATTTAAAGCAATTTTTTTAATGTATTCGAGTACTTATTCAAACCGGTTTAGATAAGTGAGCACTTACTGCGCTGAATTGATAAGCGGGTGTATTTCACGTATGTTCGCTCGCTGATCTCAGTTCCTAGACTAACGAAGTATACCCCATGGCGAAATACACGGCAGGCTACACTTCCGCTGGTATTGGCAGAATCGATACCCTTCCCGTCCTGCTGTCTGAATTTAGCCGCTTCTCCCGGCTGCGGCCATTACAAAAAAAGCCCGATGCCGTACTCGGCTGGGGGGTAAAGTCTACCAGTATTTATGCAAGGCACTACGCCAAGCGCCACAAGATACCTTATATCGCCCTGGAGGACGGTTTTTTGCGTTCGCTGGGTCTAGGCGTTATGGGTTATCAAGCGCACAGCTTGGTAGTCGACTACACCGGCATCTACTACGATGCCTCGCGGCCCTCGGATCTGGAGAACTGGCTTAATACTGCCACGTTTACAGAAGACGAGCTCAATCAAGCCGAGCGGTGCATCCAGCAAATCGTCCGTTACCGACTTTCAAAATATAACCACGCCCCGGACCGCACTACCAACCTCCCCCCCAAGGCAAGTGTACTGGTAGTGGATCAAACCGCAGGCGATGCGTCTATTGAGTATGGCGGAGCAAGGGCAGACAGCTTTGATGAAATGCTCAACACCGCGCTTGAAAATCATCCCGAAGCGGAGATCCTGATCAAGATTCACCCTGACGTTATTGCCGGTAAAAAACAGGGCCATCTCCTTAATGCACAAACACACCCGCGCTGCCAAGTGGTGAGTGAAGACATCAATCCCTGGGCACTGTTTGATCAGGTGGATACGGTTTATGTGGTCACCAGCCAATTGGGGTTTGAAGCTCTGCTGGCTGGCAAGCGCGTACACTGCTTTGGTCTGCCCTTTTATGCCGGCTGGGGGCTCACTCAGGACCGCCTGCCCTGCACGCGCCGCCGTGCCCAACGTATGCTTAATGAAGTATTTGCTGCGGCTTATTTACGTTATACGCGCTACGTTAATCCCTACACGCTCACGCCAACTACCCTTGAAGACACCATTGCATTGATTGCCGATCAGAAACGCCAGCAGGAACGGCTACGAGGCGAATGGCTGGCCTGCGGCTTTTCATCCTGGAAACGGCGCTTTATTCATCACTTCACCGGCAGCGCTGCCCGTGTAACTTATCAGGAAGCGCTGCCGGCCACGCTGCCCGAACAAAAACTTTTAGTATGGTCAAGCCGTATTGATCAGGCATTCGAACAGCAGCACGCTGCTCTTATGCCACATCTGTGGCGCATAGAGGATGGCTTTATCCGCTCGGTCGGGCTGGGTGTTGATCTTACCCAGCCGCTGTCGCTGGTGATTGATGCTCAAGGCATTTATTACGATCCAAGCCGGCCAAGTGACCTGGAAACGCTGCTTCAGCACACGATATTCAGCGATGACCTGCTCGAGCGCGCCGCTCACTTGCGTGAGCGACTGGTAGCACTCAAGCTTTCCAAGTATAACGTGCGCGGGCAAGGCACTATTGAGCTGCCAGCAAACAGGTTAACCATTTTGGTACCTGGCCAGGTGGAAAGCGACGCCTCCATTGCTACCGGTTCGCCCGAGATACGCACCAATAGCGCTCTGCTGCGTGCAGTGCGTAAGGCTAACCCAGAGGCGTTCATCATCTATAAGGCTCACCCGGATGTTATCACCGGCGCTCGCATAGGTGCACTCGAACCTGGTGCCAAACGTCTGTATGATCTGGATGCCAGCCACGTGGATATCGCCTCCTTATTAGAGCGAGTCGATGCGGTTCACACCATGAGTTCGCTGACGGGGTTTGAGGCGCTTTTACGCCACCGCCAAGTAGTTACCTATGGCATGCCGTTTTATGCTGGTTGGGGATTAACGCAGGACGCCATGCACTGCCAGCGCCGATCTCGCCTCCTTACGCTTGATGCATTGGTAGCAGGTACGCTAATTCTCTACCCAAGCTATGTCGATCCGTTGAGCCGCCAGCTCTGCAACGCGGAAACCGTCGTTAGTCTGTTGGAACAGGCAAGAACACAGCAACCGGCGCTGACATGGAAGCAGCGTCTTTATCGGCTATACCGCAATTTATTGATTGGAAGACATTGAGTTGAAGCAAAAGCGCGCATTCTTATTTTTACAGGGGGTCTGCTCGCCCTTCTACCAACGTTTGGCGCGTCGGCTTACCGACGATGGGCACCGCGTGGTAAAGGTCAACTTCAACGCTGGCGACATGGCCTACTGGCAGCGCACCCACAGCGAGAGCCACCTGTTCCGTGAGCCGCTAAGCGAGCTGCCTGCCTATATTGAAGCGCTATGGCAACGCTATGGAATTACCGATCAGGTAATGTTTGGTGACCGTCGACCCATTCATAGGCCGGCCGTTGAAAATGCGCCCAAAGCAGGCGTACGCACCCACGTGTTTGAAGAAGGTTACTTTCGTCCCTTCTGGATCACACTGGAACGCGATGGCGTGAACGGTCACTCGCTTCTGCCCCGCGACCCCAACTGGTTTTATGAAACGGGCAAGGCACTGCCCGAACTACCGCCACCGGTACGTTTTCGATCATCGTTTAAAATTCGCGCGCTGCATGACATTGGCTATCACTTGGCGGGGCTTGCCAACCCGGTGGTGGTGCCGCGCTATCGTAATCATGCACCGATCACCGCCCCGGTCGAATACATGGGCTATATCAAACGCTTCACACTGCTAAAAAAATGGAAGCCCAGAGACGCCCAGCGCATCAAGACGCTTATCGAAAGCGCCAGGCCTTACTTCATACTGCCACTACAGCTGAATACCGACGCCCAGATCCGCGATCACTCGCCCTATGCCAACATGCAGGAAGTGATGGATCATGTCATGGGCTCTTTTGCAGAGCATGCACCAAGTGATGCATTGCTGTGCATTAAAAATCATCCGCTGGACATGGGGCTGGTCAACTATCCTAGTATCATCGAGCAGTTATCCCGGTTTTACGGCTTGGAAGGGCGCATTGTCTATCTGGAATCCGGCAATCTGGACGCCCTGATCAAGCACGCCGTGGGTGTTGTCACGGTGAATAGCACTGTCGGGTTTGTGTCGCTTGAAAAACAGTGCCCCACCTTTGCACTTAGCGACCCGATCTATAACCTTGCCGGTCTCACCTATCCGGAGAGCCTGGATGAATTCTGGAACCAGCCGCCACCGCCAAGTCAACAGCTGTTTAACTATTTTCGTAACACGGTGATGCATACCGTGCAGGTCAACGGCGGCTTTTACTGCCAGCCCAGTATTGATCTCGCGGTAAATAATGCTGCCCACATACTGGAAGCCTGCCCATCGCCGCTGGAGAAACTGCTTTGAGCGCTTCTGTTAACGCTTTACCCAAACGCTGCGTACTGATTACCGGCGCAACCGGCGCGATTGGCGGCGCACTTGCCCGCGCCTACGCAAATCAGAATACCCATCTAATAGTACACGGCAGACAGCAAGCGGCATTAGCGACTCTGGCGGAAGCTTGTCGCGAACTGGGCGCTGAGGTAACCACGTCCTCTGTTAACCTAACCGATGAGACAGCGCTCTCGCAGTGGCTTCAAACGTTGTGTGCCGAGCACACGCCCGATATCGTGATTGCCAATGCCGGTAAAAACACACACCCCCAGGCGCCAGGACAGTTAGAGCCGTGGGACGACGTTCAGGCACTTATCGATATCAACCTGAAAACCCCTATCGCCATGGCCCAGCTCCTGGTGCCTGCCATGAAGGCCCGCGGCCACGGCCAACTGGTCTTCATCAGCTCGCTGGCCGGGTGGCATGGTCTGCCCACCACGCCCACGTACAGCGCCAGCAAAGCAGGTATCAAAGCCTACGGCGAAGGGCTGCGTGGTTTGTTGGCGCCTCACGGCATTGGGGTGACCGTGGTAATGCCCGGCTATGTAACGTCGCCCATGTGCAATGCCATGCCTGGGCCCAAGCCTTTCGAATGGCCGCCGGAAAGAGCCGCCAAGGTAATCAAGCAAGGCATTGATACAAATCGAGCGCGCATCAGCTTTCCTTTCCCGCTTAACTTTGGCACCTGGTGGCTGGCAGTACTCCCCGCTGCTGTTTCCCAATGGTTCATCAAACGCCTGGGCTTTGACCATACCGACCATCAGGAAGGCGCTTGAAATGACCACCTCCTTGGCTTTGCCGCTTTTATGGCCGCTACTGATAGGGCTCTTGGGAACGGTAGTGTTTGAAGCACTGCTTAACCCACGCCCACAACCGTTCTGGCGGCGCGGCATGGCGGCCAACAGTGTTCATCTGGGCAGTTGGCTGCTGCTGTTCGGGATCTTTGTTCTGGTGCTCCAGCGCCCCTGGTTTGCAGTAATTTTTATTTTGGCGCTGCAACTGGTAGTGGTTCAATCCAGCAACACCAAATCAAGCACCCTGTGTGAGCCGTTTATCTGCCACGATTTCGAATACTTCTGGGATGCGCTTCTCCACCCGCGTCTCTATGTCCCCTTTTTCGGTACCGGCCTGGCCATTGCTGCCAGCAGCGCTGGGGCGGCCGCTATCGGTGGATTTCTTTACTGGGAGCCATCGCTTATTACCCAGTGGGGCGGGCTCCCTTTTATTACCCATGCGGGCCTGCTTATTTTGTCAGGCGCGGCCTTAGTAGTGCTGGGCTTTCGGGCGCTTGCCCCTATCACGCTGAACCCGGTTGAAGATAT
Source organism: Vreelandella nanhaiensis (assembly GCF_003990185.1). Lineage (GTDB taxonomy): Bacteria > Pseudomonadota > Gammaproteobacteria > Pseudomonadales > Halomonadaceae > Vreelandella > Vreelandella nanhaiensis. Next base: position 15,528 of record NZ_RZHF01000028.1, on the reverse strand, counting down.
GGACCAGCTAGGGCCATTTGCCAGCCTATGGGCTTACGGCATAGCGCTTATGCGCTCCTCGCCCCCAACACCTGAGCAGTCACCGTTTTATCAATTATCCAACTCGCTAAATACCGCAAGCTCCGCGCCCGGCACTTCCAGCACGCTTGTGAAGAATGTGGTATTGATTCAGAGCGAGTCTTTTTTTGACCCCCGCCCTTGGTATCCCGATATTGCCGACAGCCTACTTGCGCATTTTGACGCCACACGCGCAGAAGCCCTGCAACACGGCGAGCTAACCGTACCCGCCTGGGGCGCCAACACCGTTCGCACAGAATGCGCTGTACTTACCGGGCTTACGCCAAGCGTTTGGGGGCCGCGCCAGTTCAACCCCTACCGCACGCTGTCGCGTCACCCGCTGCCAAGCTTGGCCGGCACGTTCAAGGCGGCTGGCTATCGCACGGTATGTATTCACCCCTACCCTGCCAGCTTCTATATGCGCCATAAAGTGATCCCCCAACTGGGGTTTGATCAATTTATCGATATCAGCAGTTTTGAAAGCAGCGATAAACATGGGCAGTACATTGGCGACCTTGCTGTTGCACGAAAGGTTGGACGACTGCTTGAAGATAGCGATAATAGGCCAGTCTTTGTGTTCGTGATTACCATGGAAAACCATGGCCCACTGCATCTGGAAGCGCCGCTTCAGGAAAGCTTGGCAGCGGCGCTGCCAACGGCCCCCTGGCCACTACCCACGCATTTACGCGATTTAGCGGTGTATTTGCGTCATCTGGGTGAGGCCGACAAAATGCTGGCAAGTGTCAAAAATGCATTAAGCGAGGCGAAACGGCCGGGGCTGCTGGGCTGGTACGGCGATCACGTCCCCATTTTACCCGCAGCATATCGGTATTTTTCGCCCCCGACTGGCACTACACCGTACATGATATGGTCAACTGATTTTCAGGGGCCATCTCAAGCGCGGCGCCAGATACAGGCGCACATGCCCCCAGACGACGTATCGCCAAACCAGCGTGCGTTGGCAGCCAATGAACTTGGCGTCCAGCTATTTAAACAAGCGTTTGGACACGATATAAGTAGCAATGTGATCAAGGCAGAACCAGAACCTCAGGAGCAAGAATGACTAAACGCGTTGCCATTATCGGCGCCGCCCATCGTTTCCCAGGCACAACCCCTGAAACGTTCTGGCAGGACCTGCAAGCCGAAAAAGATTTAGTCACCCAAGTAGCCCCCGACCGTTGGAGCCATGATGCCTTCTGGCATCCAGATAAACGTCACCCAGGCACCAGCGTCACCTTTGCCGCGGGCAGCCTTGGCGATATCAGCGGCTTTGATGCCGAGTTCTTTGGCATCTCCCCGCGTGAAGCGGCCAATATGGACCCCCAGCAGCGCATGCTGCTGGAACTCGCCTGGGAAACCATCGAGAGCGCGGGCATCGTGCCCAGCAGCCTGCGTGGTAGCCATTGTGGCGTGTTCCTGGGCGTTGCCAGCCTTGATTACTCATACCGCATGGCGGATGACATGGCGGCCATTGATGCCTCCACCGCCACGGGTAACACCTCAAGCATTGCTTCAAACCGCCTTTCCTACGTGTTTGACCTGCGCGGCCCCAGCATGTCGCTGGACACCGCCTGCTCGTCGGCCATGGTGGCGTTTCATCAGGCCTGCCAATCCATTCGCAGCGGCGAAACCAGCATGGCGCTGGCGGGCGGTATCAGCCTGCATCTGCACCCTTACGGCTTCATCATTTTCTCGAAGGCCAGCATGCTCTCGCCGACAGGCCGCTGCCAGGTGTTCGATGAAGCGGGCAATGGCTACGTACGCTCAGAAGGTGCCGGGCTGTTTTTGCTGAAGGACTATGATCAGGCTATCGCTGATGGCGACAATATTCTGGCCGTGGTTGCCGGTTCTGCCGTGAATACCGATGGCCATAAATCGGGCCTTACGGTGCCCAACCCCAGCGCCCAGATCGACCTGATGTGCCGCGCCTACGAGCAGGCTGGCATTACGCCCGATGAGATCGACTACCTTGAGGCTCATGGTACGGGTACCGCCGTGGGCGATCCGATCGAAACCCGTGCGATTGGCGAAGCGTTGGGTAAACACCGCCAGTCGCCGCTGCTTATTGGCTCGGTCAAAAGTAACGTTGGCCATCTGGAAACCGCCTCGGGCGTGGCCGGGCTTGCCAAGGCATTGTATAGCCTGCAGCACCGTGAAGTGCCCGCTACCATCGGGATTCGCAAATTGAATCCGCGCATCAAGTTTGATGAGTGGAACCTGCATGTGGTCACCAAGGCGCAGCCCCTGAAAAAACAGGGCCGTTTGGTGATCGGCATCAACTCCTTTGGTTTTGGCGGCGCCAACGCCCACGTCATACTGGAAAGTGCGCCTGAAAAAACCTCAACACCTACCGTGGCGCCTGCACATGCACTGCCTATCCGGCTTAGTGCAAAAAGCCAGGATGCCCTGACTGATAGCGCCCGCAGCTTGGCGGCTTATCTGAAAAATGCCGACAGCGCGTTTTACGATATCGCCCATACGCTTTACAACCGCCGCGAGCCGCATGCTTTTGGTGCGCTCTGCTTTGCCCAAACGCCGGAAGAAGCCGCCTCAGCGCTTGGTCAGTTCGCCGAGGGTGAAAACACCCCCAGCGTCACTACCGTCACTACGCTTGAACGGTTAACCAACGCGCGTGGTCCAGTGTTCGTGTATGACGGTAATGGCTGCCAATGGGAAACCATGGGCCGCGATCTTCTGGACACAGCGCCAGTATTTTCTGATGCCATTGACCGCGTGGATAGCCTGTTCCAGCAGTATGGGAATTTTTCGCTGCGTGATGAGCTGACCGGTCAAAATGGTGAGAACCGCTTTGAGCTTACCGAAATCGCTCAGCCTGCCCTGTTTGCCCTGCAAGTCGCATTGACCGAATGGTTGAAAGACCAAGGGATTGTTCCCTCTGCAGTATTTGGACATAGCGTGGGTGAAGTGGCTGCCGCCTGGGCGGCGGGCAGTTTGAGCCTTGAAGATGCGGTAAAGGTGATTTACTACCGCAGCTTTTATCAGGGTAAAACCCGCGGTCTGGGTGAAATGACGGCCGTGGCCATGAGCGCCGAGGATATCGCGCCCTGGCTTGCCCGCCCTGAATTTGACCAGGTTTTCCTGGCAGGCGTTAACAGCCCCAAAGGCATTACATTGGCTGGTGAGCGCGAGCAGCTGGTAATACTTGAAGCAGAATTGAGCGATCAGGGCGTTTTTGCCAAGCGCCTGCCGCTGGACTACGCCTTCCACAGCCCGGCTATGGACACCATCCAGGCCGGTGTGATTGAAGCGCTGGCAGGCATCACGCCCCGCCAGACAGAGCTTCCTTACTATTCAACGGTAACCGGAAAAATCAGCCAGGGCACGGAGCTTGGCGCCACCTACTGGTGGAAAAATATCCGCGAGCCGGTACTGTTTGACCATGCCGCTACAGCGTTGATCGAACAGGGCTACAACGTATTTGTAGAGATTGGCGCCCACCCCATTCTGCGCCGTTACTTGAACGAGTCACTGCGCCAGCAAGAGCGTACGGGGCTTGTGATCGGTACGCTTGAGCGCCATAAGCCCGGCCCTGAAATGTTACAGCAAAGCGTGAGCCAGCTGCTGTTAAGCGGGCTAGGGCTTGATGTTCGCCATTTATTCCCAGTGGAAGGCCAGCATGTCCTGCTACCGCGCTACTCATGGCAGCACACTCGCCACTGGGTAAGTAGTACGCAGGATAGCCAGGGATTGCTTTCACGCTACTACCAGCATCCTCTGCTGGGCTACCCGCTTGCCCAACAGGACCACACCTGGGAAAGCCAACTGGATACCAAGCGCCAGCCCTGGCTTGCCGATCACGTGGTTGGCGAAGGTGCCGTATTCCCCGGCGCGGGTTTTGTAGAGCTGACTCTGGCCGCAGCGCTTCAACAACACGACAACCCACTTCTGGATATCGAAGAGCTGGAGATCCGCGCGCCGCTGCTGCTGGACGGCCCCAATGGTCGCACCATGCGCCTGACGCTTGGCCCCGACGATGGGCGCATTACCATCCACTCCCGGGAGCCGGCCAACGGCCACGAATGGCAGCTGAACGCGGTCGCCCGCAACATGCGCGAAAGCCGCGGCTTTCTGCTCAACCGCCAGGCGCCTGTACTGCCTGAGCGAGCGCCAGACTATACGCTTGAGAATCACCTGCAGATGGCTGAGCGAATCGGCCTGCACTACGGCCCCGCCTTCCAGGCGATCAGCCACGGCTGGATTGAAGAAGATGCTGTGATCGGCGCGATTGAACTTTCCAGCGATGTTCAGGCGCAGCTTTCTACGCTTCACGTGCACCCCGGCATTCTGGACAGCGCCTTCCAGCTGTTTATTCCGCTGCTGGCTCAGCATAGTGAGTTTGCCGCCCAGCTTGCGTTTGTGCCTGTGCGTGTTGGCCGCATTCAGGTCAATACCGAAGCAGGTGCGCCGGTTATTGCCCGTGCGGTCATGGGCAAGCGCGCGCCCCACTCGTTTACCGCCGATTTTGAGCTTTTTGATGCCGCAGGCCGTGCCGTGGCCGTGCTTAGCCAAACGCGTTTCAAGGCGATTCGCCTGAACCGTGCTCATCATCAGCAGTTTAGCTATCTGGATATCGAGCTTACCCCTGCCCCGCTTGAGGCCAACACTCTGCCGCTGCCAGCGGAAGCCCTGGCCCGTCTGGCCGGATTAAGCGAAAGCTATGCTGAACATACCGGTCAACGCTATGCCCAGGAAGTTGCTCCGCTGCTGGATAGTCTGAGCGAAGCGTTTGCCCAGCAAGGCTTGGAAGTAGAAGGTAACGACGAGCAGCTGCCGCCGGAAACCATCTGGCAACTGCTGGTACAGGATTACCCCGACTACTTTGCCCCTATTCATCTGGTAGGCCGACTTGGCCTGCACCGCCAAGCGTTACAAAGCGGTGCTACCCAGCTTGAAACGCTGGATATTTCTGCCGAGCATCTGGCAAGGCTTAACCGCGTGTTAGTGGGCGAAAGCGGCTGGCAGCTTCTTTCCAGCGAGCTTGGCAGCCTGGTGGAGACCTCGCTTGGTTCACTCGGCACGGGTGAACGTTTGTCTCTGCTTGAAGCAGGGCCCTGTGCGCCTGCGCTGGGCCAGCGCCTGCTAGAGCAGCTAACCAACGCACGTCAGGCCACTAACTATCGCTACCGGGCGATAACAACCCATGATAGCGCCCGCCATCAGGCCGAGCAGCTACAGGAACGTTTCCCGCTTATCGACGTGCAGCCGCTGGATGATGCTCCCCAAGCACTGACCAATGCTGAAAAAGCCCAGCTGGCATTTATCAGCGCGGATGTCACTCAGCCTGCCCGTACGCATCAGTTGGTTGAAACCCTACCCGCTCAGCTCGCCCCCGGCGCGCATATCATGGTGGTCGCCATCGCCCCCAGCCGCTGGCTGGACGATGTGCTAGCCACGCCCGGTATTGATCAAACGGCACTGGAGCAGGAAACGCTTAGTGGGTGGCTAAATGCTCAGGGCTTTAACGTTTCAGCGCCCATAGAGCTCGAAGAAGGGTTGAACGGCGCTTACCTGTTGCACGCTCAAGTGCCGGTTTCTTCGACCGCTGAAAAAACAGAGCATTCACAGGCGATGCCTTGTCAGCTCATCGTGACCGACCAGACCAATGAGGTACTGGCTGCGCGCCTGTCTGAAGCGCTTACCGCGCGCCAGGCCAAGGTCATGGTTAAGCAGAGCGAAAGCCTGCCTGAAGCTCTTTTAGATGAGACGCTAGCCGAGTTTGGTGATACCGCCCAAGCACTTAACGTGATTGATCTGCGCGGCCTGAAAGGTAGCGGTATTGAGGTACAAACGCTGCGCTGCCACCGTGCCCAGCAGTGGAGCCTTGCACTTGAAGCAAAAGGGCTTGAGGCTGCAACGCTATGGCTCACGACCCAAGGGGTCAGCCTGCTTTGGCAATCGCCACAAGCGCTTGCCTGCGTGTTTGATGATGCCGCGTTCTGGGGCTTTGGCCGCTCGCTTGCCAATGAAGCCGTTGGTCATACAGCCAGCCTGCTGGATATCCCTTACGACGTTAGCGATGCTGCATTAAGTGCATGGGCTGCATCGCTGATAGCACCGGATCGTGAAAACGAAGTGGTGATCAATGCCAAGGGCGAACGCTTTGCTACGCGTCTACGCACACTGTCGGCCCCAGCGCCTCAGCAGGTAGTTGATGCCGACACGCCTGCACGGCAAGCAATGACGCTAGGCTTTGCACTTCCCGGCCAATTACGCCAGCTACAGTGGCGCCCGCGTGAACTGCCTGCGCTCAAGGCCGATGAGGTTGAAATCAAGGTCAAGGCCACGGGGCTTAACTTCCGTGACGTGATGTATACCCTTGGCCTGCTCTCTGATGAAGCGATTGAGAACGGCTTTGCCGGGCCAACGCTGGGTCTTGAGTTCTCCGGTGAAGTCGTTGCCGTAGGTGACAACGTCACTCACGTGGCCCCAGGACAAGCCGTCGTTGGCTTTGGCCCGGCAAGCTTCAGTGACCGGCTGATTGCCAGCCAACATGCGGTGGCGCCGCTACCGGAAGGCGTAAGTTTTGCCGCTGCCGCGACCATTCCGACGACCTTCTTTACGGTGTACTACGCGCTGAAACACCTGGCACGTTTGGAGCCGGGCGAGAAAGTGTTGATTCATGGCGCGGCAGGCGGCGTGGGTATTGCCGCTCTGCAAATTGCCCAATGGTTGGGCGCTGAAATTTACGCCACGGTGGGCTCTGAAGAGAAGCGTGACTTCCTGCGTCTGATGGGCATAGAGCATCTTTACGACTCCCGCTCGCTCACGTTTGCTGAAGAAATTCTTGAAGATACTCAAGGGGAAGGCGTCGACATCGTGCTGAACTCCCTTGCCGGGGAAGCCATCAACCAGAACCTTCGCGCCTTGAGGCCCTTCGGGCGTTTCCTGGAGCTGGGCAAGCGTGATTTCTATGAAAATACGCATATCGGCTTACGTCCGTTCCGTAACAACCTGAGCTACTTCGGTATCGACTCCGACCAGCTGATGAAGGTACAGCCTGCCCTGACTCAACGCCTATTCGGCGAGATGATGGCGCTGTTCAATGACGGCACACTCAGCCCGCTACCGTTTACTGCGTTCAGTCATAGCCAGGTGATTGATGCGTTCCGCTATATGCAGCAGGCGCGCCAGATCGGTAAAGTCGTCGTCACCTATGAGCAGCCCATCGCGCCACCTAAAGATGAGGCGCTTGGCCACGAAACGCTAAATCTCTCAAGCGATGGCAGCTATTTGGTCACTGGCGGGCTGGGCGGGTTCGGCCTTAAAACGGCCCAGTGGCTTACGAGCAAAGGCGCCCGTCAGCTGATTCTGCTTAGCCGCAGCGGTCCGTCTAGTGAGGAGGCTCAGGCAGCTATTGCCGAATTTAACGCCCAAGGCGTCAAGGTGATGGCGGTTGCCTGCGATATTACCGACCGTGATGCGCTGGCTAACGTGCTGGCGCGCACCAGGGATGAGCTTGGCCCGCTGCGCGGTATCGTGCATGCCGCCACAGTGATTGATGACGGGTTGATTCGTAACCTAGACGTCGAGCGCATTCAAAAGGTGCTGGCGCCCAAGATTGAAGGCGCTCGTCATCTGGATGCGCTAACGCGTAACGAGCAGTTAGACTTCTTTGTTCTCTACTCCTCCGCCACTACGCTATTCGGCAACCCTGGTCAGGCCAACTACGTAGCCGCCAATCACTGGCTGGAAGCCTTTGCGGCAAGCCGTCGATCGGCGGGGCTACCTGCTACCTGTGTACGCTGGGGCGCGATTGAAGACGTCGGCTTCCTTGCCCGCAACACCCGTACGCGTGATGCGCTGCAAGAGCGTTTGGGTGGTTCGGCCCTGCGCTCGGATGATGCGCTCAAGGTGCTGGAACAGATGCTGGTAACACCAGGCCCGAGCCTTGGCGTTCTGGAACTTGAGTGGGGGGCGCTGGCGCGCTTTTTGCCCACCGCCAATGCCCCACGCTTTGATGAGATAGCCCGCGCCAGCGATGACGATAGCAGCCATGAGAGCGATGATGATATTAGCGCCCTGCTGGCCGATCTGTCACCGGAAGAACTGCATAGCACGGTGACTGATCTTCTTCGGGCGGAGCTTGCCAGCATCCTGCTGATTGAAGAGGAGAAGATTGACGTTAATCGCTCGGTCTACGACATGGGCTTTGACTCCCTGATGGGTGTCGAGCTGATGACGGCGATTGAAAATCGCTTGGGTGTTCAGGTACCGGTCATGGTGCTGAGCGAGGCCTCAACGCTTGATAAGCTCGCGGGTGTGCTGATCCAGAAGCTCCACCAGCATGACGATGATGTTGAAGAGGCCCCACAGGATGCGTTAGCCTCTCTGGCCGCTCGCCACGGGGCTGAAGGGTTTACCGAGTCAGCACCCTCCGCATCAACGACTGAGACACCATGACCGCCAATCGCTCTGATCTAAAACGTCAGCTGTTGGAGCAGGCACGTAAGCGTACCGCGCCACGTGCCACTGCTCGCACGAATGACAGCACTATCTCTACCCCAACGGGCTCACCCCCAACGGGTAATGGCAAACCCGGCCCGGTGGCTGAGCGTTTTACGCGATTTGATGCCCACCCGGGCTATCAGCAGTTAACCATGCTACGCCAGGGCGCTGAACAGCTGGGCTTGAAAGACCCTTTTTTCAAAGTCCATGAAGGCATTGCTGGCGCTACCAGCGTGGTTCAGGGGCGACCCTGTATCAACTTTGCAAGCTATAACTACCTGGGCTACTCGGGCGATCCCCGGGTTACCCAAGCCGCTTGCGAAGCGGTAGCCCGTTACGGCACATCAGTTTCTGCAAGCCGCGTGGTTTCCGGCGAGCGCCCGATTCATCATGAGCTGGAACAGGCAATTGCCAAGGCGTATCAGGTAGACGACGCCGTGGCATTTGTCAGCGGTCATGCAACCAATGTCTCGACACTTGGCTACCTGCTTGGCGCCAAGGATCTTGTGCTCCACGACGAGTATATCCACAACAGCTCGCTTGTCGGTGCTCAGCTTTCCGGCGCCAAGCGCATGTCGTTCGCCCATAACGACCCGGATGCCCTGGACGCGCTGCTTAGCCGTCATCGCCACCAGTTTGAGCGCGTGATCGTGGTGATCGAAGGGCTTTACAGCATGGATGGCGACGTCCCCGACCTGCCGCGATTCATCGAGCTTAAAAAACGCCATCAGGTCTGGTTGATGGTGGACGAGGCACACTCTTTTGGAGTGATGGGCAATAATGGTCTTGGCCTTCATGAGTACTTTTCCATTGATCCTCGTGATGTGGATATCTGGATGGGTACCATGAGTAAAACGCTCTCGGGCTGCGGCGGGTATATCGCCGGTAGCAGCGCTCTGGTAGAAACGCTGCGCTACTTTGCGCCAGGCTTTTTGTATAGCGTGGGCATGCCCGCACAGGTGGCCGCACCATCCATTAAAGTGCTTGAACTTATGCAGCAAGAGCCCGAGCGGGTAGAGAAACTCCATGCCATTTCGCGCTACTTCCTGCAGCAGGCCAAAAAGCACGGCATGGATACCGGTCACAGCATCGGCGCGGCCGTCGTGCCGATTATTGTGGGCAGCTCGCCCTTGGCGGCTCACCTTTCCCATACGCTGCTTGAGCAATACCACATCAATGTTCAGCCTATTCTTCATCCAGCGGTACCTGAAAAAAGCGCCCGCCTGCGCTTTTTCCTCGCCTATGATCATACCCAGGCCCATATCGACCAAACGCTAGATGCCCTTGCTACTCTGCTTGCCCAAGCCCGGAGCTAACGGTATGGAACCACGTAACGCAAAACCAAGTAATGCAGAACCAGATCACATCGAAGAAGGCGCCCTACCTAGTTGGTACGTTATTCAGTGTAAAGGCAACGAATCATTTCGTGCCGCCGAACATCTCACAAATCAAGGTTATGAGGTGTTTCACCCTGTGCTGAATGTAAAACGCAGGCGCCAAGGCAAACCTGCGACAGTGACCGAACCGCTGTTTCCCTACTACCTGTTTATCCGTTTGGACCAAGTAGTAAGCGATTGGCGCCCCATTCGCTCAACTCGAGGTGTTCTGCGCCTCCTCATCTTTGGCAATACCCCCGTGAGCGTACCTGATGCATTAATAGAGACGCTTCGCGCCCAGCCCCATCGTCAGGAAGGGAGTCATACCTATTTCTGTACGGGCGAAAAGGTCATGATTACCGAAGGGCCTTTTAAAGACCTCGAAGCTATATTCGAGCGCACCAAGGGCGAAGAGCGTGCCATTGTGCTACTGAACGTACTGCAGCGCCCACAGCACTTGAACTTGCCTCTAGAGCAGTTGCGCAAGCAGTAAACAGGTCTCAGTTACGTGACGCTTAGCCTAAGTATCAAAAGACGTTCGTAAGCTTATCCTGCTAATGTTGAGCCATACATTGGCCTGCCTGGCGCCCCAGGCATAAGGAAGCTCTCGAATGAATCTTGACCCTCATTACTACCCTGCCGCCTCGCGCCGTACCGTCACGTTTGGTAAGCGCGGCATGGTAGCCACTTCCCAATCACTGGCCGCTCAGGTAGGTGCTAATATCCTACGCGATGGCGGCAACGCCATTGATGCAGCCATCGCCACCGCCGCTGCGCTCACCGTTGTTGAACCCACCTCGAACGGCATCGGCAGCGACGCCTTCGCGCTGGTCTGGGTGAAAGATGAATTGCACGGTTTGAATGCCAGCGGGCGAGCGCCCATAGGTATCTCCTGCGCGGGCGTGCGTGAAAAAGGCCATGAAGCCATGCCCGCCCACGGCTTAGTGCCGGTCACCGTTCCTGGCGCGCCCGGCGCCTGGGCCACCCTCTCCGAGCGCTTTGGCAAGCTGCCTTTTGAGACGCTGATGGCACCCGCCATCCAACTTGCCGAAGAAGGCTTTGCAGTTTCCCCTGTGGTGAGCCAGCTTTGGGAGAAAGCCCACGCTCGTTACAGTCAATACGATCGTCCCGAGTTCGCGCCCTGGTTCGAGCATTTCGCGCCAGAGGGCCATGCCCCCAAAGCGGGCGATGTATGGCGCTCACCTGAGATGGCCAAAACCCTGCGTGCGATTGGCGAAACCCGCGCAAAAGCCTTCTACCAAGGCGAGCTTGCCGATGCCATGGACACCTTCTCACGCAAGCACGGCGGCTTCCTGCGCAAGGAAGACCTGGAAGCGTTCACTCCAGAATGGGTTGACCCTATTAACGTTCGTTATCGTGGCCACGATATCTGGGAAATCCCGCCCAACGGCAGCGGTTTGATTGCCCTTCAGGCGCTAGGCATTCTGGAAGCGATGGGCGACGAGCCTCGCGACGCTGTTGAATCACTGCATCGGCGCATCGAAGCCACCAAGCTGGGCTATGTGGATGGACTGCGCTATATCACCGAACAGGAACACATGACACCCAGCGTCAAGCAGATGCTCTCGCCCGCTTACCTCAAGCAACGCAGCGAGCTTATTGGCTTTAAAGCCATCGACCCGACTCATGGCAATCCTCTGATGGGCGGCACGGTGTATCTTTCGACCGCTGACGATGAAGGCAATATGGTGTCGTTCATCCAGAGTAACTTTGAAGGCTTCGGTTCTGGCATCGTCGTGCCAGGCACTGGCATCAGCCTGCAAAACCGGGGCTGGTCGTTCTCGCTGGATGAAGAGCATGCCAACGTATTACGCCCCGGCAAACGCACCTACCACACGATTATCCCTGGCTTTATCACCAAAGATGGCCAGGCGATCGGCCCTTTCGGTGTTATGGGTGGCTACATGCAGCCCCAGGGCCACGTTCAGGTGGTTACCAGCATGCTGGAAGACAAGCTCAACCCTCAGGCCGCGCTGGACCTACCCCGCTGGAAATGGGTGGAAGGTCGAACGGTTGAAGTGGAACCAGCCTTCCCCGACCATCTTGCTCAAGCGCTTGAGCGGCGTGGTCACCGCATTGTTCGGCCCACCGACTCGCTCACCTTTGGCCGCGGGCAGATCATTGTACGCAACCCCGAAAACGGCGTACTCCAAGGAGGCACCGAACCCCGAGCTGACGGTGCCGTCCTCCCTGTTTGATTTACTCGCCACACGCTACGGGTATAGCACCTGATCCAAACCTGTAGCGCGTGGTAACGAATCGCGAGGTACGAGCGCATGAGGCACCCGCGGGAGGCGACTACTAAGCCGCTCCGGCTGTGTTACCGAAACCTTGCTCTTGCGCCCGGCCACCCAACCCCGGTAGCGCTAACCGCGCTGCTCCCTCGGGTGCGCTGTCGCTTACCACGCGCTACGTAGTACCACGCTATATTCGACCTATGTGTGAATGGTGTGGTGACTTACCCACCGCGACTCCGTTTAAATATCGTTAAACGTTTTTTTGCATTTTCCCCGCTTTTATAAAAACACCTACCACTTTCGTCTAATAGGGTTGTTTTTTTACGCTATTACAAACCGGCATAGGGTATGCAAGAAAACGCTTCGGCAGTTAAATAATGCCAAGGGCTGGCCAGCCAAGAACTTAATCTGTCATTTAACGGTAATTACTCCAATGCCCTACGTTCACGATACCCTGACCCGCTTACAGCGCAGCAGCCCTGCGCAAGCCGAGTTTTATCAAGCTGCTGAAGAAGTGCTCGAATGCCTGCGCCCGCTCTTCGAGCGCTATCCGCATTATCATGACCACAGCATCATCGAACGCATCGTTGAGCCCGAACGCCAAATTTTCTTTCGCGTTAGCTGGATAGATGATGCTGGGCGTGTACACGTCAATAAGGGCTATCGTATCCAATTTAACTCCGCGCTTGGTCCTTACAAAGGCGGGCTGCGCTTTCACCCCAGCGTTACGGCGGGCACGATCAAATTTCTGGGCTTCGAGCAGATCTTCAAGAACGCGCTTACCGGCCTGTCCATCGGCGGCGGCAAAGGCGGTGCCGATTTCGACCCCAAAGGCAAATCCGATAACGAGATAATGCGCTTTTGCCAGGCATTCATGACCGAACTGCATCGCCATATTGGCCCTACCTGCGATGTGCCAGCAGGTGATATTGGCGTTGGCGGCCGTGAAATCGGTTACCTGTTCGGCCAATACAAGCGCCTCACCGGCCGCTATGAAGGCGTGCTGACCGGCAAAGGTTTAAACTGGGGTGGCTCACTCGGCCGTAAAGAAGCCACTGGCTACGGCGCCGTTTACTTCGCTCAAAACATGCTGGCTGCTCGTAATGAAGGTCTTGAAGGCAAGACGTGCCTGGTATCCGGGGCGGGCAATGTAGCCATTTACACCATTGAAAAACTCTATGAGCTGGGCGCTACCCCCGTTACCTGTAGCGACTCGCGTGGCACGATCCATGACCCAAGCGGCATCGATCTTGAGCTTCTCAAACAGCTCAAAGAAGTGAAGCGTGCCTCGCTTGAAGAGTATGTAGGCGAGCGCCCTGACGCACAATATATCCCTACCCAGGATTACCCCGAAAACGGCCATGCGGTTTGGCGCATCAAAGGCGATGCGGCTTTCCCGTGTGCCACGCAAAATGAGCTGACAAAATCTGACGCTGAAATATTACTGGCTAACGGTGTGTACTGTGTAAGCGAAGGCGCCAACATGCCCTCCACCACAGAAGCGGTTGATCTCTTCTTGGAAGCGCAGATTGCCTATGGCCCGGGCAAGGCCGCCAACGCAGGCGGCGTCGCGACCAGCCAGTTGGAAATGGCCCAGAACAGCAGCATGGAACAATGGCCACTTGAAAAGGTGGATGACAAGCTCAAGCAAATCATGGCCAACATTTACCAACAGTGCGCCAGCACGGCTGAAGAGTTTGGCGCCCCTACCAACCTGGTGCTGGGCGCTAATATTGCCGGTTTCCGAAAAGTGGCGGATGCCATGATCGAGCAAGGCGTAATGTAATCGCCTTCCACTGCTAGATCGCTTACACTGGCATTGGTGAACAGTCCTCCCTTCTGGGGAGGGCTGTTTTTATTGGTAGGTACAAAAATCGTTTATTTACCATTTAATCAAAGTATATGTTTGATTTTATTGCTTTCTAAGGAGAGTAACATGGAGCAGCGCCCTCCGATCATTATTAACCGTCTCGATGCCGAACGCCTGCAGCGCTTAATCGATAACGCGACAGACAAAGAGCAGGCGGTAGCTGAACTGCTCGAAGAAGAGTTAATGCGCGGCGAGGTGATTGACCCGGAGCTGATTCCGGATAACGTCGTGAGCATGAACAGTCAGATTCGCTTTACCGACCTGACGCGCGGGCGCCAGATGATCCGTACGCTGGTGTACCCCCATGCGATGGACTCAGTCGAAGATGCCATCTCCGTCATGGCCCCAATTGGCGCAGGCCTGATTGGTCTCAAGGTCGGCGATGTCATTCACTGGCCTATCCCCAACAATGCAACCGTGCAGCTGCGCGTAGATGCCATTCTCTGGCAGCCCGAGCGCGAAAAACAGTTTCATCGTTAACCGTCCTGCCCCAGCTGCACTATGCGCGCTGCTCGCGCGCCTGGCCGCCGCTGCGGGTGCGCTGGTGCTGACCACGCGCTACATGGAAGCCGCCAAGGAAGCGCGTGGTAACGTTTTGCGAGGCATGAGCAAATAAGGCACCCGCGGATGGCGGCGTTAAGCCGCCCAGACCACCCCACCCAGTCCACTGCACATGCCTGTTAAGATGAAGTATTCTTCGCAGCTCCTTATCCTGATGCCTCAACACACTTAATATTTATGAAACGAGGCAGCAATGGCAACATATCGAAGAGCACATGTTCCCGGAGGCACCTACTTCTTTACCGTTGTTACCTATGCCCGCCAATCGCTGCTTGCTGATTCCTTAAATGTTAACGCTCTTGGCCGTGCCTTTCGCCGAGTACGCGACGAGCAGCCCTTCACTATGGAAGCCTTTGTGCTGCTCCCCGATCACCTTCATTGCATTTGGACACTGCCAGAGGGTGATACGGATTATTCATCGCGCTGGAGAGATATCAAAAAATACGCATCGAAAGAGTTTCTTCTTCCCGCGGGGGGCTCAAGCACCTGGCAGCGAGGATTCTGGGAACATGTCATTCGCGACGAAAACGACTGGCGACAGCATGTTGATTACATCCATTACAACCCGGTAAAACATGGCTGGGCCAAAGCGCCAGGCGAATGGAAGTGGTCAAGCTTTCATCAGTGCGTAGAGAAAGGATGGTACGACAAGGAGTGGGGTAAGCAGGACGCGCCAGACATTGCCCAGATGGATTGGGAATAACATCGCGCTACGGGTCATCGCATTACGCAAAACACGTGCAAGGCACATGTTCTAATGAGGCTTGAACCCGTAGCGCGTGGTAACGAATCTCGCGAGGCACGAGC
>NZ_RZHF01000028.1:0-108 GCF_003990185.1 Vreelandella nanhaiensis | reverse complement strand
TGCCAAGCCGCCCGGCCGCGCCACCGAAACCGTGCGTTTGCGCCCCACCACCCAACCCCGGCAGCGCTGGCGCACTGCTCCCGCGGGTGCGCCTGGCGGCTTACCACG
>NZ_RZHF01000027.1 GCF_003990185.1 Vreelandella nanhaiensis | reverse complement strand
CCGTTGTCACAACGAATAGAGTGCGGCTTACCACGCCATTCAATGATCTGGTCTAGCGCCCGGATAACTCGTTCAGTAGGCAACGAGATGTCTACTTCGATACCAAGACCTTCTCGGTTAAAGTCGTCGATCACATTCAGTAGACGGTAGCGACGACCGTCGCTCAGTTGGTCATGCATAAAATCCATAGACCAGCTGTCATTAATCGTTTCAGGCACCGCTAAAGGTTCAGGCTTCTCGCGGATTAACCGTTTCTTCGGTTTGATCCGAAGATTCAGCTCCAACTCTCGGTAAATCCGGTAGACCCGCTTATGGTTCCAACGAAAGCCTTTCACATTACGTAGGTGCAGGAAGCACAAGCCAAAGCCCCAGTTTCTCTGGTTATGCGTCAGCGTGATCAACCAGTCGGCGATTTGATCGTTCTCGCCGCGGAGCTTCGCTTGGTATCGATAGCAATTTTCACTGATGCTAAACATCCAGCAGGCTAGGCGGATGCTGACGTGCTTTTCCATGACGGCTTTCTGCGCCATCTCACGGCGACGAGACGGCTTCACCACTTTTTTTCGATGGCTTCCTTGAGGATATCCGCTTTCAATCGTTCCTCGGCATACATCTTCTTGAGCCGTCGGTTTTCATCCTCTAGCTCTTTTAGCCGTGCCATCATGGACGCATCCATACCACCGAATTTAGCTCGCCACTTATAGAAGGTCGCGCTGCTCATACCGTGCTCACGACATAGCTCCGGAACCGGGGCACCGCCTTCGGCTTGCTTGAGGATTGACAGTATTTGGCTGTCAGAAAAACGTGATTTTTTCATGCAGAATCTCCCTGCGTTTAGCTTACGGAAAATTCTACTTTTGAGCACCCTGGTTTTTCGGGGGGATTACCGTGGTTCTGACTAGACGAAAGCTATAAAAGGGAAAGTAATGAGACTACTTCTTGGCGCAATTCTAGCGCTAATCGTACTAGCCGTGGGCACAGCCGCCTTCGTCTATAGTGGAATATATAACGTTGCTGCGAGTAATGACCATACAGCAATCGGGAAATGGACATTGCATACAACAATGCATAACTCGGTCAAGGCAGCTGTTGGAGATATGACTGTTCCGGATTTGAGCGATAACGACATGATCCAGCAGGGCGCGAGTGCCTATGACTCGCTATGTGCTGCCTGCCACCTCAAGCCCGGTCTCAAGGACACGGTACTACGTGCAGGGCTCAATCCTATGCCGCCCAACTTAACAGAACAGGGCCATTGGGGACCGGCTGAGCAATTTTGGATTGTTAAGCATGGTATAAAAATGACTGGCATGCCGGCTTGGGGCGCAACACACGAGGACGAAGAGCTCTGGGAAATGGTGGCGTTCCTTAAGACGCTGCCCGAGCTTTCAGAGCAGGAATATAACGCTTTGATACGGCCAAATGAGACGTCATCAAGCAGACAGACTGGTAATGGGCACGCCCAGGACGATGGTCATGACCATGACCATGGGGACATGAGTGGAATGATAGACTCGTCTACCAATGAAGTTGAAGCCTCCAATGATGACGGCCACGATCATGACCATGGGGAGATGAATGGAATGATGGGATCACCGGAATCAGGCACTACGGAAGAAATATCAAGTAGCGAGTCTACTCCGCCTGACCGGAATGAAGCAGAGCTGGATGATCACTATGCTGACGGCCATGCACACTGAGAGAAGGCCAGCGTGACATGTCAGGCGCTTGTTGCTCGCAGAGGATAAGAGGATTACAGGCCAGTTGACCGAAGCCCTCGTGGATGAAAGGTATCGGGTGCTGCCACAGCATACGGCGGCGGACGTTGAATAACTAATGGGTAGCGAGGAGTACAAACTGGTGTTTCTTGATCTGGGCCTGCCCGATGGTTTTGGCCTTGAATTGGTGGATCGCAGGTGGCGGGGTGGCCGCCGAACCCAACCCTGACTGAAGTAGTCACCGGGAAGATAAGATAACGGGCTACACCGAAGTGCGGATGAATATTCACAGGGCTTAGCGTGTGGCGACACTACCAGCCAAACTCGACGTGGGTATATTACTGCCCTGTTGTTGGAAAAACATATTATGAGGATACAGATATGATCCCTATTAGATCCCTCTTAGCAGCCGCCACTCTGGCTGTTGCATTTCTTGCGCTGCCTGCCGCCGCTGATACGAATCACAGCCAGGGGCACGATGATAATGGGGATCATTCTCAAGATGCTCAAGCGGTCCAGGGCGAAGGCACCATAAAAGCGATCGACTCTGAACAGCAGCAGATAACCCTTACCCATGGCCCGGTTGAAGCGCTTGGTTGGCCCGCGATGACCATGCCGTTTAAGGTCTCTGAGCGTAACTTGCTGGAAGGTGTTGCGGTTGGGGAAAAAATCCGTTCCGAGCTCGGTTCCAATACGGAAATTATCGGTATATATTAAAACTAGAAAATGGCTAAGCAGGCATGACGACCTCCGGATTCGCTGTGCCTGCTTTTATAGAATTCGCTATTGCTCAGTTGAAAGATATAAAAATAACAGAGGGTGGGGAGGTAGGGCAGCAATTATACCATGCCGCTGTCCAGCTCTTACCCCAATATGAACTCTTCGCCTGTCGATACCTCTCATTGGGTCCGCCGTCGTCAGGATAATCAAGCGTACAAGGAGGTACTAATGAAAGATCAAAGCCGTTTTAGCGAGCTAAGTTCGATGTCGCGTCGTAGGTTCCTCGTCACAACAGGCTCATCAACACTAGCCAGTTACCTGATGCTCAACCGCCCAGCGTGGGCGTTGAATGCCGATGTTGCTCGTTCTGGAAACTTTGGTGAACTGGATGCGACTGCAGAGGAAGGAATCGATCTCTATCTCGAAAACCAGGATCTGCTAATCGGTGGCCGCGTTGGCAGGGGGATTACCATTAATGGCTCTATCCCCGGACCGGTCATCCGCATGACAGAAGGCAAGGATGCGCTGATACGCGTCCATAACCGCCTGCCTGAATCGAGTTCAATTCACTGGCATGGCATTCTTTTACCATTCGACATGGATGGTGTGCCAGGTATTAGCTTTGCCGGTATTCCCGCAGGCGAGACCTTCACTTATCGCTTTCCGGTCCGACAGAACGGTACCTACTGGTATCACAGTCATTCCGGCTTTCAGGAGCAACTCGGTCACTACGGTCAATTAATCGTCGACCCCGCCCAAACAGACCCGGTTGATTACGACGTTGAGCATACGGTTGTCCTGTCGGACTGGACATTTGAAGACCCTCATAATGTGTTCCGTAATCTCAAAACCATAGAGGGCTATTACAATTTCCAGCGGCCGACCCTGGCAAATATCGATGACCAGATGCAGGCAACGGGCATGGCGCTGGGTGAGGTCATTGGCAAACGACTGTCCTGGCAAGGGATGCGGATGGACCCTACCGATATTGCCGACGTCACAGGTGCCACCTACACCTTCCTCATGAATGGCAAGTCGGCTGACGAGAACCCGGTGTTCCTTGCCGAACCCGGCCAGAAGGTTAGGCTGCGTATCGTCAATGCCTCGTCCCAGACCTACTATGATGTTCGCATTCCAGGCCTGCCGATGACCGTTGTTCAGGCTGATGGTCAAGATATCAAACCGGTCGAAACAGATGAGTTTCGCATCGCCGTAGCCGAGACCTACGATGTGATTATTACCTTGCCTGACGACCAGGCTTACACGCTCTTTGCAGAAACCATGGATCGCAGCGGCTATGCCCGCGGAACCCTGGCTTCACGGGTCGGCATGTCTGCAGCCATTCCCGAGCCCCGACGCAGGCCCATGCTTAACATGGCCGACATGGGCATGATGATGAAGGGTGGCATGGAAGGCATGGAAGGCATGGAAGGCATGGAAGGCATGGAAGGCATGGAGGGGATGAACCATGGTGCACACGACAGCATGGTGATGCCGATGGGTCGGCATGCTGCCAATGGGTTACCGACCGAAAATTTGGTAGAACGCGTCAAACACGGCCCATCCGGTCATGGCCCGGCCAGTATCACCATGGCTCAGTCCGCCTACCGACGTCTGGACTATCCTGGGGCAGGCCTTGGGGATGATGGCTGGCGGGTGCTGACGTATAGTCAGCTGCGGGCTCTGGAACGCCCCCCGCTTAGGCGCCCACCGACCCGGGAGTTCTACCTGCACCTGACGGGCAACATGCACCAATTCATCTGGGGCTTCGACGGCAAGAAATGGTCCGAGTCGGACATGATCCGATTCGAGTATGGTGAGCGTCTGCGCATAAATATGATCAACGACACCATGATGAGTCACCCAATCCACCTGCACGGCATGTGGATGGACCTATATGCAGGAGGCGACCTCGACACCAATCCGCGCAAGCACACGGTAAATGTTCAGCCGGCTGAACTGCTGACCGTAGACATTACCGCTGACGCACCAGGACAGTGGGCCTTCCACTGTCACTTGCTTTATCACATGGAGGCAGGCATGTTTCGTACAGTCGCTGTTGTCCGTTCCTTGGAAGGAGGATCGATCAATGCTGATGCATAGCACTCGCCTCTTAACGGCGATGGCCGTCGCTGCTCTACTTTCCGCCCCTGCGATGGGACAGAATAAGTCCGGCATGGGAAATATGCCGAACACCTCGGATCTTCCAGTCCATCAGGAATCCGCGAAGTACCACCAAGGCTCAACGCCTGATCTTGAAGTTCCGCCGCTCCCTGAAGGCATGACGCTGGATGAGGTGTTCAACTATGCGGAAAGCGACCCACCCTCGCACTTCCCCGACCCGGTACCCGACGACCAATTGTTTGGGTTCGTGCGCTTCGACCAGTTTGAGTACCGTGTTACGGATGATGATGCCCCCGGTAACTTAGGCTGGGAAGCTGATGCCTGGTTCGGTGGTGATATCAACCTATTCTGGTGGAAGACTGAGGGGGAGGCGATTTTCGATGGCGCCAACGAAGGGGAAAGCGAGAACGATTTCCTTTATTCGCGGCTTATTACACCTTTCTGGAGCGTTCAGACCGGTGTCCAGTACGCTAACGAATGGACCCCCGATGATTACGAGGATCGCTGGTCGTATGTGCTCGCGCTGCAAGGTTTGGCCCCTTATCAGCTCGAACTCGATAGTTCGCTGTATGTTTCCGAGGACGAGGATCTGACGTTAGAATTCGAAGGAGAGTACGACCTCCGTATCACCCAGCGTCTGGTGCTTCAGCCCCGTGCGGCAATGAGCTTTGCGGCTCAGGACATTCCTGAACGGAATCTCGGGTCTGGCATGACCAATGCCGACTTGGACCTGCGCCTGCGCTATGAAATCAAGCGGGAATTTGCCCCTTATATAGGCGTACGCTACCAGTCCTTCGTTGGCGAAACTGAAGACATCATGGCTGCAGCCGGCGAGAAGACCGAACAGTGGCTACTTATGACCGGGGTGCGCTTTGCGTTTTGATTCTAGAAACAGCAGCTCGGGAAGGCTTTCATCCTGAACATTCAACTATGCAAGGCGATGCGCGCCAACTCTGGCGATCCATTCGGGCTATTCTGGCACTGCCCGGCGATAAGCCAACCCCGCTGCGTCTTGCAAAAGCCGACAGGCTATTGAGGTGAATCTCTAGTTGACCGTTCGCGAGCTATTGAAAGGATGTTTGAATGGCGAAAAATAATATTCCGTGTCATGTCGGTTTCATTCCTGATGGAAACCGTCGCTGGGCCCTGGATCATGACCTGCCCAAAGAAGCCGGATATGCTCATGGTATCGACCCGGGATTGCTGCTGTACGAGAAATGTAAAGAATGCGGGATTCAGGAAACAACAATCTTCTGTTTTACCCAGGACAACACCAAACGGCCTTCCATTCAGAAAAAAGCATTCAGCGAGGCCACCGTTACATTCGCTTTAGAGATCGTACGCCGTGGAGCCGCGCTTCTTGTTGTCGGCGATGAGACCTCGGCACAATTCCCCGAGGAATTAAAAGAATTCCGGCAGCGCCAAGGTGCTGGAATGAAAGTGAATTTACTCGTCAACTATGGTTGGGAATGGGATCTAGCCGGCCTTAAAAACGGTGGCCTGCGTTCAGATGAAGTTTCACGTCTGGATTTAATAGTACGCTGGGGAGGGGGATCGCGCTTAAGCGGTTTTCTCCCGGTGCAATCAGTTTATGCGGATTTCTATGTCAGGGAGGAATATTGGCCAGACTTTGCACCGCACCATTTTGAGGACGCACTCGCTTGGTTTAAAAACCAGGACCAGACACTCGGTGGGTAATGGCTTCAACGGCCTGTGAGAAAAACTTACGAGCGCCGAGTCTATATGAAGACTTTGTGCAGGATAGCTAGGATCTCGCCGTCAAGAATGAGGAGTACGTCGCGTACTCTACACGGAAAAACACCGTCAGCTAGTTGTCATTCCGCAGCGCCGGGCAGACCATCGACCTGGATCCGATCATGGCGGAGCTAAGTGGCATCGAACTGCATTCTTATGGTCGACAGCTGTGGCGCACGAGCTGGTTGGGGCCAACAAACGTGGCTTTTCTGGACGGATGCGAACGCAAGAAACTAATAGGACACTCACTCGAACAGAACTCAACAATGATTTTTTCTGCCAATACAGTGCAGCCTGGGCAGTAGTACTAGAATAGACATGAAACAGCAGGGGTGTGCCCGTTCCCTCAAAAACGGTTGTGCATGTGAACTGCTAAAATAGATCCCGCGAATTTTTCCCACCAGGCGTTCTTCAACGAAGAGTATTCCCGTATCGAGATGCATCTGGTCAGTCAGTAGTCTCAAGTCGCCACTATTGAAGGGGAGCGCTTCAGTTTTCTGGAAGGGGAGACGGTTCACACTGAAAACTCGTATAAATACACGGTCGAGGGGTTTCAGGCGTTGGCTGGTCGTGCGGGATTTGAGGCGCTCTCGTCCTGGACCGATGCGAATAGCTTGTTTAGCGTCCACTACCTGACGCGTGCCTAGGGGACACTGATAGCGCGGCTACTACAACTCCGCATCAAGCGCTGATAGGGAAGTCCGAGGACAGGCCAATCCGCTAGCACACATAAGGGGTCACGCCAGCTCGCGGAGTCACTGGTAGAAACGCGGCGCGCTGAGCCACAAGCGGCCACTAACGAAGAGACACCTACGGCGACGTCGGTGGCAACTCCACCAGCTACGAAAAGGGGTGCGGCGTTCCCGAAAATGAGAGGGAGCTGGAAGCCGCCTTTACGGGCAACCATGGCTGGTTCTTCCGCAACCGAAATGACCAGGAGGTGACTGTTACACTGCGTATCGATGGCAATTACGGCGAGCTTAAATGTATGATGTAAGCTGCTAGAAAAGCAACGCCCCACCGTAAAAAATGCATGACAGGGGCTTTGGTTAGCTGGCGTGACAAAGGATGAATTGTAAATATGAAGAGAACAACAGCCTCATATGTGCCATTATTCGGGCGTTGCTACAGATGACTCAGGGAATGGAGCTTGCTCGCTTTCGTCTGCTTGGTGACGCCTTTGCTCTTGTGTCCATAAGGTCTTGAGATAATTCACCACATCGCGTATCTCGCTGGGAGCCAAAACTTCCTGGTACGCTGGCATCGTTAGTCTATCGGTTTTATTCCAGGGGTCGCGCCAACCTTCGGCTACGATTCGATAAAGCATCGCATTCGAGTGTTTCCAAGTATGTCCCTCTGGCCCATGTGGTGGGGCGGGTAATTCTCCCCGGGAATTTTGCTGCTGCCAATTGGGCATGCCTTCGCCTTGTGTACCGTGGCAACTGGCACAGTATTGTCGGTAAACTTTTTTTCCGTCATCCAACTGAGGCGTATCGTTTGAAGAAGGGCGGCCCTCAGCCATAGCGTGCCCCACACCAACAACACTTAACGTCAGCCATGAGGCAATGAAAAACCAGCGCTTACGCATCGGGATAAGTCCATGATTGGCCTTCGTCTTCACTGTGTAGAAGCTTCCCTTTCTGGTTTAAACCATAGAGCGTGCCTTTGGGGGAGAGGGTAAGCGCAACGAGTACTGTGCCGTCACCAGCTACTGGTTGCCACTCTTGTCCACCCGTTTCGCTACGCCATAGGCCCTGCTGAGTAGCCACATAGACTCGCTTTGGGTTGTCAAGGCTATATGCCACATCATAGACGCTGCCAGCATCAAGTTCTCCGGTCGGTCTCCAGCCGCAAAAGCAGTCCATCGATAGACGCACCGCATCGTCAGATACCGCGTAAAGCCAGCCGGTCTGCATGCTGCCTTCCATGTCCGAGTGAACGAGTCGGTTAACCTTTTGTGAAGGGCCGCTGTCCATTTTCTTCCAGGTGTTGCCAGCATCCTCGCTTTGGTAGATGCCGTTTTCGGCAATCACCGCATAAAGTGTTTCGTCCTGGCGGCGATGCACGGTTAGCGCAGTCACCTCCCGGCTAGGTAGGTTAGCGCTGAGCTCTTGCCAGGTTTCTCCATTGTCGGTGCTACGCTGCACCCCAATTGAGGTGCCTGCAATATAGAGCGTTTGCGAGTCAGTATAGGGAACCGATACCGCTAGCAACTGGCCTTCAGTCACGTCTTCGGGCAAGGGAATCGCATTCCAAGCCATGCCTTCGTCGGTACGCTGAAATAGCTGGTTGGCCTCAATCTTAAACAGGCGTTTGCCTGTTACGTCATAATGCAATGAAAGCAACCCTTCTTCGGTTGCCAAGGCCGTACTGGTGCTGCCAAGGCTGACTGCGACCAAACCTGCCAGCAAGAAGACACGTAAAAAACGACTCTTGATGTTGTACATTTCAATATTTCCTTAAATAACCATTAACCGATAACACCGAGGGCAGGGAAAGTGCGCAATAACCAATATGACAGCTCGGATAGTTTGCCAGTGATCATTAAGCTACCCATCAGAATCATGATCAATCCAGCCGCGATATGTATAAAGCGCCCCCAGCGGCGCAAGAACTGCTGGTGCTTTATGAAGCGATCAAGTGAAAGGGCACTTAGCATGAAGGGCACGCCCAGACCCAAAGAATAAACGCCGAGCAACGCCATCCCGCTCCAGGCGTTGGCCGTGGAGGCGCTGACGGTAAGAATGGCACCCAGAATTGGGCCAATGCAGGGGGTCCAGCCAAATGCAAACGCTAAACCAAGTAAGTAAGCTGCACTGCGGGTTCCACCGACGTCCTTCAGTCGACCCATAAACCGCCATTCTTGATGAAACCAGCGCCATGGCATGAGCCCGGTCATGAAGGCGCCAAACAGGACGACGATAAGGCCACCGACTAGGTTTGCTTCTTGGCGATACACCAGCAGCAGACGACCAATGGCAGTGGAGCTGGCTCCCAGCAACAAAAAAACGGTTGAAAAACCGAGCACGAACCATATCGACTGGGTTAACACCCGCAGACGTTCTCGTCTATCCGCTTCCTGTAATTGTCCGAGCGAGCGGCCGGTCATGAAAGAAAGATAGCCAGGCACAAGTGGCAAAACACAGGGCGAAATGAACGAGATCAGGCCTGCCAGAAAGGCAGTGACCAGTCCTATATTGGCTACTTCAAGCATTACCCTTTACCCATGGCTAGGCTTGGAATTTAGATGAGGACTGCTTGATTGACTCGCTTTGATCGACTAGTTGGCGAGTGGTAGGCGCTGTTCCGGCATTCACTTCTGAAGCGTCTTCTACCCGAGCCTGAACATTGGTAGCGTCGCTTTGCTCGGTCGCTTCACCTTTTTTGTCTTTGCACTTCATCATGCATAGGCCTAATCCGCACATAATGAGACATGGCAATAGGCTCAATAGAATAGGCGCAATGCCTAGCAAAACCAGATTATCCCAGCCAAAAGCAAGGCCGCCAGCCACTGCCACGCTACCCAGCAACATCAGGCCGCGTGACCCTGTCAAAAAGCCATTTAGCCCCGATTTTTGTTTGCCCTGTTGGGTTTTGTCGTCACAACAACTCATGGTGCTACCTCATTATCTGGTTGCAATCATTTCGGCAAGAAAGTCGATCATGTCTTGAGTATTCCACTCGGCTTCCCCCACGAGGCGCCCAATTTCTTTGCCTTGGCGGTCAAGTAGAAGCGTCGTGGGAATACCTACGGCCCCAAGATCTGCGCTAGCCATTCCGGTTTTATCTATATAGGGAGCCAGATGTTCAATGCCTATCTCTTGATAGAATTCATTAACAATCTCGACCCCCTTACGGTCGATCGATAAGGCGACCACCTCAAAATCATCGCTGCCAAGCTCATCTTGTAGGGCATCTAAAGTGGGCATTTCCTCTCGGCAAGGCCCGCACCATGTTGCCCAGATGTTGAGTAGAATCAGCTTTCCTTCAAAGTCAGCCAACGTGAAAGGGGTACCGTCGCTATCCTCGAAGCTGATTTGTGCCACATCGTTGGGGGTAGCCCAGAGAAGAAACCCCTGTGGCCCTGAACTTTCTGACGGGGCGGCCATGGCAAGGGATGTGGCAGTCATCAGAAATACAGCTACGAAATGTCCTGTCAGGATGGGGTGTTTCATCGCCGCACTATCCTTTAGTGAGTCGCGTAAATGTCGGGGGTCTCAGTCGATTGCGAGGCGATGGCATAGACTTCCAACGGGCCACGCTTTTCTCCCGACATGCCCGGTGAGCCAAGCGGCATTCCCGGCACACTCAGCCCTATGATAGAGGGCTTTTCATCAAGCACTTGGGTCACGCTCTCAACAGGCACATGCCCTTCGAAGAGATAGTCCCCTACGACCGTGGTATGGCAGCCATGCAGTTCTTCAGGGACGTTATACTCGGCTTTCATTTTAACAAGATCATGGGTGTCGATCGTCTCCACGTCGAAGCCGTTTTGTTCCAAATACTTGGCATATTCGGCACAACACCCGCAATTGGGATTTTTGTAGAGAGTCGCTGATATATCAGCCGCCAATCCCGATACGGGAAAAGCCAGCAAAGACGTAACGGCAAGCGCTTTCCAATGTTTCATATGTTGTGTGTCCGGTTAGATATCAGAGAGGAAGGTCCAAGCGACGCTATCCGCATGATGAAAAGGTTGCTTGCGTACAAGCAACCCTATCCGAGCCGCTTTAAGCGTCGTCGTTCTCATGCTGCATGTTTTCCATCATGGCGTTACATTTTTCCATCATGGACTTCATATCGCCCATCATGTCGTGCATACCCCCTGCTTGCATCATATTGCTATGCATGGCGTTGCCCTCCATCGGCTTCTGTTGATTCTCTTCTTGGGCAAGAAGCGAGCTAGCTCCGAAGCTGCTGGCAGCAACAATGGCAGTAAACAGGATCGCAGTATTACGTTTACGCATGACACTCTCCTCTGTGTGTGAGTCACTCTGCCAAACGCGCTGGTGGTAGGACTTGATTACGGTTTTTTATCCTGTGGCAGAAGTGCTTTTTTAAGATATCCTTAAAGCAGACTTTAAGGTCAAGGCCTCATTTTAAATTTCGTTATACAACCTAAATGTTTGTCATGAGCGCTCAGCTGAAGACTTGACCTTTGGGCAGCCTAACGGTTGTAAGCTGGCTACGAATAAACGAATGAGGATAAGCCAATGCGAGTCTCAGAGCTGGCTCAGACGGGAGGAGTAACGGCAGAAACGGTACGCCACTATACAAGGGAAGGGTTATTGCAACCGCACCGCGACCCGCGCAACGGTTATCAACTCTACGATGCAGAGTCCTTGGGGCGCCTACGTTTTATCGATTGCCTGCGTTCGCTGGGTGTTAGTCTTCCAGAGATCAAGCAAATATTATCTTGGGCGGATCAAGGCACTGCAGAGTTTATTGAACCAGTACCACTCGCCACTCAAAGGGGACGTCTTTACTTGCGGGCTCAAGAGTTCCAGGTGATAGCGCGCTGGATAGATAATATGAATCAAGACAAGATGACTGAAAGTTTCAGCCTGAAGGAGCTCATCGAATCGCTTGGATCTAGAAAATCAGACGTCGAGATTAATGATAAGCGAGGTCATCATTAATGTTGCGATGGGGTCATGGCACCGTGCGTATCCACCATCCCTATCATGGATTCCAAATACCAGAGTTGCCAGACGGCAAACGCAATAATTAGCAGCGCTGCTAGCGTACGAGTCGCAGGACTACGTATCCATATTGAGACGCGGCGCGCTGCCACACCGGTCGCTAGGACGGCAGGCAGGGTGCCGAGCCCGAAGGCCCCCATCATCGCGGCGGCACGCAATGGCTCGGCTACGGCCAGACTCCAGGCCAGCATCGAATAGATTAGCCCACAAGGCATCCAGCCCCATAGCGAGCCAAGTGCGAACGCTTGGGGCACTTTTACAACAGGCATCAAGCGACGTCCTATTGGTTCGATGCGGCGCCACAGAACGCGCCCTAGTGCCTCGATACGTAGCAAGCCCTTCCACCAGTTGGCGATATAAAGCGCCATCAGTATCAACATGACCGCCGCCAGGATACGCAATACCAGGGCGAAGCTGTCCAATGCATGGTTGAGCACGGAACCGAGCAGGGCCACCAAGGCACCCGCGATCATGTAGCTGCTGATACGGCCTAAATTATAGCCGAGCAACAGAGCTGCTAAACGGCTAGGTTGTCGCATGCTGGGGGGCACAGCAAAGGTCAGGGCACTCATGATGCCGCCACACATGCCGATACAGTGCGCGCCTCCCAGCAAGCCGAAGACGAAGGCCGCCGCCAGCGGCGGCAGGCTCAGGTCGGCGGGATTCATTTAAGGAGCGCCTTTGGTGCTATCCGCCGTACCAAGGGAGGGGCTGGTGGCGAAGGTCGCCGGAGGGGA
Organism: Vreelandella nanhaiensis; assembly: GCF_003990185.1. Classification (GTDB taxonomy): domain Bacteria; phylum Pseudomonadota; class Gammaproteobacteria; order Pseudomonadales; family Halomonadaceae; genus Vreelandella; species Vreelandella nanhaiensis. Next base: position 16,823 of record NZ_RZHF01000027.1, on the reverse strand, counting down.
GCCGTACGGTGAGATAAGTTCGACCTGTTCGGGTGGATAGCAAAGTCCTTGATCGGAACAGCCCTGAAAGGTCACCACGACGGCCAACGGTCCGATCACGGTCTCGCTCGCCTCGATGGGCGCACTCACCAACACCTGATTGTAGAAAACATTAATGTCCCCCAAAGATGCGTGCGACATTGGCTCACCAGGTGGCAAAGCCAGCTCTCCGAAATTGATACTTCGAGAGAGACTCTCAATCGCAAACTGATGCCGATGAAGGTAATAGTCTTCGGCGACGGTGAAACCGACATAAACCCGATCATCGTCTCGCCAAGCGGTGGTTCGGAAGGCTTCTGTAGCCGGTAGAAAGTCACGTTGCGTCGAACGGTTAAAAGGGGAGCTTTTGTCACCAACCCCAAATATCTCTTCACGTGCCGCTACCGGTGTGACTATAAAGAGTGCCACCATTAGAAAAGCGAAGACTTGTTTCATGAGTTTAACGCCGCCTTTGGCTTATCCACTGGCTGACGTCTGGACCAAGCGACCAGAGCAAAACCCGCTATGAGCATCGGTAGTGTCAACAGCTGCCCCATGGTCAACCAGCCAAAAGCGATGAATCCCAACTGAGGGTCTGGGAGGCGCACGAACTCCACGATGAAGCGAAAGGCTCCGTACAGAAGCAGGAACAACCCAGAGATGAGGCCTCGCTGACGCGGTCGGCGCGATAGCCACCACAGCACGGCAAACAACACGACACCTTCAAGGGCAAACTCGTAGAGAGCCGAAGGATGGCGTGGCTCTGGGCCCAGCTCCATCATGGATGGAAACACCATTGCCCAAGGTACATCACTAACTCTTCCCGGTAACTCGTGATTGATGAAGTTACCGAGGCGACCCGCTCCCAGGCCGATCGGGACTAACGGAGCAATGAAGTCAGTCAGTTGAATAAAAGCCAGTTGATGTTTGCGAGCAAACAGCCAGGCAGCCACTAATACACCGGCAAGGCCGCCATGAAAGCTCATGCCTCCTTCCCAGATTTTTAATAACCAAAGGGGGTTTGCTTGCAGTTGTTCGAGCCCGTAAAACAGCGCATAGCCAAGACGGCCGCCAACGATGATGCCGATGGCGCCGTAGAAGATCAGGTCGCCCATATCATCGTGGCTTAGGCCGAGTCGGTGGGCTCGATGCCGACCCAACCACCAAGCAGCGACTAGCCCGATGACATACATTAAGCCATACCAGTGGATCTGAAGAGGGCCTATGGCGATGGCGATCGGATCAATTTGAGGGTATTGCAACATATACCTTCCTTAACTTAGCGTTACAGATGGAGTCATTAATAAAAAAATAATGCGTTTTCATAACCGTTTTATCGTTTCCACTTCTCGACTTCTTGGATGACTCGCTCAACATCTTCAGACGTTATGTAACCTGTATGTTTGTAACGAATAGTGCCTTCGGTATCGACCAGATAGCTTTCTGGGGCGCCATACACACCTAGCTCAAAACCTAGGTTACCCTCTGGATCAAAGATGTTGACTTCAAAAGGGTTCCCGAACTCGTCAAGAAACTCGAGCCCCTTTGCCTGGGTATCCTTGTAGTTGATCCCAACCAAGCGGACGCCTCGCGCGGCTAAATCCAATAACTGCGGCATTTCATGTTTGCAAGTCGGACACCACTCTCCCCACACATTGACTAATGTCACCTTTCCTTTAAAAAGAGATTCATCAACGAGCCTTGAGGGGTCTTCCAGCGTTGTCAGGCTGAATGGCGGAAACGGCTGAGCTAACAAGGGTGAATCTCTGGCGCTAGGATCCATTGATAAGCCCTGATAAAAGAAAAAGCTCAAACCAAAAAAGCCCAATAGGGGTAAAAATAGCAATGTCCGAAATTTCACGTGTACGTCTCACAGGTAGTAGCGGGTAAGTGCCTGCTGAGCATTGTTAATGCTTACGAAAGTTGATTTAGAGCACTCGGTTGCTATCGGTCATGGCTGTCGAGCCCATAAGCGTTTCGCCAGCAGAGGCAGCAATGTAATGCCACTGATGAGAATCAGCGCGATTGTGAGGCCACGGGAGTCGGCCGTAATCAGCACTTCGCCGAACATGACGATTAGATACGCCGTGGGGATCACGCCGGCCAGTGTGGCGATCAAAAAGCGCCAGAAAGACAGGGGGGTGATACCTGCCGCATAGCTGACGGCATCAAACGAAAGGAAGGGCACCAATCGGGATGCAAAAACGATGAGCATCAAGCCTGTCTGAGAGCGCTCCTTTCCCAGCCAGTTGAGGATGGGCCGCGTACGCGGCCAGCGTTGCATCACTTCATAGCCGAGCAAACGAGCAATGCAGAAAGCGAGCAGAGCACCGGCTTCGGCACCGATAACGACATAGATCGTCCCCCAAACTGGGCCGTAAAGCGCACCAGCCACCATCGCAATTGGGCCACTGGGAATCGGGCTCATGACAATGGCCGCCATCATCATAAAGATGATGGCCAACGGCCCCCAGAAGCCCAGCCTATCAAGCCACTCACGCAAGGCCTGCTTGTCGGTCAAGACCGACAAGGCGCCGGTCTCCATCAGAATCCAATAAAGGGCCGCCAAGCCCATCAATAGAGTGAGCCCCAAAAAGAGCGTTTGCTTTACGCTAAGCTTGGTTGCCATGTGCATCTCAGTGGTCGTGATTGGGGAGACTCGCATCTCAGCCCTGTACCGTTATGGTGTATCATTCAACGCCCAATATTTCGCGAAACTGGTCGGTCGACACTGCGCCATTGATACGCTGAACTTTCCCGGCTTCATCACGGTAGTAGCTGGTCGGCGTTCCCGTAGCACCGGCCTCACGCATGATCTGGGCGTGATTTCTAAGAAGCGCTTGACTCTCCTCCGACGGCTCCACCGGCCTTATGCCGCCATTGCGAAATTCCAGTTCATGAGTTTCGAGAGCACTGGCCGGATTGTCGGATTCAAGGATTGCAGCAGCTTTGCGAAGACTGTCCTCTGATAGCACGCCGACCAGCACGTGACGAAGCTGTAACACGCCTTGCTCAATGAGCGGGCGCGAATTTTTCCAGAGTGCATTGCAGTAGGGGCAGTTGGGGTCTGTTAGTGTGTACACAATATGCGAAGCATCATCATTCCCCTCCGAGATAAAACGAGTGTTTTCAAACGCACTCCAGGTAGCTTCCAGCATGGGGTCCAGCACCAGAGCCTGAAGCTGGCTTTCCATAACGGCATTGCCCTGCGGGTCGATTAACGTACCAATGACGGCGTAGTCGGAAGAGGAGGAGATATAAGCTGCCATAGGCTCATTATCATAAGACAAGGCATAGCCTTGGAGACCGTCAGGCGCTTCGAAGCTGCCATGGAAGGTGAACCCTTGATCCACCAATGCGGTAATCGATTTGGGCAAGGGAGACTCAGTATTCGTGGCACTGCTGGCCTGACGACTCTCAGTGGCATCAGTACTTGCTTCCTGCGCCAACGCAGGCAACGTTATAAGACCTAACAGACCTGCAGCAGCTAGGCAATAAGTGATAGGTAGGATATATCTCATGGATGCTCTCTTTATTAGTTTCTGATCTACCCAAGGGGGACGATTGTATTCGGTTGCCAGCTTCATCACTTCTTATTAAAAAACAGGTATTTGATGAGCGCAGCAACACCAAGCCCCAGCGCAATAATCAACAAGATCGCTATTAGGCCCATCCCTGCCATACCCCACATGCAGCTTTCACTTCCCATCATTTTGAATTCCTCGTTAACACGACATTGTTTGGTTTAGGCGCGATGAACAGCATCGTTTGGACGTGGTGTGGCATTGCCGGTATCCGATGTGAAACGGCGTAGCCGCAACGAGTTAGTCAGCACAAAAACACTGGAAATGCTCATGGCCGCCGCCGCCAGCATGGGGCTGAGCAATACGCCGATGAACGGATAGAGCACGCCCGCCGCTACGGGGATTAGTGCTACGTTGTAGCCATAGGCCCAAACGAAATTGCCGATAATGGTCCGGTGGGTACGCTTGGAGAGCGCTGTGGCATTGACGATGCCTCGCAAATCGCCACTCATCAGCACCACATCGCCAGACTCGATGGCGATATCGGTACCAGTGCCGATCGCAATGCCCACGTCGGCCTGCGCTAACGCGGGAGCATCATTGATTCCATCTCCCACAAAAGCGACACGCTTGCCCTCCGCTTGGAGACGCCGGATCTCTGCCGCTTTCTGGTCGGGCAGCACCTCGGCGAGAACCTGCTGGATGCCAACCTGCCGTGCGATAGCATCGGCAGTAGCACGGTTATCGCCGGTGAGCATGGCCACGTCCAGCCCTTGCGCTTTGAGTGCTGCGATAGCCTCGGCAGAGCCTTCTTTAAGGGGATCCGCCACCGCGATGACTGCAGCAAGCTGACCGTCTACCGCGGCATAGAGTGGGCTCTTGGCGTTCTCGGCCAACACCTTGGCGCGTGTTTCTGCCTGGCCGAGGTTGATTTCCAGCCGACGCATGTAACGATCAGCTCCTACTTGCACCAAGTGGCCGTCGACCTCGGCTTCAATGCCGTAGCCAGGCTCGGCACTAAAGCGACTGACCGGGGGTAATTCCAGCCCACGGGCCTTGGCGCCCTGTACAATAGCCTCGGCGATGGGGTGCTCGCTTTGAGCTTCCACCGCCGCGACCAGTCGCAGCACTTCGTTTTCATGGCCGTTGATCGCTTCGAAGTCGGTCAGTTCGGGGCGCCCTTGGGTCAAAGTGCCGGTCTTGTCCAGTACCACCGTATTCATCTTGGCCAGCGTCTCAAGCGCCGCCCCTTTACGAAATAGCACTCCCATCTCGGCCCCTTTCCCGGTACTGACCATGATGGCCGTTGGGGTGGCCAGACCCATCGCACAGGGGCAGGCAATTAGCAGCACGCTAACGGTAGTGACGAAGGCAAAGGACAAAGACGGCGCCGGTCCGAAAGCGAACCAGAGTGCAAAGGTAATCGCGGCAATAACGATGACCACAGGAACAAACACACCAGCAACCTTGTCGGCTAATTGCTGAATGGGGGGCTTCTCCGCTTGGGCCGTTTCCACCATCTTGACGATCTGCGACAAGACGGTGTCGGCACCGACTCGCGTGGCCCGAAAGGTAAGTGCACCGTTCTTGTTGATAGTGCCACCGACGACTTCGGAACCCTTCTGTTTGACGACCGGCACTGGCTCACCGCTGATCATCGACTCATCAATGTAGGAGTGACCCTCCTCAACGATGCCATCGACTGGAACACGCTCCCCTGGGCGAACCAAAATACGATCGCCCGTGACGACGGCGTCGATAGGCAGCTCGACGGTTTCATCCTCGCGGATGACACGGGCAGTTTTCGCCTGTAATTGCAGAAGCTTCTTGATCGCCTCGGAAGTGCGACCTTTGGCAATGTGTTCAAAATAGCGACCGAGCAGAATTAGCGTCACAATGACCGCTGCCGCTTCGAAATAGCTCACGGCTGTTCCGACGGGGAAGAGCGCGGGCGCCAGCAAGGCGGCGACTGAATAGAAGTAGGCAGCGCTCGAGCCGATCATGACGAGGCTGTTCATGCCCGGATTAAAATGCCGGAGTTCGGCGAAGCCGGCACGATAGAAGCGTGCACCTGCATAAAACTGCACCGGTGTCGCCAATAACCACTCGACGCCCATCCAGGCGCGATGCGGCATTAGACTTGTTAACAGCGTGTCAAAAGCGGGAATCATTTTCCCCATGGCGATAATGACCACCGGAATCGTGAATATTGCCGCGAGCACGACTCGGCGGCGAAGCTCAGCTCTCTCCCGGTCCTCGCTGTCCGTCGGTGGCGGCGTATCGGTATCCTGTGGTTCATAGCCTGCCTCGCGGATGGCATGCTGAATACGCGTTAACGAAACGGCTCCCGGCAGGAAGCGAACGAAGGCCTTCTGGGTAGCAAGGTTAACACTCACTTCCACCATGCCGGGCAGCTTCGTTAGCGTTCGCTCTATCCGAGAGACACACGATCCACAACTCATGCCGGTGATGGGAATGTCGAGACTTTCCACCACAGGTTGATAGCCCGCTGTTTCAATGGCGTTGAGTAGGCTAGTGGTCGTGGTACCTGCTTCGACCTGGATAGCCGCCTTCTGGGTGGCGAGGTTCACTTGAGCGTTGATCACGCCTGGCTGCTGGCTGAGTGCACGTTCCACACGTCCAACACAGGAAGCACAGGACATACCACGAATCTCGATATCGACGTTTTGCGCCATAATGACGATCTCCCTGTTAATTTATCGACGACCTGATATGCGAGCTTGATTCCCCATGTTCGCTATCGAGAAAATGCCCGATCATTCAGTCTGCTCAGCGATAGCTTCAACAATCGGGCAGCCTTCCTGCATAGGCCCTGCGCCTGCACATTCGTCCAGTGTTTTCGATAATACGGCTTCAATCCGCGTGAGATGTTTGATCTGCTCTCGCACCTTGTGCAGCTTCTCGCTGGCGATGCGTTTAGCTTGCGCCCGGTCGCCATTAGCATCCTGAAGCATTAACAGCTCCCGAATCTCTTGCAGCGTGAAGCCCCACTGCTTGGCATGGACGATAAACTGCAACCGATCCACAGCTTCCAGTGGGTAACGCCGATAGTTGGCATCGGTCCTCCTCGGAGGAGGCATAAGTCTCTCTTTTTCGTAGAATCGAATCGCCTGGCTAGCGACCCCGCTTCGTTCGGCAAGCTCGCCGATACTTAGTGTTTGCATAGCGTTACCTCACGACATTATTAATCCAAGCTTCTGGCAGCCTGACTCAACGAATCTACCGGTCGGGGCTCCTATTGCTCCGGTTGGCGCACGACCCTAAGGTAGGGCGTCTTGGTGTTCCAGCCTTCGGGAAAGTGTTGCCTAGCGTCATCATTCGATAGCGATGGCGAGATGATGACATCGTCACCATTTTGCCAGTCAACGGGGGTGGCCACTTTGTGCTTGTCAGTTAGCTGAAGCGAATCGAGAACCCGCAGTATCTCGTCGACATTACGTCCTGTGCTGGGTGGATACGTCAAAGTGAGACGAATTTTCTTGTCAGAATCGATGATGAAGACCGTACGCACCGTCAGTTTGGGGTCGGCTTTGGGATGGATCATTCCATAAAGCTTCGCTACCACCTGATCTTCGTCAGCCAGCAAGGGGTAGTTCAGGGCCGTGCCCTGAGTCTGTTCAATATCCCCCGCCCAGTCGTGGTGAGAGCTGAGGGGATCCACCGAAACCCCAACCAGTTTGGCACCCCGCTGGGTGAATTCGTTCTTTCGCTTGGCAAACGCGCCCAGTTCTGTGGTGCATACTGGCGTAAAATCAGCGGGGTGCGAGAACAGCACCGCCCAGCTGTCGTCAAGCCATTGGTGAAAGTTGACCGTGCCTTGCGTGGATTCGATCGTGAAGTTTGGTGCTGTCTCGCCCAGTTGTAGCGCCATGGAAATGTCCTCATGTCATTCATTGAGTAGCCACCATAACTTTGAAGTCAACTTTAAGGTCAAGCCTGATGTGTAATATTTGCAGTTCGGTAGGAGACAAATAATTTGCCAATAAAGGTTGACCTTAAAGTAGCTGTAAGCCTTAAAATTCTTATGGCGCTAAAATGGACATGATAGGAGGTAGCACCATGGGATTGGTATCAATACCCTTGTTGGCTGTCTCCATAACTTAAGTTGCGATAACACATTGGAATCTCTCTCTTCCATCGGCTTGGTCGGCGCCTTTATCGGCGGATTGGTCTCCTTCTTCTCGCCCTGCACGCTGCCCCTGTTACCGGCCTACCTGTCGGTGGTCACAGGCGGTAGTGCCGGTAAAGCCGACAGGCGGTTAGAGGCATTGACCCTCAGTGCCTTCTTCGTCTTCGGCTTCAGCATCGTGTTCATCCTACTCGGGCTCGGCGCCAGTAGTATCGGGCAACTGATGCGAGGGTATCGTCAAGAATTCAACTGGGTTGCCGGCTCGGCGGTGATCGTGCTGGGCCTCTTCATGACCGGCGTGTTCCGGTTGCCGCTTTTCCAGCGTACCTTTCAGTTCACCCCCAATGTCCAGGGTGGCTCCCCGCTGTCGGCGACTGTGTTCGGGATCTCTTTTGCCATCGGTTGGACGCCTTGTATCGGCCCCATCCTGGGCGCCATCCTGATGGCCACGTCCAACGCTGCTAGTGCTCAGGCTGGAATGATATATCTCAGTGCCTACTCGGCTGGCCTAGCGCTACCTTTTCTTGCCAGCACTTTACTGATTAACCGATTCGCTCTGCATCGGCAAAGCCTAGGAAGGTGGAGCGCCTATGCTCGCCCCGTGGCGGGCACGATTGTGATCCTGATGGGCATCGCCATCGTTACGGGGTATATGACACGGCTTTCCAGTATCATGGTCGACCTTTTCCCCTCCCTGGCAACCTTGGGGTAGGCTAATTGTAAGTTGTTTAGTTTCTCCAAAATGAGGCTCTTAGCGAGGTGCTTATAACATTTACATTACCATTAATGACTATTTAATAGCTCTTTTTTCTGCATTACCTTTAACTTTTTTTACCAAAGTTTTGTATCTTTTTTGTTTTTTATTTTATAGATTTAATTTTCCTGAAAGCCTTTGTGAAAATGCCCTAAATGCACTGCAAAATACTGAAATAAAGCGTGATTATTGCTGCGCGATCATTTAGGAAGTCTTGTTATATGAGTCTTTTTTCAATAGAATGCCCGACTATGAAATTATATACCCGGTTTTTTATTGTATTTATTTTGAGTTTTGCACTTCCCGTAACGGGAACGGCGCAAACCCTTATGATGACCGGTTCTTTCTCCATGGATCATTCGAATGTTTACGTTACCCCGGAGTCTAGTTTCTCGGGGGACACCGAGCATGAATGCTGTTCGCAGCACGAACGAGATGACTTTGCCGACTGCAAGAGCGGCAAGGAATGTAAAACCAGCAGCCTGCTCCAGGTAGCTGTTATCAAAAGCCTGCCGTTTTCGCCCAGCCAGCTCCCTCTTGTGTTGGCAATAAATTTTGTGCGGTCCCTCGCACCAGATGCCGTTTGGCATCCTCCCCGCAGCTGATTCCTATTATGTAATGAATATCATCCGGCGCCCCTGAAGCTTTCGGATGGTCATCGCGTGCCTTTGGTTCGCGCTGGAACATAAACGGAATCAATCACCATGAAATACCGAATCAATTGGCTTCGTGCGTGCACGGCCGCCCTATTCGTCAGCTCGCTTGGCTTTCCTGGGTTGTCAGTCGCACTTACTTTGGAGCAAGCCTTGAATTTGGCTGAGCGTGAAGCTCCTTCGTTGGCTGCTCAAGCGGCCAATCAGCAGGCGACACGCAGTGCGGCCATCCCCGCCGGAGAACTGCCGGATCCCAAGTTGAGATTAGGACTGCAAAACACTCCCATTGAAGGCGAATCACGCTGGGAGCTTGGCAATGAGCCGATGACCATGCAGATGGTCGGTGTAATGCAGGAAGTCCCTAACCGTGATAAGCGCCGGGCACGAATTGATGCAGCGGATGCTGCTGCGACGGTCGCTGATGCGGAGCAGGCCATTGAGCTTCTTCAGGTACGCCAGGAAACAGCAGACGCCTGGATCACTACCTTAGCGATCGAGCGCAAGCTGGCCCTGTTCAAACAGCTTTATGCTGAAAACGAACTGTTTTCCCGAGCAGTAACAGCGCGGCTTGCCGGAGGACGTGGTCAGCTAGCTGACAGCATACTGCCGAAACAGGAAGCTGTATTGCTAGCGGATCAGGAGGACTTGTTACGGCGCAACGAAACAGCAGCCCGGGCCGCACTAAGCCGCTGGATTGGCCCGGCCGCCAGCCAGCCACTGACCGGTGGCTGGCCACAATGGCAGGACGATTTAGCTCATTACCAGTACAACCTGGAACGGCATCCGCAGTTGCTGGCATTCAATCCGATGACGCGTCAGGCACAGGCTGAAATTGCTGAAGCCGTCGCTGAGAAAACTCCTGATTGGGGCTGGGGCGTGGATTACCAGCGGCGCGGTCGTGATTTCGGCGATATGGTTAGCCTCAGCGTCAATTTTGATCTACCCGTATTTTCCGGTTCACGTCAAGATCCCATTATTGATTCTGAACGCTCTCGTCTGGCCCAGCTTGAAGCAGAACGAGAGGCAGTGTTGCGTAGGTACAACCAATCATTGGCAACTGATCTGGCTGAATACCAGCGGCTTGTTCAAAGCTTGGCTCGGCTTGAGCAGGCTTTGCTGCCGCTGGCTGAAGAGAAGGTGCGACTAGCTATGGCGGATTATCGTGCCGGTAGCGGTGAACTCATGGCCGTCATCAGTGCTCGGCAAGAGCTGGTTGAAACCCGCTTGCGCCGCGTTGATTTGGCTCGGGATCGCTCGTTAACCAATGCTCGCCTACATTTCGCTTTCGGAGATAACCAGCCATGATATTCAAAATCAAGCGACGAGCGTTGCTGATCGGCTGGCCCAGGGTTCTTGGATTTACAGGCCTTGTCGGACTTTCGTTGGCGACGTTGCCCGCTCACGCTCAGGCAGACGAACAGCAAGATAAAGAAGTGCTGTACTGGTACGACCCCATGTATCCCCAGCAGCGCTTCGACGAGCCTGGTCCATCGCCCTTCATGGATATGGATTTGGTGCCTCGTTATGCCGATGAAGGTGGCGATGGCGCCTCCATGTCAATCGACCCTGGCATTATGCAGAACCTGGGGATGCGTGTAGCTACCGTAACGCGTGAGTCTGTCAGTGAGATTGTTACCGCGGCTGGAATCCTGACATTTGATGAGCGTGATGTTGCCATAGTTCAGGCGCGTAGCGGCGGTTTCGTCGAGCGGGTTTATGGCCTAGCGCCGGAAGACGTAGTGGAAAAAGGGGCACCGTTGGCCGATTTTCTGGTGCCTGCGTGGGTCGCTGCACAGGAGGAGTATCTCGCCCTGCGCAGTTTGGACGAGCCACAACTTTTAGAGGCAGCTCACCAACGAATGCGCCTGGCAGGTATGCCGGCTGAGTACATTACGCAACTGGAACGTGGTGCAAAAGCGATATCAGTATGGACCGTCAGTAGCCCCATCAGCGGCGTGCTGCGAACGCTTGAGGTGCGCGAAGGTATGACGTTGCCTGCTGGCGCGCCGCTGGCGCGCATCAACGGCTTGGAAACCGTCTGGCTTGAAGTAGCGGTGCCCGAGTCTCAGATGAGCGTATTGGCAATGGGTCAACCTGTCGAAGCTAGGCTTCCAGCGTTTCCAGGTGAAGCGTTGCAAGGAACGATTGAGACTATCTTATCAGAAGCCAACCTGGACAGCCGAACAGTACGAGTCCGAATTGAGCTGCCTAATCCTGAGCAACGTCTGCGCCCTGGCATGACCGCTGAAGTAACGTTGACCCGCAGCGATGAGATGGCACTGGTCTTGCCCACCGAGGCTGTGATCCGCACCGGTCGGCGTACTCTTGTCATGGTGACTGAAGGAGAAGGTAAATATCGCCCGATAGAAGTACGAACTGGCCGTGAAGCTGGTGGTAAAACAGAAGTGCTTGAAGGGCTGGAGGAAAATCAGCAGGTAGTCGCTTCTGGTCAGTTCCTGCTTGACTCAGAAGCCAGTCTGCGCGGGTTAACTACCCAAATGAATCAGCCAGTATCGGCTCCTGAGCCTGCATTGCACGAGGCTGAAGGTACCATCATTACTTTGGAAGAGGGTGCGATTGTGCTATCTCACGGCCCCTTCAAAACACTTAATATGCCAGGTATGACAATGTCTTTTCCAATCGCAGAGGAGTCTTTGCTGCAAGACCTGGCTCAGGACGACAGGGTGCGTGTAGGCGTTAGCGAAAGTGATGAAGGGCTGGTGATTAAGCGAATCGAAAAACTGGGAGGCCAGTTATGATCGCAGCAATCATCCGTTGGTCGGTCGTCAACCGTTTTCTGGTGCTACTTGCCACGCTTTTTTCTGTGGCATGGGGCATTTGGTCAGTACAGAACACGGCGGTTGATGCACTACCGGATCTCTCTGATGTGCAGGTCATTATCCGTACGCCCTATGCTGGGCAGGCGCCACAGATCGTTGAGAATCAGGTTACTTACCCGTTGACAACCACCATGCTATCGGTGCCTGGGGCCAAAACGGTGCGGGGCTACTCATTCTTCGGTGATAGCTACGTCTATGTATTGTTTGACGACGATACCGATCTGTACTGGGCTCGCTCCCGAGTGCTTGAATATTTAAGTCAGGTACAAAGCCGGCTGCCGGCTGGTGTTGCCCCAACGCTAGGGCCTGATGCGACGGGGGTAGGCTGGATTTTCCAGTACGCACTGGTCGATCGCACCGGCGCCCATGACCTTTCGCAATTGCGCTCATTACAGGATTGGTTTCTGCGCTATGAGCTGAAGACACTGCCGAATGTTGCCGAGGTGGCACCAATCGGCGGAATGGTCAAACAGTACCAAGTGGTGCTTGATCCGGTGCGTATGGCTAATCGCAAAGTGACGCAGCAACAGGTTACCCAGGCAATTGACGCGGCCAATCGCGAAACGGGCGGTAGTGTGCTGGAGATGGGTGAGAGCGAGTTCATGGTGCGCGCCTCAGGCTATTTGGAGTCTCTTAATGATTTTCGCGACATCCCATTACGCCTGGAGAGTAGCGGTGTGCCGGTTACGTTGGGCGATGTAGCGCATGTCCAGTTAGGCCCGGAGATGCGCCGCGGCATTGCCGAACTCAACGGCGAAGGTGAAGTAGTTGGCGGCGTGGTAATTCTGCGCAGCGGCAAGAACGCCCGCGAAACCATCACGGCGGTGAAGGACAAATTGCAGGAGCTGAAGAAGAGCCTGCCTGACGGGGTGGAGATCGTCACCACCTACGACCGCAGCACCCTGATAGACAGCGCAGTGAAGAATCTTAGTTACAAGCTGCTTGAAGAGTTCATCATAGTTGCACTGGTTTGCCTGATTTTTCTTTGGCATTTTCGTTCTTCGCTGGTAGCGATTGTTTCGCTACCGGTGGGCATCCTTATCGCCTTTATCATTATGCAGCGCCAAGGGGTCAACGCCAATATTATGTCGTTGGGCGGGATCGCCATCGCCATCGGCGCGATGGTCGATGCGGCTATCGTGATGATTGAGAATGCACACAAGCACATCGAAGCCTGGCACAAGAAGCACCCAGACAAGGTGCTTAAGGGTGAAGCGCACTGGAAAGTCATTACTGATGCGTCGATTGAAGTGGGGCCGGCACTGTTTTTCAGCCTGTTGATCATCACCCTCTCGTTCATTCCGGTCTTTACGCTGGAAGCCCAGGAGGGGCGGTTGTTCGGCCCATTAGCTTTCACCAAAACCTATGCCATGGCAGCAGCAGCGGGCCTTTCGATTACATTGGTCCCGGTTCTGATGGGCTACTGGATTCGCGGCAAAATTCCGGATGAGCATCGCAACCCGATCAACCGTGGACTGATCTGGATCTACCAGCCGGCCCTTGAAGCGGTATTGCGATGGCCGAAGTCCACATTGCTGGTAGCATTGCTAGTGTTTCTGACTGTTCTTTGGCCGGCCTCGCGACTCGGCGGAGAGTTCTTACCGCCGCTTGACGAGGGAGACTTGCTCTATATGCCAACAGCGTTACCGAGCCTTTCGGTTCAGAAGGCCTCGGAGCTGTTGCAACAGACTGATCGGATGATCAAGTCGGTGCCGGAAGTTGAGCGGGTATTCGGCAAGGCCGGCCGCGCTGATACCGCGACCGACCCAGCGCCGTTAACTATGTTCGAGACCACTATCCAGTTCAAACCGAAAGACCAGTGGCGACCGGGCATGACACCGGAAAAACTGATGATTGAGCTGGACCAGGCGGTGCAGGTTCCGGGTCTGGCTAACTTGTGGATTCCACCAATCCGTAACCGCATTGATATGCTTGCCACCGGTATAAAAAGCCCCATAGGTGTCAAAGTATACGGCTCGGATCTGGTGCAAATCGATAAAATCACCCAGTCAGTGGAACGGATCGCCCAGACTATCCCAGGGGTAAGTTCCGCAGTCGCTGAACGCCTCACGGGCGGGCGTTACATTGATGTCGACATTGAACGCAGCTCAGCAGCACGTTACGGGCTGAACATCTCCGACGTTCAATCCATCGTTGCTGGTGCGGTTGGTGGCGCGAATATTGGTGAAACCGTAGAAGGACTGGCGCGCTATCCGATCAGCCTGCGCTATCCGCGCGAATGGCGTGACTCACTGGACGACCTGCGCAATTTGCCTATCTATACTCCTCAAGGCAGCCAGATCACATTAGGCACCGTGGCGCAAATCAAGGTCACCGACGGCCCGCCCATGTTGAAGAGCGAAAACGCCCGCCTGACAGGCTGGGTCTATGTCGACGTTCGCGACCGAGACATGGCCACGGTAGTGAAAGATATTCGTGCCAAGATCAATGATGAAATAGAGCTCGAGTCCGGCATGAGTATTCGTTATTCAGGCCAATTTGAATTCATGGAACGAGCCAACGCGAAACTCAAACTGGTGGTGCCAGCAACGATAGTCATCATCTTCGTGTTGCTTTATTTGATATTTAAACGCTTTAGCGAAGCGCTATTGATTCTGGCTACCCTTCCGTTCGCCCTTACAGGCGGGGTCTGGATACTGTATTTGCTCGATTACAATTTATCGGTCGCCACGGGTATCGGCTTCATTGCTCTGGCTGGAGTCTCTGCTGAGTTTGGTGTGATTATGTTGTTGTATCTGACCAACGCCTGGGTCGAGCGCAATAAAGCCGGTCATTTTGACGAACCAGCACTTTTTGGGGCGATCCGTGAGGGAGCCGTGCAGCGCGTTCGGCCTAAGGTGATGACCGTGGCAGTTATTATCGCCGGTTTGCTACCGATACTGCTAGGGAGTGGAACCGGAAGCGAGATTATGAGCCGCATCGCTGCGCCTATGGTCGGAGGGATGATCACTGCCCCACTACTGTCTTTGTTTGTCCTCCCAGCGGCTTATCTATTGATGAGACGCCGATCTATTCACCTAACCCATCCAACCTCTGGAGAAACACGATGAGAACCAAACTCGCATTAATGATAACCCTCGCGATAGCTCCTGCCGCTTTTGCTGGCGACATGAACGCGATGGAGCACGATCAGGATA
Source organism: Vreelandella nanhaiensis (assembly GCF_003990185.1). Taxonomy (GTDB): domain Bacteria; phylum Pseudomonadota; class Gammaproteobacteria; order Pseudomonadales; family Halomonadaceae; genus Vreelandella; species Vreelandella nanhaiensis. The sequence continues at coordinate 1,726 of NZ_RZHF01000027.1, read as the reverse complement.
CTGCGATGGATAACATGCAGATGGATCAGAACGACGCTGCAGCTGAGATAGCCAAGGCTGCCGGCACCATACGTAAGATAAATATGGAGAAAGGAACCGTTACCATTGCTCATGGTCCGGTGCCAGAGCTCGAATGGCCGGCCATGACAATGGGGTTCAAGGCTACGCCTGAGCAGCTTATGAATCTCAAGGAAGGCGATGAGGTCGAGTTTGAATTCACGTCCAAGGGCATGGATTCGGTGATTACCTCAATTAACAGCGATTAGAACAATGCCGAATGACCACCGCTAAGGGGTGGCCACTCAGCAGCTTTTAGAAAGATGCAATTTGGTTAGACAAAAAACTACACCGCCATTGCTTGTTAATGTATTTAACCTGCCATTGATATCAATGGTAATTAATTTTTTTATAAAAAATTTAATGATTTTGAATTTCAGAGCACAGAGTGGTGTGAGAAAAACGGCGCTTAAAATTAACGTTACTGTAACGTTTAAATATAAGGCGGCTATAGGTAAAATAAGGAGATAGTTATGTTATTTAATAATCTAGCGAAAAAATGTGCTTAGTAGGTCTTTGCATGGGTATCACTGCAAGCCCGCTGGTGTTCGCCAATAACTCAATAGAGCTAAACAAAGATTGCTCTGCAGGGCATGCGGTAATTGTTAAGCCACAATCTCAGACTTCGTTGAGAACTGATGCGTTTACTAAAAATGATCTTTTATACGATAAAGGAAATCGTCAGTCGGATCAGAGGTTTATGGAAAAAATTACTGGAAGCTCATCAAATGTAGTCAGCTATAAACCGGAAGATTTGTTCCATGATGTGGGGGACGGCATTCGCTGGTAGTTAATAATTAGTAGGTAACATGCAGTTCATAGCTGTTATTATCATTTTTCTTAGCACCTCCCCTTGAGCTACCTGTCACATCAATCTGGTATTTCCCCGGTTGTAGCTGACTAACAAGTTCGAAGTGCCCCCGTGTGCTAGAAGCTTCTGCTTCTTGCTGTCCTACCTCGTTGAGTAGAACAGCTGAAATACGGTTGCCAGTACTGGTAAAGCCTGGAAAGTGATCACTATCCACTTTCAGCGTAGTCGCTTGTTCAATGTTCATATTGAAACGCTTGGGTTGCCCCTGGGCAAGCAGCTGTGTAGAAGACACTCCTCTTTCTAGTAAGGGCAGATCCTGGGTTGTATTCCCGAAGTTAGCCCATACAGATGTTGAAAAAATGGCTCTTCGACGCTGAGTGTGGAATTCATGCCCTGAGCTAGGCCAGAATATAGTCTCCACAACGACAGTAGGTATGACATGGACGGCACCCAAATTCTGACTCTCGGCCTGGGCTTGGAAGCGCCCTGGATCCTCAAGAACCAGTACCTGGATACCGCCGTGTCGCCCCACCGCCTGGACCTCTATGTCGAGGCAGAGCGAGGCAGTCTCTATCCCTGCCCAGAATGTGGTAAGGCCTGCCAAGCTCATGACTTTGCCGACAAAACCTGGCGGCATCTGAACTTCTTTCAGCATCACTGTTACCTGCATGCTCGCGTGCCGCGCACGAAGTGTCCTGACCATGGCGTCAAGCGCATAGAGGTGCCCTGGGCCCGGCCGGGCAGCGACTTTACCCTGCTGTTCGAGCAAGCGGCCATGTCACTGGTCAAGGAGCTGCCGGTACTGGCCGTCTCCCGCCAGTTGGAGATTTCCGACAAACGACTATGGCGCATCGTGCA
>NZ_RZHF01000026.1 GCF_003990185.1 Vreelandella nanhaiensis | reverse complement strand
GCGTCGCTGGCCAAGTACCTCTTCAGTCGTTCACATTAAGGAGTTGAAATTAATGCAACATATGACCACCAAACTTTTGCTCTCGGGTTTCATGCTAATTGGGACGGTCTCCGCTCAAGCGGCGTTACCGCCAGAGGCAACACTGTATAAAAACCCCCAGTGCGGCTGCTGTGATGAATATGCGCGCCATCTTGAGAAACTTGGCGTAGACGTCACCATTATTGATGACGTCGAGCTGGGTGATATCAAACAACAGGCGGGTGTTCCCTATGGTCTTGGATCGTGCCATACCATCGAAATCGGCGAGTATTGGATTGAGGGCCATGTTCCGATGGAAGCCGTACAGGCGCTGTTTGAGCAACAGCCTGATGCAGACGGCATTGGCCTAGCAGGTATGCCCATCGGTACACCGGGGATGCCAGGGCCTCAGGAAGCGCCCTATGACGTGTATTCCTTTACGGATCAAGAAGACAAGGCGTTTATGACGCTGTAGTAGGTTTTGGATGACATAATTAGACCTCTTGTACTACATGAGATGTTTGTTAAGCACCAGGTGTGTTTCGAGATGATTTGAAAATTGGTTGCGTCAGACGCTCTCTAACGTGCGACATGTTCAAGAAATCATCCAGAAATTGGCGGGGCCTTTCCCAGGGTTCGCTGATACTTTTAAGCATCTTAAATCCAAAAATGAACAGATACCCTGCGAAGCCTCTGTGTTAAATGCTTTTAGCAAGGTCAGTATTGGTCACAGTGACTTAGCATAGGTACTATTTGCCACCTTTATGAGTAGCGGTGTCTGTTTTGTCGGTAAGAGCAACCTGTACACCCCGTGTGCAGGTTGCTCTTCTGACGAAGAGCCGATACGGCCATCCCTTCAGTGGCGGGCGAGGATCTTCGCTGCGATGGGCGAAGTGATCATTTGAATCACTGCAAAAAAAGCGGCTGGAATCGCGATCTCTGATGGCAAGCCGGAAACAGCGACAAACGCTGCAGCGATGCTGAATTCCTTTTTACTGACCGTGAAAAGATAGGTAATCACCTCTTTGCGATCAGAGGTGAGTAACCGTGAGGACATACCTACCAGGTACCCAATCAAATTGAGGCACAGGGCCGCGCCCGCAATCACAAACGCATACCAGCCATAGCCAATTATCGTGGTGGCATTCGGCCCGACCACGGCGAGTAGGATCAGCAGATACAGAATCGACCCTATCCCTGCATACGCTGAATCATGCCGTGCAAAGAAAGCCGAGAACTTTGTACGCAAGCTGACCCCAATCACGGTAGGAAGAAGCACGATTAGTGTTAATTCAAGAATAATTGATCCAAGCGGCACGTCTAACTGAAGGCCGGTGAGCCATAAAAACAGGAAGGGAACAATAAACGGACATAACGCGGTGTTGACTGCGTTGAAAACAGCGGCAAGCGCCACATTGCCTTTTGCCATCAGTACCAAAAGAGGAGAGGACACATCTGTCGGCAGAGTGCCGAGCAAGGTTTGGCCAGCAGCCAGCGGGCCGCTTCCAAAAAATGGTTCTTCGTCACTTCACGTGGATTTGGCCTGATCGAATAGGCGGCCCACCGGGCTGCCAATCAGGTAGATCATGGCGATAAAGTTGGCCTCGTTCCGGTAGCCACGTGCTCGTGACCGAGCCGCTTGGAACAGACCATTCATTCCTTCCAGTCTTGCGTTCGTCAGTCCCGAGAGCCAGCGTCTGACCACCGCGTCGGCGTGCCGCTCAAGCGTCGCCAGGGCTTTCCCCATCGGCTTCAGCAGTGACTTTTCAGACACCGCCGCCTGCATGACCTTGAGGTAGTTCGTGATGCGCCACCGAGCCGCTCTGGGCATTGGAGCCTTCTGGATCCAGCGTAGCTTCTCCTTGATCACCCAGGCATCGGCCGTGGCGCTCTGATCGGCCACCAACTCCTGGAGCGCCGAAAGCTGTTTGGGTGTCAGGTTCTTGTTATCCAGGTTCTTCAGCAGGGCCCAGCGCAGCGACTTGGGGTGCCCCTGCTCCCGGCGCTCTTTCTTGCGTACCTCGTCCAGCCGCTTGGTGAAGGTCTGTACGATATGGAACCAGTCGACCGTTACCTCGGCCTTGGGAAGGTGCTCGGTCACGCCGCTAAGGAAGGCTGGCGACATATCGCAGACGACCTCGACCACATTATTCGGGTCGCCGCCATGGGCCGCCAGGAAGGCGCTGAAAGCCTGGATGGCATCCTTGCCGCAGCCTGGGACGGCAAAGATAACCGGTTCCCGCTTGCGCTGCATGTCGAGGAACACCGTGACATAGCGATGACCGCGCCGGGAGGCGGTTTCGTCCACGCCGACCGTCACCACCTTGGACAGATCCAGTTCCCCCAACATGCGGCCAACGTAGTGGTGCACGATGCGCCATAGTCGTTTGTCGGAAATCT
>NZ_RZHF01000025.1 GCF_003990185.1 Vreelandella nanhaiensis | reverse complement strand
CACGTCAGCATGATGTACATTGCCCGTTACGCCTGACGACCATAGCGAGCGTGAACCACCTGATCCCTTGCCGAACTCAGTAGTGAAACCGCTTAGCGCCGATGGTAGTGTGGGGTCTCCCCATGCGAGAGTAGGTCATCGTCAGGCACTTATTATGAAAAATCCCCCCGGGCTTGCGCCTGGGGGGATTTTTTTTGCGTGAAAGAAAAGTCAGTGCACTTCACCATTCGATACGCTCTCTAGTCCAATCTCAGAAGCTACCGCTATCTTCTGGCGTGCACTTATTGATAACAGCCAGTATCTGTCTGGTGGGCTGGCTATCCAGCAAGCTTCTGCTTTAACGCAGCTCGCCCCTCCTCGGTAAAGTGAGCGAACTGCCCCGCTCGTCGTTGATGACAAATGATTGATGGGTAACCATAGTAATTCGGCCAGTACGCGAGGAGGCTAAGAGCTGATTTAAGAATGCATAGCCAGACGCCGGTAATCAAAGCCGTATAGCTGCCAGGAAGTATGGCTAGCCTGTAAGAGCTTAATGCGAAATAGGAGAGTTCTTATTGAAGCCGTAGAGAGGGAGTCTGCTTATTTAGGCCGAGGCGTTAATTCTTCCGGACTGTGCTCCGGTTCGGCCATTTGGCTTGTATAGCGTCTTTTCAGCAATCTGTCGTATATAGTTGAGCATTTCTTGGTTATGCTTCATGCGCAAGGAAAGCATCTGCCCGGTTAGTTCGTTCATTCTGGCTGCCCGTTCGCTTTTTGCAAGCAGGGCTTCCCAGGCGTCCAGGCACTTGGCATCGCTCGCGGCCGCTCTTGCACCGCTGGCGTTTTCTTCATAGCCAAGGCGCTTTTGTACATTGCGGCGCAGCGTCTCGATACGCTCAATCTCGGTAAGGAGTATTTGCTTGTCGACTGCTAAACTGGCGAGTGCTTCGCCGTCGATGTCGCCCTGCGTTAAAAGTGTCTGCTCACGCGACAGCAATGCCGTGAGTTCTTCAAGGCGTTGTTGTTGATCAGAAAGCAAGCGAGCAAGGCTCATAACCATCTATCCTATGATTCTGTGAGACTAGCAATTAGACCATCGGCGATACGCTCAGCGTTCATCTCAAGGCGGCCTTCGCGAATAGCATCACGTATTTCCTGGACTCTCGCCATATCAATATCGTGCGTTTCATCAAAGCGCGACTGGCTAAGCTGAGTGGATTCGCGCGAGGAGTTGCCCGATTCCACAGGTTTGATACCGTTCGCTTTTTGAGTTTCATCGCGCTGATGTGCTTGGCTCGCACGTAGCAGCGAATTTACATTATCAATTTTCACGTTGTGTGCCTCGCATGGTCAACGTCTGTGTATTCGGCGCAGTGTTACAACTATCGGCTTGGGTGGCTAAAACTTTAGACCAGAATTAAAAATCCACCACTAAAATACCCTGCCCACTAACACGCGCCGTGACAATTTCACGTGTATCAAAGCGCACGCGGATACGGTCGTTCTGCCCCCCATCTTCAAGCGCTTCACCCTCTCGAGATACTCGAAACGAGCTGCCCTGGGCAATCACCGTAACACGTTGACCACGCTCCACAAGCGCAGGGGCTTGCAGTGAGTGGGTTTGAAACGTACTTCCACTACGAATCGGGCGTTGAGCGACTTTGCCCACTATGTCTGCTTCATCAATTAACGCCTGAGAGGGTAGTGCACTTAAATTGCCGCTCTGCTGCGTTAGCATATCGGGCGTAATAAGCGTGCCTCGCTCAATATTATGCTGAGCTACCCAGTAGCTACCGATAACATCGACCTGCGCTTGGAGATAGCGTACCTGCTGGTGTGTTTCGCCGCAGCGAACACCAACCGAGACGCGCCCAAGCGGTGACTGGCCCGCATTAGGCAAAAAAGGCTCTGGCTGAATACAAGGTGGAAGATGCGGCGAGGGCGGGCGCAGGTCAATGATTACTTCTTCCCCTAGCGCCTGCGTCTGCTGATATAAAAACTGATGCACCTGCTGGAGAAGAGCGTCGTCGGCCTGCGCATTGGGGAAGCAAAGCAAAAAAATGCCTAGTAAAAAGTAACGCTTGAGTACTGCCAGACAGCAGCGTGCGACGTGCAGCAGATATGGCATGGTGGAGGGCTCAAAAGGGGAAATAACGAAATCTGGCTGATAAGTGTAGCGAAAAAGGCTTAAAGGAAACAGGCGAAATACTGGTGTAAATACTAGCTGTTCCATGCTTTGGCTGACAGCCGGACGCGTATTCTCCACCATCAATAAATTTCATTTTGTTTTTGCCCCCAGCGAGTGAGTGTTCGGCATGATTGATCAGCTAGAGTCTGCCTTTAACTTCCATCAGCGGGCGCTCGGCTTGCGACAAGCACGCCATGAAGTGTTGGCTGCCAATATTGCCAACGCTGATACGCCCAACTACAAGGCGCGCGATATTGACTTCGCAAGTGAGCTGAAGAAAGCGGTTGAAAGTGGTGGTGCTCAGCAAGGCAGCCATGGTGGTTTAACACTATCGCGCACTTCTGAGCAGCATATGGCAGGCACAGGGCCCGCTTGGCGGGGCGTTGGAAATACGGATCTGCTATACCGGATTCCTGATCAGCCGAGCTTAGATGGCAATACTGTTGATATGGATCGTGAGCGCACTCAGTTTGCTGATAATGCCGTTCGTTACCAGGCGGCGCTGACGATCATGAATCGCCGTATCCAGGGTCTGAAAAACGCGATGCAGCCCGAGTAGGCTGATTGATTGCGTAGGAGATAAGTTATGTCGATGTTTTCAGCGTTTGATGTTGCTGGTTCTGCCATGAGCGCCCAGTCGCAGCGTATGAACGTTACCGCCAGCAATATGGCCAACGCCGATAGTATTGCCGGGCCTGATGGGGAAACCTATCGCGCGAAGCAGGTAATGTTTGAATCGCAGGCACAAAACACCCGCTATGGCGTGGGAGGAGTGAGAGTCTCAGAGATTGTCGAAGATGACTCGCCGCTACGTCTTGAATATATGCCGAATCACCCCGCCGCTGATGAAGACGGTTATGTGGCCAAGCCCAACGTAGAGCCTGTTCATGAAATGGTGAATATGATTTCTGCGTCGCGCTCCTACCAAGCGAACGTCGAGGTTTTCAATACTACCAAGCAGATGATGATACAGACACTGTCGCTGGGTGAGGGATAATTATGAACATCGATACAAGTGTCCTAAATAGTGTCAACAGCGGTGGTTCAAATGGCCTATCGGCGCGGCAGTCAGATGAGCTGCGCAGCAGCTTCATGACCCTGCTGATTACCCAGCTACAGAATCAAGATCCGCTCAATCCCATGGAAAATGCGGAGATGACCTCTCAGCTGGCACAAATCAATACCGTGAGCGGGATTGAAGAGCTTAATACCACGCTAAGCGGTATTACCCAGCAGATGGATGCGGCGAAAACGCTTCAGGCAGCGGGGTTGATCGATAAAGCCGTATTGGTGCCTGGCAATAACGTGATGGTCAGTGTTGACGAGGAGAACGGTTCCTACGCAACCCCGTTTGGTATTGAACTGGCTTCATCCGCTGAGAAAGTTGAAGTTACTGTTACCAGTAAGGCAGGCGAGGTGCTTTACACCAAGGATCTAGGCGCGGTGGCAGCAGGCGTTGAATCCTTTAGCTGGGGTGGTTTAACCAATGCAGGCGTGGCAGTACCTGCAGGTGCCTACAGCGTTAACTTCAAGGCGACTAATGCAAAAGGTGAGCTTATTGAGTCTCGAGCGCTCAACTATGCGCTGGTGCAAGGAGTATCGCCAGGCGCTGGTGGCAGTGATGTTCGTCTGGATCTGGGGGCCATCTATGGTCAGGTAGCTCTCGATCAAATTAAACAAATTCTTTGATTCTTCGCTAAATAACACCTTTTTCAGGGGAACATTATGAGCTTCTCACAAGCACTCAGTGGCTTAAACGCACAGCAACAAAAACTAGGCGCTATCGGTAACAATATTGCCAACTCGCAAACAGTAGGCTTTAAAAGCTCTAACGTTCAGTTTGCTGATGTTTATGCCGAGTCGCGTATTGGACTTGGTGTTCGCACTTCTGCCGTACTGCAGGATTTCAGCCAGGGCAACATCGAGACCTCATCGCGCAATATGGACCTTGCCATTTCAGGTGAAGGTTTCTTCCGCTTTCAGCAGCCGAATGGTGAAGTGGGATACTCGCGCAATGGACAGCTGACCATGACAGCAGATGGTCGCCTGACTAATGCCCAGGGCGCGCAGATTATGGGCTACCCGGCTGATGCAGATGGAAATATACAGGCGGGTGGCAACGTGCTGGGGATGCAAGTGCCTTCTGGTGATCTTCAGGCTAATGCAACCACTGAGCTAGATATATCTCTTAACCTGGACTCAGGGCAGCCAGTTATCGATCTTGCGGCTACCCCGTTTGATGCCAACAACGCCAATACTTATAACTATTCTACCAATGCTACCGTATTCGACTCTCAAGGGAATGCGCGTAACCTTTCACTATATTTCACTAAAACTGCTGATAATCAGTGGGCTGTTAATGGACGAATGTCAGGTGGGCCTGCCGGTGGTGGTACTTATGATATCGGTTTAGGCAGCTTAGCCTTTAATCAAAACGGCACATTGAATGCCACTACGAATATCAACAATGCGGCTTTTAATGGCCCGGGTTCTGAGTTTGGTGCCGGGAATCCGTTTGAAGCATTAGATATTGCAATAAGCTTCGACGGCTCAACACAGTTTGCCAATAGCTCGACTGTTAATGATATTAACCAGAACGGCTATACATCAGGATCTCTGGTAGGTGTGACTATCCAGGATGATGGCACCATCATGCGTAACTACTCTAACGAGCAGTCCCGCGCAGCTGGCCAAATCGCACTTGTCAGTTTTCGTAATCCAGAAGGCTTAAAGCCTGAGGGCGATAACCTTTGGACGGCCACGGCATCTTCTGGACAGGAATTAGTGGGTGCAGCGGGCACAGGTCTGCGCGGTATGATTCAAGCAGGTGCAACGGAAACTTCTAACGTTGATATGGCCCGTGAGCTCGTTGATATGATTGTGGCCCAGCGCGCGTACCAGGCAAACTCGAATACGATCAGCACCCAGGATGAACTCCTGCAAACCATTATGAACCTTTGATAGTGGATCATTCTTGTAAGGAGTAAGTCTGAGTGGATCGAATGTTATATACCGCCATGAGCGGTGCTAAAAACGCTATGGATCAACAGTCGGTGGTGACCAACAACCTGTCGAATGTGACCACTACCGGGTTTCGCGCCCAGCTGCAGGCCGCACGCTCGGTGCCTGTTCAGGGCGACGCATTGCTGACAACGCGTACTTCAGTGGTTACCACGACGCCTGGCAGCGATTTTTCCCAGGGGCCGGTCGAGTTTACCGGCCGTGCGCTGGATGTAGCGATGCAAGGCAACGCCTGGATGGCGGTATTGGCAGACGATGGCACTGAAACCTACACCAAGCGCGGCGATCTGCAGCTCGATAGCGATGGTGTGCTGCTTAACGTCGGACGCCCAGTTATGGGCGATGGTGGCCCGATCGCGGTGCCTCAGGGCGCCCAGGTATCCATTGGCGCTGATGGCACGATCAGCGCCATTCCTGAGGGCGAAGGCCCCGAGGCGCTGGTGGAAGTTGGCCGTATCAAGCTGGTTACGCCTGATGAGCAGGAGCTGACGCGCGGCAATGATGGCCTGTTTCGTGGCCCGCTTAATGAAGAAGGTGAGCCTGGCGCCTTGCCGGGCGACGAGAACGCTCGCCTGGTAAGTGGGGCACTTGAAGGCAGCAATGTCAGCGCCGTAGATGCCATGGTTTCAATGATCGATGTTGCCCGGCGCTACGACATGCAAATGAAAATGCTCAGCACCGCTGATGAAAATGCTCAGCGCGCCAACAGTATTCTCTCTATTCAGGGCTAAACCCTAGCCGCTTACCCAAGGGAACACGATTCTCATGATTACTTCTTTGTGGACCGCCAAGACGGGGCTGGAATCTCAGCAGACAAAGCTGGATGTTATCTCCAATAACCTGGCCAACGTCAGCACCAATGGCTTTAAGCGCTCACGTCCTGTATTTGAAGATTTGCTTTACCAAAATATGCGTCAGCCGGGTGCTCAGAACAATATCCAGGACCGCCTGCCATCCGGTATGCAGGTAGGTACGGGGGTTCGAGCCGTTGCCACCGAGCGGTTGCATACGCAAGGAGGTCTGGAAGAAACCGGGAACTCACGTGATATTGCCATTAACGGTGAGGGCTTTTTTCAGGTGTTACTGCCTGATGGCACCAATGGCTATACCCGAGATGGGAGCTTTCAGCTCAATGAAAATGGTCAGATGGTGACGGCAAATGGTTACCCATTAGAGCCCGCTATTTTTATACCCGAAAATGCACTATCGGTCACTATTGGCGAAGATGGTACGGTCAGTGTCCGTCAGCCTGGAATAGCCCAGGATGCTGATATTGGTCAAATTAACGTAGCGTCGTTTATTAATCCTGCAGGCTTAGAAAGCATAGGCGGCAATTTATATTTGGAAACAGGCGCTTCTGGGGCACCTAACCAGAACGTACCGGGTAATAATGGCGCAGGACGTTTATTCCAAGGCTACGTCGAAACCTCGAACGTTAACGTGGTGGAAGAGATGGTCAGCATGATCCAGACCCAGCGTGCGTATGAAATTAACAGTAAAGCGGTATCTACCAGCGATGAAATGCTGGCACGTTTAAGCCAGCTGTAAGGGCGCTTTGAGGTCTACTGAGCCATGCGGGAATTTTATAATGTTAGCCGTCAGCTAAGCGTCATTGCTTTGCTGTTTTTCATATTGCTGGCTGCTGGCTGCGCGCAGATACCCCGTGCTTCGGTTGTGGGTGAGCAGGAGCAGATTGAAATTGTGGACCGCCCACCGCCCGTTCCCAATGGCTCAATCTATCAGGCCCGACGTGGCTACCAGCCGCTTTTCGAAGACCGCCGGCCAAGAGCCATGGGCGATATCTTGACCATCGTGCTGGATGAGCAGGTCAGTGCAAGTAAGAACGCGCGCACGAATGCCTCGCGTACCGGTAGCTCTTCGCTTGAGCTTGCTCAGCTGCCTGATGTGCTGGATACCTTGGCCGAATATGGCTTTGATCTTTCTGGTGCCAGCGACTTTAACGGTGGTGGGGGAGCGCAGGCGAACAACTCCTTTACCGGTACGATTACCGTCTCGGTACTAGAGGTCATGAATAACGGTAATTTGCGTGTCAGGGGTGAGAAACAGATCGCTATCAATCAGGGAACGGAGTTCATCCGCTTTTCAGGCGTTGTGAATCCTCGAACGATTACTACGCAGAATACGGTGCCCTCCACCCAAGTAGCCGATGCTCGGATTGAATATGTCGGCGATGGTTATATCAATGAGGCGCAGCATATGGGATGGCTGCAGCGCTTTTTCTTAAATGTCTCGCCTTTCTAATGCTATTCAGAATGGCTAAACAGCACAGTGACCTAGAGTGATGGCAATGCGGCAAAACGGTTTTCGATCAATTAAAGTGCGGCTAAATCAACTAGGTACTGTGCTATTAATGTGCCTGCTCGCCTTGCCCGTTCATGCTGAACGCATTCGTGAGCTGGCCAATTTTGCAGGCGTCAGGGATAACCAGCTTGTAGGCTATGGCCTGGTCGTAGGCCTGGACAGCACGGGCGATCAAACAACCCAAGCACCCTTTACCGGCCAGAGCCTGACTAACATGCTCTCTCAATTGGGTGTCACCATTCCCCCAGGTACTAATATGCAGCTGCGTAACGTAGCCGCTGTTATGGTGACGGCTGATCTACCTCCTTTCTCCCGCCCAGGTCAGCGTCTGGATATCGTGGTTTCATCGATTGCCAATGCGCGAAGTTTGCGTGGCGGTACACTCTTGATGACGCCCTTGAAAGGGGCCGACGGTGATACCTATGCGATCGCCCAGGGCAATATGCTGGTAGGCGGCGCGGGTGCCCAAGCCGGCGGTAGTAGCGTACAGATTAACCAGCAAGCCTCTGGGCGCATTCCCGGCGGCGCGCTCGTCGAACGTGAAGTGCCGCTAAATTTGGGTGGCAATGGCGGCATGCTGGAACTGCAGCTCAACGACGCTGACTTCGGTACCGTGCAGCGTATGGTCGCCGCTATTAACAATGAGTTTGGCCAGTCGGTTGCCTATGCCCGTGATGGGCGTGTCATCGCATTGGATGGCCCTCTTGATCCCAATGCACGCGTCAACTTTATGGCGCGGGTAGAAAATGTGCAGGTAACGCCGACAGAAGCACCGGCCAAAGTGGTGTTAAATTCACGAACGGGGTCGGTGGTCATGAACAGCGCCGTGACGTTACGCCAAGCCGCAGTCGCCCACGGCAGCCTGTCGATCATGATTGATACGCGCTTTGGTGTGAGCCAGCCAGCACCTTTAGGGCAGGGGCAAACCGTCGTGGTGCCGGATGCCGATATCAATATCGAACAACAGGAAGCCTATCTTCAGATTGTTGAAGGGGCACAGCTTAATGAAGTGGTTAACGCTCTGAATGCGCTGGGCGCAACACCGCAGGATCTGATGTCGATTCTGGAAGCTCTAAAAGCGTCCGGCTCGCTTCGTGCTGAGCTGGAGGTTATCTGATGAGTATCTCCAATGATATGACCAGCCAGTTTGCACTCGATATGCAGGGGTTTCAGCGCTTGCAGCACACCGCGCGCGTTGATCCAGAAGCGGGGGCACACTCAGCCGCGCAGCAGTTTGAAGCGCTCTTTGTACAGATGATGATGAAGAGTATGCGGGATGCGATCCCTACCTCTGGACTAATAAGCAGCACCACAACGGATACCTACCAGCAAATGCTGGATCAGCAATGGTCACAGGTGATTGCTTCCAAAGGAATTGGGTTAGCTGATGTGCTGGTCGAGCAGCTACAGCGCCAGGGCGCGATCGGTGGAGCTTCCAATGCAGATCAAGAGTTGCAAGCGCTGATTGCAGGCATTCCACGTGGAACGCCACGCGTACTGGATGGCGCGTTACAGCCTCAAGGTGAACGCGCCGTGGGAACTCAGGCGGACGGCCGATTCTTGAGCGAGCTTGAAGCCATACGCCAGAAAACCATCGCTGAAACAAGCGCACCGGCTGTGGCTCAATCATCGACGCCAACAAGTACAGCTGACCATGTACAGCGGTTTATAGACAAGCTTGCCTCGCCTGCCCAGGCTGCCAGTAAGGCCAGCGGTGTTCCCGCAGAGCTTATTCTAGCCCAGGCAGCCTTGGAAACGGGTTGGGGGCGGCACGAGATACCAACCCACCAGGGCGGGAATAGCCACAACCTGTTTGGCATCAAGGCAGGAAGCCATTGGCAAGGTAAAACCACGGATATTGTGACTCATGAGTATATTAACGGCCAGCGCACCCAGGTGGTGGATACTTTCCGGGTTTACGATTCGTTTGAGCATGCGCTTACCGACTATGCCAATCTGATAGGCAAAAATCCGCGTTATGCCGAGGTAGTGCAGGCGCCTAATGCCGAGCAAGCCGCCCATGCGCTTCAACGGGGAGGGTATGCAACAGACCCGCGTTACGCTCAAAAACTCGTCGCTGTCATGAACACAATGGGGACGCTGCCCGCCGAGAGTACCTTCCTGGCCGATTCGCGCTAACGGGTTCTTAAGTTTTTCAGGATGCTGCCGATAGACTAAGTATCGGTCTGAGGATATAAATTATGAGCATGTTTTCTGTTGGTTTAAGCGGTCTGAGTGCGGCACAAAACGCCCTTAATACGACCAGCAACAATATCAGCAACGTGTTTACGCCAGGCTATAACCGTGAGCTTACTCAATTGGGAGAAGGACGCACGGGGGGCGGTGTACGCGTTGACAGTATTGAGCGTCAGTTCAATACCTATGTGGCCAATCAGCTAAACAGTGCGAAAACCCAATCCAGTGCTCTGGATACCTACAATAATCAGATTTCGCAGATCGATAATTTATTGGCAGATCGGGCGGCGGGTCTTTCCCCGTTAATGCAGAATTTTTTCTCATCCCTGGAAGATCTGGCAAGTGCGCCTTCTGACCCGGCGGCTCGCCAGGGCGTACTGGGTACCGCTAATACTCTGAGTGCCCAGTTCCGCTCTTTTGATGGCTACCTGCAGGATATGCAGAGCAACATCAATAATCAGATAAAAGATGAAGTTACCCAGATTAATAATACAGTAGAACAGATTGCCGGATTAAATAAAGAGATTGCTTTAGCGCGTGCACGCTCTGGCGAGGCGCCAAACGGCTTACTTAATCAACGTGATCATCTGGTTTCTGAGCTTAACGAGCGTATGGATCTGCGTCTCAATGTTCAGGATGGCAAAACGTATAATATCAGTCTGCCTAATGGTCAACCGTTAGTAACGGGGACCAACTCGTTCAAACTGGAGACCATGCAGGCCGATTATGATCCTCAGCGCACCGTAGTCGGCTATCGTGATGGCGGTGGAAACCTAACTCAGTTAAATGAATCGACTATTAAAGGTGGCGCGCTGGGTGGGCTGATGAGCTTCCGCTCAGAGACGCTGGATAAGACCCAGAACCAGATTGGCCAGCTAGCAGTTTCTCTTTCAGTTGCCTTTAACGAACAGCATAAGAAGGGCATTGATCTTAATGGGGATAATGGCGAAGACTTTTTCAACGTGCGTGCGCCCCAAGCGTATAGCTACGCTGGAAATAGTGCGGATGTAGCATCCATTGAGTTCGATGCTGACAACCTGGGACAACTGCGAGCAACGGATTACATCGTCAGTTATAGGGACGACACCTTTACCGTTACGCGTAACGACAATGGTGCCAGCGTTGACTTCGAATGGAGCAACGACACGCTCTCATTTGGTGGTGTGGATATTGCCTTCACCAACATGCCAGCCAATGGCGACAAATTTGAAATCCAACCCGTTCGCCGCGCAGGCAATGGCATGGAGGTCAATATTTCAGATGTAGATCAGATTGCCGCCGGAGAAGAGGCTTCTTCAGGTGATAACCGTAATGCCCTGGCGCTGCAGAATCTGCAAAGTGAAAATATTGTAGGCGGTAATGCGTCCGTAAGCGGCGCTTATGCATCGATCGTAAGTGATGTGGGTAACCGCGCTAATATTACCCAAGTGAACCTGGATGCGCGGCAAGGGCTAACCGATCAGCTGCGCGCGGTTCAGCAGTCCGAGTCCGGCGTTAATTTGGATGAAGAGGCCGCCAATCTGCTTCGCTACCAGCAGTACTATATGGCTAACGCGCGTGTTATCGATACCGCGGGCTCAATCATGGACACCATCCTGAATTTGCGTAACTAATTTTCGGAGTTCCCGTTATGCGTATTAGCAGCGTTACCATGTTTGAGCAGAGCACGGCTTCGATGAATCGCCAGCAAAGCGATTTCTTGAAAGTGAGCCAGCAAATCGCCAGTGGCCGCCGTGTGGTAAATCCCTCTGACGATCCTCAGGCCGCCGCGCGTGCGGTGGGGGTTGATCAGTCGATGGCCATCACAGAACAGTATGCGGATTCGCGCGTCTCGGCCCGCAATTCGCTTTCTCAGACAGAGAGCATTTTAAACAGCGTCAGTGATGCGGTAACTAGCGCCAAAACACTGCTAATCCAGGCCTCCAGCGATACCCTTAGCAACGCTGATCGTGAGTCGATTGCAAGTGAGCTAAAAGGGGTCTATGAAACGCTGATTGGCCAAGCTAATGCTACCGATGGCAATGGCCGCTATTTATTCGGTGGCTATAAAGATAATGCGCCGCCTTTTAGCAAAACGGATGCAGGCATCGAGTACCGAGGTGATTCGAATGGCCGTAAGCAACAGGTAGATGCCTCGCGACAGATGCCAGTGACTGAAAACGGCAAAGCCATTTTCCAAAGCGTCACGGGTGGCGCTGGTTATATAGCGAAAGCTGAGCCGCAAAATAGTGGCAATGTGACCTTCTCCGGGCCTACTGCTAAAGATGTCAATGATGATAGCTATGGTCAGGCATTTACCATCGAGTTCAGTGTCGATGATAATGACACTACCTATACCGTGACTGGGCCCGAGGGTGAAATTACTTCGGGCGCGTATGTCGGCGATGGACAGCAGATCTCATTTGGCGGTATCAGCCTTGCCCTTAAAGGGGAGCCGGCCAATGGAGATAAGATTTCCATGGCCAAAGCTGGGAGTGAAGATATGCCAGCGGACCTCTTTAAAACTTTAGAGGCCGCTATTGGTGTGCTTGAAAACCCTGCTGAAACCGATGCTGAGAAAGCGGCTCTGCGCAATACCCTAAATAGCTCCATGCGGGAATTGGATAACGCATTGGATAACGTACTGACAGTACGTGCATCTGCAGGCGCACGTCTGAATGAGCTGGACGTGATTGACGCAGTCGGCAGCAACCGCATGATGAACTATACGCAAACACTATCGGATCTGGTGGATCTGGATTATGCCGAAGCTATTTCCGAATATAGCTTGCGTCAGGTGGGTCTACAGGCAGCACAAAAAGCATTTGTAGATATTAAAGGTTTATCGCTATTTAACTATATGTAAGGCAATCTAAACGTCTTGTGACTTCCCTTAGCCTCCTTATGGTTATCCATTAAGGGGGTTTAGTTTAAAGGGCCATGGTTTCAATGAGCATTTGTACCATGCCAAGGCCCTGGCTGAAGAGTGACTGTAGGAAGCGCCCAATATCCGTCATAAGTACCATCATAAGGATCAATCCTACAATTAATGAAGTAGGAAAGCCGATATTGAAGACAGTGAGCTGCGGTGCCGAACGGTTAAGAATTCCGAGGGCGAGATTGATAATTAAAAGAGAGCCCACAAGCGGCAGTGCCAGCAGCATGCCCGAGGCGAATATAGTCCCTGCATAACGAGCAAGAAGCTCAAAGGCGCCAGGGTTAAGGCCCGAAAGGCCGATGGGCAGTGTCTCAAAACTCATGATCAGCGCTTCGAGTACCATCAAGTGGCCATTGAATGCCAGGAACATCAGTAACGTAATCATGTATAAAATACGTGAAAGCACCATGATGTTGGTGCCGCTTGAGGCATCGAAAAAGCTGGCAAATCCTAGCCCCATCTGTAGACCAATATATTCCCCCGCCGCCTGAACAACGGCAAACACCATATGCATGACCAAGCCAATGGCCAGGCCGATAATAATTTGCTCGACCATAATACCAACTCCTGCCCAGGACATAATGGCCACATTGGGCATGGCAGGCAGTATGGGAGCAATAACGATGGTCACCAGAGCCGCAAGGCCCACCTTTGCCTGATTAGGAATACTGGTATGCCCCCAGAGCGGAGCGGCCGCCATGAAAGCCGTAATACGTGCAAAGGGCCACAAAAAAGCGATTAGCCATGCTTGTAGCTGAGCAAAAGTGATTTCCACCATGGCGCTACATCACCATATTGGGAATATTACTGAACAGCCGGTAGGTAAAGTCAGTGATCAGACCAATCAACCAGGGGCCTGCCAATACTAAAACAGCAAACACCGCCAGGATCTTAGGAATAAACGTCAGCGTCATTTCATTGATTTGAGTAGCCGCTTGAAAGAGGCTGATGATCAAACCCGTGAAGAGTGCTGCCAGCAATACCGGACCTGCAAGAAACAGCGTTACCCGCATGCCCTGATACGCCATGCTCATTACCATTTCTGGGGTCATCTCATTGCTCCTTTAAAGCACATAAAAGCTTTCGGCCAGTGAGCCAATGATCAATTGCCAGCCGTCGACCAATATAAAAAGCATCAGTTTAAACGGTAGTGAAATGGTTACCGGCGGCACCATCATCATACCCAATGCCATCAGGGTACTCGCCACTACCAAATCAATAATCAAAAAAGGAATAAAAACAGTAAAGCCAATTTGAAAAGCCGTTTTAAGCTCGCTGGTCACAAAAGCGGGCAGAAGCACTCGCATGGGAAGTTCCTCAGGGCCTTGCAAAGGGCCAACTTCGGCCAGACGAACGAACAGCGCAAGGTCAGGCTCCCGGGTCTGGGCAAGCATAAACTCCCGAAACGGCAGCTGCGCGCGAACCAAAAACTCTTCAAAATTGATGGTCTCATTGGATAACGGCTGCCAGGCAGTGTCGTACACCTGGGCCAGTACCGGCGACATAATAAAGAAGGTTAAAAACAGTGCGATACCCAGCAAGACCTGATTAGGAGGTGTGGACTGAGTACCCATCGCCGTGCGTAATAGGCTCAGTACAATAATAATGCGCGTGAAGCTGGTCATCATTAACAGCATCGCGGGCAAAAACGCCAGCGAGCTTAAAAATAGCAGCGTTTGAAGGGACAGTGACCACTGCTGACCACCGTCTTCCATCGGTTGCGAAATAATACCGGGCAACTGTTGAGCGCAGGCGGAACCTGCCAACGTACAAAGCGCGATAGCAATACTAAATAGCAGCCAACGCTGCCCGTAGGGCCAGGGAGAGCGCATCCTATGCCTCATGGTGTTTGATGTGGATCGTCGTCAGCGCGGTTACGCCGGTGTTTGGCAAGCGCTTGAGAGAGCCGTTGTGAAAAGCGTGTGGTATGGGGGGGGGCGGTATCATCAACTGGACGTTCATCTGGCGCCGGGCGCTCATGGAGCTTGGTGATACGCCCGCCGCTGACGCCAAGCACCAGCCAGGTATCTTCTATTTCCACGACCACGACCCGCTCGCGGCTGCCCACGGCGGTACTGGTAATGACGCGAAGATGAGCACCCTGGTGGATGCGTGCGCTCTGCCAACGCTTTAATAGTGCTGTGCAAAGTAGAATAAGCGCAATGACAAATGCCAAGGCCGCAGCTGTCTTGCCTAGCATTGCCAGGCCCACAAACGCATCGCTGCCATTACCCAGCGCATCCAATGCATCCTGTTGTAGCGGCGCTGTTTCGACACTCATCGGTTAAGCTTGTGGATACGCTCAGAAGGAGTAATGATTTCCGTAATACGAATACCATACTTATCTTCGATAACCACTACTTCGCCTTGGGCGATTAAATAACCGTTGATCAGAATATCCATGGGCTCGCCCGCCAGTCCTTCCAGCTCAATAACGGATCCCTGAGCAAGCTCAAGCAGTTGCTTGATGGTCAACTTGGTGCGGCCAAGCTCGACAGTCAACTTGACCGGAATGTCCATGATCATTTCGAGATCCCGGGCCTGCTCATTTCCAATTGCAGGGCTCAAGGGTCTGAATATCTCATCGCTTGCAGCTTTGGCAGCAGAAGTGTCAGGCGCCGGGTCGCTGGGAGCCTGGTCTTCCTCTGCGGCTTCCTGCTCCGCCATAGCGGCTGCCCACGGATCTTCCTCATCGGCGATATCTGCGGTATTTGACGTTTCTTCTTGTTCAGACATGGCGTCCGCCCAATCGTCGTCGGAGACATTTTGATCGGGTTTATTAGGATCAGTCATGCTTTGGGTTCCTTGGCTTTCTGTCGCGTCGAACCTTTAATAAAGTCCTTTGACGATACGTTATTCATGGCGGCATGGTCGATCATACGGAGTACGCGCAGCGCACGTTGCTGGCGCTGGCTACCATACTCGCACTCCATCACAGGAACACCATCAACACGAGCGGTAATCGTATTGGGAATGTCCAATGGCAGTACGTCGCCTTGCTTTAGCCCCATTACATGAGCAATGCGGCTGGGTATTTGGGCAAACTCGGCTACTAGTTCAACTTCTGATTGGCGTAACTCACTGGCCATACGCCGTGACCAGGTGCCGTCATGATCGTGATTGCTGTCATTGATGGGGTTGGCAAGCAAGTCGCGCAACGGCTCAATCATGGCGTAGGGCATGCAAATCTGGAAATTACTTGAAAGGTTGCCCACCTCGATATTGAACTTGGTATTAACCACAATCTCGTTAGGAGAGTTGGTGATGTTGGCGAACTTGGACTGCACCTCAGAACGCATGAAGTTAACTTCAAGCGGGTACACGACCTTCCAGGCTTCCTGGTAAGCATCAATGGCCAGATTCAACAGGCGATAAATAATACGCTGCTCCGTGTTGGTAAACTCACGGCCGTCTGACTTGGTAACAAAACGCCCATCTCCGCCAAACAGGTTGTCCACCACCATAAACACCAGGTTAGGGGGGAACACTACCAGCGCTGAACCACGTAAAGGCTTCATCGACACCAGGTTAAGGTTGGTCGGCACCGGCACATTACGCGAAAATTCGCTAAAGCTCTGGTAGCGTACGGACTCAACCGTGATGTCGGCACTACGCCGAAGCAGGTTAAACAGACCGTTGCGGAAGTAACGGGCAAAACGTTCGTTAATAAAGTCGAGCGCATGCAGGCGCTCACGAATGACCCGGTGCTGTGTCGAAGGATCATAGGGGCGAATTCGCGCCTCTTCTTTCGACGATGACGATGATGCCGATGGCTCATCATCACCACTGACGCCTTTCAATAAGGCGTCAATCTCTTCCTGGGACAGTAGATCGTCCTGCGACATGAACGGCTCCAGTTCCCGGGTTATTGCACGATAAATTCGGTAAACAGCACTTCACGCAAATCAAGCGGCGGCTGGTTTTCCGTTAAAGGGACGCTAAGGCGGCTGATAATGGACTGCGCCAACAGCTCCTTGCCTTCAGTGGAGGTGAGCTCGCTTGCCTGCTTGCCTGATAGCAAGATTAGCAATCGGCTACGTACCTGAGGCATATGCTCTTCAATGATGGCCTTGCTCTCCTCGTTACCAACGCGCAGCGTAATGCCTGTATACAGTAGGCGCGAGCCGTGTCGATCATCGGCAAGGTTAACCGTAAAAGGATCAATACGCGTAAAGACCGGTGTTTCACGCTCCAGCGGTTTTTGGGGTTCGCCCTCAGCACCGTCGCGCTGGTCAAGCACCATATAAATGGCTGCTGCTGCACCTGCCGAGGAGAGCAGCACCAGAACAATCATTATCCAGAGCAGTTTTTTGGACCCGCCGCTTTTCTTTTCAGCCATTTGCCTTTCCGTTCCCATAATCACTACACATGCTACACGGCAAGCATTATGCCTAATGTGGCTGTGGGTGATGAAATGAACAGGCTCGCTTGGCAAGCCTATCTTTTGGTTTAGCTGTTTTGCACCTGTGCCGCTTGTGCGCTTTTACTCATCGTGCTGATGATCAGGCGTAGAGATCAACCCGGCCATCAGCCATCAATGAGGTGTTTTCATTGGCTGGCAAGACTACGGCGCTATCGCTGCTGCCCGTAATACTATCCCTGCCGCCTAAACCATCTCTTTTACCCTGGTGGGCAAAGGCCTGTTCTTGGGGATTCTGCTGTTCGCCAACCGAGGTTTCACCTAATGATATGCCCTGTTCCGCCAGCGTTTCGCGGAGCTGAGGGATAGCCTGTTCAATTATCTGACGAACCTGCGCATGCGCTGATAAAAAGTGCGCTTGAGCACCCTGCTCGGTGACTTTTAAGGTAATTGCCAGCGGCCCAAGCTCTGCCGGATGCAGCTGCATCTGTACCTGCTGTTCGCCGCCGCGTTGGGTAAATTGAACCAGCTGTTGGCCAAGCTGCGAAGGCCAGGCAGGGCTAGTAACAGAAGTGCTGATAAAGGGGCTTAGCGCTGTACTGGTTTGGCTTGCTGGGGTCGATGGCTGAAAACCGGCAGCCAACTGGCTGGGCCGCAAAGGTGCTAAGTCCTCAAGCGCAGGGGAGGCCTCGCGGTTGCCAAGCGGCGTGAGGAAAGCCTGCGTTGCCAGTGCTTCTTGTGCATTGGACAGCGAGGCCGGCTGATTGCCGAAAGCCAGCGCCGATGTACTCAAGGGCCCTGAAAGCGTGGTGTCCCCGTCGCTGATCACACCAAGCCCCTGCTGTGTATTGGATGCCAGCGAAGAAAATGCATAGCGAAACGGTTCTGCTGGTACGCTAGCTACCTGTTTGTTGTCACCCTGTAACGGGGCGAGCAAGGTGCTTAGTGCACTGCTGATTGAGGCGAATTCACCTTCTGTAGGATCGATCAACTGGTCCAGAGCGCTAATAATATCGGCTGCTTTTTCTTCGCTAATAGCTAACTGCTGCGCAATGCTTTCAAGTGTCGGCACTGCAACAAGAGAATCCTGTGGTGCTGACATTTCGGAGAAAGCGGCCACCAGCCTTAAGCGTTCAGCAATTTCTTCAAGAGGCGATAGGGATTCGTTAGTTGACGGATCTAGCGACAACTGAGAATCCATCGCATCACTATCTATCAGTGAAAGTTGGTCCAGCAGTGAGGCGAGATCGTCTTCGCCGATTTCAACGCCACGATCTTGCAGCTGTTGCGCCAAGGTCGCAACTGGCCCGGCACTAGAGGTGTGTACAGTGGTTGAGCGTAACGGCGTATTAGCCGCTTGGGAAAGCGCCTGACGAAAAATACCTTGGGAGGACTCCAAGGTGTTGGATAGTGACTGTTTGGCTGTCGAGGCCGAGCCTTGATTTTGCGCCCCTGAAAGCAATAACTGTATATTCATGTCGTATTCTCCGGGGCCGCTAGTGCGGTGTTTCGTTACGTTGGCGAGCCAAGCGACCCGTTACCAGCTCATCGTTATTTTTTTGCTCAGAGCGTTCGAGACGGCGATGCTCTTCCAATAGCCTGCGTGAGGCCAACGTGTCGTAGGAAGAGAGTTTGCGCTGCTCTTGTTGCCAATGTTGCTGGCTTTGTTGAACCCGCTGCTGTTGAGCGATTAAGGCCTGGCGGGCACGGCTTAACGCCGCGTCAAGTGACGCTAGAAACTGCTGGTAATTGTACATGGTGGCCGGGTCTATGCCTTCACGCATCGCCTTTTGTAAGCGCTCGGCATATTCCGCGCGGTACTGGTTAAGCGATTGCAGTTGGGCAGCCGTTTGTTGTTCGGTCTGGCGCTCATGAGCGAGCAGTTTGCCCGCCTGATCACGGGCATCCTTGGCCATACCTGTTAGCATCTCAAGCTGTGAATGACTCATGTTCGGCCTCCCACCACGGCGTGCAGTGCTTGGTGTGCCTCTTCAAGCGTTGCTCGCTCATCAATGTTCTGTTGAAGAAAACGCTCCAGTGCGGGGAAAAGGTTCACCGCTTCATCAAGCCTGGGGTCGTGTCCCGGACTGTAAGCCCCAACGCTAATCAGATCGCGATTACGCTGGTAGCGAGAAAACATCTGTTTGAAAAGCCGCGCCTCTTTTAACTGTTCTGGTGTCGCAATCGCTGTCATGGCACGACTGATAGAGGCTTCAATATCAATCGCTGGGTAATGACCGGCTTCGGCCAGGTTACGCGATAGCACAATATGACCATCTAAAATTGCCCGGGCTGAGTCAGCGATGGGGTCTTGCTGATCATCGCCTTCCGTCAGTACGGTATAAAACGCGGTGATGGATCCTCCGCCGCGCTCAGCATTGCCGGCACGTTCAACCAGGCCGGGCAGTTTGGCAAATACCGAAGGCGGATACCCCTTGGTTGCCGGAGGCTCACCAATGGCCAGGGCGATTTCCCGCTGAGCCATGGCATAGCGCGTAAGTGAATCCATGATCAGTAGAACGTTACGTCCTGCATCGCGGAATCCCTCGGCAAGGCGCGTGGCATAGGCGGCTCCTTGAAGGCGTTGCAGCGGAGAGGTATCGGCAGGTGCTGCCACCACCACCGAGCGGCGTCTGCCCTCAGGTCCTAAAATATGATCAATAAAATCCTGTACTTCTCGGCCACGTTCACCAATCAGGCCTACCACGATGACATCGGCCTGGGTGTAGCGGGCCATCATGCCGAGTAGAACCGATTTACCCACCCCGGAGCCTGCAAATAACCCCATCCGCTGGCCTCGGCCAACGCTTAAAAGCGCATTGATCGCGCGAATGCCCACGTCAATCTGATCTTCAATGGGGGCGCGGGAGAGCGGGTTAAGCGGCGCTGAGCTGAGGGTGGCATGAGGTACGTCTTCAACGCTTTCGCGATCATCCAGTGGTTTGCCATTACCGTCTAGGACGCGTCCCAAAAGCTCATCACCAATGGGAAAGCGGCGCGCGCTATGGCCGCTGCCATCGCCAATTGGAGAAACGCGAGCGCCGGGCATCAGTCCGGAAATTTCCTCCAACGGCATAAGAAAAAGTTTGTCACCAGCAAATCCCACAACTTCCGCTTCGGCATGCCTGCCACTATCAGCCAAACGGCCATCCGGCCCTGGTAGCTCTATACGACAGGCGCTGCCCACGGCTACACGCAGGCCAACCACTTCGATCACCATGCCGGTCGCGCGTGTTACCCGCCCACTGCTGCGATGGCGTGGCAAATGGCTTACCCGTTGCGTGGTGCGGCGTAACGCTTTATGCCAGCGATATTGATGAGGACAAGTGGAATCTGACATGCATGATCCGCCTATGAAGACACAGCACTGGGTGAATGACGCTTACGGGTCTGGGCCTGTATCGCTTGCCAACGGCTTTCAAAGGTCGCATCCAATTCACCCTGAGCACTAGTGACCCGACAACCACCTCGGGCTAACTGGTCATCAGGCTGTAACTTCCAGTTTGCAGCGCTGAGTTCGTTGCCCAGATGGGCTTCCACCACGGTATGGTCATCAGGGTTTAACCATAAGCGTTGCTGACCTACCAGGGGTGGCTCGGTATGTAAAAGCTCACGAACAATATTTAAAATCTTCTCAGGTGTTTCCTGCAGGGCTTCACCAGCAAGCTGTTTGCCTGTAGCCAGAGCAAGTTCGACCAAGTCATGAGCAACTACCTCATCAATACGCTCCAGGGCATCAGAAAACTGTTTTGCCAGTGCCTGCAGCGGGGCTACCGTTTGACGTGCCTGTTCCTTTAGCTCATCACGCGCTTGGGCGCGCCCCTCTTCCAGACCTTTGGCCATACCCTCAGCATGGCCTTTCTCAAGACCCGCCTGGTAGCCTGCCTCTTCTGCTTCCTGACGAAGGCGTTCATAAAGCGCCTGACGTTCTTGCTGTTCGCGCTGGTGCGCCTGCTCCGCTGCCTTCTGGGCGGCCAACACCTTGCGCTGATGCGCGCTAGGCTCAGCAGTAAATATTTCACTGCTACTTTCGCTAGATGAACCAAGCTCATCCATTTGCCAGCGTCGCCAGTTGCCATGGCGATCAAACTCGGGGGGGGACGAGTTAGACATACTCGTCATCTCCACCGGCCAGGACAATTTCACCTGAGTCCGCTAAGCGGCGAACCACTTGCAGGATGGCTTTTTGTTCCGTTTCGACCTGTGAGACGCGTATGGGGCCGCGCGCCTCCATATCTTCGCGAACCAGATCGGCGGCGCGCTGAGACATATTGCGCAGGAATTTGTCGACCAACGCCTCCTGAGCGCCCTTGAGCGCCACCACCAGCGAGTTGGTTTCGACTTCCTGCAGCACCATTTGAATGGCACGGTTGTCCAGGTCGAGCAGGTTCTCGAAAAGGAACATTTCGTCGATGATCTTTTGGGCAAGATCCTCGCTGTGTGCCCGGACAGTTTCGATCGCCGTTTCTTCCTGGGATGAGTTCATCAGGTTGAGTATCTCGGCTGCCGTTCTTACGCCACCCATCTTGCTGCGTTTAAGGTTCTGGCCATCCAGCATGCTGGTCAGCACCTCCGTTAATTCTTGCAGTGCGGCTGGCTGAACGCCGCTAAAGGTCGCGATGCGTAGCACGACATCGTTACGCAGTTTCTCTTCAAAATGCTCAAGAATATCAGCTGCCTGATGGCGATCCAGGTGTACGAGAATAGTGGCGATAATCTGTGGGTGCTCATCTCGGATAAGCTCCGCTACCATGGTAGCTTCCATCAGATTAAGGGCATCAATGCCTGAATTTCCGCCTGTCGTTTCTAGAATGTCCTCAATCAGGCTGGTGGCGCGTTCGCTGCCCAAGGCCTTGGTAAGGACAGAGCGGATGTGCTCGCTGGAGTTAAGGTTGAGCGCCACAAACTCTTCGGTTTCGCGATGAAACGCTTCTAAAACCGCTTTCATATCTTCATGGGACACCTGGTTCAGGCGCGCCATTTCCATACTGATCTCTTGTACTTCACTAGCACTCAGGTACTTGAAGACCTCAGCCGCGCTGTCTTCGTCTAGAGCTAGGAGCAGAATGGCGCTCTTGCGAGCACCACTCATATCGGCCGTTGCGCTACTCATTAGCATTCATCCAGCTGCGAATGATCATGGCGACCATGCGAGGATCTTCTTGAGCCATTTCGCGTAGGTCGTTAAGGTTGTGCTCATACAGCGACGTTTTACGCCGACGCTTGGGCTTGTTGCCGTAGGTATCATCTTCCTCATCGACAGTTTCGTCTTCATTGTCATCTTCCTCACCACCCACGCTGGTAGTGAGCGTACGCCCTGGTTCTGCTGCTGGCGCTACTACCGGTGTCTGGGTGTAACGCTTGATCAAAGGACGCAAAATCAGCAGATAAAGAAGCAGTGAGGCAATCGCCACTAGCAGGTAGCGGCCCAAGGTGCTGGCAATGGCCAATGTATCGGGGTCCTTCCACCAGATGGTTTCTGCTATCTCTTCGCGCGTATCGGCAAAGGGCGAGTTCACTACTTCAATCTGGTCTCCGCGTACCTGAGAAAAGCCAATGGCCTGCTGAACCAGCCGCTCAATTTGCTCAACTTCCACGTCTGTTAAAGCAACGCGCTCAACCTCGCCATCTTCATTGACGATATTGCGGTAGTTGACCACGACCGCAGCTGACAGCCTTTGTACCTGCCCTAACCGATGTTGAACATGCTCAACGCTGCGATCGACTTCGTAATTGACCACGTCTTCCTGGCGCAGGCTGCGCAGTGCGTCGGGCGGTGTATCTTCCTCATTGCCCTCTTCGCCATCAGGCTGGTTGATGGGTGAGAGCGCTGTGCCGGGCGGCGTATTGCTCAAGGCGCCGGGGATGCCGCTAGCCATAGGGTCTTGGCCATCAAGCGATAGGCTAAGCTGACGGCTACGTACGGCCGCTTCGTTAGGGGGCTGGTTCGGGCCATAGCGCTCAGACGTTTGTTCGCGTCGAGAAAAGTCAATCTGTGCGGCGACCTGAGCGCGTACGTTAGCACTGCCCAATAGCGGGGTAAGAATATGCTCGATACGCCGCTGGTAGGAGCGCTCAACCTCGGCTATATACTCAAGTTGAGTGCCGTCCAGGTCATTCCCTTTTGTCGTGTCGGCAGACAACAGTCGACCGTTTTGATCAACGACCGTCACATTTTCTGCCGCAAGCTCCGGCACGCTGCTGGAAACCATATGAACAATGGCACTTACCTGCCCATCGCCCAGTACACGGCCGGGGAGTAGGGTAAGTATCACTGATGCCTTGGCCGGCTCGCGGTCACGAATAAAGACCGAAGGCTTTGCCAATGAAAGGTGCACACGAACGCGCTCAACGGGGCCAAGGGATTCAATGGAGCGAGCAAGCTCCCCTTCCAGTCCTCGCTGAAAATTTACCTGCTCCGCAAATTGGCTGATCCCGAAGGCCTGGGTATCCATTAACTCAAGCCCAAGATTGCCGCCACGGGGCAATCCCTGTTCGGCAAGCTGTAGCCTTAGCGTGTGGATCTGGTCGCTAGGTACGAGCAGCGCCTGGCCACCCTCACTAAACTGGTAGGGCACACCGCGGCTATCAAGCTCGGCAATAATTCTTCCCCCGTCAGCTTCATTAAGGTTGCTATAGAGGACGCGGTAGTCAGGGCTACTTGCCCACATGAAAAGCGCCGCCACCACGGCAATAGACGCGGCGCCCGCAATAAGCAGCATTACCAACGGGTTGCCGCGCAGCTGCTTTAGCATGCGATCGATCGCTGGTTTGCTGCTTGCGTCGCTGCCTGTCGAGTTACTGCGGGGGGCGTTTTGTGTCGTGCTGTTTTGACGGCCTGCCGATGCACCAGTTTCGCTCATGCGTTCCTCCAAAGAGGTAAGCAAAACAGGTGTCGGCTCAGGCGCATCACCAAAAAAGGCATAGGCTATATCCGTCAATCGCGGTTATCCGCCAAACAAAAAGGGGCGGAATTGTGATGGGCGCCATTATCCCGGGGTATGTCGAGCATAAACGAGCGAAAAGGTTGGCTTTTGGTACTTATTTGTTCGTATGAGGGTTGGGGTAGTGGTGTTAGGCTTCCTCATCTTTTTATTTTAAGCCGATGAGGCATATGTATGAGTACGCCGGCGATTCAGGCAGCACTTCAGCAAATGCAGGGGCTGGCCACACAGGCGGCAGCGCAGCCATTAAAAGGTGGGCATGTCGCGACAGCCGTGGGGCAGGGCAGTTTTGGCAGCGAACTTCAGGCTTCCATTCAGCGCATCAACCGTCTTCAGAAGGCGGCGGACGCAAAAGCCATGGCCTTCCAGTCCGGGGAGCCGAACGTTGCGTTGAACGATGTTATGGTGGATATGCAAAAAGCGAGCGTTGCCTTTCAGATGGGGCTCCAGGTGCGCAACCGCTTGGTAACGGCTTACCGCGATGTGATGAATATGCAGGTGTAATCGCTGGAGGCTCCTTGGTTGTAACGCTAAGACAGGAAGAGCGCAGTTTGCTCATGCGCTCATTCTTTCAGCCTTCTTTTTATACTTCTAATGAAATAAGGCGGCCCTGTATTTCTTCTAGGCGTTCAGCGATCAATATGACCTCCTCTGCAGGAATCTGTCGGATAACGTCGCCTGATTCGCGATCAATGACACGTGTAATGATGCGTGATGACTGTTCACTCATCTCAAACTCCAGCCCATGGGGCCGCATGACAGTATTGATGCGCTGAAGCGGCTCGACTAATTCACCCTTGTTTATAGGCTCTTTATGGCTGGCCGTTTGGGCAGAAGCATTATCGGCGATGGAAAGCTCGGTTAGCGTACTATCCAGGCGCTGCTGCGGCGTTAAGCGGGGTGATGAAGCAGCTAGTAGCGATGTTATTGTACCCGTGAATGGTGATGTCATGTCAGCCGTTCCTTAGTGAGGTTAAGCGCTAAATATTAATTACCCATTGATAAAGCTTGAATTTAATGAAGCTGAATATCGGTATCTGTTATTGAGCTTCATCAATGTCATCGGCTGATACACCGTAAACTTTATGTGTCAGGACCACGGTGACGTATTACCAGGCCGTATGTATGAGCATTGGTGTGGAGTTACTCGGCTTTTTTAAACGATAGATAAGTATCGCCTGGCAGGGGCAATATCGGAGTCTAATGTAAAAAGCACCTAATATGCTCTGCCACTTTGCAGTAGATTTCGAACGGTAGTTTTCGATTAACGCGGTCGCTAAAACGAGGCGGACATGCTGGCGCAGCAAGATGAATATGAGACGATTGCCAACTCGGCGGCAATTGAGTCGCTACTAGATGCCATGATTGAAAGCGGTGGCGTGTCGCTGCGCATGGACTCGCCTGATGCAAGGGCTGAGCCGATCGTCTTGATGGAACAGCATCCGGGTGAAGCACTTGTGCTGGATCTGTCATCGGTCGACTATTTGCTTGGTCGTCTTCAAAACGGCGAAGCATTTTATCTGTATGCGCAGGCTCAAAATAAAGTTGTTCGTACCCCTCTTCTTTCGCTGACTGAAGCGCGCCGCTCAGGAGGGCGTTTTTTATGTTGCAGCGACTACCCGGCGACCGTTGATGTTTTGCAGCGCCGCGAGTCCTTTCGAGCCGAACTGCGCATGGGGATGGCCGTATCTGCGACCTTATTCGGTGTGCTGGGTAATACAGCCGTAGGCGAGTTGCGCGATATTTCCCAGACAGGCTGCCAGCTGGAGCTGCCCCTTGCCGCCAGCGGTGTATTGGCGGAGACGGATGGTCCTTTCAAGCTGGTACTAAGATTTCCCGACGGCTCCTATTTCGAGGGTCACGGCGTTGTTCGCCATCAAAAAATTGATCCCGAAAGGCACTTGCTGCGCGTCGGGTTTGAGTTTTCAGGATTGACTGCCGAACAAGAACGTCAAGTGTGGTACTTCGTATGTGAAATAGAGCGTGAGGCGGCCCGCTACAATCAGGAGAGTGCGGATGAGCGGCAGCCCTCACCGCTATTTGAACAGTCCAGTAAGCGCGCCAACCTGGAGCGTGTTGGGCGGCGAGATATAAAGCATTATGCAACGCCTATGGCACGTCGGCTTGTGAAAGTGGCTGCCTACCTAGATGCCCAGTTGCTGCTTTTGCAGCAAGGAAGCGATATCGATGCTCAGCGATTGTCACGCAACGCTGACCGTGTGTTGGCACTTCATGAAGAAGATCGTGAAGCATTATTGTTTGCCTCTCGCTGCATGTCGCTTGAGCCGATGCTGGTGCGTCACGGCATAGCCGTTGCGGTGCATTTGCTGGACCTGGTGGGCGCTAATATGCCTCGCGAAATACGTAAAGCTATTGTGGCCAGCGGTTTGATCCACGATTTGGGCAAGGCGCTGGTGCCTCAGGTCATTTTTAGAGCGCCGAACTTTGAGGCGACTCACCGCCAAGCCATGAGCGAACATGTGACCCTATTGGTCGATCGTCTCCAGCATTGCCAATGGCTGTCGGTAAACATTGTCCAGGCGGTCATTGGCGGGATTAACGAGCGCCTGGATGGCAGTGGCTATCCAGGCGGCTTGAGTGGTGAAGATATCAATGAGCTTGCTAAGGCCTGTGCCGTGGTTGATGTGGTCGAAGCCATGCGACGCGACCGCCCTGATCGCCCGGCTAAAACTACCCAGCAGATCTATCGGCATCTTTTAAGCCACCCCCATCAGTTCGATTTGCGTTGGGTAAAGCGCTATATCGAACACTTCAAAGGGCTGCCGGTTGGCTCTCTGGTGCGCTTTACCAGTGGGCAGCTGGCGTGGGTGACGCGCTTGGATGAAGCGGGCGTGCCCATCGAAGTATGGCCGACTCGCCAAGCCGAGCCTCCAATGGGCGATACGCTTGGAAATCTGGTAAATGGTGACGTGCGGGAAAGGCTTGGAATACCAGCGCAGGAAATAGCCGTTTCAGCTTAAGGTAAGAGCTAGGTCATTGGCCAAAGCAAAAGTAAGGTTAAGCGTTAAAGTATGCCCCAAGAATGCCGATATAGTTTATAGCTGGGCATGATGTGCTCGTATCTAATGATGAAAAGCATGTGGCGCTGATTGGTGTCTAGTCAACTGCCGCCATACATAAGGAGCTTTAGCTAATGACATACTCTCGCGGCAATGCTGCCTACGGACGCGGTGCTAATGCTTATGCACGCGTTGGCGTAGAAAGCGGCGTTATGTCAGCTGATCCGCATAAGCTTATTGTAATGTTGTTTGAGGGAGCGCAGACGGCTATTCGTGCCGCGCGTATTCACATGCAGGATGGCAATACAGGCGAGAAGGGCAAGGCAGTTTCCAAGGCGCTGGATATTATCAATAACGGACTTGCGGCCGCACTTGATCAGGAGAAGGGGGGCGATATCGCTGAACGATTGGCATCGCTGTATGACTATATTGCACGTTTATTACTTACCGCTAATCTTCGTAATGATGAAGAGAGTTTAAATCAAGCAGAGCAGTTGCTCGAAAATATCGCCTCCGCATGGCGTGAAATCGGCCAGCAGCAAAGCGCATGAGGCGACCATGGCAGCTTCCGTAAATGCCCACAACGCCACACAGGACGCGCTTTTAGACGCGTATGAGGGGTTGCTGGTTCACGTATCTCAAATGCACGAACTGGCCAGCACCGAGCAGTGGGAAGAGCTGATTGAACAGCGCACACACTACGTCATGCTGGTAGAAAGGCTGCATGAACTTGATGGCGGAGTGATACTAGACGAATCGGGCAGGCAGCGTAAGGCAAAGTTGCTTGAAGATATTTTAGGATATGATGTGGAAATCCGGCGCCGACTGGTTACTAGGCGCGATGAATTGGGCAAGCTGATTGGTGTCTCCCTGCGCCAGCGTGATTTGCATCGTGCTTATGCGCCTCAGCAGGGCGTTCAGATGCATAACGATGATGGGGTAGATGCGTGAGTGGAATTACACCGCTGATCGATACGCTGATGCACCAAGTGCTGGGTCGGCAGGGTGAGGTGTCGCTCCAGCGTGCGTTAAGTGAGCCGGTCAAGGCTATTCCGCCTGGTGAGGGGCCGCGTGCCCTGCCGGGGGATTCAAGCCTGGATGGCCGCGCTGCGCCAGGAACGCTAAATGATCTAAGGCGCCTGCCTGAGCTGCCTGTTGGTGAGCGCTTGCCGGCGAGGGGGGACACACCGGGGGCGCCGCCTGGGTCAACGCAAACCCATTTTAGTCCTGCAGCGCGTACTATTGCAGATGTTTTATTGCGCTTTCCTGCGCCTGTGCCCGTTATACGCCCTGCAGCGCCATTGCTAACCGCACAAGAGCCGCCAGCAGCAGGGGTGGTCGCGGAGCGCCTGGAAGCGAGCGTGCGCGATAGTGGGCTGTTTTATGAGGCGCATTTAAAACGATGGTTTCAAGGTGATATGTCGCGCCAGCAGCTGCTACGTGAGCCGCAAATGCAGCCTGGGCCACGGCCTGTAATACTGCCGGGCGCGCTGCTTTTACAGCCCAGCATGCCATCGCCACCTGGAATGCCATTGGCTGGGGCAGGCGCAGGTGCGGAGCCACTTTCAAGCAGGATGATACTGCCTGGCAGTACGTTGCTATATATGCCCAGTGGTGCCGCCACAACCTCCGCTGGTATGCCTAATACGGCTGGTGCCGTGCCAGCTCAGATGAATGCCGTTGCGCCAGGTTCAGACGCTGCTGCCAATCTGGCGTCTCGCGAAGCCGCCGCTTTTGTGGAAGAAGTCGAGAGTCTGAAAACACGTGGCCAGCGCGAGATTATTCATGAGAGTTTGCAGGGCCTGGTGCGTCAACAGCTGGATATGCTGGTAATGCCTGCCATCCGTTGGGAAGGCGACGTGTGGGCTGGAATTTTTATGGCATTGGTAATTCAGTTGCCGACTCAAGATAAAACCCAAGGGGATCAACGGGAAAGCAATAATTCAGATGATGGGTGGCGCTCTGAAATGCGCCTGGAAGTGCCTAGTGTGGGAGCATTTAGCGTCTCTTTGTGGTTTTATCGAGCGGTGTTAAGTGTCGACTTAACAGCGGCCGATAGCACCACCCACCAATATCTTGAAAGAGGCATACCCGCGTTAGAGCAGCGTTTGAATGCTCTGGATTTGGAAAAGGTCCAAGTGCGTGCTCGGCATATACCGCAGGAGCATGACAATGACCTTGCCGGATGAGCGCCGCCGCCAAGCCGTGGCACTTGCCTATCAGGAAAAAGAACGTGCACCGCGCGTGGTGGCAAAAGGCTACGGGGAGCTTGCTGAACGTATTATGGCCGAGGCTCAACGTCAGGGAATTTATGTGCATGATGCGCCTGAAATCGTAGCGCTTTTGATGCAATTAGATTTAGACACTGAAATACCACCCCAACTTTATCAGGTGGTGGCTGAGCTACTGGTATGGGTATTTGAGTTATCGGGAGACGGGTTGGAATACCGAAGCCCAGCCATGTAGCTAATGCAGATATAGTGTGCAACCATGATGTTGAGTACGGAAAAATTCATCAGGGCGCCCGTATAATGGTTACAAAACTGCGCCTGCGGCATTAGATGGAACACTATGAGTCACACTAATTTTCTCGATGAAATTCAAGAAATAAATTTAGCTTATTTGCTTCTCGCGCAGCGCCTGTTAAGTGAAGACCGGGAAGCAGCATTGTTTCGTTTGAAAATAGATGGCGATATGGCTGATTTGTTGTCAACGCTTAGTGCACGCCAGCTAACGAAGTTGGCACGCACCAATCAACTGATATGTCGGTTCAGTCAGACCAGTGCTCAACGGCTGCGGCAGTTAACGCAGAATCCGCGGGACCAGGGACTAGCCGGCCTGCATGCATCATTGCTGTTAGCGTGCGATACATTCGAATCATTACCGTTAGGAGATGAGGAGTGAGCCAGAAAAGCTTGGTCGATGAAATGCACCAAGTACAGCTGGCAATAGAGCTGATTGAGCTAGGTGCACGTCTTCAGGTGCTGGAAACGGAAACCGAGTTAAGCCGTACGCGCCTGATTAAACTCTATAAAGAAGTCTGTGGAGTGTCACCGCCGAAGGGCATGCTGCCTTTTTCGGCAGATTGGTTCATTACTTGGCTACCCAATGTCCACTCCTCGCTTTTTTACAATGTCTACGCCAGTTTACGTAAGGATACATGCTGTGAGCGGATTGAAGCCTTTGTAAAAGCCTATCGACTTTATGACGAGCAGATGATGTTGGAGGGTGCAGAGCCAGTGCTTGGCTTGACGCGTGCCTGGACGCTAGTGCGCTTTTTTGAAAGCGACCTGCTTCAAATGAATAAATGTACACGCTGTGAAGGGCACTTTGTTGCGCACGCGCATAGCCCCGCGCGTGGCTACGTTTGCGGTATTTGTCAGCCGCCTTCTCGAGCAGGAAAGACGCGCAAATCACAGCTTGCTCAGGAGGAAAAGGATAACACTAACGATGCTCAACAAAGTATTAGCGGAGCAAGCCTTTAACGCATAGATAGCGGTAAAAGACGGCGGTACTTTTTAATTAAAATGCGCATCATCGTTAGTATGATGAAGCTAATTTGTGCTTGAACTGGAACTACACATGACCATCTGAACAGATGGCTAAATTTTAGTTCCCCTACTTAATATTGAAACACCGCAAGGACTCTGCTTGTGCTGATACTTCTAGGCTATGTAGTCGTTTTGTTATGTGTATTTGGTGGCTATGTGCTGGCAGGTGGCAGCTTAGGCCCTCTATACCAACCACTTGAGCTGCTCATTATTGGCGGGGCTGGTGTTGGTGCATTTATTGCTGCTAACAACATCAAAGCCATAAAAGCCACATTTAAGCTGCTGCCCAGGCTCAAGGGAGCAAAAAAATATAACAAAGCGTTTTACATGGAAGTGATGGCGATGCAGTACAAGCTATTATCGAAAATTCGCCGTGAAGGAATGTTGGGTATAGAGCGAGATATCGATAATCCTCAAGAAAGCCCTCTTTTTCAAGAGCATCCCACTGTATTAGCTGATCCCCATGTCATGACTTTCTTGACGGACTATCTACGCCTGATGGTGAGCGGTGGCATGGAGCCTATGGAAATTGATGAGCTGATGTTGCACGAAATCGAAGTATTTGAACAAGAAGCCCATGTTCCAATCGATGCTATTGCAAAAGTTGGCGACGCCATGCCCGCCTTCGGCATTGTGGCGGCAGTCATGGGGGTAATTAAGGCGCTGACCTATGCTGATGCGAGTCCCGATCAGATGGGCGAAATGATTGCTCACGCGCTGGTTGGGACCTTCCTGGGTATTTTGTTGGGTTACGGCTTTATTAGCCCTATCGCCAGTTTCGCAGGCCGGCAAGCCCAGGAAGCAGAGAAAATGATGCAATGCATCCGGATAACATTATTGGCGAGTTTGCATGGCTACGCACCACAGCTTGCCGTTGAGTTTGGCCGTAAAGCGTTATATACCGCTGAGCGCCCCACCTTTACCGAACTTGAAGATTATGTGAAAGATGCCAAAAAGGCCGGTGGTGCATGAGCAAGGGAAGCGATAAGCGCCCGATTATTATTCGGCGTAAAAAAGTGGTGCATGCACATCACGGAGGCGCCTGGAAAATTGCCCTTGCGGACTTTATGACCGCCCTGATGGCACTCTTTCTCGTCATGTGGATTTTAAGTGTTTCCAGTGAGGAAACACGGCGCGGCGTGGCCGAGTATTTCAGCACCCCACTGGTTACGGCGATTACCGGGGGCGACCAATCCGGCAGTACCAGCGTCATTCCTGGCGGCGGCCCGGACCCCACTCATAGCGATGGAGAGCGGGCACGGATTGATGTCATGCAGCACACTCGGCCCAGCATGCAGGAACGGCGCTTTTTTTCTGATCTTCAGGAACGCATCGAGCGGGCAATTGAGCAGGACCCAGAGCTGCGTCAGCTGCGTAGCCAAATGCGCTTTGATCTGACGCGTGAAGGTCTGCGTATTCAACTGCTGGATACAGAGCAGCGGCCCATGTTTGAGCTGGGTAGTAATAGAGTCGCGCCGTATATGCGAAATTTATTGCGCACGATGGCCCCCTTATTAAATGAGTTACCCAATGACCTGAGTATTGGTGGATATACCGACAGTGTGCCTTATGCGGGCGGTTATCGCGGCTATAGCAACTGGGAGTTATCCAATGATCGCGCCAACGCATCACGGCGGGAGTTGGTTGCCGGTGGCTTGGACCCCGATCAATTGCTGCGTGTATCAGGCTTTGCTGATCGTGTGCCGTTACCTGACACCGGGCCGACAGATCCGGTTAATCGACGTATTGAGCTAATCGTTCTGCTGCCCGAAATCGCAGAGGCGATTCGTAACCCTGGCACCATGGGAACCGATGTTCCAACGCCTACTTCTGCTAACGAGTTGGTAGAAGACGTGCCACAAAATACTTCACCGGACGATGCTTCGGAATGAGTCTGACCGGTGACAAAAATATGACGTTAGAGTGGAGTGGGGCATGGATATAGCGGACTTTTTTGAGACTTTTTTTGAAGAGGCTGAAGAGCTGCTCGCTGATATGGAGCAGCACTTGCTGGAGCTCGACATCGATAATCCGGATGGCGAGCAGCTAAACGCTATTTTCCGCGCTGCGCACTCAATCAAGGGAGGCGCAGGAACCTTCGGTTTTAACGTGCTGCAGAAAACCACGCATATTTTCGAAAACCTGCTGGATCACGCACGTAAGGGGGAACTTACCTTGCGTGCCGACCTCGTTGATACCTTTCTAGAGGCTAAAGACATCATGCATGAGCAACTCGATGCCTATCGCAACGAGGAAGCGCCCGACCAAGAGGCGTATGAACGGATTTGCCAAACCTTACAGCAAATAGCGTTGGAAGAGATTGGCCAAACGCTGGAGGCCCCGGCCGCACCGCCTGCCCCCCTTTTCAAGGCGGAAGAACCGCCAGTCCCTTCTGGTAGCGAACACCAGCTGGTGGTGGCCCTGCTTAACGTAAGTGAAAAGGACCGCACGTTATTGGTGGAAGAGCTTGAACAGCTGGGTGAGATTCAAGCGCAGTCCGGTGATGACAAGCGCTATGAAGTCATTTTAGCCGGTGATAGCAGCGCCGATGATATTGAAGCCGTCATGTGCTTTATTATCGAGCCAGAGCAGATCGAGATTAAGGTAGCGGATCGCGCCCAGCCAGCTGCCCCGGCGAGTGCTGTCCCGGCTGTCGCGGCCGTGCCAACAGCTCCGGTCTCTGCTGAACCTGCTGAGAAGCCCCAACCGCCCGCTGAGAGTGCCCGTAAGGAAGCCGCTGCCAAACCCAAGAAGGCCGCTGCCGAATCCTCGTCCATTCGCGTGTCGGTAGATAAGGTTGACCAGATCATTAACTTGGTGGGTGAGCTTATAATCACCCAGTCGATGCTGGATCAGACGGTAAGCGATCTTGAAGATCAGTCGGTAGGTAATAGCTCGCTGCAAAACGGCATGAGCCTTTTGCAGCGTAATGCCCGGGATCTCCAAGAAGCGGTCATGTCCATCCGCATGATTCCTATGGAGTTCGTATTTAGCCGTTTTCCCCGTGTGGTACGTGATACAGCAGGCAAGCTGGGTAAGGAAATCGAGCTCGTAACCGAGGGCAAGTCCACTGAGCTTGATAAGAGCCTAGTGGAGCGAATTACCGATCCTTTGACCCACCTGGTGCGTAATAGCCTTGATCACGGTATCGAAATGCCGGACAAGCGTGAGGCACTGGGCAAGCCGCGAACCGGCAAACTCACCCTGTCTGCCCGTCATCAGGGCGGCAATATTCTGATTGAAGTGCGTGACGATGGCGCCGGCATGGATCGGGAACGCCTGTTAGCCAAAGCGCGGGAAAATGGTCTTAGTGTCTCTGACACCATGACTGATGAAGAAGTCTATCAGCTGATTTTTGCGCCAGGCTTTTCGACCGCCGAAGCCGTGACCGATGTCTCCGGGAGAGGCGTGGGCATGGATGTGGTCAAGCGTAATATTCAAGGAATGGGCGGCCGCGTCGAAATCCAATCCAAAAAAGGCGAGGGCACCAATACCAGGATCGTGCTGCCGCTGACGCTTGCGATACTGGATGGCATGTCGATCAAGGTCGGTGGGGAAACCTTTATTCTGCCATTGTCTACCGTGCTTGAGTCCTTGCAGCCGACCAAAAACGACATGTATGCCATGGCAGGAGATGATGTTGTCTTAAAAGTACGCGACGAGTACCTGCCAGTGATCGCAATTCATGAAGTGCTGGACGTAGAAAATGCGATTACCGACCCTACGCGAAGTATCGCCGTCATCGTTCAGGGCGAAGGGCGCCGTTATGCCATGCTGGTTGATGAATTGATTGGCCAGCAGCAAGTCGTTGTTAAAAATCTTGAAGATAACTATCGCAAAGTGCCAGGCATCTCCGCAGCCACCATTCTCGGTGATGGCAGCGTGTCATTAATTCTGGATATCACAGGATTGCACCGCTTGAGCAGGGTCAAGAAAGAAGCGGGCAAAATCGTTAATAATCAACATTACTCTTTTTATAAGGAGGCTGAGCCGTCATGAGTCAGGTAAACAATGAGGCGGTACTGGCCGCTGAAGCTGAAAATCGCGAATTTCTGGTCTTTTCGTTAGGCGAGGAAGAGTACGCTATCGATATCCTGAAGGTTCAGGAAATTCGTGGATACGAAAATGTCACACGCATTGCCAACGCACCTGATTTTATCAAGGGGGTCACCAACCTGCGTGGCGTGATTGTGCCTATTGTTGACCTGCGTATCAAATTTCACCTTGAAAACGTTGAATATGGCGGCCAAACCGTCGTTATCGTAGTGAATGTTGCTGATCGTGTGGTGGGCATCGTAGTTGATGGCGTTTCTGATGTCATGACGCTTGTCCCGGATCAGATCAAACCTGCTCCTGAATTTGGCGTCACCCTGTCTTCCGATTTCCTGAGCGGGCTAGGTAGTCTGGATGATCGCATGCTGGTACTGGTGGATATCGATAAGCTCCTGACCAGCGAAGAAATGGCCTTGGTAGATAGCACCAGCAACCGTTAATTCTCCATAAAAGACACAGGGAACGTGTCTGTCTAAGCAAAAAAGACTTACCCATGCGTTAGGGAAAACGCCTGCGAGTAGATGTTGTGTTAGGAGACACAAGGGTGACACAGCTAATGCGGCAGATAATGGGCAATATGACCGTGCGACTCAGTTGGGGACTTGTACTTGTCTCTTTCTCATTGCTGGTGATCGTAGCATGTGGCATCGGTTTTTATGCTTTGCAGCATGGGGCAACCATCATGCAGGCGGCTAGTGACGGACAGGCACAGCAGGCCGTTTTTACCGAGTTCTCTGCACGTATTCGCTGGGCTCTGATCGCCATTGTGTTGATTACGGCCTCCACCGTAATAGTGGTCATCTGGGGTGTTACTCGCAATGTTCTAAGGCCGTTGGATCGTCTGGTAGGTTATTTTGAACTGATGGCGCAGGGGGATTTAAGCCAGCGGATTACCGCACCGGGAAATAATGAAATCGGCCGCCTGTACATTGCCATGGCGCACATGCAGGCATCGTTATCAGAAACGGTCGGCGTAGTGCGTGGCAGTGGCGCCTCAATTTTTGAGCGCTCCCAGCAAATTGCTAGCGGCAACAATGATCTCTCCTCGCGTACCGAACAGCAGGCCTCTTCGCTTGAAGAGACCGCCTCCAGTATGGAACAGCTTGCCTCAACGGTTGGCCATAACGCCGATAACGCACGCCAAGCCAGTCAGTTGGCTCAAAACGCTACGATGACCGCACGCCGCAGCGGGGAAGAAGTCGGCGCTATCGTTGAGACGATGCAGGATATTAGCGCCAGCTCCCATCAAGTAGCCGACATCATTACCATAATCGATAACATCGCGTTCCAGACCAATATCCTGGCACTCAATGCATCTGTCGAAGCCGCTCGGGCAGGCGAGCATGGCAAAGGCTTTGCCGTGGTGGCGCAAGAAGTGCGCAGTCTGGCTAGCCGAAGCGCCAACGCCGCCAAAGAGATCCGCACGCTTATTGATACTTCGCTTAGCCGAGTGGGTACCGGTACCCAGCGCGTTAATCAAGCGGGTGAAACCATGCAGGCGCTGGTCGATGCTGTTCAGCGTGTCAGCGATATCATGGATGAAATTGCCGCAGCGTCAGAGGAGCAGAGCAACGGCATTGGCCAAGTCAATCAAGCGGTGGCGCAAATGGACCAGGTGGTTCAGCAAAATGCTCAGCTTGTTCAGCATGCCGCGCATAGCGCCAATGAGCTTGAAAGCGAAGCCGCCCGATTGAGAAGCGCCGTTGAACGCTTTCAGC
Source organism: Vreelandella nanhaiensis (assembly GCF_003990185.1). Lineage (GTDB taxonomy): Bacteria > Pseudomonadota > Gammaproteobacteria > Pseudomonadales > Halomonadaceae > Vreelandella > Vreelandella nanhaiensis. The sequence goes on along the minus strand of NZ_RZHF01000025.1, from coordinate 247,086 downwards.
TGGCCTCTTCTGGTGCGACTGCCTCGCCCGCTCCATCCAGCACGCTATTAAGGCCTGCTTTACCCTCCCGACCTTCGCCCGTTATTGCTACCGCAAATGCGGTCGATAGTGATGCCTGGGAAGCCTTTTAAATCGTCTTTGTTGGCTAAATGACACCACTCGTAACTTATAAACAATAAGGCATAAAAATGCGCAATAACCAGCCTATTTCTCAGCGCGAAGTTGAGTTAAAAGAAGACGATTTTTTAGTCTCTCGCACGGATTTGAAAGGCCGCATTACCTATACGAATCCCGCTTTTATTGAAATAAGCGGCTTCGCGCACGATGAATTGATAGGGGCTCCTCATAACCTGATTCGCCACCCCGATATGCCGTCAGCGGCCTTTGAAAATTTATGGCAAACCTTACTGGCTGGCGATACGTGGCGTGGGCTGGTAAAAAACCGCTGCAAAAACGGTGACCACTACTGGGTCGATGCCAGCGTAACGCCGATTATTGAAAATGACGAAGTGGTGGGCTACGCCTCGGTACGCGTTCAAGCGTCGCGTGAAGCCATCAAACGCGCCGAACAGGCCTATGCTGAAATACGTGAGGGCCGCAATAAACGCCTCTATCTGGATAAAGGGCGTCTTCGTCAGCGAGGCATAGGTCAGCGACTGAAAAATATTCAGCTTACTACCGTGCGCGCCAAGCTAATCGGCATGATGATAGTCGCAGGTGCCTTGCTACTGGTGAGTGGCGGTTTAGGGCTTTACGGGTTGCAGGCATCAAGCGAGCGCTTGGAGCAGATCAATCGCGATGGTCTGCGCGATGTTATCAGACTGCAGCAGATCGATCAGACGATTGCCATTACGCGTCAGGGAATCATTGAGCCTGAACGGATGGAGCTGATCAATCAGCGCTTTGATATAGGCCAAACGATTGAACAGCGCGCCGAAGAGGTCGCAAGTGTATGGCAAGCCTTTTACTCACGCTCGGTGAATGCCACTCCGCTGGCCGATGCGTTTAATGACCAGCTACAGACATTTTTAAATGATGGGATGAGCCAGGCAGCCAGCATTTTGCAAGCCGAAGAGACCTATCAGGCCTTTGTCGGCCTAGATGCCGTGATCAGCGTCATGTCAGATGAAGGGCGGGCGTTATCGGAAAGTGTGAATCAACTGATTGCTCAAAAACAGCAGGCTGCCGAAATAATGACCGCCGACGCTCAGCAGGCGCAGAACACTATTATTGCCTTCCAGGCAGTAGTACTGGCTATTGGCTTATTGTTGCTGGTTTTAATTGGCCTGTTTACCCTGCGGTCCATTGTTCGGCCCTTGAAAAGCGCTTCGCGGTTTACGCTACAAATTGCCGGAGGCAACTTGGCGGCAGTAACTCCCAAGCGTCGCCATGATGAAGTAGGCCAGCTCATTGATGCGCTCAATGCCATGCGTAAAAGCCTGAGCAGTATCATTGGTGATGTAAAAGATGGCATCAATATTGTTACCCCCGCCGCTCAGAATATCGCCAGCGGCAATGAAGAGCTCTCCTCGCGTACCGAGCAGCAGGCTGCTTCACTGCAGCAAACCGCCGCTAGCATGGAAGAAATGACCGCAACGGTGCGTCAGAATAGCGAGAACGCTCAAGAAGCGCGCCAGCTTGCCGATAATAATGCTATACGGGTTTCGCAAACGGGCGAATTAATGACGCAGCTAGTCGAAAACATGCAGCGCATAACACAAAGTTCGCAAAAAATGGCCGATATTATCAACGTTATCGATTCCATTGCGTTTCAAACCAATATTCTGGCGTTGAATGCCTCAGTCGAAGCTGCACGCGCGGGTGAGTATGGTCGCGGGTTTGCGGTCGTGGCAGAAGAAGTGCGAAATCTGGCAGGCCGTAGTGCTGGTGCCGCCCAGGAAATCCGTGGGCTGATTGATGGGTCAAACCAGGAAGTCGCCGTGGGCGCCGGGCTAGTTGAAAAAGCGGAAGCTGCCATTAGTGATGTAGCCGAAGCAGCGCGCAGCGTTACGCATATCATGTACGAAATTTCTGCCGCTTCTGAAGAGCAAAGCAGCGGTATTGCTGAGGTTAATCAGGCGGTGGCTGAAATGGATCAGGCAACCCAGCAAAATGCCGTTCGGGTTCAGGAAACCGCACGCGCGGCCGTCGCTTTAGAGCAGCAGGCAAGCATGCTCGCGCTATCGGTCGAGGCATTTAGACTTAATCACCAACGCTCTGGGCGCTCCCTGGCTTCAGCAACGACATCAATTGCTAAGCCAGCACCCAGGCTCACTGGTTCTACAGAGCGCACCTTAACACCCGTGCCATCTGAAAGACGCCAAGCGGCACCTGTAGAGGAATGGGAAGCATTTTGACTGAGCAACGCGAACGGGGTGTCGACGCCGGCCAATGGACGTCTGGTAACCAGATTGAACGGGATCTGGTATTAACCGATGCTGATTTTGCACGCATCAGGGAGCTGATTTATCAGCGTGCAGGAATCGTATTGGCAGAGCATAAACGTGAAATGGTGTATAGCCGGCTAGCCAAGCGGTTGAGGCACCACAACATGACGCGTTTTACCGATTACCTTGTACGCCTAGAGCGTCAGCCTGAGGCAAAAGAGTGGGAGGCATTCACCAATGCACTGACCACTAATTTGACTGCATTTTTTCGGGAGGCACACCACTTTCCGCTTTTGGCAGAGCATATTCGCCATAAGCAAGGTCCGGTAACCATTTGGTGTTCGGCAGCCTCAACTGGCGAAGAACCTTACTCGCTGGCCATGACGCTTCTGGAAACGCTGGGTCCCAAAGCCGCGCAGGCCAAGATCATTGCCACCGATATCGATACGGATGCGTTAAGCCGCGCACGAGCGGGAATTTACCCTCAAGAGCAAGTGCGCAAACTCGATGAAGCGCGTGTAAAACGCTTTTTCCAGAAAGGCACCGGTCAGCACCAGGGGCTTGCCCGAGTGCGCCCTGAGGTATCTGAATTGGTTGAATTTATGCCGCTTAATCTGCTTGCGCCGCAGTGGCCCGTCAAAGGGCCGTTCGATGCTATTTTTTGTCGCAATATCATGATCTATTTCGACAAAGAGACGCAGGCAAAGATTCTTAAACGATTTGCGCCGCTAATGAAACCTGATGGTTTGCTGTTTGCAGGACACTCAGAAAACTTTTCGTACATCAGTGATGCATTCAAGCTGCGTGGGCAGACGGTATATACCCGGGCCTGATCCAAACCATTGTCGTGCCGTTCATACGCTCAAGGCGGGGTAGCCCGAGCACATGGAACTGCACATCAAGCGTCAATTGCAAGAGGAGGCGTGCTTTGAGCGCTGCCAAAATCAAAGTGTTGTGTGTCGATGATTCGGCACTTATTCGTGACTTGCTGACCGAAATTATTAATTCGCAGCCCGACATGGAAGTGGTTGCTGTCGCGCCTGATCCTCTTGTTGCCCGGGATCTGATTAAACAACACAACCCTGATGTGCTGACGCTCGATGTTGAAATGCCGCGCATGGACGGCCTGGATTTTCTTGAGCGCTTGATGCGCTTACGCCCCATGCCGGTGCTAATGGTGTCATCGCTAACCCAGAGCGGCTCGGAAATTACTCTGCGTGCGCTTGAACTGGGAGCACTCGACTTTGTCGCCAAGCCAAGCCTGGGTATTCGTCATGGAATGATGGAGTACGCCAACGAAATTGCTGAAAAGTTGCGGGCGGCCGCACGCTCTCGCCCGCGTCAGGCACGGCACAAAAATACGCCGCCTCCTGCCCAGTTAAAAGCTCCGCTGGTTTCCAGCGAAAAGCTGATTATTATCGGTGCGTCCACCGGCGGTACCGAGGCGATCCGTGCTGTGCTTGAACCTTTACCTGCCAACGCGCCGGCTATTTTGATCACTCAGCATATGCCGGGCGGTTTTACCCGCTCCTTTGCTGAGCGCCTGGATCGGCTGTGTCGCATGACGGTAAAGGAAGCGACCGACGGCGAACGCGTATTGCCCGGTCATGCCTATATTGCCCCCGGTGATCAGCATCTCAAGCTGGTGCGCAGTGGGGCAAACTATGTAGCTCGCCTGGACAGCGGTCCGCCGGTTAACCGGCACCGTCCGTCAGTTGATGTGTTGTTTCGTTCCGCCGCTGAACACGCCGGGCGTAACGCTATCGGTGTGATCTTGACCGGCATGGGCAAGGATGGTGCTGCCGGGCTTTTGGAAATGCGCAAGGCAGGTGCACCGACCATCGCGCAAAACGAGGCTACCTGTGTGGTTTTCGGCATGCCGCGTGAGGCGATTGCGGTAGGCGGAGCAGTGGAAGTTGTCGCGCTCGATGATATCCCCGCACGTCTAATGGCCATGGTGGCAGCCTCTGGGCGAGCTCAGCGGGTATAAACCTTTTCATTATAACAATGCTTGGCTAAGGGAATGATCTAATGACACGTTTACTGCGCAACCTGAGTATTCATGCAACTGTCATAGCAGCACTGGCCTGCTTTGCGACGCTTATAGTGGTGACAGCAGGCATTGGCTTTGTATCGGACCGCAATGCACAAGAGAATCTCGCTATCTATAGCCGCATTAGTGGAGACCAGCTCAGCCAGATTAATCGCGGAGATTCATTGCTTAACCAAGCTATGCTGTCCATGGAAATCGCATCGAATTATATGATGGTCGGCCAGATGCGTGAGGCCAATGAACAGTTAGCGATCGCTGAAGACCGTATTAGACGGGCCGAAGTGCGTTTTGAAAATTTTGCTTCAACGCCACGTGAGCCTCAAGGTGAGGCCTTGGGTGCTGAGCTGATTGAAAATTTCCGTGAGGTGGTCGTGCTGGTCAAACAGCAGCACGAAAGTTTTGCGCAGATGGATATCAATACCTATAACGATTTGCGCGATGCCCTGGTCGATCCTCTGGCCCGCCTTGCTGAAAGCACCACTGCTTTCAGCAGCTATGCGTTTTCGCGCGCAGATACCATCCGTCTAGACGCCCAGGAGCAGGGGCAAGTTTTTGCGCTGATCAGCGCCACTGTGGTGGGCATCGCCCTGCTTGTTACGCTGCTGATTTATATTGGTCTGCGCAAAACGGTCACTGCGCCGCTCAGTGACGCAGTCAAGCGCTTGAATAAAATTGCCGAGGCCGATCTGACCCAGCCCCTGCCGGAAGCGAGCAATAATGAAGTTGGCCGCTTGTTTACTGCAATGGCCGTCATGCAGCAGAACCTGACTGCCATGGTAACGCGGGTACGCGAAGGCAGCTCGGAGATCCATTATGGCACCCGGGAAATTGCCAGTGGTAATGCGGACCTTTCATCGCGGACCGAACAGCAGGCAGCCTCCATTGAAGAAACCGCTGCCAGCATGGAAGAGATGACCGCCACGGTAAAACAGAATGCCGATAATGCCCGTCAGGCCAGCACGCTGGCGGCGGACGCCTCAACCACGGCTGAACACGGTGGTCAGGTGGTGGATCAAGTGGTCCAAACGATGCACGGCATCTCCACCAGCTCGCAAAAAGTGGCCGATATCACTAGCGTGATCGACTCCATTGCATTTCAAACCAATATTCTTGCTTTGAACGCTTCTGTAGAGGCCGCGCGTGCCGGTGAGCAGGGGCGTGGGTTTGCCGTGGTCGCCGGTGAAGTGCGTAACCTGGCCAGTCGTAGTGCCGATGCTGCCAAAGAGATCAGAACGTTGATTGATGCCTCGGTCAACCAGATCAAGCAAGGCTCAACACTGGTCGAGCAGGCGGGAACCACCATGGCGGACGTAGTCACAGCCGTGCGCCGGGTGACCGACATCATGGATGAGATTTCAGCAGCTTCCCAGGAACAGAGCGATGGTATCGAGCAGGTGAGCCACGCTATTGGCCAGATGGACCAGGTAACGCAGCAAAACGCCGCTCTGGTACAGGAAGCATCGGCTGCGGCTTCTTCGCTGGAAGAGCAGGCCAATCGCTTGGAAGAGGCAGTCGCCGTGTTCAAACTGCTGGGCACGCAAGGCTCTCAACACGCTTCCTTGCTCACGAAAGCGCCCGCGTCACTGCCTAAAACGGTGAAGAAAACCGTACCGGCGGCCCCGGCAACACGTTCAGCGCCAAGCCACAGCGACCACGAAGAGTGGGAAGCCTTTTAACCCTGACTGAGTAACCCGTCACTTGGTGACGTGCATTAAATAGAGGATGACCAATGGCCGATAAGAATATGAGTTTCCTGGTAGTCGATGATTTTCCTACCATGCGCCGAATTGTACGTAGTCTGCTGAAAGAGTTGGGTTTTACCAATGTCGACGAGGCGGAAGATGGCCAGGACGCACTGAACAAGCTGCGGGCGGGTAGTTTTGAGTTTGTCGTTTCAGACTGGAACATGCCCAATCTGGACGGCCTGGAAATGCTCAAGGAAATTCGCCAGGACGACGGCTTGAAGCATTTGCCCGTGCTGATGGTAACCGCCGAAGCCAAGAAAGAGAACATTATTGCGGCCGCCCAGGCGGGCGCAAACGGCTATGTGGTTAAGCCGTTTACTGCCGCTACCCTGGAAGAGAAGCTGAATAAAATCTTCGAGAAAATGGGTAAATAAAGCGGCTGGGCCTAAGGGCCTGGTCAGCGAGGAGACACCGTAATGAGTCAGAATGAGCAGACCGACTCTGCCCAAATGTCCGAAGAAGCCGCTGAAGATCTAATTCATCGCATCGGTAAGCTTACCCGGATGCTGCGTGACAATATGCGCGAGCTGGGTTTGGACAAAGAGATCGAAAAAGCGGCGGAAGCCATTCCCGATGCACGGGATCGGCTGCATTATGTGGCCACCATGACCGAGCAGGCGGCAGATCGGGCATTGAATGCCATTGATCGGGCACAGCCGCTTCAGGATCAGCTGGCCGAGCGTGCTGAAGGGCTTGATAAACAGTGGGCTGACTGGTTTGAAGCCCCCAAGGATTTAGAAGACGCCAAGGTGCTGGTTAAGGATACGCGCGCTTATCTGAGCGACGTGCCGACCATCACCGCCGCGACCAACAAAGAGCTTTTAGACATCATGATGGCCCAGGACTTTCAGGACCTGACCGGCCAGGTGATTAAAAAGATGATGGATGTGATCCGCGAGATCGAACATCAGCTTGTCCAAGTGCTGATCGACAACGTCCCGGGCGCTCAAGTACGGGAAACCATGCAGCGCAAGGCAGAAGATCAGTGGAAAAACGACAATGCCCGGCGTAATGAAGATCTCTTGAACGGTCCGCAAATCAAGGATAACGCGCCCGATATCGTCACAGGCCAGGACCAGGTAGACGACTTATTGGATGAATTAGGCTTTTAATGCGGCGTTATTAAGACTTTGTCATCACCTGCCTCTGGCAAAATAAGTGCTTTGTTCAGCCGTCCCTTGGGGCGGCTGAATTTATAGTGCGCCGCGTCAGGCGGGCCGGGTGGCAGCATGGCAGATAACGATAGCGACCAGGAAAAGACCGAAGAGGCCACACCCAGGCGTAGAGACAAAGCCCGCGAGGAAGGCCAAGTGCCGCGTTCTCGCGAACTCACCACGTTTTTACTCCTGCTGGGTGGCGTCATTGGGTTGTGGAGCATGGGCATGATGCTCTATGACCAGCTAGGCATGGTCATGGAGCAGGCGTTCTTGTTCGAACGCCGCCAGGCCATGGAAGAAATACCCATGCTGACCAATGCGCTGGACCTGGGGCAGCGTACGCTTTTTGCCATGACACCGCTGTTTTTACTGCTTACGGTGGTTGCCCTGGTTTCACCTGCATTGCTGGGCGGCTGGATTGTGTCAGCCAAATCCATGCAGCCCAAGCTTTCCAAGCTGAACCCTGTTGCGGGGGTTAAGCGTATTTTTTCAACCCAGGCGCTGATTGAGCTTGCCAAGGCGATTGCCAAATCGGTCCTGATAGGCAGCGTGGCGTCGGCATTTTTGTACTTCAATGTCGGCAAGTTTTTGTCATTGATGGATCAGCCCATTCAGCAGGCCTTGGCCAGTGCGCTTAACATGGCCGCCCAGGCCGCCGGCCTGATGGTGTTCTCGCTGATTGTAGTGATTTTGATGGATGTTCCCTTTCAGCTATGGAGCAACGCAAAAAAACTCCGCATGAGCAAGGAAGAGGTGAAGCGCGAGCATAAGGAGTCAGAGGGCGACCCTCATGTAAAAGGACGAATTCGCCAGCAGCAGCAGGCAATGGCGCGGGGCAGAATGATGAGCAAGGTTCCCCAGGCCGACGTTATTATTACCAACCCCACCCATTACGCCGTAGCCTTGATGTATCAGGAAGGCAGCATGGGCGCGCCGCGGCTGATCGCCAAAGGGGCCGATGCAGTCGCGGCCAGAATACGTGAGCTGGGCAGCGAGGCTGGCATACCCCGTCTGGAAGCCGCGCCGCTGGCGCGGGCGCTGTATCATCATGTGGATCTCGAGGCTGAGGTGCCCGCTGAGCTTTATACCGCCGTGGCTGAGGTGATGGCCTGGGCTTACCGCTTAAAGCACGTTGCACAACAAGGAGGCGAGGTGCCCCCAACTCCCGACAATCTGCCGGTACCCCCGGAAATGGAAAGCCCCGGGCATGGCGCCGGTGGTAATGAGGCGCAACAACCATGAAAGGTTTGAGTCAGTTAATAAGTCAGCGCGACTGGATGAGCGATGTGCGCATGAAACTACTGGTCGGGCCGCTGCTCATCCTGATGATTCTGGGCATGATGATTGTGCCCTTGCCCCCTTTTGCGCTCGACTTACTCTTCACCTTTAACATTGCCCTGGCCATCATGGTGTTAATGGTCAGCATGTTTACGCAGAAGCCGCTGGACTTTGCGGCCTTCCCCGCAGTGTTGCTATTCACTACCCTGCTGCGCCTATCGCTTAACGTCGCCTCTACCCGTGTGGTGTTAATGGAGGGCCACCAAGGCGGTGCTTCCGCCGGCAAAGTTATCGAGGCGTTCGGGGCGTTCTTGGTGGGCGGTAATTTCGCTGTGGGTCTGGTGGTCTTCCTGATTCTGGTCATCATCAACTTTATGGTTATCACCAAAGGTGCTGGGCGTATTGCCGAGGTCGGTGCGCGCTTTACTCTGGATGCAATGCCCGGTAAGCAGATGGCCATCGATGCCGATCTGAACGCTGGCTTAATCGGCGAAGAAGACGCCAAAAAGCGCCGCGCAGAAGTCGCTCAGGAGGCCGATTTCTTTGGTTCGATGGATGGTGCAAGTAAGTTTGTGCGCGGTGATGCCATTGCCGGTTTGGTGATTATGGTGGTCAATATCATCGGCGGGTTGATGATTGGCATGCTGCAGCACGATATGAGCTTTGGCGCTGCTGGCCAAACCTACATGTTGCTGGCTATAGGCGATGGCCTGGTAGCGCAAATTCCGGCTCTGGTAATCTCGACCGCAGCGGGTGTCACGGTATCTCGGGTGAGCACCGACAAGGGTGAGGATATTGGTCAGCAGATGCTCAGCCAATTGTTCGTTAACCCGCAGGTGCTGATTTTGGCCGCCATGGTCATGGGGCTGTTAGGCATGGTGCCGGGTATGCCTAACCTGGTCTTTTTAATCTTTACTGCGCTGCTGGGTGGGTTAGCCTGGTTCTTGATTCGTCACAAGCAGAAGACTCAAGTACAGGAGGAGATGTCTGCCGCCCCACCGGTAACTCAGGAAACCCCCGAGGCCAGCTGGGAAGACGTTCAACTGGTGGATACGCTGGGGCTGGAAGTTGGCCACCGTTTGATTCCGCTGGTGGATTCGCGCCAGAAGGGCGAGCTGCTGGGGCGGATTAAAAGCGTGCGCAAAAAATTTGCCCAGGAAGTCGGTTTTCTACCACCTGTTGTGCATATCCGCGATAACCTGGAGCTGCCGCCCAACACCTACGTACTCTCTATGAAAGGTGCTGAAATCGGGCGCGCCGAAGCGCTCCCGGGCAAGTGGCTTGCCATTGATCCAGGCCAGGTATCTGGCGAGCTGCAGGGTACCGTCACTCAGGATCCTGCCTTTGGCCTGCCGGCCGTCTGGATCGATACCAATCAGCGTGAGCACGCCCAAGTGTATGGTTACACCGTGGTTGATGCCAGTACCGTGATTGCTACCCATCTCAACCATCTGTTACATCGTCACTCACCCGAAATGCTGGGTCGCCAGGAGGTTCAGAAGCTGCTCGACAAGCTGGGAGAGGATCAAAAATCACTGGTAGAAGAAGTGGTGCCTAAGGCGATTTCTTTAACTATTCTCCAGCGTATCCTGCAAAACCTGCTGGAAGAGGATGTCTCCATCCGCGATATGCGCACTATTCTGGATACCCTGGCGGAATATGCTGGCCAGCAGAAAGATCCCAATGAGCTTACGGCCCTGGTGCGTATAGGATTGGGCCGCGCCATTACCCAGCAGTGGTTTGCCGGTCAGGAGACGCTCAATGTTATGGGGCTTGATGCTCAGCTTGAGCAGGTACTGATGCAGGCCATGAACGGCAACGGGGCAATGGAGCCTGGTTTGGCGGATACTCTGATGGCCCAAGCGCAGCAGGCGTTGGAGCAGCATGAGGGTAGCGGTGAAGCACCAGTACTGGTGGTTCAACATTCCCTGAGGGGCGTGCTGTCGCGCTTTTTACGCCGCCGGTTGCGGCATATGGTGGTGATGTCGCAAGCAGAAATCCCGGATGACCGCACTCTGCGCGTAATAACGTCGGTGGGAGGGCGATAATGATCGCTGTACATAAACGCATTGGCAATGTTGACAGACAAAAGGTAAGCCATGAGCGTTAGGCGTTTTATTGGAGCAAACAGTCGCGATGTCATGCGTCAGGTACGCGAAACCCTGGGTGATGACGCCTTGATTCTTGCCAATCGACGCATTGACGAAGGCGTTGAAATTCTGGCCATGGCCGATGAGGCGCTCGCGTCTGTTGACACCACGCCAGCGCCCGTCGCTCCTTTACCTGAGCCGGCCAGGGAGCCTGATTCGCTGCAGGCCATGAGCGAGCGGCTACTGCGGGAAATGCAGGATATGCGCGCCTTGCTGTCCAGTCAGCAGAACGCGCATCCCGCCAGACCTGCCTCGCCAGCAGCCGGCATTTATGAGCAGCTGCGGGAGCTGCTGGGCCGCGTTGGTTTCAGCGCTGAGCTTGGCGATGAAGTGCTCGCCGGGCTGCCCGAATCGCTCAAGGCGCTTGATGCAAAAAGCGATCTGCCGCTGGCCTGGCTGCGCCAACAGCTCACCGAGCGGCTCACTGTACTGCATGACGAAGCCAGCTTTTTCGATCAAACCGGTATTGTGGCACTTGTTGGCCCGACCGGCGTGGGCAAGACCACTACCACTGCCAAGTTGGCAGCCCGCTTTGTCATGCGCCACGGCACGCGCCCTGTGGCGCTGGTCACCACCGATAGCTTTCGTATCGGCGCTCATGAGCAGTTAAGAATTTACGCCCGGCTGCTGGATACGCCCATGTATGCGCTTGATGCTGAGCAGCCAGTGGATGATTTGCTGAACCGGCTGCAGGGCAAGCAGTGGGTCATGATTGATACAGTAGGCATGAGCCAGCGTGACCAGCGTGTGATTGAGCAAATTGCACATCTTCAGGGAGGGCATTCCTCCGTACGCTTAGTGCTATTGCTTAACGCTGCCAGCCAGCCGGAAACCCTCGAAGAAGTGGTGCTTCGCTATCGTCAGGCCGCGCGCGCCGCAGGCGCTGAGCTTGACGACTGCATCATTACCAAACAGGACGAAGCAGGCCGTCTGGCCCCTGTACTGGATATCGTCATCCGCCATGGCATGCGTGTGCTGTTCAGCTCTCATGGCCAGCAGGTGCCGGAAGATATGAGCGTGGCAATGCCTGAAATGCTGGTCAGTCAAGCACTGGAAACCCAGGCGCCGATAACCGGCCACGCAACGATGGCCGCGCCGATCAGCATGCCGCGCTGGTCACGAGACGTGCTGGGCCAGGGGCGGCGGCTATCATCGCTGCTCACACGGCTGCGCCAGCGGGTTACCGGTTTTGCAGCCCTTGAAGCGGCATGGGATATCGGCGCGTTACCTGGCGGATTGCAGGATGCTCAGCTGAGTGAGCTGTTGGCCAAGCCTTTACCTGCCAAGAGTATTGTCTGGGCAGCACGGCGCAATGAGCGCGGCTGTGATTGGGCCATGCCGGACATGGGCATTGACGGGCAGGGCACTTGGCTGGCGCTGCCCTGCCTACAGCATCGTCAGCCCGCGGGTTGGCAGGCCCGCCTGGAAGCGCAGTATGAAAAGGCCGGGGCCAGTACGCATCTACTTCCCGTGCTGCCTGCAGAGGACACCCTGCAATGGCTAACGGATCAGCAGTTGACCTGGGTCAGCCTGGTGGCACCAACGCAGCGGGTATCCTTCCACGGCGAGCGCTCCACGCTACGCTGGCTGTTTAACGAAAGCATGCTTAGCCATTACGTTAACGTGCGTTTTCGCGGTCAGGCCATGCAGCTATGGACTGCTTATGCCGAAGTGCATAGCGAAGCCGGCAATAAGCTGATCGCCTGGTACGGTGAAGTCCGTGATCCTGAAAACGCCAAGATAATCACTCGGCGCTACTGGCTTGCACCTGCCCAACAGGGGGCTGAGATACTGCCGCTACTGGTGACACAGTTGCAGGGCGAAGGGCTTGCGGCGTTAACCAAACGTGCCTGGCAGCAGCTCAAGGAGGCCGATAGTGGCGATCTTAGCGCCGAGGTGCGCCTACTCATGGCCAGTGGAGTTGCTGCTGTCGTAGGCCACCTGGATATTGCCGATGACGAGGCAGCACTTGTCTTGCGCACGGATCTGCTAAATCTTTTGGGCACGCGCCGCAAGCGCCGTGATACGGCTATGCTGGATGCGCTGATCTACGCCTTTATGGCCCGTGATGCGATTCGTCAGCTCGGCAGTATCAGCCGGGAGGTTGGTGTATGAGTCAGGATCAGGCCGCCGGGCTGCGTCAATGGGCCGATGCCCAACGGCTGAAGCAGGCACGTACCACGGATGACGCTTTCGTGCCGCTAGACGCTGAGCCAGTCAGCGCTGCACCTCGTCAGCCTGAGTGGTCACCTGTCGCCCAAATGCTAGAGCCAACCCGGCAGGCGCCGCAAAAACCGTTGTTTATTATCGGCGTAACGGGGCACGGCGTGCAGGCGGTTAGCCGGGTAAAAAGTCGGTTAGAGCAATGGTCCGAGATTGGCCGAAGCTGGGCAGGTAGCCCCGATGATTGGGATATCCACTTGGTGAATGCGGGCGCTCCTGACCTTGCCCGGTTAAGCGCTCAACATACCCGCTGGGCACTATGGATTAATAGCGATGCACAGGCTTTTTCGCAAATGTACCGTGTATTGCGCGAGGCGCGTGAAAATGGTGGGCCACAGCGTCTGCTGGCACTGCATGAGCCTCATTTACCACGCCAGGGGTTATTGAATAATTTGCGTGACGCCGCCGCCTATTATCTGGCGACAGACCTGCTGTTGCTGGCGCGTTAACGTGGCGGTCATAAGCCTGCTTGCGAGAGCAACTTTGATAGGATCCGTGGCCTTGAGGATGTATCAAGCATGTTAAGCTGGTATGTAAAGATAATAGGCAGCTGCTGGCTCGCCGTGGGGCTTATCGGTGCTGCACACGCTGCAGGCAGTTGGAGTGCCCAGGTGCAGAGCGTCATGGTGGCTATGAGCGATCGTGACAGCCGCAGCCAGCCAGTCGCACCACCCAGCGGTGTGCTGTCTCAGGCGGGGGTTATTGACCGGATACACTGGCGTCTGGATGCACCGCCAGGTAGTGCCATCAACGTGTGGCTTTGTCATCCTGAGCAGTGCGTTGCGCTGTCCGGAATGCGCGGCACCGTGACCCAACTGGCAGGCAGGCACGCGAATGAACCGCTGCATTTCCGTTTTAGCTTAAGGCCCGGTCAGCGCCCAGTACGCGTACAGGGGCTCCAAGTCATTGTGAACTATCAGTGAAGGTTGTATAGCCGCGAGGCAAGAAGATGTACACAGCACAAGGCAGGATTCAACAACGTGAGCTTCTGACACAGTATATGCCGCTAGTAAGACGTCATGCCTTAACGCTGCAGGTCAGATTGCCAGCAAGCATTGAACTTGATGATCTTGTTCAGGCGGGCACGGTGGGGCTTTTGGAGGCGCTAGGCCGCTTTGATGCAACGCAAGGCGCGAGCTTTGCGACGTTTGCCAGCCAGCGCATTCGTGGCGCGATGCTTGATGAGCTGCGTACCCGGGACTGGCTGCCACGCAGCGTTAGGCGCGCAGCGCGGGCGGTGGACGATACCATCAGACGCCTGGAACAACAGCTCGGCCGACCGCCGGAAGAGGGCGAAATTGCCCGTGAGCTTGAGATGCCGCTTAGCGAGTATCAACAGCTGCTCAACGATACCAATAGCGGTCAACTGCTGCCGTTTGAGGAACTGGTGGCTGATGGCGGTGAACCGGCAAGCCTGGATGCCGGCAACTTGCCGTTTGACCAGTTGCTTGACGAGCAACAGCGGCAGACCCTGATTGCGGCCATTGATGCCCTACCCGAGCGTGAAAAGCTTTTGATGGCGCTCTATTACCAGGAGGAGCTGAACCTGAAGGAAGTCGGCGCTGTGCTGGGGGTAACGGAATCCCGCGTATCCCAACTGCATAGTCAGGCCATCAGTCGCCTGCGCGCTCGTCTTAATGATGCGGTCTGAATCGCTATTTTAATCCACTATAACCGGCGAGGAGTCGTTGATGAACCCGTCTACGCTGATAGGTATATTCGCTAGTATACTGCTGCTGGTAAGCGTGCTGTTTTTTACTGCTGAATCCCCTGAAAGTTTTATCAACCTGCCCGGGTTAGCCATTGTAGTAACCGGGACTTTGGCCGCCACGTTTATCAGTTATCCACTTAAAGAAGTGCTGCGTGTCGTACGCCTGGTCGGCCTGGTTTTCCGGCGCGAAAACACCTATGTGCGTGATGATATCAACGAGCTGGTTGCCATGGCCCGGCTATGGTTCAAGGGCGATGTCCGGGCGGTGGAAAAAGAGCTTGAGCATACCCGTAACCCGTTTTTGCGTACCGGTATACAATTGGTGATTGCCAATACCAAAGAGGATGAAATCTTCGATATGTTGCGCTGGCGAATTGCCCGCTTGAAGGCCCGCGAACACGCCGAAGCGCAGATTTTTCGCACGATGGCGACCTACGCGCCGGCGTTTGGCATGATCGGTACGCTGGTAGGGCTGGTCAATATGCTCGAAGTCATGGATGCCGGTGACCTGGATGTGATTGGCCCGCGTATGGCGGTTGCGCTACTCACTACATTTTACGGTATCTTGTTGGCCAACCTAGTGTTCAAGCCCATTGCTGTGAAGCTTGAACGGCGTACCGAAGAACGCCTTATCACCATGAACATGGTGCTGGAAGGTATCTCGCTGATTACCAAGCGTCGCTTGCCGTCATTTATTGAAGAGACGCTGAACTCGTTTATTGCCAACTACAACGATGAAATTCGGGATGCGAGTATCAAGCCTCGGCCTAGCGCCGCAAGCACTCCCATAAAAGGTTAAGGCGATGCTGGATCGTGACACGCGCCATGCGCTGGAGCTGCCACCTGGGCAGGGCGAGAGCGATGAGGGTTGGTTGACCAGCTATTTGGACGTTTTGACGCTGCTAATTACCCTGTTTGTACTGTTATTAGCCCTGGCACCCCCAGGTGGAAGTGAAGCACAAGGTAGCGCTGGCATACCCGCCAGCCTAGTTGATTCGCTGCCCTTGGCAACGCTTGCCACCGGGATATATCCGCGCCACAGCGGATTGCAGCCACATATGGCGGCGCTGGACATACCAGGTGTCAGCGTATCACAAGGCCAGGAAGGCGTGACGCTACGTATTGACGATAGCCTTTTGTTCTCCAGTGGTGAGGCAGTACTGACATCTCAAGGCCAGGATGTGATAGAAAGCCTGATTGACGCGCTGGCAACCTTCGAGGGGCAGATATCCGTTGAAGGGCATACTGACAATATTCCTATTGCCACGGCCCGTTTTCCTTCCAACTGGGAGCTTTCCGCCGGACGTGCTATTGCGGTGATGCGTCATCTAGAGCGCCAGGGAGTCGCTATTTCTCGCATGCGGGCCGTTGGCTATGCCGACACCCAACCCATGGAAAGTAACGCAACGCCAGCAGGGCGAGCCGCTAATCGGCGCGTTGAGCTGCTGCTACGCCAACAGCCTGAAGGGTAAATCGATAACTAAAGGCTGGGTTGTAGCTAAGCATTACCCTTTACGGCAATTATTTGGTGCCTTGCTGGTACTGGCCGCCGATAACTTGCGTATTCAGGTCGTCAGTACCAACCTTAATGCCGTTGGTCAGTCTTATGCATTGCCAACGCATCCGATAACCTTAATCTCGCGTGCCGATGCAGCCATGTATCGCGTCAAGCGCAACGGTCGAATCCGTGTTGAGGCAGTAGTGTAAGCGCTTAAACGTCACATCCCATCATCGAAATCTTGGCTAGCTTGAGGCCGTCTCGCACAAGTTCTGCATGCGCTCAATGGCGCGATTGGCACCCTCGAGTTGGAACGTCATGTACCAAGGCGGCTGCTCGCCTTGATCAAAGCCCAGGAAAAGCTGCTCGCCTTGCGCCATCTGATGGATTAATGTCGGCATATCGGCAAGATAAAAGTGTACGTAAAAGCCGTCATCGCCGCGCTCGGTAATAAACTCGGCCATGGTATCCATCACGGGCTGTTCATCAATGCGCAGCCGAGTGGGCACTAGGTTAACGGTTTTACTCTCACCCTGCTGTTGTTCCAGCGTAACGCGCATTTCAAGCCACGGTAGATCACACACGTGTTGTGTAGCGTTCAGGCTAAGGGTGGCATCCGAGTAACTTTGGGTCTCAACGGCGCGAAAGTGGTGCTCATTACCTAGCGCAAGCGTCATTGATTGCCACTGACCATGCGTTTGCACGTCCTCCATATTAAAGCTTGCCGCTGGTGTTAAAGGAGCGATAAGGAGAAGAGCGGCACTTGCCAAAGCAGTTGAATAAGGTTTCATATCGGCACATTAGGGTTGGGTAAGAAAAGCCGGATACTCATGGCAGATCGGCCAGTAGCAAAAGCGCTAGGCGCGCTCTCTAAAAAGCTACCGCGTGCTGGCGGCACGCGGTAAGGGGAGTTAGGCACAGGCTTCAAACAGTGGTCTAACGTTGTCATTCAGGTAGCATTCATCAAACTCACCTGCCGCTGCCAGCGCCTCCAGGTTGGGGATAGTGACATTGTGCCGGTCGCGATACACCAGACCTTCTTCGCTCAGTAGGCTGAACGTGCGGCTAACGTGTACAGGGCTTAAGCCCAGGATGTCGGCAAGCTGCTCTTGGGAGAGAGGAAGTTTGAACTTGCCGTCAAGATGGCTGTTGGTTTGAGACAGCCGGGCATGCATCTCGTAAAGAAAGTGCGCGGTTTTTTGACGTGCGCTACGTCTGGCAAGGGTTATCAGTCGCTCTGTGGTCAAGGCCTGATGTCGGCTGGCAATTGCAAACATCACGGAGGTGAGAGGCACTGACAGGCGAAATATCTCAAGCAGGCGCTTATGCGGGAAATGGCACACCACGCCATTCGTGATCATGCGGACATTTTCCAGGCGCTGGGAAAACGCGAACTCACGCAGCCCAATAATATCGCCGGGTAAGTAAATCTCCAGAATCTGTCGGTCGCCGTTTTCCAGATGGCGATAGGAGTAAGCCCAACCACTCTTTAAAGTACAGAATTCGTTAGCCGAATCACCTATTTCCCACAGCAGCGCGCCTGACTTTATATCCGTAGGGCTCTCTTCGAGTGTCACCAAGAGCTCTTTTTCTTCTTTACTCAACGAGCAGTAATGACTGAAGTGATGAATGATGCAGCTTTGATCTTCGCTCACAGCTTGATCTCCATGAGTATTGCCTAACAAATATCAAGTTATTCGGCTAATGACAATAAGCAATTTAATCGCATGCTGCGCGGCCTAGCTACATTGATACAGAAGTTGATTCGGCTAAATTATGGCATAAAACCAAGAGCAGGGTGGGCGAATGCCCACCCTGGAATGGCAGGTTACGAAGTGGCGCGGTTGCCGCGCTCAAGCAGCGGGGAGAGAAAGCGTCCTGTATGTGACACGCTCTGTTTGGCGACTTTCTCTGGTGTGCCTTCGGCGATAATTTTCCCACCGCCGGAGCCGCCTTCGGGGCCTAGGTCGACAATCCAGTCCGCGGTTTTGATCACATCCAGGTTGTGTTCGATCACCACGATGGTATTGCCGTGGTCGCGCAGGCGATGCAGAACGGTCAAGAGCTGCCGGATATCCTCAAAGTGTAGCCCGGTCGTGGGTTCATCAAGGATATATAGGGTCTTGCCGGTGTCGCGCTTGGCAAGCTCGCGGGCAAGCTTGACACGCTGCGCTTCACCACCGGAAAGCGTGGTGGCGCTCTGGCCCAGGCGAATATAGGAAAGGCCTACATCCATCAGCGTTTGCAGGCGTCGTGCGATAGCCGGCACTGGGCTAAAGAACTCAAGCGCGTCCTCAACCGTCATTTCCAGCACTTCGTGGATCGTTTTACCCTTGTAGTGAATATCCAGTGTCTCGCGGTTGTAGCGCTTGCCCTTGCAGACATCACACGGCACATAGATATCGGGCAGAAAGTGCATCTCGACCTTGATCATGCCCTCGCCTTGGCATGCCTCGCAGCGCCCGCCCTTGACGTTGAAGCTGAAGCGTCCCGGTTTGTAACCGCGCGAGCGTGCCTCCTGGGTGCCGGCAAATAGTTCACGGATGGGCGTGAAGATGCCGGTATAGGTGGCCGGGTTGGAGCGGGGCGTACGTCCGATCGGGCTCTGGTCGATATCGATCACTTTATCGAGCTGGTCGAGCCCTTCGATCTTCTTGTAGGGCGCAGCCGTCAGCGTCGTCGCCCGGTTCAGCTCACGCGCGGCAATGGGCATCAGCGTGCCATTGATCAGGGTCGATTTGCCCGATCCTGATACGCCGGTAATTGCGATGAAAAGCCCCAGCGGCAAGCTGAGGGTCACATTCTGCAGGTTGTTGCCTGTCGCGCCACGTAACACCAACTGTTTTTCCGGGTTACCGGGAATGCGATAAGGCGGCACGCTGATCTCGCGAGTGCCGGTCAGATACTGGCCGGTTAGTGAGTTGGGGTTATCCATGACCTCTTGGGGCGTTCCCTGCGCGACAATTTCACCGCCGTGAACACCTGCGCCAGGGCCAATATCCAGCACGTGATCAGCCGCGCGGATAGCATCCTCGTCATGCTCTACCACAATCACGGTGTTGCCCAAGTCGCGCAGGCGCTCCAGGGTTTTCAACAGCCGGTCATTGTCGCGTTGGTGCAGGCCGATTGAGGGTTCGTCAAGAATGTACATGACCCCGACGAGACCCGCGCCGATCTGGCTTGCCAGACGAATCCGCTGGGCTTCACCGCCTGAAAGCGTATCGGCACTGCGTTCAAGGTTCAGATAATCAAGCCCGACGTTAACCAGGAACTCCAGCCGGGCATGAATTTCATTGACGATCTTGTCGGCAATCTCACCTTTACGGCCTGGCAGTTTTAGCGCTGCAAAATAGCGCTGCGCCTCGCCGATCGGGGTACGTACCACGTCGGCAATATTACGATCATCCACAAACACATGACGCGATTCCTTACGCAGGCGTGTGCCGTGACACGTGGCACAAGGCTGCATGGCAATATATTTCGCCAGGTCATCGCGCACCATGTTGGACTCGGTTTCACGGTAGCGGCGCTGCATATTAGGCAATACACCCTCGAAGGCGTGCTCGCGGGTGACTTTGCGGCCTCGGTCGCCGACATAGGCAAACGGAATCTTTTCGCTGCCGCTACCGTTGAGAATGATCTCCTGCTCATGGCGGGGGAGCTCTTTCCACGGCGTTTCGAGCTCAAAGCCGTAGTGTTTGGCAAGCGCCTGTAGCTGAGTAAAATAATAGATATTGCGCCGATCCCAGCCCTTGATGACGCCTTCTGCCAGCGAGAGCTCAGGGTGGCTGATCAGCTTTTCGGGATCGAAATACTGCTGTATGCCCAGACCATCACAGGTTGGGCAAGCGCCCGCTGGGTTGTTGAACGAGAACATACGCGGCTCAAGTTCAGACAGCGAGTAGCCGCAGACCGGACAGGCAAAACGTGACGAGAAGGCCATATCCTCCTGCTCGCCATCCATAAAGTGGATCATGGCGGTGCCGTCGGCCAGGTTGAGTGCGGTCTCGAATGACTCGGCCAGACGCTGGGCGATGTCGTCGCGTACCTTGAAGCGGTCAACCACCACGCTGATATCGTGCTTCTTGCGCTTATCCAACGGCGCGACATCGTCAAGCTCCAGCACCTGGCCATCAATAAGCGCACGCACAAATCCTTGAGCGCGCAGCTCAGCCAGCAGCTGTAGGTGTTCGCCCTTGCGTCCTTTTACCACAGGGGCCAGAAGCATCAGTCTGGTGCCCTCGGCCAGATTCATTACCTGGTCGACCATCTGAGAAATGGTTTGGGCTTCCAGATCCTCGCCGTGTTCGGGGCAGCGGGGTGTGCCGGCTCGGGCAAACAGCAGGCGCAGGTAATCGTATATTTCAGTGATGGTGCCCACGGTCGAACGTGGGTTGTGGGAGGTGGATTTCTGCTCGATGGAGATGGCAGGCGATAGCCCCCCAATGTGATCCACATCGGGCTTTTCCATCATCGACAGGAACTGGCGCGCATAGGTAGAGAGCGATTCTACATAGCGACGCTGTCCTTCGGCATAAAGTGTGTCAAACGCCAGCGACGATTTACCTGAGCCTGACAGGCCGGTAATCACAATCAGCTTGTCGCGGGGCAGTTCTACATCGATCTGCTTGAGGTTGTGGGTGCGTGCACCCCTGACCAGAATGCTGTCCATCAACACCTCGACTCGCGCGGCAAAAGAGTAATTATACGTTTGCCACCCCTCTCCCGGCAAAAACGCTTTGTATAGCTTAACGCAGGACGGCGTTTCCAGCGTGGATGCAAACCGCTAGAATGGGGGGTTATCCAAGGGCTTTGGCTCCATCCACCATACTCAAGGGCATTATGCGCAAGGTTTCTGCACTGCTACTGGCCACTGAGCGTCGTGCAATCAGCGGCTTGGCCGGGCTTTATGCGTCTCGTATGCTGGGGCTTTTCATGGTGTTGCCGGTGCTGGCGCTGTATGCCGACGCGCTTGAAGGGGCGACCCCGCTGCTGGTGGGCTTTGCACTAGGCGTCTACGGACTTACCCAGGCCGTGCTGCAGATTCCGTTTGGCCTGTTGTCAGACCGTATCGGGCGCAAACGGGTTATCGCATTTGGACTGATTGTTTTTGCTCTGGGTAGTATGGTGGCCGCCATGGCGGACTCCATCGGCGGGATTATTATCGGGCGTGCGCTGCAGGGCAGTGGAGCGGTGGCCGCGGCCATCATGGCGCTGCTTGCCGACCAGACGCGGGAACAGGTGCGCACGGCGGCTATGGCTACAATTGGTTTATCAATTGGCGCCTCGTTTGCCATCGCCATGGTCGTGGGGCCCTGGCTTGCCTCTTGGGCGGGGCTTTCCGGCGTGTTCTGGTTTACTGCACTGCTTACTCTTTTAGGCTTGATCGTCCTGTGGCGCTGGGTGCCACCCGCTCCCCGGCGGCTGCGCCACCGTGATGTGGGGCTGGATCGCCAGCAGTTTAAAAGCGTAATTATACGGCCTGATCTATGGCGGCTGGATATATCGATTTTTACACTGCATCTGGTGCTGATGGCCATTTTCGTCGCGGTGCCCTTTCGGTTGCAGGAGGCTGGGATTCCGCTGGCACATCACGGGTTGGCGTACCTGGGCATTATGGGGCTTTCATTTGTGGCCATGGTGCCGCTCATGATCGTAGCCGAGAAAAAGCAGCAGACCAAGGTGGTTTGCCTGCTGGCCATTGGTGCCATCGCGGTGAGTCTGGGAGGGCTTGGGTCGTCATTTTCTCATGGTTATTGGCTGTTCATCGGGCTGTTTGTTTTCTTCACCGGCTTCAACTTGCTGGAAGCCACGCTGCCGTCAATGCTCAGTAAGCTTGCCCCTGCGGGTGCCAAAGGCACTGCGATGGGCGTGTATTCCACTAGCCAGTTTCTAGGCGCGTTTCTGGGCGGTACTCTAGGTGGCCTGCTGGCTAATGTGTGGGGCCTGAACGCCGTTTTTATCGGATGTGGAGTGCTTGCTCTGCTATGGTGGCTTGCGATGTGGAAGATGCCATCGCCGCCGCCGCTCTCCAGTGAAGTGGTAGCCCTTAATGACACGCCACCAGATATGCTGGATTTATTGCTCGAACGTTTGGCCGACGTGGTGGGTGTTGAGGACGTGATGGTGGTGCCCGAAGAGCGGTTGGTCTATTTAAAGGTTAACCGTCAGCAACTTGATAGAGACGCGCTGACCCGGTTGATTCCCCCGAAATCGTAAAGTGGCTGCCTGTCAGCCGTAGCAAGACAGTGGCATCGGCGATGCGTGACAGTCGCTCGCAAATGTTTATCCATACGTCAGTTAAATGAAGGAGCGCCTTATGGCTCGCGGTATCAACAAAGTGATTCTGATCGGTAACCTCGGACAGGACCCTGAAGTGCGCTTTACCCCAAGCGGTACGGCCGTCGCTAACCTGAACCTGGCCACGTCCGATACGTGGATGGATCGCCAGAGTGGTCAGCGACAGGAGCGCACCGAGTGGCACCGGGTCGTACTGTTTAATAAAACAGCTGAAATTGCCCAGCAGTACCTGAAAAAAGGCTCCAAGGTGTATATCGAGGGGCGCCTGCAAACCCGTAAATGGCAAGACCAGAACGGCCAGGATCGTTACAGCACCGAAATCGTTGCCAACGATATGCAAATGCTGGATGGCCGGGGTGGCGACTTCCAGGGTGGTAGTGCGCCGCAAAATAACTATGGCAGCCAGGGTGCGGCCCCTCAAGGCAACTACCCGCAGCAGAATGGCGCCCCCCAGGGGAACAATTACGGTGGCCAGGGCTATCCGAACCAGGGCAACCCGCAGCAGGGCAATCAATCGCCAAGCGGCCAGCCCGCACCTCGTCCTCAGCCCACGCCTGCGCCGCAGCAAGGCCATCAGAATAGCAACTACGGCGCGCCGGATCCGGGTAGCTTTGACGATTTCGACGACGAAATTCCGTTCTAACGGTGCTCGGGTACGTCGCGTTTAGCTGGTTGGCTACGTTGGTTGATAAAGAGGGGCTGTCTTGAAGCTGCTGATACTGGATGCAGGGCACTGCTTAAGCTTGGCACTGGCCCGGGAAGTGAACCGCCGCACGGATACGGAGCTGGTGATTGAGCAGGGGGTGACGATCACTGCGACCCAGTTGCATACAATTGCGCCTGACGCAGTGATTATTCCTCCGCTGGCACAACCGCTTAACATGACACCAGCGGCGGTAGGCGAGCATGCGGATGCAGTAGAGCGCTGTCTGGATGCCTGTCTTGCACAAGAAGTGCCCTTGGTATGGTGCGTCTCAGACCAGCTCTATGAAGATGGCTTTGATGAGCCGATCGACGAGCATGTGGTGCCAACGCCACGCGATGAGTGCTTACGGCGGTTGGTCGCGACCGGCGACCGGATTCGGAATGAGTACCATCGTCATCTGATTATACGCCTTGGCCCTCTGTTTGCGCTTGAGGGCAGTCATGCCTGGTTAAATGAGATTATCGATAGTCTGATCGAAGGGCAAAGCGTGCGCGCAGCAGAAGACGTGGTGTGTTGCCCTACCTCGGCGGATGCCGTGGCCATGGCATTGGTCGGAATGCTCCAGCAGCAGGCGAGCGGTGCCAATGCTTGGGGCGCCTACCACTTGGCTGGTACAGAGCCGGTGAGCGCGTTCACCTTCACTTCCATGGTGCGTACTCAGTTGGCAACTCATTTGGAAGGGCGTGGCGAAAAGGTCGAGCTTGGTGAGGTAACCGCACTGAATCATCATCACGATGCAAAATTGCGGCGCGTCTTAAATTGCCGCCGTGTGCTGGATGTCTTCGGTGTGCATCAGAAACCCTGGCGGCTAGAAGTAGGACGCATGCTGGATGCCTGGTGCCTTATGCGCGATGACCAGCAGGATGCCAGTACAGGAGAGTCCATTTGATCAATGTGGTTCGTAGCTTGGTATTTTATGCCGGGTATTTCCTCGCCATGCTGGTTAGTGGCGTGTTTTTTCTGCCTATCGCTCCTTTTTTACCACTGGCAGGCCGTTACCGTCTGCTGAATCTGTATAACCACTTTTTAGTGGTCTGGTTTCGGGTTGCCTGTGGGGTTCGCTACGATATTCAGGGGCGCGAGCGTATTCCGGAAGGACCTTGTGTTATTCAGGCAAACCATCAATGCGAGTGGGAAACGGTTTTTCTTCAGGTAATGAAGCCGCCGGTATGCACTGTGCTTAAGCAAGAACTTCTGCGCATTCCGATTTTCGGCTGGGGGCTACGCCTGTTACGTCCTATCAGCCTTGACCGCTCCAAGCCTGCCCGCGCCTTGAAACAGGTGCTGACGCAAGGGGTAGCGCGGCTAGGAACGGGACTTTCGGTGCTGATATTTCCAGAGGGTACGCGGGTCGACCCAGGCGTGCGCAAGCGCTACAACAAGAGCGGCAGCGTTGTAGCCTGCCGGGCCGGTGTGCCGGTGCTGCCGGTTGCCCATAATGCTGGCGAACGCTGGCCAGGACGCCAGTGGGTAAAGCGGCCTGGGGTTTTGCGGGTCCGTATTGGGGCGCCTATCGAGACTCAGGGGCGTACGCCCGACGAGGTGCTTGCCGAGGTGGAAGCCTGGATTGAAGGGCAGCTGCAAGAGATTTCCGAGGTGCCGCGTCCTCTCATCCGCTAGACACCGAATGGATTATATCGACAGCCACAAAAACGGCGCCTTCAAGGCGCCGTTTTATATTGCACTATATCAATCCATTAGCCGTGCTTCAGTCGGTATACCGTTGGAAGACCAGGCAGGCATTAGTGCCGCCGAAGCCAAAGCTATTGGACAGGATACGTTCAAGGGTAACGCCATCGCGCCGCTTGGTCACAATATCAAACCCGGCCGCCTGCTCGTCAAGGTGCTCGACGTTAGCAGAAGCGGCCACAAAGTTATGCTGCATCATCAACAACGAATAGATGGCTTCCTGAACGCCTGTGGCGCCCAAAGAGTGGCCGGTGAGGGATTTGGTTGAGCTCATCGCGGGTGTTGAGTCGCCAAATACTTCACGGACGGCTTTAAGTTCAGCCATATCACCTACCGGCGTTGACGTGCCGTGGGTGTTGATATAGTCAATGTCCCCCGTTACGGTCGCCATCGCCTGATGCATGCAGCGCACTGCGCCTTCGCCAGATGGCGCCACCATGTCATGGCCATCTGAAGTTGCACCATAGCCCACAAGCTCACCGTAAATCTTGGCGCCGCGTGCCTTGGCGTGCTCCAGCTCTTCAAGCACCAGCATGCCGCCGCCGCCAGCAATGACAAATCCGTCACGTGCCTGATCATAGGGGCGCGAGGCCTTCTCAGGCGCATCGTTATACTGAGTAGAGAGTGCTCCCATGGCATCGAACAGGCATGAAAGTGTCCAGTGCTCTTCCTCGCCACCCCCGGCAAAGACTACATCCTGTTTGCCCAGCTGGATCTGCTCCATCGCACTGCCGATACAGTGCGCTGACGTAGCACAGGCAGACGAAATCGAGTAGTTCACGCCCTTGATCTTGAATGGGGTGGCGAGGCAAGCGGACACCGTGCTGCCCATGGTACGGGTGACCCGGTAAGGGCCGACGCGGCGCAGACCTTTCTCACGCATCACATCGGCGGCTTCTACCTGGTTGGCGCTTGACGCGCCGCCGGAGCCCGCGATAAGTCCAGTACGCTCGCTGGAAACCTGTTCAGCCGACAATCCTGAGTCTTCGATGGCTTGGGCCATGGAAACATAGGCATATGCCGCCGCGTCGCCCATAAACCGGCGCAGCTTGCGGTCAATCAGCGTGTCCAGATCAATATCGACACTGCCTGCCACGTGGCTACGGAAGCCGCGCTCGGCGTACTCTTCCTTAAAACGGATGCCGCTGCGCCCGCTCTTGAGCGCTTCGAGAACCTGCTCTTGGTCGTTGCCCAGACACGACACGATGCCAAGGCCAGTGACTACCACTCGTCGCATGGGAGCCTCCTGTCAGAAATTCGCAGTGGAGGTGAATAGGCCAACGCGTAAATCATTAGCCTGATAAATATCGCGTCCATCGACAGCTAGGGTGCCGTCGGCGATGCCCAGAATAAGTCGCCGGGTAATAATACGCTTGATATTAATACGGTAAGTTACTTTTTTCGCATCAGGCATAATTTGCCCGCTGAATTTAACCTCACCGCAGCCAAGCGCGCGACCCCGTCCGGGATGGCCTAGCCAGCCCAGGTAGAAACCTACAAGCTGCCACATGGCATCAAGGCCTAGACAGCCAGGCATGACCGGATCGCCCGGAAAGTGACAATCAAAAAACCATAGGTCAGGAGAGATATCCAGCTCGGCAATCAGTTCGCCTTTGCTATGCTCACCGCCTTCTTCATGAATGTGCGTAATACGATCAAGCATTAGCATGTTAGGAGCCGGAAGCTGAGCGTTTCCGGGGCCGAATAGCTCGCCGCGCGAGCAGGCCAGCAGTTCTTCGCGATCAAAGGAATGTTGCTTGGTCACTGAATCGTTCCGAGTTTCAAGATGGTTGTTGGCCGTGTGCGGCATTAAGAGCCGAGGCATGGCATCGGAGTATAGCATGAGAGGCTAGCGCCGAGGCACGGCCCGCAAGGCCTAGCTTAGTCTACTTCCCGAAACCGCTGAATGCACGCAAGACACCCTTTATCACCGATAACTAGCGCTTTTTATTAAGTGATAGTCGCTTACGATAAGCTTTTTTCATGGGGTTTGTCGTTAGTGATTTATCCACTTAAGCGACCTATTAACGTAATATGCGGTATTCAAGCTTTTAGTAACACGGCATGATGCGTATGTTGCTTGATGATTATGTTTATTTTATAGCAGTTTTTTCAGGATAGGACGTAGCGAATCGCCATGTGGCTCCCTGTTTCTCTTAATCGTCCGTTGGTCTGGGGCGGGCTGACCGCGCTGCCGGGGTGTGTTTGGTTGCCCGATGCGATGCTGCGCATGGTGGCGGTCAGTTTCGTCCTACTTGGGCTTTGGGATGCTTGGCGTCAAGTGCGCCGGCAACGCTTACGCTGCCACTTGACGCAACATGTCATTAACATGGCAAGCGATGCCATTGTGGTCAGTGATGCGGAGAATAGAATTCTGGCCGTTAATCCGGCGTTCACAGATATTACCGGTTACAGCAGCGATGAAATTGTTAGCCGCCAGCTGGAAACCCTAGCCGCCCCCCGCCACGATAAAGCATTTTTCCAAACCTTCTGGAGTACTTTAAAGGCGACGGGGCGCTGGGAAGGGGAAATGTGGAACCGGCGCAAGCATGGGGATGAATATCCCGAGTGGTTAAAAGTGCGCGCGATTACCGATAAGCGCGGCAGTATTACGCACTTTATCAACCTGTTCACTGATATATCAGCGCAAAAGGCGCGGGAGCATGATCTACGTCGTATCGGTTATGAGGATCCGCTGACAGGCCTGCCCAACCGTCGTCGTTTACACGATTTGATGGCCTCTCGCCTGCGCCATCTGCGCGCTGGCGAGAGTTTGGATATTGCCTTGATTGATATTGATGGCTTGAAATCCGTCAATGACAGCCTAGGGGTAGAACAAGGCGACCGGTTGTTGGCCCGCTTTGCCCAACGGCTGGCAAGCTATGTGGCGGGCAGTGTGGTCGGGCGGCTTGGGGGGGATGAGTTCATGGTGGTTCGCACCACCACCTTTGATGACCACGAAACTTGGGTTGCAACCCTACGTGAGCATATGTGTCGGCCGTTTGAAATTAGCGGGCAGGTTCTGCGACTAGGACTTACCATAGGTAGCTGTCGCGCGCCGGAAGATGGTCGTGATTCAGGTGTGCTTTTTCAGCGCCTGGAGTCCGCCCTGTACAGTGCCAAACGGCTGAGGCGCAATCACAGCCTGCGATTCCGCCCGGCTCTGGACAAGCAGGATAATCCCCAACTGACGTTGGTCAGTGATCTGCGAGCCGCACTGATATCCGGTGATCAACTTGAATTGCACTTTCAAACCCAGCATCACCCCGGTACCGGCGAGCTCTTGGGCATGGAGGCGCTCTTGCGCTGGCGGCATCCCCAGGATGGCATGATTTCCCCTGCAGACTTCATTCCGTTAGCCGAACGCCACGGCCTCATGTCGGAACTTGGTAGCTGGGTCATCGAAAAAGCTTGCGCGCAGCAGGCGCATTGGCAGCACAGCAGCATGCCCAAGCTGACCATCTGGATCAATATTTCAGCTCTGCAGCTTTTTCAAGGTGATCTGGAAACTCAATTGAACACGTGCTTGAAGCGCTATCAGCTAAAACCTTCCCAGATTGGCCTGGAGCTCACCGAATCGGTGCTGATTGATGAGCGTGCCGGTGATATGGGGCCTCGCCTGAGAGCTTTGAAAGAACAAGGGTACTCGATTGCCATTGATGATTTTGGCACCGGTTATTCGTCACTTGGTTACCTCAAACGGTTACCGGTAGATAAGATAAAGTTGGATCGCGCATTCATTCGCGAGCTGCCCGACAGTCAGGCAGATGCCGCTATTGTCAAAGCGGTACTGGAAATGGCCCAAGGCATGGGGCTTTGTGTGGTAGCTGAAGGCGTGGAAACCCAGGAGCAGTGCCTGTTTCTGGTCGAAGCGGGATGCACCATCGTACAGGGCTTCTATTTCGCTCGCCCGCTACCTGCTATTGAGCTAGAGCAGCGCTGGGCGCCGCTACCCATGGCCGCTGGCGCACTTTAGAAGCGTTTGCAAAAAATGCCTTCTTGCTGGGCGCTACTTGGTGAGCGCTTTAAACGCGTCCAGTGCACGCTGGCGGGCAGCTTTGTGATCCACAACCGGTTCGGGGTAATCCAAATGGGTCAGCATATCCCGCGGAGGCGCATGGCGCGCCTTAGCAGGTAGTTCGTTTAGCGTCGGCAGCCATTTGGCGATGAATGCGCCGTCAGGATCGAAGCGTTTAGACTGGGTGGTCGGATTGAAGATGCGAAAATAAGGGGCGGAATCCGTGCCGGTGGACGCCGCCCATTGCCAGCCACCGTTATTGGCACAAAATTCACCGTCTACCAGGTGGCGCATAAAGAATTCTTCGCCCCGCCGCCAGTCAATCAACAGGTGCTTGCTCAGGAACATTGCTGTCACCATTCTGAGCCGGTTATGCATCCAGCCGGTGGCCACCATCTGGCGCATGGCCGCGTCTACCAGCGGATAGCCCGTGCGCCCCTCGCACCAGGCCTTGAAGCCTTCATCGTCATTACGCCAGGCAAGCTGCTTTGTATGTTCCTGAAATGGCTGGTAGCGGCATACTTCTGGGAAGCCCACCGCGACGTGTTGGTAAAACTCACGCCAGATAAGCTCGTTCACCCAGGTAGTAAGCCCTGCATCGCCGTCGGCCAGATGGCCGCCATTCTCACTCATGACAGCTTGCAGACACTGGCGATGGGAGATCATGCCTAATGCCAGGTATGGCGATAGTTCGCTGGTGCCGCTAAGGTTGGGGAAATCGCGCTGCTGACGATAGTGACGTCCGCGAAAGCGTAAAAAGCGTGCCAGATGATCACCAGCCGTCTCTTCACCGGCAGGCCATTTACGGCTACTCACTGGCTGGTCGTCAAGCTTGGGAAGAGCAGGTAGTTTATCGCTGTTGATTAGTAGCCGTTTTTGGGGTTCAGGCGTGTCGCGCAGGGTTAGCTGCTCGGTGCTGACCTGTTTATGCCACGCTTTAGAGAAAGGCGTAAATACACCGTAATAATCGCCTTTGCCGGTTAACAGCGTGCCGGGGGCGAAAGCAACGGCGTCATGATAGCCATGGGCGGCAATACCCTCGTTCTTGAAGGCATCCAACACTGCCTTATCGCGGCGCTGTTCATTAAGTGGGTAGTGATAATTAAAGTGCAGCCGCTTGATGGAGTGCTCGCGGGCAATTTCTAAAAGCGCCTTGGGCGCTTCGGCATAGCTTTCAATATCGCGGTATAGAAGAGGAATGTTGAGTCCGTCAAGTGCATCTTTAACGGCCGCTACGCCGCGTGCCCAGAAATCGATCTTATTTGCCCCGTGACCATGGGATTGCCATTGAGCGATACTGCGTAGGAAAACCGCAATCACGGGACCCTTTGCCGACGCGGCAGCCAGGGCTGAATTGTCGTGAATACGGAGGTCGCTGCGCAACCAAACTAGCTGAACATCCATGTTCTCTCCGGCATCATCAAGGCCTAAGCACCGTCTTATGCGGGGGCCTTGGCAAACGGCAGCTTATAGCACGCCTGACTCGCGCAGCAGCGGGCGTAATCGCGCGATGGCTTGAGGCAGATCGTCCCCTAGAGTATGCACCGGGCCGCCACGCAACTCGCTGTCGCGTAACCGGGCAACCGCGCCGCATACGCCAAGCGGCACGTTGAGCGCTTCGGCGGCGTTGGGCAGTTCGGTATGGATAAAGTGATCGCTTTCCCGCTGGCCACTTGTCAGCAATACCATGGATGAGTGAAGACGGGCCACCGCCTGGGGCAGGTCCTCAAGCGGCAGCGAATGATCCAGCATCTGGACACGATAACCCTGCTCACTGGCCATTAATGCAGCCATCAACATCCACAAAGGGCCCGGGTCGTCGGGCATGGTGTTGAGCAGAATCAACGGGCCGCGCGTTGACTGATTGGCGTAATGAAGGCGCGTACCCACCTGGCTACGTAAAAAGGCTTCCAGTGTGCGGCGTACCAGATTATCGGGCTGTATGGTCCATTTGGTTTCCAGCGCCAAAATAACCGGCTGCCATAGCTCATTGACGACAACGCTCAGCGGGTAGAGCGCAAGGTTTTGGTGATAGAGCGCCTCAAGCTTGGGTAAATCAAGGATTTCTATCGTTACTTGCAGCTGCTGGCGCTGGCTTACCCAGTCACCGGCATCTGGTACCGGTGTCTCTACCGTCTCAGGTTGATCAAGAAGATCAACGACTTGGCTTACGGGAACGCCACGGTTGAGCCACTGGAGTATGCGTTCAATGCGAGCGATATCGTCCTGAGCATACAGTCGGTGACCTTTTGGCGTGCGCTTGGGGCGAATTAAACCGTAGCGACGCTCCCAGGCGCGTAGGGTGACCGAGTTCACACCCGTTAATCGAGATACTTCCCGAATCGGATAGAGCGGCGTATCGGGTGGGTGGGTCGCCTTGGTGCTCATGGGCGCCTTTGCCTCTTGGTTGTCTCAAGCCGCAAAGTGCCGCGAGTTACCTTAACTTGCGGCGGCAATGTCGATTCACAATCCATAGTGTGTCGCTTGAATAAAAAGGAATAGAAGTACTGTCTATCGTAGCTCTATTTGTACAACTTGTCGCTATTAGGTACAACCTTTGGTTCTGAATGCGCTGTTATCAAAAAAACAAAAATTCTTTAAGTGTATGATGTTAATAATACGATTGGTTTAAAAAGCGTCTTTAACCTATTGTATATAACGTTAGCAACTTCTACACAAATACTACTAAAGCTATTTTTTATAGACGTATAAAACATTTGGTGTATAGGTAGTAGACGTGACACCACATTAGTGACAATGCGCTCAACAAACCCATGCAGCCACCCATATGAGGCTGATTGCTAACTGTCACGCTAACGTGGCGCGCCTTGTTCGCGGTGTAATCAGCGGGTCGTTACAGGAGGGGTATTATGCGTGTATTAATAACTGGAGGCAGCGGTTTCGTTGGTCAACGCCTTTGTGAAAAGCTGTTGGCTCAGGGGCACAACGTGCAGGTGGTGTCCCGTTACCCGGATCGTACACGCAAAAAACTCCCCCAGGCGTGTGATATTCGGGATAGCGCGCTTGGGTTTATGGATTCCCCGCCAGAAGCCATCGTTAACCTCGCCGGTGAATCCATTGCCGGAAAACGCTGGAGCGAAGCGCAGAAAAACCGGCTGGTTGAATCACGTGTCAAGGCCACGCACCAGCTTGTAACGCTGTGCGAGCAGCTTATAACCAGCGGTCTGCCCGTGCCGAAGGTAATGGTTAGCGGTTCCGCCATGGGTTACTACGGCGATCAGGGCAAGCGCATGGTCACCGAGGAAACGGCTCCCCATGATGAATTTGCCCATCGGCTATGTGCCCGATGGGAAACTGCCGCACAGCCGGTGAAGGCGCTGGGCGTACGCTTGGCTATTCTACGCACAGGGTTGGTACTGGACGCTGGTGGCGGAATGCTTGAGAAGATGCTGCCCCCGTTCAAGCTGGGGTTGGGTGGGCGTTTTGGCCGTGGCGAGCAGTATATGCCCTGGGTTCACCGTGACGACTTAGTGTCGGCGATTATGTTCCTGCTCGAAGAGAATGAACTAAACGGAGTCTTCAACGCCAGCGCACCGCATCCGGTCACCAACGCCGAGTTTGCCAAAATCCTGGCCCGCAAGCTCCATCGTCCGGCCATATTCCCGGTACCTGCCTTTGTCTTAAAGGCAGGCCTTGGGGAAATGTCCCGGTTGCTGTTAACCGGTGCGGATATGCGTCCTGCGCGCCTTGAAGAGGCGGGTTTTGAGTTTCAATACCCAACACTCGACAAGGCGCTTAGCGCTATTTTAAAACGTTAAGATTGGCCCATCAGGCATTTGGGTCAACCGTGATGATGACCCGAACGGAGTCCAGACGCAGGCGGGTATTTTCAATTGCTTCGCTCAGCGCCACGCGCTCCTGCTTGAGCGCGTCCAGCTCCTCACTACGCACTGACGGGTTGTGTTCGGCAAGCGCAGCCAGGCGGGCAAGCTCGGCGTCCAGCTGGCTACGCATGCGCGTCTCGGCGGCTTCCACAATGCTTGGCAACTCGCGCTCCGCCTCGCCTTCCCCTTGGATGAGCAATTCGCGCAGCTGGTCGTGACGGCTCTTGATCAGATCACGTGCCAGTGACTTGTTGACCTTTTGCAGATTTTTGCCTAGGCCGGTAAACGAGATCTTGCTGGTCAGGTTGGCCCCTGACTCATCCAGCAGTACCCGCACGGCGGTCGGCGGCAGGAAACGGTTAAGGTGCAGCGACCTGGGCGCAGGGCAGTGGGTGCGGAAGACAAGCTCGGCCATCAGTCGCCCGCTGGGAATGGCGGGGTGGCGCAACAGGGCCAGAGCTGTGTTACCCATGGTGCCATCCAGCACGCGGCCCATCATTTCGCGCAGCAGCGGATGCTCCCAGGAAAGTCGCTGAATATCATCTCGGGCAAGCGCCTGAGCGCGGCTATAGGTGGCGGTAAAGCCCTCTTCTCCCTTGACCAGGCCTGGCAGGCCGTCAAGCATGTGCTGGCTGGGCTGAAGATGGAAAAGCCCCTTGCCAATCTCCTGGCTATCGACGCCGAATACGTCCAGGGCGCGCTCGACATAGCGCGGCAATGCCGCGTCTTCATCAAGTTCGCGCACCGCCTCAATGACTTCCTGAGCACGGGCCGGGCGGCAGGCATTCAGCTCCAGCAGGCGGTTGCGGCCCGCATCACGCTCGGCAAGCTTGGCGGTAAACATCTCCCTCGTTTCTTGGATGATTTCATCCAGCATTTCGTCGTCCAGAAGCGCATCCGCCAGGGCGTCACCAAAGGCGTCAAACAGGTCGCTGCCGATGCCGTGCGGCGCGCTGAACGCATCCATCCCCTCGTGATACCAGCGCAGCAGGCGCTCGCCGGGGCTGCCGGTAAAGGTCGGGGCGTGGAGTTCGATGGCGTGCTTCTGGCCGATACGGTCCAGACGGCCAATGCGCTGCTCCAACTGGTCCGGGTGCTGGGGCATGTCGAACATGACCAGATGGCGGCAGAATTGGAAATTGCGGCCTTCCGAGCCAATCTCCGAGCAGACAAGTACCTGTACGCCTTCTTCCTCATCGGCAAAGGCGGCGGCGGCGCGGTCACGCTCAACCAGCGACAGCCCTTCATGGAAGACCGGCGCCTGGTAGCCGCCCAGCACGCGCAGCCCTTCGGCAATGCCTTCGGCCGTTTCGCGGTGATGAGCAATTACCAGCACTTTGTCGTTGGCAAAACCTGTTTCGCTGTCGTCGCTGAGTTTATCCAGCAGCCAGTTAACCCGTGGGTCGATATGCCACCAGGCTTCGCCGTTGAGCGGATCGTTGCTGAGTTCCCGATACATGGCATCTGGGTAGATCAAGACATCCGGATGATCCATGCCGGTTTCGATCAGAAGCTCGTCCAGATAGTCGTCGTCGCGCTCCAAACGGCGCAGCACCCGGCGATAGGCCGAAGGCAGTTCAAGGGGCGCCAGGTGCAAGCGCCGATCGGGGAAACCGCCTACATGACGGCGGCTGTTGCGGAACATCACTCGGCCCGTGCCGTGGCGGTCAAGCAGGGCATCGCGCAGCTGAATACGGGCGGCATCCTGTTGCTCGGCACTGGCTTCCGGGTTGCACAGCGTGGCCAGCAGCGCCTGACTGTCGCGGTCGTCGGCGACGGCCTCAACGCGGGCACGGGCATCTGGCGCGGCGGGTAGCTCATCAAGGGCATCAATGGCACTGGCGACGGCACTGTAGTGGCGCTCTTCGTCCTTGAAGCGTTCCAGGTCGTGGTAACGCTCGCCGTCCAACAGGCGCAGGCGGGCAAAGTGGCTTTCAATGCCCATCTGCTCGGGCGTCGCGGTCAATAGCAGCAGGCCAGGTATTTCAGCGGCCAATTGCTCGACGCACTGGTAGCCAGGACCACTACCTTCGCTGCTCCAATCCAGATGGTGCGCTTCATCGACAATCAGCAGGTCGAAGCGGCTGGCCAGTGCTTGATCCTGACGGTGAATATTGGCAAACAGCCAGCCCTGGCTTGCCAGTACCAGCTGGGCACTTTCGAACGGGTTGGCACTGCCGTGAGCCTGACTTTGGTGCTCATCCAGCAGGCTAACGCTAAGTGAAAAGCGGCGCAGCAGTTCCACCAGCCACTGGTGAGTAAGACTGTCGGGCACCAGAATCAGTGCGCGCTCAACGCGTCCGGCCAGCAACAGGCGGTGAAGAATCAGACCGGCTTCAATGGTTTTACCCAGGCCAACCTCGTCGGCAAGCAGAACCCGAGGCGCGTGACGGTGGGCCACTTCATCAGCGATATATAGCTGGTGAGGGATCAGGTCGATGCGCGGACCAGCAAAGCCCAGCGCACTATGCTGCTCAATGCGCTGAAAGTGATGCAGCGTGCGAAAGCGCAGATCAAACCAGTCGTTACGGTCAACCTGGCCAGTCAGCAGGCGGTCACGGGCCTGGTCAAACTGCATGGTGTCGGCGAGCTTGGCCTCGGGGAGTTCACGCAGGGTGCCTTCGCTGTCCTCACCGATGTAGGTAATCAGGCCATGGGACTCTTTACTGTCATCAACGATCATCTGCCAGCCATCGGCAGACAGCACCCGGTCACCGCTGCCAAACATCACGCGAGTGAGGGGGGCCTGGCGGGTGTTATACGTCCGGGTTTCCTGGCTGGCACTGAACAAAATGGTAACGCTACGGGCGTCGCAGTTAAGCACGGTGCCGAGTCCAAGCTCGGCTTCACCGTCGCTAATCCAGCGCTGGCCGGGAGAAAAATCGCTCATGATGCCTCGGGGAAGTCTACAAAAACGGGTCATACGCTGCCAAGGGCACGCCATTGGCAGCAGCAGGGCGGGGGATTCTAACGCAAAGGTGGCGGGGGATTAAGGTGTATTGACGTCAATCTTCCAGCCAGCGCTCAAGGTGGGCGCGGGTAAGCTCACCAACGTGGATATCCAATGTATTGCCCTGGCCATCGAAAAGTACCGTGGTGGGCAGCCCAGGCGCTTCAAACAACGCCATCAGACGCTGGCCCGGGTCGCGCAGGGCGTGGGTAAAATGAAGGTCCTGTGCGTCCAAATAACGCACAATAGGCAATAGATCCTCGCCCTGGTTAACCACTGCCAAGGTCACCCCTTCATGTTGGGCCACCTCTTCAAGCAGCGGCATCTCACGCCGACACGGCGGACACCAGGTGGCCCATAAGTTAACGATGACCCGGTCACTGTTATCGGCAAGCGCAGGTAGGTAGACCTCGTCACCGTCGATATTTTCCAGGCTGAGCTCGGGCAGCTGGCTGACGGCAAAGTTGCTGCCTAAAGGAGCAAGCGATATCAACGCAAGCCACACCCCGGAGGCGCCGAGCAAAAGGACGGTGCCGCCCACCAGGCCTGCCAGGTACTTGCGTAGCGCAAACGCTGTCCAGAGCAGCCCCGCCAGTAGCCCGCCAATGACATGGTAGCCCGGCTGCCACATCTTGAGTGCATCAAGCGGATCGGCGCTATAGCTCTCCAGATGAAGCGTGATATGCGCAATACGGGCGCCTATCAGCCAGGCGATAACCAGCCCGGTGAACCAGCGCTGCAGCGTGGAGGAGGGCAGGCGCAGTAGGTAGCGCGCGGCCAATAAAACAAGCAGGGCGCAGCCAATAGCGTATAGCCTGGGTAATGAAATCAACAATGGTCCAAGGGCAATGGCATTCATGGTCTTCTCAATAAAGCAGGTACACTAGTGACCATATCACGAGAGCTGTCATTTACGGAGTTTGTCTATGCCTCACCCCGCCTTTGATGTCCTGCGTGCGCTGGCCATCGGCTCCCAGGCGTTGGGCCTGATCGTTATTATCACCCTGGAGACACTGCTGGGAGATGCCGCAAGACCCTGGCAAGGGCTGACGCTGGGCGTCATGCTGGTCGCCGCATTGATGATTGCCCTGGTGCGGTTGTATCGCCATAACCGTTTGCGCAAGCAGCGTGCAGAGCGGCTGGGCGATAACGACCATGCCTAGTGGGCATGGGGAGCACCGTTGGTGGGTAGGGGGAATGATCTGTGTGCTCCTGACCGGTTGCACTCAGGATGTCGTACGTGAAGATCACCGCGCGCTCGCTCAAGAGCAGGCTCAGCAAACCTGGCTGGGTGGACAGGTCCAGCAAGCCCTGGCAGAGCATGCCGAACCGGATGGCTTTGGCCTGCTGGCCAATGGGCAGGAAGCCTTTGCTGTACGCGCCGGGTTGATTCAGCAGGCCCAGCAAGAGTTGGATA
The DNA here is from genome assembly GCF_003990185.1 of Vreelandella nanhaiensis. Classification (GTDB taxonomy): domain Bacteria; phylum Pseudomonadota; class Gammaproteobacteria; order Pseudomonadales; family Halomonadaceae; genus Vreelandella; species Vreelandella nanhaiensis. The sequence goes on along the minus strand of NZ_RZHF01000025.1, from coordinate 209,959 downwards.
TTCAGACCTATCTGCTGGGTGAGGGGCAAACCACCAGTCTGGTGCTATCGCGTCTTTTAACGGCGGCCGAAGAGGGCGTGCGCGTTAGGCTACTGGTAGACGATATGGGGGCTGTCGGGCAGGGCGAACGTCTGGCAGCTCTGGCGAGCCATCCAGGGATTTACGTGCGGGTGTATAATCCTGTGGCTATAGGGCGGGGGCATCTGTTCACCCGGGTGCTGGCATCGGTGACCAACCCTGCCCAGCAGCAGCGGCGTATGCATAACAAGCTTTGGATCGCCGATAACAGTGTGGCGATTGTGGGTGGACGCAATCTGGGCGATGAGTATTTTGACGCCAACGACTCACGTAATTTCGCCGACCTGGACTTGGTGGCGGTCGGCGACATCGTGCCAGAGCTATCGCAAGGTTTTGATCTTTACTGGAACCACGATCTGGCCCAGCCCATTGAGCGTTATCATCAGGTGGCGACCAACGCCTGGCAGGCGCTGCAGGATGAGCTTGACGAGTGGCTGAATGATAATGCCGACTCCGCCTACTTCTCCGAACTGAGACAACAGTCGCGTGATACACCGCCCTGGGAAACGCTGCACTGGGGCGAGGCGCAGGCGCTGTGGGATGCGCCAGGCAAGCTTGCTCAAAGTGGTACGCCCGACTGGCAGGCCACGCTACTGGGCGACTTGATAGCCAATACGCAGGTCACCAAACGGTTGACGCTGATTTCCGCTTATTTTGTACCCACCGAGGATGGCGTTAGGCGCTTGACCCGCTTGGCGGACCAGGGCGTTGAGGTAGAGGTGATCACCAATTCGCTGGAATCCACCGATGCCGCGGTCGTGCACGGCGCTTACGCCCCCTGGCGGCAAACGCTTTTGGAGCATGGTGTCACGCTCTATGAGTTGCGCCCCGAGCAGGAGGCGGATGAGGTCGATGCTGAAAAGGAGATGCGCGTGCCCGGCGCTTCAGCGTCCGCGTTGCATATCAAGGCCATTAGCTTTGATGACCAGCTGTTCGTAGGCTCTTTTAACGTTGATCCGCGTTCGGTGCTATGGAATACCGAGGTCGGGGTGCTGGTCAACAGCGACACGCTGATGGAAGCCTTTCATGAACTAGTGGAGGTAGGGCGTGACCCAGCCATCAGCTATCATGTGGTGTTGGACAATGCCGGTAATATTAACTGGGAGTTTGAACACCGTGGTGAGTCTCAGGTGCTGAGTGACGAGCCGGGCAACATCTGGCGGCACTTTAATGCCTGGCTGAGCCATGCGTTTCGACTGGAGCGCTGGCTGTAACGTCAGCATCAAAGAAACGTTAGAAAGCGTTGCTTGTGTTTTCCTCGTAGTGGTTCCAGATTAGAGAAAGTTTCCGCGCTCTAGCGCGGGGCTTTATACCTCACTGGGAGCGAAAAACAATATGATCAATAAACGCGCATTAGCTACCGCCGTTGCGGCCTCTTCACTTTTCATGACGGGGCTTGCACAGGCTGAGGATGTCAAGATTGGCTTCCTGGGCGGTTTTACCGGGGGAATTGAAAGCCTTACACCACCTATCTTTGAAGCCGCGAAGCTTGCCGTTCAGCAAATAAACGAACAGGGCGGTATCCTGAAAGGGCAAACGCTGGTCATGCCTTCAGGTGATACGACTTGTTCGGATGCTTCGGCGGCCTCTAACGCTGCTGACCGTATGGTTAACTCCGAACAGGTAACCGCGATTGTCGGGGCGCTTTGCACCGGGGCGACCATCGCCGCGGCCAATAACGCTGCGGTTCCAGGGGGCGTGGTCATGGTGTCACCGGCATCCACGGCACCTGCGGTCACCGAGCTTGATGATAACGACCTGGTATTCCGCACCGTACCCTCAGATGCTTTCCAGGGTGAAATACTCGCCAAGCTACTGCTTGATAAAGGCATCGACGCCGTAGCCGTCACCTTTGTGAATAACGACTACGGGCGCGGCCTTTCCGATGCGTTTAGCGCGGCCTTTAAGGCTGGTGGCGGCGAGGTTGCCGAAAATCTCGCCCATGAAGATAACCGCGCTGATTACCGCTCTGAGCTGGGGTCACTCTCGGCAAGCGGCGTCGATACGCTGGTTGTGCTGGCGTATGCCGATACCTCGGGCCAGACGGTGCTCCGCCAGGCGTATGAAAGCGGCATGTTTACCCAATACGTGGGTGCCGACGGTATGGTAGGCGACAGTCTGATCGAAGCGATCGGCGCTGACGTGTTGGACGGCATGATCGCCACGCGCCCGGGCAGCCCGGATCTCCCCGGCACGCCGATTTTCAACGAGGCCGCCGAAGCTGCAGGCTTTGACCCCAGCGCCGTCTTTGCTGCCCAGGCGTATGACGCCGCTTTCCTGCTGGCGCTTGCCATTGAGCAAAATGGTAGCGCCGAGCGTGAAGGATTAGCCGAGGCACTGCGCAACGTTTCCAGCGCCCCAGGCGAGGTGATTCTGCCCGGCGAGTGGGAGAAGGCGGTCGAGCTGATTGCTGCGGGTACCGAAATCAACTACGAAGGCGCCTCTGGCTCCCACGATTTTGATGAAAATGGTGATGTCCCCGGCGTGGTCCTGGAAATGGTCGTCGAGAACGGCACTTTTACTAGCAAAGGACAGGTCGATCTGTAAGGTCCGCCTGATGCAGAAATGTGCTATTTAAGCCTGAAATCCTCGGTCTTTGACCGAGGATTTTTTAGTGCGTCTGGTATCAGCCGTGATGAGCGATTTTCTCAGGTAACAGCCCCTTGGGCGCAAAGCGCAGCACTAGGGTGATTAGCATGCCGATGACCAGCACTCGGGCCTGCAGCGCCCGGCTATCCATATTGTTTGGCGCGTCCCAACCGAAAGTGCCTTCACCAAAGCTTACGATCAGTTCCATCACAAATAGCGCCAAAGGCTCCGACATGATCCAGATGATATACACCGCCACTGCGCCAAAAATGGTGCCCAGGTTATTGCCGGGGCCACCGAGTATCACCATGACTAGCACCAGAAATGTATGGTTGAGCGGCAGGTAACCCTGCGGGTCGAACAGGCTGTTGAACGTTCCCAGCATGCCGCCGCCCAGGCCCATCAGAATGCAGCCGAGCACAAAGATTTCCAGCCGTCGCTTGTTGATATCCTTGCCCATGGCCGCAGCAGATACTTCATTGTCACGGATTGCCCGAATCATTCGCCCCCAGGGGGCGTGATAGGCGCGATGAAGCAGAAAGAAGATCACGGCAATTACCATCGCCGTGATCGAAAGATAGATTGCTCGCGAAAGGGTAAAGCCAAGCTCCGCCGGGCCAGGCGTTGGCCAGGGCAGTGGCGATACCGTCGCAGTGCCCCGGGTCAGCCAGTCGGAGTTTTTCAAAAACGCCTTGATGATTTCTGCAATGCCCAGCGTGGCAATGGCTAGGTAATCGCTGCGCAGTCCCAGGCAGACATGGCCGATAAAATAACCCACGCCGCCAGCCAGCGCCCCGCCGACTATCCAGCCCACCCAGGCAGGTAGGCCAAAGCCACCCACAAAGCCTGCCTGAGACTGAATCTGGCTGGTCACTTCGCGCAGCTGGCTGATGATCACTAGGTAAAGCACGAGCGCCAACACTACGGTAATCAGGGTGCGCAATTTTCTGGGCACGCCCAGGCGGTCAAGCCGGCTGGCGCCCACTACCAGAAAAGTGGCAGCAACGCCGTAGAGAAGCACGCGGCCCAGCTCGCCGGGAAGTTCCGTACCCCAGAAGGCATTGTTCACCGGCACGCTGAACAGCATGGCGCAAAAGCCGCCCAGAGCCACAAAACCCATTACCCCGGCATTGAACTGGCCGGCGTAGCCCCACTGAATGGTCAGTCCCAGCGCCAGAATGGCGTAGCAGGCGGCTTCTACCAGCATACGGGTGCTGTAGGCCGCACCCATCAGCGCATAAACCGCCAGGATGGCTGCCATCAGCGCGCCAAACAGCACGACCTCACGGACAGGAAAGCGTCGTGCTGGCGTGGCGTCACGCGGCGTATAGGTCGGGTCGCGGGTTTCTGTTGAATTGCTCATTGGATCACCTTGCCTTTAAAGAGGCCGGTAGGACGCCATACCAGAATGGCCACCAGAATGAAAAATGGCACCACAATCTTGTACTCGGTACCCACAAAGGCGAGGTTGGAAGGCAATTCCAGCCACGTGGGCAGGCTGTCGCGAAAGGGGCGCAGCAGCACGTTCCAGTTAAATACCGCCAGGGTCTCGGCAAAGCCCACCACAAAGCCCCCCGCGATCGCACCGTAAGGATGGCCGACCCCACCCACAATCGCTGCGGCAAAGATCGGTAGCAGCAGGAAGAAGCTAAGGTCGGGCTTGAAGGTCACATCCAGGGAAAGCAGCGTGCCGGCAATAGCAGCCAGACCACCGGCAATCACCCAAGTAACCGCCACGATCGTATTGGTGTTGATACCCGAGGCCTGGGCAAGCTCCGGGTTATCCGACATGGCGCGCATCGCCTTGCCCAGCCGCGAGCGGTTGAGAAACACATGCAGCGCCACCACGGCCACCAACGTAATCACAAACAGGTAAAGCTGCGGCTCGGTGATCACGATCGGCGCACGAGCGCCTTCAAAGGGCAGCGCCAGGCGAAAGATTTCCTTGCGGTCATCCACGTACAGGCTCTGCCCGCCAGTGCCGGAAAAGAGACGAATAAGCCCTTGCAGCATGAGCGTCACGCCAAGTGAGCCGATCACCAGTACGATCGGCTTGACGCCGTGAACGCGCAGGGGCTTATAGAACGCTTTGTCGATGCCTACGGCGAGTGTTGCCGTCAGCAGCATGGCCAGGGGGAGCATGACCAGCGCCGTGGGTACGCCAATGCTGGCACCTGCCGCCGGAAACAGGGTGGTCAGCAACAGCACCATAAATGCGCCGAAGGTCATCATGTCAGCATGGGCGAAATGAGCAAAGCGCATGATACTGAAGATCAGCGTCACGCCAATCGCGCCAATCGCGTAAATGGAGCCTGTGACGCTGCCTGCAATAATGACGTTGTTGATAAAAAAGACCAGTTCATTCACGTGTTTTCCCCCGGGCTAGCCGCCCAAAAAGCTTTTGGCGACATCAGGGTCGGCAAGCAGGGCCGCCCCGGTGTCAGTGAAGCGGTTTTGTCCCGCAGCCAGTACAAAGCCCTTGTCGGCAATGGCGAGCGCCTGTTTGGCATTCTGCTCGACCATCAGAATTCCTACCCCGGCGGCGTTGATCTGCTTGACCCGGTCAAAGATCTCGTTCATGTAGAGCGGTGAAAGCCCAGCGGTGGGTTCATCAAGCAACAGCAGACTCGGCTCGGCCATCAGTGCTCTCCCCATGGCAACCATTTGGCGCTGGCCGCCGGAAAGTTCGCCCGCAGGCTGGTGGCGCTTTTCGACCAGTGGTGGGAAAAAGGCGTACACCTGTTCCAGCATGCGCTTGACGTTTTGGGGTTTAAGGTAGGTACCCATCTCCAGGTTTTCCTTGACCGTCAGGCTCGGGAAAACGTTTTTCTCCTGGGGGACAAAGCCCATGCCTCGTTCAACCAGCTTATTGGGCGGCAGGTTATGGATTGGCTGCCCGTTAAGCAGAATCTCGCCTTGGGTGACGTTCAAAAGGCCAAACACGGCTTTCAGCATGGTGGATTTTCCCGCACCGTTGGGTCCGACAATCACCCCCACTTCATGGGTTTGTAGCGCCATGTTCACCCCGTTAAGGATGTTCATGCCGCCATAGCCACCGTGTACGTCGCGTGCCTCAAGTAATGGCGTCGTTGATGACATCGTCAATGACATAGAAAAGTGTCTCGCAGCGCCGCTTTCACGCGGCATGTTGTCTTGGTTTTTTGTCTTAGTTTTTTCGTAGCTTTTATGCAAGGCGCCGCTTAAGCGGCGTCGGTGCCGAAATAGGCTTCAATGACGTCTGGGTTGTTCTGGATATCCTGAATATGCCCCTCAACCATCACGCTGCCCTGAGCCAGTACAATGACGGGATCACATAGCCGGGCAATCATGTCCATATCGTGTTCGATGACCAGAAAGGTGTAACCCATCTCGCGGTTCAGGCGTTCAATATTGCCGATCAGATCGCCCAGCAACGTACGGTTGACGCCAGCGGCGATTTCATCGAGCAGTACCACCTTGGCATCGGTCATCATGGTGCGGCCGAGCTCCAGAAGCTTTTTCTGACCACCGGAAAGGTTACCAGCTAGCTCGTTGCGTACGTGATGCAGGCCCACAAACTCAATTACCTCAAGGGCACGTCGGCGTACTTGGGCTTCCTCTTCACGTACCTGGCCTGGCTTGAACCAGGTACTGAACAAGCTTTCTCCTGCCTGACGGGGAGGCACCATCATCAGGTTCTCAAGCGCGCTCATCTGGCTGAATTCATGGGCAATCTGGAAGGTTCGCAGCAGGCCCCTATGAAACCGTTGGTCGGCGCTCAACGCGGTAATATCCTCGCCATCCAGAATGACGCGGCCACTGTCCGGCGTGAGCGCGCCAGCAATCAGGTTGAACAGCGTGGATTTGCCGGCACCGTTAGGTCCTATCATGCCGGTAATAGACCCTTTTTCGACGTTGATCGAGCAGTCATTGATAACCTGCAGGCCGCCGAAAGCCTTGTTAACGTGCTGAACTTCAATAAGAGGTATCATCGCATCCCCGCGCTTAGGGCCACATGAGCGGCCCGGCCATGGCTATTATTGTGTGAGTTGGCGACGTTTGGCGATCCATCGCTGGCCCAGCGCAAACAGGCTGACTAGAAGCAACGCGCCTGTTGCTGGCACCAGGTAGCCCTGTACGTAGGGAAGCGTACGCAAGAACACGAACGCAACCGCTGCGGGGCTAACGAACCGCACCAGAAACCGCCAAGTGACAAACCACGTGGCGCTGGTGTCGAGCTCTTTTTTGACTTCCGTTTGGGTCAAGGCCCAACCAGCAAAGAGGGCAATCATAAGCCCACCCAGGGGCATAAAGACATTGGTCAAAAGCTCAATAAGTTCAAATGCGCTGCGCCCGAACAGAGCGTGGAAGATCGAGCCTTCCGCCCAAATATTGAAGCTGATGACCGTGAGCAACCCCATCGCCCAAGCCGCTATCACCATCACGGCGACCGCTTGGGGGCGGGTCATGTCAAAGCGCTCGACCAGGTAGGCGGCCACCGGCTCGATCAGCGATATGGACGAGCTAAGCGCCGCGCCCAGCACCAGAATAAAGAAGACGCCGCCAATCAGGGCGCCCATGGGCATCTCGGCAAAGGCCATTGGCAGCGTGATGAACATCAGCCCCGGCCCTTGAGCGATATCCAGCCCCGCACCAAATACCAGCGCAAAAATAGCTAGGCCCGCCACCATGGCAACCGCAGTATCGATAAAAGCGATGGCAATGGCGGTGCGGGTCAGCGAGATTTCGCTGGTCATGTAGGCACCGTAGGCCATGATGGCGCCCATGCCGAGGCTCAAGGTGAAAAACGACTGGCCCATGGCCTGTAGCCACCCTTCAATACTCAAGTTGGCAACGTTAAAGGTGAGCAGGAAACGTGCCGCCGCCGCGATATCCCCGTTAATCACGCTATACGCCAGCACTACCAGTAAAATAACGAACAGCGCCGGCATCATGATGCGCAACCCCGATTCAATGCCTTTATGAATGCCTATTCCCACGATGACACCTGAGCAACCGATAAACAGGGTGTGATAAAGCGTCATCAAGGCGGGTGAGGCGAGTAGAGCGGTAAAGCCCTCACTGATGGCTTGCGCATCGGCTTCGAGCAGCGAGCCGGTAAACATCAGCCAGGTGTAGTGAATTGCCCAACCGGCAATCACCGAGTAGAAACTCAAAATCAGGAAAGCGGCGGCGGCGCCCAGCCAGCCGATTGACTCCCAGAAGCGGAAGGTGCGGTGCGTCTTGGTCAGATGGCGCATGCCCATGATCGGGCTGCGGCGGCTGGTGCGGCCAAGCATGATTTCGGCAATCAGAATGGGGATGCCAACGGCAAAAATGGTCAGTGCGTACACTAAAATGAACGCCCCGCCGCCGTTCTCACCGATCAGGTAAGGGAAGCGCCACAGGTTGCCAAGCCCGACGGCGGAGCCCACCGCTGCCAGTAGAAACGTACCTTTGTGCGTCCAAACGTTGTGACCGCTCATGTGCTCGGTGTCCATGTGCTGGTGTTGGTGAGGAAGGCTATCCAAGCACCGAAATGAAGAAGGCCAGCTTGCTGCACCTGCCAAAAAGTGCTTAGCGCTATAGTCGATCAGTTCTATGGCTGCGTATTTTTGGGGTTACTTAGTTCTACGCTTGCTTAACCCTACTTTGCGATAGAAAGCGGCCACTTGCCAGCCTCCTACCGTTTAGGCTGCGTTTACCGGGGCAGTTGGTGGTGTAAGCAAATCAATAATGCGGGGAAAAATGAGCAGACAGGCACGATAAAGCCCGCACGAGGGCGGGCTTTAGGGTCTTTCCTGAGCGCTTGCACTAAGCGCTTTTTTCAAGAACTTGCTTTAAGCACTTATTTCTTGCCAGCGCGCTTACGCTCGTTCTCGGTCAGGTGTTTCTTACGCAGGCGGATATGCGTTGGCGTCACTTCCACCAGCTCATCGGAATCCAGGAATTCGATGGCCTGCTCCAGGGTGAACTTGATCGGCGGCGTCAGCACGATGTTTTCATCGTTACCGGTTGAGCGCATGTTATCGAGTTTCTTACCCTTGGTCGGATTGACCACCATGTCGTTGGCACGGTTGTTGATACCGATCAGCATGCCTTCGTAGACTTCTGTGGCGTGATCGATGATCAGCTTGCCGCGCTCCTGCAGGGCATACAGCGCATAGGCAAGTGCCTTGCCGCCTACCATGGAGACCAGTACGCCGTTACGACGCTCGATAGAGGCGTCAGGCTTCAGCGGGCCGTAATGATCAAAGCGGCTGGTCAGAATGCCGGTACCGGAGGTCAGCGTCAGGAACTGACCACGGAAGCCGATCAGGCCACGTGCTGGAATGATGAAGTCCAGACGAACACGGCCCTTGCCATCCGGGTTCATGTTGGTCATTTCACCCTTGCGGTAGCCAAGCTCTTCCATGATCGAGCCTTGGTGCTGCTCTTCACAGTCGATGATGACCTCTTCGTAGGGCTCCTGCTTCACGCCGTCGATTTCTTTGATGATAACTTCGGGGCGACCAACGGCCAGCTCAAAGCCTTCACGACGCATAGTTTCGATCAGTACTGACAGGTGAAGCTCACCACGACCGGAAACCGTGAATTTCTCAGGGGTTTCGCCCTGTTCAACGCGCAGCGCCACGTTATGGATCAGCTCTTGATCAAGGCGATCCTTGATATTACGGCTGGTCACGAACTTGCCTTCTTTACCGGCGAACGGCGAGTCGTTGACCTGGAAGGTCATGGACACGGTCGGTTCGTCAACGGAAAGCGGCGGCAGAGCTTCAACGGCGCTGTTGTCGCATAGCGTATCGGAAATCGCCAGATCTTCGATGCCGGTGATGCAGACGATGTCGCCCGCGGTAGCTTCGGTGGTCTGAACGCGCTCCAGACCCATATGGGTCATGACCTGGCCGACTTTACCTTTACGGGTATTGCCTTCCTTGGTGATCACGGTTATCTGTTGCCCCGGCTTGACGCTGCCGCGCTTGATACGGCCAAGACCTATAACGCCAACGTAGCTGTTGTAATCCAGGGCAGAAATCTGCATCTGGAAGGGACCGTCAACTTCAACTTTCGGCGGCTCAACGATATCAACGATGGCCTGGAACATCGGGTCCATGTTGTCGGCAAGCGCTTCAGGATCCATGCCGGCAATACCGTTGAGCGCCGAGCAGTAGATGATCGGGAAGTCGAGCTGTTCGTCGGTGGCACCCAGGTTGTCGAACAGGTCGAAAATCTGATCGATAACCCAATCAGGGCGCGCGCCAGGGCGGTCAATCTTGTTGACAACCACGATAGGTTTAAGGCCCTGAGAGAAGGCTTTCTGGGTAACAAAACGGGTTTGCGGCATTGGGCCGTCAACCGCGTCCACCAGCAGCAGAACCGAGTCCACCATGGACATGACGCGCTCTACTTCACCACCGAAGTCAGCGTGCCCAGGGGTGTCAACGATATTGATGTGGTAGCCCGTACCATTGCCATCTTGCCACTGAATGGCTGTATTTTTGGCCAGGATGGTAATGCCGCGCTCTTTCTCCTGGTCATTAGAGTCCATAATCCGCTCTTGGCCTTCGGCCTTGCGGTCTAGTGTTCCCGATTGACTTAACAGCTTGTCTACCAAGGTAGTTTTGCCGTGGTCAACGTGGGCGATGATGGCAATGTTACGAAGATTCTCGATCACGACGCGATCCTGCTGGGAAAATAGGGCGGCATTATAGGGTGTCGGTGCGGTCGACTACCAGCGCTGTCTTAAATAAAGCATCAAGTCAATAACCCAAACGCGGCAGTTTTCGCCTTCCTCATGCATCCGTTAAGATAGACGTTTTCCCAGTTGGGGCAAGCACATGACCATCGGTAACCTGATGCGTTTGTTGAGCGATGGCAACGTTCACTCCGGTGAACAATTAGGTGAGGCGTTAGGCGTTTCACGGGCTGCCGTATGGAAACAGTTAAAAAAATTGGACGCGCTGGGTGTGGAACTGGTGGCCGTAAAGGGCAAGGGTTACCGACTATCCCAGCGCCTTGAGCCGCTGGAAGGCGCAAAGATTGTGGAACGCTTGCCTGCTCAGGCACGTCATCTTCTGGCACGATTATTTGTTGAAGACCAGTTGCCTTCAAGTAACGAGTACCTGCGCCAGCGTTTCAACCAGGGCGCCGGGCACGGCGAGGTTTGCCTGGTCGAGCTGCAAACCGCTGGCCGTGGTCGGCGTGGCCGGGTATGGACTACACCTTGGGGACAAAGTCTGATGATGTCACTGGGCTGGCGCTTCGAAGCCGGCGTAACCGCCCTCGAAGGATTGAGCTTGGCCGTAGGTGTGGTGGTTTCTCAAGTGCTGGAGCAGCACGGTGTGGCGCCCAAGCTTAAATGGCCCAACGACATTCTGCTGGCTGAAACCGGCGATGAGCTGGGCAAACTGGCGGGCATCCTGATCGAGGTAACCGGCGATGCCGCAGGTCCTTGTGAGGTGGTAGTCGGCATGGGGATGAACCTGTCGCTAAGCGAATCCCAGCGCGCCGCCATTGACCAGCCGGTAGCCGCGCTGTTTGATGTGCATGGCGGGCTTTCACGTAATCAGCTGGCTTCTGACATGGTCGCCGGGCTTCTAGCCATGCTGGCTAGTTTTGAGCAGGTAGGGTTTGGCGCCTGGCGTGATGAGTGGAATGCACGCCATGCGTACGCGGGTTTACCCGTACGTATTATTCAAGGAGAACGCGTCAGCGATGCCATTGCAGGCGACGTGGATGAGAGCGGTAACTTATGGGTTACTGAAAACGGTTACTCGCGGCGCTTGGCAGGCGGTGAGATCAGCGTACGCAGGCGCTTATGATTCTGGATCTGGATATCGGCAACACCTTGTCGAAGTGGCGACTCAAGGATGCCGAAAGTAGTGAAATACGCTCGCGTGGGGCAGTGTGGACCCGCGAAGAGTGGCGCCCAGGGGCGGATATACCGGACCTGGACGTAGTCGAGGCAGTGCGTATATCGAGCGTTGCCCGGGCGGCGGTGCTGGATGAAACGGTGACGCTACTGCGCCGTCAGGTTCGCCACGTATTTGTCGCACGATCATTGCCTGAGGCCTTGGGGGTGGTCAATGGCTACGAGGAGCCTGGCCGTCTGGGGGTTGATCGCTGGATGGGGGCGCTTGCCGGTTACCAGCTGGCCGGGGGATGCTGCGCGGTAGACTGCGGCAGTGCGATTACCATTGATTTTGTCCTGCCGGGCGGCGTGCACCTGGGGGGATTTATTATCCCTGGACTGCGCCTGATGAAAGAAAGCCTGAAGCTGGGAACGCGCAACGTGGCCATCGACCCGGAGAGCGAGGCAGATGCGCTTTTGGAGCCCGGGCGGCGAACGGTGGATGCGGTCAATCACGGTATCTACATGGCAGCCGTCAGTGCAATCAACCGCATCTACAGCGAAGTGTGCGACCAGCAGGGTGTCGCGCTGCCCATGCTGTTGACCGGTGGCGACGCCCGGGTCGTGTCGCGTGGTGTGCAAGTGCCTCACGCCGTATGGCCGGATATGGTCTACGGTGGGCTAGAAGCCAGCTTTCCGCTTACTTTTGCTGAGCGGGCGGGCAAGATGTCTGGCGCGCCGCGTGTCCCTGAGCCGGTATCATTAGAAAAAATTCGTGCAGGGCTTGCATTCTCCATGCTGCTTTGACAGAATGCAGCGCGTTCCAAGGCAGGTAGCAGATACGCAAGTATCGCAAGCTATGATAAATTAAGTAAATATCTAGCTTGACACCGTTTTTGGGGCTGGCATAATGTGCCGCCAAAGATGGAGAGATTCCCGAGTGGCCAAAGGGAGCAGACTGTAAATCTGCCGCGAAAGCTTCGAAGGTTCGAATCCTTCTCTCTCCACCAGATTTAAGCAGCAGCGATGTTTGTCGGTGTTGTAGGGTTAAAGCCGGTAGTGGGCATTGTCTATCGTTCGGCGTGCAGCGGCTTGTAATCCTGGCAGCGGTTACGCGGGCGTAGTTCAATGGTAGAACCTCAGCCTTCCAAGCTGATGGTGCGGGTTCGATTCCCGCCGCCCGCTCCAGTTGATGTGTTATTGCTCATGTAGCTCAGGGGTAGAGCACACCCTTGGTAAGGGTGAGGTCGACGGTTCAATTCCGTCCATGAGCTCCATATTGCAAAAAAAGCGAGCCGAGCTCGCTTTTTTTGTCTTTGCATTTAAGCGTTGTCTTTTTGTAGGCGTTTGATGCTGAAAAGGGTTGCCAGGCGGTTAGTTCTCCGCTATCATGGCGCCCGCTGTTGTTTGGGCTTGTTTAAGTGGTCCGGCAACGATGATATAGGCCAGTAGCTCAATTGGCAGAGCAGCGGTCTCCAAAACCGCAGGTTGGGGGTTCGATTCCCTCCTGGCCTGCCAACCTTCCCCAGGTTGGTGTGTCTTTAAAGAATTCCATTGTCGCTCGCTGTACCCTGAGGAGTCTCGTTTTTATGAAGCCGAGTTCTATAAAACATGGCGCTGAGGTGCGACAGGCGCGTCATGACGGGCTCAAGTGGGCGGCAGTTATAGCGCTGCTTGTCGTCGCTATTGTAGGTAATGCCTATTTCACCGATATTGGTCTGCTCTACCGCGTGCTGGGTGTGGTGGTGTTGTGTGCGCTTGCGGGTTTGATTGCGCTCACCACAACCAAAGGCCGTGATTTGAGAGAACTTGCCGTTAGCGCCAAGAAAGAGATCCAGCGCGTTGTATGGCCGACCCGTCCCGAAACGATTCAAACCACCGCGATTGTCCTGGTGGCTGTTCTCGTGGTGGGTTTGATGCTGTGGTTGATTGATACTCTTCTTGGCTGGGCAATGTCCGGCGTCATTGGTTAGGAGCTTTCATGTCCAAACGTTGGTACGTCGTTCACGCCTATTCCGGCTTTGAGAAGCATGTTATGCGCTCACTGATTGAGCGCGTAAAGATGCACGGTATGGAAGATCGCTTTGGCGAAATTCTGGTGCCGACCGAAGAAGTCGTTGAAATGCGCGACGGCAAGCGTCGCAAGAGTGAGCGCAAGTTCTATCCAGGCTATGTACTGGTCGAGATGGAGATGGCCGACGAAACATGGCATCTCGTCAATGAGACGCCGCGCGTAATGGGCTTTATTGGCGGTACCAAAGAAAAGCCGGCGCCGATTACCTCCCGTGAAGCCGATGCGATTCTGCGTCGTGTGAAGGACGGTACAGACAAGCCGCGGCCCAAGACCATGTTTGAGCCAGGGCAGTCGGTACGTGTTATCGATGGTCCGTTTGCAGATTTCAATGGCGTAGTTGAAGAAGTCAACTACGACAAGAGCCGCCTGCAGGTCAGCGTATTGATCTTTGGGCGTGCAACACCTGTTGAGCTAGAATTTTCTCAGGTTGAAAAAGAGTAAGTTTTCAAGTCGAGAAAAAGTAAGCCGCAGGTTAAGGAAGTATCGTAAATTCGTAAGAGGCAGCCGTTGGCTGTCTCGCTAGTCCCGGGGAGCCGCAAGGCGTTATTACCCAAATGGAGTAACTACCATGGCCAAGAAAGTTCAGGCTTATATCAAACTGCAGGTAGCTGCAGGTAAAGCCAATCCAAGTCCGCCCGTAGGCCCAGCGCTGGGTCAGCATGGCGTGAATATCATGGAATTCTGTAAGGCGTTCAACGCTGCGACTCAAGAGATTGAGCCGGGCCTGCCGACGCCTGTCGTGATCACTGTCTATTCCGACCGCAGCTTCACGTTCGTTACCAAGACTCCGCCTGCTGCCGTGCTGCTGAAGAAAGCTGCTGGCATCAAGTCGGGCTCTGGTGAGCCGAACAAGAAGAAAGTCGGCACCGTGACTCGCGAGCAGCTTGAAGAGATCGCCAAGACCAAAGAGCCTGATCTGACGGCTTCTGATCTCGATGCCGCCGTACGTACTATCGCAGGCAGCGCTCGTAGCATGGGCCTTAACGTGGAGGGTCTCTGATCATGGCTAAACTGTCTAAGCGCGCGAAGGTAATTCGCGAGAAAGTAGATGCCAACAAGGCTTACTCTTTGGAAGAAGCGGTTGCACTGCTCTCTGAGTTGTCTACCGTCAAATTCAACGAGTCTGTTGATGTCGCGATCAATCTTGGTGTTGATCCGCGTAAATCTGACCAGGTTGTTCGTGGCGCGACCGTAATGCCTAACGGCACCGGTAAAGACGTGCGCGTAGCGGTCTTCACTCAAGGCGCTAACGCTGACGCTGCTAAAGAAGCAGGCGCTGATGTCGTGGGTATGGAAGAGCTGGCTGAGCAAGTGAAAAAAGGCGTGATGGATTTTGACGTCGTTATCGCTTCTCCCGATGCTATGCGCGTTGTCGGTCAGCTGGGCCAGATTCTTGGTCCGCGCGGACTGATGCCGAACCCGAAAGTCGGTACCGTAACGCCTGACGTTGCGACTGCTGTCAAGAATGCCAAGGCGGGTCAGGTACGTTTCCGTACTGACAAAAACGGCATTATCCACACCACGCTGGGTAAAGTGACGTTTGATGCGGCTGCCGTTCAGGGTAACCTGGAAGCGCTGGTTGCTGACCTGAAGAGGCTCAAGCCGAGCTCTTCCAAAGGTATTTACTTTAAGAAAGTCACCCTGTCCACTACCATGGGCCCAGGTCTGACTATCGACCACTCTGCGTTTGTATAAGCAGGCCGTCGACAGATTTTTAGTAAGAACCGAGCAAGAACTTTGCGGTCCTCTGGTTAGGTAAACCTGCCGGAGCACCGTCAAAGACCGCAGGTGCCGCGCTGGATGTCTCATCTCAACGCGGCTTAATTGCCTAAAGCGCCTGCGCAGATGGTGTGGCCGCCAGTTGGTTGTAGCTTTTTTAGCGACTTCGCTTTCTGGTGAGCACCATCCCCTAAGGCTTCCAGTGCTCGTTATATTAGGCCTGGAAGAGATGGTAACCCCCGAAGCCTTGAAGAGGTTTCGGCACGAAGGAGTGATCACTGTGCCACTAGCACTTGAAGGCAAGAAAGCGATTGTTGCCGAGGTCAGTGAAGCGGCCAAGGGCGCACTCTCCGTCGTAGTTGCCGATTCTCGCGGTGTAACGGTCGGTAAAATGACCGATCTGCGTAAGCAGGCACGTGAGAATGGTGTAGAGCTGCGCGTTGTTCGCAATACGCTAGCTCGCCGCGCCCTCGAGGGCACTCAGTGGGAGTGTCTGAACGAGAGCTTTGTTGGTCCGACTCTGTTGGCTTTCTCTACTGATCATCCGGGCGCTGCCGCTCGCTTGTTCAAAGATTTTGCTAAAACCGAGCAGAACTTCGAAGTGAAGGCGTTGGCCTACGAAGGCGAACTGATCCCGGCTGCTGACATCGATCGTCTGGCAACCCTGCCGACTTACAACGAAGCAATTGCCAAGTTGATGTCGGTAATGAAAGAAGCCTCCGCTGGCAAGCTGGTTCGTACCCTGGCCGCTCTGCGCGACCAGAAGCAAGAAGAAGCTGCGTAAGCAGACC
This sequence comes from Vreelandella nanhaiensis, assembly GCF_003990185.1. Taxonomy (GTDB): domain Bacteria; phylum Pseudomonadota; class Gammaproteobacteria; order Pseudomonadales; family Halomonadaceae; genus Vreelandella; species Vreelandella nanhaiensis. Next base: position 193,878 of record NZ_RZHF01000025.1, on the reverse strand, counting down.
TTTTTGCAGGCGGCGTGAACTGCATCAGCAGCGCACTGCCTGAACCGAGCAATGAATCCCGAGTCCTCGGCCGACCGAGACTCCCGCAAAGTTAGGAATGAAAAATGGCACTGTCTAAAGACGATATCATCAATGCTGTAGCCGACATGTCCGTAATGGAAGTTGTTGAGCTGATCGAAGCGATGGAAGAGAAATTCGGCGTATCAGCTGCTGCAGCTGTTATGGCTGGCCCGGCTGCTGGCGGCGAAGCTGCTGCAGAAGAGCAAACTGAATTCGACCTGGTTCTGGCATCTGCTGGTGACAAGAAAGTTAACGTCATCAAAGCCGTTCGCGAAATCACTGGTCTTGGCCTGAAAGAAGCTAAAGGCGCTGTTGACGGCGCTCCGGCAACTATCAAAGAAGCCATGTCCAAAGACGACGCAGAAGCAGCAAAAGCGAAGCTGGAAGAAGCGGGCGCAACCGTCGAGCTCAAGTAATTCTTGTGCTGATGGCTTTACGCGCTGCGTAAGCTTCCACGGCTGGCGGCGGGTCTACCCGCTGCCGGCCTTTTTCTGTTGCAGTCTGAAGGTTGCAACAGGAACACAGTAATACCGTTGTTGTAACACTGTTATCGATCAAGATTTTCGACGGCGAGCTACCGATTTAGGAGCTTGCTGTCTGCGTCTGACACGCCCGCGCAGGGCAGCGATGACCACGCATCGGTCACCCATGGTGAACAAGCTGGGGAATACAGATGGCTTACTCATATACTGAGAAAAAACGCATCCGCAAGGATTTCGGCAAACTGCCCCAAGTGATGGATGTGCCTTACTTGCTGGCCATCCAGCTTGATTCCTATTACGACTTTCTCCAGCAAGATCGTTCGCCTGACGAGCGTCACGAAGTTGGCCTGCATGCGGCGTTCAAGTCCGTGTTCCCGATTGAGAGCTTCTCCGGTAACGCAGCACTTGAGTACGTCAGCTATCGCTTTGGTACGCCGGCGTTCGATGTTAAGGAGTGTCAGCTGCGCGGCGTGACCTATTCCGCCCCGCTGCGCGTCAAGGTTCGCTTGATCATTTATGATCGCGATTCCTCGAACAAGGCAATCAAGGATATTAAAGAGCAAGAAGTCTACATGGGGGAAATCCCCCTGATGACTGAGAACGGTACCTTTGTCATCAACGGTACTGAGCGGGTTATCGTTTCCCAGCTCCACCGCTCGCCCGGTGTGTTCTTCGATCACGACAAAGGCAAGAGCCACTCATCAGGCAAGTTGCTCTACTCTGCCCGCGTGATTCCTTACCGTGGTTCCTGGTTGGACTTCGAGTTCGACCCCAAAGACAACGTGTTTGTACGTATCGACCGTCGCCGTAAACTTCCGGCTTCGGTACTAATGCGTGCCTTGGGCATGAGCGCTGAAGAAATTCTGAATGAATTCTTCGAGACCAGCGTTTTCCACATCGAGAAGTCCGGCTTCTCCGTGGAGCTGGTGCCTTCACGCCTGCGCGGTGAGACCGCTACCTTTGACATCAAAGGCGGCGATGGCGAGATCATTGTTGAAGAAGGTCGTCGGATTACCCAGAAGCACATTCGCCAGCTTGAAAAAGCCGGTCTTGAGCGTCTGGAAGTGCCGATGGAGTATCTGTTCGGCAAGACACTGGCCAAAGATCAGGTTGATACCAAAACTGGTGAGCTGATCTGCCCGTGCAACACCGAAATTACCCCTGAAGTGCTTGAGCGTATGGCGCAGGGTGGTATTACCCTGATCGAAACGCTTTACACCAACGACCTGGATTGCGGCTCGTTCATTTCTGACACCTTGAAGCTCGATACCACCGGATCGCAGCTTGAAGCGCTGGTTGAAATTTATCGCATGATGCGTCCTGGCGAGCCGCCCACCAAGGAAGCAGCCGAAACGCTATTCCACAACTTGTTCTTCACTGAAGACCGCTACGATCTATCGGGCGTGGGTCGCATGAAGTTCAACCGCCGCCTGCGTCGGGATTCCGATACTGGCTCCGGCGTGCTCGATCGCAAAGACATTCTTGATGTGTTGCGCGAGCTGATCAATATCCGTAACGGCTTTGGTGACGTTGACGATATCGACCACCTGGGCAACCGTCGTATTCGCTGTGTTGGCGAGATGGCCGAAAACCAGTTCCGTGTAGGTCTGGTGCGTGTTGAGCGCGCGGTGAAAGAGCGTCTCTCCATGGCGGAAAGCGAAGGTTTGATGCCGCAGGATCTGATCAACGCCAAGCCGGTTGCGGCGGCAGTGAAAGAGTTCTTTGGCTCAAGCCAGCTGTCCCAGTTCATGGACCAGAACAACCCGCTTTCGGAAGTTACTCACAAGCGTCGTGTGTCTGCACTCGGCCCGGGTGGTCTGACCCGTGAGCGTGCTGGTTTTGAAGTGCGTGACGTACACGCCACGCACTATGGTCGTCTGTGCCCCATCGAGACACCTGAAGGTCCGAACATCGGTCTGATCAACTCGTTGGCCACCTACAGTCATACTAACAGCTACGGCTTCCTTGAGACGCCGTACCGCAAGGTTAATGCGGGTCAGGTGACTGATGATATCGTTCACCTGTCAGCGATCGAAGAGGGCGACTTCGTTATCGCCCAGGCATCGGCTGCAGTGGATGAGTCTAACAAGCTCTCCGACGACTTGGTTCAGGTACGTCACCGCGGTGAAACGACCTTCATGCGTCCTGAGCAAGTGACGCTGATGGACGTTTCTCCTCGCCAGGTGGTATCGGTTGCCGCGGCATTGATTCCGTTCCTTGAGCACGATGATGCTAACCGCGCCTTGATGGGTGCAAACATGCAGCGTCAGGCCGTTCCCACCCTGCGTGCTGACAAGCCGCTCGTGGGTACCGGTATGGAGCGCTTCGTTGCGCGTGACTCCGGCGTTTGTGCTGTAGCGCGTCGTGGCGGTGTGATCGACTCGGTAGATGCACGTCGTGTGGTAGTGCGGGTCAATGAAGATGAAATCATCGGCGGTGAAGCCGGCGTTGATATCTACAACCTGACCAAGTACACGCGTTCTAACCAGAACACCTGTATGAACCAGCGCCCCATCGTGCGCCCGGGTGACAACGTAGCACGTGGCGATATTCTCGCCGACGGTCCGTCTGTTGATATGGGTGATCTGGCACTCGGTCAGAACATGCGTATCGCGTTTATGCCCTGGAACGGTTACAACTTCGAGGACTCCATCCTGCTTTCCGAGCGGGTCGTTCAAGAAGACCGTTTCACCACGATCCACATCCAGGAATTAACCTGTGTCTCTCGCGACACCAAGCTTGGGCCGGAAGAGATCACGTCCGATATTCCCAACGTTGGCGAGTCGGCACTTGGCAAGCTGGACGAAGCGGGCGTTGTCTATATCGGTGCTGAAGTTGGCCCGGGTGACATTCTGGTCGGTAAGGTAACACCGAAGGGTGAAACCCAGCTGACGCCGGAAGAGAAACTACTGCGTGCGATCTTCGGTGAGAAGGCGTCTGACGTCAAAGATACCTCCCTGCGTGCCCCCACCGGCATGAAAGGTACGGTTATCGACGTTCAGGTCTTCACCCGCGACGGCGTTGAGAAAGACTCCCGTGCGCTTGCCATTGAGCAAATGCAGCTTGATGAAGTGCGCAAGGACCTGCAGGAAACCTACCGTATTGCCGAAGACGCCACGTTCGAGCGTCTGAAGCGTACGCTGGATGGCCAGGCAGTCAACGGTGGTCCGAAGCTCAAGAAAGGCGATGTGCTCGATGAAGAGTATCTCGACGAGTTGCCGCGTCAGCAGTGGTTCAAACTGCGCATGCAGGATGAATCCTACAATGAGCTTCTGGCTCAGGCTGACGAGCAGCTGGAAAACCGTCGTAAAGAGATGGATGAGCGTTTCGAAGACAAGAAGCGCAAGCTGACCCAGGGCGATGATCTTGCACCGGGCGTGCTGAAAATCGTCAAGGTCTACATGGCCGTCAAACGTCGCATCCAGCCCGGCGACAAGATGGCTGGCCGTCACGGTAACAAGGGTGTTATCTCCGCGATCATGCCGATCGAGGATATGCCGTTTGACGAGAAGGGCGAGCCGGTTGACGTCGTGCTCAACCCGCTGGGCGTACCGTCACGTATGAACGTCGGCCAGATTCTGGAAACCCACCTGGGTATGGCGGCACGCGGTCTGGGTGTCAAGATTGACGCCATGCTGCGTGATGCGCGTGGCCAGCAGGTCGCCGAGATTCGCGACTTCCTGGGCCAGGTGTACAACACGCCCGGCGCCCGCTCTGAAGATCTGGATTCGCTCAGTGATGAAGAAGTCATTGCGCTGGCCAAGAACCTCAAAGGTGGTGTGCCCATGGCCACGCCGGTATTTGATGGTGCCAAAGAGCACGAAATCAAACACCTGCTGAAGCTTGCTGATGTTCCTGAGTCAGGCCAGATGGCGCTGTACGATGGCCGTACGGGGGATGCGTTTGACCGCCCGGTAACCGTTGGTTACATGTACATGCTGAAACTGAACCACTTGGTAGACGACAAGATGCATGCGCGTTCTACCGGTTCTTACTCGCTGGTTACCCAGCAGCCCTTGGGTGGTAAGGCCCAGTTCGGTGGTCAGCGCTTTGGTGAGATGGAAGTGTGGGCGCTGGAAGCTTATGGCGCGGCCTACACCCTGCAGGAGATGCTCACCGTCAAATCGGATGACGTCGAAGGCCGCACCAAGATGTACAAAAACATCGTGGATGGCGACCACACCATGCAGGCGGGCATGCCGGAATCCTTCAATGTACTCGTGAAGGAAATCCGCTCGCTGGGCATCGATATCGAGTTAGAGAGCTAGGAGCCGTCATATGAAAGATTTGGTGAAAGTACTCAAATCGCAATCTCAGTCCGAAGAGTTTGACGCGATCAAGATTACTCTGGCGTCGCCGGACATGATTCGCTCCTGGTCTTTCGGCGAGGTGAAAAAGCCTGAGACCATCAACTACCGTACCTTCAAGCCGGAACGGGATGGACTATTCTGTGCCAAGATATTTGGTCCGGTAAAAGACTACGAGTGCTTGTGCGGTAAGTACAAGCGCATGAAGCACCGCGGCATCATTTGTGAAAAATGTGGCGTTGAAGTCACCAAGGCTGCCGTGCGCCGTGAGCGCATGGGCCATATTGAGCTGGCTTCACCGGTTGCGCACATCTGGTTTTTAAAGTCGCTGCCGTCGCGTATCGGTATGTTCCTCGATATGACCCTGCGTGATATCGAGCGTGTGCTGTACTTCGAGTCCTTCGTTGTTATCGATCCAGGCATGACCACGCTTGAGCGTGGTCAGCTTCTCAACGATGAGCAATACTTCGAAGCCCTTGAAGAGTTCGGCGACGACTTCGATGCCCGTATGGGTGCCGAGGCGGTGCAGGAACTGCTTAAAGATATCGATCTGGAAGAAGAGATCAATACACTGCGCGAAGAGATTCCGCAGACCAACTCTGAAACCAAGATCAAGAAGCTTTCCAAGCGTCTGAAGCTTCTGGAAGCGTTCTACCACTCTGGCAACGCGCCGGCGTGGATGGTCATGGAAGTGCTGCCCGTACTGCCGCCGGATCTGCGTCCGCTGGTACCGCTGGACGGCGGCCGTTTCGCGACCTCTGATCTTAACGACCTCTACCGTCGTGTGATCAACCGTAACAACCGTCTGAAGCGTCTTCTCGACCTTAACGCGCCGGACATCATCGTGCGCAACGAGAAGCGTATGCTTCAGGAAGCGGTCGATGCACTGCTGGATAACGGTCGTCGTGGCCGCGCGATCACGGGCTCCAACAAGCGCCCGCTGAAATCGCTTGCCGATATGATCAAAGGTAAGCAGGGTCGTTTCCGTCAGAACTTGTTGGGTAAGCGTGTCGATTACTCGGGCCGTTCGGTTATTACCGTTGGTCCGACACTGCGACTGCACCAGTGTGGTCTGCCGAAGAAAATGGCGCTCGAGCTGTTCAAGCCGTTTATCTACTCCAAGCTTCAGTCGCTGGGCTTTGCCTCAACGATTAAAGCCGCGAAGAAGATGGTTGAGCGCGAACTGCCGGAAGTGTGGGACATCCTTGCCGATGTTATCCGCGAACACCCGGTACTGCTTAACCGTGCACCGACGCTGCACCGTCTGGGTATCCAGGCGTTTGAACCGCTACTGATCGAAGGTAAAGCGATCCAGCTGCACCCGTTGGTGTGTGCGGCCTACAACGCCGACTTCGACGGTGACCAAATGGCGGTACACGTACCGCTGACCCTGGAAGCCCAGCTTGAAGCCCGTGCGTTGATGATGGCCACCAACAACGTACTGTCGCCTGCTAATGGCGAGCCGATCATCGTGCCGTCGCAGGACGTTGTTTTGGGTCTTTACTATATGACCCGCGAAAAGATCAACGCCAAGGGCGAAGGTATGGTGTTCTCTGACCTCAACGAGGTAGAGCGCGCTTTCGGTACCCAGTCAGTGTCGCTACACGCTCGCGTCAAGGTTCGTCTGGACGAGATCGATATTGATGAAGAGACCGGCGAGAAGTCATTCCATCGCCGTCTGTATGAAACCACGGTTGGTCGTGCGCTGCTGTTCCGCATTCTGCCCGAAGGCGTGCCGTTTGCGCTGATCGACCAGCCGATGAAGAAAAAGGCGATTTCCGGCCTGATCAACGAAGTCTATCGCCGCTCTGGTCTTAAGCCGACGGTTATCTTCGCTGACCAGTTGATGTACACCGGTTTCCGCTTAGCAACTTGGTCGGGCGCCTCTATCGGCGTTAACGACTTCGTTATCCCGGATGCCAAGACCGAGATCGTTGACGCGGCCGAAGCTGAAGTTAAAGAGATCGAAGACCAGTTCTCTTCTGGCCTGGTAACGGCAGGTGAGAAGTACAACAAGGTTATCGATATCTGGTCCAAGGCCAACGATAAAGTCGCCAAGGCGATGATGGTGGGTATCTCGAAAGAGACTGTCGTTGACCGTGATGGCAACGAAGTTGAGCAGGATTCGTTCAACAGCGTATTCATCATGGCCGACTCGGGCGCTCGGGGTTCTGCTGCTCAGATCCGCCAGCTGGCGGGTATGCGTGGTTTGATGGCCAAGCCGGATGGTTCGATCATCGAGACGCCGATCGTGGCCAACTTCCGTGAAGGTCTGAACGTACTTCAGTACTTCATCTCAACCCACGGTGCGCGTAAGGGTCTGGCAGATACGGCCCTGAAAACGGCCAACTCCGGTTACCTGACCCGCCGACTGGTAGACGTAGCACAGGATCTGGTAATCACCGAGGTTGACTGTGGCACCGAAAACGGCCTGACCCTGCACCCGATTATTGAGGGTGGTGACATCATCGTACCGCTGTCTCAGCGTGTGCTGGGCCGCATGGTTGCGCAGGACGTTGTTGATCCGGGTACCGAAGAAGTTCTGATTCCGCGTAACACGCTGCTTGACGAGAAGTGGTGTGCCGAGCTCGACACCATGGGTGTGGATGAGATTATCGTACGCTCAACCATTACTTGTGATACGCCGCATGGCGTGTGTTCGTCCTGTTACGGTCGTGACCTCGCGCGCGGTCACCAGGTCAACATTGGTGAGTCTGTCGGTGTTATCGCTGCTCAGTCCATTGGTGAGCCGGGTACTCAGCTGACCATGCGTACCTTCCACATCGGTGGTGCGGCATCGCGTTCGTCAGCCGTGGATAGCGTACAGGTCAAGCACGGCGGTAAGGTTCGTCTGCACAACATCAAGCACGTAGAGCGTGCCGACGGCAAGCTGGTGGTGGTATCCCGTTCCAGCGCCCTGGCGGTTGCTGACGACCACGGTCGTGAGCGCGAGTACTACAAGCTGCCCTACGGTGCCGAGCTTTCCGTACGCGATGGCGATGTTGTCGACGCCGGCGCCATGGTAGCCAAGTGGGACCCGCACACCCACCCGATCATTGCTGAAGTAGAGGGTAAGGCACAGTTCATTGATCTTGACGAAGGTGTCACCATGCACCGCAGCGTCGACGAGATGACCGGTCTTTCGTCTATCGAGGTTATTGAATCGGCCGCTCGTCCGATGGCCGGTCGCGATAAGCGTCCGATGGTCATGCTGCAGGATGCCGCAGGTGAGTACGTGTCGGTTTCCGGCTCGAACACGCCGGTACAGTACCTGCTGCCGGGTAATTCGATCATCTCTGTGGATGACGGCTCAACTATCGGTGTGGGTGAGGTTGTTGCCCGTATCCCGGTTGAGGCATCGGGTAACAAGGATATTACCGGTGGTCTGCCACGTGTTGCCGACCTGTTCGAAGCGCGTAAGCCGAAAGAATCAGCGATTCTTGCCGAAATCAGCGGCGTGGTGAGCTTCGGTAAAGAGACAAAGGGCAAGCGTCGCCTGACGATTACCCCCGAGTCCGGCGATCCGTTTGAAGCGCTGATCCCCAAATGGCGTCAGATTGCCGTCTTTGAAGGTGAAACGGTTGAGAAGGGCGAGGTCATCTCCGATGGCCCGAGCAACCCGCACGATATCCTGCGTCTGCTGGGCGTTGCGGAACTTGCCAAGTATATTACGGCCGAAGTGCAGGACGTTTACCGTCTGCAGGGCGTAGGTATCAACGACAAGCACATCGAAGTAATTGTGCGTCAGATGCTGCGTAAGGTTGAGATCACCGATTCGGGCGATTCTGACTTCATTACTGGTGACCAGGCTGAGCTTGTTCGCGTACTGGAGCAAAATGCCCGTCTCGAGAAAGAAGGTAAGTTCCCGGCGAAGTATCAGCGTATGCTGCTGGGTATTACCAAGGCGAGCCTGGCGACTGAATCGTTCATCTCCGCGGCCTCCTTCCAGGAGACTACCCGCGTACTGACCGAAGCAGCTGTTACCGGCAAGCGCGATTACCTGCGCGGCCTGAAAGAAAACGTGGTAGTTGGGCGTCTGATTCCGGCAGGAACCGGTCTGACTCACCACGCAGAACGTCGCCGCAAGCGCGAAGACGTTGAGCGTCTGTTCAACCCCTCAGCGACTGAGGTAGAGCAGGAGCTTGGAGCACAGTTGACAGCACTAGATAGTGACGACGAGCTCTAAATCGAGTAGAAAAAAAGTATCTGGCCCTGACGACGCTATCTTGCCGGTTAAACCGCCGGCAAGACTTGACGCCGCCTAGGGTCAGCCTTTAGAATGCGCAGCCTTTAACAGTGGGGTGGGTGCGCCCGCAGCCGCTGGAAGGCCAGGCAACCATTGGAGTCAGCTAAACACCATGGCAACGATTAATCAGCTAGTGCGCAAGCCGCGCAAGCGCCCCGTTACTAAAAGTGACGTGCCCGCGCTGCAGGCCTGTCCGCAAAAACGCGGCGTATGTACGCGCGTATACACCACTACCCCCAAGAAGCCGAACTCGGCCCTGCGTAAGGTTTGCCGTGTGCGCCTGACCAACGGTTTCGAAGTTTCTTCTTACATCGGTGGTGAAGGTCACAACCTGCAGGAGCACTCTGTTGTTCTGATTCGCGGCGGCCGTGTAAAGGATTTGCCAGGTGTGCGTTATCACACCGTTCGTGGCGCCCTTGACACTTCCGGCGTACAGAACCGTAAGCAGGGTCGTTCCAAGTACGGTACCAAGCGTCCGAAGTCTTAAGATCGCTTGCCGTCGCGCTGCGTAATGCAGTGTAGTGTTCAAAACGAATATGACGGTCTGATAAGAGTAAGGTCGGGCAATGCAGGGTGTTAAATACCTGACGCGAGTCCCGGGTTTACCTGAAGGATCCTTAATTGAGGGCTTATCATGCCTAGAAGAAGAGTTGTAGCTAAACGCGAAATCCTGCCGGATCCTAAGTTCGGAAGTGAGCGTCTGGCGAAGTTCATGAACCACCTGATGGTCAGCGGCAAGAAGTCCATAGCTGAGCGCATCGTTTATGGTGCGCTGGACAAGGTTGCCGAGCGTAGTAAAGAAGAGCCGCTGGAAATCTTCGACAAGGCGCTGGAAACTATCCAGCCGATGGTCGAAGTGAAGTCGCGCCGCGTAGGTGGTGCGACCTATCAGGTGCCGGTTGAAGTTCGTCCGTCACGCCGTCAAGCGCTCGCTATGCGCTGGCTGGTGGACGCGGCGCGTCGTCGCGGTGAAAAAACGATGGTTCAGCGTCTGGCTGGTGAAATGCTGGATGCGGCAGAAGGTAAAGGTTCGGCTGTTAAGAAGCGCGAAGACGTGCATCGTATGGCTGAAGCCAACAAAGCTTTCTCGCACTATCGTTTCTAAGAGCGTCGCTTCTAAGTACGGCGTTTCTAAGTACGGCGTTTGTAAGCGCAGTGTTTGTAGAGTCCGCGTTTATTTATGCACGTTGTTTCAGCATGGCGTCGTTGAAAGTGGTAAGTCGAGTCGCTTTGTTGCAACACCCCGCCGCTATCATGCTGTGATGGCGGTGGTGGTGTAAGACTCACTTTCACCGCTGCTAAATTAACGAGCATCGCCAACTAACGGGAGTTTCACCGTGGCACGCAAGACACCACTTAAGCGTTATCGCAATATTGGTATCGTAGCGCACGTCGACGCGGGTAAAACCACGACGACCGAGCGTGTACTGTTCTATACCGGCCTTTCTCACAAGGTGGGTGAAGTGCACGACGGTGCTGCGACGACGGACTGGATGGAACAGGAGCAGGAGCGTGGTATTACTATCACCTCTGCGGCTGTAACCACCTTCTGGCAAGGTATGGCCAAGCAGTTCGACGAGCACCGCATCAACATCATCGATACGCCTGGGCACGTTGACTTCACCATCGAAGTTGAGCGTTCTCTGCGTGTTCTTGATGGTGCGGTCGTTGTACTATGCGGTTCTTCCGGCGTTCAGCCGCAGACCGAAACCGTATGGCGCCAAGCCAACAAGTACGAAGTACCGCGTATGGTCTTCGTCAACAAGATGGACCGTACCGGCGCTGACTTCTTCATGGTCGTTGACCAGTTGAAAGAGCGTCTGGGCGCGAATGCTGTGCCGATCCAGATCAACTGGGGTACGGAAGAAGACTTTAAGGGTGTTGTCGACCTTATTCAGATGAAGGCGATCCTGTGGGATGAAGCCAGTCTGGGTATGAACTTTGAACTCGTTGATATTCCGGCTGAGCTGCAAGAAACTGCCGAGAAGTATCGCGAGCAAATGGTTGAGGCTGCTGCCGAAGGCTCTGACGAGCTGATGGAGAAGTACCTGGAAGGTGGTGAGCTGACGATCGAAGAGATCAAAGCCGGCCTTCGTGCGCGCACTCTGGCTAACGATATTGTTCTGGTTACCTGTGGTTCTGCCTTTAAAAACAAAGGCGTTCAGGCGGTACTGGATGGCATTATCGAATACATGCCTTCGCCGACTGAAGTTAAGGCGATCGAAGGTGAGTTGGACGATAAAGACGGCACTATCGCTACGCGTGTAGCGGATGATGATGCTCCGTTTGCGGCGTTGGCATTCAAGATCGCGACTGACCCCTTCGTTGGTACGCTGACCTTTATCCGCGTCTACTCGGGCGTTCTGAAATCTGGTGATGGCGTATATAACTCCGTTAAGCAGAAGAAAGAGCGCGTTGGCCGTATCGTTCAGATGCATGCCAACTCGCGTGAAGAGATCAAAGAGATCTTGGCTGGCGATATTGCAGCGTGTATCGGCCTGAAAGACGTCACCACGGGTGACACCCTGTGCGATATCGATAACAAGATCGTTCTCGAGCGCATGGAGTTCCCGGATCCGGTTATCTCGGTAGCCGTTGAGCCGAAGTCTAAGGCTGACCAGGAAAAAATGGGTATTGCACTGGGCAAGCTAGCTCAGGAAGATCCTTCTTTCCAGGTTAAAACCGACGAAGAAACCGGCCAGACCATCATTTCTGGTATGGGCGAACTTCACTTGGACATCATCGTTGACCGTATGCGTCGCGAGTTCAAGGTTGAAGCTAATATCGGTAAGCCGCAGGTAGCGTACCGCGAAACCATTCGCGGCAGCGTAGAGCAGGAAGGCAAGTTTGTACGTCAGTCCGGTGGTCGTGGTCAGTACGGTCACGTTTGGCTGCGTATCGAGCCGCTGACTGCTGCAGATAAGGGTGAAGGCGAAGATGAGATCTTCTTCAAGTTCAACTCTGAGATCGTAGGTGGTACGGTTCCGAAGGAATACGTCCCTGCGGTTGAGAAAGGTGCTTACGAGCAGCTTAAAAACGGTGTCATCGCGGGTTACCCGATGATTGACGTTAAAGTGACGCTGTTCGACGGCTCCTTCCACGACGTAGACTCTAACGAGACTGCGTTCAAGATTGCTTCTTCTATGGCAGTGAAGGAAGGTGCCAGGAAGGCCAAGGCCGTGCTGCTGGAGCCGGTGATGAAGGTCGAAATCGTGACTCCCGAAGAATTTATGGGTGACGTCATGGGTGACCTGAGCCGTCGTCGCGGTCTGGTGCAGGGCATGGATGACTCTTCTGCTGGTAAAGTCATTCGTGCAACGGTGCCGCTGGGTGAGATGTTCGGTTACGCAACCGACCTACGCTCACAAACCCAGGGCCGTGCGAGCTACTCTATGGAGTTCGCGAAGTACGAGGAGGCGCCCTCCAGCGTCGTTGAAGCCGTCATCAATCAAAACGGTTAACCGTTAGCTAACGTAAAGAGGTTATAGCAGTGGCTAAGGAAAAATTCGAACGTTCCAAACCGCACGTCAACGTCGGCACCATCGGTCACGTCGACCACGGTAAAACGACTCTGACTGCGGCCCTGACCCGCGTGTCTGCTGAGGTTTTCGGCGGCGACTGGCGTGAATTCGATACTATCGATAACGCTCCTGAAGAGCGCGAGCGTGGTATCACCATCGCGACTTCACACGTGGAATATCAGTCAGAAGAGCGTCACTACGCTCACGTTGACTGCCCAGGACACGCTGACTACGTCAAGAACATGATCACTGGTGCTGCGCAGATGGACGGCGCGATCCTGGTATGTTCAGCCGCTGACGGCCCGATGCCACAGACTCGCGAGCACATCCTGCTGTCTCGTCAGGTTGGCGTTCCGTTCATCGTTGTGTTCCTGAACAAAGCGGACATGGTCGATGACGAAGAGCTTCTCGAATTGGTAGAGATGGAAGTTCGCGAACTCCTCGACCAGTACGACTTCCCGGGTGACGACACTCCGATCATCACTGGTTCTGCGTTGATGGCTCTGAACGGTGAAGATGAGAACGGCATGGGTACTACCGCCGTTGCTAATCTGATCAAAGCTCTGGATGAGTACATCCCTGAGCCGGAGCGTGCTATCGACCAGCCGTTCCTGATGCCGATCGAAGACGTATTCTCTATCTCTGGCCGTGGTACTGTTGTTACCGGTCGTGTAGAGCGCGGTATCGTTAAAGCCGGTGAAGAAGTGGAAATCGTGGGTATCCGCGACACCACCAAAACCATCGTTACTGGCGTTGAAATGTTCCGTAAGCTGCTCGACGAAGGTCGTGCTGGTGAGAACGTTGGCGCCCTGCTGCGTGGTACTAAGCGTGATGATGTTGAGCGTGGTCAGGTTCTGGCCAAGCCGGGCACCATTCACCCGCACACTACCTTCGAAGCAGAAGTTTACGTACTGTCCAAAGAAGAAGGTGGTCGTCACACGCCTTTCTTCAAGGGCTACCGTCCTCAGTTCTACTTCCGTACCACTGACGTAACTGGTACTTGTGAACTGCCGGAAGGTGTTGAAATGGTAATGCCGGGCGACAACGTTCAGATGGTTGTTACTCTGATCGCTCCGATCGCCATGGATGAAGGTCTGCGCTTCGCGATTCGCGAAGGTGGCCGTACCGTTGGCGCTGGTGTTGTGGCCAAAATCGTTCAGTAATCATTTTACTTGAATGAGAAAGGGGGCTCCTGAGAGCCCCCTTTTCTGCGCACCATTAGCAAATGTTTGACATGGGCTTTTGGCGTGCCTATAATGCGCATCCTTTGAATGCGTGGGTAGACGGCTCGCGCCGTCGACATCCATTGGAGTTTAGGGCAAATGCAGAACCAGAAGATTCGCATTCGGTTGAAAGCGTTCGACCATCGCCTGATCGATCAGTCCACAGCGGAGATTGTTGAAACCGCTAAGCGTACTGGTGCTCAGGTTCGTGGGCCGATTCCGCTGCCGACCAACCGCGAGCGTTATACCATCCTGATTTCACCGCACGTCAACAAAGATGCGCGTGATCAGTATGAGATTCGCACGCACAAGCGTGTGCTCGACATCGTTGAGCCGACCGAGAAAACTGTTGATGCGTTGATGAAGCTCGATCTCGCCGCTGGCGTAGACGTGCAAATCAAGCTCGACTAATTACACTAGACACTTGCGGCCCAGCGTTCGTCGCCCGTTTGACGGGTTAGCATGAACAGCAGCCGCCGCGCCGTGAGGCGCCACACAATGTGCTAGTGGAATGCTCTGGAAAGGGCAGCCATAGCGGGTGATAGCCCCGTACACTATAGGAGACTGAGTATGACTATCGGTTTAGTCGGTAAAAAGGCCGGGATGACCCGTGTCTTTACCGAAGATGGCGCATCTGTGCCCGTGACCGTTATTGAAGTTGATCCTAATCGTGTTACGCGCGTTAAGACCATTGAGTCTGACGGCTACGCAGCGATTCAGATCACTACAGGTTCTCGTAAAGCCAAGCACCTCACCAAAGCGCAAGCTGGACAGTTTGCCAAGGCGGGTGTTGAGGCTGGTCGTTCACTGATGGAATTCCGCCTTGCAGAAGGTGAAGAAGCTCCTGAAGTGGGTGGTGAGCTCACTGTATCCCTCTTTGAAGCTGGTCAAATGATCGACGTGACCGGCACCTCTAAGGGTAAAGGCTTCCAGGGTGCTGTTAAGCGCTGGAACTTCCGTACCCAAGACAACAGCCATGGTAACTCCCTGTCGCATCGCGCGCCGGGTTCTATCGGCATGTGTCAAACACCAGGTCGCGTATTTAAAGGCAAGAAAATGGCCGGTCAAATGGGTAATGCCCGTTGCACCGTTCAAAGCCTTGAGATCGTCCGTGTTGACGCCGAGCGTAACCTGCTGCTGATCAAGGGCGCTGTACCGGGAGCACCCGGTAGCGACGTTATCGTTCGCAGCGCCGTGAAAGCTGGCTGAAGGGGATAATTACCAATGAATCTGAATCTTGCTGCAGGCACGGGTACCGTTGAAGTAGCCGACGCCACTTTTGGCAAAGAATTCAACGAAGCGCTAGTACACCAGGTTGTTACCGCCTATTTGGCTGGTGGCCGCCAGGGCACTCGCGCTCAAAAGAGCCGTTCCGACGTACGTGGTGGTGGTAAGAAGCCATGGCGCCAGAAAGGTACCGGTCGTGCACGTGCCGGCACCATCCGCTCTCCGCTTTGGCGCAGCGGCGGCGTAACCTTCGCGGCACGTCCGCAAGACTACACCCAGAAGGTTAACCGCAAGATGTACCGCGCGGCGATGCGCTCCATCCTGTCTGAGCTTGTACGTCAAGAGCGTTTAGTCGCTATTGAAGAGTTCAGCGTCGAAGCGCCCAAGACCAAGCAGGTAGCTGCCAAGCTGAAAGAGCTCAACCTTGAAAAAGTGTTGATCGTCACTGAAGAAGTCGACGAAAAGCTCTATCTGGCCGCACGCAACCTTCCCCACGTTGATGTGGTGGATGTAGCGGCAGCTGACCCGGTTAGCCTGGTTGCCTTTGATAAGGTCCTGGTTACCGTCTCCGCCCTGCGTAAATTCGAGGAGAAGCTGGCATGAACCAGGAACGCGTATTCAAGGTTCTGCTTGGACCGCACGTGACCGAAAAGGCCGCGATGGCTGCAGAGCGCAACCAGTACGTTTTCAAGGTGGCAACTGATGCTACCAAACCCGAGATCAAGAAGGCCGTTGAAGCACTGTTCGGCAAGAAGGTCGGTAATGTTCAGGTACTGAACATGAAGGGTAAAACCAAGCGTACTGCACACGGCGTTGGCCAGCGTAAGGGTTACCGCAAAGCGTATGTGACCCTGGCTGCGGGTGAAACGCTCGAAGACTTCTCTGGCGCCGAATAAGGGCAGGAGTACGGAAAATGGCAATCGTCAAGACCAAACCCACTTCCGCCGGTCGTCGCCACGTCGTCAAGATCGTTGGCGAGGAACTGTACAAGGGCCGTGCGTATGCACCGCTTTTGGAAAAGCAGTCCAAGTCCGGTGGCCGTAATAACTACGGTCGTATCACCACCCGCCACGTGGGCGGTGGTCACCGTCATCACTACCGGTTGATCGACTTCAAGCGCACCAAGGATGGCATTCCGGCCACCGTTGAGCGTCTGGAGCACGACCCGAACCGTAGTGCGCATATTGCACTATTGAAATATGCAGATGGCGAGCGTCGTTACATCATTGCACCGAAAGGTGTCAGCGCGGGTGACGTGCTGGAATCTGGTGTTAACGCGCCCATCAAGAAAGGCAATGCCTTGCCTCTGCGCAATGTACCGCTTGGTTCTACCGTTCACGGTATCGAACTGAAGCCGGGCAAAGGCGCGCAGATTGCTCGCAGTGCCGGTACTAGCGCCCAGCTGGTCGCTCGTGAAGGTAACTACGCCACCTTACGTCTTCGCTCTGGCGAAATGCGTAAAGTACTGGCCGAGTGCCGCGCGACCCTGGGTGAAGTGAGCAACTCCGAGCACAGCCTGCGTCAACTTGGCAAGGCCGGTGCGAAGCGCTGGAGAGGCGTGCGTCCGACTGTTCGCGGTGTCGCGATGAACCCGGTGGATCACCCACACGGTGGTGGTGAAGGCCGCACCAGTGGTGGTCGTCACCCGGTATCCCCATGGGGTGTGCCGACTAAGGGTCACAAGACGCGTAAGAACAAGCGCACCGACAAGCTGATTATTCGTCGTCGTAATAAGACACGTTAATCGAAATTGCCAAGACATTAAGAGGTAACGGCTGTGCCACGTTCACTAAAGAAAGGTCCCTTCATTGACCTTCATCTTTTGAAGAAGGTAGAGGCTGCAGTGGAGAAGAACGATCGCAAACCGATCAAGACCTGGTCGCGTCGTTCGATGATCCTGCCCAACATGGTAGGTCTGACCATCGCAGTCCATAACGGACGCCAGCATGTCCCGGTGCACGTCTCCGAGGAAATGGTGGGTCATAAACTTGGCGAATTCGCTGCTACTCGCACATATCGCGGGCATGCTGCGGACAAGAAAGCCAAACGGTAAGCCAGAGAGGATTAAGAGATGGAAGTCACAGCTAAGCTGAGTGGCGCTGCTTTATCCGCACAGAAGGCCCGTTTGGTGGCTGACCAGGTGCGCGGTAAACCGGTCGCCGAAGCTATTGATCTGCTGACCTTCTCACCGAAGAAGGCTGCCAAGCTGGTCAAGAAAGTGCTTCAGTCCGCCATCGCGAATGCGGAAGAAAATAACGGCATGGACATCGACGAGCTGCGTGTCTCGACCATCTGCGTCGATGAGGGCATGACGCTCAAGCGTATCAAGCCGCGCGCCAAAGGCCGTGCGGATCGTATCTTGAAGCGCACCTGCCACATCACCGTCAAGGTAGCCGAGAAGTAGGAGTCGACCAGATGGGTCAGAAAGTCAATCCAACAGGCATTCGACTGGGCATCGTCAAAGACCATGCTTCTGTCTGGTATGCCGAGCGCGGCGCCTATGCCGATAAGCTCAATAACGATCTCGAAGTGCGCAGCTTCCTGGAAGAGCGTCTGAAAAGCGCTTCCGTAAGCCGCATTCACATCGAGCGTCCGGCTAACAACGCCCGCATCACCATTCACACTGCCCGTCCGGGTATCGTGATTGGTAAAAAAGGTGAAGATGTCGACCGTCTGCGTCGCGATCTTACCGAAATGATGGGTGTTCCGGTTCATGTGAACATTGAAGAAGTTCGCAAGCCGGAGCTGGATGCCAAGCTGGTTGCTGCTAACGTAGCTGGTCAGCTTGAGCGTCGCGTAATGTTCCGTCGTGCTATGAAGCGCGCAGTACAGAACGCAATGCGTCTTGGCGCTGGCGGCATCAAGATTCAGCTGTCAGGTCGTCTTGGTGGTGCTGAAATCGCACGTACCGAATGGTACCGCGAAGGTCGCGTTCCGCTGCACACCCTGCGTGCGGACATCGACTACGCCACTTACGAAGCTCACACCACCTACGGCGTTATCGGCGTCAAAGTGTGGATCTTCAAGGGCGAAATCCTCGGCGGTATCGAGGAAGTACGTGCCAAGGCTAAGCAACAGCAGCCTGCCGGCAACGCGCCCAAGAAGAAAGGTTCCAGGTAAGGGGAGAGCGAGTCGATGTTACAGCCCAAGCGTATGAAATTCCGCAAGATGATGAAAGGCCGCAACCGTGGCCTGGCGCATCGCGGAAGCAAGATCAGCTTCGGGGAATACGGTCTGAAAGCTACTGGTCGCGGCCGCATCACTGCGCGTCAGATCGAAGCTGGCCGTCGTGCGATCACACGTCACGTTAAACGTGGCGGTAAGATCTGGATCCGCGTTTTCCCTGATAAGCCGATTTCCAAGAAGCCGCTCGAAGTTCGTATGGGTAAAGGTAAAGGTTCTGTTGAGTACTGGGTAGCCCAGATCCAACCGGGTCGGGTCCTGTACGAAATTGAAGGTGTATCCGAAGAGCTGGCCCGTGAAGCATTCGAACTGGCCGCACAGAAGATGCCCTTGTCCACCACCTTTGCGAAACGGACGGTGATGTGATGAAAGCACAGGAAATTCGTGAAAAGTCCGCAGGAGAGCTCAAAGAGCAGCTCCTCGAGCTACTCCGCGAGCAGTTTAACCTGCGCATGCAGAAGGCCACTGGCCAACTGAGCCAGACTCATCTGCTCAAGCAGGTCCGTCGGGATATCGCCCGCGTTAAGACTATGCTCAACGAGAAGGCAGGTGATTGAGATGGCCGAAGAGAAAAAAACCCGTACGCTCACCGGCAAGGTGGTGAGCGACAAGATGGATAAATCCATCGTCGTCATGATCGAGCGTCGTGAGCGTCACCCGATCTACGGAAAATACGTTAAGCGCTCCACCAAGCTGCACGCCCATGATGAGGCGAACCAGGCTAAGGCAGGCGATACGGTTTCCATTCAGGAGTGCCGTCCGCTTTCCAAGAAGAAAGCCTGGACGCTGGTCGAGGTGGTCGAGCAAGCCAAGGGTTAATACCCTGGGTTTGTCCAACCAGTGCAGTCAGATTAGGTTTGGAGAAAACCGATGATTCAGACTCAGACAATGCTGGATGTCGCCGACAACAGCGGAGCGCGCCGGGTGCAATGCATCAAGGTGTTAGGCGGTTCACACCGTCGCTACGCCCGCGTTGGTGACGTCATTAAAGTAACGGTGAAAGAAGCTATCCCTCGCGGCAAGGTCAAAAAAGGCCAGGTCCTGAAAGCGGTAGTGGTTCGCACCCGTAGTGGCGTCCGTCGTAGTGACGGTTCGCTGATCCGTTTCGATGGAAATGCGGCAGTTTTGTTGAATAACACCAACGAACAGCCGATCGGCACGCGCATCTTCGGGCCGGTTACTCGTGAACTTCGTAATGAAAAGTTCATGAAGATCATTTCCCTAGCGCCTGAAGTGCTGTAAGGAGCGAGGCGGATATGCAAAAGATCAAACGTGACGATGAAGTCATCGTCATCGCCGGGAAGGATAAAGGCAAACGTGGCACCGTTAAGCGGGTATTAGAAAACCGCTTCTTGGTGTCCGGTGTGAACATGATTAAACGTCACACCAAGCCGAATCCCATGGCGGGAAATCAGGGCGGTATCGTCGAGCGTGAGGCTCCGATTCACGCGTCCAACGTAGCCATCTTCAATTCGGAGACCGGTAAGGCGGATCGCGTCGGCTTCCAAGTTAAGGAAGACGGTACCAAGGTACGTATCTACAAGTCGACGCAGACGCAGATCGACGCCTAACGCGAGTCGGGTAGCACAATGGCGAACTTGAAAGAACGTTATCAAAACGAGGTGGTAGCTCAGCTCAAA
Organism: Vreelandella nanhaiensis; assembly: GCF_003990185.1. GTDB lineage: Bacteria > Pseudomonadota > Gammaproteobacteria > Pseudomonadales > Halomonadaceae > Vreelandella > Vreelandella nanhaiensis. The sequence continues at coordinate 173,989 of NZ_RZHF01000025.1, read as the reverse complement.
GAGCAGTTCAGCTACGCCAACGTAATGCAGGTACCCCGGATCACGAAAGTGACTCTGAACATGGGTATCGGCGAAGCGGTTAGTGATAAAAAGCTGATCGACAATGCCATCGGCGACCTGGAGAAACTTTCCGGTCAAAAGCCGCTGGTGACCAAGGCACGCAAGTCCATCGCGGGCTTCAAGGTGCGTGAAGGTTGGCCAATCGGTGTCAAAGTAACACTGCGCGCTGAGCGTATGTGGGACTTCCTGGACCGTCTGGTGAACATCGCAATCCCTCGCGTGCGTGACTTCCGTGGTCTTAACCCGAAGTCTTTTGACGGTCGCGGCAACTACTCCATGGGTGTACGTGAGCAGATCATCTTCCCGGAGATCGAGTATGATAAGATCGATCGTATCCGTGGGTTGGACGTCACTATCACTACTACCGCCAACACCGACGAGGAAGGTCGTGCGCTGCTAGCAGCGTTGAACTTCCCCTTCAAGAAATAAGGGTTGGATCATGGCTAAGAAAAGTATGATAGAGCGTGAGCTCAAGCGTACGCAGCTGGTCGAGAAGTATGCGGCCAAGCGTGCTGAGCTCAAGGCAATCATCTCAGACGTTAACACGTCTGAGGAAGAGCGCTTCGAGGCGACGCTGAAGCTGCAGCAACTGCCGCGCGACTCAAGCCCGGTTCGTCAGCGTAACCGCTGCCGCATCACGGGTCGTCCGCACGGTTTTTACAACAAGTTCGGCCTCGGCCGTAACAAGCTGCGTGAAGCCGCCATGCGTGGCGACGTCCCTGGTCTGAAAAAGTCCAGCTGGTAACGCTACGTAGAATCATCAGGAGCGCACATTAAATGAGCATGCAAGACACTCTGGCGGATATGTGTACCCGTATCCGCAATGCGCAGATGGCCACCAAAGAGACGGCAGTCATGCCGTCTTCCAAGCTGAAAGTGGAAGTGGCCCGCGTGCTAAAGGAAGAAGGTTACATTACCGACTTCACAGTAGCTGAAGGCGTCAAGCCCCAGCTGACCGTGACTCTCAAGTACTTTGAGGGCAAGCCGGTTATTGAGCACATTCAGCGTGTTTCCAAGCCGTCTTTGCGTCAGTACAAAGGCAAGGACAACCTGCCTAAGGTAGCCGACGGCCTGGGTATCGCGATTGTCACCACGTCAAATGGTGTCATGACCGATCGTGCCGCGCGCCAGGCGGGTGTCGGTGGCGAAGTCATCTGCACCGTATTCTAGGAGGCTGGAATGTCCCGCATAGCGAAATATCCGGTTAAAGTGCCTGCCGGCGTTGATATTAAAATCAACGACGACCAGCTGACCGCCAAAGGCGGCCAGGGCACGCTGTCAATGCCCATTCACCAGGACGTGGTGATTGGTCAGGAAGATGGCCAGCTGACCTTCGCCCCGAGTGAGTCTGCCAAGAGCTGGGCAATGGCCGGTACTACCCGCGCCTTGGTTCAGAACCTGGTAACGGGCGTATCTGAGGGTTTTACAAAAACTCTCGAAATTGTTGGCGTCGGTTATCGTGCCCAAGCAAAGGGCCAGACGCTCAATCTTTCACTGGGCTTCTCGCACCCGGTCGACTACCAACTGCCTGAAGGTGTCTCAGCGGAAACGCCGAAGAACACCACTATCGTGCTGAAAAGCGCGGACAAGCAGATGCTCGGTCAGTGCGCCGCGGAAATCCGCGCCTTCCGTCCGCCTGAGCCGTATAAAGGCAAGGGTGTTCGGTACGCCGACGAGCAGGTGCGTCGCAAAGAAGCCAAGAAGAAGTAAGGCAGGGTTATGAACGCGAAGAAAGAATCTCGTCTCCGTCGTGCCCGCCGCGCTCGCGCCAAGATCCGCGAGCTGGGCGTGTATCGCCTGTGCGTCAACCGTACCCCGCGTCACATCTATGCGCAGATTATCTCGCCGGATGGTGGCAAAGTGTTGGCCAGCGCTTCAACGCTGGACAAAGCACTGCGCGAGGGTGCGACCGGTAACTCAGATGCGGCCTCCAAGGTCGGTGCTCTGATTGCCGAACGCGCTAAAGAAGCAGGCATCACCCAGGTGGCCTTCGACCGTGCTGGCTTTAAGTATCACGGTCGCGTCAAGGCTCTGGCCGACGCCGCTCGTGAAGGCGGCCTGGAATTCTAAAGGGTTTTACGATGGCGAAGAACGAACAGCAAAGCGGCGATCTGCAAGAGAAGTTAGTGCAGGTTAACCGCGTCGCCAAGGTGGTCAAAGGTGGTCGTATTTTCGGCTTCACCGCACTGACCGTCGTTGGTGATGGTAAAGGTCGTGTCGGTTTCGGTCGTGGCAAGGCGCGTGAAGTGCCGGTCGCAATCCAGAAAGCGATGGACCAAGCTCGTCGCAATATGGTCAAGGTTAACCTCGCAGGCCACACCCTGCAGTACCCGGTAAAAGCCCGTCACGGTGCTTCCAAGGTGTACATGCAGCCGGCTTCCGAAGGTACCGGTATCATCGCCGGTGGCGCCATGCGCTCTGTACTAGAGCTTGCTGGTGTCCACGATGTACTGGCCAAGTGCTACGGTTCCACCAACCCGGTTAACGTGGTTCGAGCGACTGTTAAAGGTCTCTCTGCCATGCAGGCACCGGAAGACGTGGCCGCCAAGCGCGGTCTGTCTGTCGAAGCGATCACGGGGTAAGACACCATGGCAGCAACGATCAAGGTTACCCAGATCCGCAGCACCATCGGCGTTCTACCCAAGCACAAGGCTACTATGAAGGGCCTGGGTCTGCGTCGCATCGGTCACACGGTTGAGCTGGAAGACACCCCTGCCGTACGCGGCATGATCCACAAGGTTAACTACCTTGTGAGCGTTGAGGGAGAGTAATCCATGAAACTCAATACCCTGAGCCCGGCACCGGGCTCCAAGCACGCTGAAAAGCGCGTTGGTCGTGGTATCGGTTCCGGTCTGGGCAAGACCGGCGGCCGTGGTCACAAAGGCCAGAAATCACGCAGTGGCGGTAGCGTCAAGCCTGGTTTCGAAGGCGGTCAGATGCCGTTACAGCGTCGTCTGCCGAAGTTCGGCTTCACATCAGCCAAGTCGCTGGTGTCTGAAGAAGTGCGCCTGGCCGAGCTTGCTAAAGTTGCCGGTGACGAAGTCACCATGGAAACACTGAAGCAAGCCAACGTACTGAAGGATGCAACGCTACACGCGAAGATTATCCTTTCAGGCGAACTGAACAAAGCAGTTACCGTTCGTGGAATCAAGGTCACCAAAGGTGCCCGTGAAGCGATCGAAGCTGCTGGCGGCAAGGTAGAGGACTAAATGGCCAAGTCAGGAAATATGCCGGCGAAGGGCAACGGTCTGAGTGAACTGTGGGCGCGTTTGCGCTTCGTGCTCCTCGCCATCGTGGTGTACCGTATTGGTGCCCATATTCCCGTGCCCGGTATCAATCCTGACCAGCTTGCTGCCTTGTTTAGGGAGCAACAGGGCACCATCCTGGGCATGTTCAACATGTTCTCGGGTGGCGCCCTGGAGCGCATGAGCGTCCTCGCGTTGGGCATAATGCCCTATATTTCAGCGTCGATTATCATGCAGCTGATGACTGCGGTCTCACCCCATCTTGAACAGCTCAAGAAGGAAGGTGAGGCTGGCCGCCGAAAAATTAGCCAGTACACCCGCTACGGTACGGTGATACTGGCTCTTGTCCAGGCTACCGGTATGTCGGTGGGTCTGGCTAGCCAAGGCATCGCTTACAGCGCTGACTTTAGCTTCTATTTCACCGCCGTGATTACGTTTGTGTCAGGCGCGGTGTTTATGATGTGGCTAGGTGAGCAGATTACCGAAAAGGGGATTGGCAACGGTATTTCGCTGCTGATCTTCGCCGGTATCGTCGCTGGGCTGCCCAGTGCCGTAGGGCAAGCGTTCGAGCTCGCTCGTAACGAAGGGGCCTGGAATGTTCTCCCGCTGTTAGCGCTGTCAGTGCTAGGTATTGCCACCGTGGCATTCGTAGTGTTCATTGAGCGCGGCCAACGCCGCTTGAAAGTGAACTATCCACGTCGCCAGGTTGGCAATAAGATGTATGCAGGTCAAAGCAGCTACCTGCCTTTGAAAGTGAATATGGCAGGGGTAATCCCTGCAATCTTCGCTTCCAGTATTCTGCTCTTCCCGGCCTCAATCGGTCAGTGGGTAGGTGCTGGTGAAGGTATGGAGTGGTTGCAGCGAGCTTCTCAAGCGCTAGCCCCCGGGCAACCGCTTTACATCTTGCTTTTCGCGGCGGCAGTGGTATTCTTCTGCTTCTTTTACACAGCGCTGGTCTTCAATCCCAAGGATGTAGCTGACAATCTGAAAAAGTCAGGTGCGTTCCTGCCGGGCATTCGCCCCGGCGAGCAGACCGCTCGCTATATCGATAAAGTCATGACTCGTCTGACCTTATTCGGTGCCCTGTATATCACTGCGGTTTCCCTGATGCCCCAGTTCCTGATTGTTGCGTGGAATGTGCCATTTTTCTTTGGCGGCACCTCGCTTCTGATCGTGGTGGTGGTCATCATGGACTTCATGGCCCAGGTGCAATCGCATCTCATGTCGCATCAATATGACTCGGTGATGAAGAAGTCCAACCTGAAAGGCTACGGTAGCGGCGGCATCATGCGCTGAGGCGCGTCGCCCGTATTGGAGAGAACGATGAAAGTTCGAGCTTCCGTAAAGAAGATGTGCCGTAACTGCAAGATCATTCGTCGCAATGGCGCTGTCCGCGTTATCTGCGTCGAGCCACGGCACAAACAGCGTCAGGGCTAATTCCTACGCTGTTTTAAGTGGGTGTTTGGCATACCCCTTGCCTTAGGGCAGTTAAAGGGGTATGCTGTTGCGCCTTTTGTAGATGAATAAACGAGCAAGCCGCTCAAATTTCGGAGTAAGCTGATGGCCCGTATTGCAGGCGTCAATATCCCGGACAACAAGCATGCGGCGATCTCGCTGACCTATATCTTCGGGATTGGCCGTACCCGCGCTCAGCACATCTGTGCTGCTGCTGGTATCGAGCTGACTACCAAGATCCAGGATCTGTCTGGCGAAGAGCTAGATACCCTGCGTTCTGAAGTTGGTAAGTACACCGTAGAAGGCGACCTTCGTCGTGATGTTACGCTGAACATTAAGCGTCTCATGGACTTAGGCTGCTACCGTGGTCTGCGTCATCGTCGTAGTCTTCCGCTGCGTGGTCAGCGGACTAAGACTAACGCGCGCACCCGTAAGGGCCCGCGTAAGCCGATCCGCAAATAACACGCACGTTCTGGCGTAAAGACAGGAATAGACATCAACATGGCTAACCCGCGTAGTAACCGTAAAAAGGTTAAAAAGCAGGTTGTGGATGCCGTAGCGCATATCCATGCCTCTTTTAACAACACGATCGTGACGATCACAGACCGCCAGGGCAATGCTCTTTCTTGGGCAACTGCCGGTGGTTCGGGTTTTCGTGGTTCTCGCAAGAGCACCCCGTTCGCTGCTCAAGTAGCAAGCGAACGTGCAGCGACTGCTGCAGCCGAGTATGGTGTGAAAAACGTAGACGTACTGGTTAAAGGCCCAGGTCCCGGTCGTGAATCCGCCGTGCGCGCACTCAATGCCGCAGGCTTCCGCGTGCAAAGCATCGTAGACGCGACGCCCATTCCCCATAATGGCTGCCGTCCGCCTAAGAAACGCCGCGTTTAAGGAGACAGATTCATGGCTCGTTATATTGGACCGAAGTGCAAACTGTCTCGTCGTGAAGGCACCGATCTCTTTTTGAAGAGTGGCGTGACTCCGTTCGAGAAAAAGTGTAAATCCGAGCAAATCCCGGGTGTACACGGCCAACGTCGTCAGCGTCTTTCAGACTACGGCTTGCAGCTTCGTGAGAAGCAAAAAGTACGTCGTATGTATGGCGTACTCGAAAAACAGTTCCGTAACTACTACAAAGAAGCTGCTCGCCTGAAAGGCGCGACCGGTGAAGTATTGTTGCAGTTGCTTGAATCCCGACTGGATAACGTCGTCTACCGTATGGGCTTTGGCTCGACTCGCTCTGAAGCGCGTCAGCTTGTTAGCCACAAGGCGATTTCCGTGAACGGCCGCACCGTTAACGTTGCTTCTTATCAAGTGAAGCCGGGTGACGTTGTGTCCGTTCGCGAAAAGGCGAAGAACCAGGCTCGTATTCAAAGCGCGTTGTCCATTGCGGCCAACCGTGGCGATATCGTCTGGATCGAAATCGACGCCAAGAAGATGGAAGGCACTTTCAAGGCTCTGCCTGAACGCGGTGACCTGACTGCCGACATCAACGAAAACCTGATCGTCGAGCTGTACTCCAAGTAAGCGGCGTTAATTAATCTGCTTCTTGAAGCCTGGGCGGGGTAGCAAAGCTAACCGCCCAGACGCTCTTGAGTACGTGTTCTTAAGAACTCAGTATCCGTTTGGCAGCCTGAAAGGTGTTCATATGCAGCGTTCAGTGACAGAGTTTCTTCGTCCTCGCGACATCAAGGTCGAAGAAATCAGCGCACATCATGCCAAGATCGTTCTCGAACCGTTCGAGCGTGGTTTTGGTCACACCCTGGGGAATGCACTGCGTCGCATTCTGCTTTCGTCTATGCCCGGCGCTGCCGTGGTAGAGGCTGAAATTGCTGGTGTAGAGCACGAGTACAGTGCGATCGAAGGGGTGCAGGAAGATGTCATCGAAATCCTCCTGAACTTGAAAGATGTTGCGATCAAGATGCACAGCCGCGATGAGGCGGTGCTCTCGCTGAACAAGCAGGGCCCAGCCGTCGTCACTGCTGGCGACATTGCGCTTGATCATAGCGTCGAAATCGTCAACCCGGATCACGTCATTGCACATGTCAATGAAGGTGCCGAGCTGAAAATTCAGCTTAAGGTAGCGCTGGGTCGTGGTTACGAACCGGCTGACGCCCGTGGCTCTGATGAAGAGACCCGTGCTATTGGCCGCCTGCAGCTGGATGCCACCTTCAGCCCTGTCCGCCGCGTTTCCTACTCGGTTGAAGCCGCTCGTGTTGAGCAGCGCACCGATCTCGATAAGTTGATTATCGATCTGGAAACCGACGGTACTTTGGATCCGGAAGAGGCTATCCGTCGCAGTGCGACCATTCTGCAAGAGCAGCTGGCCGCCTTCGTCGACCTGGAAGCTGATAAAGAGCAGGAAGTCGAAGAGGAAGAGGATCATGTTGATCCAATCCTATTGCGCCCCGTAGACGATCTTGAGTTGACCGTTCGCAGCGCGAACTGCCTTAAAGCCGAGAATATTTACTACATCGGTGATCTTATCCAGCGCACTGAAGTTGAGCTGTTGAAGACACCGAACCTCGGTAAAAAATCCTTGAATGAAATCAAGGACGTTTTGGCGGCGCGCGGCTTGTCCCTCGGTATGCGGTTGGAAAGTTGGCCGCCCGCTAGCTTGAAGGACGACAAGGCCTCCGCGTGAGTGTCGACTCGAGTCCCAGTTTGGTAAGGAATTACAACCATGCGTCATCGTAAGAGTGGTCGTCATCTGAATCGCACCAGCTCGCATCGTCAGGCCATGTTCAAGAACATGTCTGTCTCGCTGGTCGAACATGAAGTCATCAAGACAACCCTGCCCAAGGCCAAGGAACTGCGTCGCGTTATCGAGCCGCTGATCACCTTAGCCAAGCAGGATAGCGTTGCGAACCGTCGTTTGGCGTTCTCTCGCACACGTTCCAAAGAAGCCGTCGGCAAACTGTTCAACGAGCTGGGTCCGCGTTACGCCGAGCGTCCGGGTGGTTACATCCGTATTCTCAAGTGCGGTTTCCGCGCTGGCGACAATGCGCCCATGGCGTACGTTGAGTTAGTAGACCGTCCGGTTGCCCAAGAAGCCGCTGCTGAAGAGTAAATCTTTAGTCGCGGTATCTTGAAGGCAGAATGAAAACCGACCCGATAGGGTCGGTTTTTTTATGCCCAGTTTTTATGCCCAGTTTTTATGTCAAGTTTATTGCGTCAAAACTATTTGCGCTGTGTCGCTGTGTCGCTGCGTTTGCAGGTCGCAAAGATTGTTCAGCGATGGATACGTGTGTTCTCGCTACATTTATACTCAGCACAGGCGTTAAATTGTACGGTTGGCATGCTAGTCTAGAGTGAGCTAATGGTGAGCTCTCAGGCTTGGCAAAAATCATTATCAGCGCTTTAATCGCGATGTAGGTGGCGCAGAATCCAGCGCGCCCAAGTTACGTCCGGACGTATGGGTTTCGTTTCCAGGGTAGATTAATCGGCAAGGGGCAGACATGGCGGCGAGGGGAGTTAACGATAATAAACTGGCGAGGGCGTGGCTAGCATTCACGATGCTGTTCTTGATGGCCTGCATGGCCGCTGATGCCGAGGCCAACCCGCGTTACGCAGGCATTGTGGTAGATCTTGATAACGGCGAAGTCCTTTACTCCGAAAACGCTGATGCGCCGCGCTATCCGGCATCGCTTACCAAGATGATGACGCTGTATCTCACCTTTGAAGCGCTGGAAAACGGCGAGCTGAGCCTTAACCAGCCGCTACCCGTTTCCGCTCAGGCGGCGGCCATGCCGGCTACCAAGCTTTGGCTGGCGGCAGGCAGCAGTATTCCTGTAGATACCGCCATTCGCGCGTTAGCAGTCCGTTCGGCTAACGATGTCGCGGTGGTAATTAGTGAGGCTCTAGGAGGCAGCGAGCAGCAGTTTGCCCGGTTAATGACTCAAAAGGCGCAAGAGCTGGGCATGAGTGCGACGACCTTTCGAAACGCTTCAGGGTTGCCCGATGACCAGCAAATAACATCTGCTCGGGATATGCTGACACTCTCGGTGCGCGTAATGCAGGATTTTCCCCAGTACTTCCATTATTTTGGACTGCAGGAGTTTACCTTTCGCGGCACACGCCATACCAGCCATAACCGTCTGGTGCGCGACTACCCCGGCGCTGATGGTTTAAAAACCGGCTTTATTCGTGCCTCTGGATTTAACGTGGCGACCACCGCTGTACATAATGGCCGCCGTTTAGTTGCCGTTGTCATGGGTGGCTTTAGTGCTGCATCCCGCGATACCCATATGGCCAGTTTGCTGGATAGGGGCTTTATGCGTGCTGAGTTGCGCGATCACCGCACCTGGATTGCCAATACCAGCTTCTCTCAAGAGTATATGGGGTTTGGAGCCCCGACCCCCCCCGTGGCTCCTCCGCGTCAGGCGCCGGTATACGCACCTAGCCAAATGCTGGCTAATGTTGAAACCACGACGGTTTCACCTACTCCAAATGCCAGAGTGGAGGAACAATTAGCCAAGATAACCATCGAGGGTCCTGGCGAAACGTCTACCGCTACTGATTCAGATCCGTTGCAGGACTTTATTCAAAGAGAGCGCCTTATTGAAGCGCCCCCAATAGGTGGCTGGGGTATCCAGGTTGGCGCGTTTAGTCAAGAAGCCCAGGCACATCAGTTGGCTCAGCAGGCCGCCCAGCGCTTGACCAATAGCCGGGCTGGGCGAGTTGCTGTGGATACCTTAGAAGGCCAGACACCGGTCTATCGGGCACGTCTGGTCGCCTTGGACGAACAGCATGCCAGGGAAGCCTGCCGCGAGCTGGAGCTTCAGGGCATGGAGTGCATGGTGGTTAACGCCAGCTTGTAAATCTCAGCCGATAAAAGCCCCTGTTGGTCGAGAGGTCTGATCTCAGCCAGCAGGGGCTTTCTTATGCCAGAATCTGGCAATCGATCTAGGATTAACTTACCCCGAAAAGCCTAGGCGAACGCATACACATCCATGGTCAGCACACCGTGCTCAACGCTGTGGTGCAGCTGACTCGCCTCGCCGCCCGCCCCCATAGCCACTAACAGCGGCTGAAAGTGTTCAGGTGTTGGGTGGTTGTCACGAGCATGCGGCGCTTCCTGCCAGTTAAGCAGTGCCTCACGATCATTATCAGCCAACCTGGTATTAACCCAGCTAGCGAATGTATCGACCCACCCGGGCGCCTGATTGTTCTGCGGCATGATTTCATACAGGTTATGCGTCAGGCTACCCGAGCCAATCACCAGGATGCCTTCGTCGCGAAGTACGGCTAGATATTTGCCTAACCCAGCCAGCTCGCCGTTTGACCAGCGCACAGGAAGCGATACCGAGACCACCGGAATATCAGCGCCAGGAAACATCAACGAAAGTGGCACCCAGGCGCCGTGATCGAACCCGCGCTCTACGCATTTGGCATCCAGGAGGGCCGCCACGCGTTGAGCGAGTGCTGGCTCGCCCGGGGCGGGGTACTGGCACTCGAACAGCTCGCGGGGAAAGCCGCCGAAATCGTGAATAGTGTCAGGCCAAGCGCTGATGCTGACCTCAGGCGAGGGGGTTTCCCAGTGCGCAGAAACCACCACGATGGCTTTGGGGCTTAACGTCTTGCCTAGCTCACGCAGAAAACGGTGCGCAGGCGTTGGGGTAAGGGCCAGCATGGGTGAGCCGTGTGAGATAAACAGACTGGGTAACATGGCGGATTCTCCTGGCAGTAAGCCCCGGCATTCAACCGGGGCATGTACAAAGGGTTAGCGGACGCGGCGATTAATAATAACGCTTCCGCCTCCCAGGCCTGCCTGCACCAGCAGGGCAACGGTCCAGAACAGCGGGAATTCCCAGCCGCCGCCGGTGTTGGAAAACAGCCAGCCGTTGCCCAGGTGGACGGACGTGGCTCCTATCAATAGCGGTATCATGGCAAGGCTGACCCAGCGTGTATAGATACCCAGTATCAATGCCAGGCCGCCTCCCAGCTCACCGATAATAGTCAGGTAAGCCATAAAACCGGGTAATCCCAGGGACTCGAAGTAGCTGACGGTGCCGGGCAGTGTGAACACGAACACTTTGAGCAAGCCGTGAGCAAAAGCCATGATACCCAGTGATACGCGCAGCAGCGCAATGGCATGAGGTTGAATGGCAGAAGCCGTTACAGCAGATGTTTGCATAGGGTGCTCCATTGAATGGTAATGGCGATCTCAATGAAGACACTTTACGTTTCTTTAAGGCGAAGATAATCCGCCATAAATGAACATCACTGTTGCACAATAGGCGACAATCCCATGTCACGCTCCCAAAGAGGTGGGCTGCCCCAGGCATTCGCCAGCAGCTCAATAAAGCGCTCCACCTTGGCAGGTAGGAAGTGTCGTGCCGGGTAGAGAGCGTGAATATCCAGCATCCGAGGGGCAATATGGGTTAAGACCGGCACCAGGCGTCCCTGGATAATACTCTCGGCCACCAGGAAGCTGGGTTGGTGGGCAATCCCCAGGCTTGCTTCGGCGGCGTGGGTCAGGACATCACCGTTATTGCTTTCAAGCGGGCCCTGGACAGCTAATGTCACATTGTCAAAGCGCCAGTCGCCATTGGCAGGGCCGCTGCGATAGCGCAGGCAGTGATGCTGCTTCAGTTCTTCAATAGTCGTGGGCGTACCATGCCGGGCAAGGTAGTCAGGAGAGGCGCAAAACAGCACCCGGCAGCGTGTCAAACGCCGCGCAATCAGGCTGGAGTCCGGCAGGCTGCCGATGCGAATGGCGACATCATAACCCTCTTCGAGAAGATCCACGCGTCGGTCGTTAAGATCAAGGCGCACTTCAAGGCTTGGGTGCTCGGCCATGAAGCGTGCTACCAAGGGAGAAAGGTGGCGAACACCAAAGCTCATCGGTCCGTTGATGCGCAAGTGGCCGCGCACCTCGGTAATGCCGCTGCCCACATCGGCGGCAGCTACATCAAGGGCCTGTAGAATAGACTGGGCATGAACAAGATAGCGCTCGCCCTCCGCGGTCAGGTGCAGGCGCCGCGTGGTACGCTGAATCAAACGCACGCCCAGGGAGGCTTCAAGTGCCATGACCAGCCGCGAAATACGGGTTCGCGAGAGCGACAGCGCCTCGGCCGCGCGGGTATAGCTTTTCAGCTCAGCCACGCGTACAAACGCAACGATTGACTCAAACGGAGGCATGGCTACTCGCCTAAAGCTTGGAGCGCGCAAAGGCGCGGGCGGCATCAAAAGGACTGGCCTGCCCGCAAATGGCAGAAATAACAGCAAGCCCGTGTGCGCCAGTCTGAAACACCTGCTCGGCATGTTCTGCCTTCAGTCCCCCGATGGCAACGCTTGGCAGTGATGAAGCGGCGGCCAGCTGCGCCAGGCCTTCAAACCCCAAGGGGGCAGCGTGGTCGCGCTTGCTGGGCGTGGCGAATACCGGGCCAAGGCCTACATAATCCAACAGGCTAATCGGCGCCGCATGCAGTTGCTCAAGGGTATTGATCGAAAGCCCTATAAGGGCATCCGGGCCGAGTGCGGCACGCGCCTCCTGGACGGCCGTATCGCTCTGGCCAACGTGCAGGCCGTCAGCGCCACTTTGCAGGGCAACTTCCAAACGGTCGTTGATCACCAGCGGCACGCCGCTACCCGCAAGTGCGGCCTTTAAGCGCTTTGCCTGGTCAATCATGTCGGCATCGCTTGCGTGCTTGTCGCGCAGCTGCACAAAACTGACGCCGCCTTTTACCGCCTCAACCACGGTGCGTTCAAGGCCGAAAGCCGCACATAGGCTTGCATCTGTGACCAAGTAAAGTGAAAGATCGAAACGCATCAGGCTTTCTCCAGGCCGGTAAACTGATCCAGATCTTCAGGCGTCAGCTGGTAAAAAGCATCCAACAGGGCGACCTGAAAGCTGCCGGGGCCTGCCGCCTGTTGCCCGGCGCGTGCCCCGGCAATGGCAAAACTGGCTACGGCGGTAGCGGTGGCTGCCAGCGGTGCTTCAGGCCTGGCGGCGATAAACGCGGCAACACAAGCGCTCAAGGCGCAGCCTAAGGTGGTCACCCGCGGCATTAATGCGTGCCCACCCGTAATGCGCCACTGCTGGGTACCATCGGTTATGAAGTCACTCTCGCCGGTCATCGCCACGATACAGCCCTGCCGCTTGGCAAGCGCGATGGCGCTTTCACGTGCCTCCTCGGTGGAAGCAGTGGCATCCACGCCGCGGCCAGCATTAGCAAGGCCTGCCAGGGCCATGATTTCCGAGGCATTACCGCGAATAGCGCTGGGTTGATACGTCAGTAGCGTTTGGGAAAGCGTCTGGCGGTAGCGGGTCGCACCTACCGCGACCGGATCAAACACCCAAGGGGTGTTGCTCTCTTGCGCAGTACTCGCCGCCAGCTGCATGCCTTCTGCCCAGGCGGGCGAAGGCGTGCCAATATTGATTGAGAGTGCACTAGCCAAGCGCGTAAACTCGGCAACCTCCTCAGGCGCATGGAGCATGGCAGGAGAAGCGCCAATCGCCAGCAGGCAGTTAGCCGTGCTGTTCATCGCCACATAGTTGGTAATGCAATGCACCAGCGGCGTGGCACGTTGTAAGGCAAAGAGCGCGTCGCTCAGCGGAAGTGATGTCATGGCCACCTCGCAGCGTAGATCGGGTGTTAAATGACACCGCGACTTCCTACGCCGGTATTATCCGGTTCAGGTTCAAAGGGTGCATCTCAGCCTGAAGTGATCAGGCGCCCCTGTCGATTCGGCTACTATCCTTGCCTTGGGCGAAGGTGTAAAGCGCAAGCGGCGGATAAAACGAGGATTTATTGAAGGCAAGCGGTGGAGCAGAGTAATGACGGTCGGCTACGCTAATGAACAAGATCAAGGGCGTGCTGGCGCAGTATCTCCAGAGTCGTAAACGCAAGCGCTCGTTCATTGGTACCCGACAGAATCACCGGTGGCGCCAATCCCATATCGACAGCCTGCTGCCAAAGGCTTGCGCATAAGCACCAGCGGTCGCCAGGGGCAAGGCCAGGAAAGCCAAACTCAGGCCTGGGCGTCGCCAGATCATTGCCTTGCGCCTTGGAAAAGGTGAGAAACTCATCGGTCATGATGGCGCATACCGCATGAACGCCAGCATCTTCAGGCCCCACACGACAAAAGCCATCCCGGTAAAAGCCCGTTTTTGGTAAATGGCAGCAAGGCGTCAGGGGTTCGCCCAGCACATTTAGATCACGAGACATGTCTTCTACCTATCGTCGGGGCTGGAAAAATCGCTTTTCTGCCCACATGGTTAGTGCCATGCGTTATTCAAGCAGGGCGGCATGATTAAGTTACAGGCTTGTACATTGCTACAACTTTGTCAAAGATAGACGCTCAATCGACCCATTTATCAGCAAAATGCCTAAGGATCCTAAGATGAATTTTCAAGGTGAGCAGCACCCCGGTATCGCCCCCTCTGCGCCACAGACCCAAGGGTTTCGGTTAAATCACACAATGCTGCGGGCCAAGGACCCCGAACGCTCGCTGGCGTTCTACTCCAAGGTATTCGGCATGCAGGTACTGCGGCGCCTGGATTTCGAAGAGATGCAGTTTTCGCTCTATTTTCTGGCCAATCTTGAGGCCGGCGACCAAGTGCCGGAAGACATTCAGGCCCGCACCGCCTGGACGTTCAGCCAGAAGGGGCTGCTTGAACTGACCCATAACTGGGGCACGGAAGATAAGGACGAGTTTGCCTATCACGATGGCAATGCCGAGCCTCAGGGCTTTGGGCATATCTGTTTCAGCGTGCCGGATTTAGCTGCCGCCCAGGCGTGGTTTGATGAACACGAGGTGACGTTTGTAAAACGTGCCGACCAGGGCAAAATGCAGGATGTAATTTTCGTCAAAGACCCGGACGGCTACTGGATCGAAGTGATTCAGGCGGATCTGATGGCGGCCATGGGTAACTAGGATGGCACATTTGCTGTTTCGGCTGCGTTACGTGACCGATGAAGAAGCCATGGAGGTGCGCACGCTGCTGGCAGAACAGGGCTTTGATACCTATGAAACCCAAGCGGGATTTTTCCGCTTGGGGGTGGATGCCATCTGGCTACGTGATGAAAGCCAGCGTGACGCCGCCGAAACGGCGCTTGCTACCTATCAGGCAGCGCGTTTTGATCAGGCCCAGCGCGAGTTGCACGAGGCCCGGGCGCAAGGCAGGTTGCCAACGCTTTGGCAGCGGCTTGTTGAACATCCTGCCCAAGTAGTTTTGGTACTAGTAGCGGTTGGCTTGATCGGCGCACTCACGCTGTTGCCCTTTCTGGGCCTGATGCGTGGTTAGTTAGTGCATCAGGCGGCGGGCAGATGGCCGCGCTTAAGGTACATCATGACCCCATCGCTACCGGCCGTTAATACAGGCGTGGCGCCACTGGGATAACGGCACCAGGTACCCGCCGAGTAGTTCTGCTCGCCGTCGCTTAGCGTGCCTTCCAGCACAAACAATTCCAAACCGCCTTTAAGTGTTGGATAAGCAATAGACGTGCCTTCCGCCCAGCGCTCAAGGCTCACGCGCTCTTGCCTGAAGGTATGCAGCATCTTGTAGGCAATGTGAGGCCGTCGGTCGGGCTGCCAGGGCAGCCGATGGGCGGGTACGGCCAGCTGCAGCGTATCGGTCAAGTCAAACTGGTGGAGCTTGACGAAAATAAGTGCGCCTTCATCGCCAATCTGAGGTGTATGGTGCGTACCCACGGGGTTGCGTAAATAGCTGCCCGCCGGGTAACGGCCATGCTCATCGGCGAACACGCCTTCAAGTACCAATATTTCTTCGCCGCCCCCGTGAGTGTGGGCACTAAACTGGCTATTGGGGGCATAGCGCACCAAGCTCGTGGCACGGGCTACTTCGTCGCCAATTCGGTCCAGCATCATGCGCGTAACGCCTGCACTGGGGGCATCTACCCACTGGTACTGCTCGGGCGTGATACAGGCAAACTGCGAGAAATCGGCATTCAGGTGCATGGTGTGCGCTCATTGGCGTATTAGTCCGCCTAGTCTCGATAGTTAAACCGGTAATTGCAACCCGGCAATGCTATGCGTTGAGCGCCTCAAGTATTGGCCGGTTTTCAAAGCGCCGCCGCTGGAACGTCAATTCATTTGCCAGCGGTGAGAAGACGGGGCGCTGGCCCTGAGCGTCGGCATACCCCAGTAGGCCCGTTCTGCAGTGGCGGTTATTTTCCCACCCGGGATAATCAGTGACCGGATACAGGCAGATGCCCTCAACAGGAATGTGCTGGCGCAGGGCTATGTCGACCTGCTCGCACACATAACGTACCCACGGTACGCGGCGCTCGCATTCAGCGCCTGTTTCCGCAATCAGCAGCGGCTTTCCATAACGCTGATAAGCATCGGCTAAAAGCTGATGGAAAGGGCGGTAATCGGGGCTATCCATGGGAATATCCTGACGATTGGCGTACCACTGGTTATGCGGATAATAGTTCACCCCCATAATATCCATGTAGGCAGGCTGGCCACCTAGCTCAGGGTGAAGGTAGCCACACAGCATATCCCACGCCGTGTACTGCTCGAATTTGAGCCGCTCGGCGCGCTCGCGATCCCGCCGCCGGGTTGAGCGGGATACCACGTGGATAATGGGGTCGACCTGAATAAAGCGCGTCTTGGGTGAGATTTCCCGAATCGCTTCCATGGCGGCAATGGCGGCGCGTACCAGCTGACATTTAAGCTCATCGCCCCGGCGGCGCACGGTCGGGTTGAAGTGGGCCACGCTCCCCCCGGCCCAGGCCCAGAAGGAGATTTCATTAAGCGGAGTAATAAGCGGTGCTTCAACGCCTTCATCGCGTAAAAGCCGCGTAGCGGCGGCGGCATAGGCGGCAAAGCGCTCGACAAATTCAGCCTTGAAGATATCAATATCATCCGGCCAGCCGTAGTGACATAAGTCCCAGATGACCTCGGTATGCTGCGCCTTGGCCGCACGTATCATTGGCAGCACGCTGCTCCAATCGTAACGGCCTTTGGCGGTCTCGATAAGATGCCAGCGCATGCCGTCACGTACGCTGTGAATGGCGTGATGGGCGAGCGCTGCGTAGTCATTACTGGCGTACTGATCGTGCCGGGTTCCGGCGATCAAATCCAGGCGACGCCCATCCCGGCGGCGATGGGTAGAGCACTCGAACCCTCCCAGAAAAAAGCTTTTAAACAGACTCGGCTGATGCATGCCGTTTTACGCCCTTGTCGGTGAAGCGGTGCATCTTAGCTTACCCGCGTTTCGTCGACTGGCGCCAATGAATCACCGGCATGTGCCTCAGCCAGATACTCGAAGGTGGCCAGGGCCTGGCCCACCACCTGATCCATATTGTAATAGCGGTAGCTGCCCAGGCGGCCCAGAAAGGTGACCCCTGGCGTGGCATTGGCCAGCGCACGGTAGCGCCGGTAAAGCTCGGTGTTCTCGGCTCGGGGGATGGGGTAGTAAGGGTCGCCCTGGTCGGTGGGGAATTCATAGGTCACGCTGGTTTTGGGGTGCTGCTGCCCGGTCAGGTACTTGTACTCGGTGATCCGAGTGTAGGGCACGTCCTCTGACGGGTAGTTGACCACGCCCACCGGCTGGAACACCTCTTGGTTCAGCGTTTCATGCTGAAAGCGCAGGCAGCGATAGGGCAGCTTGCCCAGCTGGTAACCAAAGTACTCATCAATCGGCCCTGTATAGATCAAGTGGTGGTAATCGACCTGGTCACGCACCGCTTCAAAATCCACCCCTAACTGAAGTGTAATATTAGGGTGGGCAAGCAGGTTCTCGAAAAGAGCGGTGTACCCATCCTTGGGCATTATTTGAAAACTATCCGTGAAATAGCGGTCATCGGTATTGGTACGGGTGGGTACGCGAGCCGTCACCGATTTATCCAGCTCAGATGGGTCAAGCCCCCATTGTTTACGTGTATAACCGCGAAAAAACATCTCATAAAGCTCGCGGCCTACCTGGCTGACTACCACATCTTCAGAGGTGCGAATATTCTCAACCGGCTCGGCGCGTGAGGTGAGAAACTCAGCCGCTTGCGTCTCATCCAGGTCCAGGTCATAGAGCATGTTAAGCGTGGTCAGGTTAATGGGGATGGGTACCTGCTGGTCATTTACCTGAGCCAGCACGCGGTGCTCATAGGGGCGCCATTCGGTGAACTGGGAGAGATAATCGACAATGCGTTGGGCGTTGGTATGAAAAATATGCGGGCCATAACGGTGCACCCACACGCCATCCTCGTTGTAATGATCAAACGCATTGCCCGCAATATGCGGGCGCCGGTCAATTACCATCACGCGCTTGCCCAACTGAGTAGCAAGCCGTTCGGCCAGCACGCTACCCGCGAAGCCTGCGCCCACAATCAAGTAGTCATAGGAACCACTTGGAGTACGTTTCATACTGCACATCGCATTTGCTCCTCCATCAGCTTCCAGGTGGTATCCCACGACATATCGCTCAGTGCCGCATCGGCCAATTGCCACACGCGCTCATGGTGTGGAAGTTCCTTAAGTGATTCCTCAATGGCCCTGATAAACTCCTCCGGCGTCTTGGCGATCTTGACCACGCCGCTATCCCCGTAGGTGCGTATCACATCGGCAATCGGCGTCGAAACGACCAGCCGCCCGCCCGCCAAGTATTCTGGTGTTTTGGTTGGGCTGATAAACCGCGTCGCTTCGTTGAGTGCAAAGGGCATAAGCGCCACGTCCCAGCTGGCCAGATACTGAGGCAGCTCAGCGTAGGATTTAGGGCCCAGGTAGTGGATGTTGGGTAGCTTGGGGAGGGTGTCGGGGTCGATCTTGACCACCGGGCCAATCAAGATGAATTGCCATTCAGGCCGCTGAGTGGCGGCTTTCTCTAATAGCGCAATATCCAGACGCTCATCAATGACCCCAAAAAAACCCAGGCGCGGCCGGGGCAGCGATGCTTGATCCTCTGGTTCCGGCTGGGGCTTGCGGGCGGCGCCAAAGTGAGCAATATCCACGCTGCTGGGGAAGGGATGCACGTTGTCATGCAGTTGGCGCTTGGCCTCGAACAGGCTGATACCCCCGGTAAAGATGAGATCGGCACGTTCAATCAGGCGGCGCTCCTGCTCCACCAGCGAAGGTGGGGCCCCGCGGAATGCGGAAAGTTCGTCCATGCAGTCATAAACGGTTAGCCGCGGCCGCAAATGGTCGGAGTAGGGCAGGCTCATGGGGGTGTAGTACCATGAAATAATATCGCTGGCGGCTATTTCAGCTAAGTACTCATCCAGCAAATTACGCTGGGCGTCGACTGCTATAGCGCCTTGGTAGGTTTCCGGCAAGTGGGGGACCAGGACATGTAGGTTGTCTTCAAGGCGTTTTTCAAGCCATGGCATATCAATATCGGTGAATACCGCTTCTTCAAAAAACAGTACGTGATAAGTTGTCGCGAAACGCGACATTAAATGTTGAGGTCGTTGGTAGACAAACCGCCAGCGTAAATGTGAAAAACAAACTAATACGGTTTTATGAGGTGCTTTATTAGCTATTGAAGTACTTTTAGATGAAGCTTTGATTGGTTGAGCTTTTTCAATGTCAGAGGGTTCGGCTGTCCAACGCATGACCAATCTCCTTAATTAATAAAAGAAGACTTACTTTTAACTGCTGATAACGTTGCAGAAAAGTAAACTTCCTTTTCCTTTTTCTTACCGTATATTTGTAAATATTTATTGATGCTATTATTGTTTAAGACAATAACTTCATGGCCAGCTTCAAGAAGCCGTTTAACAGTATGAGAGCCAATATAGCCACACCCACCCACCCCTAATAATCTAGATACAACCTGATGATTTCATAAAAGTGAATTTAGTTGAGTAATAAAAATGCTAGGCTGGCGATTGTTGTTAATCATAATTTACTTTAGTGTTGATGCTGGCTTACTTGTTAATGATGTAAATTAAGATATAGCGATAAATGCTAGTTTAATCCAATAATAAATAAAGCTATTTGGGATATTTAATCAATATCAATAGTTAATATAATATTCAAAATACAACAAAAATTATAATTAGTTTATATATTTTTAAATGGCTATATAAATTAACTAGCGTGAGTGTATTGTGTGCCCCGTACGCTTAAAAACATAATCAAGGAGGCGATATCAGAAATAACTGATATCGCCATCCTTGATGGCAAGCCCATCAATGCGCTGGGGCTTAACTCAAGGCGCTTCTGCCAGTACCGTTAGAATATGATGGGCGGCCGCGATACGCGCCTGGTTGGGGTAATTCCGGTTTGCCAGCATGACAATCCCCAATTGCTGGCTGGGGATAAAGGCTAGGTAGGCACCGAATCCGTTGGTCGAGCCAGTCTTGTTAAACCAGATGTTCTGGCTTGCCGGTAGCGGCGGCTGTAAGCGCTCCGCTGCATTGGCCTCCAGCACCATCTCAAGTGAGTTCCCGGCGCGTAACTGTTCAATTGATACCGGGTAAGCATAACGCTCCCAGCCCAGGCCCTGAGCCATGCCCCCCATATTGAAATACCCCCTTCGCGTTATCTCCAGCGCCTCACGCAGCGTGTCATCCGGTGCTGAGCCGTGCATATGGGCATCGACAAAGGTCAGCACATCGGCGGCCGTTGACTTCATTCCATAGGCTTCTGCATCCAGCACGCCTGGGTTCACACGGATGGGCTCATCTTCTTTTGAATAGCCAAAGGCATAATTCGCCTGCTGCTGGTGGGGTACCTGAAAGAAGCTGTGATCAAGGTCCAAAGGAGAGAACAGATGGTTCTTCATCAGCGCCTCGAACGGCTGGCCTAGGCGCTGAGCGGTCAGATAGCCGAGTAACCCGATGCTTGGGTTGGAATACAACCGGTGGCTGCCGGGGGGGAAGTCAGGTTCCCATTGGCGATAGTAGCTGAGCATGTCAGTTTCGTTTTTAACGTTATCCGGAAACTGTAAAGGCAGGCCGCCAGCTGTATAAGTGCCCAGTTCCAGCAAACTGATGTCATCAAAAGCGCTCTCTTCCAGCGCTGGCAGATAATGGCTGGCGGGGTCGGATAACGACAGATCACCGCTGGCATCAAAGTAAGCGGCCAGCGCCGCGGTAAAAACTTTGCTAACGGAGCCAAGCTCGAACAGGGTATCCGCCGTTACCGGCACGTCTGCCTCCTGATCGGCGATACCATAATTAAAGTAATGCTGTCGGCCATTAACACTCAAGGCAACGGCCATGCCCGGGATGCGATGCTCTTCCATTAGTGCCGTTATAGTGTCGTTAACCAGAGGCTCAATGTGTACGCTGCCGTGTGCGTCGCCAGCCCAGGTGAATGTGCTTATGCTCAAAGAACCTGCCGCGATAAGACAAATGTTTGCTGCTAACATCCTACTCATGCTGAAACCCCGTTACTTGTTGGTCAATAGAATTGGGCGCTGGCCCCACTAGCAGAATGCTTAAATTACGGCGAACGGTATGAGGTGACAAACGGCGATATTTTGCATGAGCTATTAGAAAAATTTGGGGGGTTGCATGGTACATCCCTACCTGCCTTTAAAAGCCCTGCGGGCCTTTGAGGCATCGGCGCGACATTTAAGCTTTACCCGAGCCGCTGCTGAGCTGTGTGTAACGCAAGCTGCCGTCAGCCACCAGGTCAAACTGCTGGAAAGTCAGTTAAGGGTATTGCTTTTTACACGCCTGCCCCGTGGGTTAATGCTTACCCACGAAGGGGAAATGCTGCTGCCGGTGCTAAAAGATTCCTTCGACCAGATCACACATGCCCTGGATCGGCTAGGCGAAAGCAACTACCGGGAGGTGTTGAACGTAGGCGCGGTGGGAACCTTCGCCGTAGGCTGGTTGCTGCCTCGACTGGCAGATTTTCAGGAACGCTATCCGTTTATTGATCTGCGTCTTTTTACGCATAACAACCGGACAGATATGGCGGCCGAGGGGCTCGATTTTGCCATTCGCTTTGGAACGGGTGCTTGGCACGGAATAGCAGCACAGCCGTTGCTACCAGCCTCGCTATCGGTGATGTGTACGCCTGAAATCGCCACCCGGCTCAAGGCGCCTGCCGATGTGGTGGGCGAAACATGGTTACGTTCTTACCGCGCCGATGAATGGCCGCAATGGTTACTGGCGGCGGGGCTGTCGAGCAATGTCTCGGTGCCGAAAAGCATTGTGTTTGACTCGTCTATCGCCATGATGGAAGCGGCGCAGCAAGGAGCAGGCGTCGCGCTGGCACCCCCGTCAATGTTCTCACGCCAACTGGCCAGCCGTGCACTGGTACAACCCTTTAGTGCATCGGTGAGTTTGGGCGGATACTGGCTGACTCACCTGCAGTCGCGGGTCGAAACCCATGCCATGACCTGCTTTAGAGAGTGGTTAAGCATAGCCACCAGCGCCTGAACGGTGCTGGTGGCCATGAAGGTACTGCTGAGCTGGTTCTTCTAGATCTGACTTACTTTATTTCGGCCTGACGCTTTGAGCGTACGTTTAGTGTGTATGCTCACTATGGTCATGGTCATGGTCATGGTCATGGTCATGGTCATGGCTGGGCGCATGATCATCATGACCCGGCTCTGCCAGCGAATCGTGCAGTACGCGGGCATTGTGACGCATCATGCCCAGGTAGGTGCTGGCTTCGCCCTCAGAGGAGAGCGCGTCGGCGTATAAGGTGCCGGCAATGGGCAGGCCTGTCTCTTCAGACAGCTGCTGGATAACCGCCGGGTTGGTCATGTTCTCATGGAATAACGCTTGAACGTTCTGGTCGTTAATTACATCGACCAGTTCGGCCATGCTGGCACCGCTAGGCTCCACTTCGGTTGAAAGTCCAGCCGGGGATAGGAACTGAATGCCGTACGCATTGGAGAAGTAGCCAAAGGAGTCGTGGCCGGTAATCACACTGGTAGACGCAGGAATCTCGCTGATCAGCTCGCGAATCTCGGCATCTGTTTCGGCCATCTCGGCGAGGTAACGGTCCGCATTGGCCCGGTATTCGTCAGCGTTGGCTTCGTCAGCGGCAATCAAACCATCGCGAATGTTGGTCACGTAAACACGTGCCTGCGTCATGTCCTGCCAGGCGTGTGGATCAGACTCACCATGGTCATGCTCGTGATCATGCCCGTGGTCATGCTCGTGGTCGTGAGCGTGAGGCTGATAGTCGATCTTGTCGATGCCGTCGGTGGCGATTACCAGCGAGCCGCGGTAGTCGCTGGACTCAATCAGCCGCTCCATCCAGCCTTCAAACAGCAGACCGTTAAATACCACCAGGTCAGCTTCAGCCAGGGCTCGGGCATCACCGGGGCGGGGGGAGTAGACATGCGAATCGCCGTCGGGACCAACCAGCGAGGTAACGTCCACATGCTCGCCACCCACGTTCTCGACCATATCGCTTAGAATCGAAAAGCTCGTGACTACCTGAACGCGTTCGGCAGCCATGGCGGCAGGGAGCGCCAATAGTGCTGATACGCCAACCAGCATGCGCGAAGATAACCGTAAAGACATACCTACTCCTTTTAATGATGTGCTACATCGAGGTTTCGGCACTTAGCGGCGTTGTTCTACGCCGCAGTCTGGCCGCCAGGCTGTGATAGCGCCCAAACAGTGCCGAGAAAAAGTAACCCGCGCCAGCCAGCAGAATAATGCTTGGCCCCGAAGGGATATCCAGGTGAAACGAAAGCAGCAGGCCGCCTGTGCTAGCCGTCATTGCCAGTACCACGGCAATGGCCATCAGCCCTTCAAGGCGTCTACTCCAAAACCGCGCCGCTGTGGCGGGCAGCATCATCAGGCCCACGGCCATCAGCGTGCCCAAGGTCTGGAAGCCTGCGGTCAGGTTGAGCACCAGCAGGCCCAGAAACACGCTGTGTACCCAGCCGTTGCGCCGGCTCTGGCCGCGCAGAAACAGCGGGTCCAGGCATTCCACCACCAGCGCCCGGAAAAACACTGCCAGAATCACGACAATCAGTGTGCTGATACTCGCAATTAGTACCAGCGCCGTTGAATTGACCGCTAGAATCGAGCCAAACAGCACATGGGTTAAATCCACGCTGCTGCCGCCGACTGATATCAGCATGACGCCTGCGGCCAGCGAAATAATAAAAAAGCTCGCCATGGCGGCATCTTCACGCTGGCCGCCCATTTTCGAGACGGCGCCAGCCAGCAGGGCCACCATCAGCCCAAACATCACCCCGCCAATGCTCATGATCGGCAGCGAAAAGCCGGCCAGCAGAAAGCCGATGGCAACCCCTGGCAAAATGGCGTGAGCCATGGCATCGCCAATCAGGCTCATGCCACGCAGCACCAGAAACACCCCGAGTGGCGGAGCAGCGAGTGAAAGCGCAAGCCCACCCACCACGGCGCGGCGCATGAAACCGTAATCAAACGGGGCGACAAACCACGCGTTAAGCAATTCCAGCATGGCGACCTCCCAGAGTAAAAGGCACCGCCTGGGCGGGCACCTGCTGCTGATGCAAGGCGCTTGGCGCCATCCAGCGGGCATGGCCGCCGTTTAACATCAACACTTCATCTGCCAGGCGCTGCAAATGATCCATATCGTGCAGCACGACAATGATCGTAGTGCCGTCATCTGCCATCTGGCGCAGAATGCGGATCAGGATATCCACCGTATCGCTATCCACATTGGCAAACGGCTCATCCAGCAGTAAAAGCTCGGCTTCCTGCATCAGCGTGCGTCCAATCAGCGCCCGCTGGCGCTGGCCGCCGGAAAGCTCGCCCAGCGGGCGGTGAGCCAAATGCGAAACCCCCAGGCGTGCCATGATGTCGCGGCCCTTGCGGTAGTGCGCTGCACAGTAACCTTTGAGCGCCCCATGGCTTGGCCAGCTACCGGTCATGACCAGCTCTTCCACGCTCATGGGAAAAGTAAGGTCCAACGCCAGCTGTTGGGGCAGCCAGGCGCGCCGCTCTGAAGGAACATGGCACGTTACCTTGCCGCTAATGGGGCGAAGCTCGCCCATGATGGCCTGAATGAGTGTGCTCTTGCCCGCCCCATTAGCCCCAATCAGCGCAGTAATGGCACCGGGTTTGATATCGCCATCCACATGCTCCAGCACTGTACGGTGCCCTTGGGCCAAGTGCAGGTTCTCAAGCTTCAAACGGGGCAAATCATGCAGGCTCATTGCGGCCACCCGCTCGCCCAAGCCACCAGTGCCCACAGCGCCAATAGCGGCACAGTCACAAATACCAACCGTTTAGTGGCCGATAAGGACATCAAGGAGAAGTGGCAAGGTCCTTCCCGGTTATGTCGGTGCGTGCGATGACTCACGGTGTACCCTCTGAATAATAGAATAAGTTATAACATAACATTTGGCTGAGCCAAAAAATTGCTGAATATTTTACGCGCTTGCCCAGTGGTGGCAATCATAAGCGTGCTATCGAACTGGCGGGGAAATGTCGATAGCCAAAACCTCAATGCGCTATCGAATCGCCCGCCTTCATTAAAGACCGTAGTGCTCGGGCTGGACCGACTCGACCAAACGTCCCAACTGGTCGAAATCAACCCGGCTGATCTCATCATTATAAAAGATGCCCGCACGGCGAAGATTCCGTACCACCCGCACGCGGCTTGGCTGGCCACGTTCATCAAGGGCTAGCACCCAAGCCAGATAACCGTGGGAAAACTTTACCAAACTGCCGAGTGGATAAAATCCATGACGCTGAACGTAGCGCGTAACCCAGTGGCGATCAAAGCGCTTGGGACGGTTATAAAGATAGCGGTACGCCTTGACGGCATCCAGCGCCGGTCGGTCGCCCCGTGGGCGCGTCATGGCATCAATCACATCAATGACAGCCGCCATGCGCACCACCGGGGAAAGCGCCTCGCCCGCCACTCCACGCGGGTAGCCCGAGCCATCAAGCCGCTCGTTGATACCTCCAATGATGTCACGCTCCAGCGCATCAAGCGGGTAGCCTGCGCGTTCCAATGCTGCCAGCAGCGCCCCTACATGATTACGTAGCCGACTACGCTGGGCCTCGTTCATTTCGCTTTCAAGCGAAGGCAGGGCCTCATCAATCAGCATCGCCTTACCCAAATCATGAATTAGTGCTGCCCGTACGGCACGATGGGTGTCAGCGGCCAACTCAGGCTCGGCCAGCATCAAATCCGCTAGCCTGCCCGCCACGTTAAGTGAATGTTGCATCCACTGGGGCTCGTCGGTAAGGCAGGTAAGATCGTAAAAAAACGCTTGGCGGCCCTTGCCCAGCAGCTTTATTAGTTGATTGGCACTGCGTTCCAGGCGCTCCACCGGTAGCGAGTGGCCATTTTGCAGTGCTAGCAGGAATAGGTGCTGGTCGCGGGCAATTTCTCGCAGCGTATTCAGCCCTTCTGGGGTGTGTTGCCGACGCCTTGCCGTTCTGCTTCGCGTGCGTTCAGCGCTGGCATAGAGAGGGGTAGGCGCCGCCAATCGAGACACCTCGCCCGCGCGCCAAGCAATTTCTTGCTCGGTGGACGACACAATATGGGCAAGCTGGCGCTGATGGGGGCGATCAAGATTGCCGAATTCAAGCCCCACCACCGCTTGGTTGCTGCGAGCGATAGGCGTGACATGGCGCACTGAAGCCTTAATAGTAAAGTGCTCACCGCTGGGAAAGGTAAGCGT
This sequence comes from Vreelandella nanhaiensis, assembly GCF_003990185.1. Lineage (GTDB taxonomy): Bacteria > Pseudomonadota > Gammaproteobacteria > Pseudomonadales > Halomonadaceae > Vreelandella > Vreelandella nanhaiensis. Next base: position 147,724 of record NZ_RZHF01000025.1, on the reverse strand, counting down.
TACGGCGGGTAGCGTTAATGCTCCAGTGAGCGGCGCGCATTCCGCTAACGGCAAGCCTAGCAGGCAACCACCCCCTGAAATATCGCGTAGCGTTGCCATGATGGGCGGCTGGTCGACAAAGCACGTTATCGCCGCGCTGACATGCATATCCTTTCTAAGCGTGATGCGTGCGCTCTGACGCCGGGCTGCTGTAATCAGGCGCTTGGGAAGCGCGCAACGTAGTTGCAAGGCATCACCGTAGCGTTCGGCTTTCAGCACCTGAATGGCTTCAAAGCGCAGGGTCTGATCATTTTCAGCGCTTAGTGCTAGCCGATGTGTATCAAAGATGGGAGTTTCTAGGCTGCCTGCATCGGTCACTACCAGCAAAAGCTCGCCGGAGACGGGGTCGATGTGGTCGAGATACACCGGATAATCAGGCTGCTGAAAAGCTGTCTGGTCGTACAGGGAAACGGTCAGCGCATCACAGCGATCATCCAGGTTGATCAACACATCGGTAATATGACGCGCATCATTCACTACCACGCTATCACTCTTTTCTAATATTAGTGTTTCCATTTCCCCCCCTGTGATTATTTTGTTCGCCAATTATCCGCGCCCGGTTTTACAGCACCAACATGGCAGGCGGTAGAAAATACCGCATATTACAGCGTCTTGAAATTATGCGTGGTTAAGGGGTAGTTAGTAGCGCCAGGTAGCGCCAAGCTCTTGAGGAGATACCAGCAGTGCGTACTCGCCTTGTAACGTCACAGGGCCAAGCGAAAGGCGCGCTGGCTGAAAGCGGTTGATCGCCGACGACGCCTGATTCGGCTGAGTCCAAATCTGCAGTTCGTTCACCAGCATGCCGGTGGCAAAGTTGATCGCGCCATCGCTTTCCCGGCCATCGGCGGCAATCACCGCGCCCGCCACACCGTTAACCACCAGCGAGCTTACCCGCGCTCCCCAACCGCGCCGCTCCCGCTCGGCCTGGGCCAGTTCCAATCCCAATGCCTGCACGCCGCTTAGCTCGCCGCGGGCTTTTAACCGCTCATACTCGGCAAGCGCTGCCGGGTGTGGCTGGCTATCCATCAGCATGCCACCCAATGCCAGCGCCGACTTCACCACACCAACCCGCGCATCAAAGCGGTCATCACGGTCGCTCGCCTCACTCGACTGGTAGGCATTGTAAGCAAGGCTTGTGCCATAAATACCCGTCCAGCCCCACTGCCAAGCGTTGGCATGGCTTGCCCCGCGCTCAAACACATCATCGTAACCCGCCCATTCATCTGATGTTTGAGCCTGGGCCGGCAGTACAACCACGCACAGCAGCGCGCACAACAAGTGGTTTAAACGCATGGCGAAAATCCTGTCATCAAAGGGGAATGGCATTAAGCGTAGCATGCTCGCTGGGAAGGATTAGTGGGAATTAGCACAGCTAAGTATGTACGCCAAAGCATATTATGGTTAAAGGGGATTTATGGCTCCTGGCGTCTCTGCGCGCTGCCGCAGCCCTGTGATGTTTTCGAGGGTGCGCTAACGCTTATACCGCGCTATTCCTAGTTTTTGATAGGGATGTGGCTATTGTTCAAGCAGCTCTGGCACGCTAGATTTAGGTTCTACTGCTGCGGCATAAACAAAGTATTTAATAAGCACGAATAAAGAGAGCCCCGGTGGGGCTCTCTTTATATACGAAGTGACAGTATGGCTGGCTTAGTCATTGTCTTCGCGTTTTTCAAACGCGCGCTTGTCATCAGGCAAACGGACGATGTCGCCGATGTCGAGCTTGTCCATGCCTTTCAGGCGATTGCCTTTGGCGTCGAGGATGGCGACGACCTTGCCAATGCTGACGGCGTCTTCCTCGCGGTAGGCTTCCACTTCCACACGGACGATCTTGCCCTGGTAGCGTGCCGAGAGAATATCGCCGGTGCCAATCCTGGCGTGGCCATGATGATCGTTGGCGAATAGCTTGGATACGCTGGCGCTACCCGGGTCGTCCCATTCAATATGTCGATGCATCGTTATCTCCTTATACGTTGGCCTATACGACAAGTGTAGTTTGCTGTTTATTGATTTCGCCAGTTATTGGCCGGTGGGTGTGTCGCCAATGTGCTGAAACATAAAGGTTAACGCCGCCGGTAAGCTGGCCCGCCATACGCGCCAGGTATGTCCGCCGGGGTAGAGGTCCAGGCGCACGTCGTTGGGCTGAATGCGTTCCATGGCCTGGCGCAGCTGGCGGGCGTGGAACTCGGCGTCATACACATCGCTACGCCCTGCACTAATATAAAGTGGCACCGGCGGAATATCGCTTTCTTCGGCACTGGGGCGGGGGGTTACGTTAATACGATACTCTTCCAGATAAGCAGGGTAGTTGCGCGTGTCCCATAGAGCAGTATCAAAATTGCCTTGTTCATCTAGAAAGGAAGGATGACGGTGGGCAGATGAGTTAGGTGGCGGGTAGGGGACGTAGCTTGCCGGGCTCAAGGCGGCCACGGCACCAAACATCTCAGGCTTTTCAAGGGCAAAGTTAAGCGCACCAAAGCCCCCGGCTGAAAGCCCGCCCACGCCGCGTAGCGCACGCGTTGATCCTACCCGATAGTGCGTTTCTACATGCGGAATCAGGTCGTTGAAAAAGGCGCTGCGGCCTGCTTCGTTGTGGTCGTCTATCCACCAGCTGCGGCTGCCGGGCATGATGAATACCGCAGGCGGAATATGCCCTGCTCGAATTAACCGGTCAGCGGTTTGGGCAAGGTTACCCTTGGCTACCCAGTCGCGCTCATTACCGAAGGAGCCGTGCAGTAAATAAACCACGGGGTATGGCGTACTCGCCTCAGCGTCATAATTGTCGGGTAAATAAACGGTGTAAGGGTAGGCGTGGCCAAGCGTGGATGATTCAAAGGTGTGATATTGAACCTCACCGGCAATCGCTGCGTTAAAGAAGCTCCACAGGCCCAGCAGGGCAGTTAGCCTGGCTAAAAGCGGGCGTAACGACCATCGCGACATGCCAGTGCGTGAAGAGAGTGGCAAACTGCCTCCAGGAATTATTAGCAGGTTATAGAGTCGGACACCACGATAACCGGGCGTGCTCAGCGTAGGCATACATGGAGTAGGTATGCATAAAAGAATAGAAGAAATCTACTGGTTGCGTGCTTACGGCTGTGTAGCCGTTTTTTTGTTTCACCTGTTGGACCACGTCAATCAGCGTGTGGATAACCTGGCCACCGACCTGATGCGTTTGCCGCTGGTGCTGGGTACGCCGATCTTTCTGTTTATCTCGGTGTTCGTTTTTGCCATGCGTTACGACAAGGCGGTGCCACCCGGTTTTTTGGCCCAACGGGTGAAGTACGTGATGCTGCCGTATCTGGTATATGGCTTTATCTACTCGACGGCAGAGTGGGCGCATCTAGGCATGATTGGGCAGCCGGTGAATTTTATCCCCAACGCGATGGAGTACTTGATCTTTGCCGGTTGGCACGGCTATTTCCTGATCATTGCCATGCAGTTTTATGTTGCCTATTGGCTGTTTACGCGCTGGCGGCTGTGGCGCTTCAACCCGTTGCCGTGGCTATGGCTTAGCTGCCTAGTAAGTATGGCGTACTGGGGCACGGCCTATTGGCTTGAGGTTGAACTGCCAGGGTATCTGCTATGGATTGCACCTCTTGGCTGGATTTATCTGTTTTTTCTGGCGCTGGTACTGGTGCGCTACTACCCCTTTGATGCGGCGACCCAGGCACCTGAGCGGCCAGCGTGGATGCGTTATCTGTCTCATCCGGTGTGGCTTGGCCTTTGGGTATGCCTGTTGATTGTGGCAAGCGTTGCCGGCTGGCTGCAGTTTTCCTCCAAGGAAGTGTGGGTCATTCCACTATTTGTACTCTTTACTCTCGTTGCCATGCGTTACCTGAAAGATTGCCCGGCGCCAGAATGGGTACGCTATATCAATCGATACTCATTTGGCATTTACCTGGCTCACCCGATGTTTTTTTCAATTACCGACGTGTTTGTTGCGCCTTTAACACTGCCCGTGGCCGCTTATGTGTTGCTACTTATACTTATCGGGGCAAGCGGTTCTATCATGCTCAACCAAGTTGCTAACACCACTACCACGGGCGCTATGCTGTTTGGGAAGCGTTTGAAAGCGTGAGGAGTAGGCTTTGCACCAAAATGGATCAAAAGAATTACTTTTTGCGCTTTTTTGGTTCAAAACTACGCTCAGGGAGTAGCCAAAACTTAATCGTCGGACGCTATGCTACATGGCGATGCATGGCCGGTTAACTTTTATTTATTTATAAACAATGGCTTATTTTTAATGCAAGCCAAGTTGGTGCAAAGTTGGCACGCTCTCTGCATTGTATTGGTCAGCGGCTAGCGGGTCGTAGGCAGATGCCTTACGGCGTGCTACAACGATAGCCGGTTTGAAATGATCGCTGGACGATTTGTTACCCAAATCAGGCAATCGTTGAGCGAACAACAATGACAAGCGCGCCCTCTGGCTCGTTATTTGTCGAATGACAGAGTTTGTCTAACAACACTTTTATCGATAGCTTACTGTTTTACGCTTTAAGCCACGCTCATACCGGAGGACACAATGTCAGCCAAGACTCTCGCGCTAATCGAAGAACATGATGTTAAGTGGGTGGATCTGCGTTTCACCGATACTCGCGGTAAAGAGCAGCACGTCACCGTGCCTGCCCGCGATGTAAACGAAGAGTTCTTTGAGAATGGCCAGATGTTTGATGGCTCTTCTATCGAGGGCTGGAAAGGCATCAACGAATCCGACATGATTCTGCGTCCGGAAGATGGCACAGCGTTCCTCGACCCCTTCACCGAAGACGCTACCCTGATTTTGCGTTGCGATATCATTGAGCCTGCCACCATGCAGGGCTATGACCGTGACCCACGCTCCATCGCCAAACGCGCTGAAGCGTACCTGGAATCTACCGGCCTGGGCGATACCGCCTTCTTCGGCCCGGAGCCTGAGTTCTTCATCTTTGACGAAGTGCACTGGAAGTCCGACATTCAGGGTTCCATGTACAAAATCACGTCCGACGAAGGTGCCTGGGCAACCAGCAACCAAGTCGAAGGCGGCAACCTGGGCCACCGCCCGCGCGTTAAAGGCGGCTACTTCCCGGTTCCACCGGTCGATAGCTTTCACGATATTCGTGGCGCCATGTGTAACACGCTGGAAGCGATTGGCCAGACCGTTGAAGTTCACCACCATGAAGTGGCGAACGCCGGTCAGAACGAAATCGGCGTTAAATTCAACACGCTGGTGAAGAAGGCTGACGAAGTTCAGGAAATGAAGTACGTGATCCACAACGTGGCCCACGCTTACGGCAAAACTGCGACCTTCATGCCCAAGCCGCTGGTAGGCGACAACGGTTCCGGTATGCACGTACACCAGTCGTTCTGGAAAGATGGCCAGAACCAGTTCGCCGGTGACGAGTACGCGGGCCTGTCTGAAATGGCGCTTTACTACATCGGCGGTGTGATCAAGCATGCGCGTGCTCTGAACGCCTTCACCAACGCATCGACCAACTCGTACAAGCGTCTGGTACCGGGTTTTGAAGCGCCGGTCATGCTGGCCTACAGCGCTCGCAACCGTTCGGCGTCTATCCGTATTCCTTACACGGCAAGCCCGAAAGGCAAGCGTGTTGAAACCCGCTTCCCTGACCCGACGGCCAACCCGTACCTGGCGTTTGCTGCCCTGCTGATGGCCGGTATCGACGGTATCAAGAACAAGATTCATCCTGGCGATGCCATGGACAAGAACCTGTACGATCTGCCGCCAGAAGAAGGCAAGTCCGTACCGACCGTGGCCAACAGCCTGGATCAGGCGCTGGAAGCGCTCGACGCTGACCGTGCGTTCCTGACCGAAGGTGGCGTGTTCACCGACGATATGATCGATGCCTATATCGAACTCAAGATGGAAGAAGTGGAGCGTATTCGTATGACCACGCATCCCATCGAGTTTGATATGTACTACAGCTGCTAATCACTCAGTGATAGTGCTAAAACCCCGCCTCGGCGGGGTTTTTTTATTGCACTGAACCGGTGAGTAACGTGCCCCTTAATCAGGCTTAATGCACTAAAATGGTGCGTTGTCGCAAGGTGGCTGATCGAATGCTGCGCTAAAAAAGCTCGGGCCCCACCCGCAACTGCCCATAATCCGTGCAGGTAAGCAATAGTGAGCCGACTTGGCGCGCTTTTTGCAATTTCCCTACAACGATGAATGATTTCACGAGCGATGCTTCAGGACACCTCATGTATCAGCGTTTACTAGAACATCTCACCATGGCAGTACTGCTACTGGACGGTGAGCTCCGCGTACGCTGGATGAACCCGGCCGCCGAAGCGCTGCTGGCGGTAAGCTTTAGCCGCGTGGAGGGAATCAACCTGGACACCCTGCTTGGCGGCGATGAAAGTATCGATCAGGTGTTAGCCAAGGCGCGGGATGCCTTTCACCCTTACACCCAGCGCGAGGCGCGTATTACCCCGGTCAATGGCGAACCCCTGACGGTGGATTACACCGTGACCCCCCTGTCGGAAAATGAACTGCTGCTGGAAGTGGAACCTCGTGATCGCTTGATGCAGATCTCCCGCGAGGAAGCGCTGACCACGCGTCAGGAAACCATCAAGGTACTGGCGCGGGGCCTTGCCCATGAAGTGAAAAACCCGCTAGGCGGAATTCGAGGCGCCGCCCAGCTTTTGGAGCGCGACCTGGCAGACCCGGCGCTGCGTGAGTTCACCCACATCATTGTTGAAGAAGTCGACCGCCTGCGCGATCTGGTGGACTCGATGCTTGGCCCTAATCGCATCGTCAAGCATGCGCCGGTGAATATTCATAAAGTGCTGGAACGGGTAAGGGCGCTGCTGATTGCTGAGCATCCAGGCATTACTGTCAATCGTGATTACGACCCCAGCCTGCCGGATCTTTCCGGCGATGAGTCGCAGATGATCCAGGCGGTACTCAACGTGGCCCGAAATGCCGTACAGGCCATGAGCGATGCCGAGACACCCGCGCCTGAGCTGATGCTACGCACCCGTGCCCGGCGCCAGTTCACGCTGGGCGCCGAGCGCCACCGGCTGGTGAGCGAGGTGGGCGTGATTGATAACGGCCCAGGCATCCCCGAGGGGCTTAAGGAAACGCTTTTCTACCCCATGGTTTCAGGGCGCGCTGAAGGCAGCGGGCTGGGGCTTTCCATCGCCCAGTCAATTTTGCATCAGCATCAAGGATTGATCGAATGCGACTCACGACCCGGACACACCGAATTTCGTTTACTGATTCCACTGGTTATTAACTGCACCGGAGAAGCGTCATGACTGAGGCGACACGTAATGAGGTTGCACGGGTGGTCGTTGTGGACGACGACCGCGCTATCCGCTGGGTGCTTGAGCGTGCGCTGGCACAGCCGGATCTTGATGTAGAGTGCATCGAACGGGCCGATACAGCGCTTGAAAGGCTACTGGAAAACCCACCGGATGTACTGGTGACGGACATTCGTATGCCGGGCATTGATGGGCTGGGTCTGATGTCACGTATCCGCGATGCTCACCCTGATTTACCGGTGATCGTCATGACCGCGCACTCGGATCTGGATAGCGCGGTGGCTTCCTATCAAGGCGGCGCCTTTGAGTATTTGCCCAAACCGTTTGATGTGGATGAGGCACTGGCGCTCGTGCGCCGGGCGGTGGCTCATGCCCGCGAGCGTCAGCGGCCGATTAGCGTACCCGAAGGCTTGAATGCAGAAATCATCGGCGAAGCCCCCGCCATGCAGGAAGTGTTCCGGGCTATTGGGCGGCTTTCTCACTCGCATATCACGGTGTTGATCAACGGTGAGTCGGGTACCGGTAAAGAGCGTGTCGCCCAGGCGCTGCACCAGCACAGCCCACGGGCGGGCAAGCCGTTTATTGCCCTTAATATGGCGGCAATCCCGCGTGATCTGATCGAGTCTGAGCTATTCGGCCACGAGAAAGGCGCCTTTACCGGGGCGGCGGCATTGCGCCAAGGGCGCTTTGAACAGGCCAATGGCGGCACGCTGTTTCTGGATGAAATTGGCGATATGCCCGCTGAGACCCAAACCCGGTTATTGCGCGTGCTCGCCGATGGTGAGTTCTATCGAGTAGGCGGGCATACGCCGGTCAGGGTAGATGTGCGTATTATCGCGGCCACGCACCAGAATCTTGAATCGCTGGTGGATGACGGGCGATTTCGCGAAGACCTTTTCCATCGCCTGAACGTTATCCGCATCCATCTGCCGCGCCTTGCCGAGCGGCGCGAGGACATCCCCCGGCTCACGCGACATTTTCTTGCCGAAGCCGCCAAGGAGTTGGCGACCGATATCAAGGTACTCACGGCCGAAACCGAAGCGCACCTGACGCGTCTGCCGTGGCCGGGTAACGTGCGCCAGTTGGAGAATATCTGTCGCTGGTTAACAGTGATGGCTTCAGGGCGCGAAATACTGGTTGAAGATTTGCCCCCTGAATTGCGCTCCTCCCATACGGCTGAAAACGCTGCTCATGGCGACTGGCGAACGGCATTTCGCGAATGGGCCGACCGCGCCTTGGCCGAAGGGCATACGCATCTGCTGGAAGAGGCCGTGCCGGACTTTGAGCGAATTCTGATCGAGACGGCATTAAAGCATACCGGCGGGCGCAAGGGAGAAGCGGCCGAGTTGCTCGGCTGGGGGCGAAACACTCTGACGCGCAAACTGAAAACGCTATTACCGGCGCTTGCCGACGAGTAGGCCAGGTATTAATCGTTTAAGGGTAGCCTGCCTGAATGGCCTGTTGATCTAAGGTTTGGCACTGAACAAGAAAGTGTTCAAAATCGCTGAGAATGGTGTCCAGACTTGCATGCAGGCGGTGATCATCATCCACCATTCGCAAGGACAGGTGTTGGCGCTGTGCATGCTCAATCACCGGGCCAGGGAGCACCACATCGTCTTGCCAACCATGAATGATATGGGTAAGCCGGGCCTGAATGGTGGGTGAGGTTTGCGGATAGGCAGGTAAGCCCAGCGCCGGCGCAAGAAGAAAGCAGCCCAGTACGGGGTGTTGGGCGCTAGCCGCCGCGCTTAGCCACCCACCCAGGCTTGAACCTGCCAGCACACACTCGCTGGGTTTGTCATTACGCTTGGCGAGGGTCACCAGCAAGTGTTCCAGACGTTTTGACGGTTCAGCCATGCCCCGGTAATCCATGACAACCGGCTCGCAGTCATCAAGCTTTTCTGCAATGCCTTTTAGGGCCTGAATCTTCAAGGCGTCGGGCCCGCTTTCCAAGCCGTGTGAAAGGTAGACGGTCATCATGGTGGCGTTAACTCGCTGCTGAATTTTGAATCGCTTGACCGCCTTGCTCGATATCTTTACCGGCACCATTAATTGTATTGCAGCCGCTAATAACCAGCGTAAGAGTTGTTATCAGAAAAGCCATAGCCACAGTACGTTTCATACATCTATTCCTCTCAGGTAAGCATGCCTAGCATCGTCATGAATCTGAAGCAGCAGTTGCAGCACTACGTAAAATAAGACTGTTGTGTCGTCTTGTCACTGATTTAATCAACAGGGCCGATAGTGAGCCGTGCTTATCTGTCGCATGTGCCTTTTTTACACAATTTTAAGTCGTGATATGACCTATGTTAGAGGAGTTTGTTAAATCTTAAGTTTATGATTTATAAGTTTTTTAGGTGATTAAGCGAAATGTTGGCCTGCTGCCTGCACTACCTAAGTAGTAACAGTGTGAGCTGAATGATAGAAGATAAGGGAAGGCAGGAGCCAAATTTAGAAAAAACAGGGAAGCTTAAGGACATTCATTCTGCTCACTTGTATTAGCGTATGGAGACGCTAATCGTCGAGGCCAGGGAATGGCGCAGATGCAAAACTACCATTTCGCGAAAGCGAAGTGGTTTTTTTGCGTGGCTAATATATTTAAATAATTGATTTTTATACGATATTTAAATCAGGTTGTAATTTGCAAAGCCTTTGTACAGATCAATCCATCGATTTAGTCTATCCTGTCGGCATACTACCTCTAAGCGGTTAGAAAACGTCAACGCAACAGCCGCGTACTTTCAGGGATAAGCGCTATGGCGATGGTACTGATGTTATGCATGTTTGTGCTGTTTTTAGGGTTCTCAGCCATCGGGTTATACATGATGTTTAAAAGCTCTTTTATGGTCACCAACGAAGATCCGGACGATATACCGCCCGAACTTTGAGCCTAAAAGAGTGGTGGTATGACGTTGCTGTCCAATGCCATATAACTCAAACCCCTAGCGAAAACCTGTTAGCCATACCTTTAGTAGCACCCTATAAAGCCTCATGCCCGCTTACGTGGGCATGAGGCTTTATAATAAGTGGCTATCTGACCAAGGCTATTTCTGCTGCCAACGGCCTCGGCCGCGTTCGGGTACCAAACGGCCAAAGTAGAGTAAACCAAAGGCCAGCCAGCCCAAGGTTAAAAGTCCGGTGAATATCAGGACAGCTACAGCACCAAACTCGGCAATCAGCGGCAGCGCAGCCGCAGTGAACAAGCCACCGCCTACAATCGGTTCAAACATGAGCTGTTTGTAGCCAAAGCTTTCAAATGCCCCTGAGGTGTTCTTCGGGTCAGCCATCCGCATTAATAGAAGGCCCGTGACCGTTACCCCCATGGACTGACCAAAGTCACCAATGCCCCGCTCAAACCAGTTCTCTGGGATAACCCGTGGAGCAATTACGATCAGCACGAATAACCCCCAGCCAATACCGGCTACCGAGAGTAGCAAAAACGGCAGAAAGTATTCGCCCAGCGTCGTGAGTGACAGCGTGGCCAGTGCCGCCACGATGGTAAAATCAAGCGCAGTACCGGCAATTCGCGCCATGGTGCGTGTGGATACGTGGCGCTCTAGGCCAAAGCGAGTCACCACTAACTGGACGATCACCCCACCGATCATCGCGATAGGAAACAGCGGCACGTGGGCGAGTATTTCGAGGCCATCGTTACGTGCCCAGGTAACCTGCTCGATCCATTGCAGGCCAGAAAGCAGCAGCCAACCAATTAGAATAGCAATGCCCACCAAACCAATATGCAGGCTAAGCGGGTCGGTGGTGCCTGCTTCGTGGGTAAGGTCTTTTTTAAACTCGCTAAATTCTTCGGTGGAAGGGCGCTCATCGTCGCGCATCAGATCATCCGGAGAATCGTTCTCTTTGGTGGGGATAATTACCCCACGGCGGGCGGCGATGTTGATCATCAGGGTGCCAATAAGCACACCGGCCACGATCCCTACGGTGGCTAGCCCCAAGGCAAGGTCAGCGCCTTCCTCAAAGCCTAGGTCGGCGAACGTATCAGCCATGCCTGCTGCCGTGCCATGGCCGCCTTCAAAACCAATCTCGATGAGCGCGCCCACCATGGGGTTCATGTTAAATAACGGCGTTAATACCAAAAGCGCTAAGGTAAGGCCTACGACATACTGCCCCCAGGCCATGGTTTGGCCTACCACGACCTGAGGCCCGGCGCGAAGCCAGATGGTTCGAAGGCCAGGAATGGCCTTGCCGATAAACAAAGCGGCAAACACGACGTTAATCAACAGACCCGGCAAGGCCGCCCAGCTCTCTTGCACATAGGCGGGAAACAGGCCCGGGCTATCTTCAAACAGGGTAGGCATCAGGCGGCCAATAACGTCAGGTCCCAGCAATAAAAGTATCAGTCCGGCAATCACCGAGCTGGGTAGAAAAAGCTTGCGTAGCCACGTGATCCTAAGCCTTAACGCGTTACTAACCACAAGCGCTAGCGCAATGATCACAAGCGCAATAAAGAGTTCGCCAACCGTCATGGTCATTACATCGCTCCCTAATGAATGCGTAAGGACAATGCCTTCGCAAGACCGTTAAATGACAGGGTTGGTCTTAATTTAGTGCCTAACGCTTGAAATGGCGAAAAGTTTACTTTAGCCCATCCAATAAAGGCTAAGAAAAGCGAAGCCATAGCCGATAGCGCCGCCAGCGATGACATCGCTAATGTAGTGCAGCCCAAGGCCCACCCGGGAAATAGCGATCAGCAATGCTAGAGGTAACACAATGGGAAGCAGCCATGGTGTATGAGCGGCCACCAGTACGCTAAACAGTACCGCGTGCATGGTATGCCCGCTTGGGAAGCTATAGCGGTCGCGGGCGGGTTCGCCGCAGTGTACGCCGTCTAGATAAGTAATGAAGGGCCGTTCGCGGCAGAGGCGTGTTTTGATCAGCCGATACACCGCCATGGCAGCCAGGGCAATGCTGCTGTATTGCATAATGCGCCAGGCACCGTCCGGCTGTAGCCAGGGCTGAGCGGCAATCAGCAGTACCCAGATGGGCCAATCACCTAATCGGCTGGCGGCCTGAAGAGTAATACGCCAAGGGCGAAACAGATTCAGACGCGTAACGCGCTGACAGAGCTGCCACTCCAGTAGGTCAAGACGATCGAACACGACAAGTGGGCGTGGACGCATGATAAGCCTCCTGGGCTTGTTGGAGATACTGCATAAACTGATCGGCAATGCCCGACCAGCTTTGCTCAAGCGCCCGTAGGCGTGCGACACGTCCTAACCGCGCGTAATCGGCCGGATGTTGGCAGAGTTCAACCGCCGCCTGCTGAAAGGCTTCGCTGTCATCAGGCGTGACGGTAATGCCGTTATGGCCGTTTTGAATCAACTCGGCGCTGGCGGCATGCCGGTAAGCCACGACGGCCAAGCCGCTTGCCATGGCCTCTGCAACCACGTTACCCCAGGTTTCAGAAAGCGAAGGAAAGATAAACAAATCGGCGCTTGCGTAGTGGCGGGACAGTTCCTGTTTATCCACAAAGCCTGTGAAGCGCGCCTCGGGTAGCGCTTTTTCAAGCTGCGCTCGGCCAGGGCCATCACCCACAATCACCTGTGCCATATCCGGGCGTACTGCACGCATGGCTTGTAAAGTTTCCTGTAGAAGCGTGAGGTTTTTCTCTGCGGCCAGACGGCCCGCATAAAGCGCTACAGGTTGATACGCGTTTACACCCCATTGCTTACGTAGCTCGGCGTCACGGTGAGCAGGCGAAAACTGCTCACCCTCAATGCCGCGCGACATGACATGAACGTTACGAATACCCTGTTTGCCCAATGCCGTAGCCTGAAGCTGGGTAGGTACCAGGGTAAGTTCACAGCCGTTATGAAAATAGCGCAGATAGCGACGCGTGGCTGATTCAAGCCAGGGCACGCCGTAATCGTGGCAATAGTGATCAAAATTGGTGTGCCAGCCAGCCACCAGCGGGATATTAAGCTGACGTGCGGCCTGTCGTGCTGCCCAGCCGAGAGGACCTTGTGTAGCGAGATACACCACGCTTGGGCGATGTTCGCGCCAAAAACGCCGTAGCGTGGAAGGGCGAGTCAAACCTACCTGGACATCCGTGTAGCCAGGCAAAACGCACCGTTTAACCTGCAGTTCCTGTTTAACATTAGCGGTCTCACCTGTTACGCGTGGCCGGGGTCGAATTACATCAACCTCAACGCCCTGTCGGTAGAGCTCTTGATGCAGCCGACTCAACGTATGGGCAACGCCGTTTATTTCCGGTGCCCATGTTTCGCTAACGATACAAAGCCGCATACGCGATCCATCCCTTTATCACATTTTAATTCAGTGTGGCCAGAGACAGTGACACTGCCAAGTCAAGGTAGTGAATATGTGATGACACAAAGTAAATAATAATTAGTTTTTTTCAGTATATGGCTTTATTAAGGATTTGTTACGGTTTTTAGTCATTTTTTGTTGAATATTAAATAGGGTCCATAAGTTACTAAAAAATATTAAAACTTTAAAAAAAATGAAATATAAGCCCATTACTATTTGCAGCGTTGAGGATCAGACGAGCTCATGTTCGTTTAGAACCTTTTTATTAAAAAAATATACGATTATTTCAACGGGATCGAACATGTTTAAGAAAACGACACTAGCGTTAGGGGTTTGTGGTTTATTAGGCGCCTCTGCAGCTCAAGGCGCGATGGTGTATGACCAGGACGGCACAACGCTAGATATTTACGGCCGTATCGCCATGGGTTTTGAGGGGGGGCGGTGCTAAAGACGGCGTTGATAACGGCGAAGAATTCCGTAACTTTGGTTCGCGTTTGCGCATCACAGCCGGCCATCAAATTACTAATGACCTGCGTGCTTTTGCCCGTGTAGAGTGGCGCTTCACGGGTGATGAGCGTAGCCGCCCCGGTTTTGATGAAGTGCGTAATAGCTATCTGGGCCTGGAAAGTGAGCAGTTCGGTACGTTCATGGCGGGTAACTACAACAGCTTCTATGACAACTACGTCATGACCCCCTTCGACGTTTACGTTGAGCGCGGCTATGAATTTGCAGGCGGTGGTGTTCAGGCACGCGGCGACTCTATCGGTTATAAAACGCCGGAAATAGAAGGTTTCCAGGCGGTTATTTCTGCCAAGCACTTCTCTGAGCGCGGCCTGACCGAAGCCGAAATTGAAGAAACCGGTGGCAGTGATATTGCTGTTCAAGGTGGCGTAGTCTATGAAGCTGGACCAGCGCGTTTGGCTCTAGGTTTTGTTGACGATGTCGCGATTGGCGGTGGTAATGATGAAATGCGCTACGGCGCGACAGGTGCCTTTATCATTACAGATGCTTTCTCTGCCCGTGTAGGTTATGAAACCCGCAGCGATAACGACGTTTACGGTGGTGGTTTCGATAAAATCGGCGTAGGTGCTACCTTCGTTATCGATTCTTGGGCGTTCTTCGCCGACTACTACAACATCGACGTGGCCGGTGCTAGCAGCGACCGTAACGCTTGGGCGCTAGGTTCAATGTACAAGCTAAGCAAAAACTTCGATATGTTCCTTGAACTTAACGACAGAAATCTTGATGCCGTTAACGACTACGAAGAAGATATGTATTACGCGGTAGGTGCTCGTTACCACTTTTAATGGCTAGTGTAGGTTCGTTACTGCTTTAAGCTTTACTTCGATCTTGAGTCGGTATGGATAACTCCATACCGACTTTTTGGCGTTGTAATGGTTCGCCACCGGCTGAGACAGCTCAATCGGTAGTGTGTTTTTAGCGCTCGTCATCCCGGTTATCGATGGTGTTACGGTAGTTGTCGATAAACGGCTGCTCGGCCTTGTCGATGCGGTCCATACCTGCCACGACGCGATGCCAGTAAGGGTAAAGCGGGGCCGGACGCGTGGCGGCTTCAAGACGATCAATCTCTTCCTGGCTTAGCGTAAGCTCTGCCGCGGCCAGGTCATCTTTCAGGTGCTCTTCGTTGCGTGCGCCGACAATCAATGAGGTTACGCCGGGGCGGTCCTTCAGCCAAGCAAGGCAAGTGCGCGGAATAGAGGCGTCGTGCGCTTCACCAATCTCAGCTAACAGCTCGATAATATCAAACGCGCGCTCCATGTCATGTACATAGGGCTCAGGCCAGCCGTTGCCCTGGCGAGTGCCTTCAGGCGCTTTCTGACCTCGACGTACCTTACCGTTGAAAAGGCCTTCACCGAGCGGCCCCCATACCAGCGTGCCAATGTTCTGATCGATCGCCAGTGGCATCAGCTCATACTCGGCCTCGCGGGATTCCGGCGTGTAGTAAATCTGCTGGCTGATGGGTTTGACAAGGTTATGCAGTTCGGCCTTGCCGATGGTCTTCATCATCTGCCAGCCGGTAAAGTTGGAAGTGCCGTAATAGCGGATCTTGCCGCTTTGCACCAGATGATCAAGTGCATAAAGCATCTCTTCAACGGGCGTAACACCATCCCAGTTATGGATCTGGTACAAATCGATATGGTCGGTATTCAGGCGTTTCAGGCTGGCTTCGCAAGCGTTTATCAAGTGATAGCGTGAAAAGCCGCTGTGGTTGGGGTTATCGCCCATGGGGCTTCTGGCCTTGGAAGCAAGAATCATCTCCTGGCGCTTGTTGCCCAGCGCCTTGCCTACAATTTCTTCCGCCTCGCCCATGGAGTAAAGATCGGCGGTATCGATCAGGTTAACCCCGGCATCAATCGCCATGTCAATCTGGCGTCGCGCGCCTTCTACATCAACACTGGCGGCCTTTTCAAAGCCGCCACTTCCTCCAAACGGTACGGTACCCAGAACGATTTCAGATACCAATAGGCCTGAATTTCCTAATGGACGATATTTCATTTCGATAGCTTCCCTGTTAATCGAAGGTGTCGTTAATCTAACGTTTTAGATTGCATGCGCCTGTAAGCCTAGAAACTCAGCGGGGTATGTCAAAACATGAGCCTTGCCTTGGTAATATGTGTACTGAGGCGCTGATTTGATTCACCATTCTCACGGGCCTTCGGTAGGTTTGCCGGTGAAATCCGTCACCGGCTTGTCTACAGGCCTGTCGAGCCGCTCGGAGAAAGCGCGCAGACCCGCCAGAACCGGTTGGATGGCATACCACAGCTCGTCGTCATGGAGCAGACGATAAATGCCGGTGATGCCGGGGGCGCTGTCCTTCTCTTGATATTTCCCTTTGCTCCTACTCTTATAGGAATGGCCCTCCGCTTCGTCATGGCGGTGGTTGCCGACCTGTTCAATTCCTTCTTTGAGTGCAAACATCACTTGATAAAAACGTTCCGGCGGCAGCGTCGAGAGTGTCATGGCGATCACTGAAAGGTTCTGGATGGCATTAAGCGTGCCTGGTTTATTTAATCCCCCAACAAGAATACGCAATAGCTCATGATTGGAAGCCACCACATCGTTGGCAAATCGAAGCACGCCGTGTTCATGGAGCGTTTGCACAAGCCTATCGAGCTCTTCTTGAGCATCCGGACCGATTTTGGGCGGCGTCACGTCGTGGGCAATTCGTTCGGCCATTACATTTTCCTCGGATTGGTTTGCTGGGCAGGCGGCAACGTATAATCCTCGTTGGCCCACTTCACCTCGACGGCGACGCCTGCATTGGGCGTGCGTTTTCCAAAACGGTAGTTGGTGCTGGGAAGCGGCGGCTCGGTGCGTTTATCCAGTACCTCAAGCTTAACGGCCGTTTCCTTGTAGGCAGGCGTATGAACAACCGGGTCGGTGTGTTCACCGGTTAACCCATTAACTCCAGGCTTGCCAAAGTGAATCGGCAGGTAGAGCGTCTTACCAGCGACGCGGTCGGTAACCAAGGCTGGGAATTCATGGCTATCCCGGCGCGAGGTGATGCGCACCCAGGTGCCGTCTTGAATGTTGCGCTCGGCCGCGAGCTCCGGACTTACTTCTACAAAACTGCCGGGTACCTGGTCCCAGATGCCCTGAGACCGCCCAGTTTGGTTGGAGCCTTGAAAGTGCTCCAGCAAACGGCCGTTATCCAACATGAAATCGTATTCATCATCAGCGGCTTCAGCAGGCTCTTGCCACTCAAGAACAAACAAATTGGCCTTGCCATCTTCGGTGGGGAACCCATCGGTATACAGCAGTGGCGTGTCGGTACCGTCTTCGGCAACCGGCCAGAGCAGCGACTTCCAACCTTCCAGGCGCTCATAGCTGACTCCGGCGAACAGTGGTGATATAGCCGCACACTCTGCCATGATCTCGGAGGGGTGGGTGTAACCCCAGTCGTGGCCCATACGCGCGGCAAGATCCGTCAGAATACGCCAGTCGGGGCGGCTGTCGCCTAACGGTTCCAGCACCTGGTAAAAGCGCTGGATACGCCGCTCGGTATTCACAAACGTGCCCTCTTTCTCGACGCTGGGACAGGCGGGGAGCACCACATCGGCAAACTCAGCGGTACGGCTCAAGAAGAGATCCTGTACTACCATAAAGTCGAGGCTTTCAAATGCGGAATGGACGTTATGGGTGTTGGCATCAGAAAAAGCTGTCTCTTCGCCGATGATGTACATAGCTTTGAGTTCGTCTTCAGACGCTGCCTGGACCATCAGAAAGTTGCCCCAGCCCTCATTTAAGGAAAGTTGGCTTGGATCAACACCCCAACCTTTGGCCCAGCGCCTGCGGGCGTCTTCGTCGGTGACCTTTTCATAGCCTGGGTACATGTTGCGTAAGCAGCCAAAGTCGCTAGCACCCTGCACGTTATTGTGGCCTCGCATGGGGTAGCCGCCGGTACCCGGTTTGCCGTAGTTGCCCGTCACCAACAGCAGATTGGAGAGCGCGGTGCTGGTATCCGAGCCGTGGCTGTGCTGAGTAATCCCCATGGCCCATAACAGGCACACACTTTTTGCCCTGCCGATTAACTCGGCGGCCTCAACCAGCTGCTGCTTGGGAATGCCGGTTTTCTGTTCGGCAAAATCAAGGGTAAACGGGGCCAGTGATTCACGGTATTCATCGACGTTATTGACCCAGCGCTCGAGGAATTCATAGTCGGCCAAGTCGTTATCGAACATATAGCGCGATAGGGCCGAGGCCCAAATTAAATCGGTGCTGGCATTAGGGCGTAGAAAGATGTTCGCGCGCTCAGCCATTTCATGCTTGCGGGGGTCGAACACTACCAGCTTTTGGCCGTGCAGCTTCTGTGATGACTTGATACGTGAGGCAATTACCGGATGGTTTTCGGCGGTATTGCTGCCTACCAGTACCACCACTTCAGCTTGTTCTATATCCTTAATAGTACCGGCATCGCCACCATAACCCACCGTGCGGAAAAGCCCTTTGGTCGCCGGGTTTTGACAATAACGGGATGAGTTATCCACGCTATTGGTGCCAATAATCAGCCGGGCAATCTTTTGCGTCAGGTAAGCCTCTTCGTTACTGGCTTTACTGGAACCAATAAAGCCAATGCTCTGTGGGCCGTGGGTATCGCGTACATCCATCAATCGGCGGGCCACTAAGTCCAGCGCTTCATCCCAACTAGCTTCACGGAATCGGCCATTTTCCCGAATCAGCGGTGTCGTGAGGCGTTTTTTGCTGTTAACGAAATCCCAAGCAAATTTGCCCTTGATGCAGGTGGAAATGCCGTTAGCGGGGGCTTCTGGCGTAGGTTGAACCTTGAGGATTTTGCGATCCTGGGTCCACATCTCAAACGAGCAACCCACCCCGCAGTAGGTGCATACCGTTTTAGTACGCTTAATACCCGGTTGGCGCCAAGCGGCATCCAGCTCAGAAATGCCGGTGATGGGTTTGGCGCTGGTGGTGTTTTCGATCTCTTTGACCACTTCGATCATGGGGCGTTTAAGCGACCAGGGCAGAGCGGTCAGAGGGCCTGTCTGGCCGTACATGCTGTTTTCCTGCAGCGCATTGCACGGACAAACCGTGACACAGTGGCCACAGTGAACGCAGCTTGAGTCGTTGATCTCTTTGCCGCCATCCCACAGTACGCGCGGATTTTCACTGGCGTAATCAATGCTTAACGTCTCGTTGACCTCGACGTTCTGGCACGCTTCCACGCACTGACCGCACAGAATGCACTGGTCCGGGTCATAGGTATAAAACGGGCTGGAGGTATCTTTGGGGTGAGGCTTGGGCTGGAATTCATAACGCTGAATGGGGATATCCATCTCTACCAGCGTGTTATGCACACGGCAATCGCCGTTGTTATTCTCGCAAACAGTGCAATAAAGCTCGTGCTTGGCGAGCAACCTGTCCATGCCTTCATGGCGAGCCGCCGTAGCCTGGGTGCTACGGCTAGAAATATTAAGGCCTTCTTCGGTACGCAGCGTACAGCCACGTTTCATTTCGCCGTTAACCTCGACCCAGCAGGTATCGCACGTTTCAATAGCGCCTAGAGAAGGGTGGTAGCAGACGCTAGGTAAAGAAATGCCATGGCTTTCCAGAAAATCAATCAACGGCTCATCGGCGTTACCGGTTAATTCTTTATCATCAAATTTAATTGTGCACGGTCGGTTCATACGGGTACTCCTCCATGGGCCCCTTGTTTTTCCTGTCGCAGGCTCCTCTTTGCGGGTTTTAACGCCTTGCTTCAAAGGTAGTTAAGCGACTTAAGCTTGTAAAAGCTTAAGTCTGGGTTTTAAACCTAAGTTAAGTGCGGGTTTTGCGTTTCTCTTTTAAAGCCAGCACGCTACGTTTATAGCCAGTATGGCTTTATCTACCCCCATATCGCTTGGAGAAGACAACGTGGAAAAGACAGTGAAACAACAAACCGTACTTATTACCGGCGCCAACCGAGGAGTCGGATTAGCACTGGCGGCACACTATAGAGATGAAGATTGGCAGGTAATTGGCGTTTGCCGCCAATCATCAGAAGAGCTTAAGCGGGTGGCTGACCGTGTTATTGAAGGTATCGATGTGACCAAGCCCGAGGATGTTGAGCGTTTGGTACAAGCGCTTGATAGTCAAAAACTGGATTTATTAATCAATAACGCGGGTCTCTTGCGCGATGAATCGTTAGGTCATCTTGATTTCGACAGCATTCGTGAACAAATGGAAATCAATGCCTATGCACCTTTGCGGGTTTGTGAGGCACTGCTGCCGTTGATGCAGGACGGCAGCAAGATTGCCAACATCACCAGTCGCATGGGGTCGATTGCCGATAACGACTCCGGCGGCCGCTATGGCTATCGTGCATCCAAGGCGGCGTTGAACGCTTTTGGGAAATCCCTGGCAATGGATCTTAAACCACGAGGTATTGCCGTGGCGCAAATACACCCAGGCTATGTAAAAACACGCATGGTTAATTTTGGCGGGATGATCAGCCCTCAGGAAGCCGCCACGGGCATTGCTGCATGTATCAAAACGCTGACGCAGGAAAATAGCGGCGGCTTTTGGCATAGCAATGGGGAATCGTTGCCGTGGTAGCGTCGTGTAAAGCCTTCTTCTATAAAACGGCGAGGGCAGTGCATGCCCTGCCAATTAAATAACACGCTTGCGAATTTGCGATGACAGCTGCTCAAAACCGATCACGACCACCAGGATGAGCAAAATAATAGTCAATGCGCGGTCAAAATTGAAAAGCCGCATGGCGGCGGCCAGCTCAACACCGATACCGCCAGCCCCGACCAGGCCTAAAGTAACTGCTGAGCGCAGGGCCTTTTCGACGCTATACAAGCTGGTAGCCGTCATGGAGGCTAATGTTTCAGGCAGGATCGCCCCGCCGATTACCGAAAGCTTGCCCGCGCCGGTGGCGCTGAGCGCTTCAGAAGGGCCGGGATGGACTTCTTCGATACGTTCCGAGAAAAAGCGCGCTGCAAAACCAATGGTATCCATGATGATCGCCAGCACGCCAGCCATTGGGCCCAAGCCAACGGCAACCACGAAAATAAGTGCCCAGATCAAATCCGGAATGGTGCGCATGGTAGACACTATAAATCGCGTTATGGTGCGAACCCAAGGTGTGGGTGCGGTATTGCGTGCTGCCAGTAAGGCAAACGGCAGGCTAAGTATTATCCCAATGGTCACGCCCACAATGGCAATGTTCAGTGTCTCGAACATAGACCATGCCAATACATCCAGATTGCTGAGATCTGGAGGAAAGGCGCGACCCAAAAAATGTCCCAGATTAACGATTCCGCGCAGCAAGCGTTCAAGCGTGACATTGGTTGCCATAGCGCCTTGAATAAACAGGGCTAAAAAAACCAAAACAATAGCGCAGGTAAATAGTGAGGGTCGTCTAAATCGGGGCGGTAATGCCGTCTCAAGGGGGTGATTGGTAGACATGGGCTGCTCTCGGCGGCTAGTGGGTGGCGGGCGTTAAACGGGGAGTAGTGGACAGCGGTGGTTGATCGACGCGGGTCTCGCCTTGATACAGGTGCTGCATATCGTCCATGGCGACCTGTTGACGTGGCACGTCCAGGACAATTCTTCCCGCTTTCATCCCCACAATGCGGTCACCATACTGCTGGGCGAGTTCAAGCTGATGCAAAGTGCAGAGCACCGTCATGCCTCGCTCCGTTACGACATCCAGCAATAAGTCCATGATTTCACGGCCGGCTTTAGGATCAAGGCTGGCAACAGGCTCATCTGCAATAATAATTTCGGCATCCTGCATAAGCGTTCTGGCGATAGCCACGCGCTGCTGCTGGCCTCCCGAAAGTGCCCGACAGTCAGCCTGTGCTTTATGCGCCAACCCTACTCGCTCAAGCGCCGCCATGGCCCGCTCACGCAGCTCATTGCTGGCGAAACAGGAAAGACTGGTAAGAAGCCCTAAGCGCTGCTGACCGAGTGCACCATATAAAACGTTTTGGAAAACGCTCACGTTTTGCACCAGATTGAACTGCTGGAACACAACACCTATTTTCTGGCGCAGCCTGCGCAGTTTGGCTGGCGATAAGCGCGTTAGCGGTTCGCCAAGGATGTGGATAGAGCCTTGATCATGAGGTGCCAAGCCGTTGAGACAGCGCATTAATGTCGATTTACCGCATCCATTGGCGCCCAACAAAATAACGCATTCGCCTTGGGTAACACTGAGATTTAAGCCGCGCAGTACATGAAGCGTTGCGTAGTATTTATGCAATTCAGTAATCGTTATCGCATTCATACAAAAACCTCCTGTATTGCGGCCAGGAGGAGGGTGTCATAGACCATCATGTCGAAACCTTTAAACGGCACGTCCCTGTGCGTATTGGGTAACTACTTGTTAAAGAGGAATGCCTGCGGCTTCGTACGCTTGACGCACTACGTCGTAATCTTCATTGGTGCGGTCAAAGCCCAGTGATGAATCTCGGTTTAAGAATTTTCCTTCGTTACGTTCCGTGGCTATCAGTGCACTCCACAGCGTATCGGCATTGTCACTTAGCGTGTCACGCAGTGCTGTTTTACAAGCTTCATCCAAAGAGCCCCGCATGATTACCGGGTCGCCAGGCAGTACGTCGCTGGTGGCGATAACACGGTATTCGCCGCCAGGATCCATTGCCTGAATCTCATCAATGTCACGGTTGCCGCCGCCCATGGCGTCGACATCGCCATTAACCAGGGCGGCAATACGTGCATCGCCCGCCATGATAATTTCTAGGTCCCGGTTAATATCCAATCCGGCATCCACCAGCATCTGGCTTGGGAAAATATGCCCGCTGGTAGAGCCAACATCTTTTAGTGCTACGCGGTGACCTGCTAAATCTTCAAGAGATTCGATATCACTTTCTGCGGGCACGTAAAAGCTGCTTCCATAGTGCGGGCGCTCGATGGCAAACAGAATTTCAATATCGCTTTCGCGGTCGAACAGCACGAACTCGGAAGGTCCGGCAAATACCAGATCCACATCGTCATACTGAAGTGCCGTACCCGCCGCTGTACGGTTGCTTAGGCTAAACATCTTAAGTTCAAGACCGGTCGTTTCCTCGAATGCATCAGCGAAGGGGCCAAACGCTTCTGCCAGCGGTCCCATGCCTTCAATACCCGTGTCGGCCATGCGCAGCGGGCTAGGACAGATGCCGCTTAAATCGTCATTGGCGTAGGCAGTCGTGGTGGTAGCTAGCGTTGCGGCAGTGGTGAGTGCAAGCGCGAGGAGTGAGTTGTGCATATGAGCTTCCCTAGAGAGGAGATGCCAGAGGCAACACAGCAGTAGCTTGTCTGGCATGGAATGATCGCCCCATAGAGTGGCAGCCCTTGATGACACTTAGGTGTAGTGCAGATGGCGGTCTTATCTCGATCTCATGACACGACTGCTTGAGCATTTAGCGCTATCCAGTCTGCTTACTGCCGTCACCAATTTGTCAGGCTTTTAGGGCACGCTATTGTTTTGTTATAACACTGTATAAAAGGAACCATGCTGATGCGTTTTATTCCTCACGGTATTGCGCTAGGGATAGCGACGGGGCTGCTCACCACATCGGCATATGCCGCGCCCTATACGCTGACCATTTTCCATACCAATGATCTACATGGACGTACCGACCACTATCCCCAGCTCATCACCACTTTGGCCGAGGCGCGCGAGCGATTCGGTGACGGCCTGCTGTTGGATGCCGGAGATATCTTCTCGGGTACGCTCTATTTCACCGAATACCAGGGGCAGGACGCCATCAAATTCATGAACCTGATGGGGTACGACGCTTTCGTGCCCGGCAATCATGAGTTTGATCTGGGCAATCCGGAAAAGGGTCATCAAGCCCTTGCCGCTTTTTTTGCCGCGGCTGATTTTCCTATCCTCGGCGCCAATCTGGACTTTTCCACGCCACCTGAGTTTGCCGATCAGCTGGGCGAATCGATCAGCGCCGAACCCCAGCCCGGCCACCTCTACGACGGTATCGTCGTCGAACATGAAGGGCAGCGAATCGGCATCTTCGGCTTGAGCACGCCAAGCAGTGACACCATCTCCAGCCCCGGCAACGTTATGATTGGCGATTACCGGGAAGCGGCCGAGGCGATGGTGGCTGAATTTGAAGCGCAGGGTATCGACAAGATCGTGGCCCTTACTCATCTGGGCTACGACAGCGACCCGAGTATGGGCAACGACTTGCTACTCGCCCAGCACGTGGAAGGGGTGGACGTGATCATCGGCGGGCACAGCCATACTCGCTTGCAAACACCTGTAATGCTGACCGAAAACGACCGGGGCGAGCCGATAGCGCCCACCGTGATCGGTCAGGCAGGCGAGTACGGGCAGTACCTGGGCGTCATGCAGGTAACGTTCGATGATAACAGCAATGTGCTGGAAGCCAACGGTGAACTGCTCGCCACCGAGGAGCGCGAGCCGGACGCCGACGCTGCCGCCCTGTTGGCGCCGTTTACGGCGAAAATCGAGGAGGTGCGCGATACGCTAATAGGTGCTCGGGTAGTTTCAACCCTGCCCAATCCACGCCATGGCAACGGTGATGAGCAAAGCGTGCGCGCTGATGAAACGGCACTGGGTAACCTGATTGCCGACGGGCAGCTCAACGCTGCCCGCCGAGTCGACCCTCAAACTGTGCTGGCATTGCAAAATGGTGGCGGCATTCGTGGGCCTATCCCGGTAGGCGATGTCACCGTGGGCGAGTTGATCGCGGTGCAACCCTTTGGCAATCGCCTCACGCTGATGGAAGTAACGGGCGCCGAGCTTCTGGAAACCTTTGAGATCGCGCTGGCAAATGTGCCGATTGAAAGCGGCGCCTTTTTGCAGGTATCGCGCGGCACTGAAGTGGTCTATGACAGCCGTCAGCCTGCCGGCGAGCGGGTGGTGAGCCTTAAAGTGATAGAAGACGGCACGCTTCAAGACATCGCGCTTGAACGCACCTACACCATCGCCACCAATAACTTCACTGCCGCTGGCGGCGATAGTCATTCAGCGCTGGAAGCCGCCTATAACGATGGGCGCAGTACCATTGTCGGCAATACCGATTGGGAGATGCTGCGCGACTATATGGTGTCGCTGGGCGAGGTGACCTACCCGGTTGAAGGGCGGATTGTCGATCAGGCTCGCCGCGATTAAGTGTTAACGTCAGTGAAAAGGGGCCACCAACCGTCAGGAATTGGCGGCCCTTTTAATTGTGCGCAAACCTCCAGAAAGAGCAAAGCAGCCTGCTGGCATATGCTGAGGTCGCAATCACATCAGTGTAGCGAAAATAACGGTTTGACCACGGAGCGTTAGATAGCAACACCAGTGCGCTACCTTTACTGCCAGGGTGCCAGAGCACGAATATGACGCTAGCATAAAAAGCGTTTCCAGCGTTGCCATCCGGCAGGATAACGGATCAGTATCTACACTCGTAACTTCGTTGGTTGATTCAAGGAGGAATACGATGAAAATGTATATACGCTTTGGCGCGATGATTGTGACGGCCACTGTGATAATGCTGGTATTGATGTACCTGAACACTTACCAGCTAGACCATGTTACTTTTAGTGAAACCCGTACCTACATGGCAATCGTCATGGGTGCCACAATGACAGTTGTCATGCTGGGTTTCATGCTTGATATGTACTCTAAAAAAGGCGTGAATATAGCCATTTTTGTGGGCAGCATCTCAATATTTGCCGGAGCGCTGTGGCTGGTGCGCAGCCAGCAGACGGTAGATGACGTCTCCTACATGAAGGCGATGATTCCGCACCACTCCATCGCCATTCTGACCAGTGAACGCGCCCAGATTTCAGACCCCCGCGTACGCGAACTCGCCGATACGATTATCGAGACTCAGCGCGAAGAGATCGCAGAAATGAAGGCACTAATAGCGGACCTTGAGGGTGAGTAATAGCGTTTATTACACCACCCTGTTGAGCAAGTTCGGCTTAGTTAGGGAGCGTTAGTTCGTTGTCCCGTAGTGCTGTTAAAGGGGTGGAGCGCTTCGCGGGTGACAAAAAAGCGCAGTGTTTCTCCCTCCTTGACCGGCGGTTGGCCGCTTACCCGAATCACGGTGGGTTGGTCGCTGTCGGCGAGTCGCACGTAAAGATGGCTCTCGGCGCCGGCGGCTTCAAAAAGCTCAAGCGTCGATTCGACCACCAGGTGTGGAGTATTTGGCGGTGCCAGACGCATATCGTCTGGGCGAATGCCTACCGTATCGGTGTTGGGAGGAAGGTCGCTTAGCAGGTCATGGGTACCACGCGTTTGCAGGTATTCAAGCGGCACCATGTTCATGGCGGGCGAGCCAATAAAGCCCGCCACAAACATTGATGCGGGGCGGGAGTAGATCTCCATGGGCGTGCCCACCTGCTCGATTTTTCCGGCGCTAAGCACCACCAAGCGGTCGCCTAGGGTCATCGCCTCTAACTGGTCGTGGGTTACATAGAGGCTGGTGGTCTTCAAGCGGCGCTGAAGCTGCTTGATCTCCACGCGCATCTGCACGCGTAGCTTGGCATCCAGATTAGAGAGCGGCTCGTCGAACAAGAAGGCCGCGGGTTCGCGTACCAATGCCCGGCCCATAGCCACCCGCTGGCGCTGACCGCCGGAGAGCTTGCGCGGCTTACGCTCTAAATACTCCTCAATTTCGAGCATCTTCGCCGCTTTGCGCACACGCTCTTCGATCTCGGGTTTTTTAAAGCCGCGGTTTTTGAGCCCGTAAGCGAGGTTGTTGTACACCGTCATATGCGGGTAGAGCGCATAGTTCTGGAACACCATAGCGATATCGCGCTCGGCAGGTTCGAGCTTATTGACCACCCGATCGCCAATCTTGAGCGTACCGTCGGTAATCGTTTCAAGCCCGGCCACCATGCGTAACAGTGTGGATTTACCGCAGCCCGAAGGGCCCACCAGCACCACAAACTCACCGTCTTCAATCGCAAGGTCGATGCCTTTAACCGCCTGCACGTTGCCTGCGTAGGTTTTTCTAAGCCCTTCCAAGGTAATACTGGCCATCTTATTTCTCCGTCTCGGTCAGGCCCTTCACAAACAGTCGCTGCATAAACAGCACTACCAACACCGGGGGCAGCATGGCAAGCGTGACGGTTGCCATGATGAGGTTCCAGGCAGGCACCCGGTCGGACGAGGCCATCAGGCGCTTGATACCCAACACGATGGTGTAGAAGTCTTCCTCTGTGGTGACCAGAAGCGGCCATAGGTACTGCACCCAGCCGTAAATGAACATGATCACGAAAAGTGCGGCGATATTGGTGATCGAGATGGGCAGCAAAATATCGCGGAAAAATTTCATGGGGCCGGCACCATCGACCCGGCTTGCTTCCATTAACTCTTCCGGTACGGTCATAAAAAACTGGCGGAACAAAAAGGTCGCAGTCGCTGAGGCAATCAGCGGAAGGGTTAGCCCCGCATAGGAGTTGAGCATGCCCAGGTTTGCCACGACGGCGTAGGTGGGGATGATGCGAACTTCGACCGGGAGCATCAGGGTGATGAAAATGACCCAGAACGCCAGCATGCGAAACGGGAAGCGGAAATAGACAATCGCAAAAGCGGAGAGAATCGAAATGGCGATCTTACCGACGGCAATTGTCAGCGCCATGATCAGTGAGTTACCCAGCATCAGCCAGACCGGCGGCGTGCCGCCCACTTGCCAACCGGAACTGAGCATCTGCCCGTAGGATTCAAGCATGTTGTCGCCAGGGAGCAACGGCAGCACCCCACGCACGAAGGCGCTGGGTTCGTGGGTGGAAGCGATAAATGCCACGTACACCGGGAACGCCACCACTAGCACGCCTGCGATCAGCACCAGGTGGGTCAGAATATTTAAAAAAGGTCTGTTTTCAACCATGTTTATATCCAGCCATGTTCATACTCAACCAAGTGAATAGCTTTCAAGTGCTAGTAGTTGACCCGGCGTTCCACGTATCGGAACTGGATAAAGGTCAAAATAATCACGATGCCCATCAACATGACCGATTGGGCGGATGAGGAGCCAATGTTCAGCCCCGCCACACCGTCGGTGTAAACCTTGTACACCAGAGTCATGGTGGCTTGCCCAGGCCCGCCGCCGGTGGTGGCATCGATCACTCCGAAGGTGTCGAACATCACGTAGTTAATGTTGATGATCAGCAGGAAGAAGGTGGTGGGCGATAAAAGAGGAAGCACGATGGTCCAGAAGCGCTTGAAGGGGCCCGCACCATCTATGGCCGCCGCCTCCATCAATGACTGCGGCACCGATTGAAGCCCGGCGAGGAAAAACAGAAAGTTGTAGGAGATCTGTTTCCAGGCAGCGGCAATGGTGATCAGAATCATCGCCTGGGTACCCGAGACGCGGTGGTTCCAGTTGATGCCGAACCAGTCGAGTAGATGCGGCAGAAGGCCAATGGTCGGGTTGAACAGAAACCACCACAGCACCCCCGCAACGACCGGGGCGACGGCGTAGGGCCATACCAAGAGCGTGGTGTAGAACTTGGCGCTGCGCAGTACGCGGTTAACGCAAATGGCCAGTAAAAGTGCTAGACCCATGGATAGCGCGGTGACCGAGACGGCGAAAATCGCGGTACGCCCCAGTGCATTCAGATAGCTGGGGTCCGCCAGAATGCGCGCGTAGTTATCGAGGCCGACAAACGTCGTCTTGAAACCGAATGCATCGGTACGCTCGAAGCTTGATTTGACCGCCTGACTCGCCGGCCAGATAAAAAATACCAGCGTAATCGCCAACTGCGGCGCTAATAGCAAAAAGGGGAGCCACCGGTTTTGATAGGTAGAACGTTTAGTCTGCATGGTACTTCCTGTCTTACAGGCGCTTGGTGCGGCTGGACTGCCGCGGTTAGCTGCCGGAAGTAAGCCATCCCATAGGCCCAGATAACCTGGGCGTATGGGATGGCTCCTATAACAAGCCCCGGCTATAAAAGCCGGGGCTCCTTTACAAGTAGCGAGAGGGGCTTAGTTATTGGCCGATTCAAAGTCGCGCAGGATCTGATTGCCGCGGCGTGCCGCATCATCCAGCGCTTGTTGACCGCTCTTGGTGCCTGCCAGTACGGCCTGGAACTCTTCATCCAGAACCATGCGCACCTGGGGGTAGTTGCCAAAGCGCAGGCCTTTGGAGTTCTCCGTCGGCTCGTTTAAGTTGATCTGTTCGATGGCAATATCCGCACCCGGGTTCTCGTCGTAGTAACCCTGCTCCTGGCTCAGCTCGTAAGCGGCGGTGGTAATCGGCAGGTAGCCGGTGCCCTGGTGCCACTCGGCTTGAACTTCTGGCAAGGAGAGATATTCGAGGAATTCGGCAACGCCGGTGTACTCGTCTTCATCGTGACCGGCGAGCACCCAAAGCGTTGCGCCACCGATAATCGAGTTTTGCGGCGCACCGTCCACGTCGTCATAGTAGGGCAGCATGCCAAAGCCTACTTCGAAGTCAGAGTTGGCCAATACATCGGCCCGCGACGCTGACGAGTTCATGTACATCGCGCAGTCACCGGAGTAGAACGAGGGCGCCGCATCGGGGCCGTTCGCCGGGCCTGCGTAGCTGTAGACGCCGCTGTCGCTCCATTCTTTCAGCTGATCCCAGAAGCGCGCCTGCACATCGCCGTTAAAGGCGAATTCGGTCTCAAGCCCGCCGAAGCCGTTTTCCATAGTGCCGACCGGCTGGTTGTGCAGTGCCGAGAAGTTTTCCAGGCCGATCCAGTTGGCCGCATAGGCCATGGTGAAGCCGCAAGACGCCGCGCCCTCATCGACAATTTGCTGACCCATCTCGCCCATTTCCTCCCAAGTGGTAGGCGGCGTTTCCGGGTCGAGGCCAGCGGCTTCGAAGACGTCCTTGTTGTAGTAAAGAATCGGCGTTGACGAGTTGAACGGCATGGAGAGCATATTGCCATTGGTGTCGGTGTAGTAGCCGGTCACCACGGGCAGATAATCGGCCGGGTCAAAACTGTTGCCATGCTCTTCCATCAGCTCATAAACCGGGTAGATGGCGCCTTGGGCGGCCATCATGGTGCCGGTACCCACTTCGTAAATCTGTACAATGTGGGGCTGCTCGCCTGCGCGGAAGGCGGCAATAGTGTTGACCATGGTCTGTTCGTATTCGCCCCGATAGGAGGGCGTGACACGATATTCATCTTGAGAGGCGTTAAAGTCTTCGGCAAGGGCGCTTAAGCGCTCGCCAAGTTCGCCACCCATGGAGTGCCACCAGGTGATCTCGGTGGCAGCGTGGGCGGACATGCTCAGAGTAGCCGCCGCGATACCGGCAGATAACGCGCGTAACGTAAAACGAGACATAAAGGCTCCTTATCGCCTGGCATCGCCAGGTGGCACAGTGCGTTTGTTAAGGTTCTTGGGTGCACTGAACACTAGTTAGTGTAGATGACATTTTGATGACCGCTAAGTGAACTGGGTATGACCACGTTCAACTTTGGCAGTAGGCGTACGGGAAAGCCGGTGATAGGGTTAGACGAAGTGCATAACCAACGAGACGCGTATGACGGACGCAATAGCGCTATTAACTAAACTGGTCTCTTTCGATACTACTTCCCGAGGCTCCAATCTGGCGCTGATCGAGTTTGTCGAAAGCTATCTCGATGATTACGGTGTCGCCTCGGAGCGGGTCATGAGCCCGTGCGGAACCAAGGCGAACCTAATTGCACGTATCGGCCCCGACGCGCCGGGTGGAGTAATGCTTTCAGGCCATACCGATGTGGTGCCAGTGGAAGGCCAGCCTTGGTCGACCGACCCTTTCACCCTTTTTGATAATGGAGATGGCAAGCTTTACGGTCGTGGCACCTGTGATATGAAAGGCTTTATCGCCTGTGCGCTTGCCATGGTGCCCGACTGGGTCAAGGCACCGCTGCAACAGCCTATCTACTTCGGCTTTTCGTATGATGAAGAGATTGGCTGTGTCGGTGCGCCTGCGCTGATCCAGCGTTTCTATGAGCACTACTCGACCACCGCTCACGTCATTGTCGGCGAGCCGACCAGCATGCAGCCCGTCGTGGCCCAGAAAGGCGCAACCAACCTGCGCACCACGGTGACCGGACGCGAGGCGCACAGCAGTCAGGTCAATCAGGGCACCTCTGCGATCCATGTGGCGGCCCGTCTGGTGACCTTTATCGAAGATACCATGGTGGCGCTAGTGGAAGAGGGGAAAGTGGATGAGGCATTCAACGTACCCCACACCAGTCTGCACGTGGGCAAGATCAAGGGCGGTACGGCCATCAATATCATGGCACGCGAGTGCCAGTTCGAATGGGAGATCCGCCATCTGCCCACCGAGACGTTCGAAGGGGTATTCGCCCGTTTTGAAACGTATGCCAAAACATTAAGTGCCGAACTAAAGGCTCGTGGCAAGGAAGTGGATATTGTGACCGAGCCGCTGAATGTGACGGTGCCGGGCTTGGCCGACCGAGATAACCACGCCGTGCTGCGCTTGGCCAAAGATCACCTGCCCGGTGCCTGCTGCAACCACGCAGTGGCCTACGCCACTGAGGCGGGGCAATTTCAAGGCCAGGGGTTACAAACGATTATTCTGGGGCCGGGCAGCATCGCCCAGGCGCATCAACCGGATGAATATATCGAAAAAAGCGAGCTTGAGGCGTGTTTAGCCTTTTTGAACCGGATGGGGGAGGCGCTGGAACAACCTTTTCAGGGCGCTTAAAGTAGAATTTCGTTTGAAGCGAACCGTTGCCCCACCCGCTTAACGGGTGGGAACCTCCTTCACAGTGAATGTTAGGGTTTAGTGCGGATAACTAGTGCTGGTGGTTCTCTTCAAAAAGATCGGCCTTGGCATTGCGCATTACATCTTCACAAGCCTGCTGATGCGCCAGCTGGGTCAATAGCTGTTGGGTAACTTCAAACCCTTTGCCCAGGCAGGTATCCACTTCCTCTTGGCTTACCTGGGGGGTCACGTTGCAATGAACCTTGAGCGTTCGACCGACACCGTCTAAACGGTCAGCCAATGCGCGAAGCCGCCAGGCCACTCGCTCTTTCCAGTTAGCTGATTCTTCCGCGCCTTCGTTTACGCTAAACGTGCACTGCCATTCCGGTTTGTAGACCTTCATGAGAACCTCCGCTGCTTTTGGAAAGAATATTGCGTCGTGTTTCGTACTCCGTTTGTCAAAATCTTACTCAGCCACTATACGCTTAACATCGGGCCAATATCGAACTAAAACCTAGTCCATATATAGGATAGTCTTTAGGGTTATCGGTTAAGCCAAAGTAAACGTGATATATGAGCCCCCCTATGATGTCTCTAATGGAAAAAAGTTGCCCCTGCGGTACTGGTTTACCGACTGAATTATGCTGTGGACGTTACCACCATGGCGAACCAGCCCCTACGCCTGAGGCGTTGATGCGCTCTCGCTATAGCGCCTTTGTACTTGGGTTGACCGACTACCTGCTGGCTACTTGGCATATCAGCACACGCCCTGTCGAGCTACTGCCTGACCCGCATACACAGTGGAAAGGTTTATCAATTATTAAAGAAGCGCCTGATTTACAAAAGACTCCTTCCCAAGCCGATATTGGCTATATTCACTTTCGTGCTTATTTCAAAGAGCGTGCCCGCTGGCATAGGCTTGAAGAGAATTCGCGTTTTGTGTTTGAACAGCGCCGCTGGTGGTACATAGACGGTACTCCAGAAGTGATGCGTCTCAAGCCACGCCGCAATGATCCCTGCTTTTGTGGTAGCAGCCGAAAATTAAAGCTATGTTGCAAAGAGTAGCTATGCGTTAACAAATAAAAATGAGGGGATGGGAGCATGGCGTATAGTTGCAGGGAAAGAGCGCGTTATTGTTTTAAAATAGGCGTCCTAAGCAGTTTTCTACTGATGATGGCTTTGGCCGTTGCCGACGACCACTATCCGCAACGCGAAATCACGCTAGTGATTCCGTTTGGAGAGGGGGGGGCGACCGATGTATTGATTCGGGATATCTTTGAAACGGCGCAAACCTATCTAGGCCAGTCTGTTCACGTGGTTAATATGCCTGGCCGTGGTGCTATACGTGGCTCGCAGTATGTCAGAAATGCCGCGCCCGATGGTTATACGCTGCTTGGCAGTCATCAAACGATTGACCTTTCTTACCTGGCGGGGTTAGCTTCGTTTTCCCATGCCGATTTTGCGCCCGTGTCGCTGCTGGCTCGCACGGTTAACATTCCTGCCACGTATGCAGGGCATGTGGTCCAACAAGCAAGCGATATTGAAGCGTTAATCCATACCTCCTCAAAACCTCCCATGTTCGGCGTCATTGCCAACTCCACTGATCACCTGTTCTGGCTACAGTTTTTTGAAAAAACAGGTATCTCGCTTTCGGATGTGCAGCTGGTTCGCTTTCCTGATACCGCCTCTCAGGTGGAAGCCTTATTGGCTCAGGAAATTGATTTTGCCATGCTCAACCTGCCCTCTGCGGGTTCTTTGTTTGCCTCGGATGCCTTAGTTCCTTTAGCAGTGGCGGGTAGTGAGCGACTGCCTGGGTTACCTGACGTCTTAACGCTTCGTGAACAGGGGATCGATCTTGTTCATACCACCGACCGAGGCATTTTTGCGCCAGCGGGCACACCGCCACAAACGCTTGCCATTTTGGCCGATGCGCTAGCGTATGCACTCGCCAGCCCGCCCGTACGATACCGAATAATACATGAGTATGGCTCATTAATTGATTACCGAATGCTTAGTGATTATGGCAGCTATTTGGATGAGCAATTTCATGAGCTGGTACCGCTTACAGAGCGGGTACACTTCAAATAGATAGTAAGCGTTGGTTGTAAATACTAATACCTGAAGAGTCGCAGAGACATGCCGATTAATACGCGCCATTTAGCGCTGGAAACCCTATTGCTGATGATATCGGCGACCCTGGTTTGCATGGGAACGGTAGGGGTCGTGGTGGGCATCAGCATACCTACGCAGCCTTTTTTTGCCACGTTGGTACCCGATGGGGCGTTGATTACGCTATTGGTAGGCGTTGGCCTGCTTGCATCACTGCAAGGCTGGGTTAAAGCCCGGCTGCTTTGCGCTGTTACGTTGCTACTCATCATCATTTACACCGTGGTACACAATAGCCTGGAAGAAAGTGGAGGCGGCTCATGGCTAAGCAGTGGACCACGTATTACCAGCTTGTCAGCGGGCTTTCTTGTGCTGGCTGGGGTGTGCTTTTGGGTAGGACTTTCCACCTCATGGCGGCGCAGGTTATGGGTGATCGGTGGGCTTAGCCTACTGGGGCTTGCTCTGTTTGTGGTTGGAAAACTATGGTTTGGACTGAGCGGTGCTTCCCGGCTGTTTTCATCCTCGCCCATGACCGCATTGGTATTTATGTCCTTATTGGGCACCGCCATGCTGGCAGCAGGTTTGCGTGGCAAAGCTCAGCGTTTAAACCCGGGGCGAGTGACTGTCGCCGCCTCGCTTTGGGGCGTTACTATAAGCTGTTTTATCTGGCTGTTGGTAAATAGCCACCAACAAGCCGCACTGCGACAGCAAGCCGTCTATTTATTAGATAACGTTCAGTTAAATATTGAGCAGGCAACACAAGATCGGCTGCGGCTAATGCAGCGTATGGCTGAACGCTTAAGTGCCATGGGGCCTCGCTGGGATTTGGATCTGCTGGAAAATGACGCGCAGAACTATCTGCGTGATACGCCGAGCATGAGCGCCATTGCGCTGGTTGATCAGGAGCAGCTGACTTGGAGCTGGGGAGTAGGCCGAACCGTTGAAACGGAGCGATGGTTACGCCAGCAACTGAGAGAAGAATATACGCGTGCCTGGATGCAAATTCCTCTGGAACGCCCACGACTTTTGATGGCAGATACCAGCCGGCCCCATGAGGCAATGTTTGTTATTCCCATTCCCGTCAATGGTCATTACCTGTTCGCCAGTTTTGACTTGGCCACCATGTTAGAAAATGAGCTGCGCTTGGAAGTGGGTCCTTTCCAGGTCAGGGTGAACCGTGATGACACATCACTTGTAAAACTGCACCCCGTAGGCTTCTCAGTTGATCGTATGGAAACGCCCGAGCTTGCGCTGGCATCACGCTATATCGGATTGCCTGGTGGCATTAACATGGAGCTTTATGCCTATCCGGGGAGCCAGTACAACTGGTATCAGTTGAATCTGCTGCCGTTTGCGGTTGCACTAGGGACCTTGCTGCTTAGTGGTCTGTTGGCGTTTAGCCTTGGCGTGGTAAGCGTGAGTATTGCCCGTGCCCGGGAACTGGCCCAGACGCGTCGGATGCTGGAAGACCAGCAGGCAATTCAGCGCATGATTGCCCAAGAGCAGCCACTACCGGAAATCCTAGAAAGCCTCTGCCGTATGCTGGAGCGCGAGCTACCTCAGGCAACCTGCTCGGTCATGCTGGTTAATGATGCGGGTACCCACCTGGAGTTTGCAGCAGGTAACCGGCTGCCCGCTGCGTACCGTAACGCAGTACAGCGCATTTTAATAAGTGCAAATAATGGCGCGTGTGGTAGCGCGGCCTACCAAGGGTCTACTGTGATATGTACCAATATCGCAGAAGACGAGCGCTGGCACGGCTATCATGGCGTTGCCAAAGAAGCAGGGCTGGCTTCCTGCTGGTCGAGTCCTGTTTACGGGGGGGAGGGGCAGCTGGTCGGCACGATTGCGGTTTATTATCCGCGCCCCAGCACGCCAAGTGGTGCCGATACCGCGCCAATTGAAAAAGCCGCTGGGTTACTGGCTTTAGCCATTGAGCGCTTTCAGGTGCGGCGCTCGCTGGAAGAGAGCGAACAGCGCTACCGTTCACTGTTTACGCATCATCCTGATGCAGTTTTTACGCTGGATGATCAAGGCTGCTTTGTTACTGCTAACGCCACCTGTGCGGCCCTAACCGGCTATTCGGTTGAAGAGATACTCGGTAAGCCGTTCACCTTCTTTATTACCGAGCAGGATACGACCCGCGTGCAGGCGTATATCGAAACGGCCATGCGGGGAGGAATTGACCGCTACGAGCTAACGCTTAAGGATCGCGCGGGCCATCTGCACGTACTGGAAATTATTCATTTACCCATGATGGTGAACGATACCATCAAGGGTGTGCATGCCCTTGCCCAGGAAGTTACCGCCGCGCGAGAGCAGGAGTCTCGCCTGCGCACTCTGGAGCGTAGCGTGGAAGCCAGCTTCAACGGCATCCTGATCGCCGATGCCGAACAGCCTGATTTACCTATTATTTATGCCAATAAAGCGTGTACCGCCGTGACTGGCTACAGCCAGGAAGAAATCCTTGGCAAGAACTGCCGCTTCCTCCAAGGGCCTGAGAGCGACCCGGCCGTGGTGCAACTGATTCGTAGCAGTATCGAGGCGAAGCGTGAAGTCAATGTGACCATCTGCAACTATCGCAAGGATGGCACGCCTTTCTGGAACGATCTGTATATTGCGCCGGTACGCGACCACGATGGGCGGGTTACTCATTTTGTCGGCGTCCAGCACGATATTTCCAAGCATAAGGCCTACGAAGCGCAGCTGGCCTATCACGCTTCCCATGACGACCTTACCCGTTTACCTAACCGTACGCTTTTTGAAGAGGCACTACTCAAGCAATTTGCAACGCTTCGTCAGTGTAAAAAGCGCTTGGCCGTGCTGTTCGTGGATCTAGATGACTTCAAGCCCATCAACGATAACCTGGGGCATGCGGTGGGCGATCAGGTACTGATTGAAGTGGCCCGACGGCTAAACAATGCGGTAGGTCCTGAGGATACCGTTGCCCGTATGGGCGGTGATGAGTTCGTTATTATGCAAACAGGTATTGACTACGAGTCAGAGGTTATCGATCTGGTGGAGCGACTACTGCCCATGTTGGCCCGCCCTTATCGAATTGAGTCTCAGGAGCTTTATTTAACCGCGAGTGTCGGTATCGCCATCAGCCAAGAGGATACCCTTCAGCCGCAAACGTTGATTCAGCAGGCTGACATGGCCATGTACAAGGCCAAGCAGCAGGGGCGTAACGCCTATGAATGGTTTACCCGTGCGTTTACCGATACGGTTAGCGAGCGCATGGTATTGCGTAATGATTTACAGGAAGCCATTGAACGCGAAGAGTTTGCGCTGCACTATCAGCCGTTAATTGACCGGGAGGGCAATCTTGACGGGGTGGAGGCGCTGCTGCGCTGGGAACACCCTGAGAAAGGTTTTATTTCACCGGCACGCTTTATTCCGCTTGCGGAAACGACGGGCCAGATTATCCCGATCAGCGAGTGGGTGCTTAAACGCGCCTGCCTGGATATGCAGCTGCTGAATCAACAAGGGCTGGGTGAAATACGCGTGGCGGTGAATCTATCGCCACTGCAGTTTCAGCGCTCCAGCTTTCTTGCCAATCTGCGCCAAACGCTGCTCATGACCGGCTTGCCTGCCGAGCAACTGAGCCTGGAACTGACGGAAGGCATTTTGATGGACAACACCGAAGGCGCGATTGATACGCTTCACGCGCTGCGCAGTATGCATGTTGGTGTATCTATTGATGACTTCGGGACGGGTTATTCAAGTCTTAGCTACCTCAAGCATCTGCCTATCAGTACGGTGAAAATAGACCGTAGCTTTATTAATGAGCTTAACAACAGTGAAGACGATGCCGCGATTGTGCAGGGAATTATCTCCATGGCGCATCACCTGGGGCTTAAGGTGGTGGCCGAAGGCGTGGAAACCGAAGAGCAGTACCAGCGCCTGATGTCCTATCAGTGCGATATCTTCCAAGGCTATGGCTTGGCCAAGCCGATGCCGCTTGAGGCGCTGGAGACGTTTGTCATGGGCTTGTCCCGCAAGGAATAAGGAATAGGGATGGCGTTATCTCCCTCGAACTGCTGGTATGTCTATTTACTGGAGTGCCAACGCGGGACCTATGTAGGCATCACCAATAACATCGCCAGACGCTACCGCGCCCACTGTACGGGCAAGGGGGCACGCTATACACGGGCTAACCCGCCGGTGGCTCTGCTGGGGGCTCAGCCGTTTGCCGATAGGGCATCGGCAAGCCGGGCGGAGTATCAGTTGAAGCAGCAAACCCCCAGCCAAAAACGCCGCTGGGCGATGGGTTGGCCCTACTCACTGGAAGTGGACTAACATACCCACACTACTGTCTTGGCGGCTGAGCAGGCCCTAGGCCTTACTGCCCCCATATGAAGGAGCCTGCATGCTTACGTTTTTTTCCGAGGACAGTCGCCTGCGTCAAGCGCGTACGGAGCTTCATGACGGAGCACTTGTCAGTCCCTTCGAGTGTCCTGAACGCATCGATCTGATACTCAAGCATATCCAGCAAGCCGGGTTTGAAGTGCGTGCCCCACACGCCTATGGCCTGGAGCCGGTGCGCGCCGTTCACGATGCGGGCTACGTAAGCTTTCTGGAAACTTGCTGGCAGGCATGGCAAGCGGCGGGCCATCAGGGCGAAGCAATACCCAATATCTGGCCTGCCCGCTCCATGCGCGGCGACCACATCCCTCGCTCGATTAGTGGTCAGCTTGGCTACTACGCCCTGGCGGCAGAAACCTCCATTTCCGAAGGGACGTTCAGCGCTGCCATGGGCAGCAAGGATGCCGCTCTTGGGGCCGTGTTGCATACCCTGGAAACCAGTGAGCCAAGCTTTGCCCTATGTCGGCCGCCGGGTCATCACGCCGCTTTTGATCAGTTCGGCGGCTACTGCTTTTTCAATAATGCAGCGGTGGCCGCGCAACAGGCGCTTGATGCCGGTAAGCGGCGCGTGGCGGTGCTGGACGTGGATTTCCACCACGGCAATGGCACCCAGCAGATTTTCTACGCCCGCAGCGACGTGCTGTTTGCATCCCTGCACGGCGACCCGGATGTGACTTTTCCCTACTATCTGGGGTACGCCGATGAAACAGGCGAGGGAGAGGGCGAAGGATTTACTCTCAATTATCCCATGGCGCTGGGTACCAGCGTTGCCAGCTGGATCCGGGCGTTGGAGCAGGCGCTAGCGGCCATCAAAACACACAGGTGTGAGCTTTTGATCGTGTCACTCGGCGTGGATATTTTTGAAGGGGACCCAATCAGCGCCTTCACCTTTAAAAGTGATGATTTCACCGCGCTGGGCAAGCGTTTGGCACAAGCGGGCCTGCCCACCACCTTTTTAATGGAAGGAGGCTATGCTGTGAATGAAATAGGTATCAACGTTGTCAATGGGTTACAAGGGTTTGAACAGGAAAGCTCGCAAGAGTGATGACAGCCGCCCGTTATTCGGGCAGGCTAATGCCCCACTCAACGGGCAGGGAGCGCAGGCGTGGCAGTTTACGGCGGTATTCAGGCACATGAATTGGAGCGTTGGCTTAATGCATTAACCAACGCAGCCTACGACCGGCGCTGCCCGCTTTCCAAGGTGCACGGCGGCAATGCCCGTGCGCGCACCGCCCGGCAGGACCTGCTCTATCTGGCCCATGGCTTTCGTGGTGGTGAACGTAGCCGTGAAGCGGTAGCCGATGCCTTGGGTGGCTGGTGCCAACGTTATCTCACCGAGGCCGAGTGGTACGTGCTGGTCGGTGGGGGGCATAAATCTGGCGCCAGAAGTTACACTGCCACGTCGGTGGATACCGCTCAAAAAGAGCCGGATCAAGCACTTGAGATATTAATGCAGCACCGCGTGGGCTAGGCCCTGCCGGAAAGCTGGCAGCGTCTGGTGACGCCCTGATACAATGGATAAATGAACAGTGCTCCCGCCCCGGTTACCGCCTCGCTCGACGACCCTTTCTATTACCTGACGAACTTCCGGTTCGTGCTGGCTTGGGTGGGTGAGCGCCATGCCGACCTGCTAGATCACGACGAACTCGCCTTTCTACGTCACTTTGATACGCTGCCTCGGGCTTCCCAAGCACTGCTTACACGTATGGTCATGCGCAAGGGTGAGCTGTTTCGGATTGGCAAACTTCGCTATGACGAAATAGGCGATACCGCCGCGGCACTTGCCCCGCTCATGGCGCTTGGCTGGGTAGATGATGCCCCGGCACTTAGTGGAGAGGAGTTGTTCCACCAGTTGCGTCTTGCCGAGCTGCGCGCAGCGCTGGCAACGCGCATGCGCGATGCGGGGCTTTCGGCCTCAACCGGCAAGGCGGTACTGCAAGCTACGCTGGCCCCCCAGCTCACCGAGGCCAAGCCGCTAACTCAGTGGTGGCCAGACGCGCCGGACAGTATTGTGCGTCTTGGCGTAATGGAAATCTGCGACCGGTTGCGGCTGATGTTTTTTGGCAACCTGCGCCAGGATTGGGCGGAGTTTGTGCTCACCGAGCTTGGCTTGCAGCGCTTTGAAAACGTTGCCTTCACCAACGCCTCGCGCGCTTTTCACAAGCGCGAAGAGGTGGATGCCTATCTGGCTCTTCATCGTCTGCGCCAACGGCTGGAAATGGGCGAAGATGTCGAGTCGTTAAGCCTTGAAGTACCCCCTGTGCCGAATAACGCTTGGCTTGCCGCACGGCGAGCCCGGCTATTACTGCACTTGGGTCGCGAAGCAGAGCGCAGCGGCCAGACTGAACGCGCACTTTCATGCTATGCCGACGCCGACAGCAGCGAGGCACGTGTTCGCCAGCTACGCGTGCTGGAGCGCCTGGGTCGTTATAAAGAGGCCTTTGAACTGGCGATGAGCGCCCACCACCGCACGCCCAATGAAACCGAGGCCCAGGCCCTGGCCCGGTTGATTCCTCGGCTGCGCAAAAAGCTGAAAATGGCGGTAGAGCCCTCCCCGCGTGAACCCGCTTATACCCGATGGGAATTGACGCTGCCCGGCCCCCAACCAGTAGAGCGCGGCGTTGCCTTGCATTTCAGCACGCCGGATGCACCGGTTTACTATAGTGAAAACACTCTGCTTACCGGGCTGTTCGGGCTGCTCTGCTGGCCAGCGATATTCGCGCCATTGCCTGGCGCCTTCTTTCATCCGTTTCACACCGGGCCTGCGGATCTTTATCGCGACGATTTCGTGCCCCGGCGGCGTGCATTGTTTGATGAGTGCCTGGCCCGCCTGGAAGATGGCAGCTACCCAGAGGCCATTCGCGCTACCTGGCAGGAGAAGCACGGTCTGGCGTCTCCTTTTGTGCACTGGCCCATGTTGGATGAAACACAGTTAACGTTGGCGCTTGAGTGTCTGCCAGCGTCGCATCTACAGGCATTCTTTGAGCGATTTATAAAGGATTTCAAGGCCAATCGAGCGGGCCTGCCCGATCTGATTCAGTTTTTCCCCAAAGCGCCGCTGGGTGAACCGCGCTATCGGTTGATCGAGGTAAAAGGCCCCGGTGACCGGTTACAGGATAACCAGCGCCGCTGGCTGGCTTTTTTCCATCAGCATGATATCCCGGTCGCAGTGTGCTACGTGCAGTGGTTCACTGATACGTCAGGCATGCCATGAGCCTTATATCATGAACACTGCGGCGAGTTATCGGGTAGCCGTTCGTGCACTGTGTGACTTTACTGCCCGTGAGGGGGATCTGGATCACCGCTTTACCCCGTCGCCCAGCGCCCAGGAAGGCATTGCCGGGCATACCCTGGTCGCCAGTCGACGGGGCGATAGCTACATTGCCGAAATGCCGCTTTCCGGTGCCTACAAAAGCCTTACCGTCACCGGGCGCGCCGATGGTTATGACCCTGCCGAGAACCGTCTAGAAGAGGTCAAGACCTACCGTGGCAGCCTTGAGCGTATGGCCGATAACCAGCGCGCGCTACACTGGGCGCAGGTAAAGATCTACGGCGCCCTGTTATGCAAAGCGCGCGGTCTTGATGAAGTTACATTGACGCTGGTGTATCTGGATATCGCCACCGAAAAAGAGACCCTGTTGAGTTACAAAGCGCAGGCAGCCGAGCTTGAACTATTTTTCACTACCCTGTGCGAGCGCTTTATTGCCTGGGCCGAACAGGAAGCTGAACACCGTCTGGCGCGTGATTTGGCGTTAACATCGCTCAGTTTTCCCCATGCCACGTTTCGCCCCGGTCAGCGTGAGTTGGCTGAAGATGTTTATAAGGCCGCCAGCACCGGGCGCGGCCTGTTGGCCCAGGCACCTACCGGGATCGGCAAAACCCTGGGTACGCTATTTCCCATGCTCACGGCCATGCCTCGCCAGCGCCTTGATCGAATTGCTTTTCTGACCATGAAAACACCAGGACGGCGTTTAGCGCTGGATGCCCTGGCGCAGCTTCGCCCGGATAAACAAAAAGCCGAGGATTCAGGGCTTGAGGCGCCTCGTGTGCTTGAGCTGATTGCTCGGGAGAAAGCCTGTGAATACCCGGGAATTGCCTGCCATGGCGACGCCTGCCCGCTGGCGGCGGGTTTTTATGATCGCCTGCCTGCTGCGCGTCAGGCCGCCGTGGCTGAAAGCTGGTGGGACCGCGACGCGCTTCGCAAGGTAGCGCTTGCCCATAGCGTCTGCCCTTACTATCTGGGCCAGGAGCTGGCGCGATGGGCGGATGTGATCGTAGGCGATGTGAATCACTGGTTTGATCGCCATGCGCTGCTCCATGGCCTGGCACAGGCCGATGATTGGCGTGTCGGGTTATTGGTGGATGAAGCGCATAACCTAGTGGAGCGGGCACGCGGCATGTATAGCGCCGAGCTTGACCAGCAGCGCTTCAACCGCGTCAAGCGCAGCGTCCCGAAAGCCATTGGCCGTTCTTTGGCAAGCCTAGGCCGGCAGTGGCAGGCGTTGGTGAAAGAGGTAGTCGAAAATAAGCCAGATGATGCGAATCAGGCAGGCTATTACCTGCTTGAGTCACTGCCCGATAAACTGGTGGGTGCCCTGCAGAACGCAGCCGCCTCGATCACCAACCACCTGGGCGAACATCCGGAAGATGCCACCTTTGAACTCCAAGAGTTACTGTTTGAGGCGCTGGCTTTCTGTCGGTTGGCGGATAGCTTTGGCGATCACTCGCTGTGCGATATAACCCTAAAAGGGCGAGGAAAGGCGCTGATTGGCCTGCGTAATCTGATACCAGCGGACTTTCTAACGCCGCGTTTCAAGGCGGCCCACTGTGCCGTGCTGTTTTCAGCCACGCTCACGCCCGCGCACTACTACCGCGACCTGCTGGGCCTGCCTGTGAATACGGTATGGCGCGAGGTATGTTCACCCTTTGTGGCCCGCCAGCTTGAGGTGCGGATTCGCCGGGATATTTCGACACGCTTTCGCGATAGGGAGGCGTCGCTTGCGCCGATGGTGTCCGAGATGGCCCAGCAGTATCAGCAGGCGCCGGGCCACTATCTGGCGTTTTTCAGTAGCTTTACCTATCTCGATGCCGCGCTTAAGCGGTTTTGCCAACAGCACCCTGACGTACCGGTATTTGCCCAAACGCCAGGCATGCGTGAAGCCGAGCGGGATGCGTTCCTGCAGCGCTTCACGCCGGGCGGGCAGGGCATCGGCTTTGCCGTACTGGGCGGCGCCTTTGCCGAAGGCGTTGACCTGCCCGGCGACCGATTGATTGGTGCGTTTATCGCAACACTGGGCCTACCGCCGTTTAATGCCTTCAACGAAGCTCTGAAAGTGCGTCTCACGACAAGATTTGGAAAAGGTGATGACTATACCTACCGCATCCCGGGGATGATCAAGGTGGTCCAGGCCGCTGGCCGGGTGATCCGCAGCCCCACTGATGAAGGGGTTGTGGTATTAATGGATGATCGTTTTGCCCAACCCAGCGTACAAGCGCTGTTACCCAGCTGGTGGGCGATAGGCGGGCAATCATCTTAGGTTCTGTCTGAAAAGTGTTTGCGCTCATCGACTTTTCAGACAGAACCTAGTAACCAGGGGCGCGAGTGCATGGCGGATTTGTGGTGGTATCAGTATGCGTTGATCGGGTTGATCTTTGCCTGGAGCGGCTTTGTCAGAACCAGTCTGGGGTTTGGCGGTGCGGTGCTGGCATTGCCTTTCTTATTACTGGTCGTTAACGATCCGCTGCTTTTCCTGCCTATTATCGCCGTGCATCTACTGATCTTCTCAAGCTGGATTGCCTGGCAGGGCAACCGCCAATTAAAACGAGAGAGCGGCAACGCTTCCGTTGAGAGCAATATTGATTGGGGCTATTTAAGGAAAGCCCTGAAAATTATGATCGTTCCCAAGCTGGTTGGCGTGGTGGGGCTGTTAACGCTGCCTGCCAACATCATGACCAGCATTATTTTCGGCATCGTGTTGGTCTACGCCATTGGCTACGTGCTCAATAAACCGTTTAAAAGCAACAACAAGTATATCGACTATGTGCTGCTGGCTCTGGGTGGTTATGTAAGCGGTACCTCCCTGATTGGCGCGCCGCTGATCGTGGCCGTGTTTGCCTCCCATGTCGTCAAGGAACAGCTACGCGATACCATGTTTGTGCTGTGGTTTATTCTGGTCGTGATCAAGATGATCTCGTTTCTGTTCGCCGGCGTGGATCTTCAGCTAATCCATCAGCTGTGGCTATTGCCCTGTGCGTTTGCCGGCCATCTGCTGGGTGAGCGGGCGCACCGCTACATCGTCAAGGCGGATACGGGCGTGTTCTTTCGGGTACTCGGGGGAGTGCTGATCTTTGTCAGTATTATGGGGTTGGTCTTTTCTCCCTCTTGA
Source organism: Vreelandella nanhaiensis (assembly GCF_003990185.1). GTDB lineage: Bacteria > Pseudomonadota > Gammaproteobacteria > Pseudomonadales > Halomonadaceae > Vreelandella > Vreelandella nanhaiensis. The sequence goes on along the minus strand of NZ_RZHF01000025.1, from coordinate 103,155 downwards.
AGGGCAGGCCATCTTCTGGAGGCGTGGACTGACAGGCATTTTTTGGGGTGCCAGCTATGCTTAGCGTCATGTAAAGCAATAATGCCGCTTAAGAGACGTTGTTAAGCAATGGCAGGACGACTTGAATCATCAGGCCACGGAAGCGGCCACGGTGGCTGAACAGATTCGGCGCCGATTAACACAAGGGAGTGTGCCACGCTATGAAGAAACCCATCAGTTTTTTTGTTCATCACCAGGGGCGTGGCCATGCGCGGCGCACCATGGCCATTATTCGTGAATTCTCGCCTGACCGCCCAGTCAGCGTCATGACTGCGGACCCGTCGCTGTTCGATGGTTTTGAGCGCGAGATCGAGCTGATTGCGCTGCCCGACATGATCGGCGCGGATGTGCCCACCCAGGCGCTGTTTGACCAGCCTACGCCGTCCGTCATGCACTGCGTGCCCATGGGCGTGGTGGAAATGCGCCAGACCATGCGACGCATTCTGGATCACCTTGACGATACCGATACCGGGCTTTTCGTGATCGATGTGTCGGCAGAGCTTGCCCTGCTTTCTCGTATCGCAAGCGTTCCAGCGGTCAAGGTACGTATGCACGGCGATCGCAACGACCCAGGGCATATCGGTGCCTATGAAGCGTGTGTGGGTATGCTGGCGCCGTTTGATGAGCGCTTGGAACAGGCTGATTACCCTGACCGTTTACGGCAAAAGACGTTCTATACCGGCGGGCTGTGTACCACCGCCGCCGAGATGCCCGAGCGGGCCGAAGCGCGGCGTCGGCTGGAGCTCGATCCGGATCGCGAGATCGTCCTGGTGCTGACTGGCGGGGGCGGTTCGGGCACACCTTATGCGCCGCTGACCGTGGCCGCAAGGGCGGCACCCAATACGCTGTTCGTGACGATTGGCCCGCTTCATCTGGAAGGCCACGAGACCGATTTTGCCAATCTGGTCAATGCGGGCTGGGTCGATAACGTGGTGGATTACCTGGCAGCCTGCGATATCGTGCTGGCCTCGGCGGGTGACAATACGGTGCACGAAATTGCCATGCTGAAACGCCCCTATATCGTGGCGCCCGAATGGCGCTACTTTGGTGAGCAGACCCGTAAGGCCGAGCGCCTGGCGGAGCTGGGCGCGGCCGTCAATATGGCCGCTTGGCCCGGCGACTTTGCCGGCTGGCAAGACGTGCTGGAAGACGCGCGAAAGCTGGATGTCAGCACGCTGAGCGAGCTTTACAGCGCAGATGCCGCGCGCCGCGCCGCCCAGTGGCTGGAATCTTGCGTTGATCGACTATGGGAAGGCGCCACGCCTCAAGTGGGCCAATCAACACCCGTGCGGGCAGCCGAGTGCTCACCCTGCGCCGCGGCGGTTAACGAAGCTCAGCCGTAGCGTGCGCTGGCGGGCAGGCGCGCGGTACTAATTTCCTGCTGCGTGGGCTGCCTTAAGACCTCAATGCCGTCTGCTTCCGGCGACCAGCGGATAGCGCCCGCTTCATGAAACTGGTTTAGCCAGTACTCCATGCACCACTGCTCCCAGCGCTGATAAAAGCGCCGGGCGTTGGCGATAATCGCCTCAAAGTGGGGCCAGGGTGGGGCATACATGGGGTGATGCTGGTGCCAGGCAAGCGCGCCGCCTACCCAGTAAAGCGGCACATCCGCCGCCGCCAAACGCCAGGCGTAGTCGGTTTCCTCACCACCGTAGCCGATATAGCCCTCATCCATGCCGCCCGCACGCTGGTGGTCCTGACGCATCAGGGCAAACGAAAGCCCCCATAGGTTACCGTGGTCAGGCTCGAAGCGGATTTCCTGTTCATTAATGGCAGGGCGCGCCGGGTGGCGCTCGCCAAGCATGGCAAGGCGCGCTAAATCCAAGGTGCCATCCGCGTGGTAGCTTACGGCATTCGCAGGTAAGTAGTGGACTTCGCCAATGTAGAGCGCTGGTTGCTGGGCTAGCGCATTTCGGTAGCGTGCAACCAGAGCGGGTGAAGCGATACAGTCAACATCCAGAAATATCAGGGCCTCATGGCTTGACGCATCAACGGCCTGATTGCGCGCTTTAGCGAGCGGCAGAGCGTCGCCCTCAACTATTACATGGCGAATAGGAAAGTGTGTTGGGGGAAGGTCTATTTCCGGTTCAGGCTGCATCCAGGCGATGACCAGCTCATCCGGGCGCTGCTGCTGTGCCTCAAGGCTCACTATGAGATTTATCAAATGCTCGCGGCGGTCTCTAACCAGGGTCAGGGCGCTGACCTTCATACCGCACCCCCCATTTTCTGCTTGCGCTGAAAATGCTGCACACCTTCAATGATCCCCAGCGCGTGCCGGGCACGGGCGCTGTATACATGGGCCATACCAGGGGCGTCTAGCAGCCCGTCACTGTGATTGGCCACCACAATCGAACAGGGCGCCGAGCGCAGCATGTCCAGGTCATTGCCTGAGTCGCCAGCGACGTAGAGCGCCTGACGCCCAATATTTAGGCGTTTGCGGACGTGCTCCACTGCTTGGCCCTTGGAAGCCTCAAGAGGCAAAATATCCACATAGCGGCCATGGCTTTGAATCACCGTGCTTGCCAGCCCTCGTTGTTTTAAACGGGCTTGAAGCTGCACCATCAAGGATGAGTCACCATCGCTGAAATAGCTCAGCTTATGGCGGCGCTGCTCAAGTGGCCCTTGAGGCGTCAGTTCGGGCGCATCCCCCAGCGCCTGTTGCACGGCTTCCCGTTGCCAGCGGCGGTCTATTCGCTCTGACCACTGGGTATCCTGCTGGTAGGTCACGCCGTCGTCATTGCGGTAATAAATCTCTGAGCCAACCGATGCAATGATCACCTGTGGGTAGGGGATGCCGGCCTGTTCCAGAATCGACAGCGCGCTATGAAAGCTGCGCCCGGTGGCAACGCCAAACCCAAGCGTGGGCTGCTCCTCATACCAGGTGATAAAGGCGCGTATGCCGGTAGGCGAGCCGGTCAGGGTGTTATCGATATCGCAGATCAAAAGTGCCTTGGGCGCGACCGGCTCAGGGTCTGGCTGGCTAAGCCGGGCAAGCAGGTCATGATAGTACTGGGTATGCCCCTTCCAGTCGTAGGCCTTGACGGCTTCTCGGCCGTTATCGGCCATGCGCTGCCAACGGCTGGGGTTGTGAAACAGATCAAGCGCCTGACGGACGATTTCATCATTATGGCGGGGGTTGATAAGCACGCCGTTGCCGCATTGTTCAACAATATCGCTGGGACCGCCGCTGTCGGTGGCAATCAAGGGCAGGCCCGCCGCTGAAGCTTCTAGCAGGGTCAGTCCAAACGGCTCGTTAAGCGCTGGATTGATAAACACGCCGCCCCGCTCGCGTGCCCAGGCGTAAAGCGCTGGAATATCTTCTGAAGCATGATGTTTGGGGTAGGCGACATGTCCGTAGAGGTTGTAATCATCAATCAGCGTTAAAAGCTCATGAAGATTATCGGCAAGCTCGGGTTCCAGCGCATCAATCTGGTCGCGTACTCCCGCCACAATTACAAGATTGGCGCACTGCTGCAGCGCTTTGCTCTGCCCGTAAGCGCGCACCAGTGCGGCCAGATTCTTGCGGGTGACGGGCCGAGCAATGGCCAGCAAAACGGGCTTGTCGGGATTTATCAGAAACGGCTGCATCATCGCGTCAATGGCAGGTGTTGAGATGGCGCTAGTAAAATCGTCCAGGTGACTGCCGGGCGGGATAACGCGTATTCGGCCGGCATCGTAGTGCAGGTAGTCGGCGTACTGAACCTCGGCTTCATCTCTTGAGCTTGCAATGATCAGCGCGGCATCGCGAATGGCGCGCTCTTCAAAGGCGATGCGCCGCTGCAGGCTCTGCTGCGTTTTGGCGTCCAGATTCAACTGACCATCGGCCAGGCATTTAAGCTTGCAGCGCCCCAGCGAGTGGGCGGTAAAAACAAACGGAATGCCATGACGGGCGCTGATTTCAGCGGCTACCTCGCCCGCATCTGCATAGTGGGCGTGCAGGGCCGCCGGTGGGGCGGGCAGCGTGGCAAGCCAACGCTCAAAGGCGGCGATAAATGATGGGTGCTCCTGCCAGAGGGCTTCCTTGGGTAAATAATCAGGGCAATCGGTAGGTAGCCGCACCAGGGTGATCTTTGGGCTAACCACTTCAACTGGGCAGGTATAGTCGACCCGACTAAACTCACACTCAAAAGCGCGCGTCACCAGCGTAATACGCTCAATGGCCGGGTCCTGTTCGGACGCTTCCACCAGCTCCAGCAGGTAGCGGATATGGCCGCCGGTATCGGCCGTAATGCCATATTCGATATCACTGCCGCGAAGGCAGCCCTGTAACGCCAAATGTACGATATGCATGTCGTGAATTCCTTTTCACCGGATAGGGTGCACCCAATCTATGCTTCAGAAAAAGCGTATACGCATTGCCCAAGTTGCTCCAGTTATCTTTCCGACACCGCCTGTTGATAATGGTGGAACCGAGCGTATTGTCTTTGACCTGACCGAAGCGCTTGTGGAGTTGGGGCATGATGTAACGCTGATTGCCCCTTCTGACAGCCAGACGAGCGCGCGCCATCTGGCCACCTCACCAAGTCTTTACCGATGGCAGCAGCTGTATGAAAACGTGCCGCCAGGCGTTCCGGGCGTTCTTGAGGCGCTGGTGCTGGAGCGTTTGCGCCAGCACTTGGATGAGTTCGATATCATTCATTGCCATGGCGAGTTCTGCCACGCTGCCGTGCTGGGCGAGCGTCGCCGCCATAGTGTGACGACCGTTCACTGGCGTGTTGATGAGCTGGACCGGCAGCTTTTCTTCGAAGGATTTCCTGATTTGCCGGTGGCCTCCATCTCTCAATCGCAGGGTCGCGCACTGCCCAAAAAAAATCATTTGGGTACGGTTTGCCATGGCTTGGATGCCAAGCGCTTTAATTTAAGTAAAGGCTCAGGGGGATATTTGACCTTTATTGGCCGCATGACCGACCAGAAACGCCCCGACCGGGCTATTGAGGTAGCGCGAGCCACGGGCTATTCGTTGCGCCTGGCAGGCGGCATTGATGTAGGTAATCCAGACTGGTTTGATCGCCATGTAGCGCCCGCGCTTGATGAGCGCATCCAGCATGTAGGCACGGTTAACGATCAGCAAAAGCAGCAGTTTCTGGGCGAGGCAGCCGCGCTGCTGTTTCCCATCGACTGGCCGGAACCCTTTGGCCTGGTAATGATTGAAGCCATGGCCTGCGGTACGCCAGTGATTGCCTGGCGCAATGGTTCAGTGGAAGAAATTGTTGAAGAGGGCGTTAGCGGCTTTATCGTCGACTCTCATGAGGAGGCCGTTGCCGCCGTCAAACGGCTACCTGAGCTTGACCGTCACCGCGTTCGCGAGGCGTTTCTCGAACGCTTTACTGCCACGCGCATGGCCGAGGATTACCTGGCGCTTTATGAGACGTTGCTGGGCGCTGATTAAGTTCGCCTTAAAGTCGGCTGTCCGCGCGTAGATAGGTTTTGCTCAGTATCATGAGAATAGCAGCGAACACGATGCACAGCACCGCCATGGCAATGAACACGTTGCGCAGTGAACCGAGCCAGATAACCGCCGGAGCGACCGCAATGGGTGAGATGAACTGGCCAAAGAAGAAGGTGGAGGTAAAACCGCCAAACACCCGGCCGCGCACCCTCTGTGGCGTAATGCGCATAAGCCAGGTAGTGGTGTTGGGCATGAAGGCGCCCAGGCCGAATCCCGAGATCGCCGCACCCACGATGGCCATGGCGTAGCTGTCGGTGAACCCCACCACTAGAAAACCGGTGGCGGCCAGCGCAAAGCCCAACACATAAATCGTCATGACCGAGAAGAACGGCTTGTAGTAGCCGTAGCCAAACGCCACGATGCTGGCCGTGAGTGCAGACATGGAGAGCGCGATGCCAATCGCCATGCCGCTGATCTCACCCTGCTCGGAAAGCAGAAAGGGCAGCTGGGCAGGAAACATGTAAAACATCATCATGCTCAGCATGGCGATCAGATAGCCAAGGCCGGTGCGCCAGTAGTCGACGCGCGCCGGTGCCTGGGCGCTATCGGCATGTGTCGCGCCCGGCAGACGGGGCTCCTTGAGCATCGCCCAGGCGTAAGGCAGCAGCAGCACGCCGGTAAGGTAGAGTAGAAAAGGCCCGCGCCAGCTCCAGTCGGAGAGCAAGCCCCCCAGGTTGATAAATACCACCCCACCAAGCGCCATGCAGCTACTCTGCAGGCCTAGAAAGCGCACGCGCTCGCTACCCTCGAAATAATCACCCACCAGCGTCGTGCTGATACTCAAAATACCGGCGACGGCAATGCCCATCAGTGCCCTTGATGCTAACAAGAGCTCTACGCTATTGATCAAAAAGCCCGCACCACCCGCCAGTCCGTAAATGGACAGCATTAACAAAAGCAAAGGCTTGCGTCCAAATCGATCGGCCAGATAGCCCATCAGCGGGCTGCACAGCGTGATCATCAGCGCGGGCAGAGTCAGAATCAGCTGAATCAGCACCTGGGAATGCTCGGAAAAATGGCGGCTGATACCTGGCAAGGCAGGCGCAATAATCGCGCCGGACATAACGGTCATGGTGCTGGCAAACAGCAGTACGGCTTTGGTATGTGTTAAACGGCTGATGGTCGGTTTCCTGATATGAAAATGAAGATAGCGTCGCTTGCAGAAAGCGTAGCATATCTATTAGCAGGCTATTGAGCGACACTTGCCAGGCAAGACGCCAATTACAAGACATCAGACAGAAGAAGGAGCAGCTAAGCAGAGTGCTCAGTCAACGAGAAAAACTAGGTGCAATAAAAAACCGCCAGCAGGTTTGACCCAGGCTGGCGGTTTTATAAATTCTTGGTCGGAATAGCAGGATTCGAACCTACGACCTCTGCCTCCCGAAGGCAGCGCTCTACCAAGCTGAGCTATATTCCGAAGGTTGTGAGCAGTGCCCTACAACGGAGCTGAATCATACACAGGGAAGTGCTTTTTTTCAAGCCCCGGCAGTGCGGGGGGCTTGAAATTTATGCTTGCCGGTCAACAGCCATACGGGCGAGTTCAGCCATGCTGTCGCGGTAGGCGTTGGGCGGCAGAAGCTCCAGCTGGGCAAGGGCCTTGTCGGCCATTTCGTCGGCGCGCTTGCGGGTGTACTCAAGGGCACCGGTGGTGTGCACAATCGCCAGCACCTCTTGGAGCTGCTCAAGCCCCCCCTTACGGATCACCTGACGAATCAGCTTGGCCTGCTCCGGTGTGCCTTGTTCCATGGCGTGAATCAGCGGCAGGGTGGGCTTGCCTTCGGCTAGGTCGTCGCCGACGTTTTTACCCATGGCCTCAGCATCACCCTGATAGTCCAGCAGGTCGTCAATCAGCTGGAAGGAGAGGCCCAAATAGCGGCCGTAAAGCTTGAGCGCCTCGGCCTGCTCGGCGGTGGCGCCTGCCAGTACCGCACCGCTGTGGGTAGCGGCTTCAAACAGCATGGCGGTTTTGCCCTGAATGGTTTCGAAGTAGTCCGCCTCGGAAATGCTCGGGTTGCCGATATTGGTCAGTTGCAGTACTTCGCCTTCGGCAATGGTGCAGGTGGCGCTGGAGAGAATCGCCATGATCTCCATCGAGCCGACATCTACCATCAGTTGGAATGAGCGCGAGTAGAGAAAGTCGCCGACCAGTACCGAGGGCGCGTTGCCCCAGGCATCGTTGGCGGTTTTCTTGCCGCGCCGCAGGTGCGATTCATCCACCACGTCGTCATGCAGGAGTGTGGAGGTGTGCATGAATTCGATCAACGTGGCCAGCGTAATATGCTTGTCGCCTTCATAACCCAGCGAGCGGGCCGCGAGCAGCACCAGTAACGGACGTAGGCGCTTGCCGCCGCTTTCAATGATGTACTGGCTGATGGTCTCGACAAGCGGGACTTTCGAGGTGAGCTGCTCAACAATTGTCCGGTTGACAGCTTCAAAGTCATCTGACACCACGGCGTGCAGCGGTGAGGGCGTTGGGCTGGCAGTCGGGGTTGGGGAGACGTTGGCAGTCATGGGTTCCGTTCATCGCGGCAGGTGAAGGGGGCGTGCCCCGTAAATTGAGGTCATGCTATGGGGCTGTCGGGAAGGCGTCAAGGCACGTTACCGTAAGCCCGCACGGCAGATAAGCAAATCGCTAATTGACAACGGCCGGTAGTCTTGTGGTAATAGGGAAATGTCGTTATAATCCGCGACCCACTCATCATGCTCCCTGTCAGATGGCTGCCAAAAGGGGCGCCACTCGCAGCAGGTCAATAAGAGCACGACTCGCAAGAGCGTAGGTGATGAGCGCTGCCGAAGCGGCATTAACGACAAGTCCGGAGAGTGACATGTACGCAGTTATTAAAAGCGGTGGTAAGCAGTACCGCGTTCAGGAAGGTCAAACGCTCAAGCTTGAGAAAATCGAAGTCGCTACCGGCGAAACGATTGAGTTTGATGAAGTGCTGTTGGTTGCAGATGGCGATGACTTCAACATTGGCGCGCCTCTGATCAGCGGTGCCAAGGTTTCCGCAGAAGTCGTTTCTCATGGCCGCGGTGACAAGGTGACTATCATCAAATTCCGTCGCCGTAAGCACAGCATGAAGCGTCAGGGCCACCGTCAGTGGTTCACTGAAGTCAAAATTACCGGAATTTCCGCGTAAGCGGTTAAATTCCCCAAGAGGAGAATTTGCAATGGCACATAAAAAGGCAGCCGGCTCCACGCGTAACGGTCGCGATTCCGAATCCAAACGCCTCGGTGTAAAACTTTTCGGTGGCCAGGCAGCGAACGCTGGTAGCATCATCGTTCGTCAGCGCGGTACACGCTTTCACGCGGGCACTGGCGTTGGTCTGGGTCGTGATCACACTTTGTTCGCTCTGAACGAAGGCTTCGTGAAGTTCGAGACCAAAGGCCCGAAAAACCGTAAGTTCGTTAGCATCGTTTCTGAATAAGCAACCATTGTTGCGCAGGACGTAGATAACGAAGAAAAGCCCCGCTATGGCGGGGCTTTTTTGTCTGTTTGAACCCACTTGCCCACACCTGGGCAGGGTTGTTGCATATAGGGCGGCGGAAGCGGCCGGGAGAATCCAATGCAGTTCGTCGATGAAGCCTCGATTATTGTTGAGGCGGGAAAAGGCGGCAATGGCTGTCTGAGCTTTCGCCGCGAGAAATATGTGCCGAAGGGCGGCCCCGACGGGGGTGACGGTGGTCACGGTGGCAGCGTTTACCTGATTGGGGACGATGCGCTGAATACGCTGGTGGACTTCAAGTTCCAGCGTTTTTACAAGGCGGAAAACGGCCAGGGCGGCATGGGTCGTCAGATGAGCGGCAAGGCAGGCTCTGATCTGCACGTTAAGGTGCCGGTAGGCACCACCGTGGTGGATGTCGATACGCTGGAAGTGATTGCGGATGTCACCGAAATTGGCCAGGTCGTACTGGTGGCTGAAGGCGGACGCCGTGGGTTGGGCAATATCCACTTCAAGTCCTCCACCAACCGCGCGCCGCGGCGCACGACACCCGGCACCGAAGGCGACCGGCGAAACCTGCGCCTGGAAATGAAGGTCATGGCCGATGTGGGCTTGCTGGGTATGCCCAATGCGGGAAAATCCACGCTGATTCGCTCGGTGTCGGCGGCCAAGCCCAAGGTTGCCAACTACCCGTTCACTACCCTGGTGCCTAACCTAGGTGTTGTGAAGCTGGGTATGCACGAACACTTTGTGATGGCTGACGTACCGGGGTTGATTGAAGGTGCCTCCGATGGCGCAGGGCTGGGGTTGCGTTTTCTCAAGCACCTGACCCGCACGCGGCTGCTGTTCCACGTGGTCGATGTGGCGCCTTTTGATGAGTCTGACCCGGTAGAAACTGCGCAAGCGATTGTTCATGAGCTTGGCCAGTTCTCCCCCGCGCTTTCCGAGCGTCCCCGCTGGCTGGTGCTGAACAAGTTTGACTTGCTGCCGGAAGAGGAGCGCGACGCGCGTGCCGAAGCGATTATTGAAGCGCTTAACTGGGATGGACCGGTATTCCGCATCTCTGCGATCAGCAGCGAAGGCACTGACAAGCTGGTTCAGGCGGCCTACCGTTGGCTGACCGAGCAGCGTCGCCTTGAGAACGAAGACGAAGAAGCCCATGCCCGCGAGCAGGAAATGCGCCGACGCATGGAAGAAGAGTCCGTGGCTCGCATCGAAGAACGCCTGGGGCGTCGGCGTAAAAAGGCTGACGATGAAGGGGATGATGACGACTTCGATGATGACGATTACGATGTGGAAGTCGAATACGCGCCCTGATCGATTAGCTGTCAGTGCCCATTTGGCGATGTAAAAACGTACTTAACAACGTGCCTTGAAAGGTAGAAACGGATGGAGAGTCATGAGCAGGGATTAGGCCGCCAGGCCCTAAGCCGCGCCCGGCGCATTGTGGTCAAGATTGGCAGCGCCTTGTTGACCAACGATGGCCGTGGCCTGGACGAAGCGGCCATCGGCGGATGGGTGGACCAGATTGCCAAGCTGCATCAGCAGGGTACGGAAGTGGTACTGGTTTCCTCCGGCGCCGTGGCGGCCGGTATGGTGCGCCTTGGCTGGCAGGCCCGCCCGAGCGCGGTGCACGAGCTGCAGGCCGCAGCGGCGGTTGGCCAGAATGGTCTGACCCAGTGCTATGAACAGCACTTTGCCCGCCATGCCATGCTGACTGCACAGATTCTGCTCACCCATGACGATCTCTCCAACCGCAAGCGCTACCTGAATGCGCTCTCGGCCTTGCGCACCCTGGTGGAAATGCGCGTGGTCCCGGTGATCAATGAAAACGATACCGTGGTCACTGACGAGATTCGCTTTGGTGATAACGACACGTTAGGTGCCTTGGTGGCCAACCTGTTGGAAGCCGATGCGTTATTGCTCTTGACCGATCAGGAAGGCCTTTTCGACGCTGACCCGCGCCACAACCCTGACGCCAGAATGATTGCCGAAGGGCGTGCCGATGATCCACGGCTTGCCGCCGTGGCGGGCAGCGGTGGCGCGCTGGGGCGTGGCGGAATGAGCACCAAAGTGCGCGCAGCCAAGCTTGCCGCCCGCTCTGGTGCGGTTACGGTGATTGCTAGCGGCCGCCAGCCGGACGTGATTAACCGGATTATGGCGGGCGAAGCGCTGGGAACGTTGCTGCATCCGGAACAGGCCCCCATGGCAGCCCGCAAGCGCTGGTTGGCAGGCCAGCTGCAGGTGCGCGGTACGCTTATGGTAGATGCCGGTGCGGTCAAGGTATTGCGCGAAAAAGGCTCCAGCCTGCTGCCCGTAGGGGTGCGCGGCGTGGAAGGTGCGTTCAAGCGTGGCGACATGGTGGTATGCGTGGATGAACAGGGCACGCCCGTGGCCAAAGGGCTGGTAAATTACGGGGTAGACGAAGCGCGCCTGGTGGCTGGTCAGCCCAGCCATCAGATCGAGGCGATTCTGGGCTACGTGGAAGCCCATGAACTTATTCATCGCGATAACCTGGTTGTGATCTAGCGCGGTTAACGTGCTGGGCAAGAGCGCTGCTTACTTTACGTAAGCGGCGCTTTTTTATGGGTTAACCCTTAAGCACGGCAGGTAGCGGTATCTGGCGGGGCCAGCTGTTTGGCACAATAAAAATCCGTTTAAAGCGCTGCTGGTTAGGAAAGTAAAGCATCACCTGCTGAGGTCCGCGTTGATCAATAAACTGCCTGATGCCGTGCATCACGACACTTTCCTGGTAAAAGGCACCTTGGCCGGGCGGCGCCAGCCAGTGAGGCTTTTGTAGCCAGGCCATGGTGAAGGGGGTGGCAAGGCTTGCCGCAAGGTCAGGCCAGTCGTTTAGAAAGCACCACAGGCCTTGGCGATGTTCATCCGTTGCCCCTTGAGGCGGGGGCAGTGGCGCGTGCCAGGGATAAAACAACACGCCGGGCATGGCAAGGCGCTGGGTAAGGGCCGCCGCCGGTTGTTCCTGCGGGCAGGCTAGAGCATCGCGGGGCGTTAACCACTGCGCAAGAGTCGCATATGCTAAAGGCGTGGCGGAAAGCGGCAGTTGGTGACGATGCAAATGGCGGCATTTAAGCGCCAGGCTATCCAGCCCGCCAGGGCCAATCCAGCGGCTTGGGCTGGTGGCTTCGCCCGGGCCTTCCGGCAGGCCAAGATAGAACTTGATCGCTACTTCCAAATGCACTGGTGCCGAATTGGCGCGGGTTCGGTAGAGCATGTCCAGCTCACCAAGTGTTGTGCGGTTATGGAAGATACGCATATTGCGGGCAAGCAGTCGCGTACCAGGGGCGTGATCCAGCAGGATATGCCACAACCGTTCATGATAATGCCCCAGGCGGGTAGCCCGCCTGTCGTTTGCCGTGGCCAACAAGGCCGGAGAAAGCGTTAAGAGCCACTCTACCAGCGAATTCTCCCGCTTGTGCAGGCCAAGCTCTTGCAGAGTAGGTCGCCCGGCGCAGGGAATAGGTGGTGGAAGCTCCACTAAATCGGGCGTGAGCGCAAGCCAGGCCAAATCACGCAGTAGGGATGACGAAGCGTGAACAGGCAGTCGGTAGAGTTCGCGACTAACGCCTTCTGCATCGGGGGGAGTGGGCAACGCTATCTCCTGAAGGCCATCAAAGAGTGCAAAGAAGGTAGCCGCCCTCAACCGTTGCCAAGCTGCTACGCTTTCCTGTACAGCGACATTAGCGTGATAACCCGTACTAGCCAAGGAAAGGAGCGCGTTGAATGGGTAAGGTCAAATCGAAAAAAACCAAAACAAAAAATAAACACTCCCAAATGGATCAGCCCCAGGCGCAAAGAACTGCTCCTCAGGCACTTACTGCCGAGACGGGCGCTGCGCTTTTTGAGGATGCGCGCTCGCGGCTGGAAGATGTTTTTAAGACGTTGGATATTCATCCCGATGCGCAGGCGCGCCTGATGCAACCGAGCCTATCGTTACAGGTGAGCGTGCCGGTTCGCATGGATGATGGCAGCCTGAAAGCGTTTCCGGCCTGGCGGGTGCAGTACGATACCAGCCTCGGCCCGGCCAAGGGGGGCGTGCGATTTCACCCGGCAGTAAATCAACACGAGGTCACCACGTTAAGTTTCTGGATGGCGGTCAAGTGTGCAGTCGTCGGCTTGCCTTATGGTGGTGGAAAGGGCGGCGTACAGGTGGACGCCAAATTGCTCTCCGCGCTTGAGCGCGAGCGTTTGGCGCGAGGTTATATCCGTGCCATTGCCGATGTGATGGGGCCGGACCGTGATATCCCCGCCCCAGACGTCAATACGGACGCCACCGTCATGGGTTGGATGATTGATGAGTACGAGCATATTGTACGCGCTCACGCGCCTGCCGCGATTACCGGCAAGCCGCTGTCGCTGGGCGGTTCGCCGGGGCGAGTGGCGGCCACCGGACGAGGAGCGCTGAAGGTGCTCGACCTATGGGCCGACCGGGAAGAGCGCAAACCTGATGAAACGATCGTGGCCGTGCAGGGCTTTGGCAACGCGGCGTATCACTTTGCCCGTTTGGCCAGCGAGCGGGGCTATCGGATCGTCGCGCTGTCCGACTCCAGCGGCGCGATCTATAACGCCGACGGTATCGACATTAACGCTGCGTATAAGGATAAAGCGCAGCACGGCAAACTGGCTGAAAGCCAGGCGGGCAAGCACATCAGCGGAGACGAGCTGCTAACACTAGAGGTCGATGTACTGACCCTGGCGGCGCTTGAAAATCAGATCCACGCCGATAACGTTGGCCAGGTACAGGCCAGCGCGATACTGGAAATCGCCAACGGCCCCCTGACCAGCGATGCCGACGAACAGCTTGCCAAACGGGAAGTGCCGGTGCTGCCGGATGTACTGGCCAACACGGGCGGGGTGATTGTCAGCTATTTCGAGTGGCTGCAAAACCGGGCGGGTGAAACCTGGGGTGAAGACGAGGTCAATCAACGCCTGGAGGCCCTACTGGAAACGGAGGCGGGACGCGTATTAAATCTCGCCGAAGAAAAGGGCATTACTTACCGGCAGGCCGCCTATCGCCAAGGGATCGAGCGCATCGCCGATGCCATCATGGCGCGGGGCAACTGCCTGGACGGCCGCTAAGGGCGGGCTGAACAAAGGCGGGCCCCAAAGGGAGCCCGCTTGGCGTAAGGTAAACGGTTAATCACGGTCGATTTGGGTAACTTCATAAGAGCCTAGACGTACGCTGATTTCAAGCTCGCGACCACTTTCATCGCGGCCTTCAATATCGATGATGCCGTTCTTATCGATGTCGATGTCCTCAAACTCGACCATGCCTTCCTGCCGGGCGACTTGAAGCGCCTGGCGAATGTCGTCTTCGCTCATGCCCCAGGCACCGGTAATCAGGCGCTCGCGCTGTTCTTGCAGCGTTTCACCATTATCAAGTGAAAACTCAACGTCGGCGTACCACTCATCATCCAGCCAGCCCTCCACTTCAGCACGCCCGCTGCCTTTGATGCTAAGCTCTTCATACTGGCTGAAGCCATAGTCGGATGCGTGACCCAATATATTGTCGATTCGATCAATGGGCAGTGAATCGGCTTGCGCGCTGCCCAGCGCTGCGGCGAAAAGCAGGGCAGACGTAGGGATGATCAGCATTTTTTTCATGGCGTTCATGGCAAAATCCTTCTTTGATTTAGCAAAGCATTCAACGAATGCGACACGGTAGTTATAGCACCCGGGTTCTTTCCTTAAACTGAACGGGCCGTTCATCTAACGTTCATGTTGCTTTTGGCATGCTAGGCCCATGAAAGCCACGTTGCGTTCTCTTAACTTGTTATGCCTCTATGGTCATTGTCTGCCCCGCCGTTCTCTCGGCGCAGGGCTTTTGGCGCTGGCTCTTTCGGCAAGTGTCGTGCTTTCCGGCAGTGCCGTGGGCGACCAGCACTGGGAAGCGCTGCACGGTGAAGTGCGGCGCGGCAACGTGGTACCGCTGGAAACCATACTTGATTGGCTGGAAGCGCACTATATTGGCGAGGTGCTGGAAGTCGAAGTAGAGCGCGAGAATGGCTATGTCGAGTATGAAATCAAGATGCTAGGACCGCAGAACCAGGTAGTCGAATTTGAATTCGATGGTCAGAGCGGCCAGTTAATGACAATCGAGGGTGTGCGCATTAACGAAATGCGCCGCCCCTAAGGCACAAAACATGAAGTGTTTGCTGGTAGAGGACGACCAGGCACTGGCGCGGGAACTGAGCCAGGCGTTGCGCGACGGTGATTGGCTGGTGGAGCATGCAGAAAATGGCCAGGAGGCTGACTTTCTGGTACGCACTGAAACCTATGATACGCTGATTTTAGATGTGGGGCTGCCCGATGGCGACGGTACCCGCTGGCTCGCCTCTTGGCGTGATGACGGCATCGATCTGCCGGTACTGATTCTCACTGCCCGGGAGCGCTGGGCTGACAAGGCGGCAGGCTTTACTGCTGGCGCCGATGACTATGTAACCAAGCCGTTTGAATCCGCCGAGGTGCTGTTTCGTCTGCGTGCTTTGGTACGTCGCAGCCACGGTCATTCTCATCCCGTATTTAAGGTGGGTGAGTTGAACCTGGATACGCATACCCAGCACGTGACGCTGGCGGGTCGACCGGTTGGCTTGACCGCCCAGGAGACCCGCCTGCTCAGCTACCTGATGCACGCCGCGCCCCGTGTGGTGAGCCGTAGTGAGCTTTCCGAGCACGTTTACGATCGCGACCACGAGCCGGACTCCAACGTGATTGATGTGCAGATTAGCCGGCTACGCCGCAAGCTGGGCGCCTGGCGGTTTGCAACGCTCCGGGGGCAAGGCTACCGGCTATTGGCAGAAGAGCCTGGCGTGGATGAGTAGGTGGGCGTCCAACTGGAAGCGGCGCTGGTCGGGCCGCTCGATAAGCCTACGTCTGCTGCTCGCCGTTTTGCTGATGATCGGAATTGCGCTGCCGGTCGCTGGCTTTTTGCTTGCGCACCATTTTCGCATGGCCGCCACCGAGGCCTTTGATGACCGGCTTGAGGCCACGCTTAATGTGATCATTGCTGGAGTAACCTTTGACCCGCTAAGTGAGCAGTTGCGTTATGAAGGGGCACTGGGTGACCCGCGCTTTGATCAAGTATTTTCAGGCTGGTACTGGCAGGTTACCGATAAGCAGGCACACACCACCACGTCACGCTCGCTGTGGGACCAGCGCCTGCCGGTCACCGACAGTGAACAGGTCAGCGGCCGCGGCGTTACCGGGCCACGCGGGCAGTCGCTGCGTGTGGTTGAGCGGGATATCTATCTGGCCCCTTTGGAAGAACCGCTGCATATTAGCGTTGCGGCCCGTAACGATGAGTTAAAAAGCGATATCGGTGAATTCCAGCGTCTGCTGTGGCTCGGTTTGTTGGGGCTGGGGGCTCTGCTTCTGGGCCTGCAGGTGCGTTGGGGGCTGGCGCCCTTGCGGCGTATGCAGGCCAATTTACGCGACGTTGAGCAGGGGCGGGCAGAGCAGCTGGCTACCGATCTGCCTGAGGAGTTGGCCACCCTCGCCGCGTCGATGAACGCCGTGCTGGCCCGCGACCAGCGGTTGATTGAGCGCGGGCGGCATACGGCAGGTAATCTGGCGCACGCGCTGAAAACACCGCTGAGCGTGATGCGCTTACTGGTTCGTCAACTGCCTGAAGCACGCCGGGCCGCCTGGGACGTTGAACTTACCCGAGTAGATAGTGCGGTTCGTCACCACTTGGCACGCGCTTCGGCGGCGGGCGAGGGCGTGCGCTTTGCGCCCATTCAGCTACACGACGCCCTGGCTCCGCTGTTGAACGGGCTGGCCCGACTGGCGAAGCGGCGCCATATAAACCTGCATTACGCTTTTGAAAATGCCGCACGAGCGCATATCGATACTCAGGATATCCAGGAGCTTGTTGGAAACCTGCTGGATAACGCGCTTCGCTGGGCGCAGCACGAAGTCTATCTGCAGGTACAGACGATCGATCAGACGCTTCGCTTGACCGTGAGCGACGATGGCCCGGGGATGACCGAAAAAGAGTGCCAGGAAGCTATTCAGCGTGGCCGTCGACTGGATGAGCAGCGCTCTCAAAGTGGTCTGGGGCTTGCCATCGTGTCGGAGCTGGTCACGCTGTATCATGGTCAGATATGCCTGCAACGCGCGGCGACCGGGGGCCTAAAGGTAGTGATAGAACTACCGGTAGTGGCACGTTGATGAAAACAGGTGGCCAAAGGAGAGCTGACCCATGAGTGATACGCTGCCCGATGTGCTGGTCGGGCCTCTGTTGCGGCGTATCAGTCCCACCCGGCTGGTGATGTGGCTGGTAGCGACGCGCCCGCTGATTATGTCGTTGGTGCTCAACCCCGGTGCCAGCAATGAGCAGCGCTTTAGCCTGAGCGGCCATCACCAATGCCTGCCCATTGGACGGCGCGGGTTTATTCATTTGATCGACCTGCGTTTGCCCCAGGCACTGCCCGTTGATGAACGCATTGAATATGACCTGCGCGTGCAAACTACCCAGGGCGAGTGGCAGCCGCTACCGGAATGGGCACCTTGGCTATGTTACGAAGAAGCCCGATTTCCTGCCTTCGTGGTGGCTTCACGCCACCACCGGCTGATGCACGGCTCGTGCCGCAAACCCCATCATACAAGCGCGGATGGCCTGGTGCGCGCGGACAGCTGGCTGGCCGAGCAGCAGGCAACGCCCGAGGAATGGCCTGCTTGGCTGTTGATGACCGGTGATCAGGTCTATGTCGATGACGTGGCTGGCCCCATGCTGCGCGCCGTGCATGCCCTGATTGAGCGCCTTGGGCTTTTCGATGAACGGCTTGAGGGCGCTACGGTGGATGACAGCCAGACGCTGTATATCTCGCCGCAGAGCTACTACCAGCGTGAGTCGCTGCTGCCTGATGTCACCAGTAACGTAGCGCTGCGCGAACGCTTTTTCGGCGGCGTTAAAAAGCCTGTGTTTACCTCGGCGAATGCCTCTAACCATCTGATGACCCTGGCGGAAATGCTCGCTATGTACTGCCTGGTATGGTCACCGGTTCCCTGGCAGATCATCGCCCCGGTGATGCCAGCACTTAGCCGCGAAAATGCGGATATCTATCGACAGGAGCAGAGCGCGATAGATGACTTTGTGGCGGGTCTGCCCCAGTGCGCAAGATTAATGGCCAGCCTGCCCAGCCTGATGATTTTTGACGACCACGATGTGACCGATGACTGGAATCTGACCGCTGACTGGGAACGCTGCGCTTACGGCCACCCATTTTCAAAGCGCATCATTGGCAATGCAGTAATCGCCTACCTGCTTTGCCAGGGATGGGGAAATGCGCCGGATAAGCTCGACCCGTTGATAGAGCAGGCGGCTGAGTTGCTCGGTCAGACAACCACTATGCTTCCAGCTGATCAGCAGGATGCGCTGATCGAACGGCTGCTGCGCTTTCAGGGCTGGGAGTTTCACGTACCCGGCACGCCGACCTTGATTGTGCTGGATACCCGCACCCGACGCTGGCGCAGCGAACGTAGCCCGAAACGCCCCTCTGGGCTGATGGATTGGGAAGCGCTAATGGAAATGCAGCAGGCGCTGCTGGGCTGCAAGAGCGCGGTGATTATCTCGCCAGCCCCGATGTTCGGAGTAAAGCTGATCGAAGGCGTGCAAAAGCTGTTTACCTTGATGGGCAAGCCGCTGGTAGTAGACGCTGAAAACTGGATGGCGCACCGTGGGGCGGCCAATACGCTGCTGCAAATCTGGCGGCACTCCAAGACGCCCGGCAACTACGTGATCTTATCCGGCGATGTACACTACTCGTTTGCCTACGACATTATCGTGCGCCGTCAGGAACGCGCTCCACACTTGTGGCAGATCACCTCCAGCGGGATCAAGAATACATTTCCTGTGCAGCTTCTCAATACCTTTGACCGACTTAACCGTTGGCTCTACGCGCCTTGGTCACCGCTTAATTGGTTTACCAAGCGCCGCAAACTGGGTATCTATCCTCGCGACCCTAGCCGGGCCAGTGCCGGTGAGAGGCTTTGGAATGCCAGCGGTATCGGCCTTGTGACATTGGATGAGCAGGGGCGCCCGGTGGATATTCGCCAGCTGGATGTCAGCGGTGATGACATCGTCTTCCCACCGCCCGCTGATTTGCATGAAAAATCTCATGATTAAGCCTTACGTCCGTCATTAAAGCGTCATAAAAAAGTCGCACTCTGACTGCCAGGACAGTACGTTCTAAAAGCCTTTATAAACAGCCGTTAAGATAATAATTTTTAACTAATGTGGTGTTTAAGCGGTCTCGTGCGTCCTCTTACAAGCCATTTCCCCCTCTAAGCATCATGACGTTTGCGCAGCGTCAGCATCGCCGACGTTTGATAAGGCAGCAGGCATATGACCACCCAAGAAGCGCTCTGGCTTAATCGCATTATTGCTGCAGAAGACCTGCAAGTATTGTTTCAGCCCATTGTGGATGCCAGCCAGCAGGCTATTCATGGCTATGAAGCGCTGATACGCGGCCCCAAAACATCGCCGCTTCACTCGCCATTACGCCTTTTCGATGTGGCCCTGCAGGCGGGGTTGCTGGTGGAGCTTGACCTGCTGTGCCGGCGGCTGGCTATTCACCGGTTTGCTGAGCTTGAGCTGCCGGGGCTTTTATTTCTCAATGTGATGCCGCTGACCATTGTCGAGCGCGATTTCGAGGAGGGGATAACGCTTGGCTTTATCCGTGAAAGCGGGCTGCCTCCCGAGCGGGTGGTGATCGAGCTGACTGAGCATGTGCCGATCCATGACTATGACTTGATGCGTCAGGCGGTCGACCATTACCGCGATATGGGCTTTCAGGTGGCGCTGGATGATCTGGGCGCTGGGCATTCAAGCCTGCGCCACTGGTCAGAGCTGCGCCCTGATTTCGTAAAGCTTGACCGCCATTTTATTTCGGGTATCGACCAGGAGCCTGCCAAGCGCGAATTTCTGCGCTCGATTCTGGACGTGGCGCGCAGCTTGGACTGCCAACTGATTGCCGAAGGAGTGGAAACCGCCGCCGAGCACCTCTGCCTATGGGAGCTGGACCGGGGACTAGCGCTTTTGCAGGGATTTTATTTTGCCCGGCCAAGCTCTGAGCCGCCAATTAAACTGCATACCCTTTTGCCCGCCACAACCCAGTTTGCCAGCCCCGCTGGGCGCACGTCGCGGTCCATCTTTCGAACGCTTGAGGCGGTTGCGCCTGACTATTCGGTCCTCATGCTGGCCGAGCGTTTTCGCCACTGTCCGCAACTTCGCTGCGTGGCTGTGGTGGAAAACGGCAAGCCGATAGCGGTGGTGCGCCGCAACGCATTTTTGACCCTGTTCACCAACCCCTACAGTCACTCACTTTATGCCAAGCGGCGGGTAATGGACGTTGCTGACCATAAGCCGCTTATTGCCGAGGTAGATACGCCGCTTGAAGTCCTCAGCCAGCAGCTTACGGACAGTCGCGATATCGAGCAGGAGGACTTCGTGATCGTGGATGGCAGCGGTGATTATCTGGGGATGGGCAGTATTGTGGACTTGCTACGAGAGATCACCGCGATTCAGGTGCGTCAGGCACGTCATGCCAATCCGCTTACCGGGTTGCCGGGCAATATATTGATCAATGAAATGCTGACTCAATACCTGTCAGAGCAGCGGGGCTTTGCCGCAGCCTATGTTGATCTGGATAACTTCAAGGCATTTAACGATGCCTACGGTTATGCGCGGGGCGATCATGTCATCATTTCACTTTCGCGCTTGCTCCAAGCCCAGGTAGACAGCGCGGGAGGCTTTATCGGGCATATCGGCGGCGATGATTTCATGATGCTGCTGCCGTTGAGCCATTGGGAAAACGTTTGCCAGCAGATACTGCGCTCGTTTGAGATAATAGCCCCCGGTTTTTACGAAGAAAGTGACCGCGCCCAGGGAGGGATCATGATTGAAAACCGCCAGGGCGAGACAAACTTCTTTCCTTTTGTCAGTGTCTCTATTGCGGTTAAGCCCGTTGGTGATATCGGGACCTGCAGGGCGCTGGATATCGCTGCACAGCTTTCTGAGTTAAAGCATCAAGCCAAGAAAATTCCTGGCAACAGCATGTTTGTCGAACGTCGCGGCTGCTGCGTCTCGACGGCTTGAGTGGCGTCATCAAGTAGTCACCAAAGTGTCTTGGCGTTGTCATCTGTCGTGGGCAGGATAGCGCTATCTTTGAACAACACCTTAGGTGATTCATGCTCACTCTGTCTCTGCCCCGTACCTTGATCAGCGCTGCCGTTGCCAGCGCGTTTGCTTTAGTGGCGGTTAACGCCTCGGCCGATCTTTCCTCGCGCTATGTGGATAACGACGGCGATATGGTGGCGGATGCACCGACGGATGAATCCCAATGGGTTGATCCCGATACGTTGGTATTTGCCTATACGCCGGTTGAAGATCCGGCCGTTTATGCCGATGTCTGGTCTGACTTTCTGGATCACCTAAGCGAAGCCACCGGCAAGCGTGTTCAGTTCTTCCCCGTGCAGTCCAACGCCGCACAGCAAGAAGCACTGCGCGCTGGTCGCCTGCATGTGGCGGGCTTTAACACCGGTGGCGTACCGGTCGCGGTGAACTGCGGTGGCTTCCGTCCGTTTGCCATCATGGCTGCTGAAGATGGCAGCTACGGCTATGAAATGGAAATTATCACCTATCCAGGCAGCGGCATTGAGTCAGTTGAAGACTTGAAAGGCCGCCAGATGGCATTCACTTCTGAGACCTCTAACTCAGGCTTCCGCGCGCCATCTGCACTGCTGCGCTCAGAGTACGGTATGGAAGCGGGTGAAGACTTTGAAGCTGCTTTCTCAGGATCTCACGACAACTCCATTCTCGGCGTCGTGAATAAAGACTACGATGCTGCGGCCATCGCTAACTCTGTGGGTACGCGCATGATCGCCCGGGGCGTGGTCAACGAAGGTGATTACGAGATTATCTACACCTCAGACACTTTCCCCACCACGGCGTACGGTGTAGCACACAACCTGAAGCCTGAACTTGCCGAACAGATTCAGGATGCGTTTTTCAGCTACGACTGGGAAGGCACACCGCTCGAAGCTGAATTCGCCAACTCTGGTGAAGCCCAGTTCATCCCCATTACTTATGAAGAGCACTGGTCTGTTATCCGCACCATCGCTGATGCCAACGGTGTGACGTACGACTGCAACTGATACGTCAGAAAGACGGCTGTGTGCGGCCAGGAGGGCTTACCTTTCTGGCCGCTTCGCTATACAGATGAGGTGGGAATATGTTGACACTAAGTGGTGTGACCAAGCGTTACCCGACCGGTGACCGGGCGCTGACAGATATCGAACTTACCTTGCCCAAGGGGCAGGTGATGGCCCTCATCGGCCCCTCCGGCGCGGGTAAAAGTACCTTGATTCGCTGTGTGAACCGCCTGGTAGAGCCTACGTCAGGCAGCATTCGCCTGGATGATACGGAGCTGACCCGTCTTTCAGGCAGCGGGCTGCGTAAGGCGCGTCGCTCAATGGGCATGATTTTCCAGGAATATGCACTGGTTGACCGGCTGACGGTAATGGAAAACGTGCTTTCTGGGCGCCTTGGCTATGTGGGTTTCTGGCGCAGCTTTTTACGTCGCTACCCAGAGGATGCCGTTGCTGAAGCGTTTCGTCTGCTTGAGCGAGTAGGCCTGCCCCACGCAATTGATAAGCGCGCCGATGCACTGTCCGGTGGCCAGCGCCAGCGGGTGGGGATTGCTCGGGCGCTTTTACAGAGTCCCAAACTTTTACTGGTGGATGAGCCGACTGCAAGCCTTGACCCCAAAACCTCACGCCAGATTATGCGCCTGATTCGCGAGCTGTGTGCCGAGCGCGAGCTGGCGACCATTATCAATATTCATGACGTGGCGCTGGCCCAGCAGTTCGCGGACCGTATTGTGGGCCTTCGAGCAGGCCAAATTGTATTTGACGGTCGCCCTGACGAACTGACCAGCGATATTCTAACCACTATCTATGGCGAAGAAGATTGGGATACCTCTCCCGAGCCTGCCGATGAGCCTGAGCGCGAGCCCGTTTCCTATGAGCGCCGGGACATCGCGGGCGCAATGGCAACTGGGGTGGCGCCATGAGTGAGCAAGCCCAGGCATATTTCGAAGCTCGCCAACAGGCGGCCCGCCAGGGGCAGTGGCGTCGTCTGCCGCTGATTCACAGCCAGTGGCTGCGCTGGGCGATCGCCCTGGGCGTGGTGACCTACCTTGTACTAGCGCTGGCCTCTGTTGAAGTGAACTGGGCGCGTGTGGCTGAAGGGGCCAGCCGTGGCCTGCGCTTTATCGGCGCCTTTGCCCAGCCTGATTTCATGAGTCGGGGTAACGATATCATCAACGGGCTGGTTGAAAGTTTGACCATGACGCTTACCTCGACGGTGATAGGCGTAATGCTGGCGATTCCTGTTGGGCTTGGCGCTGCGCGCAATATTGCGCCTCTGCCGGTGTACTTTGTGTGCCGTAGCATCATCGCTGTATCGCGTACTTTCCAGGAAATTATTATCGCGATCCTGTTTGTGGTGATGTTCGGCTTTGGCCCACTGGCCGGGATGATTACGTTGGCGTTTGCGACCATCGGCTTTATGGCCAAGCTTCTGGCGGAAGATGTTGAAGACCTGGACTGGCGACAGGTAGAAGCAGTGAGAGCGACCGGCGCCAGCTGGTGGCAAACCATGAATCATGCCATTCAGCCCCAGGTAATGCCGCGCTTGATCGGGCTCTCCATGTACCGTCTGGATATCAATTTCCGCGAGTCGTCAGTGATTGGTATTGTCGGCGCCGGTGGGATAGGTGCCACGCTGAACACTTCTCTTAGCCGCTATGAGTACGATACTTCGGCGGCTATTTTGCTGATTATCATTGCTATTGTGCTGCTGTGTGAATACAGCTCAAGCCACGTCCGCCGCTGGACGCAGTAACCCCGGAGAATCACTATGCCTGTCTTAACCTCCCAACAAGGGATGCCGGTCTGGCGGCGGCGTACCACGCGTGCCCAGTGGCTGCAGTTTAGCGCCTGGCTTCTAGGGGTCAGCCTGTTTCTATTCTGCTGGAAGGTCATTTCCGACAACACTATGTGGGTGTTTGTCGAGGACGCCGGACGCCAGGGCAGTGATCTTCTCAGCCGCATGATTCCGCCCAAGTGGGAATACGCCAACGTGCTGTGGAAGCCCATGTGGGACACGTTGAATATCGCCACGCTGGGGACGGCGCTGGGGATCATCATGGCATTTCCAGTGGCGTTTCTTGCCGCGCGTAATACGACACCGCATCCGCTGGTACGCAGCCTGGCATTGATGGTGATTGTGTCGTCACGCTCCATCAATTCGCTGATCTGGGCGATGCTTTTGGTAACGATTCTGGGCCCTGGGGTCCTGGCCGGTATTATCGCCATTGCACTGCGCTCGATTGGCTTTGTGGGCAAGCTTCTTTATGAGGCCATTGAGGAAATTCACCCCACGCCCGTCGAAGCCATCAGTGCGACCGGTGCCAGCCGCTTGCAGATCATGAACTACGGCGTTCTGCCCCAGGTTATGCCGGCGTTTGCAGGTATCAGTGTGTATCGCTGGGATATCAATATCCGCGAATCCACGGTGCTTGGCCTAGTGGGCGCAGGCGGTATCGGTCTTCAGCTGAATGCCTCCATTAATATGCTCGCCTGGAACCAGGTCAGCGTTATTTTTGTAATGATTTTCGCCACAGTACTGGTATCTGAGTGGATTTCAGCCCGCGTTCGGCATGCAATTATTTAACCCAAGCACTACGTTTCATAAAAAGCCAAGGAGCCGGGATGCGTTTTCCTGATGCAAGTGTCACCACGATTGATCTGTTGCGCCATGGTGAGCCGGTGGGCGGGCGCATGCTGCGCGGTTCAACCGATCACCCCTTGAGTGAAGCTGGCTGGCAGCAGGTGACTGATACGGTGATGCGTCACTGCGTTGATGGGTGCCCGCCTTATGATGCCGTCATTACTTCGCCACTCTCACGCTGCCGTGAGTTTGCACTGTGGCTGGGGGAGGAGTTTGATCTGCCGGTGCAGATCGAAGATGACTTGGCCGAATTACACTTGGGGCGCTGGGAAGGCAAGACCCATGCGGAAGTCTTTGGCGAAGAAGGGACTGCCCCCATGAGCGCTTTCTGGAATAGCCCCGCTACGGTATCACCGCCGGGTGGCGAAGCCATGGAGGCCTTCGATTCCCGGCTTGCCGAGGTGTGGCGCAACCTTCTGGCCAACCCGCCCGGTCGGCACGTGTTGGTAGTGGCCCACCTGTTTGTCTGTAATGGCCTGCTGCGCCAGGTACTCGAACAGCCTCTAAGCCGCATATTAGCAATGGATTTACCCTACGCCGCCATGAGCCGCGTGCGCCATGAGCAGCATGCACTGGGGGAAACGAGCTTTATCGAGTGGATTGGCCGTTAGTGGAGCTTGGCGCTGGAGCTTCGTTTGCGCCATGATGAGGGCATTGCCACCAGGAGAGTCGACAATGCCCGCCGCGTTGGGAAGGTTTACGTTCGCTTTGATGATGTTAATGTGGCTTTCGGGCTGTGCCAGCCGTGGTGTTACCCTTTCAGAAGAATCACCGGTACCGCGCGATGGTCTTTCCATGGAACGCATGCTGATCCTGGCCCATGCCCAGCAGGCCATCGGCACGCCGTACCGCTTTGGTGGCAACACTCCGGACGGTCTGGACTGCTCCGGGTTGGTAGAGATGGCCTACCGCGCTGCTGGCATGCGCGTGCCACGTACCGCCGATGAGCAGTTTCGGGCGCTGCCCGCCGCCGATATGCCCAAGCCTGGCGACCTGCTGTTCTTCGGCGAGCGTAACAAGGCGACCCATGTGGGCATCTATCGCGGTAATCGGCAGATGATTCACGCCCCCGGCAGCGGCCGCGCGGTGGCCAGCGTTCCTTTAGATGTTGATTACTGGCAGCAGCGTTTTCTGGGTGCTGCTACGCTCGCCCCCTGAAATCTTATTGGTATCCTCATCTGGCACCCTAATGCCTTGCATGCGTCAGGGGGCCTAATGAGGCGTTAATAATAGGCTTAAAACGCTAATCTCAACGTATTATTCTTCCCTGAAAGATCAACCACATGGCTTAGGCCAACGATGCTAGTATGTCTTACTACCTTCTATAAAAAGTGCGTAAATGGCAGTAGAGAGGCTGCCGGGCAACGCGCGTTTTAGACGCGAAAGAACAAGGAGCAACATCATGTATCCGCCTACCCACGTGCCGCAAAAGACACCTTTTCAGCGCCAGGTGGATGCTATGCCGAATAAGCGCTTACATACGGTAGACACCACTGCTACTGCCTTTCTGTACGCCAATGAAGCGATCATTATCACCGATAGGGATAATCGAGTGGTCGATGTCAATCCGGCCTTTTGCGAACTGACCGGTTTTACGCTTGAAGAGGTGTTTCAGAAAACGCCGGAAGCTTTCAGTATTCTGCCGCTGGATAATCGCCACCTCGATCATTTGATGCGCGAAGAGCGCAGGCTGCGCGATCGCAGTAAGCACCAAGTGAGCTATCGGAGCCATGACGGGCAGTATTATCCTGGCATGATGTCGATTAACCGGGTTCGCGATCAGCAGGCACGCATTGATCATCATGTTATTGTCCTGGCGGATCTATCGGCTATCCCTGCCCATGCCCGGCACTTGAACCGAGAAGTCTATTTCGACGCGCTTACAGGCCTGCCTAACCTGCAGCTGTTGACACAGCTGATTCAGGAGTCAATCCAACACGCTGACCAGAAACAGCAGCCGCTTGCCATCTGCTCGCTGGATATCGACTTTTTTCAAACGGTCAACGAGCGTCTGGGTGCTCAGGTGGGTGATATTTTATTGGCCTCGTTTGCTCAGCGCGTCAGCCATTTACTGTTTGGCGATGACGTACTGGCTCGGGTAGGCGGAGATGAGTTTGTACTGCTGTTACACCATGGCGTTGATGATACCTTCTTTGAAAAACTGCTGGCGGCCATTCGCCAGCCCATCGTGATCGAAGGTCAGAGTATCTATTTGACGGTGAGCCTGGGGGTGACGCTTTATCCCAGCGATCATGTGCAGGGCGATGTATTGTTGCGTCACGCCAACCAGGCCATGTACCGCGCCAAACAGCGCGGGCGCGATACGTTTCATTTTTTCGACCCCGATCAGGACCGGTTGCTTCAGGTGCGTCATGAGAAGCGCCAGCGCTTTATCGATGCCATTAACCACAATGAGCTGTGTCTTTACTTTCAGCCGCAGGTGGATATGCGATGTGGACGCGTCATTGGCGTTGAGGCACTGATTCGTTGGCAGCACCCAGAGTTTGGGTTGCTATCACCGGGAGAATTTTTGCCCATCATTGATGCCACATCACTGGAAATAGATTTGGGGGAGTGGGTGCTTACCCAGGCGCTTAAACAGCTCTCCCAGTGGCAAACCCGGGGTATTGCGATACCGGTCAGCGTCAATATCAGCCCAACGCATTTATTGGCCAGCGACTTTAGCCAGCGATTAGCCGAGCTCTTAGAGCGCTATCCGCAGGTATCACCAGATATGCTGAAGCTTGAGGTGCTGGAAAGTGCTGCCATGCATGATGTTCAGGCCGCACTCAAAAATATAGCGCGCTGCCAGGCGCTCGGCGTAGGATTTGCGATCGACGACTTTGGCACCGGTTTTTCATCGCTTACCCACTTGCGCCAACTGCCGGTCAATCTGATCAAGATCGACCAGAGTTTTGTGCGTGACATGCTTGTCGACACCAATGATATGGCGATTGTGGAAAGCGTGATTTATATGGCCAACCGCTTTGACCGGCCCATGATGGCAGAGGGCGTCGAGACGCTGGAACATGCACAAGCGCTGATGGAACTAGGCTGCCATCTTGCCCAGGGTTTCGGCATCGCCAGGCCCATGCCGCCTGAAGCGTTGCCCGCCTGGCTTGCAAAATGGCCGCACCGCGCGGACTGGCAGGCGCTTGCGTTAATCTCTCACTAGGCCTGCATTAAGCCACTTGTTTCAGAGACGTTTCAGCTTCTGGAACAAGTGGCTTGTCTGCAGCCAGTGGTTCGCTGCCCCGGGCTTGAGTCATTATGCTTTGCTGCTGAGCGGCTTCAAACTTGGCTTCCAGCAAGTATTGCCGGGCTTGAGCGGCGACCTGTAAGTCTTTGGGCGACGGGTCGGCAGGGGCCATGGCAGCCGCAATGACGGTTTGCATCTTTTCGATGGTGGCCTGTGGATCGCCTGGTACTGGGCCGTAATCAATGGGCACTTCGCCGGCAACCGCATAGCGTTTACCGTCAGGGCCCATTTCGTATTCGTAAGAGGCACCGCCGGTATAGGCGCCCCCGGCAATCTGGTGAGCCATCTCGTGCTGGCGAACGTCGCGATCCGTTTGTTTTAACTGTTCAAGCAGCTGAATTTCTTCGGGAGCCAGCGGCGTGCCATCGGCTCGTGTTGGACCAGTGGTTGCTTCATCGTTTGCCTCGACGGGCTTATCTTGCCCCAACGCCTCGTCGGCCTGATCACCTGTCTCGCTAGCAGCCGACGCTACCCGGTTAGACATGTTTACATAAGCCGTACCAGAGAAGGATAAAGCACCCATGGAGATGGAATTCATCAGCAATCACCACTCAAGGCTATTACGTTAATCAAGAGTATCCGTGAGAGCGTAAAGGTGCGCAAGAACGTATACTGGACGTTTCATTAAAATTTGTTTTCAGATTAAACGCAACGATGCCTTCCATTGATGTAATTATCCATCTAAGCCCCGATGAATGTCTTGCCCATTATGAGGGCCGGGCGGCCAATGTGCGTGCGCGCAGTCTGGATGGACGTTGGGTAGTGTTTCCTGCCGATGCCATTCGACGCGTCGTCGGCCAAAACGGCGTTCATGGTGTGTTTCGCCTGGTGTTTTCAACCGAAGGACGCTTTACCAGTATTCAGCCGCTTAGCAGGCGATAACTCTAATTTTTGCCTTAGCAGATCGTCGCGCAGCGATTTGCGTGCAAACCCTGATATTGGCTATATACTGTGCTATCGATGCATATCGTCACCTCTTTCGGGCTAACCCGCCGGAAAGTTTGCAGCCTGCTTACCCAGCATTGGCTGTGCTTTTATCAGGAGATATATCATGTCTGCCTCACCCGTCACACTGATGGTGGCTCGGCGCGTTGCCAGCGGCCGTTACCATGATTTCAACCGATGGTTGAACGAAGGCCGCGAGCTGGCGGCTGACTTCCCCGGCTATTTAGGTTCAGGCGTACTCGCCCCGCCAGAACATGATGATGAGTATCAGATTATTTTTCGATTCAGCAGCAGCGATACGCTGCACGCGTGGGAACACTCAGCGTCACGCCATGCGTGGCTGATACGCGGTAAAGGCCTTTATGATACCCCTTGTGAGCACCGGGCCACTGGTCTGGATACCTGGTTTCAGACAGGCGCAGTGGGCGCCCCGCCGCGCTGGAAACAGGCCGTAGCTGTTTGGTTAGCCTTTTTCCCTGTATCGCTTATTTTTCATTGGATGTTTGGCGGTGTACTCGCTGATTGGTCACTAATACCACGGGTATTAGTCAGTACGTTAATGTTAACGCCGGTTATGGTATTTGTGTTCATTCCGTTTTCTACCCAACTTCTGGCGCCTTGGCTACAGGGTAAGTGGTCATTAACAAATGTCTGGGCGCGCTTACGTCATGTTCATCGAGTCTAATTAAATGTAATCTTTTTTAATGAGATATTTACTTCATGGTGGGCAACCCTGCTAAGCTAGACAGGCTTGCAGTAAAAGGATAACTGCCGCAGGTGCAAGACTTGCGTGCGACATAGCCCCCATGGAGTATTGTATGATCCACGTTCATCATCTGGAAAAGTCTCGTTCTCATCGAATTCTGTGGCTTCTCGAAGTGCTTGAGTTGGACTACGACATCCATGTTTATCAGCGCGACACGCAAACTCAGCAGGCACCTGAGTCATTAAAAAGCATTCATCCTTTGGGTAAATCCCCGGTTATTACTGATGAGGAGCTGGTCATTGCAGAGTCCGGCGCCATTATTGATTATTTAATACAACAGTATGGTGATGAGCGCATACAGCCGTCTGCCGATGATATTCGCGAGTGGGTTGAATACCGCTATTGGCTACATTATGCCGAAGGATCTTTAATGCCTTTATTAGTAATGCAGCTGGCGTTTAAAAAGATGCCTAAACAGTCTCCCTGGTTTATTAAGCCGCTGGTTAAAGGAATAGGCGATACGGTTAGCCAGCGGTTCTTGAGTCCACAGATTAAACAGCATTTAAATGTTATCGAAGCGCACTTGGCTAATAAGGGAAATTTTGCCGGCGAATGGCCAAGTGGTGCTGATATTCAAATGAGCTTTCCCCTTCAGGCCATCAAGGCAACCCAGTCCCTGGTAGCGTACCCTGCTATTGCCGAATTTGTGCAACGTATTGATGGTGACCCTGCCTGGCGGCGGGCTGTAGAACGCGCCGGCCCGCTCACCATGCCTGGCGAGTAAGTCCTATCATGTCTGCAGCGTTAGATGCATCTGGCTGCGACCGTCTGCCTAGGCAAACGCTTTCTTTCAGCCTGCCACAGCGATGGGTCTTGAGGGCGGGTTTGCTGCTGGGCGGTTTGGGCTTGGCGTTTCCAAGCACCGCTAACGAAACGTTGCTGGTGGGGGTCTATCACAATCCGCCCAAGCTATTTGTCGACGAACAGGGGCAAATGCGGGGCATCCTGGGCGAATTGCTTGAGGCGATAGCTAGGCAGGAGCAGTGGACCCTTGAAAGTATCGCCTGTGAATTTCAGCACTGCCTTGACCTGCTTGAGCACGGCGATATTGATCTGGTCCCTGACGTGGCCTGGAGCGAAGAGCGTGCTGGCTACTTGGCGTTTCATAACGAACCCATCATGCATACTTGGTCGCAGCTCTATCAGCATGAAGGGCAGGGGGTGGAGGCGATCCTTGACCTTGAGCAAAAGCGCGTTGCGGTGGTCAACGGCTCTATCCAGCAAGACTATCTAAAGGCGGTAACCGAGCGTTTTAATGTGGAAGTCGCCTGGCAGACAGTAGACAGCTACGCCGAAGGATTCCAGGCTGTCGCCATGGGCGATGCGGATCTGGCGGTTTCAGAGCATCTATTTGGCGATTGGCGAGCGCATCATTACGGCCTTTATGAAACGCCGGTCATCTTTCAGTCGATTCGGCTTTTTTATGCGGGCTCGCCCACGTTATCGAAAACGGTGCTTGAACAGATAGATGACGTACTGCGCCGCTGGAAACAGGACCCTGGGTCTGAGTACTTTAAAACGCTGCGAATCTGGCAAGCCGAACCGACGTCTACAGACGGCATTCCTGCCTGGGTATGGTGGTGTCTGGGGCTGTTGGTCGCTTTTAGTTTACTCGCGCTTGGCTGTGCCTTGTGGCTTAGGCGGCGTATGGCGTTTAATCGGGCGCAGCTGAATGCCAATGAAAAGGTGCTGGCGACGATTCTGGATAGTGTTGACGCCTGTATTTATATCAAAACTCCTTCGCTGCATTATCAGTATGTCAATCGGCGGGTTAGCGAACTTTTTGGGCTGCCAGTCGAGCAGATTCTGGGCAAGCGTGACGATGCATTTTTTGATAGTGAAACGGCCAAGGAAATTGCCCTGACCGACCGCAGCGTCCTGGAGTCAGGCAAGAAGATAACCATTGAAGAGAGCAACGTACTGCAAGGCAAACACGATGTGCGGACGTTCCTGACCATCAAAATGCCCCTGCTACTGTTTCCAGGGCAACCCGCCAGTTTGTGTGGCATCTCAACCGAACTGACCGACTATCTGGAAATGCAGTCGCGCTCTAACCATCTGGCATTTTACGATGCGCTTACCGGGCTTCCCAATCGACGTTTATTGATGGAGTCGCTGACTTGGGAGATCGAACAGGAAAATACCGCGCGGCCATATAGTGCACTACTGGTGATCGATCTGGATAATTTTCATCGGGTGAATGATATACAGGGCCATGAGTGCGGTGATCAGCTGTTGATCAACGTAGCCAAGCACTTGCACCAGCATTTGCCTGAAGGCGCCGTGCTGGCCCGGTTCAGTGGTGATGAGTTCGTTGCCTTGCTGGCGAAGCTGGGAGAGCACAAAGCGGATGCTGCATTAAGCGCTGAACGCGCCGCCCGGCAATTGTTGGATGCTGTCTCCCAGCTGCGCACAGATCACTCGCTGCCGGTAAGCGCCAGCATCGGGATTGCCCTGTTTGATGGCGCCGACCATAGCATGAACAGCGTACTCCAGCAGGCCGATTTGGCATTACAACAGGCCAAGACGGCGGGAGGCAATACACTGCGCTTTTTCAATCTGGAGATGCAAACCCGGCTGATTGAGCGGGCAAACCTTGAAGCGGATTTGCACTATGCATTGGCCCGTAATGAGCTGGCGCTGCATTATCAGCGGCAAGTAGACCACCAGGGCGTAACGGTCGGCGTTGAAGCGTTGCTGCGTTGGAATCATCCCCAGCGGGGCTGGGTGCCACCCTCAACGTTTATCCCTCTGGCTGAAGAGAATGGCCTTATTCTACCGATTGGCTATTGGGTGCTGCAGTCTGCCTGCGAGCAGCTCGCTGCGTGGTCAAATCAGGCCGCCTATAGAGCGCTCACTATTTCCGTCAACGTAAGTTCGGTGCAGTTTCAGCAGCCTGAATTTGTTCGTAATCTGGAAGGCCTGCTGGCCCAGACTCAGGCACCGCCAGGGCGGCTGGTGCTGGAGGTAACTGAAAGTTTACTAATGCACGAGCCAACCCGGGTACGCAATACCATGCTTAAATTGCGCGCTCAGGGTATTCGTTTTGCGATTGACGACTTTGGTACCGGCTACTCTTCGCTCAGCTATCTTAAGCGGCTACCCCTGGATGAACTAAAGATTGACCAATCTTTTGTCAGGGAGCTTTTGATGGATAGAGCTGACGCGGCCATTGTTGATACCATCATACTGCTGGCAGTGAGCTTGGGGTTAACCGTTGTGGCCGAAGGTGTTGAGAAAAAAGAGCAGCTTGATTGGCTGAAAGGGCATGGCTGCTATCGCTATCAAGGGTATCTGTTTGGACGCCCCATGCCCATTGAAAAGCTGTTTGAATAACGCCCTTGGCAGGGCGTTATAATTTAAAGCGTTAATACACGGTAAAGCTGTCCGCATTAAGCCACAAGTGAACGGCAATGCTGGCAATGTAGCCGAGTAGAATAACCGGCGTCCAGCGCAAGTGACCCATAAAGGTATAGGATCCCCGCGCCTGGCCCATGACTGCGACACCTGCTGCTGAACCAATGGAGAGCAGACTGCCGCCTACGCCCGCAGTCAGGGTAATCAACAGCCAATGACCATGAGACATGTCAGGCTGCATGGTCAATACGGCAAACATCACTGGGATGTTGTCCACCACTGCAGAAACCACGCCAAGCACAATGTTGGCCCACGTTGCATCCCAGTTGCTGTAAAGCGCTTCAGACATCAGGCCAAGATAGCCCATGAATCCAAGACCACCCACGCACATCACCACGCCGTAGAAGAACAGCAAAGTGTCCCACTCGGCCCGTGCCACACGGTTGAAGACATCAAACGGTACCACACTACCCAGTTGCGCCAGCTTCTTGGTATCGCCGCGACGACTATAGCGTTCACGTTTGCGCTCAAGGGATCGAGGAAGGCTTTTACGCAGATAGAAACCGAAGAATTGAAGGTAGCCAAGCCCAGTCATCATACCGAGTACCGGCGGAAGGTGCAGGACAGTGTGGCAGATAACGGCGGTCAGAATGGTGAGCAAGAAAAGCCCGATAATACGCCGCGCGCCGCGTTTAAGAAGAACCTCTTCATACACACTGGCAGGTTTTTGATTCTTGATGAACAAGCTCATGACCAGCGCCGGAATAAGAAAATTAACCAGCGAAGGCAAGAACAGCGTAAAGAACTCCTGAAACTGAATAATGCCCGCCTGCCATACCATCAGCGTGGTAATGTCGCCAAAGGGGCTAAAAGCGCCTCCCGCATTGGCTGCTACCACGATATTGATACACGCCAGGTTGATGAAACGTTTGTCGCCTTCAGCCACCTTGGTGATAACGGCACACATCAAAAGTGCAGTGGTCAGGTTGTCGGCAATCGGGGAGAGGATAAAGGCTAGCCCTCCGGTCAGCCAGAAAAGCGTGCGGTAGTTAAACCCTTTACGAAGCATCCAGGAACGCAGGGCATCAAACACCCGTCGTTCTTCCATGGCGTTGATATACGTCATGGCGACAAGCAGGAATAGCATTAGCTCGGTGAATTCTAAAAGTGTCATGCGAAATGCATATTCCGAGGCGTCCGACATGCCATTTTGAACATATACCCAGCCGATAAGGCCCCAGATAATCCCGGCGGCAACCAGTACCGGTTTGGACTTACGCATATGAATTTTTTCTTCTGCCATCACCAGGGCATACGCTAAAACAAAAATAGCCACAGCAAAAAAGCCAATGGCAGTGGACGTTAAGTCAAGTTCGCCGGTAACAGCAAAAGTAGGTGTGCTATAGCTATAGAGTATTAACAAGGCCGCTAACAAAAAAAGCCAGCGACGAGAAGCTCGTGGCTGGCTGTGGGCATTATAGTGCGTCAGCATGGTGTATTTATCCTTATTAAAAGGGAGTGGGAAGGGTTAGAAATCCTTATTAGTGTAACAAGCCTTCACCGTAGCGAAATAAAGAATAAAACAGAATATAAAAGGAAGATTGATGACAAATCACATCTTTTTTTAGCAAATTAACCATTTAGCTAATGGTAATTTTTTCAATAAAATGTAATTCAAAAAAGAATAAGAAATTGTGTGGTGATGCTAAGCCAATTTTTAAGTTAAGCGCATAATAATAAGACTAATGGATAGTGGAAAGCTCTAATATCAACTTAATCAGTATTATTGATTTATTTTATTTCCTAACAATAGTAGACGGTGGAGGCGCATTTTAGCGGAGTACCTGCACTTACGTTCGTCTAGGTAGCGTGTTCCGGCCGAGCATTTTACATGCTATGTTGGCTGGCCCCAGATGCTGTTCGCACCTAGGTCCGTTGAGGCACGCCATATCTTCAGCGCGACAATAAAATCAGACCGTTAAGGTCGCTGGATATCAGGAAATAACACATGCTCCCTTTTTTACGCTTTGCCCTACGCACGCCCTTGCTTGTTGCTACCACACTTTCATTGAGTTTGGCAGCCCAGGCGGAAACTCGAGTTACCTATAAATCGGCAACGGCGGGAACGGCTTATTACCAGATGGGCGTAGAGTTATCAGAAGCCATCCGTCAGGGCACAGATGACAACATCACTCTTACTCTAGAAGAGAGTCAAGGCTCTGTGCAAAACGTGATGGAAGTCATGGCGCGCCAAGGCAACTATGTCTTTACCACGCCGCCAGCACTGGTCGAACAGGCAGTGGCGGGTGAAGGGCCTTTTGCCGAACGCCAGAGCCCGCGCTTTCAAGAGATTCGTGGCCTGTTTCCTATCCCAGCGATTACCATGCACTTCATACTGGCAAAGGACAAAGGCGTGGTGGGGATTGAAGCGCTTGAGGACAAGCATATCCTGATTGGCCGGGGCACCTTTGGCGCCCGGGAAGCCGCTCGTTACCTAACACTGTTTGGGTTGGAGGAACAGGTGCAGATCGCCGATGCTGCCTTGGGCAGTGGCCCCGATGCGTTGAAAAACGGCCAGATCGATGGTTTTGTAACCGCAAGCTCTTACCCGACGCCTAATATTATTGAGGTGGCTGCGAGTATGCCGATTGCGATGGTGAGCCTCACTGACGAGCAGATCGGCATGACCGAAGCGTCGCGACAGGTTATTCCGGGCGGTACCTATCCAGGTATTGATGAGGATGTACAAACCACATCGCTGCCGGTCATGGCGTATACCACGTCGCAGATGGATGACGATACTGCATATACGCTGACCAGAACCTTCTGGGAGCGCCGTGATGCCATGGCTGAAGAGGCTGCATGGTGGGGCGGTATTACGACAGAACAGCTTGGTAACATGGCCGGTACACTGCACCCTGGCGCCCTGCGTTATTACGAGGAAGCAGGTATCGACATTCCCGCATCGCTGCGTTAATTCTCTCTAGGCAGTGTCGACGCCACGAAGACCGCTTCGTGGCGTCGCTATTTATTGATGGCTCGTTTCTGACAGGCATAAGGCATGACTCTTTTTTCAACTTTAACGCCAGACAGTGAGGCGCCAGCCGCTCATGGCTGGGTAGCGCTGGGTACCTTAAGCGTAATTTTTCACTTGGGACTCATCTTTTACGGTTTAACCCCAGCGTTGATTAGTCGGCCATTACATATGGCGTTACTGCTGCCATGGGTATTGATATTTATGGCCAAAACGCCCTGGCAGCGGGTGAGTGGCTGGATACTGACAGCGCTCGGCGTGGCAGCCTGTGGCTATATTGCCTTTAATGAAGCGTCGCTTGCCAATCAATACGGATTTATCGATAACCACCTGCAAATGGGCATTGGGCTTTTCTTGATTGCCCTGGCACTTGAAGCGGCACGCCGGGCCATTGGCTGGCCCTTGCCGCTGGTTGCATTGCTCGCCTTGCTTTATGGCGCTTTTGGCCAGTATGTTCCAGGCACGTTTGGTCATCCCGGTATTCCTCTGCAAAGCATGGTGGGTACGCTCACCATTGCCGAAGGTGGACTCTGGGGATCGCTTACCGGTGTCAGTGTGGGCGTAGTGGCGATATTTGTTATTTTTGGCGCGGTGCTTAATGCTGGTGAAGCGGGCCAAGGGTTTATGAATCTGGCAAGTGCCGTGGCGGGCAGGTTAACCGGTGGCGCGGCTAAAGTCTCGGTGATCTCTTCAGCACTAATGGGGTCAATTTCCGGGTCGGCTTCAGCCAACGTGGCGTCTACCGGGGCGATCACCATTCCTTCAATGGTGCGCTTGCGTTATCCAAAATCCTTGGCAGGGGCGGTGGAAGCAGTAGCTTCTTCAGGCGGGCAAATCATGCCGCCGTTAATGGGGGCGGGGGCGTTTGTCATGGTCGAGCTGACCGGAACTCCTTATACGCAAATTATGGCGGCTGCCGTTTTGCCGGCGTTTCTATACTTTCTTACCGTTTGGATGGGTATCAATGCTTACGCCACCCGGCATGACCTACTGCCTTTATCTGAAAGCGAGCAGCCTCATCGTAAGGAGGTATTGATTACCTCGCTATTTTTTGCGGTGCCTTTTAGTCTGCTTCTGTGGTGTATTTTTATAGGCGGATATACCCCTCAATATGCGGCGAGTATTGCCATATTTGCTGGGCTGGCACTTTTGGTCTTTAACGTCACACTCCGCTTCTCCCTAGTTGGTTTTGTCGCCCGTTTCTCGTTCGCCATGGTGACCGCCGGGCGGCAGATAGCAATGATTGGCGCCATCATTATTTGTGCCTCTCTTGTGATAGGCGTGCTCTCATTGACAGGGCTTGGGGTGAAAATTACTTCCGGTATCCTGTCTCTTTCCAATGATATGCTATGGCCCGCGCTTTTGTTGACGGCGCTGGCCTGTTTAATTTTAGGTATGGAAGTTCCCACCACGGCGGCCTATGTCATTTGTGTGTCGGTGGCGGGGCCTGCACTGACATCGCTAGGACTTGAGCCACTACTCGCTCACTTGTTTGTCTTCTGGTATGCGCTGCTATCAACGATTACACCGCCTGTGTGTGGTGGTGTGTTTATCGCAGCGGGCATGGTGGGGGAAAACTGGCTTAAGGTAGCACTGAAGTCCATGGCGTTGGGCATCGGGTTGTATCTGATTCCGCTGGCAATGGTGGCTAACCCTGACATGATTCGGCTTGCCTTCGATCCTGCTGGCGCATTGTTCGATACCGCCAAGGTGGCCGTAGGGCTGAGCGCCATTTCCTTCGGCATCATTGCACGCAAAGCGCTATGGCTGCGCCTGATGCTTGTGGTGGTGGGTGCGCTTATTATCTTCGCGTTCTAACCTTTGCCTGGTTCGCCGCTGCCGGTTTGCGCTAACGTTAAACGCGCTAAAGGTGCAGCGGCGAATTCTTATCCAGCGACGCAGTAGTGTAGATAACCCAGGTATCGATAGCCGGTCCAAGTGAGCGCATTAATTGTAAGGTATCAGGCGCCTTGGCCAGTGCTTCCTCCGCGCAAATACCGGCCTGATAGTGACCCTCCATCAATCCGTTGGCAACGTCCACCGTTGTTGGTGCTTCGATAATTGTCTTGAATGCGCTTAAATCAGTGTAATAACGCGTGGCAGGCTGTAGCGCGACGTGCTCTGGTTCGGGAGTGTCACGGCGAACGAGAAGCGCCAATGGTTTGCTGCCAGCAATAAACGCATCCACTGGAAAGGCGCGATGCATATAGCGACCTACGCAGTCGGCATGGCTGAAATGGGCCGTACATTGCAGTACATGGGTCAACTCACCGGCTAACAGCGCGTCGAAAGCCATCTCGAACGTGTCAAAGAAAACGCACTGCCCACCTTGCGGTGCCCGGCGTTTGAGATAGCGCCAAGCAATCAGCGCATGATTATTGCCTTCAGGCCCAAGGGTACCAAGAATCAA
The DNA here is from genome assembly GCF_003990185.1 of Vreelandella nanhaiensis. Classification (GTDB taxonomy): domain Bacteria; phylum Pseudomonadota; class Gammaproteobacteria; order Pseudomonadales; family Halomonadaceae; genus Vreelandella; species Vreelandella nanhaiensis. Next base: position 64,641 of record NZ_RZHF01000025.1, on the reverse strand, counting down.
AGCGTTTTCTCATATAGTTAACGAAGACCCAATATAACGCAGCGCTGGAGAGTACGTTTACGATACTACTAACTAATTACTGTAAAGCTGGCTGCCAAATATGCGATATAGCCAAGCAACAGCAAGCTGCCTTCTCCCCGTGACAGGCGCAGGCCAGTGTAGAGAAATGCGATGAGAAGCGCAGATGCGCCCAGCATCACCCATTGATCAAACGTTGCCATGCGCTCAACAAGCGCTAACGGTTGCAAAAAGGCGGACACGCCCAGTATGCCGAGTATATTAAAGATATTGCTGCCTAGAATGTTACCCACTGCCACGTCGGCATGACGGCGCAGGGCCGCAATGACCGAGACGGCAAGCTCAGGTAAAGAAGTACCCACCGCCACAATGGTAAGCCCAATGACCGCTTCTGAAATACCCAGTGCCTGGGCAATGCCGATGGCACCATAAAGCAGCAGTTGGGAGCCACCGATCAGCAGGGCCAGCCCGCCGATTAAAGCCACCACAATAAAGAGCGTACTACTAGGCAGCTTGGTGACTTCGTTTGCCTCGGCAGTATGTAACTCGGCAGAAGGGGAGTGCTGGCCACTTTCACTTTGATACGCCCATATCAGATAGGCCGCCAGGCTTATGAGAAGTAGCACCGCATCGAAGCGGCCCAGGCTACCGTTGAAAGCTAAAACAATAAACAGTCCTGCAGCCAGCATCATTACCAGCCCATCGCGCTTGAGCGCCTGTGGCTGGGTGGTCAGCGGGCAGATAAGAGCACAAAGGCCAAGAATCAATAAGATATTGCCAATATTGCTGCCGACTACGTTGCCAATTGCGATGTCGGGCTGTTGGTTCATAGCGGCGTGAATCGACACCACCAGCTCGGGCGATGAGGTGCCAAACCCCACGATGACCAGCCCGGTAAACAGAGGTGATACGCCCAGCCGCTTCGCTCCGGCCACGGCGCCGCGAATCAGTCCTTCACCGCCTAGGGTTAAAAGCGCAATACCAGCTAATAAACTCAGTCCATACAGCAGCATAAGACACTCCAAAGCGAAGCCTGAAGTTCAGGCGAAACCTACATTAGCGACTATAGACAGCCATTAGTTAGATGGCGAGGTTAAGGTATTGTCGTAAAGGGGCCTGACGGCAATGAATGGGGTGATCAGAGCAGGCTACCCTAGGGCGCGGAGTAGGTTTTCAAAAAACTAAATTGATACGTGAAATGTTATATCGTATCTTTATGGGGTGATGCAGTTTGATCTTGAACCATACTTCAAAAAAGGATCGCACCATGGCGCTACTTTCAGCAAAATCACTCAGCGCGTTAGCCATCAGCTCGCTGGCGCTGACGGGTATTCAGTTTGTTGTTGCAGATGACAAGCATGAACACCACGATCATGACCATAGCCATTCACATGGCCATTCACACGATCACGGACATGATCACAACAATGATATCTACTCGGGCTATTTTGATGATGAACAGGTGGCGGACCGTTCGTTGTCCGATTGGGAAGGCGATTGGCAGTCCGTCTACCCCTATCTAGAAGATGGCACGCTGGATGAGGTGTTTGCCTATAAAGCGGAGCATGGAGATAAAACAGCTGAAGAGTACAAGGAGTACTACAACACGGGTTATAAGACAGCGGTTGAGCGTATCGTTATCGACGGTAACAACATTACCTTCTATGAAGGCGGAGAAGAGAGCACGGGCGAGTATCAATACGATGGCTATGAAATTTTAACCTATGAAGCAGGCAACCGCGGTGTACGGTTCATTTTCGAACTAGTGGATGATGACGCTGCTGACAATCTTCCTCAATACATTCAATTCAGCGATCACGACATTTACCCGACCGATGCTCATCACTTCCACCTTTACTGGGGCGATGACCGCGCAGCGCTGCTTGATGAAGTCACCCATTGGCCGACGTACTATCCATCTGATTTAAACGGTGATGAAATCGCGGAAGAAATGATCGCTCACTGAGATTGAGTCGTCGTTTCTATAGTTAGGGTATCAACAAGGCGCCAGTAGAAATGCTGGCGCCTTGATGTTATAGGAGCATGAAAAAGGAGCTAACCTGTAAGGTAGATAGTATCTATATTGTCGTTTTGGCTTTTAAACCAGCAATAAGGATGACGATGCGATTATTGTCACTATGGGCAGGTGTGGGGCTTTTAATCTCCAATGGTTTTGTAAGTGCCAGCGACGAGTGCGATAGCCCTAACACACAGACGGAAATGACCCAATGCTCGGCGCAGACGTATCAAGCGGCCGATGACGAACTTAACGAGGCTTATCAAGCGCTGGTCGGAAGACTTGCAAATAATGAGTTGTCGCTTGAAAAACTCAGGGCGGCCCAGCGCAAGTGGATTGGTTTTCGTGATGCCGAGTGTGCGTTCGAGAGTAGCGCGGTAGAAGGCGGTAGCGCCCAGCCCATGGTACGCAACGGCTGCCTTGAAGTACTCACGAAAGCGCGAACGCAGAGACTGCAAGAGCATGCCAGCTGCGAAGAAGGTGACCTGAGTTGCGTCAGGTAAGCAAACACAAAGACTGTTGTTAGATATGAAAAAGCACCTGAGGGGGCTTTTTTCGAAAGGGCACCTAGTGAAATACATCACGTTCTCAATATATACCGCATAGCTTTTCACCCTCTTATGTACGTCATATAACCGCTTCGGGTACATTGTGTGGCTGCTTGAGCGACAAAGTGCTGGGCGCAAGGTGATACGCATCGCATTGAATAAACAACTATTCAGGGGAAAAGCATGGGGTTGGTCTTAATATTGTTAATAGTGGTGGGGTTTATTGTGCTTGCCACCAGCAAGTGGAAAGTGCATCCCTTCCTGGCGCTTTTAGGCGCGGCCTTTATAGCGGCCTTTGCTTACCGGTTACCCATTGACTCGGTCGTCAGTACGATCACCTCAGGGTTTGGGGGCATTCTAGGCTACATAGGCCTGGTGATTGTGTTGGGCACCATCATTGGGGTGATCCTGGAGAAAAGTGGGGCGGCTATTACCATGGCCGATTTTATTATTGCCCGACTGGGGGACCGCTTTCCTACGCTGACGATGTCAATGATTGGTTATATCGTCTCGATTCCGGTTTTTTGCGATTCCGGTTTTATCATTCTCAATTCGCTCAAGGAGTCACTGGCCAAAAAGCTGCATACCTCCTCAATTACGATGAGCGTGGCACTCGCCACTGGCCTTTATGCCACGCACACCTTTGTGCCCCCAACGCCTGGCCCTATTGCGGCGGCAGGCAACCTGGGGCTGGAGTCCAATCTGGGGTTAGTGATTGCCGCGGGCATTCCCATTGCCGCTGTCGCGGCCATCGCCGGTATGCTTTGGGCGAAACGTTTTGCGCATACGGCCCCTGACGTGCACGACACGCCCCAGCACGCTGATGACCAATGGCAGGATTGGGAAGCGCTCAAGGCAAGCTACGGGCGTCTTCCTGGGCCAATGGCGGCGTTTGCTCCTATCGTCGTGCCCATCTTGCTTATTTGTATCGGCACGATTGCCCGTCTGCCGGCAGCGCCTGTCGGTGACGGAGCGGTAATGGACATACTCAGCCTGCTCGGGCAGCCGTTAACAGCCCTGCTGATTGGCCTGCTGCTTTCCTGCACCTTGCTAAAAAGCGATGACAAGATTGCAGAGTTCAGCGAGCGTATCAGCGAAGGTATTCTGGCGGCAGCGCCTATTTTGCTGATTACCGGTGCCGGGGGCGCTTTTGGTGCCGTGCTTAGTGCCTCGCCGCTGGGTGATTACTTGGGTAGCACGCTATCCACGCTGGGTATCGGTATCCTGATGCCGTTTATTGTATCGGCCGGGCTGAAATCAGCACAGGGTTCTTCCACGGTGGCGCTTGTGACTACATCCGCACTAGTAGCCCCTATGCTGGACTCGTTAGGCCTGGGCAGTGATATCGGGCGTACGCTCACGGTGATGGCTATCGGAGCCGGTGCCATGACGGTCTCGCATGCCAACGACAGTTTCTTCTGGGTCGTCTCGCGCTTTAGCCGTATGAGCGTGGGGCTTGCCTACCGGGCACAAACGATGGCAACGCTCGTTCAGGGCGTTACCGCGATGCTCTTGGTGTACGGGCTATCGTTGGTGCTGTTGTAAAGAGTGCCTATTGCCTTAGGTCTGTAGTGCCCCTGACCGCACATTAAATTGTCAGGGGCTGCTATGGTGCCATCAAGTGAGGCACGTAGCAGAACTGTGAAACATAGACGATGAGTATCGTTGGCTGAAGGTGCTCTAATAAAATATTGAGCTATGCTTCGCTTATGTGTGGACGATTCGCATTATTCAGCCCGTTAGAACGTTTGGCCAACAGGGTCGGCGCTTCAGCGCCTGAGAATACACTAAGGCCGCGCTACAACGTTGCACCGGGCACTTGGATCGCTGCCATCCACCAGCCTTCAGAAGACGCGGCACCAATAGTTGACGAGATGTGGTGGGGGTATCGTCCGAAGTGGGCGAAAGGGTCGGGTAATCAGCCGATCAATGCCCGGGTGGAGACGGTAGCTACCAACGCCTATTTCAAATCAGCTTTCGCAAAACATCGGTGTTTGATACCAGCGGACGGCTGGTATGAGTGGGTTAAGAATTCGAAGCCCAAGCAGCCTTATTTCATTTGTCGAAAGGATCGAGAGCCGCTGTTCTTTGCAGGCATTTTCACTGAGCGTGATGATGGCAGTTTAGGCTGCGCTATTGTTACGGAGCCTGGGCGGGGTAGTGCTGCCGAGGTGCATGACCGGATGCCATTGATTCTTGATGACGATAGCCTCGAACACTGGTTGGCACCTGACATCACGGATCACGAGACAATCAAGCAAATGGTGCGGCATATCGATGCGGATCTGATCGAGTACTGGCCGGTGAGTACTGCTGTCAACAAGCCAGCGGAAGGGCAGGGCGATGAGTTGATCAACCCAGCTTGAGCGGCGATTTTAAGAAAAAATGCTGACCAAAATATTGGCCAAGCTATACCTAAAACAGCTTTTTACAGGCTATAGGCACAAAAAAAGCACCTAAAGGTGCTTGATTTGTAGGGGTGTCTGGTGGAGGCGGCGGGAATTGAACCCGCGTCCGCCAGCACGCGCCTATTGGCTCTACATGCTTAGATTTCGTCATTTGCTTTAACGCAACTGACTCCGACGATCAGGATTCAGCCACGCGAGCCTTCTAAAGTTTAACGGTTGACGAGAAGACACCACCAACCGCGATCCTATCAGCTTTAGCTCATATCCCCGCCGCGATGAATAGGCACATCACTTTGGGGCCAGACAAGAAGCTAACAGAGTTTAAGCTGCTAGCGCGCCTTGAGCGTAGTTTTCGTCATTTGCGACTATTTTTCGTGATGTGGGATTTACGAGATACATCACGCTCTCGGCATGCACCGCAAGGGTTGTCACCGGCGTCGAAACCATGTCGCCCCCTTATTCAGAGCCGTATTCTAACGTGCTCAGAACCAATTGACCAGTTATGCCTTATTATGTTCCCGCATAATCCGACCTTTTTGACGGCTCCAATCGCGATCCTTCTCGGTGGCGCGTTTGTCGTGCAGCTGTTTACCGGTCACCAGCGCCAGTTCGCACTTCACTTTATTGCGCTTCCAGTAGAGTTTGAGCGGCACACAGGTATGCCCCTTGTCTTGGGTGACCGAGAAGATCTTGGCGATCTCTTTACGGTGCAGCAACAGTTTGCGTGTGCGTGTAGGGTCAGCAATTTCGTGAGTACTTGCCGTATTGAGCGGCATGATGTGGCTGCCGAGCAGAAAGGCCTCGCCGTTACGCACCAGAATATAGGTGTCGGTAAGCTGGGCTTTACCCGCGCGCAGGCTCTTGACCTCCCAACCGGCAAGGGCTAAGCCTGCTTCGAAAGTCTCATCAATATGGTACTCGAATCTTGCCTTCTTGTTCTGGGCAATAACGCTGCTGCTAGGGCCCTTGCTGTTACCTTTCTTAGTGGCCATGAAACCTCATCATTAATCTGTCAGTGGCATCCCCTTTGTTATGCGGGGAGGCGTGATACCATTCAAGGTCTGAATAAATGTTTCCCATGATACGCTTTGGGCACTGTGAAGTCAGCGGAGAGGTCAATGCCAACCGTCAATCGTTCTGCCTTAGTGCGGCACACCCCCCAGCAAATGTTCGATTTGGTTAACGATTTCGAACACTATCCCGAGTTCTTACCGGGCTGTCGTCGGGCACGCCTGCTTGAGCGCGATACAACCCACCTGATCGGGGAAATGACCCTGGGTCGTGCGGGGGTGGAGCAAACTATCACGACACGCAATGACCTGTTTGCCCCGGAGCGAATCGAGCTCTCGCTGGTAAAAGGGCCATTCAAGCGCTTGAAAGGGCGCTGGCTATTTACCCCGATGGGCGAGAATGCCTGCAAGGTGAGCCTGGAAATGGAATTCGAGTTTGCCAGCCGCCTGTTGAGCATGGCATTTGGCAAGCTGTTCCAACAGATTGCCGGGCAGCTTGTGGAAGCCTTCACCAAGCGCGCTGACGAGCTGTATGGCCGCTAGTAGCCTCGCGGTAGAGGTAGCCTTTGCCTTGCCGCATAAACAGCGTCTGGTCGCCCTAAGCGTGCCTGCAGGCACCACAGCCCGCCAGGCCGTAACGCTTGCCAATCTGCCTGAGCTATTTCCTGAACTGCCTGAGGAGACGTTCAGCAAAGCGCCGCTGGGCATTTTCGGCAAAGCGTTACGCCACCCCGATACGCAGGTGCTGCGTACCGGGGATCGCGTGGAAGTGTACCGCCCTCTGGAAATTGACCCCAAGGCCGCCCGCTTGGAACGCGCCAAACGCCAGGCAAGCGGGCAATAGCCGTTACTCGGCGCGGATCACCGGTTGCGGTGCCGGGGCTGTCTCCGGCGTTTGCGACTGTACGCGCTCTGTTGGAAGCGCATTTAGTGGGTCGGCGCCTTCAACAGCAGGCCCAACGCCGTCGTCCGTGCTTACCGGTATATCGCGCGAGAAATCGCCTTGTTGCTGCACATTGGTTAATCGGCCCATGGAGTCAAAGGTAAGCGTCACGCGTCGCTGCTCAACGCCGCCGTAAGCTTCGTCTAGCCGGTACACGTAATCCCACTGATTGGAATCAAACGGTGCTTCCATCAGCGGACGGCCCATCACGTAAGTGACCTGCTCCTGGGTCATGCCCGGTTGTAGCTGGCTAACCATCTCTTCGGTTACCAGATTGCCCTGGGGAATGTCACGTTTGTAAACACCAACGTAACTACAGCCACTTACAACGGTAAGGGCAACGGAAAGGGTGATGATGCGAGTCAATTTTTGCATTTGAGCCTGTTCTTCACTATCGTGGTTTCGGTCGATCATACCCGACCTAACCTGTTACTGCGAAGAGCAACCATGGCCGATCAGAACCATGAACTGCGCAAAGCCGGGCTGAAAGTGACCCTGCCGCGCGTCAAGATCCTGCAAATTCTCGAAAATGCTTCGGGTCAGCATCACCTTAGCGCAGAAGAAGTGTATAAAACACTGATTGATGCGGGCGAAGATGTTGGCTTGGCGACTGTCTACCGTGTACTGACTCAGTTTGAGTCAGCGGGGCTTGTGATTCGTCACAATTTTGACGGTGGTCATGCAGTCTTTGAGATGACCCAAGAAGACCATCACGACCATATGGTGTGTCTAGAGAGCGGTGAAATTATCGAGTTTCTTGATGATATCATCGAGCGTCGCCAGCAAGAGATTGCCGAAGAACACGGCTACGAGCTTGTCGATCACGCTCTGGTCCTTTATGTACGTCCCAACGGGTCGGACGTAACGCGCCAGATCAACGTGACCAGCAACAAAAAATAGGTGTTTAGCCAGCCCGCCTATTTAACCGTTGCCTAAAACCCCCATGCCGCCCCTGTTAACAGGAAGCGGCATGGGGGTATTTTGCGTGGCAGCGATTAATTGAGGAACCGGCTATCAGTGGGGTGGGCGCTGGCTGGCGTGGAGCATTTCCCGGGCGTGGGCCAGTGTCTGGTCAGAAAGCGTAACCCCGCCCAGCATGCGGGCAAGCTCGCTAATTCGGCCGCGCTCATCCAGAAGCGCCATATGGGTAAGCGTGGTATCGCGCTTGGCGCGTTTTTCGATATGCAGATGCTGGTGAGCCTGTGCCGCCACTTGAGGGAGGTGTGTCACGGTCATCACTTGGCCTTTTTTCCCCAGCTTGCGCAGCAGTTGGCCGACAATTTCCGCCGTGGCGCCTGAAATACCCACATCCACTTCATCAAATACAAGGCTTGGAATAGTGGAGTGCGAGGCTGCCACTACTTGAATGGCAAGGCTGATGCGAGAAAGCTCGCCGCCTGATGCCACCTTGGCAAGCGGGCGCGCGGGCTGGCCCGGGTTGGCGCTGATCAGGAACTGCACGTAATCCAGGCCTTCCGGGGTCGGCGTTTCCCGCGGTGATACCGCCACTTCAAAACGGGCCTTGCCCATGGCCAGAAATCCCAGTTGCTGCTGTACTTCTTTTCCTAAACGGACGGCCGCTTTCTGGCGGGCATCGCTGATCTGCTTGGCGTCGCGACGGTAGCGTTCACGATACTCGGCTACTTGGTTGCTGAGCGATTCAAGATCATCGTCGCTGGCTTCCAGCTGAGCAACTTCGCGCTGCAGGGATTCGTGCAGTGCATAAATCTCTTCCGGCGCAACATGATGCTTGCGTGCTACGCGGTGCACATCGGCCAGACGGTCCTCTACCCACGCCAGGCGCTCGGGATCAAGTTCCGTGGTGCTGGCAAGACGGTGCAGCTCACCAGATGCCTCTTCCACTTGAATGCGCGCATCAGACAGCATAGCCAGCGTATTGGCCAGGGTACCCTTGTCGCTACCCGGTAGAGCGCTCAAGCGAGCGTAAGCCTGATTGAGCAGCGACAGTGCGCCGCCTTCATCGCTTTCACAGCAGTCAGCGGCAAACTGCGTTTCACGCAGCGTCTCTTCGGCGTGGGCAAGCGTATGCTGCTCTTCTTCCAGCATCTGTAATTCGCCTTCGCCAAGGGCTAACTGATCCAGCTCTTCCACTTGGTAGCGCAATAACTGGCGCTTGGCTTCTACCTCGCTACCTTCCTCGGTGAGCTTTTTAAGCCGACGGCGGGTATTGCGCCATTCGCGAAATGTAGTGGCCAACTGGTTGCGCGCTTCCTGCAGGCCCGCATAGTCATCCAGCAGGGCCAGATGCATCTCTTCGCGCATCAACGCCTGATGGGCGTGCTGGCCGTGTATCTGGATAAGCAGCTCACCCAGAGATTTCAGGTCGCTAATGGTCGCCGGATGACCGTTGATCCAAGCCTTTGAACGCCCGCTAGCCGTGACTACCCGGCGCAGCAAGCATTCGTCGCTGGGCAGCTCACGAGCACAAAGCCATTCGATGGCGGCAGGCAGGTGCTGAATATCAAACCGGGCGGAAAGGTCGGTGCGCTCGCAGTTATGGCGAACGCTTCCCGCATCGGCGCGCTCACCCAGGCAAAGGCCTAGAGCGCCGAGCAGGATGGATTTACCGGCGCCTGTTTCCCCGGTGATGGCGGTCATGCCCTGGGTCAGGTCAAGCTCAAGGCGGTCGACAATGGCGTAATCTTGAATCGCTAGCTGAGTAAGCATGATGCCTCCTGAGGCGGTGCGACACAGAAGCTGGATACTTATCCAATAATTGGTGTTTTATACAGTAGTCGATAACTCACTTCAATGCCCCTCTTGAGATGGCTTTTATGGCCCCCATATAGCGAGCATATGATTCACCGTCCGTGTTTGACGGGCACTTATTTATAAGCATTTTGGTAACGCCGGGCATGCAAGGCCCGTCTTCACTTTTCAGGAGCATGGCATGGCTAAAGAACCGCAAACGCCGCAGGATAACGAACTGTCCCGTCAGGAGCAGGAAGCTGAATTTAACGCTCAAGATGCTGAACAGCGCCTGGTCGATGGCGAGCTGGAAGGGTTGATCAACGATGAAGCGCCGCTTGAGGGCAGCATCGCCGATCCGGAGGCGGACATCCTGGCTGCCCAGGTAGAAGAGCTTGAGCAGAGTCTGGCGGAAGCCAAAGATCAGGCGCTTCGCGCCGCTGCCGAAGCTCAGAATGTTCGCCGCCGCGCCGAACAGGAAGCCGACAAGGCGCGTAAGTTCGCGCTGGAGAAGTTCGTCAAGGATCTACTTCCTGTCGTGGATAGCCTGGAAAAAGCTCTGGAGTCCATGCAGGACGGCGCCTCTGACGTGCACCGTGAAGGTGTCTCCATGACGCTGAAAATGCAGCTCGACGTGCTGAGCCGGTTTGGCGTTGAGAGCATCGAACCCCAGGGCGAGCCCTTTGATCCTCAAGTGCATGAAGCCATGGCCATGGTGCCTAATCCGGAGCTTGAGCCCAATACCGTCATGGATGTCATGCAGAAAGGTTATTTGCTGAATGGCCGTCTGGTTCGCCCGGCAATGGTAGTGGTCAGTCAGAAGGCAAGTTAAGCCAATAGTGACATAAAGCGCAAAAAAAGCCCTTGAAAAGTCACAGGCGGCCCCCAGATAAAGGCCAACCCCGCGGGACATCCCGCAAACGTTTTAAGTAATGAGACAACTGAATTCGAGGTTTTTGCTATGGGACGCATTATTGGTATTGACCTAGGTACTACCAACTCTTGTGTGGCAGTACTTGATGGTGACAGTGCTAAAGTTATCGAAAATGCTGAGGGCGGCCGTACTACGCCTTCCATTATCGCTTACACCGATGATGGCGAAACCCTGGTAGGCCAGGCCGCTAAGCGTCAGGCGGTTACCAACCCGGAAAATACCCTGTACGCCATCAAGCGTTTGATCGGCCGTCGTTTTAAAGACGACGTCGTTCAAAAAGACATCAAGATGGTGCCTTACAAGATCGCTGAAGCCGATAACGGCGATGCGTGGGTGGAAGTTAAAGGCAAGAAAATGGCACCGCCGCAGGTAAGCGCGGAAGTGCTGAAGAAAATGAAGAAAACCGCCGAAGACTACCTGGGCGAGACCGTTACTGAAGCGGTTATTACCGTTCCGGCTTACTTCAACGACAGCCAGCGTCAGGCCACTAAAGATGCTGGCCGCATTGCCGGTCTGGACGTCAAGCGCATCATCAACGAGCCGACCGCAGCGGCCCTTGCCTATGGCATGGACAAATCGCGCGGCGATAAAACTATCGCGGTTTACGACCTGGGTGGTGGTACCTTCGATATCTCGATCATCGAGGTGGCCGATGTTGAAGGCGAAACTCAGTTTGAAGTGCTTGCCACCAACGGTGACACCTTCCTGGGTGGTGAAGATTTCGACCTGGCGCTGATCAACTACCTGGTTGACCAGTTCAAGTCTGACAGCGGTATCGACCTGTCTGGTGACAATCTGGCCATGCAGCGCCTGAAAGAAGCGGCCGAGAAAGCCAAGATCGAGCTTTCCAGCGCCCAGCAGACTGACGTCAACCTGCCTTACATCACTGCCGACAACACTGGCCCGAAACACCTTAACGTCAAGGTGACCCGTGCCAAGCTGGAGTCGTTGGTAGAAGAGCTGGTTCAGCGTTCGCTCGAGCCCTGCAAGATGGCGCTGAAAGATGCTGGCCTGTCTGCGTCTGAAATCGACGAAGTGATCCTGGTCGGCGGTCAGACCCGCATGCCGATGGTGCAGAAAAAAGCGGCTGACTTCTTTGGCAAGGAAGCGCGTAAAGACGTGAATCCGGACGAAGCGGTTGCCGTGGGTGCTGCGATTCAGGGCGGCGTACTGGGCGGCGACGTCAAGGACGTTCTGCTGCTCGACGTTACCCCGCTGACGCTGGGTATCGAAACGTTAGGTGGCGTGATGACGCCCTTGATTGAAAAGAACACCACCATCCCGACCAAGAAGACGCAAACCTTCTCAACTGCGGATGACAACCAGACGGCCGTGACCATTCACGTTGCCCAAGGTGAGCGTAAGCAGGTCGCGCAGAACAAATCACTGGGTCGTTTTGATCTCAGCGATATTCCGCCGGCACCGCGCGGTGTTCCGCAGATTGAGGTCGCGTTTGACCTGGATGCCAACGGTATCCTGAACGTATCGGCCAAAGACAAGGCGACCGGTAAAGAGCAGTCGATTGTCATTAAAGCGTCCAGCGGTCTGTCTGATGAAGAGATCGACCAAATGGTACGCGACGCTGAAGCCCACGCTGACGAAGATAAAAAATTCGAAGCGCTGGTACAGCTGCGCAACCAGGCCGACGGCATGATTCACGCCACGCGCAAAACCCTGCAGGAAGCAGGTGATAAAGCGACCGATGACGAGAAACAGGCTATCGAAACTGCGATCAGCGAGCTGGAAGAAGCCGTCAAGACTGACGATCAGGAGAACATTCAGAAGAAACTGGATGCTCTGACCGAAGCCTCAGGCCAGCTGGCGCAAAAGATGTATGCCGAGCAGGCAGAAGCGGCCCAGCAGGGTGGTGAAGGCGCTGAAGAAGCCAGTACCAAGCAGGAAGATGACGTGGTTGACGCCGAGTACGAAGAAGTCAACGACGACAAGAAACAGCAGTAATAACCTCTTTCTGCCAAGGAAGAAGGTAACGCGGGAGATGCCTCCCGCGTTGCTGTTTCCGTGGTTGAGACCCTCATCATGTGCATCGTCATCACGTGCATAGTTAACCAGGAGGCGTAGGACCCATGTCCAAACGCGATTATTATGAAGTCCTGGGTGTCGATAAAGGGGCCGATCAGAAAGAGATCAAAAAGGCCTACCGCCGCCTGGCGCAAAAATTCCACCCTGATCGAAACCCGGACGATAACACCTCGGCGGAAAAATTCCGCGAAGTGTCAGAGGCCTACGAAGTTCTAAGCGATGGCGAAAAGCGCGCGGCATATGACCAGTTTGGTCATGCCGGTGTGGATGGCCAGGGCGGCGGCTTTGGCGGCGGCGGTTTTGGTGGGGGTGGCGCTGGCGACTTTAGCGACATCTTCGGCGATGTGTTTGGCGATATTTTCGGTGGCGGCGGCGGTGGCCGTCGGCGCGGTCCCAACGCACCGGCGCGCGGCTCTGACCTGCGCTACAACCTAGAACTTGATCTGGAAAGCGCAGTGGCGGGCACCACGGTGGATATCCGTGTACCGCGTCATATCAACTGCGACCGCTGCGAAGGCGATGGCGCCGAGCCAGGCTCTACTAAAGAGACCTGCCCCACGTGTCATGGCCACGGCCAGGTGCGCATGCAGCAGGGCTTCTTTGCCGTGCAGCAAACCTGTCCGACCTGCCACGGCAATGGTCAGCACATCAAGGTGCCGTGCCATAAATGTAACGGCGAAGGCCGTGTGCGCGAAACCCGCACGCTATCGGTGAAGATTCCGCCCGGTGTGGATACCGGCGATCGCATTCGCCTTAACGGCGAAGGTGAAAGCGGCGTTAACGGTGGCCCGGCGGGCGACCTGTACGTTCAGGTAGCGATCAAGGCGCACCATATCTTCCAGCGCGACGGCAAGAACCTGCACTGCGACGTGCCGATCAACTTCGTCGATGCCGCACTCGGTGGTGAGCTTGAAGTGCCCACGCTTGATGGCCGCGTGAAGCTTAAGATTCCGCCGGAAACCCAGACCGGCAGGCTCTTCCGCCTGCGCGGCAAAGGTGTGAAGCCGGTCCGCGGCGGCGCGCCGGGCGACCTGCTCTGCAAGGTCGTCATCGAAACCCCGGTCAACCTGGGCGACGAGCAACGCGATTTGCTGCGTAAATTCCAGGAAAGCCTGGAAGGCAGCAATAGCCATAGTCATTCACCCAAGAAAACCGGCTTTTTCGACAGCGTGAAGAAGTTCTTTGAAGAGATGAAGCCGTAAGAAGCATTGCGTCTTAGTAGTCAATAAAGCCCCAGCATTGCTTAATGCTGGGGCTTTATTTTTTGACTAATACTCAGCGATGAAGTCGCTTTAACCTCAAGGTCAAAGCATCCGGGTCAGGCCTGAAGTGAGGCTTGCGTGGAGCTACCAGCGATTGCCCATCAAGACTACATAGCCAGTGATTATCTGTAACCAAGCGATCAATGCGAGGGCTAACATGCCATTTAAGGTCTGGCCCTGGGGCAATCAAGTTATTATCCATCGCCCAATGTAAGTTTGGGGTGAGTGCCAAGCCGTTGGTAGGACGATCATCTTGGCTTTCTGAAAAAGGGATAATGTGCGCTGCTTCGACCAAGTAACGATAGTCAGGCGTAATATGACGTAATCGCGTGGCGGTACACCGGTAGTCATAAGCTTCTAGTACAAGAGAGCGAAAAGCCGCGGAGCGGACATAACGCTGACTGTTTTCCGTTACACTACCGGCGAGCTTTTCTGGATGCTTCTCATATTCACTGCTCTGTAGAGCGCCTTCGATATAGGCGCGCAAGCGCTGCTGCGCCTGTAGGTTTGAGGCGAAGTAGTAAGTGATCAAAATGTCGCATGCTGCTCGAGCATTTTGCTGGTACTGAAAGGTGTTGAATAGTTCGCTATTAAATCTGGCCGAATCGAAGCGCGCTCTCAAGCTTTTGAGTGATTTGGGTTGACCAAGTTGACCTGCGAATTGGCCGAATTCATTTTTAAAGTCAGGTGACCACAAGGCGCTTGAGGGCCCTTTGTCACTTTTTAAATGCCAAAGTGGAAGATGGGGATTAGCGGATGAACGTTGGTTGGTCGCAACTTCGTAGATATCGTAATAGCGTGCGATCAATCGATCATTGATCTCTACCACTGGTGAGCTGATATAGCTGCTTTGAATGTCGCAGATGATGGCTATCAGTAAGCAAGGCTTGTTGGGTGCCGGCTGGCCTTGGCGATGCCCCACTCTTAGCTTTTTCAGGCAGTCAAGTGACTCAACCACAGACTTTTCTCCTGACGACTCGGGAAAATTAGCGAGCACAATAGCACAGTTGTTAATTCAGCAATTTGGTCAGTAAACGCGAACCTGCAATAAGATGGCGTTGCCGCTGGTCACAATTTTGGGCGGACCAACTTAAATACATAAGGAAAGTAATCAACGATGACGGGTGTAGAAGATCGTCCTGGACTGGGTATTGGGCTGCGAATTCTGTCTGGGGTGCTGTTTACCGGCATGCTGGTATGCATCAAGGCCGTGAGCGATGCAGTGCCGGTGGGGCAGTCGGTGTTTTTTCGCTCGCTGTTTGCGCTTCTGCCGATTATGGTTTTTCTGATGGTTCGTCGAGAGTTTCCGGGGGGGCTGGCCACTCGGCGCCCGCTGGGGCATGCGTTGCGCTCAGGTTTGGGGGCAGCGGCCATGTTTGCATCCTTTGCCGCCGTGGCGCTGCTGCCGGTGGCCGAGGCCACGCTATTGGCCCAGCTAACGCCGGTATTTATGGTAGTGGGGGGCGTGCTGCTGCTGGGCGAGCGGTTCTCGTTTTATCGGGCGGGAGCCGTTGCGCTGGCACTTGCCGGTATGGCCGTACTGGTGTTGCCAGGGCTTGACCCAAGGTCCGGCGGTGGGCAGATGACCGGATACTTGCTAGGAGCCTTGAGCGCGCTGCTCACTGCTGGGGCGCTGCTTACCGTCAGGCGTATTTCCAGAACCGAAACCGCTGCTTCTATCGCCTTTTATTTTATCTTGGTATCTGCACTAGCGGGGCTGGCAACACTGCCTTGGGGTTGGGCAACGCTTACTCCGGCTGAGTTCGGGTTATTGGTGCTCTCAGGCCTATTTGGTGGGGCAGCGCATATCGCAATGACGCTGGCACTGCGCTACGCCGAAGCGTCCCGCCTGGCGCCCTTTGAGTACATCGCGCTGGTATGGCCGGTGCTGGCCGACTGGCTGCTGTTTGGCCTGCCAGTTTCTAGTGGTTTTGTGCTGGCGCTACCGCTGATGTTGAGTGGGGTGGGGCTGGCCGCCCTGGAAGGGCGGCGGTTTAAACGGCCTCTTCAACGATAAGCTGAGGGCGGCCTTTCGAGCACGGCTCGATACGCGCCGCCACTTTATATACTTGGCGCAGAAGATCGGGGGTAATCACTTCTTCGGTCGGGCCGCAGGCAATCAGGCGGCCGTTTTCCAGCACCATTGAGGCATCGGTAAAGCGCAGCGCGTGGCCAAGGTCATGAAGCGCTACCAGAATCAGCATCTGGCGCTCGTCGGCCAGGCGGCGTAAGACCGTCAACAGGTTGATTTGGCGATTTAAGTCCAACGCCGAGGTAGGCTCATCCAGCATCAGAATCTCGGGCTCCTGCACCAGCGCCTGGGCTGCACTGACCAGCTGGCGCTGCCCGCCGCTCAAGTCGCCAATGTCGCGCTCACCAAGCGAGGCGATGTTGAGCTCCTCAAGGGCCCGATCTACCTGGGCGAGATCCTCCGGCTGCACTTTAAGGCTGCGTCCTTGCATGCGCGCTAAAAGCACTGATTCATATACCGTCAATACCGCTTTGGCGCCTGTGTCCTGGGGCATATAGGCCACGGGGCGCTCGGCGCTTGTATTGCTGATGGTGACATCGCCTTCGCCTTTCAATAAGCCCAAAATGCGTCTAAATAGCGTCGATTTACCAGCAGCGTTAGGCCCCAGTAGCGCCACTACCTGCCCGCCTTGGAAGCGGGGCGTGGTGATGTCTTCCAGAATGGCACGGCGCCCGTAGCGCGCTGAAACACGGGTTAGCTGTAGGGTTACCATGAGGCCTTCTTGTGGTTGAGCACGAGAAACAGAAAGAAGGGAATGCCCACCAGAGAAGTGATGATGCCGATGGGGATGATGGTGCCTGGAATGATGATCTTGGAGATCACCGATCCCACGGAAAGGATCAGCGCGCCGCACAGCGCCGAACCCGGCAGGAAGAAACGCTGGTCTTCACCTAGCAGAATGCGTGCAATGTGCGGTCCCACCAAGCCGATAAAGCCGATAGTGCCCACGAAAGCTACCGCCACGGCGGCCAGAAGGGAAACCAGTATCAGTACCTCCAGGCGTAGCGCGCGGGGCTTGACGCCCATGCTTTCCGCCTTGGCATCACCCAGGCGCATGGCGGTCAGCGCCCAGCCGTGACGGGCAAGCAGGGGCATGACGGCAGCGAGAATGCCCAGCGCAATCCAGAACTTGGGCCAGGTGGCCTTGGTCAGGCTGCCCATGGTCCAGAACACCACCGCCGAGACGGCCTCTTGGCTTGCGAAAAACTGAATCAGCGCCATCAGCGAGTTGAAGATGAACACCATGGCAATGCCGAGCAGGACGATGGTTTCCACCGTGACGCCGCGCCTGAGGCTCAACGCATGGATCAGAAACGCGGTGAACATGGCCATGATGAAGGCGTTAAGGGGCACAACAAACTCGATGGCGGCGGGGATGATCGCCACGCCAAAGGCAAGCCCGAGCGCGGCACCGAAACTTGCGCCTGCAGAAATTCCCAGCGTAAAGGGGCTGGCCAGCGGGTTGCTCAGAATGGTCTGCATCTGCGCCCCGGCGACTGACAAACTCGCCCCTACCACTAGCGCCATTAGCGCTACCGGCATGCGGATCTCCCACAAAATCACCCGTGCCTGCTGGCTGACGCTGTCTGGTGTCAGCAGGGCGGCGATCACTTCATTTAGGCTGTAGCGAGCAGGGCCAAGGGCCAAGTCCACGCAGAGGCTGAAAAAGAGTGCTACGACCAATGCCAGCAGTATCATCTGGCGGCGAAAGACCTGGGTGCGGTAGAAGGCACGCCCCTGAGAGAGAGGCGCCGCCACAGTCGTTTCAGTCATCATTGAGCGATACCCAGTAGCCTGGCTCGTAGTCGATGGGCAGGAAGCGTTCGTGAAGTTCTTGCATGGTGGCTTCCGGGTCCAGGTCTTCGAAAAGCGCCGGATGCAGCCATTTGGCTAGCTGCTGAATGGCCACAAAGTAGTAAGGGCTGTTATAGAACTGATGCCAGATGGCGTGGAAATTGCCCTCTTCCACCGCCTGAATGCCGGTCATGGCAGTGCGGGAGGTCAGCGCTTCAAGCTTGGCGCGTGCTGCCTGCATGTCAGAGCCGGGTCCTACGCCTACCCAGGCGCCGCCGGGGACGTAAGCATCCCAATTGCCGCCAGTCACCACCACGTGCTCAGGGTTGGCGGCAATGATCTGTTCGGGGTTCAGTGTGCCGAAGCTGCCGGGAATGATGCCATCGGCGATGTTGGTGCCACCCGCAAGTGTCACGTACTCGCCAAAGTTGCCCGGCCCAAAGCTCATGCAGCACTCGTCGGAGTAGCCGCCTGCCCGGTCGATAAACACACTGGGGCGCTCAGGGTCGGCTTCGGCAATTACATCGGTCACGCGGGCCATCTGTGCTTCAGCAAACGCGATAAACTCCTCGGCCGCTGCTTCATCGCCCATTATCTGGCCCATGATACGCATGGAGGGAATAGTGTGCGCTATTGGATCTTCGCGAAAATCGACATAAACAATCGGAATGCCCAACTGGGCAAGCTTGGCATCATAAGCCGCGTCTTCGGTAGCCGCCTTGGCCTCAAGGTTCATGAATACCACATCCGGTTCGAGCGAGGCGGCCTGCTCAACGTCGAAGGTGCCGTCCTTGAAGCCGCCGAAGGTGGGAATATCGGCTATTTCAGGAAAGCGCTCGGCGTAGCGGGCGTAGTTGTCCGGGTCGGCCTGGGAGAAGTCTTCGCGCCAGCCCACTACATGGGTGAAAGGCGCTTCGGGTTCGAGCAGCCCCAGCAGATAGATTTGTCGGCCCTCACCCAGAATCACCCGCTCGGCGGGAGCGCCCAGCGTGACTTGGCGGCCGGTGACGTCGGTGACCGTGATCTCATTGGCTGCTGCAATAGTGCAGCTCAGGGCAGCGGCGGCGCTTGTTAGGGTTTTTAAGATATAAGAATTCATAGGCCTGCTCATTACTTGCTCAAGAGTGGGTAACCGCTAGCCACTATCCATGGCCTAATATCAGTACACTGCAGCAGACAAACGGTATCCAGGATGTCTTTGTATATAATTCGCATTCGCATGGCGGACCATTATCAGGGAAACCACCAGAGCTGTCGAGATAGCGCCTGCTACACCACAATATTTAAGGTGGCGAACACCCTGTTGCACTATTGTTGAATTAAGTGATTGGCAGCCTTGGACATAGACCCATAAGCTAATGGCCGTCCCCTATTTTGTGGAGAATTACGCATGCCTTTATCCCGTGCCGAAATCACTACCGCTTCAGGCGAGCGCATCATCAACCGGCTTTGCAAGCACTGGGCGCATAAGCTGGAAGTGGAGTACAACGCGCAAGATGCCAAGATCGTGTTCCCGGAAAAGGGCACCTGCCTGCTGCATGCAGAAGCTGACAAGCTGTCGGTGTCTATCGAAACGCTGGAAGAAGAGCATCTCGATCAATTGGAAGGCGTGGTTGAGAACCATCTGGTACGGATGGCCAAGGATGAAGAGCTGGTAGTGGTCTGGGAAAACTAAGTTCGCAAGATGGGTTTGTAAGAATAGCTTTGCAAGAAGCAGGCTTTCTTTAGACGGGCGCTGAATCCTTCGGCGTGTCTGTTATAATCGGCGGCTATCTTGAATCGTTCGATTTGTCCGTGCGTTGTAGGACTACTTGCAGCGCGCACTGCACGCAGGAGTTCGCATGACCCGAGTTGCCATTGTGGGCGTGGCTGGCCGTATGGGCCGTACGCTAGTAAGCGCTGTTGAACAGGATACTGGCGCCACCCTCGCCGGTGGCATTGTTGAACCGGGCAGCTCGCTGGCAGGTGCCGATATTGGTGAGCTGGCAGGCGTTGGCAAGCGCGGCGTCAAGGCGGTGGATTCTCTTTCAGCCATCGTTGACGATTTTGATGTGCTGATCGACTTTACCGCCCCCCAGGTCACGCTCGCCAACCTGGCGTTTTGCGCCGAGCACGGCAAGCGTATCGTGATTGGTACGACCGGTATGAGCGACGACGAGCTTGCTCAGCTGGATGCCTACCGTGGCAAGGTGGCCATGGTGTTTGCGCCCAATATGAGCGTTGGGGTGAACCTCACGCTTAAACTATTGGAAACCGCCGCCAAAGCGTTGGGTGATGAAGGCTATGATATCGAAATTATCGAGTCGCATCATCGCCACAAGGTAGATGCGCCTTCCGGTACCGCCATCAAGATGGGCGAAGTCGTCGCTGACAGCCTCGGGCGTACATTAAAAGAGCACGGTGTATTTGAGCGGGTAGGCCAGTGCGGGCCGCGTACCGATAAAGAGATCGGCTTTGCTACCGTACGTGCAGGCGATATTGTGGGTGAGCATACGGTAATGTTCGCTACAGAAGGCGAGCGCATTGAAATTACCCACAAGGCTTCCAGTCGCATGACGTTTGCCAAGGGTGCGGTTCGTGCGGCGCGCTGGGTGGCTGACCAGGAAAACGGTCGCTATGACATGCAGGATGTGCTGGCGCTGAATGAGTAGCCAACCAACGCTAATCTCGATACCTAATGTGGAATAAAAGGCTAGCCGAAGGCGAACAAATCCTGTAACATTCCATAAATTTTGGCCGGGTGGCTCATGGATGGCAGGCGGCGCGCTTGTTGCGTTGGTCAGCCCACTGCCTGCCCAGGCTAGTTACAGCGTCTGTATTGCCTGTGGCACATAAGGCTGCGAGATATAGAGCTGAGACGCATAGACCTGATGCGCATAGAACAACAAGCGGGATGAAACCGATTTTTTCTCTATCGGCTTCGTCCCGCTTTTTTACGACCCGAATTTTGAACGTTTGATGAGAAATCTCGAGCGTTTGATACGGAAGTTTTAGCAACTTGGTTTTAGGAACCTGATTTCAAAAACTAGGTTTCAAAAAACTAGCTTCAAAAAAATTAATCTCGATTCTGGTGATGGCGCCCTACGGGGGCTTTCAACCAGGATTGCTGAGCCTGCGCCCACAGGCTCCCACCAGCATGGGAGGACCTTGACTTGAATAACCCCGCATTGAGCAAACCCGCAATATTGGCCCTGGAAGATGGCAGTGTGTTTCATGGAATAGCCATTGGCGCGGAGGGAGTAACAAGCGGTGAGGTGGTGTTCAATACGGCCATGACTGGCTATCAAGAAATTCTCACTGACCTCTCTTATTCCCGCCAAATCGTTACCCTTACCTATCCCCATATTGGCAATACCGGCATTAACACCGAGGACGTCGAATCTGCCTCTATCGCGGCGGCCGGCCTGGTGATTCGTGACCTGCCGCTAATGGCCAGCAGCTTCCGGTCTGAGCAGAGCCTGTCTGACTATTTGAAAAGCCAGAATGTGCTGGGTATTGCGGATATCGATACACGCCGCCTGACGCGCATTCTGCGCGACAAGGGTGCGCAGAACGGTGCAATTCTGGCCGGTGCAGAAGCTGAGGGTGATGACGCGGTAGAGCGCGCGTTGGCGGCTGCCAAGGCTTTCCCTGGTCTGAAGGGCATGGATCTGGCTAAAGAAGTTTCCTGTAAGGAAACCTATGAGTGGTCGGAAGGTGAGTGGACGCTGGGCGAAGGCTATGCCGATACCACCCAGGGCGAGCGCCCCTATCACGTGGTGGCTTATGACTACGGGGTGAAATTCAATATTCTGCGTATGCTGGCAGCACGCGGCTGCCGCCTGACGGTGGTGCCGGCACAAACGCCCGCGGCGGACGTGCTGGCAATGAACCCGGACGGCATTTTTCTGGCCAACGGCCCGGGTGACCCCGAACCCTGCGACTACGCCATCAAGGCCATCCAAGAAGTGCTCGAAACCGATACTCCTGTGTTCGGTATCTGCCTGGGTCACCAGCTGCTGGCGCTCGCCTCGGGTGCCAAGACCGTCAAGATGAGCCATGGTCACCACGGTGCCAACCACCCGGTGCAGGACCTGGATACCGGCACAGTTATGATCACCAGTCAGAACCACGGCTTTGCAGCGGATGAAGCGACTCTGCCTGCCAATCTGCGCGCCACGCACCGCTCGTTGTTCGACGGTACGTTGCAAGGTATTGAGCGCACTGATCGGCCAGCGTTCAGTTTTCAGGGGCACCCCGAGGCGAGCCCTGGCCCGCGTGATGTGGCGCCGCTGTTCGACCGCTTCGTTGAGATGATGCGGGCGCGCCGCTAAGTCGTTGCTCTAGTCATCACCGTATCGTCGTCTTTTGTCGCTCATCGTCACCATTTTTTGTGGGAACCGTTATGCCTAAGCGTACCGACTTAAACAGTATTTTGATCATTGGTGCTGGCCCGATCGTCATCGGCCAGGCCTGCGAATTCGACTACTCTGGCGCCCAGGCGTGTAAAGCGCTGCGTGAGGAGGGTTACCGCGTTATTTTGGTCAATTCCAACCCGGCGACCATCATGACCGACCCGGCGATGGCCGATGCGACTTATATCGAGCCGATTACCTGGCAGGCTGTTGAGAAAATCATCGAAGCCGAGCGCCCGGATGCCATTCTGCCCACGATGGGTGGCCAGACCGCGCTCAACTGCGCGCTGGATCTTGAAAAGCATGGTGTGCTGGAAAAGCACGGCGTGGAGATGATTGGGGCCAACGCCGATGCCATCAACATGGCGGAAGACCGCGATCTGTTCGACCAGGCCATGAAGCGCATTGGTTTGGAGTGCCCGAAGGCAAAAGTCGCGCACACCATGGATGAGGCATGGGAAATCCAGGCAGAACTTGGCTTTCCGACCATCATCCGGCCTTCCTACACCATGGGCGGCTCTGGCGGCGGTGTGGCGTACAACAAAGAAGAGTTCGAAGAGATTTGTACGCGCGGTTTCGAGCTTTCCAACAACCACGAGCTTCTCATCGACGAGTCTTTGCTTGGCTGGAAAGAGTACGAGATGGAGGTTGTTCGCGACAAGAACGACAACTGCATCATCGTCTGCGCGATCGAAAACTTTGACCCGATGGGCGTGCATACCGGTGACTCGATCACCGTGGCCCCGGCGCAAACGCTGACGGACAAAGAGTACCAGATCATGCGTGACGCTAGCCTCGCGGTACTGCGCGAGATTGGCGTAGAAACCGGCGGCTCCAACGTCCAGTTTGGTATGGACCCGAAAACCGGCCGCCTGGTCGTGATCGAGATGAACCCGCGGGTATCGCGCTCATCCGCGCTGGCCTCCAAGGCCACCGGTTTCCCGATCGCCAAGATTGCCGCCAAGCTCGCGGTAGGCTACACGCTGGACGAGCTGCAAAACGATATTACCGGTGGGCGTACTCCGGCATCGTTCGAGCCGTCTATCGACTACGTAGTTACCAAGATTCCGCGCTTCACGTTCGAGAAATTTCCGCAAGCCAATGATCGCCTGACCACTCAGATGAAGTCGGTGGGTGAGGTCATGGCTATCGGTCGTACCTTCCAGGAATCACTGCAGAAAGCGCTGCGCGGCCTGGAAACCGGCAACGACGGCCTCGATCCGATCATCACCGACTTTACCGACGAGGCCATGGCCCAGATCAAGGGCGAGCTTCAGGCCGCGGGTGCCGAGCGCATCTTTTATGTGGCTGATGCCATGCGCGCTGGCATGAGTGTTGATGAAATTTTCGCGCTGACCAATATCGACCGTTGGTTCCTGGTGCAGATGGAAGATCTGGTGCTGACTGAAGCGGCCGTGGCCAAGCGCGCGCTCAAAGATTTCTCCACGCGCGAGTTGTACCAGCTCAAGCGTAAGGGGTTTGGCGATGCGCGTCTGGCGAAGCTGCTCAATGTCAGCGAAAAAGAATTCCGTCAAACTCGTCAGGCCGCGGGGATTCGCCCGGTCTATAAGCGTGTAGACACCTGTGCCGCCGAGTTCGCCTCTGATACCGCCTACATGTACTCCACCTATGAGGAAGAGTGCGAAGCGGATGTTTCTGATCGCCAGAAAATCATGGTGCTAGGCGGTGGCCCCAATCGTATCGGCCAGGGTATCGAGTTTGACTACTGCTGCGTACATGCGGCGTTCGCCATGCGCGACGATGGCTATGAAACCATCATGGTCAACTGCAACCCGGAAACCGTCTCAACCGATTACGACACGTCTGATCGTCTCTACTTCGAGCCGGTGACACTTGAAGACGTGCTCGAAATTGCCGATAAAGAGAAGCCGGTAGGCGTAATTGTTCAGTTCGGTGGCCAGACGCCGCTAAAACTGGCCCGTGAGCTTGAAGCCGCTGGCGTACCGATTATTGGTACTACACCGGATGCCATCGACCGCGCCGAAGACCGCGAGCGCTTCCAGGTGATGATCGACAAGCTCGGCCTGAAGCAGCCGCCCAATGCTACCGCGCGCAGCTTTGATGAAGCCTTCGCCAAGGCGGAAAAAATTGGTTACCCGCTGGTGGTGCGCCCGAGCTACGTACTGGGTGGCCGGGCCATGGAGATCGTCTACGATGCCTCCGAACTTGAGAACTACATGACCAATGCGGTCAAGGTTTCCAACGATTCGCCGGTGCTGCTGGACCACTTCCTGAGCGCGGCGGTAGAAGTGGATATTGATGCGGTTTCTGACGGCCAGCAGGTAGTTATCGGCGGTATCATGCAGCACGTCGAGCAGGCGGGCGTTCACTCCGGTGACTCTGCCTGTGCACTGCCGCCATACTCGCTGCCGGCCGACGTGCAGGACGAAATGCGCGATCAGGTCAAACGGATGGCCGTCGAGCTGGGTGTCAAAGGACTGATGAACGTGCAGCTGGCCTGGCAGGATGGCGAAATCTACGTCATCGAGGTTAACCCGCGCGCTTCGCGCACCGTGCCGTTTGTCTCCAAGTGTATCGGCACTTCGCTTGCCCAGATTGCCGCACGCTGCATGGCGGGTACTACACTTGCCGAGCAGGGCTTTGAGCGCGAAATCATTCCGCACTTCTACAGCGTGAAAGAAGCGGTCTTCCCGTTCAACAAGTTCCAGGGTGTTGACCCGATTCTTTCTCCGGAAATGAAGTCGACCGGTGAAGTGATGGGCTCCGGCGACACCTTTGCCGAGGCATTTTTCAAGGCGCAGCTAGGGGCGGGTGAGGCGATTCCGGCGCTTGAAGGCGAGCGCAAGGCCTTCCTTTCCGTACGCGAGCCGGATAAGGAGGGGATTATCGAAGTGGGTCGTTCTCTGCTAACATTGGGGTTCACGCTATGTGCAACACACGGCACGGCAGCAGCGCTGGAAGCGGCTGGCCTGGCGGTGGAGCGCGTCAATAAAGTCTACGAAGGCCGCCCCCATATCGTCGATCTGTTGAAGAACGACGAAATTGCCTACATTGTGAACACCACCGAAGGTCGTCAGGCGATTAACGACTCTTCGATCATTCGCCGTACTGCTCTTGCTCGCAAGGTGCCTTATGCAACCACCTTGGCGGGCGCTAATGCCGTTTGTATGGCACTTGAGTACGGTAGGGAAATTACGGTGCGGCGCCTTCAGGATCTGCATGCAGGAGCAAGTCAATGAACAAGGTCCCGATGACCGTTGCAGGCGAAAAGAGTCTTCGCGAAGAGCTTGAGCATCTAAAGGGCACAGCTCGCCCTCAGGTGATTGCTGCTATCGCTGAAGCGCGCGAGCACGGTGATCTCAAGGAGAACGCCGAGTACCATGCCGCTCGCGAGCAGCAAGGGTTTATTGAAGGCCGTATTCAGGAGATTGAAAGCAAGCTGTCCGTTGCCCAGGTCATTGATGTCACTAAGCTGCCTAAAACCGGCAAGGTGATCTTTGGTGTCACGGTATCGCTGCTTAACCTGGATACCGATGCCAGCGTAACCTACCGCATTGTGGGCGAGGATGAGGCGGATATTAAGTCTGGCCGCATCTCGGTTAGCTCGCCCATTGCGCGCGCGCTGATTGGCAAGGAAGAGGGTGATGTTGCCGTGGTGAAAACCCCAGGGGGCGACGTAGAATATGAAATTGAAAGCGTCGAATATCTCTAGGCACGTGCTGGTATAGATGCAAGGTGGCGCCCGGCTGGTTAGGGCGCCCATAAAAAAAGCCCGCGTCTCAGGTTTATAACAACCGAATCGCGGGCTTTTTATTGATCAGTCAGCGGCTTTAATGACGGCCGTGATGATCCTCGAAGCGTGAAACGTTAGAGAGCTTCGAATTGGCTTTAGGATTTCGGCGATAAAGCAGCGCCATCTTGCCAATGGTTTGAACCACTTCGGCGCGGCTGTCGGCGATAAGCTCGTTGAGCATGGTTGCTCGATCGTCACGCTCAGGCAGGGCAAGTTTCACCTTGATGAGCTCGTGATCGTTGAGCGCGCGGTTGAGTTCTGCGAGCAGATTTTCGGAGACGCCGTTTTCAGAAACGGTGACCACCGGGTTCAGATGGTGGCCAATGCTACGAAATGCTTTCTTTTGTGCCTGTGACAAGCTCATGGTATCTTGCGGTATCCCGGTTAGCGCTTAACGTTCCATCTTACGGTGAAATGCCACCGAGTGAAAGCTATCGCGTTAACGCGCTCATCTCTTATTCCAGTGTTAGATTCTCATATGCAGCAAAAGCCTCCAAGCCGTAAACATTCCGTCAGCAAGACCAGCAATAACTGGAAGAAGGAACATTTTGACGACCAGTATGTAAAACAGAGCTGGCAGGACGGCTATCGTTCCCGTGCAAGCTATAAACTGCTGGAGCTGGACGAGAAGGATAAGCTGTTTCGTCCGGGCATGACGGTGATCGATTTGGGAGCAGCGCCGGGCGGGTGGAGTCAAATTGCCGCAGAGAAGGTGGGGCCTGGCGGTGTGGTGATAGCCTCAGACATACTGGAGATGGATGCGCTTGCAGGTGTGGACTTTATCCAGGGCGATTTTACCGAAGAGTCGGTGCTGAATGCGATTCTTGAGCGCCTGGGAAATCGGCCGGTAGACCTTGTGATGTCCGATATGGCCCCCAATATGAGTGGTATGGCAGCTATTGACCAACCCCAGGCTATGTATCTGGTTGAGCTCGCCCTTGAGCTTGCCCGTGAAACGCTGCCGCCCGGCGGGCGGTTTTTAGCCAAAGTGTTTCAGGGGGAGGGGTTTGATACCTACCTTAAAGAGCTGCGCGGCAGTTTTGACCGTGTTGTCACACGTAAGCCGGATGCCTCGCGAGCACGTTCTCGGGAAGTTTACTTTCTAGCAGAGGGGTTTCGCGGCTAAACTATCAAAACGGACATGAAAACGTGCATAGCAAAGATTTATCATCGCGATTGCCAGACAGGCAGGCGCAAGGTGTGTCACATTATGCGTATGAGATAAGTGTGATACAGATGGCCCAAAGCCAACGGTGCTTTGGCAAGGGTTGAACGTCTGGTATGGATTTAAGGTCATATAGCTTGAAGATCGTATGGCTTTAAAATCGAAGTATCGGCGGTTAACTGACGGATTCTTGTAATGAGGGTAGCCCCTTGAACGATATGGCGAAGAACCTGATTCTGTGGCTGGTCATTGCGGCTGTGCTACTGACAGTGTTCAACAATTTTAGTACGGAAAGCGCTCCGCAAAACACGAACTACTCCCAGTTTGTGCAGCAGGTGCAAAATCAGCAGGTCCGTAGTGTCACCATTGATGGTTATACCATTCGGGGTGAGCGCACGGATGGTTCGCAGTTCCAGACCATTCGCCCGGCGGCTGAAGACCCCAAACTGATGGATGACCTGCTAAGCAATAACGTGACGGTCGTAGGTAAAGAGCCAGAGCAGCAAAGCATCTGGACGCGCCTGCTGATTGCAAGTTTCCCGATTCTCTTGATCCTGGCCATCTTCATGTTCTTCATGCGCCAGATGCAGGGCGGCGCAGGGGGCGGTAAAGGCGGCCCCATGAGCTTTGGCAAGTCCAAGGCCAAGCTGCTTTCTCAAGATCAGATCAAGACCACCTTTGCCGACGTAGCCGGTTGTGATGAAGCCAAGGAAGAAGTGGAAGAGCTGGTCGACTTCCTGCGTGAGCCTACCAAGTTCCAGCGTCTGGGCGGCACTATCCCCCGCGGCGTTCTCATGGTGGGCCCGCCGGGAACCGGTAAAACGCTGCTGGCGAAATCCATTGCTGGCGAAGCGAAGGTGCCGTTCTTCTCGATTTCAGGCTCTGACTTCGTTGAAATGTTCGTGGGTGTCGGTGCGTCTCGTGTGCGCGACATGTTCGAGCAGGCCAAGAAGCAGGCACCCTGCATCATCTTTATCGACGAGATTGACGCGGTAGGCCGTTCACGCGGCGCGGGTATGGGCGGTGGTAACGACGAGCGCGAGCAGACATTGAACCAGCTGCTGGTCGAGATGGATGGCTTCGAAGCCAACGAAGGCATTATCGTGATTGCTGCGACTAACCGCCCTGATGTACTCGACCCTGCATTGCTGCGGCCTGGCCGTTTTGACCGTCAGGTTACTGTAGGCCTGCCGGATATCCGGGGTCGTGAGCATATTCTGGGTGTTCACCTGCGCAAGGTGCCGCTGGCTGAAGACGTCAAGCCCTCGGTCATTGCACGCGGTACGCCGGGCTTCTCTGGGGCAGATCTTGCCAACCTGGTCAATGAGGCAGCTCTGTTTGCCGCGCGCCGTAACAAGCGCTTGGTAGGTATGGAAGAGCTTGAGCTTGCCAAGGACAAGATCATGATGGGCGCCGAGCGCAAGTCCATGGTCATGACCGATAAAGAGAAACTCAATACGGCATATCACGAATCTGGCCACGCGATTATCGGCCTGGTAATGCCAGAGCATGATCCGGTCTACAAGGTCACTATCATTCCGCGCGGCCGTGCGCTGGGGGTGACGATGTTCCTGCCTGAGGAAGACCGTTACAGTCTGTCGCGTCAGCAGATTCTCAGCCAGATCTGCTCGTTATTCGGCGGGCGTATTGCTGAAGAGATGACCCTGGGGCCAAATGGTGTAACCACGGGCGCCTCCAATGATATCAAGCGGGCTACCGAGCTTGCCCATAACATGGTCGCGAAGTGGGGTCTGTCTGATGAGATGGGGCCGATCATGTACGACGAGGATGAGTCGCATCAGTTCCTCGGTGGCCCGGGCCAAGGTGGTAGCAAGCTGAAGTCGGGCGATACCACTACGCGTCTGGATAAGGAAGTACGCAAGATCATCGATGAGTGCTATGAGCAGGCGCGTCAGATCCTGCACGATAATCGTGACAAGCTGGACGCCATGACTGAAGCGTTGATGAAGTACGAAACTATCGATGCCAATCAGCTGAAAGATATCATGGAAGGCCGCGAGCCGCGTCCGCCGGAAGGCTGGAACGATGGTGACTCCTCGGGTGGCGGTATGCGCGTCAGCGACGACAAGCCCAAGGCGCAGAGCGACTCAACGTCGCCATCAGGAGATAACGCTGGCGATGAAGGCGAGGAAGAGGACGATGATGGTCCACGTCGCCGTCCTTCTAACCCGCTGGGTGGCCCAGCTGGACAATAAGCGCTTTTGCGGTTCATTAAGGCGCCCCATCGTGGGGCGCCTTTTTGTTATCCTATGCTGAGATTAAATAACGCTGCTTCTTTTTTATAGGCGTCAGCATGAAATCAATCATCGACCCTCCTAAGTCCCAAGCAATGAATGATAATGTGAACATGCGCTGCGGGCGCCATCTGCTGGATCTCTCCTTTCCTCGGGTAATGGGTATTCTGAACGTTACTCCTGACTCGTTTTCTGATGGCGGCCGTCATGTCGCTCCGGACGATGCGTTGCGTCATGCTGAGCGCATGCTGGCTGAAGGTGCTGCCATCATCGATGTGGGGGGAGAGTCCACGCGTCCTGGCGCCGTCCCGCTGGGTGAGCAGGAAGAACTCGATCGCGTGGCGCCCGTCGTGGAAGCGCTGGTGCGTGAATTGGATGCGCTGGTGTCAGTGGATACCAGTAGTCCTTTGGTGATGCGTGAGGCCGGTGCGTTAGGGGCAGGAATGCTGAACGATGTGCGTGCCTTGGAGCGCGAGGGTGCCCTGATGGCGGCGATTGGTAGTGGCTTGCCGGTATGTTTGATGCATCGTCAGGGTGAGCCGCAGGATATGCAGCATTCGCCTGCTTATGATCAGCCGGTAGAAAAAGCCGTGGTGGATTATCTGGCGCGGCGGGTGGCGGAGTGTGAGGCGGCAGGGCTGCGACGTAGTCGCCTGGTGCTGGACCCGGGGTTTGGGTTTGGCAAAACCGTTGAGCATAACTTGCGCCTGCTGAAATATATGGATTCGTTGCAGTCTCTTGAGCTACCGCTGCTTGTCGGAATGTCGCGCAAAAGCATGATTGGCAAGGTGCTGGGAAGGCCGGTTGAAGAACGTCTGGCGGGGGGGCTTGCGCTCTCTGCCATGGCCGTTGAACGTGGCGCCAGAATCCTGCGTGTTCACGATGTGGGGCCAACGGTGGATGCTGTCAATATGGCATGGGCGGTACTGCAGGAGGGTTGTGAAATGCCTTTGAATGAGGAAAGTCAGTTATGACACGACGCTATTTTGGTACCGACGGTATTCGCGGAACGGTCGGGCAGTCACCTATAACCGCCGATTTCATGCTTAAGCTTGGTTGGGCTGCCGGTCAAGTGTTGCGGCGCGAAAAGGGCCGGACGCGGGTGTTGATCGGTAAGGATACGCGTATTTCAGGCTATATGTTTGAGTCAGCGCTTGAAGCTGGACTGTCAGCGGCAGGTGTCGATGTTTCGCTTCTCGGCCCCATGCCGACGCCGGGGATCGCCTATCTGACCCGCACCTTTCGGGCTGATGCAGGGATCGTGATTTCGGCCTCGCACAATCCGTTTGACGATAACGGCATCAAGTTTTTCTCGTCAGAAGGCAAGAAGCTTCCTGATGAGATGGAAAACCGTATCGAAGCGATGCTGGATGCACCGCTTACCACCGCCGAGGCGGCGCAGCTCGGCAAAGCCGCACGCATTGACGATGCGGCCGGGCGCTATATAGAGTTTTGTAAATCGACATTGCCGGATCGCTTGAGCCTGCATGGCTTGAAGGTCGTGTTGGATTGCGCACATGGCGCAACCTACCATATTGCGCCGAGCGTTTTCCGTGAGCTGGGGGCGGAGGTCAGTGTGATTGGTGCCTCCCCCGATGGCCTGAATATCAACCACCATGTCGGCTCGACTCACCCGGCATCCCTGCGTGCATCGGTGATCCATCAGGGCGCTGACCTGGGAATTGCATTTGACGGTGACGGTGATCGCGTCTTGCTAGTGGATGGCGACGGCCGCGAGGTAGATGGCGACGATATTCTGTATCTCATCGCCCGCGACCGCTTTGAGCGCGGCCTGCTGGAAGGTGGCGTAGTGGGTACCCTGATGAGCAACTTCGGCCTTGCTGTGGCGCTTGAAAAACTAGGTATTCCTTTCAAGCGTGCCAAGGTGGGAGACCGCTTTGTCATGGAGATGATGGCCGAGAACGGTTGGGAGTTGGGTGGCGAGGCCTCAGGTCATATCGTTTGCAGCCATGTGCAAACCACCGGTGACGGGATTGTCGCCGCCCTGCAGGTATTGGCGCTGATGATGCGTGAGCAGAAATCCCTGCCCCTTTTGCTCCAGGGTCTTGAAAAGACCCCTCAGGCGTTGGTTAACGTGCGCTTGCCTGCAGGCACCAAGGCGAGCGATGTCATGGCTTCAAGCGCGCTGGAAGAAGCCGTGGCCATGCTTGAGGAGAAGTTGGGCGACCAGGGGCGAGTGCTATTGCGTCCTTCAGGTACCGAACCCCTGATTCGGGTTATGGTGGAAGGGGCAGAGCATTTGAACGTTGGCCAGCTGGCTAATGAGCTGGCTGAGCGTGTTCAGGCCTTGCTCGAATAACACGACTGTGCTTGTCAGCGGTTGTCTTGGCAGGGCCGCTCCTATACCATTTCGCTCCACCTTGAGTGAGGAGAGCTGATGCGTACGCGATTGATTGCCGGTAACTGGAAAATGAACGGCTCCACGGCACTGATTAACGACTTTAGCAGTGCGTTTGCTGATGTAACGCTGCCCGAGGCTGTGGATGTTGTAGTGATTCCGCCCTTTCCCTATCTAGATGCGGCTCGTCAGGCGTTTCGCAATACGCCGCTTCAGCTAGGTGCGCAGACGCTCAATCCGATCGACTCAGGGGCGCATACCGGAGAAGTCAGTGGCCGTATGCTCAAAGAGCTCGAGGTAGCCTACGTATTGGTAGGTCATTCCGAGCGCCGCGAGCTATACCGTGAAAGTGACGAGCAGGTGTTTGACCGCTTGCTGGCCGCCCTTAATGTGGGGCTTAAGCCAATTCTCTGCGTTGGTGAGTCACTTGCCGAACGAGACGCCGGCCAGACCATGGACGTGGTGTTGCGTCAGGTTGGCTACGCTATGGCCCGTCTGGACCCGGAGCAGCGTCAGCAGGTAGTGATTGCCTATGAACCTGTATGGGCCATCGGTACAGGGCGCACGGCAACGCCTGAGCAGGCGCAGGAAGTAATGGCCGGTATTCGGGCCTATCAGGCAGGGTTCAATACGGCGCTTGCCGAGCAGCTCACGCTGCTCTACGGCGGCAGTATGAATGCAAAAAATGCGGCTGAGCTACTTGCCCAGCCGGATATCGACGGCGGTTTGGTGGGTGGTGCTTCGCTCAAAACCGACGATTTCTACGCCATTTGTCAGTCAGCAGGATAACGCCATGCAAGTTGCAATTCTTATGGTCCATGTGGTGATTGCGATCGCCCTGGTGGTATTGATCCTGCTCCAGCAGGGTAAAGGTGCTGATGCGGGTGCCTCTTTCGGAGGCGGTGCTTCACAAACGGTATTTGGCTCGCGCGGCAGCGGCAACTTCTTGTCGCGCACTACTGGTATTCTGGCGGCAGGCTTTTTTGTTACCTCTATGGCGTTGGCATACTTTGCCACCCAAGCGGGGCAGGCGCCGGAAGCGGGTATTCCTGATGCGCGCCTGATCGAACAGCAGCAAAATGTTCCAACGCTTGACGACGGGCCGGTAAGTGTGGATAATACCGCGCCAGTGCTAGAGGAAAGCAGCGAGTAATTGTTTGATATCGCTTTCTTTAGCCTCCCCTGATGCCGAAGTGGTGGAATTGGTAGACACGCTATCTTGAGGGGGTAGTGACCGTATGGTCGTGCGGGTTCAAGTCCCGCCTTCGGCACCATCTGTTTTGCTGGCTCGCCAGCTTGTCAGAGAAAACCAGGTTTGGCACCTGAAGCGAAAAAGATAACTTGACGTAAGTGGTTCAAGTGTCTATTATCGTCGACCTAGATTGATGCGGGGTGGAGCAGTCTGGTAGCTCGTCGGGCTCATAACCCGAAGGTCATCGGTTCAAATCCGGTCCCCGCTACCATTTTCTGGTAACACGTTAGATGGACGACTAGCCTGACAGATCATGATGAAATGTCGATAAGGGTAAATCGTCAAGTAGGTGAAGCCTGCGCTGTGTTGCTAAGATGGTATTACAGGTTTCTTACGAAAAGCCCCTTCCTGTGAAGGGGCTTTTTGTTAGCAAGCTTTTTGTTAACAAGAGTGTCTCAGAGCGGATATCGTCCGAGTTGCCGGAGACACATTTCCGGGTAACGCCAATCAGCCACCTAGCTTTTCTTATGACTCCCGGCCAGGTGCCTGATGCAACGGCTGTAGGAGCTTTGTCTGTGGCCACAAAACACGCGGCGCTTCATGCGCTAATTGAACCTGTCGTAGCCGCCATGGGCTTTGAACTGTGGGGTATCGACCATCTTTCCCAGGGCAAGCAATCGCGGCTGGTAATTTATATTGAGCGCGAAAGTGGTGTCAGCGTGGAAGACTGCGCTGACATTAGCCGCCAAGTCAGTGCCGTGATGGACGTGGAAGACCCTATTCCTGGCGAATACCGCTTGGAAGTCTCTTCGCCCGGTATGGCACGCCCCTTGTATACCCTGGACCAATTCACCCGTTACCAAGGCCATCAGGTCGCGCTTAAGTTACGCGTTGCATTTGACGGCCGGCGTAAGTACCAAGGGCTTTTGGCAGGTATCGAGGGCGACGAAGTACTGCTACAAATGGATGGCGAGGAGTACTGCTTTCCCATTGAAAGCATTGATTCAGCGCACATCGTACCGCAGTTCGACGATTAACCGGGTGGCGGCGCTGCCGGCAGGCTGCCGGGGTGATGCACAAAAGGACAGGTTTTCTGGCGAGGCAAACGCATGAGTAAAGAAATTTTAATGGTCGTTGACGCGATCTCTAATGAGAAAGGCGTTCCCCGGGATGTCATCTTTGAGGCGGTAGAAGCCGCTCTTGCAAGCGCGTCACGCAAGCGTTTTGAAAATGAAGAAGCCAACGTGCGCGTACATATTGACCGTCGCACGGGGGAATACGATACCTTCCGCTACTGGACCGTGGTGGAAGATGACGAGTTCGAAACGCCAGACTACGAAATCAAGGAAAGCATCGCCGAGCAGCGCGACCCGCCTTTGAAACTTGGCGACGTTGTCGAAAAACAGATCGAAAACGCGATGTTTGGACGTATTGCGGCGCAAACAGCCAAACAGGTCATCGTACAGAAAGTACGTGAAGCCGAGCGTGCCGAAGTGGTCCGCCAGTACGCCGACCGTGAAGGCGAGCTGGTGGCCGGTATCGTTAAAAAGACTACCCGCGACGGATTGATCATTGACCTGGGCGAGAATGCCGAAGCGTTCCTGCCGCGCAATGAGATGATTCACGGTGAGCGCTACCGCATGAATGAGCGGGTTCGCGCACTGCTGGTTAAAGTCGACCCGGACGCTCGTGGCGCCCAGCTCCAGCTGTCGCGTACCAATCCGGCGCTGATTATTGAGCTGTTTAAAATTGAAGTGCCTGAGATTGCTGAACAACTAATTGAAATCAAGGGCGCTGCCCGCGACCCGGGCTCGCGAGCCAAGATTGCGGTCAAAACCAACGATCGCCGCATCGACCCGGTAGGGGCATGTGTGGGGATGCGCGGCTCACGTGTTCAGGCAGTCTCATCCGAGCTGCAAAATGAGCGTGTGGATATCGTGCTGTGGGACGACAACCCCGCTCAGTTGGTGATTAACGCCATGGCACCTGCCGATGTTGGGTCTATCCTAGTTGACGAAGACGCCCACGCGATGGACGTTGCCGTGGCTCAGGATAACCTGGCTCAGGCGATTGGCCGTAGCGGCCAGAACGTCCGCCTGGCTTCAGAGCTCACCGGATGGCGTATTAACGTCATGACCGAAGAGGAAGCTGAATCCAAGCGCGAGCAGGAAATTGATAGCCTGGTGGACTCCTTCGTTCAGCATCTGGGTGTGGACGATGATGTCGCTCGCCTGTTGGTGGAAGAAGGGTTTACCACGCTTGAAGAAGTAGCCTACGTGCCGCTGGAAGAGATGCTCGAAATCGAAGAGTTCGATGAAGAACTGGTTGAAGAGCTGCGTGCACGTGCCAAAGACGAGCTGCTGACGATGGCCATTGCCTCGGAAGAAGCGTTAGACGGTGCCCAGCCAGCGGCTGATTTGCTGGAAATGGACGGCATGGAGCGCCATCTGGCCTTCATTCTGGCCAGTCGCGGCATTGTCACTATGGAAGATCTCGCCGAACAGTCTGTCGACGATCTGGTCGATATCGAGGAGTTGGACGAAGCGCGCGCAGCGGCACTGATCATGACTGCCCGTGCGCCCTGGTTCGAAGAAGATGACGCATCGGATTCGAACACACAGTAAACAGGTCACGGGCTGAGGAGGATCATTATGTCAGATATGACAGTTAAAGATTTTGCAGTAAAGGTGGGCCGTGATGTGCCCCGCCTATTGGAACAGATGAAAGAAGCGGGTTTGAAGCATGCCTCGGAAGGCGATGCCGTGTCTGAAGAAGACAAGCAGAAATTGCTCAGCTTTTTGAAGAAAAGCCATGGCGGTGCTGAAAGCGATCCAGCCAAGAACCGCATTACGCTGACGCGCAAGACACGCAGCCGCATCAAGACTGGCGAGCGTGGCAAAACGATCGAAGTGCAGGTACGTAAGAAAAAAACGTACGTTAAAAGCGCCGAAGAGAACAAGCCGAAAGCCGCCGAGCCCAAGCATTCTGGCCCGCGCCAGCTAGTGGGCGATATGGCAGAAGCTGAAGCCGAGCGTAAGGCTCGCGATGCGCGTGAAGCTGAAGAAAAAGCCGCGGCTGCAAAGGCCAGGGCAGCTGAAGAGGCAGCGCGTAAAGAGGCCGAAGCCAAAGCTGCCGCTGAGCCTAAGGCGGCGCCTAAAATTGAAGTGCCCGAGCTTGAAATTAGCAACGACGAAGCACCGTCTGAAGACATGCCGCCAGCGCCGCCGAAAGAGGGCCGTACTGACCGTCGTACCGCGCCGCCCAAGAAGGCTGCCGCGAAGAAGAAAGGTCGTGATGACGATGATGACCGCGGCGACCGCGAAGAGCGTAAGCGTGGCGGTGGCGCGAAGAAAGTAAAACGTGCCGAACGTCGTGGCGGCCGTCGTGGCCCGAGCCAGAGCGGCAACGGCAAGCATGGCTTCCAGAAGCCGACCCAGCCGATCGTACGTGAAGTGTCGATCCCTGAGTCGATTAGCGTGGCCGAGCTTGCCGACAAGATGTCGATCAAGGCCAACGAAGTGATCAAGGCCATGTTCAACATGGGCGCGGCCGTGACCATCAACCAGACCATCGATCAGGATACCGCTGCGATCGTGGTGGAAGAGATGGGACACCGGGTCAAGCTGGTGAAGGATGACGCGCTGGAAACGGAAATGCTCGAAGGCATCTCCTACGAAGGCGAAGAGATCACCCGTTCACCAGTTGTGACCGTCATGGGTCACGTTGACCATGGTAAGACCTCGCTTTTGGATTATATTCGTCGTGCCAAGGTGGCGACCGGTGAAGCGGGTGGTATTACCCAGCATATCGGTGCCTACCACGTCGAAGATGACCATGGTGGTGTTACCTTCCTGGATACGCCGGGTCACGCCGCGTTTACCGCCATGCGTGCCCGTGGTGCCAAGGCGACGGACGTGGTTATCCTGGTAGTGGCGGCCGACGACGGCGTCATGCCGCAGACCGTTGAAGCGATCGAGCACTCCAAAGCGGCCGAAGTACCCATGGTCGTAGCGGTGAACAAGATTGACAAGACGGGCGCAGACTTTGACCGCATTCGTAACGAACTCTCGCAGCATGGCGTGATTTCTGAAGATTGGGGTGGCGACACTCAGTTTGTTCACGTATCTGCCAAGACCGGTGAAGGCATTGAAGAGCTGCTGGAAGCTATCCAGTTGGTGTCTGAAGTGCTTGAGCTTAAAGCAGTACCGTCTGCCCCGGGTAAAGGCGTTGTCGTCGAGTCACGTCTTGATCGAGGCCGCGGTCCGGTAGCCACTGTACTGGTTCAAAACGGCACCCTGAAAAAAGGCGATA
This sequence comes from Vreelandella nanhaiensis, assembly GCF_003990185.1. Taxonomy (GTDB): domain Bacteria; phylum Pseudomonadota; class Gammaproteobacteria; order Pseudomonadales; family Halomonadaceae; genus Vreelandella; species Vreelandella nanhaiensis. The sequence continues at coordinate 27,475 of NZ_RZHF01000025.1, read as the reverse complement.
TCGTACTGGCTGGCCTGCATTACGGCCGTGTACGAGCGCTGACCAACGAACTTGGCCAACAGGTTGAGAGTGTTGGCCCGGCTATGCCGGTGGAAATTCAGGGCCTGGACGGCACGCCGGACGCCGGTGATGACTTTATGGTCGTGGCCGATGAGAAGAAAGCCCGCGAAGTGGCCAACTTCCGTCAAGGCAAGTACCGTGAAGTACGCCTGGCACGTCAGCAGAAAGCCAAGCTTGAGAACATGTTTAGCCAGATGGGCCAGGACGAAGTGGCCAAGGTTAATATTGTTCTGAAAGCGGACGTACAAGGCTCGCTGGAAGCGATCAAAGGCGCGCTGGAAGAACTCTCCACGAGTGAAGTAGAAGTGGCGGTGGTTTCTTCCGGTGTGGGTGGTATCACTGGTACCGACGCCAACTTGGCGCTTGCCTCTGAAGCGATCGTGGTCGGCTTTAACGTCCGTGCCGACGCGGCTGCCCGTGAGATTATCGAGCGCGAAGGCCTGGATCTGCGTTACTACAGCGTCATCTATCACTTGATCGATGAGGTCAAGCTGGCGATGAGCGGTATGCTCGCCCCCGAGTGGAAAGAAGAAATCGTGGGTGTGGCTGAAGTACGCGACGTGTTCCGTGCGCCGAAGATTGGTGCAGTGGCTGGCTGTATGGTCGTTGAAGGCACCGTATCGCGCAGCAAGCGCATCCGCGTACTGCGTGACAACGTGGTCATCTACGAAGGTGAGCTCGAATCGCTGCGCCGCTTCAAGGACGACGTACAAGAAGTACGTAATGGCATGGAGTGTGGTATTGGCGTGAAGAACTACAACGACGTTCAGGTCGGCGACAAGATCGAAGTATTTGATCAAGTCAAAGTCGAACGCAGCCTGTAAGGCCGCGAGGAGACAACCATGCGCGAATTCAAGCGTACCGACCGGGTAGCCGACCAGCTCCAGAAGGAGCTGGCGGTACTCATCCAGCGCGAAGTCAAAGACCCGCGCCTGGGCATGATCACAGTGAGCGGCGCAACCGTTAGCCGTGACCTGGGTTACGCCGATATCTACGTCACCCTTTTGGGTGAGCAAGAGCCCGAGCGTATCAAGGAGAACCTGCAGGTGCTCAAGCGCGCTGCAGGTTTTCTAAGAAGCCAGATTGCCAAACGCATTAAGCTGCGCCACGTGCCTGAGCTGCGCTTTCATTACGATGAAAGTGTGGTGCGCGGCCAGCATCTCTCGTCCTTGATTGACGAAGCGGTTTCAACCGACCGTGCCCGTCAGGCGGATGAGGAGGACGATACGGATCAAGGTGAGGAGACGCGCTAATGGCTCGTCGCCGTCGCGGTTTACCGGTTAATGGGGTGTTGCTGCTGGATAAGCCTAAGGGTATTTCCAGCAATCATGCCCTGCAGCGTGTGCGTCGCTTGTTCGAGGCACAAAAGGCCGGGCACACCGGCACGCTGGACCCCATGGCCACTGGCTTGTTGCCGATTTGCCTGGGGGAGGCCACCAAGTTCTCCGCGCACCTGCTGGAAGCCGACAAGATGTATCGCACTCGCGTTGAGCTTGGGGCGATAACCGACACCGGCGATGCCGAAGGCACGGTGATCGAGCGCCGCGATGTGCCGTCTTTAACGGCTGATGACATTGAAGCCGCTATTGCACGCTTTCGTGGTGAGATCGATCAGGTGCCGCCAATGTATTCGGCGTTAAAGCATCAAGGCAAAAAGCTTTATGAGCTGGCCCGTGAAGGTAAGCAGGTAGCGCGTGCAGCGCGGCGGGTAAGCGTGTATGATGCGCGCCTGCTTGCCTTTGACGGCACGGCATTTGAGCTTGAAGTCACCTGCAGCAAGGGGACTTACATCCGTACGTTGGCCGAAGATATCGGTCTGGCGCTTGGATGCGGCGCTCACATCAGTCAGCTGCGCAGACTCAAAACCGGGCCTTTTACGGGTGACATGATGTGGACGTTGGAAGCGCTTGAGGCACTGGCTGACCAGGCCTCACGCGAGGCTGAGCTGATGCCCGCTGATGTTCTGGTGGACCATCTGCCCCCGCTTGAAGTGGACGAAACGGCGTACGGGCGTCTCGCCCACGGCCAATCGGCAAACCTTGCGATCGGCACACTGGCCCCGGATGCCTTGGCAAGACTTTATTACGCCAAGACGTTTATCGGCCTTGGCGTTGTAAAAAGTGCTCAGGAAGTAGCACCCAAGCGATTGTTGAGTACCGTCGCTATCTCGTAAAACCGTTGCAAGGATGTGGCGATTTGCGCGAAAATTGTACGTTGAAAAGAGTCGACTGAGACTGCAAATATGCGTGGTCTCACCCATTCATTTTTAGGCATATTGCTTACTGGAGAGACAGATGGCTTTAACCGCTGAGAAGAAGGCCGAGATCGTTAACGAATACGGCCGCGGCGATAACGATACCGGTTCCCCTGAAGTACAGGTTGCACTGCTGAGCGCCAATATCAATGGCCTTCAGGACCACTTCAAGACCAACAAGCAGGATCACCACTCTCGTCGTGGTCTGATCCGCATGGTAAACCAGCGTCGTAAACTGCTGGACTACCTGAAGCGTAAAGATTTCGATCGCTACCAGTCGCTGATTCAGCGCCTCGGTCTGCGTCGCTAAGAAAGGCGTATTTCGCTTCGCGAAATTAAGCTTTTCTATTGTAGGTCGAAACGGGCAGCTCCCAAGGAGCTGCCCGTTTTTTGTGTTTCTGGTAGCCGTAACGCGCTACAGCGCCTAGAATAGTGGCGAGTCAAAACGACCAAAGCGAATAGACAAGTAGATATTTATGTTAAAGGAAGTCGCCGTGAATCCGGTAAAAAAAACGTTCCAGTACGGTCGTAGCACCGTCACGCTAGAAACCGGGCGTATCGCTCGCCAGGCCACCGGTGCCGTTATGGTCACCATGGACGAAACCGTTGTGCTGTGTACCGTGGTAGCTCGCAAAGAAGCTAACCCCAGCCAACCCTTTTTCCCGCTCTCGGTTCACTATCAGGAAAAAACCTACGCGGTAGGTAAAATTCCTGGCGGCTTCTTTAAGCGCGAAGGACGTCCGACTGAGAAAGAAACGCTGACCTCGCGTTTGATCGATCGTCCGATCCGCCCGCTGTTCCCCAAAGGCTTTATGAACGAAGTGCAGGTCATCTGTACCGTTCTGTCTACCGACCGTAACCATGACCCCGATATTGCCGCAATGCTGGGTACGTCAGCGGCGCTCTCGATTTCCGGCGTGCCGTTCAACGGCCCGATCGGTGCTGCACGCGTTGGCTTCAACGAAGAGCAGGGTTACTTCCTAAACCCGACCGTTGAAGAGCTCGCCACCTCTGAGCTAGACATGGTCGTCGCCGGTACTGAAAAAGCCGTGCTGATGGTTGAGTCAGAAGCCAAAGAGCTTCTGGAAGATGAAATGCTGGGTGCCGTGCTGTTTGGCCACCAGGAAATGCAGGTGGCCGTCAGCGCCATTAACGAACTGGTTCAAGAGGCGGGCAAGCCGCGTTGGGATTGGCAGCCGGCACCTGAGAACGTTGCGCTGAAAAACGCCATGGCTGACGCGTTTGAAGCCAAGGTGGGCGATGCCTATCGCATCACCGATAAAATGGCCCGTCAGGACGCGCTTGCCGCACTGAAAGAACAGGCCGTTGAACAGCTGGCCTCCGCTGAAGGCGAGCCGGTTAACGACAAGTTCGATAAGGAAGAAGTCAAAGGCGCCTTTGCCAGCCTTGAAAAGCGCGTAGTACGTTCACGCGTGGTCAAGGGTGAGCCGCGTATCGACGGTCGCGACAACTTTACCGTGCGCCCGCTGGCCATCGAAGTGGGTGTTCTGCCGAAAACCCACGGCTCAGCGGTTTTCACCCGTGGTGAGACGCAGGCAATTGCTGTGGCAACGCTGGGCACCTTGCGTGACTCGCAGCTGATTGAATCGCTTGAAGGCGAGCGTAAAGACCGCTTTATGCTGCACTACAACTTCCCTCCTTATTCGGTCGGCGAAGCTGGCTTCATGGGCGGCCCGAAGCGTCGTGAAATTGGCCATGGCCGTTTGGCGCGCCGTGGTATTCAAGCCATGCTGCCCTCTGAAGAAGCCTTCCCCTACACCATCCGCGTGGTATCGGAAATTACCGAATCCAATGGTTCAAGCTCCATGGCGTCGGTATGTGGCTCCTCGCTTGCCCTGATGGATGCAGGTGTGCCGCTGAAGGCCCCGGTAGCCGGTATTGCCATGGGCCTGGTGAAAGATGAAGACGGCTACGCGGTCCTGACCGATATTCTGGGTGACGAAGATCATCTGGGTGACATGGACTTTAAAGTTGCCGGTTCTGAAGAGGGCGTGACCGCTCTACAGATGGACATCAAGATCGAAGGCATCGATGAAGAGATCATGGAGACGGCGCTTCAGCAGGCCCATAAGGCGCGTTTGGGTATCCTTGAGCAGATGAACGTGGTCATCAGCCAGAGCCGTACCGACGTCTCCGAGAATGCACCTTCTATGGCGACGATCAAGATCGATCCGGAAAAGATCCGTGACGTTATCGGCAAGGGCGGCGCTACCATTCGCAAGATCTGCGAAGACACCGGCGCGTCTATCGACTTGGATGACGATGGTACTGTGCGTATCTACGCCGAAGATAAAGCGGCCGCCAAGAAAGCTATCGATACCGTACTGGCGATTACCGCCGAAGCGGAAATCGGTAAGCTTTATCAGGGCAAAGTAGTGCGTATTGCCGACTTCGGCGCCTTTGTGAATATTATGCCGGGCACCGATGGTCTTGTGCATATCTCACAAATCGTGGCCGAGCGCGTGAACAACGTGCGCGATTTCCTGAACGAAGGCGATGAGGTGGTGGTGAAGGTGCTCGACATTGATAACCGCAACCGCGTGAAGCTCTCGATCAAAGAGATCACCGAAGAAGAGAAGTCGGCGTTTGCCGCTGAAAACGAGAACACCGCGGGCTAAACCTCCGCTGAGTTCCCTATGCCGCCCCCGTAGCCCCTGGCTGCGGGGGCGGCGTTGTTTGGTTAAAAGAAAGTTTGGCTGGAAGGACGTTGGGATAGAAGGGAGTAGGCATGGAGAAGGAACAGGCACCGCGCTGGTGGGCGGTGGTGGCCGTGATGATCGGCATTTTTTTATTGGTAACTGCTGAGCAGCTGCCTATTGGGCTGCTCTCTCAAGTGGCCTCGTCAATGGATGTTACTCCCGGTGTCGCCGGATTGATGGTGACGGTACCCGGCGTGGTGGCTGCCTTTTCGGCGCCACTGTTACCGGTGGCGGTAGGCCGTATGGATAGGCGGGTCATGTTGACGTTGCTAATGGGTGTAATGGTCATTGGCAGCGTGCTTTCAGCGCTGGCGAGCAGCTTTATATTTCTGCTGGCGGCGCGAGTGCTGGTGGGCATCAGCATCGGCGGCTATTGGGCTGTGGCTGGCAGTATCGCCCCGCGCCTAGTGCCCGGCGACCAGGTTGCCAAGGCCATGACAGTTATTTTTGGCGGCGTGGCGGCGGCTTCAGTGTTAGGTGTACCCCTGGGCACCCTGCTGGGGGATCTCAGCAACTGGCGGGTTGCCTTTGGGGCGTTGGGCGGTTTCAGCCTTTTGACTGCACTGGCCCTATGGTGCTGGTTGCCGCCTTTGCCGCCCAGAGAGCCGGTGCGTTTGAAGGTGTTGGCTCAGCAGTTCAGCAATCGCGGTGTGCGGGTGGCTGTATTGGCCACGGGCTTTGTAGTGGTAGGGCACTTTGCAGCGTACACCTTTATCAGTCCCATTCTGCAAGACATCAGCGGTGTAGCCCAGCGCCATGTGGGCAGTCTGTTGCTGCTTTATGGGGCGGCAGGAATCATTGGAAATATTGCAGCAGGTATGTTTGCCGCACGCCATCCTTACCGGGCGGTGCTGGCGATCCCTAGCCTTCTGCTGGTTGTGGTCGCTGTGTTTCCGTTTTTTGGTGTGCAGCCCAGCAGTGGTGTACTGATGTTAATGATGTGGGGGGCGGTATTTGGCAGTGTTTCGGTGAGTATCCAGACCTGGATTCTGCGCACCGCGCCGAACACGGAAGCCGCTACGGCGCTGATGGCCTTTGTGTTCAACCTTTCCATTGGTTTGGGCGCCATGGTCGGTGGTCGAGTCGTCGATGTTACCAGCCTGCCGGTCACCATGTGGGCCGCCTCGGCGCTTTTCCTGTTGGGCGCCTTGCTGGTATGGCGAACGCCGCCAAATATTGTGGGCATGAAACACCGCTAAGCGTCGGCAATAAAAAAATGCCCCTGTCCAGTGACAGGGGCATTTGTTTTGAAGCGGTTAAAGCAAGTGCTTAAGGGCGCTCAATTGCTAGCGCAACGCCCTGACCCCCGCCGATACAAAGTGTAGCGAGGCCTTTTTTGGCATCGCGGGCAATCATTTCGTGAAGAAGCGATACCAGCACGCGGCAGCCCGAGGCGCCAATCGGATGGCCGAATGCAATCGCGCCACCGTTAACGTTGACCTTTGAAGCGTCCCAGCCAAGTTCCTTGTTAACCGATAACGCCTGAGCCGCAAAGGCTTCATTGGCTTCAGCGAGATCCAAGTCGTCCAGGCTCCAGCCAGCCTTTTCCAGGCAGCGGCGCGTGGCCGGTGCCGGGCCAATGCCCATGATTGCCGGGTCAACGCCTGCATTGGCGTAAGCAGCAATCCGGGCCAGCGGTTCAAGGCCTAGTTCTTTGGCTTTTTCCGCCGAGCAGATCATGACCACTGCCGCACCATCGTTGAGCGATGAGGCGTTACCTGCGGTAACGGTGCCGTCTTTCTTGAACGCAGGCTTCATACTGGCAAGCTTTTCAGCGGTCACTTCGCGCGGATTTTCATCGGTATCAAAGACGATGGGGTCGCCTTTACGCTGGGGAATCTCGACCGGCACGATCTGGCTCTTGAACTTGCCTTCTTTTATGGCATTGGCCGCATTGTGCTGCGACTGGGCGGCAAACTCGTCCATCTGCTCGCGGGTAATACCGTATTTTTCGGCAAGGTTCTCGGCAGTGATGCCCATGTGGTAATCGTTGAACGCATCCCATAGGCCGTCGTGAACCATGGTGTCGATGGCTTTCCAGTCGCCCATACGCTGGCCGGTGCGCGAGTGGGGCAATACATGGGGCGAGGCGGACATGTTTTCCTGGCCACCGGCCAGAATCAGCTCGGCGTCGCCGCAACGGATAGCCTGGGTGGCCAGGTGTACGGCTTTAAGGCCCGAGCCGCATACCTTGTTAATCGTCATGGCCGGTACGCTGGCTGGCAGGCCCGCTTTGATTGCCGCCTGGCGCGCCGGGTTTTGGCCAGCGCCTGCTGTTAGTACCTGGCCCAGCAATACTTCATCAACCTGGTCTGGAGAAACACCGGTGGAGGCGAGAATTTCCTTGATGACCAAGGCGCCAAGATCGCTTGCTGGAATGTCTGCAAGTGAACCACCAAACGCGCCGATAGCGGTGCGGCGAGCTGCAACAATGACTACTTCTTGCATGAGAGGACTCCTGGAGTGAGTAAGCTAGACAGCCTGTTATTGCTATAGGTTGAACGTACGCTATCTATCTTTTATGTCAGCCGTGCTATTCAGCATAGGGGATGGTTGTGCATTGCGGCAATACGCATTTGGACGCAAATAAAAAACGGGCCTTAATGGCCCGTTTTCATAAGTACACGGCTTAGGCCAGCTGCACCGGAATGGCGTGGCTGGTATGGCTGACGTGGTTGCCTTCTTGCAAATACACCAGTGCCGGGCGGTGCTGTTCAAGCTCGGCCTCTGAGTAGTGGGCATAGCTGCAGATAATGATCCGGTGGCCGGGGGCGGCCAGGTGCGCCGCTGCGCCGTTAATGGAAATCAGCCGAGAGCCTTCCTCACCGCGAATTGCATAGGTGGTAAAGCGCTCGCCGTTCTCCACGTTGTAGATCTGAATCTGCTCGTTTTCCCGAATGCCCGCCATGTCCAGCAGGTCGCCGTCAATGGCGCAGGAGCCTTCGTAATTGAGAACGGCGTGGGTGACGCGTGCCATATGCAGCTTGGCTTTGAGCATGATGGTATGCATAACAACTCCTGAGCAGCACAGGCTGCCTAATGGTGGGACGTAATTGGTTGAGAAGGCAGCCGCACGCTTAGGTTGTCGAGTAGCCGGGCCGGGCCCAGCTTGGCGGCTGCCAGCAGTACAGCATCACGTGTTGCAGAGCTGACGGGGTTTAGGTGTGTATCCCGAAGCTCCAGGTAATCCGGTATAAAGCCAGCCGCTTTGAGGTCCTGATGCCCTTGGTGCAGTACGGTTTCAACGGGTTCCCCCCGTTCGAGTGCGTCACGCAGTGTGCATAAAGTGCGGTACAGGGCAGGTGCTATGGCGCGTTCAGCGGCGCTTAGGTAACCGTTTCGCGAGGAAAGCGCCAGACCATCCTCAGCACGTACGATCGGCACGCCGATGATCTCTATGGGCATGTGCAGGTCACGAACGAACTTGCGAATAACGGCAAGCTGTTGGTAATCCTTTTCGCCAAAGCAGGCTACGTCTGGCTGAACTAGGTTGAACAACAGTGTAACGACGGTAGACACACCGTCAAAATGGCCGGGGCGGGCGCCACCGCAGAGTCCTTCGCTCACCTTTGGTACGTGCACACGAGTTTGCGCGTCTAGCCCGTTGGGATAAAGCGCCGTGTTGGACGGGGCAAACAGCACGTGGCAGCCAGCGTCAGCGAGCTTTGCCTGATCTTCAGTAAAGGTGCGCGGATAGGCGTCCAAGTCTTCATTGGGACCAAATTGCATAGGATTGACGAACAGGCTCGTTACTACGATATCCGCGTGTTGCCGGGCTTTCGCTACCAGAGCCAAATGCCCGGCATGAAGGTTACCCATGGTGGGTACCAGCGCAATCCGGTGGTCGTGCTGTCGGTACTCGCGCAGAGTGCTACGCAGGTCAGTAATGTCTCGTAAGGTGCGCATAGTGATTTCGCGTTGTAGTGGCATGACCGTTAAATGAGCAGATTAGAAGCAGTGCTCCTGAGCGGGAAAGACGCGGCTTTTTACCGCCTCATGGTAGCGCCGAAACGCTGACTGAATGCAGTCGGCCTCATTCAAGAAGTTTTTGACAAACCGAGGAGGGCGGCCGTGGGTAACGCCGAGCACATCGTGCATGACCAGTATCTGGCCGTCGGTATCAGGCCCCGCGCCAATGCCGATAACCGGCACATCAAGCGCGTCGGTGACCGCTTTGCCAAGGCTTGCCGGTACACACTCAAGCAGAATGACCGAAGCACCGGCTTCAACCAACGCCTTGGCGTCATAGATGATGCGTTCAGCTTGAGCAGCTTCCCGGCCCTGCACCTTGTAACCACCAATCTGATAAACAGCCTGTGGCGTCAAACCAAGATGAGCACAAACGGGAACACCGCGCCGAGTAAGTTCACGAATGCCATCGGCCATCCAGGCTTCGCCTTCCACCTTTACAAGCTCAGCACCGGCACGCATCAGCGCGCCAGCATCTTCAAGCATACGCTCGGTGGTGGCATTACTCATAAACGGCAGGTCAACCATCAGCAGGCTAGGGCCTTTGCCGCGCGCCGCGCAGCGGGTGTGATAGCAGATATCTTCAATGGTAACGGGCAGGGTACTGGCGTGACCTTGAAGCACCATGCCCAGCGAATCACCAACCAGCAGTACCTCAATACCGGCGTGGCTGGCCGCCTGAGCGAAAGAGGCATCATAAGCGGTTAAGCAACTGAACGTTTCACCAGTGCGTTTGTACGCCTGAAGCGTGCTCAGTGTAACGGGTTTCATGGCGTGCTCTCTATTGTCGTGGGGCGGCGCGACATGGGCAACCGACCATTGTTGATATCACGAATGCAATACGGAGCGTGATTGTTACCCTTCAAGCGCTGCCTGTCGAGACTCCAATAGGCGCAAAGCCGCCTAGCCGGGGCCATCTTCGACTAAACGCTGAATGCCAAGGTCGGGAATCTGGCCAAGCCAGTGGCTCAAGGGCTGCTGGTGAAGGGTGAGCGATGCATCAAGCTCGGCAAGCGGAGCGAGCACAAAAGCGCGGGCTTGCATATGCGGGTGGGGAACGCTCAGGCGCGGATGGGAAATCGTTTCTTGGCCATATAGCAGCAGGTCGAGATCGAGCGTGCGCGGCCCCCAGTGGCGCTCGCGCTGGCGCCGATGGCGCTGTTCCAAACTCTGAAGTTGGTCGAGCAGGGCAAGCGGCGATAGTTGCGTCTTGAGCGCGACCACCGCGTTGATAAAGTCCGGTTGATCCTGAGGGCCTACCGGGCGGCTTGCATACAGAGAAGAGACGCCGTGCATTTGGCTAAGCGGCAGGGTGGCAAGCTCGGAAATAGCCTGCCGCACCTGGGTGATCGGATTCTCCAGATTGCTGCCCAGGCCAATATACACAAGCGATAATATTGTCATGCTCTGCTCTCTGTTCGGGCACATTACCTGATTTACTATTCTGAGCTGCGCGACGGCTTGCGACGCCGTTTGCGCCGACGGTCACCCTGGCTTGCCGGGTCAGCACCCACTTTTTGAAGCAAGCGGCGCTGCTCATGCTCATCGCCCTGCTGGAAGGCTGTCCACCAGTCGCCTAAACCACGCGGTATTTCGCCAGCCTGCTCACGCAAAAGCAGTAGATCATAAGCGGCCCTGAAACGCGGATGCTCACGGGTCTGGAAGGCTCGCTTGCCGCGCCGTAACGGCAGACGGGTCTGAAGCTCCCAGATATCACGCATGGGCATGCCAAAGCGCTTGGGAATCGACGTATGCTCCAACTGGCGCGAAACGACTTCCTGTGCAGCTGTCTGCAGGGCAGGGATGGCAGGCATGCCTTCGCTCTCAAGTTCAGCTTGGCGCTGGGCAACCGGTGCCCACAAGAAGGCGGCCAGCAGGAACGCCGGCGTTACTGGGCGATCTTCAGCGATGCGCTTGTCGGTATTGGCAAGGGCAAATTCAATCAGTTTTTCCGCCCACGCCGCATCCGCCATGGCTTCTTCCGATTCGGGAAAGAGCATGCCGAACAGCCCGTAGTGGCTGAGCAGGCGGAAGGTGGTAAGCCCGTGGCCAGACATGAACATCTTGAGCACTTCGTCAAACAACCGCGCTGGCGGAATTTGCAGCAATAACGGTGCAAGATCGTACATCGGCGCTTCGGTAGCCGGCTCAATGGTAAAGCCGAGCTTAGCGGCAAAGCGTACGGCGCGCAGCATGCGTACCGGGTCTTCGCGATAGCGCGTGGCCGGGTCGCCAATCAGGCGCAGCGTGCGCGATTCTATATCCTGGGCGCCGTTGGCAAAGTCATGCAGGCTAAAGTCGGCGATGTTGTAGTACAGCGCGTTGACGGTAAAGTCACGCCGCACGGCATCCTCTTCAATACTGCCCCATACGTTATCGCGCAGCAGCAGGCCCGCGTCAGACTGGTGGGCAATATTTTCCCCGTGCTCATCCTGAGGCTTGCCTCGGAAGGTGGTCACTTCAATGACCTCACGGCCAAAGCGGACGTGCACTATACGAAACCGCCGACCGATCAGGCGCGAGTTGCGAAACAGGTCGCGCACTTGCTCAGGCGTGGCGTTGGTGGCCACGTCAAAATCCTTGGGCATTTTGCCAAGCAGCGCATCGCGAATACAGCCGCCCACCAGATAAGCGTCAAAGCCTGCACCGTTAAGGCGATAAAGGACCTTTAATGCGGCGTCGCTAATGTGCTGGCGAGAAACGGGGTGCTCGGACCGGGGGATAATACGAGGGCTGAGAGTGGCTACACTCTCCTGGGGATCGAGCAGCGTTTTCACTTGCTCTTCCTGATTATGTAAGAAACGGGTAAATCCTTTGAACATGCGGCGATATCGACTCGCAGGGTATCTAAAAAGTGGCCGTGAAGTAAGCAGTAAGTGGCTGAGTGTAGCCGACCCCTTTACGCTTGCAAAGTCTCGCTTGTGGGTTTACGGGCGCTCAAGTTTTTAAACGCGGAAAGGGGAGGCTAAGGGAGCCTCCCCTGTAAAGTATTTAATCAGCGTCCATGCTGCTGTTTTTCTTCATGATGGCACATCGCCCTGAATACGCACCGCAGTCGGTAGGCGTTTCCGACCGCCTCGTATTCAAAACAATAATCCAACCGCGAACTTTTCTTCCCCGGCGTATTGTTGTTGGTTCCGGGGGTGTACACACTCACTGCTGTTATTTTTATTGGTGTGCAGATCACCTGGTGTACGTCGCGTCCGTTTTGGGCACTTGCTATATGTTGTTTTTATTGGCTGCGCTTATTTTTCTTAGCGCCAGCAAGTCGTGAGATGTAAGCCTGTTATTGTTATTGGTGCTGTTATCTCGCCCGGCCGTATTGTTTTTGTTATGGCTCAGGTTGGGGTGGCGTCATGTTGTTTTTATTGAAGACCCACCGCTTGGCCCAGTTTGTTTTTCTTACCTGAATATATTGCACTCGTTGTGCCACTTGTTGGGGAGTTTATATATTTCAGTAGTTTGGGGTTGAATTGGCGTGCCAAGTAACCAATGGGGCTAGTGAGTGTTACCGCATTTGTGTGTGTTTTTTAGGTGGGTTGTGTGGTCAGGTAACATTGCGGAGGTAACGAAAAAGTGATTATTTTTTATTTAAATCAGTATATTAGACGTTGGTCGTAAGCCTTGAGTATGAAAGCCAGCGCCCAAAAGACGAAGATGCGAAATGCTGGCATCGCCGGCTTCGCTAACGCACTAGCCAGGACGCCGAGCGGTTTTTTTACGCGGTATGCCCAAACGTTGACGCCGCTCCCAAAGGTTTTTCCGGCTGATCCCCAGTTTCTGGGCCAACTCGGTTTCGCTCATTTGGTCCTGATGCTCAAGCACGAAGTGCTGGAAATAGTCTTCAAGGGACAAATCGTCCTCTTCCTCCGCTAGGCTTTCTTCACCGTTGGATGTCGTCGAGCTTGCATGGGCGCGCGGTGAGACAGGGCCAAGCCCCAGGTCATCAGGGTGAATCAAATGCCCTTCAGCCAGAATGACACCGCGCTCCAGGGCATTTTCAAGTTCGCGTACATTACCGGGCCACGGATAATCGCGCAGGTCTTGGCGGGCGGCCCTGGAAAGGCGCAGCTCCGGGCGCTCGTGCCGCTTGCAGGCTTTTTTAAGCAGGATATCGGCAATCTGCAGCACGTCGTCTTCGCGTTCGCGAAGCGGAGGCAGTTCAATCTGCATCACGTTCAAACGGTAGTAAAGATCGAGACGAAACTCGCCGCTCTTGGATAGTGCCCGCAGGTCACGGTGGGTGGCCGCAATCAGGCGAACGTTGACGTGGCGAGTCTCTACCGAGCCGATCTTGCGGATTTCCCCCTCTTGCAGCACGCGCAAAAGGCGCGCCTGGGCATCAAGGGGCAGTTCGCCAATCTCATCTAAAAATAGTGTGCCCTGATCGGCGGCTTCCACAAGGCCGGTGCGTGCCGCGCTTGCCCCGGTAAACGCACCTTTCTCATGACCGAACAGCTCCGACTCAATCAGGGTTTCGGGAATGGCGGCGCAGTTGACACTGATCAGCGGTGCTTTGGCGCGCTTACTCTGCTGATGAATGGCTCGGGCCACAAGCTCTTTGCCGGTACCTGATTCGCCCAGAATCAGTACAGTGACATCGGCAGGCGCAGTTTTGCGAATACGCGTATATACCTGCTGCATGGCGGCGCAGTCACCAATCATCATTTGCTGGCTACCGCCATCATCGGTAATTGCGGGCGGCTCGCTGTGCTGCATCGCCTGCTGATGCAGGATGCGCTCGATAGTCTCTAGCAGCTCGGTATGATCAAACGGTTTCGCAATATAGTCGACCGCGCCTTGCTTTAGGGCATCCACCGCCGAGCGCATGCTGGCATAGCTGGTCATGATCAGTACCGGCGCAGGGGCGGCGGCCTTGATCAGCGTGGTCCCCGGCTCCCCTGGCAAACGCAGGTCACTGATGATGAGGTTGAACTCACAAAGCGCCAGCTGGGCGGCTTCTTCGGCGCTGCCCGCCTCACTGACCGTATAATCGTGACGCTCAAGCAAACGCTTTAGGGCGCTGCGAATAATCGCTTCATCTTCAACAATCAGAATCCTGGGCATGAGGTTGCTGGTCATCCTGTTGGTAAAGCGGCAGCCAAAGAGTAATGGCCGTACCGCGTGACTCTTGGGGAGGTGGCGAGGCCACCTCTATGCGGCCTTGGTGTTCACTAATAATCTGGTACGCAAGCGATAGCCCAAGACCTGTTCCCTCGCCGGCGGGCTTGGTCGTGGTAAAGGGCTCAAACAGATGGTCGCGCACGCGCGGGTCGATTCCCTGGCCGTTATCACTGACCCGCCACCAAGCGCTGCCTGCCTCGCGCCCGGCAGTAATGACCACCTGGCCGTCAGGCATGCAGGCGTCACGGGCATTGCTGAGCAGATTGACCATCACCTGGGTCAGACGCTGGGCATCACCACGCACTACTATCCCTTCAGGGCAAGCGTTAGTCAGAGTTACATCCTCACCCGAGCGCGCCAGATGGATCAAGTGTAATGCGTCTTCGCTTATCGTGGTAAGCGCCACCGGCGAGTCCGGTGGCGGCCCCGCATGGCGTCCGCCATGGGCGAAGCCGACCAGGGAGTTGACGATCTTGGTCACGCGTTGGGTCAACTGCTGAATCTGGTCGGCGGTCTCAAGCAGGGCTGGGTCCTGGGTATCGTAGCGCAGGTTTTGCGCCAGCGATGAGATCCCGGTTATCGGGTTGCCGATCTCGTGGGCGACGCCGGCCGCCAGCTGGCCAATGGAGGCAAGGCGGGCGGCGTGCACCAGTTCATCTTCCAGCCACTTCATTTCGGTATGGTCCTCGACCAGGATGACGCTGCCACCCCGGCTATCATGGCCGCTCAATTCCGCCTTGTGCAGGGTCAGAAAGTAATCCTTGCCGTGCAGCGTGACGGCCTGTTTATAAAGCGGCGTATGGGTAGCCAGCAGGACATTGCCCAAGAGCTCGGGCCAGGGGGTGGGAAGACTGTCGCAGCGTGAACCGATAACGCTTTCACCGCTGATGCCTGAAAGCTGGGAGAGCGCCTGGTTCCACATCAGAAGCTCCTTGTCATCGCCAAATACGCATAGCCCCACCGGTAGGTAAGCCAGCGTCTGGCGATGGTGACGGCGCAATCCGTCAAGCTCGCGAGCAAGCCCGGTCAGGCGCGACCGATAGGCTTCCAGGCGGCTTTCCACAAAGTGGATGTCATCGGTGACAGGCGCATCGTCATGGCGATAGGGCAGGTAGCGGTCAACGATATCGCGCGCTACTGAGGGGCCCATCAAACCCGACAGGTTAGCCTGGATGCGGTCGCGCAGGCGCCGCAGCGCGTAGGGGCGGCGCTCTTGCGGGGTTAGCTTGAGTGCGCTCAGCGCCCGGGAGACCTCGCGCTGGGCCGCTTCATCGCCAATGGCCTGGGCCAGGTGGGTGGAAAAATCAGCCGCCGTGGCGGCTTCCAGCGGCAGGCGTTTTGAGCGGATAACCGCATCCACCGAGCAGGCTTCCGCCGCCGAGCGTTCACCTTCTGAAATACGCGTGAAAAGCGATATCACGATCAGGAGAACAATATTGGTGGCAAGCGACAGCAGCGTTACCGTATACCAGGGCGGTGCATCGCTCGGGATCAGGTGGGTGAAAGGCAGGGGTGGCGTGGGTAGCGAGAAGATAAGCGGCAGCCAAAGCCCCCAAAGCCATACCGCGACGCCCGCGATAAGCCCGACCACCATGCCTTTGCGATTTGCTCCCGGCCAATAAAGCAGCGCCAGCATGCCGGGCAGGCACTGGGCCATCCCCACGAAGGAGGTCATGCCCAGATTGGCCAGATCATGATGCCGCCCCACCCCCTCATAAAACAGCCAGCCGCTAACGATTACGCCGACTACCAGTGCCCGACGCAACCAGAGCAGCCAGCCGTACAGGTCACTACGCGCTTCCGGGGGTCTGGCTACCAGCACGATATGGTTAAGCACCATCCCGGAAAGTGCCAGAGAGATCATGATCATGGTGCCACTGGCTGCGGCCAGTCCTGCGATAAACGCCAGCGCCTTGACCCACCAGTGCTCGCTCATCATGTACACCGCGTAGGCCGCCACTGGTATCTCATTGTTGACTGATTGTGCCGCCCACCAGATAAGCGGAACGGGAAGGGCCATCAGGAGTAGGAAGAGCGGCAGCGCCCAGCTGGCCTGCAGCAGCGTATGGCGCGACAGGTTTTCAGCAAAGGTGATGTGGAACAGGTGCGGCATCATGAGGGCAGAGGCGAAAAATAGCAGCAGCAGCGTTCGCCACTGAGCGGCTTCTAGCTGCGGAGTAGCCTGCTGGGCAGGTAATCCTGGCCCTTCCAACCAGCGCTGCAAATCTTGCGGTCCATCAAATACTAGCCACAGTGCCACAGCTCCCAGGCAGAGCATGGTGAACAGCTTGATCAGCGATTCAAAGGCTAGAATGCTAATCAGTGGGTCTTGGCGGGAGTGGTTAGGCCGTGCGCCGAAGACCACCGCAAAGACGGCAATCAGCCCGCAAAACAGCAGCGCGGCGCTTGAGCTATACGGGCTACCGGTGAGCCAGTGGATCGCATCACTAAGAGTTTGTACCTGAATGCCTAAAAGCGGCAACACCGCTACTAGACTGATCAGCGTGACCAGGGTGCCTGCCCAGCGCGAGCGAAAGCGAAACGCAAACAGGTCCGCCAGAGAGGCAAGTTGATAGGTGCGGGTAATCCGCTGGATGGGAACCAGCAGCACCGGGGCAAGCAGAAAGGTTCCCGCTGCGCCCAGGTAATAGGCCAGATAGCCAAAGCCTGCGTGGGCGGCAAGTTCAACGCTACCGTAGATTGCCCAGGCACTGGCATAAACGCCCAAGGCAAGTGTATAGACCACTGGGTGGCGTGTAACGCTTGCTGGCACCCAGCCACGCTCCACGGCAGTGCCGCAACCGAACAGCAGGGCCAGGTACCCAATGCCCAGTAGCAAGACACCGATTAACTCAACGCTCATCTAACTTCCTTTTTTGCTCAAGCCAAAGCGTCAGCGAAATCAATACACCCCAAATCGCAAACGGGCGGTACCAGGCAACGCTTGGGTTGCTCCAGCCATCCATCAGAAGTGGAGAGAGTAGGTAACCGCCAAACACCAGAAACAGCATGATGCGGTAGACATACATAGACGTATCCTTACGGCGAAAAGCGGTGTTCAGATGGCGTTAACCGACCAACCGACCAATTTGCCACTGCCCAGTGTAGTTGGCTGGTAGGTGGCTCTGTTGCCAATTCGGCAGGAGGCGTTTGGTCAAGCGCTTGAAGGGCCTGAAAAAGCTGGCGGCGCACGTCGTCCGCTTCTTCGGCAAGCGCAGGCGCCAGGTTCTGCTTGGAAAGCTTTTGGCCTTCTGGCGTGACCACCAGCGGCAGGTGCAGGTAACGTGGCTCGGGCAGGGTCAGAGCAATTTGCAGCTGACGCTGCCAGGGCGTGTTATCAAGCAGATCCAGCCCTCTGACCACGTCGGTAATACCCTGCTCGGCATCGTCCACCACCACCGCCAACTGATAGGCCCACAGGTTATCCTTGCGCTTGAGTACCACATCACCTAAGTCGGCAGGGTCAAACTGCTGGTAGCCAAACAGGCGGTCCTGCCAGATGATCGGCCGCCTGGCCAGGTCGCTGCGCAGCCGCCAGGCGGCCGGCTTGTCTGGATCGCTTAGCCCGTCACGACACCAGCCTGGGTAAATAGCATAGGCCTGCCACTGCTTGCGCGAACAGCTGCAAGGATAGGCCAGGCCCTGGGCGGCCAATTGCTCAAGCGCCTGCTGGTAGGCCTCATGGCGGTCGTGCTGCCAGCGTACCTTCTCGTCCCACTCCAGGCCAAAGGTTTCCAGCTGGCGCAAGATGATGCTATCAGCGCCTTGGGGGCAACGCGGCGGGTCGATATCTTCAATACGTACCAGCCACTGGCCGCCTGCGGCGCGGGCATCCAGGTAGCTACCCAGTGCTGCCACGAGAGAGCCAAAGTGCAGGGGACCTGAAGGCGTGGGAGCAAAGCGCCCCCGATAGCAAGCAGAAGGAGTCATAAAAGCCTTTACCCGTAACAAAAACGGGCACCCCAAGGTGCCCGCCTTCAGCGCTAGCGTAGAGGTGGTTTGGCCACCTTTTAGCCGCCCAGCTGTTTTTCTTTAAGTTCTGCCAGCGTTTTGCAATCCACGCAAAGTGTCGCCGTTGGCCGGGCTTCCAGGCGGCGAATGCCAATTTCTACGCCACACGCTTCGCAGAAACCATAATCGTCTTCGTCGATTTTCTCGATGGTTTCATTGATTTTCTTGAGCAGCTTACGCTCGCGATCACGCGTGCGTAGTTCAAGGCTAAAGCCTTCTTCCTGCGTTGCCCGGTCGGCGGGGTCTGCGTAGTTGTTAGCATCTTCTTGTAGGTGGCGCACGGTACGATCCACCTCTTCCATGAGGTCCTGCTTCCAGTCCAATAGCAGCTGACGAAAATGCGCCAACTGCTTATCGTTCATGTACTCTTCACCCGGTGCCGGCTCATACGGGGTGAAGGACTTGGTCGCTTCCGGTTTTTTTTCCGCTACTGGCATGGGATTGCCCCTTACGTATGTGACTGCTGATCGACCATGAGCGTGTGCCACGATCTCACGCCAAAGGGATGCTTGTTTAGCTGAAAAATGACCACTTTGCAAGCATAATGGTGCGTTTGCGACTATGGTCCTACCGTTTGTACGACCTATGTCATGTTTTAACTCTGTTAGGTGAAGGAGCCGTTATGGCCTGGAATTCGCGAGTCAGCCACGTGGCGCCCTTTCGTGTGATGCATCTGCTGGAAATGGCTCAGGCGCGGGAGGCCGCCGGGCATGATGTGATTCACCTGGAGGTCGGCGAGCCGGACTTTGCTACGCCTGAGCCGATCATTGCGGCAGGTCAGCAGGCGCTTGCCTTTGGGAAAACACGCTATACCCCCGCCGCCGGGCTGCCGGCTCTGCGTGAAGCCATTGCTGGCCATTACGCCGAGCACTTTAATGCCGAGGTGGACCCTTCGCGAATTCTGGTCACCCCTGGCGCTTCTGGTGCGCTGCTGCTGGCAAGCCAGCTACTGGTGGAGAGCGGCGATCGGGTGTTGATGGCAGATCCCAATTACCCCTGCAACCGCCATTTCATGGCGCTGGCGGGCGCTGAAATAGATGCCGTTTCGGTGGGGCGCGAGAGCGGCTGGCAACTGGATGCTGACTTGATCAACCGGCACTGGCGTGACCAGACTCGCCTGGCCATGTTGGCTTCGCCCTCCAACCCAACGGGCCACACGTTGAGCGCTGAACAGCTCACCCAAGTGCTGGACGCCGTGGCCAGGCGCTCGGGCGAAGTGATTGTCGATGAGATTTACCAAGGGCTCAACTATGATGACGTGCCACTGTCAGCCACGTCGCTTTCCAGTGAGGCGTTTGTGGTTAACAGCTTTTCAAAATACTTCGGTATGACCGGCTGGCGCCTGGGATGGTTGATCGCGCCAGAGCGGGCGGTCGAGCCGTTAACCCGGCTTGCCCAGAATGTCTTTCTGGCGGCGTCTACGCCCTCTCAGTATGCAGCACTTGCCGCCTTCACACCCGAGTGTCGGGCTATTCTGGAACAGCGCCGCGAAATACTCGCGAAGCGCCGCCAGGTGTTGCTGGATGGGTTGGCTCAGCTGAGTTTGGCGCCGGATTTACCGCCCCAGGGCGCGTTTTATGTGTGGCTGGATATTTCCCGCTATAGCCACGACAGCCAGGCGTTTTGTGAACGGCTTCTGGAAGAGGAGAACGTGGCCATTACCCCCGGCATTGATTTTGCCGTGCGCGGTGGTGAGCACCATGTGCGGATTGCGTTTACCAACAATGTTGCCCGGCTTGAGGAGGCCGTCGCGCGGATGGCGCGCTTCGTGGAGCGGTTATGACGCTCCACTATCCGGCGCTGGTCCCCGGCACGCTGCTGCGCCGCTACAAGCGCTTCTTCGCTGACGTGCGTCTGGATGATGGCCGCGAGGTGATTGCCCATTGCCCTAATACCGGGTCAATGAAAGCCGTGAATGTGCCCGGCTGTCGCGTCTGGCTATCACCCAGCGATAACCCCAAGCGCAAGCTTTTATGGACGTGGGAACTGATTGAATTGCCTCAGCCGGATGGCAACGCGTCTTTGGTATCGGTGCATACCGGGCGGACGAACCGGATTGTTGAGGCGGCGCTTTGCTCAGGGCGATTTAAGGCGCTAGCCGGTTATGCCCACCATCGCCGTGAGGTGAAGGTGGGCGAGGCGCGGCTTGATTTCCTGCTGGAAGACCCGGTGAAAGGGCGCGCCTATATCGAGGTCAAGCAGGTGACCCTGAAAGAGCCGGATGGGCATGGCTACTTCCCGGACTCGGTCAGCACGCGAGGGCTCAAGCACCTGCAGACACTGAGCGCGCTCGCCGGGCAGGGCGAGCGCGCGATACTGCTGTTCTGCATTGCTCATGAGGGTATTGAGGATGTCGCCGCCGCCGGGCACATCGATGCAGCTTACGCCGCTGGGCTTGTGGCCGCGGTTGCCAGCGGCGTTGAAGTGCTGGCCTACGGCACGCAGGTCGCGTGGCAGGCGGGCGTTCCGGTCAGCGTAGCGCTTGAACGTACGCTGCCGGTTCGCCTAGCGGCGACGTACGCGGAAGATGGCAATCTCGCCAAACAGGTTGGGCCACCACTTTGAGGTCCAGTGCCCGCGGCGCTCGCCTACGCCAACGGCACGGTCCACAATCACCAGCCCCTTTTCACGACATAGTTGCTCGAAGTCGTTAAAGGTCGACAGGTGAATATTCGGGGTGTCGTACCAGGCGTGAGGCAGCGACTTGGAAACCGGCATATAGCCGCGCAGGCCAAGATAAACCCGGTGCCGCCAGTAGGCGAAATTGGGAAAGGTGATAATTCCCTCATTGGCGACGCGCAGCATCTCATCGAGCATCTTGTCTGGGCGGCGCAGCGCCTGAAGCGCCTGGGTCATGATCACCTGGTCATAGCTGTGATCGCAAAAGCTTGCCAGGCCATCGTCCAGGTTGTGCTCGATAACGTTCACGCCCCGGGCCACGCACTGGGTGATGCCGTCAGGGTCAATCTCAAGCCCGTAGCCGGTCACGTCCTTGTTGCGGGCAAGGCTTTCCAGAAGCGCGCCATCTCCGCAGGCAAGGTCCAGCACGTGAGCGCCTTGGGGCACCCAATCGTAAATCAGTTCAAGGTCGGCGCGCATCAACGGGTCTCCTCCAGGCCTAGCTCACGAGCAGTACGGTTCATAAAGGCGCTGAACAGAGCCTGGTAGCGGGGGTCTGGCAATAAAAACGCATCGTGGCCATGAGGCGACTCAATATTGGCGTAGCTAACTGCCTTGCCTGCCCGGGTGAGGGCATCTACCAACTCGCGTGAGCGCGCCGGCGGGAATCGCCAATCAGTGGTGAAGCTGACAATCAAAAAAGGGCACTGGGCAGGTGCTAACGCCTTGGCTAAATCGCCGTCAGCCAGGGAAGCCGGGTCGAAATAATCCAAGGCCTTGGTCATCAGCAGGTAGGTGTTGGCATCAAAGGCGGTTGAAAAGGTATCGCCCTGGTAGCGCAAGTAGGACTCCACCTGAAACTCGACGTCAAAACCGAAGTTGAGGTCGTCGCTTCGAAGGTCGCGGCCAAACTTGCTGCCCATGGCATCTTCAGACAGATAGGTAATATGGCCTATCATGCGCGCCAGTTTTAACCCGCGCTTGGGAACGGTATCGTGCTCGGCGTACCAGCCGCCAAAAAAATCGGGGTCTGAACGGATGGCTTGACGGGCTACTTCGTTAAACGCAATGTTCTGGGCTGAGAGGCGTGGCGTTGCCGCAATCACCACCGCATTGGCTACCCGCTCGGGGTAAGTGATTGTCCACTGGAGTACCTGCATGCCGCCAAGGCTACCGCCTACTGCGGCGGCCCAGCGTTCAATGCCCAGGTGGTCGGCAAGCCGGGCTTGGCTTGCAACCCAGTCGCTCACCGTTACGATGGGAAACTCCGGCCCCCATTGGCGGCCGGTTTCCGGATTGTGGCTAACCGGGCCGGTACTGCCATGGCAGCCGCCCAGATTATTCAGCGATACGACAAAAAAACGGTTGGTATCGATCGATTTTCCCGGACCAATATGGTCGTCCCACCAGCCGGGTTTGCGGTCATCCTGGCTATGATAGCCCGCGGCATGGTGATGGCCGGAGAGCGCATGGCAAATCAGCACGGCGTTGCTACGTTCAGCGTTTAACGTGCCGTAGGTCTCATAAATTAGCTCATATTCTGGCAGCACTTTGCCGCAGGCGAGGGCAAGCGGCGTATCAAACTGCGCAATGTGAGGGGTGACAAGACCAACGGAGCCGGTTGGTCGGTCAGCAAAGGCAAGCGTATCTGAGTCGGGCATCGAAAGCGTTAGTCCTGCTGATGAATGGGTAGCGGGCAGGCCCTTAAAGGCCTACCAGCGCACCAGAAATGCCGGCTGCGCGAATCAGCGAGCCAATCACGAGTCCATCGATAAGGTTAATGGCGATAAATACCACAATGGGCGATAGATCAATCATACCCAGCGGTGGAATGATCCGGCGTACCGGCGCCATGATCGGCTCAACCAACTGCATGACCAGCAGGGCGGCGGGGTGGCTTGCGTTGGGGGCAACCCAGCTTAAGATGATCATCACAATCATGGCAAAGAAGTAGATCTTTAAAATTGCATTGGCCAGGGCGGCGACACCTGCAATCACAAGCCCGGCAATTGGTGGCATGCCAATGCCAATCACCATGAAAATAGCGATGATGCTTACCACCTTCAGTACAAAGCCGGCGGCCAGGGTAGCAAGATCAAAACGCCCGGCCACCGGACCTAAAAAGCTTTGAAAAGGCCCGACTACCGGCTGGGTGATCTTAACGACCGTCTGGCTCAGCGGGTTGTAGTAATCCGCCCTTGATGCCTGCAATAAAAACCGCAGCATAAGTAAAAACAGATAAATGTTGATCAGCGTGTTAACCAGCATTAACCCGGCGCTGCCCAATTGATTGCCCATTGATGATTCTCCGTCTCGTTAAGGGTATTCAGTGACTGCCTAATTCCTGGGCCATTTCCTGGGCGCGTTTGGCGCAGGCTTGCATGGCATCAGCAACAATTGTGCGTAGGTGCGCTTCTTCCATATGCTGGATGGCGCGCTCGGTGGTGCCGCCGGGCGACATGACGTTCTGCTTGAGTGTGGCGGGGTCTTTATCACTTTGCTGCGCCATGGTCGCAGCGCCCAGCGCAGTCTGAATCGCCAGGCGGCGTGCGGTGTCAGCCGAAAGGCCCTGGGCGACTGCGGCCTCTTCCATGGCTTCCAGCATCAAAAAGAAGTAGGCCGGGGCACTGCCGGACACGGCGGTAACCGCGGCTAAAAGGGACTCGTCTTCCACCCACTCGACAATACCTACCGCTTCCATTAGCTGGGTGGCCAGCGTACGCTGCGCTTCGCTTACGGCGCTGTTGGCATACAAGCCGCTGGCGCCGCAGCCAACCAGCGAAGGTGTATTGGGCATGCAGCGTACCAGCGCGTTGTTGCCGCCCAGCCACTGATCAATGGTGGCAGCGTCAAGCCCGGCGGCAATGGAGATCACTAGCGGTCGCGTTTGCTGAATAGTGTCTTTAAGTTCTTCACATACGACCCGCATGATTTGTGGCTTTACTGCAAGCACCACCACATCAGCACCGCTGACAGCTGCGCTGTTGTCGGTCTGGGTATGAATGCCCAGGCGCTCTTTAATGGGGGCAAGCTCGCTGCTGTTCGGGGCCGTGGCGGTTAGGTTGGTGGGCGCAACGCCGCTGTCGATAAGTCCGCCGATAATGGCGGTTGCCATGTTGCCCGCACCAATGAAAGTAATCCTGCTCGCCATGTCTATGTCCTGTTCGGTTTTGTGAATCCGCTGCGCCAGCAACCTTATCGCATGCTGTCAGTGGATTAGTCTGTGTTACGTGCGCCGAAAATGGCGGTGCCCAAGCGCACGAGCGTCGCCCCTTCGAATACAGCTGCTTCCAAATCGTCGCTCATGCCCATCGACAGCGTATCCAGCGGTGCCTGAGGCAGTGCCGCCTGAAGGGATACCAGCAGGTTGCGCAGCGCGGCTAGCGGCTCGCGCTGCGCTTCAAGCGTGGTAGCCGGTGCTGGAATGGCCATCAAACCGCGTAATTGTACATTGGGCAGCTTAGCTACTTCAGCGGCCAGCGCGGCGGTCTCTTCCGGTAGAACGCCAGATTTGGAGTCCTCACGGCTTATGTTTACCTGCAGACAAATATTCAGAGGAGGCAGGTGAGCAGGGCGCTGTTCGCTCAGCCGCTTGGCAATTTTCAGGCGATCAACGCTGTGGATCCAGTCAAAGCGCTCCGCAACTGCGCGCGTTTTATTGGATTGGAGCGGACCAATGAAATGCCACACGATGTCGTCCAGATCCGCCAGGTCCGCCTGCTTTTCCAAGGCTTCCTGTAGGTAATTTTCACCAAACTCGCGCTGGCCAAGCTGCCAGGCCTGGCGAATCACGGCGGCAGGCTTGGTTTTGCTCACCGCCAGCAGGCTCGCGCTATTCAGGGGGCGACCTGCTTCTTTTAATGCCTGGTGCAGGCGTTCGCGCGCCTTTGCAAGCGACTCTGGAAGTGCGCTATGTATCATGCTCAAGCACCTTACCGCAGCTGGAAGAGATAGGGATATTAACGAACTGCTGGCACTGTCGGCAAAGCGCAATGCGCTTGGCGCATATTTCCAGTGGCCCGCCCACCATGATACGGGTTGCGCGCACTGTTTGTTGGCTTTTCATAGGCATGCCTTAAGGCGCATAAATGCCCCCCAGCACACGATACCCCTGGGCACCCGTCACGGATGGCAGGTTTCCGGGCTTTAGGTGCAGGCGCTGATGGGCAAGCCAGGCAAAAGCGCCTGCTTCAATCCAGTCTTCCGGCCAGCCGTAAGCCGAGGGGGAGGTCAGCGTGGCGCTGGGCAGATGGTGTGCAAGACGTGCCATTAGATAGCTGTTGTGGGCGCCGCCGCCGCAGGTAATCAGCGTAACGCTGGGCCTTTCGGGCAGCAGCTGCTCGATACCCTGGGTGATACTGATGACCGTCAACTCAGCGAGCGTTGCCTGCACATCCGCTGGCGCTTCTTTGCCTGTTAGCTGTTGCTTCAACCAGGCCAGGTGAAAAAGCTCCCGACCGGTACTGCGCGGCGGTGGCTGGTGGAAGAATGGCTCGGCCAGCAGGCGGGATAACAGCGCATGATCTATCTTTCCGCTTGCGGCCCAGGCGCCACTTTGGTCAAACCGGCCGGTCTGATGCTCGGCAAACCAGGCATCCAGCAGGACATTGGCTGGGCCGGTATCAAACCCCATGACCGGTTGGTATGTATCACGTGGCATCCAGGTCACATTGGCAAAGCCACCCAGGTTAAGAATCAGCTGCTCATGGGTGTGTCTGCCAAATAGCGCCTGATGAAACGCGGGAGCCAGTGGAGCCGCCTGGCCGCCAGCGGCCAAATCGCGCCGGCGAAAATCAGCCACTACTGTGCAGCCCGTCAATTCTGCCAAAAGACTCGGATTATCCAGCTGTAGTGTGTAGGCCGGGCCGCCGTGATGACCGCTGGGTGCGTGTTCTACAGTCTGCCCGTGGCTTCCGATAGCGCAAATATTGTCAGGTGAGAGACCTTGCTTATTCAGTAGTGCTTTAACAGCCTGAGCCTGCAGTTTGCAAAACGCATCCTCTGCAAAGGCGAGCTCTGCAAAGCTTGTCTGTTCTGCATGGCACAGCGCTAATAGCGCGCTATGCAGCGCATCAGGCATGGGTTCGGCATGGGTGGCCACCAGCCGGGGTGGGGCGCTAGGCTCAATCGAAATAAGGGCCACATCAATACCGTCAAGGCTGGTGCCCGACATTAAACCCAGATAATAAAGCGGCGTAGCGGCAGGGGGCGTTTTCATAAAGCGTCATCCAAAGCGGGGCGAAGGCTCAACCAGGGCCGAGAGGCATGGTAACATCGTCGGCTATTTATCATCTGTATGCCCTGAGGGGCAAAGTTTAAAGTGGAGAGAGGCAATGAGTGAGGTGGATCAGGCTTTAGCGCTGCTGGCGCGGGGTACGCATGAAATCCTGATAGAGGACGAGCTTAAGAAAAAGCTGGCCTCTGGGCGCAAGCTGCGTATCAAGGCTGGTTTTGACCCCACGGCCCCTGACCTGCACTTGGGTCACAGCGTACTGCTGACCAAGATGCGCCAGTTCCAGGACCTCGGTCACACCGTGATTTTCCTTATCGGTGACTTCACCGGCCGCATTGGCGACCCAACCGGCAAGAACGTAACGCGTAAGCCGCTGACCGAAGCAGACGTTAAAGCCAATGCCGAAACCTATAAAGAACAGGTCTTCAAGATACTGGATCCTGAAAAGACCGAGGTGCGCTTTAACGCTGAGTGGTTTGGTGAACTGACCGCGGCCAAGATGATTGAGCTGGCGGCTCAAAGCACCGTTGCGCGTATGCTGGAGCGTGATGACTTCGAGAAGCGTTACAAGGCTAACCAGCCGATCGCGATTCATGAGTTCCTTTACCCGCTGGTTCAGGGCTATGACTCTGTAGCGCTTGAGGCCGATATCGAACTGGGTGGCACCGACCAGAAGTTCAACCTGCTGATGGGACGCGAGATTCAAAAGCACTTCGGCCAGGAGCCGCAGGTGGTGATCACTATGCCGCTGCTGGAAGGTCTGGACGGCGTGCAGAAGATGTCCAAGTCGCTAGGTAACTATGTGGGAGTCGATGAAGCGCCGGGTTCCATGTTCAACAAGCTGGTGTCTATGCCCGACAGTTTAATGTGGCGCTACTTTGAATTACTGTCGTTGAAATCCAACGAAGAGATTGATGCGCTTAAGCAAAGCGTTGAGCAGGGGGCGAACCCGCGCGACGTAAAGATGGAACTGGCGCGTGAGTTGATAGCCCGTTACCACGGAGACGAGGCGGCCGCCAATGCGCACAAGTCGGCAGGCAACCAGCTGGCCGATGGTGAACTGCCGGAAGACCTGCCAGAAGTAGAGGTGGACTTTGAAGGCAGCAAGCAGGCACCTATCGCGACTGTGCTTAACCGCTCCGGGCTCACCAAGAACAGCGCCCAAGCCAAGGATATGCTTAAAAACGGTAGCGTAAAGGTAGATGGCGAAGCGGTTGCCCAGGACACCATGCTGGCGACAGGCAATGCCTATGTCATTCAAGCTGGCAAGAAACGCTACGCCCGTGTAACGCTTATTTAAACTTTTTCCGCTAAATTTCAAAAAGGCCTTGCCAAGCCGGCAGYGAATCCGTAAAGTACGCATCCGCTGCCGGGGACGCCAAGCGTTACCAGCGGTGAATGAAGGTGAAAACCTTCGGGTTATCAAGCGGTTAGAAGTTTTGGATGTGGGTAGTTAAACATCGAAAACAACGCCCTTGACAATCA
>NZ_RZHF01000024.1 GCF_003990185.1 Vreelandella nanhaiensis | reverse complement strand
GCGGTACGCAGCTGTTCCTGGGCCGCTTTAGGGCCAATGGTGACCGCAACGACTTCGGTGGCCACGCCCTTCTCTTTCAGGCGCACGGCTTCTTCCACGGCGATTTCGCAGAAGGGGTTCATGGCCATTTTGACGTTGGTCAGGTCAACGTCGGAGTGATCCGCCTTGACGCGAATCTTGACGTTGTAATCGATGACGCGTTTAACCGCGACAAGAATTTTCATAGAGACATACTCCTTTTTCACAGCCGCATGTTATGCAAGCGGCTGGTTCGGCTTACGCTGCATAGTTTATGCTGCAAAATAATATTTATTTTGCATAGCGAAACTTCATTTCAATATATAAACACCTTAAAAAATTGTTCAGTGTAAATCAAGTGTTTGCTCAGTCTTGCCGCAAACTAAAAAGGTGACCAAATAAACCACATGGCTAATATGGGAATGGCGGCCGTTAGAAATTTTCCGTTCCAGCGATAGCCTATGTGTGTAGCCGACACGCCTGTAAACCGCGAAAGGATCAGCATGGAAGCCGTCATCGGCGATGACATTAACGCCAGCGCCCATCCCACCATTAATGAAGCACCGATCATTGGCGGCGAAAGCCCTTCAATAGCTAAAGAAGGCAGCAAGCCCACGAGCAAGGTAACCGTGACGATGGGATTAATGCCTAGCTGGGCCAGCCCCACGACCATAAGCATGGCGATAACAGCGTTGAATGCCCCCCACTGATTCAGAATGCTCAATAAAGGTGCCAACTGATGAACATCCATCAGGCCGACACATAAATGCCCGAGGTAACCTGCCGCTCCCAGCACCACAATTTCATTGGCACTTGGAGAAAGCAGCCATGGTAACTGACGGTGCACGGCGCTAATGGCAGCAGGCACCCCTGCATAACCAAGCCGACGTCGCTGCCAGGCAAGCCAGATAAGTGCCCCTAGGGGCGCGCCTAATAGCGCTGCGATAGGCAAGCGCAACGTTAATAACCAAGCAATGAAAAAGACCAGTGTGACGATGCCAAACAGCAGCCCACTGAACTGTGCCAACGGCTGCAGTGATGGAAAAGGGGAAAGAGATAACGCCCTGCGCCTACCGGCAGCGGGGTGTGGTCCCGTCAGGAAATCAACGACCCAGCCTGTCAAAAAAATTAATACGGCTGCTCCCAGAATATAGGGGGCCAGTTCAAGCCAGGTAATCTGAGGAAGGCTTGAGAGTACCACAGCGACACCGATACCCATTGGCGAGATCAGCGGCGCCAGCGAAAAGCCTCGTAAAAGTCCTAGCATCATACGCCGCTGGCGAGCCTCACGGACCCAGGTGCGCCCTTGCGCAGCTTCTAGGGTATTACTCTTTTCGATCATGCCAGCAAACAGGTTAAGCACGCCGATATTGAGAATGATGCCAAATAGCGCCGAGCCCAGCGACAAAATAGGATAGCGGCGGCTTGGAGGCTGCAATAGCATACATTGCCCACAGCGGCGCACCAGGCGTGAACGATAAGCCGGTAAACGCAACATGCTGAGCGCCACGACAAAGGTGGCAAAGAATGCAAAACGACTTCCTGCTTCAAATAACAGTAAAGCGGGCATTGGGGCACGCCACAGGGCGATCAGGCTTAGCGCCCCGGCTGCAAACAGTAGGCCTTTGGCCATTGTCGTCAGCTGCCCGCCAAGTGTCAGCAGATAAAGCAGTAACGCGCCTACGCCAATGGCTTGGCCCAGATTACTGCCTATCACCAGGTGGGCAAGCGTTGAACATGTAACGACCAGCAGTAAAGAGACCCGCAGGCGGGCTAATCTCACTCGCCGGGCTCCCCTGATGTTTCCTCAGGTACTCCTTCAGGTGATTCGCTACCGCTGCGACGCCGAAATGAACCTTCTCCAATAGCGACTAGATTCCCTTGGGCATCTCTTATTTCGCCACTGGACATATACGTTTTCTGCCCACCGCCACGTAATGTTCCCGTGGCCGTCAATACGCCCTTGCGGGCGGGGCCTACAAACGTGGTGGTTAACGACAGCGTCATTCCCTTACGGATATTGTCAGGGACGCTGCAGTGCAAGCCTGCCAAGCTTAGAGCGCTATCCAACATGGAGGCCAAGACCCCACCGTGAACATTGTCACTACGATTAAGGTGTTTGGGCTCGATCGTCAATTCGATAACGGCGCGGTCCGGCTGCCATTCAACAACCCGCATACCCAGCAAGTCGTGATAACCCATTAACACATCTATGTTTTCAGCCTGGCTCATAAGGCCTTCTCCTGCTGAGCTAAATCCCGCAGCCGCCCCTTAAGTATTTTGCCGCTGGCGGTGGAAGGTAACGCGTCCATCAATACGATTTGGGTAGGCCTTTTGTAGGGCGCTAGCCGTTCGGCAATAAACGCCTTTAACTCTGCCATGTCCAATTCCACTCCCGGCTCACACTGAACAAACGCCACGACTTCCTCATTACCGGCAACCTGACGCCCCACCACAGCGGTTAGCGTGACCGCGGGGTGCTCGTTAATGACCGCTTCAACGTCAGGTGGATAGATATTGAACCCTGAACGGATAATCAGCTCCTTGCTACGCCCGACAATATACAGCTGGTCTTCATGATCGAGCCTGGCGATATCCCCCGTGTTGAGCCAACCATCATCGGTGAGCGTGGCTCGGGTAGCATCAGGCTGGCGAAAGTAACCTTTCATGATATTAGGCCCGCGCACCCACAGCTCGCCCACTTCATCACCGGGCTTCTCCGGTGCTCCGCTATCGCCAAGAGGCTCCAGGCGGTACTCCAGTAATGGAAGCACCCGGCCTACGGTGCTGCTGGTATGACGATCATCAATGCGCGTTTGGCTGATGGTAGGACTAGCTTCGGTCAAGCCGTAGCCATTATGCAGTGTTAAACCAAAAGCGGCTTCTACCCGCGTTTTGGTGTCACTATCCAAGGGCGAGCCGCCTGCCGAGATATAAATCAGCTCGGGCGCCTCCAGCGGGCACCGCTCGCGTTTCAAAAATTCCAGCGCACGGGCATACATCGCGGGCACCCCTTGAAGAACGGTAATTCGTTCTTGTTTTAAGGTGGTAAGCAAATGGGCGGCATCAAAACGCGGCACGGTATAAAGGCAGGCACCGTTATACAGCGACCCCATACACACCGATGAAAGACCAAACACGTGGGACATGGGCAGTACTCCGTAAACACGCTGCCCCTCGCTCAAATGGCGCATACCGCCTGAGATAGATGCGATATAAAGAATACCCCGATGGGTCAGCATGACGCCCTTGGGCGTGCCGGTTGTCCCCGAGGTATAGATCATCGCCGCTACTTGCTCGGCACCGCTTGCACAAACCGGCTCTGGATCGCTGTCATACAGCGGTGAAATCGCAAGCCCACCCAGCTGAGGATGCTGATAGCGATCAGCAGCGTGTCGTTCGGCATGCTGACATGACTCGGGGGAGGCTTCACAGGTATAAAAAACGCGCTTTGGCAGGCAATTGTTTTGGATAAGGTCGACTTCTTGTGCCGATAACCGCGAGTTGACGATAGCCACCCATACGTCCATTTCGCTGGCCGCGAGCAGCAAAACCACTAAAGCCCGACAGTTTTCACCTACGGTCATGATGCGGTCGCCTGGGCGAATACCCAATTCGGCAAGCCAGCGACAGGCAGCTTTTATCTCATGCCCAAGCTCAGCGTAGCTCCAGCGTACATCGCCATCCACAATCGCTGAATGGTCAGCCAAGCGTTGTGCGTTCTCAAGCACGCGTGTGCTCAGTCGATCAGGAATTTCTGCCACCAGCTCACTGGCGAGACGCCCAAAAATCTGCTCATCCGGCGCTTGATAAGGTACCGACAAAGCCATCAGGATGCCTCCCGCACCATATTACGGGCGATCACCAGCTGTTGAATTTGCGTGGTACCTTCGTAGATACGGAATAACCGCACATCGCGGTAGAAGCGCTCCACCGCGTATTCAGACATGTAGCCTGCTCCCCCATGAACCTGCACGGCGCGGTCAGCTACACGGCCTACCATTTCAGAACAGAACAACTTGCAGCAAGAAGCCAGTGTCGAGACGTTTTCGCCATCATCCTTGCGCCGTGCGGCATCCATCACCATGGCCCTGCCCGCATAGGCTTCGGTCTTACTATCGGCCAGCATCGCCTGAACCAGCTGGTGCTCAGCAAGCGCGGCACCAAACTGCTTACGTTCCATGGTATAGCGCAGCGACTCTTCTACCAGGCGCTCGGCCACCCCGACGCATACTGCCGAAATATGCAGCCGCCCTCGATCCAACACTTTCATGGCCGTTTTGAAGCCCTGGCCCTCTTTGCCGCCAATAATATTCTCGGCAGGTACACGACAGTTATCAAAAATGATATCGCAGGTGTGTGCGCCCTTCTGACCCATTTTATTGTCTGCCGGGCCACGTATTAAACCGGGCGTATTCCCCTCGACAATAAACGCGGATATGCCGCCTGCGCCTTTGTTTTCCGGGTTAGTGCGTGCCATTACGGTAAACAGGTCGGCTTCAGGCCCGTTGGTAATATAGCGTTTGGTCCCGTTCAAGATATAGTGATCACCATCGCGCACAGCGGTAGTACGCAGGCTGGCAGCATCAGAGCCTGAATCCGGCTCAGTGAGACAAAATGAGCTAAGGATCTCGCCCGTCGCCAAGCGGGGGACGTATCTGGCTTTTTGCTCCTCGGTGCCATCAATCAAAATGCCCTGAGCACCAATACCGTTATTGGTACCAAATACAGAACGAAAAGCAGGCGACGTTTTACCAATTTCCATCGCCACCAGCGCCTCTTCCTCCATGGTCAGTCCAAGGCCACCATAGGCTTCCGGGATCGATAGACCGAACAGCCCCATCTCTTTCATTTCCGCAAGCAGTTCTGGTGGCACCGCATCCTCTTCAGCCAGACGCGCCTCGTTGGGAATTAGACGTTCACGAACAAAACGGGCGATAGTATCGACAAGCTGATTAATCAGTTCGGGATCACGAATCATGACGGCTCCTGGCGGTAAAAAAATTCTTATCGTTAGAAGTAGAGCTTAATAAAAAGGGCTACCAAGTAGCGTTAACAGTGGCATGAGCAATTGATTTCGCCATGCGGAATTAACGCCCACATTGCTTGTCAGGCACTTTTGCATAGCCTAGGATGGCAGTCAATAAACGAAATGCTATTTTGCATTGCAAAACTATAAACTAAAACAACCGTTACTTTTGAGAAAGGATTTGGCCTATGACTAACACGTCAACCCCTTCCCCATTCACCACGCTGGGTATTGTCGGCACTGGCGCCATGGGGCGTGGCATCGCTCAGCTGGCGGCCCAGGCAGGCCTTGATGTCATGCTCTTCGATGTAAAAGAAGGTGCCGTGGAGGAAGCCAGAGCCTTTGTTAACGGCTTATGGCAAAGAAGCGCTGACAAGCAGCGCATTACTACTCAGCAGGCCAGCCAATATAGTGAGCGACTGATAAAGGCAGATGAGCTAAGCGCACTCGCTCCCTGCGATATCGTCATTGAAGCTATTGTCGAAAGGCTGGAAGCCAAGCAGGGCCTTTTCAGCGACCTGGAAGCTATCGTCAGTCAGCAGGCCGTGTTAGCCACCAACACGTCATCGCTGTCGGTAACTGCCATTGCTGCCGCCTGCCAATACCCAGAACGGGTCATTGGGTTTCACTTTTTCAACCCTGTGCCGCTCATGAAAATCGCGGAAGTGATTCCTGGGCTGCGTACTTCAAATGAGGTTGTCCAGCGAGTTAATGCCCTAGGCAAGGCCATGGGGCATTTTACGGCCCAGGCAACCGATACACCGGGATTTCTGGTCAACCATGCCGGTCGCGCCTTCGGCACTGAAGCCCTGCGCATTTTAGGTGAAAGTGTGACAAACCCAGCCACCATTGACCGGATCATGGTGGATCAGGGCGGATTTCGAATGGGGCCATTTACCTTGCTGGATCTCACCGGCCTGGATGTATCTCATGCGGTAATGGAGTCGGTATACCAGCAGTATTATGAAGAGCCGCGCTTTCGCCCTTCCCCCTTGACACGCCAACGTTTGGCTGCGGGCCTGCTGGGCCGCAAAACCGGCGAAGGCTTTTATCGCTATATTGAAGGCCAGCAGCAGATACCGGAGGAGCCGGCCATTGTCCCAGCATCTCCTTGCCCGGTATGGATCAGTCGGGAAGACCCCGAAAGTGCTGATGCACTGGCTGCGTTGGTAAACGCGGCGGGTTGGCCTCTGGAGACTGGCGCAAGGCCTACTGACCAAGCACTTTGCCTGCTTACCCCCTTCGGTGAAGATGCCACTACCTGCGCACTACGCCAGAAGCTGGATGCCAAGCAGTGCGTAGCTGTCGACATGCTGGCCGGGCTTGATAAACGCCGCAGCCTGATGGCAACCCCGCTGACTCAATCCCATATCGTTGATGCCGCTTGTAGCCTGCTTCATCACGACGGCACGCCGGTAAGCCGCCTACAGGACAGCAATGGTTTTGTTCTTCAGCGGGTTATTGCCAGCATCGTCAACGTGGGTGCCGATATTGCCCAGCAAGGGGTAGCTGACCCGGCCACTATCGACCGGGCCGTTGAGCTTGGCTTGGGTTATCCCTTCGGCCCGCTGCGCATGGGTGACCATTACGGCACCACGCGCATCATGACTATCCTCAACAACCTGCTTGAGGCCACTGGCGACCCGCGTTATCGCCCCAGCCCCTGGCTGCGCCGCCGTGCCGCACTGCACATGCCCTTGACCGTGGCTTGAAATATGACGGGCAAGATCTACTGCGCATAAGAACAAACACTAATCTGGAGAATCCACATGCAAGACGCCTACATTTACGACGGCTTACGTACTCCCTTTGGGCGCCACGGTGGGAGTTTGGCAGCCATTCGACCTGATGAATTGCTGGGCCTGACGTTAAAAGCGCTGGTAGCGCGTAATCCTTTCGCGCCAGAAAGCTATGAAGAGGTGCTGGCAGGCTGCACGAACCAGGCAGGAGAAGACTCGCGTAACGTGGCCCGTCACGCTGCGCTACTGGCAGGTTTACCCATTGATGTAGCAGGGCAAACCGTTAATCGCCTGTGTGGCAGCGGCCTTGCGGCGATGATGGATGCTGCCCGTGCGGCCCGGTTAGGCGAAGGCGAACTTTTCCTGGCGGGCGGCGTGGAATCCATGTCGCGTGCGCCCTATGTACTCGGCAAGGCAGATTCCCCCTATGCCCGTAACCAAGTCATGTATGATACGGTTATCGGCTCACGTTTTCCCAACCCATGGATTGCCAAAGAGTACGGTAGCCACAGCATGCCGGAAACGGCTGACAACATTGCCCTCGATCTGAACATTGGCCGTGAGGCCAGCGACGCCTTTGCAGCCCGGTCTCAGACGCGCTATGCCAAGGCACTGGCGTCCGGTTTTTATGAGGGTGAGATGTTTGGCGTTGAGGTTCCTCAAGGGCGTAAACAGCCGCCTTTATTGGTTGATAAAGACGAGCATCCTCGCCCGCAGAGCACAGAAGACAAGCTGGCCAAGCTAGGCGCGCTGTTTGAGGGTGGTGTTGTTACCGCCGGGAATGCCTCGGGCCTGAACGATGGCGCCGCCGCCCTGATTGTGGGCACCCAGGCCGCCGGTGAACGTGCGGGTGTGGCCCCTCGCGCGCGTATCGTGGCCAGCGCCGTTGCCGGCGTCGCGCCGCGCGTCATGGGTCTAGGTCCAGTACCCGCCTCGCAAAAGGCGCTGGCACGCGCCGGCCTTTCCCTTGCACAAATGGATGTCATTGAAATCAACGAAGCATTTGCCGTGCAGGTACTTGGCTGCGTCCAACAGCTTGGCCTCTCGCAAGATGACACCCGTTTGAATGCCAACGGCGGCGCTATCGCCATTGGCCATCCGCTGGGTGCTTCCGGGGCACGTCTGGTGCTGACCGCACTGCGCCAGTTAGAAGCCACCGGCGGGCGCTATGCGCTGGTCACCATGTGCATTGGCGTTGGCCAAGGTATCGCGACAGTAATCGAGCGCCTGGATAGTTGATGCCTTTGCGTTGATGGTTTGAAAGCTGCGGCTAAGTAGATATGCGATACTGCACGCCATAAGCCACTTATTGTTGGGATATTGAATGCAACCCACCGACACTGAAGCTGACGACCCGCAGCTACCTGGAAAAGATCGTAACTTTGTGACCGCGCTGGCGCGCGGTCTGGAGTTGCTGCGCGCCTTTGGGGCTGGTGAAGAGTATCTGGGCAATGCCGAACTCTCTAACCGTACGAGCATTCCCCGCCCGACGGTCTCGCGCCTCACCTATACCCTTACCCAGCTTGGCTATCTGCAGCACAACACCCATCTGGAGAAATATCGGCTAGGGCCAGGCGTACTAGCGCTTGGCTATCGCTTTCTCGCCAACATGGGGATTCGTGAAATTGCGCGTCCCCATCTGCAGAAATTTGCCGAAGCTACCGACTGCAACGTGAGCCTTGGCGGCGCGGACCGCAGCGATATGGTGTATCTCGAAACCTGCCATGGCAGTGGCCCGCTTATTATTCGTCTAGACGTTGGCTCGCGCTTACCCATTGCGACCTCTGCCATTGGCCGGGCCTGGCTATGCGGCTTGTCCGACTCCCGCCGTCAGCAGCTATTAAACGAGCTGGCAGAGTTTCATGGCAAGGAGTGGCCCGCCCTTGAAGCCGGCATCAAGCAGAGCATGGAAGATTATGCCCATTACGGATTCTGTTTATCCGAGCAGGATTGGCAACGTGATATCAGTGCCGTGGCGATGCCTCTTATTCTAGAAGATGGCGCTGAAGTCATGGCAATTAACTGCGGAGGCTCAAGTTTACGCCTGGATCGCGATCGTCTGGTTAATAATCTTGGCCCTCGGCTTAAAGAAGTTGCTGTCCAAATCAAGCAGGAATTAGCGCCAAAATATCGCTTAATGCGCTGAGACTACTTTATCAACCTTCCCCTAACGCTCGTTTGAATGCATCATAGACGCTATACAGAGACAGGCGTATAGGAGCAGGGATGCCAAGCGAATGGATTACGCGGCAGGATGAAAAACTCGTATTAAAGGGTGAGTGGACACTCACCCATTACCAGAAGCTTAAAGACGCTTGTGCCCCTTATTTAGAAACTCAGTCAGACGATATATCGCTGGTCGATATTGAGCGCCTGGATACCGCAGGCGCCATATTGTTGATTGATATTATCGGACCTGAAAAAGCCCAAACGGTTAATGACTGGGCGGGCGAGCTTCCTAAAGAGCAGCAGGCACTTTTAACGCGCATTGCCGAGGCCATGGAAGCGCCTTTGGACGTTGGTCAGCAGAATCCAAGACGAATAACCAATGCGCTGGCTAACATTGGTGAATACATGGTCCGGTTATGGTTGCAACAGCGCCAGCTATTAGGCTTTATCGGTCTGGTGCTTGCCACCCTGTCGCACACTCTGTTACGGCCACGCCACTGGCGCT
Organism: Vreelandella nanhaiensis; assembly: GCF_003990185.1. GTDB lineage: Bacteria > Pseudomonadota > Gammaproteobacteria > Pseudomonadales > Halomonadaceae > Vreelandella > Vreelandella nanhaiensis. The sequence continues at coordinate 47,271 of NZ_RZHF01000024.1, read as the reverse complement.
TAACCGCGACCGTTGCCCACATCCAGCAAAGCGGTCTGAATGCGGTTCCTATCGTTGCTCTACTGACCTTCATGGTAGGTGCGGTGGTCGCGTTTCTGGGCGCGACTGTGCTGGAAGATTTTGGCGCTACCGTTTATACCATCGATCTTGTGGCCTTTTCATTTCTGCGCGAGTTTGGCGTCCTGTTGGCCGCCATCTTATTGGCGGGGCGCACAGCAAGTGCCTTTACCGCACAGCTTGGGGCGATGAAATCTAACGAGGAGATCGATGCCTTGCAAGCCCAGGGCCTTAACCCCATTGAACTTCTGGTCCTGCCCCGCGTCATGGCCCTGCTTGTCAGTCTGCCCTTACTTGCTTTTGTGGGAATGATCAGTGGTCTAGTGGGGGGCGCTCTAGTGGCGGTGCTATCCCTGGATATTTCGCTTGGTCAGTTCATGACCACTTTGCAGAAAGATGTGTCGGTGGTGCATTTCCTGGTAGGGCTAAGCAAAGCACCTGTGTTTGCCTTTGTGATTGCCGTTATCGGCTGCCTGGAAGGCTTCAAGGTCAGCGGCAGCGCCCAGTCGGTAGGTACGCATACCACCTCAAGCGTTGTGCAGTCCATCTTCATGGTGATCTTGATTGACGCCCTTGCCGCGCTCTTTTTCATGGAGATGGGCTGGTGAGCAACGAAGATCCTAAAACCTCATCTCAGTATAATGCTCAGCCCGCCCCGGCTATCAAGGTACGTAGTCTGGAAAACCGCTTTGGCGAGCACGTGGTGCATGAATCACTGGATCTTGATCTGCTAAGCGGCGAAATACTCGGTGTGGTGGGTGGCTCGGGTACGGGCAAGTCAGTACTGTTACGCAGTATTGTGGGCTTAAAACGCCCGGATGGGGGCAGCATTGAGGTGCTGGGCACCAACCTGAGCGAACTCAGCGACAAGGAGCGTAGCCAGGTGGAGCGCCGGTTTGGTGTTCTCTTTCAGCAAGGCGCGCTATTCAGCTCGCTCAACTTGCAGGAGAACGTCGCCCTACCGCTGATTGAGCATGCCAAGCTTGCCAGGGAAGATGCTGAGCGCATTGCCCGAGTAAAGCTTTCACTGGTGGGGCTTGAGCCGGAAGCGGCCTTGCAGTACCCCGATTCGCTCTCTGGTGGCATGATCAAACGCGCCGCCCTCGCCCGCGCGTTGGCGCTGGACCCGGACATCTTGTTTCTCGATGAACCCACCGCCGGGCTTGACCCCATCGGCGCGGCTGCCTTTGATCAGCTGCTCGTCACGCTCCGGGATGCTCTGGGTTTTAGCGTCTTTCTGGTAACCCATGATCTGGACACGCTTTATGCTGCCTGCGACAGGGTTGCCGTGCTTTCTCAAAAGCGTGTTCTGGTGGTGGATACCATCGGCAACGTCGCCCAAACCGATGATGAATGGATTCAGGATTACTTTCATGGACCTCGCGGCCGTGCCGCTGAGCAGTCCGCCGCCACGTTTTCAACATCCAAGCCCAAGGAGTGAGTAGCACATGGAAACGCGCGCTCATCACGTTTTAATAGGTTTATTTACGGTATTAACCGCCGCTGCCGCCCTGCTGTTTGCGCTATGGATGAGCCAAGCCGCAGGGCAGCGTGACTATCAGGCTTATCGCATCCTGTTCGAGCGCAGCGTCAGCGGGCTTTCGGTTGGCAGTACCGTGCAATATAACGGCATTGAAGTGGGTGATGTGACGAAGCTCACCCTAGACCCGACGGATCCACGCCAGGTGATTGTCAGAATCCGGGTGGTGGACGATACGCCAGTCAAGATGGATACACGCGCCAAGCTTGCGTTTGCCAGCATTACCGGCAGCATGTCGGTGCAGCTTCACAGTGGCACACCGGAAAGCCCGCGTTTAATCGATCAGACCAATGATGAGGCGCCGTTCATTCGCGCTGACCCTTCTCCTATCGCCACCCTCTTTGAGGAAGGCGAGGAATTGATCGACAACATCAACGCCATCATGCAAAACGTCAACGAGCTGTTTAATGACGATAACCGTGAAAACGCCGGTAGCATCCTGACCAATGTGGCCCAGATTACCGAGATGATTGCCTCTCAACAGCAGGCGCTGGATGAAAACATGGCATTGTTTGGTGATGCGTCGCGTCAGGCAACCGCCACACTTAAAAGTATTGATGGACTTAGCCAGGAGGCGACCCGACTGCTCAAGCAGGATGGTCAGCAGGTCATGCAGAGTACTGCCGATGCCAGCCGTGATGTGGCGCGCGCCGCTCAGCGAATCGAGCAGCTGGTTAATCAAAATGCAGGGGCGGTCGAGAGCACTCTGCAGGGAACACGCGATATAGCACCGGCGCTTTCCGCGCTACGTTCCACGCTGAATACGCTAGACCGTATTACCCGCCAGCTGGAAGAGAGCCCCAGAGACTTTTTACTGGGCCGTGATCAGGTAGAGGAGTTTCGTCCATGAGTATGCGTCCCTTTTTTATCCTATTGATCTTATTGGTGCTGTTAACCAGCACGGGGTGTTCGATACTGCCTGAAAACGACCCGCCATCGCTTTACCGCTTGCCTGCATCTGCGCCTTCTTCCCACGAGGCTTCCCATCAGGGAGTTATGTCGACCACTTCAACGAAACGCTTAGGCGTGGCTAGCCCTGAGGCCGGTTACCTGTTGAGCAGCAACCGAATAGTGGTATATCCCGAAAATACACAGGTCAGCGTCTATGAAGGTGCTCGCTGGCATGAGGATACGCCGGATCTTATTCAGGCGCGCCTGATAGAGGGATTACAGCAAAGCGCACTTTTTGAAAGTGTGGGCAGTGATCATTTGCCGTCTGATCTATTGCTGCTCAGCGAGCTGCGTCACTTTCAAAGTGAGTATGATAATGGCTGGCCTCGCGCGGTCATTCAGCTGGATGTGCAGCTGGTTGAGGCCGACTCGCGCGCCCCACTCGCCTCAGAAAGCTTCAGGACGACCAGCCAAGCTTCTGATGTGGAAATACCCGCCGTGGTGGATGCATTCGGGCGCGCCAGCGATACCCTGGTTGAAAAACTTACCGCCTGGCTTGCAGCGCACTCTAATCGCGAATACACACGTTTCACTTCGCAGTAGTAGACGCTGCCGCTTTTCTGATGTGCTCCCGCGGGTCGCGGGGGTAAAAACGCTCCGGCTGGCGTTCTAGGTGGGTAAAAAAGCGCGTGTCCTTGTAGGGCATCTTCATGAAGCCTGACACCCCAAGTCCTTCGATTTGGTTCACGCGGACCAAGATACTGTCGAGCAGAGTACGAAATTCGCTCTCCTTGGCTGGATCCAGCAGTCGGTAATAGCTGTGAATCTTGAGATGCTGAGGAAGCGCTTCGAAAATGATCATGCCAGTATGATGGATCTCATTAAGCTGCCGTAAAAGCCCCATGATTGACCCCGGTAGTATAAGAAGCTCCTCGGGGTCTGGCCCATCCTCAAAGTAGCTATGCAAACGAGTACGATTTTCAAGTTCGGGCATCGCACTAAGCTCATAGCCAATGCTCATCGTGGGATCGGGATAAAAGGATACTTCAGGCGAGGCCCGCTCCAGATGCAGGGTTTGGCGGGCATTGAACAGGCAGCTTTTGAATACCCCTTGGCGATGAATTGCCCGGGCCAGGTGCACCATATTGTTCACGGCCTCAATAAAGGCTGGCTTCAGACTCGGGTCGTGAAGGTTCAACGATGAATCAATATAGATACCCTCACGCTCCCAGCGCACAGCCAGCCCCCCCACCACGGGATATTTCCCCAACCGGCTAACCGAGGCTAGAAACGCCTTTTCAGTTTCACCCATCCCCTGCATAAACTGCTTGTAGTAGCGATCCAGCTGGACATCGTTGACGTCATTCAGGGTTTCCTGAGCATCGGCTTCCCTTAAAAAGGCCTTACGCGAGCTGTAGACGACCGTATCTATTTCTTGGCGGGCAGAGCGTGCCCATACCGGCACCAGCGGCGCCGGTGGGGCAACTGGCAGATCAATCATGACGGCGCGGGCCATACGCGGCATGGCCTGCAGGAAGTAATCACCAGCTTTGCACCTTACCTGCGGGTCGGGGTCGAGCATGCCATCCAAGGTACGAGCAAACTCCACCGGCAAGCCCAGCGAACTGGCAGGAATAGCCCGATGCCCAAATCGGCAGGACTGAGCAGAAGCCAATGCATACAGCGTGCCGGCAACGCCCTGCTCGTCAAACCGCGGTGAAGACAACGCACCATTGAGCTGCTCTTCGCCGATGAAGTACACATCTCCTAGCCGGGCATTGGTTTGTTGCAGGTTATCCGACATCAGTTCCATCACATTGACGCCGATAAACTGAAGCCTGGCATCCAACTGGGCAAATACCGATGAGCCCCAGTCGATCAGGGCAACCGATTCTGTTGCCGGGTCAAAGACCAAGTTGGAAGGTTTGATATCGCCGTGTACTACCGGCCGGGATTTAGGGCCGGTTTCCTGGCGCAGAGCGACGAGGAGTTCGGCAAGCTGTCGGGCAATACAGATGATCAAGCGTGGCGAAAGGCGACCCTCTTTCAGCGACACCTGCTCCAAGTTCCAACCGGGTGCGCGCTCCATCACCAGAATGGACTGCCCTCGAGCACGCTGATAGGTAATCAAACGGGGAATGCGTGGGTGCGAGACCTGATCCAGCATGAACGCCTCTTCTTCGAGGCGCTCCTGCAAGTGGGTCGGTAGCGTAATACGGGAGAACTTGAAGACATAATGAGCTGCGGTACTGCCCGCCGAGGTACTCCCGGCAAAGACAAAACCGTAGGCGCCCTTTCCAATCAGCTCGATGTCCTGATACCCCAGTTGGGCAAGCTGCGCCTGGCAAAGTGCTACCCAATCCTTGAGCTTCTGCGCGTCCTGGTGATTCAGCAGATAGACCGACTGCTCCTCGGGTATATAGAACTGCTGTAACGGCGCCTGTGGCATGGTGATTAGGACAGATGAAGCAGCATGGTTTCGGGGGCCTCCAGAAATCCCTTCCAAGTGTTACAAAACCGCGCAATGGTCCCACCATCAATAAAACGGTGATCCCCGGCCCAAGTAATTGTCATGATAGCGCGCCGCTGAACCACCCCTTGGTCATCAAAACGCGGCAGCCACTGGCTTTTACCGAGCGCGACAATAGCGGCTTCTGGGGCATTGATAATGGGTGCCGCATAAGTGCCCCCTAAAGCACCAATATTGGAGATGCTGATGGTACCGCCTGTAAGGTCGGCCTGGTTCACACGCCCCTCACGGGCGGCAGCGGTTAAACGACCTACCTCGCGGGCGATTTCCAAAAGCGTCAGGTGCTCTACACCTTTGATATTGGGCACCATCAAACCTGCTTTTCCGTCTACCGCCATCCCGATATTGCACTGAGGGTAATAAAGAAGCTCATCGCCCGCCTCGTTTAACCGGGCGTTAAGGATGGGATGTTCGGCAAGGGCCAATGCCAGCGCCTTCATGAAAAACGGCATCAGTGTTAGCCGTTCACCTAGGGCGTCAACCTGAGGCTTCAAGCGCTCGCGCAGCGCCAAAAGTTCGGTGACATCAACCTCTTCACCGTAATGGAAGTGCGGAATGGTAGTAGCAGACTCAACCATCCGCTTGGCCATGACGGCGCGCACGCCCCGTAAGGGCTCAACCCGGGGGGCGGATACTGAACCACTGACATCGGCGCCGGAGGATACAGTAACAGCAGGTGAAGAGATGCTCTGCGCCTCAACATGCGCGAGCACATCCTCTTTAAGCACCCGGCCATTCTTGCCGCTACCGGCGATGGCGGTTAGTGACACGCCATGTTCGCGCACCAAACGACGCACGGCTGGGCTTGCCGGCACCTTGCCATGGGCACTCGTCGTATGAGAAGGCGGGCTGGCTGGCGTTGTTTGATTCAGCTCAACGGGCGTTTCTGCTTCCCGGACGGGAGATGTTTCGGGCTTTTCCTGGGTGACTGGCGCACCCTCTTCGCCTTGTGCCTGATAGGCGTATAGCGGTGCATGCACTTTGGCAATTTGCCCTTGAGCAACATACAGTTGGGTGATGACTCCCGCTTCAGGCGCGGTGATTTCCACCAGCGCTTTATCTGTCATCACCTCGACAATGGGCTGGTCTTCTTCAATGGCATCGCCTTGGGCAACCCGCCACTCCACTACTTCACATTCGACAATGCCTTCGCCAATATCCGGCAATTTAAAATCGCTCATTGTTCTTCTCCTTGCGCTAAAAATTAACGCTTTCGCGAATCGCTTCAAAAATTTTCAGGTGATCGGGCAAATACTCTTTTTCCAATGCGAGAGGAAAAGGCGTATCCAGCCCGGTTACCCGCCTAATCGGCGATTCCAGGTAGAGAAAACAACGCTCTTGAATGGTCGCAGCTATTTCACCGGCAAAGCCACCGGTCAGTGGTGCCTCATGGCTAACCACCAGACGACCTGTCTTGAGGACGGACTCAACAACAGTATCGGCATCCCAGGGTAGCAGGGAGCGCAGGTCAATCACTTCGCAGGCAATACCCTGCTCTTCGGCAAGTTCCACAGCCTTGCCGATCACTTCCATTTGAGCCCCCCAGCCCACGACGGTGATATCACTGCCCTCTTTGATAACTTCAGCCTCGCCCAAGCGAAGCTGGTAATCCTCTTCGGGCACTTCCCCTACAGCGGCGCGATAAAGCCGCTTGGGTTCCAGGAAGAGGACCGGATCAGGGTCACGAATAGCCGCTAAAAGTAACCCTTTAGCCTGGTAGGGATTACGCGGCACCACCACTTTCAAGCCAGGCGTATGCGTGAAGTAGGCTTCAGGCGATTGGGAATGGTACAGGCCACCGGCGATTCCCCCACCGTAGGGTGTGCGGATGGTCAGCCCACCTACATTGAACAGGTCACCCGAGCGATAACGGTACTTGGCGGTTTCATTCACGATCTGATCAAAGGCAGGAAAGATATAGTCGGCAAATTGAATTTCCGCTACGGGTACCGAACCTTGGGCAGCAAGGCCATTGGCGAAACCGATAATGCCCTGCTCTACCAGCGGCGTATTGAAGCAGCGTGTTTTGCCATATTTTTCTTGAAGATGGCTTGTAGCGCGGAAGACTCCGCCAAAAATACCCACGTCTTCGCCAAAGCAGATGACTTTTTCGTCTTCGGCCATGGCAATATCCAGCGCATTATTGATCGCCTGCAACATATTCATGGTGGGCATGTTACGCATCTCCCTGCGAGTCAATATGGGTCTCAACGTCTAGATCCAGAGATCGCGCGCCCCGCGGGTAGGCATCCGGATAGCGGCGGATATGCTTTTTCAACTGATCAAACTGGCGCTGAAGCTCAGGGGTAACATCGGCGTAGACATCGCTCACCAGACTTTCCAACGGCGGAGAGACACGTTTCTCCGCGCGCTTCATGGTATCCAGCACTTCCCGGCGCAACGATTCCTGCTGCTGGGTTTCCTCTTCTTCGCTCCACCAGCCTCTTTTTAACAGCCACTTCTGCATACGCAGCACGGGGTCTTTAAGCCGCCAAGTCTCTTCCTCGCTTTTCAGCCGGTATCCCGACGGGTCGTCTGAGGACGAGTGGGCGGCAAGCCGGTAGGTCATGGCTTCAATAAGCACGGGCTGGTTGTGTTCAACCGCGATTTGGCGCGCCTGACGTACGGCTTCATAGACCGCCAGCACATCGTTGCCGTCCACACGCAGAACGTGCATGTGATAGCCAAATGCGCGTGGCGCAATACCGTCGGCGGCAAACTGCTCGACTGCCGGAGTGGAAATGGCATAGCCATTGTTGCGGCAGAAAAAGATGACCGGCACCTTATGTACCGAGGCCATGTTCAGCGCGGCATGGAAATCCCCCTCAGACGCCGCTCCTTCACCAAAGAAGGTCAGCGTACAAAGGCCATCACCTGCCAGTTTCTGGCCGTAGGCGTAGCCCGTCGCCTGAGGAATCTGAGTTGCCAAAGGCGAGGAAATCGTCATGTAGTGGAGCTTGCGCGAGCCATAATGGACCGGCATCTGCCGCCCCTTGCCATAATCCAGCTCATTGCCAAACAGCTGATTCATGAACTCATCAATGGAGAAACCGCGATACATCAGCGCACCTTGCTCGCGGTACTGGGCCATGATCATATCGGCATCGTTCAAGGCGGCGGTGGCTCCGATAACAGCCGCTTCCTCGCCCATGCACTGCATGTAGAAACTGAGTCGTCCCTGGCGCTGGGCCGCCATCATCCGCTCATCAAGAATACGCGTGGCCAGCATTGCCTGATAAAGCCTGCGCGCATGTTCACGCTCAAGCGGTGGCTCTGTAGCGCCGCTGTAAAGCTCGCCTTCTGCGTCAAGCAGACTGAAGGTAGCAATAGAAAGTTCATCGCCGGTCATGAAGACCGGCTGGTGTACGTGGTTCGTCATCATTATTATCCTTGTTTTACCCCTTTTGAGGGCAGTGTTGTTCGTGATGACCGTTTATGCCAGTGGATTTATCTGGTTTGAGTCAACGCAACTACTGCGACGATAACGCAGCACAAGGACTTTAGGGATACCACTTAAGACGAATAGATCAGGTAGATAAAGACCTGATTGGGAGGACTTACCAGCAAGATAGCTGGGCCCAAGTTCTTAATATCAGGCCCTAAGAATGAACGTTTTGAAGACGTACACTCAAGATAAACGCTGAGGAGAAGACAGCCGTTGGCGTAACCTCCCTTGCAGCCCATCAAACAAACTATCAATGGTCAAGGCGAGCAAGGCAATAATCAGCGCGCCCTGCGTCACATAGGCCATGTTGCCATTGATGATGCCGGCAATAATCGGGTCGCCCAGGTTGCTGGCACCAACGGTGGCACCAAGCGCTGCGGTTGCAATATTGATCGTCACCGAGGTACGTATACCGGCCAGTATGACTGGCGCGGCTAGGGGCAGCTCCACCTGATAGAGCGTTTGTAGTGGCGTCATCCCCATGGCGCGGGAAGCCACCTTGATTTCTTCATTCACATCCTGCAGCCCCGCCAGTGTATTGCGCACAATAGGCAACAGGCCATAAAGCATTAACGCTATGATAATCGGCAGCGTGCCGAACCCAAGGACCGGCACGGCAAGCGCCAGTACGGCGACCGGCGGAAAGGTTTGGCCCAAGGACGCCAGCTGCGCCACCAGCGGCAAAAAGTCGCGACCTTTTTTGCGCGTGACGGCAATCCCTGCACCTACGCCAAAGAAAATAGTGACCAAGGCGGCTATCCCCACCACCAAGAGGTGGCGCCCAAGCAGCTCATAAAACTGGGCGCGCTGGTAGATAACCTGTCTGGCATCCGGCTCCAGCCAGCGAAAAAGCCCTTCTGCGTGTGCAATACCCACAACGCAGACAACGAGCAGCAAGCCCCAGATTAATGAGCGTATCCATAGGCGTCTATCCGCGTGCTGATCGCTATGCTTCACGCATGCTCCCTTTTTCCAGCTGAGCTTCCTTGACGATTTTACGCAGCGACAACTCACCGATCGGCACATCGTGCTGATCGACAACGGCGAGGCGGTCGGTATGATCGCGCAGCATCATGGAAAGTGCCTGGCGCAGAGAAAAGTCGGCCGAAATACGATACTGCGAAGGCAAGGTAGGCCCCAGAGATGACATATGGTCTTTTACACGCGTCAATGCCGCCTGCTTCAGACCGCGTTCAAGCCCGCCCAGCAGAGATTCCACGAAGGGATCCTTGGGATGCTGCAAAAGCGCCAGCGGCGTACCCTGCTGCACAATCAAGCCGTCACGCATCACCACCAGGTGATCGGCAAGTTTCAGCGCTTCATCCATATCGTGGGTAACAAATACCACTGTTTTATGCAGACGCCCCTGAAGGCTCGCCAGCTCATCCTGAAGCTTGATACGGGTAATCGGGTCAAGCGCCCCGAAGGGCTCATCCATCAATAAAATATCCGGATCGGCAGCCAGGGCGCGAGCCACACCCACGCGTTGCGCCTGTCCGCCGGAAAGCTGGTGAGGATACTTGTGGGCAAACTCCTCAATGGGCAGGCCAAGCAGCGCCATCAGCTCTTCCACGCGCGTTTGTATATCGTCAGCCGGCCATTTGAGCAACCGGGGAACCAAGCCGATATTGCGCGCTACTGTCCAATGCGGAAATAAGCCGGTGCTTTGTATGACATAGCCTATACGGCGGCGCAGCTTGACCGGGTCGTAAGCTTCAAGCGCTTGGCCATCCAGGATGATATCTCCGCTGCTACGCTCAATCAGGCGGTTGATCATACGCAATGTGGTTGACTTTCCACAGCCCGAGGTGCCTACCAGCGCGCAAAACTTGCCCTTGGCCACCTTGAGGTTGATGGCATCTACGGCGGTTTCATCACCAAATCGCTTGGATACCTGTGAAAGCTCAATCATTGAATGCCTCCGGGGCGCAGTGCCTCTGCCAGCGCTCCCAGGGCGGCATCCACTAATAGGGCCAGTACGAGAATAGGTAGTGCACCAAGTAGCACCATATCCATAGCAGCCTGCCCCAATCCTTGAAATATAAACGTGCCCAATCCACCGGCACCGATCAATGCCGCCACCGCCGTCAGGCCAATTGCCTGAACAGTCGTAATGCGTACCCCTTCAAGTAACACCGGCAACGCCAGCGGCAAGCGTACCTGCCAGAACTGCTGGCCACGCCGCATTCCCATGGCAGTGGCTGCTTCCAGGGTATCAGGGCTTACCTGTTCCAGCGCAATATAGGTATTACGTACCATGGGCAGCAGGCTGTAAGCCACCAGGGCGATCAGCGCAGGTGTATTGCCAATACCACTAACACCTACTTGCGCTAGCACCGGCACGTTGGCGGCCAGCCAGGCAAGTGGCGCCAGTAGCAGACCAAATAGTGCCAGGCTGGGTATGGTCTGTAGAAAATTGAGCACCGCAAACGCACTTTTTTGCAACCGTTTAAAACGGCGCATCAGCATGGCAAGCAGTCCCCCCAGTACAATACTTACACCCACGGCCACGCCTACCAAGACAATATGCTGGCCCACCGCGCGCATAAATTGCCGATCACGCGCCTTGAACTCCTGAACCAATGCCAGGTCGTCCAGCCAAAGAGAGGCACACAACCACCATAGAAGCCCGACTCCCGCGAGGAGCAGTCCCGGCAAGAGGCGCGTCAGAGCAAGCCGCAAACGCAGCTCGATCAAGCACAGCAGTAAGATAAACAGTATTAGCCAGTAGCTGGCCCCTATTCCCAAACGTGCCTGGGGTAATGCCGGGTCTATCAGAAAATAACTGGCCACCATCAGGCCAAACGGCATAAGCGCCAGCAGCAAAACCACCGCGCCCAAGGCCGCTGCATAGTTGGTGCGGCCTGGCTGACAAGCCAGGCCGCCGATAGCCAATATCAGAAGAGACGCCAAGAACGCTCCTGGTAAGCCGATTGCCCCCAGCACACCGACACCCGTGCCTTGAACAATGCGGTTAGGCGCCACGCTAACGGCATCCAGCCCCCAAAGTACTGCCAGCATCACGATACTCATGCTGACTAAAACAGCATTAGGGTACCCACCACGCCTTAATTTAGGCGTGGGTAGCGCATCCAGAAGCGACATTAATTAGTTATCCAAACTGTCTAGATAGTTGTTGGCTACTTGATCGGCCGATAAACCGTTAACCGCCACATTGGCATTGAGTTCTTGCAGCGTTAGCTCATCGAGAGTTGAAAAGACATCACGAAGCAAAGGTTCAATGTCGGGGTAGGCTTCAAGCACGCTATCGCGTACTACCGGCGCAGGCTGGTAAACCGGCTGCACGCCTTTGGTATCTTCAAGCACTACCAGGCCTAGAGCGCTCAGGCCACCGTCAGTGCCGTAAGTCATTGCCCCATTCACCCCACTGGTTTGCTGGGCCGCGGCACGCATTGTGGCAGCAGTATTACCACCGGAAAGCACTAACAGCTGGTCATCGCTCAGTTTAAACCCATAAGCCTGTTGAAACGCTGGCAGCGCCTGGGCAGATTCAACAAACTCGGCACTCGCGGCAAACTTGAACTCCCCTCCGTCGGCAATATAGGCCGCCAGGTCATCCAGCGTTTTCAGGTCATGCTCGCTTGCCACGTCCTCGCGGATACTCATTGCCCAGGTATTGTTAGCACTGGCCGGGGTTAACCACATCAAGCCGTTTTGGGCATCGAGCTCGCGCACCGTTTGATAAGCCTGCTCAGGATTCTTCCATACATCGCTGTCGGCCATATCAAAGAAAAAAGCGCCGTTGCCGGTGTATTCGGGATATAGATCAATTTCACCCGCACTTAGCGCGGTCCGTACGACATTGGTTGCCCCTAACTGGAGGCGGTCTTCGGTCGGGATACCATTGCGTTCAAGTGTCTGAATGATCAGCTCACCCAGCACAGCGCCTTCGGTATCAATTTTGGAAGCGACCACCACCGGGTCATTGGCGTTTGCAGTCGATAACGTCACAAGCGACAGACTGACGACAGAGAGTAGAGGTTTGAGTGTAAAGCGCATCTGGGCAATCCTTTAGTAGACGTCTTTTCTGGAAGGATATTGCAAGTATAAGAGGCATTTAAGGGGCTGCCAGACGCCACCTGTAGGCGCCTGGCAGTCATGCCCTTACTGAATGGCTTCGATGACCCAGGTAGTTCCTTCCCTGGAGTCCTTGAGAATAATCCCCAGGGCGGCCAGCTCATCACGAATAGCGTCAGCCTGAGCAAAGTCCTTATTGGCTTTTGCCGCTTGGCGCTGGGCAATTTTTTCTTCAATCACCGCTTCGCTTAGCGCTACACCTTGCTGTTGTGAGCCTTTCAGAAAGATTTGCGGCGACTGCTGAAGAAGGCCCAGCACACCAGCAAACTGTTTAAGCGCCGCCGCCAGGGGCAAGGCATTATCTGGCGCCTCGCTCTTGGCTCGGTTCACTTCCCGCGCTAATTCAAAGAGTACCGCGAGCGCTTCCGGCGTGTTGAAGTCGTCATCCATGGCGGTCGTAAAACGTTCGCGATAAGTGTCAGCCACGTCATTGGTCTGACCGGAACTATCGCTCGCCACGCCTTCCAGCGCCGTATAGAGACGTGTCAAGGATTTACGCGCTTCAACCAGCGAATCCACCGAGTAATTGATCGCACTGCGATAGTGGCTGGCCACTAACAGATAGCGCACCACTTCAGGGTCATGCTCGGCCAGCACATCTCGAATGGTGAAGAAGTTACCCAGGGATTTGGACATCTTCTCCTGATTTACGCGTACCGCACCGGCGTGCATCCATGTGTTGACGTAGGTTTTACCCGTGGCCGCCTCTGACTGAGCAATTTCGTTTTCATGATGAGGAAAGGTCAGATCAGGCCCGCCGCCATGAATATCGAAGGTATCACCTAGGCAGCAGGTCGACATCGCCGAGCATTCAATGTGCCAGCCGGGCCGCCCGTTACCCCAGGGCGATGGCCAGTGTGCCTCGCCCGGCTTGGCGGACTTCCAGAGTACGAAATCCAGCGGGTCCTCTTTATGGACATCCACCTCAACGCGTGCACCTGAGCGCATATCATCAAGCTGACGGTTGTTGAGCTTGCCGTAGTCGGCGAACCTGCGCACCCGGTAGTACACGTCGCCGTTCTCGGCCGGATAGGCAAACCCTTTCTCGATCAAGGTTTCAATCATGGCAACGATGTCGCCAATATGCCCCGTTGCCCGGGGCTCCTGGCTCGGCGGCAGCACGTTCAGGCGCGCCTCGTCCTCATGCATGGCATCAATCATACGCTCAGTCAGCGCGGTGATGCTTTCACCATTCTCGTCAGCGCGTTTGAGGATCTTGTCGTCAATATCCGTAATGTTGCGCACATAGGTCACGTCATAGCCACGATGGCGTAGATAGCGGGTAATCACATCAAACGCCACCATGACGCGGGCGTGGCCAAGGTGACAATAGTCATACACCGTCATGCCGCAGACATACATGCTTACCTTACCCGCGACCAGCGGCGTAAATGGTTCCTTGCGACGTGTCAGCGTATTGTAAATTTGCATATGACGATTCCTTAACCCTTCTGTTTGATTTTCGCCCAGCTATCTTTCAATCCTACGGTTCGGTTAAACACGAGCTTGCCGGGTGCGGAGAGATGGCGGTCAGCACAGAAGTAACCCATGCGCTCAAACTGGAAACGATCTTCAGGGGCAGCGCCTGCAAGGCTTGGCTCACCAATTGCCTGGCAGATTACCAGCGACTCCGTGTTCAGGTGCTCAAGAAAATCGACATCCTTGTCGCGGTCCGGCTGCTCGACCATAAATAGATTGTCATACAGACGAACTTCCATGGGTACACCGTGAGCTGCGCTGACCCAATGCACCACACCTTTTACCTTGCGCCCTTCCGGGTTCTTGCCCAGGGTATCGAAGTCCACCGAGCAGCGCAGCTCGACCACTTCGCCTGCATCATCCTTGAGTACCTCATCACAGCGGATGACATAGCTATTGCGCAGGCGTACTTCCTTGCCCGGCGCCAGGCGGAAGAACTTCTTGGGCGCATCCTCCATGAAGTCATCCTGGTCAATGTACAGTTCGCGGCCAAACGGCACTTTGCGCATCGGCATGTCGTCACGTGCGGGGTGCCCCGGCACTTCGTACACTTCCTCGTAATCTTCGGCCACATTAGTCAGCACCACCTTGAGTGGTTTCAATACGCACATGGCGCGTGGCGCGTTATCTTCAAGATCTGAGCGAATCGCGTGGGTCAGCATGGCGATATCCACCAATCCGCCATCCGCCCGGGTCACACCGATCATTTCACAGAACTTGCGAATGGAAGCTGGCGTATAGCCGCGGCGACGCATACCGGAAATGGTCGGCATACGTGGGTCATCCCACCCGTCCACAATCTGCTCGTCTACCAACAGCTTCAGCTTACGTTTGGAAGTCAGAGTGTAGTCGAGATTCAGGCGTGCAAACTCGATCTGGCGCGGTTTGCTGGGCACTGGCAGATTGTTGAGGAACCACTCATAAAGCGGGCGGTGGTCTTCAAACTCCAGCGTGCAGATCGAATGTGTAATTCCCTCAATAGCATCTGACTGGCCATGGGTGAAGTCGTAGGAAGGATAAATCTTCCACTTGTCACCTGTTTGATGGTGGCTTGCGTGCCGGATGCGATAAAGAATCGGGTCGCGCAGGTTGATATTGGGCGAGGCCATATCGATCTTGGCACGCAGCACTTTTTCACCTTCACCAAATTCGCCGTTACGCATACGTTCCAGCAAATCCAGATTTTCCTCGACGCTGCGCTCGCGGTAGGGGCTTGGCTTGCCAGGTGCGGTCAGTGTGCCGCGATATTCGCGGATCTCGTCAGGCGAGAGGTCATCTACATAGGCCTTGTCTTCGCGAATCAAATGCTGCGCCCAAGCATAGAGCTGGTCAAAGTAGTCAGACGCAAAGCGAACCGGGCCTGCCCAGTGAAAGCCCAGCCAGCTGACGTCTTCCTTAATCGCATCAATATACGCCTGCTCTTCCTTTGCCGGGTTGGTGTCGTCAAAGCGCAGATGACACTCACCACCCATTTGCTCCGCCAACCCGAAGTTCAGGCAGATCGACTTTGCATGGCCGATGTGCAGAAAGCCGTTGGGCTCAGGGGGAAAGCGCGTCACGATTTTTGTGACCTGGCCGCCCTCGATTTCGTCGCGTACTTGGTTACGAATGAAGTTCGGCGCTGGGGTGGTCTCGTTGGTCATGGTGGTGTTAAAAACCTCGTGGTGGATGGCGTGCCAGGCAACCAACGCCTACTCTGAGGTTAGCGCTTCGCGATGCCGGGCAAAACCGCTATTATAGCGTGACGCCGATGCACAGCGCCAAGGCGAACGCCTTTATTGAACAGGAATTTATCTATGATCGTATTACAGACGAACTTTGGTGACATCACTATCGCGCTCAACCATGAAAAAGCGCCCATCACAGCGGCCAATTTTGAGCAGTATGTGCAGGAAGGATTCTACGATGGCACTCTGTTCCACCGGGTCATTGACGGGTTCATGGTTCAAGGCGGCGGTTTTGATCAGGACTTCAACCAGAAGCCGACCCGCGACCCGATTGAAAATGAGGCTGATAACGGTTTGAAAAATACGGTGGGCACGCTTGCCATGGCACGCACCCAAGACCCCAACTCAGCCACCGCTCAGTTCTTCATCAACGTGGGTGACAACAGCTTTCTGGATCACAGCGGCAAAAGCCTGCAGGGCTGGGGTTACGCGGTATTTGGTGAAGTGGTTGAAGGCATGGATGTCGTCAATACCATTAAAGGCGTAAGCACCACACGTCGCGGCATGCATGCCGACGTACCCGCCGAGGATGTCATTATCGAGCGCGCTTATATCAAGGACGCGGAATAACCCCGGGAGCCTTATGCGCACTCTGCTTGTAGCTGATATCCATCTGAGCAGCGACACCCCTGAGATTAATCAGGGGTTTTATCGCTATTTGGATCAAACCGCACAGGGAGCGAATGCCCTCTATATATTGGGTGACCTGTTTGATGCGTGGATTGGGGACGACCTGCTCGATACTTCCCACCCACTCAGCGCAGTAGCCCTAGAGGTGATTCAGCATTTACGAAAGCTAAGCGATAGCGGCACCGCTATATACTTAAGCCACGGTAATCGGGATTTTCTCTTAGGCGAGCGGTTTATCAATGCCTGCCAGGCGACGCTGATTGCGGATGTTCAGGAAGTAGAACTTGAAGGCGTGCCTGTTGTTTTGCTACACGGCGACAGCCTATGCACAAAAGATGACGCTTACATGGCCTTTCGCCAGCAGTCGCGTAATCCTGAATGGCAGGCGCAGATTCTGGCGCTCCCCCTCGAGCAGCGTCTTGAACTCGCCAAAAGCCTGCGAATGCAGTCGGGAGATGCGAACGCTGGCAAGGCGGAAGCCATCATGGATGTAACCCATCAGGAGGTAGTAAAACTGATGGAGCACTATGGCGTTATCACTATGATTCACGGCCATACGCATCGCCCCAAGGTTCATGACCTTACGGTTGAAGACGTGCCCGCCAAACGATTTGTGCTGGGTGATTGGGATGCCCAGCATGGCTGGGACATCATTATCGAACGCACGGAGCGCAATACCACGCCACGGCTTCGCCAGTTTTCCTTGGCGACGCCACCGGCAGCCTAAGCTGTAGCATTACGGCTCACTTATTGTGCCAGCGTTTGTTCTAGCAATAATTGTCGAAATCAGTACCCACCAAAAAAGCCGATCAAATGATCGGCTTTTTTGTATTAGCGTTGTGGCTTGATTCTAGCGTTCGATATCAGCATCGCGATACAAGTCATCAATCAGCCCCTGGATCACGAATTGAGCTCGCAGTTGCTCGGCCATTTGAGCAATAAAACCTTGCATCTGCTCATCCGCTTCACCATCCGAGACTTCATCCAGCGCAACCACGGCAACGCCCTGGGGCAAGGCAATGGCACGATAGCGGCTTTCGCCTTCTTCAGGGTGCGGCATACGGAAGACTTCTTGCACCAATGCCTGGGATAAAGCAGTGTCAGACTGACGGCTAACGTTGGTTGCCTCTTGCCAGTCGACGTCTACGGAGATGCCGGAGGCAAGCTCGGCGGCCATCGCCTGGGCCTGCTCAAGTAACGCTTCCTGACGCTGCTGTGAGGCCACGGCCTGCTCTACTTCTTCGCGCACCTCATCCAGACTGATCAGTGTTGCGTCACGATGCTCGGCAACCCGCAATACCAGTCGACGGTCGTCGTCCAGCTCAATCACTTCACTGTTGTAACCATCTTTCAGCACTTCTTCACTGAACGCTTCTTCCAGAACGCCAGGCTCTGAAAGCACGCCTTCACCTTCACCGCGGGCAAGCCAGTCGGTTTGGTTAAGCGTTAAATCCAGGTCATCAGCCACGCTTTGCAGGTCGTCAGCAGCAAAGCTTTCATCAATGAGCTGCTGTACCTTAGCATTAAACGCATCGTTGATGTCACTCAAGGCAACATTCTGGCGCAATACATCCCGCTGATCTTCAAAGGAAGGCGCATCAATTTCCGATACATGAAGAATGTGGAAAGCACCGTCAATTTCAACGACCCCAGATGTCTGACCCTCTTCAAGCGCGAAAGCGGTATTATCAAATTCACCGCCGAAAATACCGCGTGAGATAACCCCAAGGTCGCCACCCTCTTCAGCGCTTGCCGTATCATCAGAATAACGCAGAGCTGTATCGGCAAAGGACTCCCCTTCATCGAGCGCCTCGCGGGCAGTATCGGCAATATCGCGCGCTTGTTCACGAGTACGCTCATCGCCAAACGTCACCATGATGTGCGACACACGTCGATCAGCATCCCGGTTCTGCTCACGCCAGGCGCTACGCAGGGTATCTTCATCAACATCGCTTTCTGCCGCCATGGCCTGACGATCAATCAGCACATACTCGACGCGCACCTGTTCAGGACGCTCAAAACGCTCCTGGTTGGCATCGTAGTACGCCTGCACCTGTTCGTTGGTAACATTGATATCGACATCGGCATTGTCGTTATCCAGAAGCACGTAGCGGAAGCTGCGCGCTTGGCGCTGAAGCTCGGCCAGACGAGCCTGCTCGCTTGGCAGACTGAAATCGCTGAACGCCAGGCCCTGCTGTAGTTGCTGGCGCATGATATCTATCCGCAGGTCTTGGCGGAATGAAACCGGTGAATAACCCGCACCCGCTAGACGGTTGCGGAAAATATCGGCAGAAAAACGGCCGTTCTGATCATGGAACTCGGGGAGGCTGACAATGATTTGGTCTAACTGGGCGTCAGAGACGTAAAAACCGCCATCGTCTGCATATTGAGTCAGCAACTGCTGAGTGATCAGTTGGTCAAGCATGTCATTGCGCAACGCACGCTCTTGCTCAGGAGGCACCTGACCCGAGCGCAGCGCTCTTTGTACTTCAAGCTCAACCTGCTGACGCATGATGGGCTCACCGTTAACGCTTGCGACTTCATTAGGATCACTGCCAAAGATACTGAACAGGGATTCCACTCCAAACAGCGCCATGGCAGCTACCATGAGACCGATAATAATTTTGGCGCCCCAGCTTCTGGAGCCATCTCGAATACTTTGCAGCATGCTAGCCTCAGATCAACACAGCCATACAAATAAACCCTAACGTTGTCCGAAAAGTTGTTTTCGGATAACCCCTTAAACACCAGGCCAGAAAATAACATGGGCGCATCGCGGATGCGATGCGCCCATTAGTTTACCGTAAACGCAGGTCAATTAGTTGACGGCGTCTTTCAATGCCTTGCCTGCTTTGAAGCCAGGTACTTTTGCAGCTTTGATCTCGATCGGTTGGCCCGTCTGCGGGTTACGGCCAGTACGTGCAGCACGCTCTTTAATTGCGAAGGTACCAAAACCTACCAGTGAAACGCTTTCACCTTTCTTGAGGCTATCGGTGACAGACTCCACCATGGCATCCAATGCGCGGGTTGCCGCTGCTTTAGGAATATCGGCAGACGCAGCAATGGCTTCAATCAGCTCGGACTTATTCACACTTCACCCCTTAAATGTTTCAAAAAATGGCTCTGAACGGCATGGCCACCAGAAGGTACAACCTCAAAGCATAGCTGCGTTTTATAGCAATGCCCTGAAACCTCTGTCAAGCAACCACACCGTGAAATGCCCGTTGCACAAGGCATTGGGCAAATTCACTATGTAAAATTAAAGACCGATGGCTTTAACATTAATGGGTATTGGCGACCGTGGTAGCGTTCAACGATGTATCAGTGCCTTTCAGCGCGGCACCATCATCGCTTTCATCACTTACCAGAGCTACCGCCAATACATCATCTATCCAGCGTACCGGGCGAATATCTAGAGGTCCTTTGATATTTTCCGGTACTTCCTTGAGATCACGGCGGTTTTCTTCAGGAATCAAGACGGTCTTTATACCACCACGGCGGGCTGCCAGCAATTTCTCCTTTAACCCACCGATCGGCAAGACTTCGCCGCGAAGGTTGACTTCACCCGTCATGGCAACATCACAGCGCACTGCACGCTGGGTATAAGCCGACACCATGGCCGTTACCATCGCAATACCCGCGCTCGGGCCATCCTTGGGCGTCGCCCCTTCTGGCACGTGAATATGCAGGTCTTCGGTCTCAAAACGCGCAGAATCGATACCCAGACCTTTAGCACGCGCCTTAACCACCGTCTGCGCGGCGCTCACCGACTCCTTCATGACTTCGCCAAGCGAGCCTGTCTTGTTGATACGCCCCTTACCCGGCGTAACCACCGACTCAATATTTAGAAGCTCACCGCCTACCGATGTCCAAGCAAGCCCCGTTACACGGCCCACCTGGTCGTCCTGCTCGGCCAGCCCATAGCTATAACGCCTAACACCGGCATAAGCCTCAATCTGTTCAGCCGATAGCGTCTGAGTCTTCTCAAGCTGCTTTTTCTCAAGACGCTCACGCAGCACTTTGCGACTTACTTTGGCTATCTGACGCTCTAGTTCACGAACACCGGCTTCACGCGTGTAGTAGCGAATGAGCTCAAGTAACGCGTCATCTTTAAGCGCCAGCTCATTGTCCTTCAAACCATTTGCAGCCAGCTGCTTAGGCAACAGGTAACGTTTGGCAATTGCCAGTTTCTCGTCTTCCGTATACCCCGGCAGACGTATAATCTCCATACGGTCCAAAAGCGGGCCAGGAATATTCATCGAGTTGGCAGTACAGATAAATAGCGTCTCGGAGAGATCGTAATCAAGCTCCAGATAATGGTCGCTAAAACTGCTATTCTGCTCAGGATCCAGCACTTCAAGAAGCGCTGATGCAGGATCGCCCCGATGATCCATGCCTAGTTTATCCACTTCATCGAGCAGGAATAGCGGATTCTTCACGCCTGCCCGACTCATGCGCTGCATCAGCTTGCCCGGCAGCGAACCGATATAGGTGCGCCGATGACCACGAATTTCAGACTCATCTCGCACGCCGCCCAAAGCCAGACGGACATACTTACGGTTGGTCGCCTTGGCTATCGACTGCCCCAGCGAGGTTTTACCCACTCCAGGCGGCCCCACCAGGCATAGCACTGGGCCTTTCATCTTGCGTACGCGCTTTTGTACAGCCAGGTACTCAAGAATCCGGGCTTTGACTTCTTCCAGACCGTAATGGTCTTCATCGAGTACTTCCTGGGCTTTAACCAGATCGTGCTTGACGCGGGTACGTTTTTTCCAGGGAATAGCTATCAGCCAATCAAGATAAGAGCGCACCACCGTTGCTTCAGCGGAATTGGACGCCATCATCTTGAGCTTGTTAAGCTCTTGGTTGGCCTTATCGGATGCCTCCTGAGGCATACCCGACTCTTTGATCGCTTGTGCGTACTTTTCCGCTTCATTAGGCACATTATCAAGCTCACCCATCTCTTTCTGGATGGCTTTCATCTGCTCATTCAAATAGTACTCGCGCTGAGTTTTTTCCATCTGCTCTTTAACACGCGAACGGATGCGCTTTTCAACCTGCAGCAGATCAATCTCAGACTCGATAAGCGCCATCAGGTGCTCGATGCGATCGCGTACTCGATCCATTTCCAGCAGCTCCTGCTTATCGCCAATCTTGAGCGACAAGTGAGCGCAAATGGTATCCACCAGCCGGCTCGGGTCTTCGATACCCGAAAGCGAGTTAAGTACCTCATTGGGTACCTTTTTGGATAGCTTAACGTACTGCTCGAACTGATTGAGCAGTACGCGCACTAACGCCTCCTGCTCACGACTAGTCAGCGGCTCACTCTCACGCGGAGAGAGGTACGCCTGAGTATAACCCGCCTCATTTTCTTCAATTTCAAGCACATCAGCACGGAAGCTCCCTTCAATTAGCACTTTAACAGTGCCGTCAGGAAGCTTGAGCAGCTGCATGATATCCGCCACGGTTCCCATAGCGTAGAGGTCAGCGTTATCCGGCTCGTCTTGAGAGGCCTCACGTTGAGCCACTAGTAATACACGCTTATCCGCCTCCATCGCTGCTTCGAGCGCTTGGATAGACTTTTCGCGTCCAACAAACAGCGGAATGACCATTTGCGGGTAAACCACGACATCCCGCAACGGCAATAAAGGTAGACATTGAGTCTGTTCGGCGTTCTGCTGCATCGCAGACGTTCCTCAACAAATCGGATGAGCACTTGATGCAGATACCTGACCAAGCACATCACTGTATGAAAAGTACTACGCAGTGTAGGGCATGCTACGCAGTGACACCTTATGAACAACAAGGGGTCGCATAGGCGACCCCTTGATTTGGCGCAGGCGGTTGAAGCTAGGCCGTTGCTATCAATCCGTCACTAGCCATCAGTCCCATCAACACGTGCCTCTTCCTGGTTGGAATACATCAAGAGCGGCGCGCTTTCACCGGCAATGACTGAACCATCAATCACCACCTTGCTGACATTTTCCAATGATGGAATCTCATACATAGTGTCGAGCAGCACCGATTCAAGTATCGAGCGCAGGCCACGAGCACCTGTTTTACGCTCCATTGCCTTTGATGCAACAGCACGCAGCGCGTCATCTCTGAACTCAAGTGTTACGCCTTCCATTTCAAAGAGCTTGGCATACTGCTTGATCAGCGAGTTTTTCGGCTCTGTCAGAATCTGAATCAGTGCATCTTCGTTAAGCTCGGTCAGCGTTGCGATAACCGGTAAGCGTCCCACAAACTCTGGGATCAAACCGAATTTCACAAGATCTTCAGGCTCAACGTCGGCTAACAATTCACCCACGCCACGCGATGATTCTTTGCTTTTTACGCTTGCATTAAAGCCGATTCCGCCTTTTTCGGCGCGGTCACGAATAACTTTATCAAGCCCTGCGAAAGCGCCACCTACAATAAACAGGATATTGCCGGTATTAACCTGAACAAATTCCTGCTGAGGGTGCTTTCGGCCACCCTGAGGCGGCACAGAAGCAGTGGTCCCCTCGATCAGCTTGAGCAATGCCTGCTGTACGCCCTCACCCGACACATCACGCGTAATTGATGGGTTATCGGACTTACGAGAAATCTTATCGATTTCATCGATATAGACAATGCCACGCTCGGCCTTTTCTACATCGTAATCACATTTCTGCAGCAGCTTTTGGATGATGTTTTCAACATCCTCACCCACATAACCTGCTTCAGTCAGCGTTGTTGCATCCGCAATGGTAAAAGGTACGTTCAATAAACGCGCCATGGTTTCCGCCAGCAGCGTTTTACCGCTACCAGTAGGACCGATGAGCAGAATATTAGATTTACCTAGTTCAACATCGCCTTCACGCACGTCCGTTTTCAGACGTTTGTAGTGGTTGTAGACCGCTACAGACAGCACCATCTTGGCGCGGTCTTGCCCGATGACGTAATCGTCAAGTGTATGGCGAATTTCGCGAGGCGTAGGTAAACGCTCTTCATCGCTCTCGGCATCGGCTTCGAGAACTTCCTCGCGAATGATGTCATTACACAAGTCGACACACTCATCGCAGATATATACGGATGGGCCAGCAATTAACTTACGCACTTCGTTTTGGTTTTTTCCACAAAACGAGCAGTAGAGTAATTTGCCACCTTCATCCTTGCCTTTGCCGTCGGCCATTCGCGTACCTCTGTCACTGCGGCGGCTTACACCGCCATAAAAGCTCGTTAGAAAAGCAAAACCTCATCACGCTATCAGGATGTGGGCCGCTTATCCAGCACTGCGTCAATCAAGCCATACTCTTGAGCCTTATTGGCGCTCATGAAGTTGTCGCGATCCGTATCGCGGGCAACCGTTTCCAGGTCTTGACCAGTATGATGGGCCAGAATCTGGTTCAGCTTCTCGCGAATACCTAAAATTTCGCGGGTATGAATTTCGATATCAGACGCCTGGCCTTGGTAGCCGCCTAACGGCTGATGGATCATGACACGTGAATTAGGTAGACAGTAGCGCTTGCCTGCCGCACCTGCCGTCAATAACAAGGCCCCCATACTGGCTGCCTGACCAATACATACAGTAGACACATCAGGCTTGATAAACTGCATGGTGTCATAAATCGACATGCCAGCCGTCACCGAGCCGCCAGGAGAATTGATATACAGATGTATATCCTTATCGGGGTTTTCCGACTCAAGGAACAGCATCTGGGCTACCACGAGATTGGCCATATAATCTTCCACAGGACCAACCAAAAAAATCACACGCTCTTTCAGCAAGCGCGAATAAATATCGTAGGCTCTTTCCCCTTTGGCGCTTTGCTCAACCACCATAGGCACTAAACCGCCGGCATTTTGAATATCAAACTCACTCATTCAGGTGATTCCTTGCGTCCGGTGAGGGAAAGGCGCACCGAAAAACGATGCGCCGCGCTATCGGGTACTTAGGCGCTTTCTTTCTCGCCTTCTTCAGCACCCTCGTCTTGCTCAGCTTGCTGCTGAGCGGCAGCCAATGCTTGCTGATAAGACATCTCAACGTCTTTAACGTTCGTTTGCTCAAGCAGCTTATCTACCGCTTTCTCTTCAAGAATGGCAGATTTAACCTGAGTTTTCAGCTGGTCGTTGCTCATGTAGTACTCAACAACCTCGGAAGGATCCTGATACTGCTCGGCCAGCTCTTCAACCTTCGCCTTGATCGCATCGTCGTCAGCATCAAGTTCATTGGCCTTGATAACTTCAGCAAGCAGCAGGCCTACTTGTACACGGCCTTTGGCCTGGTCTTCGAAAAGCTCATTCGGTAATTGGCTAACATCGAAATCTTCGCCCAGACCAAATTGCTGTGCCGCCTGGCGCTTCATGGCATCCGTTTCTTGCTGAACCAGAGCACTGGGCACAGGAATATCGTTGGCTTTTTTCAACGCATCCAGCACTTGCTGCTTGACACGATTATCAACCGCCTGGGTTGCTTCACGAGTCATGTTCTTTTTGATTTCGGCGCGGAATTTTTCCTGATCGCCGTCTTCAACACCGAAGCGCTCGATGAAAGTAGCGTCAACTTCCGGCAGCTGCTGGGTGCTGACCTTATGAACCGTTACCTTGAAGCTCGCTTCTTTACCTGCCAAGTGCTCGGCTTGGTAATCTTCAGGGAAAGTGACTTCAATAGTCTTCTCTTCACCGGCCTTGGCGCCAATCAACTGCGCTTCAAAACCTGGAATAAAGCTGTTTGAACCGATAACCAGTGCATGGCCTTCAGCGCTACCGCCTTCAAACGACTCGTCGCCAATGAAACCCTGAAAATCAATTGTTACTTGATCGCCATCAGCAGCTGGCGCATCGGTTTCCTGCCAATCGGCGTTCTGCTTGCGCAGTGTTTCGATCATTTCGTCAACGTCAGCGTCGCTAACATTAACGACCGGGCGCTCAACCTCAGTACCTTCAATAGATGCAAGCTCAATCTGCGGATAGATCTCCATGATCGCCACGAACTCAAGATCCTTGCCCGCCTCGTCTACCTTGGGTTCGATCTGGGGGTAGCCAGCAGGATTAAGGCTCTCTTCGGTGATCGCACGAACGTAACGCTCGCGCATTACTTCACCGACTACTTCACTGCGAACGCTGTCGCCGTAGCGCTGACGCACTACTGCCATCGGTACCCGGCCTTGGCGAAAACCATTCAGGCGAACGTTTTTCGCAGTGTCTTTCAAGCGAGTGCTGACAGCCTCGTCGATTTCGGCAGCCGGTACCTGAATAGTGATACGGCGTTCGATCTGGGAGGTCGTCTCGACGGAAACTTGCATGAATTGTCCTCTAGCGGCTGGGCGTTATGTTGACTGTGTTTAATAAGATCAAAGGGGCAATTTTAAGAACCCTGACGCACGGTGGCAAGCGCCATGCTCGCAAGATGGGGGCATTGCGATTAATTACAAGGCAATTAGTGACTAATTTATTACTTTTTAAGTTCTGAATTACAGAAATCATTACTTTGAAACGACCTCTGTTCAGCGTTTAGGCCCCCACCATAAACTGACGGCGTGAATTAGTAGGCCGCAAGTAGCTGCATGGGAAATAAATACCTGCCAACTAATCCAGGCGGTGAAAAGAGCATGCCATATGCCCATAATCGCGGCTCCAGCTATCAACATGAGCATAAGCCGCACGCAAAGACGAGGCAGTTGCTTGCGCTCATCAACCGAAAGCAGACGCCACTGGGCCACCGCAGCCGTGGCTACCAGTACCACTCCCATCAAAATAAGCGTTTGCCGTGTACCATGGCCACCTGCCATAAAGCGCGGCAAGGCGGCCAGCATGACCACGCATAGGCCAAGCGCTACGCTGACCCGCTCGGCCGAATAAGGCTTAGGTTGCATTGGCTAGCCTGCCTTCAACTGTTGCTCTTCGATCCATGCCTCGACCCAAGGAATCGCCGCATCATCTGCCATGAAGGTTTCCATAGCGTCAATTTCCAAGCGCTCACCCAAACGACGTGCGCCGTGATCTTCTAGCAATGTATCCAGCTTTCTGCCCGCGCCACAGAAAGTATCTCCGTAGGAGCTATCCCCCAAGGCAATCAACCCGTAACGCAGCTCGGTAAGAGAGGGGCTTGTATCGCTCAAACTACGTATAAAAGGCACAAAATTACCGGGATAGTCTCCGCTACCGGTCGTTGAAAGCACAAATAAAGAAACGCTCTCGCCGCTGGTTAAATCATCTAACGTGGGCTGTTCAACAATATTTACTTCAAATCCTGCTTTTTCAAAAAGTGGCTTTACCTGTTCTGCTACATCTAGTGCGCCACCGTACATCGTACCTACTAATATGTTCAGTTGAGGCATAGCTGTTGTCCCCTGCTAAAAATGTTCCGGCGCCTACACGTTAGCTGATTAAGGGCCATTGAATTCGCTCGATATTAACATAACTTGTTTATACCTCGCATTTCAGTGGCCGAGAGCACGCTACGTTGCACTATCAACATTGAGCACTTCATATCATCTACGCTGGCTTTTTCTAAATTGAGCATAAAAAATGGAGCGCCCAGAGGCACTCCATTGGTACAGCTAAAGCGTTAGCGTATTAAGTACTACTTGTTTTGAACGTAGTGCTCAACCTGCTGCTTCAATTTTTGCCCTGGTCGAAAGGTCACCACGCGGCGAGCCGAAATGGGAATTTCTTCTCCGGTTTTCGGGTTACGCCCAGGCCGTTCACGCTTATCACGTAGATCAAAGTTGCCAAAACCAGACAGCTTGACCTGTTCGTTTTCTCGCAAACAGGCTCGAATCTCTTCAAAAAAAGCTTCGACCATTGCCTTTGCTTCTCGCTTAGACAGCGCCAGCTCGGTATGCAAATGCTCCGCCAGTTCTGCTTTGGTCAACGCACCCATAAAGACTCTCCTTATAACAAACGCATTGCCAAGAACGTGATAAGCGTCGTGTCGCGTATTATTATCAGCCGCGTAGCTCAGCCTCAAGCTGGACACGCACTTGTGTCACGATGTTGTCTACCAACTGATTGATTTCTTCATCGTTTAGCGTGCGCGAAGGATGCTGCCAGGTCAAGCCTAACGCGATACTCTTATGGGCTTCCGCCACGCCTTTACCAGCATAGACATCAAATAGCTTAATGTCTTTTAAGTAATCACCGGCTTTTTCGCGGGCACAATCCAGCAAAGCTTGAACAGGCACTTCATCTTTAACGATAAACGCCAGGTCACGGCGAACTTCTGGGTAGCGTGACAGCGCTTCAAAGGCGGGGATCTTGCCTTGGCTTAATGTATCCAGGCGCACTTCAAAGAGAACGGCATCCACTTTAAGCCCAAGCGTTGCACGTACCTGGGGGTGTAGCGTACCAATCCAGCCAGCATGCTCCCCATTGAACAGAATCTCCGCGCTTTGGCTGGGATGCAGCGCCGGATGCTCGGCGGGCTCAAAACGCCATGCCTCAAGATTTCCACCCAACCCCAAGAGACTTTCAAGATCCCCCTTGAGATCATAAAAGTCGATACGCTCTTTAGAACTACTCCACCCTTCTGTTTCTCGGCTACCACACGCCAAGGCGCCCAACATGGGTACCTGTGAAAGCTGATCCAGCTCGCCATTGAACACCAGCCCGGTTTCAAACAGCCGAACGCGAGTCTGCTGGCGGTTAAGGTTATGCTCCATGGCACGAACCAAACCAGGAAACAGGCTCGCCCTCATTACCGATAAATCAGCAGAGATAGGGTTGGCAAGCACGGGCGACACGGCATCAGGCAGCAGAGCCGCCTGTAATTCAGGCGCGACAAAACTGTAGGTGACCGCTTCCTGGAACCCACGGGCAACCATCTGGCGACGCAGCTGCGCCTGAGTCAGAGTACCCTCATCAGCCGAGCGCAGCGCAAGCCGCGCCGCCGGACGTCGAACGGGCAAATTGTTGTAACCATGAATACGAGCGATCTCTTCAATCAGATCTTCTTCAATGGCTACATCAAATCTCCAGCTGGGTGCTACTATCAACCAGCCTTCCGCCTGCTGGGTAACGTCAAGACCCAGGCGCTCGAGGATGTCGGTGACATCATCGCTTGCCAGCTTCTTAGACAGCGCACTTTCCAGCCGCGCTTCGCGCAGCAAAATAGTACTTGGCGCGGGCATATGGGCATCGCTTTTGCACTCGGCGAGCGGGCCAGCCTGGCCACCGCAAATATCGATCAACAAGCGTGTGGCACGCTCTATAGCGCTGCTTGCAAGCTCTGGGTCAACCCCACGCTCGAAACGGTGCGATGCATCGGTATGCAAGCCGTAGGAGCGCGCTTGCCCTGCAATCGCGAGCGGTGTAAAAAAGGCTGACTCAAGGAATATCGTCTCGGTGGATTCGCTTACCCCTGAATTTTCACCGCCCATGATACCCGCCATAGCGAGCGGCCCGGCCTGGTCAGCAATTACCAGTGTTTCAGGGCGTAGAGCCACTTTCTGGCCATCCAAAAGCGTTAACTGCTCACCGTTCTGAGCAAGGCGTACAATGATGTTGCCGCTCAGGTTATCGCGATCAAACGCATGCAGCGGCTGCCCCAACTCCAGCATAACGTAGTTGGTAATATCAACCACCGGATCAATTGAGCGAACGCCGCTACGCCGAAGGCGCTCGACCATCCAAAGCGGTGTTTCGGCCTTGACATCAACCCCCTTGATGACACGACCTACATAACGCGGGCACTTTTCCGGCGCTTCAATATTCACCGCAAGGGTGTCTTCAATTTCTGCTGCGACAGGCTCGATTGCAGGCTCGATCACGGCCAGGCGATTAAGCACGCCTACTTCACGCGCAAGGCCCTTGATGCTCAAGCAGTCACCGCGGTTAGGCGTCAGGTCCACCTCGATGGTCATGTCATCAAGGTGCATGAACTCACGAAAATCGACGCCAACTGGCGCAGACTCAGGCAGCACCAGAATACCAGGCGAGGTCTCTTCCTCAAGCCCAAGCTCTGACGCCGAACAGATCATCCCACGAGACTCAACACCACGCAGTTTGGCTTTCTTAATCTTGAAATCGCCCGGCAGCACCCCGCCCACCTGAGCAAAAGGAATCTTCTGGCCAATATCCACGTTCGCCGCGCCGCAAACCACCTGCACCGGCTCATCGGAGCCATCATTAACAGTACAGACGTTTAACTTATCGGCATCCGGGTGTTTTTCTTTGGTAAGCACTTCAGCCACCACAACACCACTAAACGAGGCGGCAACCGCTTCGACCGCATCAACTTCCAATCCGGCCATGGTGATCTGATCAGCCATTGCCTGGGTGCTAAGCTGCGGTGATACCCATTCGCGCAGCCACTGTTCTGAAAATTTCATGATCGTTCCTGTATTCGGCAGCGGTGTTAGGCGAATTGGCGCAAGAAGCGCAGGTCGTTTTCAAAGAACAAGCGCAAATCATTGACCCCGTAGCGCAGCATGGCCAAACGCTCTGCTCCCATGCCGAAGGCAAACCCGGTGTAGCGCTCGGTATCGATACCTGAGTGGCGGAATACTTCTGGGTGCACCATGCCGCAACCCATTACTTCAAGCCAGCCGCTGTGCGAACAAACCCGGCACCCTTTTCCACTGCACATTACGCACTGAATATCGACTTCTGCAGATGGCTCGGTAAACGGAAAGTAAGAAGGCCGAAAGCGCACGGAAAGATCGTCACGCTCAAAAAATGCCTGAAGAAAGTCTTCAATGGTGCCTTTCAAGTCGGCAAAGCTGACTCCTTCGTCAACCAATAGCCCTTCCACTTGGTGAAACATGGGCGTATGGGTCAAGTCGGAATCACTGCGATAAACGCGCCCGGGGCACACGATGCGCAGCGGCAGCTCACTGTTTTTCATGGTGCGCACCTGCACCGGCGATGTATGGGTTCTGAGCAGGCGAGTAGCGTCAAAATAGAACGTATCGGCCATGCCCCGCGCCGGGTGGTGGGCAGGAATATTTAGCGCTTCGAAATTGTGGTAGTCATCTTCAATCTCAGGACCTACCGCCACATCATAGCCAATACGCGTAAATAAGCCTTCAATGCGCTCAAGGGTACGCGTTACCGGATGCAAGCCGCCTTCAGCTCGACTGCGGCCTGGCAAGGTAACGTCGATCCGCTCAGCGGCCAGACGCTCATTTAGAGCGGCGTTTTCAAGCTGCTGTCGCCTGGCATCAATTTCACTGGCAAGCGTTTGCTTGGCTTGGTTGATTCGTTCGCCAGCGGCTGGGCGCTCCTCTGCTGACAGTTTGCCCAGGCCTTTCAGCAAAGCGGTCACTTCGCCCTTTTTGCCCAGGTAGCGAACTCGCAATTCTTCTAGCGCAGGAACATCATGCGCAGCCTGAATGGCATCACGAGCTTCAGATACCAGAGTAGGAAGGTGGTCCATCCGTTTCACTCCGAATTAAGCGATTCCCTCTTCATGAGGGTGTGGCATGTTGAAGGTGACAAAAAAACAGGGGAAGAGCGGCTGCTCTTCCCCTGCAGGGTCACACTGAAATGACCTTGGTCATCTTATGCTGGCATAGCGCTCAGCATAATGACCTTATTGGGCAGCCTTGGCTTTTTCCACGATAGCAGCAAATGCTGCTTTTTCGTGTACTGCCAGATCAGCCAATACTTTACGGTCAATTTCAATACCGGCTTTCTTCAGACCGCCGACAAAACGGCTGTAAGACATACCGTTGATGCGCGCACCCGCATTGATACGCTGAATCCACAGCGCACGGAACTGACGCTTGCGGTTACGGCGGTCACGGTAAGCATACTGGCCGGCTTTGATAACGGCCTGTTTAGCTACGCGGAAAACACGCGAACGGGCACCGTAGTAACCTTTAGCCTGCTTCAATACTTTTTTATGGCGACGACGGGCGACTACGCCACGCTTAACACGAGTCATAACACACTCCTGACTTTATGGCTGAGGCCAATGGCACTCAGAAAAAAATTCGACCTTACAGGTTCGGCAGCATGCGCTGAATCAGCGCTTTATCAGAAGCATGGATCTGCTTCATTCCACGCAGCTGACGCTTACGCTTGGTCGACTTCTTGGTCAGGATGTGGCTACGGAAAGACTGCTTGTGCTTGAAGCCATTTGCGGTCTTTTTAAAGCGCTTGGCAGCGCCACTGTTGCTTTTGATTTTCGGCATGAGAAAACTCCGCTCGATATTTTTTAGAAAACCCAGGGCCAGCCATCGCTTGCGCGATGGCCCGTTAACTTCGCCGTTGGATCACTTCTTTTTCGGGGCAAGGATCATGATCATCTGGCGGCCTTCCATTTTCGGGAAAGACTCCACCGCTCCGATCTCTTCCAGGTCTGCCGCGATCCGTTCCATCAGCTTACGGCCGATATCCTGGTGCGCCATTTCACGACCACGGAAGCGCAATGTGACCTTACCCTTGTCACCACCTTCCAGAAAGCGCGTCAGGTTTTTCAATTTTACCTGATAATCGCCTTCATCGGTGCCAGGACGGAATTTAACTTCCTTCACCTGGATTTGCTTTTGCTTCTTCTTTTGAGCCGCTTTTTGTTTCTTCGTCTCAAAAACGAATTTGCCGTAATCCATAATCTTACAGACGATGGGATCGGCATTCGAAATTTGCACGAGGTCCAAACCGGCAGCTTCTGCACGCTCTAGCGCTTCGGTGGTGGGCACAACACCCAACTGCTCACCTTCAGCATCAATTAGACGCACTTCTTCTTCGGTAATCCGCTCGTTCATTGGTGGGCGTTTGTCTGCTGGACGCCCGCGCTGGTTGCTTCGCTTGATTGCTCCGTCTCCTTAGGCAATTGACGATGTCGCCAGGGCTGCTCGCTCCGCAGTTAGACGCTCAATAAGTTCGTTGATCGTCATTGTGCCGAGATTTTCGCCGCTGCGTGTTCGCACGGCCACCGAGTCAGCTTCGACTTCCTTATCTCCCACCACAAGGAGATAGGGAATTTTCTGTAACGTATGCTCACGGATTTTAAAGCCGATCTTCTCGTTCCTCAAGTCCGCTTTAGCTCGCAAGCCACTTTTTTGCAGGCGTTGCTCCAATTCAAGCGCATAATCACGCTGTGCATCGGTGATCGTCATGACTACCGCCTGCTGAGGTGCCAACCATAATGGCATAGCACCCGCATAATGTTCAATCAAGATACCGATGAAGCGCTCCATGGAGCCCACAATAGCACGATGCAGCATTACTGGCGGCTTGCGTTCGCCTTCTTCAGTTACATACTGCGCGCCAAGACGCTCTGGCATCATGAAGTCGACCTGCATAGTGCCAACCTGCCATTCACGCCCCAGACAGTCTTTCATATGGTATTCAATCTTGGGACCATAGAAAGCACCTTCGCCAGGAAGTTCCTGCCACTCAACGTCACAGGCCTTTAGAGCACCGCGCAACGCATCTTCTGCACGATCCCATACCTCATCACTGCCAATCCGCTTTTCAGGGCGAAGAGCAATCTTGATAGCAATATCTTCAAAGCCAAAATCGTTATATACCTTCAGAGCCTGGCGATGAAAGCTGGTTACCTCAGGCTCAACCTGGGCTTCCGTACAGAAAACATGGCCATCATCTTGCGTAAAGGCTCGTACCCGCATGATACCATGCAACGCACCCGACGGCTCGTTTCGATGGCATCCGCCAAACTCGCCAAAACGAACAGGCAGCTCACGATAGCTGCGCAGCCCGGAATTGAACACCTGTACGTGACCTGGGCAGTTCATTGGCTTAAGTGCATACTCGCGCTTTTCAGACTCGGTAAAAAACATACCGTCTGCGTAGTTATCCCAATGACCTGATTTTTTCCAAAGCGAGACATCCATAACCTGCGGGCAGCGAATTTCCTGGTAGCCTCCCTCTTTATAAACGCCTCGCATATACTGCTCAACCTGCTGCCACAGCGCCCAGCCATTGGGATGCCAGAACACCATTCCCGGCGCCTCTTCCTGCATATGGAAAAGATCCAGGCGGCGAGCAAGCTTACGGTGGTCGCGTTTTTCTGCTTCTTCCAGGCGCTTTAGATAAGCCTTAAGCTGCTTTTTATCGCCCCAGGCCGTTCCGTAAATACGGGTTAACATGGCATTAGATGCATCTGCGCGCCAGTACGCACCCGCCAGCTTGGTTAGCTTGAATGCCTTGAGGTGGCGGGTATTAGGCACGTGAGGGCCACGGCACATGTCCGTGTACTCTTCATGGTGATAGAGACGAATCTCTGCACCTTCAGGTATATCACGAATAATTTCCTGCTTGTACGCTTCGTCACGCTGCTGAAAGGTCAGCATTGCCTGATCGCGATCAACGTACTCACGAACCACATCATACTCACGTTCAATCAGCGCCTGCATGCGCTTTTCGATAGCTTCGAGATCTTCTGGCGTGATTGAGCGGCCAAAATCGATATCATAATAGAAGCCGTTGTCGATAACCGGACCAATGGCCATCTTAGCATCGGGATATAATTGCTTGACCGCATGACCAATCAAATGCGCGCAGGAGTGACGAATGATCTCCACTCCCTCTGGATCACGTGCGGTAATAATTTCGACGTTTGCGTCCTGCTTGATAAGGTCTGCTGCATCAACTAAAACGCCATCGATTCGCCCTGCTATGCAAGCCTTAGCCAAACCAGGGCCAATGGACTCAGCAAGTTGCATGATGGAAAGCGGCGCTTCAAACGTTCTTTGGCTACCGTCAGGTAGTGTGACAATCGGCATTCAGATATTCCTTGAGCGCAGTGGTGATCCATACCAAGGATCACATTTCGCTATCAATGATCGTGGTATACGTAAAACAAAATTAAAATACGCGCGTAGCCTAGCAGACTTGCTCCCCGTGGAAAATAAAAACGGGAGGCCTAAGCCTCCCGTCAGCATCTATTTCGAAGTTTTCAATAACGTTTTGATATCAACGCCATGAAGAGACTACGAATTAGTTCCACTCGTCCAGTTCAACACGACGGTTCTGCGCACGGCCTTGATCAGTCTCATTAGAGGCGATCGGACGCTCTTCACCGAAGCCAACTGCACGCATGCGGTTCGCACCTACGCCACGCTGGGCAAGGTAAGTAGTAACAGATTCGGCGCGACGCTGAGACAAGTCTTTGTTGTACTCAGCAGAACCGCGTGAATCGGTGTGACCTTCAATGCTAACACGCACGTCCGGGTTATTGACCAGACGCTCAGCAACGCCGTTCAGAATGTTACGGGCATTAGCTGTCAGCTCAGCTGAATCAAATTCGAAGTTTACGTCATTAAGTACAACGCTATCCGGGCAACCCAGCGCGTTCACTTCGGTACCAGCGGGTGTATTGGGGCACTGATCACGGTAGTCCGGCACGCCGTCATTATCGGAGTCCAGCGGGCAGCCAACTGCATCTACTTCAACGCCTGCAGGGGTACCTGGGCACTGATCGCGGTAATCAGGAACGCCGTCCCCATCGGAATCCAGCGGGCAGCCTTGAGCATCTACTGCAACACCAGCAGGCACTTCGCCATAGCTCGGGCACTGAGGTGCAACAGGCTCCGGCGTACGATCCGCACACAGCAGACCACCGATAGCTGCACCGGCAACAGCGCCAGTTGCCGCACCGCTTTCTTCATCAGATGAGCCGCTAGTAGCGTAACCGATGCTCCCACCAATAACGCTGCCTGCCAAACCACAGACGAACGGGTGCTGATACCAGCTACGTTCGCTGTTGCTAGCACTCGCCTGACCAGATGATTGTGAAGCAGAGCTGGCACAGCCAGAAAGCCCAACAACCAAGGCAGAACCGATGAGTAAGCCAGTCGTAGTTTTTTTCATGCAAGACTCCTTCTTGATCCAATGCTGACATGGTCATATGACCACGCCTATCCAATGCTTCTTATTGCGAGAGCATCCATTTTTCGCCTGTTCAATATCACCTCGCGGGCGTTCCCCTGCTTGGCATTGAACGGTTTGCCTTCATTTACGCTTAGACGCTTGAAGGCAACAATGCCGAGATATCAATTTGTTGGCAATATCGACATCCTAAGCATAGCAAAACTGCCACAATCGGCACTAAAAAAACATACCAACGTATCACTTTGCTTATTATTTGCTACTTCCCCACATCATTAATGTAGCGCAGAAGCGCCTTGCGCACGCCATTTAATCACCGCTTCTGCAGCAGCCAGAACAGCGGTTCGCATCTCATTTTCTACGGCTAGACGCTGTTTATCTTCTGCCATGCGCTCTCGTGGCGTTAATGCGGCACGTGCGGAATGTGTCTTTAAATGCCGCGTGCGTTCATAAACTTGAGCAAATGCTTGAAATTCAGCCCGCTCTGAAAGACTTGGATCTATGATTTCAAGCAGCACCTTGCAGCGCCAGGAACCTTCCGTAATATCAACCTGCTCCTGTATCAATGCACTTGTTACATAATCCAGGTTTTCCAAACAGTTCTGTTGAGCTCTGCAATCCTCATCAATACGAAACGCTTCACGTCGCTTTACCTCTTTGCGTAGTTTGATCGCATAAATCGACAAACCAACAATAATGGCTATAGCCACTACAAGAGATATAAGTGCGACAGTCGAATTCATAAGGCCCCTCGAAGCATGAAAAATAGCTTAACAGAAATTGTACACCCATTTACCCTTTTACTGTCAATTTCTTCAAAAACTCTATTTGCCTTTCATGCTCCATACCCCCAGAAAGCAACTTACATAGACTGAGCGTGATGTGTTAAATAACTATCAGACTGGGCTACAACAACATTTTCATGACGTAACCGCCACTGCCACCATGCCCATAGCATACTGACCGTTAACAAGACAGCGCCTGCGGTATGTATAAGTGCAAGCCATAGTGGCAGCCATAACAGTACATTTGCAGCGCCGAGCACGACTTGTAAAAAGAAAAGTGCGATAACTATATTAAGCGCCCGAAATAAAGCTGGATGATGGCGATATCGACACCAGAGAATTACTAACGATAAGCCAAGTACGACTGCTCCCAGGCGATGTATGAAATGAATAGCCGTACGCGCCTCAGCGTGTAACTGCCCATGAAGGTAATTAGGCCCTACCGTTTGGGTAAGATGAAATCCTTCGCTGATATCCATGTTTGGCCACCACTGTCCATTACAGGCAGGAATCCCCTGGCAAGCAATACCTGCATAATTGCTGGTCACCCAACCACCCAGGCCAAGCTGTATAACCAACAGCCCAGCGGCCAGCCCCCACCAGATAGAGGAACGCTTGGTGCTAAGCTTTTTTTGCCTGACAACACACTTTAATCTTAAGTGCAGCCAGAAAAATAACAGCAGTACGCTTATCCCGCCAAGCAAATGCAGCGTAACAACCTGCGGCCAAAGCTTTAAAGTAACGGTGAAAGCACCGAAGGCACCCTGCACTACAATAGTAGCTAGCAGCAACACACTTATACGCCAAGGGTATTGGTCAGTCTTTCTCAGCGGCCAACCGAGAACCACGGTGCTAATGACCAACACCCCAAGCAGGCTAGCAATATAGCGATGGATCATTTCGACCCAGGCTTTTGAGGCATCCAGAGGCACATCGGGATGGCGTAGAGCAGCATGCTCACTGTCCGGTACGAGTAGACGTCCATAGCAACCGGGCCAATCAGGACAGCCCAGCCCTGCATCAACTAACCTTGTCCACGCGCCCACCAATATAACGACAATAGTCAGTAGCGTTCCTAGCAACGTTAAATGTAAAAGCCATTTTAAACGTCGATCTTTCGATTTTTGCATGATGTTTCCTTACATTTTTTCGCTAGCCATATCCTTGGTTTCACTATAAAAACGTGGACATGTCGCCCAGCGGTTTTCCAAATATTATATTAGCACCAAACGAAATCACTGGCCTGTTGCCAAGGGCTGCGAGCGCTAGACAACGAAGCCTTTTTCACATAGCAGTAAGTATAGAAACTATTGAGCATTCGTTACGCTTTTACGCCAATTGAGCAATTATTTTTTAAAATAAACTCCCCATGGCGATTGACGATTTACAACTTGCCAGTTGGCGCCCTATAGTCCCTTAATAACGATTCTGGCCGTTTTCGAAAAGACCATGCAAGCAGGGAGTAATATATGCAGACGCACCGCCTCCGGGCAGGAATGATAGTATTTCTGGCGTTGATTACGCTGGGCTCGCTTGCGGGTTGTACTACCTATACGTGGCCAGATGGATCCAAGAAAACTGTATTGGGCGTTGCCCCTGAGGATGAAAACAAGCGCTACGAAGAGCCGCAAGCCGAAGGCGTTCGGTATCGCACTCCTGGTGAAATTCCAGAACAACAGAACTAGCGCTTTTTTGTAAAGGCCGTTGCCACAGCAGTCAAGGGATCCTCGGGCCACGGGTGCTTTGGATAACGGCCACGCATTTCCTTACGTACTTGTGGGTACCCATTCAGCCAAAAACTGCGTAGATCCTGTGTGACTTGAAGGGGCCGACGCGCAGGTGAAAGCAGATGCACCATCAAAGCAGTACGCCCCTCGGCAACAGCGGGGGTATCAAGCCACCCAAACGCCTCTTGTAATTTCAATGCCAGCACAGGAGGCCGTTGCTCCAGACATGGAATATAATCTAGGGCTATCTGTTTACCACTTGGGACTAGCTGAGTTTGGGGCGCTAGCCGCTCCATCTCATTTTGCTGCTCCCATGGCAGGGTATTGAATAGATAACGGTGAAGCGGTAGTTTTTCTACCTGAGCCAGCCGCGTAATATCGGCCAAGTAAGGCTCAAGCCATACCTCAAGAGAATTCATGAGCGCTGGTGTCGACCAGTCAGGCCATTGAGTGCCTAACGTTTCTCGCAGCAATATCATACGTCCCTGCAACTGCTGTAGCTGATGGCTTATCAACAACGTTGGCCGCTGGCGTATAGTGCTCAATAGCGCCTTAATGACAGCTTCTTGGGGCAGCGTGATTATGGGGTGTCTAGCGATTGTTAACGCCCCGAACGCCTGAACCTTCTCACCGACTAATTTGCCCAGCTCATCGGACCAGGTGACTCTGGACTGCCACTGCAAACGACGCGCATATAACAGCGTTAACACTTCCAAGGTAAGAGGTTCAGCTCCAAAGATTTTGGCTTCGCTTGAGGCGCTCTGCAAACCGATAGCCACTAGAAAAGGTTGATGGGCCAGCGGGTCATTCAAAGACATAACGGCTGTTTTACCGGACGCTAACTGGAAACGCCCAGGGCTTATTTGCTGGCCAATTCGATCAGGATACGCTAAGGCCAAGAGCTTACCCAGTGGCGTCAGATCAACTTGTTTTAGTGTCACGCCGGCGTATCTGGCGAGCCGGTTGGCATCTCGCGACCAAGATGGAAACTGCCTAGGAGTAGCAAGCCGCTGAGACAGCGCTTTTAGCAAAGAGCGCTCGGTATTTTCACGGCTTTCCAACAGCGCGGCAACCGCGCAAGCAAGCGGCACCGCCTGAAGCTCCTCTGCCCGTTCCAGCATCACCGCCATGCGTGGTTCAAGGGGCCAGCGAGCACACTTATGGCCTAGCCGGGTCAGCTTGTGCTGATTATCCAGTATGCCCAGTTGTACAAGCAGTGCTTTGGCGCTCTGCCAAGCGCCATGGGGAGGCGGCGTTATCCAATGTAGCTTATCCGGAGAGTCTACGCCCCACCGCGCCAGCTCTAGTACCACACCCGATAAATCCGCCTGCTGAATTTCGGGCTCGCGATAGGCAATCAAGGGCTGTTCTTGAGACCACAGGCGAAAACAGGTCCCGGGCCGCTGGCGTCCTGCTCGCCCACGACGTTGATCGGCACTGGCGCGGTTAACGCGTCTGGTCGTCAGTCGCGTAAGCCCTGTTCGCGGTTGAAAAACTGGCACACGTTCAAGGCCTGCATCAATAATAACGTTAACGCCATCCACCGTTACGCTTGACTCGGCAATGGCCGTTGAAACAATAATCCGCCGCTGTGATGTATCCGCCGCTAACGCTGCCCTCTGTTCAGCAAGGGTCATGCGTCCATGCAACGCCCTGGGAGCTACCTCGGGCAGCGCCTTACATACGGCTTGTATCAGCCGCTCTATCTCGGCGATGCCCGGGAGAATAACCAATATATCCTGGGTAGTTTCTTCACCAAGAGCCTCCTGAATCACCCGAAGTGCTGCCAACTCATCGGCCTCATTTGGCAAAATCGGCCGGTAATAGGTAGCAACGGGAAATTGGCGCCCTTCACTGACAACCACTGGCGTTTTACTACCCAGCACCTGCGCTAATGCCTTAATATCCAGCGTTGCCGACATTACCACCAAGCGTAAATCATCGCGTACGCTGGTTTGCACATCTAAGGCAAACGCCAGCCCAACATCTGCTTCCAGGCTACGTTCGTGAAATTCATCGAAAATAATCCCTGCAACCCCTTCCAGGAGCGGATCCTCCTGCAACATCCGCAGCAGCACACCTTGGGTAATGACTTCTAGCCGGGTATGCTTGCCTGCGCAGCTATCGCCACGCATTCTGTAACCGACGGTATGCCCTACCGGCTCACCCAACTGTTCGGCCATAAAACTTGCAGCCAAACGGGCAGCTACCCGGCGAGGCTCAAGCAGCAAAAGCTTTTGGCCAGCCACCCAATCGCTTTTTAATAGCGCTAGCGGCACGCGGGTTGTTTTACCCGCTCCCGGCTGAGCCATCAGAATCAGACGATTATGACCGTTAAGCCCCGCCTGAATAGCCTCAAGGTGCTCGTCAATAGGAAGAAAACTCATAAATCAGCCGTTTTCTCAAGACTTGGTACTGACTGAGAAGCGACTCCGCATCCCTTTAAAATGACGTGTTCAAGAAACTGAGTGATGGATGCCAGGTCTTTATCATCGAGTTCATCCTTGCCAATGACTCTCGTCACTTGAGTACTGTATTCCGTGTAATGTTGAGTTGCGGACCAAATTAAAAAAATCAGCCAGCGGGGATCGACATCATCCATCTTGCCTTGTGCTGACCACTGGCGAATGATAGCGGCGCGAGAATCGACCCATTCACGTAGTTCAACCGCCAGATACTCATTTAGAAACGGAGCACCCGCTAATATTTCAGCAGCAAATAGCTTTGAGCCTTCCGGATAGCGTTGCCCAAGCACCATTTTAGTGCGAATAAATTCGCTGAGTACCCTGCCTGGATCGCTAGCCGGAGTGATATCTTCAAGCACCGCATTCCAGCGCCGCATCATACGATTGAGCAGCCGTATATAGAGCTCCTGTTTACTTCCCATGTAGTAAAGGATGTTGGCTTTTGGCAAAACTGCCTGATCTGCAATAGATTGAAGACTCGCGCCACGGTAACCGTGCTGTGAGAACACCTGCTCTGCGGCATTCAAAATACGC
Organism: Vreelandella nanhaiensis; assembly: GCF_003990185.1. Lineage (GTDB taxonomy): Bacteria > Pseudomonadota > Gammaproteobacteria > Pseudomonadales > Halomonadaceae > Vreelandella > Vreelandella nanhaiensis. The sequence continues at coordinate 6,601 of NZ_RZHF01000024.1, read as the reverse complement.
TGTTCGATTCGCTCGCGATGGGCGCTTTCGCTTGGCGCAGCTTCCAATGACATACAATTTTCCTGGATCACTCGTTATATAGGCCCACTATAAAGTGTCAGATCGTACTTTTTGCGCCAAAATTTAGCATTTTACCCGCGTTTGCCCCACCTCGGCGCGCTTAGTAAATACTTGCATGACCTGATTTTTTGTCTCAAGCTCAAACAATGCTGACCGTTCGGTCAGAACAATTATAATGGAGTCGGGTATGGCTAGTATTGAGTTCCTTTTCAATGGCGCTCCGCAACAGTGCCATGCATCTCCGGACACCAGTATTTTAACGCTATTGCGCGAGCATTTGGGGGCCACCGGGACAAAAGAAGGCTGCGCCTCAGGTGATTGCGGTGCATGCACCGTAGCGATTGGCGCCACAGGCAGTACGCCTAAGTATCAGAGCGTCAATGCCTGTATTACTCCAGCTCATCAGCTACAGGGCAAATCACTGGTTACCGTTGAAGGGCTTGCAGTGGATGGACAGTTGCACCCAGCCCAAACCGCCATGATTGAATGCCATGGAAGCCAGTGTGGTTTTTGCACCCCGGGCATTGTCATGTCGTTATTTACTCTCTACGAATCGCTAGCAGCTGATACACCACCTTTAACCAACCAGCAGCTGGAAGCAACCCTGGGAGGAAATCTGTGCCGCTGTACTGGGTATCGCCCTATTCGGGATGCGGCTTTACATATGCAGCACCATGGCCACACCCTCCCCAATTTGTACCATTTCTGTTCCTCCAGTTACTGTACTGAATCTTCAGCACAGCCGCAGGTTGAGGCAGAAAGCTTTTTTAAGCAGCCCACCTCGCTTGCCGACTTAACCAAAGCCCGAGCGCGCTTTCCCAACGCTCGCCTAGTGGCTGGCGGAACAGATTTATGGCTGGAAACCACGCAGCGCTTAATGCCGCTAAATCAATTAATTGATGTTAGCCGCGTAGAAGAGTTGTTAACGATTGAAGCCGCAGAGCTTAACAACCAGGCCGGCTGGTGGGTGGGTGCTGGCGTTACCTATACTCAGCTTGAACCTCTTTTAAAGGCCAACTTTCCGGCCTTTGCCCATTTGCTAAACCGTTTAGGCTCTCAACAAATTCGTAACCGTGGCACGCTTGGGGGAAATATCGCTAACGCCTCCCCCATTGGCGATACCCCGCCGGCACTGCTGGTGCTAGACGCCTGGGTAGAAATAGCAAACGCTAACGCAACTCGCCACTTATCACTGGATAACTTTTTTGTTGATTATAAGAAAACCGCACTGGATGTTGACGAGGTGTTATCCCGAATTTTTATCCCCCGTCTACCCAGCTCTCATAAGCTACACATTTGGAAACTTTCCAAACGTCGGGAGGACGACATCTCAGTCATACTGGGTGCCTTCAGCTACCGAGTAGAAGATGGCAGATTACGTGATGTACGCATGGCTTTCGGCGGCATGGCTGCCATACCCAAGCGCGCCCTGGCAGCCGAAAAAGCGCTAGAGAATCAATTGATCACACCAGAAAGCTTTCACCTGGCTCAAGCCGCTTTGAGAACCGACTTTTCGCCAATGGATGACGTTCGCGGTAGTAAGAGTTATCGTCAGCAGGCAGCGGCTAACCTGATCGAGCGGCTCTATTTGACGCTTTCAACACCGAATCAGGAGGTGATGCTTCATGCGTACGCTCACTAGGCTGGATACCGATAGCCGTCGCGCCCGCCGGGAGCTGGATGGTCATATTCAAGGCGATGGCCCACTGGCGCGCCACACAGTGAAAAGCACAGGGCAGCGCCATGCCGGGCACGCCAGTTTTCATGAAAGCGCTGCAAAGCACGTTACTGGAAAGGCGGCCTACATTGACGATTTAAAAACGCCACCAGATACGCTTCACGTGGCGTTAGGCTTATCGCCAGTAGCTCATGGCCTGCTGACCCGCCTGGAACTCGATGCTGTTAAGCAGGCTCCAGGCGTGATAGATGTCATTACCTTTCATGATGTGCCTGGCCATACGGATATTGGTCCTGTGTTTCCAGGAGACCCCCTGTTTGTCGAAAATGACATCAGCTATGCCGGACAGTGTCTATTTGCAGTAGCAGCTACCACCCTGCAAGCCGCTAGGCGTGCAGTAAAGCTTGCTGTGATTGCCATTGACGAGCAGCCCGCCAGCCTTGATCCCGTGGCTGCTGCTCAACGTAAAGAGCTTGTAAGACCTACCCACGTGCAAGAGCGTGGTGATTGGCAACAAGCCTTGCAGCAAGCCAGCCAGGTAATTGAAAACGAGCTTTTCATTGGTGGGCAAGAACACTTTTATCTTGAAGGTCAAGCTTGTGTGGTTCTGCCGACCGAAGATGAAGGCGTGATCGTTCATACTTCTAACCAACACCCCAGTGAAACCCAGAAACTGGTCGCTGAAGTACTGGGTATCCCTTTTCACGCCGTAACGGTTGAGGTTCGTCGTATGGGGGGCGGATTTGGTGGCAAAGAGACTCAGGCCTCGCCATGGGCGTGCATCGCCGCCATTATCACTCGGCGTACAGGCAAGGCCACTCGCCTTCGTTTGCCACGCAGTGAAGATATGCGCGCCACCGGAAAGCGTCATCCTTTTCACAGCCATTACAGGTTGGCCATTGATGCCAACGGCGTTATCGAAGCAGGAGACATCACGCTGATCGGCGATTGCGGCTACTCACCTGACCTTTCGGATGCAATTGTGGACCGTGCCATGTTTCACGCCGATAACGCTTACTCGCTGGGCAAGGCTCGCGTTACTGGCTATCGCGCCAAGACACACACAGCCTCCAACACGGCGTTTCGGGGTTTTGGCGGCCCGCAGGGAATGATGATTATTGAAGCGGCTATGGATGATATTGCCCGTAAAATTGGCGTCGATCCCCTGGTTATCCGTAAGCGCAACTTCTATCGTAATGGGTATGACATAACCCATTATGGTCAGCATGTTGATCAACTTAAGCTGCTGCATGGTCTTGTCGAAAAGCTGGAAATGGATAGTGAGTACTGGGCGCGTCGTCAATCCATCGGCGAGTTCAACATGGCAAGCCCAGTGATCAAAAAAGGCCTCGCTCTAACGCCTGTCAAGTTTGGTATTTCTTTTACTGCGCAGCATTTAAATCAAGCCGGCGCCCTGCTTCACGTATATACCGATGGCAGCGTGATGATCAATCATGGCGGTACGGAAATGGGTCAGGGCTTGCATACTAAAATCTGTCAGGTGGTGGCCCGTGAGCTGGGCCTTGACCTTGAACAGGTGCGCATTACTGCAACAAGAACTGATAAGGTCCCCAACACTTCCCCCACAGCTGCCTCCAGCGGTGCTGATCTTAACGGTATGGCTGCCCGAAATGCAGCCCATAAACTAAGGGAGCGCCTTTTTGATTTTGCTGCCTCGCATTCTGCTTGGGGGCTGGACCGTGAAGAAATGCGCCTGGAAAATGGCATGCTGGTCGCTGGTCTGGGCGAAAGCGAGCGCCGGATACCCTGGGGGGAACTGGTTCAAACAGCCTACCTGAACCGTATCTCTTTATCTGAAAAAGGCTTTTATGCCACCCCGTTGATTCATTACAACCGCGCGACCGGACAAGGCCGCCCTTTTTATTACTATGCGTTTGGGGCCGCTGTCGCTGAAGTCAGCGTTGATACTTTAAGTGGTGAGTATCAGGTGGATCGAGTTGATATCCTCCATGATGTGGGCAATTCACTTAATCCTGCCATTGATATCGGCCAGGTAGAAGGCGGTTTCATTCAAGGCATGGGATGGCTAACCACCGAAGAGCTAAAATGGAATGATAAAGGCGTACTCGTAAGTGACAGTCCGGCAACATACAAAATTCCCACGTTCGGCGACCTGCCCGCCACTTTCAACGTAGCGTTACTTGAAGGACATCCCAACTCCATGGCTAGCCTCTATCGCTCAAAGGCAGTAGGCGAGCCACCCTTCATGCTGAGTATCAGCGTATGGTCCGCATTGCGGGATGCGCTTTCAAGCTTAACGCAGTATCAGCTTTCACCTCGCCTGGATACGCCTGCGACATCTGAACGAGTTTTACTCGCCGCTCAAGCGTTAAGAGAGAAAGCATTGTGAGCACATTCGAAACATGGCATGGCGCCTTGCATCGCCTACAGAATGAAGGCGAGGCGCATGTGCTAGCGACACAGGTAACCAGCCTGGGTTCAACGCCTCGCGACCCCGGCGCCCGGATGGTAATAACCCTAAATGAATGCTTCGATACCCTTGGCGGGGGTACTTTCGAATGGCAAACCATTGCAGCTGCTCGCAGTCTTTTACAAGCGCACCAGTATGGTTTTCATGTAGAAGCTTTCTCTTTGGGCGGGCGCAGCGGACAGTGCTGCGGCGGATATTTAAATGTTCTACTCGAGGCTTTTCCCGGCAGCAGCGCGCACATCGCGGTATTTGGGGCAGGTCATATAGGCCGTGAAATTATTTCTCTGTGCGCACCGCTTCCTTGGAGTTTGAAGTGGCATGACAACCGAGCCGATGTGTTTGCCGAACATTTCAAACATCAGGCACGCCTTACCTGCCACTCACCTTACGAGTCACAGTCAAGTGTAGCAACCCTGCCTCCCCACACCCATGTGCTGGTATTGACCCACAATCATGATGAAGACTATGCCCTTATCGCAGCGCTTATTAAACGAGATGATTTGGCATCAATTGGACTGATTGGCTCTGCAAGCAAATGGGCAAGCTTTGAAGGGCGATTGAAGCGTGAGGGTTACTCAGACCAACAAACGGCTCAAGTACGAAGCCCGATTGGACTCGTTCATGGCGCCAAGCTTACTAATAAAACACCCTATGCTATCGCGCTAACGGTAGTCACGGAACTGCTTTGGCTGACGAATACGCCCTCTTCTCAGGAAAATCGTGGGCTTGATTCCCGCGTACTACAAACACTGATGACCGACCCGACGACAACCACGAGCTAATATGAATTCTTCTACCGATACGCTTATTCGTGCCGAGTTGATTAATTTCACACGCGACCCAGGAGATGATAATACACCCCAACCTGGCAGTGTAGAACACTATGGCGATGGGTTACTTTGGCTAAAAGGGCAGCATATTCATGCTGTTGGCCACTTCAGTGAATTAGCGCCTTCCTTACCTGAAGGATGTGCAGTACTGGACTACCGGGACAAGCTCATTATGCCGGGGTTTATTGATGCCCACGTGCACTATGTTCAGCTAGACATCATGGCCTCGTATGGCCGTCAGCTGCTTGACTGGTTAAACGATTACACCTTTCCGGAGGAGTGCCGCTTTACTAGCCATGCTCATGCAGAAACCCTATCAAACGTCTTTCTGGATGAAATGCTGCGCGCAGGCACCACTACCGCTCAGGTCTTTGGCTCTAGCCACCCTGGCTCCGTAGATGCCTTCTTCACTGCCTGTAAAAAACGTCGCTTGCGCATGATGGCCGGCAAGGTATTGATGGATCGTAATGCGCCTAATGCACTGCTGGATGAAGGCTCAGGCATTACCGATACCGAAAGACTGATCGAAGACTGGCATGGCAAGGACCGATTAGGCTACAGCGTAACGCCTCGCTTCGCTCCGACATCCACTATGGCCCAAATGGATGCTGCGGGTGCTCTTCTACGTAATGACTCAACGCTTTGGTTACAAACTCATTTAGCCGAAAATAACAGTGAATTAGACTGGGTGACAGAATTATTCCCGGGCAGCCGCGATTACCTAGCGGTTTACGAAGAGGCAGGCTTAGTTGGCCCCCGTAGTACCTTCGCACATGGTATTCATATTGATAATGACATGCGTAAGCGTTTGGCAGATCGAGGCGCGAATATTGCCTTTTGTCCCAGCTCTAATCTCTTCCTTGGCAGCGGCCTTTTTGATCGCCAAGCAGCCTATGAAACAGGCATGGCGTTTACATTGGCTAGCGATATTGGCGCGGGAACCGATTTATCGGGCTTTGCAACGCTCAAGGCAGCTTATCAGGTAGGCCAACTAAGTGGCCAACCACTTACTGCCTGGCAAGGTTTTTATGGTTTAACCATGGGCAATGCAAAAGCACTTTCACTGGATAGCCACATTGGGCAGTTAGCGCCTGCTCTTGAAGCTGACTTCGTAGTAATAGACCCTAACGCCACACCGCTCTTATCTCGGCGCATAAGCCATTGTAAAACGTTGGGCGAGCGGCTTTTTGCATTAATGATACTGGCTGATGATCGCGCCATTTATGAAACCTGGGCCGCTGGGCAGTGTCAGCACCAACGAGATACCACTTAACCGAGCACCCCCATGGCTCGCGATGGTATAGAAGCACTTATTTAAGCATCACGACTAACTAACAGTAACCAAGGCGGCGAAAGCCGCCTTTTTTGTCAGCCATTTTTCTTTCGCGCACACAAAAAACCCAGCCGGTTGGCTGGGTTCTTCGTTGAATAAGTGCCTGACGATGACCTACTCTCGCATGGGGAGACCCCACACTACCATCGGCGCTAAGCGGTTTCACTACTGAGTTCGGCAAGGGATCAGGTGGTTCACGCTCGCTATGGTCGTCAGGCGTAACGGGCAATGTACATCATGCTGACGTG
>NZ_RZHF01000023.1 GCF_003990185.1 Vreelandella nanhaiensis | reverse complement strand
GTTCGACGGTAAGAAGTTTAGCGAAGTGACCGGCCCCATTCATTTTGAGAAAGATGAGCGACTGCGCCTTATCCTCATTAACGACACCATGATGGAGCATCCTATCCACCTCCACGGCATGTGGATGGAGCTGGAAAACGGCCAGGGTGAATTGATTCCGCGCAAACACACCTTGAACGTGAAGCCCGGCGAGCGCGTGTCTGCGCTGATCACTGCAGACGCCGAGGGCAGTTGGGCGTTCCACTGCCACCTTCTCTATCACATGGATGCCGGCATGTTCCGCGTTGTTCAGGTTTCTTAAGGAGGCAGTATGAAAACCAAGCACTACGTAACCCTCGCCAGCGCCGCCCTCGGCATGGCCGCCGCCACGACTGCTCAAGCCGAAGACGGCTATGACGCCCCGGCCGGCTGGCCGTCACCGGTCGTGGAGCACCCGATGACCACGGTACTGGTCGATCGCTTGGAATATGCTTCGCCCGACAAGGGGGGGGATGCCTTGGTCTGGGATTTCCAGGCCTGGTATGGCGGTGATTTCAATCGCCTATACGTGGAAGGCGAAGGCGAAAACGTCCAGGGCGATGGCGAAGATGCAGAATTCGAGTCCCTCGACCTGCTTTATAGTCGTTTGATTGCCGACTTCTGGGAACTTCAGGGCGGCATCGGTTATCAGGGCGGTATCGCTACGAATGACCATCCCGAACGCTATTTCGGCGTCATCAGCCTATTGGGGCTCGTCCCCTATCGCTTCGAGACCGATCTCGACTTGAGGATAAGCGATGAAGGCGATATCTCCGCCAGCCTGGAAAGCGAGTACGATCTGCGCCTGACGCAGCGGCTCTACCTACAGCCGCGTACCGAAATCGCCGTGGCCGCCAGCGAAGTTGGAGAATTTGGCGTGGGCGAAGGGCTTAACTCCGTTCGTGTCGGTATGCGTCTGGGCTATCAGGTAACCCGCCGCTTCGCCCCCTACATCGGTGCTTATTGGGAGAAAGAGTACGGCGACACGGCGGATCTCACCCGCGCCAGTGGCGACAACACGGAAGACACTGGAGTGGTGGCCGGTGTTAGAATGATGTTCTAACAACTCTGGTAATGGGTAACTTTTAACGTCACCAATTGGTGACGTTTTTTTTATTGTTTTTATTTTTAAATGTACCCAACGTCATAACCCAGTTCTTCCACAGAGCCGGAGAATCCGGCATAAAGATCAAGCTCATAGCTGGTGCCGTCACCAAAATCGACATTGGAACCCCAGCCACCGGCGTAGAAGCCCGACGCATGCTCATAATCCAACCCTCCCTGGACAGCCGCAGCCCCGTCTGTCTGGGTGACGCCCCGGAACAGATAGTTGCTGCTGGCGCTCACATTTGAGCTGACGTCAGCGCTAACAATGGCGGGCGCAGCCTGAAGTGCTGCAAGCAAAGTGATACTGATAAATCCGGATTTGGTGAAAAACTGCTTCTTCATAATGGATACCTTCGGTTGGGTTTCATTGCTCCAAATATGATCAGCAAAAGTCTTGCCACATCTTATTTATTCTTTTTTATCATAATTATAGAGACAAATCGGCACATTCTGAGCTTGCCCCCGAAAAACGACCGCAACACCTAGCGCCCCAGAACCTGTCACCGGCCCGGACCAGCGCCCTGTTTTGATGCATTCTCTGTAACCATTCTGTAATCTTTGCCAAATAGACTTTAATCGCGCTTCAACACACACAAGCAAACCGAAAAAGGTGAGACAGATCATGAGCAAGAAATATTTGGGCTTGGCTTTGGCGATTTCTGCCGCTTCTGCTGCACAGGCCGGAAACGTTACGACCAGCGGCGAAGACCTTGTGATCGATACCGACAGCGGTATCAAAGTGAAAGTGTCGGATAACTCTGCGTCTTTTCAGCTCGGCGGGCGCATTCAGTGGGATTACGACGCCACGCAGTCTGACGACAACGGTGTTGACACTACCGATTTCGATGTGCGCCGGGCACGCCTCTACGCCAAGGGCCACTTTGGCGACTGGGCGTACAAGACCCAGTTCAACGTCGCTGAAAGTGATGGCGCCGACGGCGGTACTGCTGAAGACCTGTACATTCGTTACATGGGATTTGGCTCAGCTGCAACCGTGACTATCGGTAAACAGAAAGAGCCATTCGGCCTGGAAGAATTAACGAGCTCAAAAGACATCTCAGCGCTTGAGCGATCTGCCATGACCGAGCGTTATGCCCCCGGTCGCAGCGGCGGCATCCAGCTCAGTGGCAAAGGCGGCAACTGGACCTACGGTATCGGCTACTTCGAGGCAGACGGCAATGGCAGCGACGACTTCAATAACACGGCAGTAACCGCACGGGGCACGGTTGCACCGATTCAAACGAACAATATGGTTGTTCATCTTGGTGCGGGTTATACCACGCGTGATGCCGACACTCAGGCCGATGAGGTCGATACGTTTAATCTGGAGCTCGCCGGCGCTTTCGGGCCCTTCCATGCCCAGGCCGAATATTTCGATTCCGAGGAAGGCCAGGTGGATGTTGATGGCTATTACGTACAGCTTGGCTGGATCATCACCGGCGAAAGCCGTCCTTACAAAGCCGGAGCATTCAAGCGGGTAAAACCGGCATCACCCAAAGGGGCCTGGGAAGTTGTTGCCCGCTTTGAGGATGGTGACGGAAAATACAGTGATGTGGGGCTGGCCACGACCGACGGTGAGCAAACAACACTGGGCGTTAACTATTACGCCAACAAGAATGTTCGACTTGGAATGAGCTACATGGATGGCGAAGAAGCCAATGGCGCTAGCGGAGATGAAGTGCGTGCGAGGTTACAATATGCATTTTGACCGCATGGAGGTCGCTTGAATGAGTTTGCGGCTTGATATAGTTCTTGAGAGTTAATGAAATACTCAGGTTTTGGGCAGATATTAATGGGTAAGCGGATTAAATGGTTGATCTTACCTTTGCATGAGAGTGAGACAGACCGGCATCTCATCGGATTATCTGGTTGATGCTTCACCTACTGCTGGTGCATGTTTCCTTCGCTAATTCCAGCAAGAACCCCACACGCCTCAACTTCCCGGTCATCGTTGCAACTCGCTCTCAGTGAAACGAGTTGTTTCTCAAGCGCTTGCAGAGCGGTTATCTGCGACCGCACATGAGAGATGTGATCATCGAGCAAGGCGTTGACGGCGGTACAAGGCTGATGAGGGTCGTCCTGATAGCTCTGTAGTTCGTGAATCTCAGCCAGTGACAGGCCTAGGATTCTGCAGCGACGGATGAAGGCCAGCCGCTCACCATGCTTCTCGGTATAGACACGGTAACCGTTGTCCTGCCGATCAGGCGGCGGCAACAAGCCTTGCTGTTCATAGAAGCGGATCGTCTGTGTTTCGACCCCTACCAACTGCGCCAACTGACCAATACGCATCAGCCTCCTCCCCAACGGATTCTTTACTCTATTGACCTTATAGTAGCTTTATAGTTTTAAATGGTACCACAACATTGTTCAAGTGGAGTCGTATCATGAACAAATCCTGTGGTGGCGGCGCCTGTGGCGGTGATGCAACGTCCGCGGCGGATACCGATATACAGGCCTCCTCCGAAGCGCCGGGGAGATGGGTCAGCGTTTATGCCGTGCCGAAGATGGACTGTCCATCAGAAGAGCGAATGATTCGCCTAGCCCTGAACGGCTTTGAGGAGATTCGAGCGCTGTCCTTCGACTTGTCGAACCGCCGGCTGAAGGTCGTGCATGACGGCGAGGTCGAGCCCGTCACCTCGAAACTGAAGACCTTGGGGCTAGGCGCCTCGCTTCAGGAAACCGTCGCTGCAAATCCGGAGACCATCAAGGCCGCCGAGTTCTCGGCAGCTTCTGCTAAGCAAGAATCCGGGGCCCTGCGCTGGTTGCTCGGCATCAATGCACTTCTGTTCGTGGTGGAAATGACTGCCGGTCTGATCGCCCAGTCCACCGGCCTGATTGGAGAATCCCTGGACAATTTTGCCGATGCGGCGGTGTACGGGCTTGCCCTTTATGCGGTTGGACATAGCGTGAAAATGCAGGTACGTGCCGCGCATCTTGCTGGTGTACTGCAACTGATCTTGGCTGTGGGCGTGCTCGTAGAGGTGGTGAGACGCTTTGTATTCGGTAGTGAGCCTGAATCGCTGGTGATGATGGCTATCGCATTCGTCGCATTGATTGCCAATACCAGTTGTCTGCTGCTCATATCCAAACATCGGGAGGGCGGGGCGCACATGAAGGCAAGCTGGATATTCTCGGCCAACGACGTGGTGATCAACCTGGGGGTCATCACCGCCGGCGCCCTGGTCGCGTGGACCGGGTCCAATTATCCGGATCTGATTATCGGCACCATCGCGGGGGTCATTGTACTTAACGGTGCCAGACGCATTCTGGCGTTGAAGGGTTAAATAATGCTCATTATTGGCAAAAAGCTCTCGCCGTATGCCCTGTTGTCCATATCGGGCCTGCTGGCAGCGTCTGATCAGGCCGTAAAATGGCTGGTGCAGCAATCAATGGCCTATGGCGAGTCTATTTCAGTGACCCCGTTCTTTAACTGGGTGCACCTATGGAACACCGGTGCCGCATTCAGTCTTTTTGCGAATGGTGGAGGCTGGCAGCGCTACTTTTTTATCGGAATCGCGGTGGTGGTCTCGATTTTTCTGATCAAGCTGATCCTTGAAAATCGTCATAAAGGAGAAGCCATCGCTTACAGTCTTATCCTCGGTGGCGCCATGGGCAACCTGATTGACCGGGTCTTTCGCGGCTATGTTGTGGATTCCTTTGATTTCTATTGGCGAGACTGGCATTGGCCGGTCTTCAACCTGGCTGATATTGCAATTGTCCTCGGTGCCTTACTTTTCGTTTCCGGCAGCTTGTTGGGTAAAAAAACAAACACCAATGCCGAGCCGGATGGATCTGACTGACACCTACGCCTATACAACACCATGACCGAACTTCCCGACAACATCCTTCACCTGCCGCAATACCAAGTACTGGGCTGCAAATCAACCGACGACGAAATGCACTTCCAGGTGGACGTGCCCGATCCGATCGCCTGCGAGGAATGCGGCGTGCAGGGTGAGTTCGTGCGGTTCGGCAAGCGTGATGTTCCCCATCGTGATCTGCCCATCCAAGGCAAGCGGGTCACTCTCTGGTTGGTCCGCCGCCGATACACCTGCCGGGCCTGCAAGACAACATTCAGGCCCCAGCTACCGGAGGTGGTGGACGGATTCCGTATGACACTGCGGCTGCATGAGTACGTGGAGAAGGAATCCTTCAACCACCCCTACACCTTTGTGGCGGCACAGAGACCGGCCTGGACGAGAAGACGGTGCGCGACATCTTCAACGCCCGCGCCGAGTTCCTGGGGCGCTGGCACCGCTTCGAGACGCCCCGCATCCTGGGCATTGACGAGCTATACCTGAACAAGCGCTACCGCTGCATCCTGACCAACATCGAGGAGCGAACCCTGCTCGACCTGCTGGCCACCCGCCGCCAGGACGTGGTGACCAATTACCTGATGAAGCTGAAAGACCGGCAGAAGGTCGAGATCGTCAGCATGGACATGTGGAACCCCTACCGGGCAGCGGTCAAGGCTGTGCTGCCCCAGGCCCGTATCGTGGTCGATAAGTTCCATGTGGTGCGCATGGCCAACGATGCCCTAGAGAGGGTGCGCAAGGGCCTCAGAAAGGAGCTGAAACCGTCCCAGAGCCGAACTCTCAAGGGAGACCGGAAAATCCTGCTGAAACGCGCTCACGAAGTCTCAGACCGGGAGCGCCTCATCATGGAGACCTGGACAGGCGCGTTCCCGCAACTGCTGGCCGCCTACGAGCACAAGGAGCGCTTCTACGGCATCTGGGACGCCACCACACGGCTCCAGGCAGAAGCCGCCCTGGACGAGTGGATAGCCACCATCCCGAAGGGCCAAAAGGAAGTCTGGAGCGATCTGGTCAGGGCAGTGGGAAACTGGCGCGAAGAGACCATGACCTACTTCGAGACGGACATGCCCGTCACCAACGCTTACACGGAGTCCATCAACCGACTGGCCAAGGACAAGAACCGTGAAGGGCGCGGTTACTCCTTCGAGGTGATGCGGGCACGAATGCTCTACACCACGAAGCACAAGAAGAAGGCACCGACTGCGAAGGTCTCTCCTTTCTACAAGAAAACCATCGGTTACGGACTGCCGGACTTCGCAGAGGAACTCAACTACGGAGTCGATCTATCAACCATCTGAGGGTGGTATCAGATTGATGGGGTGAAGGTGCCCCATCAACCATTAAATCCGTATACCCTTTTAAACCTGGGTTCATAGAATAAACGCAGCACTTTGGACAGCACGGTAGAGGTAGGAGGACCAGCGCCGGTACCCTTCTCGGCTCACCGACCAAAGTGAAGAAGAGCATGGGATACCGATAGCTGACCCAGATCCAACGATAACAGATCTACGCCCGCCATGACCTGAGCCAGCGGCAGATCGCCGGAGAGCTTGGCATCCATAACAGCACCGTCAGCCTTGAGCTGCGCCGTAACGCCACCTCTTGTGGCTACGATCCCGAGCAGGCTCAGGTGCTCAGTGATCAGCGGCGTCGTACCGCCTGGAAGTGGACGAAGCACCTGCCGAGCATGATCACTGCCGTTGTCGGCAGGCTGTATGAGGAGTGGAGCCCAAAGCAGATCAGCGGCTTCATCGCGCCCCTGGCAGGCGTCGGTGTCAGCCATCAGTGGATCTATTACTTAATCTGGGATGACAAGGCGCAGGGCGGCGATCTCTGGCAGCATCTGCGTCAGCCCAAACGTCGCAGCAAGCATCGCACTCAGGCCAAGAGCTCAGGGCTTGGCAAGATCCCTAACCGGATAGGCATCGAGCACCGCCTCGCTGAGGTCGAAAACCGGCGCTTTATCGGCCATTGGGAGGGCGACACCGTACTCCAGGGGCACAAGCATTCAGGCCTGGTCACGCTGGTCGAGCGTCGCAGCGAGTACCTGCTGGCGGCAAGGCTGCCCAGGGGCTCGGCGGAGCTGATGAAAGCGGCCATGATCCGCCTGCTGAAGCCTCGTCGGGGCGCTGGCCAGACCATCACGCTGGATAACGGACTACCTACGGACCCGCTCAATATGTACACAAAATCTCACTTCGTGCTCGGCATCGGAACACTTACTCACTACTCAGGCTCATACGTCGCAACCAGATCTAAAGGGTGCTTACCATAGTGTACAAGGGTCCAAATGGCCCAACAGGACTTAACAAAGCATTTTGGAACGGTTGTGAGCGTTGAGCATTATCTACAGGGTCACTGGGCGCCCTAACGGCACAGATTTACGTCTCACAACCGAACTCATAATAGCCTCGATAATCACTACCTGTCTTTATTAAAGCATGCGCGACGCGGGCTAATTTAACAGCCACTGCCACACGGGCTTTCCGCTTGATATCAGGATCATCAGGGGTTGCCCGAATATAGCGCTCGTATTTCTGTCGAAATGTATTTTCCCGCTGTCTGATGGCGACCGTGGCTGCCAACCAGAAGGCGTACCGTAAACGTGCATTGCCTCGCTTTGATAAGCGGTAATGCCCTTGTTGTTTACCACTTTGACTTGCCGACAAGTTGAAGCCGCAAAAGCTAAGGTATTGGCGATAATGACAAAAACGCGTTAGGTCACCGCTTTCGGCAATAATAACTAACGCAATGATAGGACCAATACCAGGCAATGTCCGAAGTCGCTGGTAATCATCGCGGTGAGATATCAACTGGTCAGCGGCTTCTTCGATTTGCTGCCGTTGCTCTGTTAGCTTTAAATAACGTCTGATCTGCAATTTGAAGGTGGCAATTGCGGGGCTATTAAGCGGTACGGGTAACGCTATCGACTGCTCTGCCACTTCATACATCTCTTCTAAAAAACGCTGTTTGGCCACCTTCCTCCCCACTACCTCCCAAGCACGTTGCACGAAGGTCGTTTTTTTATAGCGCGTGATACTTAGTGGAGTAGGGAATTTCAGCAAGAAGCGGCAAAACCATACGGCACGGGTGCTATTAAAAAAACGCTCCATTTCTGGAAAAAAGAGGGTGAGGTAATGATTAAATAAACTATGTTGACAGCGGGATCTAGCGAGTGAGATTTGATAATACGTATTCGCAAGCTCCTGAATATCTAACATTTCATTCACTAACGGATCGTAAAATGGTTGCATCATGCCCTGCTGCATCAAGTACATGATAACCCGCGCGTCTTTCTTGTCGTTTTTATCCCAGCTTTTAAACAACATTTCACGCGCTCTGGCGCAGGCTAAAGACGACACCATATGGCACAAGGCGCCTTGAGACCTTAACCAATAGGCAATATTACGATGAAAGTCAGCCGTTGGTTCAAAGGCCACCAAAATATCTTCAGCAGGTGCTTCTGCTGCATGAAGGAGGTTCTGATAACCCACTAACGTGTTAGGCAACTTAAACGTTTTGGTACGACCTGACGGCCATAAAATGACCGCATCATGGGACGTTTTAGCAATGTCGATGGCGATCATCACCTTCACAGAGCTATTCTTTACGTTGTCAGCCATGTGTACATCTCCTAAATCCACTGATTGGCATCAGAGATTTTGGTACAGATGGCTGGCTCCAACCTGCTTATTCAGCAAGTACTA
>NZ_RZHF01000022.1:121030-162332 GCF_003990185.1 Vreelandella nanhaiensis | reverse complement strand
ACGGGCCAGAATATATCAGTGGTAAGTTATCGGCATGGGCGGAAGGTCAAGGTATTCAGCTGATGTTTATCCAGCCAGGAAAACCCCAGCAGAATGCTTATATAGAACGCTACAATCGAACGGTGCGCTATGACTGGTTAGCCCAATACCTGTTTGAAAGTACCGAAGAGGTTCAGGATTACGCCACTCGTTGGCTCTGGCACTACAATCACGAGCGCCCTAATATGGGGCTTGGAGGGATCACCCCTCAACAGAAACTGGCCGCTGTGGTCTGAACTCTACTTTTGAAACCCTCTGAAAATGGGGGGATTACCTTGGCAAGGTTGAGTAAGTACGGACCCCATTTATCGAGTTTAACTAAGGCTAATTCTTTTGCTCTAACTTCGAGAACTGCCTAGCTCAGAGCAAGCTTGGTTATACACTAGACTGACAAGGAGAGGTGACATGTTGAAGTTTCTGGCAAGTACGGCAGGCATCATATTTATCATAGGCTTGGTCGTGGTTATCGGCCTATTAATGCTTATTTTCTGAGGCTATTATGGGGGAGCCTAAAAGGCCACAGAGATACCCATGACGGTTCTGAGTATTATTGCTGGTTATCTGGACATGTAATTTTACAAATATCTATTTGCTAGGTAAATCATCGTTTACTAGTGTGACAAGTGCACACGGGAAAGTGGTTAAACGCTGGTTACAGCTAACCGTGAAGAGAAAGATATCCCTTCATCAAATTGAAGAGGATATCTAGCCAATTATCGACTACGAAGGAGAGCTATCATGGCTGAACATCGTGGCGGTTCAGGTAATTTTGCAGAAGATCCCAAGCGCGCCTCTGAAGCAGGCAAGAAAGGTGGTGAGCATAGCGGAGGTAACTTCGCTAATGACCCCGAGAAGGCTTCTGAGGCGGGAAAGAAAAGCGGTGGCAACTTTGCCAACGATCCTGAAAAAGCGTCAGAAGCTGGCCACAAGGGTGGGCAGAATAGCGGCGGCAATTTCGCCAATGACCCCGAGAAAGCGTCTGAAGCTGGCAAGAAAGGCGGGCAGAACAGTCATGGTGGAGGCCGTAACTCCTGATGGCGCCAAGCCATAATTAAAGGAATTTTCAGTAAGCTTGGGAAAGGAATCCCCTGTATCTGCCAACGGTGTCTATAGCCGTTGGCGGTTTTTTTTAGGGCAAATGGAAAATATTGCTACGTTGACTTCCCTTTAACTCTTCGGCCGATGAATTGTAGAACGAATCTGTCGAGTCATGAAAGAAAATCAGCCAAGAACCCCGTCTGCTCCTATCAATCTCAGGGGAGCGTGCCTGTACCTATCATCTAGTATGCCATTAGCTAACTAACCAGATGCTCCCTCTTCTTTCCTGAGCGACTTGTTCAGTGTTGTCGAGCGTTCTTACAAGTTGGCCACATTGTCGGTTTCGTCGGCGATATCTTGCCCAAGAACACTTGCGATCGCATCCTTCAGGTTGATAAACCCTACCCAGATATCGACGGCGTTATACCCATGCAGAGGCTCTGCTGATCCCGAATATTATGTTTTATTAATCTAGGTCAGAGCCTTGATCTCACTACGTACGTCGATGCCGGGCCAGGCCCTGCGGTGTTAATTCAGCTAGCTTGATCCAGCGATCCTCAACTAGGTTGAAATTACCGCCATCTACTATGCTGCCCTTAGCCGACACATAGGTACGTGATAGGAGCCTGCCATGACAACACGATCACGAGACAGTATCGAAAATATCTGGGGAGAAAGAACGCCCTACGCTGGCCAATGGCTTGATCGCCTGGATTATCAGCTTGCCGACGATACGCCCGACCGCTGGGTACAATCGGCCTGCGTGCTGTGTTCGAACGGGTGCGGGTTAGACATCGGCGTCAAAGACGGGAAGATCGTCGGCGTGCGCGGTCGTAGTGATGACCGGGTCAATCGAGGCCGCCTTGGGCCGAAGGGAATGCACGGTTGGGTTGCCAATCACAGCGAAAATCGACTTACTCAGCCGCTGGTTCGCCGCGAAAGCGGAGAGCTGGAACCGACCAGCTGGGACGAGGCGATGGACCTGATTGTGCGTCGCTCAAAGGAAATCCACGAACGATATACAGCCAACGCGATAGGCTTCTACACCTCGGGCCAGCTGTTTCTGGAGGAATACTATACCCTCGCCGTGATTGGCAAGGCTGGCCTTGGCACGCCCCACATGGATGGTAATACCCGGTTATGCACCGCCACTGCTGCCGCAGCGTTGAAGGAAAGCTTCGGCTCGGATGGTCAGCCGGGTAGCTATACTGATCTGGACACGACCGACGCGATCCTCCACGTCGGCCACAACATTTCCAATACCCAGACCGTGTTATGGATGCGAATTCTCGACCGGCTACACGGACCCCGCCCGCCCAAGCTGGTGGTGATTGATCCGCGGCGTACGGCTACTGCGGCCGAGGCGGATGTTCACCTGGCGCCACGGGTCGGCACCAACGTGCCATTGCTCAACGGTCTGCTCAACTTGATCATTGAAGCGGGACACATCGACCAGGACTTCATCGACAATCACACAATGGGCTTCGATACGCTCAGGCAAACGGTGGCGAAGTATTCACCAGAGCGTGTTGAAGAACTGACCGGCGTGCCGGTAGCTGATCTGCGTGCTGCTGCTGCGATTCTCGGCGAGGCCAAAAGCCTAGTCTCGACAGTCTTGCAGGGCGTCTATCAGTCGAACCAGGCAACGGCTGCAGCGGTTCAGGTTAACAACATTAACCTCATCCGCGGGCTAATTGGTAAGCCTGGCAGCGGGATATTGCAGATGAATGGCCAGCCTACGGCGCAGAACACGCGTGAGTGCGGTGCCGACGGCGACCTGCCAGCCTTTCGCAATTGGGAAAACCCGGACCATGTCCAACAGTTGGCAGATGTGTGGAACATCGAGAAAGAGCAACTTCCAGCCTGGAAGCCGCCGACGCACGCACTGGAAATCTTCCGCTATGCGGAAAAAGGCACTTTGAAGATGCTCTGGATTTCGGCCACCAATCCAGCCGTATCATTACCGAACCTGCATCGTGTGCGTGCGATGCTTTCGCGTGATGATCTCTTCGTGGTAGTGCAGGATGGCTTTCATACCGAGACGACCGCGCTTGCCGATGTAGTGTTACCAGCAGCGATCTGGGGCGAGAAAACCGGTTGCTTCACTAACGTAGACCGAACGGTGCACATTTCACACAAGGCTATCGAGCCTCCGGGTGAAGCGCGCGCCGATCTCGATATCTGGCTCGATTACGCACGTCGGATGGATTTCCGCGATAAGGATGGCGAGCCGTTGATCAAGTGGAACACGCCCGAGGAGGCATTCGATGCGTGGCGCGAATGCACACGGGGACAACTCTGTGATTACACAGGGATGAGTTATGAAAAGCTAAGCGGTGGCTCTGGTATCCAGTGGCCATGCAATGAGCAGTATCCGGACGGGTGCGAGCACCTTTATACCGATCACGTCTTTCGCACATTTTATGATACAGCAGAAAATTTTGGCCATGATCTTGATACCGGCGCGGCCGTCACACCCAAAACATTCAAAGCTCTGCACCCCGCTGGTCGCGCTCTATTGAAGGGCACCGACTACGTTGCTCCTCACGAAACAGTGGACGACGATTACCCTTTACACCTGACCACTGGAAGAGTGGTGTACCACTTTCATACGCGGACCAAGACAGCCCATTCTCGAGAACTGAACGAAGCGGCGCCGGATGCCTTTATTCAGCTTAATGCCGAGGATGCAGCGCGTCAGGGGATCGAAGAGGGAGACATGTTGCAGATCGAGAGCCGGCGCGGTTGGGCATACGCTGTTGCGCGTCTTGGTGATATCGAACCTGGCCATCTGTTCATGCCGTTTCACTATGGCTACTGGGACGATGACGAGCGGTCACGGGCAGTCAATGAGATAACGCTGTATGAATGGGACCCGGTGAGCAAGCAGCCGTATTTCAAGTACGCCGCAGTGCGTTTACAAAAGATGCAGCTGGGCCAACCCTTCGAGCTGGATGATCCGAAACGCGACGAGCATTTAAAGGAAGCTTCAGAGAACCCCAGACAGCATGTGGCTGATTATCTCGGTCTGCTCGACGATAGCTCGCGCGCCACGGCCCAGGCGCTGTTTGGGGTGGCGGAAAAGCATAAGGCTGAGCCGGACATTGGTGCGATATGCAAAATGCTGGCGCGCTTCTCACAAGCGCATGCCGAAGACCTGCAGCCGTGTATTCAGCGCTATGGTGAAACCCAGATAAGAGAGGCAGACAAGCTGCTTGAGGTGCTTCAGCCAAGCCACCATGAAGGGCCTCTCTCGCTTCTGCGCGACCTGCATGACTGCTGGCTATTGGCACAGGAGTCGCATATATCGATTGTCGTATTGCAGCAGGCAGCGCAGGCGCTGCGCGACGATGAAATGATGGAACTATTGCAGCGCATGTCGGGGCACAATAGCCGGCAACTGGCTTGGCTGAAGACGCGGATCAAGCAGACCGCTCCGCAAAGCCTGATAGTGCCCAGCTGATGAGCGAGAACATGAAGAAGAATGTAAGATCGTTTGGCGGCCCGGAGTGGTTCTGGTCGCCGGTTGCCGCTGCACTCACGACGCTATTGATCGGGGGTGTAGCGCTAGTTGCCGGCCAACCTTGGCTATTCCCTAGCTTGGGGCCGAGCATTTATTTACATATGCACAAGCCCAACCTAGAGTCAGCCAGGCTTTACAACACAGTAGTAGGGCACGCGACTGGTGTGGCCGCAGGTGCAGTCGGTGTTCTGCTGACCGGGGCAAGCCAGGACCCATCGGTGCTGTCGAGCCAGACTATGGCTCTGTCGCGTGTCGGCGCGTCGGCCATCGCGATGGGCGTTTGCTTGTTTATTCAGCAACTACTCAAGGCCTCGCATCCACCTGCTGCGGCCACAGCTTTGCTAATCGCCTTAGGCGGTTTCAAGTTGATACCTTCCGATATACTTGCCATTGCGGTAGGGGTCGGGCTGATCGCCTTGGTCGGGGAACCGTTGCGGCGCGCGCGCGTGGGTATTTTGTTCGGTGGCAAGCGTAATCAATAGCTTGGGCCTAAGCGGGTTGCGGCGTATTTCGTGAAGCTAACAGTATGATGTAGTTATTTTCACGGCAAGGTTCTGGGGTGTCGCCGAGCTTATTTCCCTTTGCTACTGATCGTCCTTTATCGGCATCTTCGTGGCGCTAATTTCTAGGAGCTTTTCTTGTAGGACGCGGTAGGAGTTCGGGGCCCCATCTGCTCCATAGAATTATAATGGCGGCCTATCAACTCCAGTATTTCGTACAGCCAGCACTATTCCTTCTGGACAAGAATCGCATCCAGTAGACCTGGAAACCGACTATTCATGTCATCTTTACGTAGCGAATTCATGTGGGTCGTGCCGATAGTCTGAGTATGTACTAACCCGACATCTCGCAGTATCCGGAAATGATGCGACATGGTGGACTTCGGGCGGCCACCATCTAACTCGCCGCAGCTTGCCTCACCTAATTCGTCAAGGTGCCGAACAATTTCCAGACGCACAGGATCACTCAAGGCGTAAAGTAGACGCTCAAGAACGAACTCACTAACGGGGGGATGTTTGAAAGGGCGCATGGGTAAATCATACACGAATTTGCCCTTTGTCCATAGTTCGAATATTATCGAAATTAAGTAATAACCCTTTCGGAGAAACCTTAATGTCTGCGCTGTTCCAACCCTTCACGCTGAAAGACGTCACCCTGCGTAACCGGATCGCCATTCCCCCCATGTGCATGTACTCCGCCGAAGATGGCCTGATCAATGAGTGGCACCGTGTGCACTACGCATCCTTGGCACGCGGTGGAGCGGGGCTGGTGGTGATCGAGGCAACCGCCGTCTCGCCGGAAGGCCGTATCACACCCGGGTGCGCTGGTATCTGGAATGACGAGCTTGCCCAGGCCTTCGTGCCAGTGGTGCAATCGATCAAAGCGGCCGGTTCGGTGCCGGGTATCCAGATTGCCCATGCAGGGCGCAAGGCCAGCGCGAACCGTCCGTGGGAAGGCGATGACCATATCGGCGAGGATGATTCGCGTGGCTGGCAGACCATTGCCCCGTCGGCGGTTGCCTTTGGCGCCCACCTCAACAAGCAGCCGAAAGCCATGACGCTGGAAGATATTGCTCAGGTGCGCGAGGATTTCGTGGCGGCCGCTCGCCGTGCGCGCGACGCTGGCTTCGAGTGGCTGGAGCTGCATTTTGCCCATGGTTATCTGGCCCAGTCATTCCTCTCCGAGCACTCCAACCATCGTGATGACGCCTACGGCGGTAGCTTCGACAACCGTAGCCGTTTCCTCCTGGAAACACTGGCGGCGGTTCGCGAGGTATGGCCGGAACACCTGCCGCTGACAGCTCGTCTCGGTGTTATCGAATACGACGGCCGGGACGAACAGACCCTGAGCGAGGCTATTGAGCTGACACGTCGCTTTAAGGATGGTGGGCTGGACCTGCTCAGCGTCAGTATCGGTTTCACCATTCCCGAGTCCAATATTCCCTGGGCCCCGGGCTTCATGGGCGACGTTGCTCAGCGCGTACGGCGCGAGGCGGGAATCCCGGTGGCCTCGGCATGGGGCTTCGGCACGCCGAGCATCGCTGAAGAAGCGGTCAGAAGTGGTCAGCTGGATCTGGCGATGATTGGCCGGGCGCATTTGGGTAACCCGAACTGGTCCTACTTTGCCGCTCAAGAGTTGGGCGTAGAGCGTGCAGCCTGGACGTTGCCCGCGCCCTATGCACACTGGTTAGAACGCTACAAGTGATCCCGTCGGGGCGAGGACGGCCTTGAGTGGCTTAATCGCCTGATACACCAGCGCCGGGAGGCGTTGGTGGTTACTCGGCTGAGCCAGTTTCTATGGCTTGGTTCTCCGTATCATTAGCTGAGGATAACGCTATGTCTCGTGTCATACGCTTTCATCACACTGGTGGCCCCGAGGTTCTGCAGGTCGATGAGGTTGACGTGCCCGCTCCCGGCGCGAACGAGGTTCAAATTCGCGTCAAGGCGCTTGGTATCAACCGGGCCGAGGTGATGTACCGTACAGGCCAGTACGTTATCGAGCCGACTTTCCCTGCCATGTTGGGTTATGAGGCTGCGGGAACCGTAGCGGCAGTGGGTCCGGGCGTGGTCAGCTTCGCTGTTGGCGATGTGGTTAGCGTGGTGCCGGCTTTTTCGTTTGCCGAATATGGCTTGTACGGGGAGTTGGTCAACGCACCCGCACATGCGGTGGTAAAACATCCAGAAACGCTCTCTTTTGTCGAGGCCGCAGCGACGTGGATGAAGTTTGTCACAGCCTATGGCGCGCTGATTGAACTCGGTGGGCTGCAGGCGGGAGAGACAGTGCTGATCCGTGCGGCGTCCAGTAGCGTGGGGCTTGCCGCTATCCAGATTGCCAGCATGGTAGGTGCCACCCCTGTGGCGCTGACCCGGACTAGCGACAAGCGTGAGGCCTTGCTCAAGGCAGGAGCGGCGGCAGTCATTGCGACCCAAGAGCAAGACATGGTGGCCGAGGTCATGGCTATTACCAATGGCGAGGGTGCTCGCATGGCCTTCGATCCGGTGGGCGGACCCGAAGTAGCCCTGGTGCTTAAGGCGCTAGCAAAACACGGCATCTTCTTCCAGTACGGCGCTTTGGACAGTCGGGATATCCCTGTGTCGGTCATGGATCTGCTCGGCAAGCATCTAACGCTGCGCGGTTATCAGCTTTTCGAGATTACTGAAGATCTAGAAAAACTCGAACGGGCCAAGTATTTCATCAATAAAGGGCTCGCCTCCGGGCAGCTGCGGCCGGTAATCGATCGTACATTCGGCTTCGACGAAATGGCCGAGGCTCACCGCTATATGGAGTCGAATGCCCAGGTGGGAAAAATTGTTGTCGCGTTGTAATCCAAATTTGGATTCTTCGCTATATGGTCGGTATGAGCATCTACAATACATTCGTGCCGATCGAACAGCGCCTCTCAATTAATCATAGACAGGAGGTTTGATGACAGTTCCCCTAACACTGGTCGCTACGCTACTCGCCAAGACCGGCTCCGAAGCCGAGCTCGAGCAAACGTTGCAGGACCTGCAAGCCCTAAGCCGAGCCGAAGCAGACTGTATCCAGTACGACTTCCATCGTGATGCCGAGCAAGCTCGCACCTTTCACATGATCGAGCAATGGCGGGACGAATCGGCGCTGACTGCGCACGAAGCGACATCGCATTTTCAGGCAGCGCTGCCAGTCATCGAACGCACTGCTGAAAAATTCTCCGTTACGAAAATGTACCGCGTTTCCTGAGGAACTCCGAATGAAAGCTATCGCACACTTCAAATGTTTGCCTGTTGAACACCCTGATGCCCTGGTGGAAATCGACCTTCCTGATCCAGTGCCGGGGCCGCGCGATTTGCTCGTAGAGGTCAAGGCCGTATCGGTCAATCCTGTCGATACCAAGGTGCGGCAGGGCTACGTGCCCCACGAGGACGAAAGCCAGCCGCGTATCCTCGGGTGGGACGCCGCGGGTGTGGTCAAGTCGGTTGGTTCCGACGTGACGTTATTCAAGCCTGGTGACAGGGTCTGGTACGCCGGGTCGCTGATCCGCCCGGGCAGCAACAGCGAACTGCAGCTGGTAGACGAGCGTATCGTCGGCTCAATGCCTGAGTCGTTAGACTTCAGCCAGGCGGCGGCATTGCCACTGACTTCCTTGACCGCTTGGGAGCTGCTCTTTGATCGCTTGGGTGTTGCGCGCGATACTACCGATCACGACGAAACGCTGTTGATCATTGGCGCTGCAGGCGGGGTGGGCTCGATCTTGACTCAGTTGGCGCGGCAGTTCACCGGGCTGACCATCATTGGTACGGCTTCGCGTCCAGAAACCCAGGCATGGGTTACCGAGCTTGGCGCACATCACGTCATCGACCATACCAAGCCGCTCAGCGAAGAGCTCAAGCGCATCGGTATTCCTGAAGTCAATTATGTTGCAAGCCTGACGCAGAGCGATCGGCACTACGAGCAAATCATCGAGTCGCTGAAGCCCCAGGGTAAGCTGGGACTGATCGATGATCCGGCCACGCTGGACGTCGTACCGCTGAAGCGCAAGAGCCTGTCGCTGCATTGGGAGCTAATGTATACCCGTTCGCTGTACGAAACAGAGGACATGCAGGAGCAGCACAATATCCTCAATGAAGTTGCGCGGCAGATTGATGCGGGTATTTTGCGCACTACCTTGGGCGAGAACTACGGGCGCATTAGTGCCGAAAATCTTCGTCGTGCTCATGCGCTGCTGGAAAGCGGCAAGGCGAAAGGCAAGGTCGTGCTGGAAGGCTTCTGATTGGACAAGTTTGTTACCGGCCCAGGAGGGCCGAAAAAAGCCCGCTGACTTCCCAGCGGGCTTTTTATTACAGAATGTGGAAGTTCAAACCTCCCCATCTGCCTTATAGAGTTAAATATATTAGTCCAGCTGCTGGTGGGTTAGAACGGTAGAACGCCGCTGAAACCAATCCCCAGTACGGCGATGATCACGACAACAACGACAATAACGGTAGTAGAAGGCATTTTACATTCCTTGTAAGTGGCTTGGATGGTCTTTCAGCTTAGCGCATGGGCTGCGTTTTCGCACGATAGAGGGATTTTATAGTTTGATTGAAGTGAGATGCAGGGAGAGCACTTTGGCTACGCTAAACCAAAAGCGCCCGGCAGAGGCTGCCGAGCGCTGTATCTTGTTGTCTAACCTGGTACTGCCTAGCGATCACTTACCGCAATTGCAATTATGACCACAGCCGGTAGAGCCGTCTTCATGGCCAATGGCGCACGACTCAGAGCAGAATTTCTGGCCGTTTTTCTCAATGGCCTGACTATCAACTGAACAATCGCACTTGGGGCATGCACATTGTTGCTGAGACATATTGCACCTCCTCTATTGGTACATCACAGCATAGACTCGACCGCCAGTGTTATGTAATTGCGTTTATGGCTTATCGCTTTATGTTCATGAAACGTTTTACATCAAGGCCCACAATGTCTGCTCGAAAAATGGCAGTTTATCGTCAAAGCTTTGCTGAGCTACATTTTTAAAAGTATCAATAATAGCTAAGCGTACTGCTACATCGGCTCGTTAGCTAGGAGGTACATATTATGTCAAACGGAACAGAACCTGCCTTTTCTATTCAGCATGAGGAAGGAGAGACAAGAGGTCGCTACGTGATTCATCTCGATAAGGGGAATGCGGAAATGACCTACTCCAAAGCGGGTGATTCGCTGCTGATTATCGACCATACCTTCGTACCTAGCAGTATGCGGAAACAATCAATTGGCGCTGCATTAGTGCGTCACGCAGTAGAGGAGGCGCGACACGCCGGTAAGAAAATTATGCCACTGTGCTCATTTGTAAATGCTCAATTTGCGCGCCATCCTGAGTGGAATGATGTGCTCGACCGCTAATCAAGCCTGTCTTGAATATGGCTGATGCCCGTCTCGCCCCAACGATAATACTGAGTCCATTTCCGCTCGGGGATTGCTGCAAAACGATTACGCAGAGAGGAATAGGCAGATGCAAAACGGCGCACAAGGTGGTTAACCAAGTGCGCCGTTTCGATACCCAGTCCGGTTTATCGCGTTTTAAAGAAACCGTGCAACAGGGCTACTTAAAAAGCTATAAGGTGATAGTGCCTGACAAGTAACCAAACAACAGCAGTACCAAGCTAAAGCCCCACATGATGCCAAAGGAGTAGCGGATATGCTTGCCCATTTCCAGCCCGGCAAGCTGTAATGCAAGCCAGACGGCCGGGGCCAGCGGGCTAACAAAGGTGCCGATAATATTACCGATTACCATTGCATAGGCAGTGGAAACCGCCGGTACGCCTGCGTTGCCTACCACTTCAACTACGATGGGCAGAAAGGCGAAGAAGTACGCATCGGTACTGAGTATAAGGTCAAACGGAACGCCGAAAATGCCAATCAATATATGCATATAGGGCACTACCGCGGCCGGCAGGATGGCGACGATATCCGCCGATAGCTCGCTCAGCATATTGGAACCGTTAAGGATGCCCAGGAAAGTACCGGCGGCAATAATGATCGTTGCCATGATCAGGGCATTGGGAGCATGTCGCTTGATACTCTGCATCTGGCCATCCATCTGGGAGATATTCACTGGCAGGGCGATGGCAACTCCTACCATGAAGACCAGCGCAGGCGGTAAAACGTCGGTCGTCAGTGCGCCAACCACGGCAATCAATAGCAGCGCGTTAAACGCCATTCGCCAGCCAGGCACCTTGTCTACCGGCTGCGTGTCAGCGGTTTGCTGGATAGCGGCGCCACTGACTGTATTATCGTGGGCGGTAAGCGGAGGCAGGCGTTTGATTCGGCGGTTTTCGCGCAGGCCCAATACCACGGCCAGCGCCAGCAGAAGCAGCAACGCAAATATCTGCAGCGGGATTAGCGGACGCCATAACTCACCGGCGCTCATGCCGAGTACGGAGCCAATCCGGGCAAGCGGGCCGGCCCAAGGCAGCATGTTCATGATGCTAGCGCCCAGGCCAACCAGCAGTAACAGCAGGTAAGGACTCATACGCAAACGTTGGTAGGTGGGCAAGAGGGCCGGGATGGTCAGCAGAAAAGTGGTCGCCCCGGAGCCATCCAGGTGCGCAATACTGGCAACCAGTGCGGTGGCGACGGTAATGCTGACCACGTTGCCTCTGGATATCGACAGTACCTTAAGAATGATCGGCTCAAAAAGCCCTGCATCCTGAAGAATGCCGAAAAACAGAATGGCAAATACAAACATGACGGCGACAGGAATAACCCGAGCGAACCCTTGTTCATAAAATGTCGCGATGTCGTCGATACCAAAACCAGTAACCAGGGCGGCCACAATAGGCACCAGCACGAACGCCACGAGGGGGGATACACGTCCGCTTAATAGCATGGCTACGATAGCAGCAATAGCAATTAGGCCCGCTAAGCTTAGCGACATTTTCAGCTCCTTGAGCATGCTTTTCAATCTAGGCTATTTCGTAATTTCCTAAATTAAACTAATGGTTAATAGACTAAGGTCGCGCGAATTATGGTGACTCTGTTTTAGGTGCACAACCTAGACTTTGTGCTTAGGAGCCATAAAAAAATCATGATTATCTGATACTAACGGGCAGAAAGAAGAGAGGAGGATGAACCAGCGCCTGGTTGGCCGTGCCTTATACCAAGCGGTTTAAGGCACGGCCCAACTGGCTGAAGTAATCGTGAAAAGCTGCATTGATGGCCTGGCGTGCGCTGCCTTGCGGATAAAGGCCCAGCTCGGCCTCCGGGGTGGCTTTTGTGCCTTTAACGAGAAAGTGATTCCTGATCGGCGCGTCCTGTACAAAGGCTTCAAACGCCCGGGCGCAAAGTTCTTCGGGCTTGCTGTAATAGGTTTGTCCCAGTGTTTGATCCATTTGCACTGAACGTTGAAACAGTTCGCTGGGGTGGCTGCCATCGGGCGTTAACAGAATGGCTTTAAAGCAGGCCATCAGGCGCTGGTTCAGGGGATGCTGAATGGGGCATGCATCCGCTAGCCAAGCGGTCGAGGCAAACATGCCGCGAGGGATGCTCGGGAAGCACTTTTGCGCAATATAGTGATCAAAGGCGTGAAACCACTCATGGGCGATGCTTCCCGGTCCTGCATTTTTAGCCAGCGCAAAGCTGCGCTGCGCGGGGTCGTAATGAGCTGCCACCCCTGGTCGTCCACCGCAGCCATATTGCAGCGCGAGCGAACCGCGTAACGACACCAGCGTTTCGGGTCCTTGTAAAATCAACATCAAATCGCAAAGCGCATCATGAAAAAGCGCCGCAGCATGGTCGCGCTCGGCAGGGGTTACCCAGCGCCCAATTTCGATGGAGCGAAAATCGAACTGGCGCCGGATAAGGGCGAAGCTGCTGGGCTCATTCTGACGGTGAGATGGCCCGTTACGATAAAACGTTCGTGCGTTGATGCTCACGGCCGCTCACTTGTTAACTACTAAAAGATTGATAATGCAGACTCTGCACAAGTTACATCTGAAAGGCTATGCAACCCTATAGAAGCCTGCCATCTACGCGATTAATCCTTAGCTTCTACGTTCCTAGCCTGAATAAAGTGCTGGCGCAAACGTGCCAATGACGCATCATCCCAGCCGGGCGGTTCAGAAAGCGCCGTCCAGGCATCAATATAGTGCTCCGCTGCAAACTCATGGCCAAAGCCTGGGGGGGCACTGCCGGTTGCCAGGTCTGCCAGTAGCTGCAGCATCGTGACTACCGGATACCAGCGCAGCTCGGGGGAAACATCCGGACCACGCGGCTCGCGCATCCAGGCCGGTTCACGCCAGAAAGCAGCAGGTTCGAAAAATGTGATGGGGTCGCTGGCATATTGCAGGTAGGCAATACGGAAATCTCCCCAATCGCCTGAAAGTGCTTGAAGCCCCTGGTTCTGGTTCATAAAGCGAACAACCGAGCCGCCACGGAATGTGGGGAGCCAAGCTGGCGAGCCAGGGTCGCGGTCTGCCGTGACACTTTGCCATGTATCGCTTCGAAAGGGCGGGCCGCTCCAGAGCACACCATTAAACGGGTCGTCAATAATATCGTAGAGGTCAAATGAGAGGTCTGAGTTGAGCGCTCCCAAGCTGAGCCCAAACAGATACAGGCGGGGGCGCGCATCGCTGGGAAGGCTTGACCAGTAGCCATATACTTCCGTGAATAACGCACGGGCATTTTCGACGCCATATTTTGCTTCAGCAATCAGCGATAGATGACTGGGGAGGTAGGAGTATTGGGCGGTAACCGTGGCAATATCGCCGCGGTGAAGGTATTCCACCGTATCCTGGGACCCAGGGTCTACCCAGCCACGCCCTGTGGGGGTAGCTAATATCAGTACTGAGCGTTCAAAGCCGCCGACCCGAATCAGCTCAGCCAGGGCCAGTTCGGCCCGCTCGCCAGGTGTTTCAGCGGCATTAAGACCTACATAAACGCGGATGGGGTCAGGCGCCTCTTCGCCCAAGAAGTCACCGATCTGCGCACCGCTGGGACCCTCGGTCACAAAACGGCGGCCCCGGCTTCCCAGTGCTTCCCAACTAATCAACGATGCTGCGCTGCCTGGCTTCATGGGGTTTTCAGAAGCAGCAAGATCGCTTTGCATCAGCTCGTCCATCTGCTGATAAGAGCGGTCGGCTACCTTAAGGGCATAAGAAAAGAAAACTCCTTCAATAACGAGCCAAAACAGTGCAATAGCGGCTACCGTTCCCAGCACATATGCCATTCGGCGCGGCAGGATATACGCTAACTTGCGGGAGAGCAGCCGGAATGTACGCTTGAAAAGCAGGGCTATGAGCATCAGAAACGCGAAAACGGCCAAGGCAATCAACGCGATAGAAAAAGGGCGCGTACCGCTGGCGGGCTCCATAGCCATGAGCTGACGAATACTGTTTTGCCACTCGGCGGCCCGCCATAGAAAAATGATCGCGATACTCAGGCATAGCGTTGCGACTAGCCATTGAACATACGTTTGCAACTGTCGAGTCGGTTCGGGCAAATGGAGATAACGCCACAGTCCATGTCCCATTACTCCCAAGGCATAGCCTGCAGTGAAGCTAAGACCCGAAACGATGCCCTGCGCGATGAGCGGGCGGGGCACTAGGCTGGGCGTTAGCGAAAATGCAAAAAAGAGCGTGCCCAGTACCAAGCCTACTCCTGAAAAGCGCATAAAGTGCAGAATAATCCTTTGCCGCTGACTGCTTGGTTCCATTCTTTACCCGTTTAACGCTGTCAGGCGTGTTGAAAAGTTCTTATAACTCTTTGATCGGAAGGACCAACAACCTGCCTAAACGTCGCTGGTACGTCGGCGTTGTACTGCAGGATGGCTTTATTCTATTTCAGGCGGGATTGACATGCGAATGTGGGCGGACGATTTGAAACAAGGCCACGATAAGCTGATTTTTAAGATTTCAGGGCGGTCACATGAAAAACAGCCCTCAAAGTGAGGACTGTTTTTCGTTACCTTAACCTTCCATGATGTTGCA
Organism: Vreelandella nanhaiensis; assembly: GCF_003990185.1. Taxonomy (GTDB): domain Bacteria; phylum Pseudomonadota; class Gammaproteobacteria; order Pseudomonadales; family Halomonadaceae; genus Vreelandella; species Vreelandella nanhaiensis. Next base: position 147,290 of record NZ_RZHF01000022.1, on the reverse strand, counting down.
TTGCTCTCCATGAGCAGTCATTCCCTTGTGAGCGGTTTCCTTGCCGCGAACAGTACAGGCTGTAGCGAATAGTTAAGCAGTGTACAAGTAAAATTGTAAATATAGTGTACAAAAGCATTGCGAAACTGATTTAGAAACAAAATAAATCATATATAGGATCACGGTAGCCTATTTGAAAACCCTTGTTTGCAAGTAAGGATACGTTTCCAACGGTGGCATCTGTTGTACAGCCCTCTTCTGACGTAAGTTAGGGGCCATTACATGGCCGTAATTTATCGTCCAAACTGGTTTTTATAATGCTTTAAAATGACGAAATGAGTACAAATTGATGAATTCTAGTATCTTAATACATACAGGTTTGTACATAACGCTATTTATTCTTTTGTCCATAAAAGTTTGGCAGTTTTTTTAATATTTATAATATTGTACTGTTAGTTGTTGGGTCTTTAACTTATTTTATAATCTTTATTTTAAGAATAAGGAAAGATTTAAAAAAAATATAAGAGTTAGCTGTATTTTCTTATATTTATATTGATTTATATCTTTGATTGGTAATTAATTTTCTTGTTGTAATGATTATTTTGTTTGGAATATTAGTTGTTTTTTTGTTTTTTCATAACCTAGGTTAGATAATTAACAGACGATAAGGTCCATTGTGCGTTCATCGCATAAGGAAATTGCTTTAAGGGAAATCGAACTAGGAACGTTCGAAGTACACAAGGAGGGCAGGCAAGGACTGCTTGTAGGTCACAAGGAGGGGCAGGCCGGGAATGCTTGCAGACCATAAGGAAGAGCAAATAAGGAATGTTTGCAAATTACAGGGAAGAGTAATTAAGGAAGATGTGTAAAACACTACATGGATGAGCAAACAGGGAGTGTTTGCGGTGTATAGGGAAGAGCAAATCAAGGATATTTGCAGCGCACAAGGAAGCATGAACAGGATGTTCGTGATGCAGGATTAAGGACGAAATAATCCCCCCGCCAGTTATGGACGGGGGTTTTTTATTGCTGCTAAATAAGTGGATACTTAATTAGTAAGTTGTCAAGGCGATGGCAGCAATAAGGGCATAATGAAGTATACAAATAGTGTGATCGCAATAGCGCTTACAATATTCATGGCAAATCCTGCTTTTGCCATTTGTTTGATGGAAATACGTCCTGTAGAAAAAACCGCCGCATTAGGCGGGGTCGAGATAGGCAGCATAAACGCGCAAGTAGTTGCTAGCGCAACGGCTACCATCAAGCCTAATGGATTGCCGGTCGTGATTGCGGCGGCCATACCTGCAGTGATAGGTAATGCCATATTGGCAGTCGCTGTATTCGAGATAATCTCGGTCAAGAACAGCATCAACAGCACCATGATCAACAGTAGCCAGAAGTAATTCACCCCGTCTAACAGTTGGAGCTGACTGCTGATCCAGCCGGTTAGGTCGCTTGCGACAAACGCGGCGGCCAGCGTCATACCACCCCCCCAAAGAATAAACAGCCCCCACGGCAGGCTCTTCATATCGTCCCACACCAGCAGGGCGCGTTTCTCGTTATGGGCAGGAATCACAAACAACGCAATAGCGGCGGTGACCGCAATCAGCGTATCGTTGATCGGCAAGTCAAAAAATGGCGCCAGCCAGCCGCGTAACGCCCAAGCAAGAGCGGTTACCACAAATACCCCAAGCACGCGCTTTTCTTCCTGACTCATGGGACCTAGGGACTCAAGCTCCTGGGCTACAAAGTCAATTTCTAGAGGCGTGTTGGGTATCCTTGCATATAGCCGGGTGAGATAGACATACAGTACCACCAGCAAAATCAGGGTTAATGGCAGCGCAAAAATCATCCACTGCAGGAAGCTGATTTCCACGCCTTCGAAAAACTGAGGGATCATCGCTACCACGATGGCATTGGGGACGGAACCGATAATCGTTGCCAGCCCGCCAATGGAGGCAGAGTAAGCGACGGTCAGCAGCAAAATACGTGCAAAGCTATCGCGCTGGTCGCGTTCAAACTGGTCACGCTCGTCCAGTTCATTGGTAAGCGCGACGGCAATAGGGAGCATCATAAGCGCCGTGGCGGCGTTTGAAATCCACATGGAAAGAAATGCCGAGGCAATCAAAACTCCCAGCACAATACTGCGCAGGCTGTTGCCAATGCGATTAACAATGGCCAGTGCAATACGCCGATGCAAGTTCCAACGCTCAATGGCAATTGCAAGGATAAACCCGCCCATGTACATATAGATAACCGGGTTGGCATAGCCCACTACGGCTTCATCCAGCACCATCACGCCGCTTAAGGGCAGTACCAGCATGGGTAAAAAAGAGGTAATGGGGATAGGTACGGGTTCGGTTACCCACCAAGTGCCCATCCAAACGGTCAAAGCAAGAACCGTACGAGGTGCGGGGTCAATAAGCGTCTCGGGCAGCACGAGCTGTATCAGTACAAAAAGAAGTGGCCCTGCTAATAATGGCATCCAGTGGCGCCAGTTCGATAATAATATTCCCATACGCCTCTCTCCCAGAACACAGTAAGTTTATTAGCAATTCGCTAATATAAGGGGAAGGCATGCTACCACTTTCGTTTATAGGCCGTTGGTTGTAAGCCATAGACTTTGGTATGGGTGTCTTGTGCCAATTTTAGAAATAGAGTGTGTTAACAGGCGTGAGTATAGAAGAGAGCATTTAGCTGGCTTAAGGGCAGCGATACCGACGTTTGGCAGTTAAGGCAGCGAAGCGTCGCGGTGTCTTTATCTGTTCCTTCCAGCTGGAAACGGTTTAGATAAGGCGTTGTGGCTGATTCTGCATTACCGCAGCGGCGGCAAATTATATCCAGCCCATGGATTTTATGGCTTACCATGATGTCGAGCATGATGGTCTCCTTCTCTTTCTATGGTTGTTTCCCCAATTGGCGCATCCGTTGGCGCATCCGCGTAGCATATCCAATGTCGATGTATTCCAAGTATAAGCAGCATGCGCTGGGTGCGCCCATTGATTAGCCCTGATTCGGTCGGTGTCTGGTGTTCCTAAGAAAGCTTAGTATTTTTTTATCCTAGATTAATGAATTTGAAACAATGAATCTTCAAGCTAGGTTTGATCACAGGGAAAGGTGGGCAGGAAGAGCAAGCAGGGAGCGCTTGTGTGACCCCAGGGATGTACAAACAGGACGTTTGTTAGGAAGGATTACGGAGGAGTCATTACTACCCCGGCCAGCAATGGCCGGGGTTTTTTTCGCCATTTAGGCCGGTTTTTCCTCGCTGTTGTCAGGTTTTGCGTGTCCTTGGTGGGCAAGCGGGCTTGCCTGATCAAGGCGCGGATGATTATCCAGAAACTCACGCTCCAGGTTAGGCAGTTTATCCAGCGCTTGCAGAGTGTGGGTGAGGGCATGAATGGCGGCCAGCACGTCCTGGGTGTTCCCGGTTTCCGAAATGGTATGCATATTACGGATAGGGAAGCCAATTGACGTGGCGGCGCTGTCAATCGAAGCCAGGACGCCTGCCATGCCGTCAGTACCCGTATCAACACCCACCATATCGCGCTGCATCGGAATATCCTGCTCCTTGGCTGCGGTGGCGATAATGCGGTTCAACTGCTCGCTGGCAATCGAGCCCACCGACATGGTAAATCCCTTGCCCATTTCCAGCGGCTGCATGCGCTTGTCACCAATGCCCGGGGCGGCCACGTAGTCATGGTTCACGTCCACACCAATCAGCGCATCGGGTTTTAGCTCGCCGGCCATTACGCGGCTACCAAAACGGCCAATCTCTTCGTAGCTTGCAATCGCAAACAGGACGCGCACGTTTTCGGTGCCGCCTGCCTCAGCAATCAACCGAGCAACTTCAGCAGTCACAAAGCAGCCTAGGCCGTTATCCAGGTAGGCGCCGTAGAACGTATTAGGGCTGAAGCCGGGACGAATCGGGCGGTCAAAAATGATCGAGTCGCCGGGGCGAACGCCCAGGTTCAGTACCTGCTGCTTCTTGTTTTCGCCGTGAATCTGCAGGTCCAGATAGATCTGCTCTTTTTTAAGCCCTTTACTGCCATCGCGCTGCGCCGGGTCAGAGAAGTGAATGGCGCCCAGCGCTTCTACGGTGCCTCCCTCGATGCAGCGATAGCTACCAGGTTGTTCCGGATCTTCGCTGAACAGCTTGACCTCATGGCCGATCAGTACCGTCGGCAGGAACGAATCGGTGTTGATCCAGATCTTGCCGTCTTCGCCGATCGAGCGCACCTGCATACGAATTTTGTCCGCATGACCGATGATCATGACGGTAAACATATCGTCGCGCTCAGGGTGAGTGTCCAACACCACGCCCGCGTTGCCTTTGAACTGATGTAGGTGCCAACCTTTAGGCGCAAAGCTTTCAAAATGTGGCTTGAGTACACCGTATGTCATCGCCGCTTCCAGGCCCACCGGGCTAGGGGCTGCCAGAATCTCGCGCATCAGGTTGAACTGCGCCTCAGGCATGGGCTGCGTCCAGGGTTTGGCTGTATCGGTCATCTAAACTCTCCATGTGGTCATTCGTATGACTAGTCTGCCAGATTAATGCAGGTCTTCCACTATTAGACGATGTGGGGTGTGGCCATGTACACGTAATATGCAGGCTAATTATTTGGAAACAACGGCCCAGGTAATAATAAGCAAGTGCGACAGGAGAGAGCATGAGCACAGCATCGCTACGCATTCAGCGTCTTAAAGTCTTACTGGCCGGGGTCTTCAGCCAACTCCTGTGTATCGGGATCGCCCGCTTTGCCTATACGCCGCTGCTGCCAGTCATGCAGCAGCAAACCTGGATGGGCGATGCTGACGGTGGCTGGCTTGCTGCACTTAACTACGCAGGTTATATGCTGGGTGCTGTGCTGGCGGCCTTGATTCACAGCATTTATATCAAGGATACGCTTTACCGCATTGGCCTGGTGCTGGCAGTGATCACCACCGTAGGCATGGCTCTAACCGACAACTTCTGGCTGTGGGCGGGGCTACGTTTTATCGCGGGCCTTTCCAGCAGTGCCGCCATGCTCCTGGCATCAGGGTTGATTCTTCACTGGCTAATGCATCACCGGCAGCGCGGGGAGCTTGGCATTCATTTTGCCGGGCTTGGTTTGGGTATTGTCCTGGCGGCCGTGGCGGTAGAATTCATGCTTTCACGCTCGCTTGACTGGCAGGCTCAGTGGTGGATTTTCGGCCTGTTGGGGGCGGTGCTGTTGGTGCCTGCCTGGCACTGGCTGCCACGTCCGGTAAAACCGGTTGCTGGCGCCCGAGCTGAATTGCCTGCCGCCATGCCGCCTTCGCGTACCTTTATGTATTTGATGTTGCCTGCCTATTTCTGTGCCGGATACGGCTACGTGATTAACGCCACCTTTATAGTCACCATCGTGGAGCGCGAACCTCTGCTGGCAGGAATGGGCAACTGGACCTTTGCCGTGGTGGGTCTGGCAGCCGCACCGGCCGTTATGCTGTGGGATCTCATCGCCCGGCGGGTAGGCTACCTAGGTGCGTTGGTTATCGCGATGAGTATTCAAGTGGTAGGTATTGTGCTGCCTGCCATTACCGCCAATCTTGCCGTCGTGATGCTGAGCGCCGTGTTGTATGGTGGCACCTTTCTGGGCTGCGTGAGCCTGGTGCTTACCATGGCGGGCAAGCTTTACCCGGCAAGCCCTGCACGGCTAATGGGCCAGATGACCTTGGCGTATGGTGCCGCGCAGATTTTTGCGCCCGCGTTAACTGGCGTACTGGCCGAAACGTCGGGTCATTATACCTTGGGACTCTGGCTGGCCAGCGGTTTTGTGCTGTTGGGTGCCGTGCTGCTTGCCTATCTACGCCAGGTGGATCAAACCGCCCAGCGGCTTGACGCTGAGGCAAAAGCGCTGGCGGTAGCACGCTAGTTAAATTTCAAGGCCTTGGTCTGACAGCAGTTTCTAAAAGCGTTAACGAGAGTTTTGTGCTTTTTACGTGAAATCCTCTAGGATAAGCGCTTTTTTCAAACAAGAAGGATGGTCATGGCGTCTTCCGAGCAACCTCGCATCCAGTGGCTGGGCCGCTGGGGGTTTGTGCTAGCGGCAACGGGTTCTGCCGTTGGGCTAGGCAATATCTGGAAATTTCCGTATATCACCGGCGAGTATGGCGGTGGCGCATTCGTGCTGGTCTACCTGGCGTGTATTTTTGTCGTGGGCGTGCCGGTGATGATGAGCGAGATTGCTTTTGGGCGGCGCGGGCGTGGCAGTCCCATTGATGCGATTCGTCGGGTAGTGAATGAGTCAGGCCGTTCGTCGGTGTGGTCGCTGCTTGGCTGGATGGCCATGCTGTGCGGCTTTTTGATCCTATCGTTTTACGTGGTAGTGGCAGGCTGGTCGTTTTCTTATCTGTGGAAGATGTTAACCGGTAGCCTGGTGGGGACGAGCGTTGACGACATGGCCGCCGTTTTTGGGGCCAACAATGCCAACCCGCTTAACCTGGGCTTCTGGAGCACCCTGGTGACACTGATCACCATGGTAATTGTGGGTAAGGGCGTTCAGGAAGGGATCGAGAAAAACGTCGGCTGGATGATGCCGGGCCTGGTCATCATGCTGCTCTTGCTGATTGTCTTCGGCATGTTTTCCGGTGGTTTTGGCGATGCCGTACGCTTCTTGTTCTCCTTCAATGCGGACAGTCTTTCTAGTGAAGGCATGCTGGCAGCACTTGGCCATGCATTCTTTACCTTGTCGCTTGCCTCGGGCGCCATTCTTACCTACGGAAGCTACCTGCCCAAGGGTGCTTCCATTGGACGTACTTCCATCAGTGTGGCAATTGCCGATACCGCTGTTGCCTTGATGGCGGGGCTGGCAATTTTTCCGGTCATCTTTGCCAACGGCATGAACCCCGGCGAAGGCCCTGGTTTGATCTTCATGAGCCTGCCCTTGGCTTTCCAAGCCATGCCGCTGGGCACGCTGTTTGGCATTCTGTTTTTCGTGATGCTCTCTATGGCCGCGCTGACGTCTTCAATCTCGATGGTCGAAGCCACCGTTTCCTGGCTGTGCGATAACAAAGGGTTCTCACGCCGCTCGGCCGCGTGGAGCACGGGTATTGTGCTTTGGTTGATCAGCACTGCAGCCATGCTGTCATTTAATGTGGGCGCTGACTGGACGCTGGCAGGCAAGACCTTCTTTGATTGGCTGGATTACATCACCTCACGCTGGATGATGCCGCTGGGTGGTTTAGGCACCGTTGTGCTGGCAGGTTTTGTACTCAAAACTGAGACGTTCCGAGATGAGCTTGGCTTGGCGCCGCTGCCGTATACGCTATGGCTTGCCATGGTGCGCTACGTCAGCCCCTTGGGTATTTTGGTTATTTTTGCCGACGCACTAGGTGTTTATACCGTTACCTTATCAGTGCATTGGCCGTGGTTGCTGGGCATTCTTGTTCTGATGGGGATTACCGGCGAGCTGGTTAGTCCGCGGCTTCGCAAGGCGTTAACGACACGCTAACCTCTTTTCCCGACAGCCAGCGCTGCTGATAAACAATAACGGATTGTTCATGCAGCGGTGTCTGGCAGTGGGCATGCACTTCTCTTAAAAAATCTCTCTTAGCCCCTTTAAAAGGCCCGCTGAGAATGACGGCCTGGGTTAGACTTTCCAGCACCTCAGCGCGTTCTTGCTGCTCAAGGTTGGCATACTGACTGAGCGTCTCGGGCCAATCGATATCGACGCTTTGGGGTTTGTTCGGCAGCGTTGCCAGCAGCTGCGACAGCAGCAGTACTAGGTTGGGGTGGGGGTGGCGGTTACGCATCATTAGCTCGCCAATTCCCTGCACAATTAGTTGGCGCTGGGCAAGCGGCAGCTCGTTGAGTTTTTCCATCAAGGCGTTGATCCGCGGCGGGCCATAAGCCACCAGGTGCGCCTGATGCATTACGCGTGCTGCAATCCAGGCGTTCCAGATGGCGTATAGTGGCCCCATTAATATAGGAATAAAGCCGCGTAGAGCAAGGCGCCCCAGCAGGCGGCGCATTACTACGCGCAGAAGAAAGCTGCTCAAACTTATTTTTAACCGGTAAAGCAGGACTCTAAGAGTCAGCTTCCAACCATGCAGATAGGTGTGAGGATTAATTCCATACATGGTATTGCCGGAGCTTGGGTATTCAAGCGCAATCCGGGCGACTCAGTGAACGGTCAATCGCATTGACGGCACAAACGCATCGAGCTGTGAATATTCCAAACCCGCCAGATGGATAATATGGGTAACGCCCCGCAGTGAGTTCCAGTACAGAAACCCGATTTCGATGGCGGTAATCACGCCTGCCGCCGCGTAATAGGTCATCCAGTAAGGCATCTGCTCGCCAAGGCTCATATCCGACCAGCCATCAATAGCAATAACCTTCATCCACCACTCGCCACCGCCAATAAGCGAGCCGGAAATAATCCCGGCGGCGGCGGCCCATACCATTGTCCAACGTTTGATGTGCTTGATGGCAAGCGGATTGGGAGAACTTAAAGGGGGCTTACGCGTCAGCAGGTGACTGATATAGCGATGCGCCCAGCGTTGCGCCAGATCAGGGGTGGGGGCGAACTCTCTATCAGGCCTTTCCAATGGCATAGCGGCAGAATTTTCCTTTGTTTAAGTCCCCTAGGTTAGCGGCTGCTTGCGTAAAGCGCACTCTCTGATGGCACCCGGGTGGGTGCCGGCCTGCATGAGTTCATCCCAGCGAGTGGTGTAGCGCTTTGAACGATGCGCGCAGCGCAGCTGCCAGGCGGCATCGGCGTTCGTCATGCCAAAACTGATGGTGCCTTGCCCCATGCGCTGGTTGATATCATCTAACGTGGCCATCAAGTGGGGATGGCGGTTACGCGGCGGCGGACTTAGCAACGAGAGCTGGTGCTGCTCGGCATCCACAAGGTCAAGCAGCATGACTCCCGCCTTCATAAACCGGTAACCCGGCCGGTAAACCTGTTCAAGCCCTTGGCGTACGGCCTCCAGAATGGTTCGCGTATCGTCACTGGGGGCTGGTAAGGGAATCATGGCGTGAGGGTAATACTGGGGCTGGTCGCGGCGGTGGCGGTTGGTATTTAAAAATATCATCACTGCCCGCGTCAGGCTGCGCTGCTGGCGAAGTTTTTCCGCACTGCGCTGGGCATGGCGGCGCAGGGCATCATGTACTTCTTCCTTTGCCCCGGTAGGTTGACCGAACGAGCGCGAGGTCATGATGCGGTGGCGCGGCTGGCCAAGGTCATTCATATGCAGGCAGGGCGTGCCGCGTAATTCCAGCGCCGTGCGGGCCAGCACCACGGAAAAGCGTTTACGCAATTGCTTGAGGTCGGCTTCGTGCAAATCCCAGGCAGTATAAATCTTGTTAACAGCGAGTCGCTCGGCTAACCGGCGGCCAATACCCCATACGCTGCCCACGGGCGTTTGTTTAAGCAGTGCCATCGTCGTGGCACTTTGTGCCTGTAGCAGACACACGCCTTGGTAATGCGGCGACGTTTTGGCCAGATGGTTGGCCAGTTTGGCCAGGGTGTGTGTGGGTGCAAGCCCGACGCACACGGGCAGCCCTAAATGGCGGCGAATACGCCGACGTAGCCACTCACCCAGAGTCAGACACTGCTTGTCACTGAACTCCTCCAGATAGATAAACATTTCATCGATGGAGTAGGGCGATACCGCAGGACACGCATCGCGCAGAAGCTGGCACAGCCTTGCCGACATGTCGCCATACAGCTCATAGTTGGATGACTTCAGGTAGATTTCGCCACGCTTGCGCAGGCTTTCGAGCTTGAAAGATGGAATACCCATAGGAATGCCCATGGCTTTCATCTCAGCCGAGCGGGCGATAATACAGCCGTCGTTGTTCGACATGACACCCACGGGTTTGCCTTCCAGAAAAGGGTCGAACACACGCTCACAACTGACATAAAAGTTGTTGGCATCCACCAAGCCGATCATCGCAGATATTCGTGGATAACGGCACGCACCACGCCCCATAGCTGACAGTCGGTATTTTTCAGAGGAAGAGGAGGGTAGTGAGGGTGTGCTGAACACAGGTGAGGAGTGCCGCGGTAAAGCGCGTAGCGTTTGATCAGCACTTCTTCTTCCAGCATCGCGACCAGAATATGACCCAGGCGAGGTTTGATGCTGCGGTCAACGATTAGTAGATCGCCGTCAAAAATCCCCCAGCCCTCCATGCTGTCGCCTGCCGCCGTAAGATAAAACGTTTGGGTCGGGTTCTTGATCAAACGCGTATTAAGGTCGAGCGTGCGCGGCTCGTAATCCTGCGCTGGCGATGGAAAGCCGCTAAAGCCAGCGCGGCCTTGCAGGGAAGAGTAAGGCAGCGGCTGAAACGTTAACGGCAAGGCTGGCGCGACGGGCGATGGCGGAAACGACATCGTCGGCATCCTCACTGAATTTAATGTGTATTTATATACAGTATTTATTCAGAGGGAGGAAATTGCAAGCACTGCACCTATATAGCATTTAGGCTAGCGGGCGAGCCACAGGCCCACCACGATGGCGCTCACCACAACAATAAGAAAAACAAGGTTACGGGCGCGCGTATCGCGACGTGGTTTCATAAAGTCACCATCAACAATTGAAAGGGAAAAGCGGCAGAAGAATTGCGCTTGGCATGGTAACGTTTGTCGCTTATACCGTCATCTATGCATTTCATCCTGCCCTTTTTAACGGGCTGGATGGCCATTTTGCCAGGAAAACAATACTTGCCAGAGAAACAATATTTGCCAGAAAAACAATACTTGCCAGAAAAACAATACTTGTTAGGGGACACAGGATTTGTCAGGGAAAAAACGGATGCCTGAACCGACCGCTATGCGCGCACCTCACGCTGCGCAATCGCTTTTACTTGCCGAGGGGCGTTTAGCGGCGCTTGGCTGGGGGCGAATCGGCGCACCAACGTGGCTGGCCCTGCACGGTTGGTTAGACAACGCCGCAAGCTTTACCCGCTTGGCACCACTGCTGGCCGATGCCTTGGATATTCGCATTGTGGCGATTGACTTTCGGGGCCATGGCCATTCAAGGCACGTCCCGGCAGGTAGCGACTACGCGCTTTGGGATTACTGCCATGACGTGCTGGATGTCATGGACGAACTAGGTATTGAACAGGCTTCGCTGTTAGCTCACTCCATGGGCGCGGCGGTAGCCTGTCTGCTGGCCGCTGCCCTACCAGAACGGGTTGCCCGGCTAACCCTAATTGACGGGCTGGGCGCACTCAACACCCCGGCTGACGAAACTGCCAACCAGCTGCGTAAAGGGCTGATTGCTTATCGACGGCCGCTTTCACGGCCGCCGCGCTACCCGGATATTGAACGTGCCGTCGCTGCACGAGTAGCGGGTGGTGTCACGGCGCTGGATAGCATCACAGCCACACCGCTTGTCGAGCGCAACACCGAAGCCACCGCTGATGGCCATGTGCAGATGCGTACCGATACCCGGCTGCTGAAGCCTTCGTTGGTGCGATTGACGCCCGAACAGGTGTTGGCCCAGCTAGCCTGCATCCAGGCGCCGGTACTGTTGATTGAAGGCGAACGGGGGATTTTAGGCGAACGCGAGTGGGCCAAGCAGGCGCGCCAGTCGGTTAGTGATCTTACTCGCTACGTGCTGCCTGGAGGGCATCACCTGCATCTGGAACCCAGAGGTTCCACCGCCGTGGCCGATAAGGTGGCCTCCCATTGGCAGCAGGCAGCAAAAAGATAACAGTAAGATTTTGACAAGCATAAGAAAAGCAGGAATGAACATGGATCAACTGACGCGCATGGGCGACGGTAAAAAGGTTGCTATGGTACTGGGCAGCGGCGGGGCGCGTGGCTATGCCCATATCGGTGTGATCGAGGCGTTAGAGGCACGTGGCTTTGAGATTATTTCTATCTCCGGGTGCTCCATGGGCGCGCTGATTGGTGGTATCTACGCGTCGGGAAAACTGCCCGAATATCGCGAGTGGGTGTGTAATCTGGACTACCTGGACGTGTTAAAACTTGTCGATGTGACCTGGAGTCCCATGGGTGCCATGCGCGCCAATAAGGTGATGAACAAGCTGGAAGCCCTGATCGGTGATGTACTGATTGAAGATTTACTGATACCCGTCACAACGGTTGCTACCGACTTAGTTCGTCAGCGCGAGGTATGGTTTCAAAGCGGCTCGCTGCTGCGTGCTATTCGAGCATCTATTGCCGTGCCGGGCGTTATCACGCCCGTCACTATCGGCGATCAGGTGCTTGTGGATGGTGGGCTGCTGAATCCTCTACCCATCATGCCAATTGTCGCCGCCCACGAAGCCGAGTTTGTCATTGCCGTTAACGTTACGGCCCATAGCCCACAGCCGGTGTCGCTGGAAGACCTGCTGCCCCAAGACCATGAAAAGAATGACAGCCGTACAGCGCTGGAGCGTAACCGTGATGAGAATATCGGTGGGTGGCTGAGCGACGTGCGTGAAGCCACCCAGCGGCTATGGGGTGGCTTGGGTGGCAGCAATGAAGGCAAAGGGGATGACGACAGCAACAATGGAGAGGAAACCCCCGAGACTCGCGGAAAACGCGAATGGGGAAAGCTCGACATGATTCTGGAGTCTTTCGATATTACCCAGGCGGCGTTGGCGAAGTATAAGATTGCTGGTTATCCGCCGGATGTGTTGATCGAAATCCCCAAAACAGTATGCAGCACGTATGAGTTTCACCGCGCCAAGGACTTGATCAGGTTGGGGCGGCATCTGGCCGACGAAGCGCTTGAAGGGCGCATGCCTGGTACCGCCCCAGATGTCACTAAATAGCTTGTGAGGCTGATCTACGCCCCGCGCTTGCGCAGCAGTATGTAGACAGCCCCGGTGCCGCCATCGATATCAATCGCGGAGCAGAATGCCAGCACGCCCGGCCATTCGCGCAGCCAGGTATTGGTATGGCTTTTAAGCACCGGAAAGTCGGCATTCGTGCCCCATGCCTTGCCATGGACCACCAGTACGCAGCGCAGCCCCTGGCTTGCTGCGTCACGCAAAAAGCTTTCCAGCTCCGCGCGGGCTTCTTCCAGCGTGTAGCCGTGCAGGTCAAGCCCCGCCTGCCACTCCGTTTGGCCGCGCTTTAGCTGACTAAAGGTGCGCCAGGGTAAGTCCGGTACGCTAAATTCCAGGTACTCGGAAGGGCGCACGGCTTCCACCCGGCCATCGGAGGTGCGCCCGCTGGCCTGGGGAGTACTGCTTTCAACCGCCGCGTTGCGCCGCGCCTGATGAGCATCAGCGTTGCGCTTGGGCTTACCGGGGTCCGCCTGATTGGTTGCAATGCGGCGCACGCCTGCAGCTTGCAGCGCCTGGCGAAAGGCGCTGATATCGTCATCGTTAGGCAGGTGGCGGCGTCGCGTCATGTCAGGCTCAAGTGGTGAAAAGTAAAAGGGGCTTTGAGAATACTAGCAAGAGGCAACAGTATAGCGAGCTGAGCGCTGCTGTGAACCAGACGGCGTCAAAGGTACAATCTTTTCTTTATCAAACGAGTGTAGCCGTATTATGGCTGCGCGGATGATTTTCGCTTAACAGGAGTCGCTGTGACCACGCACCTCAATGCCGAGACCTCTCACTCAACCCTTTCGTTGCCGGATACGGCATTGGTGGGCGATCTCTTTACGCTACGCGACTATCTGCGCTGGGTGTCCAGCGAGTTCTATCTGGCCGGGCTGCACTATGGTCACGGCACGGAATCTGCTTGGGATGAAGCGGTGGCGCTGTGTCTAGGCGCGCTACATCTGCCCTGGAACGTTGACCCCAGCGTGCTGGAGGCCCGGCTTCTGCCCGTTGAGCGCCAACGGATTATCGCCTTGGCACGAGCGCGCGTTACCACACGTCAGCCGTTGCCGTACCTGCTGGGCGAGGCCTTTTTTGCCGGTCATCCCTTTAACGTGGATGAGCGGGTATTGATTCCGCGCTCGCCGATTGCCGAGCTGATTGAGGACGGATTTTCGGCCTGGTTCCCTGAGGAGCCGCCGGAAAGTGTGCTGGACTTGTGCACAGGCTCTGGCTGTATCGGTATCGCGACCAGCCTTTATCTGCCTACCTGCGAAGTGACACTTGCCGATATCAGCCAGGATGCGCTGGCCGTCGCCCGAGAGAATATAACCCGTCACGATGTAGGTGACCGGGTGCGGGCGGTGACGTCAGATGTCTTTGACGGGCTTGAAGGCCAGCGCTTTGATTTGATTGTTTCCAACCCGCCCTATGTCGATGCGCGGGACCTGGCTACCATGCCTGCTGAGTTCCGCCATGAGCCCGCGCTGGCGCTGGGTGCCGGCAAGGATGGTCTGGATATTGTGCGGCGCATTCTGCGCGAGGCGCGCAGCCATTTGACCGATACAGGCTGGCTGATTGTGGAAGTTGGCAACTCCGACCGCCATGTGGAAGCTGCGTTTCCCGACGTGCCTTTCATGTGGCTTGACTTCGAGCGTGGCGGCCAGGGCGTATTTGTCTTGAGTGCCGATGAACTCGACGCCCATGCGGCGTCTTTTGCGTGAGGAATTAACGCCCATGTCTGGCAATAGCTTTGGCAAACTGTTTACCGTGACCACTTTTGGAGAAAGTCACGGAATTGCGCTGGGTGCAATCGTGGATGGCTGCCCGCCAGGGCTTCCACTTTGCGAAGAGGATTTGCAGCGCGACCTGGACCGCCGTCGCCCCGGCAGCTCTCGGCATACGACACAGCGCCAGGAACCTGATCAAGTGCGTATCCTTTCAGGCGTCTTTGAGGGCAAGACCACCGGCACCTCGATTGGTCTGCTGATCGAAAATACCGACCAGCGCTCGAAAGACTACTCAAAGATCAAGGACCAGTTCCGGCCTGCCCATGCGGACTACACCTATCACCATAAGTATGGTCATCGTGACTATCGCGGCGGCGGCCGTTCAAGCGCCCGTGAAACCGCCATGCGCGTGGCGGCAGGCGCGATTGCCAAGAAGTTTCTGGCCACACAGGGCGTGCAGGTCCGCGGTTACATGAGCCAGCTTGGCCCTATCAAGATTGAATTCAAGGAGTGGGAGGCCATCGAGCAGAACGCCTTTTTCTGCCCGGACCCTGCCCGCGTGACCGAGCTTGAAGCGTATATGGATCAACTGCGCCGCGACCAGGATTCAGTAGGGGCAGAGATCACCGTCGTTGCCGAAGGCGTGCCGGTCGGGCTAGGTGAGCCGGTGTTTGACCGTTTGGATGCTGATCTGGCGCATGGTCTGATGAGCATCAACGCGGTAAAAGGTATCGAGATTGGTGCCGGGTTCGGGTCGGTCGCCCAGCGTGGTAGCGAACACCGTGATGAGATGACCCCGGATGGCTTCTTATCCAACCATGCCGGTGGGATCCTTGGCGGTATTTCCAGCGGGCAACCCATTGTGGCCAGGCTGGCGTTAAAGCCGACCTCCAGCATCACTACACCCGGGCGTTCAATTGATGTTAATGGCCAGCCGGTCGAGGTGATTACCAAAGGGCGCCACGACCCGTGTGTGGGTATTCGGGCAACGCCTATTGCCGAGGCCATGATGGCGATTACCCTGCTTGACCACTGGCTGCGTAACCGCGGGCAAAACGGTGGCGTGCGTGTTGATACGCCGCGCCTGGTGCAGGCCTAGTACGGCGTTGGTATAGGCCTGGCACCGTTAACGCCCCTACATTTCGTATAACGCTGCTACACTCAAAAAAGACGGTTGAGGAGCTGCCCATGAAGATTAACGTTGAGTTTGATCTGACCCCAAATGAATTTCGCCAAGCGCTGGGTCTTCCCGATATTGAAGCGTTCCAGCAGAGCCTGCTGCAAAATATTCAGAGCCAGATGGAGTCAGGCGCCGACGGTTACGATCCCATGAGCCTGATGCGGCCCTTTTTGCAGCAGCCCATGATGCAGCAGGGGCTTTCGCAAGGACTGGCAAACTTTGGTACTTATCAGCAGATGATGCTGGATATGTTGCGCCAGGCAGGTAGTGTCGGTACTGGCAAGACGAGCAGCAACGCGAGTGAACGGGAGCCTTCAACTGGCAATACATCTGATGGAGAGACGGCTGCCAAGACGGCAGCGTCTTCCCGCTCGCGTAGCAGTAAAGGAAAGGCGGAGTAAGAGCGCAAGGTGCGTTCACGGCTTGGTCAATAAGCGAACGCTTGGTGAATAATATTACATCAAGTGTTATTGCAAACCACTAGGCCAAGGATTACTCTTTTTTGCAGTGCAGCAAATCACGTTCTTATGAGCCTACGTGGCTCATGCCCGGAATCGACAGAGGAGCAGACACCATGCAAGACAAGATGATGGACGCCTTTAACGCCCAAACCCGCCAGATGTTTGAGCCCATGCGCAAGATTAATTCGCTGATGCTCAACAATATGGAAAAAATGACTCAGTACCAGCTGGAAGCAATGAAACGCTATAGCCAGATGGGAACCGAGCGCATTCGAAGTGCAACCGCCGTTCAAGATGCCGAAAGCTTGCGTGATTTCGGGGCCCAGCAGGCTGAAATGATGAACGAGATCTCTCAGCAAATGCAGGAGGATGCTCGCGCCATGAGTGAAATGAGCCTGCAGTTCAAGACCGAGATGGAGAAGCTGTTCAGCGATGCTGGCCAGCAGATGGCAGAACAGGCGACTTCTGCTGCCAAGAGCGAGCAGCCTGGAGCCGCTTCCAGTAACTCTTCCCGCAAGTAACCTTGCAGCCTGTTCGCGGCGCCTTCGGGCGCCGTTCGCTTATTGTCTTGATGATACGCGAGGCCTGTGCAGCGCTAAGCGTAAGGGGAACAAGTATGCAGTCAGCGTGGGAAACGTCGTCGGCTTCCATGTCATATGAAGACATGCAGGCATGGGATGCCCAGCTTAAAGAGGTTGGCGACCAGTATCAGGGGCTGATGCAGGACCTGCTGGCGCGTATGGTACCTAGTGAGGCCGCGGGCTCGATTCATGAAGATATGCGCAAAAGTTTTGAAGCGGGCGCCCAGGCCTTGATGAAAAACCCGGGCTTGCTGTGGCAAACCCAGATGCGACTTCTGCAGGACCAGTGGCTGCTATGGCAGCAGAATATGCGTGCTTTGGCGGGTGAGCAGGTTGCTCCATTGATCACTCCTTCCAAAAACGATCGGCGCTTTAAGGACGAAGCCTGGACCCAAGACCCCCATTATGCGTCGATCATGCAGCAGTACCTGCTGTTTTCGAAGATAGTGGAAGACCTGGTTGAAAGTCTTGAAGGCATGGACAGCGCTCAACAGCGCAATTTGGCGTTTTATGCCCGCCAGATAGTCAGCGCCATGGCGCCCACCAATTTTTTGTCTACTAACCCTGAGGTCATGCGGCGCACGCTTGAAACCCGCGGGCAGAATCTAGTTGAAGGACTGGCTCGGCTGCGTGAAGACCTTGAAAATTCTGCTGAAGGCATCAACGTGTGCATGACTGAGCGCAATGCCTTTGGCATCGGTGAAAACGTTGCCGTTACCCCCGGCGCGGTTGTGTATGAAAATGAGCTGATTCAGCTTATCCAGTACGCGCCGAGCACGGAAAAAACCTTCAAGACGCCGCTATTGATCGTGCCGCCGTGGATTAACAAGTACTACATTCTTGATCTGCGCCAAGATAATTCCATGGTCAAATGGATGCTTGATCAAGGTCATACGGTGTTTTTGATCTCGTGGCGCAATCCAGGCCCCGAGCAGCATGATATTACCTGGGCCGACTATATGCAGATGGGGCCGATCAGCGCTATGGACGCCATTGAGCGCGCCTGTGGAGAAAAGTCGGTTAATCTGGTGAGCTACTGCGTAGGTGGAACACTGGCGGCTTCGACCGTTGCCTACCTGGCCGGTACGCGACAAGCGCGCAGGGTCAAATCGGTCACCTACATGGCCACGTTGCAGGATTTTCGAGACCCCGGCGATATCGGCGTGTTTTTGAACGAATCCGTGCTGCAAGGGCTTGAGAAAACCATGCAGCTTAAAGGTTATCTGGATGGTCGCTCCATGGCGTATACCTTTAACCTGCTGCGCGAAAACGATCTTTTCTGGTCGTTTTACATCAACAACTATCTAAAGGGTGAAATGCCCTCGGCTTTCGATCTGCTCCACTGGAATACCGACGGCACCAACTTGCCTGCTGGTACCCACGCCTGGTACCTGCGTCATATGTATCTTGAGAATCGTTTGGTGGAGCCTGGCGGCATTGAGCTTGATGGTGTGAAAATTGATCTGCGCAAGGTGTCAACGCCCAGCTACTTTGTGTCGACCAAAGAGGATCATATCGCCAAGTGGAACAGCACGTACTATGGCGCGCTCCTGCCCAAGGGGCCTGTGACCTTTGTGCTGGGCGGCTCCGGGCATATTGCGGGTATTGTTAATCCGCCCCAAAAGAACAAGTATGGCTACTGGAGTAATGATGCGCTGCCCGAAAGCCATGACGCGTGGCTGGAAAATGCCACGTACAATGAAGGCTCCTGGTGGCCGCACTGGCAAGCCTGGATGACCCAGAATGGTTATGCCGATGCGCAGAAAATGGTGCCATCAAGAAAGCCAGGGCAGGGCAAGCTTGACATCATTGAACCGGCCCCTGGGCGCTATGTGAAAATGACTATTCCTGAGGTACTCAGCGAGATTTCCTGATGCGTGGCCACGGAAACGGATAATTAGCGCCTGACAAAGCCCTGGCTAGCAGTAGTCAGGGCTTTGTCGTTTTTCGGCCCTATCATTGAACAGCGTGTAGATGCCCCGTGCTTGACATAATGTCGCAGGTGGGTTGTAGAAGCGCGGGATCAGGCTATGGTAGCCAAAGTTTAATAAACGCTGCATAAAGGCACGACTTGCTGGCTTGACGTAATCGTTGGCTGTACGGCTTTAGTGCAGCCATCCCCCTTTGAAAGGAGTATTCAGTAATGGCGAATAACTTACCCGGCGTGCTGATTGGCCGAGCTTGCCAGGGCATGGCGTTGAGCGCTCTTACGCTGCTGTTAATGGCGGGTGTTGCCCAGGCACAAAGCCTGGAAGTCACCAACGCCCGATTAAGTCTGCTGCCTGGTGACACCCCCGGCGCTGGCTACTTCGAGTTGCAAAACTTAAGCGATGAGGCTGTAGCCCTGGTGGGCGCTGAAAGCCCCGCCTTTGAAAATGTTGAGATGCACGTAAGCTCGGAGCATAACGGCATGGCACATATGCATGCCATCGAATCCATCGAGATTGCCCCCGGCGAGCGTATCGAGTTTGCCCCTAAAGGGCATCACCTGATGTTTATACGTCGTGCTACACCTTTAAGCGAAGGGGATGAGGCTGACGTAGTGCTCAAATTTAGCGATGAGCAGCGCCTGCCCGTCACGTTTGAGGTTGTCTCTCCTGCATCAATGTAAGTACTTGATAGGAAATAAATATGTATAAGTTGTTGCTCGCGGGGCTAGTGACGCTTTTATTGGTAGGTTGCAGTGACCAGAGCTGGCGTACCACCGATATTGGCGACATCATGCCTAAGCTTGATTTTTCGTTGACCGATGAAGAGGGTGAAGCGGTGCAGGGCGAGGATTACCGGGGAAAAGTAACCCTCGTTTATTTTGGCTACACCTTTTGCCCTGATGTATGCCCGATTACGCTGGCAAGACTCGGCGATGCGATCAGAAAGCTGGATGAAGAAACACGTGATGAGATTCAGGTACTGTTTATTTCGGTCGACCCAAGCCGCGATACGCCTGAGGTGTTAAAGCGCTATACCCATGCCTTTGGCCCCGAGTTTGTGGGGTTGACCGGCGATAAAGCGGAAATTGATGCCGTTACCAACCGTTATCGGGTAGCGTACGAATATAGCGAGGCGAATGAGAATGGCGACTACCTAGTAAATCACTCAAGCGCTGTTTTCGCCTTTGATCGGGAAGGTCAGGCGCAATTCCTGGTACGCGATAGCCACCCGGTGTCTGATGTTGAAGCCGATATCAAGCGGCTGGTAGCCAAGGGCTAGCGTTCAATAGGGCATAAGCGGTAAATAAAAAAGGGGCGACTGCAAAGCAGTCGCCCCTTTTTTGATGGCACTATTTAAAGCAAGACAGGAGGCGGTTTAGCAAACGGATGATAGGCCACAGCGCGACTTGTACAGCCGCGAGTTGATATCCAGCTCGATATTCTCGCTGTCCTTATCGTAGAAGAATGATGCATAGCCGCTTTCCGAGGAGACCGTACGGTATAGGCCGCAGATACCATAGCCATACTGCACTTCTTGTAGCTGCGAAAGCTCGATCTCACTAGACGTATCAAGCTTCTTGGCCAGGGCACGCTGAATGTCATCATCCACACGGCTATCCGACATGGCTTGGCCGCCAAATATAGCGCCCGCCAGAACCACCACAAGCGCCAACGGCAGAATAACCAGCAGAATAAAGGGGCGTGATTTGAGCATGGCGTTACCCTCAGCCTGATTGAATAGGTTAAAGAAGGCTATTATAGCGCTAGCCTGAGGCACCGCCTACTCACCGCGACAACGTGTCAAGCGGAGACCTGGCAGTACCATGAGAGCCGCTAATAACCATGCGGGCCAGTTGCCGGTACGGGTGAAAGGCGTCAGCCCTTCCATGGCGTAAAATTCGCCTACCAGAGCTGTCGTCTCAAACTGCGGGGCACGGGCCACAATGCTTCCCTGGTCGTCGATGATGGCGGTGATGCCGTTGCTGGTAGCGCGTATCACATAGCGGCCATTTTCCAGCGCTCTTAATCTTGCCATTTGCAGGTGCTGATGGGGTCCAATGGAGGCGCCAAACCAGGTGTCGTTAGAGACAGTGAGCAGCACATCACTTTCTTGCGCACGGCGTGCGACTAACTGCGAGTAGATAATCTCATAGCAGATCGCATTGCCAAAGCTTATACCTGCCGCTTGCATCGGCGACTGCTCGGAGGCGCCTTTGGTAAAGCTCGACATGGGCAGGTCGAAAAAGTCGATCGCCCCGCGCAGCATGCTTTCAAGCGGCAAATATTCACCAAAGGGCACCAGATGCTCTTTTTGATAGCTGCCGTCAACGTTACCTACGCCAACCACGCTGTTGTAATACTGGCTTGCCTCATCCAGTTGAACGATGCCGGTTAATAGCGCCACGCCGGGAGGCAGATTGGCCTGCACGCGTTCTAACACAGGGCGGGCCTGGGCTTCCATCATCGGTAGGGCGGTTTCTGGCCAGATGATGATATCTGCATCGTCAGCCACTGCAGCGGTCAGACGGCTATAGGTATTGGCGGCAGTGCGCTGCCCTTCGGGTGTCCATTTTAAAAGCTGGGGCAGGTTACCTTGAAGAAGCGCGACCCGGGTGGGCTCACTGGCAGGGGTCGCCCACTGGTGGGGCAGGGCAAGCGGAATAAGCCAGATGGCGGCAAGGGGAGCCGCTGCCCACCACTGGCGACGCAGAACAAGCTCCGCCCCCAAAGTGCCACTGAGTACTACCCATAGGGAAAGCAGGTAAACGCCGCCAATGGGCGCCCAGCCAGCCAGCGGTGAATCGACGTAGCCTGAGCCCATCAATAGCCAGGGAAAGCCGGTGAACAGGTAGGTGCGCAAGACTTCACCCAGCACCCAAGCACCTGCAAAGGTTAATAGCGCAAGCCGCGCACCCACAAACCGTCGGTAAAGCCACAAGGTGCCTGCATAAAAGAGCGCCAGCACTGCGATAAACAGAGCAGTCAGAAAGACTGCCAGAGGCACGCCGGTATAGCCATAGTCGTGAATCGAGACGTATACCCAAGAGGTACCACTGGCAAACAGCGCAGCCCCATAAAACCAGCCTTTCAGTGCGGCCTGGGCAGGCGTTAAGGTGTGCAGGCCCACATACATCAGGGCAATCGCGACAGGGCCCAGCCACCAGAGCTCAAATGGCGAGGCGGTTAGCGTGGTAAAGCCGCCCGCCACAAGGGCAAGCAGCAGTTGAAGCATGAAAGCGGGTGTCGGCCCCATGGCGATATCCTATTAGCAAGTCATTGGTCGGCAAAGATAGCCAGGGCAAAGATAGCCAGGCTAGTCGCTAGCGTGCTCGTCGGTATCAACGTCGCTGTCACGAGAGGCTTCTAAAAGACGGATACGCCGATTATCAGCGTTGAGGACAACAAAGCGCCAGCCGCCAAAGCGGGTATGCTCTCCACGCCCGGGCAGATGGCCAAACTGCTGCATTACAAGGCCCCCCACCGTGTCGAATTCGTCATCGGAGAATTCAGTGCCAAAACGCTCATTGAAGTCTTCAATAGGCGTGAGAGCGCGAATGGCAAAGTGGCCGTTTTCCAGCGTGCGGATATCGTCTTCTTCGTCAGTGTCGTGCTCATCTTCTATATCGCCGACGATCTGCTCAAGAATATCTTCAATGGTGATAATACCTGCCGTGCCACCGTACTCATCCACCACAATTGCCATGTGATTATGGGTGTCGCGGAATTCCTTGAGCAGGCTGTTCAGGCGTTTGGATTCAGGGATGAACATGGCCGGGCGCAGCACGTCTTCAAGCTTGAAGGCATCCCGGCTCTCCTGAGTTTGGGAGAGCAGCGGAAGCAAGTCCTTGACCAGCAGAATGCCTTTTATATCATCCAGGTTTTCCCCGATGACCGGGTAGCGGGAGTGGCCGGTTTCCTGAATAAGAGGTAAATAGCCGTCGCTTGTCTGATCAATGGCAATCGCTGAGACTTGGGAGCGAGGGATCAGCACTTCCCGCACCTGCTGGTCGCTGATTTCAAGCGCGCCTTCGATGATCATGATGGCGTCCTGATCCAGCTTCAATTTTCCTGCCGTATGGCGTAAAAACGTCATCAGCTCATCGCGTGAGCTGGGTTCGTCGGAGTCTCCGGTTAGGGCGCCAAAGAGTTTCTCGAGCCAGGATTTTTGATTGGGATTGCTCGATCGGTCTTCGCTCATGCGTCAAATCTCTTGTTTACAGGGCAAGCAGGTGTCTTCATGTACATAAAAACAGTTCACCAGCAGACGTTTTATCGCTGACAGGTTTTATTACTGACACGGAGCGTTATACCAGCCGCGCGGTGTCAATGTAACGGCTTTTGGATCAAATATGATAAGGATCAGGAATATCAAGCTCAGCCAGCAGTTGTCGCTCAAGCTGCTCCATCTCTTCTGCTTCCTGGTCGTCAATATGGTCATAGCCCATTAAATGCAATGTGCCGTGAACGACCATGTGGGCATAGTGTTGAATCAACGGCTTTTGCTGCTCGTCGGCCTCTCTTGCCACCACCGCGTGACAAATAATCAGGTCACCCAAAAGGGGGAGCGTAATGCCAGGCGGGTTTTCAAACGGAAATGACAGCACGTTGGTCGGCTTGTCTTTACCGCGATAATCACGGTTGAGTGTCTGGCTTTCCTCTTCGTCTACAAAACGAATGGTAAGCTCCTCGCGCTCATCGTCAGGGTGATGAGAAAACACACAGCCCACCCATTGGGTGAGCTGTTCAAGTGTTGGCAGCAAGGGTTCATCAATCGCTGCCTGACGGTCAATCACGATATCAGTCATCGCGATGCATCTCCAAAACGCTCCTGGGCCTGCAGGCGCGCTTCACGTTCCTGCTGGCGTGCCTCACGGCGGGCGCGCTCTTCTACTTCCTGCTGCGACTCAAATTCGTCATACGCTTCGATAATGCGCTGCACCAAGGGGTGGCGTACTACGTCTTTGGCGGCAAAGTGAGTCACTCCGATTCCCGGTGTTTCCTTAAGGACGTCCAGCACCTGGGATAAGCCTGAACGCTGCCCGCGGGGTAAATCCACCTGAGTGATGTCACCGGTAATCACAGCAGTTGAGCCAAAGCCAATCCGGGTCAAGAACATCTTCATCTGCTCCGGCGTGGTGTTTTGGCTCTCATCAAGAATGATGTAGGAGTTATTCAACGTGCGGCCACGCATATACGCAAGCGGCGCTATCTCAATCACCTGGCGCTCGATCAGTTTGGCAACCTGTTCAAAGCCGATCATCTCGTATAACGCGTCATACAGCGGACGCAGGTAGGGGTCGATCTTCTGGGCCAGATCCCCCGGCAAAAAGCCAAGCTTTTCACCCGCTTCTACCGCCGGGCGTACCAGAAGAATGCGGCGTACTTCCTGCTGGTTGAGCGCCTCAACGGCAGCGGCCACGGCAAGGTAGGTCTTACCGGTACCCGCCGGCCCAATACCGAAATTGATATCGTGCTCGCGAATGCTGGTAACGTAGCGCTGCTGATTCAGGCCGCGTGGCTTGATCATGGTACGCGGCGTGCGCATGATCACTTCATCGCTGCCGCCTTCGCCATCCTCTTCTTCTTCCAGCGCTTCCAGACCAGACTCCTGAAGGAACAGGTGCACGGTGTCAGCGGAAAGCTCGCTTGCTGCGGTTTCCCGGTAAAGATGTTCCAGTACATTGGCTGCCGCTTTGATACGGTTGGCAGCGCCGGCCAGCTGGAACATGTTGCCCCGGTTGCGCAACGTCACATCCAAACGGCTTTCAATCAACTTCAAGTGCTCGTCCTGCTGGCCGCAAAGACTCGCAAGACGCTGCGGATCATTGGGTTCAAGGCTTAGGGTAATGATGCGATTGGCCTGAGATGATGGTTGGCTCAAGAGTAGGAAACCCGTCAGTTGATGTATGTAGGTCTCAGCTTACTGCCCCGATAGGGGGCGGGGCAATTACCTAAGATAAGAGAGTGTTCAATAACGCTCTGATGACGCCAGTTCACCGCGCAGCGAGTTGGGGAACGCTTCGGTAATTTCGACATCCACGAAGTAGCCAATCAGCTCAGTAGGATTGGCTGCACGGAAGTTGACCACCCGGTTATTTTCGGTGCGTCCTGAAAGCTGGCCGGGGTCCTTGGGCGAGAAGCCGGTCACCAGAATGCGCTGGGTGCTGCCCACCATACGTCGGCTGATTTGAGCCACGTTCTGCAGGATACGGTCCTGTAGAATCGCCAAGCGCTGTTTCTTGACGCTTTCGGGGGTCTCATCCGGCAGCGAGGCCGCTGGCGTGCCGGGGCGGGCCGAGTACACAAAGCTGAAGGAGTGATCGAAGCCGATCCGGTGGATAAGATCCATCGTGGCTTCAAAATCTTCTTCGGTTTCACCGGGGAAGCCAATAATGAAATCAGAAGAGAAGCTGATATCCGGGCGGTTGGCGCGAATACGCTCCATCTTCTCGATATACTCTTGTGCCGTATGACCGCGCTTCATGGCGCTCAGAATGCGATCAGAGCCCGATTGAACCGGCAAGTGCAAATGGCTGACAAGCTCGGGGATATCAGCAAACGCATCAATCAGGCTGTCGGTAAACTCGACCGGATGCGAGGTGGTAAAGCGTATGCGATCGATACCATCTACGGCGGCTATACAGGCGATTAGCTCGGCGAGGTCGATTTCATCGCCATCCTCGTTATCACCCCGGTAGGCGTTAACGTTCTGGCCCAGCAGGTTGATTTCGCGTACGCCCTGATCGGCCAGATGGATGACCTCATCCATGACCTTTTCAAACGGACGTGAGACTTCTTCACCACGCGTGTAGGGCACTACGCAGAAGGTGCAGTACTTGGAACAACCTTCCATGACCGACACAAACGCCGTTGCGCCGTCCGATTTTGGCTGGGGCAGGTGGTCAAACTTCTCGATTTCCGGGAAGGTGACATCCACTGCCGCAATCTGGTTGCTGCGCCGCGCATCCAGCATGGAGGGCACGCGGTGCAGGGTCTGTGGACCAAACACCATGTCCACAAAAGGTGCACGCTTGCGCAGTGCTTCGCCTTCCTGGCTTGCCACACAGCCGCCTACGCCAATCACCAGGTCGGGATTGGCGTCTTTAAGCTTTTTCCAGCGCCCTAGCTGATGGAATACCTTCTCCTGGGCCTTTTCACGAATCGAGCACGTGTTGAGAAGGATAACGTCGGCTTCCTTCTCGTTATCGGTGAGTTCAAGCTGATGGGATTCGCCGAGCAGATCCGCCATTCGGGAGGAGTCATACTCGTTCATTTGGCAGCCGTGCGTTTTGATGAAGAGCTTCTTCGCCATCGGTACCTGTCATCTATGGGTCGTCGGGGGACGAGGGATGAATGAAGTGTCGGTTCAGTGGCTTATGCCACCTTTGAATAACCCTATTATACGGGCACAGGAAACCCGGTGCTAGCATTCGCCTATAATCGATACTTGACCTGAACGTTTCAATCAGTATACTACGCACCGTGTTTGAGCAGTTCCTCGATAGCTCAGTTGGTAGAGCAAATGACTGTTAATCATTGGGTCGCAGGTTCGAGTCCTGCTCGAGGAGCCAACACACCAAGTGCTGGTTCTGCTTTAAACACAATAGCTTAAAATTGTTCCTCGATAGCTCAGTTGGTAGAGCAAATGAC
>NZ_RZHF01000022.1:97-120980 GCF_003990185.1 Vreelandella nanhaiensis | reverse complement strand
GGGTCGCAGGTTCGAGTCCTGCTCGAGGAGCCAAGCTATTCTACTTTACACTACCTGTTTCGGATATCCGTTTTAGGTAGCGCGTGATTCCTCGATAGCTCAGTTGGTAGAGCAAATGACTGTTAATCATTGGGTCGCAGGTTCGAGTCCTGCTCGAGGAGCCATCTATTTGTCTTTCCAGGTATCATTCCCTTTCTAGATACACTTCTATCTATAGATTCTCTACCTGTCTGAATTTCTTTACCATTGCGCCCGCTGCCTAACGGCAACTTGGGTTATTTTGCGTATCTTGCTGGTTATAAAGCGCTCTACAGTTAAAAAACGCCGGCTTCAAAGCCGACGTTTTGGTTGCAGATGGCGCGTTAATTAACGCTTGGCCATCCGCTGGGATTTCTGAAAGTGAGCGTAGTCGAGCAGGATCTCTGCTGCTTCTAGCACAGGTGCGCGGTCAACGGGCATTTCCTCGTCTTCTGCTTTTTCATCCTCATCGCTTGGCTCGGTGCTGTCCAGGCGCGCATCCATCCACTCGTCAAGTTCGGGCAGGTTCAGTGACCGGCGGCGCTGGTTTTCCAAGGATAGCTGTTCAGCTTCCTGGGCTTCCAGTTCACGCTGACGTTGTTCCCGGTTCAAGCTGACGCTAGTGTGCTGTTCGCGGAGTTGGCGTGCCAGTGTTGACTGGCGCTCAAGGTAACGGAAGTTGGGGTTTTCCTTGGCGCGCTTCTCATGCTGCGCATTGAGCGCATCCAGGAAGTCTTCCGGTGAGCCGTAGCGACGGTACTGAACGTTTTGTACGGTGTCCCATCCCAGTGCGTTATCCAAACTGCTTTCACCAATGCGTTCAGGGTCAATCAGGCTCGGGAAAGCAATGTCAGGGTCTACGCCGCGATTTTGAGTACTTTCGCCGGAAATGCGGTAGAACTTGGCGCGGGTCAGTTTGATCTGGCCGTGGCTCAAATCGTTGAGTGTTTGAACCGTGCCCTTGCCAAAGGTGGAGGAGCCCACCACCAAGCCGCGGCCATAGTCCTGAATGGCGCCGGCAAAGATCTCGGAGGCCGAGGCAGACAGGCGGTTCACCAGTACGGTGAGCGGGCCGTCGTAGGTGGTGCCTGCATCGCTGTCACCGTAAAGTTGAATGCGGCCTTGCGCGTCGCGAACCTGAACGGTAGGGCCGCGGTCGATAAACAGGCCGATAAGTGAGTTGGCTTCCTGCAGGGCGCCGCCGCCATTGTTGCGCAGATCCAGCACGATACCTTCAACGCCTTCTTCCTTCAGACGCTCAATTTCACGGGCTACGTCGCGCGTGGTGCTGCGGTATTCTTCTTCGCCCGCCTGCCAGGCATCAAAATCGACGTAAAAGGTGGGGATGTTGATAACCCCGATGGGGTGGGGCTTACCGTCACGTTCGACATTGATTACTTCACCGTGGGCGGCCTGGTCTTCAAGGCTTACTGTGTCGCGAGTGATTTCAACAATATGCGAGCGGGTCATATCCACGGCCTGGGCGGGCACGATATCCAGGCGCACGATCGAGCCCTTAGGGCCACGAATCAGGTCAACCACGTTGTCCAGGCGCATGCCCACCACGTTAACCATCTCGCCGTCTTCCTGGCCAACGGCAATAATCCGGTCAGCAGGCTCCAGCACGGCGGCGCGATCAGCAGGGCCACCAGGCACCAGGCTTGCCACCTTGACGTATTCGCCGTCTGCCTGAAGCAGTGCACCAATACCTTCAAGAGAGAGACTCATCTGAATATCAAAGGATTCGCTCTGGCGGGGGGAGAGGTAGCCGGTATGCGGGTCAATCGTGCTGGTGACGGCTGCCATCAAGAGGCCAAAGACATCTTCTGATTCCGTTTGCTGAAGGCGTGAAAGCTGGCCTTCGTAGCGCTGGCGCAGGTTGTCTTCTATCTGTTCATTATCCTGATCCGTGAGGGCAAGTGTTAGCGCATCGTTTTTCAGGCGCTTGCGCCACAGCTCGTCGAGTTCGCTTTCACGGATGGCCCAAGGGGCATCTTCCCGGTCAAGCTCCAGGCGCTCGTCACTGTCGAAATCGAATGCCAATCCTTCATCCAGTCGCGCCAAAAGCCATTCTGTGCGTGCGATATGGCGTTCGCTCAGCTGATCGTAAAGCTTGAACGCATCGTCCAGGTCGCCTTCAAACAGCGCATCGGCCATGCCGTCTTCCAGATGGCGATAGGGCTCGATGTCCCGGCTCAGTAAATAAGCACGCTGACCATCGAGGATGTCCAGATAGCGCTGAAAGGCTTCCTGAGACCACTGCTCATCAAACGTTATATTGGCGTAGTGGCCGTAGCGGAGCGCGTCCGCAATTTCTACTGCCGCTTGGCGTTGTTCGTCGGTCGGCGCGATTTGCGCCACCACTGCCGGGCTGGTAACGACCAGCATAACGGCAAGGGCGACCGAGCGCGAAAGCGTTGCAAACAAGCTCATCAGTCAAGCTCTCCCGGATTTGTGTACACTCATTCTTCCCTAGACCCGCAGATGGCCTATCAATAGCCTAGGCCAGGGGAGCATTGTAGCAGGTCGACTGCTCTGTGAGACTCAATCATTACTGTTATGAGGATTTCCATGTCCGAAGCTTTCAACGCCGACCGTTTAACCCGGTTATGTGATTTTCTGCGCCAGTCGCCCACGCCGTGGCATGCTACCCAGGCAATGACCGAGCGCTTGGAAAAAGCGGGTTTTCAGCGGCTGGAAGAAACCGCTAATTGGCAGCTGACATCCGGGCAGCGCTACTACGTCACGCGCAATGACTCTTCGATTATAGCCTTTCAGCTACCCAGCGGTACGCTTAAAACCTTGCGAATGCTCGGGGCGCATACCGACAGTCCGGGGCTGCGCTTAAAGCCCAATGCTACTCAGTATTCGGCGGGTTGGCTGCAGCTTGGCGTACAGGTATATGGAGGCGTCTTGTTGGCACCCTGGTTTGATCGTGACCTGGGTTTGGCGGGGCGGGTGCATGTGCGCCATTTCGATGGGCGGATGGAAAGCGTGCTGCTTAACGTTGAGCGCCCGATTGCCATGGTGCCTAGCCTGGCGATTCATATGGACCGTGACGTTAATGCCGGCCGTGCGATCAACCCGCAAACCCAGATGGCCCCGGTGTTGCTGCAAAGTGATAGTGCCAAGTTTTCCGGCCTGCTGGCCACGTGGCTTGAAGAGCAACACGGTATGCGTGACGTTGACGTGGTGGATTTTGAGCTTGGATTCTACGATGTGCAGCCGCCGTCATTGGTGGGGGTCAGGCAGGAGCTTGTCGCCAGTGCGCGCCTGGATAACCTGTTGTCATGTTTTATCGGCCTGGAAGCGCTGCTTGAAAGTGATGGTAGCCAGGGGGCGCTGCTGGTAGCCAATGATCATGAAGAGGTGGGCAGTGCCAGTGCCTGTGGCGCGCAGGGACCCTTTTTGGGCGATGTGCTCAAGCGCATCAACGTACAAGTGGGAGGTGGCAGTGAAGAGTCGCTGATTCAGCTGATTCAGTCATCGATAATGATTTCATGTGATAACGCCCATGGCCTGCACCCCAATTTTCGGGATAAGCACGACGAGCGGCATGGTCCGGTGATTAACGGCGGCCCGGTCATCAAGGTAAATGCCAACCAGCGCTACGCCACCAACAGCGTGACCGGCGCGCTATTTCGCGACGTGTGCCGCGAGGCCGACGTGCCGGTTCAGTCGTTTGTGACCCGAGCAGATATGGGTTGTGGAAGTACTATTGGGCCGATTACGGCCACTGAGGTGGGGGTGCCTACCCTGGATATCGGTGTGCCGCAGTGGGCCATGCACTCTATCCGCGAAACCGCCGGCACTCGCGATGTGGAATACCTGACCCGCGCACTGAAGGTGTTTCTGAATCGCCCGGCGCTGTATTAACAAAGCGGGTTATAAAACTGCTCGACGAAAAAAGCCCGCTGACGAATCAGCGGGCTTTTCGGTGTTTGGTGGCTACGCCCTGATTTGAACAGGGGACCCCATCATTATGAGTGATGTGCTCTAACCAGCTGAGCTACGTAGCCTTTCAACGGGGGCGAATATTACTCAGTGAAACGCCGTCCGTCAAGTCTTTATTGTCAAAGGCGATTAAACATTGAACCGGAAGTGCACCACGTCGCCATCTTTAACGATGTAGTCCTTGCCTTCCAGGCGCCATTTACCCGCATCCTTGGCGCCTTGCTCGCCACCTAGCGATACAAAATCGTCATAGGCGATGACTTCGGCACGAATAAAGCCTTTCTGGAAGTCGGTATGAATAGCGCCCGCTGCTTCAGGGGCGGTAGCGCCTTGCTTCACGGTCCAGGCGCGGACTTCCTTGACGCCTGCGGTGAAGTAGGTTTGCAGGCCGAGCAGGGAGTAGCCTGCACGAATAACGCGATCAAGCCCTGGTTCTTCCATGCCCATCTCATCCAGGAACATGGCGCGCTCTTCGTCTTCAAGCTCAGCGATTTCGGCTTCCAGTTGGTTGCAAACCGGCACCACAACCGCACCTTCTTCGGTTGCTATCTCTTTTACGATATCCAGGTAAGGATTGTTTTCAAACCCGTCTTCGTTAACGTTGGCGATGTACATGGTGGGCTTTAGGGTCAAAAAGCCAAAGCTTTTTACCTGACGCTTTTCATCATCATCCAGGCCAAAGCTTCTAAGCGGCAGACCTTCGGCCAGATGGGGCTGTACTTTATCCAGTACAGCCTTGGTGGCGATAGCATCTTTATCGCCGCCTTTAACCGAGCGTACCAGGCGCTGGCTGGCTTTCTCTACGGTGTCCAGGTCGGCAAGCGCCAATTCCAGGTTGATGGTTTCGATATCGGCGCGCGGGTCAACCTGGTTGGCCACGTGAATCACGTTGTCGTTATCAAAGCAGCGCACCACGTGGGCAATCGCCTGGGTTTCGCGGATGTTGGCCAAGAACTTGTTACCCAGGCCCTCGCCCTTGGAAGCGCCGGCCACAAGGCCTGCGATGTCCACAAACTCCATGGTCGTGGGCAGGACTTTTTCAGGTTTTACAATCGCAGCAAGCTTGTCCAGGCGCGGGTCTGGCATCGGTACGATGCCTACGTTGGGCTCAATGGTGCAGAAAGGGAAGTTTTCCGCATCAATGCCCGATTTGGTCAGCGCATTAAAGAGTGTGGATTTGCCTACGTTTGGCAAGCCGACGATACCACAGTTAAAGCCCATAAGTTCATTCCTAGCTGCTAAGCAAACGTCGCCTAAATGCCTTGTTCCGCGCTTGCCTAAAGTGAGTAAGATCCGTGTTGACTATTTTACGCTATGCAAGCGGTTCATGGCTTTGGCCCAGTCGCCATCGAGGGCGAGAGGGAGCGTGGCCTGGCATTCATGCAAGGCGTTATCAATGGCTTCCTGCTCGGCCTTGCCAGGGCGGCCCAGCACGTAGTTGGTTACCTGGCGCGCTGCACCCGGGTGGCCAATACCGATGCGCACGCGATGAAACTGCTTCTGGTTGCCCAAGGCGCTGATAATATCGCGCAAGCCATTATGCCCGCCGTGGCCTCCGCCGGTTTTATAACGTGCCTGCCCAGGGGGGAGGTCAAGCTCATCGTGAGCGACCAGCAGGTTTTCCGGGGAAAGTTTAAAAAACTGAGTAAGCGCTGCTACCGCGGCACCGCTTCTATTCATGAAGGTGGTAGGGTTGAGCAGATGAAGCTCGTGATCGCCCACGCGCGCTTTGGCATAAAGACCGAGGAATTTCTTCTCGGGGCGCAGTTCGGTATGGGCGCTGCGTGCAATGGCGTCGACTAACCAGAAGCCCGCATTATGACGGGTGGCGTCGTACTCGGCGCCGGGGTTGCCTAGGCCTATCAGGGCCGTTACCTGGCTCATTTGCCTACCTCCAAAAAAATCCGGGCGAATTCTTGAATGGCTTCAATGGCGGCTTGAAAGGCAGTTGCAGAAAGGCAAGCCGCAAAAAAAATCAAGCGCCGAAGCGCTTGATCTTATCATTCCTGGGCCATGCGAGCATGGCCCAGGCAAAGTATGCATTAGCCGTTAAGGCGATGCGTACTTATACGAGCCTTACTCAGCGCTGGTGTCTTCTTCGCCTTCTGCCTCGTCACGTACTTTTACCTTGGTGATGCTGAGAACGGCGTTGTCGTGCTCTTCGCCATGGCTCAGGTCAACCGAGGAAACGCCGGCGGGCAGTGTCAGGTCAGACAGGTGCAGGGTAGTACCCAGCTCAACCTTGGAAATGTCGACTTCCAGGTAGTCAGGCAGGTCTTTCGGCAAGCAGCTGATAGCCACTTCGTTAGCCAGAACGTGCAGTTCGCCGCCCTGGTCTTTAATGCCCACACACTTCTCTTCGCCAGTTACGTGCAGCGGCACGTTCATGGTGATTTCGTGAGTTGCGTCAACACGCAGGAAGTCAGCGTGAGTCAGAAGCGGCTTGAAGGGGTGACGCTGAAGATCACGTACCACTACCTGCTCTTCCTTGCCATCAACAACCAGTTTGATTACTGAGGAGAAGAAGGCTTCGTCTTCAATCGCCTTGTAGAAAGCAGTTTTTTCTACAGAGATTGATTGCGCGCCTTTCTCACCGCCGTAAACAACGGCCGGTACTTGCTGGTTCGCACGACGCAGGCGGCGGCTCGCACCTTTCCCCAGGTCGTTACGAACGCTGGCTTTCAGGATAAAATCAGACATGTAATTTGCCTCTTGGTTTAAGTAAGGAAACGCCGCCGTCCGCGACCAGACGACGACGCTCCCAAGGCCCCAGAAGGGGGCTATATCGTCAGGCGATTAGTGGAACATCGCGCTGACAGATTCTTCGTTGCTAACCCGGCGGATGGCTTCAGCAATCAGCCCGGCAACACTCAGCTGGCGAATTTTACCGCTACGACGCGCATGGTCGGCAAGCGGAATAGTGTCGGTCACGACAACTTCGTCCAGTACAGAGTTGGTGATGTTGTCAACGGCTGGGCCGGACAAGATCGGATGAGTAGCGTAAGCCACTACGCGTGCAGCGCCATGATCTTTAAGTGCTTCACCGGCTTTGCACAGCGTGCCTGCCGTATCGATCATGTCGTCGACAACGACACAGGTGCGGCCTTCGATTTCGCCGATGATATGCATCACCTGGGCCTGATTGGCCTGGGGGCGACGCTTGTCGATAATCGCCAGGTCCGCATTGAGCTGCTTGGCGATGGCGCGAGCGCGTACCACGCCGCCTACGTCGGGGGATACCACGACCAGGTCCGCATAGTTCTGACGCTCAATATCATCCAGAAGAATAGGCGAGCCGTAGACGTTGTCCACCGGCACGTCGAAGAACCCCTGGATCTGATCGGCATGCAGGTCCATGGTCATCACTCGGTCAACGCCAGCTTTGACCATCATGTCCGCCACTACCTTGGCAGAAATGGGAACACGCGCAGAGCGCACACGGCGGTCCTGGCGGGCGTAGCCGAAGTAAGGAACCACTGCGGTGATACGAGCCGCCGAGGCGCGACGCAGGGCGTCGACCATCAGGATCAGCTCCATCAGATTATCGTTCGTCGGTGCACAGGTGGACTGGAGGATAAACACGTCCTTACCGCGCACGTTCTCATTGATCTCGACTGCGATTTCGCCGTCACTGAATTGGCCAACCGTGGCGTTACCCATGCGGCTGTCCAAGCTCTCGGCAATCTTGTGAGCGAGTTCGGGATTGGCATTCCCGGTGAAAACCATCAATTTTGACACGCGCAGCCACCTTTGCAGTGTTTGGAATCAGGGGAGAAAACGCAGATCATGTCAGGTTGGCTGGGGTACCAGGATTCGAACCTGGGAATGCCGATACCAAAAACCGGTGCCTTACCACTTGGCGATACCCCAGCAATAACCTAATGCGATGACCGGGCGCTTTCAGCAGCCCAGAGCATCTTGTAGGGGAGAGGTGTTAAGTCCGCGTGCTACCCATGTCGGCCAGCATTGACCTGCCAATTCAGCGACTGTGCGTGCGTCTTTTTCGGATTCGAAAGTCGCAAACAAACAGGCGCCAGTACCGGTCAGCCGACTAGGTGCATACTGCGCGAGCCAATCAAGCGCTTCCGCCACTAGCGGATAGCGTTTTTTAACGATGGCCTCGCAGTCGTTACGCCACTCAGACACTCCCCCCTGCAGTGCGCGCGCCATAGTAATGGGGCGGCTGTCGCGTGTCAATTCCGGGTCCTGGAAGATCAGGGGTGTCGAGACGCTCACGCTTGGGTGAATAATCACAAACCAGGGCGTATCCAGCGCGACGGTGGTCAGCTTTTCTCCGATACCCTCCGCCCAGGCGCTGTGGCCGTGAATAAATACCGGTACGTCCGCCCCCAGCTGCAATCCCAGCGTGGCCAGCGCCTCACATGACAACCCTAGCTGCCACAGCTGATTCAACCCGGCAAGTACAGTGGCGGCGTTGGAGCTGCCACCGCCCAGCCCGCCCCCCATGGGAAGCTTTTTTTCGATGCTAAGGGTTACCCCTTTGGTGGTGCCTGACGTACGTTGAAGTAGGCGGGCTGCGCGCACTATCAGGTTATCTTCATTCGCGACGCCACTTATCGGCGTGGCAAGCTGAATCTCGCTATCCTCGCGCAGCGACAAGGTGAGCCGATCGTTTAGGTCGATAATCTGGAATAGTGTCTGTAGCTCGTGATAGCCGTCATAGCGACGGCCCACAATATGCAACATGCGATTGAGCTTCGCGGGTGCTGGCAGTGTTAATGAAGCTGACATGACAACTCACTTACTAAAACGTGGATCAGGAGCGCCACTGATTAACGACCAGGGTGATGCGCACATCTTCATAATTCATGACCAGGCGTCGCGGCAGCCACATGCCTTCCACTTCTTCCCAGTCGCGGTAGTCAATTTCCCAGCCATCCTGCTGCAGGTTGCGAGGAAAGCCCAGTTCATCGGTTTCCAGTTGGTAGCTTGCGTGCTCACCCGGCAGGCCACGTACCCAGTCGGGCATGGCGCTAACCGGCAGCGACCAGCCAAGCTGCTCTTCCATCAGGGCTTCGGGGGTTTCAGCTTCGAAGCGGCCTTCGCCTGTGGTGAGCGAGAAGCGGCCTTCACGGCCTTCAAGCACGCTGCGCCCACCGCCAAATGGCCCGCTGATTAACATGCGAAAATAGTGAGGGTGCTGGCTCCAGTCCAGGTTGGCGCTTTGATTCTCCTGCGGTGTGCGCAGGCCTGCTTTGCCGATCATTGTCCAGGTGTCGAATGCCTTGACCTCTGTCTGTTGGCGCTCCCACTGGCCTGCCTGGCGACCGCCAGCTTCAAGAGGCGCCTGTGAGGCACAACCTGCCAACAATAGCAGGGCCATTGCGGCAAGCCATAGCCGCAGGGTAAATGCTGTGCCGGTCGAGTATTTGGCGGTAGGCCGTGTGGTCAACATAATAGACTCCATGTCCATGTAGTAAAATCGATGTCATTAAAGCGGCGCTTTAATAGTTAAGGCGGCGCATTCAGCATGTACTACGCGTATCACGCGCGTCTGTTGATAATTTGGCCAGCTAGTTAGGGTGCGTCTGCCGGGGTTAGTTCAGGGTAGCGCTCAAGTAGCTCATTAATCAGTGGGTGGCGTGAGGTGCTCTCTTGTATGCGCCTGATCACCTCGCGTGCTTCGTCGCTGCGCTCCAGCGCATGCAGCACTTCTGCCAAGTGAGCAGCCACTTCCTGATCGGGCAGTTGGCTATAGGCACTTTCCAGCCAGGCGAGCGCGTCTTCTGGTCTGCCCAGGCGGAAATAAACCCAGCCCATGCTATCGAGAACGGCTGGGTTGTCAGGGTCAGCCTCATAGGCGCGCTCAATCAGCGTACGTGCCTCTTCCAAACGGCCCGGTAGATTCAAATCTGCTAGCGTATAACCCAGCGTGTTCAAAGCGACCGCGTTGTTAGGCTCAATGCGCAACAGCCGGCGCAAGTCTCTTTCCATGCCCGAAAGATCACCTGCCTCCCAGGCGCGCATGGCACGTAAATAGAGCAGGTTGGTGTCATCGGGCGTGCGGGCCAGTTCACGGTTAAGCAGCGCCGAGGCCTCATCAGGTTGTTTGAGCTGATCAAGCAATTGGATTTCCAAGGCTACCAAGTCGCCAAAATAGCGGTCGTAGCGCATCCTCTCAATGCGCAGGAAAGCCCGGGCATCAATCAGCCGATCATCTTCAATCAGCATTTGCGCGGCGGTAGCGCGGGCAGGCAGAAACTCATCGCCTTCGCTTACCTGACGATAATAGAGCAGTGCGTTATCAATATCGCCTTGTGACTGGGCAATAGCCCCTAATAGGTAGTAAGCCAGGTTAGGTACGCGCTCCTGACCAATAAGCGGCTGCAGCAGACGATAAGCAGGCTCGCTATGTCCTTCTTCCAGATAGAGCTGGGCAAGTGCCAGGCGTAAATCTTGATTGCCGCCGTGGCTATCCAGTAAGGCGTCAGTCTGGGTTTCGGCAGCGGCAATATTGTTCAGGCGAATTTCAGCCTGTGCCAGCATGAGAATAAAACGCACGTCATCTGGGGCAATGCTGACGCCTTGCTGGGCGGCGCGCCGGGCGGTTTGCAAATCGTCGGCTTCCAGCGCCAGGCGTGCCTGGGCAAGCCAGAGCGATGGTGAAGCGGGATCGCGCTTGGCAACCTCATCCAGGCGTGCCTGGGCTTGGCGGGTGTCGCCGAGCGCTGCTTCAAGCAGGGCGGTAGCAAGCAGGACATCGCTATGGTGCTCAAGCTGCTCAGCGCCAGGCTGGGCCAGGTGGTCGCGCATTTGCCGGGCGAGCAGAGTCAAAGGCGCACTTTCCTCACTCACAGCAACTTCGGCAAACGGGGTTAATTCGCCGTTGCCACCCGCTTGGGTAATGGCCAGACGCTGCTCCAGGCTGTCCAGCCAGTCGCCACGTTGCAAGGAGATCGAGGCCAGCAGCCGATTGGGTAGTTCTGCTTGTGGAGCCAACTCCTGCCAACGTAAGGCCGATGCTTCCAGAAGGGTTATATCTTCGCCAAAGCGGGCTGCGAACGTTGCCCGTTCAGCAAGCGCTGGCACACTATAGCGCTGCGAGGCCTGTAAATACCCCTGACTGGCGTAGCGGTAGTCGCCACGCTGGCCGGCAAGCTCCGCACTAAGCAAGGTACGCAGCCCATCGGCATCCAGGCCGCGTGTGACAGGCGGTGCTGAGCGCATGGGGTCATCGGTAAACAGGCTGGTCGAGCCACCTTTAAAGGAGGGCGATGATTGGCAGCCGCTCAGGAGTACCACGGTGGCGGCCAGGGGCAGCAGGGGTGAACCCGATAATAGTGAGCGAAGGGGCATGCGTCTCTCATTTAAGTGGCCGAATGCTCAGCATAGCGGCTTGACTGGCTGCGGCAAAGTGGTGTGCGCCAGATGTTGGTGTGCTGTGATAGAATAGTTGACCTTGAAAGGTAGCCATACAAGCGCAATTGAAGATTTTAGAGACGCTGCCAAAGCTTGCGTTACCAAGCGCAAGACATATAAACCGAGATTTCAAGACCGATAGCGACGTGACGACCCAACCACTAGCGAAGACGCATACCGCATGACGCTTCTTGCCCTGGGAATCAATCATCGTACTGCCAGTGTGGCCGTACGTGAGCAGGTGGCTTTTTCACCGGCGCAGTTAGAGCATGCGCTGGAGCAACTGCGTGCCCTGCCACATATCAGCGAAGCCGCGGTGCTTTCAACGTGCAACCGTACAGAGCTTTATTGCGTAACGGATGCCGCCGGCGAACAAACCGTTCTTGAATGGCTTGGGCGTTTTCATAACCTGAGCATTGATGAGCTGACCCGATGCGCCTATCACTATCTGGACAACGACGCTGCCCGTCATTTGATGCGCGTGGCCGTTGGTCTTGATTCCATGGTGCTGGGCGAGCCACAAATACTCGGTCAATTAAAAGATGCCTATCAGCAGGCCCGCCAGATGCAGGGGCTGGGCGGCGAGCTTGAACGTCTGTTTCAGCATACCTTTGCAGTCGCCAAGCAGGTACGCACCGAAACCGGCATCGGTAAAAACCCGGTGTCGGTGGCTTATGCCGCTGTGAGTATGGCCAGCCGCATCTTTGATGATTTCAGTCGTTCACGTGCGCTATTGATCGGCGCCGGCGAAACGATCGAACTGGTGGCTCGCCATCTACATGAAGCCGGTGTGCGCGAGTTGACCGTGGCGAACCGTACCCGCGAGCGTGCTGAGCTTGTGTCTTCTCGGTTAGGGGGAAGGGCAATCACGCTTCCCGAAATTCCCGCTGCGCTGGAAGAAGCCGATATCGTGATCTCTTCCACCGCCTCGCCGCTGCCGATTCTGGGTAAGGGAATGGTCGAAAGCGCGCTGAAAAAGCGCCGCCACCGCCCAGTCTTTATGGTGGATATTGCCGTGCCGCGTGATATCGAGCCTGAGGTAGGCGAGCTGGCCGATGTTTTCCTGTATACAGTCGATGACCTGGAAGAGGTTATCGAAGAGAACCGCCGTCATCGCCAGGTGGCTGCTGATCAAGCTGAGTCCCTGATCGAGCATGGTGTGGGCAGCTGGCAGCACGAGCGACGCATACGCAGCGGCGGTGAGCTGATTCGTGAGTATCGTCATCACGGCGAAGCGCTACGTGATGAGTCGCGTGATCAGGCGCTGGAACGTCTGGCGCGTGGCGAAGATCCGGCCAAGGTGATTGAGCGACTGGCACACCAGTTGGCTAATCGCTTGATGCACCAACCCACCCAGGCGATACGCGATGCGGCTTCTCAAGAACATCATGAGTTCCTTGAGGCCGCGCCACGCCTGTTGTTACCTGTTAAACCTGCCTTTGAAAAGCCCGCGCCCAAGGCTAACCGTCAGAAGGATAATACGCCCGCATGAAAGATACCTTGCGCCAACGCCTGGACAGCTTTACAGAACGCTTTGAAGAGCTGGCGATGCTGTTGTCTGACCCTGAGGTAATTAACAACCAGCAGCGGTTTCGCGATTATTCACGCGAGTACGCTGAGCTGGATGAGCTGGTGGCCGCATGGCAGCACTATCGAAGCGTGGAAGATGATATTGAATCGGCCGAGCAGCTGAGCCGGGACAGCGACCCCGAGATGCGCGAGCTGGCCGAAATGGAAATTAGCGACGGCCGGGAAAAGCTGGAAACCCTGGACACGGAGCTGAAGCGCCTGCTGGTGCCCAAAGACCCGGACGATGGCCGTGGCGTGTTTCTAGAAGTGCGTGCCGGTACGGGCGGCGATGAGGCGGCGATTTTTGCCGGTGATCTGTTTCGCATGTATTCCCGCTATGCCGAGAAGCGTGGCTGGCGCGTGGAAGTAGTCAGCGCCAGCCACGGCGAGCAGGGGGGCTATAAAGAGATTATCTCCCGCGTTAAGGGTGACGGCGTCTACGCACGGTTGAAGTTTGAGTCGGGGGCTCACCGGGTTCAGCGCGTGCCGGCAACGGAGTCCCAAGGACGTATCCATACCTCTGCGTGTACCGTTGCGGTTATGCCAGAAGTCGAAGATGTTGGCGATATCGACATCAATCCAGCAGATCTTCGCGTTGACACTTATCGCTCAAGCGGCGCGGGCGGCCAGCACGTTAACACCACCGATTCGGCCATCCGGATTACCCACTTGCCCACAGGTGTTGTCGTTGAGTGTCAGGAAGAGCGCAGTCAGCACAAGAACCGCGCGAAAGCGATGTCTCTGCTGGCAGCCAAACTCAAGCGTAACGCTATGGATACCCAGCGCCAGGAACAGGCCGATGCGCGCCGCTCCCTGGTTGGCTCGGGCGATCGTAGCGAACGCATCCGTACCTATAATTTCCCTCAGGGGCGGATAACCGACCACCGTATCAACCTGACACTTTACAAGCTCAATGAAGTCGTCAGCGGTGAACAGCTGGATGAAGTGATCGAGCCTTTGATTCACGAGTACCAGGCCGAACAGCTCTCAGCGCTTCAGGAAGCGTAATGACCTTTGATACCCTGTTGAAGGCGGCTGCCAAGCGAATAAAGGAGGCGGGCTCTGCGTCTCCACGGTTGGATGCTGAAGTGTTGCTGGCGCATGTGATCAAGCGCGACCGCACCTGGCTTTACACCTGGGGAGACCGTGAATGCCCGCCTTGGGAACATGCCCGTTTTGACGCGCTGATCGCCGCGCGTGTTCAAGGCCAGCCAGTGGCCTACCTGACCGGCGAACGCGAGTTCTGGGGGCTTAGGTTGGACACGTCAAAAGACACTCTGATCCCCCGGCCGGATACCGAAACGCTGGTCGAGGCCGCTCTTGGTCGTGTTGTCTCGCCTTCTGGGCGGCTGCTGGATCTAGGCACCGGCACCGGGGCCATCGCACTGGCCTTTGCCAATGAACAGCCTGGCTGGCAGGTGGTGGGTGTGGACCTTCGTGAAGAGGCCGTTGCCCTGGCCCAGGGTAATGCCCGGAAACTTGCGATTACCAACGTCCGGTTCAAGCAAAGCAACTGGTTTAGCGCTTTTGCTCAGGGCGACACTGAGCGGTTTGACCTGATCGTCAGTAACCCGCCCTATATTGCGGCCGATGACCCCCATTTACACCAAGGGGATGTGCGATTTGAACCAGCGAGTGCGCTTGTGGCAGCTGGGGATGGCTTGGCGGACCTGATGCATTTAATAGCCACGGCGAGGCGTTATTTAAGCGCTTCAGGCTGGCTATTGCTCGAGCATGGCTACCGCCAGGCGGCAGACGTGCGCGCGGCGCTGGGTAAAGCGGGCTACCAAAGCGTTGAAAGCATTTGCGATCTTGGCGGGCACGAGCGCATTACGTTGGGTAGGATTTAAGCCGCTAGATAGTCACTGATAGCAACGAGCCGCCTTTAACAACGGCCTGGTTTATGTGTATTGGATCCTGCCATGAAACCCAAAAATAGAACGCTGGACCGTATCGACCTTAAAATTCTGCGCTGTCTGCAGGTAAATGCACGTATTTCCTATGTAGATTTAGCCACTGAAGT
Source organism: Vreelandella nanhaiensis (assembly GCF_003990185.1). GTDB lineage: Bacteria > Pseudomonadota > Gammaproteobacteria > Pseudomonadales > Halomonadaceae > Vreelandella > Vreelandella nanhaiensis. Next base: position 106,036 of record NZ_RZHF01000022.1, on the reverse strand, counting down.
CGGGTTATCCACAACCCCTTGCCTGGAGCGCGTCAAGCGTCTGGAGCGCGCCGGTATTATTCGCGGTTATCAGGCTATTCTTGACCCCGGGGCATTGAAAGCCAATTTGCTGGTATTTGTCGAAATCAGCCTGGAAACGCAATCACCGTCGGTTTTCGATGAGTTTCGACGGGCGGTGGAAAAACTGCCGCAAATTCAGGAATGCCATCTGGTCTCTGGGCAGTTTGACTACATCCTGAAATGTCGCATTCCCGAAATGGCAGCCTATCGCCAGCTGTTGGGAGAGGTGGTGCTGACCCTGCCCGGCGTCAAGGAATCAAAAAGCTACGTGGTAATGGAAGAGGTTAAGGAAAACGTTAGCCTGCATATACCCAGCTTCGAGGAATTTGAGGATAAGTAAGCCAATGATGGATGACCAGGCCCTGCTACGTTACAGCCGTCAAATCATGCTGCCTGAAGTGGATATTGAGGGCCAGGAGCGTCTACGTGGCGCCCATGTACTGATAATTGGTGCGGGCGGGCTGGGATCTCCTGCGGCTCTTTACCTGGCCGCTGCAGGCGTAGGACAGATTACTATTGCTGATGCCGACATGGTTGAGCTTTCCAACCTGCAGCGCCAGATTGCCCATCAGCAGGCAAGCATAGGGCAAAACAAAGCTGCTTCTGCTAAACAGAGCATGCAGGCGCTTAACCCCGAGTGCCGGATTACGGCGCTTGAGTTTCACGCCGAGGGTAATGAGCTCGACAAACTGGTTGCTTTGGTCGATGTTGTACTGGACTGCACTGATCGCTTTTCAAGCCGTTATGCCGTTAACGCGGCGACTCAAAAAGCTCGTGTGCCGCTGGTGTCTGGTGCGGCGATCCGGTTTTCAGGGCAGCTTGCCGTCTTCGACCCTCGCGATTCTGATAGCCCCTGCTATGCCTGCCTTTACCCGCAGGATGAACTGGGTGATGAAGCCCTTAGCTGTGCCGAAAGCGGGGTAATGGCGCCGCTGGTCGGGCTTATCGGCTGCTTCCAGGCAATAGAAGCTTTCAAGCTTTTAAGTGGTGCTGGGCAGACTCATCAAGGGCTATCCACGTTTGATGGTTTAAGCGGTCAGTGGCGAAACTTCAAGGTGCCACGTGACCCTGAGTGTGCGGTGTGCGCTTCTCGTACATAGTGTGAACAAGTTAGCTCCGTACAGCGCTTGCTGCTCAATAAGAAAAGCGTGAAACAAAAAAAGCCCGCTGGATAGCGGGCGTGACGTCACGGTCTTTTACGTCAAAAAGGATCAGGGGGAGGGCAGGCTAGGGGCAGCGTTACTATCAAAAAAGTCCGCTGCCCGACGATGCCTGTCATCTTAAATTCAATCGGTTTAAAGCCTGATTGAATGAAACCTGCTATTCAATTCCTGGCAAGTCTGGCTTAGTTGCGAATCAGGTAATCAAATGCGCCCAGTGACGCTTTGGCACCTTCGCCCATGGCGATAATGATCTGCTTGTAAGGCACCGTGGTCACATCGCCTGCGGCAAACACGCCTGGAACGGATGTCATGCCATGAGCATCGACGATAATCTCGCCACGCGGTGACATCTCGATGGGAGAGTCCTTAAGCCATTCGGTGTTGGGCACCAGGCCAATCTGCACAAAGATGCCTTCCAGCGCGATATTCTTGACCTCATCAGTGTTGCGGTCTTTATAGGTCAGACCGTTTACACGGCTTCCATCACCCGTCACTTCGGTGGTCTGAGCATTCAGGATAATATCCACGTTGGGCAGGCTCTTGAGCTTTTTCTGAAGCACGGCGTCAGCGCGCATTTCGCCCATAAATTCAAACAGGGTAACGTGGCCGACAATACCTGCCAGATCAATCGCTGCCTCAACGCCCGAGTTACCACCGCCAATAACGGCGACACGCTTGCCCTTAAACAGCGGGCCATCGCAGTGGGGGCAGTAGGCGACGCCTTTATTGCGGTACTGCTGTTCGCCGGGTACGTTCATTTCGCGCCAGCGTGCGCCGGTTGCAAGCACCAGTGACTTACTTTTCAGCTTGGCACCAGATTCAAACGTTACCTCATGAAGCCCGCCCTCGGTTTCAGCAGCCTTGAAGGCCGTGGCACGCTGCAGGTTCATCACGTCAACATCGTACTCCTTGACGTGTTCTTCCAGCGCGCTAACCAGTTTCGGGCCTTCGGTATGAGTCACTGAAATAAAGTTTTCGATGCCCATGGTGTCAGATACCTGGCCGCCAAAACGCTCAGCGGCAACGCCGGTATTGATACCCTTGCGTGCTGAATAGATAGCCGCTGCGGCACCCGCAGGGCCACCACCGATAACCAGCGTATCGAAAGCGGCTTTTTCGCTGAGTTTTTTCGCTTCGCGATCAGCGGCACCGGTGTCTACCTTGGCGAGAATTTTCTCAAGGGTCATGCGGCCCTGGTCAAACGGCTTGCCGTTCAGATAAATGCTGGGTACGGACATGATTTCACGCGCTTCCACTTCATCCTGGAAGAGCGCCCCGTCAATCGCGACGTGGCGAATGTTCGGATTAAAGATCGCCATCAGGTTTAATGCCTGAACCACATCGGGGCAGTTCTGGCAGGAAAGCGAATAGTAGGTCTCGAAAAGCATCTCGCCTTCGAGCGCTTTAATCTGGTTAAGCACTTCATCGGATGCTTTGGGTGGATGGCCGCCTACTTGAAGTAGTGCCAGTACCAGGGAGGTAAATTCGTGGCCCATGGGGATGCCAGCAAACACGACACCGGTCTCTTCGCCTGAGCGATTAAGGGCGAATGACGGAGTGCGGCTATCCTGACCATCAGTTTTCAGAGTGATCTTATCACTCAGGCCATTGATATCTTCCAACAGGCCTAGAAGTTCACGCGACTTGGCACCGTCATCAAGGGACGCAACGATCTCGAACGGTTGAGTCACTTTTTCAAGATAAGCTTTCAACTGATTTTTTAAATTGGCGTCCAGCATGATAATGGCTTCCTCGTAATCTTTAGAAGGTGTTCTCGATCCATAGTCACACGCAGCCAGCGTGCAAACGAGTCACGGAGTAGCCAGGTGTCAATGGAGAGAATCAGTAGCGCGTTTAGGATGGAACACCCGGACTGATGCGCCCGGGTGTTGAGCAACCGCCGTTCAAACACGGGAACTATCTGGTTGATAATCCAACACTGCTTGTATAGGACAGGCGGTTGCGTTCGCCGTTTAGATTTTGCCGACGAGGTCTAAAGAAGGTGCAAGTGTTTCTTCACCTTCTTTCCATTTGGCCGGGCATACTTCGTTGGGGTTTTCACGAACGTACTGAGCAGCTTTAACCTTGCGCAGCAGTTCTTCGGCGTTACGACCGATGTTGCCCGCATTGATTTCAACGATCTGAACTTTGCCGTCCGGATCAATAACGAAGGTGCCGCGCTCTGCAAGGCCTGCTTCTTCGATCAGAACTTCGAAGTTGCGCGAAATTTGCAGGGTCGGGTCAGCCAGCATGGGGTACTGAAGCTTGCCGATAGTTTCAGAACTGTCGTGCCAAGCTTTGTGGGTGAAGTGGGTGTCAGTTGAAACGCTGTAAATTTCGACGCCCAGTTTCTTGAAAGCTTCGTAGTTGTCAGCCAGATCGCCAAGCTCGGTCGGGCAAACAAAGGTAAAGTCAGCCGGATAGAAGAAGAAAATGGACCATTGGCCTTTCAGGTCGGCTTCGGTTACATCAATGAATTCGCCGTTAAGATAGGCAGTTGCTTTAAACGGTTTTACTTCAGTATTGATCAAGGACATCCAGCTTTTCTCCGTGTCTTATGCATGAAGGTGAAAACGATATTGGTCATGGTAAGTGCTTTAGACTAATAGCTAAAATTGGAAAATGCCATTCACCTAATAGCTTGCACCTATAAAAAATGACTCAACGTCGTTTCACTGCTCCTCTAGTGGGGGCAGTGCCACTATAATGCAAGAATCTTTCACATTGACTTGCGATAGATAACGCTGCAACGCAAAATTCGCAGGTTCAGCAGAAAGGCCTAAGTTAGTGCTGACAGCTAACATACTCTGTAAGCTTAGGTAATACCGTTTTTGGAAATCAGGAGCAGCGTAATGGGGAATATCCACAAACTTTCTGGGGCCGTTGCGGCCGTCTCTTTTGCCGCAGCGGCGTCTGTCGCCCAAGCCGATGAGGTGCGGGTTTATAACTGGTCTGACTATATTGCACCGGAAACGCTGGAAAAATTTACCGAGCGTACCGGTATTGACGTTATCTATGATGTTTACGACAGCAACGAAACCCTGGACGCGGCACTTTTGGCTGGTCGTTCGGGTTATGACGTGGTCGTACCTTCAACGCATTTCTTTACCCGCCAGCGTAACGCGGGTGTATACCAGCCACTGGATAAGGCACAGCTGCCTAACCTAGAAAATCTTAACACTGAGCTTACCGACAGTCTGGAAGCGATTGACCCTGACGGTGAGTACTCCGTGCCTTACATGTGGGGTACCAACGGCATTGGCTACAACGTTGAGCGCATTCGGGAAATTCTTGGCGACGATGCACCCGTTGATAGCTGGGCCATGCTGTTTGATCCTGAAATCACCACGGCATTGAAAAAAGCCGGCTGCGGTATTTCCATGCTGGATACTGGCGAGGAGATGATTCCCGCTGCCATGGCGTACCTGGGCCTGGATCCGCTGAGTCAAAGCACCGAAGACCTTGAAGCGGGCGGCGAGCTGATTGGCGCTATTCGCGATAATATTACCTATTTCCATTCCTCGCGTTACGTGTCGGATCTTGCCAATGGCGATATCTGTGTAGCGGGTGGATACTCCGGCGACGTTTTCCAGGCTGCTGAGCGTGCTGAAGAAGCTGGCCGCGATTTTGAAATTGGCTACAGCATTCCCAAGGAAGGCGCTGCCCTGTGGTTTGACGTAATGGCGATTCCTGCCGATGCACCCAATACGGAAAACGCCCACGCGTTTATCAACTTCATTCTGGACCCCGAAATTGCGGCAGAAATCACCGATTACGTGAGCTATGCCAACCCTAACGCGGCGGCCGATGCCTACCTACCAGAAGAAATTCTGAACAACCCGGCTATTTATCCGAAAACCGAGGTCATGAACAACCTGTATGTGGCGATTGATATGCCACAGCCGGTACAGCGCGTTCGTACGCGTATCTGGAACCGAGTTAAATCTGGCCGTTAAGCAATACGCTATCTGACAGCGAGTCTGGCCTGCCAGGCTCGCTGTTCGTCTTTTAATGCCCGGGTTTTCGGGCCTTTTGATGGGAGTGGCGAATGCTCACTACGCCCCTGTCGAACGAACCCTCAGCAGCATCCCCTGCAGCTCAACGCCCCCAGGGTAAAACCCCACGGTTTGCTGAAGATATCGTGCTTGAGGTCAAGCGCTTAAGTAAGCGGTTTGATGACGCTTTGGCGGTCGACGATGTGAACTTAAAGGTAAAGCGTGGAGAGATTTTTGCGCTTTTAGGCGGTTCAGGGTCAGGCAAGTCCACGCTTTTGCGCATGCTGGCCGGGTTTGAAACACCTACAGAAGGGCGAATTTTACTGGGTGGCGAAGATATTACCGCCATGCCCCCCCATAAGCGCCCCATCAATATGATGTTTCAATCCTATGCGCTGTTTCCGCATATGAGCGTTGAGCAGAACATCGCCTTTGGCCTTAAGCAGGACAAGTTGCCCAAAGCCGAGATAGAGGCGCGCGTTGCGCAGATGCTGAAGCTCGTGCATATGGAGCGATTTGCCAAGCGCAAGCCGCACCAGCTCTCGGGCGGCCAGCGACAGCGGGTGGCGCTTGCGCGTTCGCTTGCCAAGCGGCCAAAGCTTTTGCTACTGGATGAGCCCATGGGGGCGCTTGATAAGAAGCTGCGCACCGCAATGCAGCTGGAAGTGGTCGAGATCATCGAGCAGGTAGGCGTGACCTGCATCATGGTGACCCATGACCAGGAAGAAGCCATGACCATGGCAGATCGCGTGGCTATCATGGCCGACGGCTGGATCGAGCAGGTCGGCTCGCCAGTGGATATTTACGAGAGCCCGGCCAGCCGCATGGTGGCGGAATTCGTGGGCACAGTGAACCTGTTTGAAGGTGAAATTATCGAAGACGCCGCCGATCACTGTCTGATTTCTGCACCTGATCTTGAGCGGCCCATCTATATTGATCATGGGATTACCACCCAGGCCGATGATCGGCGCGTGTGGGCGGCGCTGCGCCCGGAAAAAATCTGGTTGACCCGTGAAAAGCCCACGGAAGACTATAATTGGGCCGAAGGAAAAGTGGACGATATCGCCTATCTGGGCGGCTTCTCTCTTTACTATATACGCACTGCGTCTGGCCAGATGATCAAAGTCAGTATGGCAAACACCGAACGGCGAGGCGACCGGCCCACCTGGGAAGACAGCGTGTATGTCTACTGGGAAGACCACAGCGCTATCGTGTTGAACCGTTAATGGGTCTTTTCGGCCCCTCAGGAGATTGGCTTTAATGATGCTATCTCACTTAACTACCATGTTCAGGCGCTGTCAGTTAGGCCGCCGTGCGGTGATCGCCTTTCCGCTGATATGGCTTTTACTGTTCTTTTTGCTGCCCTTTGCGTTGGTACTGAAAATCAGCCTATCGGAAGGGGCAGTGGCGATTCCTCCTTATGGACCGCTTGTTGATTATGCCGACCAGACCCTAAGTATTTTTCTGAACCTGGGCAATTATCTGTTTCTGCTCTCTGACTCTCTTTACATCGCGGCGTACTGGGGGTCGGTGAAAACGGCGTTTATGTCTACTGTGGTCTGCCTGCTAATCGGCTACCCCATGGCGTATGCCATGGCGCGCGCACCGGCACGCTGGCAGCTCTTGTTGCTGCTGCTGGTCATGCTGCCTTCCTGGACATCGTTTTTGATTCGGGTTTACGCCTGGATGGGCATTCTAAGTAATAGTGGACTGATCAATAACCTACTGATGGGGATGGGGGTTATCGAGACGCCGCTGCGCATGATGAATACCCAGTTTGCCGTAGTGATCGGCATCGTTTACGCCTACCTGCCTTTTATGGTGTTGCCGCTTTATGCCCACCTGACCCGGCTGGACAACTCGCTGCTGGAAGCGGCGTCAGATCTTGGTTCTCGCAAGCTGAACACCTTTATCAAGGTAACTCTGCCGCTGTCGATGGGCGGAATTATCGCGGGCTCGATGCTGGTGTTTATTCCGGCGGTCGGGGAGTTTGTTATTCCTGAACTGCTGGGTGGACCGAATACCTTGATGATCGGCAAAGTGCTATGGGAAGAGTTTTTCCTTAACCGCGATTGGCCAATCGCCTCGGCACTGGCAATGGTCATGTTGCTACTGCTACTGATACCCATCGTCTGGTTTCATCGCTATCAGTCTCGGGAGCTTGAGAAATGAGCCTAGTACGTCGGCGGCCCCACTTTTCAACCGTTATGCTGATCATTGGCCTGCTGTTTCTTTATCTGCCAATGGCGGTGTTGGTGGTCTACTCCTTCAACTCCTCCCGGTTGGTTACCGTATGGGCAGGCTTCTCGACCCAGTGGTATGCCGCGCTGTTTCGCGATCAGCAAATTCTTTCGGCAGTATGGACAAGCCTTGAAATCGCCTTTTTCGCCGCCAGTATGGCCGTCTGCCTGGGTACGGTAGCCGCATTTGTCATGACGCGCTTTGGGCGCTTTCGGGGTAAGACAGCGCTTTCCAGCATGGTGACTGCGCCGTTGGTCATGCCGGAAGTCATTACCGGGCTATCATTGCTACTGCTATTTGTGCAGATGGCCCAGCTAACCGGCTGGCCTGCCGACCGTGGGGCGGTAACCATCTGGATTGCGCACACCACGTTTTGCAGCGCCTATGTAGCGGTCGTGGTGGCAGCGCGGCTCCGCGAGCTTGATAGCTCCATTGAAGAAGCTGCCATGGACCTGGGTTCGCCGCCGCTGAAAACGTTCTTTTTTGTAACCCTGCCCATTATTTCTCCGGCGCTGGTGGCGGGTTGGCTGTTAGCCTTTACGCTATCGCTGGATGATCTGGTAATCGCAAGCTTTGTGTCAGGCCCTGGAGCGAACACGCTGCCGATGGTGGTTTTTTCATCGGTGCGCATGGGAGTCTCACCCAAGATCAATGCCCTAGCGACGCTGATTATTTTGACGGTATCACTGGCAACCTTTTTGGCGTGGTATTTCATGCGCCGCAATGAAGCCAAGCGGCAGGTCATCTTGCAGCAGGAAGATGCCGGTTAGAAAACATCGTCGTCCCGGCCGGTGAGCACAGCTTCAAGCTCACCGGTCATCGGCGAGACCACGATTTCCAACTGGATCGGCGCGCAGCATTGGTGGCAATCTTCCCACGTCGCATGGCTACCTTGGGATGTATCAATCACGAAGGTAAGCGGTGCATCGCAGTAGGGGCAATGAAAATCGTGGTTGACTAAGGCGTCATCGTGCATAAACGGCTACCTTTAACAATTTGAAGCTTAAAGTCAGTGTAACAGCCTGATGCCGAGCCAAGCACCCGCGCAATGAATCAGGTAGGATAGACGCGATTTCCCACGTACTGTTTTTTCACGTGCTATAGAGAGAAGCGATGATGTTACGAAACATGGCAGTAGCGGCCGTTTTGGCCTTCCCGATGGTCGCCTTGGCGGAGACACCTAATGTAACGCCAGGCGAGTGGGAGTTCGTCAGCGTAACCAGCATTAGTGGTGATATGGACATTCCGGATCAAACGGAAACCGAGCGTCAGTGTATTACCCAGGACGAGCTTGAAGGCGCTGAGTTCGGGTTTATCGAAGAAGAGGAAGGCTGCGAGATTCTCAATCAGGATATGAATGCTGATGGCCTTTCCTACAGCATGGTATGTCGCGCAGAAGGTGGCGAAGCCACTATTGATGGCGAAATGAGCTTCATGGGTGAGCAGATCGACGGCAGCGTTGATATTCTGACTCAATCGCCGATGGGCGAGCTGGCCATGAATACCTCGATTAAAGGCGAGCGCGTGGGTGAGTGTGAATAATCACTTGCGCTAGCTAGCCAAAAGGGCACCTCTATAGAGGTGCCCTTTTTGTTTGGCAAGCCATTAATGCCCCGGATGGTCATGCAAGTGATTGTCTGTAGGGGCGCTTGCAATCTCCGCTTCAAGCTGGCGTTTAACCGCCCCCGGCGAGCCGGTATGGCGTGCCAGAAGGTCATAGGCAACGGGCACTACCAACAGGGTGAACAGCGTCGCTGCGCCAACGCCCGCCATGATGACGGTACCAATGACCAGACGCGATTCAGCACCTGGGCCGCTTGAGAAGATCAGCGGTATGGCGCCTGCCATGGTCGTGATCGCGGTCATAAGAATAGGCCGCAGGCGAGTAACCGAGGCCTCGATCAGTGCGGTACGAAAGGCTTTTCCTTCATCCCGAAGCTGGTTGGCGAACTCCACAATCAGAATACCGTTCTTTGCAGCCAGGCCGATGAGCAGCACCAGACCTACCTGACTGTAGATATTGAGCGACTGGCCGCTCAACAGCAGGGCGAGCAGGGCACCGCTCATGGCAAGCGGTACTGTTAGCATGATCACCAATGGGTGAATGAGGCTTTCGAACTGCGCCGCCAGCACCAGAAACACCACCACCGCACCAAGTACGAGCAAAAAGGTGGTGGCGCCACTTGCCTGCTGAAAATCTCTTGAAGGGCCGGCCACATTGGTTTGCGCTTCTTCAGGCAGCAGGGTGCTGGCGGCATCTTGCAGATAGGCAAGCGCCTCGCCTAACGGGTAGCCGTCAGCCAGATTGGCCTCAATGGTAATCGCTCTTATGCGGTCAAAACGGCTTAAGGTGCTGGCCCCGGCAAAGTCAGAAAGCGTCACCAGGCTTGCCAGGGGAATCAGCGCGCCGGAACGTGCCGAACGTACCTGAATGTTATCCAGTGCTCGAGGGCTGTTCTGGCGGGCACGATCACCCTCCACGATCACATCATACTCTTCGCCATCGTCTACATAGCGGGTAACGTTACGCCCGCCCAGCAGCACTTCCAGCGTGCGGCCGATTTCCGTTACCGTTACGCCAAGAGCCGCGGCGCGTTCATAGTTGATATCCACACGAAGCTGCGGCTGCGTTTCATTGTAGTTGCTTTCCAGCGCGGCCAGGCGAGGGTTATCTTCTCTGACATGGTCGATGAGTATGTCGCGCCAACGGGCAATTTCCTCATAGGTGCCGCCACCCAGCACAAACTGCACGGGTTTTTGCGTGCGCTGCCCAAACCCTTGGCGCATGACCGGAAACGCCTGAACGCCAGGTAGCGCTCTTAACTGCGTGCGTACGTCGTCCATGATTTCCCAGGCGCTGCGACGGCTTCCCCAATCAGCCATGTTAATAATGATAAAACCGCTGTTGAAGTTTTCGATATTGCCAAACCCGCGCGGCGCACGCACCACGACCCGCTCAAATTCACCGGCTTCGATAAACGGCGTCAGACGCGCTTCAATTTCATCCATGTAATCCATCATGTAATCAAAGGTGGCGCCTTCGGGGCCGTTCACCAGCACAATAAAGTTGCCTCGGTCTTCCTGTGGCGTGTACTCATTGGGTAGCTGAGTCGCCATCCAGGCCGTCATGGCCATCAGCAGGAAAAATAGCCCGACAACCAGCCAGCGCTTATCCAGCAACCATTTCAGCAAGCGCTGATAACGCTGTTGGGTGGCGCCGAGAAGCCGTTGCACGCCTTGGCCAATTCGGCTGTCGTGCATACCTGGCTTGAGAATCTTAGAGGCCATCATGGGGGTGAGTGTGAGTGCCAGCAGGGTCGAAAAAACCACAGCGGCGGCCATGGTCAGGGCAAACTCGGAAAAAAGCCGTCCAATATCGCCTTGTAACATGCTTAACGGCACAAACACCGCGACTAGTACCAGCGTGGTGGCAATCACCGCAAAGGCAATTTGACGGGTACCGCGAAAGGCGGCAACCAGCGGTGTCTCACCATAGTCGTGCATGCGGCGATTAATGTTTTCCAGTACCACGATGGCGTCATCGACAATTAGGCCGATGGCCAGCACTAGGGCCAGCAGGGTCAGCAGGTTAATAGAGAAGTTCATGACGGCAAGCGCGGTGAATGCGCCGATAACTGCAATGGGCACGGTAACGGCAGGTATCAAGGTAGTGCGCAGGTTGCCCAGAAACAGAAAGATCACCACCACGACCAGACACATGGCGATAAACAACGTCATCACGACCTGGTCAATGGCGCCGGATACAAATACTGAAGCGTCGTAATTCAGGCTAAGAGTCATGCCGTCAGGCAGGGTGGCTTGAAGGCGGGTAAGCTCGCCCTGAACCGACTCGGAAAGCTCAATAATATTGGCGGTTGACTGCATAATCATGCCAAGGCCCACCATGGGAATACCGTTGGCCCGGAATACAGAGCGGTCTTCTACCGAGCCGACTTCAACTCTAGCCACATCAGCCAGGCGTACCAGGTAGCCGTTTTCGCTTTGGCTAAGCGCCAGGCGCTTGAAGTCATCGGCAGTCGCGAAGCTGCGCGGCAGGCGAACGATAAACTGGCGATCTTCCGACTCGAGAGAACCTGCCGGTAACTCGACGTTTTCAGCGCGTAGTGCATCTTCAATATCGCCAACGGTCAAGCCGCGCGCAGCAAGGGCATTGCGGTTTAACCAGACGCGCATGGCGTAGTCGCGCCCACCACCTACCCGAACCCGGGCTACACCTGGCTGAACGGAGAGGCTATCGACCAAAAAACGGTTGGCATAATCGGTCAGTTCAGTGATTGAATAATCGGCGCCCGACAGGCTTAGCCAGACAACAATCTCTTCGCTGCTATCTGCCTTGGTGACTTCCGGCGTATCGGCATCGTCTGGCAGGTTACGCAAAGCGCCCGAAATGCGGTCACGAATATCATTGGCGGCCGCGTTGATATCCATATCAATGCTGAATTCAATTTCAATGCGTGAGCGGCCGTCCTCACTTTGAGAGGTAATCAGCTCGATACCCTCAACGCCTGCAATCCTGTCTTCGAGCACCTGGGTAATTCGCGTTTCAACCACGTTGGCAGCGGCGCCGGGGTAGCGGGTATCAATGCTGACAATAGGAGGGTCCACGGTGGGATACTCCTGTAGTGGAAGCCGATCAAGCGCTAGCAGGCCAAAGGCAATAATCAGTGCGGCAATCACCATGGCGAGCACGGGCCGCTGAACGGAGATATCCGATAGGCGCATCAGCGGTCTGCCTCCAGCAGGGCACGAACGCCCGTTTCGTCATCCGTGATGCCCAACACGCGTACTTCCAGCCCGTCTCTGGCAAGCTGTAAACCGTGCACGACTACTAAATCGCCTGCTGCCACGCCCTCCAGAATCTCGACATCACCATAGCGCCGCTCGCCGATCACCACCGATTTTCTTTCCAGGCGCGCGGTGCCGCCGTCCTGGTTGATCAGCATGACATAATGCTGGTCGCCGCTGGGCTCCAGGGCGGCTTCGGGCAGTATCACGGCATTCCGAACCCGCTGCTGCACGATCACTTCCATCAGCATGCCAGGGCGAAGCCGCATACCGGGGTTTTCAAGCTCGGCGCGTATATCAATGCTTCTTGATACCGGGTCAATGCGAGTGCCAATACTGGCAATTTGCCCACTGAACACATCATCGGGGTAGGCCGCCGTGGTGGCGCTCAACGAGAGCCCGGTAGACAGGCGGCCCAGGAAACTTTCCGGCACGCTGAAGTCGAGCTTCATCACATCAAGCTTATCAAGCGTGACCAAGGCCATGCCCGGTGTCACTAAGGTCCCTGTACTGATGTTACGAAAACCCACTCGACCACTGAAGGGGGCCTTGATTTGGTAGTTGGCCAGGCGTGCCTCCAGCGCCTGGATATTCGCTTGGGCCTGACGCAGCTGGGCTTGAAAGTCTTCAACATCGGCGCGGGGTGCCAGATTACGCTCCTGAAGTTGCGTGGTACGGCCAAGCGCGTTACGCCGCTCGTCACTGATCGCCTGGGCCGAGCGGAGCTGGGCCTGCTCTTCTGCGTCTTCAAGGCGTACCAGTAGTTGCCCCCGCTCTACCTGTTGGCCGTCCTGAAAGTTGATCTCCGCGACGATGTCGGTCACCGTGGCTGAGAGTGTGACGCTTTCATCGGCACGCAATGTGCCGAGCGCTTCCAGCGGGTCGGACCAGGTTGCCAGCTCGGCGCGGTTGCCAATAACGGAAGGTACCGCTTGACCAAGGGCGGGGCCAGAAAGGAGGAAAATCGCTAGAACGCTTAGACAGTGTCGGACATGCACGTGCATGGGCTTCTCTATAGTGGGCTCGGTGAATACTTTTATATTGCGTAATTAAGCATGAAGAAAATTTCATCCCTACCTTGAGCTGCTAAAATACGCGTTCTTTTCTTTCTCAAAGAGCTATTTTTTTATGGTTTATGATGTCGTGGTTATTGGCGCAGGTGCTGCAGGCTTAATGTGTGCAGCACAGGCAGGATACGCTGGACGGCGTGTGCTGGTGCTTGATCATGCTAATAAAGCCGGTAAAAAAATACTCATGTCGGGCGGGGGGCGGTGTAACTTTACCAACCTTGGAACGACACCTCAGCACTTTTACTCAGAAAACCCCTATTTTTGTATTTCGGCCCTCAAGCGCTATCGCCCAGAACATTTTGTCGAACTGGTTGACCGGCACGGCGTGGAATATGTGGAAAAGGCACCAGGGCAGCTGTTCTGTGCCACGTCAGCCAAAGAGATACTTCGCGTTCTGCAAACCGAGTGTGAATGGGCCGGTGTTGAAATCAGGCTACAAACGCAGCTTACCCGTGTGGAACGGCAAGGCGACGCCATGCGTCTGACGACATCGCTGGGTAGAGTGGATGCTGGTGTGGTTGTGGTAGCGAGTGGCGGTCTATCGATCCCGACCATGGGCGCCACCGGGTTTGGTTACGAACTGGCTCGCCAGTTTGGCCTGCAGGTGTTACCTACCCGGCCTGGGCTAGTGCCTTTCACCTTGAGTGATGCGTGGAAGGCGAGATGTGCCGAGCTATCGGGTGTTAGCTTGCCAGTGGCTGTAAGTAGTGGCGAAAGGCGCTTTGTTGAACCCATGTTGTTTACCCATCGTGGGTTATCAGGACCTTCCATGCTGCAGATATCCAGCGTATGGCAGCCGGGCGGCACCATCGAGCTTGATTTATTACCTTCTGAAAATGCCGCCGATTCACTGCGCCATGCACGTAATGCCACCCCTAAACGCCAAGTATCAACCTGGCTAGGCGAGCGTTTCCCCAAGCGTTTTGCACAGGCACTGCTTGAATGGTATCCCGATACCTACGTAAGCAAACCGCTGGCTCAGTACAGTAATGATGAGTTGGACCAGTGGGGCTATCGGCTGAATCAGTGGCAGCTCAAACCGGCGGGTACAGAAGGGTGGCGCACGGCAGAAGTCACTATGGGAGGGGTTAGCACGGAAACGATTTCGTCGAAAACCTTTGAGGTGAAGGATGTGCCTCAGCTGCGGTTTATTGGCGAAGTGCTGGATGTGACGGGCGAACTGGGTGGGTATAACTTTCAATGGGCCTGGGCGAGTGGCGTGGCCTGTGGGCAGGCCTGCTAGGCTGCAATGAGCAGCCTAGCAAACTCAGGTCGCAATTTTAGTCAGTAGCTTGAACTTGCGAAACAGCATATATCCTGCCATCCCTTTACGGGCCGCTGCCATTATGCCCCCCGGGCGTTGCACAAATTTATACGCAAGTAAGCCACCAGCCGCATAAAGCGGCAGCTTGAAATTGCGCCAGTTCTGATCAAGCGGAGAGGTTGAGCGTTGCAAATACTCGCTACAAACTAATATATCAATGCGCTGCTGCTCTAATTGAGCCAGTAAAGCCGCTTTACGTTCGGCGCGGCTTAATGGCTCAGCGCTCTTGTCGATTTGCTTCGTCATCGTTTCTCATCTCAAGCAAGGCACGGTCAGCTGCCAGCTGTTTAAGCGTTTCTTTTAACAGCGTATGCTGCCTGGCCTGATGAGCTGCTATAAATGCCAAGAGTAGACTTGCCCCAATCAGTACGCCTGCACTGGCACCAATCGCTAATAGCCGGTAAGAGTCCCAGAAAATGACTACTACCAAGGCAGTAAGCGTGGCGACTCCCAGCAGTAAAAGCAATAAGCTGGCACCCGCCAGCAGTATCAGGGTCAAAAGACGTGCGCGCTCTTCCTCAAGTTCTAAAACCGCCAAACGCAGGCGGGTTTCACTGTTAGCAACCAGTGATTTCAGCAGGCGTTTGGCGGCGGAAAATACGCGTTGGGTTGGCCCCAGAGACATTAGCGACGACCGAGCAGCATACCTACCAGAACACCAATGGCAGTACCAATACCAATGCTAGACCAGGGGTTTTCGCGCACGTAGCGGTCGCAGCAGTCAACCTGCTCGGAAAGTGTTTCGCGAGTGTCTTCATAAAGGCGCTCGCCGCGAGCTTCCAGCTGCGCACGTGCCTTTTTCAAGCGGCTTTCAGCACGGGCACGCAAATCGTTCATTTCGCCACTGGCATCCTTGGAGGTCGCATTAACCAGCTCTTCAACCGTGTCGCTCAGGTGGCGTAGATCTTCTTTGAGCTGGTCTGCACGGGAGTCGCTACCGAATTGACGTTTAGCCATTGTGTCTTCCTTTGACGAATGAATGATTTAACCTATATCAGCATAGCAGCCAACACTTGATAGGCAAGGCTATTTTACGATTGGTTCCATTGCCTTAGCGATTCAAACCTGTTGCACTGAACAGAGGGTTTAAACTAAAACCGATACTCAAACGGTGCACGCTGTTGTCATAGTCAATCATGCTTTCCCCGTACCCGTAGTAGTACTGCATGTGGGCACGCAAGTTGCCAAAGGCAGGCCAGCTGTAATCAAGCTGCACACCGTGGTGGTCTGCGTTGGGGTTGCCGCGCCATTGGGCACTGACTTCGTGATTGTTGTTGAGCCGTTTGGCAAGGCGTATGTCGCCATAGCCCATATAGCGTTCGATATCCGGATTGTCGTCATCGCTATCAGACTCCGGTACCCGCCAATGCGGGGCCAATGTCAGAGCCCAGTCGCCACGCTGGAAAGTGCTTTCCAGATAAACCCGGTTCCAGCTGCGCGAGAGCGGGTCTGAGCGCCCGTTGGACTGATGATTGAAGGAGACACGATTACGCGTATTCACCCAGCCCAATGCACTCCAGGCGTTATCAAAATCAATAAAGATTTCGGGCTCATAGTTGGTTTCCCGAAAGGGGGATGAGGCATCGGTATTATATGCCTGCCACCAGCTACGCTGGGTGTAGCCGAAATACACGTCACCCACTTCGCCAAAAATATCTTCGGCCAGGTTCACCTTGACGCTCAACTGAAACTTGACTTCGTTGCTGCCGGGCGATGAATCGGTGGAGACATTTTTGAAGTTCTCTTCATTCTGCCTGGAGTTATAGCTAATAGGGAAGAGATAGTTAGTGCGGTGAGTGGTAACCGCAAATGGATTACGGGTGGATTCCTGCTCCCACTGTCGGCGTTCATTGAGGTCTTCACGGGCAATTTCTTCCGGCTGCATATCAAAAGATATGCTTGTTGACGAAGTATTATCCGAGGTTTTAGCGTCATGTAGCTGTCGGCGAAGTTGGTAAAGCTCGCTATTAAGCTCACGGATACGCGCCTCAATTTCCTCTTGTGAGTTGGCCAAGGCAGCGCTACTCAGCGCGTCAGCACTTAATAAAGCCATTAAACTTACAAACAGCAGTTTTCGGGTAACCATCTAGGTGGCTCGCAAAATGAAGGGAAACAATTTTCAGCGTTGTTTCTATACACGCTGTGCGTGTAAGTCAACTTCTCTTCATTGCGCTTATCAATATAACACCTGACAATGGCGGCTATTCCGTATCGGCGGGTTACTTGGTGTCTGTTGAGGGGCGCATCCAACGTGGTTAGATTCACCAGTGGTTGGTTAGTAAAGAGGCTTTATACGCTTTGTCTGTTAGTCGTTTGTTGCGGTACTTATGCTGAGGCAGCCGTTGAAATTGATCAAGTACCTTCTCAGGAAGAGCTTACTACTCGCCTGGCAGAACTGGAGGCGCCCGAAGGCGAGCTTACTGCCCAGCAAGAACGGGATAAAAATGCCTTAACTGCTGCTCTGCAAACCTACGAACGTCTGGATGCCATTAATGAGCGATTGGATGCGCTTAACCAACGGGTTGAGCAAGCGCCTGAACAGCTGATTCAGCTGGAACGCGAGCTCAACGAGCTTGAAGATAACAATCAACAGCTATCCGTCAATAGCTTAACCGATACGCCGCTGGATGAGCTGGAAAGTCAGCAGAGCAACGCGGTAATTGCACTTCAGCAGCTGCAAAGCCAGTTGGCTGAAGTAAATTCCCAGCTGCTGGCGGCACAAACGTTACCCGAACGCGCTCAGCAGGCTATTTCCGATGCGCTACAGCGCGTGGAAACCTTGCGCCGCCAGCACGACGAGCGTGAAGCGCTATTGTCAGACCGGCAGCTCTCTGCGGCGAACGATGCCCAACTCATCCAGCTGCGCCTGGAGCGTGCCTTGGCGGAGCGTGAAGTTGCATTTAACCAGCGAGAACTTGGCGCCAACAGTCGACTGCGCGAACTCGCCCAACAGCGTCGCGATTTGCTATCACTGCAAATTGATCAGCAGGAGCAGCGTTTGAACCTGCTGCAAGGCGCGATCGATCGGCAGCGACGCCTTCAGTCAGAGCAGGCTATTGCCGACGCGGCCAGGGATGATCCGCTGATTGCCGAAGGCCATCCGGTAGTATTACGTGCCCAACAGATCAACCAGGAACTCAGTTTGGAACTGCTTCGCGCCACGGACCGGGCCAATAGCATTGTGCGTGAGAATATCGAAGCGCAGCGCCAGCTGGATCACGTACGCCAGCTGCAACGCAGTCTGAATGAGCAGATTGACGCCATTCGCGGTAGCCAGTTGCTATCGCGTATTTTACGCGAACAGCGCCAGTCGCTGCCCTCGATTATGCCGCGCCGAGATTTACAGGATGAAATCGCAGATCTGCGCTTGAAGCAATTTGACTTGATTCGCCAGCGCGACCAGCTGCGCCAGGGAGAGCGTCTGGCCACCCAGCGTCTGGAAGAAGCCGGTCTTGAGGTAACGCCAGGTCTGGTCAGTTCGCTTTCCCGGCTTTATCAGTCCCGCCGGGAGCTGGTCGAACAGCTGGAGCAATCCTATGGCAGCCTTTTGAGCGCAGCCATTGAGCTACAGCTTAACCAGCAGCAGCTTTTAACCACCACACGTGAATTGCGTGCCACTATAGACGAGCAGCTGTTCTGGGTTGCCAATAGCCGCCCACTGGATATCAACTGGCTACGCCAGCTGCCCAATAACACACGTCAGGAGTGGCGAGAGGGTGAGTGGCGGGCCATTTTGCCGTACCACTGGCAGGGGCTTTCCTGGCAAGTGTTAAGCGGTGCTCCGCTGATACTCGTCAGCCTGCTGTTACTAGGCTTGCGGCCACGTATCAAAGCGCGTCTGGCCGCTATCCATTCACAGATTGGTCGTCTCAAAAGCGACACTCAATTGCATACCCCCAAGGCTGTGTTGCTAAACGCTTTATTGGCTATCCCTGGCCCGCTCGCACTGGCGGGTATAGGCGTTGGGCTGCAGAATACTCAAGGGTCACTTGCAGAAAGTGTAGCGCCGGCGTTGCTCCAGTTGGGGCTAAGTTGGGGAGTCGTTGCCTGGGGGCGCCGCCTGCTGGTGTCTGACGGCGTGGCAGAACGCCATTTTACCTGGTCGAGCAATTACAATGCGCGGCTTCGCGAATTGCTGCGCGGGCTGGGGGTTGCCCTGGTGCCGGTAGTTGCCATTGCGGCCATGTCGGGGCAGATGGAGACGCCCTTAGCCCAGCGCCCCGTCGCTTTAGCGCTGATTACCACCGGGCTTTTGGCCATGAGCTGGTGGCTTGGCCAACTGATCTTGTCGCATATCCCATTTTTTGGCGTTCGCCTGTTTCGTTTGATGCTAGGGCTTGCCATGGCTTCCATACCGCTGGTGCTGCTAGGTCTGGTGGTGTGGGGGTATGAATATACGGCGCTACGTCTGGTGGGCCGCTTTGCCATTACGCTTTACCTGCTAGGGCTGTGGATTGTGGTTGAGGCAACAGTAGTGCGCAGCCTAGCTGTTGCCGCCCGGCGCCTAGCCTACCGGCGCGCGCTTGCCCGTCGCCGTGCCCAGGTGCAGGAGGGAGCTGAAGGGGGGCTTGAGGTAGTGGAAGAGCCGCCGCTGGATATGGAGAAAATCAACTCTCAATCGCTGCGCCTTTCCAAGCTGATTTTGTTGATTGGCTTTAGCGCGCTTTTATACCTGGTATGGTCTGATCTTTTGTCAGTGCTTGGGTATCTGGATCACGTTTCGCTGTGGGATGCCGAAGAGGGGGATCTGGTTGGCAACGCGCTGTCGATTTCCGATGTATTCACTGCGCTCTTGATTGTTGCCATTACCATTATCATGGCCGGCAACCTGCCAGGGCTTCTGGAAGTGATGGTGCTTTCACGCTTGGCCCTCAAGCAGGGCAGTGCTTATGCCATCAGCTCACTGCTGTCTTATGCCATTGTGGGGACGGGTGTAGTAATGGCACTGGCAACACTAGGGGTTTCCTGGGACAAGCTGCAGTGGCTGGTAGCCGCGCTTAGCGTGGGGCTGGGCTTTGGCTTGCAGGAAATTTTTGCCAACTTTATTTCAGGTTTGATCATTCTTTTTGAACGCCCCATCCGTATCGGCGATACCATTACGTTGGGTAACCTGCACGGCACCGTGAGCCGTATTCGGATACGCGCCACGACGGTCACGGACTTTGACCGTAAAGAGATCATTATCCCCAATAAAACCTTTGTGACCGACCAGCTTATCAACTGGTCGCTATCGGATAATATTACTCGGGTGGTGCTAACCTACGGCGTTGCCCATGGGTCTGACCTGGCCAAGGTGCATACGCTTTTACGCCAGGCTGCAGATGAAAACGAGCGGGTGCTGGTAGACCCTGAGCCGCAGGTGTTCTGCCTGAGTTACGGGAACCATAGCCTCAATTTTGAGCTGCGCATCTTTGTAAATGACCTGGTAGATCGTCTGTTTGCTGCCGATGAAGTCAACTGCCGGGTGGATGAGCTTTTCCGCGAGGCGGGAGTGCGCGTCGCGTTTGAGCAGGTGGATGTATGGCTGCACCGTGACCAAGGAGACGCTGCCAAGGTACAGTCTGTCAAAAAACTACCGCCACCTACTTTGAGTTAAGCGAGTTTAAGCGCGTGTAGTAGAAACTCCCGGTTACCGTCTCCTCCGGTAATCGGGCTTTCCTGCCAGTGATGTATAGCCAGCCCGCAGGTATCACATGCGGCCCGAATTTTATCTTCAACCTCCTTGAAGTAAGCGGGCTTGCGAACCACACCCCGCTTATCCAGCGCGCCGGGTGTCAGTTCAAACTGCGGTTTTACCAGCGAGATTAGCTCGCCACCCGCGGGCAGCAGCGCGGCAATTTCCGGCAGGATCAGGGTTTGGGAAATAAACGATACGTCCATCACTGCCATATCGACCGGGTAGGCGGCGATTGCCTCATGTAGCGGGACGGCGATGCTCATGTGACGGGCGTTAAGGCCTTCCAGGCAGGTGACCCGAGGGTCCTGACGCAATGCTTCGGCAAGCTGCCCATGGCCGACTTCAACACCAATCACGTGGCGGGCACCAAAGTGCAGCGCGCAATCGGTAAATCCGCCGGTAGATTGCCCCACATCCAGTACGACCTTTCCTTCCAGCCGCCTGTTTAACACCGTCAATACGCCTTCAAGCTTCAGGCCTGCTCGGGAAACGTAGCGCTCCTCCGGATCATCCTCGATCTCGAAGTGGGTATCAATCGGCCACTTTTCAGAAGGCTTGGTAAGAACGCGTGAAGGGGATGCCAGGCGAACCCGGCCATGGCGAATAAGGCGTTGGGCACGGGTACGCGAATTGGCCAGCCCTTGGCTGACCAGAAGTTGATCAAGTCGTAGCATAGAAGACATGGGTTAGTTAAACGCGCGGTTATACCTTGTTAAGTGGCAAGTGGGCATCATTTTTGGCCTGCAGCTCGGCATCTGGGACGCGGGATGCCCCCCAGCTGCGATAGAGATACTGCTTGACGCTATCCAGTTCGTGTTCGGTCACCGTCGCAAGCTCTCCGTGTTCCAGAGGGTCGAAGTGGTAGATATACAGCCTCGACGTAAACTGATCGAAAGGCAGTGAAGCCTCCCCGAAACGCTCGCCGTTACCGGCAGTGCTGACGATCACGCCATCGCCCCAATCCTGACCGCTGTCGTTGTTGGGATTATAAAAATACAGACGCATGACATCTGACGGGTCGAGTGACGCCCGCAGTATCGTGATCGCATGCCAACCGATAAAGCGAGCGGCACTGTTGGTAACTGCAATGCCCGCTGGTTGTGGGTGAATCAGCGGCTGGTTGCCATTGTAATAGGGATGATAACAGGCATAAAAGTGACGTATAAAAGTGTCAATGTCGATTAGCTCCCCGGTCGCGACATCCACATTGATACAAAAGCCGCGCCCTGACCACCAGCCATGGAATTCGGGGTTGACCCAACGGTGAGGATCGCCTTCGCGACCAATGCAGCGCCTACCCATTTCGGCATATACCCGGTCCAGGTGAGGCACCACGATCAGCGAGACAGGATCAAGGTCCATAGGAAGCTCAGAGGCCACGCCTGACTGGCTTTCATTGGAGGAGATAGGCTGGCCTTCAAAATGCATGATGATTTCATCATCGCGCGCCGCCCAAGCGACCATTTGCAGCAGGTAGTCAGGGTCGTTATACGCCCACATGGAGAGCGCCCTGGCCGATTGACAGGTAGGGTTATTGCCCTGACCAACCCCCAGCGGTAACCCGAGCATGCATAGCACACCTTCAATCAACCGGGCCCGGGGCGTTGCCGTTTCACCGTAAGTTAGATTCAGCCGGGCCTGGGTCCAGTCAGAAAGCGGCAGATTGAGCTGGCGCCACATGGCGGGTGCGACAGGAGGCTGATAAAGAATGCCCCGCTCTAGCAATAAGGCCAGCCCATAAACTGACTGGGCGGTAGCCGGGTAGATGCCACCCCGAATCAAGGCATGTACTAGCTCTCGGTAGCAAAGCAGGCAATCTCGCCCGGTCGATGAAAGCCCCAAGGCCTCGGTCAGCAGGTAGTCGCTTTCATCCACCAGGTAGCGCATGAGTACCGCGTGATAAGGCGATACCAGCCCGGTATCGTGCATGGCGCGAGCAAAGCCCATGGCTTCAGCCTGTAAAGCAGTGGTATCCATGCGCCCGAGGCGTTCGCGGTAAATATCCACGCCTGGGTCTTCGCGACAGGATTGGGTCGGCCCAAAGAGCGAGCTTACCAGCCGATCAGCTCCCTGGCCGCTGGCGCCGAGATCGATTTCCGGATTGGCCTGGCACAGCGCAATCTGGGTAATCATCTGCTTGATAGCGTCTACCTGGATGGGCCGTTGTTTCAAAATACGCCAGATTTCATCTATCAACTGGTCAACGACGTGCTCATAGCCAATGCGCTCAGCCAGGTGGCTGAACAGAGAGCGGGGGATGGTGGCAAGCCGCCCTTGGGTTTCCCGCTCGGCTTCACTTGGCGCCCCAAACAGTAGCCCAAGATTAATAGCCATTACCTGAGTGAGGTAGTGGCGTGCATATTCCTGAGAAAGTAGCGCGTGTTGATAACTGCCCGTGGCAACCGCTAACAGGCGCAGCTCACTCAAGGCTTCGATGACTACTACATTCGCATCGGCGCTTTTCAGCGAAAACGTGGTCAGGGCAGGTAGCAGGTATTGAGGCGTTTCCCAGTCAGAGCCTGCAAAAACGCCAGCGTTCTCAATCGCCGATGCACGTGCTTCAAGCGCGTTACAGCCGCTGTGCTGCAGTAGCACACGGCGGGCCGTGTCCAGTACACGAGGCAATTTAGAGGCCTTTGAAAAAGCAGGCGCCTGATTCAGCAGCTCAAGGGCTTCATCAAACTTTATGAGCAGCTCGTCAAGCTTGCCTGCGTCGTCTGGAAGCGACGTGTTGGGAAGCGTCACAATGGCTCCTTGGCCCGGAAACAGCCGCCATTATACATAGAAGTCGAGTTCTTCCTGGTGTTTGAGAAGGTCGCGCAAGGTGTGGGCATCATCGCCTTTAAAGTAAATGAGGCCCCAGTGCGTGCCAAAGGCGGTGCGCTTGGTGACCGTCTCTTCAAGGGGAGGTGTTAACTCATGAGACTCGAAATAAGGATGATCCTCGGTCTCTTCAGGTATTTCCAGACGGCTGACCACCCGGCGGCGTGGATACACGCCAAAACAGCCCGCAAAGCCGTTGGCATCGACCACCTCTTTGGGGAAGAAGGCTGCCACTTCCTCGGGTGTGCTTCTGGGATCAAAGACCAGCATGGAGGCTTGGTAGGCATTGAAGCCATAAACGCGCTCAAGCAGTTCAAAGACCTTGAAGCCAGGCGGACGATAGGCCACTTCGCCGAAATACATTTCACCGTCGCTGGTTACAAAGTATTCCGGATGAATTAGGCCGAATTCAATATCGAAGGCCTTGATGAGTTTTTCGATCTGGGTCGTGATCTGCTCGCGGTACCTTTCAAGCTCGGGAGAAGCGGGGACAAAGACCGAGTAGCCGAGCGTGACGTATTCGGAAATATTCAAAAAGGCAATCTTGCCATCATGAATCCAGGCTTCAACGGCAAATTCCCAACCGTCCAGA
The DNA here is from genome assembly GCF_003990185.1 of Vreelandella nanhaiensis. Taxonomy (GTDB): domain Bacteria; phylum Pseudomonadota; class Gammaproteobacteria; order Pseudomonadales; family Halomonadaceae; genus Vreelandella; species Vreelandella nanhaiensis. The sequence continues at coordinate 82,285 of NZ_RZHF01000022.1, read as the reverse complement.
TGCGATTCCATCAGCACCGGAAATTCTTCATCAGGGATAGCGTCGATTTCATCCGGGGTTCGGATCACACGGTGGCCAAGGCACCCAGCCTTATCAAAAGCTTTGAGATGAATAGGATCATTAGGGTCACCATCGAGCTTGAGCAGCGTCTGATTAACACGTTTTAAAAAGCGAACGACGTCTTCCTTATCGTGGGCTTCTTCAAAGATGCCTACCCGAATGCCGCCCAGCTGGGCACGACGCTTCATCAAGGCCTTGTCACGCAGCAACAGCGATTGACCATAAAGCCTTGGGTTATCAAGCAAAACGGAATTAATGGCGCCGGCCCATTCGACTGTTTCTTCAAATAATGGAATCGCCACGTTCACTCCTTTTTCCTTAAGCGTTACAGCGATCTCCAAGGAGCGGTCGTTAAGGCGTTCGAAGTTCCATGATACGTAAGGGATTTCATGCTTTCGGCAATATTCTTCAGCCCATTCAGGCGCGACTACGATATAGCGTCGGTCAAATTTTTCTGCTGCCTCGATGGCGTTTAGGCTCCAGCCCAGCAGCGCAATATAGCCTTTATTTGGATCCTTTTGCATAACCGTTACTCCTATGGAGTGAGTGTAATGCCTTGTCTCTCTCTTCACCCTACACGATGCTTGGGATATCGGCTAATTAGTAAGCTGTTAACGCATCAGTTAGCGTTTATTAACGTTTTGAAGTACGCCAGCTAAGGCTCGCCTGATCAGGTTATGGTACGCTAGGCCGGAAAATTTTACGTTCAAGTGGCAAGAGGAATAGGCCAAGATGGCGGCCAAGCCGATATACCGGGTGGTGGTTCACCAACAGGGTGAAATTTGGGATTTATACGTTCGAGAGATATTTCAAAGCGAACTTTGGGGCTTTATTGAAGTCGAGGAGTTTGTCTTTGACGATGCATCACGTGTGGTCGTGGATCCTGCAACTGAAAAGTTGCAGCGAACCTTCGAGGGTGTCAAACGTAGCTACCTCCCATTAAATGCCATTATGCGCATTGATGAAGTGGAGCGTGAAGGCCCTTTGAAGGCTGTTAAAAGCGATGCCCGAGTCGCTGAGTTTCCTCGTCCCTTTACTCTACCGCCGCGTAGCGAAGGGTAAGCGCCCAAGACAGGCGCGGCGCTGTAAGCGCTGGTGGCTTCGTCCGCCATGCAGCGTTTTTTTAATCAGGACATGACGTCATGCAAGCAGATAAATTTCGTTTTTCTAATATCGCTGCCAGTGTATTGCTGAGTGTGGTTAGCGTTCAGGCAACGGCGCAAACTGACAGCCAGGCGTGGGTAAGTGATGAGCTAAGCACGTATGTACGCAGTGGCCCCACCGATGGTTACCGCATCATTGGCACCCTAAACGCGGGGGAGCAGGTTGAAGTGCTGGAAGAAAGCGGCGATTACTCACGTGTGCGTGGCCAAAGCGGCGATACGGTGTGGGTACTAAGCCGTGAGCTTCAGGAGACGCCGAGTGCCCGTCAGCAGTTACCCGAGCTGCAGGCCCAGGTCGATGAGCTTACCGCGGAGCTTGATGGTATTAACGATACCTGGGAGCAGCGTACCTCTTCCATGACCGAAACGCTGGAGCTGCGCGAGCAGCGCATTGCTGACCTTGAAGCACGCAATAACGAGCTTGATAACGAAGCCGAACAGTCGCGTCAGCAGGTGCGTGCGCTTCAGGCACGGCTGGATACCCAGGAGGAAGATCTGCTGATGCGCTACTTCATGTATGGCGGCGGTGTGGCTGGCGCTGGCTTGCTGGTCGGGCTTATCGTGCCACATTTGCCGCGTCGGCGTAAAAAGCGTGATCGCTGGTTCTAACTGTATAGGCGGGTGTTAGCTGCATAGAAGAGAGAAGGGTGGCCCCATGAGCACTTCCTGGCGACAGCGCTGGCAAGAAGGCCGTATCGGTTTTCATTTGCAGCATACCCATCCCGCCCTGGCGAAGCACTGGCCGGGCCTGGCCATCGCGCCGGGTACGAAAGTACTGGTGCCGTTATGTGGTAAGAGCCTGGATATGCGCTGGCTTTCAGAAGCTGGACATCCGGTGCTGGGGGTTGAGCTGGCGCCGGAAGCCATCGAGCAATTTCTGGCCCAAAGCAAAGTGCCGGTATCACGCTATACCCAGGCTGGGTTTGATATTTCGCGCCAGGGTAGCGTAGAGCTTTGGTGTGGGGATTTTTTTCACCTGCACATTCAGGAGGCGGCAGAAATAGGCGCCTTTTATGATCGTGCCTCGCTGATTGCCTTACCGCCCGCCACGCGTGAGCGCTATGCGTTCCATCTGGCCCAACTGATTCCACCGGGGGCGAAGGGGCTTTTAGTCAGCCTTGCGCATCCTGATCATGGCGCAGGCCCACCCTATAGCGTGCCTGACACGGAAATACACCAGCTATTTACCGCCAACTTTCGCGTGACGCTACTTGAAGAGAATAGCCCCGATGAACGGGGCCGGGCGGAGTCGGTATGGTCGCTTACGCGGCGCGGGCCATTGGCATAACCGATGACCCGCACAAGCATATTAGCGAGCGAGCAGGCGGCCTAGTTCCGGGTCGCTGAATGCTCGGTTCAAACCATCGCTGAGCAGGTCATTCAGCATGCGAGTGTTGGCATCTTCGCCAGGTTTGACGGCATAGCCCTGGGTACGCCGTGACGTGTAAGTGCCGGTGTAGGTTGTGCCCTTGTTTTTGGCAATCGCGCGGAACACGCCTTCAATGCGTGCCTCATCCACAAGGGGCTGGCCGCTGTTGCCTTGGCCGTAGTTCAGGCTGGCAAGTTCCAGGGTCAGCATTGGGCGGCCTTGAGCCTGCTCTGTTGTCGGATTAAAGCCCATGTCACGCACCGCGCGCTCGGCTTCGGCCTGCAGCGTGGGGATCAACTCGTGGCTGCTGACGGTGATCTGTGCAGTTGACATATTGCCACCCGAACGGGTGCCGATGACCTCACGTTCCCGTGCATCCACGGCAACCACGGTTACTTGCTGGCCTGAACCGGTTTGCGGTACGTTGGCACTGCGCTCCGGGCTGAGCTGAAGGTATTGGGGGCTTGCACAGCCTGCTAACAAAGCGCCTGCCAAAAGCGCGCCTGATAAACGTAAGAACTGACGCCGAAGCATGTTTTTTCTCCGCAGTAACGGTTTGTTTCAACAACTAGCCGCCCAAACTATGCCGTTGTTATCCTTAAAACGCCAGTAGCTTACCCTCTAAACACTGAGGAAAACTTATGCTGTGCGCGTCTGTCGGGCTGCGCTTTGAGTGTTTTCTTCAAACCGGTGCCATTGGCGTGGATGAGCAAAGAGGTGCTGGCCGCGTTTCATGGCTAGGCGCTCAAAATCTGCATGGCGTACAGTGGCAAGCCAAGGTTTGGCCAGCCAGTCAGCTTCCAGCTCAACGCGTACTTCAGCGCCGACAGGAGAAATCGCTGTGACGACCACGGGCAGGTGGCAGGTGTCGCTTGCCTGCTCGGCTAGACGGACTTCATGAGGACGCAGCAACAGCTCTTCAGGGCCATCAGGCAGGTCAACGTGCAAATAGGCATTACCGCAGGTTAGAACGCCGTTATTGACGCTGCCTTCCAAATGGTTCACATCCCCTAAAAACTCAAACACAAAGCGGTTTTTGGGCGAGTGGTAGAGCGTATCCGGTGCGTCGATCTGCTCAATGCGCCCGTTACTCATGACCACCACTCGGTCGGAAAGCTCCAGCGCTTCTTCCTGGTCGTGGGTAACAAATACACTGGTAAAGTTAAGCTCGCTATGCAGACGACGAAGCCAGCGGCGCAGATCCTGGCGTACTTTAGCATCGAGCGCGCCAAACGGCTCGTCCAGCAATAGCACGTCGGGTTTTACCGCAAGCGCCCGGGCAAGCGAAACGCGCTGCTGCTGGCCGCCGGAAAGCTGGGCTGGGTAGCGCTTGGCCAAATGTTCAAGCTGAACCATTTCAAGCAGGCGAAACACGCGGGCGCGGATCTCACCGTTTGAAGGACGCTCTTTTTTGGGCATGACGGTCAGGCCAAAAGCGACATTGTCATAGACGCTCATATGCCGAAACAGCGCATAGTGCTGGAACACAAAGCCAATGCGCCGATCGCGTACATGTACCTGGGTCACATCGCGTTCACCAAACATGATCCTGCTGGGCTGAGCGGTGCGGTCAGCGCTTTCAAGGCCGGCAATAATACGCAAAAGTGTCGTCTTGCCTGACCCGGACGGCCCCAGCAGGCCGACTAGCTCGCCCTCATAGATATCTAGGTTCACGGGCTCCAAGGCCTGCGTATTGCCAAAATGCTTGGCAATGTTCTCTAAGCGAATGCTCATAAGAGCGCCTCCCGACGCGATGCGCGCCATTCAAGACTTGCCTTGGCCGCCAGAGTGAGCAGGGCGATCAAGGCCAACAGTGCGGCGCAGGCAAAAGCGCCAACGGCGTTGTAATCCTGATAAAGCTGTTCAAGATGAAGGGGTAGCGTGTTGGTTTGCCCACGAATGGCCCCTGAAACCACCGATACGGCACCAAATTCACCCACGGCCCGGGCGTTGGTCAAGATCACCCCATAGAGTAGCGCCCAGCGAATATTGGGTAGCGTTATCCGCCAGAATGTTGTCCATCCGCGGGCGCCCAGCGTGGCGGCTGCCTCTTCTTCACGAGAGCCCTGGGCCTGCATCAATGGTATAAGCTCGCGTGCTACAAAAGGGCAGGTGACAAATACGGTGACCATTAAAATGCCCGGCCAGGCAAACATCAGCTGAATATCATGGCCGTCCAGCCAACTGCCAATCCAGCCGTTACGCCCGTAAAGCAATAAATAGATAAGCCCGGCTACCACCGGCGATACGGCAAACGGGATATCGATCAGCGTTTGCAAAATACGCCTGCCTGGAAAGCTGAAGCGGGTAACCAGCCACGCCAGCGCCACACCAAACACCAGGCAGATGGGAATGGTAAGAAGCGCCACACCCAGCGTCAGGCCAATGGCGTGCAGGGTGAAGTAGTTACTGACGTTGGCCCAGAAAACCGCCATGCCCTGAGAAAACGCCTGAGCAAAAATGGCTACTAACGGCAGCAGGAGAAACAGCGCCGACAGGACAAGGGCTGCGCCAACCAGCAGGCGCTTGACGGCCGGTGCATCACCAATTCGACGCATTAGCCTTTACCTCCATGCAGGCGGCGGACAAAACGGCCCTGCCAGATATTGATGGCTAGCAGCAACGCAAGCGATACAAACAGCACCACAGAGGCAATTGCTGAGGCACCCGCGTAGTCATACTCCTGCAGCTTGACGAAAATCATCAATGCGGTGATCTCGGTCTCATACGGCATGTTGCCCGCGATAAAGATGATCGCGCCAAACTCCCCCAGAGAGCGCACAAACGCAAGGCCAGTGCCGGTTACCAGGGCTGGCCACAAGTGCGGCATGATCACCCGGCGAAAGGCGATGGCGTCGGTGGCACCCAGTGACATGGCGGCTTCATCCACCTCGGCAGGCAGGTCTTCAAGCACAGGCTGTACGGTGCGCACGACAAACGGAATGCTGGTAAACGCCATGGCCAGAGCGATGCCCACCCAGGTATAAGCAACCTGAAAACCTAACGGCTCAAGCAGTTTGCCCATCCAGCCGTTTCCGGCGTAAAGGGTGGCAAGTGTAATACCGGCCACGGCCGTCGGGAGCGCAAAGGGCAAATCCATCAGGGCATCCAGCAGGCGTTTGCCGGGAAATTCGTAGCGCACCAGTACCCAGGCGAGCAGCAGACCAAAAACGGCGTTGATTAATGCCGCCACCGCCGCGGCACCGATCGTGACCATGTAGCTTGCCACTACGCGGCCCTCGGTAATGATTGCCCAGTACTGCGCAAGGCTTAGGCCTGCAAGCTGGCCGAAAAGCCCCGTGATCGGCAGTAAAAGTACCAGCGAAATAAACAGCACGCTGATACCCATAGAAAGGCCGAAACCCGGCAACACTCGCGTGTTGCCGGTTAATCGTAGTGCACGTTGATTCATGATGATCGATTAACGACGCTGCAGTTGATCAAGAAGGGCACCGCCTTCAAAATGAGTTTCCATCGCTTCGTCCCAGCTGCCGAACACATCTTCTACGTTAAACAGTTCGGTTTCCGGGAACTGGTCGGCAAACTCTTCCACCACGGCTTCATCGTGAACGCGATAGTTGAAGCCGGCCAGCAGGCGCTGTGTATCTTCACGGTATAAAAACTCAAGATAGCCATGAGCCAGATCGCTATTGCCGTTACGCTCGGCATTCTGTTCGACCACCGCAACCGGGAACTCGGCAAGGATGCTGATCGGCGGAACGATAACCTCGTAGTCATCGCTGCCGTACTCGTTACGAATGTTGTTGACCTCGGATTCGAAACTGATCAGTACATCGCCAAGACCACGTTCAATAAAGCTCGTTGTCGCGCCGCGGCCGCCCGTATCAAACACCGATACGTTACTCAGAAAGGTGCGCATGAACTCCTGAATTCGCTCTTCATCACCGTCGAATTCCTTATCGGCAAACCCCCAGGCAGCCAGATAGGTGTAGCGGCCGTTGCCCGATGTCTTGGGGTTGGGGAATACCATGCTGACATCTTCCTTCACTAGGTCGTCCCAGCTTTCGATTCCTTTGGGATTGCCTTTGCGTACCAGAAATGCGGTGGTGGAGTAGTAGGGCGAGGCGTTGTTTTCAAGCGCCTGCTGCCAGTCTTCGGCAACCAGGCCAGCGTCTGCCAGTACTTGCACGTCGGTGACCTGATTGAACGTGACTACGTCAGCGCGCAGGCCTTGCATGATAGCGCGCGCCTGCGCCGAGGAGCCGCCATGCGACTGGTTAACGCTGATTGCTTCATCGTGTTCTTGTTGCCACCAGGCTTCAAACTCGGGATTGATCGCGCTGAACAGCTCACGGGCAATATCATACGACGAGTTCAAAAGCTCACGCTCTTGTGCCATGGCGGGCGTGGCAATGCTGGCACCGAGGGCAATGGCTAGCACGCTGCGGCGGAAAAAGGCAGGTAACGTCATGATAGGTTCCTTAAGCGGTTAGCGGTTTGGGCGCAATGGGCATACGATAAACCTGACAATATGGAATTACAATATTGGTTTATATTCTTTTTGGGAATAATGCTGTGCGAAGTTGCGTGCTCAGTTACTCTTGCGTGATCGGGTTTTAGTGCGTGAGCTTTAGCGCGATAAAACAGCGCCTGTTTTTTTAACCCGCTCTGTTAAAATGCCCACTTTTACACGGGCATTACTAGGTTTGTATCCTGCACAAGCCGGTTATCCCCTCTTTTAACGGTTAATCAGGAGTGTGCCATGAGCGTTACGCATGATTATTTAATTGCCCCTTCAATTCTGTCGGCTGATTTTGCCCGCCTGGGAGAAGAGGTGGATAACGTGCTGGCCGCTGGAGCAGACATTGTTCACTTTGATGTCATGGACAACCACTATGTGCCTAACCTGACCATTGGCCCCATGGTGTGCAAGGCGCTGCGTAACTATGGTGTGACCGCGCCTATTGATGTGCACTTGATGGTCAAGCCGGTTGATCGCATGATCAGTGATTTTATCGAGGCAGGGGCCAGCTATATTACGTTTCACCCTGAGGCCTCAGAGCATATCGACCGCTCGCTTCAATTGATTCGTGATGGTGGCTGCAAGGCTGGCCTGGTCTTCAATCCGGCGACCCCGCTGTCTTATCTGGACTACGTCATGGACAAGATCGACATGGTGTTGCTCATGAGCGTGAATCCCGGATTTGGTGGGCAGTCGTTCATCCCCGGTACGCTGGACAAGCTGCGCGAAGCGCGGGCGCGTATTGATGCTTCAAACAGGCCGATTCGCCTGGAAATCGATGGGGGCGTGAAGGTGGATAACATCGCCGAGATCGCCGCCGCTGGCGCGGACACCTTCGTGGCTGGCTCGGCGATTTTCAATGCCCGCCAGAAAGGTGACGCGCACGGCTTCGATTCCGTCATTCAGAAGATGCGCGCGGCGCTGGCTCAGGTCTGAACCAGGCGCTTTAGTGCAGTTTCATGCGTGGCTTGAGGTAGCGATTCAACTTGTCCACCACCCAGGTAAGCCCGGTTCTGGGTACGCCATGGATCGAAACCTGATGCATACGGTAGAGCGAGGCGTAGGCGTTGCGCGCAAGCCAACCTTCAAGGAAAAGCCCCCGGGAGGCACCGCTGCGCATCAGGTTGCCGACGGCATCGTAACGGGCAAGCGATACCAGTGAGCCTTTATTGCGGAACTTGAAAGGCTTGAGCGGCTTGCCTTCCAGTGCCTTGCCTAGGTTGTCGGCCAACACCCGGGCCTGCTGGCGCACCGCTTGTGCCGTCGGCGGTACCGTTGAGCCGTCCTCCTGAGGGCAGCTCGCGCAATCACCCATGGCGAAGATGCTCGTATCGTCCACGCTTTGCATGGTTTGCTCGACGCACACCTGGTTTTTCTTGTTCACCGAAAGCCCTAGGTCGGCAAGAAAATCCGGCGCCTTGATACCCGCGGCCCACACATTGAGATCGGTTTTGATCACCACGCCATCCTTGGTCACCAACTGGTGCTCTTTGGCCTCTTCAATGGCGGTTTCCACATGAATTTTGACCCCAAGCTCGTCAAGCTCCTTGTGAACCGTCTGGCTGATACGTTCGGAAAGCGCGGGCAGAATACGCGGCGCCGCTTCGATCAGGTGAACGCTGATCTGATTGTTGTCGACATCGGTCACGCCGTAGGCATTGAGCAAACGGGTGACATCCAGAAGCTCGGCGGCAAGCTCTACGCCGGTGGCGCCGGCGCCCACAATACCGACGCTGAGGGTCGTGTGCTCTCTGAGCGTCGGGTCGGTATAGCGCAGGAAGGTGTTGATCATGTCGCGCTGAAAGGCCTTGGCCTGCAAAGGCGAGTCGATGAAGTGACAATGCTCGGCCACGCCTTTGGTGCCGAAATCGTTCGACACGCTCCCTAAAGAGAGCACCAGATAGTCGTAGGTGAGAGTACGTTCGGGCAGCACCTCTTCGCCGTCTTCATCCAGAATAGCTGCGAGGTTGAGGGTCTTGTTGTCGCGGTCAAGCCCGGACAGGGAGCCCCGCTGGTAGCGGTAGCCATGTGCACTCGAATGCCCGCGAAAGTCGACCTCATCCATGGTGGAGTTCAAGATGCCGGTGGCAAGCTCATGCAACAAGGGTTTCCATACATGGGTAGCGTTGCGATCCAGCAGAACGATTTCGGCGCGTTTGCGTTTTCCTAGTGTATGCCCTAACCGGGTGGCGAGGGCTAGACCGCCAGCTCCGCCGCCGACAATAACAATTCGAGGTATGGCCATTGGTTTCTCCTTGGCTAAGCTAGCTTGAGCATAGAAGCTTCACGCCCGTCTGACTAATGCATTAGCACCACTGGAACAGTAAGATATTGAGTGAATGCATCATACAATGGCGTTGGCATCATGACTGTTGTCGTGACAAAACGTTCTCATCAGTCAGCATTTCAGGGAGTAGGTAAGTGCACGCCATATTACATGGGAAGCGGCTAATAGCCTTTGATCTGGATGGCACGTTGGTCGACTCGGTGCCCGACCTTGCGATAGCGGTGCAAAAAGCGCTGGGCGAGCTTAACCTGCCCGTTCCTGAAGAAGTGCAGGTGCGTGACTGGGTTGGCAATGGCGCGCCGATGCTGGTTGAGCGGGCATTGGCCTGGGCCGTGCAGCAGCCGCCTGAAGCCAACCTTCAGGCGCGGGCCTTTCAGGCCTTCATGACGCATTACGGCTCAGCGCCTAATGCGTTGACCAAGCTCTATCCCGGCGTGAAAACAGCGCTTGAAGAACTTTACTGCGCAGGTTTTACGCTGGCGCTGATTACCAATAAGCCTGAGCGTTTTATCGCGCCGATTCTTGAACACTTTGGCCTGAATGCGTGGTTTTCGCACTGCATAGGAGGAGACACCCTGGTAGAGAAGAAGCCATCACCGCTACCGCTTCTGTACGTCGCTGAAGCGGGCAGTTTCTCTCCAGATGAATGCCTGATGGTGGGAGACTCACGCCATGATATCAATGCGGGCAAGGCCGCAGGGTTTGCAACGCTGGCACTCCCTTACGGCTATAACCACGGTGAACCCGTTGAGCTTAGCCAACCCGATATCGTGCTGTCTTCGCTGCTTGAACTGGTGCGCCCGGCTACCGCTTGGGACCGTATCGGTTTGGCTTAACGGCGTTTAGAAGGACGCGGTTACTCAGGCCTTGCGCCACCCAGCGCTTCATGAATAAGTTCGGCGTTATAGCGCAGCATGGTCGTGTAATTAAAAGCGGGCCCGTCCTGAGGGCTAAGCGAGTCCACATAAAGGGGGCCTGCTAGTGAAATACCGGTTTCGCGGGCCAGGGAGTCTGCGTGAATACAACTCACCGTGCTTTCATAAAACAGGGCAGGAACGCGCTTTTCAGCCAGGCGCTGGCTCATTGTGGCCATTGCCAGGGCGTTGCCCTGAGTTTCATGATTAAGGCCCCAGATGGACGAGTACTCAAGGTTATAGGCGCGGGCAAAATAGCTAAATCCGCCCTCGCTGGTAAACAGTGACCGGTTGGTGTTGGGCACGCCGTCCAGGCGCTCTTCAATCGTCTGGTCGAGGGTCTGTAGCGCCAGGTAAGCTTCCTCGGCGCGGGCATGAAATGCATCGGCCTTATCCGGATAGTGTTCTGCTAGCGTATGAGCGATCACCTCAATGTAAGCAGCGGCTCCTTGCGGGTCCATCCACATGTGCGGGTCAGTCGCGCCTTTGTATTGCCCGGTCGTGATGGGAAGCGGGGCGAAATCCGCGTTTTCAGCAACGGAGGTAAGGGTAAGCGAGTCGTCTGACATGGCTTTAACATGACGCAGCCATGGCTCAAGCCCGAAACCGTTATAGAACATGATATCGGCTTCTTCGATGGCCAGCACATTGGGCGGCGTCAGCTCCCAGTTATGAACATCGGCATCCGCCGGTACCACCGTACTGACACTGATATCCTCGCCGGCAATACGTTTAACCAGGTCCCCGAGGACGGAAAAAGAGGCAATAACCTTAAATGATGAAGCGTTGGCCAGTGGTGATGCGCTCAATAGAATAACTAGCAAGAGCGTGCTGACCCGGTTCACTCGCTTATGCATTTCACGCTCCACTTATTTAAAGGCTCAAGATAATAAAGACTACCGCAGCCAATAGCTAGTTCCATGGAGTTTAAAAAACTAATCATAAGCTGTTGTTATTTATGGTATAAGTTTTGTGTAAGTGATGGTCTGAAAGACGGCAGTTAGCTCGCCTGAAGGTGGTTGAAGGAAAATATAAAGGCAGGCCTGCATAACCAGTGGGTATGTTGCTTATGACTTCCAAAGCGCGGCGCGAGCTTCTCACCAGGAAGGTTGTAAAAATGTGGTCTACCCTTGGGACTCTTTCATCCAAGGAGCAAAAGAATGAGCGAGTTTTACAAGGTGCAGGAACGTGACGGTGAGTTTCATGTTATCGATACACGCCCCGATGACTCTGAGGCTGATTTTACCTCGGTGGTCTCCTATCCCACCCGTCAGGAAGCCGAGGATGAGGCCAAACGCCTTAATGAGAACTCTCTGGGCTAGTTGGGATACTACAGGCCAAGGCAACGCCATAGCAGCAGGCCCCGGCTTGCTGCTATGGGATAACATAGAGTGGAAACGCGTCATTTTTTCTTACGCATAAAGGGAAAAATCTTTGCCATGGAATCGTTAATCACTTGGTCAAGCGGCTTGTGATCCAGGCTAATGGCTGCTCTGGCAGCGGTGTAGGTGCCCTTATATTCTCTGGCTATCTCACTGTCCGTCATGCTGTCAGGCAACTGTTCCTTTTCTCGAATAGCATCAATAATTGCCTTGTCCATGTTGTGCTCCTGTTTTACAGACCTGCTATTCAAGATAGTGCAGCGTTGAGCAAACCGTTAATCCAGTAAAAAAATTGGTTACAGCACAGCGGGCGTGGCGATTAAGCCCGCCTAGCGATACAATCATCTGTTACCAAGTAAAAAAGCAAGCAATGAGCTACCTGGGTAAGCTGGCTGGGTGACATGCCATTGATTGCCACGCAACTGTTAAGGTAATCAGAACCTTATGGCTCAAAAAGTCTTGATGCTGGATAATTATGACAGCTTCACCTTCAATATCGTCCAATATTTAAGAGAATTGGGGGCGGAGGTAGTAACGCACCGTAACGATGCGATCAGCCTTCAGGAGATCGAGGCGCTATCGCCAACGCATCTGGTGATTTCCCCAGGACCTTGCACGCCAGATGAAGCTGGTATTTCCATGGCGGCTATTCGCCACTTTGCAGGTAGGCTGCCCATTTTGGGCGTGTGCCTTGGGCACCAGGCAATTGGCCAAGTGTTTGGTGGTCAGGTGGTTCGCGCACCCCAGGTAATGCATGGTAAAACGTCGTTGGTTGTACACCTTGATCAGGGCGTATTTGAAGGCCTGCATAACCCTGTAGAAGTCACTCGTTATCACTCTCTGGTAGTGGATAGACAAACGCTGCCTGACTGCCTGGAAGTAACTGCCTGGACCGCTGACGATGACGTTACCCCCGGTTTGATCATGGGGCTACGCCACTGCACACTGGATGTGGAAGGGGTGCAGTTTCACCCTGAATCAATACTGACTCGCCAAGGCCACGAGCTATTGGCTAATTTTTTGAAACGTGGCTGATTGCCTGGTTCACACGCTTTAGAGGCTCCTCTGCTCATGCAAATGCGAGATGCAATTAATGCGGTGATACACCGTGAAGACCTCCCTTTCGATGTTATGCACGCCTTGATGCGCCAGATAATGACTGGCGAAGCGACCGATGCCCAAGTGGGCGGCCTGCTGGTGGGGCTTGCTATGAAAGGTGAAAGCGCTGTGGAGATTAGTGCTGCCGCCCAGGTAATGCGTGATTTGATGCGACGTGTTGAGCTTAATGCTGAAAATATCGTCGATATCGTGGGCACCGGCGGTGATGGTGCCAATCTTTTTAATGTATCCACCGCATCGAGCTTTGTGGCGGCGGCGGCGGGCGCCCATGTGGCCAAGCACGGTAACCGCAGCGTGTCATCCTCATCTGGCAGCGCCGACCTTTTTGATATTGCAGGTATTTATCTGGACCTTAAACCTGTTCAGGTGGCTCGCTGCATCGAGCAGGTGGGGGTGGGCTTCATGTTTGCGCCTAACCATCACCCGGCGATGCGGCATGCCATTGGCCCGCGCCGTGAAATGGGCGTGCGCACGCTGTTTAATATCCTGGGGCCATTGACCAACCCGGCGGGCGCGCTTAATCAGGTGGTGGGGGTCTATGCGCCTGAGCTTGTGCCGTTGATGGCCGAGGTATTGAAGAAGCTGGGCAGTCGCCACGTCATGGTTGTTCACTCAGAAGATGGACTGGACGAGATCTCCCTGGCAGCCCCGACGCGGGTGGCTGAACTTAAAGAGGGTGAGATTACCCAGTACACCGTTTCGCCGGAAGAGTTTGGAATTGAGCGTCAGAGCCTGGCAACCTTAAAGGCAGCCAATGCAGAGGACAGCCTGCGGCTGGTAAAGGCGGCATTGAGTGGCGAAGGGCCAGCAGCCGATATGGTGGCATTAAATGCAGGCGCCGCCCTTTATTGTGCTGGCGTCGCCGATACTTTGAAAGAAGGCGTCATGATCGCCCAGGATGCCCAGGCGTCTAAATTACCGCTTGAGAAGCTCAGAGAGCTTTCGCACTTCACCAGCGTTTTTAAGAGTAAGTGACCGCTATGACTCAACAGGCAACCCCTACCATTTTAACGCAGATTCTAGCGCGCAAGGATCAAGAGGTCGCCGAGCGGCGTCAGGCGGTTCCAGAAACGGACCTGATCGCGCTTGCTGACAGGCAGAGCGCGCCTCGTGGTTTTATCAGGGCGCTTGATCGACGTATTGCGGCAGGTGATCCGGCGGTTATCGCGGAAGTTAAAAAAGCTTCTCCTTCTAAAGGCGTGATCCGCGAAGAGTTTCACCCCGCTGATATTGCCAGAAGCTACGCCCATGGCGGCGCTGCATGCCTTTCGGTATTAACCGATGCTGACTTTTTCCAGGGCCATGAAGATTACCTGATTGCTGCACGTGATGCGTGTGAGCTGCCGGTTATTCGCAAGGATTTTATTACCCACGGCTATCAGGTTTGTGAGGCGCGAGCCATTGGTGCCGACTGCATCTTGCTGATTGTGGCCGCGCTGGATGATGCCAAGCTGCGAGACCTGCACCAGCAGGCCAATCAGCTGGGAATGGATGTACTGGTAGAAGTACACGATGCCGATGAGCTGAGCCGGGCGCTGAAACTTGATTTGGCACTGGTAGGGATTAATAACCGGAACCTGCATACCTTTGATACCAGCTTGAACACCACGCTGGATCTTCTTTCACAAATTCCACAAGGCGTTACCGTGATTACCGAATCGGGTATCCATACCCGAGACGATGTGCAGCTGATGCGTGACCATCAGGTAAATAGCTTTTTGGTAGGCGAAGCCTTTATGCGCCAGGCCGATCCAGGCGAGGCGCTTAAAAAGCTCTTTTTCTAATCCCCTTTTAAAACGGCCCTTACTGACTGCCGGCACTGCGCAGGACTTCAAGCAGTGCCTGCAACGGGTGGGGGAGTGCCTGGTCCGAAAACCGCTTTACCTGGCTACGGCAGGAGTAGCCGGTAGCCAGCAGCCTGTTCGCGTTCTCTTCGGCTTCCACCTGAGGCTGCCAGGACTGGGCGTAGATAGTCTTGGAGGTCTCGGCGTTGCGGGTTTCATGGCCGTAGGTACCGGACATGCCGCAACAGCCGGTATTCACCAGTTCAAGCGTTAGCCCAAAGGCGGCAAACACCTGTTGCCACGCCTTGGGGCTGCCCGGCGCGTTGGTTTTTTCGGTACAGTGAGAGAGCAACCTGAAGCCGGGGTCGACCAACTTCAGCAAGCCAGGCGGTAGGGCTGCCGTGCGGGTTATCAACCACTCCTGCAGCATCAGCACGTCGGGTACCTTCTCTGCACCCAGTGCTTTTACGTACTCCTGGCGGTAGGCCAGCGTCATGGCTGGGTCGATGCCCACCATAGGCACTCCAAACTCCTGTAACGCCCGCAGCCGTTTAGCCTGTTTTTCCGCCGTGCGCTCAAAGGCTCCTAGGAACCCCTGTACATGGAGCGGTTTGCCGTTGGCGCTAAAGGGCATGACAAAGACCCGCAGGTTCAAGCGTGACAACAGCTCTACTATGTCCATGACCAGCTTGGCTTCAAAGTGAGTCGTAAAGGCATCCTGAACAATGATCACGCTGTGAGCGCGCTGCGCCTCAGTAAGCAGGGCAAGCGAAGTTGGCGTAGCTTCGGCCACGCCCCAGGCGCGCAGCTGCTTTTTCACGCTGGCGCGGGAAACCAGGGGCGAATCACTCATGCCCAGTGTGCGGCGCATCAGCTGTTCAACCCAGCGTTGGCCCATCAACGCGTTATACAGCGGCGCCGCTTTGGCGAGGGTCGGCAGCATGAACTCAGTGCCGCCAATCACGTAGTCGCGCAGCGGGCGAAGGTAGCGCCCGTGGTAGACCTCGAGAAACTGCGAGCGGAACTGCGGCACGTTGACCTTGATCGGACATTGACCGGCACAGGACTTACACGCCAGGCAACCCGCCATGGCCTCATACACTTGATGAGAGTAGTCATGATGCTGCTGGCGGCTGAATGTATTGGCAACTCGCTGAGGGAAGCTTTTCACGAACCCCCAGGTACGCTCGGCTTTCTTTTTACGAGATTCCTCTACCACGTCGATCCCCGCCTGAGACTGCAGACGCAGCCACTCGCGGATCAGGCTGGCGCGCCCCTTGGGTGAGTGAATGCGGTCACGGGTCGCCTTCCACGAGGGGCACATAGGGTCGTCCACATCGTAGTTATAACAGGCGCCGTTGCCGTTGCAGTACACCGCCGCGTCATAGGCTTGCCAGGCACGCTCATCAATGGTGCGGTCTAGCTGGCCGCGCATGGGCACGCCATCGATGGTGAGTAGGTCAGGATCGCTATCTTTGGCGATCAGTTCAGCGTTATCTGCTGCTGACGCAATCTTGCCGGGGTTGAGCTGGTTGTACGGATCAAAAGCGGCTTTTACTCGCTGTAGGCTGGGGTACAGCGAACCAAAGAATTTAGGCGCGTAC
The DNA here is from genome assembly GCF_003990185.1 of Vreelandella nanhaiensis. Taxonomy (GTDB): domain Bacteria; phylum Pseudomonadota; class Gammaproteobacteria; order Pseudomonadales; family Halomonadaceae; genus Vreelandella; species Vreelandella nanhaiensis. The sequence goes on along the minus strand of NZ_RZHF01000022.1, from coordinate 66,120 downwards.
TCGGAACGCACGCCCTTACCATGCTCCCCCCATAACAGGCCGCCATATTTTTGCGTCAGCGCGGCCACTTCGTCGGAGATTTCCCGTATCAAAGCTTCTTGGGTAGGGTCTTTCATATCTAGGGCGGGGCGCACGTGGAGAACGCCAGCATCTACATGGCCGAACATGCCATAGGCGAGCCCGCGAGCATCCAGCGCCGCGCGGAACTCGGCAATAAAGTCGGCCAGGTGCTCGGGTGGGACAGCGGTATCTTCCACAAACGGCAGCGGGCGTTTTTCGCCCTGCACATTACCCAGCAAACCCACCGAGCGCTTGCGCATGGCATAGACGCTGGTGATCTGCTCGCGCCCCTCTGCCAGAGTATAGCCAAGCCGGGCGACGGTCGTATCCTGCGCCAGGTGATGGGTAAAGGCGGCTACCCGTTCGGCCAGCACCTCGGGGTCGTCATCGTTGAACTCGATCAGGTTAATGCCGCGAATGGGCGTTTCGCCCTTCGGGAAAAAGTCCGCTACGCCATCCCAGACAAAATCTGCCATGGCAAGCGTGAGCACCGTGTCATCGATGGTTTCAATCGAGATGGGTTTAGCATTCGCCATCAGCGCCTTGGCATCGCGCAGGGCATCCATAAAGCTTGAGTAGCGTATATTGACCAGCGTGGCATGTTTGGGAATTGGCAGCACATTGAGTACGGCTTCGTTAAGAAAACCCAGTGAGCCCTCCGATCCACACAGCAAACTATTGAGGTTAAGTTTTCCCGCCTCATCGCGCAGGTGGGCCAGATCGTAACCGGTCAGACAGCGGTTCAGCGGTGGAAAGGTCGCCTCAATCAATTCACGCTGGTGGTCGATAATGTCGGCGGCTGTCGTATGTACTCGGCCAAGTAAGCCTTTCTGCTGTCGCGCTGCCTGCTCTTCGTCTGATGTTAACGCGCGGCTATGCAGGTGCTGACCGCCCAATAGCACGGTATCCAGTTCCAGTACGTGGTCACGGGTTTTGCCATAGGCGCAGCTGCCCTGGCCACTGGCATCGGTCGAAATCATTCCCCCAATCGTGGCCCGGTTGGAGGTGGATAGTTCAGGGGCAAAAAAGAGGCCGTGAGGTTTGAGCGCCGCGTTGAGTTGATCTTTAACCACCCCGGCCTGAACCCGTACCCGGCGGTTTTCAACGTCGATGTCCAGAATTCGGTTCATGTGCCGCGAGACATCCACCACGATCCCGTCGGTCAGCGACTGGCCGTTGGTGCCGGTGCCGCCGCCGCGTGGGGTTAACACCACGTCGCGGTAAAGGGTTTCGGCTGCCAGCTTGGCCAAACGCTTCAGATCTTCTGCATGGCGAGGAAATACGGCGGCCTGAGGCAAACGCTGATAGAGCGAGTTATCGGTGGCCAGCACCGTACGCTGAGCGTAATCCGGGGCAATTTCGCCCTCGAAGCCGCGTGCTTTCAAGGCTTCCAGAAATCGCAGATAAGGGGAGCCCAGGCATTCAAAGGGGGCGGTACGCGAGTCCAGGGATGCAATCATATTCGTTCAGGCCATTATTGCTGGGGCATCAAAAGAAAGAGCGCTACTTTACCTCAGCGCCTGTTTAGCTGCACCTTGCGCCCAGTTGCTTAGCTTAGCGCTTCTTTAACCAGGGCAGCAGAGTCATCAGACATCGGTAAGGTAAGCGCCAGTTCGTGGGCTTGAGGTGACATCTTGCGCCAGGTTTTTTGAATAATCCGCAGCATATGGTCGTGTTCGACCTTGCGCGAGAAATCGGCAAAGTAGTTTTCCAGGAATACCAGGCAGGCGCAGTCTTCAAGTGCCTGCACGTCCGGGTCGCGGCCCAAGCCTTTCTTATTGATCAGCGTGGCCACCCGCTGGGTATCTTCAGCAGAATAGCCTGCTTCGTTCATTAGCTGGGCGACGGTATCCCCCGCACGAATCCCCTGATCGCGTCGCCAGGTCAAGTAGCCCACACGGCCTTCAGGATACGCGTCGCGAGGCACCTGCCAGCGCTGTAGGTGCTGGGCGCGAACGGCAATTTGCAGACACTCGCCAGGCGCCTGGTTGAGCGTGGCAAGCAAAGTGCTCATGCGCTGGGCATACAGAAGCTCTGCTGCGATCGGCTCACCGTCTAGATCAACGTGCTGCGGGTCTTCGCCGTGAAGGTGGTCGAGTGCGTTGATTACCTGTTCAAGGCGGTTGGTCATTGGGCGCTCCTCATTATGATCGTAAATGCCCTGAAACGTGAGCTGTTTCAGGGCATGTTGGCTCTTGCTGTCGCTATTTTGCGATAGCTATTAAACCTTGTTGTCGGCGTTATAAATATCCAGGTTCAATTCACCTTCGCTTTTGCCGACCAGCGTGGTCACCATGATATCGCCTGCCACGTTAACGCTGGTGCGCGCCATATCCAGAATTCGATCAATCCCTGCCACGACTGCGATGGCCTCCAGGGGCAGGCCAATCTGCGCCATGACGATCGACAGCATAATAAGCCCCGCGCCAGGTACGCCAGCGGTTCCAATAGAGGCAAGCGTGCCGGTTGCCACGATCATGCCGTAGTCGACCAGCGTCAAATCGACGCCCAACATTTGGGCGATAAACAGCACTACCACCCCTTGGTAAAGCGCTGTGCCATCCATATTAATGGTAGCTCCGACCGGCAACACAAAGCTCGATACCCCTTCGGAAACGCCCAGATTCTTCTGTGCACAGCGAATTGATACCGGCAGTGAACCAGCCGATGAGGCGGAGGAGAACGCGATCATCATGGCATCCAGGCTGCCCTTTAGATAACGCATCGGGTTAAGCCGTCCCAAAAAGCTGATAAAGCCTGAGTAAACCACCAGTACGTGCAGCGTGCAGGCGAGATACACCACGCCAATCAGCTTGGCGAGTGGCAGGAGTATTTCCAGGCCGTATTGGCCGGAAATATGCGCCATCAGGCCAAATACCCCAAAGGGCGCAAATGCCATTACGATGCCGGTAAGCTTGTACATCGCTTCGGCAAAGCTGTCGAAAACGGTGACCAGCGGCTCGCCTTTCTCACCTACCAAAGTAAGCGAAATGCCTAGGCCAATCGCGAACACGATAATCTGCAGGATATTGCCGTTGGCGAGCGCATCAATCGGGTTACGTGGCACCAGATTAATCAAGATGGACGCCAGTGTAGGCGCCTCGTTTGCATTGACACTACCGTCAAAGCTTATGTCAACGCCGGCGCCAGGTTGCAGCAACGTGGAGAGCAGCAGGCCAATGCTGATTGCAAATGCAGTTGTCAACAGGTAAAGACCAATGGTGCGCGCGCCTATGCGACCCATCTTCTGCGGGTCGCGCATGGAAGTAATCCCCACCACCAGTGTTGAAAATACCAGCGGCACGATCAGCATCATGATGGCGTTAATGAAGATATCGCCTAGCGGCTTGAATATGCTGGCATTTCCACTCAATAAAGCCCCGGCTAGTATGCCTAGCGCCAAGCCAGCAAGAATTTTTTTCCATAGCGCAATACGACGCCACCATCCGAATGCGCCTTGTGATGTGCTCACGGGCATATCCTCCTTGTCATGCTGATTAATCGAAAGAAAGAGACGTTGGATTACAACTCGGCGCGCACTTTACCACCTTTTGATGGGGCAGCGGAGAAGCCTGTGGCGCTAACCCCATGGCCCCTTGCCGCGCTTTTGCCTACAATAGACGCCTTTGAGACTGGCGCTTGGCGCCGTGTTTAACTGAATTCAGGCCAAGGAATAACTCATGCTCGATCCGAAACTGCTGCGCGGTGATCTGGACGCGCTAGCGCAACAACTGGCGCGTCGCGGCTTTGTACTGGATAAAGAGGGGCTTCAGGCGCTGGAATCGCGTCGCCGTGACTTGCAAACGCAGACCGAGCAACTTCAGAGCGAGCGTAACTCGCGCTCCAAAGCCATTGGCAAGGCCAAAGCCAGTGGAGAGGATATTCAGCCGCTGCTGGATACCGTTAGCGACTTGGGCGACCGCTTGGATAACGCCAAACGTGAGCTGGCCGAGGTGCAGCAAGCGTGGGATGACGCAATCAGCGGGATTCCTAACCTGCCTCATGAGAGCGTGCCGGAAGGTAAAAGCGAAGACGACAACGTTGAACTGCACCGCTGGGGCACACCCCGTGAGTTTGATTTTGAAGTGCTTGATCACGTTGATCTGGGCAAACGGTCAGGCTACCTGGATTTTGAGCTTGCGACCAAGCTCACCGGCGCACGTTTTGCCGTGATGCGTGGGCCGATTGCCCGTCTTCACCGAGCACTTGCGCAGTTTATGCTGGATACCCAAACCGAACAGCATGGCTACGAAGAGTGTTATGTCCCCTATATGGTGAATCGCGATTCGCTGATGGGGACTGGCCAGCTGCCGAAATTTGGCGAAGACCTGTTCAAGCTGAATGATGAACGTGAGTATCACCTGATTCCCACCTCAGAAGTACCGCTAACCAACTTCGTGCGCGATGAAATTGTCGACCTGGCCGCGCTGCCCATGAAGCTGACCGCGCATACGCCCTGTTTTCGTAGTGAGGCGGGTTCACACGGGCGCGATACTCGCGGCATGATTCGCCAGCACCAGTTCGACAAAGTGGAAATGGTTCAGATTGTGGAACCTGAGAAGAGCTATGCAGCGCTTGATGAGATGCGTGGCCATGCCGAAGCAATCTTGCAAGCGTTAGAGCTGCCATACCGTGTAGTCACACTGTGTACGGGCGATATGGGTTTTGGCGCGGCGAAAACTTATGATCTGGAAGTCTGGCTGCCCAGCCAGGATACCTACCGGGAAATTTCTTCTGTCTCCAACTGTGAAGATTTCCAGGCGCGGCGTATGCAGGCCCGTTACCGCCATCCGGAATTGAAGAAGCCGCAGCTTCTTCATACCTTGAACGGTTCTGGGCTGGCCGTAGGCCGTTGCCTGCTGGCAGTGATGGAAAACCACCAGCAGGCGGATGGCTCGGTGGTTATTCCTGCGCCGCTACGTCCCTATCTTGGTGGTCAGGAGCGTCTGGCCCTTTAAGGGTCCATTCGACGTTAACCCCGGCATCAATACGAATGGTGCCGGGGTTGTAATCACTCTGTGCACTGCTAACGGCTGCATCGCTTTCAGCGCGCATGGCCATCATGCGGGGCTGGAAAATAGGTGACTGGGTTTCTTCGACACGCTGAATATGGCCCAGCTCGACGTCCATCGTGCTGGCCATCAGGTCGGCCTTGCGGCGTGCCTTCTCGAGTGCTTTTACCAACGCTTCATCGGTGGCGACATCTCTGTCCTGCAAATCAAACTGCACGCCATCCAGAGCATTCACACCGACCCCGATAAGGGCGTTCAATACTTCCGGCAACTGGTCGATGTCGGCCAGCTCGACGCTGAACGGGCGCTCGAGACGAGTGCGCTGCATGGTTTCCTGATCGCCGTTTTCGCTACGTGGTGCCGGGACGTAATCCGGGTAGACATTTAAAGAGCCTGCCGTGATGGCGCGGCGCTCGATACCCAGCGCCTCGATGGCCTCCATGAGCTCGCTGGCACGGCTTTCAAGACGCTCGCGCGCCTCGCCCAAGGCTTGGCTGTCGGTGTCTTCGAGCGACGATACCGTCGGGGTGTTTTCCCACAGACGAGCGGTCAGTGTGGCTTGATCAGGCTCGACTTCCACCCAGGACTGGGCTTGAACGCTCAGGCTTGGCGGGGCGGCAAAGGCAAGCGGAGTGCTGAGAAGCGCCAACAGAGCGCCGCTTAATATGCCATAACGAAAACGCGGTAAACGTGCTGATGTTGCGCTCATAGAGGATTTCCTTGGTAAATAAAGACGTACGTTAACCAGTGTAGACGTTGCTTGGAATAGCCCTGTAAAGGAAAGTTCATTACCAAAGAGGCACCGTAAAACAGTTGCTTATTGCTTGCATGGTTTGTGCAATGTGTATATTGCAGCCATTATGTACGGATAACTGGCAAAGGGTGGGGCTATGACAAAACTGTCGGATGAGGATTATCGAAGTCTTCCCTTGAATTCTACCTTGGCACTCGCGGCCTTGGTGGTTATTGTGGCGGGAATGAAGGCTGGCGCGGATCTTCTTGTGCCTCTCTTGCTGGCGGTGTTTATCGCCGTGGTCTGTACGGCCCCCGTGCAGTGGCTGCATCGCTGTGGCTTGAGCATGCGAGCATCAGCTCTTTTTACATTGGTTTTTTTACTGGTCTTTTTATCACTGATCGGCGTTCTGGTGGTTAATAGCTTCAGTACCTTTGTGGCGGCATTACCGGATATTCAGGCTCGGCTGTACGAATACTACTGGGATTTACTCAATACGCTGGCCATGCATGGTTTTGCCGTTGACCCTGATGAGCTTAGCGCAGCCTTTGAAATGGATGAGGAGGGCTCTTCTTGGGTGGCGACGCTACTGGGGGAGCTTGGCAATCTGGTGAAGCAAAGCATCATTGTGGGATTGCTGGTTATCTTCATGCTGTTTGAAACGCTTAATTTTCGCCAGAAGGTTTCGCGTGCTCTGGAAAATCCGGCGCCCAGCTTAAAGCGATTTAGCGAATTCAGTTTAACTCTAAAACGCTACCTGGCTGTTAAAACGGTCATCAGCCTGGCTACCGGCGTATTGATCTGGCTCTCATGCGTTATTGTGGGCGTGGATTTTCCGCTGCTCTGGGGGGTGCTGGCATTTGGGCTTAACTTTATTCCCAATATCGGCTCGGCCCTGGCCGCTATTCCCCCTGTGCTACTGTTGCTGGTGGCTCAGGACGGCGGTGTGTTTCAGGCGCTGCTATTGGCCTCGGCCTATCTGGTCATCAACTTTGTGCTGGGCAATCTGATTGAACCGCGGGTAATGGGGCAAGCGCTGGGACTTTCCACGTTTGTAGCCTTTTTATCCCTGGTAGTATGGGGTTGGATTTTTGGTGCTGCGGGGATGCTGCTATCAGTGGTGCTGACAATGACGCTCAAAATTGCGCTGGATAGCCATCCTCAAACGCGTTGGATCGCTCATTTTCTAGGCCCAGGAAAGCACCGCACTGGCCGCTATTTAAGCAAACGAGATGCCGGGCGTGCGCCATGGAAGCGTAATAATGAAGACCAGACTGGGCGTTTTAAGCAAGAGGATAACTAGGCGGGCAACCACCGCCGGCCCTGCCGGCGGTGGTCATATTCATCAAGCGTTTTGATCGATGAACTGAGTCAATTGAGACTTGGATTGGGCGCCTACCAGTGAAGCGACCTTGGTGCCTGACTTAAACAGCATAACGGTAGGTACGCCGCGTACGCCTTGCTCAGCGGCAATTTCCGGTGCGTCATCCACGTTTACACTCACCACCTTCAGATTATCGCCTCGCTCGGCAGCTACTTCATCAACAACAGGGGCCATGACTTTACACGGGCCACACCAGGGTGCCCAAAACTTCAGCAGGACAGGCTGTTCGGCATTGAGGACTTCTTGCTCAAAATTGGCGTTAGTGACATCAACATTATTAGCCATTTGCTTCTCCCGTTTGCGTTGCTCTTACAGTTTCGTTGCCTCAAATGGAGCAACGGTCATTACGCGTTAACTAGCGTACTTTTATTACGCCAAGTCGGCAGATGTTAGCGGGCGTGACGTTTGCTGGCAAATACCGATGATCGATTTGTTGGTTGATAGTAAGAATTAATAGATGCTAAAAGAGCTATTTTTTTATAATATAAGTGAATTACAAGGCATTTTTTTATGCTAAATAGTGATTTGAAATAGGCGAAGAATAGCTAGGTTGGCGTGAGAGAACCGCCAACTTGCTATGAGTATAGATGATGAGGTGACGATATGAAGCTACAACAACTTCGCTATGTTTGGGAAGTTAACCGACATAACCTGAATGTGTCGGCAACCGCCCAAAGTCTGTTTACCTCACAGCCCGGTATTTCAAAGCAGATACGGTTGCTGGAGGACGAGCTGGGGGTGGAAATTTTCGCGCGAAGCGGAAAACACCTGACACGAGTCACTCCTGCTGGCCAATCAATTATTGAACTGGCCGGTCAGGTGCTCAAGCTCACTGAAAATATCAAACAGGTGGCTCAAGAACATAGCGATGAGCGGCGAGGTAGCCTGTCGATTGCCACCACGCATACGCAGGCGCGCTATGCGCTACCGCCTATTATTAGTGAATTTACCCTGAAGTATCCGGAAGTTGCCCTGCACATGCAGCAGGGAACGCCTAAGCAGATCGCCCAGATGGTAAGCGATGGCCAGGCAGATTTTGCCATTGCGACCGAGTCGCTGGAGCTGTTTACGGATTTGGTGCTGTTACCCTGCTATCGCTGGAACCGCTGTGTGCTCGTGCCCAAGGACCACCCGTTAGCCGCGCTAGATGGGCCTTTGACACTGCCGGCCCTGGCGGAACATCCGCTGGTGACATACGTGTTCGGTTTTACCGGCCGCTCGCAGCTTGATGATGCATTCAAGGCAGAAGGCCTGACGCCGAATGTGGTTCTGACCGCCGCCGATGCTGACGTGATTAAAACTTACGTACGTCTGGGAATGGGAGTGGGGATCGTTGCCCATATGGCGGTTGATCCAGTGCTGGATGAGGATCTGGTTACTCTGGATGCAAGCCATCTGTTTGAAAGCTCAACGACCAAGATCGGGATCCGGCGGGGCACCTTCATGCGCGGGTACATGTACGACTTCCTGACCCGGTTTGCGCCGCATCTAACGCGCGACCTTGTTGATGAAGCCCTGATCGCTGGCCCGCGCTTTGAGCAAGCTCTTTTTGAAGGTGTAGAACTGCCTAATCATTGATTCAGCCAGCAAGCTGGTGTTGCCCCATCTTATCGCCAGCCGTGTAGGCAGCAAGCTGGCGATAAAACGATCAAGAATAGATTGCCCGGAAATGAAGGTAACGCGAACGAACGATGCCTAGTGCTGCAAATGCAGACCGCATTCACGTTTTTCCTCTACTTTGGTGGGGTCAAAGTAGTCGAAATTATTGGGCAGCCCATGCGCCTGCAGGTACTGGTACATGTCCTTAGCGCTCCAGTGAAGCAGCGGAGCCACCTTCACCAAGCCATCGCTATTACGGCTAACGGGCTGCATTTTAGCGCGTTCGGGGGTATCTTCCGCCCGCAGTGCCGTAAACCAGATGTCGGGGCGCATCTCGCTTAAGGCGCGCTCGAAGGGCTCAATCTTGACCTCTTGGGTAAACGCCGCATGGCGCGGGTCGTCGATACCGGGCATGAGACCTTCCAGCGCTTCACGGTGGGCACGTGTGCGCCGGGGTACAAAGCTTGCAATGTTCAGGTTAAGTTGCTTGATCACTTCATCGGCGAATTGATAGGTCGCCTCGGTGTTGTAGCCGCTATCCATCCACACAATCGGCATATCCGGTTTCACCTGGGTCACCATGTGCAGAATAACCGCTTCAAAGGGCCGGAAGTTAGTGGTGCAAATGGGGCGCTCGCCCTGCGTTAATGCCCACTCGACTAGTGCCTGGGGGTTATTGCCTAGGTCGCGATTGATTTCATCAAGTGATGAGGACATGTTGCCTCCTTGTCATGTTAATAAACCATATGGCTAGGCTATCAAACTGCACCCGCAGTGCCCCAATACCGTTTGGTTTGGCTTTTATATTCCTTTTTGATTTAAGGGTGATCTCGCTTATTCCAGTGCCTTAATAAGATGGCGAATTTTATCCAGTGTCTCGATGTACTCTTCGTCTAGCGTTGAGTCCGCCACCAGCCCGCCACCGCCCCAGACATGCAGCTTGCCAGCACTGGCCGCAAAGGTGCGAATAGTGATGGAGGTATCCATGCTGCCGCGTACATCTACATATCCCATACTTCCGCAATAAACGCTGCGCTGGCAGGGTTCCAGCTCGGCGATGATCTGCATGGCGCGAATTTTAGGTGCGCCGGTGATAGAGCCGCCAGGAAATGCTGCTGCCAATAGTGCCAATGGTGAAGTGTCAGGGGCTAGCTGGCCTTGTACCACGCTCACCAGGTGGTGGACGTTAGGGTAGCTTTCCAGCTGACAGAGCTGGGGAACATTAATCGTTCCGGGCAGGCATACGCGACCCAGATCGTTACGCAGAAGATCAACGATCATTACGTTTTCCGCGCGATCTTTGGTGCTATTAAGGAGCTGGTCGGCCAGGGCACGGTCTTTTTCTGACGTGGCTCCCCTGGGTCTTGTTCCTTTTATCGGGCGTGTTTCCACCGCGCCATTGCGGCTTTGGATAAAACGTTCCGGTGAAACAGACAGTACGGCCTGATCTCCCCAGGCCATGAACCCTGAAAAGGGCGTAGGCGTGGCTTTTCGCAGGCGCAGATAAGCCTGCCATTCATCGCCTTCGTAGGCTGCTGAAAAGCGTTGGGCGAGGTTGATCTGATAGCAATCGCCAGCTTTTATATAGCGCTGAACGGCTGCAAAGCGCTCGGCATAATCGCGGCGCTCAAGCTCTCCTTCAAACGCCTCGGTCAGTTTGAATGCCGTGAGTTTGGTCGGTGTCGCAAGCCACTTCAAAACCTGCTCGCGGCGCTGCTCGGTGGCTACCAGCCATGCCTTGCCAGCCACATGATCAAGGGTGATGCACCAGTCATATAGACCCAGGCGCGCCTGAGGGAGCTGAGTGACATCAGGCTGATGGGTATCTGTTAGGCGTTGGCGGCCGAGATCATAGCCCCAATAGCCGATCAAGCCGCCCATAAAGGGAAGCGTGCTATCCTCAACGTGCTGATGGGGGAGCTGTTCAAGCAGCCACTGTTGCTGGGAAAAGGTGTCGCCTGGCGGCAACGGCGGAAAATCGGGCTGCGTGGAGTTCAGCATGGGCTTGCCATCGGCGTCTACTTCAAGCATGGCCAACGGGTCGCTGCTCATAATATCAAAGCGGCCATTGGCGACAGGGCGGCCGCTATCCAGCAGTACGGCGCCAGGGCGTTGACGAAGCGTAGCAAACAAATCTAGCGGGTCAGAAGAGTAGGGCAGAGTAGAGAACGACAATGCCGTGGTCATGGAGCAAACGCCTAGCCAGTGAAAGGGCCGCTTATCTTAGAGGGCGTTGAGCAGAGGCACCAGTAGCGTAATTGACGCACTTCTCACGTTTCATGAAAGATTGTTGACATTGTTTGTAGAGCTAGACTTTTTGCCTACAACGAAAGATACAGTAAACCGCCGTATAACAGGGTTGACGGTTCAAACTCGCGGGGCTAAAGTTTCACTACTTTTTTAATTGTCGACAATTTGCCATGAGCTTACCCGAATCTTCACCTTATTCCGCTGATTCGCCGCTTGAAAGGGTGGCGCCTGAAGTGCGTACGCTCGCCGAGCGCGTATTTCATCAGCTGCAAAGCGATATTGTACGCGGCGTATTGGCGCCGGGTAGCAAGATTACCGAGCCGGGGCTCTCCAAGACCTACGGTATTTCCCGTGGACCGCTGCGTGAGGCCATGCGCCGGTTGGAGTCTCACCGGCTGATTGAGCGCGTGCCTCATGTGGGCGCTCGGGTGGTCAAGCTTTCGATGAAAGAATTGATAGAGCTGTTTGATGTACGTGAAGCGTTAGAAAGCATGGCGGCCAGGCTTGCCGCCGAGCATATGTCCGCCGAGGAAATTCAGGGCCTGCGAGATGTACTGGCCTTACATGAAGGTCAGGCTGATCTGAAACGCGGAGAGGCTTATTACCAGCGCGAAGGTGATCTCGACTTTCACTACCGGATCGTTCAGGGCAGCCACAACAAGATGCTGATGAGCCTTTTGTGTAATGACCTGTACTACCTGGTGCGCCTTTATCGCACCCAGTTCAGTGCCAGCGGGACGCGCCCACAGCGCGCCTTTGTTGAGCACCATCGCATTGTCGATGCCATTGAAGCGGGTGATGCGGAGTTGGCGGAGCTCTTGATGCGCCGCCATGTCAGTGCTTCCCGGGCCAACGTTGCAGACCGCTACGCGGCCATTCTCACCCAGCAGTCTTCCTCGCAGGTCGAGTAAAACGGCCAGTCATTATCGTTCAGGAGTCAATTACCATGTCATCATTAAGCCCGGGTGCCCGTTTCAGAGCCGCGTTAGAAGCCAACCGCCCGCTGCCCATTCTAGGCACAATCAATGCGTATACCGCACTAATGGCCGAGCGGGTGGGACATCAGGCCATTTATCTATCAGGGGGCGGGGTCGCTAACGCTTCGTTCGGCTTGCCGGATCTGGGTATGACGACGATGAACGATGTTGTTGAAGACGCCCACCGTATCTGCGGCGCGACCGAACTGCCTTTGCTGGTGGATATTGATACCGGCTGGGGCGGCGCCTTCAATATTGCCCGTACGGTGAAAGAGATGCAGCGAGCAGGCGTGGCTGCGGTGCATATGGAAGACCAGGTCGCGCAGAAACGCTGCGGCCATCGCCCCAACAAGGCGATCGTCTCCCAACAGGAAATGGTTGATCGCATCAAGGCGGCAGTGGATGCCAGGATAGATCCCGAGTTCTATTTGATTGCCCGCACCGATGCGTTTCAAAAAGAGGGCCTGGATGCGGCCATTGAGCGAGCCAATGCTTGTGTGGACGCTGGCGCTGACGCTATTTTTGCTGAAGCTGTCCATACATTGGATGATTACCGGGCTTTTTCCGAGCGGGTTAACGCACCGATTCTAGCCAACATCACCGAGTTTGGCGCGACCCCACTGTTTACCCAAGCCGAGCTTGGCGATGTCGGCTGCCGCATGGTGCTGTATCCGCTCTCAGCGTTTCGCGCCATGAATGCCGCAGCGCTTCAGGTTTATCAAAGCATTCTGAATAACGGCCACCAAAAAGATGTGGTGCCGCTAATGCAGACCCGTGATGACCTCTACGACTTTTTGAACTACCACGACTTTGAGCAGAAGCTGGATGCGCTGTTTGCTGAGAAAGGCGACGACCAGTAAGCCAGACGTCCGCTTAATGAATAAAGCTACCTAAAAATAAAAGTAGTGAAAGGAGTAATACCATGGCTGATAAACCCGTTGCAGGTGCAGGACTCCGTGGCCAGAGCGCCGGTTCCACCGCGCTGTGTACGGTAGGTAAAACAGGTTCCGGCCTGACCTACCGTGGCTTTGATATCAAGGAGCTGGCTGAAAAAGCCAAGTTTGAAGAGGTCGCTTACCTGCTGTTAAAGGGCAAGCTGCCTAACCAGGCCGAGTTGGATCACTACATCAGCAAGCTGAAAAGCCTGCGAGGCCTGCCTGATGCGTTGAAAACCGTGCTTGAGCAGATTCCGAAAGATGCGCATCCGATGGATGTAATGCGTACAGGCACCTCGATGCTGGGTAATCTTGAAACCGAGGAGAGTTTTGACCAGCAGCAGGATGTTGCCGATCGTTTGTTGGCTGTTTTGCCTTCAATTATCTGCTATTGGTACCGCTTCTCTCATGATGGCGTGCGTATCGATACCGAAACCGATGATAGCTCGGTAGGTGGTCACTTTCTCAATATGCTGCGCGGCGAGCCGGCATCTGAACTGCATGCGCGGGTAATGAACGTATCGCTGATTCTTTACGCCGAACATGAGTTTAACGCCTCCACCTTTACCGCGCGGGTGTGCGCTTCAACGCTTTCGGATATGCACTCCTGTGTGACCGGAGCGATTGGCTCGTTGCGCGGCCCGCTGCATGGTGGCGCAAATGAAGCCGCCATGGCGATGATCGAGAATTGGAAATCGCCGGAAGAAGCGGAAAGCCAGATCATGGGCATGCTGGAGCGCAAGGATAAGATCATGGGCTTTGGACACGCCATTTATCGCGAGTCTGACCCACGCAACGAGATCATCAAAGAGTGGTCCAAAAAGCTCTCTGAGGATGTCGGCGACAGTGTGCTCTATCCGGTTTCCGAGCGGGTTGAAGAGGTCATGTGGCGTGAGAAGAAGCTGTTCTGCAACGCGGATTTCTTCCACGCAAGCGCGTATCACTTCATGGATATTCCCACCAAGCTGTTCACGCCGATTTTCGTCATGTCGCGGTTAACCGGCTGGGCGGCCCATGTGTTTGAACAGCGTGCCAACAACCGCATCATCCGTCCCAGTGCGGACTACATTGGTCCCGAGAAGAGCGAGTGGGTGCCGATTGAGGCACGCAGCTAATAGAATTTCCCGGCAGCCACGGCTGCCGGTATCCGCTACTTTCCTCCGCTTGGTAATAGCCTTGCAACGCGTTATTACATAGAAGGCGCCTGCTATGAATACCCACTACCGTAAACCACTGCCTGGCACCGAGCTTGAGTTCTTTGATGCTCGCGAAGCGGTGGAGGATATAAAGCCCGGTGCTTATGCACGGCTACCTTATACCTCCCGTGTCCTGGCTGAACAGCTGGTACGCCGCTGCGATCCTGAGCTGCTCACTGCTGCCTTGAAGCAGCTCATTGAACGCAGGAGTGACCTGGATTTTCCCTGGTATCCGGCGCGCGTTGTGTGCCACGACATTTTGGGCCAGACCGCGCTGGTCGATTTGGCTGGGCTGCGTGACGCGATTGCCGAAAAGGGGGGGGACCCTGCAAAGGTCAACCCCGTGGTGCCTACCCAGCTGATTGTTGATCACTCGCTGGCCGTGGAGCACCCAGGCTTTGAAGAGGGGGCCTTTGAGAAAAACCGTGTCATTGAAGATCGACGCAACGATGACCGCTTTCACTTTATCAACTGGACCAAGACGGCATTTGAGAACGTCGATGTGATTCCGCCCGGTAACGGCATCATGCACCAGATCAATCTGGAAAAGATGTCACCGGTGGTACAAAACCGCGACGGCATTGCCTACCCGGATACCTGTGTGGGCACCGATAGCCATACGCCGATGGTGGATGCTCTGGGCGTGATCTCGGTGGGCGTGGGGGGGCTTGAGGCGGAAAGCGTGATGCTGGGTCGCGCTTCCATGATGCGCCTGCCGGATATCGTTGGCGTAGAGCTGACTGGCAAGCTACAGCCGGGCATTACTGGCACGGATATGGTGCTGGCAATTACCGAATTTCTGCGCAAAGAGCGCGTTGTAGGCGCCTATCTGGAGTTTTACGGCGAAGGGGCCGATGCGCTGACTATCGGCGATCGGGCTACCATTTCCAACATGACGCCCGAATACGGCGCTACGGCGGCGATGTTCTATATCGACGGCCAAACCATTGATTACCTGAAACTCACCGGACGTGAGGATGACCAAGTAGCACTGGTCGAAACTTACGCCAAGCACACCGGCTTGTGGGCGGATAGCTTGGCTGAGGCGGACTACGAGCGTGTACTGACCTTTGATCTCTCTTCAGTGACCCGCACTCTTGCCGGGCCTTCCAATCCCCATGCGCACCTGCCTACTTCGGAGCTTGCGGAACGGGGAATCGCCGTTGGCATGGACGGTGCTCGAGCTGAAGAGCAGGCGGGTAAAATGCCCGATGGCGCGGTGATTATTGCTGCCATCACCAGCTGCACCAACACGTCCAACCCGCGCAATATGGTGGCTGCCGGGCTGATTGCACGCAATGCGAACCGCTTGGGGCTTACCCGCAAACCCTGGGTAAAGTCGTCGCTAGCGCCGGGTTCCAAAACCGTCAAGATGTATCTGGAAGAAGCCGGGCTGATGAGCGAGCTTGAACATCTCGGCTTTGGGGTGGTGGCTTACGCCTGCACGACCTGCAACGGGATGTCCGGTGCGCTGGATCCGAAAATTGAGCAGGAAATTCTTGAGCGCGACCTCTACGCTACCGCCGTGCTTTCCGGTAACCGCAATTTCGATGGCCGGATTCATCCTCACGCCCAGCAGGCCTTTTTGGCGTCACCTCCGCTGGTGGTCGCCTATGCAATTGCAGGGACTATTCGATTTGATATTGAGAAAGACATTCTAGGGGTCGACCAAGCGGGTAATCCGGTTACCCTGAAAGACATCTGGCCTGACGATGAAGAGATCGATGCGATTGTCAAAGCGTCGGTAACGCCCGAGCAGTTCCGGCAGACCTATATCCCCATGTTTGATCTGGACAAGAGCGCTCGTACCCAGGTAAGTCCGCTGTATGACTGGCGGCCACAGAGTACCTATATCCGCCGCCCGCCGTACTGGGAGGGCACGATGGCCAAGGAGCGCACCCTCAAGGGCATGCGGCCGCTGGCCATTCTGCCGGACAATATCACAACGGACCATCTGTCACCTTCCAACGCCATTCAGCGCAGCAGCGCAGCGGGCGAGTATCTTGCCAAGATGGGCCTGCCGGAAGAGGACTTCAACTCCTACGCGACGCACCGCGGCGATCACCTCACCGCGCAACGCGCTACGTTTGCCAACCCGAAGCTGTTCAATGAAATGGTCCGCGACGCCGATGGTGTCGTGAAGCAGGGGTCGCTTGCACGGATAGAACCTGAAGGCGAAGTGACTCGTATGTGGGAGGCGATCGAAACCTATATGGCACGCAAACAGCCGCTGATCATTATTGCCGGCGCCGATTACGGCCAGGGTTCGTCTCGGGACTGGGCAGCCAAAGGCGTGGCATTGGCCGGCGTGGAGGCGATTGCCGCTGAAGGCTTCGAGCGTATTCACCGCACTAATTTGATTGGCATGGGCGTGATGCCGTTGGAGTTTGAACCGGGTACTACACGCATGACGTTAGGCCTGGATGGAACCGAAACCTACGATGTTGAAGGCGCCGTTTCGCCTGGGGCAATGCTCACTCTGGTTATTCGCCGCCGAAACGGTGACAGCGAGCGCGTCGTGATGAAGTGCCGCCTGGATACCGCCGAAGAAGTCTCCATTTATACGGCTGGCGGCGTGCTGCAACGCTTCGCTCAAGATTTCCTCGAAACATCGGCAGCCTAGATCACGCAGTCTATTGGAGTAAACCGAATGACCCACACAGCGCAAGCTATCCATGCGCCGCAAATAAAAATCCCGGCGACCTATATGCGCGGCGGTACCAGTAAGGGAGTGTTCTTTAAGCTCAGCGATCTGCCCGAAGCTGCCCAGCAGCCAGGCGCTGTGCGAGACCAGCTGTTGCTGCGAATGATGGGTAGTCCTGACCCTTATGAAAAGCAGATTGATGGTATGGGAGGCGCGACCTCAAGCACCAGCAAGGCGGTGATTCTGTCAAAAAGTGTCTCAGCGGAGCATGACGTGGACTACCTGTTTGGCCAGGTCGCCATCGATAAGCCTTATGTGGACTGGAGTGGTAACTGCGGCAATCTCTCTGCCGCGGTTGGCCCTTTTGCGATTGCCAATGGCCTGGTTGATCCGGCACGCATCCCGAAAAATGGTGTGGTCGAGGTACGTATCTGGCAGGTGAATATTCAAAAAACCATCGTTTCGCAGGTGCCTATCGTCAATGGGCACGTGCAGGAAACCGGGGACTTTGAGCTTGATGGCGTCACCTTTTCTGCAGCCGAGATTCCGGTCGCCTTTATGGACCCAGCCGACGGTGAGGGAGCAATTTTCCCGACCGGTAATCTCATTGACGAGCTTGATGTGCCGGGGGTAGGCAAGCTCAGGGCTACCCTGATCAATGCAGGTATTCCCACAGTGTTCGTCAATGCCGCTGATATTGGCTACATCGGCACTGAGCTTCAGGACGCCATCAATAGCGACATCAAGGCGCTTGCTATGTTTGAGGCCATTCGCGCTCATGGTGCTATGCGGATGGGGCTGGTCAGCCATATTGACGAGGCTGCCAGCCGTCAACATACGCCCAAGGTGGCTTTTGTGGCACCACCGGCTGATTATACGGCGTCTAGCGGTCGTAAGGTGTGTGGCGCGGATATTGATCTACTGGTGCGCGCGCTCTCCATGGGCAAGCTGCATCACGCCATGATGGGAACCGCCGCGGTAGCCATTGCAGCGGCGGCAGCCATTGAAGGGACGCTTGTCAACCTGGCAGCGAGTAGTGAAAAGCCTGGTGATGAAAAACACGGGGGTGAGAAGCGTAGCGCGGTCACATTTGGACACCCTTCCGGCAGCCTGCGAGTGGGCGCGGAAGCCAATCTGGTGGAAGGGCGGTGGCATATTGAAAAGGCGATAATGAGCCGCAGCGCGCGGGTACTGATGCAAGGGGTTGTGTGTGTACCTGGCGATAGTTTCTAGAAAACCCTTTTCTGGCCATACTGAAGAGGCAGATACACAAGGAGAGCATCATGTCAGCTGAAGCGCCTGTCACATCCGACATGAATGAACGCCCAGATTACGACCCCGAGCTCCAGATCATTGCTGACTACGTCTTGAATTACCAGGTGGAGTCTGCAGAAGCGTTAACAACCGCCCGTTACTGCCTGATGGATACGCTCGGCTGCGGACTGCTGGCGCTACGTTTTCCTGAGTGCACCAAGCACCTGGGGCCCTTGGTAGAAGGTACTGTGGTGCCTTTTGGCGCGCGGGTGCCGGGTACTTCGCTGCGCCTTGATCCGGTCAAGGCGGCGTGGGATATCGGCTGTATCATCCGCTGGCTTGATTACAACGATACCTGGCTCGCCGCTGAGTGGGGGCACCCTTCTGATAATCTTGGTGCGATACTTGCCGTGGCCGATCATCTTTCTCAACGGCGGGTTGCGCAAGGGGAAGCGCCGCTTGTCATGCGAGATGTGCTCACTGCTATGGTCATGGCTCATGAGATTCAAGGGGTGCTGGCACTTGAGAACAGTTTTAATCGTGTAGGTCTTGATCACGTGATTCTGGTAAAGGTTGCTTCGACGGCTGTGGTGGCCAGGATGATGGGCGCTAATCGCGAGCAACTGCTTTCTGCACTCTCTCATGTCTGGGTGGATGGCCAGAGCCTGCGCACCTACCGCCATGCTCCCAATGCAGGGTCACGTAAAAGCTGGGCGGCTGGCGATGCCGCGTCACGTGCCGTTCGCTTGGTTGATATTGCCTTGCGCGGTGAAATGGGAATTCCCAGTGCGCTTTCGGCTCCCCAGTGGGGGTTTTACGATGTACTCTTCAGTCATGCCAATCGGGATCTGAGTCTGAAGCCTGATGCCGAACGCCGGCTGAGCTTTCAGCGTGAGCTTGGCTCGTA
The DNA here is from genome assembly GCF_003990185.1 of Vreelandella nanhaiensis. GTDB lineage: Bacteria > Pseudomonadota > Gammaproteobacteria > Pseudomonadales > Halomonadaceae > Vreelandella > Vreelandella nanhaiensis. The sequence continues at coordinate 47,169 of NZ_RZHF01000022.1, read as the reverse complement.
CGTAATGCAGAATATCTTGTTTAAAGTCGCTTTTCCGGCCGAGTTTCATGCGCAAACTGCCTGCGAAGCGGCGGTGCATTTACACCCTCAGGTAAAGGGTCGTCTAGCTGATATCAAGCGTATTGTCATTACCACGCACGACTCGGCCATTCGAATCATTTCCAAAACCGGGCCGCTTAATAACCCGGCTGATCGCGATCACTGCCTTCAATATATGGTCGCGATACCTTTGATGCTGGGTACGTTAACGGCAGAGCATTACGAAGACAGCTTTCATAACGCTAACCCGTTAATTGATCAGCTTCGAGACCGTATGGTAGTGGAAGAAGACAGCCATTATTCAGCAGCGTATTATGACCCGGACAGGCGCGCCATTGCCAATGCCGTACAGGTGTTTTTTGACGACGGTACGGCCACTGACAAGGTGGCGGTGGAGTATCCGCTAGGGCATCGTCGCCGGCGTGAGGAGAGTGTTCCGCTACTGGTCGATAAGTTTAAGCGCCATCTTGCCACTCGTTTTCCGGCTCCTCGCTGCCAGAAAATTGAGCAGCTTTGCAGCGACCAAGGCGTCCTCGAAACAACACCGGTAGATAAATTCATGGCCTTGTGGGTAATCTGACGCATCTAAACAGAGAAAACGGCAATTCAAGACAATTATTGCCCGGCGCGCAGTACACAGCGCACCGGGCAATACGTAAGAGTGGCGCTTAATCTTCAACCACTACCTGGTCACGCATGCGGTCAACGGTGGCTGCGCCAATGCCGCTGACCCGCGTTAAATCATCAATACTTTCAAACTCACCGTTGCTGTCCCGCTCTTCGATAATGGCCGCTGCCCGGCTTGGGCCAATCCCCGGCAGCTCAGCCAGGAGCTCCTCGTCGGCGGTATTGATGTTGATGGGAGCTACTTCCTGTGCCAGTACGTTACATGAGAGGCTAAGGCTAAGTAACAGGGCGGCAATCAGGCTTTTTAGCGTCATATTCATCAGGTGAACTATTCCTTCTTGTATATTAAAGATAAGTAGCACTACCGAATTATTCTTAACGGCACGCCCAGTTAACTTAACGCGTTCGCCTGCGTATTGTTGTCAGTGATATACGACACAGTTTGTAAGCGTTTAGCTACCAGTGCATGGCAAATCGCTTACAAGCAAGCCGTACGAGACTGTTATAATGCGCTTAAATGAGTATGGAGTAGTGTTGTGTCTGAATCCCCGCTAATTATCGCGCTTGATTATCCGTCCCTTGACGCGGCCCTTTGCATGGCTGACCAGCTTGATCCTGCTCGATGCCGTTTGAAAGTCGGCAAGGAGCTTTACACCCGCAGCGGCCCGGCCGTGCTGGAAGCTTTGCATGGGCGCGGGTTTGAAGTGTTTCTGGATCTTAAATTTCACGACATCCCGAATACGGTGGCGGGCGCCGTTCAGGCGGCCGCTGAGCAGGGTGTGTGGATGGTGAATGTGCACGCGGGTGGTGGCCGCAAGATGATGGAGGCGGCCGCCGAGCGTTTGGAAAAAAACGGGTTGGCCACCCATCTTATTGCGGTAACCGTTTTGACCAGCCTGCAAGAGAGCGACCTGCAGGAAGTAGGCTTGAGCTGTACTCCGGCGGAACAGGTTGAGCGTCTGGCGCGACTGACTCAGCAAAGTGGCCTGCAGGGCGTTGTCTGTTCTGCCCAGGAGGCCGCTCACCTTAAAACTATATGTGGCGACAGTTTCTTAAAGGTAACGCCGGGTATTCGCCCAAGCTTTGCCGCCGTAAACGATCAGCAGCGTATCATGACACCCAGTAAAGCTATACAGGCAGGCAGTACACACCTGGTGATTGGACGTCCGGTTACCCAGGCGGCGGACCCCATGGAAGCACTCACTGCTATAGAGGCTGAACTCGCGTAAGCGGCGTTATTCCCCTTCGACACCCGTAATGGGTTTGATGGTGCCCCAGCGCCGGCAGCTGGGGCACTGCCATGCCAGCGCATCACTGGAAAAACCGCAGCGCCTGCAGCGGTGTCGCGGGCGATCTTTTAACAGGGCTTGCGTGTGATACTTGAGCAGTAATAAGCGCGTATCAGGTGATGTTCTGCCGCTTAACCGCTGGCTTTCAACATACAGGTCAAGAAGGTAGTCCAATCCCCTGAGGCTTGGGGCTTCACGCAGCCACTCGCCCGTTCGCTCGATCGCTGTATCAACACCATCCCGTTGATGCACGAGCTCTCCCAGCATGACGATAACGCTGGTATAGGGCGCCTGATTCAATAGCCGATAGAGATGTTTTTCAAGACCTGCAATGTCATCATTGCGAACATAGGCGCGCTTTAGGGCGGGCAGCATAGTGGGAATGTGAGCGGGATCCTGTGCTGGGATATGGTCAAGACGCTCAATGGCGCGATCATAATGGCCGTTATCCATCTCGAGTTCTGTCAGTAATAGCGTTGCACGAATGCAGCGCTCATCCAGCTGTAGCGCTTTTTTAAGGTGCTTTCTAGCCAAGGCGCGACTGGACTGCTGGATCTCTTCCTGCGCCAGCTCACACAACCAATGGGAAGCAGGGCGACGCATGCCTGGATGCTGTTTGAGAAGCGGTTGAATAACATCAAAGGCGTTCTGCCACTCTTTTTCTCGCTCAAGAATATCCACTAACAGTTGTTTGGCTGCGTAGCGATACTCTTCACCTGATGACTGTTCAAGCAGTGAATGCAAAAGGCGTTGAGCGCGGTCGTGAACGCCCAGCGCCATAAAATCACGCGCGAGTTCCAGTTGAACGTTCTGATTGGTGCTACGCGATAGCGCCGGGCGGGCCAGCAGATTCTGATGGATACTGACCGCCTTGTCCGCTTCACCACGCGCGCGGAAAAGCTTGCCCAGGGCAATATGTGTATCCACCGTATCGCTATTGACATCAAGGGCGTTGATGAAGGTATTGATTGCCTCATCGGGCTGCTCGTTGAGCAGGTAATTCAACCCTATAAAATACTCTTTCGATAGAGAGGAAGAAGAGGCTGTTGGCGCTTGCCGGGATCGTCGGGTGGCATGACGAATACCTAATCCAAAACCAATGGCAATGGCCGCCAACAGCAATCCTAGCAGCATGACATCATGCATTTAGGTTAGTTCCTTAAACTCCTGAGTGCGTAACCGGTCAAGCTCTTTGCGTTGCTGTTTATTGTGGCGCTCGCTGCGTGCAAGGCGTGCCTTTAACCGTGCATACACACCCAGCATGGCCAGCATGCCGAGTATCACGCCAAAAGTCAGCGTGGCCAGAAGCCAGACAGAAAACGAAATGGCGGGCAGCTCGACCCAAATCAGATTCAAGGCAATCGTTTGCTGGTTGTTGACGGCAAACAGAATACCTATAAGTAGAACAACCAGTAAAACAACGGCTAGAATCAGCCCTTTGATCCAACGCATAAGAGTTTCCTAATCAGTTACGGTCGCAGAGTGGCCCTATTGTGTATGAGTCATGGCACGACGTCATCCCACAGACACCGATTACCGTGTTAAGGCAATTCAGGCGCCGCGCTAGTAACCCAGTGCGCGGCTGGCGTCTACCTGTTCGCGTAGCTCCTTGCCCGGCTTGAAGTGGGGCACATACTTGCCATCCAGCTCGACCGGATCACCCGTTTTCGGGTTACGGCCAGTACGGGGTTCGCGAAAGTGAAGCGAGAAGCTGCCAAAGCCACGTATTTCAACGCGCCCGCCGCTGGAAAGCGCTTCGGTCATATCGTCCAGGATAATACGCACCGCCGTTTCCACTTCCTTGGCGGATAGCTCCGGTTGACGCATCGCGATTTGTTCGATTAATTCAGATTTTGTCATCGGTTGGCTCCCTGCAAACTGTGAAGGTCGTAGCTGGCTACTGATCTCGATAATTCGATTCAGCATACTGTGCAAAACGATATTAAACAATGCAGATAAAACAAGGTACTAGACTGAATAACAGCATAGGCGAAGCTTGGCGCTGGCGCGACCCTTTAGCTTAGGTATACTGGCGCTTCATTTTCATGATTAAAGAGGCTGGCCTTGAGCGACGACACATCCCCAGCAGCCATACTGCGTAAACGTCTTTACTGGCACTCGCGGCGCGGTATGTGGGAGCTGGATCTACTGTTGATCCCGTTCCTGGAAAAACGGTTTGATACCCTCGATGAAGAAGATCGGCTTGCTTATGAGCGGCTTATCAAGGAAGAAGATCAGGATTTATTTATCTGGCTGATGCATCGTGAATGGCCTGATGACCCGGCATTGCGGCGTATTGTCAAAATGATCGTTGAACATGCAGAAAACACCGATAATTCTGCCTATCGCACTCTCTAAGTATGCAAGCCTGCTCCAGGCAGGCTTGGCGCTTGGGCTCTGTTTGCTAAGTTTCTGCGTACTAGGGAGCTGGGTAGGTAGTGGCGTAAGCATTGTGGCGGCCCTGCTGCTCTGGCGTAGCATTTACGCCCAGCCTAAAGGCGTGCTTTATCTGACAAATGCTGACAACGCCATGATTGGCCGCTGGCGGCTGCCCTATGGTGAGTTGGGAGATGAGCAGCTTGTTCGCTGTGATTATCTGGGGCCTTGGTTGGTGGGTATATGGGTGGGGCCGCAACGGTTATGGCTATGGCCTGATAGCCTGCCTCGTGATAGCCACCGCTTGCTGCGCCGTTTATGTCTCCGTGCCGGGCGTTAAGTCAGCAAGGCTTAAGCGAGAGGCTGTAGCGTGGGGCTGATGTGCAGGCCAGTCGGTTGAGAAGTGCAGGCCGCGTGACTCATGCCGTCTCATGGCAGCTGTCACGGTTAGCTGGGCCAATCTGAGCATTTGGTGAAGCTGTATTCCTTCAAGCTGATTCTGGCTGCCTTCAAGGCTTTCCAGACGTGCCAATAGCTTGATTAGCTGCTGTTGAGCAATGGTTAACCCGGCGTTGCTGCGTACAATTGAAACATGTTGACTCATTATGCCACGCAGGCGATTACGTAGCTCGGCGAAAACAGCCTGTTGATCAGCCGGCGTTGGGCGGATAGGGCGTTGGGTTAATGAAAACGCCGTTTCTGACCCTTCATGAGCTATTTGTTTGCACAGCGCGCCTGCACAGCTACGCGCATATACCAGACACTCCAATAGCGAATTGCTCGCCATTCGGTTGGCGCCGTGCAAGCCAGTACAGGCGACTTCACCAATCGCATAAAGGCCCGATACGCGAGTAGCTCCCCGCTCATCCGTTGCCACACCGCCGCAGCTGTAGTGTGCGGCCGGTACCACCGGAATGGGCTGTTGCGTGATATCTATCCCTCGGGAGAGACAGTGGGCATGAATGGTTGGAAAGTGATGATGAATGGCGCACTCACCCAGATGGCGAATATCCAGCCACACATGACCCTGGTGTCCCTGCTGTATCTGAAAATCGATAGCCCGGGCAACCACATCGCGGGGAGCAAGTTCAGCCCGAGGGTCAAGTGCGAGCATAAACCGTTCGCCCGCCTCATTAAGTAAGTAACCGCCTTCGCCGCGTACTGCTTCACTGATTAAAAAGGCCGGGCCATCAGGGTCATACAGGCTGGTGGGGTGAAATTGTTGAAACTCCAGGTTCATTAATTGGGCGCCCAGCTCAGCGGCCAGCATCATGCCTTCCCCGTTGTTGGGGGAGGGTGTCGTGGTGTGCCGATAAAGGCCGCTGGCCCCGCCTGTCGCCAATACGGTGTTAAGTGCTGGCAGCGTCTGCCACTGGTGTTGCTCGTCAACCCCATAGGCACCTCGACAGCGCCCCTCGTTGTCTTGCAATAATCCGAGAATGGTAAGGTCGCTGCGCTGGCAAATATTGGGATGCAAGGCCACTTTGCGCATCAGCGTATCCACCACTGCGCGTCCGGTTGCGTCATCGGCATGAATAATACGCCGCGCGTTATGCCCCCCTTCGCGAGTCAGGTGGTAGGGGTAGCGCGCATCGGCAGCAGTATCCGGTGTGAAAGGGACGCCGTTGTCGATTAACCATTGAATAGCGGCGGGGCCGTGGTTCACGGTAAAGCGAACGGCCAGCTCATCGCACAGGCCATCGCCCGCCACCAGGGTATCTTGAACGTGCGCTTCTAGGCTGTCATCCGGGGAGAGTACGGCGGCAATACCGCCCTGGGCCCATATGCTGGCGCCCTTGTCATCTTGCAGAGGACGTACCAGTGTCACCGATAGATGATTGGCTGCTTCAAGAGCAAGGGTCAGCCCTGCGACACCGCCGCCAATAACTAGAATATCGGTTGTTGGCGTGCTCATGCGCGCTCCTTTTTCTTGTTATCAGGCAGTTAGTACTTGGTAATATACAGACGTAAGAAAGACCGCGGCGATCTAAGTGATCTCGCAGATAATAAAAAAAAGAAGAGATAATCTAAACAATGGTGCCCGGAGCCGGACTTGAACCGGCACGGAGTTACCTCCGAGAGATTTTAAGTCTCTTGCGTCTACCAATTTCGCCATCCGGGCAGTGCAGCTTGGAGGAACGTTGCACACTACATAAAATGGAGGCTGGAGTCGGAATCGAACCGGCGTACACGGAGTTGCAGTCCGCTGCATAACCACTCTGCCATCCAGCCTTAAAAGTCGTTGGAGCGGGAAAAGAGATTCGAACTCTCGACCCTCGCCTTGGCAAGGCGATGCTCTACCACTGAGCTATTCCCGCTCGACTCGAGGGCGAATTATACGCATCGTTTCGAGGTTGTCAATCAACAATGTCGTAAACATCACATCCAATTAATCAATTGCTTACATGGAGCGGCTTAGGTGCGGCCAGGCTGCCTTCAAATATTGAATCATTGACCAGAGCGTCAAGGTCGCCGCTACGTAAAGCACCACAACGCCAAGCAGCGCAATTTCGTGAGTCGGTGGCAAGGCTAAGAGAATAAGCAAGGCGATCATTTGAAGCGTGGTTTTAAGCTTGCCTATCCAGGACACCGCAACTAAACCGCGCTTGCCCATTTCGGCCATCCATTCACGCAGAGCGGAAATCACAATTTCGCGACCGATAATAACCAAGGCAGGCAAGGTTAATACCAATGTGTCGTAACGCTCGATGAGCAGGGCCAGCGCAACCGCCACCATTAGCTTGTCAGCCACCGGGTCCAAAAATGCGCCAAAGGGAGTTGACTGATTCCAGCGGCGGGCCAGGTAACCATCCAGCCAGTCGGTTACTGAAGCCAGAGCAAAAAGGGCAGCGGCAAGCGGCATGCTCCAGCTAAACGGCAGGTAAAACAGCACGACAAGCAGAGGAATAAAGGCAACTCTTGCCAGCGTAAGTAGGTTGGGTATATTCATCGCGAGCGGCGATCCTTACCGGAGAGTCATAAGATTCGAAATGTAGTGGGGTTATTCTATCCCCCTTGGCGAGCAGCATCCATGCCCAAAGCGGGTTTATCCGTTAAGGGCCAGGTAAATACTCTCTGCAAGCGCAGCGTTGATGCCTGGCACACGCTCCAGTTCCGCGCGGCTTGCCTTTTGTACCCCCTGCAGGCCGCCAAAAAAGCGTAAGAGTTCACGGCGCCGTTTAGGGCCGATGCCGGGAATTTCCTGTAGGGTGGAAGTGCGTCTGGCTTTATCACGCTGCGCCCGGTGGCCGGCAATGGCAAAGCGGTGTGATTCATCTCGAATGTGTTGAATTAGGTGCAGGGCGGGGGAGGCCGGGTCTAATGGCAGCGGGTTGTCGGAAGTTTCCAGAAATAACGTTTCAAGGCCTGCCTTGCGTGTTGTGCCTTTGGCGACGCCCAGCAGCAGAATGCCGGTAATCGCCAATTCATTAAGTACCTCGCGAGCCATGTTGAGTTGGCCCTTGCCACCGTCAACAATCAAGATGTCGGGCGCAATCGCCTCACCGCTCTTGACGCGTTTTAGCCTTCGCATAAGCGCTTGCTGCATGGCCGCATAATCATCACCCGCAGCCACCCCTTCGATACGAAAATGCCGATAGTCACTTTTTCGAGGACCCTGATGGTCAAACACAACGCATGAAGCGACCGTGGCCTCGCCGTGGCTGTGGCTAATGTCAAAACACTCAAGCCGCTCAGGGATCGTCTCAAGGCCCAACGCTTTTTGAAGCGCTACAAAGCGTTGGTTAAGCTGGGTATGATTGGCCAACTGAGAAGCCAGCTGTTGCTCGGCATTGGTCATGGCAAGCTGCTGCCACTGAGCGCGATAGCCTCGCACCTGGCTGGTAACCCGGATACGCTTGCCCGCCTGTTCAGTCAGAGCGTCGGCAATCAGCTCGCTGTCATCCAGCGTGTGACTGGTGATCACTTCGCTTGGAATGTTATGCGGCTGGCCAAAATAGTATTGGCTGACGACTTCTGTCAGCAGGGCTTCCGGCGTCAAATCCAGACCGTTTTTAGGTGCGTGGTGTCGGGCACCCAGCATGCGGCCATCGCGAACGCTTAATATCGAAACGCCCATGGCGCCGGGGCGCTGGGCCAGGGCGAAAATGTCGGCATCACCACTGTCATTATCCACGAACTGGCGCTGCTGGAGTTGGCGCAACTGCTGTATCTGGTCGCGAAGGCGGGCGGCTTCTTCAAAATCCAGATTCTGGCTTGCCGCTTCCATCGCCTCAGTGAGCGCTTGGGTAACATGCTCGCTCTTGCCTTCCAGGCACATTACCGCATGCTCTACGTCGAGCCGGTAATCCTCCTCGGTAATATAATCCACACAAGGAGCGCTGCAGCGCTGAATCTGGTGCTGCAAGCATGGCCGTGAACGGTGGGAAAACACGCTATCTTCGCAGTTGCGGATACGAAAGATCTTCTGCATGAGCGAGAGGCTTTCGCGCACTGCGCCACTGCTTGGATAAGGCCCCAGGTAGCGGCCGTCATCGCGGCGCTGTCGGGCGCGCTTGTACTCAAGCTTGGGGTAGGGGTGCCGGTCAGTCACGAAGACAAACGGGTAAGACTTGTCGTCTCGTAACAGGATGTTGTAGGGCGGGCGTAATTCCTTGATAAGCGTCTGCTCAAGCAGAAGCGCTTCGGTTTCGCTGCGGGTTACTGTGATCTGTATATCCGCAATCCGCGCTACCATGGCTTGTGTCTTGGTATTCAACTGGCCACGAAAATAGCTGGCAAGGCGTGCTTTCAGGCGCTTCGCTTTGCCCACATAAAGGGTGTTGCTATGTTCATCAAGCATCCGGTAAACACCGGGGGAGGTGCTTACCGTGCTTAAAAACTGCTTTGCATTAAATGTCATTGCACCGTATCAAGCGCCGTGGAGTGGCTAAGGATGTTAGGTTCAACCCTGGCTGCCGTCAAAGCCTTCGACCAGCCCGTGACGCAGCGCCAGATGAGTAAGTTCGACATCGGTCGCTACCTGAAGTTTATCAAACAACCGATAACGATAGGTGTTAACAGTTTTAGGGCTCAAATGCAGGCGGTCAGAAATATCCTGAACGCGTTGGCAGTTGACGATCATCAGGGCAATTTGCAGTTCACGATGAGAAAGATGGCTAAACGGGTTATCTTCATTGGTGAAATGGGCCAGTGCCAGGCGCTGGGCGATTTCCTGGCTAACATAACGTCGGCCGTGGAAAACCTGGCGAATTGCTTCGGTCATTTCAGCTGCATTAGCACCTTTACTCAAAAAGCCTGAGGCACCCGCCTCTAGCATACGTCGCAGCACGCTATCTTCCATGTGCGCAGTTAAAATCAGTACTTTAATATCTACCATGGTGCGGTGAATGCGACGGGTGGCTTCCAACCCGCCAATGCCCGGCATTCGGATGTCCATCAGCACAATATCAGGCTTTAAATGACGGCACTGGGTAACAGCGCTTTCGCCGTCGTCGACCTCGCCGATGATTTTTATATCACTTTCTTCGTTTAGCAGGTGAGCAATACTGGTTCTCACCAGGTGGTGATCATCGGCGATTAGAACGTTGATCAATGGACTGGCTCCTGCGTGAAAACATAATGGGCTCAGGCGATTGCCGTTGGCGCTAACCCATAGAGTGCCACAACTGACAATAAAGGAGAATTAGTAAACACTTATTTGGATAGAACATTGACCACAGGTCAAATTCATAATAGTATTCGCCTCGCTGTCGACAAAGACAGGCAAGGGGCCTTAGCTCAGCTGGGAGAGCGCAACACTGGCAGTGTTGAGGTCAGCGGTTCGATCCCGCTAGGCTCCACCAAGTTTAAACGAAAAGCCTCGCTACAAGTAGCGAGGCTTTTTTGTGCCTGTATCTTTCGGGTTGAATCGTTGAGTTTAGCCGCCAGTCAGGTTTGCCTGGCGGCTAAAAGGTCAACCAAGCCGTATGCGTAGGCTATTTCTCATTGATGCGGCCAAGCAGGAGAAACTCGATCAGCGCCTTTTGAGCGTGCAGGCGGTTGCCAGCTTCCTGCCATACGACGGCGCGCGGGTCGTCGAGCAGGGTATGGCTGATTTCTTCACCGCGGTGGGCAGGCAGGCAGTGCAGGAACAGTACATCGCTTTTTGCCTTATCCAGCATGGCTTCGCTTACCTGGAAGCCTGCAAAGTCCGCTTCGCGCTTAGCCTGCTCCTCTTCTTGGCCCATGGAGGCCCAGACATCCGTTGTAATCAGGTCAACATCCTGCACGGCGGCCTGCGGGTCGTGAAGCAGCGTCACGCGGTCGCCGGCGGCGGCCAGAATATCTTCACGTGGCTCGTATCCTTTGGGGCAGCAGATACGCAAATTAAAATCAAACTGGCGTGCGGCGTTGATCCAGGAGTGACACATGTTATTGCCATCGCCAATCCAGACCGCCGTGCGACCTTTTACGCTACCACGCAGCTCAGTCCATGTCATGACATCGGCTAGCAACTGGCAGGGGTGGTAGTCATCGCTCAAGGCGTTGATCACAGGGACGCTGCTGGCGCTTGCATAGGTCTCGAGCCCGGCGTGCGAAAACGTGCGGATCATGACCGCATCAACCATCTCGGAAAGCACACGTGCGGTGTCTTCGATAGGCTCGCCACGGCCCAGTTGGGTATCTCGCGGAGATAGGAACAGGGCGTGCCCGCCAAATTGAGCCATGCCGGTTTCAAAGGAGACGCGGGTACGTGTGGATGACTTTTCAAAAATCATGGCCAGCGTGCGGTTGGGCAGCGGTGTGTAAACCGGACCCTGAGCTTTCAGGTCCGTTTTGATTTTAATGGCACGCTGAATCAGATAATCCAGTTCATCGGGCGTCAAATCCAGCAGGGTAAGGAAATGGCGTGTCGCCATGGTTGCTTCTCTCCGCACAAAAACACCATCCTAGCGAGGCAGCGGGGGATGCGCAACGCAAGCTGCATGCGTAGAATGGCGTTTAAAGATGAAGGCCGAGTAGCGCACTCAGGTATTGGTGGCGAGATAATCGGCCCGGGTAAGCGGTCGTTCAGATCGGGCGTATACTCTTCTTTATCGTATTAATTCTTTACTCAAGGAGTACTCACATGAGCACAACAGCCGAAAACATTCAGCGTCAAATTGGCGAAAACCCCATTTTGATTTACATGAAAGGCACGCCTCAGCTGCCTCAGTGCGGCTTCTCAGCCCAGACGGTCCAGGCCCTGATGAGCTGTGGTGAGCGTTTTGCCTTCGTCAACGTTCTGGACAATCCTGATATTCGCGCTGAACTGCCCAAAATTGCTAACTGGCCGACCTTCCCACAGCTGTGGGTGGAAGGTGAACTGGTCGGCGGCTGCGATATCGTCATGGAAATGCACCAAAATGGCGAACTTGAGAAGCTGGTTAAAGAAGCCGCTCAGCGTGCCAGTGCAGAACAGGGCGACGATAACGCCTGACAGCAGTGCCCGGGCTTTCGGTCCGGGCGGTTGGCGGGCTGCAGCGTAACCGCTAGAATGGTGTTTTATCATGCATTGCGGGCACTTGGTGTTGAAGTAATGCACTACCACGCAGCCCGCTGAAGGAAACATTGCTCAATGAGCTATCAGGTTCTGGCCCGCAAATGGCGGCCACGTACATTCCACGAGCTCGTGGGCCAGGCCCATGTTCAGCGTGCCCTGGTGAATGCACTTGATCAGGGTCGCCTTCACCACGCTTATCTGTTTACCGGAACTCGTGGGGTAGGTAAAACCACGCTGGCGCGGATACTCGCTAAGTGCTTGAACTGCACGGCTAACGGTCGCGGTGATGAGGGGATTACCTCAACCCCATGCGGCCAGTGCGATAGCTGCCAGGCGATTGATGAAGGGCGTTTTGTTGACTTGATCGAAGTCGACGCGGCCTCTCGCACCAAGGTGGAAGATACCCGCGAGCTGCTGGATAACGTTCAGTATGCGCCCACCCAGGGGCGTTATAAGGTGTACCTGATCGATGAGGTGCACATGTTGTCTACCAGCAGTTTCAACGCGCTGTTGAAAACGCTGGAAGAGCCGCCTCCCCATGTCAAATTCTTGCTTGCCACAACCGACCCGCAAAAGCTGCCAGCAACGGTGCTTTCGCGTTGCCTGCAGTTTACGCTTAAACATATGCCGCCTGAGCGTGTCGTCGAACATCTGACCTACGTATTGGGTGAAGAGGGCGTGGCATTTGATGAAAGTGCACTATGGCTATTAGGCAAGGCCGCTGAAGGCTCAATGCGAGATGCCATGAGCCTGACCGATCAGGCAATTGCCTTTGGGCAGGGCGCGGTACGTCACGCGGATGTGGCCGCCATGCTAGGGACGCTGGATCACCGGCATATTCTGGCCCTGGTGGAAGCCCTGGCCGATGTGGATGTCCAGCGCCTGCTGGCCGAAGTGAGCCAATTGGCCGAACAGGGACCTGACTTTGCTGCCGTGCTGGATGAGCTATCGGCGATTCTACACCGCTTGGCCGTGGCGCAAATGGTGCCAGATGCGGTGGATAACAGCCACGGCGACCGAGAAGCCATTGTGCAATTGGCCAGCCGTTTTACTGCAGAAGATATACAGCTCTACTACCAGATTGGCATTCAAGGGCGGGGCGATATGGTTCACGCGCCTGATTTGCGCAGCGCCTTGGAAATGACCCTGTTACGCATGCTGGCGTTTCGCCCTCAAGGTGTGCCCAAGCCGCCGCGCACGCCGCTACCGCTTCGCGCCGAGCCCTCCGCTCCTAGTAGCGATGAACAGAGCAGTAATGAGCTGCGTAGTGTTGCTCAAGCCAGCACTGCTCAATCAAGCACTGCTCAAGCCGGTGCAGATCAGCCTGCTGTGGCATCAGCAGTGTCTAGTATGCCCCAGGCAGAAGTTGAACATAGCGCCATCCAGGAGCTGGATGCTCAGCCGAGTGTTCACGGGGAGCCCGGGCCAAGTGAGCCTGAAAGCCCCAAGGCTAGCAATCCAGCCTTCGATGCGCCGCGCCATAACGCGCCGGTGGCATCAGCAACAGCCAATGATAGCCAAATGCCGCCGCCCTGGTCGCTTGATGAGATAGCGCAAGCAGCGCCGACAGCAGAATCTCTGCCAGAGCCAGAGCCAGAGCCAGAGCCAGAGCCAGAGCCAGAGCCAGCACGTGTGCCGGATTCAGGTTCAGCGCCAGTACCCAAAGTGCTAGAGGTACCAGCGCCGTCGGCAACGCCGCCACAAACGTTGGCGGGTGCGGTCGATGGATTGCTCGATCATGCTCAATGGCTGCTATGCTTTGACTCTTTAGGCCTTGGTGGTTTGACGCGCAGCCTGGCAGCCAACTGTTTGCTGGAGAGCGACGATGGCAAGATCCTGACGCTACGCCTGGATCCCAGTCAGGCAGCCATGCAGGCTGAAGTGCACCAAACGCGGATTGAGCGAGCATTAAGCGAGCAAGGGCTGCCGCGCCGGGTCGTGTTTGTGGTAGCGGAGCTTTCAACCGAGAGCGAAACGCCTCGCCAACGCGAAGCGCGGCTGAATCAGGAGCGTCACGTACAGGCTGTTGATCTCTTGAATCACGATCCCAATATACAGAAGCTACAGCAGGCCTTTGGCGCGACGCTGATTGAATCTACCGTCAAGCCCGCCACTGCAAAGCGTTAGCATCTATGATGACTGTTTTAACCAGCCAGTTTTAACCCGCTAGGAGAGCACGCCATGTTTAAAGGTGGAATGGGCAACTTGATGAAGCAAGCCCAAGAGATGCAGGAAAAAATGCAGCGCGTTCAGGAAGAGGTCGCTCAGTCTGAAGTCTATGGCGAAGCAGGCGCGGGCATGGTCAAGATCACCATGAACGGTCGCCATGACGTAAGCCAGGTGACTATCGACCCAAGCGTGATGGAAGAAGATAAGGAACTGCTGGAAGATCTGCTGGCAGCGGCTGTTAACGATGCCGTGCGTAAGGTGGAAGCCAATTCCAAGGCCAAGATGGAAGAAGCGACGGCAGGTCTGAACCTACCGCCTGGCTTTAAGATGCCGTTCTAAATAATGAGATTTTCTCCTCTTATTGAGCAGTTGATGGATGCATTTCGCGTGCTACCCGGCGTTGGGCCTAAAACGGCCCAGCGCATGGCCATGCACTTGCTTGAGCGTGAACGGGCGGGCGGTGAGCGGCTCGCCTCTGTTATCCAGAAAGCGATCGACGAAGTGGGTTATTGCCAGCGCTGCCGTACGCTGACGGAAGCCGATATCTGCGCCATATGTGAAACGCCGCGTCGTGATGATGCGCTGCTATGCGTGGTAGAGTCTCCGGCAGATCAGCTGGCCATCGAAGAAGCAGGTGGCTTTCAGGGGCGCTATTTCGTACTGCATGGGCATTTGTCGCCCTTGGATGGCATCGGCCCTGATGCGATTGGTGTTGACCAGTTGGAAGCGCGGGTGGCGGAAGGGCATATTGAAGAAATTGTTCTGGCTACCAACCCGACCGTCGAAGGCGAGGCAACGGCGCACTATATCGCCGCCCAGCTTGCTCGCTACGGGGTCAGGTTTTCGCGCCTGGCCTATGGCGTCCCCATGGGGGGGGAGCTTGAATATGTTGATGGCGGTACATTAAGCCGCGCGTTTAGCGGCCGTCAGCCCTTCTCCAGCGATTAAACACACTCTATATTGCAAGCGCGATCGCGGTTGTAACAACCTGGAAGTATACTTTGTCTTCTCTAGCCTCCCCCGTATATCAATGGATTGACAGCCCGGAAGCGCTTGATGCCGCTTGCGAAAGCGTGGCTGGCGCTGATGTTATCGCGCTGGATACCGAATTTTTTCGTGAAAATACATTCTTCCCGGTGCCAGCGCTGATTCAGTTTGCCGCCGGTGATCTGGCCTATTTAATTGACCCGCTGGCCACGCCCTGCACGTCTGCCTTTCGTCAACTGCTTCAGAGTCGGGCGATCAAGCTGTTGCATGCCTGCAGCGAAGACTTGGAGGTGTTGCAGCACTGGGCTGGAGTGCTGCCTACGCCACTGGTCGATACGCAGGTTGCCCAGGGGCTGCTTGGGGAGACGCCATCCATGGGCTATCAGAAACTGGTCGAGTTCTGGATGGGGGAAACACTGCCAAAAGAGGAGACACGTTCCAACTGGCTGGAGCGACCGTTAACGCCTTCGCAGCGTGATTACGCGGCGCTGGATGTCATCTACCTGTTGAAAGTATGGACTCTGCAGGCAGAGCGATTGTCTGATCTGGGACGCTGTGAATGGCTGATACAAGAGTGTGCTGGCCTGATCGAGCAAGCCGGGCGCAGCGTTGAAGCTGACGGCCAGTGGTTTGCTCGCCAACGCCAATTATGGCGGCTCAATCCTCGCCAGCTAGAGGCGTATAGGCTGATGACGATCTGGCGGGAAGGGGAGACCCGGCGGCGCAATCTGCCGCGCAACTGGTTGATTAGCGATAAGCTGCTGTTTGCCGCCGCTGAAGCCATGCCCAAAAACCGCTATGAGCTATCGGAAGTGGAAGGTTTCAAGCCAGCGCTGATCAAAAAGGAAGGCGATACCCTGCTGGCACTTATCAGGCAGGCGCAGCATGCCGATGAAGGTGAGTTGCCCGTTTGCTGGCCTGATCCGATGCAGCCTGCTTTTAAGCGCCGTTTTAAAGCACTCAAGCACGTGGTAACTGAAAAGGCGGGCGAACTGGGAATTGCGTCCGAGGTATTAATGCGGCGTCGTGATATCGAAGAGCTGGTTATGCAGGACATGGCGGATAAGCCCCTGACGCTGCCCGAAGGATGGCGCGGTGATTGTTTATCCGCTGGGTTCATTCAGGCGCTGGAGGAGTTTCAAAATGAGTGACAAGCTGCTTTGCGAGATATTTAAAAGCTCGCGCAAGGAAGAGATGTACCTGTACGTTGATAAGCGCCAAGGTTTTAAAAGCGTTCCCGAACCTTTGATGGCAACCTTCGGCAAGCCCATTGCGGTGTTGACAATGATCCTTACCGCCGATAAAAAGCTGGCACGGGTTAACGCTGAAGACGTTATCAAAGGTATTGAGGAGCAGGGCTTTTACCTGCAGATGCCGCCTGCCAAAGAAGATTATTTACTTGATGTTCACCGGGCGCAGTTAAACGCGCGCGACGCTGCAGAGTAGCGGCTGGCCATGAACTTTCTGGCCCATGCCTGGCTTGTCTGTGATGGAAGCGACGATTTCCTTTATGGCAACCTGATTGCCGATGGCATTAAGGGAAGTGACTTAAGCGCTTGGCCAGATAGCGTCGCTGCAGGCGTTCGCCATCATCGCAAGGTGGATGCCTGGGTGGATCATCACCCTAGCGTACTGGAAGCGAAAAGCCGCGCGCCTCGTGACAAGCGCCGCTATGCCGGTATCGCGCTAGATATCGTCTGGGATCACTTTCTAGCGCGTGAGAAAGCCGACCATCGGGAACAGCAGCAGTTGGTAGCGCGCTGTTACCGCCTTTTAACGGTGAGGCCTGCGCCTGACCGGCTAGCCACGATGATGCCGCACCTGATCGAGCACGACTGGCTAAGAAACTACGCTGATTTCGATTTCACTTGTCAGGCTGTGGCAGGTATTGGTCGACGGCTGACTGGGCCTAACCGTTTGGCAGAGCTTATCCCCTGGCTGCACAGCGACTATCCGCGATTAGAAGCGGATTTTCAGACCTTATGGCCCGAGCTAAACGCTGCCTTAAGCAGTTCAGGCGTTGAGGCCGCTAAATAGCGATGATAAGAGAGAAAATGATGGATACCGGAATGCGCGAGCGCTTTTGGGAGCGTTACCCACTGGAAGAGCTGACTTCTGAAGAGTGGGAAGCGCTATGCGATGGCTGTGGGCAGTGTTGTCTGCTCAAGTTGCATGATGATGATACCCAAGAGCTTGCGATATTAAACGTAGCCTGTCGGCTATTGGATATTAAAAGCTGCCAGTGCAGCGATTATGCTAATCGGTTTGATAGCGTGCCGGACTGCACCCAGCTGACCCCAGCGCTGGTAAAAGAGTTTACTTGGCTGCCGCCTACATGTGGCTATCGTCGAGTGGCGGAAGGGCGCAAACTGGCGGGCTGGCATCCGCTGCTAAGCAACGACGCTGAACGCGTACACCGTAAGGGCATTAGCGTGCGAAATTTTGCAGTATCTGAAGATGACGTGCCTGAACGGACGTTAGAATCCCACATCATTGCCGTACTGCCCATGTAGGGGCTACTGCTTCTTGTTTGTAGAGCCAATTGCTTACCTTTTAAAAACAGGCCCTCCCTGGCGTAATGGTTAGGCAGCGGGCTTGCGCTTTGCGTTATCCCAAATAGTCAAAAACGCTTCCTTGATTAGAATGGGCTTTTGGGCGCTCGCCTTGGGGACAGGTTTGCTGGCAGATTGTTTAAGCGGCGTATCCCAAATGGTCGGGAAGTGATCCTGATATTTCATAGAATGCTCCATCAAGTGGACGTAAGTTTATGCGACTAACGTCTAGTATGGCGCAAATGAATTTTTGTGAAAAGTATTTTCAAAGAAAATAGGCAGCGCCTGGCGCTGCCTGAAGGAATGCTTGATAGCGTACGAGCCGGAAAGCCCAGACAGTTTTCAACCGGCACTTCCCGATGAGGCAGCCGCCAGACCCAGCGCCCAAAGGATAAAAGCATCCTGACGGGCAGTATCCCGCCAGGCCTTGAATCGTCCAGACGCGCCGCCGTGGCCACTGCTCATGTCGGTATGCAGGAGAACAGGGGCGTCACCTTGCTGGTGCTGGGTAACCTGGGCGTAATATTTAGCTGGCTCCCAGTAACTTACTCGGGTATCAAACCAGCTGCCCTCAATCCACAGTGCCGGGTAGGATTGTGCGGTAATGTTATCCATGGGCGAGTAGCCGCGAATCCGCTCAGCGACCTCGGGCGTTTCAGGGTTGCCCCACTCGCTATATTCAGCGGTTGTAAGCGGCAGGTCGGGGTTCTGCATGGTGCGCAGGACATCTAGAAAGGGTACGTCCAGCAAGGCTGCACAAAAGGCCTCGGGCGCCCGGTTAACACAGGTGCCTACCAGCAACCCGCCTGCGCTGGCCCCGTAAGCGGCAATTCGCTGGGGATGGCTGATACCGCTTTCCACCAAGGCATCACGCGCGGCCAGGAAGTCGTGAAAACTGTTTTCTTTATGAGCCATCTTGCCCTGCAGGTACCAGGGCTCACCGCGCTCGCCGCCACCACGCACATGGGCAACGGCAAAGGCCGCGCCACGCTCTAGTAGCTCCAGGCGGGAAATCGAGAACCAAGGGTCGAGTGCTTCGCCGTAAGCGCCATACCCATACAGCAGCGTCGGCAGAGGCTGGTGAGCCAGGTCGGCACGCATCACGACTGATACCGGCACCTGCTCGCCATCCTGGCTGGTGGCCCATAGGCGACGGCTCACCAGCTGTTCAGGGGTTAAGCTGCCATACACCGGCGCACGCTTGAGCAACGTGCGCTCACCTGTTGCAAGATCAAGCGCAAACCAGCTGGGCGGCTGGGTAAATGACTCTTCGCGTAAACGCAGCACCCGGGTATCAAAATGGGCCGCATCTTCAAGCAACTGCGAGCAAGGCTGTTCGGGCAGTACCAGATATTCATCAAGGGAGCGTTGGTGCTGGTGATTCAGCTCCCAGCGACGCAGTGTTACCTGTGCCTGGGTATGGTCTCTCTCGGCAATCACAAGTCCCCAGGAGAAGGCGTCGATTCCTTCCAGGGTAACGTCTTCACGCGGGGCGATAAGCGGCTGCCACTGGGACTCTGGATTGCCTAGGGCTGCCTCGTCCAGGTAATCCAGCTGGAAATGTGCGCTCGTCTGGTTATGCAGGCGATAGAAAGCTCCCGGACGATGATCGATGCTGTATTCAACGCCTGGCTGGCGAGGCTGAATGCACAGCGTTCTAGCCGCTGGTTGGTGTGCTGGCAGTACGTGAATTTCGCTGGTGTCTTTAGATCCGCTTTCAATCAGCAACCACTCACGCGAGCGTGTTTTACCAATCCCAAGCCAGAATTCAGGGTCTTCTTCACGAAATACCAGAGTAGGTGCAGCGTGCTGATCGGGCGCTTCAAAAGGTAGCGATACGCGCCACAAGCTGTCGGGGCGCTGAGTATCATCAAATCGAGTGAAAAACAGCGTGGCAGAGGCCGCGGTTTGATCCTCGGCCCAGCACAGGCCAGCACCGATATCGCTGATTAATGCCAGCGGCTCGCCGTTTGGCAACGACTTGATCCATAGCGTATAGCGTTCGTCGCCCTGGGTATCTTCGGTCCAGGCCAGCCACTGCTCATCAGGCGAGAGCGCCATGTCACCCATGTCATAAAAGGCTTCATCAGCCGCACGGGCCTGAACATCGAAAAAGCACTCACGCAGGTTCGGCTGACCGTTAGGGTAGCGCCACCAGCGCGGGTAGTCGTCCTCAGCGCCGGTTTCACTCCAGAACGTAAAGTGGTCAAGCGGTGTCTCAAGGCTGGTAATGGCAAGTTCGCGGCGTGCCAGATGACTTTCGTATAATGTCTCGGCCAGCGGCGTAAGCGGCGCAAACCACTGCGCCTGCTGTTGATTGGCGGCTTCCAGGAATTCGCTGACCTCGGGCGCTTCGCGCGTTTCCAACCAGTGCCATTTGGGATCATTAGCGCGATAATAGCGCGCGACGGGAGAGCCTGGGCGCGTATCTGGCTGTGCTTTCATAAATTGATAGGTACCATAACGGGAAATCAACGTCGGGTGCTTAGACCCACATGAGAGGTATTATGCTGTTTGCAAATTCAATGTCACTGCTGTGGCTAACTTATTACGGTATTTCACTGCTAGTAGTGGTAGCTATCTATTTTGGACTAACGTTTCTACCGCGGTTGCCACGCCTGGTCGTGACCTGGGGAATGGCGGGCGCTATGTGGGCACCTGCTATGTTCCGCCTGCCCCTGATAGAAGAAGGTGAATTCTATACCGGATGGGCACCGGCGGCGATGGTTGCCGCCGTAGGCTTTCTTGAACATGACGTTAATGCCTTGCGCGCTAGCCTGCTGTGCTTGGTGGCGGGTATCGCGATTGGTACTGTGATTGGCGTTGCGTTGTGGTGGTGGCGTCGGCCGATAAGTGCACCGCCAGCTAAACGCGCGAAAGAGGTTGAAGAGGATCCGCAGCCGACACGCCGCCGTGAACCGATTATCAATTAATGGTTAGAATCGAAAAGGGGCGTTGCTATGGGTGACTTGCATGTGTGAACAGTATGTGTGAATTGCTCGGTATGAGTGCCAATGTCCCGACCGATATCTGCTTTAGCTTTTCAGGTTTTTTACATCGCGGGGGTGGTACCGGCCCACACCGCGATGGTTGGGGAATCGCCTTTTACGAAGAGGGCGGCTACCGTGAATTTCGCGACCCGCATCCCTCGGTTGATTCGCCTATTGCTCGGCTGATATGCGACTACCCGATTAAGTCCAATGTGGTGATCAGCCATATTCGCCAGGCAAACGTTGGCGGTGTGCGTCTGGCCAATACACATCCCTTTACTCGGGAGATGTGGGGGCGACCTTGGTGCTATGCACATAACGGCCAGCTCAGTGATTGGAAGAGTCTGCCCCTTGGGGTATATACGCCGGTGGGTAACACCGACAGCGAGCACGCATTTTGCTGGCTAATGGATGAGCTTCGCCAGGCGTTTCCCGTGCCACCTGAAGCGCCGGACGCGCTTTGGACGAAGCTTCATGCTCTTTGTGAAAGCCTACGCGCATTGGGGGTATTCAACCTGCTGTTGTCGGATGGCCAGTATCTGTATACCTACTGTTCGACAAAGCTTGCCCATATTACCCGGCGTGCGCCGTTTGGTGACGCCGAGCTTTCTGATGCAGAAATAACGGTTAATTTTGCCGAGCACACCACGCCTGACGATGTGGTATCGGTTATCGCCACCGAGCCGCTAACCCATAACGAGGCGTGGTACACGATGGTGCCAGGAGAGCTTATCGTCTGGTGTGCTGGAGAAATTCAGGCGCGTTACTGTCCATAAGGCTGAGAGTCGCTACATTATGAATAGTAGGAGGTTAAGTAGAGTGAACCGGGGTATGTGCTAAAAACGGCTATGGCCTAAAGTTGAAACACAAGTTTCAATCGATCGTTTTACAGCACGTGATGTGTCGTATATCGTTGGTTCTCTTGCCTCGCGACAATAACAAGGTCGGTAATATCATCGACATGGATAGCGGAGATTGCCCATGAGCGAACACGCCACAGCTTCTATTCTACGCGGCCCGGCGCTTGAAGGACTGGACCAGTATGAGGCGGTCACAGAAGTTTTTCATAGCGCCGTCACTCGATATAAGGAGAGACCCGCTTTTAGCTGTATGGGCAAAACCCTTACCTTTGCCGACCTGGATCGCCTTTCAGCCGATTTTGCAGCCTGGTTACAGCATGAAACCGATCTTCAGCCCGGAGATCGCATAGCCATTCAACTGCCTAACGTTTTGCAGTTTCCGGTCGCTGTGTTTGGCGCCCTGCGCGCAGGCCTGGTGGTCGTTAATACCAACCCGCTTTATACCGAGCGGGAAATGACCCACCAGTTCAAGGATTCAGGTGCCAAGGCCATTCTGATTTTGGCTAACATGGCCAAAAAGCTGGAAAACGTACTGGGCAAAACCGATATCCAGCACGTGCTGGTAACCGAGCTTGGCGATCTGCATGGGCTACCCAAGCGATGGCTAATTAACGCTGTGGTCAAGCACGTGAAAAAGATGGTGCCCGACTACTCGCTGCCTGGGGCAGTAAGCTTTGTTGAGGCAATGAAGAAGGGTGCCTCTATGACGCACTCCGAGGTCAGGCGCCGTCAGGATGATTTAGCTGCGCTTCAGTACACCGGCGGTACCACGGGTATGCCCAAAGGAGCCATGCTGACGCACTGCAATCTAATCGCCAATATGCTGCAAGCGCGCGTGGCGATTGGAACACACCTCAAAGAGGGCCAGGAGGTAGTGGTGGCCCCGCTACCGGTTTATCACATTTATACGTTTACGGTTAACTGTCTGTTCTTGATGGAGTCGGGAAACCACTCGCTGCTGATTACCAACCCACGTGACCTGAATAGCTTTATCAAGGAGCTTAAAAAGGTAAAATTTACCGCATTCATAGGCCTGAATACCCTATTCAATGCGCTATGTAATCGCGATGATTTCAAGCAGCTTGATTTTTCCTGTCTCAAACTCACCATTTCAGGCGGTATGGCGCTTACCAAGGCGGCTGCCCAGCGCTGGGAGCAGACCACCGGCTGCCCGATTGCCGAAGGCTATGGGTTAACGGAAACGTCCCCCATTGTGAGCTTTAACCCGACCGATGCCATCCAGCTGGGCACGATTGGCAAGCCGGTGGCGGGCACGGCTGTTAAAGTGGTCGATGCCGATGGTAATGACGTGGCCCTGGGGGAGCCGGGCGAGATGTGTGTGCAAGGCCCTCAGGTGATGAAAGGCTACTGGCAGCGTGACGATGAGACGCGTAACTCCATCGATAGCGAAGGCTGGTTTCATACCGGTGATATCGCTGTGCTCCAGGAAGATGGCTATATCCGTATCGTCGATCGCAAGAAGGATATGATCCTGGTCTCGGGCTTCAACGTTTATCCCAATGAAGTCGAAGATGTGGTAGCGGCGCACCCGGATATCATCGAGGCTGCGGTGGTGGGTGTGCCCGATGAAGATGCAGGCGAGGTCATCAAGCTGTTTGTTGTTTCCAAAAACAGTCAACTGGATGCTGAAACTCTGCGCAGCTGGTGCAAGAAAGAGCTGACCGGTTACAAGGTGCCCAAGTACATCGAGTTTCGCGATGAGCTGCCCAAAACCAACGTGGGCAAGGTTTTACGCCGCGAACTGCGTGATGAGAAAAGGCCCTCACAGGATAGCCATGTCTAGCGAGCTCATCGCTGGTTAGGCGTCGCGTTAATGAAAGCGTTATAATATTCGGCCCGCTCACGTAGCGGGCCGAATATTTATGGGGTCTGCTGTTCTGCGATTGGCATCCCTGCTTTTTTAAATAACCAATGGAAACCGAGCCTAACGTGACCACTGATACGCCTTCTGATCTCAACGACCGCCAACGCCTTGCTTCCCTAAAAGAAGCATTGGGCAATGTCATGCTGCGCGACGCTCAAAGGTTGGAGCGGCGTGTAGCAGGGCTTGCGCGGCGCGTGCGCGATGCAAAGCCTATTGATCATGGTGTCAACGAGGTGCAGCGCGAGATCCAGCGGGCTCAACAGGTGTTCAATCAGCGTGAAGCGCTGAAGGTCACGTTCAACTACCCAGCTGAGCTGCCGGTGGTCGAACGCCGGGAAGACATTCTTGCTGCCATTCGTGATCATCAAGTGGTGGTGATTGCCGGCGAAACCGGTTCGGGGAAAACTACCCAGCTACCCAAGATGTGCCTGGAGCTGGGCCGAGGAAGAAAAGGCCTCATTGGCCATACTCAGCCCCGCCGGCTTGCCGCGCGCAGTGTGGCTTCGCGGTTGGCCGAAGAGCTTGAAGTGCCGCTGGGTGATCAGGTGGGCTATCAGGTGCGTTTTACTGACCAGAGCAGCCCTACCACGCTGGTCAAGTTGATGACCGATGGGATTTTACTTGCTGAAACCCAGCACGATCCTTTGCTGCTGCGCTATGACACGATCATTATTGATGAGGCACACGAGCGCAGCCTGAATATTGACTTTCTGCTGGGCTACCTTAAGCGGCTGCTGCCTCAGCGCCCTGATCTCAAAGTCATTATCACGTCGGCGACGATTGATGTTGAGCGCTTTGCTGCGCATTTTGGTATGCCAGGTGCGCCCGCCCCGGTTGTAGAGGTGTCAGGGCGCACGTATCCGGTGGAGGTGCACTATCGCCCCCTGGTGCGTGATGAAGACGACGAAGAGGACCGCACGCTACAAGAGGGGATCCTGCATGCGGTTCACGAGATCGAAACCATCGAGCGTGAAAAGGGCTGGCTGCATGGCCCGCGTGACGTGCTGGTGTTTCTACCCGGCGAGCGCGAGATTCGGGAAACGGCCGATACCCTGCGCCGGGCGGACTTGAAGGGCACGGAAATTCTGCCGCTTTACGCGCGACTCTCCAATGAGGAGCAGAACCGGGTATTCACTGCCCATCGCGGTCGGCGTATTGTGCTGGCCACTAACGTTGCGGAAACCTCGCTGACGGTACCGGGCATTCGCTATGTGATTGACCCAGGCCTGGTGCGTATCAGCCGTTACAGTTACCGGGCCAAGATTCAGCGTCTGCCTATCGAGCCGGTTAGCCAGGCGAGCGCCAACCAGCGTAAGGGGCGTTGTGGCCGGGTGGCGGAAGGCGTCTGTATTCGCCTTTATGATGAAGAGGACTTTCTTTCCCGGCCTGGATTTACCGACCCCGAAATTCAGCGCACCAACTTGGCGTCGGTCATCCTCTCCATGCTGGCGCTCAAGCTTGGCGATATCGATGCGTTTCCGTTTGTCGATCCGCCGGACAGCCGGTTTGTAAAAGATGGCTTCCGGCTGCTGTTTGAACTGGGGGCGGTGGATGAAAGTCATCGCCTGAGCCCGCTTGGCCGCAAGCTGGCCAAGCTGCCCATTGACCCGCGTTTGGCGCGCATGGTACTGGCCGGTGCCGAGCGCGGTAGCCTGCGTGATGTACTGGTAGTGGTTTCAGCACTTGCCATTCAGGACCCGCGTGACCGTCCGGCGGATAAACGCCAGGCTGCCGATCAGGCGCACCAGCGCTGGCATGACCCCGATTCTGATTTTGTTGCGTTACTCAATTTGTGGCACGGCATCGAGAATGCCCGTGAAGTGCTATCGGGCAACCAGCTGCGCCGCTGGTGCCGCGAGCACTATATTAACTACCTGCGCATGCGCGAGTGGCACGATACCTTCCGTCAGCTCAGACAGTTGCTACGTGAAATGGACATAGAAGTTCCTGCGCCGCTGCCGAAAGATGATGAGCAGAGCGAGGAACAAGCGCGCCAAGCGCGGCGCAAAATCTCTGGAAAGTTACATCAGGCGCTGCTTTCAGGATTGTTATCCAACCTTGGCACGCTGCTGGAAAACCGCGAGTATCTGGGCGCGCGCAATCGCAAGTTCATGATTCACCCAGGCTCGGGGCTTGCCAAGAAATCCCCCAAGTGGATCATGGCGTTTGAGCTGATCGAGACCACCAAACTTTATGCGCGCACTGTGGCCAAGATCGACCCGCAATGGATAGAACCCCAGGCCCAGCATCTGGTTAAACGTAGCTATAGCGAACCCCACTGGGAGCAAAAGCGTGCGCAAGTAGTGGCTTTTGAACAGGTGACGCTGTTTGGGCTACCCATTGTCGCGCGTCGCCGCGTGCACTACGGACCGATTGCCCCGGAGGAGTCACGCGAGCTGTTTATTCGCCGCGCTCTGGTGGAGGGCGAATTTACGACTCAGGGCACTTTCTTCGCCCATAACCGTGCGCTGATTGATGAAGTCGAGGCCTTGGAAGATCGTGCCCGTCGGCGCGATATTCTGGTCGATGAAGAAACCCTGTATGCGTTTTACGATGAGCGGGTTCCTCACGATATTGTCAACGGCAAAGGTTTCGAGCACTGGCGCAAACTGGCGGAGCGTCAAACGCCCACGCTTTTGCACTTCGATATTGAAGCGCTCAAAGCACGCGATGCCGCCGACGTTACCCAGGCTCAATATCCTGACCATCTCACGCTTGCTGGCGTCGCGTATCCGGTGAGCTATCATTTTGATCCCAACGCGGAAGATGATGGCGTGACACTGACCGTGCCAGCGGCCATGCTGTCACAACTGCCGGTGCATGCCCTGGAATGGGTGGTGCCAGGGCTTTTACGAGAAAAGTGTATTGCGCTATTAAAATCGTTGCCTAAAAGCATTCGTCGTCAGGTGGTCCCCATCCCCGACTGGGTGGACGCTGCGCTGGAAACGTTGGTACCTGACCAGCGGCCGTTAACCGAAGCGCTTGGCGAGTTCATTCGCCGACGAACCGGCACGCGGGTACACCCCGATGATTGGCGACTGGATTTGCTTGAACCGCATCTGACAATGAACGTTCGTGTGGTTGACCATGCTGGAAAACTACTTGGTCAAGGGCGTGATGTAAGAGCCCTTGAAAAACGCTTTGAAGCCGCCGCCAGCGCCGGCGCCCAGGCATTGGCCGAGCAGGCAAGCCAGGCGCCGGCGCTTGAAGGCTTGCCTGATGAGCCGCTGCCGGAATCTCGTGTGACTACCCAGGCTGGGATTCGTGTCGAGGCGTATCCGGCCCTGGTGGCTGATGCCAATGAGTTCAAGGTAGCGCTGTTTGATCATCCTGCGAAAGCCTTGGCGGCGCACCAGGAGGGCGTTGCCCGCCTGGCTATCGCCAAACAGCCGGACCAGGTGAAGCTGATCAAGCGCTTGCCTGGGGTGGAGAAGTGCGCACTGCTGTTTGCCAAGGTAGGTAGCAAGCAGGAGCTGGTAGATGACCTGCTGCTGGCCGTATTTACCCAGGTAGCGGCCCAGCATCCGCTGCCGCGTTCGTCTGCTGAGCTTGCCATGCGTCTGGAAACCACTAAAGCAGAGCTTATTGAACATGCCACGACACTTTTAAAACAAGTTGAAGCGGCATTAAAAGGGCATCTGGCAGTCAGCAAGGTACTTAAAGGCAAGCTCAACTTTGCGCTTGCTTTGGCCTATAGCGACATCAGCACACAGATGCAGCGGTTGGTTTATCCTGGCTTCATTCGCGATGCCGGGA
Source organism: Vreelandella nanhaiensis (assembly GCF_003990185.1). GTDB lineage: Bacteria > Pseudomonadota > Gammaproteobacteria > Pseudomonadales > Halomonadaceae > Vreelandella > Vreelandella nanhaiensis. The sequence goes on along the minus strand of NZ_RZHF01000022.1, from coordinate 20,156 downwards.
AATGGCTGACGGAGTATCCCCGTTACACGGAAGCCGCGCTTATTCGACTTGAAAAAGCCGCCCGAGAGCGCGGGCGTGACCAAATGATGATGCATGACGTTCAAGCGCTTGAAGCGCGCTTTGATGCAAGGCGTAAAAGCGAACGACGCGGCCACGTAGAAGACCCCGAGCTGGTGGAATTTGGCTGGTGGTTGCAGGAGCTTCGTGTATCGCTGTTTGCTCAACAGTTGGGCACGCTGATGCCGGTATCGGTTAAACGCCTTGAAAAACGTTGGCAAGAGATAATTAGCGTTTAGATGTCGACTGGTAAAACGATCCAATAACGCACACAGTAACCATAAGCCGGGTCCTGGGTCCCAATAGCGAATAATGGGCAGTAAGCCGCTTGGAGGAGATAGGCATGAATGATGTGGTGATAACCGGCACGGGGCTTTATACGCCGGAACATGCCGTTGATAATGCGGCGCTGGTCGACGCATTCAATACGTGGGTGGATAACCAGAATGTGCTTTATAAAGATGAAATCGCCAGAGGCGAGCGTGAGCCATTAGCCCATTCAAGCAGCGAGTTCATCGAAAAAGCCTCTGGTATTAAAAGCCGTTATGTATTAGACGCTAAAGGGATTCTCGACCCCGAGCGTATGCGTCCCCGGCTACCTCAGCGGCAAAATGACGAGCCTTCCATTCAGTGTGACATGGCCACGGCTGCAGCTCGTCAGGCGTTGGATAATGCCCAGGTCGCGGCTGAAGATATTGACCTGGTGATTGTGGCCTGTTCGAACCTGGAAAGGGCTTACCCGGCGGTGGCCGTGGAAGTGCAGCGGGCGCTGGGCACGAGCGGCTACGGGTTTGATATGAACGTTGCCTGCAGCTCCGCCACCTTTGCCCTGGAAACCGCTGCCAATGCTATTGCCGCAGGACGTATTAAACGCGCGCTGGTGGTCAATCCCGAGATCTGTTCGGCACATTTAAATTTTCAAGACCGTGACAGCCACTTTATTTTCGGCGATGCTTGTACTGCAGTGGTATTAGAAAATGGTGCAGATGCCGTTAGCGATGAGCGCTTTGAAATTCTAGGCACGCGCCTGATTACCCAGTTTTCCAATGCCATTCGTAATAACGCCGGTTTTTTAAACCGCGTGACGGACAGTGATCCGTTGGCAATAGACAAGCTGTTTGTGCAGGAAGGGCGTCGGGTTTTCAAGGAAGTATGTCCCTTGGTCGCCAAGCTGATCGTGGAGCATCTGGCATCGCTTGAGCTATCGGGAAGCGATCTCAAGACAATGTGGCTGCATCAGGCAAATCGTCATATGAACGATCTTATCGCACGCAAGGTACTGGGCTTTGAGCCGAGTGAAGCGCAGGCGCCCATTATTCTGGACCGCTACGCTAATACCAGTTCAGCAGGTTCCATTATTGCCTTTCATCTGCACCGCAGTGGGTTGGAGAAGGGGGATATCGGCGTGATCTGTTCTTTCGGCGCAGGTTACAGCGCTGGTAGCGTCGTGGTTCGGCGCCAGTCATAGCATTCAGGTTTTACAAGAGGAAAGATCATGCTGCGGTTATTAGCCAGGCAGAAGCCCACTATCTCCATGCCCAAGGCAGTGCTGCCTGTCTTGCTGCTTACCACGCTGGCAGTCAGCGGCTGTGCCAGTTCGCAAGTAGCGCAAGAGGCGTACAGTCCGGAAGATCCTTGGGAAGGCTTTAACCGCCGGGTGTTTGTATTTAACGATGTGCTGGACCGTTATGCATTAAAGCCAGTGGCAAAAGGCTATCGCACTGTGACGCCTGACCCCGTGCAAACCGGTATCGGCAATTTCTTTTCCAACCTGGGAGAAATACGCACGGTCATCAATAGCCTGCTTCAGGGAAAACCTGCCAATGCGGGGCTAGCCACCTCCCGGTTCTTGATCAACACAACGGTGGGTATTGGCGGGCTGCTCGATTACGCAACGCTGATGGAAATCACCGCAGACGATGAAGATTTCGGGCAAACGCTGGCCGCTTGGGGATGGCAGGACTCGCGTTACCTGGTTTTGCCATTGCTAGGGCCCAGCACGTTGCGCGATACCACCGGGCTGCCCGCGGATATGGCTTCTTATCCAACGTTTTATATTGAAGATGACCCTACTCGGCTAGGGCTGATGGCACTCAATATCGTTGATATTCGCGCGGGGCTGCTCGACCAGGAAGACTTGATTCAAGGCGATCGGTACCGGTTTATACGCGATGCCTTCCTGCAGCGCCGCCAGTTTGAAATTAACGATGGCCAGTTAGGCGATGACCCGTTTGCAATGGACAGCTTTGAATTTGACGATAGCGACTTTAGTGACGACGATTTTGCCGATTGAGGCGTAACATGGATCATTCCAAGCAGCTGATTGCGGTGATCGACGAGCCGGGTCCGGAGCGTAACGCGTTGGCAGAAGCGATCACCTGTGACGACATGTGGGTGTTCGCGGCGGCAGATATCGACCACCTGCCTGTAGAGACCGCTCTGATTGTGGCCCATGCGCATTCTGTACCGCGTCAGCAGTGGTCACAGTTGGCTGGCCGCCTACCTACCCTGGTGGTCAGCGATTCCCGTGAGGATGCAGATCTGATCAAAGCGATTGATGTAGGCCTTGTCGACTACATTGTGCACCCTCTGCGCCATGCTGAACTGCTGCGGCGTATGATCCGTAAAGCTATTGAGTTAAATGCACTTGCAATTGAGCGCGACCGTGACCGTGAACGGCTTGCGGAGTTGAATGAGAGCCTGGAGACGCATCTTGCGCTATTGCGCATGGATCAGCAGAGTGGAGGGCATATTCAACGTCGACTGTTGCCAGCACGCCCCAAGGTAATCAATAGCGTCTATTATGATTACTGGTTTGCGCCCTCGCTCTATCTATCCGGTGATTTTCTCGATTACCAGCGTTATAACGAGCGCTACAGTGTTTTCTACTTTGCCGATGTTTCAGGGCATGGCGCGTCTTCAGCCTTTGTGACGGTGCTTTTGAAGTATCTGTGTAATCGCTGGCTTCATGAGTGGGATGGCCAGCAGCCAGAGCAGCTGGCGCCTAACTGGCTGGCCTCCATGAACCGCGAATTGCAGGGGACTGACATCGGTAAACATGCAACCCTGTTTGTCGGGGTTATTGACCATCAGGCGCATACCCTTCACTATTCGCTCGGCGCACAGCTGCCCATGCCTTTATTGGCCGCCAACGGTAGGCTCGTTCGGCTTGAAGGAGAGGGAATGCCGGTAGGTCTTTTTCCGGATATAGAGTATCCTTCGCTCAGCTGTGCTTTACCGGCTGAATTTCGTTTATGGCTGTGTTCAGACGGTGTATTGGAATGCTTGCCGGGTAAAACGCTCGACACGCGGCTCAAGGAACTTGAGCAATTAGTAAGCGAAAGTGTCACGCTTGAGCAGTTGCGCGACCGGCTAGCCAAAACAAATGCGCTCCTGGCAGAAGGAGGCGCAATTGATGAGGCGAACCAAGACCGCGATGCTTTACCCGATGATCTGACAATCATGATGGTGAGCGGATTTGGTCATGCTGATTGAAGAAGGCCGTATCAAGGCGGCGTTCGACTCTGGTGTTTTTGTCTTAAAACTGTGCGGTGATGTGCGTCTAACGCTTTGCGCCACGCTTGATACTCAGGCACAGCGCCTTGCTGAAACGCCGGGGCTGCGTGCAGTCATGATTGACCTGCGGGAGGCAACGAACGTTGACTCAACCGCGCTGGGCTTTCTGGCCAAGGTCGCTATGGCGGTGAAAGGGCAGCTGGTACATCCACCTACAATTATTGCCGATAACCCCGATGTTCGAAAAATGCTCGACGTGATGGGCTTTGCGCGTTTTTTTACGCTGATGGAGGCACCGCTTCAGCAAAGCTCTGCGCTCAATGACGCACTAATTGAGTTACCCGAGGAGCCTGCGGACGAAGTAGGGCTGCGCGAGCGTATTCTTGAAGCGCATCGTATCCTAATGCATATGAACGAGCATAACCGCGAGCAGTTTCAGCCGCTGGTGGAAATGCTGGAAGCCCAAAACACCGAGCCTCAACACGAAAGCCCTTGATAGGGCTTTCGTATCTTCGCGCTTTCGTACTCATATCCTTTGATAACACATCACGCCTTTCGTAACGTCTCCAGAAGCGTTTCCAACTGACGCTGATCTGCCATGAACTTGCGGATACCTTCCGCCAGCTTGTCAGATGCCATTTCATCTTCGTTCATTGCCCAGCGAAAATCACCCTGCGTCAGCGTTTCGGCTTTTGAGCTGCTAGCGCCCATAGGGGTCAGCTTACGTGGCAGTTCGCCTTGCTGCTCATCAAGCTCGTTAAGCAGTGCCGGAGAAATGGTTAGCCTGTCACAACCGGCCAGGGCCTGAATTTCGCCAATATTGCGAAAGCTTGCGCCCATCACGATAGTGGCGTAGCCATGTCCCTTATAATAGTTGTAGATCTGCTTAACCGACTGCACGCCCGGATCGTTGTCACCGGCAAAGTCGGCATCGGGTTTGCGCGCCTTATACCAATCCAAAATGCGGCCGACAAAGGGAGAGATAAGTGTTACCCCAGCATCGGCACACGCCTGCGCCTGGGCAAAGCCGAACAGCAGGGTAAGATTGGTGCGAATGCCTTCACGCTCAAGCTGTTGAGCTGCCTGAATACCTTCCCAGGTGGACGCCATCTTGATCAGAATGCGTTCTGCACCAACGCCTTTCTGGGCATAGCGTTCAATCAGTGAGTGCGCACGCGCAATGGTGGCATCACGATCAAAAGAGAGGCGGGCGCTGACTTCCGTTGAAACATAGCCTGGGACCAGTTCACTAATTTCACTACCGATCTCAACGGCCACCCGGTCAGCTGCATCATCAATATCGGTGCTTTCCTTGGCAATAACGGCAAGACGTGCCCGGCGCTGCTCCTGTTGGGCCGCCTGGAGTATCAGTGAAGGGTTGGTGGTTGCATCCTGGGGCGTAAAACGACGAATGGCTTCAAGGTCGCCGGTGTCAGCGACAACCGACGTCATTTCTCTAAGTTGGGTCAGTAAGCTAGTGGCCATGCAGTGCTCCTTGCGTAAATGATCCCTTACTGTAGCAAGGCTTGAGCGCGCTGAATATTATCCGATGGATGTTCCGCCGGTACCGCTTGCGATGCCTGCCAAACAAAATCGTCGCAGGCCATATTGTTGGCGACTTTAAAGCGAGCTGCCTGTTCACGCATCCGCTCCGCGGCAGCCTCAAGCGACATCGCATCTTTTGCTGTCGTTTCGACCTGACGAGTATTGGCCCGGTTCACCTGTGTCTGTTCGTGCAGGGTCGCGTTCAGTTGCTCTATATGCTGATGCTGCTCACTGGCAGCATCGGCAATCTGCAGCATGAGGCTATTGGCCTGTTCGGTTGACGCCACAATGGCTTGCATGCCCTGGCTTGCCTGGGTCGACAGCGCGTGGCCACGTTCAATACTGCTGGCTGAAGTGGCCAGAAGTGCTTGAATCTGACGAGCAGCTTCTGCGCTTCGTGAGGCGAGCCCGCGCACTTCACCGGCTACTACAGCAAAGCCCTTACCTTGTTCGCCCGCGCGTGCGGCCTCAACGGAGGCATTCAAGGCCAAAATATTGGTTTGAAACGCGATAGCATCGATAACGTTGACAATTTCGTCGACTTTTTTGGACCGCGTATGGATTTCTTGCATGGTCGTAAGAAATTCGGTCATGGTCTGGCTGCCTTCCTGCGACTGCGCGGCGGCCGTAGAGGTCAGCTGAGTGGCGTCTGCAGCGTAACCTGCCGTGGTGGCCACGTTCTCGGTTAATTCATCTAGGTTGGCTGCGGTCGCTTCGTGGGAGGCATTCTGCTGGCGGGTACGAATGGCCAAATCTTCATTGCCTAGCGCCAGACGTTGAGCGCTATCGAAGATATGGCGGCTATTACCGTGCAGCTCTGAAACGGTGTCAATCAATGCCCGCTGCATATGATCAAGCGCTTGGTAGAGCTGGCCTATCTCGTTATTTCCCTGCTGTGGGACCGCAACGCTTAAATCGCCCCCGGCCATGGTGCGAAAATGGCTGATCAAACGATTAATAGGCAGCAAAATATGGCGCTGGCCTATCCAGGCCATCAAGCCAAGTAACCCAAAAGCCAGGCCAATCCCCAACAACAGCAATTGCCCGATAGATTGCGCACGGTTTTCGGCCTGAGTCATTAGATCGATACCTTGGCGATCGGCCAGTTGATAAAAAGTACGGGCTTCCTCGCTAAATGCTTGGCTATGCGCCAAGGCATCCAGCGTTAACTGTCGATACCCGCCGCGATCACCCATCTGTACGGCATTTAGCTGTTCATACATGATGGCGATAAGTGATCGTGCCTGCTGTTCAATAGCGTCGCGCCGCGTTTCATAGGAAGTATTGGCAGTTGCCTCCAGGAAACTGGTCAGTGACACCGTCATTTCAGAAAGCTCGTTTTCAACCGCCTGAAGCGCCTCAGCAGGGTCGCCTAGAGAAGGACGTAACTGACGCTCCAGCGCGCGGTCCAGGCGATGTAACCCTTCAAGCCCTGCAATATGCAGCCGGTTGAGCGATGATGACTGTTGAACGTTAACCTGCTCAAGGGCGGCCAAGCCGTGTTGGCTTTGTTGCATTACTTTCCAGGTTAATAATGCAAACATCAATACGCAGAACGCGACCAACACGAGTGCCGATAGACTTAACCAGCGTAATGAGAAATTTTTCAATGCGTTAACGTTCATAATATTCCCAAGAATAAGTATTGGTAAGGGCTTATGAAGCAAAGGCTAAGCAGGTTATGTTGCAGTTTTTAGCGCGTGCGGTGCTAAATTTATGAGGTAACTGTATCATTAGCGGTCTATCTATCATCGGCCTTGCATGATGGTGTCGAATATCTAAAGGAGCCTCATGGAACTCAACCCACGACGGGTCGCCTTGTTGGTTGCAGCCAACACAGCGCTTGCCCCGTTTGCGATTGATGCCTATTTGCCAGCCATTGGCGTGCTTGCTGAATCCATTAATGCCAGCATTCACCATACCGAGCTTTCCATCAGCGTGTTTTTGCTGGGCTTCGCGATTGGCCAGCTCTGTTTTGGCCCGCTTTCTGATCGGGTAGGGCGCAAGCCGGTACTGCTGGGTGGGTTAGCGGTATTTATGCTGACCAGCCTGATGATCACGACCGCCGATAGCTTGACTACGCTGTTGGCCTGGCGCTTTCTTCAGGCTCTCGGGGGCGGCGCCTGCGTGGTTAACTCTGCCGCTATCGTGCGCGACTGCTTTAGTGGCCGTGAAGCTGCCAAGGTCATGTCCACCATGGCGATGATCATGATGCTGGCGCCGCTGGTGGCCCCGGCGGTGGGAAGTGTGCTGCTGCATATCGCCGGCTGGTGGCTGATTTTTGTGTTCCTTGCCGTGTATGCCGGGTTTTTATTCTGGCTCCTGGGCACGCGACTACCAGAAACCCGTGATATGACGCTGCCCGCGGCTTCCCCCCGGCAGGTAGTCAGAAACTACGCCAGCGTACTGAGCCATCGGGAGGGGATGGGGTATATCTGCGCTGTTGCCGCTTCTTTCGCGGGGCTTTTCGCTTTTGTGACGGCGTCACCCTTTATTTATCTGGATTACTTCGCGCTATCTCCCAGTATTTATCCGTTGGTTTTCGGCATCAACGTAGTTGTCATCGCGCTCTCCAATCGCATCAATATTCACCTGTTGCGCAAGCGTACGCCTCAACAGAATCTGCGCTTGGGGTTAGCGGTGCAGCTAGTGGCCGCGCTTAGCTTGGTGCTGGCCACGTTACTCAATATCGCCACGCTATATACAGTGGTTCCTTTGGTCATGCTGTTTACGGGTATGATTGGTCTGATTACCCCCAATGCGATCTCCTCGCTGCTTGACCACTTCGGGCATATCAGTGCTACCGCAACGGCGCTGTTGGGAGGAGTTCAATTCAGCTGTGGGGCGTTGGCAGGGTTTCTAGTCGGCGCATTTGAAGTGGCGCACCTGTGGCCCATGGTGCTGACCATGCTGGGAGCATCCGTGCTGGGGAATATCGGTGTGCGTATGCTGACGGTGAAACCTACAGGCTATGCCTAGCGTTTTGCCTGGCTACCTAAGCGAGGTATGTGGCTGTGCTGGCGTTGCCCCCTGTGTTGCTAGGCAACCTGATTGCTAAAGGTTGCCCATCACCTTGGGCGCTTGCTTCCATATACTTCCTTTGTTCTATGTACCGAAGCAGCTATTAGGTTATTGCTGTAAATCGGTGAGACCCTCCGCCAAGATTTTTTAACTGTCATATTTCTGCAATCAATTGTGTGCAAACTCCTCTTTGTGAAAGGCCAGAAGGCCAACTTTCGGTAAGCAGTAGCTGACCGGATATCAAACCAAAGGGGAACACGACGTGAAAAAGCAGATGCTAAGTGTTGCAGTAGTAGCCGGTCTAGCCGCCAGTGTCTCAACCGCCGCCATGGCTCGTGACACCATCCAGATTGCTGGCTCCTCTACCGTGCTGCCGTTTGCAAGTATCGTAGCGGAAGAGTTCGGTAATACTTACTCTGAGTTCAACACGCCGGTCGTTGGTTCTGGTGGTTCAAGCGGCGGTCTTCGTCAGTTCTGTCAAGGTGTTGGCGAAAACACTATTGATATTGCTAATGCTTCTCGTCAGATCCGCAGCGGTGAGATCGAAAGCTGTGGTGAGAACGGTGTTAACGAAATTCTTGAAGTGAAGTTTGGCTATGATGGCATTGTGTTTGCCTCGCGTCTTGACCGTTCCGAGTTTGCCTTGAAGCCAGAGCACGTGTTCAAGGCAGCCGCTGCCCAGTTACCGCAGGATGGTGAGCTGGTTGATAACCCCTACACCCGTTGGTCTGAAATCGACAGCAGCTTGCCCGACCAGGAAATCGTATTGGTCATCCCGGCTTCCAACCACGGTACCCGTGAAGTTTTCGAAGAGAAGGTGATTCACCCGGGTTGTGAAACCGTTGCTGAAGTTGAAGACGACGCCTGTAACAATCTACGTGGCGATGGCCGTATCGTAGAAATCGCTGGCGACTACACTGAAACGCTGGCCCGCCTGGACGCTCAGGAAGACGCGGTCGGTGTTTTCGGTCTGAGCTTCTACGACCAGAACCGTGACCGCCTGCAGGTTGCAACCGTTGATGGCGTAACCCCGAGCCTGGAAACCATTGGTTCTGGTGAATATCCGGTTTCTCGCCCGTTGTTCTTCTACGTGAAGGGCGAGCACCTGGATGTGATTCCTGGCCTGGCTGAATACACTGAATTCTTCCTGAATGAAATGATCTCTGGCTACGGCAGCCCGCTGGAAGATGCTGGCTTGATCCCCATGGATGAAGAAGAGCGCGCCGAAGCGCTGGAGCAGTTCCAGTCACGTACGGTAGCCACTGCCGAGTAAGCTAGACGGTTCAGGTTTTTAAAGTTAATCAAGTCTGTTTTTGCGCCAGCATCGCATAGTTGATGCTGGCGTTTAGACGTAGGAAGTCAAAGGCGGAGAAATAATGAGCAACCTTGCCTTGATAGCCACGCTGCTGGTAATGATGGCCTTGGCATACCACTTGGGCTTAACTCGCAGTCGCGCGGTTGCGGCAGAGCACGATGTACGGATGCATTCTCGGCCCGGTTATTATGGCGTGCTGGTAGCCCTTTGGTGTGGACTGCCTGCGCTTGCCATCTTCTTGTTGTGGTCTTTTTTGGCACCGCAGTTAATCGATATGCTGGTCACTCAGCAGCTGCCAGCCGATATGGTGGCGGGGCTTAGTGATCGTGAGTTACAAACCTTGTTGCGTCGTGTAACCGCATTGGCCAACGGCCAGGGAGTAGCCGGTGGTGGAAGCCCTGAAGAGCTAGCCGCAGCGGGGCACATGGCAAGGCTTCAGACCATTGAGAATTTTAGTCTGGTCGCCTTGATGGCTGTACTGGTAGTGGTGGGCCTGATTTTCGCCCGGCGTCGCATCTCACCAAACTGGCGCGCCCGTAACCAGGTAGAGCGCGTTATCATGTTTGCTTTGGCGGCGAGCTCTGCCGTGGCCATCTTTACCACCATAGGCATCGTGCTTTCCATGCTGGGTGAAGCGCTACGCTTTTTTAGCTTTATCAGTCCTGCGGAGTTCTTTTTTGGCACTGTCTGGAACCCCAGGTTCAGCACAGCGGGTTCTGCAAGCCAGGGGGAATTTGGTTTACTGCCGCTTTTATGGGGAACGATGATGGTTAGTACCATCGCGCTCCTGGTTGCCATTCCTGTGGGCCTGATGACCGCCATTTACATGGCAGAGTATGCGCCCCCTTGGTTGCGTAACGTGGCCAAGCCCGTGATCGAAATTCTGGCAGGCATACCGACAATCGTTTACGGCTTTTTTGCGCTGATCGTGGTGGGGCCGTTCCTGTCTAGCGCTGGCGATCTGATCGGTATCAATATTCGCACGACCAGCGCGCTTACGGCGGGGCTGGTAATGGGGATCATGATTATTCCGTTCGTCTCCTCTCTGTCTGACGACATTATTACTCAGGTGCCTAAATCACTGCGCGACGGCGCGCTTGGCCTGGGGGCAACCAAATCGGAAACGATTCGTCAGGTAGTGCTGCCTGCCGCGCTCCCTGGCATCGTGGGCGCATTTTTGCTGGCAGCGAGCCGGGCGATTGGTGAAACCATGATTGTGGTGCTGGCTGCCGGTAATAATCCCGTATTGCATGCCAATCCCTTTGAGGCCGTTTCGACCATTACCGTCACGATCGTCAACCAATTGACAGGGGATATGGACTTTGCGAGCCCGCAGTCGCTGGTTGCGTTTGCCCTCGGTCTAACCCTTTTTGTCATCACGTTAGGGTTAAACGTCATCGCACTGGTAGTAGTGCGCAAATATCGCCAGCAATACGAGTAAGTGACCATGTCCATATCGATTGAGCAGCGTCGTCAGCATCGGCTTATGACGATTGAAAAATCGCTGGCGAAGCGGCATCGCAAGGAAAATGCCTTCCGGCGAATGGGATTGCTGGCGGTTGTTACCGGCATGACGCTGGTAGCTATTCTGTTTATAAGCATTCTAATGCGCGGGGTGCCCGCATTCTGGCAAGCAACGTTCTACATGGATGTCTATTTTGATCCTGAGGTGGTTCAGTTAGAGCCAAAGCCTGAACGTGAAAGCGGCGAGAGTCAGTTTGCCTTTAACGAACGCTACTCTCAGTGGCTGACCCGTGCCGGACTGGTCAATTGGCAAACGCTGATTGATAACGCGTTGGAAGAGGCCCTGGGTGAAGAGGTTGAGCCGCGGCAGTTAAGAGATTTGCGAGCGCTGGTAACGTCAGGTGAGCGCTATGCGTTGCGCGATCGATTTGTCGAAGACCCTTCGCTACTTGGTCAAACTGTCGAACTCAAGATGCTAGCCAGTGCCAACGTAGACGTATGGATCAAGGGTAATATTGACCGCGACCTGCCGGATGCCCGCCAGCAGTTAAGCGCGCAAACGCGTACCTGGGCAGACCAACTTGAAGAGCAGGGCGTTATCCGTAACGCGTTCAGCACCTCACTGTTTTTAAACACCGACTCGCGCAGCTCGCTGGCATCAGCCGGTCTTGCCGGGGCGTTTATGGGGTCGCTGTTCATGATGGTGGTGGTGATTGGGCTATCAGTGCCGCTGGGTGTCTCAAGTGCGATTTACCTGGAGGAGTTTGCGCCTAAAAATCGCCTGACCGACCTGATTGAAATCAACATCAACAACCTGGCGGCAGTACCTTCTATCGTGTTTGGCTTGCTGGGCGCATCGATCTTTATCGGCTATTTACGGCTGCCCCTATCGGCGCCGTTGGTAGGTGGCCTGGTGCTGACGCTGATGACCTTGCCGACCATTATCATTGCCACCCGCGCTTCGCTGCGCTCAATCCCACCATCTATTCGTCAAGCGGCGTTGGGAATAGGGGCATCTCGGGTGCAAACGGTGTTCCATCATGTGCTGCCCTTGGCGCTGCCGGGTATTTTAACTGGCTCCATTTTAGGCGTTGCTCAGGCGCTGGGTGAAACGGCACCGCTACTGCTGATCGGTATGAACGCGTTTGTAGCTAACGTACCGGGCACACCGTTAGATCAATCAACCGCCTTGCCGGTACAGATTTACCTGTGGCAGGGCAATGAGCTACGCAATTTCTTTGAAGCGCGCACGTCGGCAGCTATTATTGTTTTGCTAGGGTTAATGCTGAGCTTGAATGCGTTGGCGATTTGGTTGCGTAAAAAATTCGAGACGAGGTGGTAAGTGAATATTCCTGCACAACCCATGGCAACATCTTCAGTAAGCGTTGGCAGCGGCGAGAGCCGTGTAAGTAAAGCCAAGGACAAGGTGAAGATGAATGCCCAGGACGTCAAAGTCTTCTACGGTGATGCGCAAGCCATCAACGGCATTGATCTGGATATTTATGAAAATGAGGTGCTGGCGTTTATCGGCCCTTCGGGCTGCGGTAAGTCGACCTTTCTACGTTGCCTTAACCGGATGAATGACACGATTGATATCTGCCGGGTAGAAGGCAAGATCACGCTGGATCAAAACGATATCTATGCACCTGATCGCGACGTGGTACTGCTTCGTGCCCAGGTAGGCATCGTGTTCCAGAAGCCTAACCCGTTCCCCAAATCAATCTACGAAAATATTGCCTACGGACCGCGTCTGCATGGTTTGGCGCGCCGTAAGGCAGAGCTTGATGATATTGTAGAGAGCAGCCTGCGCCGCGCAGGGCTTTGGGAGGAGGTAAAAGATCGCCTAGATCAGCCCGGTACGGGGCTTTCCGGTGGTCAGCAGCAGCGCCTGTGCATTGCGCGTACTGTAGCGGTAAGCCCGGATATTATCCTGATGGATGAGCCGTGCTCGGCGCTTGATCCCATTGCCACCGCCAAGGTAGAGCAGCTGATTGATGAGCTGAGCGAGAGCTATACTATCGTGATGGTCACCCACAACATGCAGCAGGCCGCCCGGGTGGCAGACCGCACCGCGTTCTTCCATATGGGGGATCTGGTAGAGGTAGATACAACCGATCAAATATTTACCAACCCTCAGGATCAGCGAACCCACGACTACATTACCGGCCGCTTTGGCTAAGAAGTGGCTTTGCCCCTTGCACTTGGACTTCAAAGGTAGGGGAGACTAGCTGGGGCCAACGCCTTCTTAATAAAAAGGCGTTGGCTAACGCTTGGCGCATCAGTCTATCAGTTCAACCGCGACCGCCGTCGCTTCCCCTCCGCCAATGCATAAACTCGCAATACCTCGTCTGCCGCCTTTTGTGCGCAAGGCATGAATAAGCGTAGCGATGATACGCGAGCCGGTTGAGCCAATCGGGTGGCCCTGAGCACAGGCGCCACCAAATATATTTACCTTTTCATGCGGTAAGCCTAAATCGTCCATTGCCATCAACGTGACAATGGCAAAAGCTTCGTTGATTTCGAATAAGTCGACATCGCTAACGTTCCAATCGAGCTTATTCATCAGCTTTTCAATGGCGCCAACCGGGGCAATGGTAAATTCGCTGGGATGGCGTGAGTGGGTGGCATGCCCCAGCATTCTGGCCAACGGTTTTACGCCATGTCGTTCTGCCGCTGCCTGGCTTGCCAGGATAAGCGCCGAGGCACCATCGGAAATCGAGCTGGCATTGGCGGCTGTAATAGTGCCGTCTTTCGCGAAGGCCGGGCGCAGCTGGCGGATTTTGTCCGGTTTTGCCTGAAACGGCTGCTCGTCGTGTTCAACCAGCGTGTCGCCTTGGCGCGTGGATACCGTGACAGGGGCCATTTCCTCCGCCAGATAGCCGGCATTAGTCGCCGCCATGGCGCGCTCAAGCGAGGCAATCGCGAAATCATCCAGTCGTTCGCGGGTGTAGTTGCGCTGGGTTGCAATATCCTGAGCAAATACGCCCATCAGCTTGCCTGTTTCAGCGTCTTCCAGGCCATCCAGAAACATATGATCCTTGAGTTCGCCATGCCCCAGCCGATAGCCGCCACGTGCCTTGGTGAGTACATGGGGCGCATTCGACATCGACTCCATGCCGCCAGCCAGAAGAATCTCACCGCTACCTGCTTTAATCAGGTCATGGGCGAGCATGGCTGCTTTCATGCCTGAACCGCATAGCTTGTTGATAGTGGTGGCGCCGCACGCATCCGGAATGCCCGCTTGACGCATGGCTTGGCGAGCAGGCCCCTGTTTGGCGCCGGCTGGTAGAACGCAGCCCATTATGCCTTCATCAATAATGCCGGGTTCGATGCCCGCTCGCTTAATGGCTTCTTTAATGGCAACCGCACCAAGCTCAGGGGCGCTCATGGTGGATAGGCTGCCCATCATGCCCCCCATTGGTGTACGCGTGGCGGCAAGAAACACGATATCGGTTGCGGTGCTCATGGCTAACTCCTCAGATTTATTGTGATTATCGTTTGAAGTGACCAGCGATGCGTTGACCCACTGCCAGGGCTGTGGTTCTCTCCTGAGTAACCAAGCAAGCGCTAGTGTGAATGATATGAATGTAATGAATGAATCACCTCGCCGCAAGGAGCTGATACGACTGGCTGCTCAGCTATTCGTTCAGGAAGGTTTTGATCGCACTACCGTGCGCATGCTGGCGCAAGAGATGGGGATCAAGTCAGGCAGCCTGTTTCATCATTTTAAAGATAAACAGGAAATTCTTGCGGCCGTCATTGAAGAGGGCACACAGAATGCCCTGATCATCGCCCATCAATCGATTGAGCAATACCCTGCCGAGCCAGAGGCGCGATTGCGGGCAATGGCTCGTGCCCATCTGGAAACCCTGTTTGCTGATCGTAACGCTCATGTGGTGGCCCTTTTTGAATGGCGCCGCCTGGACCCCGCTGCCAGCGCGCACCTAAGCCACTTGCGCGATGCCTATGAGGCTTTATGGGTAGAAGTTATTGATGATGCACTACAGGCCGGGCTGATTCACGGTGATCGCTTTCTCGTCTCGCGATTTATTCTGGGCGCTCTGAACTGGACCGTACGCTGGTATGACCCTAACGGGCCGCGCACCCCTGATGACTTGGCTGATGAGCTGGTTGGAATGATCATGGCGCGCTAAGCGCTGTTTTTTTAAGCAACCTGCTAGACGCCCTCCATGCTTTTTTCTAGCAGTAGTAAATAGACACTTGCTGCCAGCGACTTGCCTGTGTGTTTCCTCGACCAACGTATAACCCTTTAACGCGTTAGATAGCTTGCGCTTCCTGCGGATTGCTTTTAGCGTTGAGATTACCTGTGGGGTTCCGTTAACGTAAACTGAAAGCAATGCACGCATGACTTAAAACTTTACCCCGCCTGTTGCAAGACTGCTCATTACCAACAACATAAGAGAGCCATCATGACAGCGACACCACTCCCCGATTATTCGGGTTATCTTGAGCATTTCTCAATCGGCCAGATGGTTGCCCGTCTGGATGAGCATCAGGACGGCCAGCTCAATGCTTTTGAAGCGTGCTGCGGGCGCCATGTGCGAGCAGGGCGCGGAGAAGTGCTGGCGCTGATTCATGAGGATACCCAAGGTGTAACGCACACCCTGACGTATGCCGAGCTGGACGAGCAGAGTGGCAAACTGGCGGGTTGGTTGGTGGCGCAAGGCCTAAAAGAGGGAGACCGGATTGCCTGCATGCTGCCTCGGTCAGAGGCATTACTGATCGCTGTGCTGGCTACCTGGCGGATAGGTGGTGTGTATCAGCCGCTATTTACAGCTTTTGGGCCTGATGCGGTGGATTACCGTTTGGGCCGGGCAGATACCAAGCTGGTGATTACCGATCACGCCAACCGCTATAAGTTTGACGACTTGAGTCAGTGCCCGCCAATACTTATGGTGGGAGGGGCGAGCCGTGAACATCAAAATGATCTGGATTGGCAGGCTGCCTTGTCACACGCCTCGATGACGGCCCAGCCGCCTCGCCTTGATCCTACCCAGCCTTTTTTGCAAATGTTCACCTCGGGTACCGTGGGCAAGCCCAAGGGAGTGGCCGTGCCGCTTTCGGCAATGACCGCCTTTGCGCTGTATATGGAACTTGCCGTTGACCTGCGTGATGATGACCGCTTCTGGAATATGGCGGACCCTGGGTGGGCGTATGGCCTTTACTACGCCATTACCGGACCGCTGCTGTTAGGTGTGACCACGCATTTCTGCGAAGCCGGGTTTAGTGCCGAAGGGGCGCTTGACTTCATGAAACGTCACCGGATCACCAATTTTGCGGCAGCCCCCACGGCCTACCGCTTAATGAAGGCGTCAGGGTTGTTCGATAATGCCTATCAAACGTTATCGCTGCGCGTTGCCAGCTCGGCAGGCGAGCCGTTAAATACTGAAGTGGTCAACTGGGTCGAAAAATCGCTTGGCTGTTCAGTGATGGACCACTACGGGCAAACCGAAACGGGCATGACCTGCAACAATCATCACACCCTTGATCACCCCAAGCATATAGGTGGCATGGGCGTACCTTTGCCGGGCTATCGGCTGGCCATTCTGGATGCGGAGTATAACGAGTTGCCAGCGGGAGAGCCGGGTGTACTGGCCGTGGATATTGAACATTCTCCGGCGCACTTTTTCCAGGGGTATACCTGGCAAGAGAAAAATCCTTTTGTTAAAGGCTATTATCTGACCGGCGATGTAGTGATCCGTAATGAGGATGGTTCGTTCCAGTTTGCAGGCCGCGATGATGACATCATTACCACCGCTGGCTACCGGGTAGGCCCTACCGATGTGGAGAATAGCGTCATGATGCATCCTGCCGTGGCGGAATCTGCGGCGGTCGGGCAGCCTGATGAGCTTCGCGGCGAGGTGATCAAGTCCTATATTGTGCTTCGCGAAGGTTACGAGCCAAGCAATGAGCTGGCCGAGGCGATTCGCCAGCAGGTGCGCGAGCGTCTATCCGCTCATGCGTTCCCTCGGGTCATCGAGTTCGTTGATGAGTTGCCTAAAACGCCTAGCGGCAAGATCCAACGCTTCAAACTGCGCGCTCAAGCGGCTGAAAAAGCCGGCCATAACAAATAATCAATCAAGGGAGAGTCATTATGCAGGTAAAGGAGCGTACGTTTTTGATTACTGGCGCCGCCTCGGGGCTTGGCGCCGCTACCGCTGAGCGGTTGGCTGCAGCAGGTGCCAAGGTTGTGCTGTGTGACTTAAATGATGGGGTAACTGCCCTTGCTGCTCGGCTGGGGGAGGGGGCGAAAGCCTGTCTGGTTGATATTACGTCAGCAGAACAGATGCAGCAGGCGTTTGATACCGCTGTTGCACTGGGAGGCGAGCGAGGGCTTTCCGGCGTTATTCATTGTGCGGGTGTGGTGAGCGTGGCCAAGCTGGTGGATCGTGATGGAAATCCAGCTGACTTGGTGAGCTACGCTAGAACGGTCAATATCAATCTTGTAGGCACCTTTAACGTCATGCGCCTGGCGGCCGCCGCCATGGCTAAAAATTCGCCGGATGATAGTGGCGAGCGCGGGGTGATTATTAATACGGCTTCTATCGCCGCCTTTGACGGGCAGGTAGGTCAGTGTGCTTATAGTGCGTCCAAGGCGGGAGTGGTGGGTATGAGCCTTCCCGCTGCACGAGAGCTTTCCAGGCACGCAATTCGCGTGATGGCCATTGCGCCAGGCGTTTTTGAAACGCCCATGATGAGTGAAATTCCTGAGGACGCCGTTCAAGCGCTCGCCGCTAACGTGCCGTTTCCCAAGCGGCTGGGCAAGGCAGAGGAATTCGCTCAATTAGCTGAGCAGATTATTGTTAACCCGATGCTTAATGGCGAGGTGATTCGGCTGGATGGCGGTATTCGCATGCAGTAATACGTTGACAAAGCGTTACTTGAAACTCGCCTGCGTAAAGCAAGCGAGTTTTTTTGTTTCTTAAGCCAGGGACGCGGGCCACTTCGACTAAAGAACTGCCTTGTGAAATGGTTAAATTCAAACGCTCGCTTGACGCAATGAAAAGGTCACGTTAACTTTCAAACACGTGTTTGAAAGCCATTTTTTAAAAGTATCGTCAGGTTTTCAGTCCCCCAGTTTAGGAGAAGTGTAATGCCCAGCTATCAGGCCCCTTTGCGCGATATGCGCTTCGTTATGGATGAAATGCTTGATTACCCTGCTCACTATGCGGCGTTGTCCAAGGACGATGCTTCGCCTGACATTGTCAGCGCCATTTTGGAGGAGGGGGGGCGCTTTGCGCGCGAAGTGTTGCTACCTATTAATCAAAGCGGTGATGAAGAGGGCTGTCGGCTAGAAGGCGGTGAAGTTAAAGCGCCCAAGGGTTTTAAAGAAGCCTATCACCAGTATGTAGAAGGCGGCTGGCCAAGCTTAGCTGCAGACCCCGAGTATGGCGGGCAGGGCTTGCCGCACTCGCTGGCCATGATGCTCTCAGAAATGATCTGTGCAACCAATCTGGCTTGGGGGATGTATCCGGGACTTTCCCACGGTGCTGCCGATGCGTTACGCCATCACGGCACTGAAGAGCAAAAGGCGACTTATTTAACCAAGCTTATCGAGGGCGTATGGACTGGCACTATGTGCCTGACCGAGCCACATTGCGGTACTGACCTCGGTTTGATCAAGACGCGGGCGGTGCCTGCGAATACCGATGTGTACTCTATTACGGGTACCAAAATATTTATCTCGGCAGGGGAGCATGATCTGGCCGAGAACATTGTGCACTTGGTACTGGCAAAGCTGCCTGATGCCCCGGAAGGTTCCAAAGGAATTTCGTTGTTTGTCGTGCCCAAGTTCCTGCCCGACGCCCAGGGGAATCCAGGTGAGCGCAACGGTGTTACCTGCGGCTCGCTGGAGCACAAGATGGGGATCCATGGTAACGCTACCTGCGTAATGAACTTTGATGGCGCTATCGGATATTTAGTAGGGCCGCCCAATAAAGGGCTAGCGTGCATGTTCACCATGATGAACGCCGCCCGCCTGGGGGTGGGCATTCAAGGGTTGGGGCTGATCGAAGCCAGTTTCCAGAACTCGCTCAGTTACGCCCGTGATCGTCTGCAGATGCGTGGTTTATCCGGCAAGCAGGCGCCAGACAAACCTGCCGACCCGATTATTGTTCACCCCGACGTACGCCGCATGCTACTTACTCAAAAAGCTTTTGCTGAAGGTGGGCGCATGCTGGTGCTGTACGCTGCTCAAATGCTGGATGTTGTGGAGCATGGTCAGCCCGGTGAAGAGCAGGAGCGTGCCGAAACACTGCTAGGGCTATTAACGCCTATTGTGAAAGCATTTTTGACTGAAGTGGGTTTCGAGAGCACTAATGAGGGCGTACAGATTTTTGGCGGTCACGGCTTTATTAAAGAGTGGGGTATGGAGCAGCTGGTGCGAGATGCGCGCATAACCCGACTCTATGAGGGCACCACAGGTATTCAGGCGCTAGACCTGCTGGGTCGTAAAGTGCTTATGAGCCAGGGTGAGTCGCTTAAGGTGTTTACCAAGGAGATTCATAAATTCTGTAAAGCCGAGGCTGACGATCCTGCGCTTAAGGAGTTTATTGATCCGCTGGCCAAGCTCAATGCCGAATGGGGTGAGCTGACCATGGAAATAGGCATGAAAGCTATGCAGGACCGTGAGGAAGTAGGCGCAGCCAGTGTCGACTATCTAATGTATTCCGGTTATGTAGCACTTGCTTACCTGTTCGCTCGCGCGGCCAAGCAGGCAGCCACCTCGCTTGACGGGGATGACAAGCCGTTTTATGCCGCTAAGCTCAATACAGCACGCTTTTACTATCAGCGGCTATTACCGCGTACCAAGGCGCATGCCCAAATGATCCGGTCTGGAGCAGAAAGCCTTATGTCAATTTCCAGCGAAGATTTCGGTTTGGGTTTTGAAATCTGATGAATTGTTAATCAGGTAAGTACTCTGTTCGGTGGTTTTCGGCAGGCTTATGCTGTGGGGTGTGCCTATAAAGTGAGTCCTGCCGCTTTTTTTATCATTTAGTTTGAACTTTTTGAACATAGTGCTTGCCAAAGGCCGTGGGAGTCCGTAAAGTACGCATCCGCTGCCGGGGACGCCAAGCGTTACCAGCGGTGAATGAAGGTGAAAACCTTCGGGTTATCAAG
>NZ_RZHF01000022.1:0-72 GCF_003990185.1 Vreelandella nanhaiensis | reverse complement strand
GTTAAACATCGAAAACAACGCCCTTGACAATCACCAGGAAATGCGTAGAATACGCCTTCCTCGCTGAGGCAA
>NZ_RZHF01000021.1 GCF_003990185.1 Vreelandella nanhaiensis | reverse complement strand
ATACATTTCTTAATCTGATGTGGACTCCCAACGAACGCTTGATGTACGGAATTGAGTACGGCTACTTCGAAACGGAGTTGGCCGATGGCCGTGAAGAAGATGCGAGCCGTGTGATGGTGGCTGCCCAGTATAGTTTCTAGGGTGAGTTAGTAGCATAGCAGAGAAGCTGTTTTGATCGATTGCTTGGGCGTATGCCCAAGCTTTTTTATGGTTCTTCGTCACTTCATGTGGGGCCTGATCGAACAGGCGACCCACAATACCACTGTCACTAAACTGAATAAGAAAGATCAGTCGCGTCGGGAACACTCTTGATGACCAAATCGATACAGATGAAGTCGCGCATGGCCTGGCTGTCATAGATGGCATCTTCAAGCGCTTCGTCGACCAGTGCATACCATTGCTGAAGGAAGTAGATCCGCAACATCTGTCCCAGGAACCGTTCCCGGCGGGTGACCTTCTTATTGTTCTGGTGCTCAGCCTGAGCAAACGAGATCTGTTTCATCGAGAACTCTGGCGGGTAGTGGAAAACTGTATTTTGCCCTGCCGGTGGCACTTAGGCAGCAACGGTCGTATTTATGCAGTGTTTCCTTAAAAGAGGCTCGCAGTAGGCTTGCTTCTACTAGAGTTTATTTCAAAATAATTACCTCAATAATTTGAAAGCCTGAGTTAAAGCAAATGAATTTCTCCATAGAAGTTCACGTCGAGCCGGAGCGCTCGCCCCGGCTGGCTTAGAGCTTAGCTGGCCATTGCGGCACATTCTTCAGCGCAGCGGTGACAAGCTTGGGCACACTCTTGGCAGTGGGATGCATCATGTTTTTCACACTCATCACCACATTTCTTACAAATGTCGGCACATAGACGGCAGATCTCGTGCGCAAACTCACTTTCTTGTGCCATAAATGAGGCGGCTAACCGACAAATTTGAGCACATTGCATGTTAAGGCGAATACATTCCGCCATCATTTTTACGTTGTCTTCTTTTAGACACTCAGTTGCACACTTGTCGCAATAAGCAGCGCATATGTGACAAGCTTCAATGCAGTTTTCGTATTTTTTGAAGTCCATCTCGGTTCTCCATTTATTAAATCAAATTTTATTTACCATAGTTCTTGCTTGGCATAATAAAGCTAGAACAACCTAAAAGATAAATCAAGGAAAGGGAACCTGGTAACTAATCAAAAAATATAAAAATAAACCAGGTAGCTGTGCGTTACTTGCCGTAATTTTTATTATTCAGCTAGGATTCAGGAAGGCCTACTATAATAAATTTTTTGTCAAAAAAACACTGAAACGTTCGCTGCGCTTGTAAGTTACCTCGCCACGAGCTCCTAATTAAAGCAATTAGTCCGGATTTCTCATAGCCTCTCAGCCAGTACCGAACTCAGGCTGTAACACCGCTAAACATCTACTGGCTAGACTTACATTGGCTACTTTTTAATCACTTTCCGTCGTTCAGACACACTTCCCCCTTCCCCCCATTGCGTCGGGCCGGGGGGCGCCCGAGCAGTCAGTTCGGCACCAACCGCCTGACGAGGTTGGATAGCGCCGTTTTATAAGGATAGCTGTCACTCATCAGCACTCGGATGCGGCACGTATTGCGGATGATGACCGCCCCCACTTTGATGAGCTTGAGCCTCAGGTTGCTCGGGCTCATGCGCGCGAAGGACGTTTTCTTCAGGTAAGTCCGTAACCGCTCGAACAGCGTATAGGCGAAGCCTGACAAGATTAGCCGCATCAGCCGCCACTGATTGGCCCACCAGTGCGTACTGGAGGTCCGGTCAGCGAACAGGCTCAGTTGTTGATCTTTGATTCAGTTTTCCATGTTGTCTCGAGCAAGTACTGCGCGTAGTAAAGCTTGAAGCTGTCATCGTAACGGGAACTGATGATAAACCGGGGGTTGGAGCCCAGCTCGCTCTCTTCTAGACGAGCCACCACTCAGCGTGGGCATTGCCAGGAGTGGGCTTGATACGGGAAGCGGAACGTCCCTGCCACTTTTTCTCCCACCTGCCATTGGGTTTTGCGTACCAGCATCATGGGCACATCCACTTCCTTGAGCAGTCGGTTGTTCTTGGCGATTCCCACGATGTAGTCGACGTGATGCCGATCGCACCAGTTCAGCATCTGGGGACGACAAAAGTGGCTATCACCTCGTAACACGATACGGGTATCAGGCCAATATTGACGGATAAAGCGTACCAGTAGTGAGAGGATGGTCCAGCTATGGCGGCTGTCGCTTCGGTCACTGGTGCGCAGATAGCTCACCAGTAAGTGGCGACCACAGAAGACATACAGCGGGAAGTAGCAATGGTGGTCGTAGTAGCCGTTGAAGAACTTGCCCGGCTGCTCGCCGTGAACCGGGATATCAGTACCATCAAAGTCCAGCACGATTTCTGTCGGTGGCTCCTCGTGCTGCTCGATGAAGTGGTGCCACAGCACCTCATGGGCCTTCACTATTGCTTGCCAATCGGCGTGCTGTTCCACCCGGCACAGCGTCGACTTGCCCGCCAGCGCCTCCACTTCACCGAGCGCCGTCTGAAGCGCCTGGTCATAACGTAGGGCCTCATGGTCGTTGAAATCTTCGTAGCCAGCAGCGACACCGAACACCCGCTGACGAACCAGAGTGTCGAGCTTATGACGAATCTGTTCCGGTGCGCGGGGATCATGAAGCACGGCGGCCAAGCGGCGTGTCAGGCGATACTGTTTATCGACTTCACGAAGCAGGAGTAATCCGGCGTCTGACGTAATGTGGCCCCCAGAGAAGTCGGCTTCAATTTGGCGGCGTGAGAATGGCTAGAAGGTGAGCTTTTCAGGTACCATTTTGGAAGCGGCTGTTGGTGTTTGATGGATTGGTTAGGTTCTTGAAATCATAGCTCTTTCAGCCGCTTTCTTTTATACCCTGTGAGAAAACCGGGCTAGAGTAATTAACATAAAAATTAAATCTATTAATTTTTGGAACGCTAGCAGCCAGCATTTTTTCGGTTCTTCGTTACTTCATGTGGATTTAGCCTGATCGAATAGGCGGCCCGCCGGGCTGCCAATCAGATAGATCATGGCGATGAAGTTAGCCTCGTTCCGATAGCCACGTGCGCGTGACCGAGCCGCCTGAAAAAGGCCGTTCATCCCTTCCAGTCTTGCGTTCGTCAGTCCCGAGTGCCAGCGCCTAACCACTGCTTCCGCGTGCCGCTCAAGTGTCACCAAGGCCTTTCCCATCGGCTTCAGTAGTGACTTTTCAGAAACCGCCGCTTGCATAACTTTGAG
>NZ_RZHF01000020.1 GCF_003990185.1 Vreelandella nanhaiensis | reverse complement strand
CGTTTGCGCCCCACCACCCAACCCCGGCAGCGCTTGGCGCGCTGCTCCCGCGGGTGCGCCTGGCGGCTTACCACGCGCTACGGGTCATCGCATTACGCAAAACACGTGCAAGGCACATGTTCTAATGATGCTTGAACCCGTAGCGCGTGGTAACGAATCTCGCGAGGCACGAGCAAATAAGACACCCGCGGGCGGCGGCTACACAAGAGACATTTGCGGTGTTAATGCCCCCATGCAACAAACTCGGGGTTAAGGGTTTCGTTGGGGTTAGCATAACTTAGCGGCGTGCCGACCATGGTCACCACTCGCCCGCCCGCTTGTTCAACCACCACTTGGGCGGCGGCGGTATCCCATAGACTGGTGGGGCCTAAACGCGGATACACATCGGCGCTTCCTTCGGCGATGAGGCCAAACTTCAACGAGCTGCCCACGAGGCGCGTCTCATGCGGGCCTAACTGCTTTAACCAGCGCTCCAAATGGGGGTTAGCATGGTAACGGCTACGCATCACACGCCAGTGACTTCCTTTATCTGGCTTACCGGCAACATGGATAACCTGTCGTCCGGACTCATCAACCCTGAATGCCCCTACCCCTTTGGCTGCGATATACGCCACGTTAAATACCGGCGCCAGCACGACGCCCAGTATCGGCTTGCCGTTCTCAATAAGCGCGATATTTACAGTAAATTCATCGTTACGCTTCACGAACTCTTTCGTGCCATCTAACGGGTCAACCAGCCAGTAACGCCCTTGAGAATCAGAGCCTGCAAAACTCTCACCCCCTTCTTCAGAAAGAATAGGAATCGATTCTGGAAGCGCTTTGAGTCCGTCTAGAATAACTTGATTCGCTGCATTATCCGCAGCGGTTACCGGGCTGTTATCGGCTTTGATATCAACTTCAAAATCCTGGGCATAAATACGCAGGATTGCCTCGCCCGCCTCGCGAGCAATATCCAGCACCTGGGCCAGCAAGTGATCCATAAAATCCCTAATGTTAAAGCGATGGTGAAAAAGCAAGAAGCCGCCTACTAGGGCGGCTTCTTGGTCACGCTACCGGGCAGCTTTTAGAGATTATACCCGGCCTCACGCGCCAGGGTATTATTCGCCTGCAGCCATCCTTCAATATGACCACAATCAAAGGTGCGCCCCTGCATACGGAATGCCTGAACCTGCTGGCCTTCCTGCATCAAACGGTCAATCGCATCGGTCAGCTGGATTTCATTACCGGCACCGGGGGGCTGGTCACGCAATAGCTCCATAATCCGGTACGGCAGAATGTAGCGGCCAATGACCGACAGCCGCGAAGGCGCTTCTTCGGGCTTGGGTTTTTCAACTACGCCACGCATATCGGCACTTTCACCTGCGCTGGGCTCGTCGCAATCCACAATGCCATAACGGTAAACGTCTTCTTGCGGCACCGCTTCCACCATGATTTGAGCGGCATTGCTGGCGTCCCAAAGCTCCACCATACGGCCTAAATCACATGTATTACCATCAGCCTGAGGCTTCACCAGTACATCCGGCAGAATAACCGCAAACGGCTCGTCTTTGCCCAGTAAATGCGCAGCACAGAAAACAGCATGACCCAGGCCCTGTGCATTTGGCTGACGAACACTGGTAATTTTAAGTTCAGGCGGGGCGATAGCCGCAAGCGTTTCCAGCAAAGCATCTTTGCCTTTACTGGCCAGCGAATCTTCAAGCTCGGCATGGGCATCAAAATGATCTTCAATAGCCGATTTCCCTGTACGAGTCACCAGCACAATTTCATTAATACCAGCTGCCAATGCCTCTTCTACCACATGCTGAATAAGCGGGCGGTCAACGACAGGCACCATTTCCTTGGGAATTGCCTTACTGATCGGCAATAACCGCGTACCAAAACCGGCGACTGGAATAATCGCTTTGCGTACTTGGGTCATTCCTTGCTTCCTTATTTCGTTACGTTACTGGCGCCACTCGTTAATCTTACACAGCAGCTGTTCTGTACTGGGGTCTTTTACATTGTTATGGGCAAGCGTTTCACCTGCAAGCATTTCATAGAGGCTGGTGGCCAATTGCTTGCCAAGCTCCACCCCTGGTTGATCAAATGGATTGAGGTTCCAAAGCACTGATTGCACGAACACCTTGTGCTCATAAAGCGCTAGCAGCGCACCAATGCTCCATGGGTTTAGTTCCTGCAATAACAGTAGCGAATTAGGGTGATTACCACGATACCCTTGTGCCATATGACCACGAAGGGAGACAGGAATAGCATCATCGCCCAGCGCGAAAAGCTGCGATTGCGCCAGACAGTTGGCAAGCGTCAGTTGCTCTTGGGCACATAACGCTCTACTTACCTCATCAGTTGCCACAACATCACGCTTGGCAACGGCTACAAAGTCAGCACTTACTGTATGCCCACCCTGATGCAGCAGCTGATAGAACGCATGCTGCGCATTAGGCCCAACATCACCCCACATGATCGGGCATGTGGCATGGTTAACGGAGCGCCCATCCAGACCCACGCTCTTACCGTTGGACTCCATCTCAAGCTGCTGCAGATACGCAGACAAACTCTTCAACCGGCCATCATAGGGAAGTACCGCATGTGTCGGAATATTCAAAAACTGACAGTTCCAGGCACCCACCAGTGCCAGCAAGGTAGGTAAATTCTCCTCTAGCGGGGCATCCAGGAAGTGCTGATCCATGGCATGAGCGCCCGCTAAAAGCGCATTAAACTGCTCCATACCCAGTTGCATGGCCACGCTTACCCCAATGGGCGACCAAAGCGAAAAACGCCCGCCAATCCAGTCCTTAAATACCAGCTGGTGTGCTTCAGGAATGCCAAACGCCGTCATTTTTTCAGGCTTGGATGACACCCCAACCAGCTGGTGATGGCAGATAGTGGATATATCTATTTCCAACGCCTCGCTTAGCCAAGCAAGCGCCGTTCGCACGTTAAATTGAGTATCAGCGGTGGTAAAGGACTTGGAGGCTAAAACCAGAAGTGTAGTGGCAGGGTTTAAGCGCTCCATCAAAGGCAAGAGCTGGGCGCCGTCCATGGTAGAAACATAATGGACTCTGACCTTTTCATGACTTGGACGATCGGCCAGCGCTTCACTGATCAGTTTTGGCCCTAGATCAGAGCCACCAACACCAATATGCACCACATCAGTAATGGCTTGCCCTGTTGCCCCAAACCAGCGCCCCTCATGTACACGCGAAACCATGCCAGCTAAGCGCAACTGTTGCTGCTGGCAAAACGTGGCCGCTGCTTCCATGCCTTTCGGCGGCGTTTTATGTTTAGGCCAGCGGGCAGCCATATGAAGCGCTTCGCGGCGCTCAGAGATATTCACCTTTTGCCCTGAAAAAAGCGCCTGGCGCTTTTCTTTCACACCGCAGCTATGTGCCCAATCAATCAATAGTTTAAGTGTGTGGGGAGTAATCCGCTGCTTGCTGACATCCAAATGCAGTGAGCCGAACGTGAACGCTAAGGCGCTCGCGCGCTGCTGGGCGGATGATGAATCGCATCCCAGCAAATCGCTCAACGAGTGCGCCTGGAGCTGCTCAGCGTGAGCATATAATGCGTTAACCGGCGAATAAGTGCGGGGAGACCGAGAGAGCGTTGATGAGTTCATAATTTCATCCCTGAAAGGAAAGGCCAACTGACTCAACCATTGGGTTAAAGCAAGCTTTACGCCACTTTCTAACATTGTTTACATAGCTTTACAATATATCTAATCAGTAAGCTTTCGTAGGCACAAATGTTAAAGATACATAGCGCATTATAATTAACAGGCCGGCGCCCCTCCGTAGCACCAGTGGCAAAAATAAACATATATCATCAAATCGCCACTAAAATGCGATACTGTGGCGCAGAGCTTCTGTTACAGATATATATTTTACTTACCAAACATTACAATATTTATACATACCCCCTTTAAATAACACCGCAAGCCCTCGTGACGCGAGACCCCGCATGGGAGGCCCCACGTGTATGATGGCGTAACCACCCTTGCTACCTTATTCTTTTAATACGCTTGAAAGCAGTGTGCCAGCGCTTTCAATCAATTCATCTAAATGCCCAGAACCCTTGAAGCTTTCGGCATACACTTTATAAAGCGATTCCGTACCACTGGGGCGTGCCGCAAACCAGCCGTTTTCTGTGGTTACTTTAATCCCCCCAATGCTTGCTCCATTACCGGGCGCCGCGACCAGTACGGCAGTGATTGCATCGCCAGCCAATTCCTGGGCGGTAACACTTTCACTATTAAGCTTTTTGAATGCTGCCTTTTCTTCGGGCGTGCACGGGGTATCCACGCGTTTATAGAAAGGTTCGCCAAAGCGCTGCGTTAACTCGCGGTAATACATGCTGGGTGTTTTTCCCGTTACCGCCAGAATTTCGGCCGCAAGCAGACAAAGCGCAATGCCATCTTTATCGGTCGACCATGCCTTCCCGTTACGAGTCAGAAGACTGGCGCCCGCACTCTCCTCGCCACCAAACGCCAACCAACCTTCATGAAGCCCCCCCACAAACCACTTAAAGCCTACGGGCACTTCATAAAGCTCACGCCCGTGAGAAGCCACTACCCGATCGATCATGGAAGAGGATACGAGTGTCTTACCAACCTTAAGCGACGCCGCCCACTCAGGCCGATGGCTCATTAAATAATCGATACACACGGCTAGAAAGTGGTTGGGGTTCATCAAGCCGTTGGCGTCCACAATGCCGTGGCGGTCGGCATCCGGGTCGTTGCCAAATGCTATGTCGAAGCGATCCTTGATGTTTAACAGGTTCGCCATGGCCGCCGAGCTTGAGCAATCCATACGGATTTTGCCATCGTGATCCGGCGGCATGAAGGCAAACGCCCCGTCAACCTCGATGTTGACCACTTCCAGGGCAAGCTCATAGTGTTTCGCAACCGCCTGCCATACCGGCAGAGCAGTGCCACCCATCGGGTCTGCGCCTAAGATTAAACCTGCACGCTGAATGGCCTGCATATCCACTACATTACTGAGGTCAGCGACATAGTGTGCGGTAAAATCGTATTCTTGTGCATGGGCAAGCGCCTCTTCCACAGAGACAAGCGACACATCGCCAAGCTCACGCAACAGATACGCATTGGCGCGCAGCTCTATCCAAGAAGTGGCATCCGTATCTGCCGGACCGCCGTGGGAGGGGTTGTATTTGATGCCGCCATCTTCAGGCGGGTTGTGCGAAGGCGTAATAATCAACCCATCAGCTAACGCCGGATTGGAGGCGTTGTGCCGCAAAATGGCATGGCTAACCAAGGGTGTTGCGGTATAGCCGTGATCTTTTTCAACCAATACCGGCACGTTATTAGCTGCCAATACCTGTAGCGCGCACTCCCAAGCAGGCCTGGAAAGCGCATGGGTATCAAAGCCAAGAAAAAGCGGTCCTTGATAGCCTGCCTCAATACGGTAATCCACCACGGCCTGGGTAATAGCAATAATATGCGCAGCGTTAAAGGTACGCTCGGCCGCACGGCCCCGGTGACCAGAGGTGCCAAATGACACCCGCTCGCGGGCTACATTGGCATTGGGGGTTTCATCAAAAAATGCGTTCACGATAGCTTCCATACATATAGCTCCCTTGTAAAACTTAATCACCACCCTGCTGAGCCTGCCAAGCCATATGGGCGATTGCTTGTAGGTTATTCAATAACTACGGTAAACCAGCCTGCCACGCTGCGGGAGAATCTTCCACCAACAAGCCATTCTCACCGTGACGAACCACTCACGTACAAGGGTAGCGGTTTGAATAAATACCCACGCCCCTATTGCAGCAATATTCAAAATCCAATAAACGACTTACCCTGATTAAACCGGATTTACAAAAGCAGCGCCACGCCTGCCTCGCCGTGTGTAGTGGCGAATGCATCAAAGTATTTGAGCCTTTAATATCCCCATACAATAAAGTAAGGATTCAGCTTTTCACCAGGCGTCGCGTAGCTAAGCGGTGCGCCTTCCAGCGTTTCTACTTTTCCCCCTGCCTGGAGTACTATCGCGTGAGCGGCACCGGTATCCCATAAACAAGTGGGGCCTAAACGAGGGTAAGCATCGGCCTTGCCTTCTGCTACCAAACATAGCTTAAGTGAACTACCCATAGGCAGCATCTCATGCTTACCCAGTTTTTCTAACCACGCGGCCAGGTCGGGGCTTGGGTGAGAACGGCTGCCGACTACGCGCCAGGTAGCCTCTGCGCCTGGCTTACCCGCCACTTCAATCGCATGGCGCTGGCCGTCAGCTTCAATCTTAAACGCGCCCAGGCCTTCGGCAGCCACGTACGCCACACCCAACGCTGGCGCGGTAACAACCCCCAAAACCGGTTTACCCTGTTCAATCAAGGCAATATTAACGGTGAACTCACCATTACGCTTGATGAATTCTTTGGTACCGTCCAATGGATCAACTAACCAATAGCGACCATCGCTATCCACGCCCGTAAAGCCATCTGCATCTTCTTCCGATAGAATGGGAAGGGTGACAGGAAGCGACTGTAAACCACGCATAATCACATCATGGGCGGCTTTATCAGCTTCGGTCAGAGGGCTTTTATCTTCTTTTTCTTCGACGCTAAACTCGCGGGCATAAACGCTCATAATGGCATCACCCGCTTCGCGGGCAATACGTTCAACGGCATCCAATAGTGTTTGATCAATAAGCGCCATCTTTTAATCCTTCCATAAGACCCAGCCCCTAAGACCTAGCCCTTGCATAAAAAAAGCTGTCAAGCCAAGGCAACGTAGCCCTTACCTGACAGCTCAAGCATTCAATTTAATTGATCATTCCGCGTTCACGCAGTGCTGCAATAACGGTATCAGCTGCCTCTTCCGCATTCATCTCAGATGTTTTCAAATGAACATCCGGCGCTTCAGGGGCTTCGTAGGCAGAATCAATACCGGTGAAGTTTTTCAGCTCCCCACGGCGGGCCTTTTTGTACAGCCCTTTAGGGTCACGCGCTTCAACGACATCCAGCGGTGCATCGACAAAAATTTCGATGAATTCGCCTTCCTCCAACAAATCTCGCGCTAACTGGCGCTCGCTACGGAAGGGTGAAATAAATGCCGACATGACAATCAACCCGGCATCGACCATCAGCTTTGCGGTTTCCGCAACACGGCGCACGTTTTCTACGCGGTCGGCATCCGTGAAGCCCAAATCACGGTTTAGGCCATGGCGCACATTATCGCCATCCAGCAAATAGGTATGCTGCCCGCTACTGAACAGTTTCTTCTCAACCAAATTCGCAATAGTCGACTTACCCGCGCCAGAAAGGCCCGTGAACCAAAGCACCGCGGGCTTTTGCCCTTTCGCTAACGCACGTGCCTGCTTATCAATATCCACATGCTGCATATGAATATTTTGGCTACGACGAAGCGCAAAGTGGAGCATTCCCGCGCCTACCGTATTGTTTGTCATACGGTCGATCAGAATGAAGCCGCCGGTATCCTGGTTGTCTTTATAAGCATCAAAGGCAACGGCGCGGTTAAGGCTGATGGTACATACCCCAATGCCGTTCAAGTCCAGCTGCTTACCGGCCATGTGTTCCAGGGTATTTACGTTCACCTGATACTTGATATCGGTCACGGTCGCAGAAACCGTCTGGGTGCCTATTTTCATTAAATAAGGGCGGCCTGGTAATAACGGCGCCTCATGCATCCAGACTAACGTTGTTTCAAATTGATCAGCCGTGTGAGCGGGCTGTTCCACGCCGGAAATCACGTCGCCACGGGAAATATCAATTTCGTCTTCCAACAGTAGCGTAATCGACTGCCCTGCCACTGCTTCATCTAAATCACCATCAAAGGTGTAAATACGCGAAACAGTGCTGGTGTTACCCGAAGGCTGCACGCGAATCTGGTCGCCCGGGCGAATCACGCCGCTGGCAATCATCCCGGTAAAACCGCGGAAATCCAGGTTGGGACGATTGACCCACTGCACCGGCATGCGGAAAGGTGAGCGCTGAAGATGCTCTGCATCAAGCTCGACCGTTTCCAGATAGCCCAGCAGCGTAGTGCCGTGGTACCACGGCATTTTGGCGCTGTGCTCAATGACGTTATCGCCCTTCAGTGCCGACATGGGAATGAAGGTGATATTTTCCAAACCGAGCTGTTTGGCAAAGGCACGGTACTCTTCGACGATTTCATCAAAACGCGCTTTGGAGTAATCGACCAGATCCATCTTGTTAATAGCAACCACCAAATGGCGCATTCCCATTAACGACATCAAAAAGCTATGGCGGCGGGTTTGGGTCAAGATACCGTGGCGCGCATCAACCATCAAAATAGCGGCATCGGCAGTAGAAGCCCCCGTGACCATGTTACGGGTGTACTGCTCGTGCCCTGGGGTATCCGCCACAATAAACTTACGCTTTTCGGTCGAGAAGAACCGATACGCCACATCAATGGTGATGCCCTGCTCGCGCTCAGCAGCCAAGCCATCCACCAGCAGCGCAAAATCCATTTCGCCGCCCTGGGTGCCGTACTTTTTCGAGTCGGCTTCAATCGCTGCCAGCTGGTCTTCGAACAGCAGCTTCGATTCAAACAGTAAACGGCCAATCAGCGTACTTTTACCGTCATCAACGCTTCCGCACGTAATAAAGCGCAGTAAGCCCTTATGCTCGTGGTTTTTTAGATAACCTTCGATATCATCAGCAATCAGGTCAGATGAGTGAGACATTAAAAATACCCCTCTTGCTTCTTCTTCTCCATGGAGGCCGCGCTGTCGTTATCAATCACTCGACCCTGGCGTTCCGATGTTTTGGTCAGCAGCATTTCTTGAATAATCGCCGGTAGCGTATCGGCGTCAGACTCAACGGCACCCGTAAGCGGATAGCACCCCAAGGTGCGAAAACGCACTTTACGCATCATGGGCACTTCACCTGGCTCTAGCGGCATACGCTCATCGTCCACCATGATCAGCGCGCCATCGCGCTCAACCACTGGACGCTCGGCGGCGTAATAAAGCGGCACAATAGGGATATTTTGCAGATGGATGTACTGCCATATATCCAACTCGGTCCAGTTGGATATCGGGAAGACGCGAATCGACTCTTTGGGATGCTTACGCGTGTTATAGAGCTTCCATAACTCCGGGCGCTGGTTTTTCGGATCCCAGCGATGCTGCGCTGTACGGAACGAAAAAATACGCTCTTTAGCGCGGGATTTCTCCTCATCCCGCCGGGCGCCGCCAAAGGCCGCATCAAAGCCGTACTTGTCCAACGCCTGCTTCAACCCCTCTGTTTTCATCACATCGGTATGAATGGCCGAGCCATGCGTAAACGGGTTGATATCTTTCTCAATGCCTTCCGGGTTGATATGTACCAGCAAATCCATACCAATCTCTTCCGCCATCTTGTCGCGGAATTCATACATGGCGCGGAACTTCCAGCGTGTATCAACGTGCAATAGCGGAAACGGCGGAGGCGAAGGCGCAAATGCTTTACGTGCCAAGTGCAGCATAACCGCCGAATCTTTACCGACGGAATAGAGCATTACCGGGTTTTCAGTCTCGGCGACCACTTCGCGCATGATCTGAATGCTTTCCGCTTCCAGTCGTTGCAAATGGGTGAGTGATGTCATCATCTGTCCCAACGTAAGGTGAAAAGTAAGTTCTCAAGTGCAGGCTTTGTACGAAAACTGCTTGCGCTCGACCATACGGCGTTAAAAATCAGCTCGTGCGCGAGTCCGATCAAAATACTCATTTACACACGTAAACTCCGCTTTTTCGCTGATTTTTGCCTTTTCTGGCCTTCGCTCAGCAACTTTTCGCACAAACCCTAGGAAGCCACACTGCTATCGGCAGGTACTTGCACTAACCAAAACATCGTCTGTTGCGCCAACCAAGCCGTAACTTCCGGACTGGCTGAAAACCAAGCGCCATGAAACACCAAGGCGACAGGCCCTTTACTACTCAGTGCCCCCATAGCGGTTAAATAATCACTCGCTACGGGCGGATGCTGATAACAGCGCATCCATAACCGGCCACGCGGACCATGCAAATAGAGCTGGTAAACCAACCGATGTGGATGCGCCACTTTGCGTACACCGCCCTGCCAACGCTGCTCGGCCTGCTCCAGTTTGGCAAACAGGGGAGCAACCGATTGCCGATACCACCGCCCCCGCTGCGAACGTTGTTTAGCCAACGCCTCTAACGGCCATGGCTCGTGCTTTAATCTTTCACTTTCCCACCAGTGCTCAATAGCACGCTGGGTTAGCTCAACGCCGTGCTCATCGCGTAAGTAAGCAGCCAGGCCGGCACTGTTCCAACCGGGCTGATCAGCGGCAGGCCCGGCATAAAGCGCATCCCAAAGCAGTTGCTGAACAGTGGCATCCAGTACGTTTGCCTGCCCCTTCAACCGTCCGCGAGGCCGCACCGGCACTGCCGCCCAGCCACCCTCACGAAACGCCTTCCAAGCCGCCGATACCGTAGGGGCAGAAAGCCCGGTTCGCTGGCTTACCGCTGCCACCGTCAACCCATCCAAACGCAATTTCACGGCGAGCATACGGCGCTCATTGAGCTTTTCAGGCGATAAATGTTTAATACTCAAAATTAAAGTTAATTACCTGAAATTAAAGAAGTTATAAAAAATAAATATTGCTTAAAAATACAATAAATAGACACTATCATAAAAGCTTGCGTAAAATCCAGAGAGTAAGTTACATATTTTAACACTTGTAAGGACCTACCATGATCCCTTGGGCCGTTCTGTCTTCCATCGCCCTATTGTTAGCGTTGCTAATTAGTGGGCGCGTTAAGCCCGCCATCGCCTTTGTCACTTTAGCCGGGATTTTTTTGCTGCTCGGTTTTGTCGATACCACCACCTTGCTTACGCAATACACTAACCCAGCGCTCGCCACGTTATTACTGCTGCTGCTGGTGTCATTAGCTCTTGAACGCTCTCCCCTGCTGGACTGGCTATCGCGCCACTTGTTAAAGGGCCACCCGCGGCTTGCCACGGCACGTTTAATGGGTAGCACGGCGGTGCTCTCTGCGTTTTTAAATAACACGGCGGTGGTCGCCGCCTTTTTAGGGGCTATTTCACGCCAGCAGCGCATCGCCCCCTCTCGGCTGTTAATCCCGCTTTCTTATGCATCCATTTTGGGCGGCATTACCACGCTGGTTGGCACTTCCACCAATCTCGTGGTGAATTCGTTTAATTTAAGCGCCAGTGGCAGTGAGCTAGGTATGTTCCAGTTCAGCCTGGTGGGTGTGCCGGTAGCGCTGATAACCCTGTGCGTACTGATGTGGCGCGCTAACGCCCTGCCGCACCACCAGCTGGAAGACACTAAAGAAAAGCTCTCGTACTTCTTGGCCGCCGATTTGGAAGCGGACTCGCCCATGATCGGCAAAACCATTGAAGAAAACGGCCTGCGCAGCCTGGATGGGCTCTATTTACTTGAAATAGAGCGCCAAGGGCGGCTAATTAGCCCCGTGGCACCCGGTGAGCAACTGTTGGCTAACGACACGCTGGTATTCACAGGAGAAGTGGGCAAAGTGCAAGCCCTGCAGCGCTTTCCGGGGCTGCAACTCTTTGGTCATCAAGCCGATAACCTGCTGGCGACCAACCTGGTAGAAGTGGTGATTTCCCACGAATCCGAGCTTTCAGGTAAAACCTTGCAGGACGTGGATTTTAGGAGCATGTTCAGTGCGGGGGTGGTGGGTATACGGCGGGGGGAAAAACGTTTGGAGGGGCAATTAGGAAAAATACCGCTTCGCGTGGGGGACTGTTTGCTGCTAGCGGTAAGTGCTGACTTCCGTCAGCATCGTAACCTGGACCGCAACTTCCATTTGCTAAGCGGCAGTTTTACCAGGCCGCCTTTGAGTACCAAGGAAAGCCTCTTCACCATGGGAGGGTTTTCAGCAGTGATCGGCCTGGCCACGGCTAATGTGCTGCCACTCTTTCACGGGCTGCTAATACTGTTAGGCGGGCTACTGCTAATGAAAGTGCTCAGCCTGGCGGAGCTACGCCGCCGTTTTCCGTTTGAACTATGGCTTATTATCGGTTCGGCGTTAGCCATTGCCCAAGCGCTGGAAAACTCAGGGGCAGCCGGCCTTTTAGCCAGTGGCATGCAATACCTGTTCAGCGGTTACGGTATTTATGCCGCCTTTATTGGTTGCTACCTGCTAACGCTTGTACTCACAGAAACGGTGACCAATAACGCTGCCGCCGCACTGGCATTTCCCGTCGCGTGGAGCACCGCCAACGCTTTTGGCGCCGACCCACTGCCCTTTGTCATGGCCGTGGCGTATGGCGCCAGTGCGTGCTTTTTCATTCCGTTTGGCTATCAAACGCACTTGATGGTGTACTCGCCCGGCCGTTACCGCATCACTGACTTTTTAAGAATTGGCTTGCCGGTTAGCGTGGTCTATTCAGCGGCGGTGCTGTTAATTACACCGTGGGTGTTTCCGTTTTAGGCGAAGGGTGAAGGTGAGGAGAATAGGTCTTGTAGCGCGTGGTAACGAATCTCGCGAGGTACGAGCGAATGAGGCACCCGCGGGAAGCGGCGGAACGGCGCTTTATGGCACCTAACCATCCCTGGCAATGCTACGCGATGCTCTCGTAGGTGCGCTCGCTTACCTATCATGCACTACGAAGTTAGCTGCAGCGCACCGTACGCAATTGAAGATTAAAAATCCTTTGCCTGTCGCGATTGCCAAAACGTTATCGCTTTCTGCGGGTTACCAACATTTAAGGCATCACGCGCCGCCTGGCTTGCCATTTTAGCGGTCGCTTCGGGGTTATTGAGAAGCCGATTTAAACCTGCTTGCCATTCTTCAAGGGAATCGCCCACCAACAAACCATTTTCGCCATGGCGCACTACCTCCGTATAGGGGTAGCGATTGGAGTAGATGCCTACCCCGCCCATGGCAGCAATATCCAGAAACTTGATAAACGACTTACCCTGGTTGAACGGCGTTGCAAGCAGCGGCGCCAAGCCAATGTGCAAGCGGTGCAGGCGTTGGTACTGCTGAAAAGCCTGCCAGGGTAACGGTGCTGGGCTTTTTACCCGTGGCAACGTCGCCAAACGCTTGGGAGTATGCTGGCCCAGCATTATCTCAAGCTCAGTATCACTACGTTGCTGTTGCAGTGCTTCCAAGGAAGGCGCGATATGCAGTAGATCCTGCAGATGCGCCCGCGTACCGTGAAAGCCTATTTGCCAAGGTGATTGTGTAGAAGGGAAAGCGGCAAAGTGTTCATGGCCTGGCAATGGCGCTAACAAAGGAGGAGTTAGCACTGAAACATTGGGGTGGCGTGGGGTAAAGTAGCTTGCGAGTTGATCGCTACATGTCACCACTTCATCGGCCAAGGCCAGCAAGCGCGGCTGAAGGCTAGCGATGCCCGCCATACGTTTGCGGTAAGCGCCGGGGAGTGTGGTATCAAGGGCGGCAGCGGCAATATCGTCATCAATTAAATAGGCAATATAACCAAAAGCGTTACGGTTGCGCTCTAACCAGCGCAGCCAGCCAAGCGGCAAGGAGCGGCAAAGCAGCAGGTTGGCCTCTTGATAGCGGCGCAGAAAAGAGCGGCCATGCATGAACGCCGCGCCTAATGAGTGTGAAGCAACCTCCCGGTTAACCGTTGCACCCTGCTGGCGCAAAACAGGCGCGGCCGATTCCAGAAAATAAATATCTTCCGTTGGACGCCCCCCATCGCTAAGCACTACCCACTGTGCTTCACTTCTCACGCCTTACTCCTCACACTTATCTTAATGAAAAGTCCTCATGCACTAGCGTTAGATTAGGGTTATAGGCGGGGTCGTTATCTAACTTCTCTGCCCAAGTTTTGCGCATGTAGGCGACTTCCCCTGCTGCGCGAGCTCGCTTCTTAGCGTTGTCGTCAGCGCCGCGAGAGATAGATTCATGATGATAAAGCTCAGCGTAGGGCGTCCACAGATTACGGTAGCCTGCCTCACGCACCTTCAAACAAAAATCTACATCATTAAACGCTACTGCCAAACGCTCTTCATTCAGCCCCTCCACCTCGTTGAATATTTCCTTGCGAACAAGTAAGCAGGCGGCGGTAACAGCAGATAAATTATGTGCAATATGCAACCGAGTGAAATAACCAATCGCATGGCGGGTAAAGTATTTATGCGCATGCCCAGCCACACCGCCAATGCCTAAAATAACGCCTGCATGTTGAATTGTATCGTTTGGGTAATAGAGCTTAGCACCCACACAGCCAATTTCTGGACGGCTTGCCTGTCTCACCATTTCGGTTAGCCAATCCGAGTTGATAGGTTCTATATCGTTATTCACCAAACCAATAATGTCACCATTGGCATGCTGCGCACCGAAATTGTTAATAGCGGAATAGTTAAACGGCTGCTCCCAACGCAATACACGTACCCGAGAATCCTGCTCGGCTACCTTATCCATGTAAGCCAATGTTTTCAGACAGGTACTTTGGTTATCCAGAATCAACAGTTCGAAATTGCGGTAATCGGTACGCGATAGAATGGCATCTACACACGGCTTCAATATTTCAACACGATCCCGAGTGGGTACTAACAAGCTCACTAGTGGCTCAGGGGTGGGTACCGGCCAACGAACACGGTAGGTATTAGCAAACTCCCCATGCTCAACCTTAGCACCAGGGTGGCGGATAGCGACATGATCAGCAACGGCGTTAAGCCCAGCCTGGGAGGTATAATCCTTTTGCCCACTATTCAGTGCGGTGGAACCTTCCGCCGCCCGCCAGTGATAAAGCACTTTAGGTACGCGTACTATCTGTTCGGGACGCAAGTGAGCACTTACCCGAAGCACCAGGTCGTGATCCTGGCTACCTTCAAATCCTTCACGGAAACCGCCAACTTCTTTTACTAATGCGGTTTCATACATACCCAAATGGGAAATATAATTTTGAGCCAGTAACAGATCAGGGTTCCAATCCGGCTTAAAGTGCGGGTCAAACCGCTGCCCACCCTCATCTAGCTTATCTTCATCGCTGTATAACAGCCTTGCCTGAGGCTGCTGATTAAGCGCTGCGACCATTTCCAATAGCGCTTCTTGTGCCAGGCAGTCGTCATGATCTAGCAGTGCGATGTATTCGCCTTCAGCAAGCCCCAGTGCACTATTACTAGCAGCACAAATATGCCCATTCTGTGCACGGGTAACGACATGTACACGGCGGTCTTGCTCTACGTAATCGGCTAACAGTGCTGACACGTCTGGATCAGTAGAAGCATCATCGGCAATACAGAGCTGCCAATGTGGATACGCTTGGCCCAATACGGAATCCAAGCAACTTTTTAAGTGCTCAAGCGGCGGGTTATAAACGGGCACAAGCACTGATACCAGCGGCTTAAAGGTAAGCTCATCCAAGGTAGCTGCTAGTTCGGCCTTGCTAGGCTTGGCCTGCCCCCTGATCCAATCATTATAGCTACGCTGCACCGAAAACCGTTCAAACGTCGCTTCGTAGGTTTCCAGGGCAATGTCACGCCATGAGCGCCCCGATTCAACCGATTGATCTTTAAGTGCCTTGATTACCTGACGCTTAGGTACGTTGCGCCACTTATAATGCATATTGGCCAAACGCTGTGCCAATCGGTCGTGGGCGAACCAAGGGGTCAACCAAACAAAACGTAGGTGGCGAATAGTAAATTGCCCTTCACTTTCCAGCGGGTCTAAACGAAGTGTTTTGACCCCAAAAGGCATCCAGAAAAGCCGCTTGGTAATACGCCCACTTTTTAATGGTAGGTAAACACTTGCTTCTTGTTCAAAACCTTTGCCACGGTTAAAAAAGAGCTTCACCGCTGCACTGGGCTGATCATGGTCAATCGCCACTTCCAGCATTTGCCAGCCGGGTAGAAGTCGGGCTTTGGGCAGGGTAAATTGTGGGTCTTCGTCTATAGCTTGCCATTCGAACTCTTCATGAGCTGACAACTTAACTAGATCACATCGTGGCTTAACTGAAGGGGATATAGTAAACAAATGTTTAACTCTTTATAAATAAAAAATCTTAAAGAATATTTTTTTCAGCAATTTTTTTCAGGCGCAGTTTGATTTGTTTTATGCCTTCCCCATTGGGTCTCTTCTGCTGGGCTAATTCAATAACCTCAAGCGCTTCCTTGATGCAGCCCGCGCGTTCAAGTATCAAGGCAGTTTCACGCAAGTAATCGGCGGCCTGTGCTTTAGAGCTAGCTAAAATCTTGAGGGCACTTTCCGGCAAAAGAGTCTCGGTGGGTGCGGGCTCAACAAAGTCGATATTTAATAATTCTAACAGTTTCAGGAAAGCATAATCTTTTTTACCCTTCCCCCTCAATTGTAAAGCTTGATTTTTGACTTCAAAATAAATATCAGGAATCTCGTTACGCAGAGCCTGCAATGGATTAATTAAATTTATATCATCACTACTTTGATGCTTATCCTCTGCCGAAAACGTGGTTGCTTCTTTTAACTCAGGAAAACGAGCTTTAACTTCTTCCATTTGTTGTAAGAGATGAGATGATAACTCTTTTAATAATACAGCTGGAATATCACTTATCTGATAAGGCGTTTCATTGAGCGCTTTATCTGAGTACCCTTGTAAGCACCAATCGACTTGATGGGCATAGGATTCCGGCAATTCAGGTAAAACCGTATTTAAAAGTCGCTTCACTTCTAAGGCAGATTTTACATAGCTACGGTTCGTAACAGAAACTTCACCGACCATACGCTTAGCGGCTTTTTCAGACACACCTAACGCTTTTAAAAAAGAAAGTTCTATAGGCGCACCGTGACCTGGAGCTCGGTAGGGTAAGAAAATGCAATTTTCATCGCCAAACTCATCTGCCCAGTTGCAGAAGGGCTTACCCACTAAATGAGGAGTTGGTTGGCTTAACATTTCTGGTATAGCCTGATTAAGGCGCTTGGTCATCATATGACGTTTGATGCCTTGGTTATGGTTACCAAGCATGTAATCAAGCGGATGGCGTAGGAAGCCAACAACTTTAACCTTCAAGCCCCTGCATGATTGAGCCATTTGTTTATGTAGCCCATAAAAAGCTTCTGCAGATAAAATCAAGGTTAGATTTTTACTTTTAGCAACTTCCAACCATTCCAGTAGACGGCTATTCGCCACCTTAACGTTACCATTAATTAAAGCACCAGCTACTTGGGTATGACCACCTGAAACGCCGTTTTTATCCAAGGGGTGATCAGGATAATAAAACCCTAGAGATTCTAAACTTTTTTTATTCAAAGAGCAAAAACGCTGAATCGCAGAGGAACCCGTTTTGGGAGCGCCAATGTGTAAAACAACATCGTAACAATCTGCCAACGTTCTACTTACTAAAAACTGCGAGAATTTCTTTTTGATCATATAAAAACCTGGCATTATAATGCATTAACAAGAGAAGAAATCAACTTTTATAAAAGTTCAGCCATAACTATATTTATTACAAATAATATCAAGTAAGGTACAAAACCCAACTTATCTTAAAAAAATTAAAACTATTAGAAATTTAAAATCAAAGGAAATCTCACTCGATCAGTAAGATTCCCACACTATACGCTCTTTAAGCATACTCAGCAGGTGGCAGACAATTGAATGAACTGTGAGGGCGAACGTGATTGTAATGGTTTCGCCACGCTTCAATTTCCGTTTTCTTCTCATCCATCGTTCTAAACTAGTGACGGTTTAGGCATTCGCTCCGAAATTTACCGCTTAGAGCACGTTTCAAAACCTTGAAGGAAGTTACCTCATTTGCAGCCTGA
Source organism: Vreelandella nanhaiensis (assembly GCF_003990185.1). Lineage (GTDB taxonomy): Bacteria > Pseudomonadota > Gammaproteobacteria > Pseudomonadales > Halomonadaceae > Vreelandella > Vreelandella nanhaiensis. The sequence goes on along the minus strand of NZ_RZHF01000020.1, from coordinate 4,164 downwards.
GCGTATGACTTCAAAGATTGCTTCAGACGAACTCTGGGCCATTGTTGAACCTCTGTTACCCACGCCTCAGGTCGGCGCTCGTGGCGGCAGGCCACCTATATCCAATCGCGCTGCGCTGACAGGCATTATTTTCGTCCTTCGTTCAGGCATTCCATGGCGTATGTTACCGCAGGAAATGGGGTGCGGTTCAGGCGTGACCTGCTGGCGACGATTGCGGGATTGGCAGCAAGCTGGCGTATGGGAACACCTACACCAAACGCTCTTACAGCAACTACATAACGCTGACCGACTTAATTGGTCGAGAGCTTGCATGGACAGTGCTACCGTGTCAGCCAAAAAAGAAGCGGCTATCGACCCCAACCAGACAGACAGTGGCCACCCAGACCCAAACGACATTTGCTGACGGATAGCCAGGTACCCGGTAATCCCCCCATTTTTTAACGGGGTTCAAAAGTAGAGCCTAGCCCACCATGGCCAACTTCTGTTGAGGAGTAATCCCTTCGAGTCCCATATTGGTTCACTCGTAATTGTAGTGCCAGAGCCAGTGAATGGCGTAATCTTGAACTTCTTCGGTGCTGTCGAACAGATACTGTGCCCTTTACCACTTTTTTTCGATGGCTTCCTTGAGAATGTCCGACTTGAGTCACTCTTCGGCGTACATTTTCTTGAGCCGGCGGTTCTCGTCCTCCGGCTCTTTCAAACGAGCCATTATGGGCGCATCCATGCCATCGAATTTGGCGCGCCATTTGTAAAAGCTGGCACTGCTCATACCGTGTTCGCGACACATTTCCGGAACCGGTACGCCATTCTCGGCTTGTTTGAGTATCGACAGGATCTGGCTGTCGAAAAAACGTGGCTTTTTCATGCAGAATCTCCCTGCGTTTAGCTTACGGAAAATTCTACTTTTGAGAACCGCTTTTTTCGGGGGGATTACCCCCGTTAACCAGGCTTAGAAAAAATTTTAGTCAGCTCATCATTTAGTTTTTTAAAACATAAAACCTTTAACTTTATAATATTTTACAGCTACTAAATCTTCCTAAATAATTCTGTATATCTTGACTCATTTTGTCACCTTATTACATCTTCTTTTTTTGAGTAATCGGTCATTGAAAACGCCAATTTTTTAGCTTTTATTTCTACATATTTTTAACGCAATAGAACAATTTTAGTGTTGAATTGCCACCTTCACAAACCATAAAAATATACAACGTATATAGTTATACATCTTTGCAAATCTGTATTTCTGCACTACTAGCATTCAATACTTCTTGTTATGTGCTTTTAAATTCGTTACTCTTCCAAATCTGCGCCACAAAAGATAAAAGCTTTTCTTTTTCATATAACCTAAGCATATCTTTATAGTTTTGATAGATTTTACGACTTTCAATTGGCAGAGTTATACTAATGCCATTTAGAACTATCTTTTTATCGTAGATTGGTATGATATGACTCAACAAAATAAACACAGATTCGTCAACATCGTTGAAATAACTTTCATCCTCAGGGTATTTTAAAAAGCGAGGAAAAAACAATTTACTTTTGCTTAAATATTTTTTAGCTACTTGATTGTTTGACTCTTCGAATTGGTGATAAAAATCTTCAGCACTTTTTCTTTTTATTGTTGCGCCTTTACCAGGGAATATTTTTTCCATGCATTCAGCTATATTTTTTCTGTAACCAGTTGGTTTATCACCTTCGAATCTTGGCAAGTATTTATTCAACTCTCCGAGCAACTCTAATCCTTCAAGGGACAAAGATTCGTTTTCTTTTTCTATAGATATAAGGTTATTATTGCGTAAACCTGTTGTGTACATATAGTCTTTAATCAAGTCATTATCGTAAAGATTTTCTCTATCAAACAATCTTATTTCTAAGTTTTTGCTACCAAATACGTGCCTCCACTTTTCCAACATCACAAAATAGTTATAATAGTGGTTATTCGAATCTACTTTCGGAAGTGGTGACTTTGGCAAACCACCCAATTTCATATCAGTACTGTAAAGAGATAACGCGACCTCATGCTGGGGTCTTAAGTAACATAAAACCTGAAAATCTTGTACATAGGGTGAAAGCAACTTTTTAACTTTTTCAATTGCTGGAATGCCATGTAATCGGCTATGAAAATTTTCACAACTAATGTGTAGTGTTCGGCCACCCTCAAGTGAATTGAACTCCTGCTCAATCTCATTCTCTAGCTTCCTTCTAAAGCTATAAAGCTCTTCTTTATTAGAAACACCCGATATTAATCTTAAATCATCGTAGACATCTTCGTGTCTGCTATAAACAACCAAGTAATAGTGGCTACCTCTACAAGGACCTAATGATTTAGGATAATAGTGACCTTGATCTATTAGTGCTTCTCTATTTTTTTCTAGAAACCGTTGTATAGTGGTGGATCCTGTTTTCTCTATACCTATATGAAGGACGCATTTTTTAAACTTCATGACTAAACCTTTACTATATCAATTAATTTTTCTTTCCACGACTCATAAAAATTTGCTAATGAGTAATCTTTTGCACGATTGTACGGTTTTATTCGATCGTTATTATTATTTATCATTATTTCAATGGCCTCAGCCAGTGATTGGACGCTATCCACTAATAAACCTTCTTGCTCAGGGCGGATAATTTCATTTGGCCCATTACAATGCTTGAATCCAATTACGGGAAGACCATAAGAAAGGGCTTCTAACAAGGTAACGGGCAAGCCTTCAAAATCAGAGGCTAATACAAAGAAATCCGCCCGCTGATAGACCTTTTCGATCTCGCTGGTATTACCCATCAGGAAGACAATGTCTTCCACGTTCTGCTGCTGTATTTGTTGCATTAACGAATTTCGAAGCTCACCTTCTCCGTAAATCTCTACACGATGGCCTGTTCCGCGCAGGTTTTCCTGCACTAAGCTGACCGCCTCAATCAGGCTGTCGAAGCGCTTCTGCGGCACAAGCCGGCCTACGCTCACAATTAGTTTCTCGCGGTTCTCCAGGTTTATTTGATTCGGTATTTCTACCCCATTCGGAATGGTAATTACTTTGTCATGCAAATGTTTTGGAACGGATTCAATATATTTATTGAGTAGAAAATGAATGGCATCTACTTTCTCGAAACAAGCCACCCGCTTTTCATGGTTCCACCATAGCTCCTCAATCTTCCATGGGTCATTATGCTCAGACGCAATAATTGTAACGCCAGTATTCTGCGCAGCTTCCACTATCGGCTCAAACAACCACTCCGAGAGCATCGGCACAAACACATCTATATGATCATGTGTCAGCGCATAATTGAGGGCTTTTACTGAAGTGTCCAGCTTGTGCTCATCGAAGATTGGCACTACCCGAACGCTTTCATAAAGCGGGTAGATCGACGTAGATCGCTGATGCACTCGACAATAAATGGTGACTTGCCAGCCGTTTTCCACCATGTGGTTCGCCAACTGCGCGGCCAGTCGTTCAATACCACCACGAGAAAAAGTCATGCCATGCACATAAAACGCTACATGCGACTGTTGCTGAAACCAACGCGCAGCAGCCTTCAGACCTGACTTGTCGTAGCATTCCAGCAGTTTGCGCCCCGGGTGCTTGTGCTGAAAGCGCTGCCATTCATGATCAATAGCCGTGAAAGCCTTCTTGATCATGCGTCGGTTAACGGCAAAGTGCTCCACCACATAACGGGTAATCGCTTCCCGCTCGGCGAAATAGACCTCGGTACCTTCTACCTTATGTACCTGAGATGCCGAGTGACGGCGGAAAAAGTTACGAGTAGTCACGTCATAAGCCATTTTTCCACCCTTTAGACACTCTAGGTAGATAAGCCAGTCACCACACATTTTGAAGTCCTGTGCGGTTGTCAGGGTAATCCCCCCATTTTCAGAGGGTTTCAAAAGTAGAGTTCAGACCACAGCGGCCAGTTTCTGTTGAGGGGTGATCCCTCCAAGCCCCATATTAGGGCGCTCGTGATTGTAGTGCCAGAGCCAACGAGTGGCGTAATCCTGAACCTCTTCGGTACTTTCAAACAGGTATTGGGCTAACCAGTCATAGCGCACCGTTCGATTGTAGCGTTCTATATAAGCATTCTGCTGGGGTTTTCCTGGCTGGATAAACATCAGCTGAATACCTTGACCTTCCGCCCATGCCGATAACTTACCACTGATATATTCTGGCCCGT
>NZ_RZHF01000002.1 GCF_003990185.1 Vreelandella nanhaiensis | reverse complement strand
GTTAGAGGCTACCTCTTTTGGCCTCCACTTAGCGGTGAAGCGACACGGCATCAGTCAGCTACCCAGGGATGGCGGCCAGAAGCGCGAGAAGAAGCTCTTCAAGCATTACCCGATCGGCTACCTGCATATTGACATTAGTGAGGCCCGCACCGTGCTGACCGATAACGGGACTCAGTTTGCGAAAAAGGCAGGCACAGAAGCCTATAAGCCATCTATCTTCGATGTCGTCTGTTACCGTCACGGAACCGAGCACCGGCAGACAAGGCCTTTCCATCCCTGGACCAACGGCCAGGTTGAGCGGATGAATCGTACGCTCAAGGAAGCCACCATCCGGACGTTTCACTACACCTCGTTGGCCCAGCTCCAGTCTCACTTGGAGGATTATCTATAGGCTTATAACAATGCTCACCCTCTCAGGGCGCTTAAAGGCAAGACTCACATCGGATTTATTCTAGAACAGTGACAAAAAGAGCCCGAAAGATTTTATGATGATCCAAACCATTACTTCACGGGACCAAACAATTACCTAAAGATTGCTGGCTGCTGCTGGACGAGGCCTATCATGATTTTCGCGAGGATGCCGACAGTGAGTTTGGCCGCCGCGTACTGCCTGGTGTGGTGCGGGTTCGCACGCTGTCCAAAGCACACGGGCTGGCGGGCCTGCGAGTAGGCTTTACCATTGCCGAACCAGAAGCATTGGTAGTGATGATGAAGGTGCGTATTCACTACACAGTATCAACACTGACCCAGGCCGCAGCAGAAGTTGTGCTCGACCATCCAAACGAGGTGCAGGCTCATATCAAGGCGGTTCGCCAACGGCGTGAAAAACTGACAGCACACCTATCGAAGTTAGGCGCTGATATATTGCCGAGTGCCACTAATTTTGTTTGTTTGCGCCTACCGAGCCCCGAACTGGCGGCGCAAATACACCATAACTTGCTTGAAGAAGGCAAACTGATTTCACGTCCTGCAGACCCAGCCCTTGGGCATATACTTAGGATTACTACTTTGGCAGACGCCTTAGTACCGGGTCGGCTGGCTACTCTGGAAAGAAGTTTAACGATTGGGTTTTGACCTGACACTCCCTCTCCCTATACACCTGCCGCGCTGTGGGCGAGGGCGGGGATAGTCAGCACCGTTCCATAGGTTAACCCCTCTAGTCCAGCGGATCAGTCGATGTATGTCAAGTTAGTCTCCCAGCTCTCGCTACTGATCTCGATAGCTGTCCTCAACGCTGCTTCATCGCCCGCCCTCAAGGCGGCATAGATCGCTTGATGGTCCTTCAGGGCGACCTCCGGCAATGTCTGCATAGAAGTTTCCAGTGCGGCCTCTATCAGTTGGATCAAGGTTTCACCCACCCGAATGGTCATTGGGTTATGGGTCGCTTGTAGGATCGCTCGATGAAAGGCGACATCGTGACGGGCTGTCTGCTCTCCGTTGGTAATTGCCGAGGCCATAGCATCGATGGTCTGTTGAATGCGGACATGGTCTTCCGGCTTAGCATTATCCATAGCTTGCCGAGTATAAGCGGGTTCGAACATTTTACGGAATTCAAGCACATCGCGGGTCATGCCTCGGGCAAGGATCATACCGAAGGCCATTGGATCCACTAGTGGAGCACCTGGCTCGCGGCAGATTATGGTTCCCTGGCCCCTCTTGACCTCTACGATGCCGATAGCCTGCAGCATCTTGATAGCCTCTCGAACGCTCGACTTGCCTATCCCCAAAGTCTGGGTCAGCTCGGTTTCCGATGGTAAATAATCGCCAGGGAGAAGCTCTCCTCGAATCAGAGCGACCTTGATCCGTTCAAGCAGTTGCAAGGCGACCGAGCTGCGATCAATGGAACTACCTAAAGTCTCGTTTGAAGAGAGCTGCAGGGTGGGCTGGCGTTTCAGATTCATGCTGACATCTCATGTTGGCGTGGCGTTCAACATCGAAAAACTCTGTTTGGTCAATAGATTAATTCCTATCCAGTTAGTTAGACGATGCTTATGGTTATTCGTCTTTTTATTTCTTACTTGCAGACGACTTGAAATCGAGTCTAGTATAAATTCAAACAGAAGACATCTGACGTCTGATTAATAAAGTGATGTCACAAGTCTGAAGGTCACATGACCTACACGGTGATAACAATGACAAAAATGAATACAAGTGCCCGAGTTATGATCTTCACCACTGGCGGAACGATCGCAAGTAGCCTAGATGATTCCGGCCGAAACCGGTCAGGTGAGCTACAGGGTGAAGTGCTGATTAGCCAGGTCTCGCTCCCTGAAAACACGGCCATCGACGTTGAGGTTTGTTCCTTACTACAGAAGCCCAGTAACGCTATCAGTCTCAACGACTTGATGAACCTGCGACAAGCGTGCATAGACCTTGCTGAGAACTCTGACGTGGCAGGCATCGTCATTACGCATGGCACCGATACTCTCGAAGAAACTGCGTACTTTCTCGACATTACTCTGCCAGTTTCTCCTACTATCGTGCTAACCGGCTCCCAGCGCGCCCCCCATGAGTCCGGCACGGATGCTTTTCGCAATATAGCCGACGCTGTGATGGTCGCCGCAAGCAATCAGGCCCGCGGCCTTGGCGCTTTGGTGGTTTTCAACCAGTCGATCTTTTCTGCCCGGCAGGTGCGCAAAGTCAACAGTTTTCAAGTCAACGGTTTCGCCTCGCCCGAGACAGGCCCACTCGGTTATGTCGATGGCGCAAGAATAAACATCGCGATGCGACCCGCTCGCCATGAGAGGCTTAAACTTCTCAGTGATGCCTCGCTGCCACGGGTAGACATCATCCCTGCCTATTTAGGCGCCTCACCTATCCTATTGGAGAACGCTATTGCCAGTGGAGCCACTGGTCTAGTGATCGATGGTCTGGGGCGTGGTCATGTTCCTCCAGAATGGTTAGCTGCTGTCTCACATATTACTGATCGAGGTATACCGGTGGCGATTGTTAGCAACTGTCATTCCGGCTCAGTCCATGCAAGCTACGAATTTGCGGGCAGCCTAGCAAGCCTTGAGGCGGTCGGCGTCATCCCCGTACCCGATCTGAGCGCTCGTAAGGCCCGCATTGCCCTATCGGTACTCCTTGCCTCCGCAGACGTTGAAATCGCCGTAAAACTACGAACCCTGACGGCCTGAGCATGGCCGGCAACATGCTCCGCCTGGCCTCATCAGGCTGAAAGGGCCCGTACAGAGTACGGGTGACGCCGGGTTACTCCAGTGTCAAACATCAAGCGAAGACGCACACCAACAACCCAACAAGGTGCTGACAATGAAGAACAAACTGACCAAGGTGTCACTAGTGGCAGCGATTGCCGCTGCCTCCTTCGGCATGAGCCAGGCTCAGGCCGCCGATTACACCTTCAGCTTCGCCCACGTATTAATTGAGGGTACTCCCAACGGGCAGGCAGCACTTCGCTTCAAGGAGGAAGTAGAAGAGAAGTCTAATGGACGCATCGAGATCAACGTGCTGCCCGCAGCTCAGGTCGGCGGCGACGTAGAAATTATCGAGCAGATCCAGATGGGTTTGGTTGATATCGGCATACCACCCACCGCCACACTCGGGAATTTCGAGCCGCGCATGCAGATTCTCGACCTTCCGTTTCTGATCGCCGATTACGACACCATGGTATCAACCCTTGATGGAGAAGTAGGTCGCGAGATCCTTGACACATTGAGCGGACATAACATGTATGGCGTTAATTTCTGGGGCGCCGGCTTCCGCCACATGACTAACAACATCAGGCCAATTCATGGTCCTGAGGACCTCGAAGCCATTCGCATGCGCACCATGCAAGCGCCGATTATTATTTCCACCTACGAGAACTACGGCGCTAATGCCACCGCGATGGCCTTCACCGAAGTCTACAACGGTCTGCAGCAGGGGGTCGTGGCCGGTCAGGAGAACCCCTTGGCCAACATCTACACGATGCGCTTCCATGAAGTGCAGGACTACCTGTCACTAACCAATCATGCCTACCACGCCTACGCAGCAGTGATTAATCAAAACTCTTGGGACTCACTACCAGAGGATCTCCAGTCAGTGATGCTAGACGCTTTCGACAGTGGGCGTACTGCCTCACGTGAGCTGACACTGCAAGATGAAAAGACCATTCTTATGGCCATCCAGGACGAGATTGCGATTAATGAAATCACTCCTGAAGCTCGCGAGGCCTTCATTCAGGCGAGCATGCCGGTACATGAGGAGTACGAGAGCGTAGTCACCACTGAACTTCTTCACAAGGTTTATGACGCGGTAGGTATTAAGTACTAATTCTGCTGCCCACTTCAATGTCTCTCTAACCCGGTGCACTCACCATGTTTGAAGCGCTTAACAAGGTGATTGATTTCCTGGAAAGTGTGGCGATGGTCGCGTTCATGTCGATCGCGACCATCATTACCACCATCCAGGTCGTCTATCGCTACGGTTTCAATGGCTCCCTATTCTGGGCTGAGGAAGTCGTCATTTACTCTATTATCTGCATGAGCTTCGTGGGGGCCAGCATGGGCGTCAGGCATGGCGTGCATATCTCCGTTGACGTGCTCAATGCCATCGTCTCACCCGCCATCAACCGCTGGTTACATATCATTGCTGCCGTGTTAGGCATCATCTTTGCCGGCTTCATGGCTTATTACGGTTTTGATCTCTACTTCAACACACTAGGGCGAGGACAGCTGACAGCCGCCTTACGTCTGCCGATGGCCTGGTTCTATCTACCCATCGGCGTATCGGGAATCCTACTGATACTGCGTTATCTGTGGGTCATCCATGAAGCCTGGACCAAGCCGCCGGTCACTCTCGCCGAAGAGCTCGCCGCCGAAAAAGACAAGCTAGTTTAACGACTGGAGATCCTCATGATCACGGCACTTCTTCCCATCTTCTTCGCGGTATTGCTCCTAGGACTGCCAATCTTCGCAGCGCTGTCCTTTTCAGTCTTCTTGGCTATTGAGTTCTTCGGCACCACCAACCCAGTCATCGTGCCGATGCGCATGTTTACTGGGATGAACAACTTCTCCTTGATGGCTATCCCGTTCTTCATCCTAGCCGCCGAACTGATGCGCATTGGAGGGTTATCCGACCGGCTCATCAACCTAGCCAAAGCGCTGGTCGGATGGGTACCGGGGGGCCTAGCCGCGGCCACTGTGCTCTCCTGCCTGTTCTTCGGGGCAATCTCCGGGTCCAGCCCTGCCACGGTTGTGGCTATCGGGTCGATTATGTTCCCTGCCCTGGTGGCAGCTGGCTACGACAAGCGTTTCGCTATCGGCCTAATCGCCACTGCGGGTACCTTAGGGCCTATTGTGCCGCCCAGCATCGCACTGATTATCTATGGTTCGGTAACCGGCACCTCAGTCGGCAGACTGTTCGCGGCGGGCCTACTACCAGCGATCCTGATCGGCTCGATGCTGATCGCTTACTGCATTGTCTACTCTTCTTTCAAAGGCTACGAACGTTCGCCTTTTCCGACGTTGCGTCAGATAGGATCCGCGTTCAAGTCTGCTGCCTGGGGCTTAGGCCTACCGCTCATCTTGCTCGGAGGAATCTACAGCGGTGTATTCACCCCCACGGAGTCCGCTGCAGTGGCCTGCATGTACGGGCTGTTCGTGGGCATGGTGGTCTATCGCAGTATCGACTTCCGCACCCTGCTCGGCACCCTGCGCAGTTCTGGCCTGATCTCGGCCACCCTGCTTTTGATTACTGCTGGCGCCTCAGCCTTTTCTTGGCTATTAGCAATTACCGGTACCCCGACCCAACTGGCTAGCCAGGTTCTTTCCCTCACTGATGACTCGTTCCAGGTGATGGCTCTGTTTAATGTCGTGATGATCATTGCAGGCTTCTTCCTCGACAGCGCCTCCGCGATCATCGTGCTTTCGCCGCTGCTGCAACCAATCGCAGCCCAGGTCGGTATCGATCCCGTTCACTTCGGCGTCATCACCCTAGTCAACTTCTCTGTCGGCATGATCACCCCGCCAGTCGGGCTGAACCTGTTCGTAGCCATGGCGATCTCGAAAATGTCGCTACAAGAGGTTTTCAAGGCCTGCCTGCCGCTGATCCTGATTATGCTGATCGCTTTGATCGTCATCACCTATGTGCCCTGGATCAGTACCTATCTGCCATCACTGATCTATTGAGGAGGTCAGCCATAATGCAAGTGAGTTCATCCCTAGCAAGTGCGATCGATGGCGAACTCTTCTGGAACGACGTCAAGGCTCAGGCACAGATAGGCGCCCTCTTCCCTCGAGGTATTCGCCGCTTGGCTCTGGACGACCAGGACAATCGAGCCCGTCTGTGGCTGATGGAGCAAGGCGAGACACTTGGCTGCAGCGCGCATTATGATGCCCTAGGCAATGTCTTCCTGCGCCGGGAGGGGCGGGATCCCTCATTGCCCCCGCTTCTTATAGGCAGCCATCTTGACAGCCAGCCTAGCGCCGGGGCCTACGACGGTACCCTAGGCGTAGTGGCTGGCTTAGCGGTGATCCGGGCCCTGGCCGAACGACAGATCGAACACGCACGGCCGGTCGAGGTAGTTTCATGGACTAACGAGGAGGGCGCGCGATTCGCCCCAGGAGCTTCCGGTTCCTCGTGGTTTGCCGGTCGGCGCGACGCTGAGACGATTCTCGCCATGCAGGATGATGACGGTACCACTTTTAAGACGGCGCTGGCCGACTGCGTATCGCTGCTGAAGGCCCACGGTGCCCATTTCCGGCCCACTCCCGTCGTGCCCCATGCCTTCTTGGAACTACACATCGAGCAAGGCCCCGTATTGGAGGATCAGGGGGCCCCTGTATGTGTCGTCACTGGTATTCAAGGTGTCCACTGGTATGAGATCGAGGTCACCGGCCAAGCCAATCACGCAGGCACCACACCGGAGACGTCGCGTCGTGATGCCTTCATGGGCGCCCTAGCGCTAGTCGACGCATTGAAGAAGGCCGTAGTAGCTCATGATGATCAAACTCGCTTTACCATTGGTAGGTTTGCGCTGTCGCCTAACTCGGTGAACACCATTCCCCAGCAGGCCCGCTTCACTATCGATCTTCGCCACCCCGATCCGGTTGTGCTGGAGGCATTGGATACCGCCTTTCGGGAGCTGGCAAAACGGGAGTGGTCCGGTTGCACAGCGCGCCTGGAAGTGACCTCACGGGTAGAACCGGTGGCCTTTGACGAACATCTCGTAGCCGTCCTCGACGAGGCCGTCAAGACCTACTGGCCGCAGGCCCCACGGCTAGTATCCGGCGCATTCCACGATGCCATTCACCTTGCCCACCTCTGCCCCACGGCGATGCTCTTCACCCCCTGTCGTGCGGGCGTCAGCCACCACCCTGATGAACACATCGAGCGCGCCGATGCCGAGGTCGCAGTTCGCACCCTGGCCCATGCCGTCGAACAGTTACTACAGATAAGGAATAGTTGAAATGATCCAGACCATTGAAGCAGCCGTGGCCGCACAAGGTCTCACTCTCCCTTCGATCCCGCGCCCCCGCGGTGCCTTCCTACCCTGGTCACGGCTAGGCAACCAGCTGTTCCTTGCAGGCCAAATCTGCGAACGCGGCGGTGAGGTGCTTTATCCCGGCAAGGTGGGCGCCGAGTTCGACCTCAAGGCGGGCAAGCTCGCTGCCCAGGCCTGTGCGCTCAACCTGTTGGCTTCGCTGAGCGATGCGGTGGAGGGCGATATGAGCCGCGTCGTTCGATGCGTGCGCATGAACGGGTTCGTCAACGTGGCACCTGGGTTTCACGACGTGCCACTGGTGATCAACGGCGCCTCGGAGCTGTTTATCGCGATGTTCGGCGAGAACGGACGCCATGCCCGCACGGCCATCGGCGTCGCCACCCTACCTGGCAACGCCGCTGTCGAAGTCGAATCGATCTTTGAGATTCACGCCTGACTCCAAGGAAACACGCTATGACCGACTCTCTCCGGAAGCGTCCACTCCGCGAGCAATATGCAGGGCTACGCAACGGCACGCTCACTGCCTCCAGCCTGGCCGAGGCCTCGCTGGAGGCCTATCAAGCTCGCGGCCAGCATGACAATGCCTACCTGACCTGGAACGGTGAGGCCGCGCTGGCCTTCGCCCAAGCCACCGATGCGGTTATCCGCCAAGGCGGGGATGCTGGAGCCCTGATGGGCATTCCAGTTTCCATCAAGGACATCTATGCTGTGCCGGGCCTGCCAACCTATGCTGGCTCGTCCCAGCGACTCCCCCCGCAGTGGGAACAGCCTGGCCCCATGGTCGCCGCCCTGCTCGCCCAGCTGCCTAGCGTCATGGGCAAGACCCATACGGTGGAGTTTGCCTTTGGTGGGCTCGGCACCAATACTCATTGGGGTACCCCCCGCAATCCTTGGGACAGCCAAGCCCACCGCACGCCCGGTGGCTCCAGTGCCGGCGCAGGGGTGTCTTTGGTCGGCGGGACCGCGAGTCTTGCCTTAGGCACCGACACCGCCGGATCGGTGCGTATCCCCGCGTCCATGACCGGAGTCGCGGGGCTAAAGACCACCGCCGGCCGCTGGCCGACTAACCAGATCGTGCCGCTCTCCACCACCCTAGATACCCCGGGATTACTGGCCCATCGCGTAGACGACCTAGCCTTCGCCTTCGACGCCCTCGATTGCACCCTAACGCGCTGCACTGCCCGCGTCCCGGCACCGCCGGCTCTGGCCGACCTGACTTTCGGCGTACCCGGCGCCTTCTTCTGGGACGACTGTAGCCCTGGTATTGCCGAAACCGTCGAGGCGGCCATCCGCCAGCTCGAGGCCGCCGGGGCGCGCGTGGTCACCCTGGACCTCCCCCATACCGACGAGGCCTACACGTTGTTCCAGCAGGGGGGGCTGGCCGCGGCCGAGCTAGCGGCCTTCCTCAAGACTGAGGTCCCCGAGATGATCGAGGCTCTGGATCCCAACGTCGCCGCCCGGGTCAGGGCCGCCGACGACATGCCAGGCTGGGAGTACGTCCGCCGACGCGCCGTCATCGACAAGTTGTATGCCTCGGCCGCGACGCGCCTGTCAAACGTGGATGCCATGATTACCCCCACCGTGGCGATCACACCACCCACCCTGGAAAGCCTTCTTCCTGAAGGTGCCTACATCAAGGCGAACATGCATGCGCTGCGCAACACTGTAATCGCCAACTTCATGGGCCTTTGCGCGCTGACCATCCCGGTAGGTAAGGACAACGCCGGCATGCCGGTCGGGCTTCAAGTGCTGGCCAGCCCCTGGCAGGATGCTCGGCTGCTTGCCATCGGCCAAGCTATCGAGAAGGAGCTGGGCACCGGCATTGCTCTGCTCGGAGAGCCTCCCCCCCTCTAATTTACTGCCCGGCCGGAGAATACTTACTTACTTTCACGCAGCAGGACATTTAGGAGCTGAACGCGAATGACTGACTGGACTCAGATGACCCTGGCAAGCTTTCAGCTCTCATTGTCCCGTGGCGAACTCTCGCCGCTAGACTGGTGGAGGGCCTGCCGAGAGCGCATCACTGCAGTGGAGCCAACCCTCCAAGCCTGGGAGTTCTTGGCGCCCGAACCCACCATCACGGAACATGATAGCAGGCAACCTAGATCGGCCCTTTGCGGGGTCCCAGTCGGCATCAAGGACATCATTGACACGACCCGAATGCCCACTACATGGGGCACCCAAGGCTATCACCGGGTCAACGGTGCCGACATGGATGCAGCCATTGTCACCCAACTCACTCGCCTCGGCGGCCTGCCCATGGGCAAGACGGTGTCGACTGAATACGCCTACTTCCAGCCCAGCAAGACGCGCAATCCCCATGACCCTACACGCACCCCAGGCGGCTCCTCAAGCGGCTCGGCGGCCGCTGTCGCTACCGGCATGGTTCCCGTTGCACTCGGCACCCAGACCGTGGGTAGCATCATCCGTCCCGCCAGCTACTGCGGCGTGGTCGGTTTCAAACCCACCCACGGCACGCTGAGCGTAGCTGGAGTGAAGGCACTTGCCCCTTCACTGGACACCCTAGGCTGGTTCACGCGACACATGGAGGACACGCGCACGCTATTCACTATCCTCACTGGCAGTGAGCCGATCACCGTCTCGACCCGACTCGACGGCGTACGCGTCGGCCTCTGCCGCGTACCGAGCGATCCGCCGCCATCGCTGGAGACCATCGCCGCTTTAGAGACCGCCGCCGCCAGAATGGCCGCACTCGGAGCCGAACTTAATCCCATCGATCTCGGTGCGTCATTCGATGCGCTCGTGTCACACCAGAAGGTCATCCTGGCCTATGAAGCTACACGCGCCCTGACCAGCGAGCGAGATCGCTTTGAGCCGTCAATGAGCCCGGCTCTGATATCGCTACTTGACGAGGGAAGAAACCTTTCCCTGGCGCAATATTGGCAATCTCAGCAGGCTGCCGAGTGCTCTAGGTCGACACTGTCGCAATACTTTGCCGAGCACTTCGACATTCTTCTCTCCCCCAGCGCCCCAGGAGTGGCCCCTCAAGGTCTCGCTAGTACCGGCGACCCAGTCTACTCGCGAGCCTGGACTATGCTGGGGGTTCCCTGCATAAATCTGCCACTACACTGGACGCCGCAGGGGCTTCCCGTCGGCATCCAACTGATCGCCGACCGCTATCAAGATCAGCAGTTGCTGAGTATCGCCAGTGCCCTGATGCCATGAGTAATTGCCACCAATTCCTATCAGATGGAAGTGCTAACAGGATCCACTTCAGGCCCATTAAACAGTCTATGGTCAGCATATCTAACACACCAAAACCATGCTAACGCCCATCGAGAGGGTGATCTCCAGCAGAGAGTTCTCACTTCCTATTATCTATTTTTGCCTCGACGCTAGAGCAACGTTGCTCCAGCACGACCCGGGGACAGCCGACGCATCCAACCCGGTACGATTAGCTGCGCCCAGGCCATAGCGGGAAAGTGTTTTGAGGCGCAGGCGCAACAAGTGCGTGCTTATTACCCAGTATTGCCTGACGAGTTTCCTTAACTTTTGCGACAGCTTCGTAAAAGTTCTTTTGAGCACGTTTATATCTTCGCCCGCCGAAAAATAACGTGGCCAGCGGCACAGCAACAAGCCTCGCAAAGAAAATCACTTCTAGTACGGTTCGCACAAAATCGGGGGGGCGACATTAGCCCGGTAATAGCCCGTATTCCCTGAAGCGTGGCATAGCCTAAACCTCCCGCAACGACCATCCGCAAGGCGCCCAGGGGCTCGGCGAGCTGGTGGGCGTAGACCGCGTTGTCCGCGACACGCACCTTGCGTACGCCTTCAAGCTTGGCGGCTGCTTCAGCAGCGGCTTGAACGCCTTCACCGGCGACCAGCACGTCAATATCGCCCCCTATCGCGT
>NZ_RZHF01000019.1 GCF_003990185.1 Vreelandella nanhaiensis | reverse complement strand
GCAAGTCTCGCAGACTGTGCGGGTTACCGCCATTACCGCTCATTGGCGGCCGTGACTGATCAATAATCGATCAATTTCTGTTGTCCGGACACACGGCCCCCTTTCCCCCATTGAGTCGGGCCGGGGGAGCCCAGGCTTCTATTCCGGAACCAGTTGACGCACCAGGTCAGAGAGTTCGTCTTTGTAAGGATAGGCATCGCTCATCAACACCCGTATGCGTCGAGTGTTGCGAATGATGACCGCGCCCACCTTGATCAGCTTCAGCCGCAGGTTACTGGCGCTCATTCTCTCGAAGGGGGTCTTCTTCAAGTGGGCCCGTAATCGCTCGAACAACGTGTAGGCAAAGCCCGATAAGAGCAACCGCCACTGATTGGTCCACCACCGCGTGCTGGAGGTGCGATCTGCGAACAGACACAACTGCTGATCCTTGATCCGGTTTTCCATGTCACCCCGGGCACAGTATTGCTCGTAGTAGAGTTTAACGCCGTCGTCGTAACGGGAGCTGAGAATGAACCTGGGGTTGGCACCCAGTTCGCCCTCCTCCAGACGCGCGATCACCCAGCGGGGGTGTTTCCAGGTGTGGGCCTGGTACTGGAATCGATAGGTGGCGCAGACTTTTTCACCCAGTTCGTTGTGAGCCTTGCGAACCAGCATCGAGGGTACGTCTACCTCCTTGAGCAGCCGGCTGTTCTTGCTGAGGCCCACCAGATAGTCCACGTTGTTCCGGTCGCACCAGCTCAGCAATCGGGGACGGTAAAAGCCGCTGTCACCCCGGAACACGATGCGGGTATTCGTCCAGTACTGCCGGATGAATTTCACCAGCAGGGCCAGAATGGCCCAGCTGTGGCGGCTGTCGCTTCGGTTGCTGGTGCGCAGGTAGTTCACCAGCAGATGGCGACCGCAGAACACGTACAGCGGGAAGTAACAATGGTGATCGTAGTAGGCGTTAAAGAACTTGCCGGGCTGGTCGCCATGCACCGGAACGTCGGTGCCATCAAAATCCAGCACAATTTCCTTGGGTGGAGTCTCGTGCTGTTCAATGAAGTGATGCCACAGCAGTTCGTGGGCCTTGACCACGGCCTGCCGGTCTACGCGCTGCTCCATTCGGCACAGTGTTGATTTGCCCGCCAGAATGGCCTCTTCGCCAGTCGCGGTCTGAAGTGCCTGGTCAGCGCGTAACGTTTCGTGATCGTTCAGATCTTCGTATCCGGCGGCTACGCCAAAGACCCGTTGCCGGATCATGGTTTGAAGCTTGTGGCGAACCAGTACCGGATTACGGGCATCGTCCAGCACCGTAGCCAGGCGCTGAGTGAGCTGGTGTTGGTTGTCGACTTCGCGAAGCAAAAGCAGGCCGGCATCGGAGGTGATATGACCACCGGAGAAATCGGCTTCAATTTGACGGCGAGACAGTGGCGAGAAGGTCAGTTTTTCAGGTACCATTTTGGATAGCGGCTGTTGGTGCTTGGTGAACGGTGTAAGGTCCTGAAACTATAGCACTTTCAGCCGCTTTCTTTTATCCCCTCATGAGAAATCCGGGCTAATGCCTTCCAAATTCAAGTTCATTTCAACCTTTTCACTTACTATCTCCACCTCTACCTACTTTGTCATGGGCGTCTCGCCCCCATGAATTGTGGCTAACAACCCCTTCGGGAGAAAGTCGATGAAGGCAAGCAAGCACTCGCCCAGGGCGTTGCTGTGTTCAGTACTATTGTCTATTCCTCTGTTCGGTCAAGCGGAGACTGTGAATTGGACAAATTGGCTCACTGGCCAGATAAGCAAGCATCCGGATGTCATGGCGGCGACAGAGCAGGCGGCAGCCCGGGATGCGGATGCTGAGGCAAGCGAACAACCGCTGTATAACCCGGAGCTGTCTGTTGGAGCAGACAGAACGGGCAGTGAAAACAACTTTGAGGTAGGGCTATCACAAACGATCGATTGGTCTGATCAACAGGGTGCGCTAAAGGACAAGGCAAAGCTGATCAGGCTTTCCGCTGAAGCTGATTTGAACGAGGCGGTTTTGGCACAAACGTCCGAGTCGCTGTTTGCGCTTGTCGAGTGGCGCGCGGCGACGCGTGCCGAAGAAATTGCGGAATCCCAGCAACACCGTCTGGATGCCTTGCTGGAGCAGGTTGAGCAACGCCAGCAGGCAGGTGATCTGGGGCGTGCCGATGCAGAGCTTCTGTTTCTAAATCTATCCCGTCAGTTGAGCGAAGTCGCCCAGGCAAAGGCCGCAGTTGATCGGGCAGAAACTCAGGTTCAAGAACGTCTGCCGGACTGGAGGCCTCAGGATGGGGGAATCCCCGAGTATATATGGCCAGCGCTGGAGTCCCAGATTGGTGAGGCTGATCTGCTGTCACACCCGTCAATTGCAGTCGCTCGAGCCGAGTGGCAGGTGCTGAAAAGTGAGGCAGAGGTTGCGAGACGCAAAGCCACAGCATCGCCGACAGTAGGGCTGAGCGGAGGGCGTGACGGCGGCGAGAACGTGGTTGGCCTGACATTCTCGATCCCTCTGAACGTCCGTAATAACTACAGCGCTGAAATCCGGGCCGCGAATCGACGGGCTCTGGAGGCCGAAGCGCGGTTTCAGGCGCTCTACCGGAAACAACAATATGACCTGGCAGGCGCTCGCGCTTCCTGGAAGCGATACGACAAGCAACTTCGTCGATGGAAAGAACTATCCCAGGGGCGTGTACAGCGAAGTGCCGATTTGCTTGAGAAGCAGTGGCAGGTCGGCGACCTCTCCACCTCTGAGTATCTCCAGGCGTTAGGCCAGCGCGCGGAGAGCCTGAAAACCGGTATTGAACTGGAAAAGCAGGCGCAGTTGGGTCTGATTGAGCTCTTGAGCCAGTCTGGCGAACTGATCACCCTCTTCCAATACTAGTCTGGAAACTGGATATTCATTATGAAAAAAACTCTGATTTCAGTATTTGTATTGACGCTGTTTATAGCTCCCCCTTCATTGGTGCAGGCCGAGGAAGATGCGCATAACGAGGCGGGCCATGATCATGCCGCCGGTGGCGACGATCATCGAGAAGGTACCGGTGAAGAGGATGAGCATGAGGGCGGGCATGCTGAAGAACGTGAGCATGAAGAGGAAGAAGGTCATGGCCACGAAGAGGAGAGCGATGGTGGTCATGAAGAATCAACTACCGCAAGCATCAATGCCAAACAGAAAGAGCTCGCCGGCATTGAGGTAGCAACCCTCGAGAGCAAGCGCGTTGACTATGAAATCTACGCTCCCGGTGAGCTGCTGACCAACGGCTATACCAGCTATCACGTGTCCCCCCGGGTTGCCTCGGTGGTGTTGAGACGTCACGTGGAATTGGGTGAGCACGTAACCAAAGGTCAGCAACTGGTAACCCTGTTCAGTGAGACGGTGGCACAGGCGCAGGCTGATTACAGGAAGGCTTTTCCTGAATGGGAGCGAATCAGCGGGCTGGGTCGTTCCGTGGTTGGTGATCAGCGGTTCAATACGGCGAAAGCGAATATTGAAGCGGCGAGGGCGACTCTGCTTGCTTATGGGCTAAACGATGATGACATTGGTGCGTTGAAGGCCAGCGGCGTAGGTAGTCTCGGTGAATACACGCTCAGAGCTCGCGTGGATGGCGCAGTGCTGACCGATGAGTTTGAGCAAGGACAAAGAGTTGAGGCAGGCCAACCGCTGGTGACTCTGGCTAATGAAAGCGAACTTTGGGTAGAGGCTCACCTGCCAGCAAACTCCGACATTGTCCTTAAGCAAGGGGCCGAAGCGGAAGTAAGAGTTGCAGGCCGAGTAGCTGTGGCAACGGTATCCCAGGAAGCTCATACCATTGACGCTGTGACCCGCACGCGAATTGTTCGGTTGGAGCTGGACAATCCGGAAGATCGTTTTCATCCCGGAATGTTTGCAGATGTGTATTTCCTTTTTAAAACCACGGAGCCGGTGCTTGCGGTGCCGGAGAGTGCGTTGATGCGAGGCGCCGATGGCGACTGGACGGTCTATGTGGAAGAGGCTGAAGGGGAGTACGAGCCTGTGGAAGTGGAACTGGGTCGCGCAATTGGCGGACTCCGTGAAATTTCGGGCCTGACTGCAGGCCAACGGATCGTTTCGCGGGGCGCATTTTTTGTGGCCTCTGAAATTGCCAAAGGCGGCTTTGACCCACACAACCACTGATTCCGGGAGCCATTATGTTCAACCGAGTTGTCGACTGGGCGGTTCAGAACCGCCTGTTGGTTCTTATTGCGCTTGCAGTGCTTATCGCCACGGCCGCGTTTCAGATCCCAAAACTGAATCTTGATGCTTTCCCTGACGTTACAAACGTCCAGGTCGCTGTTAATACAGAGGCGCCCGGACTTGCGGCCGAGGAAGTCGAGCAACTGATCACCTATCCCATTGAAGCTGTGATGTATGCGTTGCCGGATGTTGAGGAGGTTCGGTCCATCTCCAAAACCGGGTTGTCTGGTGTCACCGTGGTCTTTAAAGAGGGCACGGATATCTATTTCGCGCGCCAACTGGTGTTCGAGCGGTTGCAGGCCGCGCGGGAGCTGATTCCGGACGGGGTCGGGGTGCCTGAAATGGGCCCGAATACGTCCGGTCTCGGCCAGGTCTACCAGTACTTGCTGATAGCGGACCCGGATTCGGGGTACGACGCAATGGAATTACGCAGCTTGCACGACTGGCTGGTCAAGCTGTTGCTGATACCTGCTGAAGGGGTAACAGAGATTCTGTCGTTTGGCGGAGAGGTCCGCCAGTACCAGGTCAATCTGAACCCGGCGCGAATGCTGTCCTATGACTTATCACAGAACGACGTCATGGACGCCCTGGAGAACACCAACTCCAATGTTGGGGGCTGGTATATGGGCCGTGGACAGGAGCAGTTGGTTATTCGCGGTATGGGCTGGCTGGGTAATGGCGAGCAGGGGCTGGAGCAGATCCGTCAAGTGCCCGTTAAAACCAGTGATGGCATTACAGTGACGGTGAGCGATGTCGCCCAGGTAGCGCTGGGCACTGAAATTCGCCAGGGTGCGGTGACCATGACCCGGAAGGATGAAGACGGTCAGGTTGAACAACTGGGTGAAGTGGTTTCTGGCATTGTACTCAAACGAATGGGGGCCAATACAAAAGCCACCATCGACGGCATCGAGGCCCGCATTGATCGCATAAATCAGGCGCTTCCGAGTGGGGTTCGTTTTGAGCCCTATTACAACCAGGCGGATCTGGTGACCAAGGCCGTAGAGACGGTGACCAATGCACTTCTGTTGGCTTTTGTGTTTATTGCGATCGTGCTTGCCCTGTTTCTGATGAATCTTCGGGCAGCAACGCTCGTGCTGCTTTCTATACCGATTTCTATCGGTATTGCGCTGATGATCATGGCCTGGTTCGGTCTCTCGGCCAACTTGATGTCTCTGGGCGGCATTGCTGTGGCAATTGGCATGCTGGTGGACGGCTCTGTTGTTATGGTCGAGAACATGTTCAAACATCTGACGCATCCGGATGCTGAGCATGACGCCCGTCGGGATGAATTGGTGAAAAACGACCCTGACCCATTGGACGCGTCACACGATGACCATGGCATTGCGCTTCGACTGCAGGAGGCAGGCCGGGAAGTGGCGCGACCAATTTTTTTCGCGACGGCGATTATCCTGGTCGTTTTCATGCCTTTATTCAGCTTTGAAGGTGTGGAAGCCAAGCTTTTTCAGCCAATGGCGATCAGCATAATGTTGGCCATCGTGTCCGCTGTGATCGTTGCTCTGGTGGTTGTGCCGGCCTTGGCATCGTTTATGTTTCGCAAGGGTATTCGGGAGCGGGAAAGTTTCATTTTAAAGCCCCTCGAAAAGCTTTATCGCAAGGGCCTTGACTGGTCGTTGAAACACACCCGCTCTGTTGTCGGTGCAGCAGCTGTCCTTGTTGTGCTGGCGGCCTTGGTCGTGCCGCGACTCGGTACTGAGTTTGTCCCCGAATTGGAAGAGGGGACCATTAACCTCCGGGTAACGCTAGCCCCCTCATCAAGCCTTGATACCGCGCTTGAAGTGGCGCCGAAACTGGAGGCCATGCTGATGGAATTTCCAGAGGTGACCTACGCCCTGTCCCGGGCTGGCCGAGCGGAAATAGGCGGCGATCCGGAACCAGTCAATAACATCGAGATATATATTGGTCTCAAACCAACAGCCGAGTGGACCAGCGCCAGTAATCGCTATGAATTGCAGGCTTTGATTGAGGAGAAGCTCGAACAACACCCGGGGCTACTGTTTAACTTTTCTCAGCCTATCGCGACTCGGGTTGATGAATTGCTGTCAGGTGTCCGCGCGCAACTGGCCATCAAACTCTTTGGCCCGGATCTCGACGTACTGGCGGAGAAAGGCCAGCAGATTGAAGCGGCGGTCCGAACAGTTCAGGGAACACGAGACGTGGCCATGGAGCAGATTGCTGGTGAAGCGCAGTTGGTGGTTCAGCCTGACCGTCAGGCACTCTCCCGGTACGGACTTGCCGTGTCTGATGTGATGAGTGTCGTCCGGGATGGACTGGGTGGTGCCGCCGCGGGCCAGATCATCAACGGAAATGAGCGGTACGATATCTATGTGCGTCTGGCCAAACGTTTCCGGGAAGACCGGGATGCCATTGCCGATTTCAGGTTACAGGCGCCGTCCGGAGCCTGGGTGAGACTCGGTGATGTGGCCGATGTGTCTATTGAGTCCGGCCCGCCTCAGGTGCGCCGCGATGACGTTCAGCGCCGTGTGGTCATTCAGTCTAATGTGCAGGGTCGTGACATGGGCAGTGTGGTTGCCGATATTCAGGATACCATCGCGACAGAAGTGAACCTTCCCCCCGGCTATTCGGTGGATATTGGTGGTCAGTTTGAAAACCAGCAACGAGCTCAGAAGCGATTGACCATTGTGGTACCTGTATCTCTGGGCCTGATTGCGCTGTTGCTGTACTTTGCTTTCAGTTCGGTTGGTCAAGCGCTGTTGATTCTGGTCAACGTGCCGCTTGCCGTTATTGGTGGCGTCTTTTCACTCTGGATCTCCGGCCAGTATCTTTCGGTGCCCAGTTCCGTTGGATTTATCACACTGTTTGGTGTGGCGGTGCTTAACGGGGTCGTAATGGTCGAAAGCATCAATCAGCGAATACAGGATGGGTTGAACGTGGATACTGCGGTGTTTGAAGGTGCCGTCTCCCGTTTGCGTCCTGTCTTGATGACAGCAATAACCTCGGCGCTCGGTTTGATACCGATGCTGTTGTCGACGGGCGTGGGTGCTGAAATCCAGAAGCCACTGGCCAGCGTGATTGTTGGCGGCCTTATCACCGCAACTTTCCTGACGCTGTTTGTTTTGCCGGTTCTGTTCGGTCGCTTTTCGAGAGCCAAGGTGGGTGATATTCAGCGGTAGAACATAGGGAAGGCCGCAGGGAGTCTGTAAGTGGATGAGTTCATGTTGTCCGGTGAGCTCGTTCACGGGCAACCTCCGGAGCAGAGCCGAGAGCCTGAAGGCCGGATGTGTCATGATGAGTGGTCTCGCTAGTCCGGAAACGGCAGTAAAATCATAATCCTGGCTCCTCCGTTTTTCGAGGATCCGATTTCCAGGTGTCCGAGGTTGTCTTCGACAATCTCGGACACGATGGACAATCCGAGCCCAAATCCGGCGACCGTTTCATCCAGCCTGGTGCCCCTGTCCATGACAGTGGCTGCCGCCTCGGGAGAAATTCCGGGGCCATCGTCCGTTACTTCTATGGAGAGTCCTGATGACGTGCGGACGATTGTAACGTCGACGGTTGTCTGGCACCACTTTCCACCATTTTCGAGTAAATTGCCAAGCAGCTCTGAAAGATCCTTCCGCTCCATTGGCCAACTGAAGTTTTCGGGTAAGGTGGTGTGGAGGCGGAAAACCGTATCAGGGAATATTTTTTCCATGACGGTGATGACACTTGCCGTGATTTCAACCGGCATGCACGTTCGTCCCATCTGTCTGCCTGATATGTCTGCCTTGCTCATCCGGTAGTTCAGGGATTTGTCAAGCTCCCGCAAGTTAGAGGTCATAAACACAATATCCTCCCGGGACGGAGGCAAGGTGTCGATGTCCGACAAAATGGCAAGATTGGCAGAGATAGAGGTTTTGACCAGGTGAGAGAGATCAGAATTCAGGCGGCGGTGGCGGTCCAGACGCCGGTTTGACAGCTCAAGCAAATCATTGAGCTGGCGGATCAGCGGACGAAACTCTTCCGGTACGTGAGGGTTCAGACGACTTTGTTTCCCGGATTGGAGCCGTCTCAGATCCTCTTTTATCTTACTGATGGGCTTTAACGTCAGATGTGTGGTGGTTCCAATCAGAGCCAGCAGTATCGCGAGAAGAACGGCCGAGGCGCCGAGCAATGTCAGGTGGGCCTTCGGCGGTCGTTCAGAGAGCGCCCCCTCGGTTTCAAGAACGCTGATTGAGGCCAGTTTTTCACTGGCGGAGAAAATGCGTTTGAGCCCGAAAAGCGTGTTCGCACCCTGCGCTATGTGGATGAAACCCTCGGGCTTCTCTGCAGCGCCCTGCAGTTGGCTCTGGTCAAAGTTCGGGCTCGCCAGGACGCTTCCGCTAGCCGTTTCGATGACGATGGCATGCCCCAGAAGCATTTCAAACTGATGGATCATGTTGCTGAGGTCGTCAGTTGTCGGGGACTCGGCTTCAATGATTGCCTGAAAGTTTTCCAGCTCTTTACTCAGGTGTTGTTTCCTGGACTCGTCCGATAGTTGTTTTATCACGTAGGCATGTGAAAAGAATATCAGGGTGAAATAGACGAGGCTGAAAACAGCCCCATACTGAATGGCTGTTCTTCGGATACTCTTTGGAGCTGGCATATGTTGACCTGGTTCGTTCGGGCGTTCAGCCAGTAGGATCTTTTTCGAAGAAGTAGCCCTGGCCACGCAAAGTCTTGATTTTATTGCCACCTATTATTTTTCTGAGCCTGGCTATATAGACCTGAACAACATTCCTGGTGGGACATCTTTCAATGTTGTAGAGGGTTTCAACCAGTTCATCCTGTGAAAATACCCTGTCTGGTGAACGCAGGAAACACTGCAAAAGGCGGAATTCAGTGGCTGTCAGTCTGAACTCTTTCTGGTCGGGCGTGGTCAGCGTTCGGTAGCTGGCGTTGAGACGAAATCCGTCGACACTGATTTGATCTGTTGTTCTGCCATCCTTCCTTCGGATAATTGCATTGAGCCGGGCTTTCAGTTCATCAAACTCAAACGGTTTGGGAAGGTAATCGTCGGCACCCGCGTTCAACCCTTCTACTCTCTCAGTCCAGTTGGAGCGTGCGGTCAGAATAAGGATGGCCTCTTTTTTCCCGTTTTTTCTCCATCTTTGCATTAAAGACAGTCCATTTTCATCGGGCAGTCCGATATCGAGAATAACGGCCTGGTAGGAGCTTGTTTCAATCAACGAGTCCGCTTCTTTGCCGGTTTTGGCGATATCGACTGTGTAGTGCGCCTGCGCAAGCCAGTCCGATATTCTTTTGGCAAGTACCGCATTGTCCTCAACAATCAGAATTTTCATTTGTAAGCGCCGTTTTTCGAGGTGGGAAAGTTTCGCCAGTCTGCCATGGATTGTACCAGTAACGGCAACTCCCCAGAAAAACAGCAACCCGTTAAAAATGGGGGGTTACCGGTCGACTTTTCAGTTTGATTTCAGTTGCACCGGGTAGCGTCAACAATCGAGCCACGAACGCGAGAAGCTGTATATACATGGTTTTAGGAGCAACCTATGAGCGATAGACATTTCTATGCAGGTGTGTCCAGGCGCCGCCTTATACAAGGAGCTGCCACAATGGGACTTCTTGCCGGTTTCGACAGTTTGTTACCGGCCTATGCTAGGAGTCTGCGCGGCAGGAGCCACCTTCTGGCATAATACGTAAAAATTCTTCAGCACCGGAGAATCCGATGGGAACCACCTTCCGCCCCTATTCACCTGATCAGGAACTGCTTCTTCCCCCGAGCCTGAACGAGTGGCTGCCCGAAGGGCATCTGGCCTATTTCATCAGTGACGTGGTCGAGGAACTGGATCTGAGTGCCTTCTACGCCCGGTATGAAGGGAGCGGTCGGCGCAACTCGCCTTTCGATCCGCGGATGATGTTGAAGGTGTTGATCTATGCGTACGCGACCGGCGTGTTTTCATCACGAAAGATCGCCCGGAAGTTGGAAGAAGATGTCGCCCTTCGGGTCCTGGCGGCTGGCAATTTCCCCAGACACCGCACTATCTGCGATTTTCGCAAGCAACACCTGGCTGCGTTCAAGGCCGTATTTATTCAGGTGGTCCGGATCGCCCAGGAAGCGGAATTGGTTACTCTCGGTACGCTGGCGATTGATGGCACCAAGGTCCGGGCCAACGCCAGTAAGCACAAGGCCATGAGCTATGACCGCATGCGGGAGGAAGAAGCCCGTCTGTCAAAAGAGGTTGATGAGCTTTGTGGCCAGGCTCGCCGTGTGGATGAATCGGAAGACCAACAGTTTGGCCCGGATCAGCGGGGCGACGAGTTACCCGAAGAGCTTCAGCACCGTCAGGGGCGGCTGGACAAGATCCGGGCAGCGAAGGAGAAACTGGAAGCGGATCAAAAAACGCAAGATGAGGCCAAAGGCCGGCATCCAGACGATGATCGCCGCTCACCCAAGGGTGGCCGGAACTTCAAGAGAGATTATGGAGTTCCGGAGGACAAGGCTCAGAGTAACTTTACCGACCCCCAAAGCCGGATCATGAAAACGAATGATGGGTTCCAGCAATGCTATAACGGCCAACTGGCCGTGGATGGCGAGTTCCAGATCATCGTGGGCAACCGCCAGGGTAACAACCCCAGTGATAACGGCTGTCTGGTGCCGCTGCTGGGCGAGGTAAAAGAAACTCTGGGAAGTTACCCAGGCCAATGTCTGGCTGATGCGGGTTATCGCAAAGAGGAAGACTTGCAGGCATTGGAGACAAAAGGCATAGATGGCTACGTCTCGCTGCGCCGGGAAGGCAAAAAAACCGGAGATATAAACGCGAGCCGGTACCCGGCGACGGCCCGCATGGAGGAGAAGCTTACCACGGCGGAGGGGCGAGCAGTCTACGCTCAGCACAAGCACATGGTTGAGGCGGTGAATGGCTGGATCAAGAATGTCCTGGGCTTCCGGCAGTTCGGCTTGCGGGGCCTTCAGGCGGTGCAGGGTGAATGGGATCTTGTCTGTCTGTCGCTCAATCTCAGGCGCATGAGTTCACTGATGAGGTTGGCATAAGTCGCTGAGGCAGCCTTTGGCTCACGGTAGGTACAGCTGGGGCCCTGCGATGCCCCTTTTAACCGGTTAACTGGCTGGATCGAAAGCGATGATGGAGCCGATCCGATATCGCGAACACTCCTTCCGGCCAGACAATGATCCGGTCTGGCGGAAACGAGGGCTCAAAACGTTTCTGCCGCGCAGACTCCTAGCCCGGATTTCTCATAGGTCCCCGGCAAGTCTCGCAGACTGTGCGGGTTACCGCCATTACCGCTCATTGGCGGCCGTGACTGATCAATAATCGATCAATTTCTGTTGTCCGGACACACGGCCCCCTTTCCCCCATTGAGTCGGGCCGGGGGAGCCCAGGCTTCTATTCCGGAACCAGTTGACGCACCAGGTCAGAGAGTTCGTCTTTGTAAGGATAGGCATCGCTCATCAACACCCGTATGCGTCGAGTGTTGCGAATGATGACCGCGCCCACCTTGATCAGCTTCAGCCGCAGGTTACTGGCGCTCATTCTCTCGAAGGGGGTCTTCTTCAAGTGGGCCCGTAATCGCTCGAACAACGTGTAGGCAAAGCCCGATAAGAGCAACCGCCACTGATTGGTCCACCACCGCGTGCTGGAGGTGCGATCTGCGAACAGACACAACTGCTGATCCTTGATCCGGTTTTCCATGTCACCCCGGGCACAGTATTGCTCGTAGTAGAGTTTAACGCCGTCGTCGTAACGGGAGCTGAGAATGAACCTGGGGTTGGCACCCAGTTCGCCCTCCTCCAGACGCGCGATCACCCAGCGGGGGTGTTTCCAGGTGTGGGCCTGGTACTGGAATCGATAGGTGGCGCAGACTTTTTCACCCAGTTCGTTGTGAGCCTTGCGAACCAGCATCGAGGGTACGTCTACCTCCTTGAGCAGCCGGCTGTTCTTGCTGAGGCCCACCAGATAGTCCACGTTGTTCCGGTCGCACCAGCTCAGCAATCGGGGACGGTAAAAGCCGCTGTCACCCCGGAACACGATGCGGGTATTCGTCCAGTACTGCCGGATGAATTTCACCAGCAGGGCCAGAATGGCCCAGCTGTGGCGGCTGTCGCTTCGGTTGCTGGTGCGCAGGTAGTTCACCAGCAGATGGCGACCGCAGAACACGTACAGCGGGAAGTAACAATGGTGATCGTAGTAGGCGTTAAAGAACTTGCCGGGCTGGTCGCCATGCACCGGAACGTCGGTGCCATCAAAATCCAGCACAATTTCCTTGGGTGGAGTCTCGTGCTGTTCAATGAAGTGATGCCACAGCAGTTCGTGGGCCTTGACCACGGCCTGCCGGTCTACGCGCTGCTCCATTCGGCACAGTGTTGATTTGCCCGCCAGAATGGCCTCTTCGCCAGTCGCGGTCTGAAGTGCCTGGTCAGCGCGTAACGTTTCGTGATCGTTCAGATCTTCGTATCCGGCGGCTACGCCAAAGACCCGTTGCCGGATCATGGTTTGAAGCTTGTGGCGAACCAGTACCGGATTACGGGCATCGTCCAGCACCGTAGCCAGGCGCTGAGTGAGCTGGTGTTGGTTGTCGACTTCGCGAAGCAAAAGCAGGCCGGCATCGGAGGTGATATGACCACCGGAGAAATCGGCTTCAATTTGACGGCGAGACAGTGGCGAGAAGGTCAGTTTTTCAGGTACCATTTTGGATAGCGGCTGTTGGTGCTTGGTGAACGGTGTAAGGTCCTGAAACTATAGCACTTTCAGCCGCTTTCTTTTATCCCCTCATGAGAAATCCGGGCTA
>NZ_RZHF01000018.1 GCF_003990185.1 Vreelandella nanhaiensis | reverse complement strand
AGAGTTATAGTCAAATCTGGTGGATGGCGGTCAGGCGGCAGTCCTGTCTGACTGATCGGTTACTTGCTCTCCATCCTGGAACCGGACGTTGTTCACGACCAGTTCCAGCTTGCTGAACCCCTTGATGCGCTTCCAGCGCTTCTCGGCGCTCTGGAGCAGCTTGAAGACCATCGCCAGGGTCGTCGCTCTGGAGCCGCAGTTCCGGCTGCGCTTGCTCCGCAGGCGGACCGTGGCGAAGGTCGACTCAATCGGGTTGGTGGTGCGGATATGCACCCAGTGCTCTGCCGGGTAGTCGTAGAACGCCAGCAGTTCCTCCCGATCCTTGGCCAGGCACGCCATCGCCTTGGGGTACTTGGCCTCGAAGCGTTTCAGCGTGCGATCGAAGGCCTTGTGCGCCTCGTCGCGGGTCTCGGCCATCCAGATGTCATGCAGGTCGGCCTTGACCTTGGGCTGTACTGACTTTGGCAGCTTGTTCAGCACGTTAGCCGTCTTGTGAACCCAGCAGCGCTGATGGTCGGTCTCCGGGTAAATCTTGCTCAGGGCCGCCCAGAACCCCATGGCGCCGTCGCCCACCGCCAGCTTGGGAGCCTGGGTCAGGCCGCGTTCTCGCAGGCCTGTCAGCAGGGTCTTCCAGCTGTCCGCCGACTCGCGGAAGCCGTCCTCGACGGCCACCAACTCCTTGCGGCCCTGCTCGGTGACCCCGATGATCACCAGCAGGCACAGGCGGTCATCCATGCGCACGTTGCTGTACACCCCGTCGGCCCACCAGTAGACGTAGCGACGGTCTGACAGGTCCCGCTTTCGCCACTCGGTATGCTCGTCCTCCCACTGCTTCTTGAGCCGTGACACAGTGTTGGCCGACAGACCCTTGGCCTGGTCGCCCAGCAGTGCCGCCAGCGCCTCCTGGTAGTCGCCAGTGGAGATCCCCTTCAGGTAGAGCCAAGGGATCAACTCCTCGATGCTGCGGGCTCGCTTCAGATAGGGCGGCAGCAGGCTGCTGTTGAAGCGAGCGCCACCGCCACTGCGGTCACGCACCTTGGGCACCTGCACGCTGACATCCCCGATCCCGGTCTGGACCGTGCGCTCGGGCAGGTAGCCGTTGCGGACCACGGCCTGGCGTCCATCGTCGAGCCGCTGATCGGCATACTGCGCCAGAAAGGTGGCCAACTCGGCCTCGACGGCCTTGGCGATCAGGTCACGGGCACCTTGGCGCAGCAGCTCGTGCAGCGGGTCAGCGACCTGGGGTTCTGGTTGTGAAAGAGTCCGGAGGGTAGAATCGGCCATGGCGTATCCACTCGTGTTGGTTGAGATCTTGGTCGTGATCAATCAACAGGATACGCCACCCTTCCTACCTCCTCCCATACACCAGACTTGAGCTTAACTCGATTAGCAACGCATATAAGGAGAATGAACTTGGCAAAGATTAAACACGACGCAGAGGCGTTTCACGCCGAGATAGCTATGCGCGTTTACGATGAATCTGTGACCGACGCTATTGACGTTATCACTCGTGATGGTGAGCCAGAAACCCTGCTGGCAGTGGTGCGAAGCCTTGTTGATTTTAACGTGTATTACAGCAATCAGAAAAACTATAAGACGTACCAACACGCCTATGCTGCTATCGGTGCTGCAATTGATAAGGCGAACCCAGAGCATCAGCCACTAAACAAACACTGGAATAAATGAATCTTAATAGGGAAATAATATTTATCACTTTGCCTAGGTATAGAAAAAGCCCCTGCCAGCCAGTGGAAGGGGCTTAGAATAGATCCTCTTCGTCACACTTCAGTGCTACCGAAAGTGGATGCTACCAACGTTGTGATGATCGCATTAGCTCTTTCTACGCTAGTGATGGAAGAGCTCAATCAACAACACACGACGAATATTAAGGGTTTGACGGTAGCCAAGCCGTTGTTCTCCAAAGGGCTGAAAAAACGCTCTGCCTTGTCTTTATCGACATTCACGACGAATGAAGTGTCAGTTCTTCATAAACACTGTTGATATTGTCGTCTTCTTTATTACTCGGTTCCGGCTTCGGATACAGAGGTTCGATAAGCCCGTTGGATAATGCTAGTAAATCGCTAAGCTGTTCGTAATCGAAGCTAACGCCATCTACATTGCGTTGCTCAAGGCGTGAAATGGCATCTGATATAGCGGTCATGGTGTGATCCTCCACCCCTAAAGGAGGTAATGCCTGTACCAGCGGCTGTCCGTTGTCCCAACCGATTTTAATAGGTTGGTTGATGATATTGACCTGGGTGCCCGCCGGTATGCGGTCAAAAATTGATTCAATATCGTCAGGCAACATGCGTATACAGCCACGGCTTGCGCGCATGCCAATGCCATCGGGCTGGTTGGTGCCGTGAATCAAATAGCCATCGAAGCCTAGGATGATGGCATGGTCTCCTAGCGGGTTATCGGGGCCGGGTGGCACAACGCTGGGCGCGGTTTCACCGCGTGCTTCCGCTTCACGTTTTACCGACTCAGGCGGGTACCACGCGGGGTTTTTAATGTTCATGGTGGTCTCGGTCACGCCTAGAGGAGTATCAAACCCTTCGCGACCAATGCCAATAGGATAGGTCTCAACACGCGGTGTCTCACCGTTTTTGACATCTGGGTAGTAGTAAAGCCGCAGCTCGGCGATATTGATGACGACACCAGTACGCTCGACATTCGGCAGGATGAAGCGTCCTGGAATGGTTACTTCAGTACCCACTCCGGGCACCCAAATACTGACCTCTGGGTTAGCACGTACAATCTCCTGGTAGCCAAGGTTGTGACGTCTGGCAATATCAATCAGAGTATCCTCGTAATCCTTCACAATGAAGGTGTCAGCCTCTCCGATAATATTGCCTTCCTCAGGTAGCGGGTAATGCCCCTTGGGCCATTCCGTCTCCTGGGCAGTGGAAGGTTGTGCCGCCATGGCGACAGGGAGCCATGCCAGAAACGAAACCATCACACTCACGATGAAGCCGATCTGCATTGGCCATGGGAGGAATCTCTTAAGTATTGCTGCGTTCTTTGCCAAGAGCATCGCTAGGTTCCTTTTTCATCTAATGCGTCGTTTTTTGATCGAGATAAGTTCAGTTTTAACCCGAGCAGCGTCAGTAAGGCAGCGAGTATCCAAGCGGGGCCACTACCGGTGCGTGTGAAAGGAGTTAGGCCCTGCATCGGGGTCACCTCGCCAGTTAAACTGGCCTGTTCAAACTGTGGGGCACGGGCTGTGACGTGACCTTGTGAATCGATGATGGCCGTCACGCCATTACTGGTAGCTCGAAGTAGGTGACGACCATTTTCAAGGGCACGTAGACGCGCCATTTGAAGATGTTGGTGTGGGCCAATGGAACGCCCAAACCACGTGTCGTTGGAAACCGTTAATAGCAGCTCGGCATTACGCGCCTGTTGGGCGACATGGTCGGCGAAAATGATCTCGTAACAGATAGCATTGCCAATGGTGGTTCCAGCCACGTGTAACGGAGCCTGTACGTCTGAACCAGGGGTCAGCCGGGGTGTTGGCAAGTCGAAAAAAGCAAGGGTGTCAGCGAGGAGGCTTTGGAATGGCAAATACTCGCCAAAGGGCACTAAGTGCGCTTTTTGGTATTCGCCTTGCACATCATTTAGCCCTATGACGCTGTTATAAGAGCGCCCTTCACTGTCGCGTTGCAAAATGCCGGTCAACAAGGCGGTGTCAGGCCCCAGGTCGGACGCTACTTGTTCCAGTATTTGCTGTGCTTCCTGCTCAAGCATGGGAAGGGCTGCCTCAGGCCAAACGATGAGGTCGATATCCCTTGCTTGCTCCCGTGTCATCGTCGTGTAGATACTGATCGCTTCGCGCTGCCCTTGGGCAGTCCACTTAATGCGCTGATCAAGATTCCCTTGCAACAATGCCACCTGGATGGGCTTGCCAGCCGGGGTTGTCCATTGGACGGGCAATAGGAATGGAACGATCCACAGGGCGGCCATTGGGACGAGGAAAATCCAGCGGCGACGCAGTACCTCTACCCCTAACGTACCTGTCAGCGCGGTCATGAGTGACAGCAAGTACACACCACCAACGGGCGCCCATGGGGCTAGTGGAGAATCTATCTGAGAGGTGCCCAGCAATAACCAGGGAAAGCCGGTGAGCAACCAGGTGCGTAGCCATTCGCTCACCACCCACATACCGGCAAAGCTAAGAAAGGCGAACCGTGGCCCCGTGATGCGTCGATAGAGCCCAAAGGGGACTGCAAAGAAGAGCGCCAGGACGCTAACAAATAGCGTGGTGAGGAGCATCGCCACCAAGGCCCCGGTGCCACTGAAATCGTGAATAGCAACGAAGACCCACGATGTGCCAGAACCGAACAGGCCTACCCCATAGCACCACCCACGCAGGGTGGCCATGGCGGGCGTTAGCGACTGTATCTTCCAATAGACCAGTGCCACGGCCACTGGGCCAAGCCACCATAGGGAAAAGGGGGCGGCACTCAAGGTGGTCAGTACCCCAGCGGCGAGCGCTACAACGCAATCGACTATTGGTGAGGAGCGCCCAGCAAAAAGCGTATATTCTTTATCTTTATCGACCACATCCATAGCGTTACTCAGAGCGCTTAAAAGCAGGACTTTCACGCCATAATGCCACTGCGAACATCAATACACCTGCAAACAGAGCGATATCGGCCATGTTAAAGGCGGGCCAATGCCATTCGCCCCAGTAAATGTCCAGATAGTCGACGACGTACCCTCGCGCTAAGCGATCAACGGTATTACCGAGCGCGCCGCCAAGAATCAGGCTGTACGCACAGGCCTCCAAGCGCGACAGGGGTTTGCATAGCTGCACAACCAATACGACGACCACCACCAACGCTAAACCAAGAAAGAGGTAGCGCTGCCAACCCCCTGCTTCTGCGAGAAAGCTGAAAGCGGCTCCTGTGTTCCCGGTATAAACCCAGTTAAAAAACGGCGTTAGCGGAATGACTTGGCCAAACGACATCTGGGCATGCACGATTTCTTTGACCAGTTGATCGGCTAGAGCCAACACGCAAGCAAATGTGAACCATGGCCAACGTCGTGAAGGGCTGTCGTGTTGCGCTGTGCTCATGACGTTGTTTTTCCTTGTGACAGGCCTGTCAATGCGGTACTGGGCGAAAAGCGATAACCCAGCAGTCGCATGGCGTTCAACGTCACAAGGACGGTAGCACCGGTATCGGCCATCACCGCAATCCACATACCGGTAATACCCAGCGCTGTGGTGACCAGGAAAATGGCTTTTAAGCCAAGGGCGAGAACAACGTTGGTTTTCACATTGCGCAGCGTGGCACGAGAGAGGTCTATCAGCTCAGCGATGCCGGTAACGCGGTTCTTGAGCAAGGCTGCATCGGCGGTTTCCAACGCCACATCCGTGCCGCCTCCCATCGCGATACCCACATCGGCTGCCGCGAGTGCCGGTGCATCGTTGATGCCATCGCCTACTTTACCGATGGGGCCACGACCTGCCGCTTGCCAGTCTCGAACATACGCTGCCTTGTCTTCAGGCATGAGTTCGCCGTACGCTTCAATGCCTAAGCGACCCCCAGTGGCAGCGACGGTGCGGGCATTATCACCGCTGAGCATGACAGCTTGTACGCCTAAACGGGATAGCGCCGCTAGGCCTTCAAGGGCATCTTCGCGTGGCTCATCGCGAACCGCGATCAAGCCCAACAAACGCTCGCCTTCGACGAGGAGAGCGAGGCTCTTACCGGCTTCTTCTAACGCGATAATCCGAGCACTGAGACTTTCCTCAAGGATGACTTGCTCGTGAAGGTGACGAGGCGTCATTAAGCTCAGCTCGCGACCCTCCACCCGGCCTGAGACACCGCGCCCCGCCAAAGCACGACTGCCGGTGACGGTGGGGAGGTTTAGGCCCGATTGTCGGGCATGCTCAACGATAGCCGTGGCGATAGGGTGACTGGAATCTCGCTCTATCGCGGCGGCGAGCCGCAATACGCTGTTATCATCTTCCTCAGCGATCCAAGACTCCACATCTGTGACTCTTGGGGTACCCGCAGTGAGGGTGCCCGTTTTATCTAACGCCACCAAGCGAAGCTTACCTAACTGTTCAAGAACGGCTCCCCCTTTGATCAGTAGGCCGCGCCGAGCGCCCGCCGAGAGGCCTGCGGCGATGGCGGCTGGGGTGGAAATGACTAACGCGCAGGGGCATGCGATTAACAGCAATGCTAACGCACGGTAAATCGACTCCGACCATGCCATGGTCGATACCAGCGGTGGCACTATCGCCATCAGTAGGGCGAGTAAGACGACGGCGGGCATATAGTAATACGCAAAACGATCAATAAAGCGTGCTATCGGTGCCTTGGCGGCCTGTGCTTCTTCAACCAGGCGAATAACGCGTGCGATCGTATTGTCATCAGCGCCTCGTGTTACCTCCACCTCCAGGGCGGCATCAAGATTCACCGTGCCAGCAAAAATGTCATCACCAGGCGCTCGCGAACGGGGTATGGACTCGCCGTTTACCGGCGACTCGTCAATGTCGGAGGTGCCCACCAGGATGCGTCCATCGCAGGGAACGCGATCACCGGGCCGCACCAGCACACGCTGGCCGGGTTTAAGTGACTCCGCCGAGACATCACGCAGATGGCCGTTGTCCATCAGCCTCGCCGTTGAGGGTGTTAAATTTGCCAAGGCTGAGATACTGCGGCGCGCCCGTGAAGCAGCTACCCCTTCGAGTAGCTCACCTACGGCGAACAAGAACACGACCATCGCAGCTTCAGCGGCAGCATTGATGGCCAATGCGCCAACCGCAGCGATGCACATCAGCATCTCGATGGTAAAGGGGTTGCGCATTTTGAGGGCGCCCCAGGCACTCTGCGCAATGGGCATTAAGCCGACCAGCGTGGCCAGAATGAACGGCACATTACCCAGCGCAGGCCATGCTAAACGAAGCGCGAAGGCTACGATCAGCAGATTTCCTGTGATAATGACCAAGCGCCCTTTAGCGGTTTGCCACCAAGGGGATGAAGCACCAGATGCGCGTGTTTGGCCAGCAGGGGAAGTCACTTGATAGCCTAGTTCGTTCAGGATACCCTCAATGGTCTGTTGAGAGGGGCCACCCTGATCGCGGTGGTGAATCTTCACCGATCCCGTGACCGAGCTTGCCGTGACTTCCTCAATGCCGTCCAGCCGCTCTAGCGCCGACACGACCTTGCGCTCACAACCGCCGCAGTCCATGCCTTCAACACGCAGCGTCAAAAAGGTAGGCGCTGTCGCCTGCGTTGATGTTTTCATGGTGCCTCTTCTCCCAATGGGCTATGGTTTCGCAGTGTAAACCTTGTAGCAACTACAGCTTCA
Organism: Vreelandella nanhaiensis; assembly: GCF_003990185.1. Classification (GTDB taxonomy): domain Bacteria; phylum Pseudomonadota; class Gammaproteobacteria; order Pseudomonadales; family Halomonadaceae; genus Vreelandella; species Vreelandella nanhaiensis. The sequence goes on along the minus strand of NZ_RZHF01000018.1, from coordinate 5,071 downwards.
AGCCCTGCGTAAGGAGTTTTACCATGTCGATGATGGGGCAAAGTATCAGCATTGGTGAGTTAGCACGACGAGCCGACTGCAAACCAGAAACGGTTCGCTATTACGAGCGTATTGGGCTGTTGCGCGATGCGACACGAACCGGTGGGGGGCAGCGCCGCTATGGAGACGACGCTGTGCGGCGCTTGACCTTTATTCGTCATGCCCGAGACTTTGGCTTTTCGGTGGAGTCAGTGCGAGAGCTTTTGGCCATGTCAGATCAGCCTGATATGCCTTGCCAAGAAGTCGATGCCATCGCCACGCATCACCTAAAGAAAGTGGAGTCCCGCCTTCAGCGACTGTCCGCACTGCGTGAGGAGCTTCAACGGATGGTCACGCAGTGTGCCGGTGGTAAAGTGGAAAGCTGCCGAATCATTGAGGTCATCAGTGATCATCAGCTCTGTATCACTGAAAAATCGCACGGAGGGGCTCACGACTTAGGTTAGCACTAACGCTACGCCCCACGCCCAATGGTTAGCCCAGCGAAACATCCAAAAACAGCATGAGTACCAATCCGATAGAGAGGCCCAGCGTGGCCTTTTTTTGGTGCCCGCTTCGATGAGTTTCGGGAATAATCTCATGACTGATCACATACAACATCGCCCCCGCTGCAAAGGCCAACCCCCAGGGCAGTAGCGCTTGTGACATGCTGATGACTCCAGCGCCTAATAAGCCACCCAACGGCTCAACAAGCCCCGTAAGGGCGGCAATCGTCCATGACCGCCAACGTGAATAGCCCACGCCTAGCAGTGATACTGCTACGGCCAGTCCTTCTGGGGCATTCTGAAGTCCAATGCCAATCGCTAGTGGAATGCCTCCTTCGCTTCCCCCTGCGCCGAAGGCCACGCCAACGGCCAGCCCTTCTGGCAGGTTGTGTATCGTAATGGCAATAATAAACAACCAGATACGACGTAGTGAGGCAGCCTCTGGCCCTTCTCGCCCCTGTTCGAAGTGCTCATGAGGTAAGAGTTCGTTCAGTAGTGCGACCATTCCAATCCCTAGCAAGATGGCCGCACAGGCAATGGCAGCAGGTACCACGCTACCTCCGTAACGCAGCTCCGAGGCTTCTAAGGAGGGTATGATCAGTGAGAAGAAAGAGGCCGCTAGCATGACGCCAGCGGCGAACCCCAACGCTAAATCGCGAACACCACGATTCGGTCTTTTGGTAAACAAGACAGGAAGCGCCCCGACAGCCGTCATCAAGCCCGCGGCAAGGCTTCCCAATACCCCCATGGTGACGAGAGAAACCTCTTCCATACCGATTACCTGTCTTGTGGTAGATGAGTGATCACAGCGCTAGGGTTCCATAACGAGGCAAGCACACGTTCACGTTACTAACAATCCATGCAACGTTGCTAAGCACGGGTGGTTACGGCTCGTTAAACGAGATCAAGTCATAAATGGACGCCGTGCCGATAGCTTGTTCCAAGCGATCTCTTGCCTCGTAAAGTGACGCTTGATATTCACCTTGAGTCGGCTGCTCACCCAACATGATGCGTTGACCTTGACCAAGGGGATCAACAGGCTGGTTATTGACTCTCACTTCGTAATGCAGGTTGGGGCCCGTGGCGACCCCGGAGGAACCTACCTCTCCGAGCGACTCTCCCGCATTGACTAAATCCCCAACCACTAGCTGTGGGGAGAATCGGCTAAGGTGTGTGTAGCGACTAATGGCCCCTGTGTCGTGCTCCACCTCGATCACCTGCCCATATCCCCCTTGGCGACCCATAAAGAATACGCGCCCAGGTGCGGTGGCAATGACCGGCGTTCCTGTCGGCGCAGCCAAGTCAATTCCATTATGAGGACGCATCCCTCCATACACAGGATGTCGCCGATTCCCAAAGCGAGACGTTAAGCGGGCACTAAGCACGGGCAACCGCAACGTGCCTAGCAGTGTGTCGCTTTTGAAAAGAGCTACGTCCCCCTTTTGGGTGACCGGCCATATGACCTCCAAGGGCTCTGCCTGATCAGGCAGAGCGGCATAACTGAGGCGTGGTGGCCCAACACGGGCGCCGTCCTGGCGTCGATCTTCCTCCCACACTAATTGAATACGTTCACTGCCAGAAAACTCCAGCGGCGCTGCTATAAACTCGCTGAGCAGTGTTTCCAGTTTAGTGGCGAAACGCGTTGGGACACCTTCTGCTGCCAAGGCCTCGTAGAGAGTGGTATTAATGACGACATCACGCCCAAAGGTTAGGGTATCAACGCTATCGAGCGGTAATGTGCCTTCTTGCTCGCTAGCCGCCTGTAACTTGACAGGGCTAAGTTCAGACGGCGGCAATGACAGATGCGTTTGCCAATTGGCTTCGGCTAGCAAGGGGTAAAAGCCCACAAAGCCTAGTAACCACCAGCGCTGCATCACTGGCCATCCTCTTCCCCAGAGATCTCCGCTACTTCACTCTCAACGGCATCAATCAGCTCTTGCATACCAAAGGGGTCTAAAGGCTCGCCATTGACAAAAAAGGTGGGTGTTTGGCGAATCTGATTGGCTCTGACATCCGCCATGTCTTGGTCAATCACCGCCTGCACCTCAGCAGAAGTCAGTTGCTCTTCGGCAGCCGCTAAATCAAGGCCTCCTTGGCTCGCGATATCGAGGATAGCGGATTCATCAAAACTGCCATGTGAAGCCCATTGATCCTGGCGAGCCAGCAGCCTCTCCAGTACCGGTTCAAAGACGCCCTGACGACGAGCAACTTCTAATACCCGAATGGCCTTGTCCGATACGTCGCCGTGGAAAGGAGTGTAGCGCACGATGAGCCGCACTTTTTCTGGGTAGGTTTCCAGAATACTTTTTGTCAGGGGGTAGAAGGCACGGCAGGCTTCGCAAGCCGGATCGAAGAATTCCACAATCGTCACCGGCGCGTCTTCTCGACCCAAAATGGGGGAGTGTGAACGTACCAGTGAGTCCTCGGCCTGGACACCATTCTCTTTTGCTGCCTGAGCCTGCATGTCCAGGAGGGCAGGTTTTGATACGGCGACGATCGCAGCGGTCAGCAATAATGTGCCGGCCAATATAAAAGACGCTTTTTTGAACATGTTTCACTCTCTGTCTCAATGATGGGGTGGAAAAGTCGGGTTGAAAAACAAGCCAATCGCTATGGGAGTAAGCCCCCACTACCAACCTGAGCCGGGAGCCGGCCTCGGTCTGTCACTCATGCCCATATAGATTGGCATTTTGATGCGCGTGGTCACTATGCTCAAACTCTAGGCTGGAATGAGCAATATTGAAGCGCATTTTAAGCTGCTCCTTGATCTCTGCTTTGACGGATTCAAGCTGCTGCCAGCCGGTTTCTGTCAGAACCACGTGACAGTCAAGGGCTGCCATGTTTTCCTGCATCTGCCATAGATGCACATGGTGAATATCCTGGACTCCCTCGATATCTCGTACGGTCTCAACGACTGCCTGCCCGTCAATGTCCGGGGGAGATCCCAGCATTAGCGTACGGATAGGGCCGCCAATTTCAGAGAAGGCTAGGTAAAGAATATATAGCGCAATCCCTATCGTGATCGCGGGGTCTACCCAGCGCATGTCGTACAGTAAAATAAGCGAACCACCGATAATCACAGCGATGGAAGCAAACGCATCCGATAAGTTATGCAGAAAAAGGGCGCGGATATTGACACTCCCTTTTTGCATTGACCACGTGAGCATGGCGGTTAGGGCATCGACGACAAGCGCGACGCCACCAATAATCACGATCGTCCATCCCTCTATCTCAGGAGGATCGATCATCCGCATAGCGCCTTCGTAAATCAGGTAGACGCCGACAATAATGAGGGTTGTGTAGTTGATGAGTGCTGCCACTATCTCGATCCGGCCATAGCCAAAAGTCATGTGCGCATCGGCGGGCCGCCTGGCGATTTTACGAGCGGCAAAGGCAATGACTAACGCAGCCATGTCAGAAAAGTTATGTAACGCATCAGCGATCAGCGATAGGCTTCCCGCCATAATACCACCGACGATTTGAGCGATGGTTAAGAGCCCATTGGCCCAAATGGAAATACTGACGCGCCGGTCGCCAGAGGCAGGATCAATGTGGGGATGATCATGATGATGTCCCATCTGTTAGCTCCTCTCGAATTATCTGTTCTTGGTACTATAAAACCTCTAGCAACTAAAGCTTCAACCCTTGAGCATTGTCTATTTGTATCGCTGGATTGGGAAGCACGTCCCTTGCTCCCAAGCAAGCCATGGCGCGCTGGGCCTAAGTGATCATGTTGTAGGTACAGAACTCAATCCATTTCAACCGGTAATGTCCAATCCACCATGAGTAGGTTCATTTATTTTGTCGAGGCGCACCTTGTCTGGTTTGTGATGGTTGTCGCGGGGGTAGGCTTACTCTTTCCAGCCACCGGAATAATGCTTGAGTTCGCGATTGGGCCATTACTGGCATTACTGATGTTGATCATCAGCCTCACATTCGATGCGCATGCAGTTCGCATCGTGTTCCGAAAGCCGTCACGGCAGTTGTTGGCATTGGGGCTGGTCTATGGGCCTATGTCGATTGCCGGGTGGCTAACGGGCCGTCTATTTTTTGGGCTCTTCGACGTTGGGTGTGGAATTCGCCCCCTGAGCTGGGCCAGAATATGACCTCCACAGCGGCAGGAGGTATGACATGGACGGCACCCAGATTCTAACACTCGGCCTGGGCTTGGAAGCGCCCTGGATCCTCAAGAACCAGTACCTGGATACCGCCGTGTCGCCCCACCGCCTGGACCTCTATGTCGAGGCAGAGCGAGGCAGTCTCTATCCCTGCCCAGAATGTGGTAAGGCCTGCCAAGCTCATGACTTTGCCGACAAAACCTGGCGGCATCTGAACTTCTTTCAGCATCACTGTTACCTGCATGCTCGCGTGCCGCGCACGAAGTGTCCTGACCATGGCGTCAAGCGCATAGAGGTGCCCTGGGCCCGGCCGGGCAGCGACTTTACCCTGCTGTTCGAGCAAGCGGCCATGTCACTGGTCAAGGAGCTGCCGGTACTGGCCGTCTCCCGCCAGTTGGAGATTTCCGACAAACGACTATGGCGCATCGTGCA
>NZ_RZHF01000017.1 GCF_003990185.1 Vreelandella nanhaiensis | reverse complement strand
CCGTTGTCACAACGAATAGAGTGCGGCTTACCACGCCATTCAATGATCTGGTCTAGCGCCCGGATAACTCGTTCAGTAGGCAACGAGATGTCTACTTCGATACCAAGACCTTCTCGGTTAAAGTCGTCGATCACATTCAGTAGACGGTAGCGACGACCGTCGCTCAGTTGGTCATGCATAAAATCCATAGACCAGCTGTCATTAATCGTTTCAGGCACCGCTAAAGGTTCAGGCTTCTCGCGGATTAACCGTTTCTTCGGTTTGATCCGAAGATTCAGCTCCAACTCTCGGTAAATCCGGTAGACCCGCTTATGGTTCCAACGAAAGCCTTTCACATTACGTAGGTGCAGGAAGCACAAGCCAAAGCCCCAGTTTCTCTGGTTATGCGTCAGCGTGATCAACCAGTCGGCGATTTGATCGTTCTCGCCGCGGAGCTTCGCTTGGTATCGATAGCAATTTTCACTGATGCTAAACATCCAGCAGGCTAGGCGGATGCTGACGTGCTTTTCCATGACGGCTTTCTGCGCCATCTCACGGCGACGAGACGGCTTCACCACTTTTTTTCGATGGCTTCCTTGAGGATATCCGCTTTCAATCGTTCCTCGGCATACATCTTCTTGAGCCGTCGGTTTTCATCCTCTAGCTCTTTTAGCCGTGCCATCATGGACGCATCCATACCACCGAATTTAGCTCGCCACTTATAGAAGGTCGCGCTGCTCATACCGTGCTCACGACATAGCTCCGGAACCGGGGCACCGCCTTCGGCTTGCTTGAGGATTGACAGTATTTGGCTGTCAGAAAAACGTGATTTTTTCATGCAGAATCTCCCTGCGTTTAGCTTACGGAAAATTCTACTTTTGAGCACCCTGGTTTTTCGGGGGGATTACCGAGTGGGCTCATTGACTTTGAGAAATTCAGTAAATACATTCTAAGAGAATCAAAAAACTTTCGTAACCGTCTTGGGCATTCTACAGATCCAAGTTATAAAGCGTTTTCTAAGGACGAGAGAACCGCGCTGAGCTGTAAAAAGCCTAAAAATATTTCTACTTGGAAGTTGTACTTTGGAAGCATTCAGCCAGAAAGATTTATGTCCGTCAAATATAGAGAAGGAAACGAGTATGTACCGTTTGATTTTTTTAAACATGGTTACTCGGCGATGGAAAGTAGTGGTGTGGTCTATCTTAGAGAAAAATATCTTAAGCAATTTCATGGCCTATGCCCGCCAATAAATGATTTTGAAGTTCCAAAGATTGCTGCATTCTGTACAAGTGCTGATTCCATTCCTCATTTGATATGCAAGTATGGGGAAAGTTCTTGGATAGTATATCTTGATGAAGACTTGACTGTGGAATTAACGCGCGGTGTCCTGCCAGAAAATATAGATAATATAAGAACGCTTGTATTAAATAGTCGTATTGAGGCTGAACGCGCTTGGGATATTGCAGTAAAGCGTTATGTAGTGGCATAGTGAATTTGGCCACCTACTTAGAGGTGCTAATATGCACCAAGACATCACTAGGTGGCAGCATGGTAACAAGACCAAAACGTAACTTTAGCCCTGAATTCCGACTCGAAGCAGCACAGCTAGTCGTCGATCAACACTACACGGTTCGTGAAGCGGCTGAAGCCATGAATGTGGGGTATTCGAGCATGGATAAATGGGTTCGTCAGTTACGCCAAGAGCGTGATGGCCAAAGCCCTAAAGCAACGCCCATGACACCCGATCAGCTCAGGATTCGCGAGCTTGAAAAGCGCATCCGTGACATTGAGATGGAAAAAGACATCCTAAAAAAGGCTACCGCTCTCTTGATGTCGGACTCCCTGAACACTTCTCGCTAATCGAGAAACTCAAGACGAGCTACCCGGTAAAAAAACTGTGTGACGTGTTTGGCGTGCATCGCAGCAGCTTTAAATACTGGAGACAACGTTCAAAAAGACCTGTGTGTGCCACGAAGACTAAGGAAATAGCCAAGGTCAGAGAGCTCTTTCGCGAGAGCGAAGGCTCTGCAGGGGCGCGCAGCATCGCAGAGATGGCGACAAGGCAGGATGTGCCGTTAAGTCGCTATCGCGCTGGCCGCCTGATGGAAAAGCTTGGCCTAATTAGCTGCCAAGTGCCTGGGCACACCTACAAGAAAACAGGTGATGAACATGTTGAGGTACCGAACCACTTAGCGCGTCAGTTTAACGTTGAGGCGCCCAACCGCGTTTGGTGTGGCGACGTCACATATATCTGGACTGGCAAACGCTGGGCTTATCTAGCCGTTGTCATGGACTTATTTGCTAGGAAAACGATTGGCTGGTCGATGTCGTTATCGCCCGATAGCGAACTCACCAGCAGCGCATTGAAAATGGCTTATGAGAGCCGTGGGCGGCCAAAAGGGGTTATGTTCCACAGCGACCAGGGCAGTCATTATACGAGCCGTAAGTTTCGTCAGACACTCTGGAAATGCCAGGTAAAACAAAGCCTAAGCCGACGTGGTAATTGCTGGGATAATGCGCCAATGGAGCGTTTCTTCAGGAGCTTAAAGGTTGAATGGGTGCCAACGTATGGCTATCGCTCATTCTTGCAGGGGCAGCATCATATCGTGAACTATTTAATCGGGTATTACAGCCAGCTTAGGCCTCACCAGCATAACGGTACTATGAGTCCGAACCAGGCAGAGGAAAAGTACTGGGTTAACTATAAAGCGGTGGCCAGTTTTACTTGACCACTACATTACCAGTTTTTTTATAAATAAGTATAAATATCGATTGCTACGAGATAGACAAGTGTACGAAGAATATTGACTGGTCCAGTATGTGAAAGAGGGCAAGGTTAATTCTGACGACCTCCTACTCAAAGTCTTCTAGGACGCAGCGGCTATCGCCGAATCACAGTTACTCTCAGCTTGAGCGGCCACTTTGCTTGTGCTGATGGTATTAGCGCCAGCTGTTAGCAGGCTTGGGTATGAACGCAAGTTCATCCAGCTTGGCAGCTAGCAGATGAATCATATTGAAATTGTCCAATTCGCCAACGAATTCTGCAATCGCATCCAGCGGCCTTGGAAGTAGCTCCAACGCCATTAACGCAGGATCTTCTGCGAGAATATGGTAGTAACGAGCAGTATTCAGCAACTGCTCGGCACGCTGAAGAGCGACAATAGGCTGGTATCCGAACTCCCCAAGATAGCGCTCGATGGCTTGGATTGAGATCCAGTATCGGCTTTGTATGCTCTCACGGGTATAGACGACGCCTAGCAAGGCCACGAGTTTCCACTCACGAGACGGCACCCCGAACATCCAGTCATATTCCGTGCGTGTCTCAACCGCGGTAGGAATGGCTTCCAGGTCCATTTTGTGAATATCTCGTTCGAGGTTGTGCCGGGCCATCGGCAAGCAGAACCGTGTTGATGTAGCCACCTTGCCAGACCTGGCATGAATACGCTGACAGGACGCGAAAAGTTCCATGGCGAGATGGCGCATCTCATGAAGATCGAGTTGCTGACGCTCTTGCTCCCAGGTTTTCTGTTGCCGATGCCGCTCGGCTTTAGCTTCGAGTTGACGTGCAACCTCGGCTTCGCGTCGTCGGATTTCGGCCTGCTCGGTCGCTTTTTCTCTCGCCCGGCGTTGCTCCTCCTCCCGTTGGCGTTTTAATTCAGCGTGTTTCTGTTCCTGAGCTTTAAAATAAGCTTCCATCCGGGCATGTTGTTCACGTTGTCGCTGCTCCTCTTGTTCCCTTGCGATATTCGCCTGTGCTATTCGTTTGTTGGCCTTCTCGATCTGCTGCTGAAGTCTTGGGCGTAGCTTTTCCTGCTCCGCTTCGATCTTGGGATTTACGATCCAGTAGGCTCGTTGATAGTTAAATACATGCTCTTCGAGCTCGACCGGTGTTAGGTTCCGTGGTATGTCCCCCAGGTCGATTTCGATGCAGCGCTGGCCACGGGACTCAAGCCGCTGCTGCTTTTCCGCGTCGATGAAATGGGTTACGGCCACCTCGACTAGGATTTCTATCTGACCCAAGCTCACGATAAGGTCAGGGCGGATGTCCCCCAAGCTGAACTCAAGTTTTGTGTCATCCACCGGCTGCCGATCGTGGCCGGGGAAAATGACCTTAGATTCGGTGTGCTTGTAGCCAAGGCTATCCTTCGCCTCAAGTACCGCCTGAAGCAGAGGAATGGGTATTTCCTTTCGGTCTGCGATCAACTGCTTTGCGGCTAGGTGTATTCCGGTTTCAGTGCCCCCAGCGCATGGTCGGGTCCCTCTGGCATGTGCGAAATAGTGACGGACAATATCCCCCATTCTCGCTTCAAGCGGTGTTCTGCATTCAGGACAGACACAGCCGCAACGGCCGCCGCGTTCGGCCCTTGTGAGCTGGCTGATATGCACCAACCTGTTATTGCGGATGCCGTAAGGGATTTTTGCGCTGTTTTTCATGTAATTGCGTCAAGAGAGGTTGTGCTGAGCGAGTGTGCTCGATAGCTCTCCCCTGGTAAAGGGACTAGGCGGCGTGAATTACAGCCGGAAGCTAACCGCCCTGCTCGATAGTGGTGAGCTGCTAAGTTGTCAGTTTTGGCTCGCCATCAATCGATCTTAAGCTAGGCGTCCGCATCTAGTTCATCGAGAACGTCGAAGATTGAATAGCCGCGCACTTCGCTAGAATTGGGCTTTGGACTGCCAATGTCACTCACGAGGTCAGTTTCCGGTGTGATCATCACAATGTCATCGGTCACAGCTCGAGCGTTCCGCTTCAGAAGTCGATCATGGAAGGACGGGACCGTATCTATGAGGAAGAGATCGTAGCCGGCTGGATGAGCAACCTCGAAGATGGCCTTAATAGTGCGCTTGCCAAGCCGCTCCCAACGTAGGGCGAGCGGCATCATTATGTTACTAAGCTGAAGCTCTTCGGAGTCGTGCAAGAAGGTGACAGAGAGGACCAAGGTTCTGACAGGAGAATCGGCTTCTTGCTGACAACGGACCTGCAATCTCGCTCTGCCTGTAGGCGAATGGTACTCAAGTTCGAACTGATGCCAAGGCAGGGTCGCGAGCTTTGTCTCCAATAGCTCTTTAGCCGCTTGAAGTACGCTATTTTCAAACACTTGGTTATGATCGGTGGACGTGGGCATGCAACCTCTCCTGTTCTTTCGGTCTACTTTACCACTCTCTGTTGGGGCCTTGCTTACGCGATAAGCAATGTTGCGATGCAGCCCTTGGGCAAGCTGTAGCGCAGAGGCGCTATAGGTGCCCGCGCCTAGATCTGCCTGGAGTTGCAACCGCAGTGGCAGTCTTTCGATCTTCTGATACACTGTTGTTATATCAAATGAGTGGAGGGGAGGCCATGGAAGCTGCCATCGAAGAGTATCGGCCGAAGCCTAAGCCCAAGAAAGACGACTTTTGGAAGGCCCTGGGTCTTCCAGCGCGTGGGGCACAACTGCATGAGGCTTTGGAAAAAGGCGTCCCGTACAAGGTCTACACGGAACTTGCTGTGGCGTCTGGCCTGGAAAGCAAGGAGCTGGCGCGTTATGTCGTTATCAAGCCAGCGACATTGCAGCGAAGAGCCACGGCTGGGCGCTTCAAGCAAGACGAAGGCGATCGGCTGTACCGCTTTGCCGAGGTCTACAAGAGCGCTGTTGATCTCTTTGAAGGAGATCAACAGCGGGCGAGGCGCTGGCTCCTCAATCCGGTGCGCGGTCTCGGTGGTCGGCGACCGGTGGAAATGGTGGCGACGACTGCTGGCGCTGAAGCTGTGCTGGATCTGATCGGACGGCTTGAGCACGGCGTTTTCGCGTGAGTACGGTTCGTGGTTACCGCCTCGTAAAGCGGAAGTGGCTCCAGACGGCCTTCGATGGGGAGGGAGCCCGCTTGTACGGCGGTCGATGGAATAGCAAGGGGAAGGCCTGTGTGTACCTCGCCAGTGCTGAATCACTGGCTATGCTTGAGGTGATGGTTCATCTTGATGACTATCGGTTGCTGACACACTATGCGCTGTTGGAGGTGACTATCCCGGAAAATGCGCTGATGCGCCTGCCTGCCGATAGTCTGCCGGAAGACTGGATGGAGGAGCCGGCGCCCGCCTCGACCGCGGAGATCGGCGACAGCTGGCTTGAGAGCCAATCGAGCCTCGCGCTAGTAGTCCCAAGTGTCGTGGTGCCTCGAGAAACGAACTACCTGATCAACCCCAGTCACTCCTATTTCCAGGCATTGGCTGACAGTGCCAGGGAAGTCTCGTTCACCCCGGATAAGCGCTTGTAGCGCCTTTCCCCGCCCTTGGACAGGGACGGTTTGAGACCCCCTCCTTCTGCCTAGCTTGCAGCAGACCTGCCGAATCTCTGAATTCTGTATTTATATGGCTATGTTGGTATCTTTTGTTGGTTTGAGCCAATCGCTATACGTAGCCACATCTCCTCCGTTGGCTCTGCGGTTTCAAACAAACGTCGCCATGCCAAATAGTTGGGTAAGTACACCGTTCCCACTCCATGAAAGCGCCCCATCCATCCCTTTAAGCGGCTCATATAGCTGTTGACGTTCTGAATGTGATATTCCTTGCCGATCACGCGCTGATTATCGAGCGTGAGCAATACCATGGTTAGCAGAGAAGATGTTATACCAGCTATGCCCATCCGAACATAAAATCGAGTCGCAATTGATGATCGGCCCCAGGAACTCATGAACAGTAGATTACTTGAATGAATTGATGGCGGGCGTACAACGCGTCGCTGGCATGCTAAGCGAGATCAGTCATGCCGCTGGCGAGCAGAGCGACGGCATCGGCCAGGTGAATATCGCCGTGGCGGAGCTGGATCGCATGACAAAGCAGAACGCATCTCTAGCCGAGCTGTCCACCATGTCGACCGATCAGCTCAGCGAGCACGCCGAACGATTGGCCTCAATGGTAGGGCGCTTCAAGTTGCGCGGTGACCTATTTCCGGCTCAGGTGATTGCATCAACTTGATAGTCAATGACCTAGTAGGCATTGCTCTGTTTCGCATGCGAAAAAATTAAACCTGCCTCCAACGAAATCGAGCAGCAAACCGTTAAGGTTGCTGCCCGATCGCGTACTTGCAGTCTTGCATGGGGTTAACTCGGTTTCGTGTCGTGGTCATCGAGCGTTTCAGAGGCCGCGGAGAGCGATGCTTCGGCAAAGGCTGCCGCGCTCTCGCCGACTTCCTCGGGGCTTAATTTACCCCCTCCCTCACCAAGCAGAATGGCGTGCATGGCGGTCATCGTAAAGGCTTCCAGTCTCGTCATGTCCAAAGCAGACTTATCGAACCGCGATGTATTGAGATTATCGTCAGCCATTTTGCCCTCCAAAAGCTGAGCGGCCACTAATAGAGTGGCCGCTGATCGAATCAGATTCGTTCCCAGTCGCCACCGGCATTCTGGCAAGTCGTGACATTCTGATCATTGTCCTCGGGGCCACCAGTGACAGTGATGTGGTAATCAATGCAAGTACGGCCTTCACCATCGACATAAGTATCGCTCTTGACGATGTTCTGTTTCATGTTGGCAACGTCCTCGAACCCGACTTCGGATTCGCCCTGCAATGCGGTGAAAGCGCTTCGCATCCCCTTGTCAGCCAGACCTAGCGCGCCAGCGCCAACAGCACCGTAGGCGGCACCGCTCATACCTGCTTTTCCGCCATTAACCAAACCCTGAACGCCCTGCATGTGACTGGCCGAGTCTGCTCCTGCTGCGCTGACGCTATTGTTGTTGCGACTTCCTAGCACATCAGTGATCGCGCTGACGGCTGAGTTCTGCAACATGCCAGACCCTTGCGGGGCAGCACAACCAGCAGCCAACAGCAGCATTGATGTGGCAGCCAGACCCATGAGAGTACGCTTGATAGTCATTTTGATCCCCTTTTAATCCGTTGTTTTGATGGTTTCAGGCAAAGCTACTTATAGATATATAATTTATACCATACGACGTTTTATATTTAAAACTCTGCGAAGCATTTCCAGACAAAGTATTCTCTACACAATCCCGAACCATCGCAAACGCAGCGCCGTAAATCAGTAATAACGGCAATTAGTAATGGCGGAGAATCCGTAAAAATTGTCACATATTCATAGTTAAAAGATGTCGTCTAGTATAATTAAGGTTTGTATTATGGATTCAGGTGCTCTTATTGCGAACGCGCACGACGAGCTTTCCCTACTCTCACGACTTGTCGTTGATAGGGCGGCCCTGCGCGAAACCAACGAAACACTGACGCTGATCATTGATGAGGAGGGGGCGCGGTTACTGACGATGGACCGGGTGCGCCAAGAAATTGAGTGTGCTGTAAAGAAAGTGTGTGGGCTGGAGGTTGCCTATGAGCGGGCCGCGTAATTCCCGCCAGGCGAGACAGCTTGTTAGGCGTCTTGAACGCGACTGTGACCTGGATTGGCCAGGTGGCGCTGACAACGCGGCTCTTTTTCATGACCGCTCAGCCAGTCGGTGGGAACTCCACACACTCGAAGGCCCTTCGTTACCTGTCATCTCTGGCCCTACCCCTCTAACCCACCTGCTTCGAGATGGGTTCGTCCTGATCCGCTGGCCGGATGACAGCATCGAGCTTTTCCACGTTGAAACGGCAGAATCACAATTGAGCCACCGACTGAAAGAAGCGGAGGTGGCAGCAGCCGGGAGATGAAACCCATGTTAAGCAAGACCACCTTCCGAGTCAGTCACCGCGCCCTGCTGGGACACTGGTTGCTTGTACCCTTGGGGGCAGCATTGCACTTTGCTCCTCATGCCCCCTTTACCCTCGCTGGGGCAAACGCTCCAGAGACTCTGACGAACATCCTTTCCTGGGCAGGGATGGGGTTGGCCGCCTGGGGGCTGCTGAACATCGCCTATCAGCGCCTTGCTCACGAGTACGTCATAGGCCCCGATCGCGTGATAGAGCGGCACGGCATTATTGCCAGGCGTGTTACACCCCTATTTATTCATCACATTCGTTCGACCGAAGTGAACCAGACGATCTTGGGTCGATTGCTAGGATATGGGACGGTGAAAATGTCTGCGGCAGGCACTGGCACAAGCGAAGCTCGATTTGATCGCGTGGCCAACCCGTTGAAGGTCATGGCTTCAATCAACAGTCACTTTCAAAGCCTTGCGGCTGGCACTGGGCAGGAGTAGTTAGATCATGGACTCACAAATTTCCGCACTTGCTGATGTGCTTATCCCAGGCCAGAGCATTGTGTCGACCGATTGCCATCAGTCGCAGGAGCTGCTGCCCCACCGTCAGTTACTCACGCAAGTATTTTTGAAAGCAATTGATGACCTAAAGAGCAACAACCTCAAGCACCAGTTCTCTGCGGCTGAGTTTCTGGCTGGCCCTGTCGCTGAGGAGTATGTCGGCCATCTCGGGCTTCCTGAGTGGACACCCAAGTTGGCGCTACTGATCCATGCTCAATGCGAGCTTCGTTCTTGCCTTGAGATACCCGAGCTGTTGGAGGCTACCCTTAGCCAGTATGCACCGCCCGAAGCAGGCGAGCGCCGCCCCTCTTTGTGACTTGCTGGGCCTATATAGCCCCTTCATCCAGGATGTGATGCAGCGGGTTGGCTTGCCAGCCCGCTTCCCCTGTCAATATTCCCCGCCTTAACCTACTACGGTTCTCCTTTCTCAGCGTCGCTGCTGGTTAGTCTTGCCCCTCCTTGGCTCGCTAGCCATTCATCCAGCGCCAGCAGCTTGTCCTTGGGCAATCTCACCTCGACTGCCACGAACACCCGATCTACTTCCGCCTGTATTCGCTTTGCTGCCTGAGAAACAGCAGCTCTGGACACGCCATGCATATTGGCTGCTTTAGCGTATGTATCGCACACCTTCATAATCACATCTGAAGCTGCATCACATGCACGACCCTTCATTCTAAGCCTTGCCAGTGCCGCGTATAGCTGTTGAGTGCTGATGTCATCTGTGGACATGGTATCCCCTAAAAAGTGTGCATTGAACACATTTTTACTTGCCGTAAACAGTAATGCTGCATTAAAGTGTTTACATCATAACGAAGGCAGCCGGTCGGCGTCACCTACGCAGGAAGCCAGGCACCTCGGAAACTCGCTTGTAATAGATCACTAAATAGGGAACGGCACCATGATTCACGAAGCCATTGATAGCCATGACAGCACAGAATATCTTGGAGATATGGGCGAGTTCTTCGCCCCGGCCTCGACAGATATGGTCGATGGGCTGATGGGGCGCTACAACGCAATGCGTAGGCGTGTGGAAGAAGTGGCGGCACTGTTTGATGGTGATCGTAAAGGTGTCATCAACTACTTCATCCAGGGCAATCGCAAGCACGACAACACACGTTACTCATCACTGTCCGCAGAGAATATTTTTATTGAAGAAGGCGCGATCGCAGCGCTGAACGCTGAATATTGGGTCCGGGCCTTGAAGATGACCGATGTTCTCGACTTCATGCCTCAGACTCGCCGTAGCGAGTGGTGGGAGCAGATTAACGAGATGAAAACCCCTGACTTCACTGAGGAAACCGTAAGGGCAACCCTGACCGAGCTGCTAATGATGCGCGGCACCTTCCTAGCTGAGCGTGTCGACGGTATATTCCGTGCCCTAAGCCGTGAGCATGTTACCAATCGGCCTGAAGGTTTCTACAAACGGATGATCCTCAATTATGTCGTCACTTCCTATGAGACGGTGAATCATGACCAGGCAGGCCATATCAATGACCTTCGCTCAGTCATTGCTAAATTTATGGGCCGGGATGAACCAAACTGGCAGGCCTCTAGCCGATTGATTGATATTGCACGGCGCACCCCAGGCAAGCGGTTTATGGTTGATGGTGGCGCTCTGTACCTGAAGGTCTTTAAAAAAGGCACGGCGCATCTTGAGGTACACCCCGAAATCGCTTTTCGCCTAAACCAAGTGCTGGCGCATTTGCACCCGACAGCAATTCCTTCCCAGTTCCGCACCCCGCCTAAGCGCAAGCCTAAAGACTTTGTGCTAATGGATCGCCCACTTCAATTTGCGGTCATCAATTTACTCGGTTCCATGCGCAGCGTCCCTACCCGCTGCCCTAGCCACCTTCGACATCTCGAAACACGGTCGCCGAAGACAGAAAACCCTTGGGCGATTGAGTTCGATTATGGAGTGAAGGATAAGGTAGCGTTGGCTGAGGCTGAGCAGGTGCTCAAGGCCATCGGTGGGGTTAAGGTATTCAGTGATAACGGCGCAGTGTCGTGGTTCGAGTTCGACTACCACACCAAGCCGATTTTGGATGAGATTGTTGCCAGTGGTTGCATCCCTGACCATAAGAGCCACCAGTATTACCCTACCCCGGAGCGCTTGGCGTATGAGGTCGTAGAATTGGCCGAGATCAACGACCAGGATACGGTGCTGGAGCCAAGTGCTGGCCAGGGCCATATTGCTGATATGCTTCCCAAAGATCGGACTACCTGTGTCGAGCTGGCACCGCTGCATTGCAAGGTGCTGGCGGCGAAGGGGTTTCGCTGCCATCAAGCCGACTTTCTGGAGTGGGCAAATACGGCCAGAAGCTACACCAAAATAGTCATGAACCCTCCGTACAGCAAAGGTCGAGCCCTGCATCATCTTGAAGCCGCAGCGAGTTGTCTAGCTCCTGGCGGGCGCCTTGTGGCTATCCTCCCCGGCAGCATGCTCGACAAGGATCTACTGCCGGGCTGGGAGGTGGAATGGACTGCTAGCTATCAGGGTGAGTTCGCTGGGACTGGCGTAAACGTGACTATCCTGGTGGCTGATAAGCCCGCCCAGTAAGAAGTAAGCTAGCGCGGTCGATGCGATCGCGCCAGCTTTAGCATTTGGGTTAGCATTCCGAAAACACATCCTAACGGAAAGGTAATGGATCAAGGGTGCTACGAGGCTTACCTCCTGTCTCATGAAATACACAAAACGCTGGGCAACTATCAGCCCTCTCCTTATCGTCCTTGGTCGCCTGAGGATATGGCGTGGCTCGCTGGTGTTGATGATGCCTCTGGAGAGTATTTGAAAGCCGATAATGAGCAAAGCAGCGCCTCCCCCTCTCCTCAATCTCAAGAAACCCAGCTCTCCCTGTTCTAAGCCTCCCTCGATAGTCGTTTTCTTCTCCCTCTAAGCCTTGGCATGCGCCAGCAAAGCGACTCGCGCAAAAAAATCTCTACTTCCCCCGGTTAAGTGTCAGTGGCTGCCCTATCTACCTGCGAGGCCCAATAAGGGCACCTATGAGAGAGCACCGCTGGGAGGCGGAATTGAGATGATGGCGATGCGAGGCAGCACGCTTATTGGCGTGGCCATATTAGTTTGGGTCGCATGGATTGTCCTGGCGACCGATTCAGAAGCTCGAATTGAGCGAACCTGTCAGCCCGTTCTGTGGTTTGGCAATGTGGCAACTTCACTGACGCAGCTAACCTTTCCTAAGCAACAGGAATCGGTGCATGAGGCGTTTGAATCAGCTGACTATGCTTGTCGCTTTACCGTGTGGCGCTTGCTGCACGAAGACGCCTGGATCGAAAGCCACCAAGGTAACGAATCTAGTGATCAGTCGGGGGAGAGCGACCAATGATTTCCCCTACCCGCCTGCTACACCCCATCCGTAGAATTCTCGGTGTCACCGTGGCCACCTTGGGGCTCGCTGCTGGCGCTCATGCCGGAAATGATCAGCCTCTGGCGCTGGTTGAGTTTGCCAGCTTCGATTGCCCGCACTGCCAGGCCATGGACAAACACCACTCTTCTATTCAGGCAGCCGTCGAAGCGGCGGGCCTGGAGTACCGCTACGCTCCCCTGCCTTCCCATACCGGCCTTGAACGCGCATGGCGTGAACGCGCCTTTTACGCATCTCGCTCTATTCCAGGGGTTGCCAATGACGTTCGGAAAGCCTTTATCACGGCTGGCGAAACCGGGGTTCCCCTCAAGGACTATGACGATGTGCTGGCGCACCTCCAATTGCATGTTCCCCAAGTTCGGTGGAACGAGTTTGCGGACGACCATATCAGCGATCCCAGCTCTGTCGAGGCGATTGAGCGAGCAGCGAGGCTTGCTGGTCGGGCAGGTCTTCGTGAGTACCCTGCCTTTGTCGCTGTGTCTCGTTCTGAAGTGAAGCTATTGAGCCTGTCGGGAGACGTTGCCGAGAGGGCCGAGGCGGTAATCAAGTACCTGGAGAACCTTTGATGACACTGCGAAACCCTGTGCTTGCTGTCTCGCTGACAGCTGTTCTTGCTGGCTGTGCAGCACATCCTCCGGCTCTGGAGCACGCACGCACGTCAACGCTACCTGATTCGTATAACACGATGACCAGTCGGCATGTGGTGATCCCTGCCTATACGCTTCAAGGGGTCAACGCGACCCGTACCACCAACTGGTACTACGGGGCTGGCCAGGGGCTTGATCGCTACGCTTACGGCGGCACCGTTTACGACGAGGCCTATTGGCAGCAGCGCCATGCCTCAATGCCGGATGACTACAAGGACGCCATGGAGTCTGTGCCTCTGGCGCGCTTCCATTTCGAGTTCGACTCAACAACGCTGACGCCTACCTCTCAGCGTGAAATGGCTTCCTTCCTGGAAGGAGAAGACCTGGCTGGCCGTGTGCTCATTGTTGGGTACACCGACCATATCGGCCCTGAGTCCTACAACATTTCACTCTCACAGCGCCGCGCTGATGCGATCGCGGGACAGCTCCATTTGGCTTGGCCAAAGGCCCGGTTCCTGACGGAAGGGCATGGCATCTATCCCAAGTTGGTTGACGGCACGACTGATGAAGCGCGGGCGGCAAACCGTCGCGCCGAGATTTTTTACCTGGAGGCAGACCAATGAACGTCTTTATCGCCCACGCCCAGATTCTACGAAAAGAGACGCCAAAGGAGCGCGGTCGTTCTGGCCTGATGGTGCTCAAGGTTGGTAAGAACAAGCGAAGCACAGAAGCCCTAATCCAATCTGTAAATCAGATCATTGTCCGAATTCCGAATCATCTATCTGATCGCGCAGCCAAGCTGGATGTTGATTCTTACATTGAAATTTTCGGCCATGTTGGCGGCATTGTGCGCCGTGCACACCACACGGGTGAGCAGCACCTGAGTGCCGAGTTGGTGGCCAACAACATCCAGCCGGCTGCCCCGATGATCGAGGGCAACATCGAAAAACATCTTTTCAATCGTTTCATTGCGATTGGCTTGCTGAGGGGGGTGAAAACTCCCGAGAAGGAGGGACCACCCTCCACAGCGTACCTGCAGATCGGCCCTGACCGACCGGACCTGGGGCGCTCCTTTCAGCATACCGGCGTGGTGTCCATGGCTGCTTTTGGGCGCGTTGTCGATCGACTTGTCGAGTACGAGGCCGGCACCGCCCTTCATGTTGAGGGACGAGTTACCGGCCTATTGCGAAAGATCCCCAAACCAGGAGCAGAAGGCGGCTTCGAGGAAAGTCTGGAGGTCGGGCTGGTGATGGATCGTGTCAGCCCCACTGCCATGGTCGCTGAGCGGATGATGACGCCGTTTGATGTGGCCAAGCCTGAAGCGCAGAACACCCCAGAAGAAACCAACGACGAAGCTGGCGCTGGGGAATCCGCGGCAGTGGCTGAAGAACAGCGCTAGGAGGTGGTCAATGATTGCCCTACCTGATTGTGTCCCTGAAATCGCTGATTACTACCAAGTACCCATCGAGATTGTCGCGGCAGTGCGTCTTCAAGAGAGCGGCAGCCGAGGGCAATTAGTGGGTCGCATAGGTCCGAACAAGAATGGCACTTACGACCTAGGCGCTATGCAAGTCAATACATGGTGGCTCGACCAGGAAACCAACCGGAATTACCTCCAGCAATGGGGAATTACCGAGCGTGAGTTGTTGGAAAATGAGTGTACGAATTTCGCTGTAGGGACGTGGATTCTCTACGACAACATCACGCGCTACGGCGAGTGGGAGGCGGCATTGGCCGCTTACAACGCTGGGTCGCCGAATAGTCCGGCAGGCCAGCAATACGCAAACGAAGTCCTCGCGACATTAGGAGATCAGTACCAATGACTACTTCCGTAGATACCCAGGCCACAACCAAGCAGGGCAAGCTCGCTCATCTAGTCGAATGCCTCCGCATGAACAAGAAGCGAGCAGCAGAGCGCTCACTGTTGGTTGCTACTACCGCTTTCCTGGCGATGCCAGCATGGGCACAGGAAGACTTTGAAGACTTCGCTGACAAGGTTGAAGAGCTGGCGCATGGGCCCTTCGGTATCGGCATTTCCATTCTGGCGCTGATCATCGGTTGCCTGGTGGGCCTTGGACGTCAATCTGCTGCCCCTGCGTTCCTGGGTCTAGGGATCGCCGGTGCCTTTGCGGTCGGCCCCTTCATGATCAAGGAAATCTTCAGCTGGTTCTCAGGCACCTGAGTTAGGAGTCGCGGGTCATGTCTAACGAGTCCTATCGGATACCGCAGGATGTTGATGCCCCTATCCCCATCTTCGCCTGGGAGATGACCGAGGTGGTTGTCGCCATCATGGTGATCGGCGTGGGCATCATCATGCGGTTTTTTATCCCAGGCCTATTTGCGGGGATCTTTCTCATGATGATGGCTAAGAAGATGCGTGCCGGCCAGAAGCGGGGACAAGTGCAGCATGTCTTGTGGCGGATGGGGCTCAAGTTAGACCCGCTGCTTGGCAAATACGCACCTAGGCCAATGCGATTGGAGTACATTCGCTGATGAAATACCTCAATGCATTGCGAAATCAGTGGGTCGCTGCCAGGGGCTGGATGTTCTGCACCCTGCTCCTGACTGGGTTGCTGATCTATGTCTTGCAGAGCTATGTCCAGCTCAGCGCCAATATGCCAACCCGGCTGGTTCCCTACAACCTGCACGTCGTGGATGGGCCGGTCGAGGTGGGCGCCAGCGCTGGTTATACCGATGCGAGCTACCTCACTGAGATAGCCATGGCGGATGCCCAGCTGCACAGCTCTTGGACCCCAAGGAACGTGAGAAGCCAATACGCTCGGTTCCAGAACCGGATGACGCCGGCCCTCTATGCCAAGGTCGGCAATGATCTACAAGCACGGATTCCAGACCTGGAGAAATCTGAGCGTACCCAGGCCTTGTTCATTGAAGGGACCCAAGTCCTAGACGGCACAGTGCGAGTTTATGGGCGCTTGCGGGCTTGGCATGGCACCGAACAGATCGAAGACGAACCGATTGCTTACCGTGTCCGCTATTCCTTCAGCGGTGGCGTTCCGTATGTCGCTGGTTTCTCTTTGGAGGACGAATGAAAAAGCCTAAGATGCAGGGGCTGGTCATGGTGGCGGCGCTTGCCGTCGCCACCTTTGTCAGCGCCAGCGATGATGTCCAGAAGGTGGTTGTATCCACCGATGCTTATAACCGGCTGGTATTCCCAGAGCCGTACTCTACGATTGTTATCCCCCCCGAGGCCGAGTTGCGTGACAACCCTGTGCCGACTGATGGCAAACGTGGTCTCCTCATCCGTCCTGCAGACGAAGCCGACCCGTTCTCTATCTTCATCCAGCTGCGAAGCGGCGAGGCCTTCACGGTGAAGCTAGCGCCGGAAAGCGGCATCGATGCCCAGGTGTTCCGGTATCGAAACGCCCCTGACCTATCCGCAGAGCCCGAAAGGGAAAGCCGGCCCAAGGATCGTTGGATTGCTGACACTATCCTGTCCGCTTTCCAGGGGGCTCGCCCTAGCGGGTTTGAGCCGGCTGGCGCCCCGCCTAGTGCCCGACTTGAAATGCCTAATGGCGGCACGCTCAAGCTCACAGCGGAAACCCAGTACCGTGGTTCCGGCCATGTCGTGAATATTTACCGGCTGTCTTCTGATACCTCCCTTGAAGTCGAGCCTCGTGACTTCTACCGCGATGGCGTCGTTGCTGTTTCCTTGGAAGGGGACACGGTAAGTGAGCGCGATCAGCCCCGAATGATCGTCGTGGAGGTTGACCGTGGCTGAAGATCAGAACAACCAGCAGCCGAATGAATCGGGCCAGGACAAGCCTTCTAGGGTGGCCAAGGCCCGAGCTAAGTCCAAGGTAGTCTCTCAGAGCCTGTTGGAGCGAGCGCAGGGAAGAAAGTGGCTTCTATATGGTGGTGGGGCCTGCCTAGTCATCTGGCTTGTGGCAAGTAACGCTATTAGCGCACGAGACAACAGTAGCAATAAAGCGCCCCCTCCCCCGGAATTTATGGACACCACGCCGGATACACGGCATGGGGAGGAAGTCACTATTTCCCGACTTCAACAACAGTTAAGGGAGGCTCATGAAGAATTGGCAGACCAGCGCGAGAGTCAAGAGCAGAGGGATGCACGACTTCAGGCGCAGCTCGAAGAAATGCAGGCTGGCATGGAATCCGAACGCGAGCAAACGCGGGAAACCATGGAGTCGCTGCGCACACGACTAGCCGATATTTCTAGCGGAGATGATGGCACCAGTGAGGTTCGCATTGGCACATCTTCAAACAGAAGCACCGACGCCAACCGTGCCCCGTCTGACTATCTTCGCCCCCCCCGAGGCGACGACGCTAGCGCGGTACCTCCGCCCCCGGTAGCGCGTCGAGATGGTGACTCTGGCCGTGCCGGTTTACCCCCGAGGCAACAATCGTCGACACAGGGCGGCGTCATTCCTTCACAGTTTCCACAGCTCCAGAAGGAAGAAGGACCGGCTGACCCGATCGTACTCAATGGCTCAAGTGGTGAGTCCAGCGCTCGCATCTTACGTAATGAAGCGGCTCAGCAGGATGACGAAGAAGAGGATCTGGGGCCACCTAAAGCTGGGTTCCTCCCTATGGGGTCGTTCTCTGAGGTGGCAATGTTGACTGGCGCTGACTTTGGCGCTGCCGAGCGTACCCGCAACAACCCTCAGCCGGTGCTATTCCGCATTCAAAACGATGCATTCCTACCTGGCAGTGCGCGGTATCGCCTCGCTGACTGCTTTGGTATGGGCGGTGGCTACGGTGATTTGTCGAGCGAGCGAGCGCATATCAACGTCTCTCGTATTTCCTGTGTCGATACACGGACTGGAATGATGCTTGAGTCTCCAATCAATGGCTACATCGTGGACTCGGATGGCCGTCTGGGGCTTCGCGGCAAAGTTGAGCGACGTGCTGGCGCCCTGCTGGGTAAGGCCATGCTTGCTGGCTTCGCAGAAGGCGCCAGCAGCATTGCTGCAACAGCAGCTCAAGGTGCTGAATCGGCTGTCACAGGCAGCGGCGTTGTCACCACCATCGACCCGAACAGTGTCGCCGAGGTTGGCATGTACGGCGGTGCAGGCCGCGCGATGGAGATACTGGCAGAGCGTTACATCGAAGAGGCTGAATCCATGTTCCCGGTGATCGAGGTTCCATCAGGGCGCCGTGGCACTGTTGTAATCCAGGAAGGCCAGAAGCTCGAGTGGGAAGCCTACGAGCTGGCCGACAAGATGCCGAGCGAGGGCTAATACGATGAGCTTAAAGTTGATGATCCCCTTGACCGCCCTGCTGTTCCTCGGTGGGTGTGCCACTGTCCAGCATGATTGTGAGCTGGGAAGCGAGTGTGTCGGTACCGGCGATGTTTATGAAGCTGCGGTGGCAAATAGTGGTTCCTCTGAAACAGTGATGGAGGGCCGTAAGGATGGCTCAGAAGCTGAAGAAGAAAAGATCGAGCAATGGCGACCCTATAGCGGGGGAGGCCTAACCGATATGCCTGTCTACCAGCCAGGTAAACCGGTGCGTATCTGGGTGGCGCCATGGCGCGGTGATGACGGCATTCTACGATCGGGCGAATACCTGTATGTGACTCTGCCTGATGACTGGAGTTATGGCCAGCTGCGTGACGATGGCATTGGGGCAGGCATGATCGGACCTTCTCCGGGTGTTCAACACATCGCGCCGAGAGGGCAAGACGCCAGCGTGAATCCTTATCGCATTCAGCCGCAAATGCAGATCGTCCCGGAGAATTGATATGAAGATAACCGCGATGACTCGTATGCGGCACCAAGTGCGCCGCATGATCCAGCAGGGCGCTCCCGATTATGGCGATCGCGCCCTCCCCCTCCAGGCAGCCGAGGCGCTGACTGAGCGGGATGATCCCGCGAGCCTGCTCCCCTACATCGACTATGAAGATAACTACTGTGTCCGGGATGATGGTAAACATCCTCAGCTTGGCTTCGGCGTCCAGTTTGCGCCATTGATGGTGGCTGGCAAGGACATCGAGGAGCAAATCGAGTCGCTGATTACGCGAGCGCCAGCGGACACGGTTATCCAGTTCGTCGCCCATAGTTCGCCGGCCATTGAGGACCGGATAAATACCTGGCAGGCACGGCGGTTACGTTACTGCAAAGACCCTATGCTCCAAGAGCTGGTAGAGCGCCGTAGCAAGCACATGCTTGACGCCGCGGCCGGGAACAAAAGCCTCCTACCGAATGAGCGTCTATATCCCCGGGAGGTGCATTACTTCGCCTTTTTCACCATGACCTTTGGCGGTGACCCAGAGCATGCTGAAGAGATTCGTTCATGGCGGCACATGTGCGACGAATTCCGGCAGTCGGTGATGGGGACATTCAGCTCTATGGGCCTGTCCCCTGCCCTGATGAACGAATTGGGTACGCGACGTGTGCTGCGCCGCATAGCCAACCCACAAATGGTGCCAGGGGAGCTTCAACGCCTGGAGGAGGAAGGTGGTCACTTCATTGATTCCATTTTCGATAAGCGCACACGCATTCGAGTGAAGTCCTCGGGTGCAGTCCAGTTTAGCGACAATGAAAGGGAGGTGGATGTTGTCCCTTTGACCATCGACACCTACCCGGACTACCTGCGTCTCTACATGACAGGTGACATGCTTGGGGAGTTGAAGTCGGCGACCGATCGGATCGCGCCGGCCTACTGGATGTATACCACCATCTACAAGCCGAACACCGAAAAGGCTCGTGATGACATCACCATGCGAATGGGCATGATCTCAAAGCAATGCATGAGTGATTCCGAGTGGTACAAGGGGATGATGCCGCACCTCTTCACGCGGCGTAGAGATACCCAGCAGCTGCTCAACGATACTCGCTCAAACTACTGCCCGGTACGCATGTGGTCGGGGATCAATATCATCACCGAACCCGAGCGAGCAGCTTCGGACGCGGACTATGTTTCCTCGTTGTGGCGGAAAGCAGGCTTCAGAGCCTCGCGTGAACGCTATATCTCGCTGCCTATCTGGTTGTCGTCTTTGCCATGGGGCTACAACCCACGCATGGACAAGCCTACATCAGGCCTTCAGCGGGCACAGATGGTGTCCAGCCTAAACGGCGCTTGCGCCTCAATCTGCCAGGGCGATTGGGGCGGTAACGGGCCAGTAGTACGCAAAGACCCACAGGGGAACCCTTACCTCTACGCAAACGGACTGTTGCTGGTTTCTCGCCGCGGTCAAATGTCGTGTATCGACATTTTTGATTCGGCCACCTCATACAATTTTTCGGTGATCGCGACCTCGGGTGCGGGTAAGTCATTCCTTGCCAACGAATTCGTTACCGACATGCGCTGTCGTGATGGCGTGGTCCGTATCATTGACGTGGGCGGCTCTTATAAGGAGCTGTGTGAACTGCTGGGCGGTCAGGAACTGAGGTTTGATCCTAACCATCCGGTCTCACTTAACCCATTCTGGGGTATCAAAGGCAAGCAGCGTTACGACGATGATGAAGGTGGCAGCGAGATCGCAGAAATGATCCCGGTGCTGAAGGATGCCATATCTCAGATGGCGTTCCCCCTAGGTGAGCCCGACAACTACGAATACCAGTTGATCGAAAAAGGCATCCTTGAGGCGCACGATAAACATGGCGAGGTCATGGAAACCAAGCATGTCTATCAGTGGCTTGAGTCCCGGGCAGACAGTGATCCGGTGGCCAAGAGTATTGCGTTGCAGTTGGAGCCGTATGCCGTAGGTCGGCATGCCGCATGGTTCAACGGTGAGCCCCAGCTGGATCTTTCCAATGAGTTCACCATACTCGAGCTGGAAGAGCTAAACGTCGATCGTGAGCTTCGGAATGTGGTCATGACACTCCTGATGGCTCGGACGACGCGGGACATGTATCTGCGCCCACGCAACATCCCGAAAATGATGCTGATCGATGAGGCATGGGATCTACTCGCGGACCCGAAAAGCGGGAAGTTTATCGAAACCGCCTTCCGGCGCATCCGTAAGTATTACGGCAGTGCCGGCTTCATTACTCAGGGCTTTAAGGATACCGACCTGTCGCCGGCCGCTCAGGCTGCCTTCGACAACGCGCCATGGACATTCGTACTCAAGCAGTCTGGTCCCTCGCTGGACTACGCCCAAAAGAACGGTAAATTGGGCGGTGAGGATGAATTCCTGTTCGATATGCTGCGCGGTGTGAAGCCCGGTGCCGGCTATTCGGAGGTCTTCGTCAAGCACGAGAGCGGGGGTGGCCTTTTCCGCTTTGTGGTCGATCCTTACTCCTACTTCCTATATTCGACCAATCCCAAGGACCAGGCGCGTCTGATGAAGCTCGCCGAGGAGGGCCACAGCACCCAGGAGGCCATCCGCATGCTGGCCGAGGGCAAAGGGTAGGCTTGGCCTATGCTAGCGCTTCTGTCTGCCTTTTCGGCCTGTTTCGCTGGGGCGCTTGGTTTTACTGTGATGGTGGTATTGCCGGTCGTGGTCTTCATTGGCTTGCCCCTGGAGTTTATGCGCCCCCCTGGCGAGCTGATGACTGTCACTTGGCTGGCCAAGGCCACCTTCCTCGCAGGTGGGGGCCTGACTGCCCTCGCCTGGCTAGGGCTTAGGCTGGCGCCAGCCAGTTACCGGATCGGCCGACTATTCCCAGGGGCTCGTGAGATTGCAGATCATGTCTGGGTTTACGAGACCCCTGCCCTTCAGGCCTATGCAATACCGAGCCTTACGGGTGGCGTTGTAATCGTTTCCCGGGGCGCCCTCAATCTGCCTCCTGATGAGCTTGAGTGGCTGCTGGCGCACGAGAGGTCACACCTTCGCCGCGGCGATGCGTCTGCGAGCCTATACTGGTGGACGCAGCACAGCATTTTGCGGGTGGCGCTTTGGCTGGCGCGGTTGATCTATACAATTCTTCGTCCCATTCCCCTGATTGGCCTGTTGAGCGGCTTGTACTTTTCTGTGGCGAGCTTGGGGATTCGCTTGGCATTAGGGCTTTTCAAAGTCTTGGACCGCCACTTAGGGCATCTAATGGAATATCGTGCCGACCGTGACGCGGCGCGTGTTGCCTCTCCAATAGCAGGCTGCCGGCTTCTCAGTAGGCTCTCTACGGGTCTTGAATCGAGCTGGGGGCTTTTCTCGACACATCCGCCGACATATCGGCGTATCAAGCGCCTGGAGCGTATGACATGAGTTTGATGGGGTATCGCTCGACACTGCTAAGATCCGTTATTGCTCTAACTATCTTCTACAGTCTCGCCGCGGCTACTGCTTTTTACTTCATGGGGCCGGAAACGCTGCAGGAGTGGCTAGCTGGCGCTGGCTTTTGGGTAGAGGGTGACGAAGAGATAAACCCCGCGAACGCGGCATCAGCGGCCACTGAGGTCGTCCTGGCAAGGTTGCGTGTTGTCTGGCCATGGTTAGCCGGGGGAATGGCTGCTGGCTCTGTGATCGTTCTGCTCATAGTGGGAATGGGATTAATAACACGTCGACAGCGCGCTAAATCTCGCGGTGAGTTCCGGGGCATGGATCTCTCAATTACGTACATGCCTTATCCTGATCCGATTAACTTCAAGCCAGTGAAAGCGCAGCTGTCGGGTAACGTTCCGGCACATCACATGCCGCTAATTAACCAGTTGCTCGGTTACCTCCAGGCTCACCCTGATGCTTTTTGCGGTGACGGCCACAGTACGACACTGCTTGAGCACCATCTAGGCGTGATCGATGAGGCCTTCGAGTACGAAGGTGCCGATCCCCTCCTCCCTCTTGCCGCGGCAGCACATGATATTGGCAAGACTGTTTCGCATGCGAAACAGGACGGGCAGTGGGTCCGCCTGTCCTACCACGATAAACAGAGCGGGCGTCTGTTGGCAAAGTTCCCCGCGTGGTGGGAGCTGCCTGAGGATGAGCGAGCCATACTGTTGCTGGCAGTAAAATACGAGCATTCTCCCAACCTGATGCCAGTGGCTTTCCCTGGCCTCAGTAGCAAGGGGGTGCGCCGCGCAGTCACTCTCCTCCAGCAGCTGCGAGAGATAGACGGCCTCGCTACACGAGGCGAGAAACGCAAGGTGCTTGAGAATCTGAACGTCCAGGAGCTGGCGATCGAAACGTTCTTGCGAGTGGTTCCCCAAGTACCCTATCAGGTGAAAGGTTTAGCGAAGCGTGTCAAAGCGGCAGGCTTCCGCGTTGGTGAGCGGCTTTACCTCTCCGAACATCATGTTCGGGAGACAGCCCTTTCCAAGCTGGATGATGACGTTGCCGCGGCCTTTGGCGGTGACTTTCGAGCCCCAGGTAAATCAGGGGAGTTTACACAGGTACTTTTGGCAGCATTGGCCGATCGCGGCTGGCTCATCACTGAAATCGAGGGAGTGCCAGAGGGGAGCGAAGCGGCGAAGACCTGGACGTTGCCATCTGACCAAGCGTTGTGGCGGGTACGTTCCGGCATAATCGAGTTCAGGGGAATGATCGCGGTGGAGCTGCCAGTAGAACACCAAGGCCTATACCCGCGAGAAACCGCTTATGAGGTAACCGTCCTCGGCCCCCAGGGCAAGCACAGTAGCAACGCTGGCGTTGCGCCAACAAAAGACAGTGGTAAGCGGGAAGAGCGCATGACTAAGCCTAAAGGTATTCCAGCGTCAGACGTATGTGATGTCAGCCTGTTTGCTTCAGTGCCTACGGGTACGGGTGATGCAACGAAAACCAGTGGGAATGCTGCACAGAAGAGTTTAGGGGCAGCGAGCAAAACCTCTACATTCAGCCATGAATCACTCACGAATACCGACGTGGCTTCCGCCTGGCTGCTAGATGATTCCCAGGCGGCAGGTGGGAATACTGCACAGGAAGAGACGCGACAGCCCACCCCTTGCGGTGGGGATGCTGCACAGAAAGGCAATGGCACCCAGAACCAGCAGGCCTCCGCAATGGTTGAAACAGGCGAAGGAAAAGATATAGCCGGTGCCAAGCCGATGGATGATCTCCATGCGGCAGGTGGGGATACTGCACAGGAAGAGACGCGCCAGCCCATCCCTTGCGGTGGGGATGCTGCACAGAAAGGCAATGACACCCAGAACCAGCAGGCCTCCGCAATGGTTGAA
>NZ_RZHF01000016.1 GCF_003990185.1 Vreelandella nanhaiensis | reverse complement strand
CACGTCAGCATGATGTACATTGCCCGTTACGCCTGACGACCATAGCGAGCGTGAACCACCTGATCCCTTGCCGAACTCAGTAGTGAAACCGCTTAGCGCCGATGGTAGTGTGGGGTCTCCCCATGCGAGAGTAGGTCATCGTCAGGCACTTATTATGAAAAGCCCCGAGCACAATGTGTTCGGGGCTTTTTGCTGTGTGTGGAAAGTGATTAAGAAAAGAAGGGGGCTCAGGCGAGACTCCTAAAGAGCGTTGGCCTTCGGCAGGCACTAACTGCGAGTAAACGTGTTTGGTTTTTTGTTTGGACGAAACAAACTAAATAGCGCTGGATAAATGCTATGATGCGCCCCCAATGAGTACATTAGGCGACTTTCGCTTAATGTGTTGGGTGCAAATGAGGTGAAATGGTGAGTGAAACGGTACCTACATCGTGGCTAGTCTACTGCCGTCCGGGCTTTGAGAATGATGCGCTGGCAGAAATGCAGCATCATGCCAAGCGCCACGATGTGCCCTGCGAACCCGCTTATGGGGAAGGGTGGGTAAGCCTTACGCGAAGAGACGATGAACCCGTTAATGACCTACATCGCCAAGCGGCGTTCAATAAGCTGATTTTTGCTCGTCAAAGTCTCGCTGCCTTGCCTGCGCTTATCCTGTCGAGAGATGATCGTCTTACTGCGATTCTTGAGCAAATAAAGGCAAGCCGTTGGAGCTTTGAAGAAATCTGGCATGAGATGCCCGACACCAATGATGGCAAAGCATTGACCGGACTGATTAAAGCACTTACCAAACCGCTGCAAAGCATGTTGAAAAAACGTGGCGCGCTACGGGGCAAGGCCGGTGCGCGGCGGTTGCATATCTTCTGGACAGATGGTGATCGTGTTCAACTAGGGATGAGCTTCCCTGGTAACCGTAGTGAATTACTGAACGGGATTCGCCGGTTGCGCTTTCCCTCGCGTGCGCCGAGCCGTTCGACTCTTAAGCTGGAAGAAGCATGGCATGAGTTTATTCCTCGTGAAGAGTGGGATGAGCGTCTGAGTGCCCATATGCAGGCGGCAGATCTGGGAGCGGCACCTGGCGGCTGGACATGGCAGCTGGTACAGCGTGGCATGTATGTATACGCCATCGATAATGGGCCGATGGACAAACAGCTGATGTTGACCGGCCAGATTGATCATCTGAAGGAAGATGGATTTACTTGGGAGCCACCACAACGGCTGGATTGGCTAGTGTGCGATATCGTTGACAAGCCTATTCGGGTTTTGGCGATGGTAGAGCGCTGGTTAACCCGTAAATGGTGCCGGGAAGCTATTTTTAACCTGAAGCTGCCCATGAAAAAACGTTGGGATGAAGTAACTCGATGCTTAACGAGCCTGGAAGATACGCTTGAAAATGCTGGCGTGCGCGCCAAAATAACTTGCCGGCATCTTTATCATGACCGGGAAGAAGTGACCGTACACGTTAGATTGGCACACTAAAAGATTAGTAGCCTGCTTCGTAGATGTGGATGGTTTCGTCTTCTGTTAATAATGGTGAGATGCGTTGCATAGCAGTGGCACGTGCCTCACTGGCGTGCCACTCTTTCCAGGCGCGTAAGTCGCGCCATTTGGTAATCATCAAGCGACGATCGGTATGCCCGAGCCGTACGAGAGTTTCGCCACCAATGAAGCCTCTGATGCCTAAAGAAATACGCATCGCTTCGCGTGCGGCAAGTTCATACTCATCTTCAAGGCCAGGCATAATACGTCGTTCGATGATAACTTTAATCATGCTATCTTTTTCCTAAATCGAGAATATGAATGGCTGACACTACTGATGCCTTACCTCACCACGATACTCTGCTGGACACGAGTGGACTGTATTGCCCTGAGCCCATCATGCTGATGCATAACAAAGTACGTGATATGCGCTCTGGTCAGGTTCTCAAAGTCATCGCAACAGATCCTGCAACTACCCGCGATGTGCCTAAATTTTGCCAATTCCTAGGTCATGAGCTTGTTCAGCAGAGCGAGTCAGCCAACAGTTACGTTTACTTTATACGCTTAGCATAATGTTGTGGAGTCTGCGTGTGGCCAGAGTCGACTAATAGAGCATAGCCTCACGCAGGTTTCATCCAGGTAAGCCAAGCCTGCATGAGCTAGTAACTCATTCGCTGGGGACCACCATCATGGCGAGCGCCTCCAGGGTGGCAGGATCTTCTTCCAGAATACGGTTGGCGATGTGGCGCTGAAAGAAATATATGCTTTTGTGAAAGGCGCGAGCGCTATAAAGACATTTGTCACCAAGTAGGATTGGCGACATAGTGGCTTTTTCCTCATCAGCTAGCAGGGCATCAATCGAGCCATCGCTGTATAGACGCCACCCGTATACCGGTTTCATTTTCCAGGGGGCGTTGGGATGGTTCATGCAGAGTGCGTGTGTACCCAGTGTATCGGGAAGTTGCTGAATAAGTGTTACTTCGCCACACGCTTCGTACTCGAAGTAATCGGCGGCGGCGGTTAGCTCATAGTATTTATGATCAGGCGGCGTGTCGAAAATTTCTTCCGTTTCCGGGTCGCGATAGCCAATAAAATAGCCATTATCCTGGCTATTTACATCATGACAGGCGGTCAGGGTTTCCATCCACGGTACCAGCCCAACAATATTACCGTCTTCTCGTAACCCCCAGGCCAGAATAGGCATACCGTAATAAATATCGGGGCTCGCAGCGAGCCGGTACACCATTTCCAATCCGTCTAGCTCGGGGGCTAAACGAATCAAGTGTTTTTGCGCCTGCTGACGCTGACGCATGGCATCCAGGTCGATGACCTGGGCAGAGCGGGGTGACTGGGATGTGCCCATGATGTCCCTCCTTGTGCTGCGTGGTCATGACATTGGCAAATAGTGAATAATGCCTGCTGCATAGTTCACCAATAGCACAGGTTGCCCGTAAGGTTAAGAGGTTAGCGAATTTTTAATTGCCTGCACACGCTGGGTGCTCTTTCCTCAGTGCTTCATGAGTTGCCTTAGCTTCAAGAAATTGCTGCCAGGGGGCCTGTTTACTATCAAGTGAAAGCCAGTGCGCTTGATAAATGCGAACTGCTTCGGGTGGCTCGACAGGTTGGCTTGTAATTAGCCCGTTTATGGCCGTTAGCCACTCCCGTGCGCTATGTTCGAAGTCATCAAGCTGGCTGATATTCCAGGCAGATAGGCAAGTTTCAGCTGCAGACTCATGGGCGGCCAGGTAATCGCTGGCTTCATTCAGACGTTGGGTAGCCAACTGTAAGGTGCGCAGGATCTCAGCGGTTAGCGGGCGTTTGTGTAAATTTTTAAGATGATTTTCCAGGCGGGAAGAGTCCTGTTGCCATGTTTGGCTGAACTGGTTATCTACCATCTGCTGTAAATAATTTACAGCGGCAAGCGGCTGGCCCGTATCAGGAGCGTGACGAATATCCTGAGCGTGGCTTGCTCGAGAAAAGCTTTTGACCCACTCCTCGGAATCAAAAATAGCGTTCCAGCTAACGGCAGGCAGCTGCCCAGTTTTAAGCTGCGTCAGCTGCTCAAGGCGCTCGCGGTTTTCAGGGCTTAGGGTATCCGGAATGTCGCTATTCCAACAGGCATCCAAACGCTGCCACAGCTCGCGTTCATAAAGCCAGTGCTGACTGGGTGGGGCAACGCGGCCCAGTTGATTATTGCGCGCGGCAACTAGGGAGGTGATCTGACATTCGCGCAGCGCATAGATGTTGAGCATGCCATCGCGTGTCTCTGCCACAGGGATAAGTCTTTCACGCTGCTCCGGGAACGCGCCGATATTGTCGATGTCGGCGCGTTCAATTGGCGATGAGGAGAAGTCTTCTGCCAGCTGTTGGTGATACGTAATCCAGGGCTGTTCGGCGTTATTTCTCCGGCAGCCAGCTAACAGCAAGCTTGTACTGAGCGTAAGTAAACCCAGCACCCTCATTGCGTAAGGCATTTGTTACTCCTGTCGGCTAATCCATTTTAAACGCCAGCCGAGTAGAAGCGTTGCAGTGCTTAACCCAGCAATCAGGCCGATCCAGTACCCGTGAACCCCCAGTGGTTCAGACATACCGTTGATGCCATGAGTGCCCAGCCAGTGGCCGCCGCCCAGGCCCACGATCCAGTAGGAAAGTACGGTAATAACCATTACGATACGGGTATCCTTATAGCCTCGTAGCGCGCCGGCCAGGTTTACCTGAAGCGAATCAGACAGCTGGAAGATAACTGCCAGAGCAATAATTGAAAGGGTCAGCGCCTGTATCTCAGCGTTCGAGGTATAGAGAGCAATCACTGGCTTGGCGGTTAGCCACAAAAAGAGACTGTTAAAAGCCGCAATGAGTATGCTCACCACGATGCCATTCCAGGCGACTTGCCGAGCCAGCGATAAACGGTGCTGACCCAGGGTATTACCTACGCGTACCGTTAGCGCCATGCTTAATGAAAGTGGCAGCATAAACAGAATAGAGGTATAGCTTAACGCGATTTGGTGAGCACCTACGGTTACCTCTCCTAAGCTTGCGATAAACAGGGCGATTAAGGTGAAAAGGGTGACCTCAACAAAAATCGCTACGCCAATCGGCATGCCCACTACTATAAGCTCTTTAATACCCGAAAGCTGAGGCGGCGTTAACCGCTCCCATAACGACACACCTTGGTAGGCACGGCCCCTGCGAGTGTAGAACATCATGGCGAGGGTCATTGTCCACATAGAAATAGCGGTTGCGATACCGCAGCCGAATGCTCCTAGGGCAGGCAATTGCAGTAAACTCTCAGGAACGCCGCCGCCAAACAGGTTCACTAGGCCGTCACCGCCATAGATAAGCAGATAGTTAGCCGGGATGTTAACAGCCAAACCGATCAGGCTGATCCAGAGCGACGGCCGCGTGTGATTCATGCCATCGGAAAACGCACGCAGTGCCTGAAAGAGGGCGATGCCCGGCATGCCAAAAGCTACAGCTGAAAGATAAGCGACGGATTCCTGAGCAACCTGGGCGGGCACTTCCATCCATTCAAAGATGGGCATGACGCTGGTTCTAAGCAGTATCGCTGCGATGATGCCGAGCACTAAGGCAACCCATAGCCCCTGATGTACGGCCGGGCGAATGGCGCCATGGCGCTTGCCCCCAAGAAGGTGAGCAACGATGGGGGTAAGGCCCATTAACGTGCCGGTTATAAACAGCATCAAGGGCATCCATAAACTGGCGCCAACGGATACCGCCGCTAATGAAGTGGCGTTGTAGCGTCCTGTCATCATGACATCGACAACGCTCATGCCCGCTTGAGCGAGTTGCGCCCCACAAATAGGCAGCGCCAGTAAAATTAAAGCGCGGGTTTCGGGCCAATAAGTGGTCTTGATGTCGTTCGCAAAGCCGGCCAAGGAAAGGCTCTCCATGAGTAAAATGATTAATAAATGCCAATAGATTAACAGTGCTCGCTGGATTTTACCGGTTACACTTCAGCCTGCTTGGGCTGGGCCGCTATACTAGGCAAAATGAGCTTAAATAACGAGGATATTGTGACCTACGCACATGACCGCTGGTCGCTTGAGGATATCATTGCGCTTTTTGATGGTGTGTTTGCGCCGCATTACCAAACCCGGTTGGTGCGCGGTGGTAATGAGCCGCTTTACCGACCTGCCAGCGCAGAAACCCCTTATCATCAGATCATCTTTGCCCGCGGCTTTTATGCCAGTGCGCTGCATGAAATCAGCCACTGGTGCATTGCTGGTGCCCGGCGGCGCCAACTGGAAGATTATGGTTACTGGTATCTTCCCGATGGTCGCAATGCCGAGGAACAGAGTGCTTTTGAGCAAGCAGAAATTGCCCCGCAGGCGTTGGAATCACTATTTGCCGGCGCGTGTGGGCGTATCTTTCATGTGAGCGTGGATAACCTGGGTGGCGATGTTGAAGTGAATCGTGAAGCATTTGCTGAAAAGGTAGAAGCCCGCAAGCAGCGCTATCTGCAGGAAGGGCTGCCCACGCGCGCCAACGCCCTTTACGTAGCGTTGACGTCGTTTTATCAGCGAAAAGAGCCACTAGCCGATGCGATCGCCCAAGGCCGGGCAGTTTTGGAGCAAGCGTCTGCGGCCGTTAATGTTTAATCCGTATCGGTCAAACGTTGGTGCAAGGAGAGCATGACTTCAAGCTCATGCTCTGGGCGCATGGGTTCCAGGCCCAGTTCGCTGAAAGTCTCACGCCGTTGGCGGTGCCATTCACTAGGGGTGATAGAAGGGTAGAGTACCGACGCCGGGGCCAGCTCTACGAAGGGGTCCAACCCGTAGGTATCAAACAGACGCGCCAGCGCCGCCTCGTCCTCACCATTATCGCTGGTGTACAGGGTGGCGGAGAAATAGTCGTTTTCCAGCTCGCGAATCACTTCAAGCGGGCTAACGCCCAAGCTCTCAAGCTCCTCAATACTGTATGCACCCATGGCATTGGTATCTTCCTTGATCCAGCTATCGTCCGGCTGGATCAAGGTTTCCTTAACGCGCCCATCGGGCAGTGACCAAGCAATGGCAAGAGGAAGGCCATCGTCCTCGCCCGTTTCAATGGCAATAAATCCTGGATAATCGGCCACGCTCGTACTCCTTTCAAGATTCGGTGGGCAGACGGAAAAAACGCTGCGCTGTTCGTGTCGTGGCGCTGCCTAGTTTAGCTTCGCTGATGCCGCGCCACTGGGCAATTTCTTTTACGATCCACGGCAGAAGCGCTGGCTCATGGCGGCGTCCCTTTAGCTTAGCTGGCAGGTTGCGTGGCAGCAGGTAAGGACAGTCAGTTTCCACCATCAACCGCTCCAGCGGAATATCGTTAACCAGTGGACGCAAGTGGTGGCCACGGCGCTCGTCGCAAATCCACCCGGTCAGGCCAATATGCATATCCAGATCAAGATAGCCGTGCAGCGTATCGCGGTCAGCGGTAAAGCAGTGGATGACCGCGTCACGAATGTCATCACGCCAGGCGGTAAGTATTTCACGCATTCGCACGCCTGCATCGCGCTCGTGTAAAAAAAGCGGTAGGCCGCTTTCCACGGCCAGCGCCAGCTGAGCTTCAAACGCATGCTCTTGCTCGGCTGGCGTGGAAAAGTTGCGGTTGAAATCCAGCCCGCATTCGCCCACGGCAACGACCTGGGGTAACGCATGCAGAGCCTTCATTTTGTGCGCTAACTCTACACTCCAGCCGCTGGCGTCATGGGGGTGAACGCCCGCTGTGGCATACACGCTAGGGTACTGCTTGGCCAACTCAACGGCCTGTTCGGCATGGGCAAGGTCAGTACCCGTGACAATAAGGGTATTCACTTTTGCCGCCTGGGCGCGAGCAATAACATCCTCTAGGTCACGGTCAAAGCTCTCGTGAGTCAGGTTGGCGCCAATGTCCACCAGCGGCGAGGCCGAATGAAACTGAAGCGCTTTAGGTAAAACGTTATCAGCAGTTGATGAAGCCAAACAACACCCCCTTTATCGGAATGGCAAAACGCTATTGTACCGCCAAGCGCAAGCAGCTACTAACAAGCGGTGTGGATGTGAAAGGAACACGCGCGTAGTGGGCGCATGCGTTACACTGTGCGCCTCACGATTAAGGAGGACACCGCGTGACCCTGTTACGACTCGAACAGCTGCAACTCGCCTACGGCACCCATGTACTGCTCAATCGCGCCGACCTGACAGTTGAAAAAGGCGAGCGGCTGGCGCTGGTCGGGCGCAACGGCACCGGCAAGTCCACCCTGCTGAAACTGGTAGCTGGTGACATTCTGCCCGATGACGGCTCTATCTGGCGTGCGCCAGGCCTGAAAATAGGTGTACTGGCGCAGGAACTGCCTGAGTCATCAGGCATGACCATTTTCGATATGGTAGCCCAGGGGCTGCCGGAAGCGGGCGAGCTGCTCTCCGAGTACGATCATCTTATCAATGATCCCGATCCTGATATGGATCGCATGGCGACCCTGCAAACGCGCCTGGAAGCCATTGATGGCTGGTCGTTCCATCAGCGTATCGACACGGTGCTTACCCGCCTGGGCTTGCCGCCCGCCGCTGAAATGAGTTCGCTCTCCGGTGGTTGGCGCCGTCGTGTGGCGCTGGCCCGTGCGTTGGTCTCTGAGCCCGATTTGTTACTGCTGGATGAGCCGACCAACCACCTGGACTTAGACACGATTGCCTGGCTTGAAGAGCAGCTGCTGGCGTTTAACGGCGCGGTGCTGCTGATTACCCACGACCGGGCATTTCTATCCAAGTTGGCGACTAATATCCTAGAGCTGGATCGCGGTCAGCTGGGTCGCTATCCCGGCAAGTACGAAGAGTATCAGGCCCGCAAGCAGCATGAGCTGGAAGTCGAAGCGCGGGAGAACGCCGAGTTCGACAAAAAGCTTGCTCAGGAAGAGGCCTGGATTCGCCAAGGCGTCAAGGCGCGGCGTACCCGTAATGAGGGCCGCGTTCGTGCGCTTGAAGCCATGCGCAATGAGCGCAGCCAGCGTCGCGAGCGCCAGGGCACGGCTAACCTGACGGTGGATCGCGGTGAGCGCACCGGCAAGCGGGTTGTTGAGCTCAAAGGCGTTACCCAGAGGTTTGGCAACGACGTGATCCTGCGCAACATAAACCTTGAAGTAATGCGTGGTGATCGTATTGGCTTCCTGGGCCGCAACGGGGCGGGCAAGACAACGTTACTCAAAATTCTGCTTGGCGAACTTGAGCCTACCGAAGGTAGCGTACAGCTGGGGACCAACCTTAAAGTGGCCTATTTTGACCAGCTGCGTGCCGGGCTTGAGCTGGAAAAAACCGTTTATGACAACGTGGCCCAGGGCAGTGATCGGGTAAGCGTTGGCGGCAAGGACCGCCATGTGATGAGCTACCTGCAAGACTTCCTGTTTACCCCTGAACGTGTGCGTCAGCCGGTAAAAGCGCTCTCGGGTGGAGAATCCAATCGCCTACTGTTGGCCAAACTGTTTACCCAGCCTGCCAACGTGTTGGTGCTCGATGAGCCCACCAACGATCTGGATATGGAAACCCTGGAGCTGCTTGAAGAGCTGTTGCTCGACTTTGACGGCACGCTGCTGTTGGTTTCTCACGACCGAACCTTTATGGATAACGTGGTCACCAGCATGTTGGCCTTTGAAGGTGAAGGGCGAGTGCGGGAATATGTGGGCGGCTATACCGACTGGATTCGTCAAGGGGGTACGCTCCCTCCTGCACCTTGGGAAGGGGCGGCAAGGCAGAAAACCGAACCCACTTCGCAGGCGCCCAAGCAGGTAGCCGAAACACCGGCTGCCATGCCAGTTAAAAAGACGGCCAAGCTGTCTTATAAATTGCAGCGCGAGCTGGATGCATTGCCCGGTGAGATTGAGCGTCTGGAAAGCGAAGTGGAGGCACTTGAGCAGGAAATTGGTGATCCGGCTTTTTATCAGCAAGATGCCTCCACAGTAACGGCCAGGTTGCAGGTATTGGAGGGTATTCAACAAACGCTGGAAGCCACCATGGAACGCTGGATGGAACTTGAAGCTATGGCCGCTGGCGACTAACCGCTAGATGAAAACAAGGCGCCTGATGGCGCCTTGTTTGTAGAGACTAGAGAGGCGTTTGATGGTTACTCGACGCTTTTTTCGCCTTTATTACCTACCCGAACTGCTAGCACGTCGCACTGGGCGCCATGTAATACACCGGTGGAAGTAGAGCCCAAAAGCAGGGCGAACCCATGGCGGCCATGCGAGCCCACCACGATTAAATCAACGTTATGCTCACTGGCAAAGCGATGAATTTCAGTATCGGGCATGCCGACCACAACGTGCTGGTCTGCAAGAGGGATATGCGGCGCTGCAATTTCGGCCAAACGCGACTTGGCATGATCATCCAGTTGGTCTTGGATGCTGGTAAGGTCCATCGGAATATCACCGCCGTAAGCGAACCCCAGCGGCTCAAGGGTATGCATGATGGAAATCTTGGCGCCGTTATTGCGCTCGGCAATGGCAATCGCGCGTTCTAGAACCTTGTGTGAGTCTTTGGTGAGGTCTACGGCGACCAGAATATGGTGGTAGCTCATGACATGTCTCCTAAGCAGTGAGTAACAAGAGAAACTTCTTGTTTAATAATTATTACTTTAGGTGGCGTATCTTGTCTTCACAACGATCTACGTCATGGTTTTACGTATTACCCATTTAGTGTGGCTTAAGTGAGGTTGAACTAGCAATGGAATGGTTAATTATCGGCTTTGTCTTGATGTTCGTCGTGGCGCCGGTCATGTGGCTCAAGCCCAGCCCACGCCAGAAGCGTCAAGGGGCTTTGCGCGCCAGAGCTGCCAGTGAAGGTGCAAACGTGAAGCTTGAAAAGCCTCCGCTGCATCATTTCAAGGGCACCATGCCGGCCTACCGGTGGCATTATCCCCAAGAAGCGCCAGGCCCAGATTTCCTGTTAGTGCGTGATAGCTATGCAAGCAGTGCGTTAGAAACCTACTGTGCCGGCTGGCGCTGGCGCATTGCACCGCTTAGGCCACTGCCCGAGTCAGCTGCAAAAATCCTGCAGGAGCTTTTGGAGCGACTGCCTCAGGATGCGCTGGTGGTAGAGTCAACACCAACCGGGTTGACGTTATGGTGGTGGGAGTCGCAAACGGCTGAGCGCTTCAGCGTCTACGCAGCAGCTTTCAATCAACTGCGTAGCACGCTGGGTGGGTTAGCTGATCAATCGATCAAAACATCGATTAGCTCGATGAAAGGTGACCTCTTGCCACCCAATCAGGCAGATGAGCGTTAAATCGTTCTCAAGCCAGCCGGTTATTCAACCGGCGTTTCCTGGTCCCGGGCTTGAATGGCAAGCCCATTGGATTCAATCAAGGATAGCCATTCGTCCAACTGCTCAATATTTTCAGGACTGAGTCCTGCAAACATCTCGGCACGTGCTTCTTGGGCAACGTTATCAATTTCTTCCAGAAGCGGCATGGCCGCAGGCGTCAGGTAAATACGCTTGCTGCGGCGGTCGTTATCGCAGGCGCGACGCTCAACCAAGCCCTGTTCTTCAAGCTGGCCGAGCGTGCGCACAAGCGAAGGCGCTTCTACACCAATCACTCGGGCCAGGTCGCACTGCGGATGACCTTCGCCCAGACGCCAGATGTGATAAAGCGTAACCCAGCGGGTTTGAGTAAGCCCCAGTGGGGCCAGTCTTCGGTCCAGAATTGAGCGCCACAAATGCGGCAGGCGTGCTAAACGAAAACCAATCGATGAAGCCATGGGCAACTCGCTGCTAAAAGGGGAAGTACGTGAATTGTCATTAGCTATGGCGTTGATTGCAAGACATAGGGCGCATTAGTCGCGCTCTTGTTCATCAGTGCTGTTACGGCCATCCGGCACAAAACGACGTAAATCGATCCCGCTTAGCCCGCTGGGGCGAATGGTGCTATCGGCTATTGTGGCTTTTTGCGGGTCTTCCGATACCGTAAAGCGAATAAGCCCCAGACGTTGGCCGCTATCGGTCATAATATCCACGTGCCAATCCCCGGTAGGGTCATCAGGGAAGTTAAGCTTATGACTCCAAGCCCGGTAACCCTGCTCACGCCCACCACTGATGTCCAGCTTGATGGTATCCATCGGCTGCCCATTATGCCGCCATGCATGGTAGATGGTTTCACTCAACCCACGCGGGGCGCGAATCGCGGTATACACATAAAGGCCGTTTTCGCGAATGGCTTGCGGGGTTAGCGCAATGGCCCCTTGTGGCTCTCGCTGTTGAATATTAAGCGAAGGTGAAAGTGCAGTACTCGTCATCCATAGGCTTGCCGGTGGCACCCAGATGCGGCCTAGCCAGGCTGCATAGGCCAGCATCAAGGTTAAGCCTAAAAAGAGACACCAGCGCTTTAACGAGCGGCGTTTCAGCAAGTGCCAGAAGCTGGGCGTTGCCACGAGCACCATTGTTGCCATGGCCAGAAACAGGCTTTGCCCGGTGGTCAGGTGCAGCATGATGGGCAGCGTCACCAGAACCACTAAAAACACACACAGCGCATGGAAGGCGAAATAGAGGCTGCGCCACCTTCCTGCTACCTTGTAATAGAGCGGGTCAATAATGGATAACAGAGCCATGCCAATGACGCACACGGCAAACAGGGTTTGGCCACTGTTCCACACCGTGGTAATCAAAATAAAGGGCAGGGTAAAAAAAAGCGTCTCCTGGTGAATCATCTGGGCAATGAAGGTTGTGATGCCTCTCGAAAGAGTGGGGTGGCCGCGCTGTGCTAACCAGCGGCCTATTAAACTCTCAGAGAGTAACAAAACCCAGGTAAACAGAAGCCCCAGCGCCAATGCTGCACCTAGCCACTGCTGACGATCCACCAGAAAAAAGCTGCCCACTCCGGCGGCAAACGCCATGGGGGGCCAAAGCCAGCTCCAAGGCTTGAGTCGTTCAACCCAGCGTTCGACAAACTGTTGAATAGCCTTGACGCGCGAAGGTGTCAGCAGTGCACCCATAAATTACTACTCGTGAATAAAAAAGACATGATCCTAGGGTTTTTTATAAATGTCGACGGCCGTGAGGCAATCGTCCTAAAGGATGCTTAATCAAAGGGGGTTAGGCGTATTGGGGTAGCCATGGGCGTGTAAGGATTAGCCAAAAGTCAGGGGTTGACGTTGTTCAACAACTCAACCAAGCTTACGTTATCAAACGACCGTATGAAATGTCGGCGAGCCTGCTTAAGGTCTGATGACAGGGGCGCCAGTCCAAACTTGTGGAGAGAGCACGGATGATCTATCAAGGCAACGCCATCACGGTGGAGCGTCGTGACACCCTGGGTGGCCATCACATCGCACGGCTCACTTTTGATTTAAAGGGTGAGTCTGTCAATAAGCTGTCCAGCGCTGTTGTCACTGAGCTAGGAGAGGCGGTCGGCGCTCTCCAGGCAGAAAATGATCTGCAAGGCCTGGTCATTGGCAGTGGCAAAGACGCCTTTAT
Source organism: Vreelandella nanhaiensis (assembly GCF_003990185.1). GTDB lineage: Bacteria > Pseudomonadota > Gammaproteobacteria > Pseudomonadales > Halomonadaceae > Vreelandella > Vreelandella nanhaiensis. The sequence goes on along the minus strand of NZ_RZHF01000016.1, from coordinate 312,608 downwards.
CGTTGGCGCTGATATCACCGAATTTCACAGCCTGTTCACAAAAGGCGAAGCGTACCTGGAAGAGATGAACCTCAAGGTACACGATATTTTCAATGCAATCGAAGATCTTCCTTTCCCGACTGTCTCGGCCATTAACGGCCTGGCGCTGGGTGGCGGGTGCGAAGTGCTGCTGACCACCGATTTTCGCGTAATGAGCGAAAAGGCCAAAATTGGCCTGCCAGAAACCAAGCTGGGCATTCTGCCGGGTTGGGGCGGCTGCGTGCGCTTGCCGCGGTTAATCGGCGCTGACAATGCGGTTGAGTGGATTGCCGGTGGTACTGAAAACCGTGCAGATGCGGCCCTGAAGGTCGGCGCCGTGGATGCTGTTGTTAGCGCCGAACAGCTTGATGAGGCGACGCTGGATATTCTGGATCGCGCCAATAACGGAGAGCTTGATTACCAGGCGCGCCGTGCAGAGAAAAAAGGCCCGCTTAAGCTCAACGCGATCGAGCAGATGATGGCGTTTGAAACGGCAAAAGGATATGTCGCCGGTAAGGCCGGGCCGCACTATCCCGCGCCGATCGAAGCCATCAAGGTTATTCAAAAAGGCGCAGGTGAAGAGCGTGGCCGCGCCCAGGCTATCGAAGCGAAAGCGTTCGCCAAGCTTGCGTTAAGCAGCGTAGCCTTTAACCTGGTCGGCCTGTTCATGAACGATCAGGTCGTCAAGAAAAAAGCCAGCAAGTACGAAAAACAGGCCCAGCCGGTCAAGCAAACGGCAGTGCTGGGGGCAGGTATCATGGGCGGCGGTATCGCCTACCAAAGCGCCTCCAAAGGTACTCCCATCCTGATGAAAGACATTAAGGATGAGGCCATTGAGCTGGGCTTGAAAGAAGCCCGCAAATTGTTTGCCAAACAGGTCGAGCGCAAAAAGCTTACCAACGAGCAAATGGCTGAAAAACTGACCAACATCCGCCCTACGCTCTCTTATGGTGATTTCGGCAGCGTGGATCTAGTGGTCGAAGCTGTAGTGGAAAATCCCAAGGTGAAAGACGCCGTGCTGACGGAAGTAGAAGGCGCGGTGAGCGAAAATACCATCTTGACTTCAAACACCTCGACTATCTCGATCAATCGTCTAGCCCAAAACCTCAAGCGCCCTGAAAATTTCTGTGGCATGCACTTTTTTAACCCCGTACACCGTATGCCGCTCGTTGAAGTTATTCGCGGTGAAAAAACCTCTGACGCAGCAGTCGCCGCCACGGTCGCCTATGCGCGGGCCATGGGTAAAACACCGATCGTCGTCAACGACTGCCCAGGGTTTTTAGTCAACCGTGTACTGTTCCCCTATTTTGGCGGCTTTAGTTTCCTGGTTGAACAGGGCGCTGACTTCCAGCGCGTTGATAAAGTGATGGAGAAATTTGGCTGGCCGATGGGGCCTGCTTACCTGTTGGATGTGGTCGGCATGGACACCGCGGTTCACGCTAACGACGTAATGGCGGAAGGCTTCCCGAACCGCATGGCGCGTGACGGCAAAACCGCCATTCAGGTGATGTATGAAAACGACCGCCTGGGGCAGAAGAATGACAAGGGCTTCTACGCTTACGAAGAGGATAAAAAGGGTAAGCCTAAGAAGGTCAGCGATGATCAGGCCTATGCACTGATCAAGGAAGTGGCCAAGGAGCAAAAAGAGTTTTCTGACGAAGACATCATTGCCCGCATGATGGTGCCGCTGTGTCTTGAAACGGTACGCTGCCTGGAAGATAACATCGTGGACACACCTGCCGAAGCCGATATGGCGCTGATTTACGGTATTGGCTTCCCACCCTTCCGTGGAGGCGCGCTGCGCTACATTGATGCCATGGGCGTTGCCGAATTCGTCAAGCTGGCGGATAGCCTGGCAGAAGAGCTTGGCCCGCTTTACGCGCCCACCGAGAAGCTGCGCCAGATGGCTCAAAATAACGAACAGTTCTATACCGCCTCTGCCCAGGCCTAAATCACCGCGAACAGGAGCAATACGATGAGTTTGAATTCCCGAGATATCGTGGTGGTCGATGGTGTACGTACCGCCATGGCAAAGGCCAAGAACGGCGCATTTCGCAACGTGCGTGCAGAAAACTTGTCCGCTGCGGTCATGCAGGCGCTGTTCACCCGTAACCCTAATCTGGATCCCGCAGAAGTAGATGACGTGATCTGGGGCTGTGTTAACCAGACCCTGGAACAGGCCATGAATATTGCCCGCAACGCGGCGATCATGACCGGGATCCCCCGCTCGGTGCCTGCACAAACGGTTAACCGCCTGTGTGGTTCATCAATGACCGCGCTGCATATCGCGGCCGCCAATATCAAGGCAGGGATGGGCGATTTCTACGTGATCGGTGGTGTTGAGCACATGGAACACGTACCCATGGCCCATGGAGTTGATGTGAACCCTGCCATCAGTAAATACGCCGCTAAAGCGTCCATGATGATGGGCCTGACCGCTGAACTGCTGGGTAAAATGCACGGCATCACGCGGGAAGATCAGGACAAGTTTGGCGTGCGATCCCACCAGCGTGCTCAGGCAGCCATGGAGAAAGGTTACTTCGATAACGAAATTATCGGTATTGAAGGCCACGATCAACGTGGATTTAAAGTGCTGGTCAAAAACGACGAAGTGATCCGGTCCGATGCAAGCCTTGAGTCCATGGCCCAGCTTAAGCCAGTTTTTGACCCACGTAGTGGTACCGTCTCGGCGGGTACGTCGTCGGCGCTTTCAGTGGGTGCTTCGGCCATGGCGGTAATGAGCTACGAGCGTGCTCAGGCGTTGGGGCTTGAGCCTATCGCTAAAGTGCTTTCCACCGGTGTAGCAGGTTGTGATGCATCTATTATGGGTTATGGTCCGGTACCTGCCTCTAAAAAGGCGCTGAAAGCTGCGGGCCTTTCGTCTGATGATATTCAAACCGTAGAACTCAATGAAGCCTTTGCAGCGCAAAGTCTGCCGGTACTGAAAGACCTGGGATTCCTGGATGCCATGGATGAAAAGGTCAACCTGCATGGTGGAGCGATTGCGCTAGGTCACCCGTTGGGCTGTTCAGGTTCGCGTATTTGTACCACGCTATTAAATGTCATGCAGCAGCGCGATACCACGCTGGGTCTAGCCACCATGTGTATCGGCATGGGGCAGGGGGTCGCGACCGTGTTTGAGCGTTTGAAGTAAATACGTCTCTAAACGAAAAACGGCGCCTTAGGGCGCCGTTTTTTTTGCAAATAATTCGCTCAGATAATGCCAGCTTCCAGGCTGGCCGCCATCGCCAATCCCAGCTCCTCGCATCGATCAATAAACGCTGCTTGAAAGTCTCCCCGGCAAATAAGGGGGTCTTGCACCAACCGCCAGCGCAACCCCATGGTAATACTCTCAATTGCACGCCGGGTACCTGTGCCGTCATGGCCGGCCCGAACGTAAAACGCGAACGGTAAGCCCTCGGTCTTCTCCTGACACGGGTAGTAGCATCGATCAAACACATCTTTCATCAAACCCGCCATGTAGCCCAGGTTTTCAGTCGTGCCCAGAATAATGGCGTTAGCAGAATTAATGTCGTTGGGCTGTGTTTCAAGTGGGGTAAGTGAACGTACTTCCACGTTTTTCACGTCGGGATTAGATGCGCCATTAATGACGGCCTCTAACATCTTTTGGGTATTCTCGGAAGGCGCGTGAGCAATGATCAGTAGTTTCTTACTTTCAGCCATGACGGTCTCCAGCCAATGAGCCATTGATGACGTTACTGCTTAATACGCAGCGAGTAGCGTTAAGAAGTGGGCGTTGAGCAGGCTTTAATTTAGCCTTTTCAATAACGCGCAGAAAAAAATTGTTATATATAAATATGTCCATTATTCTGGACATATGGAGATTAAAAACGTTACTGAAAGTTTTGCCGCGCTGTCTCAAGAGACGCGCCTTGAAGCGTTTCGACTGCTCGTACGCCATGAACCCGAAGGCCTTCCTGCGGGTGAAGTTGCGCGCCAGCTAGCGGTGCCACATAACACGATGTCGGCTCATCTTTCGGTGCTATCGCGGGCGGGGTGGATCGTATCACGCAGGCAGGGCCGTTCAATTATCTACCGCGCCAATCTGGGCCACATGCAGAAAACGCTGAACTTCCTGGCCCGTGATTGTTGTGCGGGCCATCCAGAGGTGTGCGAGCCGTTTTTGACGGCATTCAATGAATGTTCCATCGATGAAGGTTAGGAGCAAAAGGCTATGAAAACGACGATTTACCATAATCCCGCGTGTGGCACCTCCCGTAATACGCTAGCAATGCTCGAAGCTTCAGGCGAGACGCCCGAAGTGATCGAGTATCTCAAAACACCGCCCAGTCGCGAACGGCTAGTCGAGCTGATCTCGATGATGGCGATTACCCCACGAGAACTGCTGCGTCGTAAGGGTACACCTTTTGAAGAACTCAATCTCGACGATCCGGCGCTAAGTGATGATCAATTGATCGACGCCATGATCACGCATCCAATCCTCATCAATCGCCCGATTGTGGTAACAGATAAAGGAGCACGCCTGTGCCGGCCTTCAGAGCTTGTACTCGCGTTATTGGCCCAGCCGGTAACGACGTTTACCAAAGAAGATGGTGACATTGTGCACTTTGATGGAGGTCACCAATGAGCGGACCTGCCAGTTTCGACGACCTGCCCAACATTGACCCACAAAAGCTCCAGCCTATTGACGTAGATGCGTTGACAGGGCCTGACGCGTCGCGTCGACCACCCAAAATTCTGGTGCTTTACGGCTCTCTGCGCGAACGCTCTTTTTCACGCTTGGCGTCCGAAGAAGCGATGAGATTGCTGCGCTGGTACGGCTGTGAAGTACGTACCTTTAACCCGTCGGGCTTACCGCTACCAGATGATGCGGATACTGATCACCCGAAAGTACAAGAACTGCGCGAGCTTGCCCAATGGTCCGAGGGCATGCTCTGGGTCAGCCCCGAGCGACATGGTGCGATGACGGGCATCATGAAAATGCAAATCGACTGGATACCTCTATCGCTGGGCGGTGTTCGTCCTACTCAGGGTAAAACGCTGGCGATAATGGAAGTTTCTGGCGGCAGCCAGAGCTTTAATGCGGTCAACCAGATGAGAATCCTCGGACGCTGGATGCGCATGATCACCATCCCTAACCAATCTTCTGTACCCAAAGCGTTCACTGAGTTTGACGATGCCGGGCGTATGAAGCCCTCACCGCTTTATATGCGTATCGTCGATGTGTGTGAGGAACTTGTGAAATTCACCTGGCTGACGCGAGACAGGTCCGCCTACCTTACCGATCGCTACTCAGAACGTGTTGAGAGTGCTGAAGAGCTCTCTCGCCGCGTTAACCAAAACACTCACTGACGAAAGGTCATTTCATGTTGGCACTGGCCATTTTTGTCGTCACCCTGGTTCTGGTGATCTGGCAACCTAAAGGTTTAGGTATCGGTTGGAGCGCGCTGGGCGGCGCTTTAGTAGCACTGCTCGTGGGCGTGGTGCATGTAGCTGATATTGTCGTGGTGTGGGATATCGTCTGGGATGCCACCTTTACGTTCGTTGCCCTGATTATCATTTCGCTGATTTTAGACGAAGCGGGGTTCTTCGCTTGGGCGGCGCTACACGTGGCGCGTTGGGGTAATGGGCGAGGGCATCTGCTTTTCCCTCTGGTCGTGGTACTAGGTGCGGTGATTGCAGCGTTCTTTGCTAACGATGGCGCGGCATTACTGCTGACCCCGATTGTAATTGCCATTCTTCTACGTCTGAACTTTGAGCCACCGGCGGCATTGGCCTTCATTATCGCGACTGGGTTTGTTGCCGATACCACAAGTCTGCCACTGGTGATCTCGAATCTCGTTAATATCGTCAGTGCCAATTACTTTGATATCAGTTTTGATCGCTATGCGGCGGTCATGGTGCCGGTCAATCTGGTTTCCCTGGCGGCAACGCTGGGCGTGCTGTGGATGTTGTTTGGTCGTCGAATTCCTAAGCACTATAGCGTCGAGAGCCTTGACCCTCCGCGCTCAGCCGTTAAGGACCTATTGGTATTTCGTACGGCTTTTCCTTTGTTGACGATACTACTTGTCGCTTATTTTGTGACGGCGCCGTTGGGTATCCCAATTGCCTTTGTAACAGGAGCCGCGGCGGTTCTCTTGATGGCCATCGCTGGGCGCTGGTGGCAACAAGGACGCGGTGCCACTGTCTCTGTGACAAGCGCACTGCGCGGCGCGCCTTGGCAGATAGTGCTGTTCTCGATCGGTATGTATCTTGTTGTGTATGGTCTGGGTAATGCGGGGCTGACGAATTACGGCGCTCTGATACTTGAGTGGCTGGCACAACAGGGGGACTTGATCGCCACCCTGGGCACCGGTTTTCTTTCGGCGATCGTGGCCTCTGTAATGAACAATATGCCCTCGACGCTGGTCGGTGCGCTAGCTATCGATCAGGCGCAGGTGCCTGCTGTAACCCAAGAGTTGATGATCTACGCCAATGTCATTGGTAATGATCTGGGACCCAAGTTCACGCCGATTGGCAGCCTTGCCACACTGCTCTGGTTGCATGTGCTGGCGGGGAAAGGATATAAAATTGGCTGGGGCCAATACATGAAAATTGGCTTACTAATCACACCGCCGGTGCTGCTAGCGACCTTGGTCGCCTTGGCTTTCTGGCTGCCAATGCTGTAGGTCACCTTAGCCGCCACTGGATTGAGGAATGGGCATTATGGTTTGCGTCGTGCAGTGGTAGTGCCACACTTAATCGGTAAAAACTACCCTGAGCCTATATGCCCAAGTACGATTTCATTAATGTGTATTATGATGCGGTTTGCCCCAGCTGCCGCAAAGACAGACGGCGCTATGAGCGTTGGGCAGGAGAGCACGCGCACGATATTCGCTGGTGCGATGTCGGGGAGTATCAGGATGTATTACGCGCCAAGGGAATAGCGCCTGAAGCGGCCTTAAAATCGCTGCATATTGAGCAGGCTGATGGGCAAATCATCGAAGGAATCGACGCCTACCGCGTTCTGATGGCGCGTGTTTTACTCTTACGTCCCCTTGCCTGGTTAATTGGCCTGCCACTTATCAAACCGGGGCTTCGGGCCTTTTATGACAGCTGGGTAAAACGACGCTTAAAACAGCAGGGCCGCTGGTCTTGAAAAAAGTACATAGGGAGCATGAGATGCAGCAGAAAGTGTTGTATATCGTATTATTGGGGAGCTTGGTTTTAGCCGGATGTGCGGGAAATCAGCACGCCGCTTCGCCAGCCACATCCAGTACGGTTGAGGTGCCAAGTTCTCAATCAGTCCCTGCCGCCGCGCCAGTCAGCTATCCTGTTGCGGGGACTGCCACTGACTGGAAGCCGCCGCTATTTGTAAGCCCGGAAGAGGAAGCTTCCTATTATGTAAGCCGGCTGGCGGATCGCCGCTTTGTTTCCACCTATGGCGATCGAGATAATCCGCGTATCTGGTATATCGCCGCTGAACGGTTAGGGGAGATCGGCCTTCCAGCGGTCCCTTTGTTATTTTCTCAACTTAATACCTCGGATGAGTACGAGCAAATGCTGGTGCTCTATGCGCTCCAGCTGGCCACCCAAGACCCGCAGTTGATGGCAAGAACAGGGGGTAACTACGTAGAGTTGCCTACCGTTCTTGAGCCCTCAGGCAACGCCGAAAATGTGCAGATCGCCCAGCTGTGGTGGCAGCAAAATGCGGGCTATCTGAATCAACGTTGATGCCTTGGCTGTTTCATACCACTCTGTAGAACGAGTGATTGGCTAATCCGAGGAGAGATACATGGCATTCGCACTATCATCCATGCAAGTTACCAGCCCGGCTTTTGCACAGCACGAAGCGATTCCTGCTCGCTATACGGGCGAGGGCGACGATGTTTCCCCTCCGCTTGCTTGGCACAACGTGCCTGAAGGTACCAAAGGCTTTGCGGTTATCTGTCATGATCCCGATGCACCGTTGGTTAAAGACGGTAGCTATGGGTTTATCCATTGGACGCTTTACAATCTGCCTGGCGATATCACCGGGCTGGATGAGAACACGCCTGTCGGCACATCCGGCCGTAATGACTTTGATAAGCCCGGTTATGGCGGTCCCATGCCCCCACAAGGACACGGCAAGCACCTGTACTATTTTCTGGTGCTGGCGCTGGATCACCAAACGGCATTGCCCGAAGGGTTAAGCGTCGCCGAACTGTTGAAAGAAGTAGAGCCGCACCTTTTGGGAGTTGACCGTCTGGTAGGTACGTACCAGCGAGACTGACACCCCGACGCTGGAGCATTTTGCTCAATGCGTGTAGGCTCCATCGCTTTCTCACTGCCAGCGATGGAGCCGTCCATGAACGAACTGCCCAATTGTCCTGCCTGCGCCTCAGCCTTTACGTATGATGACGGCCTTCAATACGTGTGCCCGGAATGCGGCCATGAGTGGTCGAAGACAACCAATGCCGACGCTACCGATGACACCCCAGGCGTACGTGATGCTAATGGCAATCCGCTGTTTGATGGCGACAGTGTCACGGTCATCAAGGACCTTAAAGTCAAAGGCAGTTCCCTGGTGGTGAAAGTAGGTACCAAAGTAAAGAATATTCGTCTTGTCGATGGCGATCATGATATCGATTGCAAGATCGACGGCATTGGCCCCATGAAGCTCAAATCAGAGTTTGTTAAGAAGGCGTGACGGCTTTCTGGCTATAGAGCCTATCCCAAAACGGATAGGCTTTTTTTATTGCGATAGGCTAATTGAATTTTTAAATGATAATGATTGGCGTTTTTGATGTCATTTGCGTCGAACGTGCCAAGAATTAAGCTAATTTGCCAATGATTTTGCGTTAGGGCTTCACATCAAATTTATACAGGACTAAAATGGTACCCAATTAATACGCACGCCAGCTTGATGATTGACTAATCAATGGGAGTCGACATGCTAAAGCTTTCTCGGCTGACAGATTATGCCGCTGTGGTAATGGCGCAGATTGCCCGTCATCCGCAGGCTTCGCACGCTGCGGCTGATCTCGCTGAAGCCGTGCAGTTGCCGCACCCCACGGTTAGCAAGACGCTTAAAATGCTGGTCAGGGCAGGGCTTTTGGCATCCCAGCGTGGTGCTCAGGGTGGTTATCGTCTCGCCAGGCCCGCCTCCCAGATTACGGCAGCCGATATTATTTCGGCTATCGAAGGGCCGGTGGCGATGACCGAGTGCAGTCAGGCGCAGGGCGAGTGTGAGTTAGCGGCCACGTGCGGGGTGGCGGATAACTGGCAGCGGGTGTCGCTTGCGATTCGCACGCTGCTTGAAAGCGTGACCCTGGCCCATCTGGCGGCGTCGACGCCTCTCAAATTGCCCGTGCAATTACCGATTCAAAGTATCAGCCTGTCGGCAGTGTCTGCATAGTTTTCAATATCTAGACCTTGGATACGCAGACCCGAAACGAGAAGGCAACTTATCCTTATTGACGGCGAGTAATACTCGCCACCAACTGCCCGGAGGGTAACACCATGGCAACCGAAGAAATGGAACAGTTGGTTCGTCGCGAATACAAAGATGGCTTTGTAACCGATATCGAAAGCGACACTCTTCCTCCTGGTCTGGATGAAGACACTATTGCCTTTATTTCCAAGAAAAAAGGCGAGCCAGAGTGGATGCTTGAGTGGCGTCTTGACGCTTACCGGCAGTGGCTGAACATGAAAGAGCCCTCCTGGGCGCATCTGGATTACCCGCCGATTGATTACCAGGCCATTTCCTATTTCAGCGCCCCCAAGCGCCCGGAAGATGGCCCGCAAAGCCTGGATGAAGTTGACCCCAAGCTTCTGGAAACCTATGAAAAGTTGGGTATTCCGCTGCATGAGCGTGCAGCGCTTGCCGGTGTGGCCGTTGATGCCGTGTTTGACTCGGTATCCGTCACCACTACGTTCAAGAAAGAGTTGTCTGAAGCTGGGGTTATCTTCTGCTCCATTTCCGAAGCGATTCGCGATTATCCTGAGCTGATCAAGCAGTACCTAGGCACCGTAGTGCCGGTGGCGGATAACTATTTTGCCGCGCTTAACTCGGCGGTGTTTACTGACGGCTCGTTTGTGTTTGTACCAGAGGGCGTTACCTGTCCGATGGAGCTATCCACTTACTTCCGTATCAACGCCGCCAATACCGGTCAGTTTGAGCGCACGCTAATTATCTGCGAAAGCCGCGCTCAGGTCTCTTACCTGGAAGGTTGTACGGCGCCGATGCGCGATGAGAACCAGCTTCACGCGGCAGTTGTTGAGCTCGTTGCGTTAGACGATGCGTACATCAAGTACTCCACGGTGCAGAACTGGTATCCCGGTGATGAAGACGGAAAGGGCGGCATCTATAACTTTGTGACCAAGCGTGGCGAATGTCGCGGTGCGCGCTCGCGCATTAGCTGGACCCAGGTGGAAACCGGCTCGGCGATTACCTGGAAGTACCCCTCATGCGTGTTGCGCGGTAAGGACAGCATCGGCGAGTTTTACTCCGTCGCCGTGACCAACGGTCGCCAGCAGGCAGACACCGGCACCAAGATGATTCACATCGGTGAAGGCACACGTTCTTATATTGTGGCCAAAGGTATTTCGGCAGGTAAGAGTGACCAATCCTATCGCGGCCTGGTAAAAATTGGCCCTCGTGCCAAAGGGGCCCGTAACTTCACCCAGTGTGATTCGCTGCTGATTGGTGATAAGTGTGGTGCGCATACTTTCCCTTACCAGGAAATTGGCAACAGCACGGCCACTATTGAACACGAAGCCACCACCTCAAAAATTGGTGAAGACCAGCTGTTCTACTGCCGTAGCCGAGGTATTTCCGAAGAAGACGCGGTCAGCATGATCGTGAATGGTTTTTGTAAGGATGTATTCCAAGAGCTGCCAATGGAGTTCGCGGTAGAAGCGGAAGCGCTCTTGAACGTGACGTTGGAAGGCGCGGTAGGCTAATCGTTTAGCCGGTTTGCCGTACAAATTACTTTGATACGCGTCGCGCCAGCGACTCGCCAGAATTAGAAGGTTTAAGATTATGCTGCAAGTTACTGACTTACACGTCACCGTAGAAGATAAAGAGATTCTCAAGGGCCTTACCCTGACCATCAATGCAGGCGAAGTGCACGCCATCATGGGGCCTAACGGCGCGGGTAAATCGACCCTGTCAGCGGTAATTGCCGGTAAGGATGGCTATGAAGTGACCCAAGGTAGCATTACCTTTGAAGGCAAGGATGTGCTGGAAATGGAAATTGAAGAGCGTGCCCAGGCAGGCTTGCTGTTAGGTTTCCAGTACCCGGTTGAAATTCCGGGAGTCAAGAATATCTATCTGCTGAAATCCGCGCTTAACGCTCAGCGCAAGGCCCGCGGTCTGGAGGACATGCCAGCGCCTGAGTTCATGAAGCTGGTTAAAGAGAAACTGGGCTTTATGAAAATGGATGCCAGCTTCTTGCAGCGTGCCGTTAACGAAGGCTTCTCCGGCGGCGAGAAAAAGCGTAACGAGATTCTGCAGATGCTAGTGCTTCAGCCCAAGCTCGCCATGCTGGATGAGATCGACTCAGGGCTTGATATTGATGCCATGAAAGTGGTGGCCGACGGCGTTAACAGTCTGCGTGCTGAAGAGCGGGCAATTCTGCTGGTAACCCACTACCAGCGTCTGCTTGATTACATCGTACCGGACAAGGTTCACGTCTTGGTGGATGGTCGAATCGTTAAAACGGGTGACGCTGAGCTTGCCAAACAGCTTGAGGCCAACGGATACGAAGGTATTGAGGAGTCTGCGGCATGAGCGATACGCAAACCTTTTTGGACACGCTGAAAAAGCGTAGCCAGCAGCGCGAAGCGGAGCCAACGTGGATTGCAGCGCGTCGGCAAGCGGGTGCTGCACGCTTTGAAGCGCTGGGTTTCCCGACTCGCCGCGATGAAGAGTGGAAATACACCGACGTGCGTAGCATCGCTCAAGGCAACTTCGCACTGAGCGATAACGCAGATTTTTCGCCTGCCCAAGCGGCAGCGTTAACGCTGCCGGTAGATGCGTACCGCCTGACGTTTGTGGATGGCGTTTATGCGCCGGCGCTGTCTGATGTGGATGCGCTACCCGAAAGCGTTCACGTTTTGCCGCTCTCCAAAGCGCTTAGCGAGAACCACGAAGCGGTAGGTGGCCCGCTGGGCCGTCTGACCGGTGTTGAATTCTCTTCTTTCGCGGCGCTTAACACGGCGTTTATGGAAGAGGGCGCTGTGGTGCGCATCGCCCCCGGTACGGTGGTTGATAAACCCATCGTGCTGCAGTTTCTATCACGGGCCAATAGCGCCCCGGTAATGAGCCACCCGCGTATCCTGGTCGAGGCTGGTGGACGCAGTGAGGCCACGCTGATTGAGCACTACTGTGGTGAGCTGGAAGCAGCTAACTTCACCAACGTGGTAGGCGAGTTCATGCTCGACCGCGGTGCCATCCTGAACCACTACAAGCTGCAGGAAGCGCCGCTTAATGATATGCACGTTGCCAGCATGCACGTCGAACAGGGGCGCGACACCGGCTACACCTCGTACAACCTGAATCTGGGTGGGGCACTGGTGCGTAACGATCTGATTAGCGACTTGAACGGCCAGGGTGCTGAAACCCATTTCTACGGTCTGTTCTTCGGCCAAGGCCGCCAACATGTGGATAACCATACCAAGGTTAATCACTATGCGCCGTTAACGTTCTCCAATGAGAACTACAAGGGCATTCTGGATGATCGGGCCCATGGAGTCTTCAATGGCAAGGTCTACGTCAAACGCGACAGCCAAAAGATTGAAGGTTTCCAGAGCAACCAGAACCTACTGCTGTCTGACCGCGCCCAGATTGATGCCAAGCCCGAGCTTGAGATCTATGCTGATGACGTCAAGTGCTCACACGGCACGACTACTGGCCAGCTGGACGAAGAAGCGATCTACGCGCTGCGTACCCGGGGTATTGATGAAGCCACGGCGCGTGGGTTGTTAACCCTGGCGTTTGCTGGTGAAGTGCTGGAAAAAGTGACGCTGGATGCCATTGCTGAGCGTGTAGAGCTGGCGGTTGCTGGCAAGCTGCCCGAGCGTTTCAATCTGGCGGGGCTGGTAGAAACCGCCGTCGCGCTTAACGACTAGGCACAACGTCTGTAAAGGAGTGATGAATGTCATCAACTGCCCTTGATAAAGCCACTGGGTTCGCTCAGCCGCCCTATGACGTGCTGGCGCTGCGTCAGGACTTCCCGATACTTGACCGGGAAGTTCACGGCAAGCCGCTTGTCTATCTGGATAACGCGGCCACCAGCCAGACGCCTCAACAGGTAATAGACGTATTTAGCGCTTACTACTCGCGCTACAATGCCAATATTCACCGAGGCCTGCATACGCTGGCCGATGAGGCAACGGCGGCTTTCGAGGGCACGCGGCAGCGGGTCAAAGCGTTTCTCAATGCAGAAGACCCGCGGCAGATTATCTTTACTCGCGGTACCACTGAGGCGATCAACCTGGTGGTCCAATCCTGGGGGCGCACCAACCTCAACGCGGGTGATGAAGTCCTGATCTCGCTGCTGGAGCATCATTCTAATATTGTGCCGTGGCAGCTTTTGGCCGCCGAACGCGGGTTTACCATCAAGGTGATCCCGGTTGATGAAAGCGGCGCACTGGATATGCAGGCGTATCGTGAACTGCTCAGTGAACGTACCAAGCTGGTAGCCGTTAACCACGTCTCAAACGCTCTGGGCACTATCAACCCAGTAAAAGAGATGGCGGCGCTTGCGCATCAGCAAGGCGCGCTGATTCTAGTGGATGGGGCTCAGGCCACGCCCCATCAAACGGTAGATGTTCAGGATATCGACGCTGACTTTTATGCTTTCTCAGGGCATAAGGTTTATGGCCCAACAGGCGTTGGCGTGCTGTATGGTAAAAAGGCGTTGCTTGAAACCATGCCGCCTTGGCAGGGCGGGGGCGAGATGATCAAAACTGTCTCGTTTGATGCCGGTACTACCTTTGCCAGTATTCCGCACAAGTTTGAAGCGGGCACGCCTGCCATAGCCGAAGTGATTGCTCTGGGACGCGCCCTTGAATGGCTTGACGGCGTAGGTGTTGCCGCAATTGGCGAGTGGGAAAACGTGTTGCTGAAACATGCCACTCAGGCGGTCTCTTCCATTGATGGACTGCGCATCCTGGGCACGGCACCTAACAAGGCCGGCGTACTCTCGTTTGTGGTCGATGGCGCCCACGCACAGGATATCGGACTGCTAATTGACCAGCTTGGCGTGGCGATTCGGACCGGACATCACTGCGCTCAGCCATTGCTGCATCATTTTGGGGTGGATGCTACGTGCCGTGCGTCATTTGCCGCGTATAATACCCTGGATGAAGTGGACACCTTTGTGGCCGCTCTTAATCGGGTCATTGGTATGGTGCGTTAAGGAAGCCTATGAATATCGAGCAAGTCGCAAGCCTTGAGCGAGGCCAGAAATTGCCGCTTCAACGTGATGTGGAGGCGATTGCGATTCCGTTTGGAAAAACGGAAACCCTGGCGGAAGATAGCGTGGTGAGCGTTATGCAAGCCAAGGGCAGCTCGGTCAGCGTCGGTTATGAAGGGCGTCTGTATCTAATAGAAGGGCGTAATCTGGATGCGTTGGGCCTGGAGTCGCTACCGCGCCCAACTTTGCATGAAAACGCTAGCGAAGAGGAAATAGAGCAGTTTGTGTGGGATCAGCTACGCACCTGCTTCGATCCGGAAATCCCTGTCAATATTGTGGACCTGGGGTTGGTATACGGATGCCGCATCGAGCGGTTGATTACCGGGGAGCGAATGGTGACGATTCGCATGACCCTAACCGCCCCAGGGTGTGGTATGGGCGATGTGATAGCAGCTGATGCGCGCAACAAGATCCTGGGGGCGCCACAAATCAATAAAGTGCATACCGAAATTGTTTTCAGCCCACCCTGGAGTCGCGACATGATGAGCGATGAGGCAAAGCTTGAGCTCGGCATGTTTTAAGCGCTTTTGAGTTAAACGATGCACAGTGTGCTATTAAGATCGGTAAAGCGCCTGCTGATGTCGCTAGGAGCCTTGCTGCTGCTGGCGGCATTGTTGTTTGTGGTCGGTAATGCGTGGGTACTTACCACAACCGCGCGTTATATTGATAAGCAGACGCTTGAATGCCGACCCGCCGATGTAGGCATTGTCTTCGGTACTTCCCACTGGACGCGCAGCGGATTACGCAACCCGCATTTTCATGCTCGCATGCGAACGTCCGCCACACTTATTGCCGAGCAGCGCGTGTTACACCTTCTGCTCTCGGGCGATAACCGTACCCAGGCGTATAACGAACCACGCGCCATGTGGCGTGATCTGCATCGGCGTGGCGTGCCTGCCGAGCAGCTCACCATGGATTTCGCAGGGTTTAGCACCTATGACACGCTGGTGCGTGCCCGGGATGTTTTTCAGCTTGAACGAGCCCTGCTAGTAACTCAGAGCTGGCATTTGCCACGGGCCATTTTTATCGGCCGTTCGCTGGGCATGGATGTGACCGGATGTGTGGCAGAAGATAAGCCAGCGGCCGGTGAGTGGCGTTTGCGGATGCGTGAATGGGTGGCCCGGGTGGCGACGCTAGGGGATATTTACGTGTGGGCCAGAAAGCCCTACTTCTTAGGTCCGCCAGAGCCTATCGAGCTTAAAAATGCCGAGCCAAGCCTTGCGCCGATGCTGTAATTTCTTGAGGCAGACGCTCAATAGCGTTAACGCCGTGCTTTACGCTTTTGCAAGGCGTATAACTCACGTATCAGCTTGCGACAGCCCTGCATGCACTCATCCACAACAGGCTCGATCGGATCGGGCAGGGGATGGGTAAACAGGGTAGATAAAGCCTGCATCAAGACACGCTCTTGTTCTAAAAGCTCGTTAATTAATACTTGGCTATCATTACCCACAAAGCTTTTCAAACGGCTCCAAAGCCATAAAAAATCATCGCGTTCAACGTCAGCATCGCGTGGCAGCATCTTTAAATGCGCGCGGGCAAGTTCCTGCAGTTTGCGCATCTGTTTCAAGCGCGCGGTATAGTGCGGCTTTAATGCATCACGCAGTGAGGGGCGCAGGCGTTCGATATTATCCTGGAAATAATCAATGCTGTCGGCCAGCGCTTCCAGCACGCTGTCCATCGCCACTTGGCGATTGTCGAGAAACATGAGCGTCTACCTCCTTCGGTGACGCAGATTGTGGGGGTGGCAGCGACGATTTGCCACCCCTAATGCGGATTATTTTTCGATTTTTCCCTTAGCCTTTAGGCTTGGGTGGGGCTTTGCGCACAGGCGACGCATTCTTTTCGATATGTTCGATAATCATGCCTGCGATATCTTTGCCTGTGGAGCTTTCAATTCCCTGTAAACCCGGTGAAGAATTGACTTCCATGATCACCGGGCCGTGGTTGGAGCGCAAAAGATCAACCCCGGCCACGCTAAGCCCCATGGCCTTGGCGGCGCGAATTGCCGTTGAGCGTTCTTCAGGCGTAATGCGGATAACACTGGCGGTACCGCCGCGGTGCAGGTTGGAACGGAACTCGCCCTCTGCTGCCTGACGTTTCATCGAGGCGACGACCTTGTCGCCAATCACGAAGCAGCGGATATCAGCCCCGCGCGCTTCCTTGATGTATTCTTGCACCATGATGTTGGTTTTCATGCCCATAAAGGCCTGAATGACCGACTCAGCCGCCTGATTGGTCTCTGCCAGTACCACGCCAATTCCCTGCGTGCCTTCCAGCAGTTTAATGACCAGCGGGGCGCCCTTGACCATGGTGATCAGATCGGGGATATCGTCAGGTGAGTGGGCAAAACCGGTAATCGGTAATCCCAGCCCCTTGCGTGACAGCAATTGCAGCGAACGCAGTTTATCCCGCGAGCGGGTAATCGCCACAGAATCGTTGATGACATAGGTGCCCATCATTTCAAACTGACGCAGCACCGCGCAGCCATAAAAGGTGACCGATGCGCCGATCCGTGGAATGACCGCGTCAAACGGTTCGATCTCCTGGCCCTTGTAGTGAATGGAAGGATGATGTGATGCGATGCTCATGTAGCAGCGCAACGTGTCCACCACGCGTGCCGTATGGCCCCGAACCTCGGCGGCCTCAATAAGACGACGAGTAGAGTACAAGTTGCGATTACGAGAAAGTAGGGCGATATGCATTCAGGACTCCGGGCCAAAAAAAGGGCTAGTCATTATCAAATCAAGGCTCGCCATGTAAAAATGCAGCGCCTGGGGCAACCAGCAGGCGGCGCATGGCGCGGCGTCCAAGTAGCATGGGGTGACGCATATTGCTGCGATCAGTCAGGGTAAGCTCAACAGGGAAGTTCAGCTGGCCCATCTGCATCGGCGTGCGGATCACATAGCGCCACTCACTGTGTCCATTAGAACTGGTGACCCGACGCCGATCATGAAGATGGAGTTTAATACGGTGTTCAGGCGTCGCTGGCCCGCCGCTATGCGTAATAAAGCTTACCCACAGTTGGCCGTGTTCGTCTTCATGGGTTTCAATCTCTTCGGCGTGCAGCGCTGATGTTCGCGCCCCCGTATCTGCCTTGCAACATAGATGAAGGCCCAGTTCAGGCAACGTCACCATCTCGCGGCGGCCGATAACCGCTTTAGCCTGATAGGGTAATTCCTTCACGGCTTACTCCTTGAAATTTTTGATAACATCATTCATTTAGCGGCTCGCCGCTTGTGTCATTGCCGTCAGGCGGTGCTGAATAGCCGAACCGCTCGGGGCATCCCGCAACGCTAGCATTACCGGCAACCGTAAGCGGGGGATCAAAGCAATATCACGTACCACCGCCGCAAAATTAGTGCGTTCATCTTCTGCCAGGCGGTTCAGGAAAAGTGGTAAACGCTGCGCGTCTTCCAGTAAAAGCCAGCCTCGTCCCGCGATGGCCGCCATGACATCCGGGCCACTAGCATGGGGGTCGACCAACAAGCTCGTGTACCACTCGCCTACTTCAGGCTGATTAGTGCTGCCTACGGCACGAATACAGGCGCACAACGTTTCCATATCACCCTGGCTTGCCGCCTGCTCACCCACGTCGCGAAGTGCCAATGCCATCGTGGTTGAAAGCGGCTGATGCTCTAAACAGTAGCAGAGTGAATGCACAACGCTAGTGGGTAGCGTTGCAAGTCGGGCGATCAAGGCGTCGGCCAGGGCATCATCTAAACGTGCTGTAAAATCAGCAATTCCCTGTAAACCCAGTGCTTGCCAGTCGATCTGCTGTTGGCCGGTCAGGTAGGCCTCAACAGGCTCATAATGCTGGCTTGCTGGTAAATCGCGTTCCAGGGTTGCATAGGCATTAAGCATCGCCTGGAAGGTAATGCTCGGCGTGAAAGCGAGCGGATTATCCTTCATAAAATGGTCCACGTCTTTAGCATTGTGGCCCACTTTTGAAACATTTTTGCCTAGCGTTTCCATCAGCCGATTTAAGAAGCCGTCACGCTGGGCAGGCGAGAGCATGCCTTGCTCATCCAGTGGCAGCGCCAGAAACCAAATGGCGGGTTCTGGCATGTCTCCCAACCGGAATATGGCGGCAATGCGCGCCTGGCTTTGCCAAGGTTCTGGCCATGGGCATTGGCCCTGCTCAAACTCGGCGAGCGTCTCGCGCGTGCAGGGGGTAACACGCCGCCCCATATGGTAGAGCGAAACCTCGGCGCCGCTGCGTGTAAAAAACTCATCAATGGTTTGAATCGGTTGCATGATGTCCTTCCGCATTTCAAGCCTGCACTCTACCTTGCCCACTTCGCAGTGTCAGCCGAAAGGGCTGATAAATCGTGCTTTATTATAGAAGTGATCAAAAAATGAACAAATTCTGTGAAGCCTTCTGAGAGTAGCGCTGGCGACACCTTTCCATAGTTTATCCACAGGCTCTTGCAGGTTTTCTGTGAATCTGTGAGTAACAATGGATCTTTGGGTACAAGTGGTAACTCTGGCATAGAGTTGTGATAATGATGTTTAACCGCAACCCATATGATCAAGGTGTTTATGAGCGTCTATGCTGAGCTTCAAACCGCGCTTCGTGAGCTTGAAGCAGCCATGAAAGCCGCCAATTTGTGGCGTGTCCCGACTCCGGATGCCAGCGCATTCGAAAGCCAAGAGCCCTTTTGCGTTGATACGATGTCGCTGCCCCAGTGGGTACGCTTTGTATTTGTGACAAGGCTTGACGCGCTAGCCGAAGCGAAAGGTCCTCTACCTGCTAAATGTGATGTGGCGCCCGCCATGGCCGCCTACCTCATCCAAGAGAAGGTGCGTGCCAGTGACCATCTGCTGGTAGTACGTGCCTTTGAGAAGGTTGATCAGTTAATCACTGACAACTAGCCGTCAAGCTGCCGGGCCTGCACGCTGGTAGGCCCGGTAGGGCAGATTCATCTAGCTACGCATTCATCTAAGTACCCATTTATCTAAGTACCCATTTATCTAGGTATCAATTCACTTGGATGCCGGCTCGCCTGAGCATCTGTTAAAAGCGATAGCTTAGTCCACCCATCACTACTACTGGGTCAATATTCACCGAGCCTGCAGCCGCGCCGTTGATAGTGGCATCGGTATTGATATCCAGATACCAGGCGGCTGCGTTAAGCGCCCAGTGATCGTCTATGAGGAGGTCGATGCCCACTTGGCCTGCTGCCCCCCAGGAATTTTTCAAATCAAGTTCGCCAATCGCCAGGTGTTCATCTGAAAAGCGTGTGTAATTGACGCCTGCACCAATATACGGCTGCACCTGTGATTGGGTGCCGCCCAGCGGGTAATACTGCAGCGTCAGGGTGGGGGGAAGATGTTTGGTTGAAGCCAGGTTATCCCCATTGAGTGCAATATCGTGCTCAAACGGGCGGGCGGCAAGAAGCTCAAACCCAAGCTTGTCGTGAAAGCGGTAGCCAAGAGTAAAGGCAAAATCAGTTTTATCCTGCACATCGACCGAAAAGGCACCATCGGCAAGGTCACCGTTATGGCTTTTGGGAGCTACTTTGGCAACACCCACGCGGGTAAAAAAGTCACCCGCGCCGTAAGCGAATGCTTGGCTGCTTGCGGCCAGGGTGGCCGCAGCAAGCCCCACGGTTAACAGGGTAGGAAAAGAGAGATGGCGCATGACGTTGCTCCTCGCTATTGATGTTACTCGATAAATATTTGTCACTCATAGATAAAGGGTATCGTCATGGCGGGTGGGTATTATTGATCCAGGGCAATGTGCGCATGAAAAAGGCCACCCGAAGGTGGCCTTGGAATATCACATCAGTGATTTCGTCTATCGCTCGATATGCCGGTATTCGCCCGCATCGTCAGTCGCGCTGCTTACTACCAGGATGGCAATGAAGGCGGCGATGAAGCCAGGAATGATCTCATAGACACCGGGGCCGCCCATGAACTCTGCGTTCCAGCCCAGCGCGATCCAGCCCATAACGGTGAGAGCGCCCACTACCATACCTGCAATAGCACCCGCGCCATTGGTACGTGACCACATCAGCGACAGGATAATCACCGGGCCGAACGCTGCACCAAAGCCGGCCCAGGCGTTACTGACCAGTCCAAGCACCTGAGAGTTCGGGTCAGATGCAATCAAGGCGGCTACCAAACCTACCAGTACCACACTTAAACGACCAACGGTGACGGTCTGTTTTTCCGACGCCTGCTTGTTCAAAAACAGGCGATAGAAGTCCTCGGTCAGGGAAGAAGAAGCCACCAGCAGCTGACTGGAAATGGTACTCATGACCGCTGCCAGTAGAGCCGCATACAGGAACCCGGTAATCAGCGGATGGAACAGCAATTCCGCTAGGATAATAAAGATCGTTTCTGGATCCTGGATATCCATGCCGTTCCGGATCGCATAGGCTCGGCCAAATAGACCGAGTGAGACTGCACCGATCAGTGAGATGGCCATCCAGCCCATGCCAATATTACGTGCAGTAGGCACATCCTTCAGGTTTCGAATGGCCATGAAGCGTACGATGATGTGCGGCTGCCCGAAATAACCTAAGCCCCAGGTGACTGCGGAGAGCCAGCCGATAAAGGTTAGTCCATCCGTCCATGATAGCAGCGTGGGGTCGACCTCATTAAGCGTCTGTGACGCTTGGGTGAAACCACCCCCACCTTCGCCAAAGAGCACGACCGCCGGCATGATAATTAGCGCAAGCATCATGATGCAGCCTTGCACGAAGTCCGTCATGCTGACAGCCAGAAAACCACCCACAACGGTATAGGCAAGTACTACGCCCAGAGTGATGATGATACCTATCGCATAATCGCTCAGGCCACCCATGCTGATGACGCCGGAAAATGCGCTTTCAAACAGTTTGCCGCCAGCCACTAGGCCTGACGCTGTGTATACTGAGAAGAAGATCACGATGACGATAGCGGATACCGTTCTCAGCGACATTGCCCGCGTTGGGAAGCGGTTCGCCAGAAAGGCCGGAATGGTAATTGCATTGCCATAGTGGACTGTCTGTTCACGTAGGCGCGGTGCGACCAGTAGCCAGTTAAATAAGGCGCCTACGAACAGGCCGATACCAATCCAGGCCGAGCCCAGGCCAGATACGAACATCGCTCCAGGTAACCCCAGTAACAACCAACCGCTCATGTCAGACGCGCCGGCCGAAAGGGCTGCTACCTTGGGACTCAGGGTTCGGCCACCCAGTACGTAATCTTCAGAGGTCGATGTCGATGTGCGCATGGCATAAAGGCCGATGCCAATCATGAGTGCAAAGTAAGCAAGAAGGCTGATCCAAACGCCAATAGCCATGAAATTCTCCCGTTTATTAAGTCGGATAGCGCTGTCAGGTAAGAGCGCTTACCGAGCAAAGCCTGTTAATGCACAGGCTTATTGTTGTTAACCCTGTCTCTTATTCACGTGATAACGCTTCGAGTGTTCGCCGAAGGTGTCGTCAATAAAAGTATTCGGGCGTTTATATGTATCGTTCCCTATGCCTAATGTCCCCTTCCTATAGAGGGGGCACGTAAAGGCAATTGCGCTATTGTTTTCAACCATGAGAGTTCCTTTTTGAGGAGTTCAGGTTCGTTATTATGATGAGCTATTTACTCATCGCCTAGCGCCAGCAAAGACGCGTTACCGCCCAAGGCAGCCGTGTTGTTAGTGACGGTTTTTTCAGTGACAAAACGCTGCAGGTAGTGCGGCCCGCCTGCTTTAGGGCCGGTGCCTGAAAGACCTTGACCACCAAAGGGTTGAACGCCCACCACGGCTCCAATGATATTACGGTTGATGTACACATTGCCTGCACGAATTTTCTGCGCTATGTCAGCGGCAAAGGACTCATTGCGGCTATGCACCCCAAAGGTCAGACCATAACCCCGGCCATTGATATCGTTGATTACCCGGTCAAGCTCGCTGGCCTTATAGCGCACGATATGCAACACAGGACCAAACTGCTCACGGGTTAACGCATTAATGCTGTCGATGGTAAAGGCCACCGGCGCCACAAAGGTACCGTTTTGGGTATGCTCGGCGGACATCGGCGTTTCGGCTACCAAGCGATTTTCGCCCTTAAGCTTTTCGATATGGGCAAGCAATCCCTTACGGGCTTCTTCGTCAATCACTGGGCCAACGTCAGTACCCAAATCACGTGGATCGCCGATGCGCAGCTCGTTCATCGCGCCTTTCAAGATAGTAATAACGCGGTCGGCAACGTCTTCCTGAAGGTAAAGCACACGCAGGGCTGAGCAGCGTTGGCCCGCACTTTGGAACGCTGATTGAATGACATCGACCACGACTTGCTCAGGAAGGGCGGTCGAGTCGACGATCATGGCGTTCATGCCGCCAGTTTCTGCAACCAGCGTGGGTAATGGCGCGTTTTCACGAGCGGCGAGGGCACGGTTGATGATCTGCGCCGTGTCGGTGCCGCCGGTAAATACCACCCCGGTAATGCGTGGGTCGGAAGTCAGCACGCTGCCCACTGTCGGGCCATCGCCCGGTAGTAGCTGAACCACATCGCGGGGCAGGCCCGCTTCATACAGCAACTCAATCACTCGATGGGCAACAATCGACGTCTGCTCGGCAGGCTTGGCCAGCACGGTATTACCCGCTACCGCTGCGGCGACAATCTGGCCGCAGAAGATGGCCACCGGGAAGTTCCAGGGGCTTATCGCGGCAAATACGCCTTTACCGCCCATGATCAGCCGGTTGGATTCACCGGTGGGGCCAGGCAGATCAATTGGCTCGCCAAACGACTCTTCAGCGCGCATGGCGTAGTAGCGGCAGAAGTCGACAGCCTCCTTGATCTCATCCACACCGTCCGTTAGAAGCTTACCGCCTTCGCGTGAGCAAAGGGTCATAAGCTCCGGCATGTTGTCTTCCATCAGATCGGCCAGGCGGCGCAGTACGGCAGCGCGTTCGGCAACCGGGGTTGCTTCCCAGCGCGGGAAGGCTTCCCACGCTGCATCCAGCGCCTTGGTTGCCTGCTCTTTGGTGGTCCACTGAACGCTGCCCACGGTCTGGCGGCGATCAAAGGGCGACGTTACCTTATGCGTGTTAGCAACATCGTCAGCTACCTCAAAAGCCAGCAGCGGCTTGGCTGGGTACTGCTTGTCCATAAAGGCGGCCATTTTATCCATCAATGGATAGAAGTGGCTGCGAATATTCAGGTTGACGCCCCGCGAGTTGCGCCGCTTAGGTCCGTAAATATCCTTGGGCAGCGGAATTCGCGTATTGGTTAACGATTTCTGTTTGCGCAGAGCTTCAATTGGGTGTTGGCAGAGCCACTCGACGGGCACCTCAGGATCAACCAGCTGGTGAACAAACGAAGAGTTGGCGCCGTTTTCCAGCAAGCGACGAACCAGGTAGGGCAAGAGATCCTTGTGGGCGCCAACAGGTGCATAAATGCGGCAGTAAGTTCCTTTAGGCGCACGCGTCAGTGCTGCGTCATACAGGGCCTCACCCATGCCGTGCAAACGCTGGAATTCAAACGGGCGGCTGTTGTGATTGGCCAGCTCAAGAATCGTGGTAACCGTATGAGCGTTATGGGTCGCAAACTGCGGGAAAATACGCCCTACGGTGTCGTTCGACAGCAGGAACTGGGCACAGGCCAGGTAGGCAACATCGGTGCACGCCTTGCGGGTATAGACCGGGTAGCCATCAACGCCAAGCTGCTGGGATTCCTTGATTTCGCTATCCCAGTAAGCGCCTTTTACCAAACGCAGCGGAATTTCGTCGCCCTGCTGGTCAGCCAGGCGGTTGATGTAGTGCAGCACCGGCAGCGCACGCTTGGAGTAGGCCTGTACCACCAGACCAAAATGACCCCAGCCCTTGACCGCGCTACTTTCGTACACAGCGCGGAACACTTCCAGTGACAGCTCAAGACGGTCGACTTCTTCGGCATCGATAGTAACGGCCACATTCAGCTCGCGGGCCTTGGTGACCAGCTTGATGACCGTATCGACAAGCTCTGCCAGTACCTGCTCGCGGCGACCAAACTCGTAGCGGGGGTGAAGCGCTGAAAGCTTGATTGATACCGAAGGTTTGGGCGTTTTATCGCTTAAGCGCTGGGAGGTTTTGCCCACCTGCTCAATGGCGCGGGCGTAATCATCGAAGTAACGCTTGGCGTCATCACGCGTACGCGCGGCCTCACCCAGCATATCGTAAGAGTAGGTGTAGCCTTTATTGAACAACGGTTTGGAACGTTTGAGCGCTTCATTGATATCACGGCCCAGCACGAACTGCTTGCCCATGATTTTCATGGCTTCAACCATTGCGCGGCGAATGACAGGCTCGCCCATACGATTAACCATGCGATTGATAAAGGTGGCGGGCTGACCATCTCGCGGGTGATCCAGCTTCAAGACGCGGCCGGTCATCAAAAGGCCCCAGGTTGAAGCGTTCACCATCCATGAATCGCTTTTACCCGCATAGGATTGCCAGTCAGCCGGGCCAAGTTTGTCTTCAATCAGCGCATCTGCAGTGACTTTATCAGGAATGCGCAGCATGGCTTCGGCCAGACACATCAGCATCAGACCTTCGTGGGTGTCCAGGCTGTACTGCTGTAAAAGCTCATCGATGGTATCAACCGCCGTGTCCATTTCGCGGACATCGCGGATCAAAGCCGCCGTGTTGGCCTCAATGCGGGCAAAATCTTCTCGATCCGTATCTAACAGCTTGATCAGCTCGCCGACGTAGGTTTCTTCATCAACCAAGTAGTGATCGCTTACCTGGGCCATCAGCGTATCGAGATCAGTTTGCCAGGTGGCAGAGTCACGCATTTTTTTAGCGTTGAGCATTGAGGCCCCCATGAATCCAAATTAGAACGAATAGGTAGTCGGGCAGCTACGCCCAAGTAGCGCTCGAATGTAGTGTGCTATGCGCTTTGGTGTATGTCGTTTCCTCGGCAAAACGTGTCAATTTCGTGGCAAGCATGTGTCATTTTAAACTTTAGTAGCATGCATTGGGCGCGGTTAACGGGCTTTTCCCCCGTGATGGAGAAACAGGCGCGATGGGCGCCGAGGCGCCCTGGCGCAATGTACGCGGCGACACGCCATAGCTACGCCTGAAAGCGTGGGAAAGCGCGCTCTGATTGGCAAAGCCGGTTTGAATGGCAATGTCGGTTAACGGCAGGCGGCTTTGAAGAATCAGCTGACGAGCGGCGTGCAGCCGCTGGCGCTTGACATATTGCCAGGGCGAAAGCCCGGTTTGGGCACGAAATCGCTCGGAAAAGTGCGCCTCGCTCAGGCAGGCCAGTTTGGCCAAATCGGAAACTCGTAGCGCATCGGCTAAATGGTGACGTATAAAGCGGTCTATCTGGGCAATATCAATGCGCCGCTGGCAGGTAGATGTGGTATTGCCAAGGCGCGCTTTTAACGACCCAAGCAGCGTCGCTGCCAGTCGGTCCTGCTGAAAGGAGGTGATAGACGTGTCAAATCCTTGGGCTAGTTCGCTTTCCATAAACGCAAGGTAGTGGCGTAAGGGCGTATCAAGAGCAAAAAAGCGCGGCACATCAAACAGCGCCACCAGCTCACGATGCTCACCGGTCAGAGCTGGCGCATCTTCCGGTAAATCGAGAATCAGCTGGCGGTTATGCCCGTGGCCGGCATAGTAATGCTCATGATTTGCAGGCACGATACAGCCTGAAAAAGCATTGATACGTCCGCCTAACCCCTCAATTTCAAACTCTGAAGAACCGCACAGGGTGATCACAATCTGATGAAAGTCGTGTGCGTGATGATGAGTGGCGCTATCCAGCGGTATCTTGCGAATGGTACTCGGCATGCGAATCATCTCCTGGCACTGCTGAAGGCCTCATTTCTGGCGCAGCGCCGTATGGGCCGCTAGATGGTCACGTAATACTTGTAGCTCCGCCTGACCTTCGGCGTTTAAAAGCGGTTTGCCTTGGGCGACCTGCCAGCGCCGCCCATGTAAATCCATCAGGTGGGAGGCGCGACGGCGAACGCTTTCTAGGTACTCATCGTGACGTATCGGGTAACCAATAATGGCATTCCATTCGGTTTCGCCTACCTGGCTATTGAGCGCCTTGTCGAAAAGGGCCACCAGATCTTTGGGTTCAGTGCGGTAGCGTGGTGTACCTACGGTCATTAGTACCAACAACACGGCACCTATCACTAGTAGGCAAACCCCCAATACCAGAAGGTATAGCGCCATGTATTCACTCCTAACCGCCGTTATCCATAGTGTGGTTTAGTATACGCGCGCGTCTTGTGAGACGAAAATTTTCCAGATTGGCGAACTTTTTCGGTGTTTAGTGTCTTAAGTAGTACAGGCAACGTAGCGATAGCAGTCGCTAATAGTGTTGTCCTAGCTATTGTTTTTCGATCCCTTGTTTCCGCTGCTTTTTCAAGCAGCGGTTTTTTTTGATCTTAAGTATTGCGTGGCGGATGAGCTGCCCAAAGCCCGTCAATGGCAGCGAATGGTGAGCAGCGCCATTAGAATATCACGTCGCGTTACTATACCCACCAAGCGTTGCTGCTCAACCACCGGGTAAATCTTGGGCTTATTGCCTATCATTTCCTGCGCAAGGTCCGTTACGCATTTGTTGGGCGTGGTGGTTAGCACTTCCTTACGCATCAGCTCATGTACCAAAGGCGTTTCATGGTCATGATAAAGACAGTCAAGTACACGGCCAATAACATCCTGCTCAGAAATAAAACCGATCAACCGGTCCGAGCTGTCAACCACCGGCGCGCCTGGCAGACGATGAAGCGCAAGCCCCTGTGCCAGATTCGTAATTGAGGTGGAAGGGGATACGCGGTAACAGTCTCGGGACATGATATCGCGGACAGTGTGGGGAGTATGTTGACTCATCTTGGCACTCCTTACGCACAAGGTTTATGTAGATCGATGTTGCGTACTGGTAAGGGAGGTGGCTAAGCGCAACGTTTACGCGGTGGTGGAATAATGCTTAAGGCATAGCCTTTAGCGTTGCTATGGCTGATATTGAATTTATGGTGGTAGCTGATTTTATAAAGATAGCTTAATTAGCCGCACCTGCTGCTGGCAGGCGCTCTAAAATTCAACGCTGAGTTATCACTCAATCAAGGAGCCTTACATGGATGCACGTGAGTACCTTAATCGCAAGGGTGTGGGCGTTGACCGAGAGCCTGATCGCCCGAATACGCTGGAAGAGAAAGCCTGGGAGCGTGCTCGTGGAGCCGGGCTGCAGCGGCCCAAGTCCGGTACGCCTCATGATTGGGAAGACTGGGAGCGTCATCACGACGATATCGCCGAGGACGCCGCCAATCTGGAGCAAAAAATCGATAAGCAGGCACACCGAAAGCTGCAGACAGAGTCAAAGTCGTCTTCAACTAAAAACGCGGTAGACCACTTTACGCCGCCCCAAACGCCCGCTGCAAAGGCAAAAGTTGAATCAATGAACGCTACCGGGAAAGCCACGCCATCGAATGTTAAGACGCCAGCAGGGGATCTATCCGCCCCCGAGCCTGCTGCACTTAAAGTGGCCTATATGATGCTTGCCGTATTACTGCCGCCGCTTGCGCTAGGCTTAACGGGAGCGGGCACCAAACGGGTATTAATGAGCGTAGTATTGACGCTGCTTGGCTGGGTGCCTGGGGTTATCCATGCGTTTATCTGGTTGAGGCATCGTTAACCATTAATATAACGGACCTGTTTTTTAGAAAAAATGGACTAAAAGGTTCCCTTTGCTTTCAAATAGTTATAATTTTTTCTCAGTCCATCTATTCTTGTATTAAATGGACTGCGATGTCGCGCGAGTCCATTTTTGACATTGCCTGGGGGCTGCGTGACCACCCACCATATAGTTATCAGTAGCTCAGCGCGGCTTAAGGCATGTGCTGCGCCGTTTGGTATCGTTCTTAAATTATTGCGCGGGCTGTAACGTCGCCTTGGGCCCAACAGCTTTTTCTCCAGGAGCCCCGAGATCACCAAACTTGTCCATGGGGCAGGCCGGGCATTGGAGTTGATTGCAGAACCGGCAAACAGCTAAGGCGGTTGTTGCATCGTGAGGCATCGTCGATAGCATCGTCTCGGCGAGGCGTTCCAAGACAGGAAGGTCCTCGGTAGGAACCCGCTTCATAACTGCCTCGATTGCTTTCTGACGGCGCTCAAGTATTGCTGCACGCTCAGCCTCACCTTCTACGGTCAGGTGTAACGCCAATGTACGACGATCATGCACCGATGGCGAACGCTCAAGGAAACCGGCGTCTTCAAGGAGGTCTACAATTCTCACCGTGTCGGGATGACTTAGCCTGAGTACGTGCACCAACTGGCCGATCGACAAGCTTGGCGTGTGGCCGATAACCACCATCGCTGCAAGTGCTCCCCGCCAAGAGGGGTCTGCTCCGATATTGCCAGCCGTATACGCTCTGCAATGCCTAACGCTAACGCACCCACGAGGTTGGCCAAGCGTTCAGAGGTATCAATACACATCGCATTCTTGCCCCGAAAGATTTTGCTGACTACTTTATATATATGCATGCCGCACGCATATAAAGGTGGGCTTTTATTTTTGATGTGAAACAGCTGAACAAACTCAAGCGCCTTGACGAGGATGCGCCTGACGCGATGAAAGCGTCCTGGACTTTCGATAAGGCCGCCTTCACCGAAGGGGCGTTCACCGTCCAATAGAAGCAGCTCATTGCCGTTGCCGTAGCGCCCACCACGCAATGCCCGTATAGCATAGAGTTGCACAAGAAAGCGGTGCGCGATGAAGATGCTTCGGTTGTACAGCTCGCCGAAGTGTCGTTGGTAGCCGCTTCCATTCGTACTGGTGGGGCCGCCACGCATGCCTCCCATCTTTAGGAGCCGCACATCGCAGGATGGCCCTTGGTAAGGAGGGGCCTGAATGGATCTACTGACAGAGGTATTGTCATGTCATTATCCGCGTTTGCTATCAATTGCACCTTAAAAGCCTCGCCCGGCGAATCTTCTTGTGAACGACTGCTAGCAGAGACATTGGCCGAACTCGAACGCTATGGCGTGACGGGTGAGCAACTGCGTGCAGCTGACTACAATATCAAGCCCGGCGTGACCTCTGATGAAGGCGAGGGGGATGATTGGCCTGCGATACGGCAGAAGATTCTTGATGCTGACATTTTTATTCTCGGATCGCCCGTCTGGCTAGGCCACCCTTCCAGCATTTGCCAGCGCGTGCTTGAGCGGCTGGACGCGTTTCTCGGCGAGACGGACGATGAAGGACGGCTGGTTTCCTATGGCCGCGTCGCAGGCGTCGCGGTGGTAGGCAACGAGGATGGAGCCCATCATATCATTGCCGAGCTTTTCCAGGGGTTGAACGATGTCGGCTTCACCATTCCCGCCAGTGCCTGCACCTATTGGGTGGGTGAAGCGATGCAGCCGACCGATTTCAAGGATCTCTCCCAAACGCCAGAGATGATCCAGAAAGCAACGGCTGGTCTCGCGCGTAACTGCGTGCACCTAGCCAACCTTCTCAAGCAAACACCCTACCCCGCGCAGAACACTGGGTGAGCGAAGAAAATTAGCTTCAGGAAAAATTGCTACAGAAACGATACATTCCTAGCTTGTTAGAAAGCCAGCTGGCTTCCACGTTGTATCCTGCTAGCTTAACCAAGCAGTAACATTTCGCTAATTGGTAATGGAATTGCTTAACTCCAAAGCTTAGTAAAAAACCGGTATCGAAGGAGGCGAAAATGCGACACGCAGACAATCGCATGGAGCGAAACAGTCTAATAAACGGCGCCCTGAAAGGGGCTGTAGCCGGTGCTATTGCCGTATGGGTTATGGACCGGTTCGATTGGTTTGACTGGGAACATGAAGATCCCGAAACGCGACAGCGCACCCAGCAGGTGCGTCCAGGCGGAATGGACCCCGCACATGTCACTGCGAATAAGGTAGCGGAGGCGACCGGCAAGGAGCTTTCTCCTTCTCAGCCCCACCCAGCCGGGCAAATGGTGCACTACAGCCTGGGAGTTGGGCCTGGTGCGCTTTATGGGGCGCTAGGTGATCAGTATCCAGTGCTCACGACAGGCCGAGGCGCACTTTTCGGACTTGGACTATTCATAGCCCAGGACGAAATTCTCAATTCAGTCACAGGCCTTGCAGCCAAACCCCAAGATTATCCTTGGCAAGACCATGCGCGCGGCCTTAAGCAGCACGTAATCTACGGATTGGTAACCGACTCCGTTTTACGATTGCTAAATAAGGTAATAAAGAGCTAAGTGACTTCAGAACCTGCCTTGAAGCTTATTCAGACAGATCAGGGAGCAGCCCAGTAGCGTAAAGGCATAATGAATATCGACTCGCCTTTGATAGCGAGTGGCGAGTCGCCTCATCCGTCCTAGCCAGGGAAAGGTCCGAGCGCAGAACGAACAGGATACCTGCCAGAGTTGCGGTTAGAAACGGGAGGTCTTCCGCCACGCGGCTTGGGTGTCCTTCACCTTCACCTTGCTTACAGTCCATTTTAGTTAAACCTACAGTACGAAGTGCCGGGCGCAAACCTACAGGTGTAAATGACGGTTTATTGGTTGGCAGGCGAGAAGAAGTCCGTATAATTCAAGTAAACCATTTTAGAGAATGAGGTTTACAGTGAGTTATCTAATAAGCATAACGGTGCTTTGGGCGTTTTCCTTTTCATTGATTGGCGTGTATCTGGCCGGGCAGGTTGACAGCTATTTTGCGGTGCTGGTCCGGGTCACGCTGGCGATGCTGGTCTTTTTGCCTTTTTTACGCCCCAGCTTACTGCGTGGTAAGCAGCGTCTGGCGTTGATGGCATTGGGTGCTATACAGCTGGGGGTCATGTACACCTTTTTTTACCAGTCGTTTTTACTGCTTTCAGTGCCTGAAGTGTTGCTGTTTACGATCTTTACTCCGGTCTACATTGCTCTGCTGGACGATCTTATGTTCAGGCGTTTCACGCCAGTTTATCTGTTAACTGCGCTGCTGGCCGTCGTGGGCGCTGCGGTGATTCGCTACGATGGTATTGATAGCGGTTTTTGGCTCGGGTTTCTCGTGGTACAGGGCGCCAACATGTGCTTTGCCCTTGGCCAGGTTGGCTATCGTCGCCTAGCCGCTGATTTACCGCCCACTCTGGCTTGGCATAATGTGTTTGGCTGGTTCTTTATTGGCGCCATGCTGGTCGCGCTGCCCGCTTACCTGCTGTTTGGCAATAGTGACGCGCTCCCTTCTACCCCCGTTCAGTGGGGCGTACTGGCGTGGCTTGGGCTAATGGCCTCAGGAGTCGGCTACTTTGTGTGGAATCGGGGTGCGACAAAAGTTGATGCGGGCGCGTTGGCGATCATGAACAACGCACTCATTCCGGCAGGGCTTCTGGTCAACCTGCTTATATGGAACCGCGATGCAGATATCATCCGGTTGCTGATAGGCGCGCTGATCATGGGCGCATCGCTTTGGTTGAATCACTGGTGGCTCTCACGCCGCAAGACGGCTATTGCCTGAGATGTTTTGCCAGCAACCGGCTCTGGCAGAGGATCAAGCGTGGGTGCTAATCAGACGACTTCTTACTAAGTAGTTGTCTTAATTTGACTAAGCCTATTTGCCCGATACCCTGGGTAGCTCCATAATGGGAAGCTGATGCTAGCGAGAGCCGTCCATGCTGAATCCAACGTCAAGGCCGTCACCCGACCAGAGGAGTACCCGGCCCTTTAAAACGATCGGCTTGATTGGTCGCCTGGGAAGTGAAAAAGTCGTCGATTCGTTACAGCGGTTGATTCGCTACCTTGTCGAGCACGACTATCACGTATTGGTCGAAGACCGTACGGCAACCGTGATTCCTCACCACGGCCAGCCCGAAGCGAGCCGCCGGATGCTGGGCGAGCTTTGCGATCTTGTGATTGTGATTGGTGGCGATGGTAGCTTGCTGGGTGCGGCCCGCACGCTTTGCCGAAGTGGCACACTGATTTTAGGCGTTAACCGCGGGCGGCTGGGGTTTCTTACCGATATCTCGCCGGATGAGCTGGAAAGCCGGGTAGGCGAAGTCCTGGCCGGTGAGTACGAGATCGAAGAGCGCTTTTTGCTGGATGCGGTGCTGTACCGTAACGGTGTTGCGGTAGGCAATGGCGATGCTTTGAATGAAGTGGTCGTGCATCCTGGAAAAGCCGTACGCATGATTGAGTTCGAGCTGTTTATTGACGGCCAGTTTGTGTACAGCCAGCGTAGCGATGGCTTGATTATCGCCACGCCAACCGGGTCAACGGCATACGCACTTTCTGGTGGGGGACCCATCATGCACCCCAAGCTCGATGTCGTGACGCTGGTGCCCATGTTTCCTCATACGCTTTCAAGCCGCCCCATTGTAGTGGATGCAGCCAGTGAGATTCGCATTCATATCGGGGAAACCAATCAGGCGTACCCGCATATAAGCTGCGATGGGCAGACCCGAGCCGTTGCCAAGCCAGATGACGTACTGGTAATTAAGCGCAAGGCCGAGCGCGTCAAGCTTGTGCATCCCATCGGGCATAATTTCTATGAAGTGCTGCGCAGTAAACTAGGTTGGAGCCACCGGCTGGGAGATTAAGCATGGCGGGTTACGACCTGATTGGTGATGTTCATGGCTGCGGTGCCACGTTGGTTGCCTTACTGGAAAAACTGGGTTACCGAGAGCAAGGCGGCGTATACCAGCATCCGCAGCGTAAAGTGATTTTTCTAGGCGATCTGATTGACCGAGGTCCGCGCATTCGTCTGGCCGTTACCGTGGCCCGGCGCATGGTGGAAGCGGGTGAAGCGTATATCGTCATGGGTAATCATGAACACAATGCGCTGGCATATACCCACCCAGCACCGCCCGGCAGTGCCAAGCGCTGGCTGCGCGAGCATACGCCACGTCATAATCGTATCATGGAAGATACACTGGCCCAGTACCAGGATTACACCAATGAATGGGATGACACGCTGGCCTGGTTTAAAACGCTACCGCTTTTTTTGGAAATGGATGGTATTCGCGTTGTGCATGCGTGTTGGGATGAAGCGCTTATTAATCAGTTAAAAAAGCGTTTTCCGGATGGGCGTATCGATAACAGCTTTCTGATAGAGTCGACCGATACCTCCACCCAGGCTTATCAAATTATTGACCGACTGACCCGTGGAGCGAATATCCCCCTGCCACGGGGCATGACTATTCAATCAGGCGATGGCTATACCCGGCAAAGCTTTCGGGCGCATTTCTGGGCTGCCCATCCCGAGCAGTGGGGCGATGTGGTGTTTCAGCCAGATAACCTGCCGGGCGATTTGGAAACGCGTCCGTTAAGCCCACATGAGCGTCAGCGCTTGAGCTACTACGGTCCCCAAGAGCCACCGCTTTTTATTGGCCACTACTGGTGTGAAGGAATTCCGGCACTACCGACCCAGAATATTGCCTGCCTGGATTATAGTGCAGTGAAGTATGGTCGGCTGGTGGCCTATCGCTGGAGCGGAGAAACTAAGCTAAGCGCTGATAACTTCGAGTGGGTTCAAGTAGTTGAAGAGGATTGCGCCTGCACGGATTTAGATAGAAATGATTCTGATTAACCTAAGCTTCTTTTTGATACAATTGCTTACATTATTTTTTCAAAAAGGCTGAACTAACTGTGCAGTCGGATATCAGAGTAGGTGTTCCCTTGAATGATCCCTTGCTTTGATCCGGCGGCCCCCTCCGCCGGATTTTTTTGGTTTATGGTTTTTATTCCCCTTTATCGAGAGAGGTTCAGTGATAAAGAGGCCGGTTATTTACTGAACTGACATATCCCTTTTGCATGGGCGAAGGTTTTTACAGGGAGAGACTATGCACCCCGTTGTGCGTTTACCAAGTGGCGCCAATACCCAGGAGCTGCGCAAGGCACTTTGGCATTATCGAATCGGCCACCGCATTACTGAAGAGCCCGATGGCCCTTTGTTGTGGATAGCCGATCCGCGCCAGCACGAGCAGCTCAAAGCGCTGGTTGTACGCTGGGAACGCGGTGAGCCGCTTGTTCTGGATCAACCCGTTGAACACCCTCATACAAAAGGCAACACGTTAGCCACACTCAGAAGGGTTCCCGTCACCGCGATGGTCATTGTCATCAGTCTGATGATTTTTACGCTAATAGGACTTTTTGGCGATAGCCTCATGACGGCACTTACCATTGTGCCGGTCGGCGTTAGTGGTAATCAGCTAGTGTATGGCAGCTTAGCCGATGCACTAGGGTCGGGGCAGGTATGGCGGTTGCTGTCTCCGGCATTTTTGCACTTTGGCTGGATGCATCTCATCTTCAACCTGATGTGGCTGTGGTATTTTGGGCGCCAGATCGAGGCGCTACAGGGCAGCCGAACCATGCTACTGCTTATCCTGGTGGCGGGTATTGGTGCCAATCTCGCCCAGTACGTGACGGGTACGGTACTGTTCGGCGGCATGTCGGGCGTCGTTTATGCGCTATTGGGCCATGTCTGGTTAATGTCACGCCGCGTACCCTACAGCGGATTTTTTGTGCCTCAAATGCTGGTGGTTTTCATGTTGGGGTGGATGGTATTCACCATGACGGACCTGGCGGGTTCAGTAGGTTTTGGCAACGTGGCCAACGAAGCGCATTTGGGTGGACTCCTCGTGGGGCTTGTGACGGGCTGGTACTATTCGTCCCGACGTTTGAGAAAAAAATGAGAGGCTTTCAATGAGCGATATGACCTTTGATAAAATGATTAACCAGATGACGCCTGCAATTTATGAAAGTCTCAAGCAGGCGGTATCGCTACGCAAATGGCCCGACGGTCGTTTCTTGACTCAGGAGCAAACGGAACTCTGTCTGGAAGCGGTCATGCGTTACGAGGCTGAAAACAACGTGCCTGAAGAGAACCGTGTGGGCTATCTTGAGCAGCGCACCTGCGGAGCAGCGTCTTCAGGTGCTAATGTCACGCCGGAAATGGCGGGCCTGGCTCGGGATGCAACGCGTGATTGAAGTGTCCAACCAGATTCAAGGATGTTTAAGCAAAATGGCGGCGGCACTGCCAAGCCACCAAGATGCTCAAGTGGTCTATCATTTGCGCGCAGGCAAGCATCAGGTTCCCCTGAATGAGCGAATCGGCAAACCGATATCGCTTGAGTGGAGCGGGGCGATTGCCTGTACGCATTGCGGTCGGGCAACCAAGAAAAGCTTTGCGCAAGGCTACTGCTACCCTTGCTTCAAGCGACTGGCCCAGTGCGATACCTGCATCATGAAACCGGAAACCTGTCACTTTTTCTTAGGTACTTGTCGTGAGCCCGAGTGGGGCGAAAAGCACTGCTTTCAACCGCATATTGTTTATCTGGCTAATTCCTCAGGACTTAAGGTGGGCATCACCCGTAAAACCCAGATGCCGACCCGCTGGCTGGACCAAGGTGCTATCCAGGCGCTTCCTATACTGGAAGTCAACACACGCCAGCAGTCAGGGTTTGTCGAGATGCTTTTCAAGGAGCAGGTAAGTGACCGAACCAATTGGCGAGCCATGTTGAAAGGGGAAGTGGAGTCGCTTGATTTAAGTGCCGAGCGTGATCGCCTGCTGGAAACGCTTAGCGATGGCTTGAATCAACTGCGTGACCTACATGGAGAGGACGCGATTCGTGCATTGAATGAAACACCTTCCACGTTTCACTATCCGGTCGAAGTTTTTCCACGCAAGGTGGTATCCCATAATTTTGATAAGCAACCGCTGGTCGAAGGCATACTGCAAGGAATTAAAGGACAGTATCTAATTCTGGATAGCGGGGTAATTAATCTCCGGAAATTCACGGGTTACGAAATTACCCTGACATAAATCGCCTAGCCAGAGTGTCAAGTGTTGACTAAAGTAAAGGGAGAACAATTTACCTAAGTCCAACGCCACGCAAGGAAGCTTCAATGCCCTGGCTAAAACTGCTGCATATAGCCTCGCTCGTTATCTGGTGCGGCTCACTTCTGTATCTGCCTGCGTTACTTAGCTATTCACTACAGCTGCGTAAAGATGCGGGCTTTGCCCAGGGCTCTCCGCCCATGCCGCGGTTTTTTTATATTTCCGTGGCAACACCGGCAGCTTTGATTGCCATATTTTCAGGCACCCTATTATTTCTGTTTCATGGCCTGCTGGGCGGATGGCTAGTGCTTAAACTGGGTGCGGTCGTTGCCATGGTAGCCGCCCACGGTAGCTGTGGGTGGCTTATTCTGCGCTTGGAAATGGGAATTTATAAAGGGGTAAAAATTGCGTCAATAGTGGCACTGCTGCTGGCGTTGGCGGGCATTATCAGCGTTTTGGGTTTTGTATTGGCCAAACCGCTGGATTGGAGCTAACCCGCCATGATATCTACCTTGTTACTCCTCTACCTCAACCCCCACCGCGTGTTCATACACCAACTGGCCGCCCAGCCAGCCCGCCAGCGCAACAAGGCCTGCAGTTACTACGGATACGGCGATACCCCAGGGCAGTACCAGATCGGGGTCAGTAAAGCGTATCAGCCAATTAAGCGAGGCCAGCGAAAGCATGACCACCGCGACAATGGCGTGACTCCAGCCGGTAATCAGGCGGCGAATTTGGCCTACGCTCACCAGGTCGATGGTGCCTGCGATACTCGCAAACCAGCCGCCCAACGCGCCAACGCCTGCCAGCCAAAGGCCAACACGCAGCCAGAAGGGGTCTTCGGTATACCAGTAACCCAAATCGCAGGCCACCAGAGTCATGAGCGCAGCAACGGGAAAATGAACCATCAAGGGATGCAGCGGGTGGCCAGCAATGGCAGCGCGACTTTTAATTGTACGCCTATTGGGGTTTGCCATGATCACTTCCTGTGGGCAGAAAAAGGGACAACAACATGAGGGAACGCTACTTGTATCACGTCACCTCGCTATGTATTCAACGTGTTGCGCTGCGACGGGTCAACCGGTTAATGGTGTTACTGACCGTGTTGGTACTTGCTGGGTGCGCAGGCGATAAATCTATTTTAGACCCCGCTGGGCAAGCTGCACGGGATGTCGCGCTTGTCTGGTGGGTCATGCTGACATTTTTCACGATCGTATTTATCGGCGTTATCGCGCTGTGGCTTTATGCGTTCAAGCGCAAGCACCATGAGCGCACGGCTGCCCAGGAGCGTAAAATTGCCCGGCGCTGGATTATAGGGGGGGGAATTTTACTGCCTGTGTTTAGCGTTAGTGCGCTTCTCATGTTTGGCATACCGGCTGGCAAGCGCATGCTGCCTTTGCCATTGAGCGAGCCACCTGAGGTGATTGAAGTCATCGGCCACCAGTGGTGGTGGGAAGTCCGCTACCCGGGCGCTGAAAATGGCGAAGTCGTCACCTCGAATCAGCTCATCATGCCAGCAGGAGAACCTGTTGATTTTCACGTGACTTCTGCCGATGTTATCCATGCTTTCTGGATACCCCGGTTAGGCGGCAAGATCGATATGCTGCCGGGACGCGTTAACGTGATCCGCCTTGAAGCCGATGAACCGGGTGTATACGGGGCTCAGTGTGCAGAGTTCTGCGGCGCCCAGCATGCGCATATGGACCTTTACGTCGAAGCCGTCGAGCGCGAGGAGTTTGACGCGTGGCTGGCGGATCGCCAGGAAGAGCGTTTGGCAGAATTGGCCGTGGCGGATGATGAGTTTGCCCAGGCGCGTGAGACTTTCACTTCCACCTGTGCGGCTTGCCATAGTGTTGCCGGTCTTTCTACTTCAAACATAGGTCCTGATCTTTCCGATATTGGCGCGCGCCCTATGCTGGGGACTGGCGTACTGCCTATGGAAGAGGGCGCTATTCAGTATTGGCTGGAAAATCACCAAACGCTTAAACCGAGTAACAAGATGCCGTCTCACAATTATATGGATACTGCCACCTTGGAGTCCCTGGGTGCTTGGCTGGAGACCCTGACCCCATGACTACGATAAATCGTGAAGCAACGGGCCCTGAAAATCTTCAAAAGTTACACGACGACCTCTCTGAGGTATGGGGTAACCCAAAGGGTTTAAAAGCATTAACCATCGTCAACCACACCACACTTGGCCTTCGGTTTATGGTCACGGGGATGGCATTTTTTCTGATTGGCGGCATTTTAGCAATGCTGATCCGCACGCAGATTGCCACGCCCGACCAGAATTTCATGACCCCGGAGATTTATAGCCAGGTCACCACCATGCACGGCACGGTGATGATGTTTCTGTTCGCTATTCCCATTCTGGAGGGGCTGGCGATCTATATGATCCCCAAGATGATTGGCGCGCGCGACCTGGTGTGCCCCCGGTTAACTGCTTTAGGCTATTGGT
The DNA here is from genome assembly GCF_003990185.1 of Vreelandella nanhaiensis. Taxonomy (GTDB): domain Bacteria; phylum Pseudomonadota; class Gammaproteobacteria; order Pseudomonadales; family Halomonadaceae; genus Vreelandella; species Vreelandella nanhaiensis. Next base: position 273,976 of record NZ_RZHF01000016.1, on the reverse strand, counting down.
GCTATCTGTTTGGCGGCATCATCCTTTGCTTCAGCATGGTGCTGGAAATGGCCCCCGACAGCGGTTGGTTCATGTATACGCCGCTGAGCAGCAACGAATACTCGCCAGGACTTGGGTCTGATTTCTGGCTTTTGGGCATTACCTTTGTTGAGATTTCGGCGCTTTCAGCGGGTGTCGAGCTGGTGGTTTCCATCTTGCGCACCCGTACCCAGGGCATGGCGTTACATAAAATGCCGCTGTTTGCCTGGTACATTCTTGCCATGGCGCTGATGATTGTGGTGGGCTTTCCGCCCCTGATTCTGGGCAGTATTTTGCTTGAGCTTGAACGCGCGGTAGGCATGCCGTTCTTCGATATTGCAGGTGGCGGTGATCCGGTGCTTTGGCAGCACCTGTTCTGGCTATTTGGTCACCCTGAGGTTTACATCATTTTCTTGCCGGCTGCAGGCATTGTGTCAACACTCATTCCCGTATTCGCCGGACGGCCTATCGTAGGGTATGGCTGGGTTGTTTTTGCGATTACCGTTATGGGATTCATCAGTTTTGGCTTGTGGGTTCACCACATGTTCACTGTGGGTATTCCTCAGCTGGCCCAGGCGTTTTTCTCGGCAGCCAGTATGCTGGTGGCGATTCCAACCGGTATTCAGGTGTTTGTCTGGCTTGCCACGCTGTGGCTTGGCAAGCCAAAAATGAAACTGCCTATGCTATGGATCATCGGTTTTCTGGTGATTTTTGTGTGCGGCGGTTTGACTGGTGTCATGCTGGCGCTGGTGCCCTTCGACTGGCAGGTGCATGACACCCACTTTGTGGTTGCCCATATGCACTACGTGCTGGTGGGCGGCATGCTGTTTCCGCTTATGGCCGGGATCTACTACTGGCTGCCGCTGTTTTCCGGACGTATGCCGTCAGAAACAATCGGCAAGTGGGGGTTCTGGCTGGTGTTTATCGGCTTTAACGCCACTTTCCTGATTATGCACTGGACAGGGCTTCTGGGTATGCCGCGCCGGGTATATACCTACAATACTGGCTTTGGCTGGGATATCTTCAACCTGCTTTCCTCGATTGGCGGCTTTGTCATGTCGGCGGGCTTTGCCATGGTACTTATCGATATTACCTTGCACTTTCGTTACGGCAAGCCAGCCAAAACCAATCCATGGAACGCCGATACGCTGGAGTGGGCCAACAAGTTGCCACCTACTCCCTATAATTTTGTGAGCTTGCCGCCTATCGAAACGCGTCACCCGCTTTGGGAGCATCCTGAGCTTCCGCAGGAGATGCAGGAAGGCAGGCATGGCCTGGCCACAGCAAGCCACGGACGCCGTGAGCTTTGGGGGACCGACCCACTGACCGGTAAGGTGCGTGAAATTATTCACGTGCCCAGCAACTCCTGGTGGCCGCTATTTGCGGCTATGGCACTTGCCGTGGTGTGTATCAGCCTGCTGCTGCGCTGGTACCCGGTGGCAGGGGCCGGGGTGATGGTTGCCATTGGCTTTTTGTTGCGCTGGTCGTGGGAAAACGGCGCTCATCCTAAAGCAGCTCCCGATGCCAAAGTGATGCCCGGCGATCCTCCGCTTCATTCGCGTACCATGGATGGCCCCGGTTTATGGGCCATGACCACGGCGATGATCGCCAATGGCTCCTTCTTCCTATCCTATCTCTTCGGCTGGTTCTATTTATGGACCGTATCGCCAGAGTGGCGCATGCCTGACGCCTCGCCGCTCTCGCTGGTTGCTCTAGTCGTTGCAGGTGTCGCGTTACTGGGTGGCTCGGCACTGATGGAGAGCAGCGTACGTAGGTTACGTAAGCAGCTGGACAGCGGCCTAGCGATGCGCCTTTACGGGGCAGCGCTTTTAGGCGGCTTACAGTTTGTGCTGATTTTATGGGTGATGTGGAACGCCAACTTGGTTGTCACTGAAACCTCCCACGATGCCATCTTGATGGTAGGCCTGTACTACGCATTGCTGCATAGCGCCTTGGGAACAGTCATTTCCCTGTTACAAGGCATGCGTGTTGGCTACCGCTATGTGGGCGCCCATGCGCCGTTTGAGCCTGTAGTGGTTACCTACTTCTGGCGCTATAACGTCGTGGTGTTTTGGATACTGATTGCTGCGTTGGCTGTTTTACCACGAGTGATTGGAGGTTAAGGGATGAATGCGATGGTGCAGCGACTACACCTTACCCATCCGGGCCATTTCGTGGGTGGGCTGACTCTTTGGAGCATCTGGTTTATCGCCGTTTACGGCGGGCTCTCGGTGGCCTGCGCCGTGGTGCCGCCTGATCCGGCCCAAGGCGCACTCACCCATATCAATATCACCCTGCTATTGGTGAGTTTAATCACAGCTCTGCTGTTGGCAGGGCTGGCCTGGGGATGCTTTCAGGAAGCCAAGCAGCACAAAGGGCGTCAGCACTTCAACGCCTTCGTTTCCGCGTGGCTTTATGTGTTTTCTACCTTGGCTGTAGCGTTTGTCGCCGCACCAATCATTGGCCTACCGCCTTGCCTGTAAGCGGTAAAGAACAGCCGATGAAGGCGATTGGCGAGTCAGACACTAACGAAGCCCTCTACACGCTAAACGGTATGTGGTGCACTAGCTGTGCACTAGCAGTAGAGGGTGTGTTGGCCCATCGACAGGGTATTGAGCGTATTAGCGTTCATTACCCGAGCGCAACGCTGTGGGTAAGAGGAAGTGCCAAGTCCATTTCGCTTGAAGCGCTGGCGCCTAAAGTAAAACGTCTGGGCTATCGCTTAACCGAGCTTGAAGCTCACGCGGATGCGCATGCGCGACTAGAACAGGAAAGCCGCTATTTAAGTTTGCGCCTGCTGGTGGGCTCGGTGTTTGGCATGTGGACCATGCTCGCCTCCATCTTGATTTATGCTGGCGCGTTGCCTAACCCGACGATTGAATGGGTCGTTGCCTGGGTGTCAGGAGCGTTTTCTATTCCGGTGATCACCTTTGCCGGTTGGCCGTTTTATCGGGCGGGCCTGCGCACGCTGCGCGCCAAGCGCCCGGGCATGGATGTGCTGGTAGCCCTTGGCGTCTGGTCGGCGGTCGGGGTGTCAGTCGGGCTCTTATGGCGCGGCTCGGCAGAGGTGTATTTTGATACGGCCGTCATGCTGATTGTGCTGCTACTAGGCGGGCGGCTGGTGGAAACGCTATGCCGTCACCGCGGGTTAAAAGCTCTGGATGTTTTGCCCCAGCCAAGCGACGAGGCCATGGTTTGGGAAGATACCCAGTGGCGGTTCAAATCTTTAACCGACGTTCAACCAGGCGCGCGGGCTATGCTCAGTCCAGGCGAACTTATTTCACTGGATGGTGTTTTGGAAGAGGCCGCCTGGGTGGATACAGCGTCATTAACCGGCGAGAGCACACCTCGCCACTTTCCCAAAGGCGAGCCAGTTTATGCCGGGTGTCGGCTATTGGGTAGTGCTGATGTCGTTATTAGGGTCACTCACGCCCTAGGGCAGCGCCGCCTGGACCGCCTTCGTGATCAGATGCGCCACTATCAGACCCAAAAAGGTGAGCTGCAAAAACTTGCCGACCGGTTTGCCGCCTGGCTAAGCCCCGTGGCGTTGATACTGGGAGTGGCCACTCTACCAGTAGGCCTAGTGATGGGGCTTGGGATAGAGGACGCCATCGTTCGAGCGCTTTCAGTACTGGTAGTAGCCTGCCCCTGCGCGGTAGGGCTGGCCGTGCCCTTAGCAAGCCTGGCAGGGAGTGGGCAACTTTTGAATCAAGGCATTGCGTTGCGCGATCCGGCAGCGCTTGAAACGTTAGCTAGAGTAAAAGCTATTGCTCTGGATAAAACCGGCACGCTGACACAAGGCGAGCCTTTGCTTGTGAACTGGGCAAGCCGTGAAGGGATAACCGAACAAGCGCTTAAAGCCACGCTTTATCAGGTAGCAGCCAACAGCCAGCATCCTTTGTCTAAGACGCTCAAACGTTGGGCGCGTTCTGACCAGTCACCTGCGATGCCAGAAGTCAGCGCACCTCTCTGTGTAGTACAGGACGTTCCCGGGCAAGGTGTGCACCTTCGTTTATCAGAATATGGCGATATTTGGCTGGGCAGCCAGCGTTTTCTAAATAGTCAGGGTATTGAGCCACCTGCAAATAGAACCGACACCTCATTCCAGGCAGCTTCTGAAGTAATGCTAGCTGATGCCCAAGGCTGGCTAGGCAGCTTCTACCTTGAAGATACGCCGTATGAGGACGCCGCGCCGAGTATCCAATTACTGCAGGCCGATTACTGGGTGGTCATGCTGAGCGGGGACCGGCCAAGTGCGGTCGAAGCAGCGGCTGAACGAATTGGATTGGCGCCGGATGCCTGCTTTGCAGAGCGCTCGCCAGAGGCGAAAGCCCGCCTAGTGCAGGGGCTGCCAAGCCCCACGATGTTTGTAGGCGATGGGGTTAACGACACACTGAGCCTGGCTGCCGCCGATATTGGTGTGGCGCCTTTCAACGCCAGTGATGCTGCCCAGGAAGGGGCCGCGGCACACCTGCTCAAGCCCGGCATTGCGAGTCTGGTTGAAGGGCTTGCCATTGCCCGGGCCACCCGTCGTGTCATGCTGCAGAATTTAACCTTGTCGGCGGTGTATAACACCCTGGCGCTTGGGTTGGTGATCATCATGGCTATTCCCCCGCTGGTCGCGGTGCTGGCCATGGTCGCCAGCTCATTAAGCGTTACGCTAAATGCCGCGCGGCTTGCCTGGCGCGATTGATCTGTTGAGCAGGCAGACCTATGGAGCAGCATTGATAACCGGGTAGCCAAGTGCGTCGGCCAGCGATTTGGCCTGCTTTTTGACCCAGACAGGGTCAATGGGCCCCCAGCTGATAATCCGGTATTCGCCGCTGTTATGGCGTTCGCCTTCGGTCGGTTGAAACTGGCATTCAATATCCAGCTCGGCCAGAGAGACGAGGGTATCCTGAGCCGTACGTCGCGGCATGCCACAGGTGCTCACTAGCGCAGGTACGCTAGAAACCCCCTGATCGATCAGATAAGCCACGTAAAGACGGCGATAGAAGCTGGATTTTGTCTTGCTGAGAGGATCGGTCATAAAATCTACCGTGTGATTACCTTATAAATGAGCGCGGACTAAAGCATACTGAACGCCCTCTGCCACAGCCACCGTTTAATACGTATGCACATTCTCTTTAAAGACGCTATGCCGCATGCGTTGGCCCAGGCGATTGATGCGCTCCACACGGCGAGCTTCACCTCACGGTTGACGGCGCTGCTCAAAGCCATTATCCACTTCAACTGTGCAGTGATCATTGGGCATCGGCCCGGCAAACATCCTATCTATCTGTTCGATTCCATCCCCGAGCGCCGGGAACTGCTTTTTCAGCTCTATCTACTGTAGGACTATCAGCAAGACCCTTTCCTGGTGGCGCTTGGCCACGCCCCGCGTCTCAGGGGATATCGAAGAGCGTTTCGGTGGTATCTATGATGATCACCTGACATCGCTCGGGCAAGAACAAAGTAGAGAGGTCGCAAGGGCGCTTCAGTTAATAGGTGCTGAATCATTATATGCGAGCTCACTCATGCGGGCGCAAGAAACTGCTGCCATTATTAGTGAAGCCACTGGCTTAGTATGTAGGACTCTTCCTGAATTTCAGGAGCGAAATCGCTATGGCGTGCTAAGCGGGATAGTTAAATCAGAAGCAGCACGCACTTTTCCGGACGAAATTCAAAAAAATCAAGATGAAAAGAGCAGCATCGAAGGATCAGAAACATATGCGGCTTTTAAGCAAAGGGTTTTATCCGCGCTTGATAAGTTAAAACATGAATTGACTAAAACTCCTTCCATCCTTGTGGCTCATGGGGACGTTATTCGCCTTTTTCTCAAATAATTGTTTCATATTCAGCATGTTAAAGTGGGTGGTCGTGCTTGTTTGAAACTAACCCTTTTAGATGATAATTACGAAGTTAACGTTGTAAAGGGAGTGATGTTTCGATCATCGCCTAAAGATTGATATACATATCTAGCTTTTGTTAAAAAGCCTGATGCTTATAAATAACCGCAAATTAACTGAATATTTATTAAAACTCTTTTCAGTTCTTAAAATTAGCGCTGGAACATCATAGTGCCACGCCATTGTCACGCCTATGTCACTTATAGTCGCCATTCTTCGATGGAGTGGTTGGGTTATAAGTGCGTTCTTCCTTACAAGGGGATGTAGCAATGGCCGAAAATATCAATAGCGCTGTTCAAGAGGTTTTACCCAACCAGAGAGGAAGGGTAAAGGTAAGGCGCAAAGGTACGCTAAGGCAGTGGCTTACGCTTGCCTTACTGGTATATTTTTTGATTTGTGCGGTATCGATCATTGGCAATGGGTTTAAAATTGCCGCAGGTGAACACGCTGCTCAACTGTTTGAGTTTGCAGTTAACCCCTTTATAGGGCTGATGATCGGAATTACCGCTACAGCCTTGATTCAATCCTCGTCGACCGTTACCTCCGTTATTGTGGCCTTTGTGGCTGGGGGACTGCCGGTTGCTACCGCGGTGCCTATGATTATGGGAGCTAATATTGGTACCACTGTAACGAATACGTTAGTAAGCCTTGGTCATGTTCGCGATAAAGCCGAGTTTCGGCGGGCATTCTCAGCAGCCACTGTTCATGACTTTTTCAATTTACTGGCCGTAGCCATTTTCCTGCCTATTGAACTTATCTTTCATCCACTTGAGAAACTGGCACTAAGTACGGCGTTTATGTTTTATGGCGACGCGGACCTTTCCATGGGAAGCATCAATATTGTCGGTATGGCAACGAAGCCGATTACCTCTACCGTCGAAAGTATGGCCATGAACCTGCCCACGATTGCTGGTGGAATTGCCATGATTGTTTTTGGCATTGCCGTGATTTTTTTAGCGATTCGCTATATTGGTGCGCTGCTGAGAGTATTAATGGTAGGGCAGGCGAAAAATATCATGCATAACGCCATTGGGCGCGGCCCCGTTACCGGTATTGCTTCCGGCGCTTTGGTTACGTTTTTAGTCCAGTCCTCTTCCACGACCACAAGTTTAATGGTGCCATTGGCGGGGTCAGGGGCGTTCTCTTTACGTCAAATCTATCCCTTTACGTTAGGGACTAATATTGGAACTACGTTTACGGCGCTGCTTGCTGCCACTGCGATTACCGGAGCGACGGCCATACTGGCCCTTGAGATCGCCCTGGTCCACTTAATGTTTAACTGCTTCGCGGTGCTGATTATCTTCGGGTTGCCATTTCTTCGTCCGCTACCTGTTAAAGGTGCTGAGTGGCTAGGCCGGGTGGCTTCTGAAAGAAAAGTCTTAGCAGCCGCTTGGGTATTAGGCGTATTTATTTTAATACCAGCCATCCTGATCGCGTTCACTACGCTGCTTTGAGGTAAAACTCATGACGACCCCACACAAGATCGTTTCAACATCGACTGCTGAGCTTAAGTCCATGCTGGATGATTCAGCCGAGCTTATTGAAGAAATACGCGATGAACTGGCCGAGAGGGAGGCCCAAGAGCGCGAGCTGGAACCGTTTGATACGCTGATTGAACAAGCGCGCCCCAAGCTCGATGAAATACGGGGCTTCTTTACGCTGGTACTTAATGAGCTTCGTGACCGACGTAAATAGGGGTTGCGCATAGCTAATTACTAGCCATTACCCTCTAGGCATTTGTTTGGAACTCCCTGCTCGCTAGGAGAAGACCACTCAGATGCCTTTTACTAAACGCTAATAAAAAAGGTCGCCTTGAGCGTTGGGTGGTCGAAAGTCCTGAGTATTCAGCCCTTGCTCGGTGCGCGCCTGGAAATTCCACTGTCGGCTAGCGCGGTTGAAGCGTTGGGCGATCATATCGGCAAAGATTCCTTCCCCGCGAAAGCGTTTACCAAACTGGGCGTCGTAAGCCTTGCCGCCCCGGCATTGGCGCATCAAGCTCATTACTTTCGCCGCACGCTCGGGGTAGTGGGCTTCAAGCCACGCTTCAAAAAGCGGTGCCACCTCATGGGGCAAACGTAGCAACATCCAGGTCGCCGTTCGTGCGCCTGCACGGCTGGCGGCTTCCAGAATGCGCTCTATTTCATGGTCGGTAAGCCCCGGAATAACTGGGCTAACCAAAGTGCCCACAGGAATGCCCACGGTATTAAGCTCACGGATGACTTTTAAACGCGCCTGGGGCGATGCTGCCCGCGGTTCAAGGGTGCGCTTCAGGGCAGCATCCAGGCTGGTCAGGCTAACAAACACGCGCACCAAGCGGTGTTCAGCCATTTCAGCCAACAGGTCAATATCCCGCAACACCAACGTACTTTTAGTGACAATTGTGACCGGGTGGCGACATGTCAATAACAGCTCAAGCAGTTGGCGCGTTAACAGGCGCTTAGCTTCCAACGGTTGGTAGCAATCGGTATTGCCAGAAAGGTTGATAGGCCGACAAACGTAGCCCGGCTTGCAAAACTCTTCGCTTAAGCGTTCGACCAGACCATTGCGAGCTATCAGCTTGGTTTCAAAATCAAGCCCTGGGGAAAGATCCCAATAGGCATGAGAGGGTCGAGCGTAGCAGTAAACGCAGCCATGCTCGCAGCCTCGGTAAGGGTTCAGCGAACGGTCAAAAGGGAGGTCGGGCGAATTATTCCAGGAAAGCGCACTTTTACTGGTTTCTTCGCGTACTTCCGTTGCCCGCGTTGTTGAAGCTTCCTCCCGCCACCAGCCGTCGTCTTCAGCCACGCTGTAAGTTGGCGCAAAACGGTTATGTGGGTCATAGGTAGCCCCACGCCCTTTATGTATGGTGGTATGGGTGGGCGGTTTATCAAGAGACGCCATATGTCTGCCTCTATTTGTACATGTTTATATGTACAGTATAAGTGGCATATTTAAGTGCGCAAGCTTTGGTTAAGCAACTGGTCGGCAAAAGCACTATTAAACGGCTGCTGACTCTGCCGTTTATTTATTGGAAAAATGAATCTGCTTTATTAGCATTCACGAAAATGACATTTCCGCAGGCTAAGCTAATTCAAATATGGAGTTAGTTAAATTTAGCTTGGGGATGAAAATGAAAAATTTTAAGCGGAATGCACTCACGTTGGCACTGGCATCGGTCATGATGACGCCGGTATTTGCGCAGGCAGATGCGGCTAAAAACGTAATCTTGATGATCACCGATGGTGCCGGTATCGAGACGTTTCGGGCGGCCAGTTTCTACCGCCATGGCGCGTTGGGTCACGAGATTTATGACGATTTCGATGTGCAAGTATTTACAGCCACACATCCCCTTAACACTTCCAAAAAACCTACCATGAGCGATAAAGGTGCAATCACCTTTGACCCCGCTGAGCTGTGGTCGGATGAACAGGTGGAAGGCACCGGATACGAAGGGAATCTTATCAACTACGAAGGGTATTTTGCGGGCTACAACTATGCCCGTGAGAACTTTACCGACAGCGCTGCCGCCGGTACGGCCCTTGCCTCTGGTAATAAGACCTATAACAGCGCGATTAACTGGTCCAACGACGACGAGCCGTTAAAGCATATTGGTGAGTACGTGGTTGAGAGTGGTCGGGCGCTGGGTGTAGTGTCTTCTGTACAACTCAGCCATGCCACGCCTGCCGCTTTCCTTGGTCATAACGCAAGCCGTAACGAATACGCAGAGCTTGGCCAGGAAATTATTGATTCCGGCCTTGCGACCGTCGTGTTTGGTGCTGGCCACCCTTACTACAATGGAGCGGGTGAGGAAGTCGAATCACCCGAGGAGAGTGCTTTCCGCTATGTGGGTGGGCAGGCCACTTGGGAGCGTCTGGTTAATGGAGAAACCGATTACCAACTGATTGAAAGCCGCGATGACTTCGAGTCTCTGGCAGAAGGCAGTTTCACGCTAAATAGCGATAAAGTGATGGGTGTTTTCCAAAATAACGAAACGCTGCAGTTCAACCGCCCGGGCGTTACTGCAGGCAACCTGATTGAGAGCGTGCCCAGCCTACCCACGCTCACACTAGGTGCCCTTGAAGTGCTCAACAACAACGAAGATGGTTTCTTTCTGATGGTGGAAGGCGGCGCCGTTGATTGGGCCGCTCACGCCAACAACTTGCCGCGTATTATCGAAGAGCAAATCGACTTCAACGAAGCGGTCGAAGCTGCTGTGGAATGGGTAGAAGTGAACAGCAGCTGGGACGAGACAATGATAATCGTCACGACCGACCACGGTAATGGCCTGCTGCAGGGTGCGGACTCAGATACTAACGCCTATAGCCCCGTGGTAAGTCAGGGGGCCGGAGCGCTGCCGCTGGTGCGCTGGCACTCGGATAACCACACCCGTGAGCTGGTACCGCTTTATGCCCAAGGTGTTGGCGCCGCATTCTTCAACAGCATTGCTGAGCGAGATGACGGCCTGGCAACCTATGCGGTGGACGACGCCTACCAGTACTGGGTCGACAATACCGATGTTTTCCGCGCCGCCATGAATGCCATGGGTATTGAGGCAGATACCACGAACTAAGGCTTCGTTAAAAGTAGAAATAGCACTGCCCATATCGCCCCGGTTTCTTTAAGACGGGGCGATGTTGTATCTGAATGCTGGTGACGTTTGGATAGCTTTTTGATCGACTTAACTCTTTTCGTTCAGCATTTGGGCACGTTAATTGTCCATTGGGCGTGGGGCGGTCTGTTGACCCACGGCGCGCTGATCGTCATTGTTCTGAGTATGGATTAGTGCTGGGCAATCGCTGTTTATGCAAGCTGTATAGGCGGTTAAAGTATTTTGTGTAATGAAGGTAGTAGGTGGACCAATGATATCCAGATTTAGCGCAAGCGATGAGTTTATGCTTGACCGAAGAAGCTTATAAAAGAGGTCGTTGAGTTGGCAACGAACAAACAACCCGCCGCTCTGATTATCATCGATATGCAGCGCGGGATGAATGACCCCACAGCCGGTGAGCGCAACAACCCAGGTGCTGAAAGCAATATCCAGCGACTACTTGCTGGATGGCGTAATACAGACTGGCCGGTGGTACATGTACGGCATAACTCACGTACACCCGGCTCACCGTTCTGGCCGGGGCAGCCCGGCGCGGAGTTTCAGCCAGCGCTTGCGCCATTATCTCATGAGCATGTAGTCGAAAAGAACGTGCCAGATGCGTTTACCCATTCCGGCTTAGAGCGCTGGTTGAACGTTCGTGGAATTAAACAGCTGGTTATCGTAGGTGTCAGTACCAGCAACTCCGTTGAAGCCACCGCCCGTACGGCGGGTAATCTCGGCCTTGATACACACGTAGTGGCAGATGCTACGTTTACCTTCGCCAAGCGGGATTACGCGGGCACTTATCGCACGGCGAATGAAGTGCACGCCATGTCGCTGGCGAACCTGGAAGGGGAGTATGCGGCTATTATTCATACCAATGATGCGCTGACGCTGTTAACAGCTTTTAGACCATATCCTCTTCAATCAGGTGAATTTTCAGCGTACTAATCACTCCATGTTTAGATTTTAAGCTTCCGGCAACCGATTTAGGCGGTATAAAGCAATGCACATTGCCAGAATGATAGCGGTGGAGGGCGATTACGATTTCATCTGGGGCGCCTATTCAAGCGCTTACCAAAAAGTGGTCGAGCGCCAGTTCGGCGCTTGGGAAAGTAAGCTTCAAAAGTCAGCCTTCGATGAAAAATGGCGCCAAGGCGGTTTTGAAGTCTTACAGCTAAACGGCACATGTGTGGGTGCAGTTTGGGTAACAAACGAAGGGAAATTTCTCCAGCTTCGAGAGATATTTCTTGCACCTCAATATCAGAGGCGGGGGATTGGAGCGCAAATTGTGCGTCAGGAACTGGAAGCGGCAAGAGCTGCAGGTATGTCTTTACGGCTTCGTGTCTTAAAGCAGAGCCATGCTATTGCATTATACGAACGTCTGGGTTTTGCAAGGTGTGGTGAGACATCAACGCACTACTGGATGGAAGCGGTCTAAACCGCACTTGTTGCCTATGCAGAACCATCAACTGGCTTATTCGAAAAGCCCCAGCTATTTATTCAGCCAGGGCTTTTGCTTTTCTCTTTTCTCTGTTTCTAAACTCTCTAACTTTTCTTCTTTCCCGTCTTTTTACCGCTTTCGGCTTGGCCATTCTCTTCAGCACTACCACTTGGGAAATGCGCCCGCACCAGCTCCAAAAGCCCCTGCGTGGAAGCATCAAAATCCGCCGCATTGGTATCAATACGTTCGCTGATTTCGCCCGCGATGCGCTTGCCGAGCTGAACACCCCACTGGTCGAACGAGTTGATGTTCCAGATTACGCCCTGCACGAATACCTTGTGCTCGTAGAGTGCGATCAACGCACCGAGGTTGCGGGGTGTGAGTTCGTCCAATAGCAGTGTGCTAGAAGGGCGATTGCCGGGGCAGCTATAGGGGTCGTGCTGGCTGAGTTCCTTGCCGTCGCCCTGGCTGCCTTCCATAAAGGCATTGGCCTGAGCAAGCATATTGGTGAGTAGGGCGAAGTGGTGGTCTTCTACGCCCGGCTCGGGTTTGAGTGAGGCTATAAAATCGATAGGCACATAGCGGGTGCCTTGGTGCAGCAACTGAAAGAACGCGTGTTGGCCGTTGGAGCCGGTTTGGCCCCATACAATCGGGCCAGTCTTGTAGTTGACCGGGTGGCCGAAAATATCCACCGATTTACCGTTGGACTCCATATCCAGCTGCTGCAGGAAGGAGGGCAACTGATTCAGCGCCTGGTCATAAGGCACGATGGCCTGGGTTTCGGCGCCGATAAAGTTGATGTACCAAATACCGATCAGCGCCATTAGCACCGGCATGTTCTGCGCAAAGGGCGCCTCGATGAAATGGCGGTCCATTTCGTGGGCGCCTTCCAGCAGCTCGATAAAGCCATCAAAGCCAATGGAGAGGGCAATCGGAAGGCCGATCGACGACCACATAGAGTAGCGTCCGCCTACCCAGGCCCAGAACTCGAATACGTTCTCTTCTCGAATGCCGAATTCCATCGCTGCCTTGCGGTTGGTAGAGGCGGCAATAAAGTGCGCGCCCACATCGGCGTCATCACCGGCGTTTTCTACAAACCAGCGGCGCGCGGTCTTGGCATTCAGCAAGGTTTCCTGAGTGGAGAACGTCTTGGTCGAAACGATAAACAGGGTAGTGGCTGGGTCCAGGCGCGAAAGCACCTTTTGAATATGCGTGCCGTCCACGTTGGAAACAAAGTGGAAGTGCAACTCCGGGTGGCGATACTTTAAAAGTGCCCGCACCGCCATGTTGGGCCCCAAGTCCGAGCCGCCAATCCCGATATTCACCACGTCCTTGATGCGCTTGCCGCTGTAGCCTTTCCACTCGCCGCTGCGCACCGCTTCTGAGAATTGCTTGATCTGCTCGCGGGTGCGGGTGATTTCCGGCATCACGTCTTCGCCGTCTACATACACCGGCTCATCACCAAGGTTGCGCAGGGCGGTATGCAATACCGGACGGTTTTCGGTCACGTTGATAATATCGCCGGAGAACATCTGCGCCCGGCGCTGCACCAGGGCTGAGTGATCGGCAAGCTCAATCAGTTTGGCCAGCACCTCATCGGAAACGTGGTGCTTGGAGTAGTCCAGAAACAGGCCGCCCACGCGCAGGCTCATCTTCTCGAAGCGCTGCGGGTCATGGGTGAAGTAGTCACGGATGCGGTCGTTATGGGTTTTGTCGCGCAGGCGCTCAAGTGCCTGCCAGGTGACACTGCGGGTAAGCTGAAACATAAGGCGGTCCGTGGTTGCTTCGGCTCTAGGTTCTGTCTGAAAAAGTGTCTGCGCTCGGCAATACGGCGTTAAAAATCGACTCAGAATACTCATTTACTCTCTGTAAACTCCGTTTCTTCGTCGATTTTGCCTTGTCTTGCCTTCGCTCGCCGACTTTTCAGACAGAACCTAGGCCGTTGAGTTATTTATGTAAAAATACTACATAAAAAGTGGGGCGGGGAGAATAGGTACAGATAACTCAAGTTCGGGAAGTAATAAAACAAGAGGGAGGGACGAAAGGCAGGCTGGCCTGCCTTTCTACGGCTAAACGATGTTTAGCTGGTAACCGCAACCGGCGCCGCGCCGCGCTTGATCATTGCGTAGCTTAAACCGGTCACCAGAGAGCCCGCCACAATCGCGCCCAGGTACAGCAGGCCGGGGGTAATCGCATTGGGAATCAGTAGTACAAAAATACCGCCGTGAGGCGCCATTAGCTTGGCGCCGACCAGCATGGAGAGCGCGCCGGTGATGGCTCCACCCGCGATGCTGCAAGGAATGACCCGCAGCGGATCCTTGGCGGCAAACGGAATGGCGCCTTCACTGATAAAACACAGACCTAGCACGAAAGAAGCCTTGCCAGCTTCGCGCTCGGGTTCGGAGTACTTGTAGCGTGCTACAAAGCTTGCAATACCCATGCCGATGGCTGGCACCATGCCTGCCGCCATGATAGCCGCCATGGGGCCGTAGGTTTCTGAAGCCAGCAGGCCCACGCCAAAGGTGTAGGCGGCCTTGTTGATCGGCCCACCCAGGTCGAAGCACATCATCGCGCCCAGCAGAATGCCCAGCAGCACAGCGTTGGTTGAATCCATGGAGGCCAGGAAGCTGGTCAGTGCGCTCAACAGCGCCGCAACCGGCTCACCCACCACGTAAATCATGATCAAACCGGTGACGAGACTGGCGACCAACGGGATGATCAGAATAGGCTTGAGCGACTCAACGCTTGAAGGCAGCTTCACATGGCGGGTAATCGCCAGCGCAACGTAACCGGCCAGAAAGCCCGCTAAAATGCCGCCAATAAACCCGGAGCCAATGTTAGCCGCCAGCATGCCGCCAATCATGCCGGGAGCGATGCCGGGTCGGTCGGCAATTGAATAGGCGATATAGCCCGCCAGCACCGGGATCATGAGCGCGAAGGCCGTGCCGCCGCCAATCTGCATAAGCGCCGCGGCCAGCGTGCCTTCCTGCTCGAAAGCTTCAATACCGAACATGAACGAAAGGGCAATCAGCAGGCCGCCCGCCACGACCATGGGCAGCATGAACGACACGCCGGTGAGCAGGTGCTTATACACGCCCTTTTCTTTCAGGCCTTTACCTTCATTTGAGGAAGCGTTGGAAGCTCCAGCGCTTTCCAGCATGGCCTGGGCCAAGGCGTTCTCAATCGTTGCCTGGGATTTTTTCAGCGCGGTGCCGGTCGAGGTACGGTAAACGCGCTTGCCCGCAAAGCGAGTAGGATCAACTTCAATATCGCAGGCCAGAATTACTACATCAGCGGCGGCAATCTCGTCGTCAGTCAGCTTGTCCTGTGCGCCCACCGATCCTTGTGTTTCCACACGGATCGAATGGCCTAGCGCCTTGCCTGCTTCGGCTAGCGCTTCGGCGGCCATAAAGGTGTGGGCAACACCGGTGGGGCAGGCAGTTACTGCGACGATGCGCTGCCCATCTTTGGCAGTCGTAGTGCTCACCGGGGCAATTTTTGGCGGTGTATATAAGGGCGCTTCACGTTTGGCGGTAGCTAGAAATGCTTCGGGGTCGGGGAGCGCCTGGGCAATAGAAGCCTGATACAAGCGCTTGCCGGTGAAGCGCTCTGGCGCAGGCACCTGGTCCGCGGCAACCACAATTAAATCAGCATGTGCGATCTGTTCGGCGTTGGCGGCCTCGACCGGGGCCAATTCACCGTGCATCTCCACATGAACCTTCCAGCCCTGGCGTTTTGCCGCCTGCTCCAAGCGTTTGGCAGCAAGGAAGGTCGTGGCCATGCCGCTGGGGCAGGCGGTAATCAGAATAACGTTCATCAAAGGGTTCCCTCGGTGTGGCTTGCGTGCAGGTGCTGTACCCGAGTACGTTGTAAGAGTAAGGAGAAGTCGTCGGCTTGGGTCGTGCCCACGCCAACATGACGGACGGATTCGGCGGAGAGTGCCGTGGCAAAGCGCAAGGTTTCTTCTTTATCCTGTTGGCTAAGCAAACCATGCAGCATGCCCGCGACAAAGGTGTCGCCAGCGCCCACGGTGTTGACTGCCTGAACGCTGGGAGGAGTTGCCTGCCAGGCTCCGCATGTGTTAACCCAGATGACGCCCTCGGCCCCGGCGGAAAGTAATGCCTGTTTGATACCTGCCTGATAAAGCCGTGTGGTGGCGTTAACCCGGCTGTCGTGACTCTCAAGTGTGCTACCGGCCCAGTCGGCGAGCTCGAGTTCGTTGGGTTTGACTGCTTCGGGAGCTATCTCAATGGCGCGCAGCAAGGCCTCACCGCTGGTATCGACCCAAAGCGGCACGCCGGTGGCTTTCAGGTGAGTGAGAAGCTCACTAAATGCTGGCAGGCTTAATCCAGGCGGCAGGCTACCAGCCACCAGAATGGCGTCTGCCGGTGCATCGTTTAGCTGCTGTTCAATGGTGTCGAGCAGGCTGGCCACTTGCGCGGTATCCACTCCAATGCCTGGGCCGTTGATGTCCGTCACCCGGCCGCTTTTTTCGGCCAGTTTGGCATTGATGCGCGTTTCCCCTGACACGCGGACAAACGCATCCGTCACGCCCATGTGCTTAAACGCGAGCTGGAAGGGACCATCGTTATCACGTCCCAAAAAGCCACTTACTACGACATCATGGCCGAGTGCGGCCAGCACGCGCGCGACGTTAACGCCTTTGCCGGCGGCTTCAAGCTGGGCGTGTTTGGGGCGGTTAACCGTTCCTAAGGCCAGCTCTTCAAGCTCGAATGCCAGATCCAGGGCGGGGTTCAAAGTGATGCATATCACACGAGCCATTAGCGTGCCTCCAGCGCATCGCGCACGTCGTCGCTGGTAGCCTGACTTAAGGCCAATTGAGCGCTTGCCTGAGCCTCGGTCAGGTCGAACTCACGCAGGCGGGCCTTCACCAGCGGGATTTGACGTGCGCTGACGGAAAGCTCGTCGACCCCCAGGCCCACCAGCACCGGGATAGCCGCAGTATCAGAGGCCAGCTCTCCACACACGCCTACCCATTTACCCTGGGCGTGGGCGGCGTCAACGGTCATCTGAATCAGGCGTAATACCGCCGGGTGAAGACCATCCGCCTGGGCGGATAGCTCCGGGTGGCCGCGGTCAATCGCCAGGGTATACTGGGTGAGATCGTTGGTACCAACCGAGAAGAAATCCACCTCGGCGGCAAGCGTTGGTGCCAGCAGGGCGCTGGAGGGGATTTCAATCATCACGCCCAACTGCACATCGCTTGCCCGCTCACTTACGGGGATTTCGGCAAGCAGCCGATCAAAGATTGCCTTGGCAGCGCGGAACTCGGCAACGTCCTTGACCATGGGCAGCATGATACGCAGCGGCCGCGGCGTATCTTCAGAACCCACTACAGGGGCTGCCGCCATCAGTAAGGCGCGCAGCTGGGTTTCGAGTACCTCGGGCTCGGTCAGGGCCAGGCGAATGCCGCGCAGGCCCAGGAACGGGTTGTCCTCTTGGGGTACGGGCCAGTAGGGCAGTGGCTTGTCGCCGCCGACATCCAGTGTACGTGCCACCAGTGGGCGCCCGTTTAGGGCATCTATCGCCTGACGATACTCGGTGGTTTGCGTGGCAAGGTCTGGCGCGCTTGAATGCGCCATAAACAGGAACTCGGTGCGCAGCAGGCCGACGCCTTCAGCGCCACGTCCCACGGCGTCTTCCGCGTGGGCAGTGTTACCCAGGTTAGCTGCGACTTCAACGCGGTGGCCGTCGCGGGTCTGGGCGGTTTCAAAGCGCCGCTCCCAGGCATCGGCTTCGCGCTCTCGCAGATCAAGCAGGTTCTGCTCGGCGCGGCGTAAGCGCTCCTCTGAAGGCGAGGGAATTACCCGGCCCCGTTCACCGTCGAGAATCATCATGCTGGCATTGGTCAATGCCATTACCGCCTTGCCTGCGCCCACCACTGCCGGGATGCCCAGCGCACGGGCCAGAATGGCGCTATGCGCCGTAGCGCCGCCGCGCTCGGTCAGCAGGCCGCGTACCCGTGAGGTATCCAGGCGGGCAACGTCAGAGGGGCCGATATCGTCCATCACCAGGATGTAGGGGTGGTCGGGCGGCTCGGGCAGTTGAATGTCGCACAGAATGCTCAGCACCCGCCGGCCTACATCGCGAAGGTCGGCGGCGCGCTCTGCGAGCAGACGGTCAGCCAGCATTTCCTGGGCGTGGGCGGCGGTTTCAATTGCATCCCACCAGGCGGCTTCAGCCGAGCGGCCTTCCCGAATGGCGTCTTCGGCAGCGCGGTGAAGCTCGGGGTCGTCCAGCATTTCTTCGTGCATGGAGAGAATATCGGCGACTTCACCGCCGGCGGCGTTACGAACCAGGGCTTCCAGCTGGGCAATGCCTTCCTGAACAGCATTATGCAGCCGGGTCAGCTCGCGGTCCGGGTTGTCGGCATGCTCGGGATAATCAAAATGCTGAGGACGAATCACAAATACCGGCCCAATCGCCAGGCCTGGGGAGGCCGCGATGGCCGTATGGGGTGTGTCCGCCGCCAGCGGCTCAATGGCGGGTTCCTGGTGGGTGTGCTGGGGTGCTAAGCGTTCGCGGCCACTGTCAAAGGGCGTCACCTTCTCGCCAAGGCCGCTTTCAATGGCACTGGCTATTTCCGCAAGCGCCTGCGGGGCTTCGCTGCCTTCGGCGGAAAGTACCAGCCATTGGCCGCGCCGCGCGCCCAGGCCAATCACCTTGGTCAGGCTTGCCGCTGAAACGCTCGTCGGGCTACCTTCTTCCAGGCGCACATTCACCGGTGCCGCCTGGGCGCGAGCTACCTGTACCAACTGCTTGGCCGGGCGGGCGTGCAAGCCATGGGGGTTTAGTACACGTACGCGCAGCGTGTGCGTATTGGCGGTTTCACCCGCCAACTGGGCCAGCACCTGAGAGGCAGAAGCTTCCTGTAACGTCTGGCTGTCGGTGTTTTCGAGTACGGCCTGAAGCTGCTCCAGCAGCGGGCGGTGGTAGTTGCCTTGAGCGGCAAGACAAAACAGGCCATGCAGCGCATGACCGTTTTCTGTCAGATGAGGATCGACCGGAGTAGCAACGCCCAGCGCAGGCTGGTCGACCCCGCTGGCGCTACTGGCAAGCCAGAAGCCATTGCCCAGCCATACCGGCGGTTTTTCGGCGATATCGGCAATAAAGCGGTTATCCACGCAGCCGCTTTGGCGCAGGCGGGCAGCGGCAGCCAGGGCCAGCTCCTGTACGCTCTGGGCGGGAAACTGCAGGCACAGGGTGTCGCTATCAAGCTTAGGCGTGGGAATGGATTTGGAGAGCAGGCGGGCAACCTCATCAGCCGAGCTTGCCGCCGCCAGCGCTTTAGCCACGCCGTCTCGGTCGAGCACGTGAGTGAGCGCGCGCAGAATATCCAGATGCTCGTCGTTTTGCGCCGCAATAGTCACCAGCACGTAAACGCGTTGACCATCGTGCCAGTCAACGCCTTCAGGAAACTGCAGCACCCGCACGCCGGTATGTATAACATGCTGGCGGCTTTCCGGCGTGCCATGGGGAATGGCAATGGCATTGCCCAGATAGGTAGACGACTGCGCCTCGCGGGCATGCAAGCCGTCACGATAACCGGGTTCGACCAGCCCCGCGTCAGCCAGCACCCGAGCGGCATCATCCAGCGCCGCTTGCCAGCTATCCGCCTGGCGGCCTAGCAAGATGTCATTTGGGCCCAGTGTGAGCATGCAATTCTCCTGTAAAGACGAGCCCGCTGTGGCCCGGCAGTAACATAAATAGATAATCAAGCGCCGAGCTTTCGGGATTGAACGATGCCCGTAGTTTATGGTGATAATGCTGAAACGATTCACCTAAAGGCACAAGGGGTGTGTTTTTAGACGTTGGTAGGGGTGGAGTCAAGGCGCTGGTACACTGCGCTGGCTTAATTAGGGGAAAAAACCATGACACTTGCCGATATTGCCCGGCTGGCTGGCGTTTCACGCACCACAGCAAGTTATGTTATCAACGGGCAGGCGGAGCAGCGGCGGATCAGTTTAGCCACCATCGAAAAGGTAATGACGGTTGTACGTCAGCACCAATACCAGATCAACCCCCAGGCCGCGGCACTGCGCCGTGGGTCAAGTCGCTTATTGGGGTTGATTGTCCCTGACCTGGAAAATATCAGCTATGCACGCCTGGCCAAGCGCCTGGAGCGTGGGGCGCGCGAGCAGGGCTATCGGTTGCTGATTGTAAGCTCCGACGATTGCGCACAAAGCGAGCGCGCCCTGGCGCTGGCACTACGTGCTCAGCGCTGCGAAGCGTTGATTACCGCCAGCTGCCTAGCTGACAGCGACCCCTTTTATGCAGAGTTGATAAACGATGGCTGGGCCGTAGTCGGGATGGACAGGGGGCTGGATAGTCAGCGCTTTGTCAGCGTGGTGAGCGACGACCGCGGCGCTGCCGAGCAGCTAACGCGTTCGGTATTGTTTGAAGGAGTCCGCCGGGTAGCCTGGATGGATGCCATGCCCGGGCTTTCCATTAGCCGTGAGCGCCGGGCCGGGTTTCAGGCAGCGTTACAGGCGCGCAATATCGAACCCGTTTATTTAAGCGGCGCTCGTTACGAGCGGGAGGAAGCTGTACGCCTAGCCCGCCAGTTGCTTGATGAAGCCAAGCCGGTGGATGCCTTGGTAACAGCGTCATATACCTTGATGGAAGGCGTTTTCGATACATTTTTGGCGCGTGGTGGGCTTTCAAGCCGCATTAAGCTTGCGACCTTTGGTGACCATCCCCTGCTGGACTTTTTACCCCAGCCGGTAAACTCTGCGTTTCAGGATTACGACAGAATCGCCGAGCTGACGCTCTGCAGCGCTCTAGAGGCTGCCCGCGGCGAACGTCACGTTGGGCAGCAAGTGGTCAAACGTCATCTACGCCAGCGTTAATAAACGCTGGTGTTCCATCACATGTCTGAAGGCCAAGCTAGGTTCTTGCGCTGGCCCAGGCATTGGCATCCGGGATTGACATGGCATAACTTTCGCTGAGATAGGGGGAAGAGAGCAGAAAGTCAGCGCTAGCGGCGTTGCAGGCGACCGGCACGTTCCAGAGTGCTGCAAGACGCAAGAGCGCTTTGACGTCCGGGTCGTGGGGTTGCGGGGCGAAGGGGTCCCAGAAGAATACCAGTACATCAAGTTTCTGCTCCGCAATGCGCGCGCCAATTTGCTGGTCGCCTCCAAGCGGCCCGCTCATCAGCCCTTCAACCGTCAAGCCCAGCTGGTTGGTCAGACGCGCAGCCGTGGTGCCCGTACCTGTTAGCTGGTGCTGGCGCAGCGTTTCCTGCCAGCGTTCGGCCCACTCCAAAAGCTCCTCTTTCTTGCCATCATGGGCGATAAGCGCAATGCGCTTTTGGGCGGGTAGGGTACGTAGCGCCTGGCGAGGCGGTCGGGCATTATTCATTCATTACTCTCCGGATTCTTCCTGCTCGATGGCGATGATTTTCATGGTATTCGTGCCGCCATGGGCATTCATATGGTCGCCGCGAGTAAGAATGATATGTCCGCCAGGGCGTGCCAATCCATAGGCCTTAAGCAATTTTAGCGCTTCCTGGTTTACCTCGGTGGGCTCCATCTGCGTAGTATCGAAGGGGAGCGAGACCACGCCGCGATAAAGTGCCATGCGGCGCTGAGCAACGGGACTATGGGCCAGGCCGACAATGGGTAAGCCCGAACGAATGCGCGAGGCGATAAGTGGCGTATAGCCGGTGGAGGTCATGCAGGCAATCGCGCTGACACCGGTTAAGTGGTTGGCGGCATACATAGCCGAAAGGGCGATGGTTTCATCAATACGCTCAAAGCCTTCATGCATGCGGTGGCCGGACGACTGTGCCAACCGCTCACGCTCGGCACCCAGACAAACCCGGTCCATGGCTTCAACGGTTTCTACCGGAAACTCACCGGCGGCGGTTTCTGCCGAAAGCATGACGGCGTCGGTGGCATCCAGCACGGCGTTGGCTACATCGAACACCTCGGCGCGGGTCGGCAGCGGTGATTCGATCATCGATTCCATCATCTGCGTGGCGGTAATTACCGCGCGGTTAAGCGTACGGGCATGCTTGATGATGCGCTTTTGGGTACCGATCAGTGCTTCATCGCCTATCTCTACGCCCAGGTCGCCGCGGGCCACCATCACTGCTTCTGATGCGATGATAATGCCATCCAGCGTTTCGTCATCCGCGACCGCTTCGGCACGTTCCAGCTTGGCAACCAAGCCAATTTCCTTACCTTCTTCGCCAAGTAATGTGCGTGCTTCCTGCATATCGGCCGCCGAGCGCGGAAAGGAAACCGCCAGATAATCCACACCGATTTCCACGGCAGTTTTTAAATCGGCTCGGTCCTTGTCGGTCAAGGCCGGAGCGGAAAGGCCGCCGCCTTGCTTATTGATGCCCTTGTTATTGGAGAGTTTGCCGCCCACATGCACATGGGTGTGGATCTCCTGGCCAACAATGGACGTCACATCCAATACCACGCGGCCATCATCCAGCAGCAAGCGGTCGCCAGGAGAAACATCATCAATCAGTGCCGGGTAGTCGCAGCCTACGCGTTCGCTATTGCCAGCATAGGTGTCGAGCGCCATATCCAGAATAAACGGCTGCCCCGCTTCTAAATGAACAGGGCCTTCGGCAAAGCGAGCGATGCGGATTTTGGGACCCTGTAAATCGCCTAAAGCGGCAACACATTTGCCTAAGCGCTGCGCAATATCGCGAACGTCTTGCAAGCGGCGGCGGTGGTCATCAGGCGATCCGTGAGAAAAGTTAAGGCGAACCACGTCGACCCCCGCTTTGATCATCGCTTCGAGCACGCCTGGGCGGTCGCTGGCAGGGCCTAAGGTAGCAACAATTTTGGTACGACGAAGCGGCAGAGGTGAGGTTGATGAATTCATGGCAGGTTCTCCTTAAATATTACTAATAAACCGTAAAAACCAGCATTGTCAGGGATCAGAATGTTGATGTAATTGTCATGATGAAGATATAGACGACCTTAGTTATAATATAGTAATTTTACTACATATAAGTTATTAAATAGCTACTATGAAACCGGTTTAAGCCATTTATAAGCTTGTCAGGGCACATAAAAGTGTCTTTTTGGTAATTTTTTTACTGAAGTGAAGCCATTCACTATCGGGCGTGAGGTGCCAGTATGACTATCAGAGTTGCTATTAACGGGTTTGGCCGGATCGGTCGTAACGTACTTCGAGCTCTTTATGAAAATCGTTACCGCGAGCAGATCCAGGTGGTGGCGATTAATGATCTTGGCGACCCATCGTTAAATTCACATCTATTGCGCCACGATACCGTTCATGGGCATTTCCCCTTTACTGTAGAGCACGATGCGGAAAGCATCAGTGTCGATGGCGATCGCATCGCTATCTCGTCAGAGCGCGACCCCGCCAAGCTTCCCTGGGCCTCCATGAATATTGATTTGGTTATGGAATGTACGGGCCTATTTACCAAGCGCGAGGCCGCCGCCAAGCATCTGGAAGCGGGCGCCAAAAGGGTGCTGATCTCAGCGCCTAGTCCTGATGCTGACGCGACGATTGTCTACGGAGTTAATGACAGTGTGCTGACCGCCGAACACAAGGTGGTATCCAACGCTTCCTGTACGACCAATTGCCTGGCGCCAGTGGCCAAAGCATTAAACGATACGGTGGGTATTGAAAACGGTTTGATGACGACGGTGCATGCCTACACCAATGATCAGAATCTTTCAGACGTTTACCACTCTGATCCGTACCGCGCGCGTAGCGCGACGCACTCCATGATCCCGACCAAAACCGGGGCCGCTGCTGCAGTTGGGCTGGTACTGCCTGAGCTGGAAGGCAAACTGGATGGGTTAGCGGTGCGTGTGCCGGTAATTAACGTGTCGTTGGTGGACCTAACCTTTACCGCAAGCCGTGACACTAGCAAGGAAGAGATCAATCAGATCGTCGAAAAAGCCGCCGCCAACTCGAAAGTCCTGGCGGTGAATGCTCAGCCGCTGGTGTCTATCGATTTCAACCATGATGCGCATTCATCGACATTTGATGCTAACCACACGCGTGTAAACGGGCGCTTGGTCAAAGTGATGGCGTGGTACGACAACGAGTGGGGCTTCTCCAACCGGATGCTGGATACTGCGCTTGCCATGCAGGCCGTCGCCAACTAAGTATCAAACCCACTGAAAATGTTTAAGTAAAAGGCTGCGGAGCAATCCGCGGCTTTTTTTTAAAGGCGGAGTAGCGCTGGACGCGCCTTTCGATGCTGTCCGTGAGGGGGACGACCTCCGTCGTGACCTATCAGGCTGACTAAATTCTTTGGACGGCCGCGTATAAGCTTCAAGTATTCTCAAGACAATCAGCTGCTTAAACTGACGTTTGAAGAAGAAACCGGTTCGGCAACCGGCTTGCCTAACGGGCCCATCGAGTTTATTGGTAGGACGTGGAAATTTAGCAAGTATTTAAAGCGTCAATCCTAAACGTGGGCGCTATGCTCGCTACCTTTAGCGACGTTCCCGCTATAGGTTGCTTGGGCCACTCTTCATTACAGATAACAAGCTATAAGAGAGGCTCACACCGACCTGCATTAGGCATTTCACCTCACGTATGCGGCGCTTGCTGGTTATGAATAGACATCATTCCCTAATATGCTCAGCTATGACTCTTTGACTGCGTTAAAGTACTGGCCATCAAGCGAAACCTCTGATGGTCAAGCTCATCGCCATTGTCTGAAACACTGGCGCCAGCCTGAAAAGGCAAATTCATCGAGAAGGGGTGGTCGGAGGGCTGGCCAAAACGTAGAGTGAGCACAAATACTGGGTAAAAAGGCTTTCGCGCTTATCCATGATTGTTTTTGTAGTAAAATTACATTTAATATTGCGTTTTAGGCCGCTTTTTAGGTAGATTTTAGGTAATCTAACTACCAAACCGGCTTGGCGATACATAGGAGCAGAGATGAGCAAGTCATATGCCTCTCCAGGCGCCCCGTTAGGTGGACGTGATCATGCCATTGATTTGGCGCTGTTTGGAGCATTGGGCGACCTTGCCATGCGCAAGCTATTTCCTGCTTTATACCATCTTGACCGCGAAGGCTTGATGCCGGAAAGCACGCGTATTCTGGGACTGGCGCGCCAGGAGCACGATGTGGCGACCTTTCGGCAAATGGTCAGCGAGGCGCTGCGCAAGCGGCTAAAAAGCAGCGAGGTAGACGAAGCGGGTTTCGAGCGTTTTCTTGAGCGCCTGGACTATCGTCAGCTCGATTTTACGACCGCCGAAGGGTATGACGCCATTCGCCAATGGCGCGAAGGCGCCGAGCGCCCCATGGTGGTCTATCTTTCGGTTGGCGCGCGCATTTATGGTGATATCTGCCACAACCTTCATGCCAGCGGCAGTCTAGATGACGATACGCGCGTCGTAGTTGAAAAGCCCATTGGCTATGACCTCAAGTCCTCCGAGCAGATTAACGACGCGATTGGCGCCGTTTTTCCTGAGTCGCGGGTATACCGGATCGATCACTATCTAGGTAAGGAAACAGTTCAAAACCTGATTGCACTGCGCTTTGCCAATCCGCTGTTTGGTACCCAGTGGAATCAGAACCATATTTCTCACGTAGAAATTACCGTTGCTGAAAAGGTTGGCATTGAAGGCCGTTGGGGCTATTTCGATGAGGCGGGTCAGCTGCGTGACATGGTTCAGAATCATCTTTTGCAGCTACTTTGCCTGATTGCCATGGACCCGCCTTCCAACCTGGATGCCGATGCCATCCGTGATGAAAAGGTCAAGGTACTCAAGGCGCTCAAACCCTTTACAGGGGAAGCGCTGGGCCGTGACGTGGTGCGCGGCCAGTATATTGCCGGTACCAGCGATGGTCAGTCCGTGCCAGGTTATCTGGAGGAGGAGGACGCCAATACCCAGAGCCAGACAGAAACCTTCGTAGCGATGAAGACCGAAGTGGCCAACTGGCGCTGGGCCGGAGTGCCGTTCTACCTGCGTACCGGCAAGCGCATGCCGGAAAAGCTTTCGCAAATCGTTATTCACTTTCGCCAGCAGCCGCATTATATCTTTGATCCGGACCAGCGTGGCATTGCCTCCAACAAGCTGATTATCCGCCTGCAGCCGGAAGAGGGGATTGCCCTTCAGGTACTCACCAAAGATAGCGGTCTGGATAAAGGCATGCGCCTGCGCCCCGGCCCACTTCACCTGGATTTCAACAGCGCCTTCCCTAAATCGCGAATTCCCGATGCCTACGAGCGGCTGCTGCTGGAAGTCATGAAAGGCCAACAGTACCTGTTTGTGCGCCGCGATGAGGTCGAGCACGCCTGGCGCTGGTGTGATCAGCTGATTGAAGGCTGGCAGGAACGAGAAACGCCGCCACGGCGCTACCCGGCAGGCTCCTGGGGGCCGGTGGCTTCCATTGCCATGATTACCCAGGACGGCCGCAGCTGGTACGAGGATTACTGATATGACAAAAGCACGCCAAAAGCTTGCTGAGCAGCTGGCAGAAGCAGTAGCGCAAGCGCTGAGCGAAGATCTGGAGCGCCAGGAGCGCGCGCTGCTGATCGTCTCCGGCGGCTCCACGCCGGTGCCTTTTTTCAAGGCCTTGGCCACCAAGCTACTTGCCTGGGAGCGTATCGATATTACCCTGGCTGACGAGCGCTGGGTGGATGAACACAGCAGCGACAGCAACGCCAAGCTGGTACGGGATAATCTGTTGCAAGGTAACGCGGCCGCCGCGCACTTTGTGCCATTGACCTCAAAGGCTTCTACGCCGGAAGAGGGTGTGGCAGAAGTGGCTGAGCGCACGGCATCGCTTGCCTGGCCTGCAAGCGTTGTGGTTCTGGGAATGGGCGGTGATGGGCATACGGCATCGCTGTTTCCCGATAGCCAGGAACTGGGGCTGGCGCTGGCAACCGATGAGCCATTGGTGGCGGTGCGCACTCCCAGCCAACCCCAGCCGCGCATCACCTTCTCTGCGGCAAGCCTGCATCAGGCAAACCGGCATATTCTGCATATTACCGGTGATGACAAGCGCGCCGTGCTGGCGAACGCGTTGAATGGCGATGATGTTCGACAACTGCCGATACGCGCTTTCCTCTCCTGCCCGCTGGCTATTTACTGGGCGCCCTGACAATCAAACAACACGCTATCTGGAGACACCTCATGTCAATCGATAAACAGCTGCCCTCAACACGTACCGCCGAGCTCGACAGCATCTGTCACAAGGCCGAAGTGATTCCGGTCATCACCATTGAGCGTATCGAGGACGCCGTACCGCTAGGCAAAGCACTGCTGGAAGGCGGCTTGAGCGTACTTGAAGTGACTCTGCGTACCGACTGCGCGCTTGAAGCGATCAAGCGTATGAAGAAAGAGCTGACCGGGGCCAGCATCGGGGTCGGCACTGTGCTGACTCCTGCACAATACCGCCAGGCTGAAGAAGTGGGCGCAGATTTTGTCGTCACCCCGGGCGCGACCGAAGCACTGTACCGTTACGGTATTGAAAGCCCCGTGCCCATGCTGCCAGGCGTCTCAACCGTCTCGGAACTGATGACCGGCTGGCAGTATGGTTATCGCCGTTTCAAGTTCTTTCCGGCAGAGTCCAGCGGCGGTGCCAAGGCGCTTAAAGCGTTTGGCGCCCCGATTCCCGGCGCGCAGTTCTGTCCTACGGGCGGCATTACCGTGGATAATGCCGAATCCTACTTGTCGCTGCCCAATGTCATGTGTGTTGGCGGTTCCTGGCTCACGCCCAGCAAGCTGGTCGAGGCTGAGGACTGGGATGGCATTCGTAAGCTGGCGCAAGAGGCCGCCGAGCGTTTTCATCGCTAAGAGCAGTCTCGTAAGGCAGTAACGCTGCCATTAATTATTCGCCGGACAGGTTACGCCTGCCCGGTTTTTTTATGCTCTAAATCAAGCAAATTGCTAAGACCAAAGGGGGATAACGCGTCAAACGCCGGGTCTATTAAACTCATTGTTAATATGTCAGACATTTAGGTGCGCATAGCCTAGAGCGCGCGGATTCCCCCTTACAAGATGGAGTAAGCCAATATGCATATGTTGACTCTGGCGTCTTTCCTGTTTTTTACAGGCCTGGTCGCCTTTGTCACGTGGCGGATTACGCACCGTGATGATCACTCAAGCACCAGTGGCTACTTTCTGGCTGGCCGTTCGCTTACCTTTCCGCTGATTGCGGGCTCGCTGTTAATGACGAACCTCTCCACCGAGCAGATGGTGGGGCTCAACGGGGCTGCCTTTGCCGATGGTTTGAGTGTTATGGCATGGGAAGTGGTCGCCGTGATTGCGCTGGTAGCCCTGGCGCTATTTTTCCTGCCGCGTTTTTTGAAAAGCGGTATCGCGACGCTCCCCCAATTGCTGGAAATTCGCTTCGATAAAGACACTCAGCTGATTACCAACATTATCTTTCTGATCGCCTACGCAGTGATTCTGCTGCCGATCATTCTCTACTCAGGCGCGATAGGCCTGCAGGGTATGCTGGATTTACCGGGGTTAACTGGCATTCAGTCATCTACCGCGCTTTTATGGCTAACGGTGTGGATCGTAGGAATCATCGGCGCGATATATGCCTTGTTTGGCGGGCTACGCACGGTGGCGGTGTCCGATACGCTTAACGGTGTCGGGTTGCTGGTGGGCGGCTTCGTGATCGTTTATTTCGGGCTGCAAGCCGTGAGTGACGGTACGGGCATCATGGAAGGCTGGAGCATCCTCAAAGAGAGTAACCCTGAAAAGCTTAATTCGATTGGCAGCGCTGAACAGCAGGTGCCGTTCTTTACGCTGTTTACCGGCGTGTTTTTGATCAATCTGTTCTACTGGAGCACCAACCAGCAGATTATTCAGCGCACGTTTGCCGCCAAGAACCTTGCCGAAGGTCAGAAGGGTGTGTTGTTGACGGGCCTGTTCAAGCTGCTGGGGCCGCTGTATCTAGTGCTGCCAGGCATCATTGCTTATCACCTTTACGCCGAACAGGGCGTGCGTGCCGATGAAGCCTATGGGCATCTGGTCTTCAACGTATTGCCGCCTTATTTGACCGGCTTCTTTGCCGCCGTGATGGTCGGGGCGATTCTCTCATCGTTCAACTCGGCGCTTAACAGTACCACCACCATTTTCAGCCTGGGTATTTACAAAGGCGTGCTGAACAAGGATGCAACCGAAGAGCAGGTGGTTAAATCGGGCAAGGTGTTTGGCTGGATTATGGCGATTATTACCATGATCATTGCGCCGTTGCTGGCTGGGCAGGACAGCCTGTTTGGCTACCTGCAGAAGATGAACGCGATCTACTTTATTCCGATTCTGGCGGTGGTGCTGGTAGGGCTTCTCACCAAGCGTGTTCCGCCTATGGCGGCCAAGATTGCCTTGGTAGGCGGCTGCCTGTTAATCGCGGCAGGCTACTTTGTGCCGCCTTTTACGCTCTTGCCCCAGGTAATGCATGAATTTCACTTCGTGGCGCTGGTGTTCGTGCTGTTAGTGGCGGTCATGCTGATTATCGGCAAGCTGCGCCCCCGTGAGACTGACTGGGTGCAGGAGCATACCGGTGACGTTGATCTGACACCCTGGAAAGGGGCAGTACCCGCCGGCATTGCGCTTGTGGTGCTGGTCATCGTCATGTATATAAGCTTCGCCGGTTAAGCGCTGCACTGACTCGGTAAACTTAAAGCCAGCATAAAAGCCCCGCGAGTGGACGCTCTCGGGGCTTTTAGTTAAAAGAGCCGCTATATCATGCCTTAGGTCAGTCGCAGCGGCGGCTCAGC
This sequence comes from Vreelandella nanhaiensis, assembly GCF_003990185.1. Classification (GTDB taxonomy): domain Bacteria; phylum Pseudomonadota; class Gammaproteobacteria; order Pseudomonadales; family Halomonadaceae; genus Vreelandella; species Vreelandella nanhaiensis. The sequence continues at coordinate 244,345 of NZ_RZHF01000016.1, read as the reverse complement.
CAACCCTTTGATACCGGTCTGCACTGCGAAAAGAGAGCCTGCTGTGGGCGTTTGAGCCAGTTGCGCGGCGCTTAGCCCTTCTTGGGCCGTAGTGATATACAGTGTTTCAAGGTCAGGCCCTGCAAACACAGGGCAGGAGGGTTGGTTGACCGGCAGCACAACACGCCCAATCATCTGGCCGTCTGTGTTTAAGCGAACCACCTCGCCCGCGCCCCACAGGGCCAGCCACATACAGCCTTCGCTATCTATCACCGCGCCATCCGGGTTGCCTGCATGCCCGGAAAAATCGACAAAGCGCTTCGGTTCGCCCAAGGGCCAGCCCTGCTTATCCAGCGCCCAGCGCATGACCTGGCCAGTGGGCGTGTCGGTAAAGTACGCCATTTTCCCATCGGCTGAAAAGCACAGCGCATTGGGAATGGTCAGGTGGGTACGCAGCTTGCAAAGCTCACCGCGATGTAGCCGGTAGAGGCTGCCTGCTTCAGGTTCGGCCTGCTTTCCCATGCTGGAAAGCCATAAGCTGCCGTGGCGATCAACACGGGCGTCATTGCTGCGCGTCACCGGATTGTCTGCCTCGAAATCGTAAAGCTTCTCAATGTGCCCGCTGGTTGGGTTGAAACGGTTCAGTGCATGTTCGCCGACCAGCAGCAGGTTGCCATCGTCAAGGGGGGCAGCAAGCGAGACTTTCTGGTCAAGCGGATAATGGCCGTGCTTTTCTGTAGCGGGAGAGAGCCAATGCAGACGTTTGCCTAGAATGTCGCACCAGTAAAGCCGCTCGTGGCTGGCATGCCATTGCGGACCTTCACCCAGTTCGCAGCGTGAATCCACGGCAAGCACGGCCTGCCAGGTGGGAATATTATTCATGCTTGCGCTCCTGCTTCCCAGGCGGCCACCAACGCTTTCGCCTGACGGCTTACTTCAGAAGGCGTCTGGCCCGGCTTATACAGAGCGCTTCCTAACCCGGCGCCATCAACGCCCGCTGCCCGCCAAGCGGCAAAATTATCAACGCCAACGCCGCCCACGGCGTAAAGCAGCGTGCCGCTTGGCAGCACCGCGCGTACTGCCTTCATGCCTTCAAGACCGACCTGCACCGCTGGAAATAGCTTGAGCCCAGTGGCGCCTGCATCTAAGGCATCGAACGCTTCAGAAGGGGTAACAATACCCGGCCAGCTAGCCATGCCCAGGCGTCGGGTTTCCTCGATCACGCTGGGGCGGCAGTTGGGTGAAACAATCAGGCGCCCGCCTGCGTCATATACCTCGCGTACCTGCTCGGGAGTAAGTACCGTTCCCGCGCCAATCACGGCGCGCTCACCAAACGCTTCGGCGAGCAGGTTAATGCTGGTAAACGGGTCGGGGGAGTTAAGCGGTACTTCAATTTGTGTAATACCAGCTTCGAGCACCTCTTGAGCAATATCCACCGCCTCATCAGGCTTAATCCCACGCAAAATACCAATCAAGGGCAACGTCATCGACACTCTCTCCATTATCAGTCAGCACCCAGAAGGGCGGTATTAAGCTGTTAGGGCCTGATGGGCGAGGCAAAGGCCTGCCAGTACGGCGGCATCGCCATCCATATGTCGGGCCTGGAAGCCAACAGCATTCAGCGCCATTTTGTAACGCTGGCACAACGCTTGATTGCCGATCAGTGTGACCGGCTCATTAGCTGCTGATATGCGACAGGCACCTGTGAGTTCAAGGCCAATCGCCAGCCCCGAAAGCCGGGCCGATAACATGGCAGCACGGGCGTTGCCGGAAGGCAGGCGGCCATCGAGCAGGTCCTGGGCTCGCAGTTCAAACAGCCGACTGCTGAACGTTTCCGGGGCTGCATGAATTTCGCTCACGGCGGCGATAAAGGCCTCGCAGCAGGCCGGGTCATTCAGATCGTCGCTGCCCACCGAGTGCTTGAGAACCGACTGGTTCGCCAGCAGTTGATAAAGCTCGCCGGTCAGGTAAGTGGTGAACTGCGTCACCGTGCCTGCCTCAAGAGTAGCCCATTTGGCATGGGTGCCGGGCAGGCAGGCGAGACCTGAAAAAAATGGTGTATCGGCCACTAGCCCGGCAAGCTGGGTTTCCTCTCCGCGCATGACATCGAAAGGGTGCGTAGCACTGCGGGTCTGGCTCAGGCCCGGTAACAGATGAACACGTAGTTGTGTGTCTGTAAGTCGGGGCATGACGGCGCCCTGGCTGAGCTGGTCGAGCGCTGTGGGAACCGGCAGGTAGGCGGCTTCCAACCAGCCCTGACGCGCACCCGCCATGCCGCATATCATCACCTCGATCTGGCCACTGTCTGGCAACCATGGGCTAACCAGGCGCCTTAGCTCGGCTTCATATTCATCGGGCTTAAGCGAAAGCATGCCCTTGTCACTACTGGCTTCGGCGATGACTTGGTCGTGATGATCCAGAGCCCAGGCGCGCAGATTGCTTGAGCCCCAGTCCACCGCAATCCAGGCCAGGGTGTGCGCTAGTGCATCATTGGTATGCATTTGGCTACTCTCCTGATTGAGATCGCATGGCTTACCACTCGGCGATGGAACCGTCGTCATGGGTCCATACCGGGTTGCGCCAGCGGTGGCCGGTTTTGGCGCGCTCTTCCACAAAGGCTTCGTCGATCTCAACACCCAGGCCGGGGCCTTGAGGAATGGCGCAGAAGCCGTCAGTAATACTCAACGCCGTCTTATCCACCAGGTAATCCAACACGTCGTTGCCTTGGTTATAGTGAATGCCCATGCTTTGTTCCTGGATAAACGCGTTGTGACTTACGGCATCCAGTTGAAGAGAGGCGGCAAGCGTTAGCGGGCCAAGCGGGCAGTGGGGGGCGAGCGCAACGTCATAGGCAGAGGCGAGTGCGGCAATTTTTAACCCCTCGCTGATACCGCCGCAGTGAGAAATATCCGGCTGGATAATATCGATCATGCCATCGGCCAGCAGGTCGCGGAACTGAAAGCGCGTATGCAAGCGTTCACCGGTCGCCAAAGGGTAGCCCAGCCCGCCGGCAATATCTTTCAAGCACGGCAGATGCTCCGGTGCGACGGGTTCCTCGACAAACATGGGGTGATAGGGCTCAAGCTCGCGCAGTAGTGCCTTGGCCATGGGGCGGTGAACACGGCCATGAAAATCAATACCGATACCCACATCAGGCCCAACGGCGTTGCGTGCTTCGGCCACCCGGGCTACGGCTTCATCGACCTTGCGGTGCGAGTCGACGATTTGCATCTCGGGCGTGCCGTTCATCTTGAACGCGGTAAAGCCTTTTTCCACCAGCGCTTTGGCGCCTGCGCCTACCTCACTTGGGCGGTCACCGCCGGTCCAGGCGTACATACGCATCTTGTCGCGTACCGCGCCGCCTAATAGCTGGTGAACGGGCACACCCAAATCGCGCCCTTTCAGATCCCAAAGCGCCTGGTCGATACCCGCGATGGCGCTCATCAGAATAGGTCCGCCGCGATAGAAACCGGCGCGGTAAAGTGTGTTCCAGAGGTGCTCGATCCGGTGTGGGTCCTGGCCAATCAGGTAGTCGGCAAGCTCATGCACTGCCGCTTCCACGGTAGCTGCTCGGCCTTCAATCACCGGCTCGCCCCAGCCGTAGCAGCCTTCGTCCGTTTCAATTTTAAGAAATAGCCAGCGCGGCGGTACTTGCCAGGTCTTAAGGCGGGTGATTTTCATGCGATGCAATCCTCATGGTGGGCCGCGTGGCACGGCAAGCGGTAAGTGAAAACGAAGGGCTGAGCCGGTCTGCCGGCCAAGCCCTCTATAAGCGTTGAATAGGCCAAATTACCTCCCATCAGAAAGCGTGTCGGGCACAATGCCTAGATCAATAGCCGTGCGTCGCAGCACTTCACGGGCCGCCGCTTCGGCAGCAGCCACATCACCGGCCTGAATGGCTTTTAGTACATGGCCATGACGGGCGAGGCTATCATCCAGGGTTTTGATATCATGTTGTGAACGATGCACCAGCGCCATGATCGAGGGGCGCAGCAGGTGGCCCATCTGACGCCAGACCAGATTATGCGTGGCCTGGTAGATCACATCATGAAAGGCCACATCGTGCTCGATATGCTGATGGCGGGCTTCTGGCTGGCCTGCCGTGCGCTGCATACCTTCAAACGCGGTTTCAAGCCGGGCGATATCGTCAGCGCTGGCCGCCTGGGCGGCCAGGCCTGCCACCAGCGGCTCGGCTGAAAAGCGAAACGCGTAAATGGCGCGCACAAGTTGCGGGTCAAGATTCATGAGCCCCGTCATCCATTCGCTCATTAGCGGGTCCAGCAGATGCCATTCGCTCATGGCGCGAACCTGGGTGCCGCGCCCGGCGGTTCGCTCCAAAAGCCCGGCAGCTGAAAGGCTTGCCAGCGCATTACGTACCTGGTTGCGGCTGACGGAAAAATGCTGGCCGATATCCAGTTCTTTAGGAAACACGTCGCCCGGCTGCCAGTGGCCGGTCAGCAGGGCCCGGGCCAACAGCCTGGCTAAGTTTTCAGCCCCGCCCTGATGGGCAGGTAAGGCATCTAGCGTCATGGCACGTCTCTTAACAGTAAGTACAGTTAACAGTAGGTACAGTGAGTAGTGTCGAAAGCTTATTAAATGTCTGACATTTCATCAATCCGACGAAAGTGGCCTTTCATAGGCCAGCCATGCTAACTCAGACGTAGCGTTTTAATGTCAGCCTGGGCGGGCAGCGCGGCATAAGCGCCTAAGCAGATAACGGCATGAGCGCCGCAGCGGCTGGCTGAAGGAAAAGCAGCGCCTGTATACATGATATGACAAGCTGGCCAGTAGGTAGCGTCAGAGCCATGGTGACACTGGCCTATGTCGAGCGTTGCATGAGGGCCGACTTTTCAGACAGAACTTAGTATCAATGGAGTTAACCGAAACTGCCTCGAAGGAAATAATCTGTTCCAATGGTCAGGTATGGGTCAATCAGGTTGGCATCAACCAAGCCGGAGATAGTAAGCGGTATGAGGTCCCTGCGGGTGCCCAGTAAGGCATCGGCTGTAAGGACAGCTTTCGCCCAAAGCTTGCTTGGCAACAACTTCCCCTACGCAGCAGAGTCGAGCTGTCGCTTCAAGACTATGGCTACGACCAAGGCCGAGCAGGACTGCTCGGCCAAGGACGCTTCTAGAGTTCATGTTCCTTGATGTATGCCTGAGGCTGGAGGATAGAGAAGTCAAATTCCTCAACCGGTTCACCTTCCATCACTCGCTTCGGCCAGGAGGGGTTCGCCAACGCTGATTTGCCCAAGGTGATCACGTCGGCCATGCCATTCGCGATCATTTCTTCCGCCTTTGCCGGCTCGCCTAGCTGACCATTGGCGATAACGGGAACGTGAGTGTAGCGCTTGGCGAGCTCCGTCAATGTTTCTCCGTCATCGAACGCCGGGCGCGTCGCATCATATTCGGTGATGTGAATAAAGTCCGGCCCTGCCTTGGCAAGGCTTTCGAAGATGATTCGTGCATCTTCCTTGCCATTGGCCCACTTATGGTAAAAGTCGTTCACCTTGCCTTGGGAAATACGAATGCCGACAGGATAGTCTTTGCCAACTTCCCGACGAACGGCTTCTAGTACCTCGACATGCAGACGTATTCGATTCTCGGTCGAACCGCCGTATTCATCTGTGCGCTGATTCGTGTAGTCGGTCAGGAACTGATCTAGAACGTAGCCGTTGGCGCCATGAATCTCTATACCATCAAAGCCAGCATCGCGGGCTCGACCCGCCGCTTCGGCGAAGCTGCGAATGACGGACTCGATATCGTGCCTGGTCATTTCACGCGGTGTAGAAAATTCGCCCTGACCACCGTAAATGTCCAACTGTTCTCCAACCGGCTTCACTGATGAGGGGGCGATTGTCTCGTCGGTGTAGAGGTTACCTTGAGAAAGCGCTCCTGCATGCATCAATTGCATGAAAATAAGGCCATCTTCATGATGCACGGCATCCACGACTCTGCGCCAGGCATCGGCCTGAGCCTGGTTGGCGATACCGGGCTGGTTATGGTAACCCTGGCTATAGGTCTCGTCCGTATAGGTTCCCTCTGTAATGACCAGGCTGTAGCAGCCACGGGCGAATCTGGCGTAGTAGCGCCCCATCTCCTCGGTCGCGAGGCCGTCCTCGGTAGCGCTAGTCCGGGTCATGGGGGATAAGGCAATACGATTCTTTAAGGTGAGATGCCCTATCCTTGGCTGTTCAAACAGAATCGCATGGCTGTTCTGCTTCTGGGATTGATCCATCATTCTTCTCCTAAAGAGAGTATGAAGAGACATGAACGAGTTCGGCCTAGAGTTCCTGTTTTGTAGGCCGGATGATCATCTCGTTCACGTCTACATCCACTCAATGGCTTCTACCTGCGCTCTGAGCCGGCCTCACGTAGTGCGGCCAACATCAGCTTGGCGCCTGCCTGGGCCAGACGATGAGCCGTCGCCTCACCCAGCCCACTGCTTGCACCAGTGATAATGGCAACTTTATCTTTAATTCCAGGCATAACCCCTCCTCGGCCAAAATCTGATCTTTGTTCAGCGTTCAATGACAGGTAATCAGTATAGTCACGCTCATCGAGCACGCTATGCGATACCGTCGATGCTCGACGGGGAGGGAAGGCTTCGGTCATTGGTCGTGGCGGCAGGGCATGTATGCGCCACTCTATGATGCCATCAAGGCGGCTAAGCGTAAGGCCCATGACGTGATTTATCAGCCCAACAGCTGGCAATCGTGCATACATCAGATTCCACGACAGAAGTTTGGAATCAAGCCGCAGCTCCAAACGCTAATCAGCTAGATTCTGTCTGAAAAGTCATTGTTGCTAAGCTGTCCCTGCCCACCAGTCAGGAGACAGTCATGGCGGGCCGTTAAGAGCTTTCCGGCCAGCGCTGGCGATGATCGGGGATATCTTTCTCCACTGCCGAGCATGGACGTCCTCGGCGCGATGACCGCCGTATATTAAGTGATACCTTTGGATTCTCTATTTTGGAGCTCAGTGGCGTAACAATGGCGCCCTTGTTCAAACCTTGACGCGCCTACATCTTCGCCGACGGGAAGGCGGTTTTATGTATCTCGACACGTGGATGACCGATTCGACCTCCATCCGTACGGCCCGAGCGGCCAGTGGTGCCGGTAAAAGAGAATTGATAGAACCTTTCGACCATGCATTCGGGCGCAGTCGCGGCGGGCTAATTCCAAATACACTTATTACTTGATAGCTGGGGTTTCCCGTTCGCTTTTGCTTTCAATGCAATAGGATTGAGCGCCTGCTCGGTTGGTTGAAGGAAAAACGGCGCCTGAATACGCGATATGACAAGCTGGCCAGTCGCATCAAAGCCATGGTAACACAGGCCTGTATCGAGCGTTGCATGAGGGCCAGCTGTTCAGACAGAACCTAGAACACTTCCTCGTTATGCAGTGCTTCGGCAGCCCCTAAAAGGCCTGTCCAGGGGTGGGTAACCACCCAGATAGGAATATCGGCATTGTAGGCATGCATGCGCCCTTTGTTGATAAATGCCTCGCACAGGGCGCTTTTCGGTAGCCAGTCCAACAGGCGCGGAATAATTCCACCGCAAAGATAGACCCCGCCACGTGCCCCCATGCTGAGTGTTGTGTCGCCGCAGACATCGCCAAGGATCTTCAAGAACCGTTGCAGCGTACGCCGAGCAAGCGTATCACCCTGATTGGCAGCCTGAGTTACCTCAGCGGCGCTGGTAAAGCCTGGAGCTACGCCTTCAAGAGCACAATAGGCGGTATAGATATCCACGATACCCTGACCGCAGAGCAGACGCTCGACGCTGACCCGTGAATAGTGCTTGTGAAATTCATCAAGAAGCTCGCGTTCGCGAGCGTCGGTAGGCGCAAACGCCACATGACCGCCTTCAGTGGGAAGCGGTATCCATGCATGCTGGCTAGGGAAAATGCCTGCCACGCCCAGGCCGGTTCCGGGACCGATCACCAGGCGCAACGCATGCGCCTGGGCGGTGCCGGGCTTTACCGCAACCAAATCCTGATCGGGTACGTGGGGAATGCCTAATGCTTGGGCAGTGAAGTCGTTAATCACTTTGAAAAGGGAAAGATTCAGCGCCTGCTGCACATCATGCTTCAGGAACTGCCAATGGTTATTGGTCATCTTGACCTGCTCGGCATGCACCGGGCAGGCAAACGCCAGGCAGGCCTCACCAGGCGCGTTGCTGCCAGTGGCGCCCACGCGATCCAAGTAGTCCTGAGCGGCTTCTACCACGCCCGGGTAGTCGGCGCAGGGCAGGCTAAGAATATCCTGAGGCGACGTTTGCCCTGGGGTTACCAGGGCAAAGCGGGCATTGGTGCCTCCGATATCCCCAATGAGGGCCGGTCGGCTCATTGATCCTCCTGCTCGATCTTTTCCAGTTCCCGAGACAGGACATCGGCTTCAAAACCGCCAAACACGCCCGCACCTTCTTCGGCCCTGGTTGCCAGATGGCGGAAGCCGCCAAACAGCTCGCGACCCATGCCAAAGTGATTGTGTTCGAGATTGACCTGGGCAAAGGGACGGGCAGCCAGGGTGGCCGCATCCACCAGTACGTTAAGCTCGCCGGTTTCGGCGTCCAGGCGCACGATATCGCCGTCCTGAAGCTTTGCGAGCGGCCCCCGGTCAACCGCTTCGGGCGTCACGTGAATGGCGGAGGGCACCTTGCCGGAAGCGCCGGACATTCGGCCATCAGTAACCAGGGCAACTTTAAAGCCGCGGTCTTGCAGCACGCCTAAAAACGGCGTGAGCTTGTGAAGCTCGGGCATACCGTTGGCTTTGGGGCCTTGAAAGCGTACCACCACGATGACATCGCGATCCAGCTGGCCGGATTCAAATGCCGCTTTTACCTGGTTCTGGTCGTCAAACAGCTGAACGGGCGCCTCAACAATGCGGTGCGCCTGCTTGACGGCGGAAATTTTAATCACGCCACGGCCCAGATTGCCATCCAGCACGGTAAGCCCGCCGGTCGGCGAGAAGGGATTGCTGACCGGGCGAAGTACCTCTGGGTCATGGCTTGATTCAGGACCTTCACGCCAGGTGAGCTTGCCGTCTTCAAGGAATGGCTCCTGGGTGTAGGCGGTCATGTCGGTGCCGAATACGGTAGGAATGTCGGCATGAATAAGCCCGGCTTGAAGCAGTTCGCGAATCAGCAGGCTCATGCCGCCAGCCGCCTGGAAGTGGTTCACGTCAGCCTGGCCGTTGGGGTAGATACGGGTCATGCTGGGCACCACGGCAGAAAGCTCGGTGAAATCATCCCAGTTGATAGTGATACCCGCCGCTGCCGCCATGGCAACCAGGTGCAAGGTATGATTGGTAGACCCACCAGAAGCCAGCAAGCCGACCATGGCGTTGACGATGGCGCGCTCGTCAATCTGCTTGTAGAACGGGCGGTAGTTGCCGCTTTGTTCGGTATTGCGAACGGCCTGTTCGGTAGCATAGCGGGTGAGCGCTTCGCGCAAGGGCGTACCAGGGTTAACAAACGACGCGCCCGGTAAATGCAGGCCCATCATTTCCATCATTAGCTGGTTGGAGTTAGCGGTGCCGTAAAACGTGCAGGTGCCAGGGCTGTGATACGACTGGGACTCGGACTCCAGAAGTTCGTCTCGGCCCACTTTGCCTTCGGCGTAAAGCTGGCGAACGCGGGCTTTTTCATCGTTGGGCAGGCCGGTGGTCATTGGGCCGCCGGGCACGAACATGGCGGGTAGATGGCCAAAGCGTGCCGCGCCGATGAACAGCCCCGGTACGATCTTGTCGCAAATCCCCAGATACAGCGTGGCATCAAACATGTTGTGGGAAAGCGCCACCGCGGTTGCCATAGCAATAACATCCCGAGAGAAAAGCGACAGTTCCATGCCGGGCTGGCCCTGGGTCACGCCGTCGCACATGGCCGGAACGCCACCGGCAAACTGGGCGGTCGAGCCCATGCCGCGAGCCGCTTCCTTGATAATGGCGGGATAGTCTTCATAAGGCCGGTGGGCAGAAAGCATGTCGTTATATGACGAGACGATGCCCAGGTTGGCGCTGTTGGTAAGCTTGAGGCGGTCTTTGTCGGTAGGCACGTCACAACCGGCAAAGCCGTGAGCCAAGTTTCCGCAGGAGAGCTCGCCACGATGCACGCCCTGTTTATGCTGGTCGGCCATGTGGGCTTCATAAAGCGCCCGCCGGTGCCGGGAGCGCTCGCGGATACGCTGGGTAACCTGGGCAACGGTGGTATGTAACGTAGCAGGTGCTGGGCTCGGCATAAGGACCTCTGCATGATAGAAACGGCACGAAATGTGTAGTTATTTTACATATTTTTAAGCGGCTTTAAGTAAATAAAAAATATAATAGGTTATTTGTTTGGTTTTATTACTACCAATATAGCGATTGCTAATAAAACCAGGCTAGGTAAAGGTGAGTATGAAGCAAGTAAACTGCTCGCTTAAACAGCTTAGTATAATCCAAGATGGCAATATGGAGCGTCTTGACGTCGAGCGCTCGCTGCTTTCGGCCGAACTCGACCGTGCGGATGTGCTGCGAGAGCGTTTGGCAGCGGCCGCCACGTTATTTAAAGCGTTAGGAGGTAGGGGGCAAGTCAATATGCCCACGCAAACGCAAGCGTCTTCCGGTTAACAGAAAAAACTGTATTACTGCGCCTGAAAGGGCAGTCATAAAGATATAACATTTGTTATTATTTTAATTTTGATTCTTTGTTTCACATTACCCCGCGCTGGAGCTCGTTATGCATGCCCTTATTGCCCAGATAAAACCTGTCGATTCTGCATCTGGCGATAGGGCAAGAGCTTATCTGGACACGCTGACCAAACCACCCGGAAGCTTGGGGATGCTGGAGCAGCTGGCGATCCAGCTAAGCGAGATCAGCGGAGAGCTTGCGTCCTCTATAACGCCGCCTGGGGTAGTGGTATTTGCCGCTGACCACGGCGTGGCGGCCGAAGGCGTTTCCGCCTTTCCTCAGGCGGTTACGGCACAGATGGTGGCTAACTTCGCCCATGGTGGGGCAGCCATCAATGTATTTGCTCGCCAGATTAATGCGCATCTGGAAGTGGTGGATGTGGGCGTGGTCAGCGATGTTGAAGCGCCAGGAGTGATCGTCGACAAGACTCGTCGCGCCTCAGGTAATATCGCTACTGAAAACGCCATGTATCCAGAAGAGGCCCAGGCCGCGATTGAAGCGGGTATTCGTGCCGTTGAGCGGGCGCGAAAAGCAGGGTGTCGCAGTGTCATCATAGGCGAAATGGGGATCGCCAACACCACGGCTAGCAGCGCCATGCTGGCGGCTTTTACCGGCACGGCAGTTGAAGAGGTTGTGGGTGCAGGCACAGGGCTTAATAGTCAACAGCAAACCCATAAAGTCAGTGTCATTGAGCGAGCGCTAGCGGCGCGCGATTATGAAGCCGATAAGCCATTAAGCGTACTGGCTGCCTTGGGCGGGCTGGAAATTGCCGCCATGGCCGGTGCCTATCTCGCCGCGGCCGCTTATCGTTTGCCTGCCGTTGTGGATGGTTTTATTGCGACCGTTGCGGCACTCACCGCCTGCCGGATTTGCCCCGCCGTGCGTGGTTATCTTGTTTTTGGCCACCGTTCTGAGGAGCCCGGGCACGGCGTGGCGCTAGAGGCGCTTGAGGCAAAACCGCTGCTTGCTTTGGGCATGCGTCTGGGTGAGGGCAGCGGTGCCGCGCTGGCATTTCCATTGCTTCAAGCTGCTAACGCCATGATGGCAGAAATGGCGACATTCGCCTCGGCAGGTATCGCGGACAAAGCGCCGTGACCTTCATGCTGCTTATCACGCTCGCTATCGGGCTGGATTTACTGATAGGCGATCCGCGTTCGTTACCTCACCCGGTCGTTTTCATCGGCCGCATAATCAGCTTTTTGGAAAAGCGCTGGAATCATGGATCTTCAACGCAGCGGAAGCGGCGCGGTTTTTTACTTACCGCAACGGTAGTTATGAGCGTATGGGGAATAAGCTGGGCAGCGCTTGTACTATTGGCCGCCATTCACCCCTGGCTTGGGATAGCTGCTGAGCTTTGGCTTCTGGCCTCCACGCTAGCCATTAAAGGATTAGCGGATGCAGGTCGCGCCGTGGCAGCGCCGCTTATGCAAGGCGATCTGCCGGGCGCGCGGCGGGCACTTTCCATGATAGTGGGGCGCGATACGGCAGAGCTTGATGAGGCGGAAATTACTCGTGGTACGGTGGAAACCGTGGCGGAAAACACGGTGGATGGAATCACGGCGCCACTGTTTTTTGCAGTAGTGGGAGGCGCGCCGCTGGCGCTGGCTTACAAGGCGACCAACACGCTTGATTCCATGGTGGGTTACCGGAATGAGCGATATAAAGACTTCGGCTTTGCCTCGGCTAAATTGGACGATATTGCCAACTGGCTACCTGCCAGGTTGACCGCGCTGTGCCTGTGGATAGGCGGTGTCATTTTAGCGACGATGGGCAATAGACCGCTGCGCTGGCGCGGCGCGTTACGGGCCACCTGCCATGAGGCGCCGCGCCACCCAAGCCCCAATGCAGGCTGGCCAGAGACCATGGTAGCGCGCTTGCTTGGGGTACAGCTGGGTGGTGTTAATACCTATCAAGGCGTTATTTCCCGTCGTGCTACGCTGGGCGAACCTTTCGAGCCGCTGGGCGTGGCGCATATTGGAGCCACCATTTCATTGATGCATATGGGCTGGCTGCTGTTTACGGGATTGATGGGGGTAATCTGGGTGTTGTTAACGTGAGTCACCAACTGTCTATGCTAAGCACGCCCTCATGGCCAAGTCATGGCGGCCAGTCAGCGGCACTTTTGCAGCGCTTTGGACTGCCGCCAGATTATCCACTAGAGGATTTTAGTGCCAACCTGAACCCCCTCGGCCCGCCCGAATGGGTAGCTGAGGCATTAAGTAGCCAGCTATTAGCCTTAAAGCACTATCCCGCGCCGGACTACGGCGCCGCCCGCGAAGCCATTGCGGCTTATCACAGGGTAGCTGTCGAGCAAGTTCTTCTCACCAACGGCGGGGCTGAGGCCATTTTTCTGGCAGCCTCCCTTCACGCAGGGCAAAAAGCGGGTGTACTTGCACCCAGTTTTGGGGAGTACGCACGGGCCTGCCACGCCTACCAGATGCCGGTCACATCCATTACCTTGCCAGCGCCCGCCTTTGCACTTGATCTTGATGCTTTCGTGGCGGCCCTTGAGGGCATTGATGTGGTATTCCTGTGTCGGCCCAATAACCCGACCGCCACGCTGATTTCATTTGATGACATGCAGGCGCTCCTGGCGCGTACGGCAGCTATCAACTGCCGGGTAGTGGTCGATGAAGCATTTATCGATATGACGGTAGGGCGGGGTGAAGCGGCCTCGCTCACGCCGCTGTTGGTAGATCATCCGCATATGCTGCTGCTGCGCTCAATGACCAAATTTTTTACTCTTCCAGGATTACGGTTGGGCTACGTGCTGGCAAGCGCGCCGCTCATCCGCTCGTTGGGAGCGCGTCAGCCCCCCTGGAGTGTTAATCAGATGGCGGCTGAGCTGGTGGCGCCGCTACTCGCCGACCAGGCATTTGCCGAGCGAACCCGTACCTGGCTTGAAATTGAGCATCCTCGCATGGCGATAGCACTGAGGGCAAAGGGGCTGGAGGTAGTGCCTAGCACGACCAACTTTTTTCTGGTTCGGCCTAATAATGCTTTGCGTGAGGGCGGGCTTGACAGTAACGTGCTTTTTGAACGGCTGTTACAACGCGGCATGCTGGTTCGCCATACCCAGAATTTTTCTGGCCTTGATGGCGGTTGGCTACGTATTGCGCTGCGCGATGCCCAGGCCAATCATCGACTCTTGAAGGTATTCAATGATTGTCTTTGTTAGTGGCGGTGCCCGCTCTGGGAAAAGCGAGGTGGCTGAGCAGCACGTCATAAAGGCGGCCAACGGCGGTAACTGCTATTACATTGCCACTGCAGAGGTTTATGACACTGAAATGGCTGCCCGAGTGGCACGCCATCAACGCGCCCGGAATACCCAGTGGATCACCATTGAGGCACCGGTTGCGATTGATCAGGCTGTTGCGAGAGTGCCAAACGGCGCTGCTGTGCTGCTGGATTGTTTGACCCTTTGGGCAAGCCAGGCTCGTTACTCCAGTGGATTAACCGACTCCCAGGGCAAGGCGCTTTTAGCAAAAAGCGTTCAAGATGCACGTTCACGCGGCATACACTTGGTGCTGGTTTCCAACGACCTTAATGAAGACCTGCTCCCACGCAATAAAGAGGTTTGGCAGTACCTGACCTTTTTACAGTCACTGCATTGCTGGTTAGCGGTCGAGGCGGACTCAGTACTTGAAGTCGTGGCCGGGCAAGCGGTTGAGTGGAAGCCTAAGGACGGTTCTCAGTGAAGAGTGTGCTTTACGGTGGCGTTCTAGCGCTGCAATTTCTAACCCGTTTACCGGTACCCATAGGCTGCCCCTGGACACCCAAAACCCGCCGTTGGGCTATCCGCGCCTATCCGCTTGTTGGGCTTTTGTTGGGTGGCTTGCTGTCACTGCTGGCGCTGTTAATGCAAAACGCACCCACCCCGATTGCCGCACTTGCACTACTTAGCCTGTGGGTAGCCATGAGCGGCGGCCTACATCTGGATGGTGTGATGGACTTGGCCGATGCATTGGGCAGCAACCAGCCACTGGTGCGCCGTTGGGAGATCATGAAAGACCCTCAGGTTGGCAGCTTCGGCATACTGGCGCTGTTTTTCCTGTTGGCCTGGAAAGGGGTTTTTCTGTGGGCGCTGCTTCACTACCACGCCCCGCTCTGGTGGCTGGCCGTGCTACCCAGTTTGGCCCGCTGGGGCGGGGCGGCATTGCTGGTTTTGACTCCCTGCGCTCAGCAAAAAGGCATGGCGTGGTCTTGGAAGCAGTCACTTGGCCCAAGGGATGTGGTGCTGGCGCTGGCACCTATGCTGTTGCTTGCTTTTTTCTGGCCGGGCCTGACGTTGGCGCTGGTGGCAATTGCCGTCTTCGTGGGGGCTAGCCGGTGGGCATTAATGACATTATTTCAGGGCATTAATGGTGATATGGTGGGGGCAACCATTGAAGGAGGAGAACTATGGCTGATGGGATTAATGTTGAGCTGGTGGTGGTTCGCCATGGCATCACCGCCTGGAATCTAGAGCGCCGCTATCAAGGCCAGCATGATATACCGCTGCTGTTCCCTGACGCCGAAGAAGGCCTTTTGGCGCTCAAGGACGCGTTGATTAGCGAGCGCTTTGACGCCATCTATTCAAGTGACCTCAAGCGCTGTCAGCAAACTCTGGAGTGGATTCAGGCTGCCAAGCCAGGCATGCCGCACCATCTGGAGCCGCGCCTGCGTGAACTCAATTTTGGCGAGTATGAAGGCAAGGTTTACGACGAATTGAAAGACTTGCCTCATTACCGCGCCTGGGTGGATAGCGTTGGTGAGTTGCAGATTCCCGGCGGCGAGTCAGCCGCCCAGCTGCGCACCCGCCTGGAGGCGTGGCTTTCTGATATGGCCATTGATGCTCGAAAACAGGGGTACCGGAAAATTCTGGTAATTACCCACGGCGGCGTTATTCGTGAACTGCGTCGACGTTTTGAAACCATCGACTTCTGGGAAGGCGCGGTGCTTCAAGCCCAGGGAAGACGCTGGCAACTGACGCATCAAGCAGGCGTAAGTGGTAAAGGAGAATGGCTATGCAACTGTTCATCGGCGGTGCCTGTGCCGGTAAGCGAACCATCGTAAAAACGCGGTTTCCCAGTGCGGTATGGTGGCGCTTGGCACCTGGACAACGCTTACGGGAGTGTATCGACGTTATGTTGCCCGGCACACCGTTCATTATTCACGGTGTACTGGATTGGTTGTCGGCATCCATAGAGTCTGACGCAGGCAGCGATGGCTGGCGAGCGCATTGGTGCGACGACTTAAACGAGCTTCGTTTCTCAGCCAATGCACAGCAAGTAGCATTGGTCATTATCATTAACGATATCGGCCGGGGCATCGTACCCATGGAACACCAAAAGCGCCGCCTGCGTGATTTGAATGGTTGGTTTAGCCAGGATGCTGCTGAGTGTGCTGAACACGTTTGGTATGTGCGTCATGGGCTTATCATGCCGCTATCATCTTAAAATTGATCTTATTTTTGATAAAATTGACCCCAACATAGCAACTTGCTAGTTTACGAGCTCTTTCAGGTGTCGGCGGCCAAGGCCGCTGGTGAAACGGGAAGTTGGTGTTAAATCCAACGCTGCCCCCGCAACGGTGATCAAGTTAAGAGCCCTCGTTACCACTGTGCAATATAAACGCATGGGAAGGTGAGTGCTTGGAAGCCCCAGTGTGCTTCGCTTGTCAGCCCGGAGACCGGCCTGAGAGAGGGCTATATGAGCCGAACATGCCAAGACGCGGTGGGCGTTTTCAAGGCGATTAGTGACTTCCTGCTATTCCCTTGTAGTGCCTGCGCTTGGCGATTAAAAAACCACGCTGTGCGGGTTGGCACAGCGCGCAAGGTACCTCCTCATGCCTAACTATCTTTCTGTTTCTGCCGCGCTCGCTGCGTTGGTTGTATCTCCCGTGGTCGCTGCTCAAAGTGGGGCGTTAGGCGCTCAAGCTGACTCGCAAAGCACCCTTAATCCGGTGGTGGTGACCGCTGCGCTGGCGCCGCGTACGGCAAATGAAAGCCTCTCCTCGGTTACCGTATTGGATGAAGCCACGCTGCGCCGCCAAGACCCGGTGAGCATCACCGATCTGTTTCGCGGCCAGCCGGGGGTGGATGTCAGCACTAACGGCAGCTTTGGTAAAAACAGCAGCGTGTATATTCGCGGTACCGGAAGCGGCCAAAACCTGCTGTTGATTGACGGCATTCGTTTGCGCTCAGCCACCAGCGGTGGGGCCGCCTGGTCGTATCTTGACCCGCGTATGTTTGAGCGTGCTGAAATTGTGCGTGGCCCGCGGGGTAGCCTGTACGGTGCCGATGCGATTGGCGGGGTAGTGCAGTTATTTACGCCCCAAACGAGCGAAGAGAGGCCGCAGCCGAGGTTTTCGATAGGCGGTGGTTCGTTCGATACTCAGCGAGTAAGCGCAGGAATCAGCGGTCGCGAAGGCGGTACCCGCTACAGCTTTGCGGGCAGCCACTTTACTACCGATGGCCAGCCGGTTCGTCGTAATGGTGAAGATAAAGGCTATGACAATACCTCCGCTCTGGCACGAGTTTCCCATACCTTTGAAAGCGGTGCTGAAATGGGCGCGCTTGCCCTACGCGCTCGGGGTAACAACGAATACGACGGCGGTGAAAACGACTTTGTTCAACAAGTAGCCGGTATCTATGGCGAGTTGCCGATCACGAACGACTGGCACAGCCGCCTCACGCTGAGTGAATCCCGCGATGAGAGCGATGATTTTGCAAGCTTTGGCGACTCGGTATTCAATACCAAAGTAAGCACGGCGCGCTGGGAAAATACTTTTACCTCGGGTGCTCACGAGCTGATTGCAGGCGCTGAATACAGTGAGGACAAAGTTGCCAGTACCATTGAATATAATGAAACCAGCCGCAGCAATAAAGCCGTATTCACCCAGGCGTTGCTAGATTTTTCACCGCTAACGCTGCAAGCCAGCTTACGCTTTGATGATAATGAAGCTTATGGCGATGAAGTTACCGGCAGCCTGGCAGCAGGCTACGCGTTGGATAACAACCATACCCTGCGGGCCAGCTATGGCACGGCGTTTAACGCGCCGACGTATAACCAGCTTTACTACCCGGGGTTTGGTAATCCGGACCTTGAGTCTGAGACCTCTGAAACCGTTGAAGCGGGCGTTCGTGGCCAATACGCGCAGTGGTTTTGGGATGCCGCTCTCTATCAAACGGATATCGATAATCTGATTGCGGGGCAGGGCGTTCAGTCTAACGTACCTTCGTCACGGATTCGTGGAGTAGAGCTTGCCAGCGGCGTGGAGGTCAATGATTGGACGCTTGCCGCGGCACTCACTTATACCGACCCGGAAAACCGCCTAACGGGCAACCGGTTGCAGAACCGGGCCACGCAAAGCGTGCGTCTGGATATCGACCGCGAACTAGGCAAATGGTCGCTAGGCGGTTCGTGGGTCGCTCAAAACCACCGCTATCGTGATGCACAAAACCAGGATCGGCTAAGTGGTTATGGGCTGGTAAATCTGCGCGCCGGCTGGCAGTT
Source organism: Vreelandella nanhaiensis (assembly GCF_003990185.1). Classification (GTDB taxonomy): domain Bacteria; phylum Pseudomonadota; class Gammaproteobacteria; order Pseudomonadales; family Halomonadaceae; genus Vreelandella; species Vreelandella nanhaiensis. Next base: position 226,202 of record NZ_RZHF01000016.1, on the reverse strand, counting down.
TGCTCCACTGTGGAGTGCTCGCCTTTCATTAGAGAACGTTTTGGATCAGGATTACGTGACCACGCGGTCCTTTGACGGTGCGGACTATTTAAATGCAGGACGGGCAGGCTTTCTGAGTGTTCATTTTGGTCAATAAGATGCATAACCTGGCGCGAGCGGCGCTAATTCTCATGCTGTTAGTGCCTGCGGGTATGGCGCAGGCGCATCATCACGCGCGCTGCGTGGTGGATGATCGCGACCGCGAAGTCTGCCTGTTCAACCCAGCCCGGCGCATCGCCACGCTGTCGCCGGGTGCTACCGAGCTTACCTATGCCGCCGGTGCGGGTGAGCAGGTGGTGGCGGTGGTCTCCTATAGCGATTATCCGCCCGAGGCAAAGCAGGTTGCCTCGGTGGGCAGCCATACCCGTATTGATCTTGAAGCATTGGTAAGTCTGGCGCCAGACCTGGTTATTGGTTGGGTAACCGGCAACCCGGCCGAGCAGTTGGAAACGCTGGAAGCGCTGGGGATGCCGGTGTTTTATATCGAACCCCGCACTATCGAAGGCGTGGCGAGCGCTATTGAGCGTCTGGCGCGCCTGGCGGGAACCGAGGCGGCCGGTCAGCAGGTGGCGGATAGCTTTCGCCATCAGATGGCGCAGCTAAAAACGCGTTACGCCGAGCGCGAGCCGGTCACCACCTTCTATCAGGTATGGGATGAGCCGCTAATGAGTGTGAATGACCAACACCTTATTGGCCAGGTGATGCAGCTGTGTGGAGGGGTTAACGTAGTGGGCGAGCAGTCCCGCCTGGTGCCACGCCTGGATGATGAGGCCGTTCTGGCCGCCAATCCCGAGGCGATCGTGGCCGGTGGAATGGGCGAGGAGAACCGCCATTGGCTGACCCACTGGGAACAGTATCCACACCTTTCGGCAGTGGCCAATAATCACCTGTTTTTTGTGCCGCCTTCACTGATTCAGCGCCCAACGCCACGCTTGGTTGAGGGCACAAGAATTCTCTGCGAACAGCTGGATAGCGTTCGCCAACAGCGTGAAGCCCTGTGATGAGCCAGAGGGGCGGTCGTTCCAGCATGCCATTAGGGTTGCTTGCGTTGGCCGCGTTTATTGCCCTTTTGCTTGCACTAAGTGTGGGCAGTGCTTCGCTTTCCATTGCTCAGTTATGGGCGGTCGCCCAAGGGCAGGGCGAGCTTTTGGCCAGTACGCTGGTATGGGAGTTGCGTTTGCCCCGGGCGCTTTCTGCGTTTGCAGTCGGCGGCTTGCTGGCGGTGGCGGGGGCGCTGATGCAAGTATTGCTGCGCAACCCGCTGGCCGACCCTTACGTGCTGGGGCTTTCCGGCGGGGCCTCCATTGGCGCGCTGGCAGCCATGCTGGCCGGCCTCGGGAGCCTGCTGGTATCAAGCGCGGCCTTTGCAGGGGCGCTCTTTTCGACGCTGCTGGTGTTTGGCCTGGCGCACGGGCGCGGCGGCTGGACACCGGCTAGGCTACTGCTCACTGGCGTGGTAGTAGCTTCGGGCTGGGGAGCGGTTATAACCCTGATGCTGGCAATGAGTCCGGCCGAGCGTTTGCCGGGCATGCTTTACTGGTTGATGGGGGATCTCTCCTACGCGCGTGCGCCTTGGCCACCGCTGTTTCTCCTTTTGGCGGTAAGTTTAGTCTTGATGCCGCTAGGGCGTAGCCTGAACGTACTGGCCCGTGGCGCACCCCAGGCCGCGGCACTTGGCGTTAACGTGCGCCCGCTGGAATGGGGTATCTATATTCTTGCCAGCCTGTTGACGGCAGCGGCAGTCACCACCGCAGGCAGTATCGGATTTGTAGGCCTTGTGGTACCCCATATGTTGCGTTTGCTGCTAGGCAACGACCAGCGGCTTATCCTGCCCGCCTGCGCACTGGCGGGTGGCACACTGCTGGTATTGGCCGATACCCTGGCGCGCACCATGATTGCTCCGGAACAGCTGCCGGTTGGGGTCATTACCGCATTATTGGGCGTGCCCACGTTTCTGTTTTTACTGCACCGGAGCCGCTGATGAGCATACTGAGTACTCAGCAGTTGGTGGTTGACGTGCCCAACCGCCCAGGCGGCACGCCGCTAAATTTAGCCATTCAACCGGGGCAGGTGTGGGGCGTGCTGGGCCCCAATGGGGCGGGCAAAACTACGCTTCTGCATACCCTGGCGGGGTTGCGCGCGCCGCGCTCTGGGAGCGTTCATCTCAACAAAACTCCGCTTGTCAGCTTACGCCGCCGGCAAATTGCTCAGATATTAGGAATTGTATTTCAGGAGCGGATGGACAGCTTTCCGGCCACGGTGCTGGAAACGGCACTGATTGGCCGCCATCCGTTTCTTTCCGCCTGGCAGCGGGAAAGTAGCGCTGACTACGCTCTTGCTGAGCAGGCATTGGCCCGCCTGGATATCGCCTCTTTAAACGAGCGTTTGGTCAGCACGCTTTCCGGCGGTGAGCGCCAGCGCGTTGCTCTGGCTACAGTGCTTACTCAAGCTCCCGCTATCTGGCTTGTCGATGAGCCGACCAATCATCTGGATCTCCGTCACCAAAGTGCAGTCATGGCATTAATGGCCGAGCAGGCGGCAAGCGGTAGGAGCGTGGTGATGTGCCTGCATGATCTTAATTTAGCCGCGCGGTGGTGCGATCAGATACTGCTTCTATACCCCAATGGGGAAGCCCGCTGGGGGCCACGCAGTGAGCTGTTGGTGACTGATGTACTTGAGCCGCTTTATAACCAGCGGCTAGCCGTTGCCGAGATCGACGGTGCACCTGTCTTTGTTCCCGTCCATCAGCGAGCCTAAATAGCGCTTCTAAAACGCATGATTCGCTTGCCATCAATCGGATCATCCAGCACATGTGCATGCACGCCAAACGTTTCCTGCAGCCGCTGAGCGGTTAACACATCATGCGGCTGGCCGCTGGCGATTAGTCGCCCGCCGTCCATCACGCCAATACGGTCGCACTCCATGGCCTGATTCAGATCGTGCAGAGAAATCACAACGGTGATGGGCAGCTGCCTGACCAACTCAAGAATCGACAGCTGGTGGCGAATATCCAAGTGGTTGGTGGGTTCATCCAGCAGTAGAATTTTCGGCTGTTGGGCAAGCGCCCGGGCAATATGCACGCGCTGGCGCTCGCCGCCGGAAAGCGTGTGCCAAAGCCGGCCCGCCATATGCGTCATATCCACGTCATCCAGCGCCTGATCCACAATCGCGTCATCGTGAGTAGACCAGGGGCGAAGCGCCGAAAGAAAAGGCGTGCGGCCAAGTGCCACGACTTCGCGCACATAAATTCTATCGGTGGTTTCCGCCTGCTGTTCAACCAGCGCGACTGACTGGGCAATATGTCGCTGGCGCATTTTGGCGAGGGGCTGGCCGTCGATACGAACGTGGCCCTTTTTGGGTTTGTTCAAACCTGCCAGCAGGCGTAATAGCGTGGTTTTACCGGAGCCGTTTGGGCCAATCAGGCCAAAGGTCTGGCCGGGCGCAACGTCAAGAAAAACGTCTTCTAATAGTGTTCGCCCATGAACGCTCCACCCCAGCTGTTCGGCGGTTAATTTCATCGGGTCCTCGTACCGCGAACAAGAATAAGCGCAAAGGCCGGAGCGCCAATCAGCGAGGTAATCACTCCAATCGGCAGCACTTGGCCGGGCACGAGCGTGCGCGAAAGAATATCCGAGCCAATCAGAAACACTGCGCCGGCGAGCGCCGAGGCGGGTACCAGGCGCGTGTGCTGGGTACCCACGATAAAACGCATGGCATGAGGGATGACCAGGCCCACAAAGCCAATAGCGCCCACTATCGACACCATAATGGCCGTGACCAGCGCCACCGCGATAATTAACAACCCGCGAGTCGGGCGCACGGAGATGCCCATGGAAGCCGCGCTGTCGGCGCCAAAGGTAAAGGCATCCAATGCGCGGCGGTGCCAGAGGCAAATCAGCAGGCCGCCCAGGGCCGCAGGGAAGGCGATGGCTACATCACTCCAGCGTACGCCGGAAAGATTGCCCAGTAGCCAGAACATAATGCCGCGCGCCTGCTCGGCGCTGGCGGACTTGGTGATGATAAAGGCGGTCAGCGCGTTAAACAGCTGAGAGCCTGCGATACCTGCCAGAATAATGGCCCCGGCCGCCTGATTGCTGCGTCCACCGCCGGTCCCGCTACTGGCCGCATGGGCAAGCAGTACCACCAAGCCAAATGCAAGTCCTGCACCTGCAAATGCCCCGGCAGATAACGTGAAAGCACCCGCGCCAAGGCCTGCCACCGTGACCGCCACAGCTCCGGTTGAGGCACCGGCCGAAATACCCATCAAGTACGGGTCAGCCAGAGGATTGCGCAGTAGTGCCTGAAGCACGACTCCGGCCAGAGCAAGCGCAGCACCACAGCAAGCCGCGACGATGGCGCGGCTTAGCCGGTAGTTCCAGATAATCCCTGCATCGATTCGGTCAACGGCGTAGTTGGCCCCCAAAAGATGGTTGGCCAATACCTTGAGAATCGTATCCACGGGTATCGACGTTTCACCAATCGCCGTGCCGGCAAGCAGCGCGATCAGGAGCACCAAGGGCGCAAGCCAAAGCCAGTGCGCCTGGGTGCGCGCCATTGGGGTGCTGTGCATGGCGATAGCTTTCATTGTGTGAAAGACGTATTAAATAGGGCGGGGGCGAACTTCATGAGATGGTGTTCCGGGTACCGATGGACATAAAGCTCGACAGACTGCTGAAGATGCAAGGATAAAGCACTAAAAACCTTTGAAATTGACGACTTGCTGAAGTGGCGAGGTGGCTTCCACCTGGTGCCATCCTCTATAATGCGCGGTTATTGTAGCCATTTTCGCGGCGTTTGGCTCTATCGTTATTCTCTTGTCAGTGATGAATAACTTTCACGTGTATGGCAGTGTCCTTGCGCTGCTTAATGTATTAGTTTTACCCGCTTGTAAAGAATGAGTTTTACGCGCTTGGTGCGGCTCTCAGTCGCTGATTATCTCCTTGTTAAATCAAGTCAATGTTCCTTTTGCCCATGGTGATGCCTGTGGTCGAGTTTCCCTTTACCGCCGTCGTCGGCCAGGCATCGCTTAAAAAAGCGCTGCTTTTGAACGTGATTAATCCGCGCATTGGCGGGGTCCTTATCAGCGGCCCGCGGGGTAGCGCCAAGTCGACCCTCGCCCGCGCGCTGGCGGCATTGCTTCCAGAATCTGACAAGGGCGGCAAGTCGCCGTTTGTGACCCTGCCGCTAGGCGCTAGCGAAGATCGCCTGACCGGCAGCCTGGACCTTCAAAAGGTATTGAGCGAGCGCGAAGCCACTTTTCACGAAGGGCTTTTGGCCAAAGCCCATGGCGGCGTTTTGTACGTTGATGAAGTCAACTTGCTCGCCGATACCCTAGTCGACCTGCTGCTGGATGTTGCCGCAAGCGGGGTCAATATCGTCGAGCGTGACGGTATCAGCCACTCCCACGCGGCGCGTTTTAGCTTGATTGGTACCATGAATCCGGATGAAGGGGAACTGCGTCCGCAGCTTCTGGACCGTTTTGGCCTCTGCCTTGAACAGCCAGCTTCCATGAGTATCGAAGAACGCATCGCCATTGTGCAGCAGCGCGATGCCTTTGACCGCGACCCCGAGAGCTTTATCGCTGACTACGCCGCTGAGCAGGTAGCCCTGCGTGAGCGCATCGAGCGTGCCCGGCATGCGCTTGCCACGGTAACGGCGCCTGCCTGGGTCTACGCGCATATCGCCCGGCGCTGCGAGGAGTCAGGGGTCGAAGGTCTACGTGCCGATGTCACCTGGCACCGTGCAGCCCAGGCTCATGCCGTCTGGCGGGGTGGCGATACGATCAGTCAGGAAGATGTGGATACCGTTGAGCCTTGGGTATTGGCCCATCGGCGTACGCGTGAAGAAGCGACACCGCCATCAACGCCGCCATCTTCTCCGCCGCCTTCATCCACGCCAAATGAAAAACCTTCTGGCGGCCAGTCGTCTGCCGATAGACGTTCAGACGAGCAGGGGCAGTGGGGCGCCATGCCGCCCTTGGCGCAGAACATGCTGGATGGCCAGCCGCTTGACCTCCCCGCGCTACGCCTGCCTACGCCAACCAACCGGCCTGCGGCTAAGCAGCCGCTATCACTCGGCGGTACGCGCAAGGGCGGTGAATTGGGCCAGGGGCGAGCTAATGCTGCGCTTACCTCGCGGCCGGACTGGTTTTCCACGCTGATCGCCAATCGCGGCCAGTGGCCCTGGCGGCAGCTGCGCTATCGTAAAGCGCGCGCCGGGCAGCCGGTACTGCACTTGGTGCTGCTGGATACCTCCGGCTCGACGCTGGGTAAGCGCCTGCTGGGCCAGGCCAAGGGCTGGGTGGATAACCTGACCCGACAGGCGTATGTCGCTCGGGAGCAGATGGCCGTGCTGGGTTTTGGCAACGATGCGGTGACACCGCTACTAACCCGCCAGCGTGCACCCAAAAGCCTGGAGGCCACGCTGAATAGCGCCGATGGCGGGGGCGGTACACCGCTGCGTAAAGCGGTCGCCCAGGCGGGGCGGTTGATTCGCCAGTGGCAGCGGCGTGAGCCCGGCCTGCATATACGCACCTACTTGATCACCGACGGGCGCACCCGTGAATCCGTTTCAGACCTGCCGAAGCTCGGCGACTGCGTGGTGATGGATACCGAACACTCATTTGTAAAACGCGGCCAGGCGGCGCGCCTTGCCCAGCAGCTGGGCGCCTTGTATTGGACACTGCCCACCCAGGAGTCAGCATGAGCGATAGCAATCACCAAAACCGCATGCAGCGCAAAAAAGAGGTGGTCGATGAGCGCATCAGCCGCGCCACCGAAGAGCGTGGGGTGTTAATCCTGCTCAAAGGCAATGGTAAGGGCAAAAGCAGCTCCGCGCTGGGTACGCTGGCGCGCTCGCTGGGTCATGGGCAGAAAGGCGCAGTCATTCAGTTTATTAAAGGGCGACGCGAAACCGGCGAATACCTGTTCTTTCGCGATCACCCAAGGCTTGACTGGCACATCATGGGCCAGGGCTTTACCTGGGAAACCCAGGACCGCGAGCGCGATATACAAGCCGCCGAAGCCGCCTGGGAAATCGCCAAGGGGCTTTTGGGAGACCCGGCCTATAACATCATCGTGCTGGACGAAATGAGCTACATGTTCAAGTACGGCTATCTGGACGCGGTGCCGGTGGTGGAAGCACTCAAGAACCGCCCGGCACACCAAAACGTGATTATTACCGGGCGTACCATGGCCCAGCCGCTTCAGGAAATCGCCGACACCATCAGCACCGTGCAGGATGAACGCCACGCGTTTCGCGGCGGCGTCAAAGCCCAGGCAGGGATCGAATACTGATGAGCACGCCTTCTGCCAGCTGCCCCGCGCTGTTTATCTCGGCACCCGCATCAGGCCAGGGTAAAACCACCGTAACGGCCGGTCTTGCGCGACTGCTGCGTAACCAGGGCAAGGTCGTCCGGGTATTTAAAACCGGCCCGGACTACCTGGACCCGCAAATACTCGCCCAGGCCTCCGGCCAGCCGGTCGACCAGCTCGACTTATGGATGGCAGGCGAAGCCTACTGCCGCCAGCGCTTTTATGAAGCCGCTATTGAGGCCGATTTAATCCTCGTGGAAGGCGCCATGGGCCTGTTTGACGGCGAGCCTTCCAGTGCCGATTTAGCCGCGCTATTTGGCATTCCCATGGCCATCGTGATGGATGTCAAAGGCATGGCCCAAACCGCCGCCGCGCTGGTAACGGGGCTGGCTGGCTTTCGTGACGACATTCAAATTGCCGGGCTGATTGCCAATAACTGTGGCTCGCAGCGCCACCGCGAGCTGATTGAAGGCGCGTTGCCTGCAACCATTCCGTTTTTGGCCGCCGTACCACGAGACCCAGAACTGGCACTTCCCGAGCGTCATCTGGGCCTGGTGCAGGCGGAAGAAATCCGCGACGACTTGGAGGTTCGTTTTGAAGCCGCGGCGCAGGCGCTGGAGACTGCGGGGCTGCTGGAGGCGCTCGCCACGCTTTCGCCGGTCAGTTTTAGTGCTTCTACTGAAGCGCTTCCTGCTGTGCCGCAGGCACTGGCCGGGCAGACGATAGGTGTTGCTCGCGATGCCGCGTTCAGCTTTATCTATCAGGCCAACCTGGATGTACTGGCGCAGATGGGCGCACGTTTACGCTTTTTCTCACCGCTGACCGATGCTGGCTTTCCTGAGTGTGATGCCCTTTGGCTACCCGGCGGCTACCCGGAGCTACATGCGCAAACTCTGGCAGAGAACACCGCCATGCGAGATGCCATAAAGGGCTTCTTTAGCACAGGCAAGCCTATCCTCGCCGAGTGTGGCGGTATGCTGTATAGCCTGGAAACTTTGACCGACTACGCCGATAACACCCACACCATGCTTGGCTTACTGCCCGGGCAAGGCGCGATGCGTGGGCGCCGTGGCTGCCAAGGGATGCAGACCGCAGAGCTGCCTGAAGGCTCAATTCGTGGCCATGCCCACCATCGCTCCATGGCCGAGCAAACACCTGAACCCATCGCGCACGGCCGCCGACAGCGCCATCCCGCACCCGGTGAGCCGATCTACCGCGAAAAGCGCCTGACGGCGACGTATTTACATCTATTTTTCCCGAATAATCCTGCCGCGGTGGCGCGCTTGTTTGCCAACGATTCAGCGCTGCCCGTGCCAAGTCCCCAGATTGAGGAATCTATCCATTGAAGAACTCAGCCATGCAGTTAAATAAAATTCCCGCTACGGTCGTGACTGGTTTTCTGGGCAGCGGCAAGACCACCTTGCTTGCCAATATTCTGCGTCAGATTACCGGTAAGCGGATTGCGGTTATCGTCAACGAGTTCGGCGAGCAGGATATCGATTCAAGCCTGCTGCGTAGCTGTGCACTTGATTGTGAGGAGGGCGAGCAAGTCGCCTCCGGTGAAGACGGCAGTATTTATGAGCTGGCCAATGGCTGTATCTGCTGCACGGTAGAAGAAGAGTTTCTACCGGTGATGAAAAAGCTGGTTGAGCGGCGTGATGATATTGACCACATCCTGATTGAAACCAGCGGGCTAGCCTTGCCAAAGCCGCTGGTGCAGGCGTTTAACTGGCCAGAAGTACGTCAACACTGCACCGTGGATGCGATTATTACCGTGATCGATGGACCTGCCGTAGCCGCTGGCCGGTTTGCCAATGACGAAGAAAAAGTCGCCGCCCAGCGCTTGGCCGACGACAGCCTTGATCACGACCCCAGCCTGCGCGAGCTGCTGGATGACCAGCTAAGCGCCGCGGATTTAGTGCTGGTCAGCAAAACCGACCTGCTTAACGCCGACGAAAAAGCCCGTGTTGAAGCGCTGGTGCAAGCGCGGGTGCCCGCATCGGTGAAAACGCTGTTTATTGACCAGACGCTGGCCACCGACACGGCTCAGCTGGAAGCCTTGATGGGCATTGGTGCGGCAAGTGAAGAGCATATCGACAAGATTACCAACCATCACGACAAGCACCATGCCGAAGGCGCCCACCACGATCACGCCCACGATAACTTCGACTCCTGCGTAATTACGCTGGGTGAAGTCGATGGCGATGAGCTGGCGGCAAAGCTTCAACATCTGCTGAAAACCCAAGAGATCTATCGCGCCAAGGGCTTTGCGGCCATTCCGGGTAAACCCATGCGCCGGGTTATTCAGGCCGTAGGTGAGCGCCTGGACGGCTATTTTGACCGTTTATGGCGCCAGGACGAGCTGCGCCAGACTCAGCTGGTGATTATCGGTAAAACGCTTGATCGCGATGAGATTCATGCAGCGCTCGCCAGCGCTGAGCGGTTGGTAAACGCCTAATGCATCTTTTCGCCGCCAAACCGGGGGGCTTTGTTGATGATGAAGGCATCATCGACCTGCAGCAAAGCCCCGCTGAGGTTGTGATTATGTCCGCCGCTGACAGTAATTTGTCGGCGTTGGCTCAGGCGGTTGATCGCTTGGGCGATGACTACCCCTCGGTGCGACTGGCGAACTGGATGAACCTGGTGAAACCGGCGGCCTTTGATCTTTACGAAGGCCGCGTGCTGGAAAAGGCCCGCGTGGTGGTGGTATCACTGCTGGGCGGCAAGGGGTACTGGCAGTACGGCTACGAGCGGCTTCTGGCCTGGGCCGCAGCGCAACCCGAGCGCCAGCTGATTCTGGTACCCGGCTGCGACGCCCCGGACGATGCCCTGCTAGAAGACTCCAGCATTGCCTTTAACGATGCCTACCGCGTATGGCGCTACTTGCGCGAAGGTGGCGTGGATAACGCCGAGCAGCTGCTGCGGTTTATCGGAAGCGAGTGCCTGGCGCATGAGTATTCGTGGCAAGAGCCTAAAGTGATTCCGGCGGCGGTGATTTACGCACCCCAAGCGAACGGCCAGCAGGCAGTCAGCCTAAGTGAGTGGCGCGAGCAGCGTGTTGCAGAGCGCCCGGTGTGCCTGCTGCTGTTTTATCGCAGCCACCTGCAAGGCGCGAATACCGCTGTGCTCGACGGCATGATCGACGCGCTTAAAGCCGAAGGACTTGAGCCGTTAGCCGTTGCGGTGGCCTCACTCAAAGAAGGCCCCTGCATTGCGTTTGCCAATCACCTCATCGAGCAAACCGGCGCCATGCTGGTGGTCAATACCACCAGCTTCTCGGTAAACCGCACGGCTGATAAAGCCAATGCCACAGATGAGCTGGGCAGCAACCTGCAGGAAAGCCTTTTTGTGGGGCGGCCCGTGGTGCTACAGGCGATACTCGCCAGCAGCACCTTGGATGACTGGCAGGGAATGGCTGCCGGGCTGCATAGCCGCGATGTCGCCATGCAGGTGGTGCTGCCCGAAATGGACGGGCGGATTATCACCCGGGCCGTTGGGTTTAAAGCCGAAGCGCACTACAACGCTCGTGCCCAGCTCTCAGTCACGCACCACACGCTGCACCCCGAACGTGCCTCCTTTGTGGCCAAACTGGCCCGGCGGTTTTGCGCGCTGCGTCAAACGCCCAATGCTCAAAAGCGCATCGCGCTAATTATGGCCAACTATCCCAATCGCGATGGGCGTATCGGTAACGGGGTGGGACTGGATACACCGGCCTCTACGCTGCAAATTTTAAATGCCATGCAGAATGCCGGTTATCCGATAAGCGAATTGCCTGAAAGCGGCGATGAGCTGATTCGTCAGCTTCAGGACGCAGTCACCAACGATCATGACAGCCTGGATCAGCGTGCCTGCTGGCAAAGTATCAGTGTTGACGACTATCTGGCCTGGTTTCAAACCCTGCCCGCCGCGCTTCAAAAAACGATATGGACGCGCTGGGGCGCGCCTCAAAACGATCCCAAGTGCCGCCAGGGGCGGCTGATGATCTCAGGTATTCGCTTGGGCGAAACCTTTGTAGGCATCCAGCCCGAGCGCGACTTTATTGATGACCTTACCCAGTCCTACCACGATATGGAGCTGGCGCCGCCGCATAGTTACCTGGCGTTCTACCTCTGGCTACGTGAGCACTATCAGGTCGAGGCGGTGATTCACGTGGGCAAACACGGCAATCTGGAGTGGCTGCCGGGCAAAAGCACCGCGCTAAGCGCCGAGTGCTGGCCGGATATCGCGCTGGGGCCGTTGCCGCATTTCTATCCGTTTATCGTCAATGACCCCGGTGAAGGCGCCCAGGCCAAGCGCAGAAGCCAAGCGGTAATTATCGACCACCTGATGCCACCGCTGGCGCGCGCCGAACTCTACGGCCCCATGGCCGAGCTTGAAGCGCTTACCGATGAGTATTATCAGGCGCTGGATATGGACCCTAAGCGCGAGGCGCTGATTCGCGAGCAAATATTAGCCCACCTGAGGGCAACCGGCATCGACCAGGAGCTTGCTCACGCGGTGGATAGCAGCTGTGACAGCGAAATTCTCAACGAGCTGGATACATTCCTGTGCGATATCAAGGAAGCCCAGATTCGCCACGGCCTGCATGTGCTGGGTGAGCTTCCGCCCGAGGAAAAACGCGCGGCCACGCTGGTCGCGCTGCTAAGGCTGCCGCGTGGCGAAACCGTGGCAAGCCGGGGCCTCCTGCATAATCTTGCCGCCGATCTGGCGCTGGATGAACACTTCGACCCGCTGGCGGCGGGTAGCGAGCCTTGGCTTGGCCCTAAACCGGCCGTGCTAGCAGGCAAACTAACCGCTGCCTGGCGAACCGGCGCCGATACCCGAGAGCGGCTGGAGCTTCTCGCCGAGGAGCTGGTGGCCAACTACGTATTGGCCCAAGGCAATCTGGCAACGCTGGCCCGAGATTACCCCGCCACGGCCGAACAGCTTAAATTTGCCCGCGAGCAGCTGTGGGCCGCTATGCAGCAGGGCGTGAAAATGGAGATTGGCTCGCTGCTGGATGGGTTAGAAGGGATTTTCGTACCCGCCGGGCCCAGCGGCGCGCCCAGCCGGGGGCGGCTGGATACGCTGCCCACCGGGCGCAACTTCTTTAGCGTGGACAATCGCTCGATCCCATCGCCTGCTGCTTGGACGTTGGGCGAAAAATCCGCCCAGGCGTTTGTCGAGCGTTACCTGCAGGATAATGGCGACTACCCGCGCCGCTTGGGACTCTCCATCTGGGGTACCGCGACTATGCGCACCGGCGGCGACGATATTGCCCAGGCCTTTGCACTGATGGGCGTGCGGCCCAAATGGTCGCTGGGTTCTCAGCGGGTGATCGATTTTGAAGTGATCCCTTCAATGCTTCTTAACCGCCCACGGGTGGATGTCACGCTGCGGGTATCCGGATTCTTTCGCGATGCCTTCCCCAACGTGATTCGCCTGTTTGATGCCGCAGTGCAAGCGGTTGCCAACTATGCCGAGCCGGGGGATAGCAATACCATTCGTGCCGCCGTGCTTGAACGCAAGCGAACCCTTGAAGCGCAGGGGTTAAGTTCCGAAATGGCCGCTCAGGAAGCGAGCTACCGTATTTTTGGCAGCAAACCCGGCGAGTATGGCGCGGGCCTGAACCGGTTGATTGAAAACCGTAGCTGGGGCGATGCCGATGATCTGGCCGAGGCCTACCTGGGCACCGGTGCCTACGCTTACGGGCAGTTTAAGGAGTCGGGCACTGCCGCACGCGGCGCCTTTGAGCAGCAGATCAAAGGGCTGGATGCGGTGATGCAGAGTCAGGATAACCGCGAGCACGATATTCTCGATTCCAACAGCTATTACGCCTTTCAGGGAGGTATGGCCAACGCCGCTCGCGCGCTAAGCGGGCAGGCGCCGGTGATCTATCACGCTGATCATGCCAACCCCGCCGTACCCAAAATTCGCACGCTGAAAGAGGAGTTGGCTCGGGTAATTCGCTCGCGGGTGCTCAACCCCAAGTGGATCAACGCTATGCGTGAACACGGCTACAAGGGCGCGTTTGAGATGGCCGCCACAGTGGATTACCTGTTTGCTTACGATGCCACGACTGACCTGGTCGCGGATTATCAGTACGCCCAGGTGAGCGAAGCGCTGGTGTTGGATAAGGCCAACCAGCAGTTTTTACGTGACCATAACCCGGCAGCGCTGGAAGAAATGGCCGAGCGGCTACTGGAAGCCGCCCAGCGCGGTATGTGGCAGGAACCCGGCGAGCACGGCGACGTGCTGCAAGACCTGCTGCTGGAAATGGACGAAGCCAGGGAAACCGGCAGTCTATGAGCACTGGCCCACTGACTAAAGGCTGGTGCCCCGGTGCCTGGCGGCCCATGGAAACCGGCGATGGCTGGCTTGTGCGCGTGCGCCCGCCGCTAGGCCAGCTTTCCAAAGCGCAGGTAGTCGCTCTATGTGATGCAGCGGAAACCTATGGCAACGGACTGATTGAGCTAACCAGCCGGGCCAATATTCAGCTGCGTGGCGTTACGGAAACCACGTGGCCACCGCTAATGGATTTTTTGGTCGCACACGAATTGGTCAGCCCGGATCCGACCATTGAGCAGCAGCCCCAGTGTCTGCTGGCGCCCGGCTGGCAGGCGGGCGATGACACGCATCAACTCGCCTGCTTGTTACTGGCGCGAGGCAGCGAACTGGCTACGATGCCCAGCAAAGTTGGTATTGCCATTGATGCTGGTGAATTAGCGGTGTTGGGTGATACGTCCGCTGATTTTCGAGTTGAGCGTTCAATAGACGGCAGTCTGATAGTGCGCGCCGAAGGCCATGCCTGCGGCACGCCGGTGGGCTCTATTGAGGCTGCCGTTGAGCATTTAATACGCCTGACGCACTGGTTTGTGGAAAGTGGCGGAAATGACGTCGGGCGGATGCGACGGCATAAAGTGCCGCTTCCCGCGTGGTCACCTGCTAAAATGCGCCCCGCGGTAAGTGCGGGTGAAATGCCAAGCGCGGCGCTGGCGCTTGGAGAACACCAAGCGGGCATGGTTTATGGGCTGCCGTTTGGTCGCGCAGCCGCTACTGCGTTGCGGGCAGTTGTTACGCCTGCGCCGGTGAGCCATGTACGCGTAACGCCGTGGCGGCGTTTATGGGTCAAGGGCGCAAGCGGGCCGGTTGAAGGATTAATCAATGATAACCAGGATACGCGTTTATTGATGGATGCCTGCCCCGGCGCGCCTTACTGCGCTCAGGCAAACGTTGCCACCCAACCGCTCGCCAGGCGGTTGGTGCCCGAAGTTAAAAGACATAGCGTTCATATATCCGGCTGCGCCAAGGGGTGCGCCCGCCGTTCATCGGCCGACGTATGCCTGGTCGGTCAGGCAGGCCGATTTAATCTTATTGTTAAGGGTGGTGCGCAGAGCACGCCCGTTAAGACAGGCCTCAGCGAGACTGAGGTCGTCGAATATTTGGAGAGTTTGGGTGCCCTATAAGTACGAAACAAGCGGCCCGGCGATTTACCGGGAATCCTTCGCGATTATCCGCAGCGAGGCCGACCTTGCGCGCTTTTCTGCCGAGGAAGAGACCGTTGCGGTGCGCATGATTCACGCCGCCGGGCTGGTGGAGCTTGCCGCGCATATCCATTTTCAAAATGACGCGGTCAATAAGGCACGTTCAGCACTCGAACGCGGCGCGCCGATTCTTTGCGATGCGCGCATGGTCTCTGAAGGCATCACCCGCAAGCGCCTACCGGCCAATAACGAGATCATTTGCACCCTGAACGATGAGCGCACGCCACACCTCGCTCAAGAAATGGCCAATACCCGCTCGGCCGCAGCGCTTGAATTATGGCGCCCGCACCTGGAAGGCGCCGTGGTGGCAATTGGCAACGCGCCCACCGCGC
This sequence comes from Vreelandella nanhaiensis, assembly GCF_003990185.1. Classification (GTDB taxonomy): domain Bacteria; phylum Pseudomonadota; class Gammaproteobacteria; order Pseudomonadales; family Halomonadaceae; genus Vreelandella; species Vreelandella nanhaiensis. The sequence goes on along the minus strand of NZ_RZHF01000016.1, from coordinate 210,995 downwards.
TGTTTCATCTTTTGAACATGCTGGAAGACCCAAACTGCCCGCGCCCGGCAGCGGTGATTGGCTGCCCGGTAGGTTTTGTAGGGGCCGCCGAATCCAAGGAAGCGCTCTGGGCGACGCCTGAAATTCCCAGCTGCATCGTACGTGGCCGTTTGGGCGGCAGTGCGGTAACGGTCGCGGCCATCAACGCCATGGCGGACCGCGTCGAATGACACAGGCATCCACACAGGGCACTGTTTACGGCGTTGGCCTGGGGCCGGGCAGCCAGGACTTGATGAGCGTGCGTGCCGACCGGCTGATTCGTGGCGCCACACATATCGCCTATTTTCGTAAGAAGGGCCGCAAGGGTCATGCGCGCAGCATTGTTGAGGGGCTAATCGCACCCGGCGCCATCGAGCTGCCCATGGAGTACCCGGTCACCACGGAGATCCCTTTTGAAGACCCGCAGTACAACGCGTTGCTCTCAGAGTTTTACTCGCGATGCGTGACCCAACTGATCGAGATAGCCAACGCCGGTTGCAACGTGGTCGTACTCTGCGAGGGCGACCCCTTCTTCTATGGCTCGTTTATGCACCTCTACACGCGGCTGCTGAACCAGGTGCCAGTGTCCGTAGTGCCGGGGATTACCGGCATGTCGGCCGCCTGGACGGCTACCGGACAGCCCATCACCTGGGGCGACGATATTCTCACCGTGCTAATGGGCACGCTGCCCGAAGAGATGCTCGCTCAGCATATCGCTGATACCGACGCGCTGGTGGTCATGAAGATTGGGCGTAACCTGAAAAAGCTGCGCCGGGCGCTTAAACAGGCGGGCCGGGAAGATCAGGCGTGGCTGATCGAGTACGCCGCCATGGAACAGCAGCGCGTGCTGCCGCTTGTGGAGGTTGGCGAGAGCGTGCCTTACTTCTCGATTGTGCTGATTCACGGCAACGGGAGGCGCCCATGAACGGCTGGCTTAAAATCGTCGGCTTGGGGCCGGGGGCGGAGGCGATGATTACCCCCGAAGTGTCCGCCGCGCTTTCGGATGCCACCGACGTTGTGGGTTACGTGCCTTACGTTAACCGTGTAGCGCCGCGCTCAGGCCTGGTGCGCCACGGCTCAGACAACCGTGAAGAGATTCGCCGGGCCGAGCAGGCCCTGAAACTGGCACTTGAAGGCCACCGAGTCGTGGTGGTTTCCTCCGGCGACCCCGGTGTATTTGCCATGGCATCCGCGGTGTTTGAAGCGCTGGAAGCGGGCGATGCCGCGTGGCGAACGCTGGATATTCAGGTGCTGCCGGGGATTTCTGCGATGCTCGCGGCCAGCGCCCGAGCGGGCGCACCGCTGGGGCACGACTTCTGCTGCATCAATTTATCCGACAACTTAAAGCCCTGGGCGCTGATCGAAAAACGTCTGCGCCTAGCAGTTGAAGCCGATTTCGCCATGGCGTTTTATAACCCGCGCTCCAAGTCACGCCCGGTAGGGTTTGAACGCACCTTGGAAGTGCTGCGCGAAGCGTGTGAGCCTGAACGGTTGATCATCTTCGCCCGGGCGGTTTCAACGCCTGAAGAGTCGATCCGCGTAACGGCATTAAAAGATGCCACGCCGGAGATGGCGGATATGCGCACGCTGGTGATCGTCGGCTCCCGGCAAACGCGGTTGATTGATCGAGATGGCGAGCCGCTGGTTTATACGCCGCGTTCAGCCTCGTGAATCATTAAGCCAGGCCAGCACCTCATTAACGCTATACACTTCATGGCGAGCGGGCAGCGCCGGGCGGTCAATCATGATGACTGGCACGCCGAGCGCGCGGGCGGCGTCAAGCTTGGAACTGGCACCTTCGCCGCCGGCGTTTTTGCACACGATGTGCTCGATACGCTGGGTTTTAAGCAGCGCTAAATCGCCTTCCAGGGTAAACGGGCCTCTATCCACCGTGGTGGTGAAGTGGGCAAGCGGCGGCGGGGCGGTCGGCTGGTCGACCAAACGAAGCACATAGTGGTGTTGAGGCTGCGAAGAAAACGCGGCCAGGTGCATGCGGCCAATAGCGAGCAGCACGCGCTGGGGCGGGCCCTCAAGGGCGCTAACCGCCTCTTCAATACTCGTCACATGTTGCCAGTTATCATGAGTAGTGGGCACCCAGACAGGGCGCGTCAGGGCAATCGCCGGTACGCCGGTTTGCAGGGCGGCGGCCAGCACATTGCGGCTCATCTGGGAGGCAAACGGGTGGGTTGCATCAATAATATGGGTGATGTTTTGTTGAGTGATAAAGGCCGCCAAACCCTCGGCGCCGCCAAAACCGCCCACGCGGGTGGGCAGCGGCTGCGCTTTAGGTGCTTTAACGCGGCCCGCATAGCTGAACATGGCCGGAATGCCGCGCTGGCTAACGGCGCAGGCCAGCGCGCTGGCCTCACTCGTACCCCCAAGAATCAGGACGTTTATCATGGCTGAGGTTAACAAGGCTCCGTGGCTCACACTATTAGGTTGGGGGGAGAGTGGCACAGCGGGCCTGACAGCGGCAAGCCGCGAGCAGCTTGAACGTGCCGAGATCGTGTTTGGCGCTCGCCGCCACCTGCGCCTGCTTCCCCCGTTAAATGCGGATATTCGCGAGTGGCCGGTACCGTTTGCTGACGGCATTCCCGCACTTCTCAACGAGCGCGGCCGCCGAGTGGTCATGCTGGTCTCCGGCGACCCGTTCTGGTTTGGGGCGGGCACCAGCCTTGCGCGCCACCTGGAAGCCAGCGAATGGGTCGCCGTGCCATCGCCCTCGACCTTTAGCCTGGCGGCGGCCCGCTTGGGCTGGGGGCTTGAGCGCTGCACCTGCCTGGGCCTGCACGCCAAACCGCTCACCCGCATTCGGCCTTACCTGCAAAGCGGCCGGCGCTTGCTGGTGCTGTTGCGCGATGGTGCCGCCGTGGCTGAATTGGCTTCGCTGGTTAACAAATTCGGCTTTGCGGATTCTCAACTAAACGTGTTGGAAGCCCTGGGCGGTGCAGAGGAGCGCATCCGCACGCTGCGTATGGATGACGCGCTACCCGACGATATCGCCCACCCGGTGGCGGTGGGCATTGAAGTCGCCGGCAACGGCCCCGCGCTTCCCTTAACGTTCGGCTTGGCCGATAGCTTTATTGAGCACGACGGGCAGATCACCAAGCAGGCCGTGCGCAGCCTGACGCTTTGCGCACTTGCCCCCCGGCCAGGCGAGCGGCTGTGGGATATCGGTACTGGCTCTGGCTCCATTGCCATCGAGTGGCTGCTGGCCCACCCGGATAACCAGGCCACCGGCTTTGAGCAGCACCCGGAGCGCGCCGCGCGGGCACGACGTAATGCGGAAAACCTGGGGGTTGATTGGTTGGAGATAAGCGAAGGCCGCGCCCCGGAGGTGCTTGAGAATGCACCGCTGCCCGATGCGGTGTTTATCGGCGGCGGGCTTTCCCAAGCGCTTCTGGATCTTTTATGGCAGCGCCTGCCTCGCGGCACGCGAGTAGTGGCCAACGCGGTCACGCTGGAATCCGAAGCGTTGCTGGCGCACTGGCAGCAACAGGCGGGGGGGGAACTGCTGCGCCTGGAGCTGGCCCACGCAGCACCAATGGGCACGCGCCGGGGCTGGAAGGCCAGCTACCCAATTGTGCAGTGGCGTGGCGTTCGATGACTAAGCAAACAGTGGCTAGGCAGGCGTTGAAAGTCACAGGCTTTGGCTTTCGCCAGCAGGCAACGCTTGAGTCGCTCGAACAGGTGTTGGATCAGTTGATTGCCCAGTACGGCCCTATCGACCGGTTGGCAGCGGCTCGCAGTATGCTGCCACTGGTTGAAGCGCTGGGCAGCGCCCGCAACATCCCTGTAATAAGCGTAGCGGATGCAGAGTTGGCAAGCGTTACCACGCTGACTCACTCCGCCTACAGCCTGCGCGAAAAAGGCACCGGCAGTGTGGCAGAAGCCGTGGCGTTTCTGGCCGCGGGTAGCGGGGCGCGGCTTCTAGGCCCGCGCACGGTTTCAGACGATAGAAAGGCCACGGCCGCGTTGGCAACCACAGCGGCGCAAGGAGTTGGATTATGACAGTTCATTTTATTGGTGCAGGCCCCGGCGCGCCGGATCTTTTGACGCTGCGCGGGCGTGATTTAATTGCCGCCTGCCCGGTTTGCTTGTATGCAGGGTCGCTCGTCCCCGAAGAAATTCTCAAGCACTGCCCGAAAGGCGCGCGCATTATCAACACCGCGCCGCTGTCACTTGATGAAATTATGCAGGAAATTCAAACCGCCAACGCCGCAGGGCAGGACGTCGCCCGGCTTCACTCCGGCGATTTATCAGTGTGGTCCGCCATGGGCGAACAGCTGCGCCGCCTGCGCGAGCTTGGTATTCCTTACAGCGTCACCCCCGGCGTGCCTTCCTTCGCCGCGGCGGCGGCAACGCTTGGCCAGGAGCTCACGCTACCTGGCGTGGCGCAATCCGTGGTGCTGACCCGCACGCCGGGCCGCGCCAGCGCAATGCCGGAAGGTGAAACGCTTGCCAACTTCGCCCGCACGGGCGCCACACTTGCTATTCATCTCTCCATTCACAACCTGGCCCAGGTGGTGGAAAGCCTGACGCCCCATTACGGCGAAGAGTGCCCAGTGGCGATTGTATGGCGGGCCAGCTGGCCGGACGAGCACGTGCTGCGCGGGCGCTTATCCACGGTGGAATCGCTGATCGACCACACGCTCCAGCGCACGGCGCTGATTCTGGTGGGGCCGGTACTCGAATCCGAAGATTTCCAGGAAAGCAGCCTGTACGCGGTAGGCTACGACCGCCGCTTTCGTCCCCAGTCCGCCGACTCGCCGTTTGCCAGCAGCACGGATGAAGAGGGCGGCGCATGATCACGCTCTCGCTGATCGGCATTGGCACCGGCAACGTTGACCACGTAACGCTCGCGGCAGTGCACGCACTCAACGAGGCGGAGGTGATTCTGCTACCCCGCAAGGGCGAGGCGAAATCAGACCTTATCGACCTGCGCCGCGTACTGTGTGAGCAGCTGCTTAATGACACGGCCAGCACACGCATCGTCGAGTTCGATTTACCCACCCGCGATGCCGAGCGCCAATACCTAAACGCGGTAGACGAGTGGCATAACGCCATTGCCAGCGTGTGGGCAGAGCTGATGGATAAGCACCTGCCGGGCGGCGGCCGCGTCGGTATGCTGGTATGGGGCGACCCCTCGCTTTACGACAGCAGCCTGCGCATCGCCAAGCGCCTGACGGACAGCGGCCGCGCCGTTGAGGTCAAGGTGGTGCCCGGCATCACCAGCCTGCAAGTGCTCACCGCCGAGCATAAAATCCCGCTTAATGCGCTCGCCGAACCCATCCAAATCACCACCGGTCGCCGCCTGCGCGAACGCGGCTGGCCTGAAGACGCCGCAACGGTAGCCGTAATGCTCGATAGCGGCGGGGCGTTTACCACGCTGCCGCAAGATGACACCTACATCTGGTGGGGTGCGTACCTGGGCATGGATAAGCAATGCTTGATCAAAGGATCGCTAAGCGAGGTGAGTGATGAGATCATCCAACGCCGAGCGGCGCTGCGTGAAACGCACGGCTGGATTATGGATATCTACCTACTTGCCAAACAGCCGCTCATCTAGCGCCGGTATTAAGTTGGAATATTTTTCCATAAAATGGCGCTACCGAGTTACCTGATAGTCAGCATTCAAGGAGCAAGCCATGAGCTTTTACGTCTACCTTTCCGGCGAGATCCACACCGACTGGCGCGACGAAATTCAGCGCGGCGCAGAAGCCGCAGGCCTGGATATCGTCTTCACTGCCCCAGTTACCGACCACGACGCCAGTGACGCCGCCGGCGATCACCTGGGCGAGCAGAGCAACCAGTTCTGGCGCGACCACCAATCCTCCAAGGTCAACGCCATCCGCACCCGCACGTTGATCGAGCAAAGCGATTTGGTCGTCGTGCGTTTTGGCGACAAGTACAAGCAGTGGAACGCTGCGTTTGATGCAGGTTACTGCTCCGCGTTGGCCAAGCCCTACATCACCCTGCATAGTGAAGATATCGTTCACCCGCTCAAGGAAGTGGATGCTGGCGCCCAGGCATGGTGCACCACTACCGAACAGGTCGTTGAAACCCTCAAGTACGTGCTGAAAGCATAACGCAAGCCACCACTTTGCAGGCCAACTCGGCCTGCCCCTCCTTTCCTTAGGACTGCTAAAGGCTGGTTTTGTCGGAGCCCGCTTTAGCGCGCGAAAGATTCCGCCTCAATAATCATCACCCCGTAGCGCGGCGTAACGATTTGGCGAGGCGCGAGCCAATGAGGCACCCGCGAAGGGCAGCACTAGCTGCCCCGATCTCGCCACAGCTAACAGAACTAGCACAGAATCTAGCTGTAGCCAATCTCGTTTAACTTACTCCTAAAATACTTTTCTCATGAGTCCTAAATGGGTCTACGACCTATTGCTGACCGCTGTCATGAAATTACCACGTGACCAAAGGTAAATTTGTAAATAGAGTATAATTGAAACAGGCAAAACGAGCGGGCACGCGAATAATGAATATGCTGCCTGATAGTTTACCGAAACTATATAAAATAGTTAATTATGATTTATATGCAGTCTGTATAATATCAAGGAATGTGCTGACGCGATTATTGATGTTATGTGGCTGGGCGTATCATCACTGTTATGACTGAAGGAGGACATGTTGAGCGAGTACTTCGAAATCGCATATGCAGCTGCAACAAATAGATTGTGCCTGTTTACTGGTACTGGGTTTTCTAAAGCTATCTCTGATAATGAAGCTCCAAGTTGGCAAGGATTATTGGAAGAGTTATGTGACCTATTGCCTAATTCAGAAGAAATCAAGGAATCTCTATTTCCTGAAAATAAGTCAGCGCAACTTAGTTTAGAGGAGGCTGCTCAGGTCATCTCAATCAAGCTTTCCGCAATTGGTAAAAATATTCATGAAGAGATAGCCGGGTTAATAGGGGAAGTAGACCTTGATGATGAAATAGAAGAAATCGAAGAGTTTTTCTCTAGTAGATCTTTTAGGGTTATCACTACTAATTATGACAAGCTGGCTGAAAAGCTGACAGGTGAGAATAGCTGTCAATCGATTACACCTGGAAAACCTATACCTAGGTCCTCTGCTAATGTAAAAATTTACCATGTACATGGTTCAGTCGACTCCCCTGAGAACATGGTAGTTACATCTGAAGACTATTTCAGATTTATAAACGGCGATTCTTATTTTTCAAGAAAGTTGAGTACGGTACTACACGAAAATACGGTAGTAATTTTGGGCTACTCACTTGGTGATACTAACTTAAAGGCAATAATTAGTGATTACAAAGGTTTTTCTAAGAGCCATGTGATTGGTTCAAATATTTTTTTAGTTTCTAGGTCTGCTGTAGATCAACACGTAAAAGATTACTATTCACACTGCTATGGTATTCGAGTTATCGATGAAGTTAATACAGATAGGTTCTTTCAAGAATTAAATGATAAGATACCAAAGGTATCTGGAATCGCAGAGCGTTCACTGAAGAGTATTAGGAAAGTTATGAATGACGGCTTTCATTTTAAAGAAGCCTTTTTAAAGTTAGATGACTCATTCTACAGAATCATTTCTTCGCTATCGGCTGAAGGGCTGAGCCTAAATGATGCAAGAGTTGTTGAAATGCTGGGTGAAGTTGTTGAGTCAAAGAGAGAGCTAACTTTAGAACATAACGCTTGGGAACAATACGAGCACCTTGCAGGTTGGTTGGTGTACCTTGCATCAATAATGGAGATTCAAGGGACTTCAATTGAAGAACAGTTTTTAAAAGCAACTCTTCGGTCAATGACTACGATGCGAAAAGAGTATTACATAGGATATTCTTGGCATGCTTATAAGGTTTGGAAAAAGCGTTGGCCAACAGTTGTTGCATCCAATCGCGCATTGATAAAAAGGCACATAGAAGATAATACCAGCTGGTCGGATGCTTTATCACTTGTAAACAGTATTGAGTCATAATAAGCGCATGTTATCGGACTAGTTTTCCGCTGCGCTCCAAACCAGCAGCGAATACGGGCGTTAATTCTTCTCAACGAATTAAAAAGGAGTTTAAATGTCAATTTCAACAATAAGCAGTTCTATAACAAGAATTCAAAAGGAAATAGCAGACCTTCACCACAAGATCAGCTTGGAAACAAAGAAAGAGAGTGGCTTGGGTAATCAAATTGGACAGATAAACCGAAGCATTACTAAAAGCACACCGGCATCTACTTTGAAAAGCAAAGCTGCTGAAGTTGAACGAAAAAATAGTGAAATAGCTAAAGTTCAGGTTAAAAAATCTGATTTTTATAAGAAGCTATCAGATAAAGAAGGTCAGTTATTAAAGTTAAAGCAAGACCTTCTAAAAGAAGAAGAGCGGGAGAGAAAAAAGCAGGCGGCTATAGATGACCGAGAAAGGAAAAAAATAGTAGATTTGGAAAAAAGGCAGCAAAGAGAACAGCTAGCTTATCAAAGGCAACTTCAGGATGAGGTTCGAAGAACAATTGAAATGGCTTCTAAAGCTCAAAGCCATGTCAGTGTTTTCAATGATTTGCCTGATACGGAGTATGACCTTTTCATATCTCATGCGTCAGAAGATAAAGAAGAATTCGTTCGACCGCTGGCTGAAACTCTCGAGAATATGGGTGTTAAAGTTTGGTATGATGAATTTACATTGAAAGTGGGTGATAGTTTACGGAAAAGTATTGATCACGGTCTGGTTAAGTCTAAATTTGGCACAGTGATCCTTTCTGCTGCTTTTTGTTCAAAGAACTGGACGCAGTATGAATTGGACTCAATGATTGCTAGAGAGATGAATGGGCATAAGATGATATTGCCGATATGGCACAAAATTTCTAAGGATGAAGTTATTAAATTCAGCCCAGCACTTGCTGATAAAGTGGCATTAAATACATCTATAAGTAGCATTCAAGAAATCGCTGGGGAGCTTTCTGAGGTTATCCTTGGTGCTAAGGATTAATAAAGCATTTCAGCAGACAAACCGCTGAATGCCGCGTTATAAAATAGCGAGTTTAAAAAATGACCCTATCAGGCAGCTGCCTCTGCGGCGGCATCCAATACGAAATAACCGGCCCACTTACCGACGTCTACCATTGCCACTGCTCAATGTGCCGAAAGCTTCACGCGGCCGCGTTTCGAACCTGCGCAAAAGTGCAGGCCAGTGACTGGCGAACAGTGAAAGGCGAAGCGCTGCTTAAAACGTTTGAGTCATCGCCGGGGGAGTTCAAGGTGTTCTGCTCGACCTGCGGGTCCAGCATTCATACCCGGTTCACGGAAAAGCCGGAGGTTTACGCGCTTCCGCTCGGCACTCTCGATACCGACCCCGGTGTACGTCCAAACCGCCATGTATTCGTGGGCAACAAGGCGCCGTGGTTCGAGATTACCGACGATTTGCCCCAGTTCACCGAAAATGGCTGAGGCAGTGTTGCTCGCGCTCGATACCATTTTCAAAGCCTAGCCATTACTCTATGAACCCAGCTTACCCAAGGCGATCCATCGATCTTATGACGAGAAAAATACTAGGCTTGAAAATCAAAAGGCAGCAAGAGGCCAAGCCCGCCGACGAAGTTGGAGATCAATTTCCGGATGACCCCGAAAAACGCTTTTTAAATGGCATCGCCATCCATCCTTCCCCCCGCATTCACCTGGAGCCTGGTTCCACCCAGCGCAGTGTGCGGGCGATGGATTTGATCACGCCCATTGGGATGGGGCAGCGCGGGCTGATCGTCGCACCGCCAGGCTCCGGTAAAACGACGCTGTTGAAACATATCTGCCAGGCCGTGGCCGAGGCGCACCCGGAAATAAAACTGTATGCCTTGCTGATCGATGAGCGTCCTGAAGAAGTGACGGATTTTAAGCGCAGTGTGTCGGCAGAGGTACATGCGTCGTCGTCAGACGCAAGCTACACCCATCATGTGCAAATGGCCGATAAGCTTCTTGAGACAGCGCGTAGGCAAGCCGGCGAAGGCCACGATGTGATGATCGTGATCGATTCGCTCACAAGGCTCGCGCGCGTTCATAACGCCGAGCAGCGGGGCAATGGCCGTACCATGTCCGGCGGGCTGGATAGCCGCGCGATGGAAATACCGCGAAAACTGTTTGGTGCCGCGCGAAAGATCGAAAACGGTGGGTCGCTCACGATTCTGGCTACCGTGCTGGTGGATACGGGAAGCCGTATGGATCAGGTGATATTCGAGGAGTTCAAGGGCACGGGCAATATGGAAATCGTGCTGTCACGCGACGTGGCCAATCAGCGGATTTTCCCGGCCATCGATATCGCCAAGAGCAGCACCCGCCGAGAAGAGCTTTTGATCGATGCTAAGGAGATCGAAAAAGTTCGCACACTGCGTCGCGCATTGACACAGCTCAAACCCATCGAAGGGGCGCAGAAGCTGTTTGAGCTATTGGAGAAATACCCGACCAATGCCGAGCTGCTGGATGCATTTTCACCCGCCGAGTAGTGAGAGAGCTCTGCTGGCCCGGGTGCTACCCATCGGTTGATAAACAGCTCGAATAGCAAAGCCATTAGAGAAGCCCACCGTTCGTTTATTCAGGCGGTGGGCTTCTCTGGAGTATTAACGTTTGCTTTTCTTTACGTGGTTCAAGTGTGAAACGGGTACTGCCTTCTGAACCGGGAAGCCCTCAATTTCCTTGCGCTCGATAATACTATTTAAGCGTTTTTCAATGGCGCAAAGGTTCTTGAAGTCACTGATATCGACCAGGGAGATGGCTTCACCCGTGGCGCCCGCACGGCCGGTTCGGCCAATACGGTGGATGTACTCTTCTGCCGGAAAGGGTAAATCGTAATTCACCACACGGCTCAGCTCCCCAATATCCAGGCCGCGCGCGGCAACGCCCGTGGCCACCAGGTACTTGAGTTCGCCGGATTTGAACTGACTCAATACCTGTTCGCGCATCGCCTGGCTTCTGCCGCCATGGATGGAATCCGCGGTGATGCCGCGCTTTTCCAGTTGGGCAACCAGCTTGGCCGCACTGTGTTTTTTCTCGACGAAAATCAGCGCCTGATCCCACTCATTCTCGTTGATCAAGTGGCTCAGCAGGGCGGACTTGGTGTCCTTATCGACCGTGATGAGCCATTGCTTGATGCTGGCAGCGGCGCGAACGTTAGGAGAAATGGAGATGTCCGCCGCCAGCTCGGCCTTCTTGCTGTCGGAAAAGTCAAAAGCCAGCGCCCGAACCTCATTGGTCATGGTGGCCGTGAACAGCAGGTTCTGACGTTTTTCCGGCAGGCGCACGAGGATCTTGTGAATGTCATCGACAAAGCCCATGTCGACCATTCTGTCCGCTTCGTCCAGCACCATGGCTTCAAGTTCATCGAAGTGCACCGCGCGCTGATGCGCCAAGTCCAGCAGCCTGCCTGGCGTGGCGACGAGAATATCGATCCCTTCGATCAAGCGCTCTTTTTGCGGTGCGGTATCCACGCCCCCGTACGCGGCCATGGACGTTAAATTCAGGTGTTTAGCGTATTGCGCTACGCTCGCTTCAACCTGAACCGCCAGCTCACGGGTCGGCACCAGAATCAGCGCACGGATGCGTTTGCCGCGTAGTTCGCCTGCTGTACTGAAGCGTTCCAGCAGCGGCAGAACGAAGGCCCCGGTTTTGCCCGTTCCGGTCTGGGCGGTGGCGACCAGGTCCTTGCCCGAGAGAATGACAGGAATCGCTTGTTCCTGGATGGGCGTGGGCGTGGTGTAGCCTAGTTCGGTAATCGCTTGAACCAGAGGACTGGATAAGCCTAGTTTTGCAAAGGGCATGGGAAGCTCTGACAGGGTGTCGTAAGGTGTGTCGAAAAGAAAAAGTGATGCAGTATAGCGTAAAAGCAGCCGTTCGTTGCTCGAATAGTACAATTGACTTGATAGTACTGAATGGCGATTTATGTAATAAACTTAAATCATTCATTACAATAAATTTTAAGTAATTTTTTATAGTGCTTTTTATAATCTTATTTGTTCATTCTGAGTGCCGTGTTGTGGGTCATGACCCAGTTTTATTAAATAGTTTTTTATGGAAGCAAATAAAGTATTTAAGCCAATATAAATAGATTTTTTATAGGCTATAAACGAGCAGTCTCCTCTGCCTGATCCAAAAGCACCGGTCCGCTACCCAGCTCAGCCAGTTGATCATCCGGGTTATAAAGAGGGCAACTGGTCATACTCAAACACCCACAACCAATACACCCGCTCAGGTTGTTGCGTAGTGTTTGCAGGTAGGCAATGCGGCCATCCAACATACGCTGCCAGTTTTTGGATAGTTGCTGCCAGTCTTCTACCGTGGGCGTGCGGTTATTGGGCAGTGACTCAAAAGCTATTTTGATCTCGTCCAGGCTGACGCCCACTTTTTGCGCGGCTTTGATCACTGAAATGCGCCTTAGCACTTCCGGTTTATAGCGGCGTTGGTTGCCTGCATTACGTGAGCTTTGAATCAGCCCTTGCTGCTCATAGAAGTGCAGGGCGCTGATATTAATGCCGCAGCGCTTAGCCACCTTGCCGACACTCCAATTTGCCTCGGCCATCCTTGCTCCTGTTTTTATCTGGGTTTAAAAAAAGCTTTACCTCAACTCAGGTTGAGGTTTTATCCTTTTCTCCGAACCCACGCAAGGAGAACAACATGTATTTAGAGCACGTTAATCTGGTTGTTGCAGATATGGATGCCATGCTGGATTTTTACCGCGCCGCTTTCCCACATTGGCGGATACGCGATGAGGGGCATGGCGAGTGGTATGGCAAACCGCGCAAATGGGTGCACTTTGGTGATGACCGGCATTACTTGGCATTAAGCGACCATGGCGAAGGGCAGAACCGTGCTTTGGAAGGCCATAGTGTTGGTTTGGCTCACTTTGCCTACGTGACCGATAACCTGGATGCCGTGGTGGCTAGGTTGAATAACGCGGGCTTTGCTGTTGCCAAACCGGGTGCCACCGAGCCGTTTCGTAAAAACGTTTACTTCGTTGACCCGGCCGGGTTTGAGGTGGAGTTTGTTGAGTATCTCAGTGATATACCGGCTGAGCGTAATTTAAATCGAGATGCGCTGTAGCCAGTAGTGGAGAAAGATAAATAGAAAAAAGAGGGCGGTTTAATGAAGGCCGCCTTTTTCATTTCGCAACGGGAAATGCTAAAAGCTTGTATACGCGGTTGTTCCTGGAGTGGTGCCGGTGTTCATAGCTGTTATTGTCAAGCCGCTCTCTCTATATGTCCGTTATTTAGCTAGGCAGCGCTACTCATGAGCTATTCAATAACTGATCCAAACCATGTCATAACTTCCAATAGTCATATTTAAGTCTAATGCCTGTCTGGATAAGCTCTTGCTAGCATGTAATTCGCAAAACGTATTTTTATTCGTAATGCGAACAATGATGATTATTACAAGGTGGAAAGGCAGTGATAAATAACAAGGAGCTCGTGCGGGCCGTATCTCTTGGTGTCGTCTTAACATTGCCCGTGGTGGCAAACGCAGGTACCGAAGTGGTCATGTTAGGCACGGGAACGCCTGTGCCCAATGGAGAGCGTGCTGGTGCAGGTATCGCTGTTATTCATGATGGCGAAGCCTATATTTTTGATATAGGCGCAGGCGTTATTCAGCGGGCGATTCAGGCGTATGAGCGGTACGATATCGAAGCTTTATATCCTCCTAAAATTAATCATGTGTTCCTGACTCATTTGCATAGCGATCACATCCTCGATTTTCCTGAGTTGCTAGGCACTTACTGGTGGCGTAGAGAAAGCCCTATTAACCTCTTTGGGCCAGTTGGGACTGAAGAAATGAGCGAGGGGGCTTATCAGTTTCTCACGCTCGATACTGAAACCCGCCTTAAGGACAAGAGTCCGGTTACCAATCCTGATGCGGCTAGAGCCAATGTGACCGAGTTTGATAGCCCCGGCGTCATTTTCGAGGAGAATGACCTGCGGGTTGAGGCGTTCCCCGTTTCGCATGGTGACTGGGATTTAGCTTATGGTTTCAAGGTGACGACCCCAGATAAGACCATCGTCATTTCTGGCGATACTTCCGCTAATAGCGAGGTAACCCGACAGGCCAAGGGCGCTGATATTCTAATTCACGAAGTGATCAGCCATGAGGGTTGGAGCGATCTTTCTGAAGAGTGGCAGGCCTATCATCAATACGCGCATACCCTGACGACCGAGCTTGCTGATATTGCCGCTGAGGCCAAGCCTGGCCTGCTCGTGCTTTATCACGTACTCCACTATGGCGCACCGATCGAAGGTGTTGTCGATGAGGTAAAGGCAGGCTATGACGGCGAAGTCGTTTTGGCTGAAGATCTGGATATCTTCAAGTAAGCCATAGGGCAGCTCTCCCAGGGGTTGCCTCATTTATCTCTAGGCCGGTGCACCTAGCTATAGGCCTAACTACCATGCAAGCTATTATGCTGCCTTTATTCTCGAATTGGATGGCTACAATACAGAGGCTGTTTGTCATAGGTAAGCATACCGCCAGCTAACAATCAGCTGCACAGGGAACACACATGGCCCAATACTTCACTGAGGTTGGCGCGGGGGAGCGGTATGATCAATATCGACCCAAAACCCATCAGGCTGTTGTTCAAAAAATGCAGCAGCATTTGAAGGGCAGGCACTTTGAGCGTGTGGTTGATGTGGCGTGCGGCACCGGTGATTCTACCGTTCCACTGCTGGCTATTGGCGAGGAGGTGATCGGTATTGATTCATCCGACGAAATGCTGGCCATAGCGCAGAATCGTGGCCTCTCTGTTAGAAAAGCGGACTACACTGACCTTCCTCAACAAGGTCGTTTCGATCTCATCTCGACGTGTATGGCGTTTCATTGGTTTAATGGCCTGCGGGCTGTTGCCTCCTATAAAGCCGCGTCCAACCCTGGGGCTTTCTGGCTCATCTATAATTTCGCATTCGCGGGCCATACCACTTCTGAAGCGTTTAATCATTGGCTTCGTGAAGAGTATTTTAAGCGCTATCCATCGCCGCCGCGTAATCGATTTGAAGATATGACGCTGGCAGATGATGAAGAGCTTTCCGTTATAGCAAATGAAAGCGGGTGGCTACCGGTAGAATTCACGCTTGAATCTTTGATCGGTTATTTATCCACTCAATCCAATATTGGAGAGGCAGCGCGTAAGGGGAGAACCCTTGATGCGATAGCTAGTGATTTATGCAAAGAACTTTCAGGTATCGATATCACAGGCGCGTTTAAGTATGCCTACTCTTACGAAATTCTGGAGTACGTTGCAATCAATAAAAGGCTGCTGTAAGTAGGGTATTGCATTGTTCATGTAAGCCCTCTTTCCTGCAATATTCTTTTATGATAATTACCATAAAAAATTCCTAGTGCTCTAACGCCATGGCAAGTGTTAGCTAACCAAGAGAGGTTTTTTATGAATAAAGATATTGAGAATACCGATCAGCTCGGGTCTATCAATCGTAAAATAGTCGCCGATGGAGAAAGCCTGCCAGCGGTTCAGCTTAAAGACGGCAGCCGTGTGCAAACAGGCACTGTGGCAACCATGTTGCATAACATTGCGCTATACAATGCGGGGGAGCGCGATGACATAGAGCGGGAACTGGAGTCAGCCATTCCAACACTCGTGAAAGTGGGGCTCTTTGATCTGTTTTCTCCAGACGAGTGGGTCCGTGGGAGCAATCCTGGGCGTAAGTTTGTTGGCGAGTGTGCAAAGAAATACTTGGGCAAGCAGAACTGAATATTTGAGTGTCTTCATGCGCGAAGATCGCGCACAACGGAGTTATCTCGTAAAGTCATAACAAACGATCAGCGACGGGCGGGTAACTGCCTTGTTCAGAACCTCCCTTTCGGTCAGGAGATGCTGCGTTTGAATATCGAAAAGTATTCTTATGCAGTTGTTTGCGGCTATGTCATGTTCTTTACTCGTCCAGAATTCAATAAAATCGGATGTTTTCAACGTGAACCAAGGCAACATGGATTATCAGGAAATCAATGCTAGAGAAGTGCCCATTCAGCTTTTACTCGAAGCAGATCCTTCAGAGCAGAGCATCGAGTCTTACCTTGATGACGCATGGTGCTTTGTGGTCAAGCGTAATGGAAAAATTGCTGGAGTTTGTGTCGCAAAAGCTATCAGCGACAACATCGCTGAGATATTTAATGTTTCGGTATATCCAGAGTTTCAGCAACAAGGCCTTGGCTCTGGCCTGCTGCGGTTTGCTTTAGCCGAACTCAAAAACAAAACAGTACAGCGGGTGGAGTTAAGTACCGTCACCTTTGGGTACCAGCTTACCTATTACCAGCGCCATGGATTTAGGGCCGAGCGGGTGATTAAAAACCATTTTCTAGATAATTACTCTGAACCCATTATTGAGAATGGCATACAACTTCAAGATGCGCTGCGGCTGTACGTCGAGTTTTAGCTTAAATCATGGTTACTCTCGCGGAGAATTCTTATTCAATAAGTCGGTTTCATCAGAACTGTCAGCAATTTCCTGTTCTACCTTTTTCATCAGCTTCTCGTCGGGGCGGGCATTCAACACCTCATCCGCTTCGTGGCCTCGTAATATCTGCTTCGCACGCGCTTTGGCCTGCTGTTTGTCTCTATCGTCAATTGTATTAGGCCGAATGGCTGTTTGAGAATTAGGCGTGGTCGGGGGTAGCGTCATATCGGGGGTGAGCGAACCCGCGCTTTCGCCCTGAAAGCATCCCAACCCTTGTTCAAGCTCCGGGTTAAAGCGTAAGCGGTAGATCGGTTCAGGTAAGCTGAACCCTTGGTTTTCTAATGCATGCTTGGTTTCGCGAATAGCAATGCTGCGGGCTTTGCCAAAGTCCGTTCTTGACTGATCTACCCATATTAGAAACTCCAATACGATGTTGGAATCGCCTACGTGAGTGATGATGGCAATGGCCTTGGGCTCAGCTAACACAAAGTCTAATTGGTTAATCGCATCAAGACCCACCTTGATGGCCGCTAAGGGGTCGTCATTTGCATCAACCCCTAGCTCAAAAGTAAAGCGGCGCTCTGGGTTCTGGGTGTAATTGAGGATAATGCCTTTGAATACATCAGCGTTGGGAATACGTAGCTGATTACCATCCAAGGTCATGAGAATCGTGGCGCGCGAGGTGAGGCGCACCACGATCCCTTCTCGATCATTGATGACCACATGATCTCGTGCCTGGAAGGGTTGGCGAATACTAAGCATCAATGAGGCAATGTAATTTTCAATTGTGTCTTTGACGGCAAAACCAATGGCAATACCGATCACCCCTGCACCGCCCAGCAGCGTACCTATAATCGTTTCAGCGCCTATCAGGCTTAACGCCAATATTAACCCTAAGATAATAAAAATGACTTTGATGGTTTGTGCCAATAATTCTGCTACGAATGGGTTAGGCGTCAGTCGTTGCCACAGGCTTTTCCGATGAGACAGCCAAGCGCCAAACCACGCGACTAGCCCAAACAGTAAGAAGCCGACCATTAATAGGGGCAATGCCTTGAGCAGGTTTTGGCCCTTGGTCCTTAGGCCTTGATAGGCGGTCGAGACATTGTCTTGCACGTCCAACGTACGGTTGATGTGGTCATCCACCGTTACCACGTCGGTCAAACGGTTGGCTAAATTGATGGCTTGCTGGGCTTTTCTTTCATTGGCCGTTTCACCCGCTAATGTAACGACGCCTTGGGAGACGCTGACTTCAACCGCGCCCAGCCCATCAATTTCAGAAAAAATTCCGCTAATGCGCTGACGAATTTCATTGTCTTTGAGCGGTGAAGGGGTGGTTTCGATCTGCGCATTATTAGTGCTCTCGCCTCTTATGGTTGGTGATGAGTGCGCTGTTGTGTCCTCTTCTACGCCATTGGCTGTAAGGGGGATGTTGATGTCTGAAACATTTTCCTCTGCAGCCTGGACCGATAAGCCCAAGAGCATACTCAGCAGTAACACTAACTGCCCCCACGCTCGTAAAGACCGACGTGCACTTGAAGGGGGTAAAAAAGCGGCCATAACTATCCTTGTCATTGTCTATTGATAGGCTGAGTCTTACTCAATCTAACGCGCCTCCTATATAGCGCGCTCTATGATGATAGCTTCAAAATCTCGCTACGGGCCTCAATCAGTGCGGCCGTTTGTTCGTCGGTCTTGTCGACTTTTACGGCCTTTACACATTTGGTCAGGCTATGCGCCGAAGCCCTGAGGAGCTTTTCTCTTATGCTTCAATGGTATCTCGGGAGTGGCCCCTGAATACGGGGCGATTCATTAGTTCGTTCGGAGATGTTGACCTTCACGCAACGTGAGGCTTTAGAGTTCGCTCATTGTTCAAAAACGATGGAGATAGCAATGCCGGATCCGATGACGACTCAAACCCCAAAGGCCAATCCCAACGACTCTGCCCATCGCGTGGCGATTGCCCGTGCAGTGCATCAGCTATTGGACGAGCCGAGAGTGTTAGATGATCCTTTGAGCTTGTCCCTCCTTGGCTCGGAGCTCAGTAAAGCAGTGAGTACTGACCCATTTGCTTATAACGACTCTAGCGCCCGCTCCATGCGAGCAGGCATTGTCGCCCGCAGCCTGCTTTCAGAAAATACACTGAACGCCGCTGTAGCCAGAGGTGTGTCTCAGGTAGTGAGCCTCGGTGCTGGTTTGGATACCTACGCCTTGCGTTATGGTGCAAGCTTGCCCCAAGTAAACCTGTATGAGGTGGATCAGCCAGAAATGCTGAACCTCAAACAAGATCGGGTGGTGCAAGCCGGATTGACGATACCCGCGAGAGTTCAGTTTGTCGCAGCTGACCTGACGCGGCAAAATTGGCTTGAAGCGCTGGCCGGGTCGGGTTTTGATTGCACTCAGCCTGTTGCTATTAGTTGGATGGGCGTTAGCCCTTATCTAACACCGGAGCAGGTGTGTAACGTGTTGGCATCGGTGGCTGGCCTGGCCCCAGGGGCGGTTATCGTCTTTGACTATCGTGTGGCTACCAACTTGCTCAACCCCATCGAACAATCGATAGTCGCTGTTTCTGAGCAGATATTCGCCGCTATGGGAGAACCTTGGCTTTCGCAATTCCATCCGGAAACGTTGGTGGAGGAATTGCACGGAATGGGCTTCGCCCAGATTGATAATAATGATGCCGCTGACCTCAACCAACGATACTTTCACCGTCGTAAGGACGGGTTGCAGATTGCTGGTAGTGGATTCAATTATATTGTTGCTCTGCGTTAAACCTTAGGCATGACCAGGAGGCCGCATCGGGTCAAATGGCTCAGTTACTAACATGAACATGCAACGAGCAAAATCAACGCAACCAAGCATCGAGGGAAAAGCTAGAGGGGGAGGGCATAGCTAATGAAGCAAAGTAGAAGCGACGATATCACCAAGCCTATGCAAGCGGGTGAGCTAGCTCGGCGCGCTGGTATAACCGTGCGTACCCTGCATCATTACGACGCTTTGGGACTCCTCAAGCCTTCGGGTCGTACCGAGGCTGGCTATCGTCTCTACAATGTTCGGGATATTACTCGCCTTCAGCGTATCCAACTGCTTAAGAACCTGGGGTTTACCTTGGCGGATATCGCCTCACTTCTGCAAGATGATACCCGCCACTCCATCAAGAGGCTTGTGGACGACAACATCACAGCACTAGACATCCAAATCGATAACGCTACGCGCTTGAGGGATCAGTTGCAGCAACTGCGTAATACACTCGCTGGGGAGGCGGAACCCAGTACGGAAGTATTTCTCAATACTCTGGAATTGCTGGAGGCTTATAGTCGCTATTTCTCTAGGGACGAACTTCAAGATCTGCGTTTTTACACACGACAGCGTGCCACGCGGGCTCAATGGCAACTGCTGCTCGATGAATTAAACACTATCCAAGCCGAAGGCGTGAAGCCGTGCACTCCTACAGCCCAGGATTTAGCGGTGCGCTGGATGGAGCAACTGGAACAGGATACTGCTGGTAACCCTGAGCTACTTCGAAAGCTAAGCCTGATGGCCGAGCGGGAGCAGGCGCTGCAGGACTATCTGGGCGTCGAAAAGGAGCAGGTGAACTTCATCCAACAGGCTTTTCTGGAGCACAAGCTAGCCATCTTCCGTCGCCACCTGAGCCCGTCAGTCTACACCTATCTGGCTAAGCGGTATGGCGACTATATGAAACGTTGGCCACCTCTACTTAGGCGTATTAACCAAATGCTGGAACAAGGTATTAGCCCCGAAAGCAAAACCGGTAGAGAGGTAGCTCAGGAGTGGTTGGCCATCTTCCAGGGCTATGCTGGTCAGGATCCAAAGGCGCATGCAGAAATACGCAAGGTGCAGATGAATGAGCCAGAGCTTCGCCGCGGTACTTGGCTTCAGGACGGACAACTCGCTTTTCTTCAGCGCGCAATGGCTACTTTGAAGCACTAACACTGAGCTGCCATAAGGGCTTTGCAATGTCTTGTGGCAACTGGGGTGGTATTGAATTCAAGCGCTTCGTCTAGCTGGCCTGCTCCCAGCGTTTAAATTCAAAAGAATCTCAGTAGCGCTCATCACTTTAAAGGATGATGAGCATGGGAAAGCGATTCACAGAGAAAATTACCCCATTATGAAAGCCTTTAAGGAAGAGAGCGTCCGGCTCAAGAAGCTATTGCCGAAAGGAATTTAAACCTTCATTATCAATAATAAGCAGAGTAGCTCCATAGGGTATTCTGGCCAACAATAAATTATATTTTATTAGTAAAATTAAAAGTTATTTACAATGGTTGCTAGGTTTTGGAGTTTTTAATGAGGGTTGAAACTAAAAAAGAGGTATTGGAGAGTGAGTGGCGTTATTTAACCCAGTGGAAGGAAAGGGTTTTCCCCGAAGAGGGACGTGGTAAAGAGTGGACGCCTGTTTCCTGGCATTCCATTGCTTACTCGGAAGCCAATGATCCTATTGGCCACATTGGCTTTGATAGTTTTGAAGTCTTGGTCGATGACGTCCCACGTTTAGTGGTTGGTATTGGCGGTGTTGTTGTACGGCCAGAATATCAAGGAAAAGGTATTCCAGCCTTGCTGTTTAATGAAGCACATGCTCAGGCGATCAAAAATTTGGGGATTGGGGTGTTTACCCTCTTTTGCCCGTCTCGCTTAGTCGCTTATTACGAAAAGCAAGGTTACCAGCGTTATAGGGGGGCTGTTTATTTCCTTCAGCAAAGTGAGAGAGTGCTTTCTACCTTCGAGTTTATGCATTATGGAGATTTAGCTACAGATGGCGAAGTGCTATTAAAAAGCGAGCCTTGGTGAGCTGTAGTTTCTTAATTGGTGTATAGAGTAGATGAAAAAAGCACTATTCAAAAGTGTAAATGATGGAGTCTTGATTTACATGTAAAGAATCCGCTCTCTTCAAGTCTGAGTGGATTTCTGATTAACTTCGTTCGTTGCTGCACAAAAAAATTTATCAAATGGTTCTCTGTGATGCCATTGGCGCAGTTGACCAACAGTTAGGAACAACCAGATGATACGCAAATACCGAGAGACTGATATTGATCAAGTGTTGGATATCTGGCTTTCAGCGTCGATTAAAGCGCATGCTTTTATTGGGTCAGCGTTTTGGCAGTCAACAGTTAGTGAAATGCGTGATACCTATATTCCTGCATCGGAGACCTTTGTATGTGAATATGAGGGTCAAATAGCTGGATTTTACAGCCTATACGGAAACACATTGGCTGCAGTTTTTGTGTCTCCAGGCTTACAGGGTAAAGGTGTGGGATCAGCTATGCTTGATGATGCAAAAACCAGAAGGGAGTGCTTGCAGTTGACGGTCTACAAAGAGAATGCTCCAAGTATCAATTTTTATAAGAAGCATGGATTTATTTTATTAAAGGAGCAAATTGATGAACGAACTGGTCATCCAGAGTTAGTGATGGAATGTTACTGTTAACAGTACATAGCAATAACCTACTGTTTGTGGCTGCTTGACGTAAAGCATTAAAGGAATATTCGATGAACGGTGAATGTCTCTGTGGAGAGGTTAAGTTCGAAATAGAAGGGGAGTTACCGAACCTCTATCAATGCCATTGTTCTCTATGCCGTAAAGCAACTGGATCTACATCAAATACGGCCACTTTTGTAAAAGCGGATAGCTTCCACTGGGTTTCTGGTCAATCCAAAATCAGCGCTTTTCAGAAGCCAACCGGTTATCGGAATGATTTTTGTTCGGTTTGTGGCAGCCTAGTACCTAATAAATTGAGAGATACTGGTTTAGTGTGGGTTCCCGCTGGCTTGCTGAATGATATAACAGCATCTCAAATATCTATTCATCTTCACCTATCTTCATCGGCTTCTTGGGCGACAGAAGCCGATGGCTGCGTTCGGTTGGGTGGTGCCCCTGATAGTTTGGAATCGCTTAACCAGGCATTGCAGAGGACAGGCCGTTGAATGTGGACCGAACTCTTTGCCTCTGACGGCTGAAAATGCCCTCCCATGCCTCTAATGGCGCGAGCAGATAAAAACGATCTTGCCGAAAGCAACTAAGCAAAACATAACATCCCCGCCACAAAAACCGTAAAATGATCGCCCATAGGCCATCCCCAAAGGTATAGCATTACCGGCCACGGTGGGCGGCTGCTTTGCAAACGTCGATGTTTAGCAGGCTTATTTGCTTGTTACTATTTTCAAATAGAGAAAAGGTAGTTGTTCATGATTAACACTAAAATATACAAGGCGGTTTACGAACTCGCTGAAAAGCTCATGAAAGCTGCCGATAAAGAGGATAGGGAAGCTTTCGATGCGCTCTATGCGGAGTTGGAAGCTATCTGCATTGAACACGAAAATACCGATAAAGATCACCCCGAACAGTGGGAAACGCTGGCGGACTTTACCGAGGAGTTGGAAGATGCGCTGGCGATCTATGAAAAAGCCATGAAAAAAGCCGTGGCCGCCAATTCGAAAGACCATATGTCCTCCATCGGTTTTTCCATGGCTACCATGCAGGTTGAACTGGGCCAGACGGACGCGGCGATCCAAAACCTTCAAAATGCCCAAATAAGTGCCAACAAGATTGAAGATAAAGAGCTTAAAGCTGAAATCGATGAATTGCTTGAACAGCTGACGGCGGGTTAGTCAGCTGCGTGGTAAACATGGAAATATCCGTGATAGATGTAACAATTGACCGTGTTGGGTTTCCCTAAGACTAGGAGCTGTATTTTGACCAATAATGATATTCTGCGCCGCATACGCTATTGCTTTGATTTAAAAGATAATGCCGTGTTGAAAATTTTCTCTCTGGCAGAGTTTGATGCGACCGCTGAGCAGGTATCTGGGTGGCTGAAGAAGGAGGAAGACGAAGGCTTCCTCAAGATGAGAGATAAGGAGTTGGCCGCGTTTCTTAATGGTTTTATCAGCTATAAGCGTGGGAAACGTGACGGCGAGCAACCCGCGCCTGAAAGCAAGTTGAATAACAATATGGTTTTCCAGAAGCTGCGCATCGCCTTGAATTTAAAGGCGGATGATATTTTAGGTATATTCGAGCGGGCAGGCTTTATTATCAGTCAGCATGAGTTAAGCGCGTTTTTCCGCAAACCCAGCCACAAGAACTATCGCGAGTGTAAGGATCAGGTGCTTCGCAATTTTCTGATGGGTCTTCAACATCAGTTACGTCCAGACGCTAATAACTCAGGTTCGGCATCCTGAACTTATAGAACTGCACACAGCAGCAGCCGATAGGAAAGGCAAGGGGGGTTGCTATTTGCCTTGCTGGGCCAGTAATGCAATGTGGGTACTGGCTTCAACGCTATCCATGTTGTACCTGAATGGCCTACCGCAAAGCTGAGTCATGGTTAAGTGATAAAAGAGATGTCGATGATTACCGGACTGAACCATATCACCCTTGCCGTCAGTGACCTGGAGCGCTCACTGCATTTTTATATCGAGATGCTAGGTCTGAAAGGCCATGTGAAATGGGAGGATGGCGCTTACCTGTCGGCCGGCGATTTATGGCTGTGCCTCTCATGCGATGAGCCATGTCCGAAAACTGACTACACCCACCTTGCCTTCGCTATCGCGGCCTCGAATTTTGATGCCTTCTATACACGTTTGAAAGATGCTGGCGTGCCACAGTGGAAAGTGAATCAAAGCGAAGGGCGTTCGGTGTATATACTGGACCCTGATGGCCACAAGCTGGAAGTGCATGTGGGCGGCCTGAAGAGCCGCTTGGAGGCTCTAAAATCAAAACCGTATAGCGGGCTTGTCTGGTTGTGATGATTTACTCCTAAAGAAATTTCTCCTGGTTCCGATAATTACTTAAGCCCATCAACTTTCTGATCGCCGCTAAGAGTTATCCATGCCAAAAACGTTGACCTGTTTCATCACGACTCTGCTACTGCTAGCGCCCTATGCCCAGGCGAACTCCGACGCGGCAGAAGCCGCAGTGCTGGCATGGCTTGAAGCAATTGACAGCGGCGAGTATGAATTGGCTTGGGAAGAAGCATCACCTCTGCTTCAACGCCCGCTATCACCCAGCATGCTGGAGCGGACCATAAGCGCGGCACGCCGTGATTTCGGGGTGGTGGAATCGCGGCGGCGCACACGGGTCATCAATGAAACCTCCATGCCCGGCGCGCCTAAAAACGATTACAGAGAGTTCACTTATCATACGCATTTTTCCAATAAGCCGAGCATCACCGAAATCATTACACCACACCTGGAAGAGGGCGTTTGGAGAGTAAGCGGCTATTATGTCAAATAACTGGGCTCAATAATTATATTGAATAGCCACGTGAAGTTACTGCGAAGTATTAAATCTTCACGCAAACAAAAATGGCGTTTCCTGAGATGTTGTTCCAGGGCGTGATAGCTTCAAAGTTGTGCTCAAATACATGAACCTCAAAGTAAGGCTCAAGCAGGGTAATTAGCTCGGTAAAGCTAACCGCTACCATGGGATGTTCGTCGTTCCATACCTGGGTATCGCAAGTGTTGGTTTTTTCGATGCTGAGTTTGAGGGCCTGCTTGTCGCCGCTTCCGCTGTAATACCACCCCGAGCGAAACGTGAACAGATCGTCGGCTTTTTTAGCGGTGTGTTTTACAAATAGATCGTTATCGATTTTGTCTTTATCGACCGCGTTAAAGCAGAAAACCCCACCACGCTTTAACGCATTGTGTACGCTAGCAATACACGCCTTGAGCTTTTCAATCCCGTCGCTGTAGTGAATTGAATACAAGAAACAGGTAATCAGATCTTGCGGGTCGTTAACCTGGAAGCTACCCATATCCTGGCATGTAAAGTGGGCTTCCGGGCAGCGCGTGGCGGCGATATCCAGCATGGGCTGGTTGATATCCAGGCCGCTACTCAGGTAGCCATGATCAATAAAATGACGAACGTGGGGACCGGTGCCGCAGGCGAGATCAAGGTGAGCATTGCCGCCGTTACCGAAAATTTGATGAAGCCTGCGAACCGCATCACTTTGCGCCGGGTAGTCGATGTCTTCGCACATCAAATCGTAATAGCCTGAAAGATCGGTATAGAGTGCGTTAAAGGACATGGCGGCCTGGGTAGCTTGGGATTGAGGGTGGCGCATAGTAAACGAGTGGGGTGGCTTTGAGAAGTAACGCGCCTTGTTGGCTTGGCGTGTCATGATTAAGCGGGTATTCAAACGTCAGGCATGAAACCGGGCCTGACTTTGAAAAAGCGCATAGTGAATGGGCACTATGCGCTTTTTTCTTTATTACAGCTTTGCATTTGTAATACCGTGCAACTTGAAGCGGGCTTACTGACCATCTTTTATATTCATTAGGTAGATGGTAAACATAATCAGTGACCCCGCCACAAAGCACCAGACGCCGGCGGTTGCGTAGGCTGCAAACGCGGGCAGGAACAAAAAGCTGCCAAAGAAGAAACACAAACTGGAGAGAATGCCCAGCAGGTTAGGTAGTTGTTGGCGCAGCGTTATCACCATCAGTTTATCTCCGGTGTAAACTGAAAGCTGACCGCTATCCGGTTCCAGCTATTAATCTCCAGAATAACGCTGGTGAGTTCCATCAGCCCTTGTTCGCCAAACGCGGTAATGGCGTTTTTATAATCGTCATCACTGACCATTTTCTGGCTAATAAGGGTGAGGGCTTCTGCCCAGGCAAGCGCGGCACGCTCTTCAGCAGAAAAGCACGGCGCTTCTCGCCAGGCGGGCAATACATCCAGGCGCGCCTGACGCTCGCCATCGTTTCGAGCCTCTTGGCTGTGCATATGCTGGCAGTAACAGCAGTGATTGATTTGTGAGACGCGTAGTTTAACCAAGTGAATTATTGTTTGATTAACGGTTGAACCTGACTCGACCTTGCCCAAGGCAAGAAGATGCTTAGGCAGGCGAGGGCACAGACGGTAAACGGATTCAGGTGATAGGCGTTGCAGCATGGGAATGCTCCGGTTGATAAGTTGAAATATGAGCTTAAAACCGGGAAACCTTCACGCCTTGTAAATTTGCGACAATTTGCGCTTTCGATATGCCGCCGGAGTTTCATAGGTGAATTTATGAAAGGCGTGAGAAAAATGCGCTTGGTCGAAGTAGCCACACTGTAGGGCTATCTCCGCGAGGGGAAGATGACTAGTAGCTAATAGCTGGCGAGCATTATACATCCGGGCGTAACCCACTAAATGGCCGGGTGAAACACCTACCTCTTGCTTTAATTTGCGCTCCAGCGTGCGCCGAGTAAATCCCAGGTTGGCTATTAGCTGCTGCGGTGGGAGTTGCAGTCGGCTAATTTCGTAAGCCAGTTTTTGAATACGGCTATTATTGGGTGATTGGCTTTCCAGCCGACTAAACAGCCAAGCCTCTAGCAAGGCAAGGCCCTTTACTGCATTAACTTGGTAAAGACGTTCGACCACAGGCATCAGGCTATCCAACCAAGGAGGTTTTTCATCAATGCCCAATGAATGATGGGTATCGGAAAACTGCTGTGGCTCCAGGCCCAGCAAAGCGTAGGCACCTGCCGCTTTGAATCGAATGCTTAAACAGATTTCCGCTGGGTTGAACGTTTCAATCAAGGTGCTTTTATTAAAGCAAAATGTGATGGTTGGTTGGGTGCTGGCAAGTGTGATCGTAAGGCTGGAGCCAGCATCGGGATAGAGCTTTTCTGTTTGAGGTGTAACAACGCCGCCTTGCCCGGCCATGGACCACAGGCATTGCACCCACGGGCGAAGGCGCTGATCGGGTAAGCGCTGCTGCAAGTTCAAACAAGCGGCGTTGCTGGGCAAGATAATTAAGGCCATGGCGTCAACCCGCGATCATTGATGAAAAAGGCTTCATCGCATGGCCTTTATTAAACCTTAAAGACACGAGCCGGGAAAGTGTGACTACACTCGCACAGTCTGTGAGACGGTCACATCCAAGCAGCTGAAAGTTGGCTATGCTTGGGCAGTGAAGCTCTCAATATGCAATAACGCGTTAATCAGGATTGAATCTTACCGGAGGCATTATGGATGAGGCCGTTTATTGGTATGCACTGGCGACGGTGCTGCTGTTTGCGAAGATGTTCGCTACGTCTTTATATCAGGGGTTTCACCGAATCTCGAAGATGACCTTTAAAACGCCGGAGGATGCGGCACTGGCAGGCAAGGCGCCTGCGCAAGAGGAGTTGCCGCAGGTACAAAAGGCCAGCAAAGCCTGGTCGAATGATCTTGAAAATATCCCCATTTTTCTGGGGCTGGGCGTTGCTTACGTTCTGGTGGGCGCTTCTTCAGGGCTCGCCATGTGGCTCTTTATGCTATTTACCGCTTCGCGCTACTGCCACACGCTATGTTATCTGAACGCGCTTCAGCCTTGGCGTACGATTTCCTACGGCGTGGGAATCGTATGCATGATCATTATGTGCATTCAAATTCTGGTTGCGCTGTTCTAATGATTGGCGGTGCGCGCCGCCCTTATTGGGTTACGCTTTTTCTATAGGCGCTCAATTAAACCGACATGGTTAGCTGGGAACGGCGCCAAATGCTGGGCGCTTCATGCAGTATCTGCACAACGGGTATTTGATTGGCCTTCGCCGCGTTTAATAGGACGCGTTGGTTCGGCCGCAGCAAGCGATTCTACCCAATAATCACGCACGGGAAAGGAAGACTGCACGTCGATCATAAGTAGCGCGGTGTTCGATAGTGACATGGTAAGCCTCAATGGCAAGGAAGTGAGGCTACAGCGTAGAGGGTTTAGGCCACGCTAACGATGCGCTAAGCGGTCACGAACCGGTCAATATCGGACATCCTTGATTTGATAAGTGAAAGCCCATTATTAATATAGAGTCCGTCAATCCATCTACGGTATGCTTATCAAAACAGCTTTCAGCTCAAGAGAACTTACATGCCACTTATCGCTACTACCCCGGAGCCACCTTACTACGCGGTGATTTTTACATCAGTACGTACGGATATCGATGATGGCTACGATGAGATGGCGGCCAGAATGGTTGAGTTAGCCGCGCAGCAGCCGGGATTTTTAGGCGTTGAATCGGCTCGGAATGAAGTAGGCGTCACTGTTTCCTACTGGGCTGATTTGGAGTCGATTAAAGCGTGGAAGGCTCATGCCGAGCATCAAGAGGCACAGAGGCTTGGGCATCAGCAGTGGTATCAGCACTTTAAAACCAGAATTACCAAGGTTGAGCGGGATTACGGCATATAGCATATGCTTTTTTTAGCCTCCAAATTCCAGCTGTTTACATCACTTGGCTCGTCAGCACTTGTAGTCCCAGTACTATCAGCAGCACTATTACACCGCCTACCACGCTAGTCAGTAATGCATGACGCTTCCATAGCATCAGGACGCGATGACCAAACCGGCTTACCAGCCAGGCTAATCCGTAGTAGCGAAGGCCACGGGCGATCAAGACGGCCAGAGTAAACAGCAGAACTGAATAGCCTGAAAGCCCCGCAGTAATCATGGCTATCTGGAAGGGAATGGGTAGGATGCCGATGGCTAAAATAGCGGCAAAGCCATACTGATTAAAAAAGGTTTGAAAGAATTGGTAGCTCTCCTGCCAGCCCATTAACTCGATAAACCACATGCCTATGGACTGGAATAGCAACATGCCCACGCCATACCCAACCAGCGAGGCGATAAGACAACCTGCCGTGGTAACGGTGGCCAGCAGCCAGATACGCTGCCTGTTAGCCGCCATTAGCGGGATGAGTATTAGCTCAATAGGAATGGGCAAAATGATGGTTTCAAGAAAGGAGAGCGTGCCGAGTAGCCATAGCATATTCTTTGAGCCGTTAATGCGCTCAAACCATGCTTTAGAGCTTTTTGAGGTAATGGCCATGGGCGAGGTCTACATCGCTGGATTAATACGGCGATAAATAGCGGCTAATACACTATAGGCGCCAAACGCGAATAGCCCAATAGCAACGAATGCCAACAGCCACTGGCCATAGGCCTGGCTTCGCAGTGCACTGAATACCTCTTCTGTGCCGCCTGCCTCGCTAGGGCTTACTTGATAGGCCGCAATCAGAAAAAAACTGCCCACAACTACGAACACCGAGCCGCGGACAACAAGACCGAAACGACAAACCGGATAGGCCCAGCGCTGAATATGTGTTGGCATATCGAAATTTTTATCAAATTTGGTTTTTAGGCCCTTTATGCCATGGGCAATGCCTGCACCAATAATAACTAGACCCACCGCACCTACCAGCCAGCGCCCGAGAGGCTGTTGCAACAGCCAGCTTACAACGCCCTCAGAACCACCAGAACTATCAGAAGAGCCGCCAAGGCGAAAGATCAGGCTGGCGGCGTAGAAGGCCAGCAGTGTATGGGTGATTGCACTGACTAAGAGGCCTGCTCGAATGGCAAGCCCTTTTGCCTCAGTGCCGTGATGATCAGCATCCTTGACTGCCTGGATGGTGCGCCACATCGCATAGCCAATAAGGCCCAGGGCAATGACAGCCAGTAGAATCTTGCCGAAAGGGGCGGTTAGCACGATTTCCAGGGCGCCACGGCTGCCCTCGGTTTGCCCCCCTTCGCCCAACGCGGCAAGGGCGGCAAGGCCGCCGACCAGAAGGTAGACAACGCCGCGTGCCGCGTAACCCATACGGGCAAACAGGGTAATAGCGTCCCGATGATCATGCACAGGTGTTCGGTTGGCCATGGTGTCCTCCTGACTAATATGGCGTTTTTCAATATCCGTATAAGGTAGTTATCCATATTGGGCTGGTCGCATGTTATTGTCTAGCGTGAGTGATGCAATCAACGATGCCAAGTCGTTAGTGGCTATCTTTAGTGGCTATCTTGTTATTCATGATTCACCTCATTGGCTCGGATATAACGTATGCCTCCAAGCTCTCCTCCTCTAGCGGCTCCTCTTTTTTGGCGTGACCCCCGGATGCCGTATATCGAGCTGCGCAAAATCAGTGATGCGCGCCGCGTATGTTATGCGCCGCATAGCCATACGCACTGGTCGTTTGGGGCGGTCACCGCCGGTAAAAGCACGTTTCGTTACCGTGATACGCCTTATCAAATTAGCACGGGCGATTTAGTGTTAATGAACCCACATTGGGTACATGCGTGTAATCCCATTGAAAATGAGCCTTGGGCCTACCTGATGCTGTATGTGGATACAAATTGGCTTACCGACTTGCGTTATCAGGCAGGGCTGCTAGCTTCACCACGCTGGGAAGACA
This sequence comes from Vreelandella nanhaiensis, assembly GCF_003990185.1. Taxonomy (GTDB): domain Bacteria; phylum Pseudomonadota; class Gammaproteobacteria; order Pseudomonadales; family Halomonadaceae; genus Vreelandella; species Vreelandella nanhaiensis. Next base: position 180,428 of record NZ_RZHF01000016.1, on the reverse strand, counting down.
TTGCAACGGCGGTAATATCAAAGCCAGCGTTTTATAACGCTTATCAGGCGATGGCCGCTTGCTTACTGGATAACCAGCGCAGCCTGCTTGAGAAGCAAACGTTGGTGGTCGAATACTTGCTGGAAGTGTTGCAATGGCTTGCTCAAGGGCCCCGTCAGCCGCGACAGAAAGTGCCCGATGAACTCCTGGCAGTGGCCGCGTATCTAGATGCATATGCGTTAAAAGAGCTACCTCTGCAAGAGCTTTGCGATTACTCCGGATATAGTGCTGGGCATCTCATTCGTACGTTTAAGCAACACTTTGGTTTGACGCCCCATGCGTATCTTGTTAACCGCCGAATCCAACTCGGCCAGCGTGAGCTCAAGCAAGGCAAATCAATCGTTGAAACAGCCTTGAAGGTAGGCTTTAACGACCAGCCTCACTTTCAAAGAACTTTTAAGCAGTTGGTTGCAGCGACTCCCAATCAGTATCGGCAATCGCTAGGCGAGCAATAAGAATAGACAGCTTGTGGCCAATAACACAGCGAGCAACCGGTTAATGGTTACTAACAGTCGAGGCGTTTGAATAGAGCGCTTTAAAAAAGCCCCGGCGTATACCCAGCTTGCTAGCGATAACCAACAAATGGGTAGGTACAGCGCTGCAAACATGGCAATTTGCGTCAGGTCGTTACCGCTTGTATAAGCACTAATGCCTGAAGCTGATGCAATCCATGCTTTGGGGTTTAGCCACTGCATGAGCGCGCCCGTCATAAAGCCAGGCGGTTTTGCTATTGCTTGCTCAGGCAGCGTGCCGTCATCCATTGCTAGCTTGATACTTAGATAAAGCAGAAATGCCACCCCAGCCCAACGTAGTAATACATCGAACAGTGGCACTGTAGTAAGCAAAGAGTAGAGTCCTGCTCCAATCCCTAGAAACAGCGCTATAAAGCCCAGTGTGGCACCGGTCACAAAGACTAATCCTTTCGCGATAGGGTAGTGGGTGCCGCTACTTAGGCACACTAGATTCACCGGGCCAGGGGAAATGGATGCTGCAAGGGCAAAGGCTGACATGGGTAGTAATAACGAAACGCTCATGGTGATCCTCCTAAACAGTAGGAGAAGTGTGCGATGAGGTTGGTACGGCGTATTGTATAAAATTGATATGCGCAAGATTCGGGTCGGCAGGCCGCTATGGAGCGCTTAAGCTAGAGGTAGCTTGGGTATCAATTAAAGGAGCCGACAATGGATGATTACGCGCGTATCGAGAAGGCGATGGCCTACATGGTGGAACTTGCGGCATTGCAGCCCAGCCTGGAGGAGGTCGCTGCCCATGTCCACTTGAGTGCCTATCATTTTCAGCGTCTGTTCTGCCGTTATGCCGGTATTTCGCCCAAACGCTTTTTACAGGCCCTGACCTTGGAGCGCGGTAAGCAGCTATTAAAAGAGCCGCGTGCGTTAGTTGATGTGGCTCATGAGCTTGGGCTGAGCGGGGGCTCTAGGCTTTATGATCATTTTGTGCAGCTGGAAGCAGTGACGCCAGGAGAGCATAAGCGCCAGGGGGAGGGCGTATGTATCGAGTACGGCGTGCATGCAACGCCCTTGGGTACCGTGCTGGTAGCGGTAACCCCGCGCGGCATTTGCCGCATGGGCTTTGTAGATGCTACCAGCGCTGATGAACTGCTGGCGCGACTTGCCAAGGAGTGGCCGCGAAGTACGCTCCATCATCGCCCTGAGGCGACGGCTTATGTGGTCGATGCGCTATTTGCAAGGGCTAAAGCCGAGCCCGGTACGTTAGCGCTTCACGTGACCGGCACTAATTTCCAGATTGCCGTATGGCGCGCACTGCTCACCATTCCTGAAGGCCAGTTGGCAAGCTATACGCATATTGCTCAGGCTTTGGGCATGCCTAAATCGTCGCGAGCCGTAGGTAATGCGGTGGGTGCTAACCCCATTGCGCTGTGGATTCCCTGCCACCGGGTTATTCAACAAAGCGGCGCATTAGGTGGTTACCGCTGGGGTCTGCCTAAAAAACAGATGGTGCAAGCGTGGGAGATCGCCCAGATACAGGTGGCTGAACCTGAAGCCGAGCTGTTAACCGCGCACTAGCTACTCACGGAGGTTATAAATGAACATTACCGCGATTAAAGCCGATATCACTACTCTTGACGTTGATGCCATCGTCAATGCTGCCAATACGTCGCTACTGGGTGGTGGCGGGGTGGATGGCGCCATTCATCGCGCGGCAGGGCCTGAACTACTTAAAGCGTGCCGAACGCTGGGTGGATGCCCAACCGGCGATGCAAAGCTAACCGAGGGCTTTAAGCTACCGGCGCGCTACGTCATTCATACCGTCGGCCCGGTATGGCACGGCGGTACTCGCGGCGAGGCTGAACTGTTGGCATCGTGCTATCAACGCTCCTTGGCGCTGGCTGCATCGGTAGGCGCGCGCTCGGTGGCGTTTCCAAGCATAAGTACGGGTATATACCGTTATCCTATTGAAGAGGCGGCGCGGATTGCCGTCTCAACGGTGAGTGAGGTACTGAAACAGGATACTACCGTTGAGACGGTTACGTTTTGCTGCTTCTCTTCCAAGGATTTGGCTGTATATGAAGCGTGCGTTAGTCAATTAGGCCGTTAGCGTCGTAAAACGGATAAGGGCCTGGGTACTGTTTGATAAAACCTTGGTGCGTCACCATGCCTGCTTCTGCTGACCATTGGTGCAGCAAATACCCTGGCGGCTCCAACTGAAAACGGGAAGGGCCGTCTGGGGTCAGATCCAGGCTGACATAATGCGAAACTCCAGGGCAGCTGATGGCTAACGTATTTCCAAATTGAGCCTGGATAGTGCGGTGTACATGCCCGCAAAGCACGCGTTCAACCTGAGCATGCTTGTTAATTACCTCGGCCAGCGCGTGGGGCTGCTTAAGAGGCTGACGATCCATATGATCAATACCACTGATAAACGGATGATGATGGAGCATCACCAGAGTCGGGGTTTGTGGCTGTTCGGCTAGGGTTTCATCCAGCCAGCGCAGGCTTTCCTCACTTAGTTCGCCATAAGGTTTTCCCGGCACGGAGGAGTCCAGCCCCACTAGGCGTACTGGATAGTCATCAATTACCCACTGTAAATAATGGGTGTCTTGAAAGAGATAGTTATGTTCGGGAAAAGCAGCACGTAAATGATGGCGGTCATCATGATTACCAGGGATCAGATAAACCGGCAGTGCCAGATCCACCAGAATCTGTTTGAACGTTGCGTATTCATCCGGGTGGCCAAAGTCGACCAGATCCCCGCTAATCAGCACCAAATCGGGGCGTGGCATTAGCTGATTTAGCGTTTGAATGGCCTGACGTAGGGCATTGGCAGTATCTACTTTACGGTAAGAAAGCCGGCCGCCAGCTTTGATATGCGGATCGCTGATCTGAGCAATAAGACAAGATTTACCCATTGGCCTGCTCCTTGGCGCTTGTGGTGGCTAGTTTTGAATGACTAAGTTCAGGATGAAAAAGCGCTTGAGGGGGTAGGGTCAAGCCAATAGCGGCGCCGGTGGGCCAGTGCTGGCGCGATGATGCTTTAACCTGAATCGGTGTAGCGCCGCCTGTATCAACCATTAACTGCTGCGATTGGCCTAGGAAAATACTTTGTAGAACGCGGCCCTTCACCTGGGCATCTGCTAGGGCCACCACTTCGATATCCTCCGGACGACAGTAAACGCTTAGTGCCTCTTGTAAATGAGGTGCGGTCAATTCACCGCCTGGTACGGTGAGTTGACCATCAGCCCCTTTACCGGTGACTACCAAGCGATTCACTGCGCCGATAAAATCGGCTACAAACGTATTAGCAGGCTGATGGTAAATCTCTTGAGGCGTACCCAGCTGTGCAATTCTCCCCGCTTGCATCACCGCGATACGGTCACCCAAAGCCATTGCCTCGTCTTGGTCATGGGTCACATAAACCGCAGTTGTGCCTAGTTTGCGCAGTAGCTGGCCGATTTCCAGACGCAGCCGGTCGCGCAACTTAGCGTCCAGGGCCGCAAGCGGTTCATCAAACAGTAGCACTTTAGGGCGAACAGCGATGGCCCGTGCCAGGGCAACGCGCTGTTTTTGCCCACCTGAGAGCGCTTCAATACGCCGCTCGCCAAAGCCCTCCAAGTCCACCATGCGCATGACCTCGGCAAGCCGTTGCTCAATCTCAGAACGGGATAAACGCCGGATCTTCAGGCCATAGGCAATATTGTCGGCAACACTCATATTGGGGAACAGGGCGTAGTTTTGAAACACCATGCCGACATCGCGCTTTTCAATAGGCAGAGTAGTCACGTCTTGTCCGCCAAACTGGACGCGCCCGCCCTGATCAGGACTTTCAAGGCCGCTGATAATACGCAGCGTAGTGGTCTTGCCACAGCCTGAAGGGCCAAGAAGTACAAGGGTCTCGCCTGCGTTAATGTGCAGATCTAGCGGTTGCAGCGCAGTATGGCCACCTGAAAAAGTGCGGCTGCATTGGGTAAGGATGATGTTGACGGATGAACTCATATCGGTCTCAGGGTTGTCTCTTCGCCGGGGGCGGATTAGATGTTCTGGCTGGTTAGCGGCGTGGGCTGGAAAGCCGTCCGGCCCATTGAATAGCCACTAGCAAGGGGACAATCATCACTAGAAAGATCAGCGTGTAGGCCGAACCCACTTCAAGGCGCATGGAGGCATAGCTATCGGCTAGCCCTACCGGGAGGGTTTTGGTAAGCGGGGTATGTAGCATCCAGGTAATGTTGAACTCACCAATCGATAAGGTGAAGACCATCAGCGCTCCCGCCAAAATACCGCTAAGACAGTTGGGAACCACTACGGCAAAAAAGCGCTGTCGAAAATTGGCACCTAGGCTTGCTGCCGCTTCTTCAAGTAGCGGGAGGCGTGCGGTCTGCATGACGGAAAGTACGGCACGAACCATAAACGGCAGGGTGAAAAGCACATGGCCTATCAGAATAAACAGCCAGCTCCCACGAAATTCGCGGTAGCTACCGTAGGCAAGGAGTAGCGCGAGCGCGGTGGCAAGGCCTGGCACTGCCACCGGCAACAGAAGCAGTTCCTCAATTGCATTGGCCCAGCGGCGGCGGCTGCGTAGCAAGCCATAAGCCGCAGGCACACCAATCAGCGTCGCAATCACCAAGCAGGCCAAAGCCAGCTTGATAGAAAGCCAGATAGTATCGGAGTAAAGCTGCCATACCTCATTTACCCAGCGCAGCGTTAAACCGCTTTTAAGGCCAACAAAGTAGTTCTCGGTCAGCCCGGCCATTACCGACATGGCCACGGGAATAATCATGAAGAGGCAAACCAGAAGAGTAAAACTCAGCTGGAGGATAAATCGGATGCGTGGATTCATACCGGGGCTCCCACATTGCTGCCCGCCAGCTTGCGTGCCAGGCTTAATGCAACCCAGGTGATCAGCCCAAGCACCACAGACAGGGCGGCTGCCATGGCGAAGTTGGCATAGTTGGTGAATTCGCCATAAATATTGAGGGGCAAAATGCTCAGCCGTGTGCCGAGTGTGAAAGCGGTACCAAACGCCCCCATACTGGTCGCAAAGCAGATAGCGCCGGTTGATAGTAAGGCAGGTGCAATACCCGGCACGATGACATCTTTGGTGACTTGCCATGAGTTAGCCCCCAATGAGCGGGCAGCTTCTTCAAGGCTTTGGTCTAAATTTTCACAGGCAGCCATTACCGTGGTGATAACCCGTGGTATGGAGAAATAGAGGTAGCCGATAAATAGCCCGGCAAGTGAATAGGCAAACATCCAACGTTCATCAAATAACCACAGACTCAATTGAGCCAGAGCCCCCTGACGACCGCCTAACATAATCACTAAAAAACCTACCACTACTCCTGGAAAGGCAAGTGGAAAGGTGAGAATCGCGACCAGGACCGATTTACCTATAAAACGATGCCGTGCCAAAAAGAAACCGGCAATGCCGGCAATACCCACGGCAACAAGTGAGACGGTAAAGGAGACGGTGACGGTGGTAACAAGACTAATTAAGTACTGCTGGTGGGTAAGAATGGTGAAGTAAGCACTGATACCGCTGCTTCGATCAGCTTCGGCACCCATGAGAATCAAACGAGAAAACGGCAGTAGCCAAAAAGCGAGAAATACGGCTAGTGCTGGCGCTAAGGCGAATATCGCAATGAGGTTTTTGCGCTTTGGAGCTTGGCTTATCGCTTGAGTTGCTGAATAAGCAGCCCCTAAGGGCTGCTTGGACGTTACTGCCATGATTAACGAACCTCCGAAAGATACCGCTCGGAGAAGCTGCGCTGGGCATTGGCCATGGCGTCATAATCTACCGTGACCGCGCGGGCGTAATCGCTATCGGGTAGAAAGACGCTACGAGCTTCTTCTGAGACAGCCTCTTCGCGTACCGGACGCAGGTAGGCATCTGCCCAAACCGCTTGCCCTTGATCAGAAAGCACGAAATCAAGCACCTGACGCCCGTTTTCCGGGTTGGGGCTATCTTTAACCAGGCTCATTACGTAGGGCACCACAACGCTGCCTTCTTCAGGAATCACAAAATCAATGTTGGCGCCATCACTATGACGGGCGCGGTAAGCGTTGAAGTCGTAATCGAGCAGAATCGGAATTTCACCGGAAAGCACGCGGGCGTAGCTGGTTTGTTTAGGAACGATGGGGGCGTTATCAGCGAGTTGGTTGAAGTAGTCGATGGCGGGGGTGAAGTCGTTAAGATCGCCGCCCATCGCCAAATTAACCGCGGTTGCACCTACATAACCAACAAAAGCGCTGGCAGGATCGAGATAACCCACCATGCCCCGGTACTCAGGTTTTAGCAGGTCTGCCCAGGAGGTAGGAACGGGGGCGCCATCCAAGGCATCAACGTTAACCATAAAGCCAAGCGTGCCTGAATGAATGGCAAACCAATTACCATCAGGATCTTTAAGGCCCTCAGGAATCTCATCCCAGTGTGCCGGCTGATAAGGCTCAACCACGTCGGCTTCCATCGCCTGGATACCAAACGTCACCCCATAATAGACCACATCAGCAACGGGGCTATTGGCTTCTGCCACTAGCTGTGCCAATGACTGACCGGAGTTTTTATTATCCTGTGGTACCCGGATGCTTGTTTCCTGCTCAATCAGGCGTAGTTGTGTGCCCCAGTCTGCCCACTCGGGTGGGCAGTTGTAGCAAATGGCGTTATCGCTGCTTTGGGCCATCACGCCGGTTGAGGCACTGATAAGTGTAGTCGCCAATAGCGCTTGATATAGATGCTTAACGTTCATGCGATACTCCTCGATGAAATACCTGATGGGGTCTTTCTGGTTGTCGGAGCTCCGACACTTTCGCCCTTTCGTAATACATAGGGCAGGGGTGTAAGAACGGGTCTTTCACCCCGAATCATGTTCAGCATCGTGTGAATGGCTGCACGACCAATATCCGCACGGGGCTGCTCAACGGTGCAGAGTGATGGGTAGACATATTTTCCCAGGGCAATGCCGTCAAACCCCATAACAGATAGATCGTCAGGTACCGAAAGCCCGGCTCGTTGAAGTTCGCCTATCAAGCTGATAGCGAGCAGATCATTAGTACAAATCAACGCACTGATCGCATTGTCGCCGTGTAAATGTGGCGCTAGGCTTTTCAGGTCTGCCTGGGTATGGCGCGGCATTTCAATGAGTGGGCAGGGCGCAAGCCCAGCCGCCTGCATGGCGAGGCAATAACCTTCATAGCGCTGTCGTGCACGGTCAGATTGTAATAATGGCCCTGCGACCATCCCAATTTGCTGATGACCTAGTGTAATGAGATAGCGGGTGGCGGCTTCGCTAGCGGCTTGGTTATCCACGCCGACAGAGGGAAAGCCGCTGTTGCCAGGAGGATTATAAACAAGCAGACAAGGAGTGGTTTCTTGATGTAGCTGAGTAAGCACAGCGCTTTTATCAGCTTCAGCCACTGTTAGCACCAAACCATCAACCCTCTGGCGTAGCATCTCTTCGACAATATCGTTCTCACGACTGGCATCGTATTCGCTCGTCGTGACGATTAGCGAATAGCCGCAGGCCCGGGCTGCCACCTCCATGGCTTGAAGCTGTTCAGCAAAAACCGGGTTATCAAGGCTAGGCACCATGACGCCAATCATTTGCGTTGCTTTTAAGCGCAACTGCTGAGCCACTTTGTTAGGCCTAAATGCAAGCTGTTGAGCCGCATGGAAGATCTTTTCCCGCGTTGTATCGCGTACTAAATCAGGTGTTGAGAAAGCGCGTGCGGCCGTTGCCCGAGAAACGCCGGCGAGTTTTGCCACGCTGAGTAAGTCTGCCATGCGAGTACCTGTTACCGGTGAAATGAGATCGATCTCATTAATTAGGTGCCAGCCTAACGAGGGATTGTGACGAACTGATGTCGAAAGGATATAAATTTGGCAGGAAATTGACGGCGGTTTTACCACCCACGAAATGTTATCTGGTTAGGAAGATAGGAATACTTATATTTTTAACCGCTAACCAGATTGTAAAAATGACTTGAGAGAGCAAAAGCTATCAGATCAATGCCCAAACACTGACCAGCCGGTACGCTGAACGAACATTTCAAGCGCTTTGGTACCCAGCAGGCTATTGCCGTAGTCATCCAGTCCCGGAGACCAGACGGCAAGGGCGCCTTGGCCTGGCGCAATCGCCAGAATGCCGCCACCCACACCACTTTTACCCGGCAGGCCCACTCGGAAGGCGAATTCGCCTGATGCATCGTAATGACCGCACATCATCATTAGCGAGTTAATACGCCGTGCTCGTTGCGGAGAAACCACGCGGATATTGCTGGGCTGGTTAACGCCATCGGAGGCCAGAAACAGCCCCGCATGGGCGAGCTGTTCGCAGCTCATGGCGATTGCACATTGGTGGAAATAGGTGCCCAAGACTTTATCAACATCGTGACGCAGCCGGCCAAAGGCTTTCATGAAGTGGGCAAGGGAGGCATTGCGGTCACGGTGCGCCATTTCAGAAGCGGCGACCTTATGATCAAAGCAGATACTTTCGTCATCAGCGATATAGCGGACAAAGTTTATAAGCTCGGCGAGCGTTTCCTTAGGCTCATGGCCCATCATGATCGCATCGACCACGGCAATAGCACCGGCATTGATGAAGGGGTTACGTGGCTTGCCGCCTTCATGCTCAAGCTGAACAATGGAATTGAAAGGATCACCCGAAGGCTCTCGGCCAACGTTTGACCATAACGCATCGCCCATTTTCCCCAGTGCAATCGTCAGGGTAAATACTTTTGAAATACTCTGAATTGAAAAAGGCGAGGTAGCACAGCCAGCTGAATAGCGCTCTCCATTCACCGTGGCAAGCGAGATGGCAAACCGGTTGGGGTCTACATGAGCAAGCTCTGGAATGTAGTCGGCGACCTTGCCACGTTCGGTTTCGGCGCCCATCGCCTCGGCGATCTCATTGAGTAAATCTTGCATTTATTGCCGTTTGATTTCAGATAAAGGAAAGCGCTACCGTAACCGAAAACAAGGGATTTGTCTGTTAGAAGGCATAGGGCTAGCGTGTGTAAAGTATACTGCTAGGTGGTATGAATGGCAGCTGAAACGGTTATTCAAATTTCATGGTTTTTGACAGTAAACGCTCTTGAGAATTTTATTCAGCTTGGCAAGGAAGATTGAGACTTTGAAACGCCTTTATTTTATTTCAAGTCGATAAATCAACTGATCTCATATTGCCGAGTAATTATTTAAAAAATTATTTAAAAAAATAGTTTACTAGCTTCCCCAACTGTTGCCAGTTAATCAGCTTATCTTAATAATTGTTGGAATGATTGTAGTTAAAAAGTTTTAAGCTTGCACAGTATTAAGTGCCACCTAGACTTAGCTCTCAGGGAAGTTGTTATAAGGAGAGTGCTAATGGTAAAGGAAACCGTCACCGATTCACTACCTACCGCATCGCTTAGCGAAACATTATCGTTCTTATGTAAGATAATGGCTCCTAATATTGCTAAAGGAGTCATTGTTCGCCGCCCAGGCGTGGTGCACTTGGCTGAGCGGTGGGCACTGGACAAGCGCTCTGTTAAACAGGTGCAAGCGTTTAATAATAAATATGGCAAAGGCCCGTTACTTTTTAAAACGCCCTTCAAGCCCATGGCGCTCGTATTGGACCCAGAAGACGCCAACCGTGTGATGGAAGAGACGCCCGAACCCTTCGCGACGGCTGAGGCAGCAAAACAAAGCGCGCTTTCCCACTTCGAGCCAGATATGGCGCTGATCTCTCACGGTAAAGCCCGCCAAGAACGGCGCCGTTTAAATGAAGAGGTCTTACAAAGCAGCTGCCCGATGCACAGTTTTTCTGCGCATTTTTCCCAGGTGGCCGAACAGGAAGTGGCGGCATTGCTAGAAACCGTTCGTCATCATAATAACAAGCTGGACTGGTCATTATTTATTGATGCCTGGAACCGAATCGTGCGCCGTGTTGTATTGGGTGATGCCGCCCGTGATGACGACCCGCTCACCCAAGATCTTATTCAATTGCGTAAGGCGGCTAACTGGGGCTTTATGCGCCCTAAACGCAAACGGTTACGGCAAAAATTTCATGGGCGCTTGGCGCACTATGTTGACCAAGCTGAGCCTAATAGCCTAGCGGCGAAACTATCGGACTACGCGTCTCAAAGCCAGGCGAAGCCGTTGGACCAGATGCCCCAGTGGCTCTTTGCTTTTGAGCCTGCCGGTATGGCAACGTTTCGAGCGCTGGCGTTACTCTGTGCCCATCCGGCGCAGGCAGAACTGGCCCAGGCAGAGGCTGATCAAAAGCCGCAGCCCCAATCCGACAACCCCTTCTTAAAAGCCTGTGTGCTGGAAGCCTTACGACTCTGGCCAACAACGCCTCTTATTCTACGCGAAACAACCGAGCGGACACGTTGGTCGCAGGGCGAAATGCCAACGAATACCACGTTGCTTATTCATGCGCCTTATTTTCATCGGGACGATCGCCATCTGGAAATGGCTAACCGCTTTGCGCCCGACATATGGCTAGACCCTGAGCAGCTTAAGCACTGGCCACTGTTACCCTTTAGTGGAGGGTCAGGTATTTGCCCCGGAAGACATATCGTTTTATTGGTGACCAGTGCAGTACTGGCGGCCATGATGAGAAACCATCAGTTCCGTTTAGACCCACCGGGCAGGCTGACAGAACATAAGCCAATGCCTGCGCTGTTGAGCAATTTCCATCTCTGCTTTCGCTTAAAACAAGCTGGTTCTGTATCGAGTCGGGAAGGCAGCGCATTGTAAAGAAGGTGTTTTACTAGCGAACCATGCTGAATCTTGTTATAGAGAGTGGCAAGAATAATTATCTACTGCCTAAGGTTTAATGGCTTTCCCGCCTGCTTCGTCATTCAGGCGCATTGCATCCTGATAAGACGCTCGCTAAAGTTCCGCCCTCTTTGAGTTTTTGAATGCATGGAGCAGGGCGCATGGCCACCTTAATGATTCAAGGCACTACTTCAGATGCAGGGAAAAGCACAGTGGTCGCTGGGCTATGCCGTGTTTTGAAACGTCGCGGCATAGCCGTTGCTCCTTTTAAACCCCAAAACATGGCGCTAAACAGTGCCGTGACTGAAGACGGGGGCGAAATCGGTCGTTCTACCGCTTTGCAGGCCCAGGCGGCAGGCGTTGCTCCTCATAGCGATATGAACCCTGTCCTGCTCAAGCCGGAAAGCGACCGGGGCGCGCAGGTTATTCTGCGTGGCAAGGTTTACGGACACATGGATGCGCTGGATTATCATGCTTTCAAGCAGACCGCCAAAGAGAGCGTGATGGCGGCCTGGCAGGCGCTTGAAAATCGCTTTGACGTGATTATTGCTGAAGGCGCTGGCAGCCCCGCCGAAATCAACCTGCGTAAGGGGGATATCGCCAATATGGGCTTTGCCGAGGCGGCCGATTGCTCGGTGCTGCTGGTCGGTGATATTGACCGAGGGGGCGTGTTTGCTCAACTGGTGGGTACGCTTGAGCTACTCAGCAAAAGCGAACAGGCACGTACCCAGGGCTTTATTGTGAACCGTTTTCGTGGCGATATCGGCTTGCTTAACCCCGGTCTTGAATGGCTTGAGTCGCGAACGGATAAGCGTGTCTTTGGCACCTTGCCCTATTTGCCAGGGTTACTGCTGGATGCTGAAGATAGCGTGGGCCTGACCCAGAGAACGACAGAAGCGGCGCCGTTAACCGTAGTGGTGCCTGCGCTGCCACGTATCAGTAACCATACTGATTTCGACCCGTTGCGCCTGCATCCACAAGTGGCGCTGCATATGGTTGGCCCTGCCCAGCCCATTCCTCCGGCCGATGTGATTATCTTGCCAGGCAGTAAAAGCACGGCCAGTGATTTGGCGTGGCTTAAACAGCAAGGGTGGGAAGAAGCCATCAACCGGCATCTGCGCTACGGCGGAAGATTATTAGGTATTTGCGGTGGCTTTCAAATGCTGGGGCAGTGGGTGGAGGACCCTGAAGGCCTTGAGGGCCAGCCGGGACGCGTTGCGGGGCTTGGGTTGCTGTCGCTTGTTACGCGCATGGTAGCGAGCAAGCAGCTTCGCAATGTTGCGGGAAAATTGCTTCCTGAAGGGGCTCGCGTGACCGGCTATGAGATTCATAACGGGGTTAGCGAGGGAACTGCGCTGACAAACCCACTGTTCACGCTTGATGGACGTGAGGAAGGTGCCATCAGTGATGATGGGCAGATAATGGGCACCTACCTGCATGGCTTGTTTGACCATCCTGATGCCTGCCAGGCGCTATTAAAACGCCTGGGAATGGTGGATGCCGCACAGGTGGATTACCTGGCTCACCGTGAGCGTGAGCTGGACCGTCTGGCTGATACGCTGGAGGCACATTTGGATATGGATGCCATCATGAAGCTGATCGGGCGCACCTAATCGCGTTTTGCACGCTTGGCCATCAGGGTAATTTCGATACTCGCGCCGCCGCAGATCGTGGGCGATTCGGTACAGGTGCGGGCCGGGTAGCGGCCCGGTTCAAAAAACTCGGCGTAGATGGCGTCCACGTTGCTAATATTCTTTAGATTCGCTAGATGAATATCGACGCGAACCACATCGGCCAGACTGCCTTCTTCTTGAACCAGCATACGCTCAAGCTCGCGCATGATGAGTCGTGTCTCTTCTCTGATATCACCACGAGCAGCGTCGCCGTTGGAAAGGTCAGCCACAGTTAAACCGGAAATAAACACGTAGTGGTCGTCAATCACCAAGTGGCTTCCCGGAAAGCTGGGCTTGGGCAGGGTGGGGTCGTTAATAAACTGGGGCATTGGGCCTCCTTGGTAGCCAAAATGGGTACTCCACCTTGCGACTATACTCACGTCAATGCGTTCATATTGATGAAATGTGACTGGTGTGAAGCACTGGTTTCCTCTAGGCTTGCGGGCATTAACATGCTGACATTGATCGCAACAGCTTAAAGAGAGCGTAATGAAGGTAGTTCAGATTAAAGAGGCGGGGCAGCGAGATGCCTGTTTAGCGCGTCTATGCGCTGAGGTTTATGGCCAGAAAGCTGGCCTGACGCCGCTGGTAGTATTTACCGGTACGCGCAGTGTGCTATTCAAACAAGAAGTAGCCCGCTTGCTGGCAGGCGTAGATAAAGCGGGTAAGCCGCAGGCATTGGCGCTCTTGGTGCTCGATGAAACGGGCGAAGGTATGACACTTACCCACGCCTGCGAGCTTGAACCTAACGGTGCCAAGCAGCGCCTGATAAGCGAGCTGACCTTAAAGGCGCCGCTCCGGGTCGAGGTCGACAGCGCCGAACAGGAAGCGTTTTATCAGGCGTGTGGTATTAAACGCTGGTTCAATGGCGCTGACCAAAAGCGAATTGGTTTGAGCGTGCGCCATCCGGCCGGTAGCCAGGAAGAGCTGGCTGCAACAGTGGCGCTTGATGAAGCGCTGATCCTGCGGCGCTTCAAGCACGATGCCAAAGCCTTTGAAAGCGCCAAGCAGGACTTTTTGAACGGCCTGAATCAGTTTCCAGCATCCCTTAACGCATGATGCTCACCGCCATGGGCAAGGCTACCTTCTAGCCAGTTCGCGCATGGCGGTTTCCAGCCCTTCAAGGGTCATCGGATACATGCGCCCGCCAATAAGCTCCTGAATCAGCTGGGTAGAGTAGGTATACTCCCAGGCACGAGGCGGCATAGGGTTAAGCCATGCCAGATGGGGAAACGTCTCACAAAGACGCTTCAGCCATAGGCCGCCGGGCTCTTCATTGAAGTGTTCAACACTGCCGCCCCGGTGAGTGACCTCATAGGGTGACATGGCCGCATCGCCCACAATGACGACCTGGTAATCAGCGCCGTAAGTGTGTAGCACATCCATGGTCGGAATACGCTCGTTACCGCGTCTTGAATTATGCCGCCATACGCCTTCGTATAGGCAGTTGTGAAAGTAGTAGTGTTCAAGGTGCTTGAATTCAGAGCGGGCCGCTGAGAACAGCTCTTCACAAACGCGAATATGGTCATCCATGGAACCGCCTACATCCAGAAACAGCAATACCTTGACGGCGTTATGGCGTTCCGGCCGCATCTGCACATTTAAAAGGCCTGCATCCCGGGCGGTTTCGCGAATGGTGCTGTCGACATCGAACTCCTGCAAAGCCCCTTGGCGAGCAAACTTGCGCAGCCGACGCAGCGCCATTTTGATATTGCGCGTGCCAAGCTCCAGAGAATCATCATAGTCGCGAAAACGCCGCTCATCCCATACCTTGGTGGCGCGACGGTGGCGTGAACCATCCTGGCCAATTCGTATCCCTTCGGGGTTATAACCATAGGCGCCAAACGGGCTGGTGCCTCCCGTGCCAATCCATTTGTTGCCACCTGCGTGGCGCTCCTTTTGCTCTTCCAGGCGCTTTTTAAACGTTTCAATCAGCTGTTCCAGGCCGCCCAGGGATTCAATCTTGGCTTTCTCTTCATCGGTAAGCTGCTTTTCAAACTCGCGACGCAGCCAGTCATCCGGGATCAGCGCCTCAATGGCAGCGTCCATATCTTCAAGGCCTTTAAACCAAGCGGAAAAGGCACGATCGAAGCGATCAAAATAGCGCTCATCTTTCACCATGACGGTGCGGGCCACCTGATAGAACGCTTCCATATCAGCGAACACCACGCCACGCTCTACCACGGCATGAAGGTCTAATAGTTCACGCAGTGAAACGGGCACCTCGGCACGCTTTAACGTCTCAAACAGGCCAATAAACATGGCTTAACGACCTGAGCCTTTCTGGCGGCGTAGCATAAATGCCAGACGCTCCAGCAGGTGAGTGTCCTGTTCATTTTTAATTAGTGCGCCTGCCATGGGGGGAAGTGCCTTGACAGGGTCGCGGTGGTAGAGCGCTTCCTGGACAAGCTCATCGGCCATCAGCAGTTTCAGCCAGTCGACCAATTCAGAAGTAGAGGGCTTTTTCTTGAGGCCTGGGGTATCACGTAGCTCAAAAAATACTTCCAGCGCTTCGCTGACAAGCCGAGGGGCGATATCGGGAAAATGCACATCGACAATGGCTTGTAGAGTGTCCCGGTCAGGGAAGTCGATATAGTGAAAAAAGCAGCGCCGCAGGAAAGCATCGGGCAGCTCTTTTTCGTTGTTGGAAGTTATGACAATAATCGGGCGAAGCTCCGCACGGATGGTTTCGCCGGTTTCATAAACGTGAAACTCCATGCGATCCAGCTCTTGGAGCAAGTCATTGGGAAACTCGATATCGGCCTTATCGATCTCATCAATCAGCAGTACCACCCGCTGATTGGCGGTAAAAGCTTCCCACAGCTTGCCAGGCTTGATGTAGTTGGCAACGTTCTCAACCCCTTCAACGCCCAATTGGGAATCGCGCAGGCGGCTGACGGCATCGTACTCATAAAGGCCTTGAGCCGCCTTGGTGCTGGATTTGATATGCCAGGTGATCAATTGAGTGCCAAGGGAGGCCGCCAGCTCTTCAGCCAGCAAGGTCTTACCCGTGCCAGGCTCGCCTTTTATCAATAGCGGGCGCTCCAGCATGACGGCTGCGTTTACCGCCTGTTTCAGTGCGTCAGTAGCAATGTATGAAGAGGTGGATTCAAACGCCATGGAGAGGGCCTCGGCTGGTTGAGTCAATTAGCAGATTCAAACAAGTGTACGTGAGGCTGGCTGCCTAGGCCAAGCGGCAGAGGTGTCAACCGTTAGGCTTTGTTCGGCGCCACGATGCCCAGGCGCTTCATTTGCCGATACACCGTTGGCCGTGAAACGCCAAGCTCTCGGGCCACCGCGCTGATGTTCCATTGGTGCTGCTGAAGTCGTGTGACGAGGTGACTATCCACACAGTCGCCTGCGGGTGCGGTTAGCGAAGGCGTATGGGTAATGCGCTGGCTCAGGCACTGTTCGGGTAAGTTGTAAACGGTGATTTCATCGCTCTCGGCGGTTGCCAGGGCAAACGCCAGCGCGTTTTTGAGCTGACGAATATTGCCGGGCCACGCATAAGCAAGCAGGGCGCTGATGGCATCGGCCCCGAGGCGAGGTGATTGACTGCCGCCGCGTTCGCGTGTCACATCGTCGAACACCTGACGAATCACGTAGAGCCTGTCGGCGCGTTCGCGCAGCGGAGGCAGGTATAATTGAGCGCCGTTTAAACGGTAGTAGAGATCTTCGCGAAATTCGCCTTGGGCAATCAAGGTGTCGATATGACGGTGAGTGGCGGTTATTACCCGGATATCGACCTTTTCAGGCTTGTGCGCCCCAAGGGGCATCACTTCCCTCTCCGCCAGTACCCGCAGCAGACGGGTTTGCAGGGCCAGCGGCATATCGCCGATCTCATCCAGAAACAGCGTGCCGCCATGGGCTTGGGGAATCAGCCCACGCATACCTTTGGGGCGCCCACCGGTAAAGGCGCCAGGTTCATAGCCGAACAGCTCGCTCTCGATCAGCGCTTCGGGAATGGCGGCACAGTTTACCGCAATGAAGGGGCCCTGGGCGCGGTTGCCACTGTCGTGCAGGGCACGTGCAACTACCTCTTTACCGGTGCCAGTTTCACCACTGATCAGCACGTTGACGCTGGTTTCGTTGCGCAGTCGCTCGGCCAGTTTCTGCACCTTGCGCATGGCGGGGTCATCGGCCCCCAGCCGGGCTAGCGGCGTGGGGAGTGTAGATGCGGGCGTGCCTGGAGGCGCCACGCGGGGCCTGCGTGGTTCCAGCAGGCTGATAAAGTAGATAACGTTGCTGGCGCGGGCACGGAACGCTCGTAGCTGGTCGTCGGCGGCGCTGTTGATACTCAGCACGTCGGCAATGTCGCACTCAAACAGCTCGCCTAGCAGAGGCGCGTGCTGGGCGGACCATGGCGGCCAGCGGCGCTGGTGGTCTGCTACCAGTTCGCGGCCCACGGCATTGGCGGCAATCACCTGTCCGTTCTCCTCGATCGCGATCAGGCCGCGGCCATTTACGTGCACGAACTCCCGGGAAGTATCCAGGCGCACCATCAGACAGTCGCGATAGCGCTGCAGGAAATAGGCGTCTTCGATCATGCGGGCATAGAGCGTTACCAGCGAGAGGCTGAAGTTCTGGCTTTCATGCGCGGTGGGCGAGTGCAGCGCCGAGATATCCAATACAGCCATCACGTTGCCTTGCGGGTCGGCGATGGAAGCGGCGGTGCAGGTGAGCGAAATATGGGTCGCGTCGAAATGCTCCTGGTGGTGGCAGATGATGGCCCGACGGTCGTGCAGACAGGTGCCGACCGCGCAGGTGCCCGCAAAGCGCTCGTCCCAGTCGGCGCCAAGATAGAGGCCTGCACTGCGTAGCTGCTGGTCCTGATCGGGGTTGCCGCGAAATTCGACGGTAATACCGCGGTGGTCGGTAAGCAATAGCGCATAGCCCAATTGGGCGATTTGCCCGTACAGCTGATCGACCCCGGCGCGGGCAACGTGCAAAAGCTCATCGACGGATTCACGGTGCTCTAGCAGCGTTTGCTGTGGTACTACGCGAGCCGGGCGTGGTTGCGTGGGGTCGAGTCGGTACTCGTTCAGGCAGCGCAGCCAGGAGCGCCGGATGGTGGCCTGAGCCGGTAGTTGCGGCGCTTCCCGCCCTTCGCCGAGCTGGAAGATATGTTCGATATGCTGTCGCTGCACGGATGCCAAGCGTGCAGACGGGGGCAATTGATTCGGCATGGCGTTTCCATACGGCGTTATTGTTGTGCTTCCAGCCTATGCGCTTTACAGGCGGTGTCAACGAGGGCGGGCTACGCCGTTAGTCGTGCGTTACAGCTGTAACGTATACCGTACACAAAGTGTGACAGGTGTACGTGTCCGGCTACGCCTTTTTCAGTAGGGATTGCACTGAATTTCATTGTTTTTCAGTGGTCTATGTGGGTTTTTGTTTTTTGGCATGGCAAGTGCTTAAAGTTGAGTGTCTTGCCGACAGTTCAACAATAATAACGCACCTGGAGTATCCGCGATGACCCACACAGATGTACAAACACCGCAAAACGCTACCAGTACGGCCAACGCATGGCTGCATGCGTTTGATGAGGCGCTGCAAGCGAAGGATATTGAGCGCGTACTGACGCTGTTTAACGATGAGTGCTATTGGCGCGACTTTCTAGCGTTTACCTGGAATCTCAAAACCTGCGAAGGCAAGGATGAAATCCAGGCCATGCTCAGCGCCACGCTGGCCAATACCCGACCCACGCAGTGGCTGCTCGAAGGGGAGGCCAGCGAAAACGGCGATACTGTTGAGGCGTGGTTCACCTTTAAAACAGCGCTCGCCAGCGGCAAAGGGTACTTGCGCCTGAAAGAGGGCAAGTGCTGGACGCTGCTTACTACCATGCAGGCGCTGGACGATTTTCCCGAACCGCGTAATCACCACCGGCCCAAAGGGGCCGAGCACGGCGCTAATAAACAGCGAAAAACCTGGCTTGAAGCCCGAGAGCGCGAGGAAGCCGAGCTGGGCTACACGCAGCAACCCTACTGCGTGATTATTGGCGGTGGCCAAGGGGGGATTGGTCTGGGGGCGCGATTAAAACAGATGGGCGTGCCAACGATCATCGTCGAGCGCAACGAGCGTGCCGGCGATTCCTGGCGCAAACGCTACAAATCTCTCTGCCTGCACGATCCGGTATGGTACGACCATCTGCCCTATATTCCCTTCCCTGATAACTGGCCAGTGTTTGCCCCGAAAGACAAGGTGGGCGATTGGCTGGAAATGTACACGAAGGTAATGGAGCTCAATTATTGGGGTTCTACCGAGTGCCAGAATGCACGCTTCGATGAAGCCGCGGGCGAATGGGTCGTCAACGTGAAGCGCAACGGCGAGGCGATCACGCTACGCCCTAAACAGCTGGTGATGGCCACCGGCATGTCGGGGATGCCCAACGTGCCCGAGTTTCCAGGCGCGGAGAGCTTTGAAGGCGAGCAGCAGCACTCCAGCCAGCACCCGGGGCCGGATGCGTACGCAGGCAAAAAGTGCGTGATCGTGGGCTCGAATAACTCTGCCCATGATATTGCCGCCGCACTCTGGGAGCATGGTTCCGATGTCACCATGCTTCAGCGCTCTTCGACCCATATCGTCAAGTCGGATTCATTGATGGAGGAGGTGCTGGGGCCGCTCTACTCAGAGGAGGCGGTAGCCAGCGGGTTGACCCATGACAAAGCCGATCTGCTGTTTGCTTCAATCCCTTACAGGCTGCTGCCTGACTTCCAGCGCCCGGCGTTTGACGCCGTTAAACAGCGTGACGCAGCGTTCTATCAAAAATTGGAAGACGCGGGTTTCATGCTTGATTTCGGCGATGATGAGTCCGGCCTTTTCTTGAAGTACCTGCGCCGGGGGTCGGGCTACTACATCGACGTAGGCGCCAGTGAGCTGGTCGCCAACGGTGATATCAAGCTGCGCAGCGGCGTCGGCATCGAGCGCATTAATCCACGCTCGATCACTCTGACCGACGGCAGCGAACTGGAGGCGGATTTGATCGTGTATGCCACCGGCTACGGCTCCATGAACGGCTGGGCAGCACGGCTTATCTCCCAGGAAGTGGCGGATAAGGTAGGCAAATGTTGGGGTATGGGCTCTGATACCACCAAAGACCCTGGCCCTTGGGAAGGCGAACTGCGCAACATGTGGAAGCCCACCCAGCAGGAGGCGCTGTGGTTTCATGGTGGTAACCTGCACCAGTCACGCCACTACTCGCACTATTTAGCGCTGCAGTTGAAAGCGCGTATGGAAGGGCTGGAGACGCCCGTCTATGGTCTGCAGTCGGTTCACCACTTGGCATAAAACAAAGTTGGCATAAAACAAAGTTGGCATAAAACAAAGTGCAAGTCTGGTGATGCAGGGCATGAGGAAAAAAGGCCATTTTCGGATGGCCTTTTTTGATCGTCGTCTTGGTTACTCGGCGTAGATCATTTTGCGCGTCATGCCGCCATCGGCCACAAAATTCTGGCCGGTAATAAAGCCTGACTCCTTGGAGAGTAGAAAACGGGTCAGCGCACCAATATCTTCAGGCGTGCCAACGCGCCCGGCGGGGTGCTGCTCGCGGTCGATGGCGCGGTGCTCGATGGGCTGCTGGCGGGAGGGCTTTTGCCAGTCGCCGACTTCGATCCAGCCGGGGCTTATGGCGTTTACCCGAATATCCGGGCCGAGGCTGACCGCCAGTGCGTGGGTCAGGGCCACAATACCGCCTTTGCTGGCGGCGTAGGCTTCGGTGTCCGGCTCGGACTGGATGGCGCGGGAAGAGGCCATCAGCACGATACTGCCACCCTGAGCGCGTAGATACGGTGCCCCATGTTTGGCACATAAGAACGCTCCGGTGAGGTTGGTGTTCAAGTAGGCTTGCCAGGTATCGAGTGAGAGCTGCTCGACCGGGCCATGAAAAGGGTCGGCAATGCCCGCGTTGTGCACGATGCCGTCCAGGCGGCCAAAGTGGCTGACGGTTTTCTCAAGACTCATTGCTACCTGAGCCTCATCGCCGGCATCTGCCTGCAGGGTCAATAGCTGTTGGTGGTTGGATAGCCTCTCAAGTGCTGCGTCAAGGGCGTTTTTGTCAATGTCGGTGATGGCAACGCAGTGACCATCGGCCAATAGCATCTGGGCGATGCCGAGGCCAATGCCTTGGGCGCCTCCGGTGATGTAGTAGGTCTGAGGGTTTGTCATGAGTATGTCTCCTGGGTGGTATCGGCGGTTCGATAATACCCTCGAGGTTCTTGCCGGAGTTATTGAGTGATTCGTTATGAGGCAAAGCGAGAAAAGATGCGCCGGATCGGTGCGCTTTTGCAAATATTCCAGAAAAGCCCAGCATAGCATTACAAACGAAAATTTTTAAGGTTATGTTTTTTAATATAAAAAATATTATTGGCACATGTATCGCATTATAAAATACAAGCAGCAAATGAATAGAGTTGTTTACATCGAGATTGATTCGATAGTGGGTGCTCTCCCTTCTTTGCCACGTCGCCACGGTGAACCTGCCGGGCGATACATAGAGTGAGCTGGCGTGCTCCACCTAGGCCTCCTTCGGGAGGTCTTTTTTTGCGCTTAATAAACATTCAATTTATATAAACCTACGCAAAAACTCCACAAGGAATTTGGAAACACTGTTCGAGTAGTATATATTGTATAGGTAAGCCGGTTGCCCGGCGCTAGTCCAGCTAAAATGCAACGAGGATGAACCAAATGCGCAACGTAAAATTGATTTCAGCCGCTGTGATTACTGCTGGTTTTGCTCTGGCAAGTCAGGCGGCGTTGGCATATAACGCAGGCGATGCATTTGTCCGCGGTGGCTATGCAAAAACTGATACCGGTTCTGGTAACGGTAATGTAGGCGGCAATGAGCTCAATGTTCAGAACGAGAGCGGCTTCACCTTCGGCGCTGGTTACCTGTTCACTGATAAAGTCGGCATTGAGCTGAATAGCTCCGAGAAATTTGAGCATCAGTTTAATGCAGCGGGCAATAACGGCAGCTTCGACCGTATGCCGGTCAACCTGCTGGTGAACTATTACCCGCTGGGTGGCATGGATTCACGCGTTCAGCCATATGTTGGTGCGGGCGTGAATTACACGCGTTTCTCCGGCGAGCCGAGCGATGTAAGCGTTAAATCAAGCTACGGTGCCATTGGTCAGGTCGGTGTCGATCTAGCGGTTACCGAAAACGTATCGCTGAACAGCTTTGCAAGCTACGCGGATGTAAGCTCCGATATCCGCACCGGTGGCGAAACCGTTGGCAAGGTGGATATGGATCCGCTGACGGTCGGTGGCGGTGTTACCTTCCGCTTCTAACGCTCTCTGATCGACGTTAGTCACCTCGAAACGCTCGGCAAACGCCGGGCGTTTTTGTGTATGCTCGATTTACACACTTTTAAGCTATCTCAAACGGTAAAGGAGTAGCCACGTGTCCACATCCTTCGTTGATACCCATTGCCACTTCGATTTCCCCCCCTTCGCAAGCAATGAAGCGCAGAGTCTTGCGCGGGCAGGCGAGGCCGGGGTCGAAAAAATCATCGCGGTGGGCGTAACGGCCGAGCGCTTCGACGGTGTGATGGCGCTGGCCGAGCGTTTCGATCCGGTTTACGCCGCGCTCGGCATTCACCCGATGGCGATCGGCGAGTTCGAAGAGGCGCATCTCGACCGGCTCGAGGAATGGCTTCGCCAAAGGCCAGAGAAGCTGGTAGCGATCGGGGAGATCGGGCTGGATCTTTACATCGACGACCCGCAGTTCGAAAGGCAGGAGGCGCTGCTTCAAGCGCAGCTGCGTCTGGCGCGTGAGTTCGAGCTGCCGGTAATCCTCCACTCCAGGCGCGCCCACGACAAGCTCGCGATGCATCTAAGGCGAATCGAGCTGCCAAGGACCGGGGTGGTGCACGGTTTTGCTGGCAGCGA
The DNA here is from genome assembly GCF_003990185.1 of Vreelandella nanhaiensis. GTDB lineage: Bacteria > Pseudomonadota > Gammaproteobacteria > Pseudomonadales > Halomonadaceae > Vreelandella > Vreelandella nanhaiensis. The sequence continues at coordinate 157,599 of NZ_RZHF01000016.1, read as the reverse complement.
GCAGCAGGCACGGGCTTTCATCGAGGCGGGGTACTATATCGGCGTGGGCGGCACGCTAACGTACGAGCGGGCCACCAAGACCCGCCGAACGCTTTCGCGCCTGCCGCTTTCATCGCTTTTGCTCGAGACTGACTCGCCGGATATGCCGGTGCAGGGGTTTCAGGGCGAGCCCAATCGGCCCGAGCGTATTCGCCACGTCTGGCATAGCCTTTGCGAGATTCGCGAAGAGTCGCCGGAGGAGATTGCCGAGGCCATTCGCGACAATACCCGCCGGCTTTTCAGGATCTGATTGGTTAAAACCGTCAGCGCCAAAGGGACGACCCCTTTAAGCCTGGGAGGCTCAAGGCGTCAGGTTCTCGAAGCCGGATTCGGTGACCAGCACGTTATCCTCGATGCGAATACCGCCGCAGTTGATCAGCGACTCCACCAGCGGCCAATTGACGGCACGACCCTGCTCCTTGAGCGGGGACAGCAGCATGGGAATGAAATAGAGTCCGGGTTCGATGGTCACCACCATGCCGGGCTTGAGTGTGCGCGTCAGGCGCAGCGCCGGGTGCTTTTCGGGGGCGGGTAGCGGCGCGCCATCTTCGGTTTTAAGCCCCGCCACGTCGTGCACCTGTAGCCCCAGCAAATGCCCCAGCCCGTGCGGGCAGAAGGCGCGGGTGACGCCGAGCTCGAGCGCGCTTTCGGCGCTGTCCTTGTAAAGGTCGAAGCTCACCAGAATATCCGCCAGGCGCTGGTGCATCGTTTCGTGCAGCGCCGTAAACTCCACGCCCGGTCCGATGCACTGCACCAGCTCGTTTTTCAACCCATGCAGCGCGACCACCAGGGCGGCGAAGATTTCCGGCGCATCCGGGCCGACGTGGGTGCGGGTGATGTCGGCACAGTAGCCGCGAAAACGGTGGCCTGCATCCACCAGCAGGCTATGGCGCATCTTCGGCGGAGTAAGGTCGTAGTGCTGGTAGTGCAGCACGCCGGCGTGGCCGTTCAAACCGATGATGTTCTGGTAGGGCACTCGGGATTCGCGCTGGCGGCTGGCGCCCAGGTAGGCGAGCTGAATGTCGAGCTCGGCGCCCACGCCGATGAACGACGCCTTGGCCGCCTGGTGGCCCGCCTTAGCCAGCCGGTTGGCCTCGCGAAGACAGGCGAGTTCGTAGTCGGTCTTTGTCACGCGCAGCTCGTCGAGCGCGGTGATCAACGACTCGGGGGTGAGTTCGACGTTGCCAAGCGTTTGGCGCTGCTCTTCACCGAGCCTTGCTGTATCGCCGATCACCGCGGCGTTTTTAGAAAGCGTCGGCGCGGTGGGCTTTTGGCAAAGCGTGATGTCGAAGGCCTCGATCCAGGGCTCGTCGGGCAGGGTGGTGGTCAAATGCCAGAAATCACTGGGAGCGTAGAGCAGCAGCCGAGGTTTTTGGCCTGGTTCGATCACCACCCAGCTATGCTCGGCGTCACTCAAGCCCACCCAGTGCATGAAGTGCCCGTAGGCCTGAAAGGCCGGGGCGTGATCGTCGGCGAAGAAATAATCGCTGTGGCCGCTGTAGATCGCCACGCTTTCAAAGCCAAGACGCTCAAGAATGTCGGTATAGGCGCGGTCGAGGCGCTTTAGGTGGGCAAGCTGCAGGGCGAAGAGTGTCTCTGACATGAGGAAATCCTTTTAAACGCGGAGTGCGGGCAGTTCGTTCCAGAGCCTTTCGAGTTCGGCGTGATGCTTTTGATAGCGGTATAGGCGCAGCTCCATGGGCACATCCCAGCGGCTATCACCGGCTCTAACCAGTGTGCCTTCGGCAAGTTCAGCGGCAACGTTGCGCTCGGGTAGCCAGCTCATACCATAGCCAAGCAGCAGTAGCTCCTTGATACCGGCGGCATACAGGTTTTCGCTTTGCGCAATCAAGTGCGTGCTTTGAGGCAGCCGGGCCAGATGAGCCTTTATGGCCGAGCCGAGCAGACCCCGTTTGGGGTAAGCAAGCCAGGGCGAAGGCTGCTGGCGCGTTCCGGGCAGCGCGGTACATGGCTCCCCCAGAGGGGTAACCCCGGTTACGGGAATTAATCGCTCATGCCCAATAACCCGGTAGTGGCAGGCGCTGGTGTCAATATCCAGGTCGCAGCGCCCAACAGGCCAGTAGCAAATCGCCAGATCGCACTCGGCGCGTGCCAGCGCCTGGAAATAGTCGTGGGCTACCCAGCCGGTGGCTCGCAGATAGGGCTGTACCTGATGTTGCCAGCCGGTAGAAGACAACCATTCGGGCAAGAAATGGGCCAGCAAGCTTTGCGGGGCGGCCACCATGATGCGCCGCTGTTGGCCTGCATTGATCTCTCGTAAGCGCTCCCGCGTTAAGCGCACCCGGTCGGTAACCTGCTCGCACAGGGTAAGAAACTCTTCACCGGCCGGGGTCAGGGAAAGTGGCAGGGTCTGACGATTAATCAACGTGACCCCCATTTCCTCTTCCAGAAGCTTGATTCGCCGGGAAAAGGTGGGCTGAGTAACGTGTTGATCATCCGCTGCACGCGAAAAGTGCCGTGTTCTGGCCAGGGCAATAAAGTCTTCTAGCCAGCGAATTTCCATGCCTTACCTCGCAGTAATGGAGCTTGCCTCGCTAGTAAAGCGCCGCGATTCATAAGCGGCCTTCTTCTACAGCGTGGCACGCAACGTGAGTGCCATCATGCTGCATTTGCAGTAAAGGTATTTCCTCGCGGCAGCGCGGGTTAGCATACGGGCAGCGACCATGAAATACGCAGCCGCTAGGTAAGTGAACCGGGGTCGGCACTTCGCCTTTAAGCCGAATATGCTGTGGCCGGTCATCTTCCAGGCGCGGAATGGAAGAGAGCAGTGCCTGAGTATAGGGGTGGCGCGGCTTGGAAAAGAGTGTGGCTGTTGTGGCTATTTCACATACGGTACCCAAGTACATGACGGCTACACGAGTACCAAAATGCTCTACCACGGCCAGATCGTGGGTAATAAACAGGTAAGTGAGATGACGTTCGTGCTGCGCTTCCATCAGGAGGTTGAGCACCTGAGCCTGAATCGACACGTCGAGTGCTGAAATAGGTTCATCAGCAACAATGAATTCTGGGTCGACGGCCAAGGCGCGGGCGATAGCAATACGCTGGCGCTGCCCACCAGAAAATTCGTGGCCAAAGCGTTTGCCCCAGTCGGGGTCGATACCCACCGAGCGCATGACTTCTTCAACCTTATCGGCGATCTGCTGTCGATTCCATTTTGGATGGTGCAGACGCAATGGCTCTTCCAGAGTTTGCTGAATGGTCATGCGTGGGTTCAGTGACGCATAGGGATTCTGGAAGATCATCTGCATACGCTTGCGATAGGGCAGCAGCTGGCGCGAGCTTAAATGGTCGATCCGCTGACCATCGAAATGAATCTCGCCTTCGGAAGGACTTAAAAGCCCCATGACGGTGCGCGCCACGGTCGATTTTCCGCAGCCGGATTCGCCTACCACACACAGGGCTTCACCGCGCTTGATATCCAGGTTCACGCCGTTGATGGCATGTACATGCTCTTGATGACGGACAAGTTTGCCGCCCTTGAAGCGGAGTTGGTCAAGAAAATCACCTGACAGCGAAAAGCGTTTTCTCAGATCGCGAATTTGCAGCAATGGCTGGGCGACATCGACGTTTTCAGCAGGGATATGGTTATCTACCCTGGCGCTTGCGGGCATGCTCATTGGCTCTCCTCTTTTAAACGACGATCTTCCTGGAGCTCGGCCACCATATGGCAAGCCGCCTGACAGTTACCCGCCTGTACAAAGCCAGGTACCTGCTCGATACAGGCCGGGCGGACTTGCCCGTCAGTGCGCCTGATAAAATCGCAGCGTGGATGAAAGGCGCAGCCGCTTGGCAGATTGGAAAGCGACGGCATGCTGCCGCGAATCTGATTAAGCTTTTCACCCGGTGTTGCCATTTGAGGGAGGGCGTTGATCAGCCCTTGGGTGTAGGGGTGTTGCGGGTCGTTGATAATTTCCCGTGTGGGGCCCTGTTCAATTACCCGGCCGGCGTACATGACCAGCATGCGCTGGGTAACCTGGCTCACCACACCCAAGTCATGGGTAATCAGAATCAGACCTACATTGTGCTGCTCGCAAAGATCTAGCAGCAACGCCATAATTTCCGCCTGAATGGTGACATCAAGCGCAGTGGTAGGCTCATCGGCAATAATGATATCGGGGTCAAGCAGCAGGGCGATGGCGATAATGATCCGCTGGCGCATCCCGCCCGATAGCTCATGGGGGTATTGGTCCAGACGCTTTTCCGGTGAAGGAATCTGCACCTGGCGCAGCTTGTCCAGCGCAATGGCACGCGCATCCCGCGAAGAAATGCGCCGGTGAGCCTTCAAGCACTCGACCATCTGCTCACCGATGGATAACACCGGGTTCAGGGTCATCATCGGGTCCTGGAAAATCATCGAGATGCGGTTGCCGCGAATTTTCCGCAAGCCGCGTTCCGACATGGTATTCAGTGTTTGCCCTTCAAAACGAACACTGCCACCGGCAATAAACCCTGGCTTGGAAATCAGGTTCAAAAGCGAAAAGGCCGCGACCGATTTGCCCGCACCGGACTCGCCGACAATGCCTAAACGCTCACCACGCTCAAGCGTAAAACTTACATCGCGTATTGCCTTAACCTCGCCCTGGCGTAAGGCAAAGCGTACATCCAACTGGGAAACTTCAAGTAATGCCATGGTGTCCTCAGCCTTTATAGAGTCGTGGGTTCATGACATCGCGTAGCCAATCGCCCAGGAGATTGATAGACAGCACCAGCACTACCAGCACCGCACCGGGGATCAGTGTGATCCACCAAGAGCCTGACTGAATGTAGTCAAACCCCGCCTTGATTAACGAGCCAAGCGACGGGTGGGTTTCCGGCATACCTAGACCCAAAAACGAAAGCGCCGCCTCGGAGATGATCGCATTGGCAATCTGCACCGTGGAGATGACGAAAATGGGTGAAAGCGTGTTGGGCAGTACGTGGCGGAACATGATCCGTTTGCTGCGCAGGCCCATGACCCGGGCGGCGTCCACGTACTCCTTGCCCTTTTCAGCGAGCACCGAGGCACGCACCGTGCGGGCATACTGAGGCCATTCAGCCAGGCCAATAATCAGCACCAGCATCAAGACGGCGTACTGGCTGTAAAATGCCCCGCCCAGGGTCGCTTTCACCACCGCACCCACTACAATCGCGACCATTAACGTCGAGAATGACAGCTGGATGTCGGCAAGGCGCATCAAAAAGGCATCCACACGTCCCCCTAGATAGCCCGCCATCAAACCAAAGGTGACGCCCAGAAGCGCCTGGAGAATAACAGCACCGAAACCAATCAATAGTGACACGCGGGTGCCATAAAGAATGATCGACCAGAGATCGCGGCCCTGGGCATCGGTGCCCAGTGAATATTGCTCATCGGCGCCATCGATCCAGAAAGGCGGCAGTTCTGATGCCATGATATCGATCTGGCGCAGATCGTAAGGATCGGTAGGCGCGAGCAGGGGGGCAGCAAACGCGGCCATTACCAGGCAGAGAAAAACCGCCAAGCAGAGCTGCGCGGTGCGGTCACGCTTGAAGCTGTACCACACAAAAGAGTCGCGAAAGCGTTCTAAGCGGCTGGGTGCCTTATTCGTTTTCATCGTCATGCGGGCTTACCAGTCAGTTTTACAGTGGGGTTCACAAAGCCGTAGATCAGATCCACGATGGTGTTGGTCACCACGAAAATGACGCCGACAATCATCAGGTAGGCCACAATCAGTGGAATATCGGCACGGTTGATCGCATCCAGGAACATCAGGCCCATGCCCGGCCATTGGAATACGGTCTCGGTCAGGATGGTGTAAGCCACCATGGTGCCGATCTGCACGCCGCCTACGGTAATGACCGGCAGCATGGTGTTTTTCAGCGCGTGCACGAAGTAGACGCGGCGCATGGAAATACCCTTGGCGCGAGCGTACTTGACGTACTCTGACTGGAGTACTTCCATCATTTCCGCACGTATCAGGCGGATAAATAGCGGCAGCATGATGGAGGCAAGCGAAATGGCCGGTAGTACCAGATGCTTGAGCCCGTTCCAGGACGCCAGGTTGGTATCCCAGTGGCCGATAACGTGCACCAGATCATAGCCGCGTCCAAACGAAGGCATGCTACCTTGGGTGGAGAAAAAGCCGTTCAGCCAGGCACCCCAACTGGTACTTTCCGGGAAAATGGAGACGGTGATGCCGATAGAGAATATTTGAATCAATACAATAGCGGTCAGAAACACCGGAATAGAAATACCGATAATCGACGCGCCCATGAAAAAACGCGAGATAATGGAGCGTGGTTTAATCGCGCTATATACCCCGATTGGCACCGACAACAGCACAATAATCAGCGTGGCGGCAAAAACCAGCTCAAGGGTTGCCGGTAAATGACGGGCAATCACGCCGAGAGCGGGTTCACGATAAAAGTACGAGTAGCCAAAATCACCCTGTACTGCGTTCTTGGCAAAGCGCACATACTGCACTATGAAGGGGTCGTTGAGCCCTAAACGTTCGCGAAGGGCATCGCGTTCGCTCTCAGGGACCGATTGGCCCACCATCTGTTGTATCGGATCACCCAGGTTATCCTGAATGGCGAAGGCCAGCACGCTGATGACGAACATCACCAATACCGCGTGCATCAGCCGCTTGATTAAAAAAGCAATCATGGCGTACGCCACCTATGTAATAGTGTTTAACAAAGGGCCTAACGATAAGCTTTGAAATGCGTTGCAGCCGTTTTGGTACAACAAGTACTTCGCTCTCCAGTTGCCTGGAGAGCGAAGCATCCTTGCTTTAAAGCTTGCGGGACGTTCAGCAGGATTAGCGACTGATCACAAGATCACCCAAGTAAGGGAAGTCGAGCGCATTGACCACCGGCTCGATTTCTACGCCGTTAGCGGCGGCGTAGGCCAGGTTCTGCCAGTGCAACATGACAAAACCGACATCTTCATAGAGCATGGCTTCGGCTTCGCGTAGCATTTCGTTACGGCGATCAAGGTTGGTGACACTATCAGCTTCGGTTACCAGCGCATCGATCTCTTCATTGCAGTAGTTGCCGTAGTTGTACTGGCCTGCACCAGTCTCGTCATCGATGCAGAAAGAGAGGTACTGGAAGAAGTTAGCGCTGTCTTCGGTATCCGCGTGCCAGCCGATCATGGCGATATCGGACTGGCGCGTATCGTACTCAGGCCAGTATTGCGCCAGCGGCATGGTGCGCAGGTTAACCTTGATATTGATGCGCGACAGCATGTTGGCAACGGCCTGAGCAATTTGGGCATCGTTAACATAGCGGTTGTTGGGCGCGATCATGTCGACCGTAAAGCCGTCTTCATAGCCTGCTTCGGCCATCAACTCCTGGGCGCGTTCAAGGTTATAGCGCGGTACTAGGTCGGGGTTGTGGCCGGAGTAGCCTTCCGGCGAGAACTGGCCTGCAGGAGTGGCAAAGCCGCGCATTAGGCGGTCGGCAATGCCTTCCTGGTTGATGGCAAGGTCAACGGCCTGGCGAACGCGAACATCCTGAAACGCTTCAACTTTCTCCTGGTTAAGCTGAAAGCCGATGATGCGGGTGCCGGGTACCTCTACCAGTTTGACATCGCCGGACTCACGGATGCGCTCAAGGTCGTTGGGCGGTACGGCATCAATAAAGTCAACACCACCCGACAGCAGGGCCGCCACGCGTGAAGCATTTTCAGAAATCGGAGTCAGAACGATGCTGGAAACGTTACCTTCTGTTTCTGTGTCCCAGTAATCTTCAAAGCGTTCAAAGTCAACGCGTACGCCCTGGCGGCGGTCAGTCAGACGGAAAGGGCCTGTACCAGAAATATTGCGCGAGGCGAACGAGTTACCGGCTTTAACGATTTCAGCCTTGTCGTTGCCGTTATCCGTTTCACCGGTATAGAACTGGCTATCCATCGGGAAGATGTAGGTCGCCAGGTTCAACATCAACGGGTACGGCTCGGTAGTGGTGATTTCTACCGTGTAGTCGTCGATGGCTTCAGCGCTGGCAATTGGCTCAAAAATAGCTTTGTAATCAGGGCTTTCTTTCAGGCGCTCAATGGTCCACACCACATCTTTGGCGGTGAATTCGTTGCCTGAATGGAAGGTGACACCTTCACGCAAGGTCATGCGCATATGAGTGTCGTCGGTCTGTTCCCACTCGGTGGCCAGGCGTGGTTCGAAATCGAAATCTTTAGTCCAGCGAACCAACGGGTCAAAGGCAAGGTGTGAAAAACGCAACATGCCGCCTGAAAGCTGTTCATGAATATCCAGGGTTTCCGGGTCGGCTGAGTAGCCAATACGCAGGGTTTCCGCGCTTGCCGTTAGCGGTAGCATTGCGCCACCCGCCACGGTCGCCCCAATAATAGAAGCCAGTAATGTTTTCTTAAGCGTCATAATTGTTCCCATTTTTTGATGGTTTTATTGTTCGCCTTACCGCCTAAAGCCATATATAGAGCCAGTAAAACAGACACGGTCAGCTTGTAAGCTATGCTACTAACATAGAGAGAGGGCAATACGCCGCACAATCGAAATAATGACAGGCTCTATTCATCTACTAAATGATCAAGCTATTAACAGGCATGAACGATCAATCTGTTAGACGAAAGGTGTAGATCAAAAGTAAACGTTCGTTTAGTTATCAGGTTCTTCAGGTACATAACTAGAAGGTTATAATGAAAAAACAGGGATGGGCCGCACTACTGATAGCTGGGCTGCTTCCACTATCCGTTCACGCGTCAAGTATAGAAGGAACGCTTGAAGGTGAAGCATACGAATGGTTCGTCTTAAACGGCGGCCAGGACTCAAGTGCTGCCTATGTTGAAACAGGCAACCAGTTGGATATTACAATTACGGGTTTTATGGATCCGGATAGCCGGGATGCCCGAGAGGCGCTGTCCATGCATTTAAGCGTTGAGGATGGCGAACTTGTTGACGCCCAAGTGGTTCAGCTAATCGGCAGCGCAGCCACGCCGCCTTTTTATACGTCAGAGGGCGGTAGCGTTGCTGTCTCAATAAGTCATTTTGAACAGCAGGGGCGTCTTTTGCATGTTGCAGGTCGCATTAAGGGCTCAATGGCACTGCAAAACAGCGTAGAAGCTGCACAGGGCCCGGACGAAGAAATTGCGATTGATGTTCACTTCGATGTTGAAGCCTACCGGGCAGAGTTCTAGGCCCCAAACTGCTTATGCAGCCAGCGATTAATATCGTCTGACTCATAAAGCCACTCTTCACGACCGTCTTCATGATTGATTTTCAGACAGGGCACTTTCGGCTTACCGCCGCCTTCTATAAGAGCCTGCTTGTGAGCGGGTTCTTGTTGGGTATCCCGAAGCTCGATGTTTAATCCAAGACGGGCGATCTCCTTACGCACCTTGATGCAAAAAGGGCAGGTTCTGAACTGGTAAAGGGCCAGACGCTGGCAGGCTGCGTCAACGCGTGCCTGCTCAGCAGGTGTACGCTCAAGGGCGCTTGGCGTAGTGAGTTTCTCCGAAATAATCATCACCGGTGCCAGCACCAAACGAACACCCCGGAAAAAGTAACGAATCAATATGCGCACGGTACGCTCCTTCGCTGGCCTATAGACGCGGCCAACGCTTGTAAAAAGTGGTTAGTCAATAAGAGTGGACGCATCCTGCAACAATCACGGGCATTTGTCACTTTGATGGCACGCTTAAGGACGGTTCTGATCGCGTCATGATCATTTTTGTGCGTTAAAACCGGCCCTTAGGGATGAGCAATTAGGCCGGTCGTGCTAGTCTTTCCTGTTATTTCAATGCAGTGTTGATTACGTTGTCAGGGGCGCACCATGCATCTCCATATTATCGGTATCTGTGGCACCTTTATGGGTAGCCTTGCGCTACTTGCACGCGAACAGGGCCACCAGGTCAGCGGGTCGGATGCCAATGTCTATCCGCCGATGAGTACCCAGCTTGCTGAGGCGGGTATCACGCTGATGGAAGGCTACCGGGCAGAGCACTTGTGCGATTCTGTCGATTTGGTCATTGTGGGCAACGCGCTGTCTCGAGGGAACGTGGAGGTAGAGGCGCTGCTCAATAGCGGCTTGCCCTATACCTCGGGCGCCCAATGGCTTGCCGAGCATGTGCTGCCGGGACGGCAGGTCATCGCGATCGCCGGCACCCATGGTAAAACCACCACCGCCAGCCTGCTGGCCTGGCTACTGGAAAGTGCCGGTCAGGCGCCGGGCTTTCTGATTGGCGGCGTACCACGTAACTTTGGTGTTTCGGCGCGCTTGGGCGATCCGCAAGGGCCGTTTGTCGTGGAAGCCGATGAGTACGATACGGCTTTTTTCGACAAGCGCTCCAAGTTCGTTCATTACCGCCCAGATATCGCCGTACTCAACAACCTTGAGTTTGATCACGCGGATATTTTTCCTGACTTGGCCGCCATCGAGCGTCAGTTTCATCATCTGGTTCGCACGGTACCAAGCCAGGGGCGCCTATTGATAGCTGACGAGCAACCCGCGCTTGAACGCGTATTGGCCATGGGGGCCTGGACGCCGGTTGAGTACTTTGGCGAGAAGCCTGAAAGTGCCTGGCAACTATGCCTCGAGCGCCCCGATGCCAGCCGTTTCCAGGTTATTTACCGGGCGAAGCACGGCGAAGAAGACAGCGTTGTCGAGTGGCCGTTAAGCGGTGCGCATAATGCGCGTAACGCATTGGCAGCCCTCGCCGCCGCCCATCAGTGTGGGGTAGATCTGGCCCGCGCCTGTGCTGCCTTGGCTCGCTTTGAAACGCCCAAAAGACGCCAGGAAGTGCGGGGTGAAGTTAGTGGCGTACAGGTGATCGATGACTTTGCCCATCACCCCACCGCCATAGCCGCCACCTTAAAAGGTTTACGCGCCACTACGACCAAGGGGCGCTTGCTGGCGGTGATTGAGCCACGCTCCAATACCATGCGTCTTGGTTCATTACGCGATCGGCTAAACCAGAGCATTGTCGATGCCGACCAGGTGTACTGGTATCAGCCTGCGGGTATCGAGTGGTCGATGGAGTCCCTAGTGGCTGAGCAGGGCGCTAACGCGCATCTGTATCGTGATATCGATGCGTTGGTGAGTGCTGTCGTTAGTCAGGCTGAACCGCTGGATCGCATCGTCGTGATGTCCAATGGTGGCTTTGAAGGAGTGCATGAGCGGCTGCTGCATGCTTTGACGGCCAAGGAGTTCGGCGCATGAGTGGCACCCCCTTTAAAAAGCCAGTTACCGTGGCCTTGACCGGCGCTTCCGGTGCGCAGTATGGGCTGCGCCTGATTGATGTGTTGGTCGAGGCAGGTCATGAAGTGTGGGTCATGGTTTCAAAGGCAGCTCACATGGTAGTTGCCACAGAAACCGATATGAACCTGCCTGCACAACCGGAACGCCTGGCCCAGGCATTAAGTGAGCAAAGCGGCGCCGCACCTGGCCAGATACGCTGCTTTGGGCGCGAAGACTGGATGGCTCCGGTGGCCTCTGGTTCAGGCGCGCCCTCTGCCATGGTGATTTGCCCGTGCTCGACCGGAACGCTTTCAGCCGTGGCTTCTGGTGCAAGCAATAATCTGATCGAGCGCGCGGCAGATGTCGCGATCAAAGAGCGGCGCACCCTAGTGCTAGTTCCCAGGGAGAGCCCACTGTCGCCCATTCATCTGGAGCATATGCTGGCGCTAAGCCGTCTAGGAGTCGTGATTCTGCCCGCTGCCCCCGGCTTTTATCATCGCCCGCACTCTATTGATGATCTTATTGATTTTATTGTTGCGAGAATTCTTAATCAGCTGGGAATTCAGCATACTTTAATGCCGCGTTGGGGCGAGACAGGAACAGGCGCAGAAAGCCCCGCTAAGGATAATTCATGACCTGGACCACGCTCTCGATCTTCATTCCCACCTTTTTGTTTGTTTCGCTTACCCCTGGCATGTGCATGACGCTTGCCATGGTATTGGGAATGACCCAGGGCGTTAAGCGCACGCTCTGGATGATGGTGGGGGAGCTTATTGGCGTAGGCTTGGTGGCTGCAGCTGCTGGGGCGGGTGTTGCCGCGCTAATGCTGCGCCAGCCCGAGCTGTTTACGGCTTTTAAGTGGGTGGGCGGGGCCTACTTGATGTATCTGGGCATCATGATGTGGCGTTCGCGGGGGCGCATGGCCATCCCCAGCGAGCTTAACGCCGGGCCCGCGGCTGGGCGCCTGCAGTTGGCCATACAGGGGTTTGTCACGGCAGTTGCTAACCCCAAAGGCTGGGCATTTTTTATGGTCCTGCTGCCGCCTTTTCTGGACAGCAACCGCCCGCTTGGTAGTCAGCTTTTGCTGCTGATTGCGGTTATTCTGCTGATCGAGTTTGCCAGCATGCTGGTGTATGCCACGGGCGGTAAAACGTTGCGTAAAACGCTAGGTAAAAGCGGCAATGTACGGCTGCTTAACCGTATTGCCGGCTCCCTGATGATAGGCGTGGGCCTTTGGCTTGCGTTAGGCTAGCCGCTTCACACCGGCGGAAAAAACAAGACCCTAGCACTGATCAACACAAGCGAGGCAAGGCCCAAAAGCTGCCATGGGCATGGCCTTAGCGGCTTGCGTGGGTAGCGTTGCCAGCTTAAGCGAACCAGCGCGCACAGCACCAAGCCAAGAAGTGCACCACCCACCAGATCGCTAAACCAGTGTACGCCGATGACTAGGCGGGAAAGTGCCATGGGAACGGCCAGCATAATAGCGGCCCAGTAAACCCATGCCCGCTGCTTGCGTGAAAGTTCAGAGGCGATGAAAGCCGCCACTAGCCCAAGCACAACAACGGATGTTGAGGTGTGGGCGCTTGGGTAGGAGAGCGAGCCTGTCAAATAATCAGGTGTGTCAGGCCGCGCGCGGCCGAAATACGCTTTCCCATAAGTATTCAGGAGCGCAATACCACCCACCGCCGCGCCCCAATGCGCTAAAGCATCGAATCTCTTGCGACTAATCATCCATACTGCCCAAGGCAATAAAAGCGCCGCAATGCCCATCTTGTCGCCTATCTTGGCGAACACAAGGCCCAGCGAAATGAAAATATCGTTTTCAATCCATATAAATAGACGCTGTACGTAGACATCAATCAACAAGGGGCCGTCGTGGTGAATAACGAGCAGTGTCCAGCCAGATAAGCTTGTCAAGGCCACAATAAACAGAAGCAGCGATGCGATCGGTACTTCGCCCGACTGACTCATGGCAAGCCAGGGACGGCGCATTAACGGCACTCGCCGGGCTAGCCGGGCAATCGCTAGGTATACGCGCCCATGGCGACCCACTTGCGCGCGTCCCCAGGAAAACACGACCGCTAGTGTGATGATAATGGCTGCCATGATTAACAGAGCGGTCTTGATACCGGGCGGCAAGTCGAGATGATCCTGCCACGTGCGCCCCAGAAGATAGCCTGGCAGTACATATGCCGGTGCCCATAGCACTGCCGAGCCGACGTTAGCCCATAAAAAACTGCGGGGTGACATACGCATCATGCCCGCAACCAGAGGAATGACCGGCCGAACCGGACCCACAAAACGCCCAATAAATACGGAATACAGGCCATAACGTTCAAAAAATCGTGCCCCCCGACCTAGCCACTCCGGGTGAGCAGAAAGTGGCCAGCGTTGGGTAATATGTTCTCGGTGGTGATAACCCAGCCTGAAGCTAATGCCGTCACCCAGGATAGCCCCTACAAAGGCGGCGAGCATTACCCAGAGCAAATCGACAGATTGATGGCCCGCTAACGATGCTGCGGCTGTAATCAGCACAACGCCTGGTACCAGTAGCCCAACCAAGGCTAATGATTCCGCGAGGGAGATCAGTAAAACCACCAGGAGTAACATCACAGGGGAGAGCGAGAGCTGATAGAGGGTATCGGCTAGAGACACAAAAAACTCCTAAAAAGCATTTGGTCATCACCCGTTTGCCAGTGCATCGGCACGGGCGTTCAGGCGGTGCACATAGCGCTCAAAGCTCTCTTTACGAGGCAAACAGGCGGCAATCCTTGCTTCAAGCTGGCCAGTTTCAATCAATACGCATTGCGAAAGCGCGTAGTGTAACCGTTCACGCACTAACAGCGCACCGCTCTCGCTGGTATCAGGTAATACCAGCCAAAAGGTAGCCTCGCCAGCACGCCCCAGCACATCATGATCGCGACACCGGGCGTTAACTTCGCTGCATAAGGTGTTGAGCAATGCTATTTTCGCCCGGGATCCAAACTGCTCTTCTGCCATATCAAGCTGCGGTAAATGAATCACTAGCACGGCTAGGCGCCTATTCAGCATGGCAGCCCGCTGATACTCATTATGCAAGCGTTCCTTTAGGGTATCGATATTGTAGGCATCGCAGTCGGAGTCATTGGGGTCTGTTGCATGCAACAAAGCCCTGCGGCGGGCATGTTCCCAGCGGGGCAAGGCCAATAGCAAAAGAAGTGCCATATAGCCAAACAAGAAAGAAACAGGCTGCGGTGGGTGGGAAAGGGCAAACCACACCAATGGCCCGATCAGGCTGGCAAGTACCAGTGCAGTCCAGAGAGGCAAGAGTAAAAAAACACTTGCCATGGGCAAGCCAAGCCACATAGTTGATGCATATGGATAATTGCAAATCGCATTCAGGACGGCCAGACAAGTGCCCACCAAGAGTAATACCTGGGCAATATATCCCTTCGTAGTTTGCCCCAAATGTAGCAGTAAGGCTGCTAGCAATAGCAGAGTCAGAAATGCCGGAATCGACAAGCTTTGATAGTTACCCATCCCATAAAGCCATAAAGCGTAACCCATCATCAGCATTAAGCTGGCGCTATAGGCCAGTGTCATTAATCGCTTGGGAAAAAGGTGTCTGGTCATGTCAGACTCCGTGCTTTGGGAAGTTTGCCAAGCTGCTCCAGCGTAACAGCGGAGGGTTCTATATCAATAAGAGGGAGATGGTGGCTGAAGACGTTATCAGAAAAGGCTGCCTGTAACTGCTGGCGTCGAATCGCCGCCTCCTGAGCCGAACGTGACAACATAAGTGTTACCAGCGTTGTATTATTCAGGCGGTAAGCATTTTCAAAACTGTAGGTAAGCTCGCAGAGCTTTTTTGCTGTTGACCAGAGCTGGTGGCGCTTGACCTGCAAGATAAACAGTTCGGCATGAATAGCCTCGCGCTCTGATCGGGTTTGCTCGCGTGGTAAATCACGCAGTAGCTGCTCACCCGCCCAGAGATTTACTCCCGGGATCAAGCGTGAGCGCTGACGAATAGCACCATTCATATCCACAAGCTGGCGTGCCTTGGCTAGGGCCAAGACGCCAAGTATGGCCAATAGGAAAAGCATCAGGCCCCACTCGGGAAGGTTCAGCATTGGCGCTAAAAGCACCCAGCTAAGTGTGGCCGCAGTGGCGTTGAATATAAACGCCCACCTCGCCTGAGGAAGCATGAAAACAGCGGCCCAAGCCCATATCAGCAAGCTGTGTCTTTCTGGTGCGACAGCAATCATGCCCAGCAGAAGTACACCGGGCACCACTTGCCAAGGCAAGCCGTAGGAATGACGGTGGCTGAAATCCAGCAGTAACGCGGTAATGCAAAGCCAGCTAAGCGATAGCCACAGCATCAGTGCCGCAAGCGGGGGAGCTGATAATGACCAAGCGGCGAGTACGCCAGAAGCAGCGAATAAGTTGGCTTTCAGCAGGCGGATTTTGTATTTGCTTTGCATGGTGGCTTACTATTCACCCTTAATAACTTTATTTATCCGATCGGTACATGCGCTAGACGGATGACTGAGATTCGGAACTCAGAGTACTCATTATAACGTCTAAGTAGCGTAATATATTGTTAACCATGAAACACCATTGCCAAGCGATACCGCTAGCGCGACGATAATAGGGAGACAGCATGAGCGTTTTAGCACCGTTTAACGATAAGGCCCAGCAGCAACTTACCGCCGGCGATGTCCCGGCGTACATGCAGACGCTGGGTAAGGCGGCACGTTTGGCAGCTAGTGCGTTGCGTCGCGCTGAAACCGGTGTCAAAAACCGTGCTCTTGACGCAATGGCGGGCGAGCTTGCCGCCGCCCGCGAGCGTATTTTGAATGCCAATGCAGAAGATTTGCAGCGCGGTAAGGAAGCCGGGCTGGATAGCGCGCTGCTGGACCGCTTGGCGCTTAGTGACGCACGAATTGATGCGATGATTGAAGGGCTTCGCCAGGTGGCGGCACTACCGGACCCGGTTGGCGAGATTGATGATATGAGCTATCGGCCAAGCGGTATCCAGGTGGGTAGGATGCGTGTGCCACTAGGCGTGGTTGGTATCATTTACGAGTCGCGCCCCAACGTAACATTGGAAGCGGCCAGTTTGTGCTTGAAATCAGGCAATGCCTGCATTTTACGAGGAGGGTCTGAGGCAAGCGCATCCAATGCGGTTATCAGTGAGTGCATTACCCAGGGGCTAATAGAGGCAGGCCTACCGGCAAGTGCCGTTCAAGTTGTTGCGACCACTGACCGCGCTGCAGTAGGTGCCATGATCAGCATGCCCGAGTATGTGGATGTGATTATTCCACGGGGCGGGAAGTCGCTGATCGAGCGCATTTCTCGGGAGGCGAAAGTTCCGGTTATCAAACACTTGGATGGCGTCTGCCATGTTTACATAGATACCACTGCAGACCCGGCCAAGGCGTTGGCCATTGCGGTAAATGCCAAGACGCACCGTTACGGTACCTGCAATACCATGGAAACCCTGCTGGTGGATGCACCGGTTGCGGATCTGATTTTACCCGAGCTGGCCCGCGCCTACGCTGAACATAAGGTTGAGCTGCGTGGTTGCGAGCGCACCCGTACCTTGCTGCCTCAAGCGCTTGCCGCCTCAGAGGAAGATTGGTACGCCGAATACCTTGCTCCTGTTCTGGCCATCAAGATCGTTGATGGGGTGGCTGAAGCGATCGCCCATATCGAACAGTATGGTTCTCACCATACGGATGCCATCGTGACCCAGGACTACTCGCTGGCGCGCCGCTTCATGGCTGAGGTGGACTCGAGCTCAGTCATTGTTAATGCCTCCACGCGGTTTGCCGACGGCTTTGAATACGGCCTGGGTGCGGAAATCGGAATTTCGACGGACAAGCTGCATGCACGAGGGCCGGTTGGTCTGGAAGGCCTGACCACGCGCAAGTACATCGTATTTGGAGACGGCCAGGTTCGGCAATGACTTCTCAGGCAATAAAAGTCGGCATGCTGGGGGGGACATTCGACCCCATCCACCACGGTCATTTACGTAGTGCGCTGGAGGTACGTGAAGCACTGGAACTTGACCGGCTGCATATGATACCAGCGCCCCAGCCACCCTTGCGCGGCGTGCCTCAGGTGTCCGCCGAGCAGCGCTTGGCACTTTTGAAAATGGGTATTGGCGAGACTCCCGGGCTTTATGCCGATTGTCGCGAGCTTCGCCGCGAGGGGCCCTCCTATAGTATTGATACGCTTGCCGAACTGCGCGCCGAGTATGGTGAACAGGCTCGTTTGGTGATGATTATTGGGTTTGATGCTTTTTTGCGTCTTCCTCAATGGCACCGGGCAGGCGATTTGCTGTCTTTGGCCCATCTAGTAGTCATGGCGCGCCCTGGCTATCAAACGCCTTGGCCTGAAGAATTAAAGGAACTGGTTGGCTCATCTGAAGTCGAAGGTGCGGATTCGTTGATGCAACGCCCAAAAGGGGGAGTGTTGATGCTGTCGTTACCCTCCATGATGGCGATTTCAGCGACCTATATTCGTGAGCGGCTTGGTGAGGGTAAAAGCGTGCGTTATTTGCTTCCGGAAGCGGTTGAAGAAGCCATACATGAAAAAGGTTTTTATCAACACTTTTTCCAACATGACGAATAGCGCTGGCAGTCACGATAGAAGCCGTTACAATGGCCGACTTTATCAGCCGATTACCACATGGGGTTGTCTTCAGGAGTCATGCACATCGATACACTGAAAAGCCTAGCGCTTGATGCGTTAGAAGAACTTAAAGCACGCGATATCTCCCAACTGGACGTTTCCAGCTTGACCGAGGTCACCGACCTTATGCTGATTGCCAGCGGCACCTCTACCCGCCATGTTGCCGCACTGGCGCAAAACCTAGTGGAAAAAGCCAAGGCAGCAGGCCTGCAGCCGCGTGGTGTTGAAGGCGGTGATAATGCCGATTGGGTACTGGTGGATCTGGGCGATATCGTTGTCCATATCATGCTGCCCGAAGCCCGTACTCTTTACGACTTGGAACGCCTTTGGTCGGATCTGCCCAGCGACGGTTTTAAGCCTGATGCGTCGTTTGAGCACTTTGAAGAGCGAGCTCGCATGTCATGAGGATCCGGCTGTTAGCGGTAGGTACTAAAATGCCGGCATGGGTTGAAGAGGGCATTGAAACCTACCGTAAACGGCTCCCTCGGGATTTCAGCCTAGAAATAGAAGAAATCCCGCTTGGTCAGCGAGGCAAGAACGCGGATATCGTGAAAGCGCGTGCCCAGGAGGCACAGCGCATTCGCGATAAACTTCGCGGCGATGAATACATTGTAGCGCTTGAGGTAAAGGGTAAGCCCTGGACTACCGAACAGTTGGCTCAGGAAGCTGACGCCTGGCGGATGAACGGTCGCGATATCGTACTGCTGGTCGGTGGCCCTGATGGGCTTGAACCTGCGTTATCGGCAATGGCTGATAAAGCTTGGTCACTATCTCCGCTGACACTGCCACACCCGTTAGTTCGCATTATGCTTGCTGAGCAGCTTTATCGTGCCTGGACGTTACT
Source organism: Vreelandella nanhaiensis (assembly GCF_003990185.1). Classification (GTDB taxonomy): domain Bacteria; phylum Pseudomonadota; class Gammaproteobacteria; order Pseudomonadales; family Halomonadaceae; genus Vreelandella; species Vreelandella nanhaiensis. Next base: position 138,854 of record NZ_RZHF01000016.1, on the reverse strand, counting down.
GGTTGGCCATCCCTATCACCGTTAATGAGGTATATAGACGGTAATATATGTTGGTTTCTATAACGTCAATCGATTGATTTAAGAGTTCTCTGTTGCCATGTCTCAGCGCCGTGACACGCTAAAAAATTCCGAGCAAGAGCTGCATATTTTCCGTGTCAGGGCGCTACTTGCCGTTTTAGTGGTTATTGCCCTTACCAGTCTCCTGGTAGGGCGTCTGGCTTATCTTCAAATCGTTCAGCATGAGATCTATACGACACGCTCGGAAAAAAACCGTGTGCGGGTCGAGCCGTTGCCCCCTAACCGTGGCCTGATCTATGACCGAAATGGCGTGCTGCTCGCTGAAAATCGCCCCACCTATAACCTGACGCTGGTACGTGAGCGTGTTGATAATCTTGAGGATACATTAGCGTTACTGGTCGAGCTTCTGGAACTTCCCGAGGAGGATATCGAGGCGTTTAATGTGCGCTCTCGCCAGCGTCAGCGTCCTTTCCAACCAGCGCTTTTGATGAGTGATCTTAGCGAGGAGCAAATCGCGCGCCTAGCGGTGAATCGTCATCGCCTGCCGGGTGTTGAGGTCGAAGCACAGCTTCTGCGTTACTACCCAGATGCCGAAGTGATGGCTCATACGCTGGGTTACGTGGGGCGAATCAATGCTGAAGAGCTGCAAACGTTGGATGCAGGGCGCTATGCAGGCACGCATTTTATCGGCAAAACAGGTGTCGAGCGATTTTATGAGGAAGAATTGCACGGTCAGGCTGGGCTTCGTAAGGTAGAAACCAATGCCCGCGGACGCGTATTAAGGGAGCTGGGGCGAACAGACCCTGTACCGGGTGAGAACCTGGTACTCACCATCGATAAGTCGCTGCAAACGCTAGCGTATGAGCTGATGGACGGCCGACGCGGCTCGATTGTGGCGATCGTGCCAGCCACTGGTGAAATCCTGGCCATGGTGTCAACGCCCGGATTCGATAGCAATCAATTCGTCACCGGTATTGACGTTGCCTCTTACCGCGCCCTGCAGGAAGACCTGGATTTACCGCTGTTCAACCGCTCCATTCGCGGACACTATCCACCCGGCTCGACAATCAAGCCCTTTCTGGCGCTGGCGGGGCTTGCTGAAGGCGTTATCACGCCAGATAGTACAATCAATGACCCCGGCTACTATCAGTTGCCCAATGACTCGCGTCGTTATCGTAATTGGCTGCGTTGGGGGCACGGGCGGGTGGATCTGGAGCGCTCGCTGGCTGTGTCCAACAATACCTATTACTACACCCTGGCCCACGACCTAGGTATCGATAAGCTCCACGAGCGGATGAGCGGTTTTGGTTTTGGCCAGCGGGTTGCTCACGATGTGCAGGGCGAAAGCAGTGGCTTAATGCCCTCGCGAGAGTGGAAGCGGGAGCGTTTCAACCAGCCCTGGTACCCTGGAGAAACTCTGTCTGTGGGTATCGGGCAGGGGTATTGGCAGGTGACCCCGCTGCAGTTGGCCAGCGCCACGGCGGCGCTGGCCAATCGCGGTCATTGGGTAAAACCGCGTCTGGCGCTGGAAATTGGTGATGAACCGGTCCCCCATGATTTGCCCAACACCCTGGACGATATTCACATTGAGAATGATGCCTGGTGGGATCGGGTGTTCAGCGGCATGGAAAAAGTGATTAGTGGCAGCGAAGGCACTGCCCGGCGAACCGGGGTTGGGCTTGAGTACCGCATGGGCGGCAAGTCAGGCACTGCCCAGGTGTTTTCACTTGGCCAGGACCAGCGTTATAACGCTGATGAGCTTGAAGAGCGCTTGCGGGATCATGCGCTGTTCATGGCCTTTGCGCCGATTGAAGATCCACAGATTGCTGTTTCGGTGATTGTTGAAAACGCAGGCGGGGGCAGTACTCACGCGGCCCATCTGGCGCGCGCGATGACCGATGCGTGGCTTTTGAAAGATGAAGCTCCAAACGCTGACGATATTAAAGAAGTTCTCGAAGTAGATACCGCCAACGTGGAGGGCGACTGATTTATGGCCTGGCAGACCCTGACGCGTCCCTTGCGCCGCCATCCTGTTCGCCCACCTGATAGTGGTATCGCACGGCGCAAGAGTATTTGGGAGCGTATCCATCTGGACCCGTGGCTATTGGGGTTCCTTGTAGTGCTAATGGCAGGTGGTCTGCTGGTTCTCTACAGCGCTTCTGGTCAGCGAATCGAGTCTGTGATCGCCCAAGCTATGCGCTTTGGTTTTGCCATAGTGGTTATGGTATTTCTAGCTCAGCTTTCACCTACCACTTTCCTGCGCTGGGCGCCATTCGCCTATGGGGTCGGCGTTGCCATGCTGTTGGCGGTGGAGATTGTCGGCGATATTGGCATGGGGGCCAAGCGTTGGCTGGAAATTCCCGGCGTTATCCGTTTTCAGCCCTCTGAAATGATGAAGCTGGCGGTGCCATTGATGGTGGCCGCCTATTTGAATCGGTGCCAGCTCCCGCCGCGGATAAAAGACATTGTGATATGCGCGATTATTATCGGCCTGCCGGTCGTGCTGACGGCCATTCAGCCTGATCTGGGCACTTCATTACTGGTAGCAAGTGCCGCTGTTATTGTGGTGCTGCTGGCGGGGCTGTCGTGGCATCTTATTGCGTTTGTCATAGCGCTATTATCCGCATGCGTACCGTTACTGTGGATGAATATGCATAATTATCAGCGCCAGCGGGTGCTAACTTTTCTCGACCCTGAAAGCGACCCGCTGGGTTCCGGATGGAACATTATTCAATCGACAACGGCGATTGGTAGCGGCGGGCTCTGGGGTAAGGGCTGGCTTGAAGGTACCCAGTCGCAGCTGGAATTTCTGCCTGAACGGCATACCGACTTTATCATCGCGGTACTAGGCGAGGAGTTTGGGCTTGTTGGCATGCTGGTGTTGCTGGCGCTGTACCTGATGATTGTCGGGCGAGGGATATGGCTTGCCGCCTCTTCACAGGATACATTTGGACGACTTTTTGCAGGCAGTATTATCCTGACCTTCTTTATTTACGTATTTGTGAACGTGGGAATGGTCAGTGGCATTCTGCCCGTGGTGGGGGTGCCGCTACCGCTGGTCAGTTACGGCGGCACCTCTAGCGTGACCTTGTTGGCTGGGTTCGGTATTCTCATGTCCATCCATGCCCATCGTCGGCTGTTGCCACGTTGATGCCTCGATAAATACGACGCGTTTTCAAAGGAGTGGTGAGTTGATGAACAGGGTCCGAAATAAAGCTGGCGGTTACTTTATCGCCGCGCTACTGGTGTGTTCAGCCCCCGCTGTTCTAGCCGAGGTAGAGCATTCGCCAATAGACCTTCAGGAGAATGAGCGCGTTCAGCAGTTGATAGATGAGCTGGCCGCGCAAGGTGTGCCAGAGAAATGGCTGCAGAATACTTTTGCTGAGGCCACTTATTCCCAAGGCGTGCTTGATGCCATGGAAGGAGCGGCGGAGCGCCGTCTACGCTGGTTTGAGTATCGCAACATATTTCTAAACCAGCAGCGCATCGAAGAAGGTGCTGCTTTTATGGAAACCTATGCAGATACCTTGGCCCGCGCAGAGGATGTTTATGGTGTGCCGGGGAATGTCATTACCGCCATTATTGGCGTAGAGACCTACTATGGCCGCCATAAGGGGCAGCACCGCGTGTTGGATTCCTTGGCAACGCTGGCCTTTTATCATCCCAGCCGCGGCAACTTTTTCAAAGGCGAGCTGGCAGCATTCTTAAAGATTGCCTATGAGCAGGAAGTTGATCCTGTAGCGCTTTATGGTTCCTATGCAGGTGCCATGGGCTACCCGCAGTTTATTCCAACCAGCTACCAGGCTTATGCTGTTGATTTTGATGACGATGGATTTCGTGATCTGTGGGAAAACCCAGTCGATGCCATTGGTAGCGTAGCTAACTATTTCGCCGAACATGGCTGGCAGCGCGATGGTGCCATTTATCACGAAGCAACCGGGCCTGACGTACTTCCCGAAGCTTTGGCATTTAATCAAACGTCGGCACCCAGTATCACTATTGCTGATGTGAAAGCCGCTGGTATTGAGCCTGAGCAGCCGCTTGCCGATGAATTGCCCGTTGTGCCTCTAGCGCTGGAAGTGGATGAGGAGCACATGCGTTACCGGTTGGGCGAGAATAATTTTTATGTCATTACGCGCTATAACCATAGCCACCTATATGCCATGGCGGTAACGGAGCTAGCCGAGGCCATCCAAAGCCAGGTCGAGGAGCAGGGATGAAGATGTTGCAAACAGTGACATGGCGGGTAGGCAGTGCCATTGTCCTTATGGCCTTGATCAGTGGGTGCGCTAGCCGTGAAGCCCAGCAGGCGGATGCTCCTTCTCAGACCAAGCCTACTGCATCCACCACCAGTAGCGGTGCAGGTACCAGTGGCGGCCGCTATGCCATGAATGGCGATGCGTATCCCGTTGAGCCGCCGGACGTATCTAGCGTGCCTGATGCCGAGCCGCGTATTGAGCCGCTCTCTCGGGCGGGCAATCGCCCTACCTATGAAGTATGGGGCAAAACGTACCATGTAATGCCTGATGCCTCAGGCTATGCCAAACAGGGCACCGCTTCCTGGTACGGCGAGAAATTCCACGGCTATGCAACTTCTAACGGTGAGATCTATGACATGTACAAAATGTCAGCAGCCCATCGTTCGTTACCGCTGCCTACGTTTGCCCGTGTTACCAGTCTGGATAACGGCCAATCCGTGATTGTGCGGGTTAATGATCGAGGGCCTTTTCATAGCGATAGAGAGATTGATCTTTCCTATGCCGCCGCTGCACGTTTAGGAATATTGGATAATGGCACCGGGCATGTGAAGGTCGAAGTGGTTGATCCGGCGCTCTGGTTGGCCGAGCGCGGCAGAGCACCAGCAGAAGCAGCACCTGTCGCTGCTAGTACGCCAGCGGCGGCTGCGGCCGGTGAACAGCCCCGCAGCGTACCTGCGCCTCAGGCAGCGCCTGTACAGCCAGCTTCATCGTCTGCTACGCCCTCTGGCAATGAGGCGGAAGGGCCCATTTATCTACAGATTGCCGCCTTGGGTAGCGCTGAGGGGGCGCAGCAGCTTCAACAGCGTTTGGAAAACGAATTACCCCATGGGGTGCGTGTGATGAGCGATGCGAACGTGCATCGTGTTCAGGTGGGGCCGGTTGGGCCTGCTCAAGAAACGCGAGCGCGTGAAGAACTCCGCCAAGCAGGCTTCCCTCAAGCCTTTATCGTGAGATAATTCACTTTTTATACTCTTGGTGCCTGGCGCCGATTTTTGTAAGCGAGATGTTAGTGATGAATGTATTTATGTCGATTCGCCGATCTGCCCAATTCTGCCTGTTTGCAGCCATAACGGCGCTTGCGCTGCCGGCTGCGGCTCAAGAAATACCTCAGCCCCAGCCGCAGACGATTATTCCAGCTGCTCCTCAGCTTGCTGCCAGCTCCTGGATATTGATGGACGCCAACAGCGGACGCATCTTGGCCGAGCACAATTCGGATGAACGTTTGGCACCGGCAAGTCTAACTAAACTGATGACCGCTTACTTAGTGGAGCGTGAGCTTGATCGAGACACCATTCAGCTTGAGGACCTGGTTAATATCAGTGAAACCGCCTGGCGGACCGGTGGCTCGAAAATGTTTATTGAAGTGGGCAACCAAGTCCGCGTAGATGACCTGCTGCACGGTATTATTATTGTGTCAGGCAATGACGCAAGTGTAGCCATGGCTGAGCATCTGGCAGGTGGAGAAGCCCCTTTTGCTGATCTAATGAACCAGCATGCGGCACGTTTGGGAATGGAAAATACGCATTTTGAGAATGCAACAGGTCTTCCAGGCGAGAATCACTACTCGACGGCTCGTGATATGGCACTACTTTCGCGCCATATTATTAATGATTACCCTGAGCATTATGCCATCTACTCGCAGCGTCATTTCTCTTATGGAGGAATCGACCAACCTAACCGTAACCGCCTGTTGTGGCGTGACCCTTCCGTTGACGGCCTAAAAACTGGCTGGACAGACGCTGCAGGCTATTGCCTTGTATCTTCTGCCGAGCGCGACGGTATGCGGCTTATTTCTGTAGTCATGGGCACTAACTCAGAAGAGGCGCGGGCTCAGGAAACTCAGAAGCTCTTGAGCTATGGCTTTCGCTTTTATGAAACCATGAAGCTTTACGAGCGTGGTGCCGTACTTGCCACCCCGCGCGTATGGGGCGGTGACAGCAATGAGCTGCGTGTGGGCGTGAACGAAGAAGTCTACATGACATTACCGCGCAACCGTAATGAAGAGCTGCGCGCGCGTCTTAATCTGCATTCAGATTTACAGGCGCCCATCGCTATTGGCGATGATGTAGGAACACTGGAAGTGTATTTGGGTGAGGAAATGGTTGGGGAGCGTCAATTGGTCGCCTTAGAGAACGTTGAAGAGGGTGGCTTGTTCAAGCGCCTCTTTGATCAGGTTCAGCGTTTCTTCAGCGGACTGATTGCCAACTTTACCGATTGATCTGTCCGGCCCGGGCGTCGCCCGGGCCAAATTTTATGTTAAGCAGAGGGTCAAAGATGAAAAAGGGTACCCCAAAAGGGTTTCGCGACCTGCGCGAGCCGGTGGCGCCAGAAGCGCCCAAAATCACCTTCCCCTGTGATTACTCCTTAAAAGTGGTCGGGGATGCCGCCGAAGATTTTCCTGCCTGCGTATGTCAGATCGTGGTGCGGCATGCGCCGGATTTTGATGAGTCAACGCTTCAGGTGGTCGATAGCCGTACCGGTCGTTTTCAGTCGGTGCGTATTACCATCCGCGCTACCGGCGAACAGCAGATAAGCCAATTGTTTGATGAACTGAAGGCAACCGGCCGTGTACACATGGTGGTCTAGATGAGCGCCATAGCACCTATTGAACTGCACTGCCTGGGGCGTAAGCCTTACCTGCCCGTTTGGGAGGATATGCGAGCGCTGACGGATACGCGGGATAGCCAGACGCCGGATCAATTTTGGTTGGTTGAGCACGACCCGGTCTTCACTCAGGGCCAGGCGGGTAAGCCTGAGCATTTATTGATGCCTGGCGATATACCCGTGGTACAGACCGACCGCGGCGGCCAGGTGACTTACCATGGACCAGGGCAGGTCGTACTGTACCTGCTGCTGGATGTAAGGCGCAGTAAGATAGGTGTGCGAGACCTGGTTTCCGCGCTTGAGAATGCGGTGATTGCGCTATTAGCCGGTTATGACATTGAGGCGCATGCACGTCCGGATGCACCGGGGGTCTACGTTAAAAGCCTGATGGGGGAGGCCAAGATTGCCTCGCTGGGCCTGCGTATCCGCCGCGGAGCAAGTTATCATGGCGTAGCGCTTAACGTGGATGGTGATCTGTCTGCGTTTCAGCGCATCAACCCATGCGGCTATGCCGGTATGGCGGTTACCCGGCTGGCGGACCTGGTGACATTGCCCCGCGAGCATCAGGTGGGCTGTCAGCTGGCATCGGCACTAGCATCGCAGTTGAATCGAGAGCTGGTAACCATGGATGCGGCGGATTAGCCAATCGCATGATAATTAATAAGAAAACGCCGCCGCAGTGCTTAACATTGCGGCGGCGTTTTCTTGTCAGCCGTAAGTAGAGCTTAGCCAACGTTCAAGGCGGGAATAATGTTCGGGTCAGGCTCTTCTTGTCCAGGTACCTTGGCTGGAGAAGCAAGGCCTAAATTGTTCTTCTCGAATACCCGGTCAGCACGATAGCTTGAGCGAACAAGCGGACCTGACGGCACTTCCATAAAGCCTTTCTCAAGGCCTATTTCACGATAACGATCAAATTCCTCAGGGCTCACCCAGCGCTCAACAGGCAGGTGATTTTTCGTGGGGCGCAAGTATTGGCCTAATGTCACGATATCCACACCGATCTCGCGAAGATCATCAAACGTCTGCAGAATTTCTTCGTCAGTCTCGCCAAGGCCCAGCATGATGCTGGTTTTGGTGATCACATCTGGACGGTGCTTCTTGGCATAGGCCAGGACATCCAGGGTCTTGCGATAACCCGCCCGCGGGTCACGCACACGACTGGTGAGGCGCTCAACGGTTTCAACGTTTTGGGCAAACACTTCAAGGCCTGAGTCCACGACGCGCTCAATGGCAGCAGGCTCGCCATCAAAGTCTGGCGTCAGTGCTTCAACAACTACCTCAGGTGTGCGCGCCTTGATAGCACGGATGCAGCTGGCGTAGTGCGTTGCGCCACCATCCTCAAGATCATCACGGTCCACGGAGGTTAAAACGATATAGCGAAGCCCCATCAGCTCTACTGACTTGGCGGTATTTTCAGGTTCTTCATGATCCAGCCAACCCTTGGGGTTGCCCGTATCTACCGCGCAAAACCGGCAAGCTCGGGTGCATACAGAACCCATTAACATAATGGTCGCGGTGCCATTGCTCCAGCATTCGCCCATATTGGGGCAATGCGATTCTGCACACACGGTGCTTAGGCGATGGGTGGCAACGTTGCGTTTGACTGCTTCAAAGCGTTCGCCACCGGGAATTTGGGCGCGTAGCCATTTGGGCTTGCGTTCAAGAGATGGGACTTCGGTCTGCACATTGCGCACCTTCATGCCATCCTTGATTACCGTCATGCCATGTTCGTTGCGAAACTTCTGACCGCTGGGAACACGCTGCGAGGGGGTGTTGCTCATGGGAATAGAGCCTCTCTACTGTGCGGCAGGCAGGGCTTATCACTAACAGGTAAGCGCTTGCCCCTCAAGTCATGCCGAATAATACGTTGCTAATTAATACGTAGGTAGTAGGTGTAATGTAACATATCTGGTGATTAACAAGACACTGTCGGGTTTTGCTATGGCGCTATCGGCAGGCAGGCCACGCCATGGCTCGGCAGCGGGCTTAAAGGTGCCTTGAAATGTTGCTGGTACTCCGGCAGGTGCTCACGAACAAAGCGCAAAAAAAGTTCAGCCACCGGGGTAGGAAAGCGCTCTCGACGGTAAACTGTGCACCAGGAACGGCGTATGGGAAAATCAGGTAGCGCCAGTTCAAATAATAACCTCTGTTCAAGCTCAAGGCGTACCGCCAGGCGAGGAAGCACCGCTACACCTAAATGTGCCATCACACCCTGCTTGATCGCCTCATTAGTACCTAGCTCAATGCGATGTAAAAGTGCCACTTTTTGAAAAGCCGCCAGCTGCTCAAATGCATTGCGTACGCCGGAGCCGGGTTCGCGCATCAGTACATAGTGGCGCGCAAAGTCCGCAAGGCCTGGGGACGGCGTCTCTAGCAAGGGGTGCTCCGGCCATACCACGGCTATCAGCTCGTTATCAATAATCGGCATGACCGTCAGGTGTTCATCTTCAGGCACCATGGCCATGATCACCAGGTCATCTTGCTGTTCCGCCAGGCGTTCAAGCGCCTGACTACGGTTGCAAACCTTGAGACGTACGTGAATATCCGGATAACGAGCGCGAAAGCGCGCCAGTATATACGGGACAATGTACTGCGCGGATGAAACAGCTGCCAGGTGCAGCTCTCCTGTTATCTTGCCGTTAATGTCGGACAAATTCATTTGCAGCCGTGAAAGCTGACCGAAAATTTCCCGAGTAGATAGCGCTAGCGTGTCGGCTGCGGGCAGCACATGCAGGGTTTTGCCTGCATATTTGAAAAGCGGTTGCCCCAGCGCCTGTTCAAGCTGACGGATCTGTGCACTGACGGCAGGCTGCGTTAATCCTAGCTGTTCGGCCGCGCGGGAGTAAGAGCGTTGGTAATGTACCGCTTGAAACACTTGTAGCTGGCGAAACGTCAAGCGGTTAAGCAGCGTAGGGGATGACATACATGACAACCTCTGAAGTATCGGCCTCAGGCGGCGAATGGCACGGGCGGCGTTATATACCGCTAGCGTCAAATGAAAATGCTATCACTGTTTAACCATGTTTGCCTGATGCAACGGTGAGTTACGCAAGCGGCATAAAATCGATAGCGCTAATCATCGACGTTAGCCAAGGAGTGGCCTAGACTATATTGCATCGCAGCATTATGGCTTTTGGGTTGATCGCCAACGCATTCCTTCTAGGGAGACCCTATGAATTTTCTTGCCAATCCACTGCTCGCCGCTAACCCGATGCTAAAGGTCTGGTCGGGAAAGCCGAATGACGCCGCAGCGTTACTGCCTGGTAGTGACATCTTGACCTCATTGATGGATCCTTTTGGAATTGGACGTGCCGCGACCGATTACTGGCGCGATAGCGTTGAGCGCAGCGTGCTTTATTGGGATGTAATGCGTGAGCGCGGCAATCAATACCTGGAGCATATGGAACAAACCAAACCCAATGTGCTGGGGTTTGAAACGGAAGTATTGGTGGATGGCCGTACGTTGCCTCAGCCAACCAACTATGAGTTGCTCCGTGTTTTGCCGCCGCAAGGTACGGTGATTGACCCTAAAAAGCGCCCCTTTGTTGTGGTTGATCCTCGGGCTGGCCACGGCCCAGGAATTGGTGGTTTCAAGCCTGACAGTGAGCTAGGCGTAGCCTTGAAGGCTGGCCACCCTTGCTATTTTATCGGTTTCTTGCCTTATCCTGAACCGGGGCAAACCGTTGAGGATGTCGTCGAAGCTGAAATCGCTTTTTTACGCCATGTGATCGAGCTTCATCCTCAAACCAGTGAAAAACCCATGGTGGTGGGTAACTGTCAGGCGGGTTGGCAGTTGATGATGGCCGCTGCGCTTGAGCCGGATGTGTTTGGCCCTATTCTAATTGCCGGCGCGCCACTCTCTTACTGGGCAGGCGAGCATGGCAAAGCGCCCATGCGCTATACCGGTGGCATGACCGGCGGTAGCTGGGTAACGGCGTTCACCAGTGATATAGGTAACGGATTGTTCGATGGTGCCTGGCTGGTACAGAACTTTGAGCGCCTGAATCCGGCCAATACCTACTGGAAAAAGCAATATCACCTTTACGCCAATGTTGATACCGAAAGCCGACGTTATCTCGACTTTGAGCGTTGGTGGGGCGGCCACGTGGTGCTGGGTGGCGAAGAGATCCAGTACATTGTGGATAACCTTTTTGTAGGTAACCGGCTGTCTACCGCGCAGTTGGTAACCCGCGACGGACGGCGTATTGATCTGCGTAATGTGCGTTCACCTGTTGTCGTGTTCTGCTCGCGTGGCGATGATATTACGCCGCCTCCTCAGGCATTGGGCTGGATTCGCGATCTTTACGAAGATACCGACGACATAATAGCCAACGATCAAACCATTGTTTACTGCCTGCACGACACCACTGGCCATTTAGGCATCTTCGTATCCGGCAGTGTATCGCGTAAAGAACATTCTGAATTTACCGCTAACATGGACTACATCGATGTGCTGCCGCCGGGGCTTTATGAAACAACGGTAACGCAGGCATCGGACAGCAGTGATGCCGCGCTTTATGAACGTGATTATCTGTTGGAATTTGCCCCGCGCAATTTCGAAGAGCTGGACCAGGAAGTGCATCACAATGTCGATGATGATCGGCGCTTTGCCACGGTTGCTCGTCTTTCAGAAATCAATCTAGGGTTGTACCGGATCTATGTGCAACCCTGGCTGCAGGCGGTCATGACTCCGGAAGCCGCACGCTTTATCCGCCGAATGCACCCTATTCGCTTGGGCTATAAACTGCTTTCGGATCGTAATCCGTTATCAGTACCGTTGCCGGTAATGGCCGAAGCTGTGCGTAAAAACCGTCATGAAGTGGGTTCAGACAACCTCTTCAAAGCACTTGAAACCATGGGTTCTGATAATATTGTCGCCTCCTTGAATGCTATGCGCGATTTGCGCGATAGCATCACAGAACGGTTGTTCATGGATATCTATGGCCAACCCTTACTGCAAGCGGCGGTAGGGCTTTATGGCGATGCACATGTGCACCGCAGGCGCCCAGGCGCCGAGCCTGAACATCGCCGCTTTTTGGCGCATCGCCAGAATGAGCTGCGCGAGCAGATTGCTCAAGGCGGGCCGCAGGAAGCTATCATGCGCTCGTTAATTTATGTGCTGGGCGGCGCGCCAGCAACTGACGAGCGCAACTTCAAGCGGCTGCGTGCGTCAAGAGCGGAACTGGAGTCGGGCATCAAACTGTGTGATTTCAAACGGCTGGTGCGCGAGCAGTTCTCCATCTTGAAACTTGATCGCGAGCAGGCCCTGAATACGCTGCCTGAGCTACTATCTGGGCAAAGTAGCAGCGACATAGATGCGCATATTAAAAACCTTGAACATGTATTTGCGGCAAGTGGTGAACTCTCAGAGCATGCTTCAGAGCGTTTTACGCAAATAAAAGCGTTGTTTGACAAGGCGCGCCCTGCCAAGTCTGTAACGGATAAATCTACAGCATCTGAACCTTCAACAGCCAAGTCAGGAGCAACTAAATCTAAAGCAACTAAGCCCGCCGCTACTAAGTCTGCACTAACCAAGTCAGCTACAGATAAGTCAGCTACAGCCAAACCAGCATCAGCTAAAGCGGCGTCTTCCAAGACAGCCTCTAAAGCGTCGTCGATTAAGGCTGATAGCAAGCCAAAAGCTAAAAAAGCGGAGGCGGGAGAAAAAGCAGCAGCAAGTACCACGGTAGATAATCCGGTAGTGACCAAGGCCATTGTTAAGCAAGGGCCGACTGAGAAACGGGTTGAAAAGAAAGAGCCGGATATGCATGCAAAGCCCGCTCCTAAGGCTGCTGATAAAAAGCCTGCTGAGTCTGCAAAGCCCGCAGCTGATATCGCCCACCTCAAAACGCCGCGCAAGCGCTAAACAGGTTTTTAGCTTATCTACGCCTCTGCTGATACGCAGGGGCGTTTTGTTTCTAGGATAATGGCGGGTTGCTGATCTGCAAGCGTCGGTCTAGTGTCTAGCTACCATGTATAAAAAAGTCAGGTTTGTTCTCTACCGTTCGGTTGCTACTGGCGCTTAGTCAAGGGCTGGGGTAGGGTAGGCGCATTTTTTCATCCGTATGTTTGTGTGGGGTGGCTACACAGAGCCGGTTCTTCTGCAGCCATTTTTCCTTCAAATCATGCGGTACTGTTTTCAGGCGCGGGCTGATTGGCCTAAGCAATAGATAAGTGGAGCACTATGGGCAAGTCACTGGTCATCGTCGAGTCGCCAGCTAAAGCGAAGACGATTAATAAATATCTCGGCAACGATTTCATCGTAAAGTCGAGCGTGGGTCATATTCGTGACCTGCCGACCAGCGGCTCGGGCAAGGCAGCTTCCGACCCCAAGGAGCGCGCTCGCCAAGCCGCGGCAACACGTAAAATGTCGGCGGAAGAGAAGGCAGAGTACAAAAAGCGCAAGAGCCAGGATCAGCTGATTCGGCGTATGGGTATTGACCCGAATAATGGCTGGGAAGCGCACTATGAAGTGCTGCCCGGCAAAGAGAAGGTGGTGGCCGAGTTAAAGAAACTCGCTGAAAAGGCCGATGCTGTTTATCTGGCAACGGATTTGGACCGCGAGGGGGAAGCCATCGCCTGGCACCTTCGCGAGACTATTGGCGGCGACGATAGCCGCTACAAGCGCGTGGTGTTTAACGAAATCACCAAAAATGCCATTCAGGACGCGTTTAAAGCGCCTGGCGCGCTGAATATTCCCCGTGTTGAAGCCCAGCAGGCACGTCGGTTTCTGGACCGTGTGGTGGGCTTCATGCTTTCACCGCTGCTGTGGGCCAAGATTGCCCGCGGGCTTTCCGCCGGGCGTGTCCAATCCGTGGCCGTGCGTCTTATCGTTGAGCGCGAGCGGGATATCCGGGCCTTTATTCCTGAAGAGTTCTGGGATGTGCATGCAGACCTGGTATCGCCAGAGGGTGAGCTGGTGCGTTTTGCACTAGCTAGGCATGATGGCAAGGCGTATCGGCCCACGTCTGAAAAAGAAACCATGGCAAGTATTGAAGCGTTGCGCAAAGCTCCGCTTTCGATCACTTCACGAGAAGATAAGCCCACCAGCTCCAAGCCGACGGCGCCTTTTATTACCTCGACCCTGCAGCAAGCGGCCAGCGGCCGCCTGGGCTTTTCGGTCAAGAAGACCATGACTATGGCCCAGCGCCTATATGAGGCTGGCTACATTACCTATATGCGTACCGATTCGACCAATCTCTCCAAGGATGCCGTGGGAAGCGTTCGGGAGTTTATTGGTAATGAGTACGGCGAACGCTATCTGCCGGAGGCGCCTAATCGCTATAGCAGCAAAGAGAGTGCTCAGGAGGCCCACGAAGCCATCCGCCCCTCAAGCGTTGAACGTAAGGCGTCCGATCTGGCCGGTATGGAACGTGATGCCGAGCGGCTGTATGAATTGATCTGGCGCCAGTTCGTGGCCTGCCAGATGACCCCGGCAGAGTATCTGTCGAGCACGTTGAGTGTCGAAGTGGATGGCTACGACTTGCGGGCAAAAGGGCGTGTGCTGAAGTTTGACGGCTATACCCGCGTAATGAAGCCCAGCGGTAAAAATGAAGATCAAAGCCTGCCGGACTTGCCCAAAGGCACACGTATGACGCTGGAAGCGTTAGACCCCCAGCAGCACTTTACCAAGCCCCCAGCGCGTTATACTGAGGCAAGCCTGGTCAAGGAGCTTGAAAAACAGGGAATTGGTCGACCCTCCACTTACGCTTCGATCATCTCCACGATCCAAGATCGGGGCTATGTGAAGCTGGAAAACCGTCGCTTCTACGCTGAGAAGCTGGGCGATATCGTCACCGAACGATTGAAAGAGTCGTTCCCGGATTTAATGGACTTCTCCTTCACCGCGCGCATGGAAGATAGTCTGGATGAAGTAGCCGAGGGCGAGCGTAACTGGCAGGCGTTGCTGGATGCTTTCTATAGTGAGTTTCGCGATGAGCTTGCCAAGGCGGAAAGTGAAGACGGCATGCGCCCCAATCAGCCGGTTCCCACTGATATTGATTGCCCCTCCTGTGGGCGAAAGATGCAGATTCGAACCGCCTCCACGGGAGTATTCTTGGGTTGCAGTGGTTATAACCTGCCGCCAAAGGAGCGTTGCAAGACAACCATTGACCTGATTCCCGGCGAAGAAGCCGTGGCAGCGGATGCCGGTGAAGAGGCAGAAACCAATGCGCTGCGCGCCAAGCGCCGCTGTGCCAAGTGTGGTACAGCGATGGATAACTACTTGATTGATGAAACCCGCAAACTACATATCTGCGGTAATAGTCCTGATTGCGATGGTTATGAAATCGAGCAGGGCAAGTTCAAGATCAAGGGTTACGACGGCCCGGTTATCGAATGCGATAAATGCGGCTCGGAAATGCAGCTCAAGTCGGGGCGGTTTGGTAAATATTTTGGGTGTACCAACAGCGAGTGTAAGAACACACGTAAATTGTTGAAAAGCGGCGAGGTGGCGCCGCCGAAAATGGATCCGATCTCCATGCCGGAGCTTGCCTGCCAGAAGGTGGATGACCATTACGTATTGCGCGACGGCGCAAGTGGGCTGTTTCTGGCAGCAAGTAAATTCCCCAAGAATCGCGAAACGCGCCCGCCGCTGGTGAAGGAACTCAAGGCTCATGCCGCTGAGCTGCCTGAGAAGTACCATTTTATTCTTGAAGCACCCAGTGAAGACCCCGATGGCCGACCTGCACAGGTTCGTTACTCGCGTAAGAATAAAGAACAGTACGTGATGACCGATGAAGAGGGCAAGGCTACCGGCTGGAAGGCCACCTATGAGGCTGGCAGATGGCACGTGGAGGATAAGCGTAAATGAGCCCGCGTTCACGCACTAACCAGCTGCTTTATCAAGCTGAACTCTTGTTGAACATGCCGGTCGGTGAGGATGAACATGCACTGGCTCGCCAAATGGCGCTCGAAGAGAGCGCCCTGGCGCTCTTCGAGCTGGCCTTGGTCTCGCTGTTACGCGAAGTGACTGAGCATGCAAGGCTTGAAAGCCACGCCTGGCGTGAGCTATTGGCAAATGATGGGCCTCAGTTGGCTGAATTACAGCGCCTGCGCGACGTGATGCATGAGCCAGAAAGCTGGCTTGGCTGGTTGGTTAACAAGCTTGGGCAGCTGCACAGTAGCGAGGGAGCCGCGAGACGCACGCCTGCCAATCCGGTAATGATTGCTGTGGGCAGTCAAGCAGATCCGGCTGCACAGCTGCTGGCTTGCCTTGAGGCCGCCAAGCGCGAGATAGCATCGCTTAGGGAAACCAGTCTGGAGTGGTAGCGCCCCCTCAACGGTTCAAATGAACTACCCTGAACTTCCAACATCAAAGGTTTGCATTATTTTCATAATGGCCCTACTTGGTAATTGGTAAAGCAGAGAGGAGACAAGGATGCGTTATAACAAGGTCAAGGATCTCATTGAATGGGCAGAAGGCTTTCACAGGCGAATGGCCCAGCAGTACAGCGAAGCGGCAGACAAGACGGATAACGAGCGCCTGCAAATGGCGCTAACCTACCTGGCAAGCCAGGAACTTCAGATGCAGAAAGGCCTTAATGGGCTGTTCCACGATGGCACTGATCATAAGGAAGTGCTGGAAACGTGGTTTGACGAGTCCAGCGATTTCCCCGAGCCGCCTGAGCTTGATCAAATGGCCGAGAAATCAGTTGAGGGATCGGTGAATGAGATCACCCAAGCTGCGGTTGAAACGCATACAAGGTTACAGAAGTTCTATGAGCATCGTGCCTTGCGGTCGAGAATTGAGCCTGAGGCCACATTTTTTAATTCTCTAGCAGAAGGGCATGAGGCCCAAGCGCGCAAGCTGGTTACCAGCATGCAAGAGTTTGAAGATATCTAGTGCTGCGTTGAACGGCGTTTGATTGACATGATTTTGTCGTAAAAAGTTGTGTTGTATCGCTGACAGGCGTGGTGGTTATAGGGTATAAAAGCCCCCGGAAATGCTTAGTTGGTCAGCGGCTAGCTGGCCTGTTTTGAGAGGCTGATTAATGCCATTAAACCGCCGCCGTTTTTTAGCGCTAGCCCTAGGCTGGCCAGCTGTGGCTAGCGCTGCTGCATCAAATGTGTCGCTTAACACCGAACCTGCGGACCTGGTGGAAACGCTGTTATCGCGGGCGCATATTCCCCGTTATAGCAGTGAGTTATGGCTGATGATTGATGACAGCCAGTCAACGCTAAGCATATATCGTGGCGATACGCTGATTGAGCACTACGGGCCCATTTCATTGGGCCGGTCGGGTGCCAAGACTCAGCGAGTCAGGGGTGACAACGTAACACCGCTAGGCGAATTTCGGATTAATCGATTTAATTACGAAAGTCGGTGGCATATATTCCTTGGTATCGATTATCCTACGCCGATTCATGCAAGAATGGCGTTAGCGAGAGGCATCTACTCGCAAGACGATTACGAAGCCTACTTCGATTACTACCGTCGTTATGGTCATCCACCGCAAGATACCGCGTTGGGTGGGGCAATTGGAATTCATGGCATCGGAAGCGCAGATCCTGACATTCATGGTCGCTACCACTGGACTCAAGGGTGCGTGGCAGTGACAAATGAACAAATTGAGCGAGTTGCAGAGCTCGTTGATGTTGGCACTCGCGTTGTTATCCGCTAGTCTTATGTTGTTGAAGGAAGTACGAGGTTTTGTACAAGTGGCTATAGACAAGCGCTGTGGTCTATTATAAAACAGCGTTTGACTAGCGTGCATATGCACAAGTCAGTGTATGGAACCTGTATCGCAGGTAGACAAAATCGAGTTAAGCACTTAGCCTGACTTTGTCATACCATTAACGTTGTATCCAAGGAAGACTCAAGGAGAACATTATGACTCTGAAGACTACTCTGAAAATGACCGCCGCTGCCGCTTCTCTGGCAATTCTGGCTGGCTGTGCTTCTACCGGCGCTCTGGAAGAAGTTCGCATGACTGCTGAATCTGCACAGGCTGATGCCGCAGAAGCACGCAGCATGGCTTCTCAAGCTCTGAACACTGCAAACCAAGCTCAGCGCGATGCGCAAGCTGCCCTGCAAATGTCTGAGCAAGGTCGCGAAGAAATGAACCGTCAGTTCCAGCGCTCCATGCAGAAGTAATTCTGCTTGGACCACTGGGCAGTAGTTTTGTCCGGCGGTTTGCTGAAGATGTAAAAAACCCCGCTTCGGCGGGGTTTTTGTTGTTACGCTAAACGCTTGTTCAGGCGTCTTCTTCTGCTGGTTGAGTCCGGCTGAGCTCAACTTCCTCAAAAAGGCCGTTAAGTGTGGCGGGTTCTTCTTCAATTTCAGGCGCAGGCGCTTGCGGGCCATACAGTGCCACAAAGCGCCCATCAGGCGACTCCACGGCGCGTTTTACCTGCTCGTAATCGACTTCTACCTGATCTTCGATAAGCGCGTCCACGCGTTCAATGGCGTTAATCAGGGGCTCGAAGTCACCCTTGTTCTCTTCAAGCTGCGGGTACGACTGAACAAATAAAGTGCCGTCTGCGGCCCAGCCTGCTTTGAAGGGCGCATCCATAAGATTGACCTGGGTGCCGCTGGGCAGGCGCTCGTACAGCGATTTGATATCTTCCGGATACATGCGGATGCAGCCCCGGCTGACACGCATGCCTACGCCGTCAGGGCGGTTGGTGCCATGAATCAGGTAGCTTGGCATGGCCAGAAGTATCGCATGTTCACCCAGGGGGTTGTCTGGGCCGGGCGGTACTACGGCGGGTGCCGGGTCGCCGCGCTCTGCCGCTTCTCGGCGCATGGAGGCAGGCGGTGCCCATGCAGGGTCTTTGACCTTGATGGTGGTGCGCGTGATACCTACCGGCGTTGCGAACTCTTCACGGCCAACACTCACTGGGTAGGTCTCGACGATTCCGGGCTTGTCAGCAGGATAGTAATACAAACGAAGTTCGGAAAGATTGACCACAATGCCTTCGCGTGGGGCGGGCGGTAAAATGTACTGGGCTGGAATAACCACTTCCGTACCTTCACCGGGCACCCATATGCTGACATCCGGGTTGGCCATGCGTATTTCTTCATAGCCAATATTGTGGCGACGCGCGATGTCGATCAGGGTGTCTTCAGGGTTGTCGACCGTAACGGTGTAGTACTCACCAATGATGTCACCCTGTTCAGGCAACTGGAAATGACCGCGAGGAAGCTCGCGCTGAGCCTGATTGGTGACTTGTGCTGCGCTTTCTAGTGCTTCGCTGGCAATCGCTGAGGCGTTTTCTGCTTGCTCGGGTGTTGCTTGCGCATATACAGGGCTAGTGAGGGAGGCTGCCAGTAAAACTGCTAGGCTAGTAGGTCCCCAAAGATTGAATTTTTGACGAGTATTCATGGTCGTTCCTAATAAGTTAGTGCACTGCTAGTACGCGTAAACGGGCAAACATAGGTTGCTTGCTACCAGTTTGCCCCAAGGTTCACGCTGCCGCTACTTTTTGATTAAGGGTACTTAAAAGCGACTCCACCTGTTCTAAACGCTGGTCATGGGTTTCCATGTTAAATTCAAATCGCAGAGTATCTGAACCGTCTAGACGATAGTGCTGCGGCGAAGTTTGAATCAGTGTTACCAGGGTTAATGGATCAATCTTCGTTGTGCCGTCAAACAAAATTCTGCCGCGGCTTTCACCGGCCTCAATTCGGCTAATTCCTAACTGCTCGGCGCGCTGGCGTAGCCGGGTTTGGCGTATCAGGTTCTTGAGTGGCTGCGGAAGTAGGCCAAAGCGGTCAATCAATTCAACCTGTAATTCTTTCAGTTCATTGTCGCTTTGCGTATTGGCAATGCGCTTATACATTACAAGACGCTGCTGTACATCATGAATATAGTCGTCTGGGATCAGCGCGGGTAAGTTTAGGCTGATTTCCACGCCGGTATTGAAGGGCGCGTCGATATTGGGCGTCTTGCCTGCGCGAATGGCCTTAACGGCTCTGTCCAGCATTTCCATATATAAAGAGTAGCCGATAGTCTCCATCTGACCGCTCTGCTCATCGCCCAATAGCTCGCCCGCTCCACGAATTTCCATATCGTGGCTTGCCAGCGTAAAGCCCGCGCCAAGGTCGTCAGAGGCGCTAATGGCTTCAAGACGTTTGACTGCGTCACGGGTCATGGCCTTGGGTGGCGGTGTCAAAAGATAGGCGTACGCCTGGTGGTGGCTGCGTCCCACGCGCCCGCGCAGCTGGTGAAGCTGGGCCAGGCCAAACTTGTCGGCGCGTTCAATTAAGATGGTATTGGCGCTGGGTACATCAATACCGGTTTCAATAATCGTTGAGCAGACCAGAACGTTGAAGCGACGATGGTAGAAATCCGACATCACTCGCTCAAGGCTGCGCTCAGGCAACTGCCCGTGGGCAACGGCGACCCGGGCTTCCGGCACTAGTTCGCGGATCTGTTCAGCGGCATTTTCGATGGTCTTGACTTCGTTATGCAGAAAATAGACCTGGCCGCCACGAAGTATTTCGCGCAGCAGCGCTTCCTTGATAATGCTGTTGTCGCGCTGCTGTACAAAGGTTTTGACCGAGAGGCGCCGGGCAGGCGGTGTGGCGATAATCGAAAGGTCGCGAATGCCGCTCATCGCCATATTGAGCGTTCGCGGTATGGGCGTGGCGGTAAGGGTTAAAATATCGACTTCAGCGCGAAGTGTTTTGAGCTTTTCCTTCTGGGCAACGCCAAAACGGTGCTCTTCATCGATAATTAGAAGCCCCATCTTGGGTAGCTCAACGCTTTTAGAAAGCAATTTATGGGTGCCGATGACAATATCAGTTTGACCATTTTTAATGCTTTCAAGCGTTTGAGTCATTTCCTTGCCCGCCGTAAAGCGGGAGATCAGACGGATATTCACCGCTGTGTCGGCAAAGCGGTCACGGAAGTTTTCAAAATGCTGGCGGGCAAGCAAGGTGGTGGGTACCAGCACCACGACCTGACGGCCTGATTGTACCGCCAGAAAGGCAGCGCGCATGGCGACTTCCGTTTTACCAAACCCGACATCGCCGCACACTACGCGATCCATGGGTTGGGGAGAAATCATGTCGTCAATGACGGCTTCAATGGCCGCCTGTTGGTCGGGCGTTTCCTCAAACGGAAAGCTGGCAGCAAAACGCACGTACTCATCACCGGGGGATTCATAGACAACCCCTTGCTGGGCTTCACGCCGGGCGTAAACATCCAGTAGCTCGGCGGCTGTATCTCGGATTTTCTCAGCTGCTTTGCGGCGGGCTTTTTCCCATTGATCCGAACCCAGCTTATGCAGCGGCGCCAGTTCGTCATCTGCACCGCTATAACGGGAAATCAGATGAAGGCTATCCACCGGGACATAAAGTTTGGCTCCATCTGCATAGGAGAGGGCGAGAAACTCATTGGCCTGACCGCCGGCAGACAGCGTCTCAAGTCCCAGGTAGCGGCCGACACCATGGGCCTGGTGAACCACCGGGGCGCCTTCGCGCAGCTCAGAAAGATGGCGAACCGCCAGCTCGTTATCATCAGTGGCCTTTTCCCGTCGGCGGCTCTGGCGTACCACCTCACCAAACAGCTCCGTTTCACTGATGACCGCGATATGTGGATGTGTGAGCCACAGGCCACTATCAACCAGGCTTTCGGTAATCGCGTAGCGGTGCTGACTGGTTAGAAAGGTGTGAAAGCTTTCCACATGGGGTAGCGCGAGGGCCAGCGGGGCAAGTATCTCTTCAAGCGCCTCCCGGCGGCCCCGGGACTCAGCCACAAACAGTATTCGAAGCTCAGGCTGATTCTTTAAGAAATTGCGTAATTCGCCCAGTGGTTGTTTTGCGCGAGCGTTTATCGCCAGGGGAGGGAGTGCCTTGGCCTCTGGTGTCAGGGCGTGACGCTGCTCTTCATTTTCGGTCAGCTCGATGCGTGGGCGAGCCTTAATGGCCGAGAACACCTCGCTTACCGGAAAGAACGCCCGGTGAGGAGGCAGCAGCGGCCGAGTGGGGTCAACGCCCAGGTTGATATAACGCGACTCGATGGAGTGCCAGTGCTGCTCGGCAGCTTCGAAAACGCCAGGCAGAAGGGCCACACGGGTATCGTCGGTAACGTGGTCGAATAGTGAGGCGGTTTCATCAAAAAATAGCGGTAGATAGTGCTCAAGACCAGGCGAAGGAATCGCTTTCAGCGCGTCGTTATACAGCGGGCATTGGCGCGGATCGACATCAAATAGGGTTTCAAATTGCTCGCGAAAGCACGCAATGGCGCTGCGACTGAGCGAATACTCATGAGCGGGAAGTAGCTCAATGGCACCTACCTTCTCAGTCGAGCGCTGGCTGCCGGGGTCGAAGTGGCGCAGCGTATCAATCTCATCGTCGAACAAATCGATGCGGATCGGCTCATCCATACCCATGGCAAAAAGATCGATGAGGGCGCCGCGCATGGCGTACTCGCCAGGCTCATAAACCGTCTCTACCGCGCGATACCCGGCGCGCGTCAGTGATTCTCTAAACGTTTCACGGTTGAGCTTGGCGCCCTCCTTTAAGGTCATTACGCGCCCTGCGATATAGGACACGGGGGGTAGACGCTGCATTAGTGTATTGATAGGCACCAGTACGATGCCGCGCACGCCGTCTTGAAGCAGGCGCAGCGTGCGCAGGCGCGCCGAAACGATGTCCTGGTGTGGCGAAAAGCTGTCGTAAGGCAGCGTTTCCCAGTCGGGAAAGGGAAGCACCGGCACGTCGCTATAGAAGGTCAGGTCTTGCTCTAGGCGCTGGGCGCTGGCCGTATTGGGGGTGATCACTAAAAGGGGAGCGTTTGTCGCTACCTGAGCGAGCGCCAATGCAGACGCACTGCCCGGCGGCGCTGTCCAGTAAAGCGTATCGCGAGTCCCTTGTGGCTGGGGCGGTTCGAGCAGAGAAAATGATGGCATAGTCAGGTATCGTTTTGCGCTGAAACGGAATAAGGATCATACACGATGACTACTTTCAGTCAGAGGGCTAACCCGTGGCAGTTTAAGGTAGAGTCTATTTTGAGTTTGTAGTCAAATGCCATTTTCTGTAATACCCCTACATGGCGTGCGACTATCCATTCATTGCGGCCCGGCAGCAAGGCCGGGATAATGCATTTACATCCTGGTTACTACTTGGGTTGATGATTTTCTAGTTTTGGTTGCTTAACCCATATTTTCGTAACTTTGTATTTCATAACCCTATCTTTCATAACCGTATGAGGCCGCACGTGAGTCAGCAAGCTCTCGAGAACGTTTTTCAGGAATGGCAAAACAATCAAGCCCTGGCCGAACAGATGATCCCGCTGGTGGGTCGCCTCTATCGTCAGAACAACGTTGTGGCCACCATGTTTGGGCGCTCGCTGATCAATCAGTCGGTTATCCGGATTCTGAAGGATCATCGGTTTGTACGTAAGATCGAAGGTACAGAGCTTTCGGTTGAGGACACGTTCCCCATCATTGAAACCATGAGCGCGCTTAACCTGGGGCCTGCCCATGTGGATGTAGGTAAGCTCGCGGTTATGTTCAAAAAGCAGGGGGGTAGTGACCTCAACGCCTTCCTGCGTAACGAATTGAAGGATATCATCGACGGCTATCAGCCGGGAGCCAGCAAAGGCGAGCCGCAAGATGTCGTGCTTTACGGTTTTGGCCGTATTGGTCGCTTGCTGGCACGTGTGCTGGTTGAAAAAGCCGGTGGCGGGAACTTGTTACGTCTTCGTGCCATCGTGGTGCGTGGGCGTGGCGATGTGGCCAAGGATCTTGAGAAGCGTGCCAGCCTTTTGCGTCGGGACTCCGTGCATGGGCCTTTTGAGGGCACTATTGCCGTTGATGCCGAAGCGCGTACGCTGACTGTTAACGGCAATGTTGTTCAGGTGATCTACGCTGACTCGCCTAGCGAAATCGACTACACCGCCTATGACATTGATAACGCTGTAATCGTTGATAACACCGGGATCTGGCGTGACGAGGCTGGCCTTGGCCAGCATCTGGAGTGCAAGGGCGCGGCCAAGGCACTATTAACCGCGCCGGGTAAAGGCGATATCAAAAATATCGTTTACGGTGTTAACCACACGACCATTGGCGAAAATGACCGTATTGTGTCGGCTGCTTCTTGTACCACTAACGCCATCGTGCCCGTGCTCAAAGTGCTAAATGATGAGTATGGCGTCGCGACTGGGCACGTGGAAACGGTTCACGCTTACACCAACGACCAGAATCTGATTGATAACTATCACAAAGGTGACCGTCGGGGTCGTAGCGCGGCACTCAACATGGTATTGACCGAAACGGGTGCGGCCAAGGCAGCGGCAAAAGCGCTACCTGAACTGGAAGGCAAGCTAACCGGCAATGCGATTCGCGTGCCAACGCCGAATGTTTCCATGGCCATTTTGAACCTGACGCTGGATAAGCCAACGGATGCCGATGCGTTGAATAATTATCTGCGCCGCATGTCCATTGATTCGTCTTATCAAAAGCAGATTGATTATGTGGATTCTGCCGAAGTGGTTTCATCGGACTTCGTTGGCAATCGCCATGCCGGCATCGTGGATGCGAAAGCAACCATTGCCAACGACAACCATGCAGTTGTATATGTATGGTACGACAATGAGTTTGGTTATAGCTGTCAGGTAATTCGCATCCTGCAGCAGATGTCGAACGTGCAGTTTTTGAAGCTGCCGCACCACGCATAATGCCTCTACTTCGGTGAATTGCCGATCAAACGGCTTTTCCATTGAGCCGCATTTTTCTGACGCCACCTTCGGGTGGCGTTTTTAATTGTAAAATCAATTGCAATTGATAGGTGTATAACACTTTTTGAGAGCATCAGGGATGTGGTCATTGGCCGCGCTTATCTTTATAATGCGGTAGCTTTTTCGGGGTGGTTCAAGCGGTGCTTGGGCCTGACTGGTAACGATCTGACAGAAAATAAGAATTCACTGGGCAGAAAATAAGCATTCGAACCCCTTACCTTCGTATATCCGATCCATCAACTGGGCGAGACTATGATCGAAGTCAAAAAAGGCCTGGATCTCCCCATCACGGGAGCGCCCGAGCAGCGTATTGAAGATGCGCAGCCTGTGCGTTACGTGGCAATCCTGGGTACTGACTATGTTGGCATGAAGCCAACCATGGAAGTTCAGGAAGGGGATAAGGTCAAACTGGGCCAACTGCTTTTTACCGACAAGAAAGTTGAGGGTGTGCGTTTTACGGCACCTGCGAGCGGTGAAGTAGTCGCAATAAACCGTGGCGAAAAGCGTCGCCTACTCTCTGTGGTCATTAAAGTCGACGAAAATGAAGAAGCGATGACATTCGCCTCTCACGAGCGTTCTACTTTAGCGCAACTTGACCGTCAGTTAGTCGTCGACCAACTGGTTGAGTCAGGATTATGGACAGCGTTACGCACGCGTCCTTTCTCACGCACGCCAGCCATCGACAGTGTTCCTGCTGATATTTTTGTAACGGCTGTGGATACCCATCCGCTAAGTGCTGATCCTGCGGTTATCATCAACGAAGATACCCAGGCGTTTGAAGACGGCCTCAAGGTGCTAACCCGCCTGACCGAGGGCAACGTTTTCCTGTGCACGGGTACTGATGGCAATATCCCTGGCGGGGATGTTGAGGGTGTGAAAGCTGAGAGCTTTGCTGGCCCGCATCCAGCTGGCCTGGTAGGCACGCATATTCACTACCTTTCGCCAGTGGCGCTGCATAAAAGAGTCTGGCACATCGGTTATCAGGATGTAATGGCGCTCGGCAAGCTGTTCACCGAAGGAAAGCTGAGCACTGAACGTGTGATTGCCATTGGTGGTCCGCGTGCTGAGAAACCTCGCCTCGTGCGTACCCGCATGGGCGCCAGTACCGAGGAACTACTGGCAGGCGAAGTCATCAAACCCGACGACACTCGCGTGATTTCCGGTTCTGTGTTCTCTGGCTTTACAGCTGAGGGAAATCTGACCTACCTGGGGCGCTTCAGCAACCAGATCAGCTTGCTTGAAGAGGGCAACAAGCGCGCTTTAATGGGCTGGCTGTCGCTAGGTGCAGATCGCCATTCGGTTCTGGGTATTTATCTTTCCCGCATTAAAGGCCTGCGTAACTACGCGCCGACTACTTCTACTAATGGTTCCGAGCGAGCCATGGTGCCGGTAGGTTCGTACGAGACCGTCATGCCATTGGATATCATGCCGACTCAGCTGCTGCGTTCGTTGATCGTGGGCGACATTGAAGTTGCCATGCAACTCGGGTGTCTTGAGCTAGACGAAGAGGATCTGGCGCTGTGTACCTATGTTTGCCCAGGCAAATATGAGTACGGCCCCATCCTGCGTGACAACCTCACCATGATCGAGAAAGAGGCCTGATGATGGGTATTCGACAAACACTCGATAGTCTCGAGCCGCATTTCCATAAAGGCGGGAAATATGAAAAGTTCTATCCGCTTTATGAAGCGGTAGATACGATCTTCTATTCCCCGCCCAGCGTTGCTAAAACCACGGCTCACGTGCGTGATGGTATCGACCTGAAGCGCATCATGATCACCGTTTGGTTGTGCACCTTTCCGGCCATGTTCTTCGGTATGTGGAACGCAGGCTGGCAGGCAAACGTGGCAATCGATGCAGGCTATGCCTCTATGGGGGGCTGGCGCGAAGCTATCTTGATGACCTTGGCAGGCGGGCACGACGCTGGCAGCTTATGGTCTAACTTTTTACTGGGCGCCACATACTTCCTTCCTATCTACTTGGTAACCTTTGCCATTGGTGGTTTCTGGGAAGTACTGTTTGCTATTAAGCGTGGCCATGAAGTTAACGAAGGCTTCTTCGTGACCTCGGTGCTGTATGCGCTGATTCTTCCAGCGACCATTCCGCTTTGGCAGGTAGCCCTCGGTATCACCTTTGGTGTCGTGATTGGTAAGGAAATTTTTGGCGGCACAGGCAAAAACTTCCTTAACCCGGCGCTTACCGGTCGTGCTTTCCTCTACTTTGCTTATCCGGCGCAAATTTCCGGCGATGCAATCTGGGTAGCGGCTGATGGCTATACCGGTGCTACGGCGCTTTCAATAGCATTTCAGGATGGTATGGACACACTGACCAATACCTTTAGCTGGTGGGACGCCTTCCTTGGCTTTGTTCCAGGCTCAGTGGGTGAGGTGTCAACGCTTGCGATCATGATTGGAGCGCTGGTGCTGCTTTATACACGGATTGCCTCATGGCGAATCATGCTGGGTGTATTCCTTGGTATGGTCGCGACCAGCACGTTGTTCAATCTGATTGGTTCAGACACTAACGCCATGTTCGACATGCCATGGTACTGGCACTTCGTGATTGGTGGCTTTGCATTCGGTATGGTCTTCATGGCAACCGATCCGGTCTCTGCTTCCATGACCAACCAGGGACGCTTGATTTTTGGCGTGCTGATTGGTGTGTTGACGGTGCTGATTCGGGTAGTCAACCCGGCTTTCCCGGAAGGCATTATGCTGGCAATTCTGTTTGCCAACCTGTTTGCACCGCTGATTGACCACTTCTTCGTCCAGGCCAACATCAAGCGCCGCGTAAAGCGTACTGGCGTACCGGCCGAGGAGACTGCCTAATGGCACAAGGTAATAACTCCATCAAGAAGATTCTGATTGTGGCGTTTTCGTTGTGTATCGTGTGCTCGGTTATCGTTTCGACGGCCGCCGTGGCATTGCGTCCTGCACAGCAGCTCAATCAGGAATTAGACCGCAAAACCAACATCCTTAACGTGGCGCGCCTATATGAGCCGGGTATGGATGTGGAAGAAGCTTTTCGGGAGCAAATCACCGCGCGTGTCGTCGAGCTTGAAACGGGCGAGTACACCGATGAGTTTGATCCTGAAACGTTCGATGGCTTCGAAGCCGCACGTGATCCGGCAACGGGCCGTACGCTGTCTGGCGACCGTGATATTGCAGGCCTCTCGCGCGTTGAAAACTACGCGACCGTTTACCTCGTAGGTGAAGAAGAAGACCCCGACCAGATCGTTCTGCCCATTCGTGGCCAGGGCCTTTGGGGCCGTATGATGGGCTTCTTGTCGGTTGAAGGTGACGGTAATACGATCGTAAGTATCACTTACTACGATCATAGCGAAACGCCGGGCTTGGGTGCTGAGGTTAATAATCCGCGCTGGCAGGCTCAGTGGGAAGGTAAAGAGATTTACGATGAAGAGGGCGACCTCTCACCGGCAATCCACCTGACCAAAGGCGGCGCTAGCAACGAAAATGAAGTAGACGCGTTATCCGGCGCTACGCTCACCAGTAATGGTGTCACCAACATGCTGCAGTTCTGGCTGAGCGAAGAAGGTTTTGGTCCGTACCTTGCGAAATTCCGCAGCGGTACTGAGCCGGAAGACGCCGAAAACACCGATACTGACTTCGAAGACGGTGAGGGGGCTTAATCATGGCGGACGTAAATGCAAAAAGCGTTTTAACAGCGCCAATCTTCCAGAACAACCCGATTGCACTTCAGATATTGGGGATCTGTTCGGCGTTGGCGGTAACCACCAGCATGAGCGTGTCGTTGGTAATGGCTTTGGCCGTTATTTTTGTAACGTCGCTCTCTAGCTTCTTCGTATCGCTGATCCGGAATCATATTCCATCCGCGATCCGTATTATTGTGCAGATGACCATTATTGCTTCTTTGGTAATTGTGGTTGATCAGATCCTCAAGGCCTACGCTTATGAAATGTCCAAGCAGTTATCGGTCTTTGTTGGCCTGATCATTACCAACTGTATCGTAATGGGTCGTGCTGAAGGCTTTGCCATGTCTAATACGCCGGGCATGTCGTTTTTAGACGGCATCGGTAACGGTCTAGGCTATGGTTTCGTGCTATTGGTCGTTGGTTTCTTCCGCGAGCTGTTAGGTGCGGGTAGCGTGTTTGGCTTTACTATCCTGCCGATGGTTCAAAACGGCGGTTGGTATGTGCCTAATGGCCTGATGCTATTGCCGCCATCTGCCTTCTTTATTATCGGTCTGTTGATTTGGGTGCTGCGCTCAATCAACCCCGAGCAAGTAGAAAGCACTGAATTCAAGATGAAGGAAAACTCTAAGCCGCAGGAGGCCGTGTAACATGGAACACTATATAAGCCTTTTCGTTGCTTCAGTTTTCGTTGAGAACCTGGCGCTGGCCTTCTTCCTGGGGATGTGTACCTTTCTTGCGGTATCTAAAAAGGTATCCTCAGCGTTTGGCCTGGGTATCGCGGTTATTGTAGTACTGACTATTTCAGTGCCAGTTAATAACTTGGTATTCAAGCTTCTGCTCGCGGAAGGTGCGCTCTCTTGGACGGGAATTAGCGGTGCTGAAAATATTGACCTCTCTTTCCTTGGGCTCTTGAGCTATATCGGTGTTATTGCAGCGCTAGTACAAATCCTCGAGATGTTTCTGGATAAGTACGTGCCTGCGCTGTACAACGCGTTGGGCGTATTCCTGCCGCTTATCACCGTAAATTGTGCCATCTTAGGTGGTGTGCTGTTCATGGTTGAGCGTAATTACAACTTCGGCGAGGCCGTTATCTACGGTTTCGGGTCCGGCGTTGGTTGGGCGCTAGCTATTACGGCTTTGGCAGGTATTCGTGAAAAGCTGAAGTACAGCGATGTACCAGGTGGCCTGCAAGGGCTGGGTATCACGTTCATCACCGTAGGTCTGATGTCGTTGGGCTTCATGTCCTTCTCGGGCATTCAGCTCTAATCGGGGCCGGTTTTTCCCGGCGGTACAAGGTACCGTCGGGTTACAGGAAACCTTAGCAATAGGAAACCGACATGGTTGATACAACTATCATCTTGCTCGGTGTTGTCATGTTCACGATCATCGTTATCAGCTTAACGGCGATCATTCTGGCAGCGCGCAGCAAGCTCGTGAGTAGCGGGGACGTGACCATTGAGGTCAATCACGACCCTGAGCACACCCTGACGACTCAAGCTGGTGGCAAGCTTTTAAACACGCTGGCAGCAAACGGTATTTTCCTTTCTTCTGCGTGCGGTGGCGGTGGTTCATGCGCCCAATGCAAGTGCCGTGTGGAAGAGGGTGGTGGTTCCATTCTGCCGACCGAAGAGTCCCACTTCACCATGCGTGAAAAGAAAGAGGGCTGGCGGCTCTCTTGTCAGGTGCCTGTTAAGCAGGACATGAAGGTCGAAGTGCCTGAAGAAGTGTTTGGCGTCAAGAAATGGGAAACCGAAGTAACGGCTAACCCCAACGTCGCTACCTTCATCAAGGAACTGAACCTTAAACTGCCGGAAGGTGAAGAAGTTGCTTTCCGTGCCGGTGGTTATGTTCAGCTGGTGGCTCCCCCTTACGATATCAAATTCTCTGATTTCGATATCGAGGAAGAATATCGCGGCGACTGGGAAAAATTCGGCCTGTTCGATGTATCCCATAAGAACAACGAGGAAGTGATTCGCGCATACTCCATGGCGAACTACCCGGAAGAAAAGGGCCTCCTCAAGTTCAACATCCGTATCGCCACGCCGCCTCCAGGAAGCAACCATCCGCCTGGTCTGATGTCTACCTATGTCTTCAGCCTGAAGCCGGGTGACAAGGTGACCGTAATGGGGCCGTTTGGTGAGTTCTTTGCCAAGGATACCGATGCAGAAATGGTCTTTATCGGCGGTGGTGCTGGTATGGCCCCCATGCGTAGCCATATCTTCGACCAGCTTAAGCGTTTGAAGTCTGATCGCAAGATGAGCTTCTGGTACGGTGCGCGTTCCTGGCGTGAAACCTTCTATAACGAAGAGTACGATCAGCTGGCCGAAGAGTTTCCCAATTTCGAGTGGCATCTGGCGCTGTCAGATCCGCAGCCCGAAGATAACTGGGAAGGCCCAACTGGCTTTATCCATAATGTGCTCTATGAGAACTATCTAAAGGACCATCCTGCGCCTGAAGATTGTGAATACTACATGTGTGGGCCACCCATGATGAACGCTTCTGTGATCAAGCTGCTGCTGGATCTTGGGGTTGAGCCTGAAAACATCATGCTGGATGACTTCGGCGGTTAAGTACCCAACGCTGCAGTTTGCCTTCGGGCGCAAGGGGCTGGCCATAAGGCTGGCCCTTTTGTCTATGCGCGTTTATCTAGGCAGGTGTTAAAAGCGGTGCTGACGCTGATAAGTCGCAGGTCACTGAGGTATAATACGCTAACAGCAAATAACCATAGGGCACTTATTGGTTAAACAGTTGTCGGCAGGTAAGGCTTTAATAGCAATACTGGGAGATTAACATGGCAATCTGGCTACTGGTGTTTGGTTTTATGGCGCTGATCATGGGCGCAATGGCGGTTGGCGTTTTGATGGGTCGCAAGCCTATTGCGGGTTCATGCGGCGGCCTGAACCAAATCGGCATGAAAGACGGCTGTGATATATGTGGCGGCAAAGACGAAGTATGCGAAGAAGAGAACCGTAAACGGGGCAGCGTGCGCCGTCGCAGCGATGAAAGCCGCGGGGCAGACCTTGGCTACGAAGCCACTCGTCGCTAGCCAAACGTGTGGAAATAGTGAGGCGCAGCCGAGAGATCCGCTGCGCCTAATTTTTGGGAACAAGGAGACGCAGCGAGTATGGCGGTTCACAATTACGATGTCGTGGTTATCGGTACGGGCCCTGCGGGGGAAAGTGCAGCCATCAATGCAGCCAAGCACGGTTTGCGCGTGGCGATTATTGAAAAACAGGCGCAGGTAGGCGGTAACTGCACACACTGGGGCACCATTCCTTCCAAGGCGTTGCGCCACCAGGTCAAGCAGATCATGGCGTTTAACACTAACCGTATGTTCCGCGATATCGGTGAGCCTCGCTGGTTCTCTTTCCCTAAAGTAATGGAGCGCTCGCGCGGCACGATCGACAAGCAAGTGGAAATGCGTACCACCTTTTATGCCCGCAATCGTATTGACCTGTTCCACGGCATTGCCCGCTTCAAGGATGAACATACTGTCGTCGTGCGTGGTCAGCACGAAGGGATGGAAGAGCTCGTCGCCAAAAAGATCGTCATTGCGACTGGCTCGCGACCCTACCGCCCGGCAGATATCAACTTTCGTCACCCACGTATCTACTGCTCCGACACCATTTTAAGCCTTTCTCATACGCCGAGGACCCTGGTAATTTTCGGGGCTGGCGTTATCGGCTGTGAATACGCGTCGATATTTTCAGGGCTTGGTCTGAAGGTTGACCTGATCAATAACCGCGATAGCCTGCTGTCATTCCTGGACGATGAGATCAGTGATGCGCTCTCTTACCATTTACGTAAGCACGGCGTTCTGATCCGTCATAATGAAGATTACGTAAGCGTTGAAGGCGATGAGTCAGGTGTTGTGGTGCAACTGAAATCGGGTAAAAAGATCCGCGCTGACGCTTTTCTGTGGGCGAACGGGCGCACTGGCAACACGGATAGCCTTGGCCTTGAAAATATCGGTCTGCAAGCAAATAGCCGCGGGCAGCTAAGTGTGGATGAGCACTACCGTACGGCAATTCCGCATATCTATGCTGCGGGTGACGTCATAGGCTGGCCAAGCCTTGCCAGTGCCGCTTATGATCAGGGGCTTAACTCTTCCAACGAACTGCTTGATAAAGAGTATCGCTTTGTCAGCGATGTGCCCACCGGTATCTATACCATTCCCGAAATCAGCTCATTTGGTCCTAACGAGCGCGAGCTAACCGAGGCCAAGGTCCCTTATGAAGTTGGCAAGGCATTCTTCAAGGATACCGCGCGGGCTCAGATTACGGGCGATGTCGTGGGCATGCTGAAGATTCTATTCCATCAGGAGACGCTGGAAATTCTAGGCATTCACTGCTTTGGGGATCAGGCCTCCGAGATCCTGCATATCGGCCAGGCCATCATGCAGCAGCCGGGCGAGGCAAATACCCTCAAGTACTTTGTGAATACGACCTTCAATTACCCCACTATGGCCGAAGCGTATCGCGTGGCGGCGCAAAATGGGTTAAATCGAGTGTTTTGACGTATCGCTGTA
Source organism: Vreelandella nanhaiensis (assembly GCF_003990185.1). Taxonomy (GTDB): domain Bacteria; phylum Pseudomonadota; class Gammaproteobacteria; order Pseudomonadales; family Halomonadaceae; genus Vreelandella; species Vreelandella nanhaiensis. The sequence continues at coordinate 106,085 of NZ_RZHF01000016.1, read as the reverse complement.
TACGTAAAAAGGGGCCAAATGGCCCCTTTTTGTTTTTGCAGAGTTATGCGTATCTATAAAAAGATCTTGGTTTAAAGTTAGCCTCTACACTTCGTCCGCACATTTAAATATCAGTCAATAATGCTTGAGCGCGCTCCTGCCAGCTGCCTTCAATCGACGCTGCTTGCATTAAGGCGTTGCGTGCTTCTTCGGGTTTATTTTGCTGCAGTTGTAAAATCCCCAAGTTAAGCCAGGCAGCGCCCATATAGGCATCGTGCTGGGTGGCGGCTTCGAAAGCGGTAATCGCTTTTTCAGGCTGGCCATCGGCATAAAGGGCGTTACCCAGGGCGAACTGTCCAAGCGGGTTGGCAGGGTAGCGTTCGACCAGCGCCTGCCAACTGGTTAATGCCTCTTTAGGCCCATGAGTTTCTTCGTAGGCGCTAATGGCTTCCAGCGCGTTACGCGCGGTAATGCCTTCTGGCAATGTGCCGGGGTTGGCAACAATAAAGCCCCAGCGATCACTGCGTGCCCAAGTCGCATCAAAACGGCTAAACGACAGCGTATGGCGCTTATGCTCGCCGCTACGTAAAAGGATGGTTTCTTCTGGCAGGTCAAAGCCGATTGCCACTGCATAGTGCCACATAGGGTAGATAGGCAGCGATAGGTTCTGCATGACTACCACCGGATCGCCCGCTTCCAGATGTCCCAGAAGCGCATCCATGGTGCCACGGATAGGGTAGGCGAGTTGGTGGTGGCGGCGAACGGTTGCCAGCATCTCCGGTTGCACGCTGCCGTCACGCCCCGGCAAAAATACCTGAGGGATCAGCTCATCAACGTTTGTGTCCACGCCTTGGTAGTTAAGAACCATGGCCAGTGTCGCCGGGCCGCACTGATATTCAGTCTGGGAAAAAAACGGGACGTCGTTGTTTTCAACCTGGGGTGCCAGTGAGGCGTAGGTACTATCCAGCAAGACCGGGTTTTGTGCGCAGGCGGAAAGTGCTAATGGAAGTACTAACGCGAGCATGAAAACGCCCGCATAGCGGGCGTGAGACAGCAATATTTTCATCGGTGAACAAGCTTAGCGGGTAAACGGATAAACGTCGGTCAGGCCGAGAATATCGGTAATCAACAAGATGATGAAAACGGCAAACAGAGCGCCTACTACGCCACCGCCTGCACCCGCAGGAAGCTGCTCAAGCTGCTGGGCCATCTGTTGGGCTTCGGCATCGCTTAGCGCAGCAACACGCGCATCTACTTCAGCAAGGTCTACACCCTGTTTAACCAATTGCTCTTGCACGTCGGCGCGGGCGAGGATCTCATTGATTCGTTCACGGTCAGCACCGGCACGGTCATTGGCCAGAACTGACTGGGTTGATACCAGATCCATCGACTGGGGAGACACCGGGGCAGCAGCAACCGGCAGACTGGTAATAACCAGAGCCGCGATCAACAGCGTAGAGAGGTAAGCGCGCAATGTTTTCATCGTCTTCTTCCTTATAGACTAGTCAGAGAGGTCTGGTATTTTACTGCTGGAATCAAGAGTATAGAAATAAAACGCGTGGGTTTTAAGTCAATTATGCAAGATGCTAATTATTTGCACTAATGCGATAAGTCCAGGCAGTTTCAGCAAGGATGCCTTTGCCGCCAGCCATGGTCATTGCCAAGTCGTGCAGGCCTGGCCATAGAGGCACGGCAGAGGCGCCTTTTACCGCAAGATCAAGCCGCTGGGCCATCAATAAAAGCTTATGCAAGCGCTTCATAGAAAGTCGCTTGATTGCTTTCTGATATGCAGGGCGGCGTTTGTCAAAGATCATCGGCTTTTGCGTTTTACAGGCATGATCAAAACTTTGGCCCTGATCTAAATGCTGATGCAAAGAGAGCAGGGTACGCAGCTCGCGGCTTAATGCCCAGAGCACGATAGGCGCTTCAACCCCTTCACTGCGTAGTCCCTGCACAATGCGTGAAGCGCGGCTGGGCTCGCCCTTCAGGCAGGCATCTGCCAGGTTGAACACATCATACCTTGAGCTGTCCTCCACGCCTTGAGCAATACTCTCAACATTTAAGCGCGTCCCCTGAGGGTGAATCAGCGCGAGCTTTTGAAGCTCCTGGTCGGCTGCCAGCAGGTTGCCTTCAGTACGTTCACCTAGGAGTCGCGCGGCTTCCAGGTCGATTTGTAACCCGTGTAGTGCTGCACGGTCACGCAGCCAATAACCCAAGCGTGAATTATCCACCGGCCATACCGGCACAAACAGACCGTGCTTATCGAGCGCCTTAAACCAGGCGCTTTTCTGTTGCTTAGCGTCCAGTTTGCCCATGCTGAGAAGTAGCACATCATCACTGCCGTCAAGCATCTCAGCGTGCTGTGCCAAGGCCTTGCTGCCTTCCTGGCCGAGCTTGTGTGTACCTAAGCGCACTTCCATCAGTTTGCTGGTGGCAAACAGAGAGAGGTTGCTGGCCGCTTCCAGTAAACGGCCCCAGGCGAAATTGGCGTCAACATCCAGTACTTCGCGCTCTTCAATACCTGCTTGCCGAGCGGCTATCCGCACGGCATCGCAGGCATCGCGGTGTTGTAGCGGCTCGTCGCCGGCCACAATCACTACCCTGGGCAATTTTTTGGCAAGCGCTGCTGGCAACTGGTCGGCAAAGACCTTCACTCAAAGCCCTCAATATAAGCAAGACGCTCCAGAATACGCTGGGCCAGTTGGCGGGCCAGCACTTGCTCGGCCTCCTGAAAAAGCGTTTCCCGATTCAGCAGATCGTCATCATTGACCCGAATGCGTGTGCTAACGGCCACGGTGGCGTTATTAAGTGCATAGGCGTTTGTATCACGCTGCTGTACTGAAAGCGTGGTGCTGAGCGTCAGCTCATGCTCCCGGCTGGACCGGCTGTCGCTTCCAATACGCCGCTGCAGCATGGAAGGCGTTCCCAGGGTGACGCGCCAGAGCGCGCTCGGGGTTACTTCCGTGCCCATTTGTTGCAGGCGGGTGCGCAGATACTGTGCAGTGGCGCTGTTGCTGTCACCTTCAAGAGCCAATGCAGGTAAGTCAGGCACCGAGCCGGTGCCCCGTAAATGAAAGCCACAGCCGCTGAGTAGCACCGCCGCTGAAGCGGCGATGCTAGTGGTTAGAAACGTGCGTCGGTTCATCCGCTTACCACGATGTTTACCAGCTTGCCCGGTACAACGATGACTTTACGCACCGTTTTACCTTCCAGGTGGCGCTGGACGTTGTCGTTTTCCATCGCGAGCTTCTCGATGGCTGCTTTATCCGCACTGGCTGGGGCTTCCAGGCGAGCGCGTAATTTACCGTTTACCTGAACCACCAGTTCGATACTATCGCGGGCCAGGGCGGCTTCATCAATGGTGGGCCAGCGAGCCTCAATGGCTGGCTGGGTGTGGCCCAGGTTTTGCCACAGTTGGTGGCACACGTGGGGAGTAATGGGTGACAACAGCAGTACGCAGGCTTCCAGTGCTTCGCGGCTTACCGCCAGGCCAAGTTCAGAGGTATCCTCGAACTTGCCAATTGCATTGGAAAGCTCCATTACGGCGGCGATAGCCGTATTGAAAGTGGTACGACGGCCGATGTCATCACTGGCTTTCTTGATCGTCTCATGGGTTTTACGGCGCAGCGCTTTGTGGTCATCGTTAAGCGCGTCAACGGCTAGCTCGCCTGGGATGCCCGCTTCAAGATGCTCACTGACCTGGCGCCAAATCCGCTTGAGGAAGCGGTGCGCGCCCTCTACGCCGGAATCAGACCACTCCAGTGACTGTTCGGGCGGGGCGGCAAACATCATGAACAGGCGCACCGTGTCGGCACCGAACTTGTCGATCATCGACTGTGGGTCAACGCCGTTGTTTTTCGACTTGGACATCTTTTCGATGCCGCCCATCTCAACTGGCTGGCCGTCGCTCATCAAGATGGCACTTAACGGGCGACCTTTTTCATCACGTTTGACTTCTACATCCGCCGGGTTGAACCACTGCTTGCCGCCGTTATCAGCATAACGGTAGAAAGTTTCGGCGATGACCATGCCCTGGGTAAGCAGCTGCTGGAAAGGTTCATCAGAATCCACCAGGCCAAAATCACGCATCAGTTTATGGAAGAAGCGCGCGTAGAGCAGGTGCAAAATGGCGTGCTCTATACCACCGATATAAAGATCGACCGGCAGCCAATAGTTAGCACGCTCATCCAGCATGGCGTCGTGGTTGTCCGCACAGCAGAAGCGTGCGAAGTACCAGGAGGACTCCATAAAGGTATCAAAGGTATCGGTTTCGCGTACCCAGCCGTCGCCCAGGTCGGAAAACTCGGGCATTTTCTTAAGCGGTGAGCCTGAAGCATCGACGGTGACTTCCATGGGAAGCGCAACCGGGAGCTCCTCGTCGGTTAATGGCACGGTTTGGCCTTCCGGGCCGTATTTAACCGGAATCGGCGCGCCCCAGTAGCGTTGGCGAGCAACACCCCAGTCGCGCAAGCGGTAGTTGGTTTTTACTTCACCACGGCCCATTTCAGCAAGCTTGGCGGCAATCGCGTCAAAAGCTTGCTCGAACTCAAGGCCATCGAACTCACCAGAATTGATCAGCGTGCCGTGCTCAACGTAGGCCGCCTGGGTCAGATCCGGCGTTTGGCCATTTTCATCGGCAATAACTGGTTTTATTTCAATGTTGTACTTGGTGGCAAACTCCCAGTCGCGCTGGTCGTGGGCCGGTACGGCCATAACGGCGCCGGTACCGAACTCCATAAGAACAAAGTTGGCGACATAAACCGGCACTTTATCGCCGGTCAGCGGGTGAACCGCCCTATGTCCGGTCGCCATGCCGAGTTTTTCCTTGGTCGCCATTTCTGCTTCTGAGGTGCCACCTTTTGCGCACTCTTCGCAAAATGCTGCCAGCTCGCTGTTCTGTTCCGCTGCCTGTTTGGCAAGGGGGTGGCCAGCGGCAACCGCCACATAGGTAACGCCTAACAGTGTATCTGGGCGAGTGGTGTAAACCGCCAGCGGCTCGGCCGCGCTGCCGTCGGCCGCTTCGATATCAAAGGTCAGCTCGACGCCACGGGATTTTCCAATCCAGTTGCGCTGCATGGTCTTGACCTGTTCAGGCCATTCTACTTTGTCCAGATCAGTTAGAAGCTCATCGGCGTAGTCGGTGATCTTCAAGAACCACAGCGGGATTTCCTTGCGCTCAACCAGAGCGCCTGAACGCCAGCCGCGACCATCGATGACCTGCTCATTGGCAAGTACAGTCTGGTCAACCGGGTCCCAGTTCACCGTGGACATCTTCTTGTAGACCAAGCCTTTTTCCACCAGCTTGGTAAAGAACCACTGCTCCCAGCGATAGTAGCTGGTATCGCAGGTGGCAAATTCACGGCTCCAATCGTAGGCAAAGCCCAACGCCTTCAATTGGTTACGCATGTAATCAATATTCTGATAGGTCCACTCGGCAGGCGGTACCTGATTCTGGATTGCCGCATTTTCTGCAGGCATACCGAAGGCATCCCAGCCCATGGGCTGCATGACATTCTTGCCCTGCATGCGCTGGAAACGTGAAACAACGTCGCCGATAGTATAATTACGCACATGGCCCATATGCAGCTTGCCGCTGGGGTAGGGAAACATGGATAGGCAGTAAAACTTTTCGCGATTCGCGTCTTCTACTGCTTTGAAGCACTGATGTTTGTCCCAGTACTGCTGGGCGTCACGTTCAATTTCACGAGGGCTGTAGTGTGCGTCCATCGGTTTATTTAATGCCTTGGCGTATTCGCCCAATATGGGCGCAATAGTGAATGGTAGATGACAACTGTCAGATAAGTAATGTCGATTGTATCCTATGAAGGGGTATCCTTGAACGGCAAGCTGATGATGGGTAACACCTGCGTCGACAAAAGGAGAGGCACCATGAGTGAACAGCATAATGACCACCGGTTGCGGGAAGGCTACGAACGCTTGCTGGAGCGCATGCAGGATGGCGCAAACGAGTTAACCTGGGACAATCTGCAAAAGGATTTAGACGACGCAGTCGCTTTTGAGGCAGAGCTTGAAGAGTACACCAAGGATGAGCTGGCCCTGCTGCGCGCCTGGGTTGAGCGCGACCTGAAGGATATGCGCCACTACCTGGCCGATACCGGCATGCAGGTGGCCACATGGCTGGGGATTGATATCAGCGGACTTTCGCGCCGCGTGGCAGAATCGCTTTTATCCATTGCAGACCGTAGCGTGGTGGAGCGCGAACGTTTTGATGAAAACCTCGAAGCCGCCCGGGCTGATTACTGTGAAGGTGAAGTAGCCGCGCCAGGTCTGATGGCCTGCGTGCACTGTGATGCTCAGGTAAGCCTGCCTCACGTGACACGCTTGGAGCCATGCCACCAGTGCGGTCATCGCTATTTCTACCGGTTTCCCGGTAAGGTTATCGAAACCTGAACGAAACTGATAAACCGTAAGACATTCGTAAGCACCACTAGCCGGGGGCACTCAAAGGGGCTGCCCCCGGCTTTTCTAACGTCTTGTGTAAGAGCTGGGCGTTACGTCACCAGATAACTCATGACGGCAATCGAGCCTAGCGTCAGCAGGCTCATGATCGCTGCATAAAGCAGATTATTCTTCATCATGCGATAGCCGCTAATTCCGTAGCGCCCCTGTAGCGTCAGGTTAATGCCCGATAGCGGCCCAACGCTGGTACCCACGGCCCACGAGCACAGCCCAACAAACGCAAACAAGGTATGCTCGCCGCCTTGCAAGCTTACTATTGAAGCCAGCACCGAAACGCCGATAATCGGGTGAAGACCTGCCAGAGCGCTCAGCACAATCCCGATAAAACTTGCCATGCCCTGTGACGCACCAAAGGACTCAAACAGCGTCCATTCACTGCCCGCTACGGCGGCCACCAGCGTTGAAAGGCCAAGTGTCAGCAGCCCTGCGGATAAAAATAGCGAGATTTCCCCGCGCATAGCGGGTAAGCGGTTAATCGTGTGCTGATGGATGCGCCGCAGCGTATAGCGCGGACCTTCATGCAAGTTATATAGCAAGGCAACAGTGGGGATTAAAAAGGTAATAATCCCGACAATGGAAAGCTCAGGCGTCAGCCAGAAATGAAATACCATCACCAGCAAAGCCATGGTAGCTGGCATTAGCAGGCTACGCGGCGCCAAAGAAAATCCGTAAACCTCACTAAGGTCAAACCGGCGGCCAAGTTCAAACGTGGTGAGCAACCCCGATACCATGGCAAGCGGCAAGCCGAACAGCGCCACATAGGAGTATTCCATCCTTGGTGCAAGGGCGATCACCACGCCCATGGAAGCAAAAAAAGGTGACCATGTGGCGGCGCTGGCAAGCCCGCGGTTAAGCGCTAGATACTGGGGAATGGAAAGAGGGCCTGAGCGCGCCAATCGATCACCTACCATTATAATCGTCGACATATTTAAGATAGTGCCCAGAAAATGCACGCCCAGCCACGTACGTAAAATGCCACCGCTACCAGTTAGCCGTTTACCCGGCGCTTTTTTCCGGCCCTGCTGTTTACCCACCAGTGATATAAAGCTGACGCCGACCAGCATCGCGGCAACAAAAGCGTTGCCCTGCAACATGGCAGGCCAATCTACTTCAGCGTCATACACAAAACGCGCCACAAACAGCATCAAAAGGCCCAGGCCCATCAACACCCCCGCCTGAACCCGCGAGCGCTTGGGAATATCCCGCCACAACAGTGCCACTGCCAACCACAGCAAATAGCTCACTATATGCGTGGTAGGCATCCAGCCAGTAAATGCCAAAATCTGAGCGATTAACCCAAGCAGAATCAGCACGCCCGCCAAGCGCTGCCGAGAAGTAGTTTCTTGCATGCTAAACCCTTAAGAGTGAATTAGCAGGCTAATAGGATTTGCGCAGTAAGGCTAGCGTCAGCCATTAGATAATATGGTTTTGTCGTGTGTGGTAACAATTATGCGAGGAACTAGCTACTGAACGGGGAGTGCTTTTGGTCACTTTATGAAACCAACGATTCTTGGGCAAAGATGGAGTTCGGCGATCTTACTGTTCACTCGAAAACGAAATTAAACGAACTCTTTGACCGTAATTTCAAGATCATTGATATTTACGAACACGATTCAAAGGTATGACGTTGCTGGGTAAGACAAAGCACAGGCACACTTATTTTGTGGCTGCTTTGAAGGTTATTTAGTTCAATGAGTCATAACACAAAGGTTGAACAGTGGATTTCCCAAGATAAAAAACGCATGAAAGCGCTATACGTAGCGGCTGAAATGGGGCTATCCAATTGGTGCCTTGCGGCAGGCTTTGTGCGCAACCTTGCTTGGGACAACATGCATGGGTACTTACACCCAACCACGCTTAACGATATTGCTCTGATCTACTTTGATGAAAGCGATGTTACTGAAGTGAGGGATCGCCATATTGAAGCGAGGCTCAAAAGCGTTTCCGATTTTCCTTGGTCGGTGAAAAACCAGGCAAGAATGCATAAGCGCAACATAGATCGCCCGTATACGTCTACCTCGGATGCCATGAGTTATTGGGTGGAGGTGGAAACCGCCGTTGGCGCAGCGCTGGATGATAGTGGTGCGCTTGTGTTAGTGGCGCCTTTTGGTGTTGGGGCGTTATTCGATTTTACCATTACGTTGAACTCGAAAAGACCCAAACCACATGAATTTAGGCACCGGGTTGCCGAAAAAAAGTGGAGGGAAACTTGGCCTCGGTTGAGGGTGATCGGTGGTTAAGCCTGGCATTTGTAGACAGGCCAGTTAGGCAATTTTTTTGTGTTGGCCATCGTTGCTGGGATATGAACTGTACCTGTACTAACAGGCAAGCTAAAAGTTTGTTGACTATATAACGTAAGTGGCGAGCAAAATAGTGAAAGGCCCGTATTTTTCTTTTTAGAGTTTAGGAGGAATCATGGCAACTGACATTCAACATCTAGGGAAATGCCTTTGCGGTGCTGTTGGCGTGGCTCTTAAAACGCAAGGAAATAATATAAGTGCGTGCCACTGCTCCATGTGTCGAAAATGGGGCGGCGGCCCTCTTCTCGTTGCCGAGTTTGCTCATGAGGTAAGTTTTACGGGCGCTGAGCATATTACTACTTTCAGCTCCTCCGAGTGGGCTGAACGCGGATTTTGTAAGCAGTGTGGTACACACCTGTTTTACCGATTAAAGCAGGAAAGGCACTACGCCATTCCTGTCGGTTTGCTGGACAGTAGCGACTGGACCTTTACCGAACAAATTTTTATCGACCAGAAGCCCGATTTTTACGCCTTTTCAAATAACACCAACATGCTAACGGAGGAAGAGGTGTTTGCTCAGCATTCAAATAAGTCATAAGTCATAAGTCATAAGTCATAAGTAGTAAGTAGTAAGTAGTAAGTAGTAAGTAGCGCTAAAGAATATACCCATCGAACAGGCTGAAGGGAAAACGATAGGCAGGAGGAAAAGTGAGTTTGCTGGTTAATATCGATGTCGATGATATTGAAATAGCAATCGAATTCTACCGTTCAGCGTTCGGGCTGAGTGTTAGCCGCCGTTTTGGTGTACTGGGCGTTGAGATGTCAGGCAGCTCAGTGCCGATCTACCTGCTTGCAAAATCACCTGATTCAATCGCTGCGCCTGAAACCAGTCTACAGCGCTGTTACAAGCGACACTGGACGCCCATTCATTTGGATTTCGTCGTCGATGATATAGAAACGGCTGTTCAGAAGGCGGTTTCTGCTGGCGCGCGGATCGAAAAGCCAGTCGCTACCTATGAATGGGGAAAGCTCGCGCTTATGGCTGACCCTTTTGGTCATGGGTTCTGCTTTGTTGAGTTTCTGGGGAGTGGATACGACGCGCTTGTAGATAAGGTATAGGTGTTTAAGATTTCACCCTTTTTCCATTGTTGTTTCCAACGCATCAATCATTTTCCTTGCCGCATTGGAAAGCGTGCGGTTGGTGTGCACCAAGTAGCCGAGCGGCCTGTGTATCGGGGCGGTATCTATGGCTAGTTCGGCCAGTTCGTCATCAATCATGCCCTCAGGCAGCAGGCTCCAGCCTAATCCGACGCTGCACATCATTTTCAGCGTCTCCAAATAGTTGGTAGCCATACTCACCGGCAGCGTCAGCCCAGCTTCGGCAAACCTTTGTTCAATCAGCGTGCGGGTAAACGTCATCGCTCCAGGCAGCACGCATTTATACTGGCATAAAATTTCAAGCGTGAGAGCAGGGGCGTGGGCTAGCGGGTGGTCCGGGGCGCAAACAAAGCATAGACGGTCACGCCAGAGCTTAACCACGTGGAGTTGCTCAATAGGGTGGGGCGCAAGCGTTACCACCGCGAGTTCAAGCGTGCCATCCTGCACGCCTTGATAGGCGAACTCTGAATCGAGAAAGTGCAGATCTAGCTCAACCTCTGGATGATGCTGAGTATAGTGCTTGAGAATGGGTGGTAGGCGGTGCAGGCCAATATGGTGGCTGGTTGCCAGCGTTAACCGGCCACCTACCTGGCCAGAGAGGTTGGCAAGTGCGCGTCGGCTATCCTCCACTGCTGAAAGAATCCGCTTGGCCTGGGGAAGTAATAGATGGCCAGCTTCCGTGAGCAAAATACGCCTGCCTATCCGATCAAACAGCCGCGTGTTTACCTGTGATTCCAGCGTGGCGATACGTTTACTGACCGCAGGTTGGGTCAGGTAGAGCTGCTCGGCAGCTCGGGAAAAGCTTTGGGCTTCGGCAACAGCTAAAAAGGCCTGTAGGCTTTGGGTATCCATGGGAGGTTCCGTCGCTAAGGTCTGGCTTGTATTCCAGTATGGAATCGTATCTATAAATAACATGAATTGCTTTTATGAGCGACACGCGTAACACTCGTTGCATTACTGGCGCATAGACGTCAGCGCAAAAAACTAGCAGGGCGCTTGCCCGGGAGAGCCATATGTCAGGTCAAACCCTTTACGACAAACTTTGGAATCAGCATTTGGTGAAGCAGCGCGATGATGGCACTGCGTTGATTTATATTGATCGCCAACTGCTTCACGAAGTGACCTCCCCGCAAGCTTTTGAAGGCCTGCGTTTGGCCAAGCGTAAGCCATGGCGCCTGGATGCCAACCTGGCGACGCCGGACCATAACGTGCCTACCACGTTGAAAGAGCGCGCAGAAGGCAACAGTGGGATTAAAGACCCGGTATCGTTGATTCAGGTGCAGACCCTGGATGACAACTGCGTTGAGTACGGTATCGAAGAGTTCAAGATCAACGACCCGCGCCAGGGCATCGTACACGTAGTAGGGCCTGAACAGGGCGCGACACTGCCCGGTATGACCGTGGTATGCGGCGACTCCCATACGGCAACCCATGGTGCGTTTGGCGCGCTGGCCCACGGGATCGGCACCTCAGAAGTCGAGCACGTATTGGCTACTCAATGCTTGCTGGCGCAAAAAATGAAAAATATGCAGGTGCGCGTGGAAGGTGAGCTTGGCCTCGGCGTAACCGCAAAAGACGTGGTGTTGGCGATAATCGGAGAAATTGGTACCGCAGGCGGCACGGGCTACGCGATTGAGTTTGCCGGCAGCGCGATTGCCTCGCTCTCCATGGAAGGCCGCATGACCGTGTGCAATATGGCCATTGAAGCCGGTGCCCGGGTAGGTTTGATTGCCGTCGACGACACTACTATCGATTACTTGGCCGAGCGCCCTTTTGCGCCGACTGCCGAGCAGTGGGAAGCGGCGGTGGCTGACTGGCGGCAGCTGGTATCGGATGATGATGCCACGTTCGATAAAGTGGTTACCCTGAAAGCCGAAGATATCGAGCCTCAGGTGAGCTGGGGAACCAGCCCTGAGATGGTCACCGGTATCTCCGGCCAAGTGCCGGATCCTCAGGCGGCGTTGGATGAAACCGTGCAGCGCAGCCACACTCGGGCGCTTGAGTATATGGGGCTGCACGCCAATCAGAAAATCACCGATATCAAGCTCGATAAAGTGTTTATCGGCTCGTGCACTAACTCCCGTATTGAAGATTTGCGTGAAGCCGCCAAGGTTGCCCAAGGTAATAAAGTGGCCGACACGATTAAGCTCGCCATGGTAGTGCCGGGTTCTGGCCTGGTGAAACGCCAGGCGGAAGCCGAAGGCCTGGATAAGATTTTTATCGATGCTGGATTTGAGTGGCGCGAGCCAGGCTGCTCCATGTGTCTGGCCATGAATGCCGATAAGCTGGGTGCAGGTGAGCACTGCGCATCGACTTCCAACCGCAACTTTGAAGGGCGTCAGGGGTACGGTGGTCGTACGCACTTGGTGAGCCCTGCGATGGCGGCGGCAGCAGCGATTGCAGGCCACTTTGTTGATGTGCGCAGTTTATCCGCCAACGATGCTACCCACGCCCAGGAGGCTTAAGCCATGAAAAAGTTTACTCGTTTTGAAGGCGTGGTTGCCCCGCTTGATCGCGCGAACGTCGATACGGATTTAATTATTCCCAAGCAGTTCTTGAAATCGATCAAGCGAACTGGGTTTGGCGTTAACCTGTTTGACGAGCTGCGTTATTTAGATGAAGGACAGCCGGGGCAGGATTGTTCCAATCGCCCGCTGAATCCTGATTTCATGCTGAACCAGCCGCGCTATAAAGGGGCCGAGGTGTTGTTAGCCCGGCGCAACTTTGGCTGTGGCAGCTCGCGTGAACACGCGCCCTGGGCGCTGGAAGATTTCGGTTTTAAAGTCGTCATTGCACCAAGCTTTGCGGATATTTTTTACAATAACGCGTTTAAAAACGGCATATTGCTAATCACGTTAAGCGAAGAAGAAGTCGACCGTCTGTTTGTCGGCGTTGACGCCAACGAAGGCTACCAGCTGGATATCGACTTGGAGAACCAGCGGGTAATCACACCGGGTGGCGAAATTCTTGAGTTTGAGGTGGACGCGTTCCGTAAGCACTGCCTGCTCAATGGCCTGGATGATATCGGCATCACCCTGCAAGACGAAGATGCAATCCGTGCCTTTGAGCAGAAACACAAAGATGCCCGGCCTTGGTTGTTCCGCCAGCCTGCCTGATACAGCCACATAAAAGCCATTTAGAATAGCTAAAAAGACATACATAGCGTGGTGCAACCTCATGGCAACGCGCTAAGCGGCGGTAAGCCGTGCTGACTCTTTATTAAGGATTTAACATGACCCATAAGGTGCTTCTTTTACCCGGCGATGGTATCGGTCCCGAGATCGCGGCTCAGGCAGCGCGCTTATTAAAAGCGTGCCAAGAAGCGGGATTGGATATTGAAGTTGAAGAAGCGCTGGTCGGCGGCTCGGCCTACGACGTGCATGGCGAGCCGTTGCCCGCTGAAACACTTGAAAAAGCCAAGGCGGCCAGCGCTATCCTGCTTGGCGCGGTGGGTGGCCCTAAATGGGATAAGATCGAAGATCTTTCCAAACGCCCGGAAAAAGGCCTGTTGGGCCTGCGCAAGAATCTGGGTTTGTTTGGCAACCTGCGTCCGGCCATGCTTTACCCGCAGCTGGCTAGCGCTTCCAGCCTGAAACCTGAATTGGTGGCAGGCTTGGATATCATGATCGTACGTGAATTGACAGGCGGCATCTATTTTGGCCAGCCGCGGGGTATTGAAGAGCGCAATGGTAAGCGTGTAGGTTTCAATACCTATATTTATTCCGAAAGCGAGATTGAGCGCATCGGCCGCGTAGCGTTTGAAATGGCCCAAAAGCGCGGTAAGAAGCTCTGCTCGGTGGATAAAGCCAATGTGCTGGAAGTCACTATCTTATGGCGTGAAGTAATGGAGCGCTTGGCGCCTGAGTACCCGGACGTTGAGCTTTCCCATATGTACGTGGATAACGCTGCGATGCAGCTGGTACGCGCGCCGAAACAGTTCGATGTCGTCGTGACGGGCAATATGTTTGGCGATATTCTTTCTGATGCCGCCGCTATGCTCACAGGTTCAATTGGTATGTTACCTTCAGCCTCATTGAATGAAAGTGGGCAGGGTATGTATGAGCCTTGTCACGGCAGCGCGCCGGATATTGCAGGGCAAAATATTGCCAATCCACTGGCCATGATGCTGTCTGTTGCCATGATGCTGCGCTATTCGTTGAACGAAACGGCAATGGCAGAACGCATTGAAGCGGCCGTGGGCAGCGTATTGAATGACGGTCTGCGTACGGCGGATATTGCTTCTGATGGAATGCAGACTATCGGTACCGATGCTATGGGCGATGCTGTATTGGCCGCATTTGCAAAGTGTTAAGCGTGTTGTTAAGCATGTTAACTAATTAATTGGAAAGATATGATGACGTCGACCACCCAAAGGGGTGGCCGACGTCATTTATAAGTTCTGTGTATAATATGGGTCTCATTCTTTGCTGGAGGACTTCACATGTTGAAAGTCGGTTTCGTGGGATGGCGTGGCATGGTTGGTTCTGTGCTGATGCAGCGCATGCAGGAAGATGGTGATTTTAACGGCATTGAGCCGGTCTTTTTTACCACTTCCCAAGTAGGCCAGCCTGGCCCCGACATCGGCGTAGACGTACCTCCGTTAAAAGATGCGTTTGCCCTTGAAGACTTGAAAGCGCTGGACGTGATCGTAACCTGCCAGGGCGGCGATTACACCAAGCAGGTATACGCGGATCTACGCAAAAACGGCTGGCAGGGTTTCTGGATTGATGCGGCCAGCACGCTGCGTATGGAAGACGAAGCCACCATCATACTTGACCCGGTTAACCGCAAGGTAATTGATGCGCAGCTTGCCAAGGGCGCCAAGACCTTTGTGGGCGGCAACTGCACCGTTAGCCTGATGCTGATGGGCCTGGGTGGCCTGTTTGAAGCCGATATGGTCGAGTGGATGACCTCCATGACCTATCAAGCGGCTTCCGGTTCGGGCGCCAAGCACATGCGTGAACTGCTCAATCAAATGGGTCAACTGCGCGATAGCGTTAGCACCGAACTGGCTGATCCTGCCAGCGCGATTTTGGAAATTGATCATAAAGTGACCGCCGCAATGCGTGGCAATGACTTCTCGATTGAGAATTTTACTGCACCGCTCGCTGGCAGCCTGCTGCCCTGGATCGATAGCAAACTCGAGAATGGCCAGAGCCGTGAAGAGTGGAAGGGCTTCGTTGAGACCAACAAAATTCTGGACCGTGGCGAAAACCCTGTGCCGATTGATGGTCTTTGCGTGCGTATCGGTGCCATGCGCTCACACAGCCAAGCCTTTACCATCAAGCTGAAGCAGGATGTGCCGCTTGATGAAATTGAAGAACGCATTGCCCAGCACAATGAGTGGGTCAAGGTGATTCCCAACGATAAAGAGGCCACGGTTGCAGGTTTAACGCCCGCTGCCGTTACCGGCACGTTGAATATTCCGATCGGCCGTTTGCGTAAGCTCAATATGGGCGGTGAATACCTTTCAGCGTTTGGCGTGGGCGACCAGCTTTTGTGGGGCGCCGCAGAACCACTCAAGCGCATGCTGAAGATTCTGCGCGAGCAATAAGCCGGCAAGCATGCAGGTTTATAAACGGGGAGCTAAAAGCTCCCCGTTTTTTTGTAAGTGGCGGCGAAGGCAAGTTTTCTATAGAGATAAGAGTATGCGCTAGCTTCTAATGTATGTTAATTATGATTAGACTGAAGAGTGGAGCATGATTGCAACATGGCAGGGAGCTAATCAATAACGTGTTTAGAAAAAAATTATCGCTGCAGATAGCCTGTAAACCGCTCACTTTACTTGGACTGGGCGCCGCTAGTTTTTGTACTTTAGCCGTTGAGTTGGGGCCTGCCTCGGTTACCTCTCCCTTGCAGGCACCGTTAGCCGCAACCATACCTTTACTTGATTCAGAGGCTTATTCGCTGGATGAGCTTGAGGTTGCTATTGGCAAGGAGCCTGCTTTCGCCGCTGCGGGACTAGAGTGGATGCCCGAGATCGATAATGTACATACCGAACTGCAGGAGCAGCAGGGCGTTCGTCAGGTTGTAGTGCGCTCACCTCAGCCTATCTCGGCCCCCTGGCTTGATTTGCTGCTAACGGTTGAGTACCCAGAAGGCCAGCTAACACACCCTGTCACGCTGCTATTTGATCCATCTGATTATGCGCTCGGTGCCGCCAGTCAAGCCACTGCTTCTAGCGCCCACATCGAAACATCATCCAATAGCGTGCTCGTGTCAGAAAATTTAAATACTATAAATGGTGCGAAAAATGTAGAGGTGCTGAAGGGCGATACGTTATGGCAAATTGCCCTGCGCAGCAAACCTGACCATATTAGTGTGCCGCAAATGATGCTGGCGCTGGCAGAGGCAAATCCGTCTATTTTTCCTGCGGGTGACATCAATAGTTTACGTGCGGGGCAAACGTTGAATGTGCCCCATGCATCGCAGTTAAACGGACGCACACGTACTGATGCCGCTCAGGCTGTACAGGCAATGGTTGCCCATGGACAGCATCATACTGCTCAGCCTGCTCCTGAACTTGTAAAAGAGGCAGGCGATCAGGTCGAAACGCGGGTAGCTCCTGTGGCCGTGCCTCAATCAACCCAAGGGACTGAACAAGGCAATGCCATTGCTGAGCTCGCAGCACAGCTGAACGAAAGCCAGGCAAACTGGCAGCAGGCACAGGTAGAGCGTGAGCAACTGCGCCTGGAACTTGAAGGGCTGCGGGAAAGTGTCAGCGCACTCAAGGAGCGCATGAGTGAGCTTCAGCCTGCCTTGCCTGACGCAATAGCGCCTGCAAGTGCTGGATTGCCTGTTGAGACTGCGCATATTGACCAGCACGGTGCACACCCAAGCGAATTACTGACCGGATTGGAGCGCTATCAGTGGCCGCTGATTAGCTTGGCGTTAGTGCTTCTTCTGGCTGGGTTGATATGGCGTCGAAAGCAGCGTGAGGGTGAAGAGCATGGCCACAAGCAGTACTGTGAAGACATTTCCCTTGCTGGGCCTGCTCCTTTTAGATCTGATGTTGTGTCGTCTGGTAAACAGGACTTCCAAGCTCAATCGGAGAATATACCGTTATCTTGCGTAGACAAAACAAGTATAAGGTACACTTTTTCCGGTCAAGCAGCGCAAGCAGATAAAGAGGGTGACCGGAAAATAACCTCGGGCGACGCAGAAATAAAGCAATCATCAGAACGTGCTGATCTTTCCCGAAGTCAGGCGGCGGGGTTGACAGGGCAGCGCCTTGAACCTTTGGTAGCGGAAAAACAGCACATCAATAATGATGTGCCGCCAACCGGCTATCGCTTAGAAGTTAACGATGCAGTTGATTCATCCGGTTTTGTATCCGCAAACTCAACACCGTCGGCGCCCTCTGTAGGGAATAATACGCCAAACAAAACGCAGCAAGCTCAGTGGAAAATCGAAGAGGTAGCATTCAAGCCTTCAGGCCGGGATAATAGTTAACCTTTTGAACTCTTGATGACGTGGCTTGATGACCCTGTTCTACCACTTTGACGAAACACAGCCGCTGAAAGGCCGCTTGGCGATGGGCATTGAATACGATGGCTCGCGCTTTTGCGGTTTTCAACGTTTAAAGCATGCCGCTTCCGTGCAGGGGGCTTTAGAAGATGCCTTGACGAAGGTAGCCAACGCGCCTGTACAGATCCATGCCAGCGGGCGTACTGATTCAGGTGTTCATGCCACACGCCAAATCATTCATTTTGATGCACCCGCTGAACGTTCTGAAAAAGCCTGGATTTTTGGCGCTAACACGAATTTACCTCGCGATGTAGCAGTGCGCTGGATCAAGCCGGTATCAGATGACTTTCATTCGCGCTTGGGAGCATTAGGCCGACGCTATCGATATCTGGTGCTCAACCAGATTAGTCGCCCGGTACTTGAGCGCAATAACGTTACATGGTGCCGTGACCCGCTGGATGCTGACGCCATGCATCGTGCTGCCCAGGCGCTGGTGGGTGAGCACGACTTTACAAGCTTTCGCGCGGCGGGCTGTCAATCAAAGACCCCGTGGCGACAAATGCATTTTGTGGATGTGAAACGCTATGGCCCGCTGGTGATGATTGATATTCAGGGCAATGCGTTTTTGCACCATATGATTCGCAATATTGCAGGGGCGTTGATAAGCGTGGGGCGTGGCGCCCAGGATGAAGGCTATATTGAACGATTGCTGGCACTTAGGAATCGTAAGCTTGGGGATGTAACGGCTTCCGCCAGTGGGTTACATTTTGTCGACTCGCTTTATGATGAGCGCTTTGATCTGCCTAAAGAGCCGTTAGGACCTAATTTGCTCGCCTTTACCGGCGAGTGGACGGGTGAGCGAGCGCTTCCGGACAGCCCACGGGTGGCTGCGCGTCGTAAGCTTACCTTCACTAAAAAAGCGTCAGATCCAGCTCAGGAGAGTTTATGAATCAGATTGGCAGGCGGAAGCGGACGCGCATCAAGTTCTGTGGCCTGACCCGGGCTGAGGATATTGAGCGCGCGGTCATGCTGGGTGCGGATGCGCTGGGCTTTGTAATGTGGCCCAAAAGCGCTCGGGCGATTACCTGTGAGCAGCTGGCGATGCTTTCAGCCGCTGTGCCTGCTTTTGTTACCCGCGTGGGGCTTTTTGTCGATCAGAGTCCTGAGTTAATAACCGCCTGCCTGCCGTACCTGGATTTGATTCAGTTCCATGGCAATGAGTCAGCGGCATTTTGTGCCCAGTTCGATCGCCCTTGGGTAAAGGCGCTGCGAATGCGTGATGACATCGACCTGCACCAGGCAGCCGACCAGTATCATGGCGCCCAGGCGCTATTGCTGGATGCGTATCGCCCAGGCGTACCGGGTGGCACTGGCGAGGTGTTTGATTGGTCGCGAATCCCTACAAATCTTGCAAAACCTGTTATTCTCGCTGGCGGGCTAACGGCTGCAAATATTGCCTCCGCCGTGGGCCAGGTTGCTCCTTATGCTGTTGATGTTTCAGGTGGAATTGAAGAAGCGCCTGGCTGTAAGGATGCAGAAGAAATGGCTATGTTTGTTAATCAAGTGTCGTTGGCCGACGCTCGCTAAGCACGCCGCGCAGTTGCCCCTGTACAGCTGCGTACCCTGTTTTTTCAATATTTGCCTGCGCTGGCAATCTGTGAGGTATCTCTGTGACTGTCTCAGCAACTGGTGCTCACGAAACTGTTTCTGGAACCCGGTTCAGCGACCTGACCCGAATGCCGGATGTCCGCGGCCATTTTGGCCCCTACGGCGGTCGGTTTGTGTCAGAAACTTTAAGCTATGCGTTGGAAGATCTTGAGAAAACTTACTTAAGCTTGCGCGATGATCCTGCCTTTCAAGCAGAGTTTGATCACGACCTGGCCCACTATGTGGGGCGTCCATCGCCGCTTTACCATGCCGAACGATGGTCCAGGGCGCTGGGCGGCGCGCAGATCTGGTTGAAGCGAGAAGACCTCAATCACACCGGCGCCCACAAGGTAAACAATACGATTGGCCAGGCGCTGTTAGCCAAGAAAACGGGCAAACCGCGGGTTATTGCTGAAACGGGCGCTGGTCAGCATGGCGTAGCGACTGCAACGGTCGCCGCACGCTTGGGACTTACGTGCGATGTATATATGGGCGCCGAAGACGTTCAGCGCCAAAAGCTTAACGTCTATCGCATGCGTTTGCTGGGCGCCCGGGTAATTCCGGTGGAGTCGGGGACCCGCACCTTAAAAGATGCCATGAATGAAGCGCTGCGCGATTGGGTAACCAACGTTGATACGACCTTCTACATTATCGGGACAGTGGCAGGCCCGCACCCATACCCCCAGCTGGTACGCGACTTCAATGCGGTGGTGGGGCGCGAAGCGCGGCGTCAGTCGCTTGAACAGATTGGCCGTTTGCCTGATGCGCTGATCGCCTGTGTCGGCGGTGGATCTAATGCCATTGGGCTTTTTTATCCGTTCGTCGAGGATGATGCAGTTGCGATGTATGGCGTTGAAGCGGGCGGCGACGGTGTTGAGACCGGCCGTCATGCTGCGCCGCTTTCCTCTAATGCCCCGCGAGGCGTACTGCATGGCAATCGCACCTACCTGATGTCTGACGACGCGGGGCAGGTGTCCGATACGCATTCGATCTCTGCGGGACTTGATTACCCAGGCGTTGGCCCGGAGCACGCGCTATGGAAAGACGTGGGGCGAGTAAACTATGTGGCCGCAAACGACAAGGAAGTGTTAGAGGCTTTTCGTGAGCTAACGCAGATGGAAGGTATTATGCCTGCGCTCGAGTCTGCCCACGCCCTGGCCCATGCCAAGGTATTGGCCCCTACCATGCGTTCTGACCAGCACATCGTGGTCAATCTCTCAGGGCGGGGTGACAAAGACATCATGACGGTCGCCAGGATTGATGGCATCGAATTTTAAGGGCAGCTTTTTAAGGGCAAACATGAATCGTATTGATCAGCGTTTCAGTGAACTTAAGCAACAGGGCCGTAAGGCCCTGATCCCTTACATTACCGCAGGCGACCCGGCGCCCCAATATACCGTTGGCTTTATGCATGCGTTGGTGGATGCAGGTGCCGATATTATTGAGCTTGGCGTACCGTTTTCAGATCCTATGGCGGATGGGCCGGTGATCCAAAAAGCTTGCGAGCGAGCGCTTAAGAAGGGCACTCGTCTAGTGGATCTGCTGGATATGGTGGCGGAGTTTCGCCAAGCTGATACCACTACACCGGTGGTGTTGATGGGGTATCTAAATCCGATTGAGCGCATTGGCTATGAGGCTTTCGCCGATAGGGCGGCTGAGGTTGGTGTAGATGGCGTTCTGGTGGTCGATATGCCGCCAGAAGAGGCCGATGAGTTCGGCCCGCTATTAAAAGTACGTAATTTAGCATCGATTTTCCTTATCGCGCCTACCACTTCCCATGCGCGAGCCGCTACAATATGCGCCCACGGTGAAGGTTACCTTTATTATGTTTCACTTAAAGGTGTCACCGGTGCGGCAACGCTTAATGCCAGCGATGTAGCCGAACATCTGGCGCCGCTGCGTGATATGACTGATTTGCCGCTCTGTGTTGGCTTCGGTATTCGCGACGGTGTCACAGCTGCAGAGGTGGCTAAAGTGGCCGATGGGGTGATTGTCGGCAGTGCGCTGGTTAATCGTATTGCCGAACATGCAGAAACACCCGAAATTATCGCGGGCCAGCTAAACAGCGTACTAGCAGAGATGCGAACTGCAATGGACGCCTGACGCTGCCCCTCATCGTCTAGACTGTATTTGATTGACGACACTCATCAAGCTTGGCGTTACCAGGCATTGACGTAAATGGAAGCCTTTTTGATATGAGCTGGTTAGACAAGATAGTGCCCTCTATGGGGCGTATCCAGCGTAAAGACCGTCGCGCTAGCGTGCCCGATGGCCTCTGGCGCAAATGTCCCAAGTGTGAAGCGGTTCTCTATCTTCCTGAGTTAGAGAAGCATAACAGTGTATGTCCTAAATGTGACCATCACTTGCGGTTGACCGCACGTAAACGCTTGGACTGGTTCTTGGATAAAACTGGACGGGCAGAGATTGCAGCGGAGCTTGAGCCCACTGATCGTCTGAAATTTCGTGACTCCAAGAAATATAAAGACCGCCTAACAGCAGCGCAAAAGGATACTGGCGAAAAAGATGCCCTGGTTGCCATGCGCGGCGAGCTGGATGGACTGCCCATCGTGGCCGTGGCCTTTGAATTTACCTTTATGGGGGGGTCCATGGGCGCTGTGGTCGGCGAGAAGTTCGTGCGTGCCGCCACTGTTGCTCTGGATGAAGGTATCCCCTTGGTATGCTTCGCCGCTTCAGGCGGTGCGCGTATGCAGGAAGCGCTGTTTTCACTGATGCAGATGGCGAAGACATCGGCTGCGCTTGAAAAGCTCAAACAGGCGGGCGTACCTTATATCTCCGTGCTGACTGACCCTGTATTTGGTGGGGTTTCTGCTTCTCTTGCCATGCTGGGCGACTTGAATATTGCCGAACCTAATGCGCTTATCGGCTTTGCTGGCCCGCGGGTAATCGAGCAGACCGTACGCGAGACGCTGCCGGAAGGTTTTCAGCGAAGCGAGTTTTTGCTGGAGCACGGAACGGTTGACATGATCGTGCATCGTCACGAAATGCGTGCGCGTGTAGGTGGCGTACTGCGTAAGCTGACGCATCATGATGCGCTAGTCAACGCCGATGATGCCGTTGAAAGCGTTAACATGGCTGGCCCTTCGGCTGTAGAAGCCTCTAGTACCACTGATGCTGACGCTATCCGTGATGAAGCCGGTACAGATTCAATCGACAAGAGCGATGATGCCCACCGCAATGCCTAAATCTTTGACTGAATGGCTTCAGCATCTAGAGACCCTGCATCCTACAGGGATTGATCTAGGCCTCGAGCGCGTTGCATGCGTTGCTGAGCGTATGGGATTGTTTGAAAACCCCATTGCCAAACAGGTAGTGGTGGTAGCCGGTACCAATGGCAAGGGGTCGACCCTTGCCATAGCAGATGCTGTTGCTCGTGGTCATGGCCTTCGCGTAGGCACTTACTCCTCTCCCCACCTGTTGCGCTATAACGAGCGCGTTAAAATAGATGGGCAGGAAATTGCAGATCAACCCCTGATCGAGGGTTTCGAGCGCGTTGAACGGGCGCGCCTGCAAGCGCCCGAAATAAGCCTTACCTATTTCGAAGCAGGTACCTTGTGCGCTCTCTGGTGTCTGGCTCAGGAAAGCCTTGACCTGGCTGTACTTGAAATCGGCTTGGGCGGGCGTCTTGACGCCGTGAATATCATTGACGCTGATGTGGCCGTGGTCACCACGATAGCTCAGGACCATGCCAGCTTTTTGGGAACCGATATTTCACAGATCGGGCTTGAAAAAGCAGGAGTTTTTCGGCCTTTGCGTCCAGCCATATTGGGTAGCGAGTCGCTGCCCAGCAGTGTGGCTGATACTGCTATTGCGCTGGCAGCGCCTGTTTACCGTCTGGGGCTCGCGTTTAGCCATAGTGCGGGTAGTGAAGGCAATTTACTATGGTGTTGGCATGGTCTGACTTCCGAGGGAGATACGATTTCCCTGGATGCGCTTCCAGACCCTGGCCTGCCTATCGATAATGCAGCGACAGCGCTTCAAGCATTGGCAATGACGGGGCTTGTGTTAACGCAAAAAGCCACGCAAAACGCTCTGGCGCAAGTGCAATTACCAGGCAGGATGCAGTGGCTGGGGCAGTGGTGCCTTGATGTAGGGCATAATCCGCATGCTGCGGCTTATCTGGCGCGCCGGTTGCCTGCGCCGCCAGAAGGTGGACGTCAATGGGCGCTGATTGGCATGCTAAATGATAAAGACGCCGATGGCGTGATCGCTGCGCTTGCGCCGCGTATTACTGACTGGGTGTGCGTAACGCTTGATGGCGAACGCGGACGTAAGGCAGATGAGCTTGCTAAGCGTATTACCGCCCAGGGCGGACGTGTACATTGCTGTGCTGACTCTCCTGAAGCAGGTGTTGATGCATTGGCGCCTTTGCTGGCCTCCAAGGATCGTGTTTTGGCAACCGGGTCCTTTTTTACAGTCGCAGCCCTGCTGGCTCGGCCATTGCCACAGGCCCAGTAGCTTTTAAGGCATAGCTCGCTTGAGGGAGAAGATAATGAAATACGGTAAAACAGAGCGCATCAGTGGTATCGTGATCCTGCTTGCCCTGTTGGCGATTTTTGTACCTTGGCTGATGAGTGATCCCGCGCCTCGCGAAGAGCGGCCTCAGCCCACTTTTATTATCGAGCAGCCTGTTGAAACGGCGCGCCGTGACGTGGCAGCACCCCAAATGCCGTCTACGGTTAGCCCACCATCATCCAGCAATGTGACGAGCAGTGACGAGCTGAATGCGCCGATCAACGCCTCTCCTGCACTGCCGCAAACTGATCAAATTGATGCGCCCAGCGAAACGGCGACAGCAACTCAGGAGCCGAGTTCATCGTCCAGCGAACCGGCGCCAAAAAATGATCCGATTGCTGATCTGGTGGCAGCCAACAGTTCAACAGGCAGTGGTAACCAAAACGGTTCATCCTCCTCAAGTGCTTCTGGCCCAACATCCACCCAGCAGGGTGAGTGGGCTGTTCAGGTAGGCAGCTTTGGTGATGCTGATAATGCAAGGCGGCTTGGGAGCCAGCTTTCAGATGAAGGGTTCAGCGTTTTCCAGCGCCAGCGTGATAACAATTTAACGACGGTGTTGGTAGGTCCTTATGCCTCCTCTGAAGATGGCGAAGCTGCGATGGCATTAATTAAGCAGCGGGCCAATGTGCAGGGCCTTTTAGTACGGGTAAGAGATTAAACAATGGCGTTAACGTGGATTGATGCTGTTTTTCTGGCCGTACTTGCGCTTTCGATGTTGTCAGGTTTCGTACGCGGTTTTGTTAGAGAAGCATTAGGGCTCGGTGCATGGGTAGTCGCGCTGATGGTCGCCCGCGTGCTTGCCGAGCCGGTCGCTGAACTGATGAGCGGGTTCATCGACAGTTTCGATGCCCGTCTAGTGCTGGCGTTTGCGCTGGTAATCTTTGCCGTCATTTTACTTTGTGGAATTGTTATTCGTTTGGTACACGCTGCGGTAGAATGGGTGGGAATGGGGCTTTTGAATCGCTTTGCCGGGGCGGCGTTTGGGATCGCACGTGGTGCGGTGATTCTCTTGGTGGTGACGGTATTGATTACGCTGACACCTCTGGCCGAGCTTCAGGCGTGGCAGCAGGCGTCGCTACGTCCGACCTTTATCGAATTACGCGACTGGGCGGTCAGCCAGCTGGATCAGTGGGAGCGTGAGCTGCCCGAGGCGCCTGCCTCACTGCGCGATATATCATTGCCTGACCTTCGCACGCGAGATGGGATTACGCCTCCGTCAATGGATAGTCAGTAGTATCTGCTGCTACCTGTCGAAACTTAAGAGCCGACATTAAAAGCAGTCTGAAAAGTTTCAAGAATGTACGGGCTTGTTTCGGCAAGCCATGGCACTAAAGCGAGGTAACTTGAATGTGCGGTATAGTCGGCCTTCTGGCCAAGCAAGCGGTAAATCAGGGGATCTACGATGCCCTGACCGTACTTCAGCATCGGGGCCAGGACGCTGCCGGCATGATGACCTGGAACGAGGGACGCTTCCTACTGCGCAAGAGTAACGGGCTGGTGCGTGATGTTTTTCACACCCGCCATATGGCTCGCCTCAAGGGTAGCCTGGGCATTGGCCACGTACGTTATCCAACGGCTGGTTCTTCAAGCGAAGCGGAATCTCAGCCGTTTTATGTCAACTCTCCTTACGGTATTGCGTTGGCGCATAACGGTAACCTGACCAACTCCGAGCAGTTAAAGCAGGAGTTGTTCTCGACCGATCTGCGTCACATCAATACCAGCTCCGATTCTGAAGTGCTGCTTAACGTGTTTGCCCATGAGCTGGGCAAGCAGGGCCTGCACCTGGAAGCGGAAGATATCTTTGATGCCGTACGTAGAGTGCATCGGCGCTGCAAGGGCGGCTACGCGGCGGTCGCGATCATTAACGGTTTCGGTATGGTGGCTTTCCGGGATCCTCATGGGATCCGCCCAGTCGTATTTGGTACTCGCCAGACCGATAGCGGCCAGGAAGTGATGATTGCCTCTGAATCGGTGGCGCTAGATGTTGGCGGTTTTGAGCTTGAGCGTGATCTGGCACCGGGGGAGGCGATTTTTGTCGATATGCAGGGCCAGTTCCATACTCAGGTATGCGCTGATCGTCCGCTGCTGCGCTCATGCATTTTTGAGCACGTTTATCTGGCGCGCCCAGACTCCATTCTGGACGGCGCTTACGTTTACGGTACGCGCATGCAGATGGGACGCAAGCTAGGGGATCGCATTCTCAACGAATGGCCGGATCACGATATCGATGTCGTGATTCCGATTCCTGATACGTCACGCACCTCTGCGCTGGAAATGGCTCAGCACCTTGGAGTCACTTACCGCGAAGGCTTTATGAAGAACCGCTACATTGGCCGAACCTTCATCATGCCGGGCCAGACCCAGCGTAAAAAATCAGTACGTCAAAAGCTCAACGCGATTGATGTTGAGTTCAAGGGCAAGAACGTCCTGCTCGTGGATGACTCCATCGTACGTGGTACTACCTGTAAGCAGATTATCCAGATGGCCCGCGATGCTGGCGCCCGCAAGGTCTATTTTGCTTCAGCCGCGCCGCCGGTACGCTATCCAAACGTATACGGCATTGATATGCCGGCTGCCACCGAGCTGATCGCTCACGGTCGTACAGAAGATGAAGTGGGCGAGCTTATCGGTGCAGACCGCATCTTCTACCAGGACCTTGAAGATCTGAAAGACGCCTGCCGCGAAGTCAACCCGGAAATGGAAGCCTTTGACTGCTCAGTCTTTGATGGCAACTATGTGACGGGCGATATCGACGAGGCCTATCTGGCGGTGTTGGAAGCAAGCCGCAACGATTCTGCCAAGGATCAGAGTGCTGGTGATCATGCGCTAGTGGATATGCACAATCAGGATGATGATCTCGACGACTAATTTCTGGTCACAGACGCTTACTGAAAATAAGGGGTACGCCCATGCACAATGATAGCCAACAAGATGAGTGGTCGTTAGAGACGCTGGCAATCCGTGCAGGCCACCACCGCACCTTTGAACAGGAGCATTCGGAGCCGATTTTCCCGACTTCCAGCTTCGTCTATGAGAGCGCTGCTGAGGCGGCGCGTAAGTTCGGTGGAAAGGAACCCGGTAACGTGTACTCGCGCTTTACCAACCCGACCGTGCATACTTTCGAGCGCCGCTTGGCGGCGCTTGAGGGCGGTGAACGTTGTGTCGCGACAAGCTCGGGTATGGCGGCCATTTTGTCTACAGCACTTGCGCTACTATCTGCAGGCGATGAGATTTTGGCATCGCGTTCGCTGTTTGGCTCTACCGTTAGCCTGTTCGATAAGTACCTGGGCAAGTTTGGGATTACCACGCGCTACGTTGAACTTTCCAATCTTGAAGCGTGGGAAGCTGCTATTACGTCTAAAACACGTTTATTATTTGCTGAAACGCCCTCCAATCCACTTTCTGAAATTGCGGATATTCCGGCATTGGCCGCACTGGCAAAGCGCCATGATGCGTGGCTTGCAATTGATAACTGTTTCTTGACCCCGGCGCTTCAGCAGCCCATAGCGCTAGGTGCCGATCTGGTCATTCACTCTGCTACCAAGTACTTGGACGGGCAAGGAAGGGCCATCGGCGGCGCTGTGGTAGGCAAGCACGAGGTGCTGGAAGAAATTTTTGGCGTAGTGCGCACCTGCGGGCCTTGCCTGAGCCCGTTTAATGCCTGGATATTTACCAAGGGGTTGGAAACGCTTTCACTGCGTATGAAAGCCCATTGTGAAAATGCATTGACGCTGGCTCGCTGGCTGGACCAACACCCAGCGGTAAGTAAAGTGCATTACAGTGGCCTGGAAACGCATCCACAGCATGCGCTTGCTAAGCACCAGCAGAAAGGTTTTGGCGCTGTTTTGGGGTTTGAAGTAATTAACGGGCAAGAGGGTGCCTGGCAGGTTATTGATGCTACCCGTTTGCTCTCCATTACGGGCAACTTGGGCGATGTCAAAACCACCATCACCCATCCCGCTACTACAACACATGGCCGTTTATCGGATGCCCAAAAAGAAGCAGCCGGTATTTCGCCGGGGTTAATTCGCGTAGCCGTTGGTCTTGAAAGCCAGCAGGATATTCAGCGCGACCTGGCTCGTGGCCTGGATGCACTGGCCTCTAGCTAAAAGATGGTACCATCAATAAAAAACCCACCTTGCGGTGGGTTTTTTTGATGCTTGTAAAACGTAAGCTTCAACTGCCTTTCAATCAGCAGCAATTATCTACTTCAAGAAGCGTTGCGGTGCGGCAGGTCTGCTGGGGCAACCTTGTCATCGCTATTGATTGGATGATGAGCTTTGGAGCTCGGGGCGATAACTCGGTTTTTTGCAGCGTCGCCATTTACTAGGGGCAGATCAGCCGGCGTCATGTAAAGGTTGTCGACGCTATGGCTTGCTGAAGAGCTTGAGTGAACAATTTTATTGAGTTCACCTGATCCCTGTTCAGCCAGAACAGCAGTAGAGGTCAATGTCATGGCGATGGCGGCGATAAGAGTAAATTTTTTCATGAGTGGCGCTCTCTAATAAAAATACGAATTCAGTTTTAAGTCATTACGACGTGTCGTCTCAGGACGTGCGCTAATATTAAGCGCGCAAAATAAATAAGAAAATTGATTAAAATTGTCTTTTCCTTACTACTTTATTGAATGGTGTAGGGCGATCTTCTTGGAGATACAAAAGTAAGCATATATAGAATTTGTTAGCCGGTTATTCAGTGGTTTTTACGAATGAAGTATTCTGCTTTTTTCAGCAGTCATATTCATCACATGTCAGTATGCTTTACTGGTAAATTCGCGATTTGCTTCATATTAATGGCACATACTGGCCAGTGACCTTGTAAAAATGGATAAGGAATAAAAAAAGATGTGGCGTAACACACGCACGCGCTGGGGAGCGGTGAGTATTCTTTTTCACTGGCTAAGTGCTCTGGCAATTATTGGCCTGTTTATACTCGGCTGGTGGATGACAGGGCTTGGCTATTATGACAGTTGGTATAATTTTGGCCCTTGGGTTCACCGCTCAATCGGTATCTTGCTGTTGTTGGGCACCTTTGCCAGGATCATTTGGCGTTTATTGCAGCCTACGCCTGCCGGTGAGGGTAGCCGCTTAGAGAAACTTGCCGCACACCTTGGTCATATTGCGCTCTACGTGATTTTGCTGATTGTCATGTGCAGTGGCTATCTGATTTCGACGGCAAGCGGGCGTAGTATTAGTGTATTTGGCTGGTTTGATGTACCCGCTTTGGTCTACGGGCTTCCGAACCAGGCCAGCATTGCTGGCGATATTCACTGGTACAGCGCGCTGGCGCTCGTAATCCTGGCCGCTGGCCATGCACTGGCCGCCTTCAAGCATCATTGGATCAATAAGCGCGATACGTTGATTCGAATGATCAATCCCGTGCATCGCCCCAGAAAAATATAAGTGTGAAACTGCTGGGTTGGAAATCTTGCACCGGCAGAGTTTGAGAAAACGAGTTTCGAACGCTGCGACCACCTTATACTCGTAGCGCCTACTATGGAAAGTAAGGAGATATTGATGATGTTGAAAAAGACTGCATGTGCATCTGCCATTGCTGCTGCGTTACTGGTACCCCTGAGTCAGGCGCAGGCAGCCGACTATCAAGTGGATACCGAAGGCCAGCACGCTTTCGTTCAGTTCAAGATCAGCCACCTGGGCCTGTCCTATCTGTTGGGCAGCTTCAAAGAGTTTGACGGCCAGTTCACCTATGATGCTGATGACCTGGATGCCTCTTCTGTAGAGTTTGAAGTTCAGGTAGATAGCTTGGATACCAACCACGCCGAGCGCGATCGTCATATTCTAAGCGGCGACTTCTTGAACGCCAGTGAGTATCCGACCGCTACGTTCACATCAACCGGTTTTGAAACAACCGGCGATAACGAAGGTATTCTTACCGGTGATCTGACGCTGCACGGTGAAACCCAGGAAATCGAAATGCCGGTTACCCTGATTGGCGAAGGCGACGACCCGTGGGGCAACTACCGCGCTGGTTTTGAGGGCAAAACAACGTTGACGCTGAGCGATTTTGGCATCGACATGAGCGATTTTCCCGAGCCGATGCATGAACTTGAGCTCTATGTGACGTTCGAAGGCATTCGTCAGTAAGCTTTTATAGTTAAAACGCCACCACCTTTGTTGGGTGGTGGTTTTTTTGTTTATAACATCGTGATTTGATAACAGGAGCCTGAGCTTGTCTCATACCTTACAGCAGCGCGAGTTGGCAATAACCTTATGGCGCCAGACATGGCCGATGGCAATTGGTGTGTTGGCGCTATTAGGTTTTCAACTTGTAGATAGTGCTTTCGTTGCTCGTTTAGGTACGGCTCCCTTGGCCGCGCAGTCGTTTACCTTTCCGCTTTCGTTTCTAATCATCGGCATCCAGGTGGGTATGGGAATTGCGATTGCAGCACTCATATCGCGTGCCTTGGGGGCGAATGAGCATGCCCGTGCGAAAAGATTGAGTAGTCTGGTGCTCATTGCTGGTGGTGCCATCATTGGCATTATCTGTATCGGATTATGGTTTTTTTATGAGCCCATTTTCCGCCAGTTGGGCGCGGACACCATAGCGCTTTCGTACATCCGCATCTACTGGGGGCCGCAACTCTTTTCAGCATGGCTGGGTGCGCTGCTTTATTTTATCTATAGCGTGTTCCGTGCCTATGGCAATACCCGGCTTCCGGGAAAAATGATGGTGCTGAGTAGCGTTGCCAACCTGGTGTTGGATCCGCTTCTCATCTTTGGTTTTGGCTCGTGGGATGGTTGGGGTTTGCCGGGAGCCGCGTGGGCAACGTGCATTGCCTTTACGCTGGGCCTGGCGATTACCACTCAAAAGCTTATGTGCAAACAGTGGGTAACGCAGGTCGGGGTCTGGGAGGAGGCAAAGCGCTCCTGGCGACCCTATCTGGGAATTGCCGCACCGGCCATGGTCAGCCAGTTGATGCCGCCCTTGGCTGGCATGATAACCATTTCAGTGGTAGCCGGGTTGGGTGACACGCAAGTGGCGGCATGGGGGCTAGCTAGCCGTTTAGAGACCTTGTCTTTAATGGTAATCCTCGCCATGACCATGTCGCTTCCTCCCTGGTTAGGCCGCTGTTATGGCGCAGGCGATTGGGGGCAAATCCAGCAGCTTATGCGTTTGGCGCTTAAAGTTTCCATTGTATGGCAGCTATCGCTTGGCTTACTGCTGGCGCTATGCGCGCCGTGGCTTGCCATGGCGCTAGCGGGTACGCCTAATGTACAAAGTGAGCTTGCTCTGCTGATTCGCTTTTTACTGCCAAGTTATGCCGCGCTTGGCGTCTGTATGCTGGTTGTGTCGGCAGGTAATGCGCTGGGTTGGCCGCTGCGCGCCATGCTTCTTTCCAGTGCACGGCTGTTCATCTGTTATCTACCTTGTTTATGGGTAGGCTCACAGCTTTTTGACTGGTGGGGGCTGGCCGCTGGTGCGGCACTGGGTAATGTTCTGGCGGGCTTGATGGCTTGGGCTGTTCTTCGACGCATACTATCCCGCCCGCAACGGCAGGCAGGATAGAGTGTCTAGAATGGATTAGCGCTTGGGCGACGCTTCCTGAAAAGAGAAATACACAAATAGCAGCGCCATTGCCAGATAGCCCATTACAAATTCAGGCGCGGCGTTAAAGGCAAGTTTTGGTGCGTGCATCAAGCCGATAAACGAAAATCCTGCCGCAATGGCTGCAAATGCCGCCGCCCGTCGAAACTGATGATCAATAACAGATACGGTCATTGCACCCAGTAGAATTGCCATAAACATGGCGCCTTGCCCCATCACCACAATGGCGCTGGAAATATCGCTGACAACCTCGCCTGCGCCGCGGTTAAACCGGGTCATGATGTAGTTGGCGAAGTAAGGCAGCATGGCAAGCGCCACTGCCGGGTAGTAGCGCGTGTCGTTGGCTTGAAATGCGGTGGCAATCATCGACATGCCGACAAAAACCAGGATGGGCGCTACAACCGAAACCGGAATGATGGCAGCCAGAACGGCAATTAAGCCGGTCATGGTGGCAATTGCATAAACTGCTCCATTGAGAAGACTATAGCCGCGCCCTGCACCCATCCATTTGGCGCCTACGGTGGCAATGTAGACGGTGGTAGGAAACACACCGCCAAATAGCGCGCCTATCATCGTGCCAACGCCATCGGCAGCTTGGCACTCGCGTACGTCATATTTGTCTCCGGCCGCTTCCATTGCTTCAACGTTGTTCATGGTTTCAATAGCGTTGTAAAGCGTGATGGGAAGAACCACGGTCAGCACTGCCAGCATGCCGGTAAATAACAGGCCAAGGCCTTCAAACCAGGCAAGGTTGGGTAGCAGCGGGTAGAAACCCAGGTGGGTAAACGCATCACTGAAGCGCTCGCTACCTGCATCGCCAATCAGGTAGGCCATTGCGGTGCCAATAACAATTGCAAACAGTGACGTAGGCAGTTTGAAGGGCATGCTTACCCGCGCGACAAGCCCGACGATAATAATCGCCAGTACTAAAAGTCCGATAACGGGCACTTCCAGCGTTTTAAACAGCATTTCGCCTGCTATGAATGTAAGCGCGACGCCTGCAACAGCACCCAGCATGGCTGCACGTGGTAGATGATATTGAACCCAGCGGCCAATGATACTGATGGCCGCTTCGATGGCGCCGCTGATAAAGCAGGCCGCTACTGCGACTTTCCAGGCAAGCTCGACATCGCCGGTTAGCTGTTTGGCAGGAAGCAGCACGCCAAACAGGAATACAAACATGACCGGCGTTGAAATACCGTACGAGAGGGCGGTGACATCGGTGCGGTTTTCCTTGCGTGCCAGCCTAGCTGCACTCCAGGCGTAGTAGAAGTTGCCTACCATGACTGCGATAGCCGCTCCCGGTAGCACCTGGCCATAGACAATGGAGGTGGGGAATCCCATGCCCAGCATGGTGATCGCAATAACTATAAAGTTGGCGATATTATTCTGGAACAGAGCGAAGAACGCGTCAGTGTCTTCTTTCTTATACCAGGGGTAATGTGTGCTGGCTGCCGCCATAAAAGGCCTCGTTCGTAAGAGATTTATACAGCGCAGTACCTTAAAGCCAGTCGACAAATAGAGGTTTGACTACTTGGTCAGGTGCTGTGTTGCAGGGAACGCCGCACGGGCGCCCCAGGCTCTGGCGGCAAGCGCGCAATTGTACACAACAATAAAACCGTTCCCAAGGGGCATTCCTACCAAGCAAAACGCCCAGGCAAAGCCTGGGCGTTAAACGGTGCTGACGAGAGCGATTAATCGTTTACAGCAGCAATCGCCTTGGCCAGGTAAGGCAAGTTCTCATGAGAGAAGCCAGCCACATTTGCGCGGCCGGAGCGCACCATGTAGATGCCAAATTCATCACGCAGACGATCAACCTGTTCAGGCGTCAAGCCGGTATAGGAGAACATGCCGCGCTGTTCGGCAACGCAGGCATATTTCTGATCCAGGCCATAAGGCTTCAACGCTTCAACAAAGTCACGACGAAGCGTATTGATGCGGTCGCGCATTTCGGTCAGTTCTTCACGCCACATAGCCGTAAGCTCGGCATCGCTTAAGATTTCGCTGACAATGGCTCCACCGTGAGCCGGCGGGTTGGAGTAGTTTTCGCGCGCAACAATGGCAACCTGGGAGCGTACGTTTTCCATTTGCTCGGTATCTTTGGCAACCATGATGAGACAGCCTGTCCGTTCGCAGTAAATGCCAAAATTTTTGGAACAGGAGCTTGTGATGATCACTTCATCAAGCTTTTCTGCCAGAAGACGCACACCGTAAGCGTCTTCATCCAGCCCTTCACCAAAGCCTTGGTAGGCGAAATCGACCAGGGGTAGCAGGTTGCGCTCGCTCAGAACGTCCAGCACTTCCTGCCATTGCGCTTGGGAAAGGTCAAAGCCGGTCGGGTTGTGGCAGCATGCATGCAGCACAACCACATCACCCTCGGGAATCTTTTTCAACGCGGCCAGCATGCCGGTGAAATCAAGGCGGTTATCGGCATCAACGTAGGGGTATTTATGCAGTTCAATACCCGCAGAGGTGAAGATGCCGTGGTGATTAGGCCAGGTAGGATCGCTAACCCAAATACCCTTGCCGGGCAGTTGAGTGGCAATAAAATCTGCTGCCAGACGCAAGGCGCCTGTACCGCCAGGTGATTGAGTGGCGCTTGCACGTTTGGCAGTCAGTACTGGTGAGTCGTTCCCCAGCACCATAGGCAGTACGACATCGCTGTAAGCCGGAGCGCCATGAGAACCAATATAGGTTTTGGTGCTTTCGTTCTTGAGCAGGCGAGCTTCGGCTTCCTTGACGGCGCGCATTACCGGCGTATTTCCCTTGGAATCGCGGTAAACACCTACGCCCAGGTCAACCTTTTGTGGATTGGTATCTTTTTTGAAAGCTTCTATCAGTCCGAGAATGGCATCTCCAGGGACTCGCTCTATATGCTCAAACATTTACTCAGCTACCTCGTCGGTTCTGGCGGCAAGAATGAAATCATTAAGGTGCAGGCCGTTAATTTGATGGGTCCACCACATCACGGTCGTTTTACCCCACTCAGTGGTAATAGCGGGGTGGTGTCCAGCCTGCTCGGCTATCTCGCCAACGCGTTGCGTAAATGCCAGTGCGTTGGCAAAGTCACGAAACGAAAAACTTCGTGATAGCTTCATGATGCCATCGTGCTCGACAATCCGCCACTCTGGTAATTGTGCAAGATACGCTTGGCGTTCGCTCTCATTAACAGACGGCGCATTTTTATGGCACGGTTTACAAGTGCTATCAGCTAGTAGTGACATGACAACCTTCCTTAATGAGGCAGTTATCGGTGCCTGTTAAGATAGAAGGCAAACACAGTCCCGGCCAACGTCTTTAGCGCTATAAAGAGCTTGGTCGGTACGTTCAATTAAATTCTTCAGGGGTTCGCCGCATCGGTACTCTGTTACGCCAATGCTAAGCGTAACTTCACCCGTACCTACGCTAAAATCATGTTGAGAAACGGCCTTGCGTAATTGATCAGCAAGCTTATGACATTGTTGAAGTGATGTTAATGGCAGCGCTACCATAAACTCTTCACCGCCCAGCCGGGCTACCATATCCTCGCAGCGAAGAAGCGCTTTCATTTTAGTGGCCAGCTGCCTTAATACTTCATCACCCTGTAAATGCCCCCAGCGGTCATTAATTAATTTAAAGTGATCAATATCGATCATCATAATAGATAAAGGGGTACCGTGGCGGGCGCTCAATGATGCCAAATGAGAGAGGTGCTTCATCAGCTTGCGGCGATTAGGTAATCCGGTAAGGGCGTCGGTATCGCAGAGCCGGCGCAGTCGCTGCTCCTCAATAACCTGATCAGTGATATCCATCATCATACCGGTCCAGAGTACGCCGTCAGAAGCTGGTGCAGGATTGGCAGAGACCGCGATCCATTGTGACTTGGCATTGGGGGTTGGTAGTCGAAAGCGTGTAGTGAGCGGTAGCATCCAGCGCGCTGAACGTTCAATAGCTGACATAACCCTGGGATATTCACTGCCGGTCAATGGCTCAAGTAGCCCACCTGCGTCATGGGCTAGCTGGACGCGATCAATATGTCCAAGTGCATTACCTCCACCTTCCAGATAAGGAAATTTCATATGCCCACTGGATGAGCGATAAAACTGGAAAATGACCCCAGGTATTAGTGGGACAAGACCGTCAGCGCTTAATGGTATAGGCATGTCTTTCACGGACATACGCGAAGCTCCAAACGAATGTCAAAAAATGGTTGTAAAGACTAGCCTTGTTCGCGTAACAGAGTTGTAAGCTATTGCTGACAAATTAACATATTATTAATAGTAAATTTATATTAGTTAATTCTATATTAATATAAGGGGCGGTTTTATCATTTTGAATTACGATTTTATAGAAATGATGCTTTTTATTTGCATAATTTTAGTGTGTGCTGGCTATAAGTTATTATGTTTTATTAACATAGTTTATGGAATTTAATCTTGAAATACAGGGATGAAAGAAAGTGAGTATTAAAATGATAGGGGAGGCGAGCGGTTTAGTCAGTTTAGTAGGAGCCGGACCTGGCGACGCTGAGTTATTAACGATCAAGGCTTATAAACGGTTACAGCAGGCTGATATTGTTCTTTATGACAGGCTGGTTAGTGAGGATGTGTTGGCTTTGATATCAGACCATGCGCAGCGGTTTTATGTTGGCAAGGTCCGCTCTTTACATAGTGTCCCGCAGCCAGAGATTAGCCAAGCATTAGTAGGGTGGGCAAAAGAAGGCAAGCAGGTTGTCAGGCTTAAAGGCGGCGATCCTTTCATATTCGGCCGTGGCGGGGAAGAGTTGGAGACGCTCATTGCCAATAATGTGGCGGTTGAAGTGATACCGGGTATCACAGCGGCATCCGGCTGCGCAGCTTATGCCGGCATTCCGCTTACCCATCGAGACTATGCCCAAGCCGTTCATTTTGTCACTGGCCATTTAGCCGATGGTGAGCACGCGCTTGATTGGGAGGGGTTGGCTCGTTCCGGGCAGACATTGGTTTTTTATATGGGGTTAAGCAGTGCTGAAGTTATAAGCCGCGAGCTGATGGCCTATGGTCTGGCGTCTGATACGCCTCTGGCAGTGATCGAGCAAGGCACAACCCGGGCCCAGCAAACACATGTGGGAACGCTGAGCTCGCTTCCTGACGCGTTGAGCACGGGTCAAATCAAATCACCAGCGTTATTGATTGTAGGTCGCGTAGTGTCGCTGCATTCAAGACTCGCATGGTTCGAAGGTACTCAGCCGACTGCATTAAACACGCAAAATGATCTACCTTGTTGAGTAGAGCCAGCGTTAATACGTTGAATTCGCTAATGGACTGGCGAGATGCCATTTGATGTGTATGATAATAATGAATGTTACAAAATGTACGCACAATTACCGCTGCTGATTTGGGTAGCCTAAGATAGAGAGGGACGCAGAATGTCAGAAGCAGACCGCCCGGAGCCTCAAGTTCCAGCAAATCGATTGGATACAAAAACCCTGTTTAAGGATAACCGCGTCAGGGCAATAGCAGGCATCGCCGCTATCGCGGTTATCTGGGCCATTATGGCGCAATCCAACGCCAGCACGCATAAGGATCGTATTGAAACGCTTGAAGAGCGGCTTGCAAGTGTTGAGCAGGATAATCGTCGATATAGTCGGCGCATCCAGGAGATCGACCAGGCCGAAACTGATTTATCGGCGATGCAGGCGGAAATGGCATCCCTTGAAGAGCAGCGTAACGAGGCAAATTCGGCACTAGAAAGTGCGCAAAATGATGTGACGACCACGCAAGCGCGCCTAGATGAGCTAACGTCGCAGCGCGAAGTGCTACAAGAAGAAGTTGATTCGTTAACTCAGCAACTTGAAAGCGCTGAAAGCGATATGCAGTCGCTGCGTGATGAGCGTGATGAGATCGTCACCACCCGTGATGAGGCTGAATCAGCGCTTCAGCAGATTGAAGATGCCCGTGAAAGTGCGGATGAAGCCCGCCAGGAGGCTGAAACTGCCCGCCAGCAAGCTGAAGAGCAGCGTCAGCAGGCTATTGAAGCGCTAAACAGTGCCGAAGATAAGTTGTCTGAGGTTGAAGAACAGATTGCTCAGGCCAATGAAGAGCTGTCTAATCTTCAGGAGCAAGTATCATCAGTGCAAACAGAGCTGGATGAATTTGAAAGTACACGTGAATCCATTGCCAATGAGCGCGATGAGTTGCAAAGCGAGGTCGATTCGCTGATAGAACTGCGTGAACAGGAAGAAGAAAGCCTGAGCCAGGTTCGTAGTGAGATGGATGACCTGATGGTGGCGCTGGATATTGGTCGTAACGAAGTAGCCAACGTCGAAAGCGATATTAAAGAGCGTGAAGAGCAGCTCTCCCGGCTGGAATCTCAGCTTCGCGAGTGGCGTGAAGAACTCTCCTCGCTCGACCAGCGTCTGGGCAGCGTCGATGATGTTGCCAGTGATGAAGTGCCTACGCTTGCCGGTCAGCAAGAGAAGGCTGCGCCTGAGGCTGACTCTTCTGACAATGCCGGTTCTGAGCAGAATAGCCAGAACCAAGAAGCGGCTAATGATACCGACGGCAACCAGCAGCAAAGCAGCAATCAGTAACTTCTCTCTTGGTCTTTCAAATAATCGTACAAGCGGATGCTGGCTTACCAGCATCCGCTTTAGGTTTGTTGGTTTATGAATACTCGCTCAGCGAGTATCATTTGCTTAAAGCGAATAATCTACCCCTACAAGAGGAGTGCGACTAAATGGATGGCGTTAAATATATTGTCGCAGTGGCATCAGGCAAAGGTGGTGTGGGCAAGTCGACGGTAACCGTTAACCTGGCTCTGGCGCTTTCTGCCCAGGGTTATCGTGTGGGAGTGCTGGATGCCGATATCTATGGGCCAAGTCAGGCTCAAATGCTGGGGGTTAAGGAGGGAGTGCGTCCTCAGACGGCTGAAGGTAACAAGTTTTTGCCGTTAGAAGCACATGGCTTACAAGCCATGTCCATGGCATTTATGGTGAATACGCGCGAAGCAATGGTATGGCGCGGCCCGATGGTAGTAGGGGCGTTTCAGCAGATGCTCACCCAGACACAGTGGGATAACCTGGATTTTCTGTTGATTGATATGCCGCCCGGTACCGGGGATATACAGCTTACCCTGGCACAAAAGGTGCCGGTTTCAGGAGCGGTCATTGTCACCACACCCCAGGATATTGCCCTGCTGGATGCCCGCAAAGGCATCGAGATGTTCCGTAAAGTAAATGTGCCGGTGCTGGGGGTCGTCGAGAACATGAGCCTTTATCATTGTGAAAATTGTGGCCATGAAGCTGCCATTTTCGGTACAGGCGGTGGCGATCTTATTGCCGAAGAGTACCAGACAACGGTGTTGGGCCGACTGCCGTTGACCCTATCAATTCGCGAGCTGGCGGACTCGGGTAAGCCAAGCGTAGTGTCAGAACCTGACAGCTCGGTAAGTCAGACGTTTGCAGAGATTGCTCGACAGGTTGCCCAGTCAGTGAGTGCCAGCGAAAGCGATGGCCCCACAATTTCTTTTAGCGAGTAGACGCAATACATGAGCATTAAATCAGATAAGTGGATCCGTCGCATGGCGCAAAGCGACGCCATGATCGAACCGTTTGAAGCTGAGCAGGTTCGCTATGTAAATGACCAGCGGGTTATTTCTTACGGTACTTCAAGCTACGGCTACGATGTTCGTTGCGCTGATGAGTTCAAGGTTTTCACTAATATTCACTCAGCCATTGTCGATCCCAAAGCGTTTGATGATAAGAGCTTTGTCGATGTAAAAGGCGATGTGTGCATTATTCCCCCCAACTCGTTTGCGCTTGCAAGAACCGTTGAGTACTTTCGCATTCCGCGTAATGTGCTGACAATCTGTCTTGGCAAATCCACCTATGCGCGCTGCGGTATTATCGTTAATGTCACGCCGCTTGAGCCAGAGTGGGAAGGGCATGTAACGCTTGAGTTCTCAAACACAACCAATTTGCCCGCCAAAATTTATGCCCATGAGGGCGTTGCGCAAATGCTGTTTTTAGAATCCGACGAGGTGTGCGAAACCTCGTATAAAGATCGGTGCGGGAAATACATGGGGCAGCGTGGTGTTACCTTACCGCGTACGTGAATGCTCAACCGCGCCTAGCTAGATAGCCCAAAAAAGCCTTACGGTTTCCCGTAAGGCTTTTAGTTGGTTTTTAACGTTTAACCTAGGCTTGAGCGTTAATCGTCAACGTTTTCATCCAGCTCTTCAGCGGCATCTTCGTGTGAAAGCCGCATGCCATGGGCGGGCAGGAGGTGGCCATCCATTTTGGCGCCTTCGGCGCTATATTGAAGCCGTCCTTCGAGAAACCACTGTACGGCGATAGGGTAGATCAAGTGCTCGCGGGCGTGAACCTTATCCTTGAGCGTGTCTTGGGTATCGTCGATGCTGACCGCGAGCTCTGCCTGAAGCACTACCGGGCCACCATCTAGCTCTTCGGTCACAAAGTGCACGCTGCAGCCGTGGCTGGCTACCTTGTCCGCCAGAGCTCGCGCATGGGTATTAAGCCCTTGATAGGAGGGAAGGAGGGAAGGATGAATATTAAGCATCCGGCCCAGAAAACGTTGCACAAAGCGCGGCGTCAGAATGCGCATAAAGCCTGCCAGCACAATCAGATCAGGCTCGTGACGCTCAATAACCTTGATCAGAGCGCCGTCATACGCATCGCGGCTATCATATTCGCGATGGGGCAAGACAACAGCTTCAATGCCCGCTTCGTGGGCACGTTTCAAGCCGTAAGCATCGGGCTCGTTGGAGATAACAGCCACAATCTCGCCGCCTAAACGATCATGAGACTGCGCGTCAATCAATGCCTGAAGGTTACTGCCACTGCCTGAAATCAGCACCACCACACGGCGCGCACCAACAGGCTCTGGCGCCATATCGGTTATCGTATCGCTGTATTGGGTACCACTCATGCTGACAAGTTCTCCAGCACTACCGCTTCATTCTGACGCTTGATAATATGGCCGATACGGTAGACCGTTTCACCCTGAGCCTGCAGATGCTCCATGGTTTGCTCAGCTTCTTCAGCAGGCACTACGACTACCATGCCGATGCCGCAGTTGAGTACACGGTGCATTTCGGTCTCGTTAACATTACCCTGCGCCTGAAGCCAATCAAACACAGCTGGGCGCTGCCAAGTGTTGATATCGATATGGGCCGCCAGGTTGTCAGGAAGGACGCGGGGAATGTTCTCCAACAGACCGCCGCCTGTAATATGAGAGAGGGCATGAACGGAAAGCGAGGTGCTGCGCATCAGGGAAAGCAGGGATTTTACGTAGATACGCGTTGGTGCCATTAACGCATCGCCTAGCGGGGCGTTATCCACCTGGGCATCCAAAGGGGTGTTGCTGACCTCAAGAATTTTACGGATTAGCGAGTAGCCGTTGGAGTGAGGGCCTGATGAGGCCAACCCAAGCAGAACGTCGCCTTCGCCTACTTTGCTGCCGTCTAGGATTTCAGACTTTTCCACGACGCCAACACAAAATCCAGCCAGGTCATAGTCACTGCCTTCGTACATACCCGGCATTTCGGCGGTTTCGCCACCTACCAGCGCGCAGCCTGCCAACTCGCAACCTGCGCCAATGCCGGTAACAACGTCTGCGGCAATATCCACATCTAGTTTACCCGTAGCATAGTAGTCAAGAAACAGCAGTGGTTCGGCGCCAGCAACAATCAGATCATTGACGCACATGGCTACCAAGTCGATGCCAATGGTGTCATGTTTGCCAAGATCCATAGCCAAGCGCAGTTTGGTGCCTACCCCGTCGGTACCCGATACGAGAACCGGCTGTTTGTAGCCTGCGGGTAGCTCACATAGGGCGCCAAAGCCGCCTAGACCGCCCATTACTTCAGGGCGAGTGGTGCGCTTGGCAACGTGTTTGATGCGGTCAACTAGGGCGTTTCCGGCATCAATATCGACACCGGCGTCCTTATAGCTGAGTGAAGGGGTAGCCGGAGAAGTGGAAGTCTCGGTCATGACAGTTCCTGTGAAGCCTATAGCAGTACGGGTAGTGCTGGCGCGTTGGCCAGTGCTGGGCAATAACTGCAGTGGATTGTAACACTCAGCGACGTGAGCCGCACCGCCGGTATGCAGGTAAGGTCTTTGTTAGGGTAACTTTTGTTATTATCAGTACTTCAAGTGCTATTGATGAGTCCAGGAAGGAGAGTCATGCAATGCGAAACACATGGTTAGGAATCGTGCTGGTAGTGGTAGCCATAGGGTTGGTGTATTTGCTGAACTCAGTATTAATGCCTTTTGTTGCCAGTATGATACTCGCCTACCTGGCTGACCCTTTGACCAATTATTTCCAACGCCTGGGGTTAAAGCGCCCATTAGCGGTAAGCCTTGTGTTTTTGGTGTTATTGATTGTATTAACCGCCTGCCTGCTTATTTTCATACCGCTGGTTGTACAACAGATCAAGCAATTGGGGGAGGCAGTACCTGACATTTTCATGTGGGTTGAAAATGTCCTTGCTCCTCAAATTCAGGAGTGGACAGGCTACGATCTGCGTGCCGAAGTCACGAATGTACGCGAAGTACTGGTCGAAAACTGGCGAGATGCGGGAGGCTATCTTGCCCAGGCCTTGGGGCATATTGGTCGCTCAGGTATGGCATTAATGACTTGGATAACCTATATCGCACTGATTCCGGTCGTCACCTTCTATTTACTACTCGATTGGAACCGGATGCTGCGTAATGTTGCAAGCCTGGTGCCGCGCCAATGGGCGGATGATACGTTTCGTCTGGCCAGGCGTTGTGATGAAGTGCTGGCCTCGTTCTTAAGAGGGCAGTTGCTGGTCATGTTAAGCCTTGGGATTATTTATGCCACTGGGTTAACACTGATGGGGCTCAATTTTGGTTTACTAATTGGGTTTGTGTCCGGAATCGTCAGCTTTGTGCCTTTTCTGGGCTTTATTGTGGGTATTACGGTTGCGCTAATTGTTGCGTTATTTCAATTCGGTACGTGGTGGGCAGTGCTGGGTGTGATCGTGGTATTTAGTATCGGTCAGGCAGCAGAAAGTGTCATACTACAGCCTAAACTCCTGGGCGATAAAATTGGTTTACACCCTGTGGCAGTTATTTTTGCAGTGTTAGCGGGTGGCAATATATTTGGGTTTACCGGCGTACTATTAGCATTACCTGCGGCTGCCGTTTTCATGGTGCTTCTCCGGGAGCTGAACGACCGTTATAAGCAGAGCACACTGTATAAATCTGAACAACGCTCATTATCGCCTTCAAATCACCATGATGGGCTAGGTCGTCACGACGAAAGGGAGTCATCATGAGCCGAATGCCGGCACAGCTGCCGTTAGGAGTGGGGTTGCGGGATGATGCAACCTTTAATAACTATTACGCTTCAGCGGCAAATGCATCACTGGTCGAACATTTGGCCCAGCAATTCCAAAGTAATTCGGAGCCCTTTGTCTATTTGTGGGGGGCGCCTGGAAGTGGGCGAAGCCATCTTCTTCAAGCGGCCTGCCATGCGGCTTCCGATGCTGACAAGCGTGCGCTGTATCTACCCTTGGCTGATCTTGGCCATTTTCCGCCCTTGATGCTTGAAGATATTGAGCGGCTGGACCTGGTGGCTATCGATGATCTTGAGTATGTGGTGGGACGAAAGCGGTGGGAGGAGGCATTGTTTCATGCGTTTAATCGGCTACGTGATGCAGGAAAGCAACTGGTGATTGCCTCAAGTGCCGCGCCTCGCCAGCTGGACGTTGCACTGCCGGACCTTGCCTCGCGGTTAACCTGGGGAGTCACCTTTCATTTGCACCCCTTGAACGATGAGGAGCGGCTGGCCGCACTTAGGTTGCGCGCGAATGTTAGGGGAATGCAGCTGCCAGATGATGTAGGGCGTTATATCTTACACCGTGGTCCAAGGGAGTTAGGAGAGCTTTGCCGTGCCATTGAAACGCTTGACCAAGCATCGCTTTCGGCCAAGCGTAAGCTAACGATTCCCTTCGTCAAATCTGCATTAAATTGGTAAGGCACGCCCGCTGGATAAACCAGTGAGCGTGCCTGTAATCATACGCTTTTTATATATTTAGTGAGTTAGGCAGGCTGGCGCATTTTGCTGGTAGCCGTTTGGGCCTGTTTAACACTTTCCTGCGTTAGCTTCTGGCTTTTCTGAAAGTAGTCCCGTTGAAGGGACACGAC
Source organism: Vreelandella nanhaiensis (assembly GCF_003990185.1). GTDB lineage: Bacteria > Pseudomonadota > Gammaproteobacteria > Pseudomonadales > Halomonadaceae > Vreelandella > Vreelandella nanhaiensis. Next base: position 62,864 of record NZ_RZHF01000016.1, on the reverse strand, counting down.
TTTATCGGCGTCGTCCTTTACACGCTCGGCCATCTGCCTCACAACCTGCTGTTGGCCTTCCATGTAGTGACGCAGTTCCTGAGGATCTTTTATAGAGGACAGCTGACGCAGTTGCTGAATACCGGCATCTGTATAAGCTTGGCTCGCTTCCATTTGTGCGTTCAGCATCCTTTCTGCGTAATCAATCGTCAGCGCTGCATAAGCACGTGCAGGGGCCATGAAAACGTTATCGAACTGCTGGTTCATTTCATTGGTATTGAAAGTATTCATGTAAAACTCCTGAATCGCAACGAGGTGCTCGATAGTAAGGCATCTAATAGCCACGTTTTGCCGCCTTTAAGCTAATCACGTCGGCTTACCGCTAATTCTGACTAGCCAATATATCTGCATGGCAGCATAGCAGCCGTTTTTGTGCACTGCAATATCCGCTGGTAGGAAGATATTTACAAGAGATATAAAGGTATTTCCTATAGCAGGTATGCGTATGTATTTACCCGATCCATAAGAGCGACTAGCTTGAATAGCTGACATGACTGCGAATGGACTTGCCGATGTGATCATCTGTAAATAAGGTTGATTACTATTTAAAGGAGGTTGATAGATGGATACTCGAGTTGAACGCGACAGCATGGGTGAGTTGAGCGTACCTGCCAATGCGCTTTACGGCGCGCAAACGCAGCGGGCTATCAATAACTTTCCTGTCTCTTATACGCCTATGCCAGCCGCTTTTATTCATGCCGTGGCGCGTATTAAATTAGCCGCCGCCCGTGTCAATCAGCAGCTGGGGTTGCTTGATGATGCAAGAGCCCACGCTATTCAAAAAGCCGCTCAAGCGGTGATTGACGGCGAGTATGATGACCACTTTCCCATCGACGTGTTTCAAACGGGATCCGGCACTTCAAGTAATATGAACGTCAATGAAGTGTTAGCTACGCTTGCGAGTCGTGAAGGTGTCGATGTAACGCCGAACGATCATGTGAATATGGGGCAATCTAGTAACGACGTCATTCCCACGGCGATCCATGTGTCAGCTGCAATTGCGGTCAATGAGTCGCTACGCCCCGCCTTAGAGCATTTAAGAGCGTGTATTGATCAGCGGGCGGGGGAGCTTAAGCATGTGGTCAAGACCGGGCGAACACACCTGATGGATGCCATGCCACTGCGCATGGATCAGGAGTTAGGCGCGTGGTCAAGCCAGGTCGGCCAGGCGATTGAACGGTTGGATAGCGCCATGAGCAGGTTGTGCCGTCTGGCGCAGGGCGGTACAGCCGTGGGTACGGGCATCAATGCGCCTGAAGGGTTTGCCGAGCAGGTTGCTAAAGAGTTAAGCGAGCAGACAGGGTTGCCGTTTGTCCCTAACGACAGCTTTTTTGCCAGCCTTTCCTCGCAGGATGCGGCCGTTGAACTCTCTGGGCAGTTAAAAGGGTTGGCCTGCGCCATCATGAAAATTGCCAATGACCTGCGCTGGATGAATTCAGGGCCTCTGGCGGGCCTGGGGGAAATCGAGCTTGAAGCCCTTCAGCCGGGCAGCTCGATTATGCCGGGGAAAGTCAACCCGGTGATTCCTGAATCAGCAGCTCAAGCGGCGGCTCAGGTTATTGGCTTGGATACCGCTATTACCGTGGCCGGGCAGAGCGGCAATTTCCAGCTCAATGTTATGCTGCCCCTGGTAGCAACCAACCTGCTTACTTCTATCACGCTGATGAGTAATACGTCGCGCCTGCTGGCCGATCGGGCTATTACCACGTTCAAAGTTCGCGAAGACAACTTGCAAAGCCCACTCGCTCGGAACCCAATACTGGTGACCGCGCTCAACAGTGTCATTGGCTATAACGCAGCGGCAGCGGTTGCCAAGAAAGCGTACCAGGCCGGACGCCCCATTATCGATGTGGCTGAAGAGGAGACCGATCTCGACCGTGAAACGTTAGAGCGCCTGCTTGACCCCATGGTGCTAACCCAAGGCGGAGTACCCAAGTAACAGCAGGCGGAAAAGCAGGGAGCTCAGGTTTCCTGCTTTTCGGTTTTGCCTTCTTGAATGGTTTCCCTGGCCTCTTCATGCTCTTCGCTGCTCGCCTCAGGGGTTGCCTGCTCATCCTGGCGATCGGGTCGATAGCAGAAAGTGGCCAGGATGGGAAAGTGGTCAGAGCCAAAGGCCTCAAGCCGCTGCATATTACTTAGCGTAAAGTGATGGGTAACGAAGATGTGGTCCAGCGGCCAGCGCAGTAGGGGGTTCTTGGCGTGAAAGGTGCTAAACATGCCCCGACCACGCCGAGGGTCCAGCATGCCACTAACCCTGCAGAATAACCGTGTAGTAGTCGACCAGGCTACATCGTTAAGATCGCCTGCAACCAGTGTCGGCTGAGGTTTCTCGTGTACTTCCTGCCCGACCCACAGAAGTTCGGCATCACGCCATAGCGATTTCTCACTTTCTGCTGGAGCAGGTGGGCGAGGGTGAACGGCATAAAGGCGAATGTGATCGCCGCTTTCAAGCGTCACCTGGGTATGAATGGAGGGTATATCATCTTGAATCAGCCATTTGACCGAGGTGTTTTCCAACGGTAAGCGCGAATAGAGGTGCATACCGTAAAGATTGTCTAATGGCACTTTTGTGCTGTAACACCAGGTTTCATCGAGATGAGGATCGAGCTGGTCTTGCCACCACTGATCCGATTCTAGGGTTAAGACGATATCCGGTTGGTGCTGATTGATCATGTTGATTAACCCATCCGCTTGGCGGTTGGGCATTAAAACGTTAGCAATCAATAGCGTTATGTACTGATCTTTAGGTGCATCTTTTTCCGTTTTGTTTACCTGTACGCGCCATAAACGTGTCCAAGGCAGAATGTAACGGCATTGAAGGCCGACAGTAATCAGCGCCGAAACCCAAGTAATGGAACGCCAGATGCCAGCGTCAAGCAATACAAGGCCTGCCAGCCCGCAAATAAGCGCAAGAATAGCCATTTGCACCCGGGGAAATTCAAAGCAGCGGATCCACCACCAGCGTAAGGGGATGCGCGCCACCAGTGTTGCTGCAAGGAGTATCAACGCCAGAGACGCAATCAGGGGGGGAAGCACTCTCTATCTCCCTATATCAAAAGAATTTCAAAATTGTTTTCTAAGTTTAAAAAGTTAAAACACTTTCTGTTAGTAGCGATTTTATCGACATATAGAACGTAAATCTGTTATTGCGAAAGAAAAAAGTTGCTTGCAATGTAGTGATAATTAAGTAGAATACGCATCCGTTGCAAGACAGGACCATAGCTCAGTTGGTTAGAGCGCCACGTTGACATCGTGGAGGTCGGCGGTTCAAATCCGCCTGGTCCTACCATTATCGCAATCCTTTTTCAGGACCATAGCTCAGTTGGTTAGAGCGCCACGTTGACATCGTGGAGGTCGGCGGTTCAAATCCGCCTGGTCCTACCAAGTTCAGCCCAGTGCTTAAGCACTGGGCTTTTTTAGTTATTTGCCGATAAGCCTGCTCGACTTACGTTATCAATCGTATTCAGTTTCTAGTGGCAGAATAATGAAAAACACCTCAGTGACGAGAAGTTCTATAGGGGCATGTCATATGGCATCCGACTGCTTGCCCAGGGCGTTTTTTAACAGTATTCCCCCGTCAATAATTCCTTAACATAACGTGTATAACATACGAACAAGAATTTGTGTTAGCTATCATGCTGGATTTTATGGAGTGTTTAGCTACCCTGCTGAAAAGCATACTTCAAGGATGAAAATATGTATTTTAACGTAATACCCCGCTGGTTTACTTCCCTGGGTGGTCAAGTAGGTATGCAGACTGGCGTGCGGCCCGTTAGCAGTGATATCGAAAGCGCCGAGCTTGAGGACTATTTCAAAACAGCTCGGGAGTTAGGGCTGAGTCGTCAAAAGGCCGAGAAAATACTTAACCAAACATTGTGCAAAGCGCGACGCGGGTCTGAGCTATCCATGAGCGATGTTATTTTTCGAGCCTTTTGCACCATCCATCTTCACACTTATCACTAAATGCTTGAAAGCCTCAATGAAGATCCGTCTGGCGTTGAAAGGTAGCAACCAAGGCTTCGATTCCTACCTGGTCATTTAGCGTAAAGCGTGCTGGCAGGGGGCTATCTAAGTCCAGAACCCCCCATAGGTAGCCATCAATAATGATGGGTATGACCAGTTCTGAGCGTGATTCAGCATCACAGGCGATATGGTCCGCTACTGCGTGTACATCATCGACTCGCTGAGTGCGTTGCTGACGCGCTGCTGCGCCACAGACGCCTTTGCTAAACGGAATGGGGTGGCAGGCGGGCTTGCCTTGAAAAGGCCCCAGTCCGAGCATTTCTGGCTGGCGTTGAAGATAAAATCCTACCCAGTTCAAATCGGCAATCTCCTGCTGGATGAAAGCACAAGTTTGAGCGCTATTGGTAAGCCAGTCACGGGTATCCAGTAATGCTTCCAGCTGACGGTTCAATAGCGTGTAATCAATAGATGGCATGGTAATCTCTTTCTTGAACACATCAGGCCAGCGCTAAGGCTGGCCTGATAAGGCGCTGCTGATTTTAAATAGCCTATTCAGTCCAGCCGGGAACGGCGGCGCCCTTGAACAGCTCTTCGGCTTTAGCCGCCACTTCGTCACGTTGGTATGCATCAACCAGCTGGCGAATATCCTCACGGTCCTCGTCGCCGCCGCGTACGGCAATCAGGTTCACGTAGGGCGATTCCGGACCTTCCTTGATGAGTGCATCGTCAAGCTCCAGGCCAGCAGGCTGTGCAAACGTATTGTTGATAAAAGCCATGTCTACATCAGGCAGTACGCGGGGCAGCTGGGCAGCCTCGATTTCGCGGAAGCGGAAGTTGTGGGGGTTTTCAGCAATATCAATCGGCGTTGCTTCAAGATTTTCAGGATCGTTGAGCGTAATCAAGCCATGATTGTGCATTAGAATTAGCGCGCGTCCTTCATTGGAAGGGTCGTTAGGTAGAGCGATTTGGGCGCCGTCCGGTAGGTCTTCAATGCTGTCAAATTTCTCTGAGTAGGCGCCGATCGGATAAACAAAGGTATAGCCTGCTACGGCAAGATCGTAACCGCGATCATTGACCATGGCGTTCAGGTAGGGCGCGTGCTGGTATGCATTGGCGTCTAGGCTGCCGTCGGCCAGGGCTGCGTTAGGCGTTACATAATCGGTAAATTCAATGATTTCTACGTCGAGGCCGTACTCTTCCTTGGCAATGCGTGCAGCTACTTCCATTACCTCGGTTTCAGGACCTGCAACGGTACCCATTTTCAGTGTGCGAGCTTCTGCATTTGCAACGTTAACTGCCAGTGCCAAAGCGGTAAGGCTACCGATAATAAGTTTTTGCATGGAAATCTCCTATTGCGTTATACCACTATGACTTAATAATGATGGAATAAGAAATATAAGTCTAATGCATTTTTGTTATAAAAAAGCATGGGCTCTTGCTATCCCTATTTGCGGTCACTCTTGCGAACCAGGTAGTCGCCGAAGCTTTGAAAGCCTTGCACCATTACTACGAGAATGACGACAGTAATCAGCATAATAGTCGGGTTGAAACGATTATACCCATAGCGGATACCCAGGTCGCCCAGGCCGCCGCCACCCACAGCGCCCGCCATGGCGGAATAGCTAACAAGTGTTACCAGCGTAATGGTCAGGCCTGTAATGATTCCGCCTCTTGCTTCGGGAATAAGGACTTTGCAGATAATTTGCCAGGGCGTCGCACCCATTGACTGGGCGGATTCAATCAGGCCAGGCGATACTTCATTGAGCGCACCCTCTATTAAACGCGCCACAAAGGGAATGGCCGCAATGGTAAGAGGAACAGAGGCGGCGTTGATCCCAATTGAGGTGCCGACCAGCATGCGGGTGAACGGAATGATCGCCACCATCAGGATGATAAAAGGAATCGAGCGACCCACATTGGTAATAACCCCTAGGGCCCGATTAAGCACTGGCTGCGCCAGGATCTGGCGCGGGCGCGTTGCGTATAACATCACGCCAAGCGGAAGTCCCAATAGGGTCGAGATCACACCAGAAATCGCCACCATATAAAGCGTATCCAGCGTAGCCTGTAAAATAAGGTTAAACAGTGCGCTGGACATGGCCAAGTACCTCTACGTTTAGCTGATGTGATTGAAGATAAGCCATGGCTTCCTGGGTCTGGGTCTCAGAGCCCAGCAATTCGGCAATCATTAGCCCCAGGGTGCGATCCTGAATGGATTCCACCTTGGCTTGCAAAATGCTGACGTCTACATTGCACTCTCGCGCCAAACGGGAAATAAGCGGTGTTGAGACGGCATCACCTGAAAACGTCAAGCGCACCACCGGGTGCGTATCCTCGCCCGATGTATCGCTCAACCGCTCGATTAGCTCTTTAGGGGGCGTGAGCTGCAGGAAGTCATTCAGAAATTCACGTCCAAGTGTTGTGGTAGGGGCAGTGAAAAATTCGCCCACTTCGGCATCTTCCACCAGCTTGCCATTGGAAATCAGGCTTACCCGGTGGCAGATGGACTTGACCACTTCCATCTCATGGGTAATCAATAAAATGGTGATGCCCAACTGACGGTTGATATCGCGCAGCAATTCAAGGATCGAGCCCGTAGTTTGTGGATCAAGCGCGGAGGTCGCTTCATCGCATAATAAAACGTTGGGTTTGCTGGCAAGCGCACGGGCGATGGCAACACGCTGCTTTTGTCCCCCTGAAAGCTGGGCGGGATACTGCTTTGCTTTATCGGCCAGGCCAACCATCTCAAGCAGGGGTAAAACGCGGTTTTGAATGGCACTGCGCTTTTCACCCATTAATTCAAGCGGGAGAGCGACGTTGTCAAACACATTACGCGTAGTAAGTAGGTTAAAGTGCTGAAAGATCATGCCAATGCGGTGGCGAGCCTGGTTCAGGGCGCTACGATTCAAGCGCATCATTTCCTGACCATCTACCGTTACGCTGCCCTGGGTGGGGCGCTCAAGCAGGTTTACACAGCGAATCAGTGTTGATTTGCCAGCGCCCGATAGCCCGATAACACCGTGAATAGTGCCTTTGGGCACATGTAAATTAATATCCTTAAGGGCATGAACGGCGCTTTCGCCGCTTCCATAGGTTTTGCTGACGTTACTAAGTTCAATCATGGCGTCTGCCTTAATAGGAGGCCTAAGACGGAGTGCGAGGGAGCAGGCATAAGGGTGAAGAATAAAAAAAGGCCACCCTTACGGGTGGCCATCAACGCTGGACACACCCTTTTAGCTGCACTTCACCAAATCATTGATTTGGTGGACGCCCGCAATCTGGGTACAAATCGGCGTCATTACATGGGCCAAAAGTCTAAAGAGCAGCCTTATTCTTGTCAATTGAAACCGGCGAGTTTACGCCTGCAGTCAATTGAATTAAAGAAGCAGTAAGCGGCTGGTTTGCGCCTCTGGCTTGGGTATTCAGAACGGTCTTATCAGTCGGCTTCCTGTCAGGCGAAGGCGGCTAAGCTGCTGCTAATTTGAACGGCATATAGAAAGACATATCTGAAGGGCGCAACACACAAGGTATAAGCGTAAACTTGCGCCTTTAATAATTCGTGTTTGAATAGGCGCCTTTTAGACCAGCGTATCAGGGGAGGTATTATGTTTACCGGGATCGTGCAGGGTACTGCTAAAGTCGTTGAGGTTCATGAGCTTGAAGAGTTTCGGACCCATGTGGTGGCATTGCCACCTGCCATGCGCGAGGGGCTGGATATAGGAGCTTCTGTCGCTCATAACGGTGTCTGCTTGACCGTGACGACTATTGACGGAGATAACGTCAGCTTCGATTTGATGCGTGAAACGCTGCGGTTAACTAATCTTGGTGCAATTACGCCGGGGGCACGCGTCAATATAGAGCGAGCTGCTCGGTTTGGTGATGAAATTGGTGGGCATTCGATGTCTGGGCACATCATCTGTATGGCCAAGGTGGTTGCTATCGAAGAAGCGCCTAATAATCGCAGGCTGTGGTTTTCCTTACCTGCCACCATTGGTCGCTTTGTTTTTGAAAAAGGGTATATCGGTGTTGATGGTATCAGCCTGACCGTCGGCGATGTGCGCCGCGCTGAAGATGATAGCGACATTGAATTTAGCGTTAACTTGATTCCAGAGACGCTGTCTCGCACCCTTTTAAGCGAGCGTGCACCTGGCGATGACGTCAATATCGAGATTGATCCGCAGACCCAGGTAATTGTTGAAACGGTCGAGCGGGTATTGGCCAAGCGTTTATAAATAGGCGGCTGCCTGTGTGCTGGCCGATGGGTCGGGTCATGGCCTAAAGATTGCTAGCTTAAATACCGGCGGTAGCAATACCGCCTGAACCGGCTGCGCGCTAGGTGCTCGCATCACGCAGTGCCTTTCGGTAATATGTGCGGCTTTTCTCGCTCCAAGGGACGCATTCTGCGTTTGCGCGAAGGATAAAAACATTCATGAAATTTCTGGACAACTATTTCAATCTGACCGAGCTGAACACGAATGTGAAGACGGAGGTCGTCGCCGGGATCACGACATTCCTGACCATGGCCTACATCATTTTCGTGAACCCCAGCATTCTGTCGGAAGCGGGAATGGACTACGGCGCCGTTTTTGTGGCGACGTGCGTCGCGGCTGCGATCGGCTGTTTCGTGATGGGGCTATGGGCGAATTATCCTATCGCGCAGGCGCCGGGGATGGGGCTTAACGCCTTCTTCACCTATGGCGTGGTGCTGGGTATGGGGTACACCTGGGAAGCCGCACTCGGGGCGGTTTTCTTCTCGGGCCTGACGTTTTTCCTGCTGAGTATTTTCAAGATTCGTGAGTGGATCATCAATTCGATTCCGATGTCATTGCGCCTCGGTATCGCTGCGGGTATCGGGCTGTTTCTCGCCATGATTGCCCTCAAGAACTCAGGGATAGTGGTGGCTAACCCGGCCACCTTTGTTTCCATGGGAGATCTTTCCGAGCCTGCGCCTCTTTATGCACTGTTGGGCTTTTTCGTGATTACCGCGCTTGCCTACCTGCGGGTCAAAGGGGCTGTACTGATCGGTATCTTGGGCATCACTGTCATGGCCATGCTGTTGGGTCACAATCAGTACAGCGGTATCATGTCCATGCCACCTTCGGTTGCGCCTACCTTTATGGCCATGGATTTGATGGGCGCACTGGATGTGGCCATGTTAAGCGTCATCTTCGCTTTTCTGTTTGTTGATCTGTTCGATACGTCAGGCACCCTGGTGGGCGTTGCCCATCGCGGCAAGCTGCTTGATAAAGATGGCAAGCTGCCGCGTATCGGGCGCGCCATGATGGCAGACAGTACCGCTTCAATGGCAGGTGCGGCGCTGGGTACCTCAACGACAACTAGCTATATTGAATCAACGGCGGGCATCGCGTCTGGCGGACGTACGGGACTGACAGCCGTTGTCGTCGGCGTTCTGTTTCTGATCAGCCTTTTCTTTGCCCCCCTTGCAGGCTCGATACCTGCTTATGCCACGGCTGGCGCGCTTTTATACGTGGCGGTTCTAATGGCGGGTAGCCTGGCTCATGCCAATTGGGAAGACCCGACCGACGCCGCGCCGGTTTTAATCGCAGCATTGGCCATGCCCCTTACATTCTCAATTGCTGACGGTATTGCCTTAGGGTTTATCAGCTTTGTGGGTATCAAGGCGCTGTCTGGCCGGTTTGGTGATCTAAACCCGGCGGTGGTGATTCTGGCACTGTTGTTTGCAGCAAAGTTCCTATTCCTGGGTTAAGCGCCCAGGCTATTTATTATTAATCTATGAGAGACGCGATGAGCATCTACGGCGACTACATCAAGTCGGTTATTCGCACCGTTCCTGATTGGCCCGAGCAGGGAGTGAACTTTAGAGATATCACTCCGTTATTACAAAATAGTGCCGCCTTTCGAAAGCTGATTGACAGCTTCGTGCACCGCTATCAGGAAATGAACCTGGATGCCATCGCGGCGGTTGATGCTAGAGGCTTTATTATTGGCGCACCGCTTGCCTATGAGCTGGGCTGCAGCTTTGTACCCGTTCGCAAAAAGGGCAAGCTGCCTTTTAAAACCATCAGCGAAACCTATAAGCTTGAGTACGGCCACTCTGAAGTCGAGCTTCATGCTGATGCTTTTCAAGAGGGCGACCGGATTCTGTTGATGGATGACCTGATTGCCACAGGCGGCACCATGCTAGCAGCAGCTAACCTTATCCAGCGCTGTGGTGGGCAGGTGGTAGAAACCGCCACTATCATCGATTTGCCCGAGCTGGGCGGTTCTCAAAAAATTCGCGATGCTGGCTTTAGCGTATTCGCGGTATGTTCTTTTAACGAAGACGAGTAATGCCTCTTATGAGCAGCGAACGCTATCACCAACATTTCACGATTTCCTGGGATCAGCTACATCGTGATGTGCGTCAGCTCTGTCACCAAATGATTGAGCGTGATTTTAAAGGCATTGTAGCGATTACCCGCGGTGGTTTGATTCCGGCAGCTCTGATTGCTCGCGAGCTTAATATCCGCTTGATCGATACCGTGTGCATTAAAAGCTACGATCACATGGATCAAGGCGGCCTGAATATCATGAAGGGTGTTGAGCATGATGGGGAAGGTTGGCTGCTGGTTGATGATCTAGTGGATACTGGCAAGACCGCACGCGCCGTGCGCGAAATGTTGCCAAAAGCCCATTTTGTGACTATTTATGCTAAGCCAGAAGGGCGTCCTCTAGTGGACCAATATCTCACTGAAGTGGCTCAGCAGTGCTGGATCCAATTCCCATGGGATATGGGTATTGCGTATGTTGAGCCACTTGTCGACCAAGTTAAAAGGAATTATGACTAATCCACTGACTAACGACTGGAGCCAATGGCTCGGGAATGAGTTTGACGCCGACTACATGAAGTCGCTAAAACAATTCTTGGCCGAGGAGAAAGCGGCCAAAAAAATCATTTATCCTCATTCTTGCAACTGGTTTCGTGCCTTTGAGCTGACACCGCTGAGGGAAGTGAAAGTCGTTATCTTGGGGCAGGATCCCTACCACGGCTCCAATCAGGCCCATGGGTTAAGCTTTTCCGTTCAGGCGGGGGTGAAAGTTCCCCCGTCGCTTGCCAACATATATAAAGAGTTGGAAAGCGACGTAGGTTTTAAGCCAGTACAGCACGGAAGCCTAGTAAGTTGGGCAGAGCAGGGTGTGCTGTTATTGAATACCGCATTGACCGTCGAGGAAGGCAATGCTGCCTCACATAGGGGGAAAGGCTGGGAGCAGTTCACTGACAAAGCCATCGAAACGGTTAGCCAGCATGCGCCGCCCTGCGTGTTCCTGTTATGGGGGAGCCATGCACGCCAGAAAAAGGCGTTGATTGATCAGCAGCGCCACCTAGTCCTGGAGTCTCCTCATCCTTCGCCGCTGTCAGCGCATCGCGGTTTTTTCGGTAATCATCAGTTTTCCCAGGCGAATCAGTTCCTGAAAGAGCAGGGACGCACGCCTATTGAGTGGCAGCTGCCGGAAAGCGCTTAACCTGATGGTCAGATACAGGTAGAATGGCGCGCAATTTTGTATGCCTGAAAATGGCAGCAAGCATTGCCATCCTGATATCCCCTGCAGTGAGGAAGCCCCATGAGTGTCTACGCCATTAACCATCCGCTTGTTCAACATAAGCTGGGACTAATGCGCGAAGCTGATTTAAGCACCAAGAGCTTTCGCGAACTGGCGGGTGAAGTGGCCAAACTTCTGACCTACGAAGCCACCAAGGGTCTGGAGCTTGAAGATCACGAGATTCAAGGCTGGAATGGCGAGCCGATTGCTACGCGTCGTTTGAAAGGTAAAAAGGTAACGGTCGTGCCTATTCTGCGGGCTGGTTTAGGCATGCTGGAAGGCGTGACGGATTTGATTCCCAGTGCGCGGGTCAGCGTCGTTGGCCTTTACCGCGATGAAGAGACGTTTCAGCCGGTGCCTTATTTTTCGAAATTCGCCAATGATATCGAAGAGCGCATGGCGATCGTGATTGATCCGATGCTGGCCACCGGCGGCTCGATGGTGGCAACGCTTGATATGCTGCGTGAGCGTGGTTGCGAGTCCATGAAAGTGATTGTTCTGGTAGCTGCACCCGAAGGTATTAAACGGGTGCAGGATGCCTATCCGGATGTCGAGATCTATACCGCCTCGATCGATGATCGTCTCGATGAGAATGGGTACATCGTGCCGGGCCTTGGTGACGCCGGTGACAAGATATTCGGGACCCGCTAGGCACCTCATCTGATATTGCCCCTTACGCTTCGGCGTTGGGGGCATTTTTTTGCCTTCTCTATACGAATAACAACCCTTTAGGAGTTATATGATGAATGATGCTGCCAGTCGGTCCGAGTCCTGGTCAAAGGTGCTGCTGACCGGGGCGCAAATGCTGTTTGTGGCGTTTGGTGCGCTAGTGTTAGTGCCGCTGCTCACGGGGCTTGACCCAAGCGTTGCGCTGTTTACGGCCGGTGCAGGTACGCTGGTGTTTCATGCGGTTACCCGAAAGACAGTGCCGGTATTTCTGGCTTCATCTTTTGCCTTTATTGCGCCCATTCAGGGTTCCATTGCAAGCTTTGGCGTGCCGGCCACGATGGGCGGCTTGATGGCTTCGGGCCTTGTCTATGTCGCCATTTCACAGGCGGTGCGCGTGCGTGGTACCGGCTGGCTTAACCGCCTGTTGCCCGCAGTTGTGGTTGGGCCTGTGATCATGGTGATTGGCTTGGCGTTGGCGCCTGTCGCGGTCAGCATGGCAACCGGTGAAACCAGTGATACTATCGGTTATGGCCAGGCGATATTCCTGTCCATGGCCAGCCTTCTGGTGACTTTGGTGTTGGCTGTTTTTGGCCGTGGCTTGCTGCGCCTGATTCCAATTATGGGTGGTATTGTTACCGGATATGCGCTTGCCTTGATCATGGGGGTGGTCGACTTTACCCCGGTGCATGAAGCCGCTTGGCTTGCACTGCCCAGCTTTACCGCGCCAAGTTTTCACTGGGCAGCCATCCTGTTCATGATTCCCGTCGCGATCGCGCCAGCCGTTGAACATATTGGCGATATGGTGGCGATTGGTTCGGTAACGCGTAAGAACTATCTGGAAAAACCTGGCCTACATCGTACGCTGCTAGGCGATGGCCTGGCGACCACAACCGCTGCACTATTTGGTGGGCCACCCAATACCACCTACTCCGAAGTGACCGGCGCGGTAACGCTTACCCGAGCCTTCAATCCCACCTATATGATCGTTGCGGCCGTTATCGCCATCGTGTTGGCGTTTGTAGCCAAGCTCGGTGCGCTGCTGCAAACCATTCCAGGCCCCGTCATGGGCGGCATCATGACGTTGCTGTTTGGCTCCATTGCCGTGGTGGGCATGAATACGTTGGTGCGTGCTGGTCAATCGCTCACAGCACCACGTAACCTGGTCGTGGTATCGCTGATCCTGGTTTTCGGGATCGGTGGGATGCAGTTTGGCGGCGGTCAGTTTACCCTGCAGGGAGTGAGTTTGGCGGCATTGGTAGGTATTGTTTTAAACTGGCTGTTACCGCTTGAAAAAGAGGGCGAGTAAAAATAATTACCCTATTGCCATCGCAATTAATGAATGCGAATGATAGCCAGAAGGAGCGTTTTATTGTGAGCGAGACAGCTACCGCGTTTCCCGTACTGGGTATTGCTGCCTGGAGCGGTACGGGGAAAACAACGCTTTTAACCCAGCTGCTGCCACGCTTGCGCCAGGCGGGGTTGAATGTTGGTGTTATCAAGCACGCCCATCATGAGTTTGATGTGGATCAGCCCGGTAAAGACAGCTATGAGCTGCGCAGTGCAGGTGCTTCCCCTATGTTGGTGGCCTCAGGCAAGCGCTTTGCCCTGATGCAGGAAACACCCGGCCAGTCAGAGCCTGATTTAAACGCGTTACTGGCCATGATGCACTATCATCAGCCCGACCTGGTTATTGTGGAAGGCTTTAAGGCATGGCCTATTCCCAAACTTGCCTTGTATCGTGAAGACGTGGGGGACGCTTCTCTGCTTGAGGATACGATGCTGCAGGCGGCTGCCCTTGAAAGTGATTCCCCCATAGTACTTGCTCCTCATGTGGAAAGGCTCGACCTTAACGATATTGAAGCGATTGCTCGCTGGGTGATTTCGTGGGTAGGCACTCAACCTAATAGCGTGGTTTAAATGAAAAGTGACAACATGCAGCTAACCCACCTCAATACGCGTGGTGAAGCTAATATGGTCGATGTTGGCAATAAACAGGAAACCCGCCGTGAAGCCGTCGCCTCAGGGCGTATTATGATGCAGCCTGAAACGCTCAAGCTGCTAAGCGATGGCAAGCTGCCCAAGGGCGATGTGATTGCCACAGCGCGTATCGCGGGTATTCAGGCTGCCAAGCGCACCCACGAGCTGATCCCACTGTGTCATGCGCTGGCGCTTTCTAAGGTGTCGGTTGAATTTGATATTGATCATGAGGCGGGCTGCGTCAAGGTGACAGCTCTATGTCGTCTAAACGGGCGTACTGGTGTTGAAATGGAAGCACTGACGGCGGTCTCCGTTGCGTGCCTGACACTTTACGATATGTGTAAAGCCGTTGATAAGGATATGCGAATTGAAGCGATTCAGCTTGAGAGTAAGCAGGGCGGCATGCGAGGCGATTATCAACGTGAGCCATCAAGGGCCGTGCCAATTGTGACAGGTGAAGGCGCTACGGGGGAAGTGACGCTGGGTGAGCGCTGCGCGTCACCTTGCGTTCGAGTCAAGTTTCTAGCGGAGTTGCGTGAGCGGGTTGGGACAAGCGACACCGTGCTGGATCTGGAGCAGGTACCCAGCCGGGATATTGCCGGTTTAAAGGCGGCGTTAAGCCAGAAAGACCGGCGTTTTAGCGTACTTTCTGATCAACGAACGCTTTGTGCGATCAATCAGGTAATGGCCAATGATACCGCACGTATTACCGATGAAGACGAAGTGGCCTTTTTCCCGCCCGTGACAGGAGGCTGAACCATGAACATTCAGGTGCGTATTCAGTCAGCGCCGTTTTCTTTGGTGGACGGCTATGAACAGACGTTGGCACAACGAACGGATATTGGTGCGGTTGTAAGCTTTACAGGGCTGGTGCGTGACTTCAATGAAACGCCTGATGTCACGGGCTTGACCCTTGAGCACTACCCGGGCATGACTGAGCGTACCTTAGGGCGTATTGGTGAAGAGGCCTGGCAGCGTTGGTCGTTACAGGCGATTTATATTGTTCATCGGGTAGGATACCTGACACCCGGAGACCCGATTGTTCGTGTACTGGTCGCTAGCGCCCATCGTCGTGAGGCGTTTGAAGCCTGTGACTTCATCATGGATTTTTTAAAAACCCAGGCGCCTTTCTGGAAAAAAGAGCACTCCTCCGATGGCGAGTACTGGGTAAAAGAGCGTGCAACCGATATGCAGGATGCCGCGCGGTGGGCTTAGTGCTTGCCGCTTAACCAGTTGGAGGACCTGACCGGTTGGCTGATTGTGATCAGGCGGTGGGTGCTTCGGCTGCCATGATCTGTAAATGCACCTCGGGCATATGCTGCATATGTTCTGCCAGCCAGTGAATCAAGCGCGGCTGAAGTGCAAGGCGTAAATCCGCTAAGGTTTCGGCCTCGATTTCTTCCAACTGATCATCCAGCCACTCGCTGAAGCTGTCTTCGTCCAATGGACTCGCGCTATTGCTATCCAGCATCAGGCGGCCGATACGCCACCAGCCTGTCTCGCTGGCAGTGACGGGGAGTGCAAGGTATAAGCTGCCCCGGCGCACTGTCGTCTTGGTGTTATCTAGCCCTGGATGTGCCACCACGCTGTTCTGATTGATAATGCAGGGCGGCTGAGGGTAGCGAGCTTCACAGGTTAGCCCCTGACCATCCAGCACCAGCATGTCGCCATTTACGGGAGCCAGCGGGGCATTAATATTCAAAGCCTGGGCAATTTCCTGATGCGCCTGTTGATGACGAGCTTCGCCATGCACGGGGATAAGGTGCTTAGGTCTTACCCACTGGTAAAACTTGTTTAATTCTTCCTGGGCAGGGTGGCCGGTCGCATGCAGTTCTGGGTGATTGGTTTCATCAAAAATGCTCACTCCAAGCTGGGTAAAGCGTTTTTTGAGCTGCTCAATAGGGCGCTCATTGCCGGGGATGGCCTTGGCAGAAAAAATAACGTTGTCGCCGGGCTCCAGTTCGATAAACGGGTGCCTGCCCTGAGCAAGACGTTGAAGTGCCGCGCGAGGCTCTCCTTGGCTGCCGGTGGCAATGATGACAACTTCATCGGGCGGTAAATAGCCAAGATCGTGCGGGGGCACTAGGGCTGGCAAGTCATCCAGATAGCCAAGACCTCGGGCAATACTGACCATGCGTTCCATGGAGCGGCCCATTAGGCTAATGCGCCGGCCGCACTGGTGAGCCGCCTGCCCAATCGCCAGGATTCGCGCCAGATTACTGGCAAAACAGGAAACGACAACGCGTCCCTTGCACTGACTCAGTGTTTTGGAAAGCGCCCGGGCAACATCGCCCTCGCTGCCTGAGTGGCCTGGCAGCGGCGCATTGGTTGAGTCGCCAACCAGCAGGTCAACCGGCGCTAGTGCTTGAAAATGGCTGGCGTTGACAGGGGCGCCAATCATTGGCTCGGGGTCCAGTTTCCAATCGCCTGTATGCAGAACCCGGTATTCGCCAATCAGCATCATGAGTGAGCAGCTTTCAGGAATCGAATGGGTGAGAGGCAGGTAGCGCACAGTAAAAGGGGCGCTTTCTCTGGCTTCACCCGGCTCGACAACCTTGATGGCGGCACTGCTTAATTGATGTTCGGCAAACTTCAGGCGTAATAAGCCAGCGGCTAGTGGCGTGGCATATATGGGGCAATTCCACTTGGGCCAAAGCCAAGCGACTGCACCTATATGGTCTTCATGACCATGAGTGATAAACAGTGCTTGTGGCGTAATGTCGAGCGCATCAGCTGTCTCCAGGTTGGGCACTTGAAGAGGCGAGTTGGGCAGATCCTGGCGAATCATCATGCCGCAGTCGACAGCGATCCAATGATCGTTGTATCCATACAGCGTTAGATTCATACCAATTTCACCGCACCCACCCAGCGGCAGCAGGCGCAAGGGAGGACGGCGACGGGGACGAAGTTGAACGCGTGGTGGATGCATCAGTTATGAAAAGCCTAAAAAGTAATGCCTCAACTATACGGAAGGCAGGAGCTTCGAACAATGATCACAACGTTTGATAACGATGCTTCACGAAAGCGCTTCCGGTACACTAGCCGTTCTATTTTACGACGGCGTCATCAGTCAGTTTTTTGCTGTGCCGTTGCACTATGTCAAGAGTACCTTTCATGTCTCATTATTACCGTTTAGTCGTTTCCTGCCCGGACCAGGTGGGGATTGTGGCGCGTGTTTCCAGTTTTATTGCCCAGCAGGGCGGCTCGATCACTGAAGCCAGCCAGCACTCTGACCTGCAGACGGGCCGCTTTTTCATGCGTTATGAAATCTTGGCGGACTCGCTTGGCATGTCAGCAGAGGCGCTGCGCACTGCCTTTGAACCCATCGCTCAGGAGTTCACCATGCAATGGGCGCTGGTGGATACTCAGCAGCGCCGTCGGGTTGTACTGATGGTGTCTCGTGAATCTCATTGCCTGGTGGATCTGCTTTATCGCTGGCAAGCCGGGGAGCTTGATTGTGATATTGTCAGTGTTATTTCCAACCATGAGGATATGCGCTCAATTGCTGAGTGGTACGGCATCCCATATCACCATGTACCCGTTGACCCGGATAACAAGCAGGCATCGTTTGCTGCGGTTCAGGAGCACATTGATATGGCACGCGCTGATTGCGTCGTGCTGGCCCGCTATATGCAGATCCTGCCCCCGGCGTTATGCCAGCGCTACGCCGGGCAGGTAATCAATATCCATCACAGCTTTTTGCCCTCGTTTGCCGGTGCCAAGCCTTATCATCAGGCGTTTGAGCGTGGCGTGAAGCTGATAGGTGCAACCTGTCATTACGTTACTGAAGAACTAGATGCCGGGCCGATTATTGAGCAGGATATCCATCGGGTGAGCCACTGCCATACGCCAGCCGATCTGGTGCGTTTCGGCCGCGATGTAGAAAAGGCGGTACTGGCGCGTGGATTGCGTTGGCACTTGGAGGATCGCGTGCTGATTCACGGCAACAAGACAGTGGTGTTCAGCTAGTTAGTTAACGTGACCGGTTTGCGAGGTTTAAAACCTTGGCAGACTTAATCCATCAAGCGGGCAGCACTCAAAGTAGCTGCCCGCTTGATGCATTTGACACTGCGCTAGGCTGACTCTTTTGAAAATATGTAGCCTTTCTGCTAGCCAAGCGCTTGGCCGCTGCCCCCGCGAATAACGCCCACGCCCACGCCTTCGATATCCAGCGATTGGGTGCGCAGGTCGATTTCAATTGGTGCAAAATCAGGGTTTTCGGCAATCAGTGTCACATGATGGCCCTGTCGCTTGAAGCGTTTAACGGTCACTTCATCTTCCAGGCGGGCTACCACGATCTGACCATCGCGAACGCGCTCGGTACGGTGCACGGCCAACAGGTCGCCCTCTAGAATACCCACATCCTTCATGGATAATCCGCGCACGCGTAGCAGGTAGTCTGCCTTGGGCGTGAAATACTCCGCAGGCAATGGGCAGTAGCGGTCAATATGTTCAGCTGCAAGAATAGGGTTACCTGCCGCGACTTCACCAATGACCGGTAATCCGACAGGCGGCAGGTCGCTGCTCTGGAGGGTAGTGGGGGCGGGAGCTTCGCTTACTTCATGGGCTTCCTGATTGGGTAAGCGAATCCCTCGGGATGTGTTGCGGATAATGCGAATAACGCCTTTGCGTTCCAGCGCGCGCAAATGCTCTTCAGCAGCATTAGGCGAACGGAATCCAAGAGCCTTGGCAATCTCAGCACGGGTGGGCGGGTAGCCGAGCTCACCCATGGTCTTTACGATAAAATCAAAAACATTCTGTTGACGTGCTGTAAGTGGCCGCGACATACCAAACTCCATAAATGATGAAAAGACAGCCGGTATCTGCCTGCTTGATCAGTATGTGTTTAAGTATACAGTATGTTCCTCTGTCCAGTACATTGATAAAAAAGCAAGCTATTAAGGTAATACCAGTGGGTTACGTGACGTTTACGTTATCCGAACCAGCCTTTGGGGTGTTTTAAAGTCTGTTCCCGTATCGATGATTGAGCCCGATAGTGTTATGGCATACTATTTTGCCTTGTTTTAAACACTCGTTTCTCCGGAGGCCGTAATGGCACAATCTGATACGGTGTCACGCATTCTGGATACCGCCGAAGTGCTGTTTGCAGAGCGTGGTTTTGCCGAAACGTCACTGCGCAACATCACTAGTAAGGCGCGAGTAAATCTGGCCGCTGTGAACTATCATTTCGGTTCGAAGAAGGCGCTTATTCAGGCAGTTTTTTCACGCTATCTGGACCCCTTTACCCAGCGCTTTCACAGCGCCCTGGATGAGCTTGAAAGCCGCTATGCGGACAGCACCATTCCGCTTGAAGAGTTGCTTGAAACCATGGCGACCACGGTGCTGGCCGTGCCAGCTGAACGCAATAGCCTGAAGATATTCATGCGCCTGCTTGGTTTGGCCTATAGCCAAGCTCAGGGGCATTTGCGGCGGCATATTCAGGAACACTATGGTGATGTATTCACCCGCTTTACTGAGCTAGTACGCAAGGCTACACCGGATTTGCCCGATGCCGAACGCTTCTGGCGGCTGCACTTCATGCTGGGTACGGTTATTTTTACCTTATCGGGCTTGGACGCCTTGCGTGATATAGCTTCCAAGGACTATCAGGAGCAGGTGACCGTGCGTGATCTGGTACGGCGCCTGCGGCCAGTCGTCGTTGCCGCCATGAACGCCCCTTTACCGCCTGACATCAATGAGGAGCACCATGCGAACGCCCACGTTAGCTGAGTTACCGCCCTCTCAGGATGGATGGGCCGAGATCGACACTGGGCAGCAAAAGCTGCGCTGGTGGCAGGGGCGAGAAGTGCTTTTTGAGTGTGATATATCATCCGGCGAGGCGGGCGTTGGTCAGCAGGAAGGAAGCGGTCAGACTCCCCATGGCTGGCATTACGTTCGAGCAGCCATCGGCGCTGGCCTGCCTGAAAATGCGGTGTTTCGCGGCCGCCGTTGGACCGGCGAAGTCTTTTCTGAAGCGCTGGGCAGTGCTCATCCGGAACGTGACTGGATACTGACGCGCATTTTATGGCTTTGTGGGCTGGAAAAAGGCGTCAATCGTGGCGGTCAGGTTGATTCCCAGCGACGCTACATCTATTTGCACGGCACGCCACCCGATCAACCCATGGGCAAGCCAGCCTCCCATGGCTGTATTCGTATGCGTAATCAGGATCTTCTGCGTCTTTTTGAGTGCGCCCTGCCGGGAACCCCGGTATGGCTGCATGGCAGTGGCAGTTAGTCTTGGCAAACAAGGTTTTTTGACTCTCTGCGTTGATCGTCTAAAATCGTCGGCCCTTTTGTTGGATTCTGAATAATGACGCAACCTATTGGCCCGGTCATGCTCGACCTGGAAGGACCGCGATTGACCGCCGCTGAAAAGCGCCTCCTGCTTGAACCCGCTGTGGGCGGGGTTATCCTGTTTGCCCGCAATGTGGAAGACGCCTATCAGGTGCGAAAGCTTTGCAGTGATATACGGCGCGTGCGCGGCGATCTGCTGCTGGCGGTCGACCAGGAAGGTGGTCGCGTGCAGCGTATTAAAAAGGGTCTTACCCGATTGCCGGCCCTGGCGCGAATCGGTGAGCGCTTTGCTCAGGATCAGGATGAAGGGCTTACCCTGGCAACCGATGCTGGCTGGCTGCTAGGCATGGAGATGGCCGCGTGTGGGCTGGATATCAGCTTTGCACCGGTACTTGATGTGGAAAGCGGTATTTCCAGTGTGATTGGGGATCGCAGCCTTAGCACTGACCCGCTGCATGTGGCCCGGTTAGGCGCAGCCTTCATTGATGGGTTGCACCAGGCGGGCATGGCTGCCATTGGCAAGCATTTCCCTGGCCACGGCGGTGTTGCCGCTGACTCTCATGTGGCGCTGCCGGTGGATGAGCGCTCCATGGAAGAGATCAAACAGCGCGATCTGGTTCCTTTCAGCCAGCTAGCCCCCCAGCTTGATGGGGTCATGCCCGCGCATGTGATTTATCCGGCGTTTGATACCCGGCCAGCCGGATTTTCGCCTAGCTGGCTTGGCATGCTGCGCGAATCGTTAGGCTTCAAGGGCTGTATTTTTTCTGATGATTTAAGCATGGCAGGCGCGCATGAAGCGGGCGGCCCTAGCGCACGTGCGACAGCGGCCCTAACAGCGGGCTGCGATATGCTCTTGGTGTGCAATGACCGAGCCGCTGCGCTTGAGGTGATCGAGGCTTGTCAGGGAATCACCAACAAGCGTCCCGCGAAACTTCGTTACGGGCGCGCCCGACCTGATCTGGATGCTCTTACCGCGCTGGGCCGCTGGCGGCGTGCCCACGCTAGGCTGGAAGCCCTAACCGACCACGCTTGATCCTGCCTGAACCCTTTCTATTTTTGTAACACCACTACGGTGTTTGGGAGTAACCCCATGTCCAAATTGGATAAAGAAGCCCTTGAGTCATTGGACTCCATGCGTCAGTTGATGGATAACGCTGACTGCCTGATTTCCCAGGAGCAGGTTGAGCGTGCCCTTGACCGAATGGCAGAAGCCATTACCAAAGATCTGGGTGACAAGCTGCCGGTTTTCTACTGCGTTATGAACGGGGGGTTGATCACTACCGGGCATCTTTTGACCCGCTTGGGCTTTCCGTTGGAGGTGGATTACCTGCACGCCACCCGGTATCGCAACGAGCTGCGCGGCGGCGAGCTATTCTGGCGGGTGTCGCCTGAAATCCCTATGGCTGGGCGCCATGTGGTGATTGTGGACGATATTCTGGATGAAGGGTCTACACTGGCCGCGATTCTTGCTTACTGCAAAGAAGCTCAGGCGGCCAGCGTGACGACGGCGGTGCTGGTGGATAAGCAGCATGACCGTAAAGCGGTGCCGGGCCTGAAGGCTGATTACTGCAGCCTGGAAGTGGCGGACCGCTATGTATTCGGGTTCGGCATGGATTACAAAGGCTACTGGCGCAATGCGCCAGGTATCTTTGCGCCAAAAGGCATGTAGCGAAAGTGGACCTAGCGAGGTGAAAAGCGCCTCGCCAGGCCAGTTTCCGCAATCATTCGGGTCGATATTTCTTCGATAGAGAAGCGCGTCGTATCGATAAACGGAATATGCAGGATGCGGTACAGTGCCTCAGCCTGCTCTACTTCCTGCAGGCACTGGTCCATTGAGCTATAGCGGCTGTTAGGGCGACGCTCGTTGCGAATGGCTGATAGCCGCCGGGCATCAATGGTTAGGCCAAACAGCTTGCGACGGTGCGGCACCAGTGCCTTGGGCAGCTTTAACGTGCCGTCTTCATCAAGGTCATCTTCGGTTAATGGGTAGTTGGCTGCCCGGATACCAAACTGCAGTGCCAGATATAACGAGGTGGGCGTTTTGCCGCAGCGCGATACGCCTACCAGAATGATATCGGCTTTATCGTATTGATGGGTGCGGGCGCCATCGTCGTTATCCAGCGCAAAATGTACCGAATGAATGCGGTCCATATACACATCATCACTACCAATCGAGTGTGTTCTTCCGACGCTATAGGATGAGCGTGTGCCGAGTTCCTGCTCCAGGGGCTCAAGAAAGGTCGAAAAGATATCCACCTTGAAGCCTGGCGCCTTGCGTATCTCATCGCGAATCTGCTGATCGACAATCGTGTCGATGATAATCGGCTGTTGCCCATCATGCCCGGCGGTCGATTCGATGATCCTGGCAAGTGCCTGAGCTTTTTCAAGCGTATCGATATAGGGCTTGGTTAGCATGTTGATTTCGACACCGCTGAACTGCGCCAGAAGGCTGCGCCCCAGGCTTTCAGCGGTAATGCCGGTGCCATCGGAAATAAAAAAAGCTGTTCGTTTCATAACCAGACCCACAGATAGTAGTAGATGCACTATTGTGATCTGACCATTCGCCAAGCACAACTCACTAGGCATACTGCCTTAAGCGACTACATAATCGGGTCATAAACGCGTTATGTTGTAAAAATCCTCCACCCTCTTCGCTATTAGACCAATGGCGAATATAGTGTCACGGTGCTAGGGTGACACGATCAACGATTAGCAGTTTAAGAAGCTGCATCAACATCTTAACGCGAGGGGGTTTCGTGGAAGAGTACATTCTGTGGTTTGATCAGTTGGGCATGGCGGATGTTGAGCGTGTAGGTGGCAAAAATGCCTCACTTGGCGAAATGATTTCCAACCTGTCCGACGCCGGAGTCACCGTTCCCGGTGGGTTTGCTACCACGGCTCATGCTTACCGTGAGTTCCTCTCCCATGAAGGACTAAACGAGCGCATCAATAGTACGCTGGCACGTCTGGATGTAGACGACGTGAATGCGCTGGCCGAAGCGGGCCGTAATATCCGTCAGTGGGTGATCGATACTCCGTTGCCCCCCAACTTCGAAAGTGCGCTGCGTAAGGCTTACGAGCAGTTGCAGGCCAAGCACCCTCAGTTAAAGGCGGCGGTTCGCAGCTCGGCAACGGCTGAAGACCTTCCCGACGCTTCCTTTGCAGGCCAGCAGGAAACTTTCCTGAACATCGAAGGTTTCGACAATATCAAACGCGCGGTCCACGAGGTGTTCGCCTCACTTTTTAATGATCGCGCCATTTCCTACCGCGTTCACCGTGGCTATGCCCACGAAAATGTCGCGCTTTCGGCCGGCGTTCAAAAAATGGTGCGCTCGGAAACCGGGGCCTCAGGTGTCATGTTTACTCTGGATACCGAGTCAGGCTATCGCGACGCCGTATTTGTTACCGCGTCGTGGGGCCTGGGTGAGACGGTGGTACAGGGGGCCGTCAACCCTGATGAGTTTTATGTGCATAAATCCACGCTGGCGGCAGGGCGGCCTGCGGTTCTGCGTCGCAACTTGGGCTCCAAGCTGATCAAGATGGTTTATGGTCAGGATGCGAGCGCCGGCAAGTCAGTTGAGACGGTAGATGTACCCCTCAACGAGCGCGCACGCTTCTGTATTAACGATCAGCAGGTCATGGATCTGGCCCGTCAGGCGGTCACTATCGAGCAGCACTACGAGCGTCCTATGGATATCGAGTGGGCGCTGGATGGTGACGACGGCAAGCTTTATATCGTTCAGGCTCGTCCTGAAACCGTGGTCTCCCAGCAGGAAGGCGGCAAGCTTGAACGTTTTCAGCTGCGTGAGAAGGGGCGTACCCTGATTACCGGGCGGGCCATCGGTCAGCGGATTGGTCGTGGCACGGTAAAAGTGGTCATGAGCCCCGAGGAGATGGATAAGATTCATGACGGTGACATTCTGGTGACCGACATGACCGATCCTGACTGGGAACCGATCATGAAGCGGGCTTCCGCAATTGTAACTAACCGTGGTGGTCGTACCTGCCATGCGGCGATTATTGCCCGTGAGCTGGGCATACCCGCAGTAGTGGGCTGTGGTGATGCTACCCAGCAGTTGAGAGAAGGTACTGACGTCACCGTGTCCTGCGCTGAGGGCGATACGGGGCACGTCTATGAAGGCCTTCTGGATTTTGACTGCAAAGTGTCAAGTGTTGACGCTATGCCTGAGATTCCGTTCAAGATCATGATGAACGTGGGTAACCCTGACCGCGCGTTCGGGTTTGCCAGCTTGCCCAATGCAGGCGTTGGGCTTGCGCGGCTTGAGTTCATCATCAATCGCATGATTGGCGTGCACCCCAAGGCGCTGCTGGACTACGCCACGCTGCCGGCCGACTTGCAGCAGATTATTGACCTGCGCACGGCCGGTTACGCCGATCCGGTCAGTTTTTACGTCGATAAGCTGGTTGAGGGTATTTCAACGCTGGCAGCGGCATTTTATCCCCAGAAGGTCATCGTGCGGCTATCTGACTTCAAGTCCAATGAGTACGAAAACCTGATTGGCGGGAAGCTCTACGAGCCAGGTGAAGAGAATCCCATGCTGGGTTTCCGAGGCGCTTCGCGGTATATCTCGGATGCTTTCCGGCCTTGCTTTGAGCTTGAGTGTCGCGCCTTGAAATACGTGCGTGAAGAGATGGGGCTCGATAATGTTGAGATCATGGTACCGTTCGTACGTACCACGGATGAAGCCAAGCAGGTCGTCGATCTGTTGGCAGAGAATGGCTTGAAGCGCGGTGGCGAGAGCGGGCTGCGAGTGATCATGATGTGCGAGCTGCCAGCTAACGCGCTATTGGCTGACGAGTTCCTTGAGCACTTTGACGGCTTCTCGATCGGTTCTAACGACTTGACCCAGCTAACCCTGGGGCTTGATCGCGACTCGGGCATTGTGGCGCACCTATTTGATGAGCGTAATACTGCGGTGAAAAAGCTGCTGGCGATGGCTATTCAGTCCTGTAAAGCGCAAGGCAAGTACGTAGGCATTTGCGGTCAAGGCCCCTCCGATCATCCTGAGCTGGCTAGATGGCTGATGGAGCAGGGAATTGATTCTGTATCCTTGAATCCGGATGCGGTGCTCGAAACCTGGTTCATGCTCGCAGGCGAAACCATTAGCTAACGCTATCAGTTGATTGGTAATTTCGTGCCCGGCCATTGTGCCGGGCACTGGCGTTTTATAGGCTACGCTGTTGTGGCTACGGCCTTGATTTTCCTATCACACAAGAGGATGTTGTGATGTTCCCAGTAAAGGCAAGTTTGACGCTGTCAGGATTGCTGTTGGTGCCGCTTTATAGTTTTGGGTTCAGCTATGAAGCGCCTTCCATAACGCCGGAAGTTGGCTCGGGATACGAAGAAAAACCGGGTTGGGCAACCGAATCGTTTGCCGTTGCAGCGGCTAATCCTCTGGCGACTGATGCGGGCTATCAGGTGCTTAAAGCGGGTGGTAACGCCGTTGACGCGGCGATTGCTGTCCAAATGGTACTAACGCTGGTGGAACCGCAATCCAGCGGTATTGGCGGTGGTGCCTTTTTAATGCATTACGACGGTAAACGCGTGCAGGCCTATGATGGCCGTGAAACGGCACCTGCGGCAGCAACGGGCGAGCTATTTATGGAAAATGGCGAGCCGCTACCGTTTATGGATGCCGTTGCCAGCGGCCTTTCAGTTGGTGTGCCGGGTACTGTGCGTATGTTAGAGCAGGCGCATCAGGAGCATGGTCAGTTAGCCTGGGCGGAGTTATTTGTACCGGCGATTACGCTTGCCGAGGAAGGTTTTGCAGTAAGCCAACGTTTGCACACAAGTATTGCCAGTGACGAAGCGCTAGCCAATGATCCGCTAGCGGGGCAGTTCTACTATAACGAAAATGGCGAGCCGCTGGCGGTAGGCGATACGCTCAAGAACCCGGCACTGGCTGAAGTATTGCGTCGTATTGCTGAGCAGGGTAGTGCGGCCTTTTATGAGGGCGCGCTGGCCGAGGATCTGGTCAACCGAGTGCAAAGCCATGCGGTACGTCCAGGCAATATGACCATTGAAGATGTAACGGGTTACCAAGCTGTTGAGCGAGAGCCAATGTGCACGCCATGGCAGCAGTGGGAAGTATGTGGTTTCCCGCCGCCGTCATCAGGGCATATCACCGTAATGCAGATACTTGGCATGCTGGATCAGCAGCCTCTGCTGGAAGCGCCGCTGGATAACGGCGTATCAAGCAGTGGCTGGCTGCATCAGTTCCTTGAAGCCTCACGCTTGGCCTTTGCCGATCGTGGGCGCTATATTGGCGATCCGGATTTTGTAGATGCACCGGGCGGTGATTGGGCGTTAATGCTGGCGCCTGATTATCTTGCCACGCGTAGCGAGCTGATCAGCGATACCAGCCTTGGCGATAGCGCTGAGCCGGGTAATCCAGGTGAACTGAATGTTACCTGGGCATCGCAGCCAGACCAACCTGAGTACGGTACCAGCCATATCAGCATTATTGATGGGGAAGGGAATGCGATTGCCATGACGACCTCCATTGAACAGGCGTTCGGTTCACGCATCATGGCTGATGGAGGGACAGGCTTACCGGGTGGGTATCAACTTAATAACGAGCTAACCGATTTCTCCTTTATCCCTGAGATTGATGGTGAGCCCGTTGCCAATCGCGTGGAGCCGGGCAAACGCCCTCGTTCAAGCATGAGCCCAACGCTGGTCTTTGACCGTGAGAGTGGCAACCTGGTGGCAAGCCTTGGCTCACCCGGCGGCGCTGCGATCATTCATTACACGGCGCGTACTCTGATTGCCATGCGTGATTGGGGCATGAGTGCCCAAGAGGCACTCAATCTGCCTCATGCCATTACCACAGGCGGTGATGTTTATTTGGAAGAAGGGCGTTTTCCTGAGGCCACCAAGCAAGCCCTGGAAAATTACGGCCATACGGTTAGCGAGCGCGAGCTGACAAGCGGTCTTCAGGCTATCCACAAGTTGGAAGATGGTACGCTGTTTGGTGGGGCTGACCCGCGTCGCGAAGGCGTGGTAATGGGCGACTAAGCCGTTTCGAGAAAGCCTTTACGATGTGGCTAATGATGTGACAAGCGCTGTATCAAGCTACTTGATACAGCGCTTTGCTTTTGCATATGACTTACTGACGTAGCCAGTTACGCAGCTTAACCAGCAGTAGCTCCCCGTCGCTTAACGCATGTCGCTCTTCAATAAGTGCACGCAGGCGATCAGGGTAGTCCGTAATGATTGCATCTACCCCAAGATCAATCAGCGTCGACATGCGCGCCCGGTCGTTAACCGTCCAGGCATGTACCTCATAGCCGTAAAGTGCGGCCAGGCGAATCTCCTCTTCACTGATACGATTATGGCGCAGCCCCAATGCGTCAAACCCACGGCGATCCAACGTGCCGGGTAAAATAAGCTGGGCAAGCAGCGTAACGCGAAGCTCAGGTGCGTGGCTCTTGATATAGCCAACCAGTGCTGGCGACATGGTCGCCACCCGCATATCCATTAGCGCATTGGGGAAGCCGCACGCCCCATGAGCCGTTATGGCATCCGGGCTGGCAGCCCAGCATGCGTAGCGGATATCCGTCTCTTTACGTAGCTGGTCAATGACGGCATCGGCCAACGCCTGCTCTGCCCCCGGCGATGCCTTCATGTCGATCATCAGACCGGCATGGCCGCGCACGCGCGTTAATACTTCATCCAGACCTGCGATAGGTTCGCCCTGAAAAGCATCACCAAACCAGCTGCCTATATCGTACTGGGCGAGTTCTTCTCGCGTCAGTTCATCGAACTCACGGTTATCCCCGGTGAGCCTTGCCAGCGTACGGTCATGGTAAATCATCACCTGGTGATCAGCGGACAGTCGAACGTCAAGCTCCACATAGTCAGCCTTGTCTAGCAGAGCTTGTTCCACGGCGGAAAGGGTATTTTCCGGCGCGACCATTGAGCTGCCGCGGTGGGCGATTACCTTGACATTATCACGCAGCTCGAAGCTATTCAGAATCCACCAGGCTTGCAGTCCAGCAAGTAGCAATACGCTAAGCTCAACGGCCCAGGCAAATCGTCCCGATGTTATTGTTGCTGATGGAGGCGCCGGGCGCATTTCTTGATGAGCCAGCTGAAGATATAGGCAGGCTGACAGCAGTGCATTCGCCACAATGCCAATAAACGTAATAGCCAGTGTTAACAGCAGATAACCGGTCAGGTAGGCGAACATGGCGGGGACTAGCAGGGCATTATGCTCCGGCAACCACCAAAGCAGGGGAGTAACCAGGCTATCAAACGTCAGCGTAGCGATAATTGGCAGGGAGATAACCAGCAACAACACAATAACCACGGCCGCGCCGATAGAGCGATGCCAGCCCCTTGTTAAGTGCACGCTACGCTTTAATGCATGAATTGGGCTGCGGTTCTCAAGAGCCACCAAAGGGAGAGCCAATAGCCAGCGTAGATAAAGCTTTGCGGCCAGGGCCATCCAGGCGAGCACCAGCGGCAAGGCGCAGGCGATAAAGTACCAAAGTACGGGAGGTTTGACGCGCTGCAGGTAGTAAGTATCCAGACCACCTAGCCACGTACTGTAAAGCCAGGCTAGGGCAGCCATGAAAGGGGCCAGCAACAGCAGATGTGTGCCTACTTGTAACACTACCAATCCGGCAAGCGCTGGTAGACGGCGAGCGCTTAGCCAAAGAGCCTCAAAGGCAAGCCGATAGTGGTTGTTTTTGGGCCGCACGGCGACCAGCAGCATGCCGGCCTGCTGCCAGTAGATAATCAGGAATGTGAAGCCTAAAACCACCAGCATGCCAATAAGCCCGAGCGGGCTGAACAGCAAGCTGATCAGTTCATCATTGGTAACGACTGTTCGCCTAAGCTGAGCAAGCAGGCCTCGCGTTGCCCATCCGATCAGAGGCAGTAACAGAGCGGAAGCAAGCAGGGTAAAGAACAGGTGGTAAGCAATCAAAGGGCGCAGATGATCGCGAAGGGTTCTAAGCAAGGCGGAGCCAAGCTGTGCCAATGGCTGCATTGTCTTTTAAATCATGAGGATGAGTTAATAGCGTGGCAGTATCCTTGAGTCTTCGCAAGTCATGCCATTGGGGTAACGATAAAAACGCCCCACGACTATAAAAGTGTGGGGCGTTCGGTCATCGACTCAGAAGCAATGAACGTTCATCTCTTCTGCGATGGTGCGAGCATCGGCGATGGGGTGGTTACGCTTCTTGAGCAACCGGAATCACGTTTGAGGCAATCTTCTGATACTCCTCAATTTCGTGGAAGTTCATATAACGATAGATCTCTCCAGCCATGGCGTCAAATTCACTCATATAACGCTGATACTCTTCGACGCTTGGCAGGCGACCTTCAACTGCCGCAACGGCGGCTAGTTCCGCTGAGGCGAGGTACACGTTGGCACCATCACCCAAGCGGTTCGGGAAGTTACGTGTAGACGTGGACACAACGGTGCTTTTTGCAGCAACGCGCGCCTGGTTACCCATACACAGTGAACATCCCGGCATTTCCATACGGGCACCGGCACGGCCATAGATGCCGTAGTAACCTTCTTCGGTCAATTGGTGCTGATCCATTTTGGTCGGCGGTGCCAGCCACAGGCGAGTTTTCAAGCTGCCTGCAGGCTGCTTTTCAAGAAGTTTACCCGCTGCACGGAAGTGACCAATGTTGGTCATGCACGAGCCGATAAACACTTCGTCAATCTTCTCGCCAGCCACATCAGATAGCAGACGCGCATCATCCGGATCGTTAGGTGCGCAAAGTACAGGCTCTTTGATCTCGGACAGATCGATTTCGATCACTTCGGCGTATTCGGCATCGGCATCGGCACGCATCAGGCTCGGGTTGGCAAGCCATGCTTCCATGCCTTCGATACGACGACTGATAGTCCGCTCATCACCGTAGCCGTTGGCAATCATCCACTTCAGCAGCGTGATGTTGGACTTTAGGTACTCAGTTACGCTCTCTTCAGACAGCGTAATGGTGCAGCCCGCGGCAGAGCGCTCGGCGGAGGCATCGGAAAGCTCGAACGCCTGCTCAACGGTCAATTCTTCAAGACCTTCGATTTCCAGTACCCGGCCAGAGAAAGCATTCTTCTTGTTGGCCTTGTCTACGGTCAATAGGCCTTGCTTGATACCGTAAAGCGGGATGGCGTGAACCAAGTCGCGTAAGGTAACGCCAGGCTGACGCTTACCTTTAAAGCGAACCAGAACGGACTCCGGCATATCCAGCGGCATGACGCCCGTGGCAGCGGCAAAGGCCACCAGGCCAGAGCCCGCCGGGAACGAGATGCCCAGCGGGAAGCGGGTGTGTGAATCGCCACCGGTACCTACCGTGTCAGGCAGCAGCATACGGTTCAGCCAGCTGTGGATGATACCGTCGCCAGGACGCAGCGATACACCACCGCGGTTCATGATGAAGTCAGGTAGCGTATGGTGAGTATCCACGTCAACCGGCTTCGGATAGGCGGCGGTATGGCAGAACGACTGCATGACCAGGTCCGCCTGGAAGCCCAGGCAGGCTAGGTCTTTGAGCTCGTCGCGGGTCATCGGCCCGGTAGTGTCTTGAGAACCAACGGTGGTCATCTTGGGCTCGCAGTACATGCCCGGACGAACGCCGTCCATGCCACAGGCCTTGCCGACCATCTTCTGTGCCAGGGTAAAGCCTTTGCCCGTGTCTTTGGGCTGGTCAGGAAGACGGAATACGTCAGAAGGCTCAAGGCCCAGAGATTCGCGCGCCTTTCCGGTCAGGCCACGGCCAATGATCAGGGGGATACGGCCGCCAGCACGTACTTCATCCAGAATCAGCTGTGTCTTGAGCTCAAACGTCGTCAGCACTTCGTCAGAGCCGTGCTTGCACACCTTGCCTTCATAGGGGTAGATGTCGATAACATCGCCCATTTCCAGCTTGGAAACGTCCATTTCAACAGGCAGGGCGCCGGAGTCTTCCATGGTGTTGAAGAAAATGGGGGCAATCTTGCCACCAAAGCAGAAACCGCCCGCGCGCTTGTTTGGTACAAACGGCATATCGTCGCCAAAGAACCACAGTACCGAGTTGGTGGCTGATTTGCGCGAAGAGCCTGTGCCTACTACGTCGCCTACGTAGGCAACCGGGAAGCCCTTGGCTTTAACTTCTTCGATCTGCTTGAGAGGGCCGGTGGTGCCAGGTACTTCAGGCAAAATCCCGTCGCGCTCGTTTTTGAGCATCGCGTTGGCATGCAGCGGGATGTCTGGACGTGACCAGGCATCAGGTGCAGGTGAGAGATCATCCGTGTTGGTTTCCCCTGGGACCTTAAAGACGGTCAGGGTGATTTTTTCTTCCAAGGCTGGCTTGGAGAGGAACCATTCCGCTTCAGCCCAGGATTGAATAACGTCTTTGGCAACGCTGTTGCCATTCTTGGCGCGCTCCTCAACATCGTGGAAAGCGTCAAACATCAGCAGGGTATGCTTGAGCTGCTCGCCAGCTTCACGGGCAAGCTCTTCGTTATCCAGAAGCTCTACCATGGAGACGATGTTATAACCGCCCTGCATGGTGCCTAAAAGCTTGACCGCATGAATCTTGTCGATAAGCGGTGAAGTGGCTTCGCCCTTGGCGATGGCGGTAAGAAAGCCTGCTTTAACATAAGCGGCTTCATCAACACCCGGCGGAACCCGGTTGGTAATCAGATCAAGAACGAACTCTTCTTCACCGGCCGGTGGGTTTTTTAGCAGCTCAATCAAGGCGGCAACTTGCTCGGCGGTTAAAGGCTTGGCTGGTACGCCTTCAGCGGCGCGTTCCTCGACATGTTGGCGATATGCTTCAAGCACGTTGGGGCCCTCTCATCTGCTTTATGGTGGCGAACACACATTTTCACGGTGTTGGAGCGTGCGCTCGGCCACGTGACATACGCTTGACAAACAGCGTCTGGTTGGATGGCACGGATTCTACGGGAAACTGTCGACAATGTTAAGAAGAAGGCGTAAGCCCAAGCTTGTACTTTATGCTGAGGGGGAAAAAGACGCAGTGAAGAGGACGGCTTTTCACTGATTTTATTAGTGATTTAATAAGGACTGTTTTAAACACTTCTGACAGTAAGCAGCCTGTACCTGCAGGACTATAGGTGTGATAAATGTTACATCGCGTTACTATAGGCTGAGGTTTATAACGTCCACTTTAGAAAAATACGTGGGCTTAATTACAAGCTCGGTTTATTTTCCCCTATTAGCGCTGCACTATGTAAACAGAGGCAACATGAGTTGTAGCCGTTGGATCACACGTCCTGGTTGATCGGTATGCCTGGAAGGATAGGTAGAGCGCCAGTGGCGCTTGGATATGTACAATAGTGGGATAAGCGCTCGGAAGAATGTTATGTCTATACCATTAGCTGAACTGAAAATGGCGGGTCATGGGCTTAAGGCTGATGACCTACTGCCAGAGAGTTTAAACGCGTTTCTGGCCTGCGAAACGCCAGAAAATTGGCTTCGTTGGGCAATGGATAATCCTGAAATTCTGTTGATTGACCATGCGCAGTGTGAAAAGAAGGCCGCATCAACGGCCATGAGCCTGCTTTATCGTTATGTAGATCAGCCGCTTTTGCTTAGCAAGATGTCACAACTTGCGCGCGAAGAACTGCTCCACTTTGAGCAGGTTGTCGGACTGATGGAAAAACGGGGCGTTGCCTATCGCCATTTGACAGCTTCGCGCTATGCCGAGGGTTTGCGGCGTCATTTGCGTAGCAATGATCCTGAGCGCTTGATTGACGTACTTATCATTGGTGGCTTGATTGAAGCGCGCAGCTGTGAGCGCTTTGCGCGATTGATTCCTTATCTGGATGAGGAACTTGCCAAGTTTTATCGCACGTTAGTGAAGTCTGAAGGGCGTCATTTTGAAGACTATCTACTGCTTGCGCGTCAGCAAACCAAGGATTCAATCGATGAAAGAATCGCTTTTTTTGTGGCCCGTGAAGCAGAGCTGATAACCTCACCCGATACGGCTTTTCGTTTCCATAGCGGTGTGCCTGCTTAATATGCCGCTAGCCTAGGCAGGATATGTATCATGCGTGATGCTCGTGAGTCTGATCAGCTAATCCTCTTTGGCCATTTTTCCCTCTCTCAGGGCGATGATGTGCTGACCCACTTTAGCTATGACAAGGTCAAAGCGCTGCTGGTGTACCTGCTACTTCATCGCCAGCCGGTTAATCGTGCGGCATTGGCCGAGCTGCTGTGGCCCGATCAGGGTCTTTCATCAGGCAGAACCAACTTGCGCCATGCATTGCACTGCTTACGTCACTCCCTGGGTGTCAGTGCCGATCAGGTACTGAATGTTTCGCGCCAGACGATCGCCTTTCAGCTTCCGCCTACCTGGCAGGTCGATTTGCACGAGTTGCAGCAACTGCTCGAAGGACCAAGGGATCTCACCACCCTTGAGGCGGTATTAGCCTGCTATCAAGGGGATCTGGTTGAGGAGCTTCAGTTGGCTAGCTGCAGCGAGTTTCAGCGCTGGCTGGTACAGGTGCGTAACGAATGGCGCCAGCGCGTGATCCGCTTTGCCGAACAGGTATTGGAAACTCACGATGATGTGTCTGATGCGATGCTGGAGGGACTGGTAAGCCGTTTCTCAGGCTACGCGCCTTTTCACGAGCGGCTGGTGCGCCAGCTTGCCGAGCAAAATCAGATAGCGGCAGCACACGAGCAGTACAACGGTTATTTGCAGTTACTGGCGCTTTCAGGGCAGCAGCCTGAGCCCAGCTTTTTACAACTGGCCAGCTACTGGTCCGATGGTTCCCACGACCCGCGGGCGATGAGCCCCCAAGGGGCTTTTTCACGTGTACTGGCCGCCGACAGCAAGCCACTGCGCGATGAAGAGATTGAGCTTCGCCAGCTGTCTGTCATGGCGATTCGACTACGCCTCAAGGGCGACTGGCAGGAGCGGGCCGCCACACGCCACTGCTTGTCGCTGCAGCTTGAACTGTTGCGGTGGTTGGAGCAGCAGTGTCATCACCTGGGCGGATTTTGGCTACCAGGTGCCACGGGCGGCCTGGGTCTTGCCTGCTTTGGTACCCACGGGCCTGCTCACCAGCTGGCAGAGCTTGTTGCCCTTTACGAGCACTGCCAGCAGGCGCTACCCCAGGAGTCGACGCGCCACTGGGAAGGTGAGGGCGAGCCTCCCATTTTTGAACTGGCGGCCGGCCTGAACAGTGGTCGGGTGGTATATCTGGCAGAGCGCCAATTGGCAGATCCGCTTGGCCAGGTCACCCAAGTAGCGCTTGAGCTGATGAGTGCGGCAGAAGGCAGCGAGCTGGTAATTTCCCAAGAGGCCAGCCAGCACATGCCGCCTGCGCTCGACCTGCAGCCGCGCCTGGTGTCCCGGTTGGTGGCAAGTGATGGGCGCGTGCGCCTGCGCGCCCTGGTGCTGGGCCATAATGAAGGTGGCCGAGATGCGTTGCCACCCAGTCTGGTGGGCCGCGAAACCTCACTGCGTACATTACGTGATGCGTTGGCCCGCGCAGGTATCGGGCTTCGTCAGAGCGTGCTGGTACGGGGCGCGTCGGGAATGGGCAAGTCGGCGCTAATGGTCGGGTTTCGTCAGCTTGAGCTAAGCCGTGATGCCGTCATTTGCTGGCAGCCGACCACGCGCTTATCCGTGCTTGAGCCTTATGGTATTGCGCGCAATTTGGTGGCCTGGTATCTCGATGCCCCGCCCACGCTTGAGAGTCTACATATCCTTCAGGCAACGCTTGAACAAAAACCGCTGGAGCAGGGGCGCCAGCATTTGCTGGAAGAAGCGCTCGGCGTTCGCGATGTTCAGGAAATCACCCAGCTTGCGCAGAACGGTGAAGCCGTTGAGCTAGTTGTTCAACTGCTGCATCGGTTAATTGATCATCAAACCAAAGAGCGCACGCTGGCGCTGATGATTGACGATTTACAGTGGATTGATGAGCCCTCCTTCAAGGTGCTGTCCGGGCTTCAGGCGCGCTTGCCCATTAATACCGCCTTCATGCTGATTGCTAGCCACCACGGCCGTGAACCGCTGCCCGTAAAGCTCCATTGGGATCAGCAAATAAATCTGGACAGGCTGGACGTCCAGCAGTCATCACGCCTGCTTTCCCAGCTGTCGCGCCGCTATCGTATCCATTTGAGTCCCAGGCTGCGCAATCAGATTATCGAGCGTTGCGATGGTGTGCCTCTATATATGCAGGAGATCTGCCGGCGTCTGGATATGGACCGCCGTGAAGGGCGTAGCGTCCAGTTCAATGAGCTGCCCAAAGGGTTGCTCGGCTTGTTGGCCAGCCGTATCGATCAGTTGGAAGCTGACCGAGTAATTGCCCATGTGGCGGCCGTGCTGGGCAAGCGCTTTCGACTGGATTTTCTGCTCGAATGCAGCGGTTGGGAACCTGTCAGGCTTGCGCAGGCTATCGAGCATATGCGTCAGCTTGAGATTATTGAGCCCGTCAGTAAAGAGGCTGGCGAGCAGGAATATCAGTTTATCCATCAGCTTCTTCAGGAAGCGGCCTACCTCTCCTGTCCACGGGATGTCCGCGTCAAGTTGCACCAGCAGGTGGTAACACTGATCGAAGAGCGTTTCCCGGTGTGGATCAGCCGCCACCCTGGCGACTTTGCCATGCACCTGCGCAGAAGTGGCCATTATGCCCGAGGGGCGCGTTATTTCGAGCTGTCTGCACGTGAGGCGCTTAAGGTGAGCGCCAATCGTACCGCGCTACGCATGGCGGATGCCGGGCTTGCCAGCTTGCGCCATGTTGAACATGAAATAGAGCGCGAAGTCAGCCTGCTGACGGTACGCGGGCAGGCCGCCTTTGCCCTTGAAGGGCATGGTTCGCCCACCGCCCATGAAAGTTTTGTTCGTGCTCGGGAGCTGTTACGTGAGTCGGGTAGCGATAACCTGGACGACCCGGAAGAGCTGGAACAGGTGTTTCTGGTCAAGTGGGGGCTATGGGTAGGGCGTAGCCAGCGCTATGCCCATGCCGATGCCTTTGCGCTGGCCTCGACCCTTGCCGATATTGCCGAGCGCCTGGAAGACCCTCGCTATCGGCGACTGGCTGACTATGCCCGCGCCCAGTGCGAATACTGGGCAGGACGTATCCAGCAGGCCCACGATCACCTGGATGAAATTGATCCGCTAAACGCGCAGATGATGATTGAGTGGCTGCCATTTTCGGATCATCCCCAGGTCACAGCCGCCTGCTTTCAAGGGTGGGCGCTCTGTTTGCGTGGCGACTACCAGCGCGCAGAGCGCCAGGTATCGGCAGCGCTACGCCTTGCTGAAAAAATTGGCCATCCCGGTACCTTGGCAATGGCGTTTATGTTTGCAGCGGCGCTTTATCGCCAGTTGGGTCATATTCATCTGGCGGCTCGGCAGGCTGAGCGGGCAATCGCCATCAGTGGCACCCCTGATCTGCAACTATGGCAGGTATCTGCCCAAGGGGTAATAGGCTGGCAGCGCGCCTTGGCAGGAGACCCCAATGGGCTTGTCCAGATACGCGAAAGCCTGGAACAAATGGCTGAATTAAAAGGATGTGATCGCTATCAGCGGCCTTCACTGTGGTATGTCGATGCCTGCATGGCGCTTGGGGAACTTGAGGCAGCGGAAGATTATCTTGATCAGTACCTGATTATTGCCCAAGAAAGGACCACGCTCTTCTTGCCTGAGCTTGCCACGCTACTGGCCAAGGTCCGCCACCAGCTTGGTCATCCGGCCAGTGAGGTTAGGGCGCTTGCGAAGATGGCGATTGACCAGACGCGCGAGCAGGGTAATCGTCATCATGAACTGGCGGCGTTGGAGCTTTGGCTTACCCATATTGAGCCGGGCGACCTTCAGGCAAAGGATGCGTTTCGGCATTTGTTGGGTGACGTCAGCCATAGCGATGCGCCGGTATTGGTGCGTTGGGTGAGTCTGCTGGACCGTCGCCTGGCCCAGCCGGTTGGAGTGGATGGCTAGTGTTATAGCAACTCTAGCCTGTTTCCGCTTCAAGATAGCTTAGCGTGGCGAGCGCCTGATCGCGGTGCTCGCCACAAACGCTGATATCAAAGTGAAAATTACCGCAAACCGCAGGCCGTCTTGAATCACCAAAAAGCCTGCACAGATTGTGCTCATCCAGCTGAATACAGCGAACCCCGGCAGGCTTGCCGTTCGGCATGCCGGGTATCGCGGAACTGATGGATGGCGCTATACAGCAGGCCCCGCAACCCGCCCGGCAGCCTTCCGCTTGCTTGATGATGATCGTGGGCTCATTCATGGTGCAAATTCTGCAAATGCTCCCTTGTTGATACCTTCAAATGCCTGTACGCGGGTTACCTGGCCGCTTTCATTGGCGATGCCGCGAGCCAGCCATAGAGCGATATTTTCAACTGTGGTGGGGCCTGGTAATACGGCGCAACGGCTGGTCGGTAAGGTGATCGTGAAGTTGCCTTGAGCAGCTTGGTAGCGACAGGTAAGCACTTCGTTACCCTGAGCGGCAATATCTGCCTGCTCAAGTAGGTAGCGATTATCCAGCCAGCTTGCCCAGTGTTTTTCCAGCGCCGGTTGACGTTCGCCAGACTGCCATATCGCTAAACGCGAGCGGTGCCCATGGGCAATACGCTGACAGTTGCCCAGGTGGCGTTTCAAGCCGTGAGTATAACCATAGGCCGCGCCCTCGATGACTTCATCGCTCAAGGTGAGCGTCACGCGGTCGACATTGGCAGGCCGCTGGTCAGTCAACTCGGCGCTTAAGTACTCAGCTACTTGTTCAAGCGTGATGGTCCTCCAAGGGAGCAGGCTGAATGCTTCGGCTGGACCACGCACTTCCATGGGATAAGGCGACGTTGTACGAACGCACACACCCTCGGCGCATTCAGTAACACTGATGTTTGGCGCTTGAGTGGGTACCAAAAGCGTATGATCAAGGCCACTATCCAGGGTGCGTTTGATCCATGGCTTGACTTCGCCAAAATCGAATAACATGCCGTCTTCACCCAGTTCGCCTTCTAAATGCGCGTCGACCTGCCAGCTACAGCCAACCAGGCCGCGTTCTACACACCATAAAGAAACGTCGATATGGGTTAACTGATTCACAAATAAAGCC
Organism: Vreelandella nanhaiensis; assembly: GCF_003990185.1. Classification (GTDB taxonomy): domain Bacteria; phylum Pseudomonadota; class Gammaproteobacteria; order Pseudomonadales; family Halomonadaceae; genus Vreelandella; species Vreelandella nanhaiensis. The sequence goes on along the minus strand of NZ_RZHF01000016.1, from coordinate 24,300 downwards.
ATTAGTTAAACCCTGCAATTTTATGCATTTGAAGTGAAAGGCGCCATTGCGGATTGGCCATGCAGTAGTCAGTTGCCTGGACAATGGTATCGGTTTGCAGCGCCAGCGGGCTCACATCCATGGGCTGTAAAAAGAAGTGGTCAAACGCAAGGTCAGCAAACTGCTCAGGAGGCGCATCTACCTGCGGGTATACAAGCTTTAACTCATTACCGCGGGTTATCGCCAGAGGGTTGCGACCCTTGGGGCTGACGCATAGCCAATCAATGCCCGGAGGGGGGAGCAGGGTGCCGTTGGTCTCAACTGCCACTTCATACCCAAGATCATGCAACGTGGCAATCAAATGGCTATCCAGCTGCAGCAGCGGCTCTCCGCCAGTAAAGACAACATAAGGTACGGCTTTTTCAGCGCCTTGCGGCCAAAGCGCATGAATGTGAGCGGCGAGTTCAGCGGCACTAGTGAAGCGGCCGCCGTTAATCCCGTCGGTGCCGATAAAATCCGTATCACAGAAGGTACATTTTGCCTGGGCACGATCTGCTTCACGCCCCGACCACAGGTTGCAGCCGCTGAAGCGGCAAAAAACACTGGCGCGTCCGGCTTGGGCACCTTCGCCCTGTAGTGTGTAAAACGCTTCTTTAACATGATACATCAGTAATCTGCCTGGCCGGTGTGAGAAGCATAGGCGAGCGGGTCGCTGGTATTGTTGGCGGCAAAGGCATCCAGGCGCTCGCGGCAACTGCTGCACGTGCCACAGGCAAGCTCGCGCCCTTCATAGCAGGTCCAGGTGTGTCTGTAATCAAGCCCCATTGACAGGCCATCGCGCAGAATTTCCGCCTTGGTGGCTTTCAGATAGGGCGCGTGCAGCGTTACGGGCTCGAAATTGGCGATGCCTGCGACCTGGTTCATGGCCTCGACAAACTCAGGCCGGCAGTCAGGATAAAGCACATGGTCACCGCCGTGGGCGCCATAATCTACCCGGCCTGCACCGATATTGACGGCCTTGGCGATTGCCAGCGATAGCAGAATCATATTGCGATTGGGCACAACGGTTGAACGCAAATTGTCATCTGCGTAGTCGTCGCTAGGCATGACTTTTTCAGGGTCGGTGAGCGCTGAGTTATCAATCAAGCCGTGAATGGCACGGATATCGACGACCTGATGAGGTATCGCTAGTTGCTTGCAAACCTGCGTGGCGACATCTAGTTCGCGAGCATGGCGCTGACCGTAATTGAAGGACAGGGCATGTACATTTAAGCCTTCACGAATGGCACGGTGAAGCACTGTGTAAGAATCCATACCGCCTGAGTAGATGACAACCGTCGTCGGTGATACGGGAAGGGTAGAAGAAGTGTTAGACATGCTCGATACTCTTTAATCGGAGAATTTTTTGTGCGCGAGTGCTGCACAAAATGCCGGGGTCCGGTCCGGGAGGGCGGAAGTTTACGCAATGAGAACGCATCTGACCAGCCGTAGTCCTATGGATTGCTGTTTCTCGTTTGATATTTAGCCGGTGCTACATGCTAAGCTCATAGTTTTGAGCGCTTAGAGGGAATCATGGCCATCATAGAACACACTGAAATCGTCAATGCACCGCCTGAACGCGTGTTTGAACTGTTGCGCCGAGTAGAAGATTTTGCCGATTACTCGGATCTAATACGCTCTATTGATTCATTGGGTAACGATCGTTATCGCTGGAACGTGCGCGCCGTGGGAATGGACTGGACGTTTGAGGTAGCGGTCACCGAAATCCAGCCACCTCATGTGCTCGCCTGGGAATCACTGGATGGCGTCAAAAACCAAGGGCGCTATGTATTGCGTGAAGTGCCAGAGGGCACCGAAGTCTCGCTGACCCTCAGCTATGAAATTCGTAATCGGTTAATGGAAAAAGCCGTCAATAAAGCCGCAAAGCCGCTAGTTGGTAAAGTCAGCCGACAGATTCTTGAGCGTGTTAAGGCGCGACTGAATGAGTAATCGTTCACTTCGCTTTTGGAAGTGGTTGGGAAGTATTGCCTGTATCGCCTTGCTGGTTTTTTTATGGCAATGGCATTCCCCGGATTTAATGGCTATCAAGCAACGGGTGTCTCAGTTCACCTATCATCCGGCGGTTATTGCTGGGGTTGTGCTGGTGATGGCGCTTACTGTAACGATCGGTTTACCCGGTAGTATTGGTTTATGGCTAATAGCCCCCTTTTATCCGCCGCTAATGGCCACTCTCCTGTTAACGCTTGGCAGTGTGGCCGGTGCGTTCGGGGGATATCAGCTGGCAGCGCGTACCGGCGCAAGATGGAAGCCGAAAGGCTTAACCCTTCGCGTGATGCAAACGCTTCAAGCGAGAAGTGACCTGCTAACTCAGTGTGCATTTCGTGTCTTGCCAGGTTTCCCCCACGCAGTGATCAATTTTGCAGCGGGGTTGAGCCGCATATCTCTAGCGATATTTTTATTGGCGGCGGCGCTGGGGCTATCAATCAAATGGGGTGTCTATAGCAGTGCGATATACGGGGCGCTTGAAGCCATTGAAGAGGAGGATGCGCTGCAGGTTGAAGTGCTATTGCCGCTCGTAGCGCTAACCCTACTTCTGCTGCTGGGGGCCTGGTTCAAGCGCCGCTCTGAGGCGACGCCCAAAAAAAGCTAAAACCGGGGCTTAATTATCTTGATGCATAGCTACATCCAGATGGTCAACCAGCTCCGCCCAGTCAGCGTCTTCTTCAATCGCTTCGCGTAAGAATTCAGCTTGACCTTCATTCCAGCAGGGGGCCTCTGCAAGGGCCATATCTTCCGGCAGCGGACGGTGACGCTTGATGAACTGTTCAATCGAATCTGAATCGGATGGCAGGCCCAGCTGCTCAAAAAGATCACTGAAAAAATGTACTGGTTTTTCCATAAAAATACGCTCCATCAATTGGTTATCGTTGTTAACCATAGCGTAGATTATAGATTTCGCCAAAGTGTCTAGCGTTCGCCCACCAGGGCTGTTAGAAAACGCTGCCGCTGTATGTCCAGCCCAGCTGGCTGGGCCAGAAGATGCACCAGCTTGGTGTAAGCGGCTTCTGGTGTCATGGCATCGCCTGAAAGAACTCCGGTGTCAGCTAACCCTTGTCCGGCCGCATAGGCGCCCATGTGAATACTGCCTTCGGGGCAGAGGCTTATGGCTGCCAACAGCTTTCCTTCACCGCTTGCTTCGGCAAGTACATGCAGCAGGGCAGGATCGTCCGGCAGGTTGCCTGCCCCCCAAAGCTGTAATACAGCGCCTTTAACGCGAGAATCGCCTAGCCATGCGGCCAGTTGCCATGCGGCCATACCCGGCCAAAGTGCGATGCGAACCACTTGGCCTTGATATATGCCCTGGTAATCGGGCAATTCAAAGCGCGGTGCTCCGCGCTGCTGAATACCCAAACCCTGGCTTGGGTAATAGACGAAGTCATTACCTACGCGTTCGCCCAATAACGGGTAGCCGGGCGTGGCAAACGCCGCTAATGCTTCACTGTGCTGCTTTATCGAGCGCACGCCGCGCATCAATCGATTGGCAAAATAAATGGTGACTTCTTGAAGCCCGGTCTGAGCGGCAAACCGTAACGCGCCATGAAGATTGTCCAGACCATCACTGCCAGGCGCTTCCAGTGGCAGCATGGCGCCGGTTAATACAACCGGCCGGTCCAGGCCCTGTAGCTGATAGGCAAGGCTTGATGCCGTCCAGCTTAGCGTATCGGTGCCATGGATGACCACAAAGCCCCGATAGTCGGTTAAGCGGGTGGCAATATCGCGGGCCAGTTGTTGCCAGTTAAGCGGAGTGGCCGCGCTGGAGTCAATCAGGGAGGTATAGCTGATAACATCATAGGCGGGCAGCGACTGCTGCTGGTCAACGGGTAGTTGACCCAAGGCAGCCGCCATGCGTTGTGCAAAATTCCCGCCTGGCGCCAGCCCGCTGGTTGCTTGCTGCATACCAATCGTGCCGCCGGTATAAATAACCAGCAGGCGTTCATGCCTAGAGGTAGGGTTGGCTAAAGGTGAGAATGTACTCATCGCATATTTTCCTAACGCACCTGGAGATAGGCCCAGGCTAATGATGATGAATCTTTAGTATGCCGCCCTGGTCGTCCAATTGACGCTTGCGTCCAACCAGAAGGGCAAAGCCACAGCAGATACTTACCAAGAAAATCAGTAGCCAGGCGATATGGTCGGCATGAATGCCCGCTTGAAGCAATAGCCCAACGCCAAAAGGACCAAGAGCTGCAATCACGTAGCCGCCTCCCTGAACCAGGCCGGATAGTTGGCCGGCGAGACGCGAGTTCGAGGTTCGCAATACTAAAAGACTAAGTGCCAAGCTAAAGCTTCCACCCTGACCCAGGCCTAGAAAAACGGCGCCGGGCCATTTCCAGGTTAAAGGCGCAATCAGCAGCATCCAGAGCCCCAGCGCCGTGCTGGACAGTACCAGCAGTAAAGCGGGGCGCTGATCATGACCCAGGCGAGCAAGCCAGGGCGCGCCCAAAGCTGAGGCCAGCTGGCACATGATGGAAATTGCCATGGTCCATCCCGCACTGGCTTCATTGTAACCACGATCAATCAGCAGGGTAGGCAGCCAGCCAAACACGATGTACGCCATGGAGGACTGGATGCCCATAAATAGCATGACTTGCCACGTTAGCGGTTTGCTCAATAGCCGTAGAAAATCAGACGGGGCGTGAACGGTTCCTTGGGTATGGGTGTTGGGCATTTGAAAATGCCAAACCGCAAGCGCAAGCAGGGCGAGCAGCGACCAGCTCATCAAACTTGCCTGCCAGCTTCCTAACCACAGAGTAAGGGGTACGCTAAGCCCAGCGCCCAGTGCGCCGCCCAGGCAGAGCGCCATGGTGTAAAGGCCGGTCAGCAAGTCGGCACTTTCAGGCAGTTCACGCTTGACCAAGGCGGGTAGCAGGGTACCGCTAATGCCGATAGCGCTGCCTGCCATGGCGGAGCCAAGAAACAGCACGCCAGGGAGTGGTAGGCCGCGGAGTATCAAACCCGCTGCCAGCAGTAACAGGGCGGCACTTAGCGCACGCTCACTGCCCAGGCGCTGCGCCAACAGAGGAGCAAGAGGGGCGCTTAAGCCTAAAAAAAGAACCGGAAGCGTAGTAAGAATGCCCGCTGCTGCGGCCGAAAGACCGGCAGCTTCCTGCAAACGGGCGAGCAGAGGGGCGACCGATGAAAGGGCAGGGCGCAAATTCAGCCCCACCACCACCATCAGTAAAATAAAGGTAAGCGAGCGACGGGATATCATGATGCTTTACTTGAGGTAAGGACGTAAATCACCGCGCACTGCATCAAGTAACGTGATGAAGTGATAGTCTTTAGGCGATTCCAGGCTGTCAACCCGGACGCTGGTGCGCATTCCCTTGTTGATATCCAGCTTGTCGAATATTTCCAGCGTCACTTTCTGGGCGGGTTTGTCGCCCGGGGCCAGAATGCCGTCTTCCAAGGTGAAGGTTTCAATCAGCGTAGCACGAACGCGCGTACTGTTATCTTCGCTAAGTACGCGCCTAATAAACAGCCAGCCTTCGCATGGCAGTACCTGTTCGTTATCACGTTCACGCAAGAACAGGGTGCGGTAACAGGCGCCTTCGTTAGAGGCCTTTTCGGCCATGCTACGGTAGGCCTGCACCACCTGTTTCGAAGAAGCCCGGGCATCTTCTAAGCGTTGCGAAATGCCTTGGTGCTCACGGCTAAGCTGTTCTTGGCGCTGAAAGATAAGCCACTGACGGTATTCAGCAATATACTGAGACGAGGACATGATCGCTCCCTGATAATGTTTTATTCAATACATGAGAATATGCGAGGGGGGTAACCATCGCATATTCCTTGCCAGCGGGCTAGCGGCGTGCGCGGCGGCGACGTTCACCGCTGGGTTTTGCAGCTTCACTACTGGGTTTACGGCGAGCCTGCGGCTGACGACGGCCGTTCTCAATGGGCTCTGGTTTGGCATTGGGGTCGGGCTCAAAGCCTGGTTCAATATGCTTGGGAAGATTCTGCTTGATCAGGCGCTCAATATTGCCCAGCAGGCCGTGCTCGTCCACACACACCAAGGAAACCGCTTCGCCGTTGCTGCCCGCACGACCGGTACGCCCGATGCGGTGTACGTAATCTTCGGCCACGTTAGGCAGGTCAAAGTTGACGACATGGGGAAGCTCACTGATATCGAGCCCACGTGCAGCGATATCGGTCGCTACCAGCACTTGCAGGTCGCCACTTTTGAACGCGCCTAAAGCACGGGTACGTGCACCCTGGCTTTTATTGCCATGAATGGCCATGGCCGGAATGTCCTGCTTGGACAACTGCTCGGCAAGCCGGTTGGCGCCATGCTTGGTACGGGTAAATACCAATACCTGAAACCAGCCATGACGCTGGATCAGGTGAGCCAGAAGTTCGCGCTTTTTATCTCGATCGACGCGGTAAACAGCTTGTTCGATCTTCTCTGCTGTCGTGTTGCGGGGTGCTACTTCAATCAGGGCCGGGTTGTTGAGTAACTGCTGAGCCAGCGCCTGAATTTCATTCGAGAAAGTGGCTGAGAACAGCAGATTTTGACGCTGTTTGGGTACCAGACGCAACACGCGTTTAATATCGTGAATAAAGCCCATGTCCAGCATGCGATCGGCTTCATCAAGGACCAGAATTTCAACGCCTGAAAGGTCGACATGACCCTGCTGCTGTAAATCCAGCAGACGACCTGGCGTGGCAATAAGAACGTCCAGGCCGGCTTTAAGCGCATCAACCTGAGGCTGTTGGCCAACGCCGCCAAAAATGATGTGTGAACGTAGTGCCAGGTGCTGACCATAGGCAGCCACACTTTCACCTACCTGAGCGGCAAGCTCACGTGTAGGTGTCAGGACCAGAGCGCGAACCTGGCGTTTTCCTGGGCGCTTGCCGCCGGAAAGGCGCTGCAGCATGGGAAGCGTAAAGCCTGCTGTTTTACCTGTGCCTGTCTGGGCGCTTGCAAGCAGGTCACGGCCTTCCAGAACAACAGGAATGGCCTTTAATTGAATAGGGGTCGGCTGGGTATAGCCTTGCGCAGTAATGGCACGTAATAAATCGTCGTGCAAACCAAGTTCAGAAAAGCTCATGCGTTCTCCGCAATTGCCTAATAGGGCAACCGCTTTATTAAAGCATTGCATTAGGCGTAATTTTTACAAAAGGCGAGGATGATTATCGTCGCGCCGCGAAGTTTGCCAGATAATTCGCTAGGCCGCGATGATCGTTGATTAGCCACGTATGACCATGCATTTATGTGGTCAGTATGGAAGAGACGGGCATTGGGCAATGGGGACAACGTAATATCGGCATTCAAGATATGCCCGCAGTGTAACATGAAGATGTTACCAAGCGGGCATTCTCGTCAGGATTGATTGCGTGAGTACTCAAGCTCAATCAACGTTCAGTAAAATAACGGCCTTGGTTTATCTGGTCAGCAATTTGTTTGGCAACCTTGTCCCAGCTGGCGCTTAGCGCACGTACCAGGGCGGGATAGCCATCATCATCCAGCGCTGTTTGGGCAGAAAAGCTTTCCATTACCAGAAGTTCATCATCAGCACTGCGTAGCTGCCATTGCCCGCTTGCAACCGCCATGCCGTCATGTCGCCCCTGAAACTGGTCAACATCAAGGCGCAGAGTGAGCGCTTGCGGCACGCTGCCGTCGTCTCGTACAACGCGAATGGAGGGCAGCGCTTGAGATAGCTGCGTACGCAATTTACGGGCTAGCTGACGGCCAACGTTTTCCGCCCATTGATGTTCACGTGCCTCGTTAAGCGTGATGTCGTCCAACTGCATAACGATGCCGTCAACATCCAGATAGTGAGCAAGGCGTGGTGCACGCACTTGCAGCGTACCTTGAGGGCTACTGGGCGTATTGATCAGCTGGCTTTCCGGCAGCTTGTAACGTGCGGGTGGCGTCACGCTGCTTGCACAGGCTGTCAGTGCAAGGCATAAGGTGATTAGCGATAAACACTTCAAACGAAATAGGCGCATAGCGTTATCCTTCTTAGCGCGGTGCACGTGGTATGGGATCTTGAGTATCCAGGTTATCGAACAGCAGCGCCCGTGGATTTTCATTCAGGGTACGGGTTAACGGCTGCAGGTCTCGCATCAACCGGTCCAGACGTTCAATGGCTGAGGTTAAATCCTGGTATGCCGGTGAGGAAGGCGAAACACCCTGCAAGGTACCGCGCAGCTCTTCAAGCGTGGCGTTGAGATTACCGCCGACGGCCTGGGTTTCAGGGTTACTGAGTAACTGGTTAAGTGAAGTGCTTACCTCTCGTACTTCATTCAACATGCTTTCCGAAGCTTGCAGGTTGCGGTCCAGGCCAGCCAACAAGGGCTCTACTTCAAGGGCATTCAATTTATCCAGCAGATCGGTTACCTGCGCTTGGATCTGGGCAAATCCCCCTGCTACGGTCGGGAATACCGTGCGATCAGAGAACGTTTCGGCTATATACGGTGTGTCTGAATCACGCTGGAAATTAAGATCCACGAATAATGCCCCGGTCAGCAGGTTGGCGTTTTTAAGCGAAGCGCGAAGCCCAAGGGCAAACATACGATTGAAACGTGCCTCCCACTCATCCAAGTCAATATCGCGATTTTCAATTCCCATGCGCTGGGGCTCGATGCGAATCAGCACCGGGATGGCAAAACGGGCGCGGGAATCAGGTTGGGCGGCAGTAAAATTCCAAGGAACAGCGGCAACGGTGCCCATGCGCACACCACGAAATTCAACCGGCGCGCCGCGTGACAGACCACGCACTGTGTCATCTACCAGTAGTACGTACTCCAGATACCGGTTAAATGTACCTTCACGAGCGTCGTCTTCGTCGGTATAAAGATTGAACTGAGCACCTGGTTCAACCGGGCGACCCATAGGTAAATCTTCCGGCACGCCAAAGGTGACGCCGCCGCCCAGCAAGGCTTCAAACGACTCCACGTTCACTCGAAAGCCATTGGCATCCAGGCGGAAATCGACAGCACTGGACGTCCAAAAGCGGGTGCTGTCTGTTACCAGTTGGGCGTAAGGCTCTTCAATAAATACCTGGTGATGCATCGTACGCGATTCAGGGTCAAAACTGGTCTCTTCCACGCGACCCACGGTATAGCCTTGGTAGGAGACCGGATCGCCAACGCGCAGGGAGTTGCCCAGCTGACTGATTAGATTTATGTTGAGCCCGGCCATGCCCGACGTGGCGACCGGCGGAACATCGCTGACTGGAAACTCGCGTCGTTGCTCTTCTGAGTTTCCGGGTTCCAGCTGTATATAAGCGCCTGATAACACGGTGCCCAGGCCACTAATGCCTTCGCGGCCGATGCGCGGCTTGACCACCCAGAAGCGGCTATCTTCACGTAGCATGGAGTCCGCCTGAGGTTGAATGCGCGCTGTAATGACGGCATGGCTCAAGTCATCGGAAAGCTGTACGCTTTGCACACGTCCGATCTCAACGTTACGGCTGCGAATTAATGTATTGCCCGCTTCGATGCCTTCGGCGTTGTTCATGGTTAAGGTAATCAAGGTGCCCCGACTGGTGTAATTATCGTATACCAGCCATAAGCCAATGATGATGGCCACTATAGGCACAATCCAGATGGGCGAAAGGCGCGTTTGACGTGAAGGCTTGGCCTTGTTGAGATCAGGCTCTTCATTGAAGATTGGGGATTCGTTACCCATTAATGGCTCCCTGGATGGCTATGATCTGATGGGGAGGCAGCTGCTTTAGATGCGTCCCATATCAAGCGGGGGTCAAATGTCATGGCGGCCAGCATGGTTAAAACCACCACTGAACCAAACGCCAGTGCTGCTGGCCCTGGAGTGATGGACATCAGTGAACCGGCGCGAATCAAGGCGACCAGAATGGCGACCACAAAAACATCCACCATTGACCAACGGCCGATAAATTCGGTAATTCGATAAAGCTTGGTGCGACTGATGTTGTTGGACCTATCGCTGCGCTGTACGGCAATACATAGCCAGGAAAGCGCCAATAGCTTACCTACGGGAACGATAACGCTGGCAACGAAGATAACGGCGGCCACCGGCCAAGAGCCCATTTGTATTAGCTCGGCCACTCCGCCAATAATCGTGGACGAACCGCTATGGCCAAGGCTTGTCGTGGTCATGATGGGATAAACATTTGCCGGTATGTACATTATCGTGGCCGCGCCTAATAGTGCCCAGGTGCGCTGAAGGCTATTTGGTAGCCGGGGGTGGAGCTTTTCATGACAGCGGGTGCAGCGAGACTTCTGGCCAGGGGGCAGTGCGTTGATTAGCCCACAGGTAGGGCAGCCCGTTAAGCGCTGGCTGGCAGCCGTGGCGCCTGTTTGTGTGTTCTCTGGCGCCCGGGGCTCGCCTTCTAACGAAAACCACATCCAGTCGGCGTCAATGGATTGAGTAGTCATTAACAATAGAACGGCAAATACACAAAACCCCCAAAACGAAACGCCCAGCTCAATTTCCGCCATGCCCGCTATTTTGATCAAACTGACCAACGCACCGATGATAAATACATCCGCCATCATCCAAGGCGTTAAATGAGCCAGCGAGCGAGCGATATCGCGACTAAAATACAGCGGCTTACCGCGTAAAAGGCCCAGTTGCAGCCAGATCACGCTAAGTAGATAAACGGCGGGCAGCACGGCAATCGTCATGATAACGATGATGCCGACAATAGGTTGGTGAAAAGCAATGAGAGTGGTGGCCGTTTGGGAAAGCTCGATACGGTTGCCCACGCCGCTTACACTGAAGCTGACAAACGGGAATGACACAGCTACTAGCAAGGCGATGAGTGCCGCAATTGCAAGTGCCATGCTGCGTTGGGCAGGGTAACGATGACGTTTTGCCAGAACATGTCCGCAGCGTGGGCAGCTGGCTTTCTCTCCAGAGCCAAGTGGCGGCAGGGCTGAAATCCAGTCACACTCGTGGCAGGCGCGTAAACGCCTGCGCTGAACACGGGCTTCAGGAGGTAAGCTATCCACCAGCGGCGTATTGACCAGTAGTGCAGGACGTTTCATTAAACGGTAGTGGGGCAAATGCGACACTCTCACTTCGAATTTAAAGTAAAACTAATACGGTGCTGTCTACTTGACTGTCAATTATTTGATACTTCAACACTAGTCTATATCAGCGCTTGACCAGAGCATTCTCTTAGTCAAGGATGCAGCCGCGATAGTGCCTAATATTCTGTTAATAAGGAAATGAAATGTTACTTCCCGTGGTAGGTGTCGTGATAGGGCTGGTACTGCTGATTTGGAGTGCGGAAAAGTTCGTGGACGGTGCCGCTGCAACGTCACGCTGGCTGGGCTTGTCTCCTTTACTGATCGGCATGCTGGTCATCGGTTTTGGTACCTCTGCTCCTGAAATGATGGTGTCAGTGCTGGCGGCGCTACAAGGCAATCCGGGCCTGGCGGTGGGCAATGCCTATGGTTCCAATATTGCCAATATTGGCCTTGTGCTGGGTTTTGTAGCGCTGATTGCTCCTTTGGCCGTGCACTCCAGCGTGATTCGTAAAGAGATGCCGATACTGGTACTGGTAACGCTGATCACGGGTGTCATGCTGTGGGATGGCTGGGTGACGCGTTGGGAAGCGGCCATTTTGCTAGTCGTACTGGCCGTGTTTATTACCGTAAGTATTATTCGCTCAAAAAAACAGTCAACTGATGACCCCTTGATTAACGATGTGGCTGACTCGCTGGACAGCAAGCCAATGTCACGTGGCAAAGCCATCATGTGGACGCTTATTGGTTTGGTACTGCTGATTGTCAGCTCACGCCTGTTGGTGTGGGGCGCCGTGGAAATCGCCCAGCACTTTGGTGTGAGCGATCTGATTATCGGGCTGACCGTTGTCGCGGTAGGTACCTCCTTGCCAGAACTGGCATCGTCTATTAGCGCGCTTCGTCGCAAAGAGCACGATATGGTGCTGGGTAACGTGGTGGGTTCTAACCTGTTCAATAGCCTGGCAGTGGTAGGGCTTGCTGGGGTTATTGCACCCATTGAGGCTGGCCGTGAAGTCTTGGTGCGTGATTGGAGCATCATGACCTGCATGACACTTCTAATGATTCTGTTCGCGTTTTCCTGGCGCGGTCGGCCTCGTCGCATTAACCGTTTAGAGGGTGGCGTGTTATTTACCCTGTTTATTGCTTATACCGGCTATATGGTCAGTATTGTTGTTTTATCTTGATAAATTGCGATGTTATTTGACGTGCGTCAATGAGACACGTTTTGAGAAAAGTGGAGCAATGTATAGTGAGTATCAAGGCAGTAAGATGGCAACATAAGTAAAGAATAAGCTTAGGGCTTATAACTAAAATGCGGTGCCTATGAGGCGCGACTAAGCTTGTAATAACCATGAACAGGATATTAATTCAGGTCTTAGGAGCGTGTAATGGAACTCGATCCCTTGGTGCTGTCGCGAATTCAATTCGCGTTCGTCGTCTCTTTCCATGCAATCTTCCCGGTGTTTACCATCGGGTTGGCCTCTTACATAGCCTTGCTACAAGGGCTATTTTTCAAAACGCAAAACCCTGCCTGGGATCGTTTGGCGCTGTTTTGGACGAAAGTGTTTGCGGTGGTCTTCGGGATGGGGGTTGTGTCGGGGGTCGTCATGTCCTTTCAGTTCGGGACTAACTGGAGCAACTTCTCCTTAGCAGCCTCTAACTTTATAGGCCCAGTGCTAAGTTATGAAGTGGTCACGGCGTTCTTTCTTGAAGCAGCCTTTCTGGGCATATTACTTTTTGGTCGTGGAAAAGTCCCTCAAGGCATCCATTTAATGGCAGCGACGATAGTGGCGATCGGTACGTTTATTTCAGCTTTCTGGATATTGTCAGCAAACAGCTGGATGCATACACCGGCAGGTGTTGAGCTTATTGATAACCGCTTCCACGTGACTTCCTGGCGCGAGGCAATCTTTAATCCCTCTTTCCCTTATCGCTTCTCCCACATGGCCATCGCTTCCTTTATTACCGGTGGGTTTGTGGTGGCTGGGGTGAGCTCTTGGTTTTTACTACGTGGCCGCGACCCGGAAGCCAATCGGCGGGCGCTTTCAATGTGTTTGTGGCTACTACTGTTTCTGACGCCTCTCCAGGCGGTGGTAGGTGACTTTCATGGCGTAAATACTCTTGAGTACCAGCCTACCAAAGTGGCTGCAATAGAAGGACATTGGGAGACAGCTACCAACGTACCATTACTACTATTTGCTTTACCTGATCAAGAGGCCCAGGAGAACCGGTTTGCAGTTGGAATTCCAAACCTTGCAAGCCTGATTCTTACCCACTCGATTGATGGTGAAATTCCGGGCATTAGCGAAGCGCCCCCTGAAGAGCAGCCACCGGTCATGATTGTCTTCTGGGCATTCCGGGTGATGGTGGGGATTGGTCTATTGATGATTGCCACTGCCTTCACTGGCTTGATACTGCGCCGTAAAGGTCGCATCTACGAGAGCCGGTTATTTCTTAAAACACTAGTTGGCATGATTTCATTGCCGTTTATTGCGGTGCTAGCCGGTTGGATTGTGACCGAGTCGGGGCGGGCGCCATGGCTGGTATACGGCATTATGTCCCACGCTGATGGTATTACCCCTTCGCTGACTGGGTGGATGGCGTTGTTCACTTTGATTGGTTATGTATTGGTTTATGCTGTTATCTTTTACGCCGGTGTCTATTACCTAACCCGGGTTGTTCGTAACGGTATGCTGCCTGAGCATGAGCATGCGTCAGTTGATAGGGATGCCGATCGTCCTAAGCGGCCTCTTTCTGCTGCCCATACCCCTTTTGATGATGACGTCGATCCGGTGAGGAGCTAATCATGGAAACGTTTGATCTATCGATTATTTGGGCTGTCATTATCGGGTTCAGCGTTATTATGTATGTGCTGATGGATGGTTTTGACTTAGGCTTAGGTATTCTTTTTCCTTTTGCGCCCGATGAAGATGCTCGCGATGTCATGATGAACTCTGTGGCGCCGGTATGGGACGGTAACGAAACATGGCTAGTCTTAGGTGGGGCAGGCTTGTTGGCGGCTTTTCCGTTAGTTTACTCGATTTTCTTACCAGCACTGTATATCGGCGTTTTCTTAATGTTGGCCGGGCTTATTTTTCGGGGCGTTGCATTTGAACTTCGATTTAAGTCACGTCGTAACCGCCACTGGTGGAACCGGGCGTTTTCCTGGGGCTCTGCGATCGCTGCTTTTGCACAAGGTGTTGTGGTCGGTGCTTATATTCACGGCTTTCAAACCGAAGATTTTGTTTATACTGGTGGTGCCTTTGATTGGTTAACCCCATTTACGGTGGTGACGGGGTTAGGGCTAATGGCGGGTTATGCGCTTTTGGGCTCTACATGGCTGATTCTTAAGTCAGAAGGTCATATTCAGGATTGGGCTTATAAAATCACTCCCATGTTGCTGGGCATTGTGCTCGTGGTCTTCGCGATCGTCAGTATCTGGACGCCTTTTGTGAATCAGTTCGTCTGGGAGCGCTGGTTCGGTAATCTTCGCTTGATCTGGATTTTTCCTGCGATGGCGCTTTTCTTTGCCTTCCTGGTCTTCCGGTCGGTGAAGCAGCGCCGTGAGAGCTATCCCTTTCTCGCCACAATCGGCATCTACGTATTTACTTATCTGGGCTTGATTGTAAGTCAATGGCCCATGATTGTCCCGCCCAACTACACGTTGTGGGATGCGGCGTCAGCGCCTGAGTCGCAGCTTTTCCTACTGATCGGTGTGCTGTTTGTTATCCCTGTGATCCTTGTTTATACCGCATGGACCTACTGGGTGTTTCGCGGCAAGGTGCGTGTAGGGGAGGGGTATCATTAAGTCAGGGACAGCAAGATGACGGAGCAGTCGTTAACCGCTCGCTCCTGGTTAAAAACGCTAGCAACTTTAGAGCGGCGAAGATTATATCTCGCCGCTTTTCTTGGCGTTTTGGCAGGTGTGCAGACAGTTATCATCGTAGTGGGCGTGGCGTGGCTGGTAGAGCAACTGGTTGTTTTTCATCAAACGCCTCATCAGTTGGTTAGCGTGTTGGCCCTGCTGGCGCTTTGTGTCATAGGGCGTGGCATATGTCAGTGGGGGCAGGAGATTATTAGCCTGGAAGCAAGCTTGCGCATACGCCGCTATGCGCGTCGCCAAATGCTAGATAAGTTCTGGGCGCTCGGCCCAGTATGGCTCGCTTATCACCAAAGCGGCGCCTTGGCGACCCAGGCCGTTGAGAATATCGAAGCGCTCGACGGCTACTTTTCGCGTTTTTATACGCAGCTACGGATTGTTTCACTTTTGCCGCTGCTGATTCTATGCGTGGTGCTCAAACTTGATTATCTGGTGGCGATCTTTTTATTGATTTCCGCACCGATCATTCCTCTCTTTATGGCACTGGTAGGTATGGGGGCGGAGCGCGTCAATCGCGATCAGTTTGCAGCGGTAGCTCGGCTTTCTGCACATTTTCTTGATCGTGTTCGTGGGATGGCGACACTCCAGCTTTTTGGAAGAACACAAAGTGCCCACAAAGACGTGTGGTGGGCGACCGATGACTATCGGCAATTAAGTATGCGCACCTTGCGCCTGGCGTTTTTATCCTCTGCCGTACTGGAGTTTTTTGCCTCGGTGGCGATTGCCGTCGTGGCAATGTACGTCGGTTTTGGCCTGCTTGGGTATATTGACTATGGGCCTGCGGCTTCATTAACGCTTTTCTCAGGGTTGGCGGTCTTGCTACTGGCGCCTGAGTTTTTTCAGCCTTTAAGAACCCTTTCCCAGCATTATCATGATCGCGCCACAGCGCTCGGGGCGGCGGAAAGTCTGGTGACAATTCTTAATGAATCAAGCATACAAAGGCACGCGGTTATTGAGCCTTCAAATGAAAGCATTATCGCTGTATTGAAAGATGTCTCTGTCGAGTATGCAACCCGCGGCCAAGTGCTGGGGCCTGTGAATTTAACAGTGCAGAAGGGCGATATAATTGCCATTAGCGGCCCTTCAGGAAGCGGTAAATCGACGCTTCTAGCGCTCCTGGCCGGTTTTTTAAGCCCTTCTAATGGAGTGCTTGAGCTAATGTCACCGCGTTACGCTTGGCTAGACCAGCAGCCAGCTCTGCTGCATGGAAGCTTGGCAGATAACTTGCGCTTGGCTAACCCGGAGGCCGATACAGCAGCAATGCAGTGGGCGCTTGATCAGGCAGGGCTGGAGGCGTTGCTTTCCCAATTGCCTGATGGCATGGAAACGCTAATCGGCGAGCGCGGGATAGGCTTGTCGGGTGGTCAGGCCCAGCGCTTGGCTTTGGCGCGTATTTATTTGAGTGAGGCCAATTTTATTTTGTTGGATGAGCCTACCGCCAGCCTGGATAGAGACACTGAAAAAGTGGTTGTCCGGGCAATGCTTGAATGGGCGGCCCAGGGGCGCACATTGATCATGGCAACTCATCATCCTGCGGCTATCAGCGCAGCGAAGAGGCATCTTGATCTGCGGGCAGGCAGGTTAGAAGAGGTGCGCCATGAAGCATGAAGCGCGCTCTTCAGTAAAAATGTTTTCTCAGACCCTTGATGCGTTGTCGCCGTGGATAGCTCTGATGGTGAAACGGCGCCGACGTTTTTTAGTAGGTGCGCTGCTGATTTGGCTGACACTTGCCGCGGGCCTTTCACTGCTAGGACTTTCCGGCTGGTTTATCACGGCGTGTGCCTTGGCTGGTATCGCCTTGCTTCTGGGTATACCGTCAAGGCTTGATGTATATGTACCGGGGGGCGGAATACGTTTTTTTGCCCTTTTACGTACGGTCGCTCGCTATATAGAGCGCCTTTATAACCATGATACGGTGCTTCGTCTTTTGGCTGATTTGCGGTATCGAGTCTTTGGTCAGCTGATGCAGCTGGATGAAGCCGAGCTACGTCGACATCGTGCCAGTGACTGGCTGGGGCGCTTAACTGCTGATATTGATGCACTAGATAACCTGTATCTCCGCTTGTTGATGCCTCCAGTTGTTAGCTTGCTCGTTATTGTGGGGGTTAGCCTCTTCATCGCGATCTGGCTGCCTGGGATCGCGCTGGTGTCAGGGGGCATACTGTTTATTCTCTGGATAGGGCTTACCTATGGAGTGGGCCGTTTGGGATTTGCGGCTAGCCATCGGCAGGTAGCCGATCAGGAAGTCTTGCGGCGTTTCGTGGTTGATCAATTGCAAGCGTCGGCTGAACTTATCGCTTATCGCAGTGCTGCCTGGCATCGACTGCAAGTTGAGTCGCATGAAGAAGCGGCACTGAATAATCAACGCCGGTTAGGCAAATGCGTAGCACTAGGTAATAGCCTTATCAGTGTAGTCGCCGGGCTTTTGTTGTTAGGAGTGGTATGGGGGGGCGGTCTTTTAGTGGCCGAAGGTACGCTGGCCGGGCCAATTCTGGTTATGGCGTTGCTCACTCTGCTGGGTGTTAACGAGGTGTTTGTGCAGCTTCCCGGTGCGTTTGCACGCGTGGGGGGGAGTGTTGCTGCAGCCGAGCGGTTAAATGGGCTTGGGTCAGCAGCACCCTTGCTGAAGGAGCAAGCATTGCCACCGCAAGAACTCGATATTGTGGTGCAGGCGGTAACGCATCGCTATTCTTCAAGTATGATGCCTGCCCTTGAAAACGTCACTTTTCAGTTGGCTGCTGGCGAGAAGGCCATTATTACGGGCCACTCGGGTGCAGGTAAAAGCACGCTCGCAGCGCTTTTAACCGGGCGGCTTGTGGCCTCTCAGGGCGAGGTGAATGTAGGCGGCTGTTTGCCTGCCGCCGTATCCGAAAAGCAGCGCTCGCAACGCATTGTATTGCTGACCCAGCAAGTGGATTTGTTTGATGCTTCGCTGGAAGACAACTTGCGGCTTGGCAACCCGGATGCAAGCGAGGAAGCACTTTGGGAGGTGCTTGAAGCAGTAGCACTCGATACGTGGGTGAAATCTTTACCACACAAGCTGGAAACGCCGGTCGGTGAGCGGGGGCAGCAGCTTTCCGGAGGTCAGGTCAGGCGAGTTGCGCTAGCCAGGCTTCTCTTGATGGATCCATCGGTGGTTATCCTGGATGAGCCATTTGCAGCTATTGATCAAGCGACGGTTAACACGGTAGCTAATACGCTTTCGCACTGGCTTGAAGGGCGCACCACGATTTTTTTTATGCACCATGGTTCAAGTTTGTTAACACAGCAGGTAAAACATCACTGGCACTTAAGTGCTGGAAAGCTAGGGCCAGGGAATTAATGCGCTAACACTGAGCGCTAAGGATAAGTTATGCAGGATTTTTTACGTAGTCTCCCCAAGGTTGAGCTTCATCTACATATTGAGGGCTCTCTGGAGCCCGAGCTCATGTTTGAGCTGGCAGAGCGCAATGGTATTGAATTGCCCTACCTATCGGTTGACGAAGCCAAGGCAGCTTATCAGTTTAAGGATCTACAGGGGTTCTTGAATCTCTATTACCAAGGCATGAGCGTTCTTTGTCTTGAGCAGGACTTTTATGACCTGGCCATGGACTATTTCAAGCGCGCAAGCAGGGAAGGCGTTGTACATATCGATATGCATTTTGACCCTCAGGCGCATCTGCAGCGCGGCGTTTCATTGGATGTGGTCATGTCTGGGTTGCTGCGTGCTAAGCAAGAGGCTGAGCAATCATTAGATTTAAGCGTCGGAATGATCATGGCCTTTTTACGCGACCGGCCTGCCGAAGAAGCGCTTCAGGTGTTAGAGCAGGCTGCGCCTTACTGGGATAAGCTTGATGCAATTGGCTTGGATAGTGCCGAGCGCGATCACCCGCCGTCAAAATTTGTTGCACTCTTTGAGCGTGCCAAAGAGCTGGGCTTGGCGCGGGTAGCTCATGCGGGGGAAGAGGGGCCTGCTTCTTATATTATTGAGGCATTGGACTTACTTGATGTATGTCGTATAGACCATGGTATTCGCTGTCTGGAAAGTGACGACGTGGTAGAGCGTCTTTATCAGCAGCAAACGGTGCTGACCGTATGCCCGCTTTCCAACGTAAGTTTGAAAGTTGTTGATGAGCTAGCCAGCCATCCGCTGCCTGCACTTCTGGATAAAGGGCTTAATGTGACGATTAGCTCTGACGACCCCGCTTACTTTGGCGGTGGGCTTTTGGACAATCATATCGCCTGTGCTCAAGCATTTGGTTGGGATGAAGAAGCTTTCCAGGCACTTAACCGTAATGCTATGAAAGAGGCGTTTACCTCCGAACCAAGGCGTCAGGAGTTGTTGGCGCGCCTTGATGCAATTGAATGCTGAATTTGCTGACTACTAGTGGTCAGGTGCTAGGCGTTTTGCAAGGCTGCGCTAGTGCTTAAAAGTAATGGTAGAAAGTTGTTGACCCATCAAAAAAATTGGGTAGAATACGCCCCACATCGAACGGGCAGCGCCCTCCGATAGCTCTTTAACAATTTGATCAGGTAATTCATGTGGGCGTTTGCCGATGAGGGTGACAAGTCACCAAATATCAAGGCAGACGACTCATCAGATACTCTTCGGAGTATCAAGACTGAATTCGTTTGAACCTTGAGCCAAGTTTGATCCGCTTTTGTTGCCTTCGGGTGACGAGTAAGGATCACAATGATTTTAAACTGAAGAGTTTGATCATGGCTCAGATTGAACGCTGGCGGCAGGCTTAACACATGCAAGTCGAGCGGTAACAGGTCTAGCTTGCTAGACGCTGACGAGCGGCGGACGGGTGAGTAATGCATAGGAATCTGCCCGATAGTGGGGGATAACCTGGGGAAACCCAGGCTAATACCGCATACGTCCTACGGGAGAAAGGGGGCTCCGGCTCCCGCTATCGGATGAGCCTATGTCGGATTAGCTAGTTGGTGGGGTAATGGCCCACCAAGGCGACGATCCGTAGCTGGTCTGAGAGGATGATCAGCCACATCGGGACTGAGACACGGCCCGAACTCCTACGGGAGGCAGCAGTGGGGAATATTGGACAATGGGGGCAACCCTGATCCAGCCATGCCGCGTGTGTGAAGAAGGCCTTAGGGTTGTAAAGCACTTTCAGCGAGGAAGAACGCCTGGCGGTTAATACCCGCCAGGAAAGACATCACTCGCAGAAGAAGCACCGGCTAACTCCGTGCCAGCAGCCGCGGTAATACGGAGGGTGCAAGCGTTAATCGGAATTACTGGGCGTAAAGCGCGCGTAGGTGGCTTGATAAGCCGGTTGTGAAAGCCCCGGGCTCAACCTGGGAACGGCATCCGGAACTGTCAAGCTAGAGTACAGGAGAGGAAGGTAGAATTCCCGGTGTAGCGGTGAAATGCGTAGAGATCGGGAGGAATACCAGTGGCGAAGGCGGCCTTCTGGACTGATACTGACACTGAGGTGCGAAAGCGTGGGTAGCAAACAGGATTAGATACCCTGGTAGTCCACGCCGTAAACGATGTCGACCAGCCGTTGGGTGCCTAGCGCACTTTGTGGCGAAGTTAACGCGATAAGTCGACCGCCTGGGGAGTACGGCCGCAAGGTTAAAACTCAAATGAATTGACGGGGGCCCGCACAAGCGGTGGAGCATGTGGTTTAATTCGATGCAACGCGAAGAACCTTACCTACCCTTGACATCTACAGAACCTGGAAGAGATTCCGGGGTGCCTTCGGGAACTGTAAGACAGGTGCTGCATGGCTGTCGTCAGCTCGTGTTGTGAAATGTTGGGTTAAGTCCCGTAACGAGCGCAACCCTTGTCCTTATTTGCCAGCACGTAATGGTGGGAACTCTAAGGAGACTGCCGGTGACAAACCGGAGGAAGGTGGGGACGACGTCAAGTCATCATGGCCCTTACGGGTAGGGCTACACACGTGCTACAATGGCCGGTACAAAGGGTTGCGAACTCGCGAGAGTAAGCCAATCCCAGAAAGCCGGTCTCAGTCCGGATCGGAGTCTGCAACTCGACTCCGTGAAGTCGGAATCGCTAGTAATCGTGAATCAGAATGTCACGGTGAATACGTTCCCGGGCCTTGTACACACCGCCCGTCACACCATGGGAGTGGACTGCACCAGAAGTGGTTAGCCTAACGCAAGAGGGCGATCACCACGGTGTGGTTCATGACTGGGGTGAAGTCGTAACAAGGTAGCCGTAGGGGAACCTGCGGCTGGATCACCTCCTTAAACGATGCGTCCCCCTCGCGGCAAGCGCTCACAATGAATTACCTGATCAGAATGCTGTTGATGGGCAGTGATAAGCCAGACGCCTTTGGCGTTGTCTTATCACTGCGTATAGCAGTCGCTCTTTAACAATGTATATCATGCTGACAATATCGAATGACGATATGAAGACAACCACCGTTACCGGTTGCTGTTTTTATAACCTCATCTCGATATGCAATTGTTTTGTGATACGTCTCAAGCGTATCCGGCAATCGTTGTCATTGCGAGATTCCAGACTCCTTCGGGTTATAGGGTCAAGCAATGAAGCGCACACGGTGGATGCCTAGGCAGCCAGAGGCGATGAAAGACGTGGTAGCCTGCGATAAGGTTCGGTGAGGTGGCAACAACCTGTGACCCGGACATCTCTGAATGGGGAAACCCACTGACCATAAGGTCAGTATCATGCACTGAATACATAGGTGTATGAGGCGAACCAGGGGAACTGAAACATCTAAGTACCCTGAGGAAAAGAAATCAACCGAGATTCCCCTAGTAGCGGCGAGCGAACGGGGACCAGCCCTTAAGCATGTGACTGATTAGACGAACGCGTTGGGAAGCGCGGCCGTAGCGGGTGATAGCCCCGTAGTCGAAAATCTGATCATGTGAAATCGAGTAGGTCGGGGCACGAGAAACCTTGACTGAAGACGGGGGGACCATCCTCCAAGGCTAAATACTCCTGGCTGACCGATAGTGAACCAGTACCGTGAGGGAAAGGCGAAAAGAACCCCGGAGAGGGGAGTGAAATAGATCCTGAAACCGTGTGCGTACAAGCAGTAGGAGCAGACTTGTTCTGTGACTGCGTACCTTTTGTATAATGGGTCAGCGACTTATATTCAGTGGCGAGGTTAACCGTTTAGGGGAGCCGTAGGGAAACCGAGTCTTAACTGGGCGACACAGTCGCTGGATATAGACCCGAAACCGAGCGATCTATCCATGAGCAGGGTGAAGGTTGAGTAACATCAACTGGAGGCCCGAACCAGGATCTGTTGAAAAAGATTTGGATGACTTGTGGATCGGAGTGAAAGGCTAATCAAGCTCGGAGATAGCTGGTTCTCCTCGAAAGCTATTTAGGTAGCGCCTCACGTATTACCGCCGGGGGTAGAGCACTGTTTCGGCTAGGGGGTCATCCCGACTTACCAACCCGAGGCAAACTCCGAATACCGGTGAGTATCAGCGTGGGAGACACACGGCGGGTGCTAACGTCCGTCGTGAAAAGGGAAACAACCCAGACCGTCAGCTAAGGTCCCCAAATCCTGGTTAAGTGGGAAACGATGTGGGAAGGCTCAGACAGCTAGGAGGTTGGCTTAGAAGCAGCCATCCTTTAAAGAAAGCGTAATAGCTCACTAGTCGAGTCGGCCTGCGCGGAAGATGTAACGGGGCTAAACCAGGTACCGAAGCTACGGGTTCATCCTATGGATGAGCGGTAGAGGAGCGTCGTGTAAGCCGATGAAGGTGGATTGAGAAGCCTGCTGGAGGTATCACGAGTGCGAATGCTGACATGAGTAACGATAAAGGGAGTGAAAAACTCCCTCGCCGGAAGACCAAGGTTTTCTGTTCGATGCTAATCAGAGCAGAGTGAGTCGGCCCCTAAGGCGAGGCGGAAACGCGTAGTCGATGGGAAACGGGCTAATATTCCCGTACCGGACATAATTGCGATGGGGGGACGGAGAAGGCTAGGTGAGCCAGGCGTTGGTTGTCCTGGTGAAAGTCAGTAGGCTTGAATCTTAGGTAAATCCGGGATTCTTCAAGGCCGAGAGACGAGACGAAGACACCACGGTGTCGAAGTCATTGATGCCACGCTTCCAGGAAAAGCCTCTAAGCTTCAGATTATGTGCGACCGTACCCCAAACCGACACAGGTGGTCAGGGTGAGAATCCCAAGGCGCTTGAGAGAACTCGGGTGAAGGAACTAGGCAAAATGGTGCCGTAACTTCGGGAGAAGGCACGCCGGCGTAGGGTGATGGAACTTGCTTCCTAAGCCCGAACCGGTCGAAGATACCAGGTGGCTGCAACTGTTTAGTAAAAACACAGCACTCTGCTAACGCGCAAGCGGACGTATAGGGTGTGACGCCTGCCCGGTGCCGGAAGGTTAAGTGATGGTGTTAGGCCTCGGCCGAAGCTCTTGATCGAAGCCCCGGTAAACGGCGGCCGTAACTATAACGGTCCTAAGGTAGCGAAATTCCTTGTCGGGTAAGTTCCGACCTGCACGAATGGCGTAATGATGGCCACGCTGTCTCCACCCGAGACTCAGTGAAATTGAAATCGCCGTGAAGATGCGGTGTACCCGCGGCTAGACGGAAAGACCCCGTGAACCTTTACTATAGCTTCACACTGGACGCTGATGTTGCCTGTGTAGGATAGCTGGGAGGCTTTGAACTTCGGACGCCAGTTCGAAGGGAGCCAACCTTGAAATACCAGCCTGGCATCATTGGCGTTCTCACTCAGGTCCGTTATCCGGATCGAGGACAGTGTGTGGTGGGTAGTTTGACTGGGGCGGTCTCCTCCCAAAGAGTAACGGAGGAGCACGAAGGTACCCTCAGCACGGTCGGACATCGTGCAGTGAGTGCAAGAGCATAAGGGTGCTTGACTGCGAGACAGACACGTCGAGCAGGTGCGAAAGCAGGTTCTAGTGATCCGGTGGTTCTGTATGGAAGGGCCATCGCTCAACGGATAAAAGGTACTCCGGGGATAACAGGCTGATACCGCCCAAGAGTTCACATCGACGGCGGTGTTTGGCACCTCGATGTCGGCTCATCACATCCTGGGGCTGAAGTCGGTCCCAAGGGTATGGCTGTTCGCCATTTAAAGTGGTACGCGAGCTGGGTTTAGAACGTCGTGAGACAGTTCGGTCCCTATCTGCCGTGGGCGTTGGATGTTTGAGAAGAGCTGCTCCTAGTACGAGAGGACCGGAGTGGACGACCCTCTGGTGTTCCGGTTGTCACGCCAGTGGCATTGCCGGGTAGCTATGGTCGGACGGGATAACCGCTGAAAGCATCTAAGCGGGAAGCCCCCTTCAAGATGAGACATCCCTGAGGCCTAGAGCCTCCTGAAGGGCCCAGCGAGACCAGCTGGTTGATAGGCACGGTGTGGACGCACTGCAAGGTGTTGAGCTAACGTGTACTAATGGCCCGTGAGGCTTGACCCTATAACACCCAAGGGGTCTGGTCGCAGTGA
>NZ_RZHF01000015.1 GCF_003990185.1 Vreelandella nanhaiensis | reverse complement strand
TAGTCGTTATTCAGCTGCACGACTTTTCTTGTGATCAACGGGGTCTCACCCGACACATCCAGGGTGTAGAAGCAGGTGCCAAAGAAGCTGTCAGTTTTCTTGTAACGATGGCTAAGCGTATGCCAGTTAAACCGCAGCTCCATCGTGTCGCCGTTTTGCGACAAGATCTCCAGATTGGTCACCTGGTGGGTGGTGCGCGGTTCCGGCGTACTCGCCCCGCTGCGCTCGGTCTTGATCCGATAGACCCGATCTTCCAGCCCTTCCCGGTTGGGGTAGTAGATCAGTGAGATCTCGCTGTGCGGGTCCTGGGTGAGCTGGTCGTCGTCGTCCCAGGCAGGCATCCAGAACTCGGCGTCTTTGCGATACAGCGCGAGCCACTCATCCCACTGGCGGTCGTCCAATAAGCGGCCTTCGCGGTACAGGAAGGCTTGGATATCGTGATAGCTAATGCTCATGTCACTTCTCTCCTCTCTTCAGGCGCTTAGGCGGACGCAGTGGCGATAAACTGACTGCGCTCTTTGTCGATGGCGCGCAGCATTTCGTTGACCCAGTGCTTGTGGTGCAGCACGTAAAGGCCTTCGTCTTCCGGGGAGGCGCCACTGAGCAGGGGCTTCATGTCGATGGCTTGGGCCGTTTCATCGGCGCCTTCGATCCACTGTTGGGCCCCGCGAGAGAGGTCGTTCCATTCGGCCAGGGCGCCGTTGTAGCCTTCTTGGCAAGCGCGGAACTCTTCCAGGTCGTCGGGCGTGCCCATGCCGGAGACGTTGAAGAAGTCTTCGTACTGGCGGATACGGACACGTCGGTCCTCGGCGGACTCGCCTTTGGGCGCGAAGCAGTAAATCGTCACTTCGGTTTTGTCCACGGCGATCGGACGGATCACGCGGATTTGCGTGGAGAACTGATCCATCAGGTAGACGTTGGGATAAAGGCAGAGGTTACGCGTCTGGTTGACGATGGAATCGGCGCGGGCCTCACCCAGCTGTTCCTGGATCCAGTCCTTGTGCTGGTAGACCGGGCGAACATCGGGGTTAAGCAGCCGGGTCCATAGCATCATGTGGCCGTTTTCGTAGGAGTAGAAGCCACCTTTGCTCTTCGACCAGCCGTCGGCGTCCACCGCTTTGGTGCCGCCAGCATCGTAGTTACGGCGTTCCATCGTGGAGGCGTAGTTCCAGTGCACGGAGCTGACGTGGTAGCCGTCCGCGCCATTTTCGGCCTGTAACTTCCAGTTGCCGGTATAGGTGTACGACGAGGTACCGCGCAGAATTTCCAGGCCTTCGGGGGCTTGGTCGACGATGTTGTCGATGACCTTGGTGGTTTCGCCGAGGTGTTGTTCGAGCGGTTGAACGTCGTCACTCAAGCTGCCGAACAGGAAGCCTTTGTAGTTTTCAAAGCGCGGTAGGCGCTTGAGGTTGTGGGAGCCATCCTGTTTGAAGTTATCCGGATAGGCGCCGACCTTCTCGTTTTTGGCCTTGAGCAGTTGGCCGTCGTTTTTGAACGTCCAGCCGTGGAACGGGCAGGTAAAGGTACCCTTGTTGCCGCGCTTACGGCGGCATAGGGTGGCACCGCGGTGCGCACAGGCGTTGATCAGGCCGTGCAGCTCGCCTTGCTTGTCGCGGGTAATGAGTACGGGCTGACGACCCATAGTGACGGTCATGTAATCACCTGGTTCAGCGACTTGGCTCTCGTGGGCCAGGAACAGCCAGTTGCCTTCGAAGATGTGCTTCATCTCCAGTTCGAAGAAGGCAGGGTCGGTGAACATGCTGCGGTGGCAACGGAAGATGCCCTGGTCAGGGTCGTCTTGAACGGCATTGCGAACGCGGGCTTCGAGCTGATCAAGCTGCGTGGTCATGATCTCTCTCCTCGTAATTATTGGTCTCGCTAAGGCGGGCCAAGGGGAAGGCCCGCCTTGTTCAAGGTATGAGGGTTAAACCTTGGCGGTACCGGCAAGCTGGCTGGCCAGGTCTTGTTCGTCTTCTTTGGCCCGAGGACGGGCGTGACGAACCTGTAGCTCGGCAGCGTCGGTTTTAGCCAGTTCCACATCGAACACAACGTGAGAGAACGGGCCGTCCAAATCGCGCTTGGCGATCTCGGCCGGGTCTTCGATCCGCTCGGCGGGGACAACCAGCTCTTCGCGGGTGGCAAAGGCAAAGTCATCAAAGGTGTAGGGGTCGCCCGCGAGGTTAATCTGAGTGGTTAGGTGTTGGTGGCCCGGAGCGGAGACGAAGTAGTGGATATGTGCTGGACGTTCACCATGGCGACCCAGCGACTTAAGCACCACATCCGTCGGTGCACCTTCGGGCACGCCATAGCCGGAGGGGATAATACTGCGCGCGGTATAACGGCCGTCGCTATCCGCATAGATCGTGCGGCGCATGTTGTACTCGTCCTGGGAGGGATCAAAGAACGAGTAGCCGCCCTTGGAGTTGCAGTGCCAAATCTCAACCTTGGCCCCGGCGATCGGGTTGCCGTTCACATCGCGCACCTGACCGGTTAGCCACATCACCTCAGCATCAGGATCACTGCCATCGTCCATGCGTGCAAAGCCTTCGGCTTCCGGGGCACCGGCTACGTACAGCGGGCCTTCGATGGTGCGCGGGGTGCCGCCAACGCGCTTGGCTTCGGCATCGATGGCGTCTTGGCGCATGTCGAGGAAGTGGTCAAAACCCAGCCCCGGTGAGAGCAGGCCGAACTGGGTCTGACTGCCCAGGGCATTGAGCAGGTTCACCCCTGCCCAGTACTCTTCCTCGGTGACGTCGAAGTCGTCGATCAGCTTGAACAGATCGCCGACCAGGCGATGGACAATTTGCTTGGCGCGGTCATTGCCACCGGCCTGATCAAAGCCAGCCACGGTTTTGACAAACTCTTGGACTTCGGGAGTATCGAATATCTTCACAGTCATGGTAAAACCTATATTTTTTTATAGACTATTATTTTGTAAAAAGAACTAGCGTGTTCTGCAGGTTTAAGTATCGTCTTCACGAACAGAAGAGGGATGACGACACAGCGGTTTGACGTTGATTTCCATATAGGGAAATAGCGGCAGATTGCTGACTAGCTCTTGCAACTCGGCATTGTCCTCAACATCAAAAATACTGACATTTGAGTAGCTGCCTGCCACCCGCCACAAGTGGCGCCATTTGCCTTGATGTTGCAGATCTTGTGAATAAGCCTTTTCAGTCGCTTTGATTTTGGCCGCTTGCTCGGCTGGCATATCGGTCGGTAATTTAACGGTCATCTCTACTTGAAACAGCATACATCTCTCCTCTTTGATGGCGGGCAACGCAAATGTTAGCTTTATTTATGTAGCTTTTACTTACGTGAGTAGTGCGCCAATTTATCTTCATCTAAGGTAATGCCCAGCCCTGCCCCTTGCGGCACTTCAACACCAAACTCGGTGTAGTTAAGGGGGTCGATGACAATGTCGTCTTTCAGTAGCAATGGCCCGAACATCTCAGTGCCCCATGTCATTTCCGGCAGCGTCGCCCAAGCGTGCAGTGAGGCGGCCGTACCGATGGTGCCCTCTAGTAGCGTGCCTCCATATAAGCCAATGCCTGCTGCCTGAGCTACATGAGCAAGTTCCAGTACGCCATGAATACCACCGGATTTTGCAATCTTTAGCGCAAAGGCACCACTAAAACCACTGGACACCAGATCTAGCCCATCACGGGCATCCTGCACCGCCTCGTCAGCGAGCATTGGTACGTTAAAGCGATTAGCTAAACGTACTAAGCCTGCATGTTCACGGGCGGGAATGGGTTGCTCAATTAACTCAATACCGGCATCTTGCAGCACTTGAATACCGCGAACCGCTGTGGATTCATCCCACGCCTGGTTAACGTCAACGCGCACGCTAGCACGATCGCCCAGCGCCTCTTTTATCGCTGCCACATGGCGGACGTCTTGCTCGACCGGATTAGCGCCAATTTTCAGCTTAAAGTCGCAATGCCGGCGCTGATCTAAACGTAGCAGCGCCTCGTCGATATCTTTGGCAGTATCGCCACTAGCAAGGGTCCAAAGCACAGGTAAATGCGCTTGCCGCGCGCCACCCAGCAGCTCGGTAACGCTCAATCCCAAGCGCTTGCCCTGCGCATCTAACAATGCTGTTTCTAATGCTGACTTGGCGATCATGTTGCCGCGAGCGTGCCGGTTAAGTCGGGCGCGTAGTTGATGGACGTTATTAGAGGGCTGACCGATCAGCAGTGGTGCTAGGTAGGTATCAATATTGCGCTTAATGCTCTCCGGGCTTTCCGGGCCGTAGGCCAAACCACCAATGGTGGTGCCCTCGCCGAGCCCTTCGATACCGTCGGAGTGGCGCATGCGCACAATGACCATGGTTTGGCAGGCCATGGTAGCCATTGAAAGTTTGTGAGGACGAATGGTCGGTAAGTCGACCAGTAGCGTCTCAATATGTTGTATGGTGGTTGACATGGTGGCTCCGGCGTATGGCAATCATTTAACTTACTATCAGTTTGATTGGCGTTAGAGGTCGGAACCAATATTGTTTAGGTGCTTGGCTATACCGAGTAGGTATTACTACAGAGTGATGACTGCTTGATTTTTAGCGGGTAACTATCACTATTTAGCCGCCTCTTCTTCTATCCAGCTCTATCAGGCCTCGCAGCTTCCGTTTATTTCCTTTATTTATCAAAAAGTTGAACAAAATAGCCTTGCTTGAACGATGAGCTACTCACAAAAGAATTATAAATAACGGCAAACTATAGTGATGTATTCATCATACAAGCTCTACTACTAACTATTAAGGGAGCGGCACACCTTCCCCTTTTACCACAGCGCCCCTAGTGGGGCCTCTTTTGCGACAAAAAAGTGAGGCACTGTGGCAAAGTGATGTATTGCGGGGCTAAATTCGAAGTTAATGCTCAGTGGCTACCGCTACTATCTTCCGCGCCGCCATTACATCATCGTGCGGATCGTGGCTCCAGAGCCAATCGAAGCGGTTTTCCAGATTGTCGATCAGCTTGGTTTCATTGGCACCAATGTTTTCACCTGCATACTCGTAGACATCGCCCGCCTCATGGGACGTTCGCTGCACTTTGCAAGTACGACTATGGCGCACTTGTTCAAAGGCGGACAACACAGTGCTCACATTATGGCGATGGCAACTGGCATCCGCCAGCAGAGTGGCCAGCACATAGGCGTCTTCCAGTGCCTGACCGGCACCTGCCCCCTGGTGAGGCACTAACGCATGGGCGGCGTCGCCAACAATCAGTACGCGGTCGCGCTGGTAGCGGGCAAGCTCAGGTAACTCATGCAGCGCCCAGCGCGTTGGCTCAGGAATGCATTCGAGAATGGCTTGGCAAGCCGGGCTCCAGCCTTTAAATACTTCTAACATTCCCTCTTGGCTGACGGCTTGAACCCACTCTTCGTCTTCGGGCAGCTTAGGGTTCGGTGTCGACCGATCAGTAATGAAGGCCACAACATTAACCAGCTGTGACTGCTTAACCGGAAATGTTAGAATATGGCGGTCTTTGCCAAGATACATCTGAGGCACCAAT
This sequence comes from Vreelandella nanhaiensis, assembly GCF_003990185.1. Classification (GTDB taxonomy): domain Bacteria; phylum Pseudomonadota; class Gammaproteobacteria; order Pseudomonadales; family Halomonadaceae; genus Vreelandella; species Vreelandella nanhaiensis. The sequence continues at coordinate 432,858 of NZ_RZHF01000015.1, read as the reverse complement.
GCCAGGCGCTTCTCGCTGCCTTTAGCCTCTAGAGCTGCCTCTAGCTCATCAGTGGGAATCATGCCGCGATAGGCGTAAGTGCCACTCCAGAACGGGGCAATCTCGCCGTACTGCTCCGGGGGGAGCACATGGCGCCGCACTGCCGACTTAATACCATCAAAGCCGATGATCACATCGCCAGTAAAGTGGGTGCCATCGTCGAAGCTGGCGGTGGCGCTGTCATCATCTTGATTAACATCTATACAGCGTTTGCCAAAGTGGGCGATGCCTTCAGGCAGATTGGCAACAATCGCATCGAGAAAATCGGCACGATGTACCGAGGATTGACCAACGCCTGGCGCCATGCTGGCGGTGAGGTAGGTATCATCACTGCCACGCCGCCACTCGAACCAGACATCCTCAAAGGGCGCTGGTGATGAATCGGCAATCTGTTGATATGATGCTTCCAGACCCAACAGCTGAATGGCCTTCACCGCATTGGGACCAAAGGAGACGCCCGCACCAATCTCGGAGAACTGGGGAGCCGCTTCGAACAGTTGCACGTCCAGATGCCGATGGCGTGATAGCGCAACGCCCAAGGCGACGCCGCCAATGCCACCGCCCACGATGCCAATCGAAAGTCGTTTCTGCTGAGTCTGTTTGGAAGGCATGTTTTTTCTCCACTCAGAAATTTATCGTTATCATGTTGATTTTATGCTCTGCCCTTAACGCTATTAGGATGCAGCAGCGGTCACCACACAGCCCTCTTTATAAAGGCTATAAACGGCGCTAATAACAATATGAATGAACGAGTTGAAAACATTAACCATGATTGTAATCGACTATTGTCGAACGCCTGGCATGGCGCATCCTGATGGTTAAACTTGCCAATATTGACCTGAACTTGCTGGTGGTATTTGACCTGCTATATCAAGAGCGAAATACTCAGCGGGTCGCGCTACGTCTAGGTATTACGCAGCCAGCGGTGAGTCATGCACTAAAGCGCTTGCGCCACTTACTGAATGACGAACTCTTCGAGCGCACCTCGCAAGGGCTCCAGCCAACGCCACGCGCTAGCCAGCTACACCCCGGCATTGCGGATGCGTTGGCACGCATGAGTAACACCTTAAACCTAGGCGACGTTTTTAACCCGGCGTTGAGTGAGCGCACCTTTAATCTCACCATGACAGATATTGGCGAAATTGTCTTTCTACCGCGCTTACTGCAACACCTATCACACGTAGCGCCGGGCGTCTCGCTTAGCACTGTGCGCAGCCACAGTCATGGTTTGAAGTATGAGATGGAAGAGGGGCAGATTGATCTAGCCGTGGGATTGATCCCCCAGCTGGGAGCCGGTTTCTATCAGCAGCGGCTGTTTGCACAACGCTATGTCTGCCTGATGCGCCATGACCATCCCCTCGCCACTGGCGACTTTAGCTTAGAGACGTTTCGCTCAGCCCACCACGCCGTGGTTGTTGCTCAGGGAACCGGCCACGGGGTGGTAGAAGAGCAGCTTGTTCGCGCGGGCGTCAATCGCCCCGTCAGGCTAACTCTGCCAAATTTCGCTGCTGTTCCCTATATTGTCAGCAGCAGCGATCTAGTAGTAACGGTGACCGACAAATTAGCCGAGGCGACGTGTGAACGCTTTGAACTCACCGTTCGCGAACACCCTTTCGCGTTTCCAGAGATTCCGATTAATCTTTTCTGGCACCGCCGTTTTCATCAAGATCCCGGCAACCGCTGGTTAAGAGGGCTCATGTTTTCTATGTTCTCTGAATAGGTGCCTTTACGCCTAGGAATGGGGCTTTGCCCACGCCGCGCGAGTGCTATGAGCAGCCGTTTTGTTGGTAATCTTCCAAGCGCCGTCGACTTTCACCAAAGCAATCACATCAACCCAAGAATCCTCAAGGTTGTCGCTATTATCAAAGCCTAGTATCACGTTGGCGACTTCCCCAGCCTGCGTCACTGCAATAAAGCGGCTCTTCACTGCACGTTGACTATCAGCCCAACGCTCGAAGCGATCGCTAATCAGGTCAGTCGCTAACGCACCATCAGCGTCTAAAGCAAAAATCAACGCATCCTTATGAAACGCCTCCTCCAGCTTCTCTCTTCTGCCTTGAAAACCATCAACATATAGCTGAACAACACGCTTAATCTCATCAATCTCAGGTGCATCACCCACGATAGTAATATCCGTCATAACTTAACTCCTATGGTTTAATTGTCGGTTTTACTTTTTTATAACCCAAGTATCTCACGTGCCTGTTGCCAGGTAGCCACCGGCCGCTGGTACTTTTCGCATAGGGCTACGGTGCGCTCAACCAACGCCGCGTTGGAAGGCGCCAGCGTTTCGCTGTCTAGGCGCACGTTATCTTCAAGCCCTGTACGGGTATGGCCGCCTGCAGCAATCGACCACTCATTGAGCAGATATTGATTGGCACCAATGCCCGCGCCGCACCACTGTGCATCCGGTGCCAGACGCTTGAGCGTTTCAATATAAAAATCAAACGTAGGTTTGTCCGCTGGCATAGAATTTTTAACGCCCATTACGAACTGCACGTAGAGCGGCGTCTTTAGCTTGCCTTGCTTTGAAAGATTCACCGCTTGGTGGATATGTGACAGATCAAACGCCTCGATCTCGGGTTTGATGCCGTACGTGAGCATCCCATCGGCAAGCCACTCCACCAGCTGCGGCGGGTTCTCGTAAACACGGTTGGGGAAGTTGTTGGAACCCACCGAGAGGCTGGCCATATCAGGCTTCAGCGGCAGCATCCCACCGCGTGCTTCACCAGCGCCAGATCGCCCGCCGGTAGAAAGCTGAATAATCATACCGGGGCAGTGTTTCTTGAGCCCTTCCATCAGGTGGCCAAACTTCTCCGGGTCGGATGAAGGCGTTTGATCATCGTTACGCACATGACAGTGAGCAATGGTGGCGCCCGCTTCAAACGCCGCCTGGGTGCTTTCAATCTGCTCTTCCACCGTAATCGGTACGGCGGGGTTATTCTCTTTGCGCGGCAGGCTGCCGGTAATGGCGACGCAAATTATGCAAGGCTGAGACATAAAAACTCCTTTGTTCTTATTGAGAACACTAATTTGTAATGCGAACAAATAGAACGGTTATTAACTACCATCAAACCTGAATCGCTGCCAATGATGTTGACAGCCACGTTTTAGAAAGAGACATCGAATACGAGGGGGACAATGGTGTAGAGCGCGATCATAATCACCAGCAAGCCGATAACGTTGAGCCAGATGCCTGCCCGGATCATGCTCTTGATTGGAAGATCCCCTGTAGCGAAAGCCACCGCATTGGAAGGCGTTGCCACCGGCAACATGAAGGCGCAGCTCACGGCAAAGGTAACCACGATAGTCATTAGGAAAGGCTCAATGCCCAACCCAACGGCAATAGAACCCATAATGGGGAAGAAGGCAGCCGCCGTTGCCGTGTTGCTGGTAAGTTCGGTCAATAGGATGATCACGATAGCGGTGATGGCCAAAATCAAAATTGGCGGCAGTCCCGACAATCCCGAGACGCTCTCACCAACCCAGGCACTCAAGCCAGTAGCGGTAAACTGAGCTGAGAGTGTTAAGCCACCGCCAAACAAAATCAGTACCCCCCAAGGCACATCACGCGTGGCCGACCACTCTAGCAATGCCCCTTTGCCATTAGAGGCAGGGATCACAAACATCAGAATCGCCGAGAGAATCGCTACACTGGTGTCGTTGATGTTACCCAACCAAGGCAGCGCACTCTGCACTACAGGAATTCTCGCGATTAACGGTACGAAGACCCAGCAGAAGACCGCCCCAGCAAAAACCATTAGGACTCGAGCCTCTTCAGGCGATAGTCGGCCCATGGTCTTAAGTTCTGACTCGATCATCGCTCGGCCCCCCTTGATACTCTCGGCTTCCGAGCGGAACACTAGCTTGCTGAGGATGAACCAGGCCAGTATTAGCATGGTGAACGAGAATGGCACACCCACTAGCATCCAATGACCAAAGCCGATACTCAGCCCGTGGGCATCTTCCATGTAGGCGCGCATTAGCGCCATCGGCGGCTGGCCAATTAGCGTGGCCATGGAGCCAATGGTGATGGCATAAGCAATGCCCAGCAGCACGGCGGCGGAAAACTTAGGCGTGTCATCACCATTACCCAGCGACTTCACTAACGCAATGATTGAGCCCCCGATCGGCACCATAATGACAGCGGTGGCAGTGTTGCTGACCCACATGGTGATAAACCAGCTAGCGAACATTAAACCGAAGACGATTTGAGCTGGCTTGGTACCCACGGTGAGCACCGTCAGTAACGCGAAGCGCCTATGTAAGTTCCAGCGCTGCGTTGCCAAGCCTAGCAGAACACCTCCTAACACCAAAAAGACAATGCTATGAGCATAGGGTGAAGCCGTTGCACCCACTGAAGCAATATCGAAGAAAGGAAAGAGTACCAACGGTAACAGCGATGTGGCCGGAATAGGAATCGCCTCAGTCATCCACCACGTGGCCATCAGCATCGCAATGCCCGCCACAAGACGAGCATTGAAGGCTAGCGTTTCGGGCAACAGGAAGAGTACACCCAGGCCAATAATGACACCCAGCACAAGAGAGATCGGCTTGAAAGCAGAGGTTTCCGCGTAGGATGTCTGTTCGACGGCCCTGGTGGATTGCGTCATGGTCGTTCCCCGCATAGAAATAACAATGCAGGTAAGTGTTACGACTTACGTGCCGAGCCGCCAATACCTCTAAGGTTGATGCACATACCTAATTGAGACAATCATCTTAATAACAAAGAACGCTTTACAGCTAAATAAATCAGCTGGACACGAGCTATATTAATATTTTTTCGTGATTCATATATTCATGGCTAAGGTATAGGGTCTAGGGTATTCCCCAAAGTTACGACCTATAGCTTACGACTAATGGATGCTCTCCATTATTAATCAGTAAAAAACAAAAAAAAGTATAACTATTCGCTATTCGAACATTATATTAATTTACTGGCAGACTATTCGTAGATTTGATGAGAAGATAAGAGTGAAAGACTTCCACCAGAAAAAGACGCTTAAGCCTGATGACCGTGACTTCGTAACAGCCTTGGCTAGTGGCTTGGAGGTCATCATTGCCTTTGATAATTCCCATCCACGAATGACGTTGGGCGAGGTCACTGAACGCACGGGAATGAATCGAGCGAAAACACGGCGACTCTTGCTAACGCTGCAGGCATTAGGCTATGTGCGTAAGCAACAGCTTTACTTTGAACTCGCTCCTAAAGTACTGCAGCTTGGGTATTCGCATCTTTCGGCAAATAATTATCACAGCGTTATACAACAGTGTTTGGAAGATATTACAACGGAAAGCGGCGAGTCATCCTCACTTGGAGTGCTGGATGGAGACGATGTTATTAATGTGGCGCGCTCATCGGCACCGCATCGTTTGATGGCGATTGCTCTATCAGCGGGCACGCGGTTACCGGCAGCGTATACATCGATTGGTCGTATATTATTAGCACAGTTGCCTGAAACAGCGCTAAACGCTTACCTAGAGCGCATCTCATTGAAACGATATACCGATAAAACTATCACTGATAAAGAGAGCCTTAAGGAGTGTATCGATAAGGTGCGTCAACAAGGTTATGCTATCTCAGATCAGGAGTTAGATCCGGGGTTGCGAGCAATTGCTGTCCCCGTATTTGACAATCACGATAAATTAATAGGTGCCATGAATATTAGCACCAACGCCGCCCGTGTAGATATGCAAACTCTACTGCACAATTACCACATGCTATTGGTGGAAAAAGCTCAGCTCATTCATCAATCAGTAAGCATTTAGATTCTCTAACCAGAAAAAGCATACGTAAGTCGCTCTTTGGTCATAAAGCATTCCTAAAGATGACACTTTAACCTTTTCTCAGAACTAATACTATGAACTTAATTAAAGTTATAACTAACCTTATTTAACGATAATCTCATTATGAACAGACATGCTATGCCGAAGATGGTCATTGGCGCTACTAAAGGGCACGAGCCAACTGTCAGTGCATATTGATTGATAGTTGATAGTTAACGTTGCACTACTGCTTGCCACGCCAACGTCTTCTCTGGATGGAATTTTTATCAGCGCATTACTACAACGCTAACGATAGAGAGCGAATCAATAGCTTGCGGAATGGATGGGTGTGCGCTGACAAGCCTGTGCCGCATCTTGTACCAGGTAAAAGCTAAAAGTCATTAGATTGATAACGGTATTAGCTCTAATGTTGGCGAGCTTGGCACACGCAAAATAAAAGGGCTTACGAGTTAACGTAAGCCCTTGAAATAATGGCGCGCCCGGTAGGAATTGAACCTACGACCTTCGGCTTCGGAGGCCGACACTCTATCCAACTGAGCTACGGGCGCATTGGGTGCGTATCGTACCTGTGTGGGCGCGCTGTGTCCAGCCATGCGGCGGCTTTACTGCGCGTTGGATTGACCGTTTTCCCCCGTGTGGTGCATGCTTTGCAGGCACTTTCTCTTTTTACGTATAGGGAACACATAAAAATGAAAACATTTACACTGAACACGCTGGCTCTAGGCATCTCTCTGGCGCTGGCAGGTACTGCCAACGCGGCTGATTTTGACGATATGGACCCGGTTACCCTGCGCCTGGCGCACGTGGTCAACGAACAGGACGGCTTTCATCTGGCAGCCACCAAGTTCGAAGAGCTGGTGGAGGAGCGCACCGATGGCAAGGTAAACATCGAGATTTACCCCAACGCTAGTTTGGGCGACGAGCGCACCTTGCTTGAAGGGATGCAGATCGGCACCGTAGATATGGGCGTGATCACCAACGGCCCGGTGGCCAACTTTGTGGAAGAGATGGCGGTGTTTGAACTGCCCTTCCTGTTCCCCTCGCCCGAGGCCGCCTACGGCGTGCTGGATGGCGAGATCGGCCAGGAGCTTCTGGACAAGCTTTCCGAGGTTAACCTGAAAGGCCTGGCTTACGCCGAGCGTGGTTTCCGTAACCTGACCAACAGCGAGCGCGCCGTTAACACGCCGGACGATATGGATGGCCTACGCATCCGCGTAATGGAAAACCCGGTTTACACCGATACCTTCCGCGCGCTGGGCGCCAACGCCATTCCCATGGCATGGAACGAAGCGCTGACCGCGATGCAGCAGGGCACCATTGATGGCCAGGAAAACCCGGTGAACGTGGTGCACTCGTTTAAACTGGATGAAACCCAGACCTACATGACACTCTCGCGCCATACCTACGCGCCGGCCATTTTTGTGATGGGCATGCCCGCCTGGAACAAGCTGCCTGAAAACGCCCAGGCCGTGATTGAAGAAGCCGCTCAGGAAGCCGCCGAGTACGAGCGCCAGATGAATGCTGAGATGGAAGCCGAGCAGCTGGCCTCACTGAAAGAAGCCGGCATGGAGATCAACGAAACGCCGGATATTGCAGCCTTCCAAGAGGCGGTAGCTCCCATCTATGAGCAGTACGGTCAGCAGTTTGGTGATTACCTGCCGCGTATCCGTGAAGCGCTGGCTGAGTAACGCTGGCATAGGAACGGAGACATAGTAATGGAGACATAGTAACGGTGACACAGTAACGCTGCGCTTCACCGCTTACGGGTAACAAAAAGGCCACCGCAAGGTGGCCTTTTGCTTTATCGGGCTGATGAGACCGCTTAACCCAGAATCTTGCCGGGGTTTAATAGCCCCTTGGGGTCCAGCGCCTGCTTCATACGCTTCATCAGGTCGATCTCTTCCGGTGAGCGGGAGAGCTTCAGGTACTCTTTTTTCTCTAACCCTACGCCGTGCTCGGCGGAAATCGAGCCGTTGTATTTCACCAGTGAGCCGTACACCAGCTCCTCCACCTGGCGGCGGCTTTGCAGGCTGTCGTCGCGTACCGTAATCATGATGTGCAGGTTGCCATCGCCCAGGTGGCCGAACACAAGGATCTCGGCGCTTTCTGCGAACTGCTCGTTAAGCGCCTTCTCCAGGTTATTAACGTACTCGTCCATATGCGGAATCGGCAGGCTGATATCGAAGGAGAACAGCGGCTTGAGCGATCTTACCAGCCATTCGATGTCTTCGCGCACCGCCCAGATGCCTTCACGCTGGGCGCTGGAATTCGCCAGCACCGCATCGGTGATCAGTTCTTTTTCCATGGCGGTTTCCAGCACCTGAGCGAAGGCTTCGGCGTCCTGCTCTTCATCCAGTCCCAGGGTTTCAATAATGGCGTAGAAGGGAGAGTCGGTGGAAAGCAAAGGTGCGTGCTTGCTGCCTTCCATGGTCATCAGCTTGTAGTGGCTGTTCCATAGTGCTTCAAAGGCACTCAAGCTGTTGGCAAGCTCCTTGGAAACCAGGTTAAGCAGCGCGGTCAAGGCGTCAAAGGAAGGTACCGCCACCAGGGCTGTTTGTTCGCTGGGCATATAGGGCTGCAGGCGCAGCACTGCGCGGGTCACAACGCCCAGGGTGCCTTCGCTGCCGATAAACAGCTGCTTCACGTCGTAACCGGCATTGTTTTTTAGCATCTTGTTAAGCGAGCTGACCACGGTGCCATCGCTTAGTACCGCTTCAAGACCCAGTACCTGCTGGCGCATCATGCCATAGCGAATAACCCGGATGCCGCCTGCATTGGTGGCAATATTGCCGCCAATGGTGCAAGAACCCCGAGCCCCTAGGTCGAGCGGGAACTGCATATCGATCTCTTGTGCCGCTTCCTGAACGCGCTGAAGCGTGACGCCTGCCTGCACCTGCATGGTGGAGCCTACCGCGTCGATCTCTTCGATCTGATTCATCAGCTCCAGCGAAACCACCAGCTCATCAGGGCTTGCGATGCCGCCATGCACCACACCGGTCAGGCCGCCGTGGGTCACGACCGGCTGGTCTGCCTGATAGCAAAGCGCCATGACCTTGCTGAGCTGCTCGGTGGTTTGCGGGCGTACGATCGCCTTGGCCTGGCATGGCGCGCCGGTAAACCAGTCAACGCTGCGCTGGGCCACGTCTTCACCCAGCAGTACACCGCTTTCGCCCACTATCGCTATCAGATCGCTAATCAAAGAGTTCATAAGGTTCCTGTATTCATTAATACGGCGGTTGCAGCAGGTTGGTGGGCCGTTTTTAACTACGTGTCTGCTCATTCTTTCGCAGGCATTGCCAACCCACTGTTAGCCTATGCTCGATTCAAACCTGGGTTTTATAAAGTATTTTTATTTTTCAGCTAAATAATTGGGTAAAATGAAGGCATTTGTGCGCCAAGGCCGATGTGGTATAGATGAAGCCTGACTGTCCCCCTCACCCCCATAATAACAACCGAACCCACCCAGGAGATATTGTGAATAGCCTCGCCAGCTTTTGCCTTTTTACCCCTGCATTATTGAGACGTCCTACCGGCTCTGCTGCCTGCTTGGGTCTGCTTAGTGCCTCACTCACCAGTCAGGCCGCTGAGATTACGCCCACCACGCTGCGCCTTGCCCACGTGGTGAATACCGAAGACACCTATCATATCGCCGCAGCGCGCTTTCAAGAGCTGGTGAGCGAGAAAACCGATGGCGTAGTCACGGTGGATATTTACCCCAATGCCAGCCTGGGCGATGAGCGCACACTTTTGGAAGGCATACAGATCGGCACCGTGGATATGGGCGTGATTACCAACGGCCCGGTGGCCAACTTTGTCGATGAGTTCTCTGTTTTTAAGCTGCCCTCAGACCTTGAAGCCTTCCAGGCCACCGTCGCTCCTGTGTATGAGAAGTACGGCCAGCAGTTTGGCGATCATCTACCGCGTATCCAAGAGGCGTTGCAGTAAGTGGCCACTTTTTCTCAAACGTTGTTAACACCGCTACGGTGGGTTGAGCGCGGGCTGGATGCCATCATCCAGCCTGTCGTGTTTATCGGCATGGCGGCTCTGATCGGGGTGATCACGCTCCAGATCGTCTCGCGGGTGCTGTTCACGGCGGTGGGCTGGACCGAAGAGGTCGCCCGTTTTCTGCTGATCTGGATTACCTTTCTGGCCGGCACGCTGGCCTTTCAGCGCGGTCACCATATCGCCGTCACCTTTGCCGTCGACGCGCTCCCCGCCCGGCTACGCCAGGTAGCGCGGATGCTGGCGGTGCTGGCGGTTATCGCCTTCATGATTACGCTGGTGGTGATTGGTTATCGCTATATGCAGGTGCAGAGTTTCCAGAAATCCGCCTCGCTGCGCCTTCCCATGTCCTATGTGTATGCCGTGATGCCGATCAGTGCGGCCATCATGGCCTGGTATGCCGTGGTCGACCTGCTTGAACTGCTATTTGAAGGTAAACCTAAACAGCCGATGGGAGAACAGACGCCATGACCATGCTGCTATTTGGCCTGTTCTTCCTGTTCATGCTGCTGGGCGTTCCGATTGCCTTTGCGATTGGCGCAAGCACGCTGTATGCCCTGTATCAGTCGGGCGTGCCGCTGATGGTGGTTACCCAGCAGATGTTTCAGGGCATCAACTCGTTTGCGCTGGTCGCGATTCCCATGTTCATCCTCGCGGGCGACTTAATGGCCCAAGGCAAGGTGAGCGAGCGACTGGTGAGTTTTGCTGACTCCCTGGTGGGCTTTATGCGCGGGGGGCTTTCGATCGTGTCCGTCATGGCGGGCATGTTCTTTGCGGCCATTTCAGGTTCCGGGGCGGCCACTACGGCGGCGGTCGGTTCAAGCTTGGTGCCGGAGCTTAAGCGCAAGGGGTATGACCCGGCCTCAGCGGCCAGTCTGATTGCCGCCAGCGGTACGATCGGCGTGGTGATTCCGCCCTCCGTGCCCATGATCATCTATGCGGTGATTGCCCAGCAATCGGTATCCAAGCTGTTCTTGAGTGGCTTTCTTCCCGGCTTGGCGATGGGCTTGGGCTTAATGGCAATTGCTATTACCCAAGCCTACAAACGTCAGTACCCCAAGGGCACGCCGCTTTCCTTGACGACCATCTGGCGTACGCTGAAAGCTGCCAGCTGGGGGTTGATGACGCCGGTGATTATCTTGGGCGGTATCTTCTCAGGTATTTTCACGCCGTCTGAGGCGGCGGTGGTCGCCGTCAACTATGCGCTGCTGGTGTCGTTGCTTGTCTACCGTGACTTAACTCTGTCCCAGGTGTACCGGCTACTGATTCGTTCGGCCATGACCACGGCTGTCATCATGCTGGTCATTGCCATGTCGGCGGTGCTGAGCTGGACGCTGTCTAGCTGGCAGGTGCCCGGCGCTATCGCCCAATCGGTGCTGTCGCTCTCCACCAACCCGCTGATTATCATGCTGCTGGTGGTCGCCGTCATTCTGCTGACCGGTGTGTTTATCGAAACGGCCAGCGCATTGATTATCCTCACGCCGGTACTGCTGCCGCTCGTTCTACAGCTGGGAATCGACCCGATCCACTTCGGCCTGATCATTGTGGTGGGGCTCTCCATTGGCATGATCACGCCGCCGGTGGCAATTAACCTGTATGTGGCATCGTCGGTGACCCAACTGCCGCTTGAGCGGATCACGCGCGCCATCGTGCCTTACCTGCTGGGGCTGGTTGGCGTACTGCTTCTGGTAGTGTACGTGCCGATATTAATGGGCTGGTCGGGTAATTAACGACGTATAAAGCGCTTTGCAGGGATTAACGCTATGGGGCGTGCCATTTGGCATGCCCCATAGCGTTTTAAGCCCCTTACTTCTATAGAAGGCTTGCCACTTCAATAATATTGCCACACTGGCTTGGGCTATAGCCCGGCAGGCGCTCGACTGCTTCCTGAAAGGGCTCACCTTGCAATATCTCCAGAAAGGCGCGAAACCGAGGCTCTTTTAGAGAGCGATGGTGGCAAGCCAGCAAGTAATCTTCGATAGCCAGCGGTATAAAGTCGAGCCCGAACTTCTGCGCAGCGGCCTCCACGCCAAAGCCGGTATCCGCCATGCCGGCGGCCACATAGGCCGCCACGGCGGAGTGGGTAAACTCCTCGATTTCAAATCCGCGAATCTTCTTGCTTGAAACCGCCGCCTCTTTTAACAGGCAGTCCAGTAGCGAGCGCGTACCCGAGGAGAGTTGGCGGTTAACGAAGCGCACGGAATTATCGACAAGCGATTCAACGCCCGTGATGCCTAGCGGGTTCCCCGGCGCCACCATCAGCCCTTGGGTTCTAGCGATAAAACCGATCACCCGATGCTGTCGGGGTTTTAGCAGGCCTTGGTAGGCGATGCGAACACGCTCACCAACCTTGCCACGCGGCAGGTGAAAACCCGCCAGATCGCAGCTTCCCCGGTTGAGCGCTGCCAGCGACTCCTGGGGGCTACAATACTGTAAATCCAGCGGTATTTCGTGTAGGTGCTTGGGGAGTAATTCCACGGCAAATCCATGGCTTGCGTGCAGGCGTAAAACCGATAGCGCCCCTTGCTGTTGTTGCTGAATGGCGAGATTAAGCTCGGAGCCCAGGCTTTCCAACTGCGGTCCTAAACGGGCGATGGCACGCTGCTCAGCCCATAGTAGTTTTTCGCCCAGCAGCGAAAGCCGTGCACCGCGCCCGCGTTGCAGCTCCACCAGCGGCACACCAAAAAACTCCCCACCCTGACGCAAAAGATTCCAGGCATGGCGATATGAAATGCCAACATCGCCAGCAGCAAGGGTTAGTTTTCCCCGCCGATAGACCGCCTCAAGCAGGCGAAGCAGATGTAAATCAAGCTGGTTGCCTGCCTCATCGCGAAAGCACCAAGAGGGGATGACACTGATTTTTTGCGTGGTTTTATTCATAGGCATTATTTTTCATATTTTGTCCTTATTGGGTTGATGCTAGCGTTGCAATAACCGTGGTGCACGCTCTTTTTAATAAGCAATTTTAAACAGGCAGAGTTGTGCATATTTATTAGATAATAATCAGCACCAGGAGAGACCTGATGAATGAGTCTCGAGAATGGTCGTCGCAGTCGATTCAGGCCGAGATCAACGCTCTTAAACACAAGCCAGGCGCGTTGTTGCCGATTCTTCATGCCCTCCAGGACCGCTTTGGCTTTATTCCCTCGGATGCCATCCCCCTTATCGCCGAGTCGCTGCAGCAGACCCGTGCCGAAGTGCATGGGGTTATCAGCTTCTATCACCACTTTCGAACCGCACCGCCAGGTCGCCACGTGGTGCAGATTTGCCGTGCAGAGGCCTGTCAGGCGGTAGGCGCCCGCCAACTAGAAGCCCACGCCAAGGCGCATCTTGGGATTGATTACCATCAGACGACCAGCGACCGTGAAATCACCCTTGAAGCGGTTTACTGCCTGGGAAACTGCGCCTGCGGGCCGTCCATCCGCGTGGACGACAGCGTGCGCGGGCGGGTTACCCCCGAGGCCTTCGATGCGCTGATGGATGAGCTGCAAACCCGGCCGTTGGAGGTAATGGGATGAGTATTCGCGTTTTTGTACCCCGTGATACCACGGCACTGTCACTGGGCGCCGATGCCGTCGCTAACCGTCTGGCAAGGGAAGCCGCCACTCGTGGCCATTCGATCACTCTAGTGCGCAACGGCTCCCGCGGGCTTGCCTGGCTTGAGCCACTGGTCGAGGTGGAAACTCCCATCGGCCGGTTCGCCTACGGTCCGGTTTCGCCTAACGACGTCACCGCTCTGCTCGATAGCGGCCTACTGGAAGGCAACATCAGCCACCCACTGGCACTAGGGCCAACAGAAGAGATCGCTTATCTCGCTCGCCAGCAGCGCCTGACCTTTGCCCGCATCGGCATCACCGACCCGTTATCAATTGAGGATTACCGCGCCCATACCGGTTTCTACGGCCTTGAGGCAGCGTTGCAACGCGAGCCGCAGGATATCGTTGAGGAGGTGAAAGCCTCCGGGCTACGCGGTCGCGGGGGAGCGGCATTCCCCACCGGCATCAAGTGGCAGACAGTGCTCGACACGCCCGCCGATCAGAAATATATCGTCTGCAACGCCGACGAGGGCGACTCTGGCACCTTCGCCGACCGTCTGGTGATGGAGTGCGACCCCTACATGCTGATCGAGGGCATGACCATTGCCGGACTCGCGGTGAAGGCGACTCAGGGCTACATCTACCTGCGCTCGGAATACCCGCTGGCCAAAGAAATTCTTGACGAGGCGATTGCCCGCGCCGAACAGGCCGGCTACCTAGGCGATAACCTATGCGGTAGCGGCCGCGCCTTTCACCTTGAAGTGCGCCTGGGTGCTGGGGCGTATATTTGTGGTGAGGAGACCTCTTTGCTTGAAAGCCTGGAAGGCAAACGTGGCCTGGTGCGTTTCAAGCCGCCACTACCCGCCATCGAGGGGCTGTTTGGCCGCCCTACAGTGGTTAACAACGTGCTCTCGCTGGCCGCTGTGCCGTTTATTCTTGCCGAAGGCGCCGAGGCCTACGCCACCCACGGTATGGGTCGTTCCCGGGGCACACTGGCGCTGCAACTGGCGGGCAACGTCAAGCGCGGTGGCCTAGTGGAGCTAGCCTTTGGTGCCACACTGCGCACCTTGATGGAGGAGTTCGGCGGCGGCACACTAAGTGGCAAACCGCTGCGCGCCGTACAGGTGGGCGGCCCGCTGGGCGCTTACCTGCCGGAATCCCAGTGGGACCTGCCGCTGGACTACGAAGCTTTTGCCGCGGAAAGCGCGGTGCTGGGCCACGGTGGCGTAGTGATGTTTGATGAGAGCGTGGACATGGCCGAACAGGCGCGCTTCTCAATGGAATTTTGCAAGGTGGAGTCCTGCGGTAAGTGTACGCCCTGTCGTATCGGCTCGACCCGTGGCGTGGAGGTGATTGATCGTATCCGCGCCAACCAAAACCGCGAGGCCAACCTCGCCCTGCTCCATGACCTCTGCGAAACGATGGTGGATGGCTCGCTCTGCGCCATGGGTGGCATGGCCCCCTTCCCGGTGCAAAGCGCCCTCGCCCACTTCCCCGATGATTTCCAGCGGGCAGCGAACGGAGACAGATCATGATCGGACACTTTGATCCCAAAAAGTACGCCAAGAACGCAGCGCACGGCAAAGACCTCGGCACCCCCCTCCCGTCTCAGACGCTCGGCACGGCCTTGGTGAATCTGGAAATTGACGGCGTCACCATCAGCGTGCCGGAAGGAACTTCAGTGCTACGTGCAGCGGCGCTGGCCGATATCAACATTCCAAAGCTGTGCGCCACCGATAGCCTGGAGCCTTTTGGCTCCTGTCGGCTGTGCGCCGTGCAGGTAGAGGGGCGGCGCGGTATGCCCGCCGCCTGCACCACGCCAGTAGTTGAAGGCATGAAGGTCACCACCCAGAATGAGCGGCTGGCCAAGCTACGCCGTAACGTGATGGAGCTGTACATCTCCGACCACCCGCTGGACTGTTTGACCTGCCCGGCCAACGGCGACTGCGAGCTGCAGGATATGGCGGGCAGCGTGGGCCTTCGCGAAGTACGCTACGGGTTCGAAGGCGAGAACCATCTTGCAGCCGTCAAAGACGAATCCAACCCCTACTTCAGCTTTGACCCCAGCAAGTGCATCGTCTGCTCGCGCTGTGTGCGCGCCTGCGAGGAAGTGCAGGGCACCTTTGCCCTGACCATCGATGGCCGCGGATTTGAGTCCAAGGTATCGGCGGGGCAGGACGAGGCGTTCATGGATTCGGACTGCGTCTCATGTGGTGCTTGCGTGCAGGCCTGCCCGACAGCCACGCTGATGGAAAACAGCGTGATCGATCAGGGCGTGCCCGACCGCAGCGTAGTGACCACCTGCGCCTACTGCGGCGTGGGCTGCTCGTTCGAGGCCCAGATGAAGGGCGATAAGCTAGTGCGCATGGTGCCTTACAAGGGCGGCGACGCCAACCACGGCCACTCTTGCGTGAAGGGGCGCTTCGCTTTTGGCTACGCTTCTCATCCAGACCGCCTGACAACACCAATGATTCGCGAGAGCATCGACCAGCCATGGCGCGAGGCTAGCTGGGAAGAGGCCATCGGTTTTGCCGCCAGCCGCCTGAAAGCGATTCAGGCTGAACATGGTCGCGAGAGCATCGGCGGTATCACTTCGTCTCGCTGCACTAACGAAGAGACTTATCTGGTCCAGAAGCTGATCCGCGCGGCATTTGGCAACAATAACACCGACACCTGCGCTCGGGTCTGCCACTCGCCCACCGGCTATGGCCTGAAGACCACGTTGGGCGAGTCAGCGGGCACCCAGACCTTTGACTCGGTGATGAAGGCCGACGCGATTATCGTGATTGGCGCCAATCCCACCGACGCTCACCCGGTATTCGGCTCGCTGATGCGTAAGCGTCTACGCCAAGGAGCGAAGCTGATTGTCGCCGACCCGCGCTATATCGACTTGCTCAAGACGCCTCACTTGAGCGAAGCCCAGCACCTGCCGCTGCGCCCCGGCACCAACGTGGCCCTCATCAACGCGCTTGGGCATGTGGTGGTTACCGAAGGCTTAGAAGACAAGGCATTCGTGACCAAGCGCTGTGATACTGAAGCGTATCAGAGCTGGCGCGGCTTTATCGCTGACCCGCGCCATTCCCCCGAGGCTAGCGAAATGATTACCGGTGTGCCCGCCGAGGCTGTGCGCCAAGCGGCACGCACCTATGCCACGGCTGGCAATGGCGCGATCTACTACGGCTTGGGCGTGACCGAGCACAGCCAAGGTTCGACCATGGTGATGGGGATCGCCAACCTGGCCATGGCCACCGGCAATATTGGCCGCGAAGGCGTGGGCGTCAACCCGCTACGCGGCCAGAACAATGTGCAGGGTTCCTGTGACATGGGTTCTTTCCCTCACGAGCTTCCGGGCTATCAGCACGTCGCAGACCCAATAGCCCGTGGCCGTTTTGAGGCCGCTTGGGGCGTGACCCTGGACAACGAGCCGGGGCTGCGCATTCCCAACATGTTCGATGCCGCGATCGAAGGCAGCTTCAAGGCGCTCTACGTGCAGGGCGAGGATATCGCGCAATCCGATCCTAACACCCAGCACGTTGAGGCGGCGTTGCGCTCGCTGGACTGCCTGATCGTTCAGGATATCTTCCTCAACGAGACGGCCAAGTTCGCCCATGTACTGCTGCCGGGTTCCAGCTTTCTGGAGAAGGACGGCACCTTCACCAACGCCGAGCGGCGCATCAACCGGGTGCGCAAGGTCATGCCACCGGTGGCCGGCAAGCAGGATTGGGAAATCACGCAGGACCTGGCCAATGCGCTGGGCTACCCGATGCACTACACGCATCCTTCTGAAATTATGGATGAGATCGCTCAGCTAACGCCAAGCTTTACCGGGGTGAGCTACGCGAAGCTGGAAGAGTATGGCAGTCTGCAATGGCCGTGTAACGACGATAATCCCCAAGGCATGCCGACCATGCACGAGATTAGCTTCCCAATCGGACTGGGCCGTTTTGCGATTACCGAGTACGTGGCCACCGAAGAGCGCACCAACCGGCGCTTCCCGCTGCTGCTCACCACTGGTCGGATTCTCAGCCAGTACAATGTGGGCGCCCAGACCCGGCGTACCGATAACCAGCAGTGGCACAACGAAGATGTACTGGAGCTGCACCCCAGTGATGCGGAGCTGCGCGGCGTTCGTGACGGCGACTGGCTAGGTATTACCAGCCGATCGGGCCAGACGGTACTGCGCGCCCGGCTAAGTGATCGCATGCAGCCGGGGGTGGTCTACACTACTTTCCACCATCCTGGCAGTGGCGCTAACGTTATCACTACCGATAACTCGGATTGGGCCACTAACTGCCCTGAATACAAGGTTACCGCCGTGCAGGTAGAAAAAGTCAGCCAGCCCTCCGCTTGGCAGCAGCGCTTCACCTCCTTTGACCAGGCCCAGCGCGGCTATCTGGCCAGAGCGCAACAGGAGGCGCCGTGAGCGCAGCGTGCGACAATGTCTCCACCCAATCGGCGGCCGCCCTGGCGCGCCAGCCGGTTGAGGTGCGCAAGAGCGCGACCGGCTGGGTTGCCGATAGACAAGAGGACGCACTGGCGCTGGAAGTGCCGGTAGCGCTGGTTTACAACGGCATTTCCCACGCGGTGATGATGGCAAGTCCCTCTGATCTTGAAGATCTGGCGCTGGGTTTCAGCCTAACAGAGGGTATTCTGGCCCATCCCCACGAATGCTACGACCTGGAGCTTCATGAAGAAGCCCAAGGCTTGGCCGTTCATCTGAGTATCGCCAGCCAGCGGCTGGCCGAACTCAAGCAGCGCCGCCGTAGCATGACCGGGCGCACCGGCTGCGGGCTGTGCGGCACCGAGGCGCTTGAACAGGCGATTCGGCCGATCCCTGCGGTAATCGCGCCCTCTCTTGATGACGCAGCCATTCAGCACGCGCTCGGTGAATTAAATGCCCATCAGCCACTAAAGGCAGCAACGGGAGCCGTACACGGCGCTGCCTGGTGCGATTTGCAGGGTCACATTCAGCGGCTGCGCGAGGATGTCGGCCGCCATAATGCGCTAGACAAGCTGATTGGCACACTGGCCCGCGATAGCGTACCGCTTGAAAAGGGCTTTGTGCTGGTTTCCAGTCGGGCCAGCTACGAAATGGTGCATAAGTGCGCCAGCGCTGGCATTGGCGCGCTGGCGGCCGTCTCGGCGGCAACAGCCTTGGCCGTCGAGCAGGCCCAAACGGCAGGCCTGCTGCTGGCGGGTTTTGTGCGTCCTGGCCGCCACTTGATCTACCACCGCCCCGCTACTGCTCAAGGTTGAGGAGAGATACCATGTTAACCAACAACGATGCCAACCTGATTCGCATGACCAATCAGATTGCCACCAACCTAGGTGGCGGCCGCGATGAGGAAACCGCCGCCGCAGCCGTCTGTCGCCATCTGGAAACCTTCTGGGCAAGGCCAATGAAGCAGCGCCTCGTTGCCAACCTAGCGCTTGAGGGTGTTGAGTTTTCACCATTGGCGCGGCGCGCTACCACGCTACTGGCGGCCAAGCTCTCAGAGCAACAAAGCATTACTCGTTAGAACGTAAAAAGGCTTGCCAGTCGGCAAGCCTTTTTATATCCACGTTTTGTTATATCCACATTAGCACTTTCCTCTTACCTTGTGTAAGGCACGTTAAGGGTGGCTTTATTGAGCAGCCAAATTGCCTATTTCGCCATTGCTTTCTGTCGCTAACTGGTAGCCCAGATCACTTTTATTAAGTTGATTTTTATTAATATTCTCCTTATTAACGCTGATTTTTCGGCTAATAATACGTGTAGAAAAATTATAAATTCATTTTTATAACCTAGGTTAAGGCTATAGATGACTACAACGTTCACTGTAAAGATGTGGTGGCCAGGGATGGCCCGTTTTTGGCTAGATGCCAATCACCCTTTTTGGCTGCCATGACCTTTTTCCGCCTGGTCATGGCAGCCTTTTTATTTGCGATCAATCCTCTGTACACACCGCCCGTTCATCTTTCCCTGTACCAAGAATCAAGCGATAACTTCCCGCCCTTCTCCATCGCCGTACAAATTGATGAGTGAAAAGGTTGTTTAATCGTGCATATTCTTCAAGCCACGGCAGGTCAACATCCGCTTCTTCTCACGTCATACGCTAACAAACCCACACAGTATCTAGTGGTTGCCGTACACAAAGTGGGTGTGGATAAGTTAAACCGTCAGATGCTGCTTGATCAGTTCGTTGGAGAGCTCTCCAATATCTCCCTTGGCCACCGGGCGGCCGCGATCCATGATCACAAAGCGGTCGGCGTATTTGCGCGCGAAAGGCAACTTCTGCTCGACCAGTAGGACCGTCAGGCCGTCTTCAGCAATCAGCTGGCGAATCACCTGGCCAATTTGCGCAACAATATTAGGCTGAATGCCCTCGCCCGGTTCATCCAAAATCAAGAGCTTGGGTTCAATCACCAAAGCCCGCCCAATGGCCAGCTGCTGCTGCTGTCCACCAGACAAATCACCGCCACGACGATGTTTCATTTCCTTGAGCACCGGGAAGAGTTCATAGATACGCTCAGGGATTTGTTTCAGCCCGTCGCTGCGCGCGGCCAGACCGGTGCGTAGGTTCTCTTCTACGGTAAGTAACGGGAATATCTGCCGCCCTTGGGGTACAAAGCCAATGCCCAGCCGCGAGCGCGCTTCCACCGCTTTTTGGGTTAGCTCAACCGCCTCATTGCTCGCCTGGTAGAATAACTGGCCACTTTTCACTGCCACTTCACCCATGATGGCTTTCATCAAGGTAGTTTTACCCACACCATTGCGGCCCATCACGCAGGTGCACTGACCGGCGGGTACGTCCAGGTCCAGATCCCACAGCGTGTGGCTTTCCCCGTAAAACTGGTTCAGCTTTTCAATTGCGAGCATCAGGCTGCCTCCTCGTCATCAGCACCCAGGTAGACTTCGACCACCTTGGGGTCACATGAGACCTGATCCATGCTGCCCTCCGCCAGCACGCTGCCTTGGTGCAATACGGTTACCTTGCGGGCAATCGAGCGCACAAAGCCCATATCGTGTTCCACGACGACCACTGACTGTTTACCGGCAAGGCCAGTTAGCAGTTCAGCAGTACGCTCCATTTCCTGCTCGGTCATACCCGCGACCGGCTCATCCACCAGCAGTAACCGTGGACGCTGCATTAACAGCATGCCAATTTCCAGCCACTGTTTCTGACCATGAGAGAGAATGCCGGCGGGCTGAAAGCGCAGCTGAGTCAAACCAATGGTTTCCAGCACTTCGTCGATGCGGTCTTTGATCTCACCGGTCATACGCGCAGTCAGCGTGGGAAAAATCCGTTTGTCGGCGGCCATGGCCAGCTCCAGGTTTTCGAACACGCTCAGTGCTTCAAACACCGTGGGTTTTTGAAACTTGCGCCCGATCCCGAGACTGGCAATTTCCGGCTCGTTCATATTGAGCAGGTTATGACGGCTGCCGAACCATACGCTGCCCTCAGTGGGCCGCGTCTTGCCGGTGATAATATCCATCATGGTAGTCTTTCCCGCCCCGTTGGGGCCGATAATGCAGCGCAGTTCGCCGTCGTCGATGGTCAAATTCAGCTTGTTGATCGCTTTAAAGCCATCAAAGCTCACCGTGACGTCTTCCATATACAGAATCGGGCCATGGCGTACATCCACCGGGGAGGCGGCTGGCGCCATAAACTCAAATACCCGGTCGCGGGTTTTGAATGACTGCAGCAAGCTCATGCAATAGCCTCCTTGGTACCTGCGTTATCGGATTCAACAGCGCGACGGCGCTTGCGCAACAGCCCCGCCACGCCCTTGGGCAGCAGTACCGTGACAAGTACAAACATCGCACCCAGCGCAAACAGCCACGCATCAGGCATGACACCGGTGAAAATGGTTTTGGCGTAGTTAACCAGTATCGCGCCAATCACCGCGCCATACAGCGTGGCCCGACCACCCAGCGCCACCCATAGCACGATCTCAATCGAGAACAGCGGCGAGAATTCGCTGGGGTTGATGATGCCCACCTGAGGCACGTAGAGTGCGCCTGCCAAGCCCGCGAGCATCGCGGACACCACAAACACGAAGAGTTGAAAGCGCTCTACCCGGTAGCCGATAAAGCGCGTGCGCGCCTCGGCGTCGCGAGTGGCCACGCACACCCGGCCCAGCTTGCTGGTCACGATCGCCCGGCAGAGGATATAACCCATCGCCAGCGCCACGCCGGTGGCCAGAAAAAGTCCCAGACGAGTATCGTTGCTGCGCAGGTTGAAGCCCAAAAGTTCGCGGAAGTCGGTCAGCCCGTTATTGCCGCCAAAGCCCATCTCATTGCGGAAAAATGCCAGCATCAGCGCAAAGGTCAACGCCTGGGTAATGATCGAGAGATACACCCCCGTCACCCGCGAGCGAAACGCCAAAAAGCCGAACACCAACGCCAGCATACCCGGCGCCAGAAGCACCATGGCAAAGGCGAACCAGGCCATATCAAAGCCCTGCCAGTACCAGGGCAGGCTTTCCCAGTTGAGGAACACCATGAAGTCCGGCAGCACCGGATGGCCGTAAGTGCCCCGGTCACCAATCTGGCGCATCAGGTACATGCCCATGGCGTAACCACCAATCGCAAAAAACGCCCCGTGGCCCAGGCTCAGAATGCCGAGATATCCCCACACCAGATCCACCGCCACGGCCAGCAGCGCGTAGCTTAGGTACTTGCCGAACAGGTTCACGGTGTAAGCGTTCACATGCAGCGGGCTGCCTTGAGGCACTGCCACGTGAAGTACCGTCACAACCAGCAGCGCGGTAAACAGTACGCCGAGAAAAACTTGCGTGGTGCGCTCGCCAAACGGGCGGGTTAGCCAGAATCGGCTTGAAGGTAATTGTGGCATCATGGGTTAGCCCTCCGCAGCCCGGCCCTTCTGCGGGAAGAGTCCACGCGGGCGTTTTTGAATGAACAGGATGATAAACACCAGCACGATAATCTTGGCGAGTACCGCGCCCGCCCAGGGTTCGAGTATTTGATTGATCACCCCAAGCGAAAGGCCGGCCACCAAGGTGCCCCAGAGATTGCCCACACCGCCGAATACCACCACCATGAACGAGTCGATGATGTAGTTCTGGCCAAGGTTCGGGCCGACATTGGTAAGCTGGGAAAGCGCCACGCCAGCAAGGCCGGCTACACCGGAGCCGAGTGCAAAGGTCAGGATATCCACACGGGTCGCTCGAATTCCCATGGAGCGTGCCATGGCGCGGTTCTGGGTCACGGCGCGTACTTCAAGACCCAGACGGGTGCGGCGCATGATCAGCACCAAACCGGCAAACACCACCAGCGCAAAACCCAGTACCACCATACGGTTTATGGTCAGCGACAGCGCGTCGTTGATCACGAGCGACCCGCTCATCCACTCCGGGGTAATTACTGTGCGGTTGAGCGGTGAGATCACTGTACGCACCAGCTGCTGCAGGATCAGACTGATACCGAAGGTGGCGAGTAGCGTCTCCAGCGGGCGGCCTTTCAAAAACTGAATCACGCTGCGCTCAATGGCAACCCCCACCAATGCGGCGACCAGAAAACCTGCCGGAATAGAGAGAATCAGCGCCAGCCCCGGCTGGCCGGGCAGCAGTTGCTGCATCATCCAAGTGGTATACGCCCCCAGCATCATCAGCTCGCCGTGGGCCATGTTGATCACGCCCATCACGCCAAAGGTAATCGCCAAACCAATTGCGGCCAGTACCAGAACCGAACCCAGGCTCAGGCCAAAGTAGAGCGTCTCGATCCCCCGGTTGATCTTGAGGTTCTGCTCGACGCTCGCGAGCGCGTTGCGGGCTGCGTCGGCCACCACCGGGTCGTCGCCATGGGCCGCGCGGCCCAAGGCCACCCGGGCGCGCGGGTGCAGGCTACCGGTCAGCGCCTCGACACCCTCCATTTCGCCCTGCTCGGCACGGTAAATCGCCACCGCCTGGGTTAGCCGGGTACGCACTTGGCTATCATCTTCTTCGGCAATCAGCTCGTTGATCGGCTCGACCAGCTCGCCATCCACCTCGCCCAGCAGGCGCTCGGCGGAAATGCGGCGGCGCTCAACGCTTGGCGAGTAGAGATCCACCACGGCGATCGCGCTGCGTAGTTGATTACGCAGGGCGTTATTGATGCCGATGCGGTCAAGCTCCCGGCGCGACATCTCGCCCAGCGGCTCATGGGTCAGGGCATCTTCTACCGGCCAGTTGCGGCCCGCGTTATCCAGCACCACCACAAAACGGCCACTTCCCGTGCGCTGCAAACGGCCATCCAACAGCGCCTGTAGCCAGTCGCGGGCGCGCTCGTCATCGCTTTGCAA
This sequence comes from Vreelandella nanhaiensis, assembly GCF_003990185.1. Classification (GTDB taxonomy): domain Bacteria; phylum Pseudomonadota; class Gammaproteobacteria; order Pseudomonadales; family Halomonadaceae; genus Vreelandella; species Vreelandella nanhaiensis. The sequence continues at coordinate 409,211 of NZ_RZHF01000015.1, read as the reverse complement.
TATGGCGGTAATCGCCTCGCCTTTGTCGCGGTAGGAATCGACATCCAGCGCCTCAAGAAGCTCAAGCGCGGCGTCATTATCAGAAGTACCGGGGCCTGTCTGTGCCTGTACGTTGAGTGTTATGCCCAACAGCACGGCGCACAAAAACCCCCAGGAAAGGAAACGCCTCATGGGGTTGTTCCTTTGGTGGTCAAGGTGAAGAGGTAGCGTGCTCCCTTGCCGCCCGGTCAGGCGGGCGGCAAGGGGTGGTCGGTATTACTCGGCGAGCGCCGCTTCGGCTTCTTCAGCAGCGGTGCTGCCACCGCATGAGCCGTTCACGACGTTGAAGTTGCCGCACTCCATGGGCTTGCGCCAATCGGCAATCAAATCGCGCGAGCCGGGCAAGTAGTCGGACCAGGCATCGCCGGCAACGGTTGAGGGCGTTTGCCAGACAATGTCGAACTGGCCATTGTCCTGGACTTCGCCAATCAGTACCGGCTTGGTGATGTGGTGGTTGGGCATCATCGCCGCATAGCCACCCGAAAGATTGGGCACGGTCACGCCGATAATCGCATCTTTCACTGCGTCTACCTCGGTGGTACCCGCTTTACGCACTGCCTCGGCCCACATGTTGAAACCGATGTAATGCGCTTCCATTGGGTCGTTGGTGACCGCTTCCTCATCACCGGTATGCTCAATCCAGGCGTCGATGAAATCAAAATTCTCGTCGGTATCCACGCTCATGAAGTAGTTCCAGGCGGCCAGGTGGCCAACGAGCGGCGCAGTGTCGATACCGGAAAGCTCTTGCTCACCTACAGAGAAGGCAATCACTGGAATATCGGCAGCATCAATGCCCTGATTGGCGAGTTCGCGGTAGAAAGGCACGTTGGCGTCGCCGTTGATGGTCGAGATCACCGCGGTAGGCTTGCCCTCTTCACCGAAGCGACGAATCTCGGAGACGATGTTCTGCCAGTCGGAGTGGCCGAAGGGCGTGTAGTTGACCATGATGTCATCGTCTGCCACGCCGTGCTCATCTTTCAGAAACGCTTCCAGGATGCGGTTGGTGGTGCGCGGATAGACATAGTCGGTACCCACCAGAGCAAAGCGCTCAATGCCGACTTCGTTAATCAAATACTCGACAGCGGGAATCGCCTGCTGGTTGGGCGCGGCACCGGTGTAGAAGACGTTTGCAGACGACTCTTCTCCCTCGTACTGCACCGGGTAGAACAGCAGACCATTGAGTTCTTCAAACACCGGCAGTACCGCTTTACGTGATACCGATGTCCAGTTGCCGAACACTACGTCTACCTCATGCTGGGCCAGCAGCTCGCGGGCGCGTTCGGCAAACAGCGGCCAGTTGGAGGCCGGGTCCACTACCACGGCTTCTAGCTGACGACCCAGCAGACCACCGGCTTCGTTCTGCTGCTGGATCAGCATTTCAACGGTGTCTTTTAACGTCGACTCACTGATAGCCATGGTGCCGGAAAGGGAGTGAAGGATACCTACCTTGATAGGGTCATCATTGCCTGACGCATGAAACGATACCGAAAGGGCCAGTGCAGAAAGACCCAGCAGTGCCTGTTTTTTCAAGTTCATGTTTCGCATCCCCAAGCTGCAAGCGGGCAGCTAGATATTTGTCATTAATCAGGTGTACTTAATTGCCTGAAAGCGCCTGTAACTCCTCCTGCACATTGCACGATGCGTTCCATACTTTAAAAAAACATAAAAAATTCAATTAGATAAAAAGTATACAAGTTGTTTTACAGAAGTTTTCCATCTTTAATCCAAGGTTTTAAAGCGCTTCATTGGTGCTAAAGCGGTCTGATTCGCACGATAAAAGTGCATAAAAACTGTCCATTTTTATCCTTTTATCGCCAAGCTTCTGTTTTTAAAACATTTAGCGTTTTCTTGGCCTGTGGTTTGCAAAATGACTTGTATACAAGACCATGGATAACCAAGGGCCAAACATGATGACCACACGCGGCTGGACACTCGAACAATGGCGGCAGGCATATAACGAGGGCGCAACGCCGGGAGCCTTACTCAGTGAGTTGATCACGCAACTGGCCAAACCTGACAGTGCCGACAATGCCTGGATTTCACTTCTCGACCGAGAGGGGCTGGCTCATGCCCTGGCAGCACTTCAAACACGTCTGGACGAGGCGGACGGCAAGATAGACAAGTTGCCGCTTTACGGCATTCCGTTTGCGGCGAAAGACAACATTGATGCCACCGGGTTTGCCACCACGGCGGGCTGCCCGGCCTACGCCTATCAACCCACCCGTGACGCTGCTCTGATTGACAAGCTGCGCGCCGCGGGCGCAGTACTCATCGGCAAGACCAATCTGGATCAGTTTGCCACCGGCCTGGTGGGTACCCGCTCACCGTTTGGTGCCGTGGCCAATAGCTTCAATCCTGGGGTAGTGAGCGGCGGCTCGAGTTCTGGGTCGGCGTCCGTGGTGGCACGCGGGCTAGTGCCGTTCTCACTGGGTACCGATACGGCAGGCTCCGGTCGCGTGCCCGCTGGCTTGAATAACCTGGTTGGGCTTAAACCCACCAAAGGCCTGTTCAGCATTGATGGTGTAGTACCGGCGTGCCGCTCGCTGGACTGCGTCTCCATCTTCTCGTTGACTGTCAATGATGCCGGGCAGATCGCCGAGCTGATGGCCGGCTTCGAGCCTGCCGACGCTTTCTCACGCAAGGCCCCAAGCGCCCTTCTCTTGGATGCCCCGGCCATACGCCGTCCTGGCCCGCTAGCCAGGCTTGCCATTCCCCAGTCGCCCCAGTTCTTCGGCGACGTGGCGGCCGAAACCGCTTGGCAAACGGCAGTGGAGAAATGGCAAAAGCTTGAAGGGGTAACGCTCGTAGAACTTGATTTCGCCCCCATGCTTGAACTGGCAGCCCTGCTTTACGAAGGGCCGTGGGTGGCAGAGCGCCACGCCGCCGTGGAAACCTTCATGGCCGAACATGCCCAGGACATGAATGACGTGGTGCGCGGCATTATCAGCAATGCGGGTAAATTCAGCGCCACCGATACGTTCAAGGCGCAATACCGCAAGGAAGAGCTGGTTCGGGTGATCGATAGCCTTTTGAATGATATTGACGGCCTATTAGTCCCCACCGCCCCTACCGCGCCCACTATCGCAGCAGTTAATGCCGACCCGGTAACGCTCAATAGCCAGCTCGGCACCTATACCAATTTCGTTAACCTGGCCGATTTTTGCGCATTGGCGGTGCCCGCCGGGTTCCGAGACGATGGGCTGCCCTTTGGCGTCACCCTGGTGAGCGGCGCCTGGAAGGATCGGGAACTGCAGGCCCTGGCCAGCCGCTGGCTAAACGCCCACCCGACGCCGCTGGGTGCCACTGACCAGGCACGCCCACCGGAAACCGTTCATACCACTCTTGCCGTTCCCACCGTTCAGGTCGCTGTGGTAGGCGCTCATCTTTCCGGCATGCCGCTGAATACCCAACTGACCGAGCGCTATGCCTGGCGCGTGGCGTCCACGACAACGTCCGCCAATTACCGCCTGTTTGCCCTGCCCAACACCGTACCGCCCAAGCCCGGCCTGCAGCGCGTTCACGAAAATGGTGCCGCCATCATTGTTGAAGTATGGGAAATGGCCGCGTCGGAATTTGGCTCGTTTGTTGATCTGATTCCCGCCCCGCTGGGTATCGGGAGTGTCGAGCTTGCCGACGGCCGCTGGGTCAACGGCTTTATCTGCGAAGGGCATGGAATCACGGATGCCCAGGATGTCACCGAGTTTGGTGGCTGGCGTGCCTACATCAAGGCGCAAACCTCCCACGCATAACGAGGCTACGACCCATGTTCAATAAAGTATTAGTTGCTAACCGCGGTGAAATCGCCGTACGTACCAACCGCACCTTAAAGGCGCTCGGTGTCGGCAGTGTTGCCGTTTATTCTCATGAAGACCGTCACAGCCTGCATGTGGAAAGCGCCAGCGAATCCGTGGCCCTTATAGGCAACGGCGCCAGTGAAACCTACCTGGACAAGCGCCAAATTCTTGATGCCGCCCGAAAGACCGGCGCGCAGGCTATTATTCCCGGGTACGGCTTTCTGTCTGAAAACGCTGACTTTGCCGAAACCTGTGAGCGTGAAGGTATCGTTTTTATCGGCCCCACGCCTACGCAGATGCGCGAGTTCGGACTAAAGCACCGCGCCCGTGAGTTGGCCGAAGCGGCAGGCGTACCGCTAGCACCAGGCAGCGGCCTGCTCGACAGCGTAGAAGAGGCGCTAACTACCGCTGAACGCCTGGGCTACCCGGTAATGCTCAAAAGCACCGCGGGTGGCGGCGGGATTGGCCTGACGCGCTGCAATAGCGCCAAAGAGCTACAAGATGCTTTTGAAACCGTTCAACGCCAGGGCAAAAACTTCTTTAACGACAGCGGCGTCTTTCTTGAGCGCTTCATCGCCCGTGCCCGCCATGTGGAAGTCCAGATTATCGGCGATGGCCACGGCAACGTGGTAGCACTGGGCGAGCGTGACTGCTCACTGCAACGCCGCAACCAGAAAGTCGTGGAAGAGACGCCGGCCCCCAACCTGCCCGCGGCCACCCGCCAAAAGATGCTGGATGCGGCCGTGGCGCTGGGTGAATCGGTCAACTACCGTTCCGCGGGTACCGTTGAGTACATCTACGACGCCGAGCGTGATGAGTTCTATTTTCTGGAGGTCAACACCCGGCTGCAGGTAGAACACCCGATTTCTGAGGCCGTGACCGGCCTTGATCTGATCGAATGGATGCTCAAGATCGCCGCGGGCGACCACTTGGACCTGGCTAATTTTACGCTCAGCTTGAGCGGTGCGGCCATGGAAGTGCGCATCTATGCCGAAAACCCGCTAAAGGATTTTCAGCCCTCGCCCGGTGAATTAACCGACGTACACTGGCCCGGTGATGGCGTGCGTATCGACACCTGGGTCGAAAATGGCAGCCAAGTATCCGCTCACTACGACCCCATGATCGCCAAGCTGATCGTGCATGGTAACGACCGCGCGGATGCTCTGGCCAAGCTGCGTAAAGCGCTAGATGAAACCCGCCTGATGGGTATTGCCACCAACCTTGACTACCTGCGTCAGGTGATTGCCCAGGCGAGCTTTGCCGAAGGCAAGGTCTCGACTCGCGCGTTGGAAAGCTTTCACTTTCAGCCCTGCGTTGCCGAAGTGGTCTACCCAGGTACTTACACCACAGTGCAGGACTTCCCGGGACGGGTCGGCTACTGGAACATCGGTGTGCCGCCCAGCGGCCCGATGGATGACTTCGCCTTTCGCCTCGCCAACCGGATTGTCGGTAACCACCCGGAGGCTGCCGGGCTGGAAGCTACGCTGATAGGCCCAAGCCTTACGTTTCATCAGGCAACCGTCGTGGCGCTGACCGGCGCCGTTACCGACGCGACGCTCGACAATACCCCGGTGGATTTCTGGACGCCTATCCACGTCAACGCCGGCCAAACGCTCGTGGTGGGCAAAGCCAGCCAGGGATGCCGCACTTACCTTGCCGTGCGTGGCGGATTCGATGTACCAGTGTATCTTGGCAGCCGGGCAACCTTTGCCCTCGGCCAGTTTGGCGGCCACGGCGGGCGACCACTGCGCCCGGGCGATCTGCTCGGCATCAGCCAGCCGGGGTTACCTGCCTGCACCACGCCAGCGCCCACCCACGACCCCGCCCCCGTTGACCCGGCGCTCATCCCGAATTACCCGAGCCACTGGGAAATAGGCGTGCTCTACGGCCCGCACGGCGCGCCCGACTTCTTTACCGAAGACTCCGTCGAGCACTTCTTTCAACAGGACTGGGAAGTCCATTACAACTCCAACCGGCTAGGCATTCGCCTGAACGGCCCCAAACCTGAATTCAGCCGGGCAGATGGCGGTGAAGCGGGGCTACACCCTTCAAATATTCATGACTGCGAATATGCGATCGGCTCAATTAACTTCACGGGTGATATGCCGGTTATTCTGACCCGAGATGGTCCCAGCTTGGGTGGGTTTGTCTGCCCGGTTACCATCGCCAAGGCCGAGCTGTGGAAAGTGGGTCAGGTCAAACCCGGCGATACCATCCGCTTTGTCGCCATCGACAACGACACCGCCGTAAAGCTTGCCCAGCATCAGGAACTGGCTGTCAAATACCTGTCTGCGCCGCCCGCCGTCACCCTTAACAGCGCCGAGCTGGCACCGCTTAACGGGCTATCCGCCACTGTGCTGGCCCACCTTGAGGCGACGCAGGAACGCCCGGAAGTCACCTACCGTCAGGCAGGTGATCAGTACATTTTGCTGGAATACGGCCCTAATGTGCTGGATTTAGGCGCGCGTATGCGTATCCACGCACTGATGGAGGCGATTGCCGATATACAGCCACGCGGCCTGTTGGAGCTTTCCCCCGGTGTGCGTTCTCTTCAACTGCGCTACGACCCGCTGACGCTGACCCAGCAGGCGTTGATGACTTACCTGCTCGACCTGGAAGCCGCCCTGCCACCTACCGACGAGTTGAAGGTGCGCAGCCGGGTGATTCATCTTCCCATGGCGTTTGAAGATAGCGCGACGCTGGAAGCGGTGGAAAAGTATCGCCAGTCGGTGCGCGATACCGCTCCCTGGCTGCCCAATAACGTGGATTTCATGCAGCGCATCAACGGTCTGGCCAGCCGTGACGAGGTCAAGGATGTGCTCTATTCGGCGCGTTATTTAGTGCTGGGGCTAGGCGATGTGTATTTGGGAGCGCCCTGCGCCGTGCCCCTGGACCCTCGGCATCGGCTGCTGACCTCCAAATACAACCCGGCACGCACCTATACTGCCGAAGGCACGGTCGGCATCGGCGGCATTTATATGTGCATTTACGGCATGGACTCGCCCGGCGGCTATCAACTGGTGGGGCGCACTCTACCCATCTGGAACAAGCATCTAAAAAACAAACAGTTTTCAGAAGGCGCTCCTTGGCTACTGCGCTTTTTCGATCAGGTGTGCTACTACCCCGTCAGCGAGGATGAACTGGATAACCTGCGCGATCAGTTTAGGGCGGGTAAGCTAACCATCGAGATCGAGGAAGATACGTTTGACCTGGAATCACACCAGACATTTTTAGATGCCAACCAGCAGGCCATCGCCGAATTTCGCGCCCTTCAACAGGACGCCTACGCAAAAGAGGTTGCGCTATGGCGTGAAAGCGAAGAAAAGGCCCTGGACCGTTTGGCCAAAGCGCCGCCGCCCACGGAGGCGGATGACCTGGCTGGCTATGGCGAGCTGATCAGTGCCGAGATTGCGGGCAATATCTGGAAGTGTCTTGTGCAACCCGGCGATAGCGTCAACAAAGGCGATCCGTTGGTGATTGTTGAAGCCATGAAGATGGAATTTGAAGTCATGGCAACACACTCTGGCAAAATAAGCGCTCTGCACGTCACCCCGGGCCGAGCGGTAACACCAGGGGAGCCGCTGCTGAGTATTGAAGTTTAAGGCATTCACATTGCTGCTGGCGTGCCGCCGCATCATGCGGCGGCCTCTTTCAATAAGGCCTACTGCCATGGCGTTGCGTAAATCATCCATCGCTGACCGTGTCTACGATGCGTTGAAAGACGATATTTTCGAGTTTCGCCTTCTTCCCGGCGATAAATTTAGCGAAGGCGATATCGGTGACCGGCTGGAGGCAAGCCGAACCCCGGTTCGCCAAGCGCTGTTTCAGCTCCAGCGAGAGGGGTATGTCGATGTGCTCTTTCGCAGCGGCTGGCAGGTGAAGCCGCTGGACTTCCAGAAAATCGCTGAACTCTACGACCTACGCATTACTCTGGAACAGGCAGCCGTTCACAAGCTTTGTGCCCTGCCTGAAAAGCCGCTGGTGCTGCGCACTTTACGCGATATCTGGAATCCCGCCAGCCACGCTGAGCGGGCGGTGGGCAGTACGGTTCGTGCACTGGATGAAAGTTTCCATGGCGATTTAGTGGTGGCCGCGGGCAATCAGGAGATGAGCCGTATTCATCGTGAAATTACCGAGCGCCTGCGCGTCATTCGACGCCTGGACTTCACCCGCGATGATCGGGTTGATGCCACCTATCGCGAACACGCCGCCATTCTGGCAGCCCTTGACGAAAACGATGCCCAGCTCGCCGCCAAACGCTTGGGATCGCATATCCGAAGCAGCCATGGCGCCGTTCAGGAAATCACCATGGAGCGCCTTCGTGAAGCTGCCGAAGAGCAGCGTCAACGCAGCGCTAGCGCTTAAAAAAAGCGCCCTGGGTTAACCCAGGGCGCTTTTCGGTCACTCGTCCAATGTTGAGACGATACCGTCTACTCGGCAATAGCGCGCTTGCGACGCTTCTTCAGCAGCGGCAGACCCAGCGACAGCAGGGCAATCAGCAGCAGAGAGAGCGAGATCGGCTTATCAATGAACGTCATCCAGTCGCCACCTGAGATCTGCAGCGCACGACGCATGGACTCTTCCATGATATTGCCCAGAATCAACGCCAGAATCAGGGGTGCTGCGGGGAAGCCGAACAGACGCATACCCAGACCCAGCAGGCCGAAGCCCAGCAGAAGCAGCAGGTCAAATACGCTGAAGCTCATGCCGTACACGCCGATCATGCAGAAGATCAAAATCAGCGAGAGCAACAGTGGCTTGGGCAGATCCAGAATCTTGGCGATCAGCGGAATCAGCGGAAGGTTAAGTACCAGCAGGAAAATATTGCCGATATACATACTGGCTACCACGCCCCAGAACACATCCGGGCGCTGTTCCAGCATCATCGGGCCAGGCGTGACGCCCATTACCAGTAGCGCACCCAGCAGTACCGCCGTGGTGCCCGACCCCGGTACCCCCAGGGTTAAAAGAGGTACAAAGGAACCGGTACAGGCTGCATTGTTGGCGGCTTCCGGGGCAGCAACCCCTTTAATGTTGCCCTGGCCGAAGGTGTTGCCATCTTTGGCGATACGCTTCTCCATGCTGTAGCCCAAAAACGAGCCGATGGTGGCGCCAGCACCCGGCAAAACGCCGGTGAAGAAGCCCAGCACTGAGCTACGGCTAACGGGTCCGGCGATCTCTTTCACTTCAGAACGGGTTAGTTTCAACGAGCCAATGGCATTGCGTGGTGTCTCTTTACCGCCACCGCCACGCAGCAGCATGTAGAACACCTCGGCGAGCGCAAAAATACCCAGCGCGACCACCAGGAAGTCGATGCCATCAAGCAGCTGCGCCGAACCAAAGGTGAAGCGCTCGGTACCGGTTTGCATGTCGATGCCCACTATCGAGATCATTACTCCGACAACCGCGGCGATTAATCCTTTCACCAGCGATTTGTCAGACAGCGACACGACAGCGGTCAGGCCCAGTACCATCAGTGCAAAATATTCAGCCGGGCCAAAGCTGACCGCCACCTTGGAGAGCAGCGGGGCCACCAGCATCAGGAAAATGACCGACACTGTACCGCCCACGAATGACGAATAGGCGGCAATGGCCAGCGCTTTACCCGCCAGGCCTTTCTTGGCCATGGGATAGCCGTCAAACGAGGTAGCTACCGTACCCGCCACACCTGGCGCATTGAGCAGGATGGATGACGTAGAACCACCAAAAATAGCGCCGTAGTAAACCCCTGCCATGAGAATCAAGCCAGAAGACGGCTCCATGGCAAAGGTAATCGGAATCATCAAGGCAAGTGCACTGATGGGGCCTAACCCCGGCAGCATGCCGATAATCGTGCCGGCAAACACACCGGCAAAAACGTAAGCAATATTGATCGGCTCAAGCGCGATGCCAAAGCCGTACATGAGATTATTCAAGGCATCCATGGGAGTTACCCTCTTAAAGACCTGCTAAAACGGCTTGTTTAGAAAGGCAAAACGCCAGTCGGTAGATATACATCCATCACCCGCGTCATGGTGAGATAGAGGGCTAAAACCACCCCCAGCGACGTGGCAATGTTGACCGTTAGGCGGCGATAGCCGTAATAGGCTGTCAAACCAACGCATAACAGCGTGGAGGCCAGGACAAACCCTAACGGCACTAGCAGCAGCGCATACGCAGCAATCGCCAGTGACGTGACAACAACACGCGCCCAAGGGGTGAGCAGCAGTGGGCCTTGAGTGGCTTCTTTGTCAATCTCATCCGCGCCAGCTATCGCGCCAGGCTTTTCAAAGAACAGCAAGACCGCCAGCAGCAGAAGAGCGACGCCCAGCACCTTGGGGAAAAGGTCAGAGTCGACCGGGCGTGGCAACGGAAACGTAGGCACTTGCCACGCCATGGCCAAATAGGCAGCAGCGAAGAGCGCCAGTACCACCGCCAGCCACTGGTTGGTATTCAATTTAGTCATTGGAATTCTCCGGGAGCACACGCTTAGTCGTCACGGACAGAAGTCACGAACAGACGTACCCAGCGGCACATGGGCCGCTGGGATAGCACAGTATTGCTCTATAGGGTGTTTATTGACGCAGCAGGCCGAGGTCGCTCAGCACGCTGCTGAACTGCTCTTGCTGCTCATCAAGGAAGGCACCAAACTCTTCACTGTTCTGATAAGCATCGATCCAGCCCAACTGGTCGCTTGCCTGACGCCAGGCGTCGGTTTCCAGCATCTCAGCGAACAGGTCTTCGTAGTAGGTGACCGCTTCCTCAGGCATATCCGGGGCGCCCATCACGCCACGCCAGATATCGAAGGTGTAATCGATACCCTGTTCCTGGTAGGTAGGCACGTCAGCTAACGCACCACCCAGACGCTCTTCGGCAGATACGCCCAAGGCGCGCAACTGGCTGCCTTCACCGAGCTGGCCTACGGACTCACCAGCACCGGTGATGACCGCTTCAATATGCCCGCCCATCAGGTTGGTCATGGCGTCGCCACCGCCCGAGAACGGGATGTAGTTAACGCTTGAAGCATCAAGGCCCGCCGCCGAAGCAAGTCCAGCCACGGAAATGTGATCCATCGATCCCGGCGCGCTGCCACCACCCACGCTCAGGCGGGGGTTCTCTTTGAGTGCGGCAAACAGATCGTTAAGGTCCTGATACTCAGAGTCCGCAGCTACCAGAATGATCGAGTAGTCGGTATTGATGCGTGCCACCGGCGTGAAGTCGGTGTGATCGTAGCGCGATGCACCGGCAAGCGGCACCAGGATCATTGGCGGGCTGGTGGCAAACAGTTTGTGCGGGTTACCGCTATCACGGGCGATCTGCGCCCAGGCCACCGCACCACCGCCGCCGGGCACGTTAATGGCGGCAAAGTTCTTGTCAGCCAGTCCTTCTTGCTGAATAACACGCGACATGGTGCGTACCAGCGTATCCCAGCCGCCACCCGGATTGGCGGGTGCAACAAACTCGATCGATTTGCTCGGCGTCCACTCTTGTGCCTGGGCAGATGTCATCATGCCTGCCAGAGCAGCCATCGGTAGGGCGATCACGGCTAAGCGCTTAAGCGAAAGCGAAGTCATTGGCGTTCTCCACATTTAAATGTTGTTGTGTGGTCCACTGTTATTATGTCGTGGTTACGCCGCGAACGTTAGAAGACGCCTGCCCTCTACGACAAGCTTGTGAACATAAAAAACAAAATGTTCTTTGTGGGCATTTTGTTCATTTTGTTCACGGCACATCAATGAATACGAACTAATGTGCGAGCTAAAGCGATTCAAGCCAATCGTGAGCTGTCTCAAGCAGCCGATAGCGTCGCTCTGGGCGGCCTACATCGCCATAGCCAAGCTCTGCACTAACCCCACGCTCTGCAACAAGAAACTCCAGATACCGTCGAGCGGTAGAGCGGCTAGCCCCCATGACCCGGGCAACCTGCATGGCGGTTAGCGGCATCGCCTCGGCAGCCAGAGCTTCCACCACCCGGCGTAAGGTCAGCCGATCAATGCCCTTGGGCAGGGCATTTGAGGTCTGGCGCGGCGCGTCCCCCGGCTGCAGCCGGGTAAACACATGATCCAGCTCGTCCTGATTCATCTCGTTGCGCCCAGCAAGCGCTTCGCGCTCGCGGCGAAAACGGGTCAGCATCTGCTCCATACGGGCCGCTTCAATGGGCTTGATCAAGTAGTCAAACACGCCACCACGCAGCGCCTCACTGATGGTTTCCACCTCGCGGGCGGCGGTAACCATGACGATATCCACATGGATATAGTCGCGCCTGATCGCCCATAAAAGCTCCAGGCCTTCGACGTCAGGCAGGTAGGCATCCAAGAGTACCAGATGTATTTTGTTGGCATGCTCCGCCATCAGCGCTTTGGCTTCGCCGCCGTTGCGGGCAACGCCTGCAATATAAAAACCTTCGCTTTGTTCGATAAACGCTTTATGAATATCAGCAATGCGAAAATCGTCTTCAACGACCAAAATGCCGTATTGCGTTGCAGACATCACGTTTCCTCTTGCCGTCGTGGTCGTTTAAACGATCAGGGTGCGGCACATAGCGAGCGGTCCAGTACGGCGATAAAGCACGCGCCCCCCAGCTCACTCTCCTCAAGCGCCACCGCCCCCCCATGCTGGCGGCACAGGCGTGCCACCAGTGACAGTCCAATTCCGCAATGCTTGCCGGCCTTGGTGGAAAAACCTTCCTGAAATATTGATTCAGCATGGACCTCGGGCACCCCGGGGCCATTGTCTTCAACCTCCACCAGCAGCTGTTCGCCAAGGTCGGTAAGAAACAGCCGCACCTTGGGCACTTTTCCGTTAGGCCCATTCAGCGCCGCGTGGCAGGCGTTATCCAACAGGTTGCCCACCACACTCATCATAACTTCCTGACCGGTGGGCGTAAGCGGGCAGGAGAGCGAGCTTTGCTCATCAATCTCCATGGCCACGCCCAGCTCACGCGCTCGGGTCAGTTTACCCAGTAACGTACCGCTGAGCACGGTATCGGCCACGTGGCGCATCAAGAAACTCATCTGGGCCTGGGCGCGTTCAGTCTCCTGATGGATCAGCGCCAGCGCTTCATCTACACGTTTAAGCTGCAGCAACCCGGAAATGGTGTACAGCTTATTGGAAAACTCGTGCGCCTGAGCGCGCAGCATATCCACATCGCGGCTGGCCTGAGTAAGCGCCTGGGAGAGATCGATGATTTCCCGGCGGCTTCGAAACGTGGCCACTGCGCCTTCGATTTCCCCGTCATGCAGGATGGGCACCCGGTTGACTACCGCGGGGTGGTCCCCTAGCCACATCTGTTGATCAAACTCCTGCTCGCCGTGTTTGAGCACTTCCAATAAGCGGGTATTGGGGACCACCTCCTGGATCGGCTGGCCCAGCATGACATGCTCATCGGGCAGATTGAGAAAGCGCCTGGCCTGCTGGTTGACCAAGGTAATATGGCCATCGCGGTTGACCGCCAGAATTCCCTCATGGATGGATTGCAAAATGGCCTCTTTCTCCATGGCCAGCCGGGCGATTTCATAGGGCTCAAGGCCCAGAATCACCTTCTTAAGATGCTGGGATAGCCAGTACGCACCAGCAAAGCCCAAAGCAATCATCAGCGCGACGAGCACCCAGCCAAAGTTTGTGTATCGGGCAGCGTCCATCTCGACCCGATCCATCATAAAGCCGACAGACACCACGCCGATAATATTGCCCTCTTCATCCCAAATAGGGGTTTTACCGCGCATAGCGGTACCCAACGTACCGGTCGCCTTAGACACGTAGGATTGGCCGTAAATCAGCGCCTGGTCGTTATCGCCGCCGACCATGGGTTCACCAAGCCGCTCAGGCACAGGATGTGAATAGCGAATCGACTGCGCATTGCCGACCACTACGTAGCGGGCGCCGGTTTCCTGACGTACCCGTTCGGCGAGCGGCTGAATGATCATTGCCGGGTCAGGCGTGGCAAAAGCGTTGATGATTTGCGGCATTCCCGCCACCGTCTTGGCCACGGCCAGCGCCCGCTCGCCCATCTGATGGTTGATGATATCCGCCTTGCGATGATTGAGATATGTGCCCTGAGCCAGTAGCATGCCGGCCAGCAGCAGGCCCACCAGCAGCATTACCTGTAACCGAAAGCTACGTTTATACCAGCGCCGTTTAGCGCGGGTACGGCGCCAGCGCTGTAATTCAGCTAAGGTACGGGGGCGGGAATCAGTCATGGTGGAACTCAAGGTGCGCGACAACGTCATTATGACATGCGCAGTTAGGCGGCGTTAATCGCCATCTTTTATGTCATTAAGGGAGGCGTTGGGTGCCCAGCATATTTAAGCGTGTTGTTTCGTCGGTCTGTTTACTGTTCGTAGGTACCATCTTTTCCAGTACGTTATTGGTCAACTCGGCGGCCGCGACCCCATTTTACGCCCCGCCCCCACCCACTGAAGATGCGCCGATTTTTAGCGGCGATGCTGAACTGGGTTTTACTCACCTTTCAGGCAATACCAACAGCCAGACGCTGATCGGTAAAACCCGCCTAACCTGGCTGACCGGTGACCTTACCCACTCGCTGCGCGGTGAGGTGCGCAATGTAAGCAAGAATGGTGAAACCAGCGCCGAGCAGTACCTGCTCGCAGGCCGCGAACGCTACGACTTTAGCGGCCCGCACTATCTGTTTGGTTTTGCCCGCTGGGAAAAGGACCGCTTTGCCGGCTACGACCAGCAGCTTTCGGTGATTGGCGGTTACGGGCGCCAGTTGCTTGAAGGTTCACGGCACTCGTTATCGCTCGAGGCAGGGCCCGGCTATCGTAATGACCGCTTGCGCGATGATGATAATGAGCGCCTCGCCGTGGCCTACTCGGCGCTCGCCTATCGCTGGGGATTTTCAGATTACGCCGATATCGAGCAGGAAATGTCGGTAGAGTACACCCAACAAAACACCACGGCCAGGTCGCTTACCGCGCTAACCGCACGGCTTAACTCACGAATGTCGCTGCGCTTGTCCCATGAGATCAAACACAACTCTCAGCCGCCGGACGACACCAGCGTGCGTACCGACACCACCACCAGCGCCTCGTTGCTCTATCGCTGGTAAGTGCTCAGATAGCGCTTAGCGCTGTGAAGGTGAGCCAACACGCAGTCAGGCTTGCTTACCTTTAATTTTCCAACGGTTTGATTAAATAAAGCATTGCCTATCATATAGAGCGCCAATGTGGTGCAACGGCTCTTTTCAAGCACCAAAAACGATCACATTCGACTTTGGTCTATAGCCACGATATACTAGCCGCAGTTTCCTGTCCTCGCGCCATTCAATGAATGGCGCTTTTTTTTAGCTGTATGCCGCACACGCTGGCTGCATCACGTCTCTTAATGCCCGCTTGGGCACCGCTCTTCTTGCCACCCAAAAGGTATATTAATGACTCAATCGGCCTCTGATGCCGACCGCCAAACGCAATCTTCGCTTGGCGATCCTATCGTACTCACGCTAAGCATTGGATTCATCGTGCTTTTTCTAGCGCTTTCCTTTTACGATCTGGACCTTGTCGCCAACTCGATCAGCCAGGGTTTTGCCTGGAGCGCGTTGACCTTCGGTACCTACTTCCAGTTTCTGATGCTGTTGACGTTCTTTATCGCCATCGGGCTTGCACTGACCCCGGCCGGCAACGCCAAGATCGGCAACCTGGATGCACCGGAGTTGAGTACCTTCAAGTGGCTTTCGATCATCCTGTGTACGCTGCTGGGCGGCGGTGGCGTCTTTTTCGCCGCCGGTGAGCCAATCTATCACTTCGTGAACGTGCCGCCCGCCTTTGATACCGACCCGGGCGTGGCCGCCGCAGTGCCCGGGGCACTGGCGCAGTCGTTCACCCATTGGGGGTTCGTCGGCTGGGCAATTCTTGGGTCGCTCACCGCGATCGTGCTGGCCCACGCTCACTACGAAAAAGGCCAGCCGCTGCAACCGCGCACTCTGCTCTACCCGTTATTCGGCGAGCGCTTGATGCGTGGCCCGCTGGGTGGTGTCGTGGATACCTGCTGCGTACTGGCGGTGGTGGCGGGTACCGTCGGGCCGGTCGGTTTTCTGGCTACCCAGGTCAGCCATGGCCTCGAGGTGCTGTTTGGGCTGCCCAACACCTTCGTTACACGGCTTTTGGTTCTGGCGACCCTGGGCATGGTGTACGTACTTTCCGCGGTCAGTGGTGTGCACAAGGGCATGCAGCTTCTGAGCCGCTTCAACGTCATGCTGGCGCTGGGCATCGGCGCGGTCATCTTTTTGTTCGGACCGACGCTGTTTCTGTTCAATAGCTACTTTGCTGGCATGGGTACGTACCTGGACGACTTCTTCAAGATGGTCACCATGACAGCGGAAACCGCGCCGGCGGATTGGATGCAGTGGTGGATCGTGTTCTTCTACGCCTGGTTCATCGCCTTTGCGCCCTTGATGGCGATCTTCATGGCGCGCATCTCCCGCGGGCGCACCATTCGCGAGATGATTCTGGCCGTGGCGGTCATCGCCCCCATCGCCACCACGGTCTGGTTCACGCTGCTGGGCGGCTCGGGCATTTACTACCAGTTGACCGGCGTGATCGACCTGACCGATGCGCTGACGAACTTTCAGTTCGACATCGCCACGCTCGCCTTGGCCCAGGCGTTACCCGGCGGCACCTGGATGGCGCTGGCAATCCTGCTGCTGACGACCATCTTCGTGGCCACCACCGGCGACTCCATGAGCTACTCCATTGCCATGGTCGGTGCTGGCCACGACGAGCCCAGCCCATTTCTACGCGCCTTCTGGGGCGTGATCATGACGATCATGGCTGCGGTGCTGCTGGCCATGCGTGAAGGTCAGATCGCCGCGCTGCAGCAATTCATCGTGATCACCGCCGTGCCGGTATCGCTGATACTGCTGCCCTCACTCTGGGATGGCCCCAAGGCCGCGTTCGCCATGGCGCGTGAGCAGGGCCTGATTGATTGATAGCTAGCAAACACACACCTTCAAGTTCATTCAAAGATTTGCATGGCCTCAATGGAGGCTATGCATTCCCTCATCGAATACAATCATCCTTTCACAAGTCACTTTCCTTATAGGGCAATGCACGCCTAGCCCCCCTCTCACTATAGAGCGGTTAAAAAATTTAATTTTGCCAAGATGCGTATTTTTAATCCGCTGATGATCCGTTTTCACTCGAATCATGAGAAAATGGAATGCGTACGCAACTTAATTTCTTTTGTCTGTCGCGCTTTGTATGTGAACAATAGCCAGTCCATTTTCCGCTTGTGTTTAGCCGCTTATCCCCTTGAAGCTCAGGCTTTACACCGCAATGAGCAGCACTGAATCATTATAATTAATTTTATTAGCAGGAGTTAATATGAAGCCTTCCCTGTCCAAGACCTTCTGTGGCCTAAGCGCCGGTCTTCTACTCGCTGGATGCAGTAGCGAAAGCAAGCCCAATATTGCTATTGGGCCTCCGGCCAGTACGACGCAAAGCGTCTCCCAACTGCTGTTTGATGCTTACGGCATCAAGAGCGACAAGTACAATACGTACCAGGAAGGTTTTGGTGCCGCACTTGATGGGGTACAGGATGGCAATATCGATATTTCAATCGGCATCCTTGGGTTGCCCTCAGGCAGTATCGAAAACCTGCAAGCCTCTAGTGGCGATGTCCGCTTAATAGGCCTAAGCGATGACGCAATTGATTATATTGAAGCCAATAGTGCCTATAAGCGCTTTACGATTCCGGCCAATAGTTACGATTTCCAGGAAGAGGATGTCGAAACAATCACTGCCTATGCCATTTTGGTGGGTAACACGCAAACCATTGATGACGAGCTGGGTTATGAACTGGCGCGCCTGATGCACGAACATGCCGAAGAGAATACCCACGCTCAATCGGCATTCATGACGCTGGAAAATGCTTTGAATGGCTCAGAAGGCTTGCCTATCCACCCAGGCGCCAAGCGCTATTACGAAGAGCAGGGTCTGACCGTCAACAACCCGGTGGCCGAGCTTGGTAATGTCGAACCCAAGAGTGAGTTTATCCTGGGTACCGGTAGCCAGGGCGGTACGTACTACCCGCTGGGTGGCGAGATGGCCACCATTTGGAACCGTTATCTGGATGGTCAGAACTTTACCAACATCGAAACCGGCGCCTCTATCGAGAACCTGGTAAGTATCCGTGACAATAGTATGGACCTGGGTATGACTGTTCACGCGCCCGCTCAAGATGCAGTTGAAGGCCGTGGCGAGTTCGACGGTGGTGCTATCGGTAATGTCGCCTTTATCGGCCACATCTATCCCGAAGTCATCCAGGTGGTCACCCGCGAGCGTTCCAACATTGAAAGCTTAGGCGACCTTGCTGACTAATTTCCCTTACCGCCGCCAGCTTAAGCTGGCGGCGCCATCCGCATGAGGTTTAATCGTGGATAAAAAAAAACGCCTGACGAAGCATCTCTCTTAGAGAAATACGACCGTGAGTCCCAGATACGCTCGCCGTTACAGTTAGGTAAGTGGGCGTGGCTGGTTACGTTGATGGGCGTCTCGCTTACCTGCTTCCATCTTTATACAGCTTACTTCGGCACGCTTCCCTCACAGCAGCAAGGTGCAGTGCATCTCGGCATGGCGCTAGGAATGATCTTTATCCTCTTTCCTGCCACACGGGGTACTGGCCCTCGCCAAGGCGTTCCCTGGTACGACATCGTGCTAGCTTTTACTGCAACGTTCACCGCCTACTACAAGATTCTCTTTTATGAAGAGGTCCTGCGTGCACGCATCACGGGTTACTCGACAATTGATCTGGCCATTGCCGTGCTTGGGGTATTGTTTGTTCTCGAAGCCACCCGCCGTACAGTCGGCATGCCTATTGTCGTGATGGCCGCGCTGGCAATTTTGTATGCTCTGTTTGGCAACCTTATCCCCAGCCCCCTGCTCTCCCATCCGGGGTTCTCACTTGAGCAGGTTTCGCCCTACCTATGGTTCAGGGAAAGCGGCGTGTTTGGTACGCCTCTGCAAATATCCGCGCGCTTTATTTTCCTGTTCTTATTCTTCGGTGTTGTTTTAATGCACACCGGCGTTGGCCGCTTCTTTAATGATTTAGCTTTCGCAGTAACCGGACGCTTTACCGGTGGTGCCGGTAAAGCAGCGGTCATGGCAAGCTCGCTGCAGGGAATGATTTCGGGCAGCTCTATTGGTAATACCGTGGCCTCGGGCTCGTTCACTATCCCCATGATGAAAAATGCGCGTTTCAAGCCCGAAGTGGCCGGCGCAGTTGAAGCCTCAGCCTCAACTGGCGGACAGATCATGCCGCCGTTAATGGGCGCGGCTGCGTTTATCATGGTGGAATATGTGGGTGTCTCTTATCGGGAGATCATGTTCGCAGCGCTGATTCCTGCGATTCTCTATTTCACGGGCATTTTTATTGGCGTTCACTTTGAAGCCAAGCGCCACCGCATTTTGGGTCTTCCTAAAGACCAGCTACCCAGCAAACGTAAGCTGTTGCTGGAAAAAGGCTACATGCTGTTGCCACTGCTGGTCATCGTGACCACGATCAGCGTTGGGTTTACGGCACAACGCGCCGCTTTGCTGGGTATTGCCTGCGCTTTTGCCGTGAGCTTGGTGCGTAAAGAAACGCGCCCATCGTTAAGGGGCATACTGGAAATCTTTGAACAAGGCGCGCGAGTGGCCCTGCCCGTCATTGCCGCCGTGGCCTGTGCAGGCATAATTGCAGGTGTGGTGGGTATGACCGGTATGGGGGCAAAATTCGCCGCCGGTATCATCAGTCTGGCAGACGGTGTGTTGATACTCGCGCTTATCTTCACCATGGTGGCATGTATTGTACTGGGTATGGGACTGCCTACTACGGCCAACTATGTAGTCACTGCAACCATTGCAGCGCCAGCCCTGATCAATGAATTTGGCCTGCCGCCCATGGCGGTGCACCTGTTTGTGTTCTATTTCGGCATCATCGCGGATATCACGCCCCCCGTTTGCTTGGCCGCCTTTGCAGGCGCGGGCATTGCCCAGGCTAACCCAATGAAAACCGGCTTTACGGCCGTTAAGCTAGCCATTGGGGCCTTTATTATTCCCTATGCGTTTATCTATAACCCGATGCTGGTGATGGTCGACCCCACGCCGCTTGGCTTGATTAGCGCACTGGCCTTCTCACTGTTAGGGATCATGGGTGTAAGCAGTGCACTGCTGGGTTACTTTGTACGTGATTCCCGCTTCTGGGAGCGCCTGGTACTCTTGGCAGCGGGGCTTGCCATGGTTGTGCCCGAACTCCTTACCAGCGGGCTGGGCTTATTAGCCATGATAGCAGTGGGTTGGTGGCAGTCGCGCCGTGCGGATACTTTCCAAGACGCGAAGCCACTCGCTTCATGAGCTATGATCAACCCCTTACATCGTCCCGGTGCCTAGCCACCGGGACGGTTCACAGGTTATCAGGAGCTCACCGTTTGGCATCACGCAACCTTCCTTCAACCGCCGCCATGCAGTGTTTTGAAGCAGCAGCTCGCCATATGAGTTTTACCCGGGCTGCCGATGAGCTGAGCCTGACCCAGAGTGCGGTAAGCAAGCAAGTCGCCCATCTGGAGTCGATCCTCCACCACAAGCTATTTCGCCGAGTACGGCGCAGTTTATTATTAACACCTGAGGGCGCCATCTTTCTTAGCGACGTTCGTAAAGTGCTCGCTCAGATTGAGATGTCGACTCAGACCATAATGACCTATAGCGGCAATAGCGAAGTGCTTAAAGTGGCGACACTACCAAGCTTTGGTAGTCGCTGGCTGGCAGACAAGTTGCCGGCTTTTTTGGCGGCGAACCCAGGTATTAGCCTGGAGTTTCATGATCGAGTGGAAGATTTTGATCTTGAACAGCAGGATATCGACATCGCGCTGTTTTACGGTCACGGCAGTTGGCCCAACCTTGCCTGCCATAAGCTGGTGGACGAAGAGATGGTCGCGGTGACAGCTCCCTCACTACTAGACAATCACCCAGTTGAGACAGCAAGTGACTTGGCCCAGTTGCCGCTACTACATCTCTCAACACGCCCAGATGCTTGGCACCACTGGTTTGCAGGCCAAGGAATCACTACCGACCGTAGCTATCACGGCACCCGGTTTGAAACCTTCCCTATGCTGGTACGCACTGCCATGGCAGGAGGGGGCGTGGCGCTGGTGCCTCATTTCACGGTAGACGAAGAACTGGCTGCCGAACGACTTACGCTAGCTTGGCCCCATCGGCTACACAGCGAGAGTGCGTACTATCTTGTCTACCCTGAACACTTGGGTGAGCTTGGCAAAGTGCGCCGGTTTGTGGAGCATATAATAGCAAGTGCTACTGCTGCCTCAGGTACTGTAGGCCATCTATAAACAATTCAGGCTGCCCTGGCGGGCAGCCTGAATATGCAACTAACCGTGTTGAAAAAAGATCGGTTAACCTGCCAGCGCTGCCAACACACGCTGTTTAGAAGCCTGTTCGCGCTCGGCATACAAGGCAAGCTCGTCGGTTACCGGAGCACCTAACGCCTCTTCAAATGCTTCACGGTTGGCGTTGCCGGCATAGGCTTCGTTCTCGCCCCCACCCAGGTTTGACTGGAAGATACCCGCCGCACTGACCGGTAAAAAGTCTTCGTAGGTAATCGGCTGCGCTTCAACCAGCCCTTTTTCAATCAGGGCGTCCATATCGGCACTGCTACTGCTCGCCGCATTTTTCCCAGCATCCGTGAGGTGATAGTGGAAGTAGGCTAGCCCCTCGCGACGCATAGCGTCATCACTATCGGGCAGTGCGGCAAATACCTTATCCATAACCGTCTGGTGAGCGTCGTTATCCAGGCCTGCCGTTTGTTTACGGCCTTCATTTAGCAACTGATCGTAAAGTGCTCGCCCCTTCGGCGTGAGCGCCATGCCCCGCTGCTCAATTTCACCAAAACGGGCGGTATGCGTACCTTGAGCGTCCCCAGCAAAGCGAATCGATTCTTCCAGAGCCTTGAAACTGGTTTGGCGCAGCAAAATGGGACATTTACGGCGTGGCGGGCCTTCTATGACCGCTTTGGGATTCATGCCTACGCTTGGCATACGGCGCTGAACTTCGTCGATATCCAGCGTACGCGGCGTTAAGTGGTTGATATGAGGGCCACGGAAGCACACAACATCTGCGATCAGACGGTGTTCATCATGGAGCGCCTGATAAGTCTCCAGATCGACGGTAGCATCCTGGTGCCAGCGGAAAGTTTCCAAGGCCTCTTTAACAAACTGGTCGGCCTCTTCTGGGGTTAACCCGCCTTGAATTTCAAAGCGCTCAATAAGCTTTCGCGCCTTGGGCGTGAAAATATCCCGCTTCGCCAGAATTTCTTCGGCACGCTGACGCAGCGTCTCACTTTCAATCAGCTCCAGGCGCAGCAAAGAAGTAAATACGCGGAAAGGGTTGCACGCCAGTGCATCATCTTCGATAGGGCGAAACGCCGTGGAGTGTACCGGAACGCCCGCTTCTGAAAGATCGTAATAGCCCACAGGATACATTCCCATGACAGCAAATAGCCGCCTCAACATGGATAGTTCACCCGCCGACCCAACCCGGATTGCCCCATGGCGCTCTACGCTTAAACGTGCCAGCTCGCCCTGGGCTTCCAGACGGCGGTGCAGTTCAGGCTGCTGATTGAGTGTTTCCTGATTAACCTGTTCGACCAGTTCCAGCAGCGTGCCGTACTGGGGCACTTCTGCCTGGTACATGGCCGACATGGCCTTGGAAAAACGATCACGTACATCATTGGTGGCTAGAAACGTGGTATGGGTCATTTCAAGGCTCTCTATGTGTATTGTTAAGATGAAAAGGAGAGGTTGACTTCAGTTGTACCAATAGCGCCTGAAGGGGGTGCTGCAAAATCTGATTTGAAAACCGCTTCACCTGGCTGCGGCACGAATATCCGGTAGCCAGCAGCGTGCTCGCGTTCTTCTCGGCCTCAACCTGGGCCTGCCAGGATTGAGCGTAAATGACACGCGATGTCTCGACATTACGGGTTTCGTGACCATACGTGCCAGACATCCCGCAACAACCAGCATTCACCAGTTCAAGCGTTAGACCAAAGGCCTCAAACACCTGCTGCCACGCCTTGGCGCTACTTGGTACGTTGGTTTTTTCCGTGCAGTGAGAAAGCAGTTTGAAGATTGGGTCGGCTAGTCTGAGCGAGCCAAGCGGCAGAGTGGTGAGGCGCGTGGCCAGCCACTCCTGCAGCATTAGCACCTCGGGCACTTGGCCTGCGCCCAGCGTTTTAACGTACTCCTGGCGATAGGTCAGCGTCATGGCTGGGTCGATCCCTACCATAGGCACGTCAAACTCCTGAAGCGCCCGCAGCCGCCGAGCTTGTTTAACTGCCGTGCGCGCAAATGCTCCCAAAAAGCCCTGCACGTGAAGCGGTTTGCCGTTGGCGCTATAGGGCATCACGAAGACGTGCAGATTGAGCCGTGTGAGCAACTCCACCACGTCCATGACCAGTTTGGCTTCAAAGTGGGTGGTGAAGGCATCCTGTACAAGAATCACGCTATGGGCGCGCTGTTGTTCGGTCAGCAGGGCAAGTGAGGTCGGCGTGGCCTCGGCCACGCCCCAGGCGCGCAGCTGCTTTTTCACGCTGGCACGCGAGAGTTTGGGGGAGTCGCTCATGCCCAGGCCATTGCGCATCAGCGTTTCCACCCAGCGCTGGCCGATCAGTGCGTTATACAATGGGGCGATTCGAGCAAGCGTGGGTAGCACCCGTTCGGTATTGCCAATCAGGTAGTCGCGCAGCGGGCGCAGGTAACGGCCGTGGTAGACCTCCAGAAACTGGGAACGAAACTGCGGCACATTGACCTTGATGGGGCACTGCCCGGCGCAGGATTTGCACGCCAAACAGCCCGCCATAGCATCATATACCTCGTGGGAGTAGTCATGGTGGCGCTGGCGGCTGAGTGTGTTGGCCAGGCGCTTGGGAAAGTGCAGTAGTGCCGCGCCGCTACCCTCGTGCTTTCTCTGGCGTGACTCTTCCACTACGTCGATCCCTGCTTGGGACTGCAGGCGCAGCCACTCACGGATCAGGCTGGCGCGCCCCTTGGGCGAGTGGCGCCGGTCTCGGGTGGCTTTCCAAGACGGACACATGGGGTCATCAAGATCATAGTTGTAGCAGGCGCCGTTGCCGTTACAGTAGACCGCCGCGTCGTAGGCCTGCCAAGCGCGCTCGTCGATGGTGCGGTCCAGCTGGCCGCGGGTGGTGACGCTGTCCACGGTGAGCAGGGCGGGGTCGCTGGTCCGGGCGATGAGCGCCGGGTCCTCAGAAGGCGAGGCGATCTTGCCAGGGTTGAGCTGGTTATACGGGTCGAAAGCGGCCTTGACCCGTTGCAGGCTGGGGTAGAGTTCACCAAAGAACCGGGGCGCGTACTCAGAGCGTACGCCCTTGCCGTGTTCGCCCCACAACAGGCCGCCGTATTTCTGGGTAAGCGCGGCTACCTCATCGGATATTTCCCGAACCTGCGCCTCCTGGGCGGGGTCTTTCATGTCCAGCGCCGGGCGTACGTGAAGCACGCCGGCATCCACATGACCGAACATGCCGTAGGCGAGCCCGCGGGCATCCAGCGCGGCGCGAAATTCGGCGATATAGTCGGCCAGATGTTCCGGCGGTACGGCAGTATCTTCCACGAACGGCAACGGTCGCTTTTCGCCCTGTACGTTACCGAGCAACCCCACTGAGCGTTTGCGCATGGCGTAGACGGCATTGATCTGCTCACGGCCTTCAGCCAGGGTGTAACCCAGGCGTTCGACGGTAGCGTCCTGGCGCAGGTGCGTGGTAAACGCGTCGACCTGCGCGGCCAGCGTTTCGGGGTCGTCGCCGTTGAATTCAATCAGGTTGATACCGCGAATAGGGGTATCGCTTTCCGGGAAAAACTCAGCCACGCCGTCCCAGACTAAATCCGCCATGGCAAGCGCCAGTACCGTATCGTCGATGGTCTCGATTGACGTAGGGCGGGCGCTGCCCATGAGCGCCTTGGCATCGTGCAGCGCGTCCATAAAGCTTGTGTAGCGCACGTTCACCAGCGTGGCGTGCTTGGGGATCGGCAACACGTTGAGCACGGCTTCGCTTAAAAAGCCCAGCGAGCCTTCCGAGCCGCACAATAGGCTATTGAGGTTAAGCTGGCCCGCCTCGTCACGCAGGTGAGCCAGATCAAAGCCGGTCAAGCAGCGGTTTAACGGTGGGAACGTCGCCTCGATCAAGTCCCTCTGCTGATCAATGATCGCCGCCGCGGTGCGATGCACCTTGCCAAGCGCGCCCTTTTGCTGCTGCGCCTGCTGCTCATCCTCTACGCTCAGCGCCCGGCTATGCAAATGCTGCCCCCCCAGCAGCACGGTATCAAGCTCAAGAACGTGATCGCGGGTTTTGCCATACGTGCAACTGCCCTGACCACTGGCATCGGTGGAGATCATGCCGCCGATGGTAGCCCGATTGGAGGTCGAGAGCTCCGGAGCAAAGAACAGCCCATAAGGCTTCAGCGCGGCGTTTAACTGATCCTTGACCACGCCCGCTTGAACACGCACCCGGCGGTTTTCCACATCGATGTCCAGGATCTGGTTCATGTGGCGTGAAACATCCACCACGATGCCGTCGGTCAGCGACTGGCCGTTAGTACCAGTACCGCCGCCGCGGGGTGTCAGCACCACTTCGCGGTAG
Source organism: Vreelandella nanhaiensis (assembly GCF_003990185.1). Taxonomy (GTDB): domain Bacteria; phylum Pseudomonadota; class Gammaproteobacteria; order Pseudomonadales; family Halomonadaceae; genus Vreelandella; species Vreelandella nanhaiensis. Next base: position 383,742 of record NZ_RZHF01000015.1, on the reverse strand, counting down.
GGCATTTCAGCAGCCAGCTTGGTCAGGCGTTCCAAGTCTTCAGCGTGGCGGGGAAACACAGCTGCCTGGGGCAGTCGCTGGTAAATCGAGTTATCGGTAGCCAGCACCGTGCGCTGTGCGTAACCGGAGGCAATTTCGCCATCGAAGCCGCATGTTTTAAGGGCTGTTAGAAACCGCGTATATAAAGCGCTAACTTGCTCTCCGGCCTCTCTTGCGATCATGCGCTTAACGTCTCCAGCGCTTGCTCAATAAGGCTTAAACCTTCTTTCAATATCTCTGGTTCAGCGGTCAACGGTGGCAGTAGACGCAGAATATTGCGCTTACGTCCGCTGGGCATTAGTAGAATACCGGCCTTACGTCCGGCATTTAAAAGCGCTGTCAAATGCTCAGCCCCTGTAGCGTTTTGCGTATCGTTAAAGACGATACCCCGCATAGAGCCAACACCGGTTATCGCCCCCAGCATAGGAAAGCGACCGCTCGATTGCCATGCCTCATAAGCTTCAACAATCAGCGATTCCTGACGTGAGCCCCAGTTTTCAAGGGTGTCTTTCTGCATCACATTCATTACGGCAAGTGCCGCCGCGCAGGCCACTGCATTACCGGAGTATGTTCCTCCAAGCGCACCTTTAGGTAACGCGTCCATCAGTTCTGCCCGCCCCGCTAACGCAGCAAGTGGTAGTCCCGAAGCAATACTTTTACCCATCAATAAAAGGTCGGGCTCCACGCCCAAATGCGTAAAGCCAAATCGCTTGCCGCTACGTCCAAACCCAGACTGGATTTCGTCGTAAATCAATACAATGTTGTGTTGGTTACAAATATCGCGCATTGCCTTGGCAAACTGTGGGCACAATAAACGAAAGCCACCCTCGCCCTGAATGGGCTCAACAATCATGCACGCTACTTCATCGGCAGGTATTTCAACTTCAAACAAACGCTCCAGAGCGGCCAGCGACTGCTCGGCTGTTACACCGCTGTCGCGGCTTGGGAAAGGCAGGTGGTAAACCGGGCCAGGTAAGGCGCCAAGACCCGATTTATACGGTTTGACCTTGCCGTTTAAGTTCAAGGCCGCCAGCGTACGACCATGAAAAGCATCATCAAACGCAATCACCGCCTGACGTCCTGTAACACCGCGGGCAACTTTCAGTGCATTTTCGGTAGCTTCTGCGCCGCTATTGGTCAGCATGCAAGAAAGCGGATAAGAAACCGGTACAAACTGATTTAACGCTTCCACTACCGCTAAATAGCCGCGATGAGGCACTGCGTTAAACGCAGAGTGCATTAAGGTTTCTACCTGAGTTTTAACGGCTTCAACTACTACCGGATGGCTATGTCCAAGGTTAAGTACACCAATACCACCAATAAAATCGATATAGCGCTGGCCTGTTTCATCCCAAACCTCGGCATTACGCCCGCGGGCAACACAAATCGGGTGTATAACGCCCAATGCAGCACTTACATGGGGAAGATCCATCGCCGTTGCTTCTCCTGTCATTCAGGGTTGAATGGCATTATCAAAGCAAACTCTCAGCATAGATCACAAACGAAAAAAAACGCCTAATACATGCCATATTGGAATGAATAGCGTATCAGGTACTTAATGATCGAACAGGAGTGGATAAAATCGGCAAAAAAGGAATAGATGCACTTACTGCGGGACTACAGACCTTCGAGCAGACGCAAGATCATCTGCGGCTGCTGGTTGGCCTGGGCAAGTATTGACATACCCGCCTGCTGGAGAATTTGCGCTCGGATCAGATTGGAGACCTCTTTTGCGTAATCGGTATCCTGAATGCGCGACTGGGCAGCGGAAAGGTTGACGATACTGTTATTGAGCCCGTCGATCACACTTTCGAAACGGTTTTGTACCGCGCCGAAATAGCTGCGCTGCTGATCTAGCTGCCTGATGGAATTATCCAGCCTCTCCATAGGGTTTTCCGTAGCGCTGTCTTTCAGCACGTTAAAGCCGTCAAGGCCCAGCGCCACACGGTCCATGGCGACCATGCGGACACTGATGGTATCGCCTGCATCGGCGCCTACTTGAATATTGAGGCTACGTGCCTCGCCGAGTAGATTAATGCCATTGAAGTTGCTCTGCCCGGCGATGCGGTCAATCTCGTCCAGCCGCTCGTCGACCTCATTTTGGATCGACTCTAGATCTTTTGCCGAATAAGTCCCGTTGGATGCCTGAACGCTCAGTTCACGAATTCGCTGCAGGTTGTCGTTAATCTGGTTTAGCGAGCCTTCGGCGGTCTGCACCAGCGAAATCCCGTCATTGGTATTTCGGATAGCCTGATTCATCCCTCGAATCTGGGCGCCCATGCGATTGGCGATCGCCTGCCCGGCCGGGTCGTCCTTGGCGCTATTGATACGCAAGCCAGACGATAGGCGCTGCATGGAGGTCTGTATGGCCTGCTGGCTGGTACGCAGATTGTTCTGCACCAGTAGCGAGGTAACATTGGTGTTTAGGCTAAACAATCCATACCCTCATGTCGGGCAACCTGCTGGCAGGGTTAAGTGAAATGACCGTACGGGTATTATCGGCCCAGCAGGAAAAAACTTAATTCTTTCGCTCAACCAAAGAGCGTCCGGTCACGGCCAACACTTCATCGACGGGAAGACGAACATAGTCGTGCTCAAAGTAGCTTTGATCCATCAGTTCGCCATTCCATGCCACGATATCCAGATCCATGGTGCGGGGACCTGACTTGTTCGGTCCACGTACCCGGCCCAGGCGATTTTCCACTGCTTTCAGGTAGGCACGAAACGCGTCATGGGCAAGCGGTGTTCGTACCAGAAGTGCCGCATTTAAAAAATCAGGCTGATTTAGAAACCCCACAGGCGGCGTATAGATCGCTTTGGAGTAAGCCACCAACTCACATTCATAGCCTAGAAGGGAGAACGCCTGAGCAAAGTGAAGCTCTGGCTCAATATTCGAGCCTATCGAGATCAGACATTCATGTAGCGCCGTATTCTGTCCTGCCCTTAACGCCGTTGTTGGCATAGTGATAACCCCATCCGAGATGGCCGAAACATTCTTAAGGTCTACTAGTGACCAACTCTCAGACTAGCGCTACGCTCTTAGTGTGCAAGCAATAAATCGGCTAATAATAAACGCAAGATGTACGAAGCCGCTGCATAACTTTAAATACAGGGACATCTAATGAGTAACAAAGCAGCCTTAGTGACAGGGGGCGCCACCCGCTTGGGACGCCACTTTTCTGAAGCGTTAGCGGATGCAGGGTATGACATTGCCTTACACGTTAATAGCTCGCGAGAAGAAGCCGAAGAAGTGGCAGATGGTATTCGCGAAAAAGGACGCGAGTGTGAAATATTACCTTGTAACTTCATACGTGACCCCCTTGATACGCTGATTCATACTGCAAAAGAACGATTTCCTAACTTAAACGTATTGCTTAACAGCGCCTCAACTTATCAGGCAGCGCCTATCGCAGACACTAATCTAGCCATGCTGGAAACGCAGTTTAGGGTCAACCTGTTCACCCCACTGCTATTAACCCAGCATTTTGCGAAGATAGTCGATAAAGGCTGCGTCATTAATATCATCGACAATAAAGTGGCCTATCATCAGTACCCTTATGCAGCCTATTTGCTGTCTAAAAAAGGGCTGGCGGACATGACGCGAATGGCGGCACTCGAGTTTGCCCCACATATCCGGGTCAACGGCATCGCGCCTGGCGTGATACTACCTGCATCTATACGCTCCCATGAGTATCTCACCTGGCGCTTGGAGGGCATTCCACTTAACCGGCAAGGAGCGCCCGACCATTTGGTCCACGCATTGCATTACCTGCTAGGTAACGACTTTGTTACTGGTCAGGTATTATTTGTGGATGGCGGTGAATCCACCTATTTGGAAGGCCGACACTCGGAGAATTACTCTCCTCAAAGTATCGAATAGAAACAACACGGGCCGCCCGAAGGCGGCCCGTGTTGGCTTATAGCACGATAGCATTGCCCTGCTGACTAGACCTCCTCATCATCAGGTTTATGGTGCTCTGGGTTTTCAAGCGTAGAATTGCTTTTGTGCGGATCATGGTAGTCATCAGACACCAGCTCACCCGATTTAGGCTGCCCTGCCGGGCTACCGTCAATGGTGAAGGCCTGCTGCATGACACGAAGGTTAGCAGGCGGCGCAGAACCTGACTTATCCTGACCAAAGTAAAGCGTGGTATGCGGGAATGGAATCTCGATACCGGCTTCATCAAAGCGCATTTTCACCAAGCGGTTGTAGGCACGCCCAACGCCCCACTGGTCGCCAGGGGTCGTCTTGATCACGACACGGATATTCACCGAGCTGTCCGCCAGGGCCGTCACACCAGCAACGGTCAAGTCAGCAAGGATTTTGAAGCCATGCTCTTCGCTGGACCGTAGATCTTCAAAGGCCAGCTTGAGCTGCTCAATCGCGTCATCGATGCTTTCACGGTAGGCAATACCGTATTCGCCCACATGGTTGCCATATTCACGCATATAGTTGGATACGGTATCCACGCTTGAGAACGGCACGATATGGTAGGTGCCCGAGAGATCGCGAATCCCTACAGAGCGAATGCTCAATCGCTCAGCTGTACCGGTAACACCACCAACGGTAACTACATCGCCGGTATTCATGGCATTTTCGACCTGAATGAATACCCCAGTGATTACGTCCTGCACTAGCTTCTGGGCACCAAAACCAATCGCCAGACCCAGCACACCGGCACCGGCAATCAGCGGCCCGATGTTGATGCCGATCTCCGAGAGAACGATCATACCCGTAATGGTCACCATGGCAATTGCCAGGGCATTACGGAACAGGCTAAGCAGCGTCTTGGCGCGCGCAGATGGCTCGCCAGTACCCGTTTCCGGGTTGAGCTTATGCTCAATCAAGCTTGCCAGCGCCAGCCATATACCCAGCGAGACAATTAGAATGACCGCCACGCTAATCAGGTTGCCGACTAGGTGCGCGCCACGCTCAGAGGCATACCAGCCCGCTAGGTTAAAGGCTCCCCAGGCATCCAGAATCACCATGACCACGGCTACCAGAATCACTGTTCTCAGCACGCGTAGCGCATTAGGCACATAGCTATTCAGGCGATGTTCAAGCATTGGCAGCTTGCGGCGTAAATCATCGGATAACTGAATGCGCCGGCCAATAGTCTGGGTTAAGAACGTTGAAGCCAAAAGGCCGACCACCACAGCAGCGAGCGTTTTAAGGGTCGCAAACAACACAAAGGGTAGCGCATCGCCTGGGCGAATTAGCGTAAGTACAAAGACCATCAGGAAGTACAAAAGCGCAAACAGATGCCATGTACGTGCAAACAGCTGCAGCGATACACGGCTTGCGGTCATGGTGGCATTAGCCGCGATAGCATTTATGTTGCCACGCAAGCGCACGCGGTTTTTAAGCACTACGCTAACCGCATAGACAAAGGCGATTATCATGATCAGCGTACCGAGCGCTTGCCCAAGCGACGCCCCCAGATAGAAATTGACCAGCGGTACGGCTACCATCAGCCCATACCCCACCATACCGATCAGCCGGGCCAGCCAGCGATTCCAATACGAGGCTTCATGGGCAGAAATAGGCAGCAGGCGCAGCCCCTCGTAATGAGAGGAAAAGAGCATCCGCATAACCGCCTTGAACAGTTCGATAATCAGGAAAGCATTAAGAAACAGCGATGCGCGTGTGGAAAGCTCGCCCGTTTGGCCCACGGCAAAGGTGGCGATCAGATTGCCACCTACGTACGCCAGGCCCACGATCAGAAAGTCGATGACCGCCGCAATGGCAACACTCAGAATAAGGCGTAGTACCGGCGTTAAACCGGAGCCGTTTAACGACCAGCTACTTACCTTGGCAAAGGCGGGTTTACCCAATCGCCGTAGGACAAAGAAGAGTGCAAACGTGGCACCAATCACGATGCCCAGATTAATCGCTGCCTGGATAAATGCCGCCGAGTCGAACGTGCTTGAGCTTTCGCCACTACCGGTAAACAGGTCGCCAACCACAGTGGCCGCCTGCTCAATCTGGCCGCCAATATCGGTAACCACACGGCTGGTAAGCTCGGCAAGCTGGCGAGGTAGGGACACATCCTCAGGCGATACATTGCCGCCAGCAGCAGCGGCTTCAGGCGATAATTCCGTTTCCAGACCAGCCGGCAGTGATGACGCCTGATTGCGTAGCAGGTCAATCAACGCTTGTCGTGATTGCTCGTCTTCCAGCAGCTCAGCAAGCGCCTCGTAAGAAGGCGCTCCCTCTTCTGCTGGAGGAGGAGCGCCTTCGTTGTCAGCGCTTAACGTTGTCTGGGCCAATGCTGGTGTTGCAAGCAATGCAAACAGTGCCATTAACCAGACGCCTAACCAAGGTAGTAATCGTAGTGGCGTCACACCTCAACCTCCATTTGGGTAAATGCTCTCTTAAATCTAACGGTTGGCCTACTTTATGCAAACAGAAATGCAAGAGTAGGCCTGCTGGCAGCCTATAAAGCGCACAGGGTAACATGAGGGTATGAACAAGGCCTGGCAGATGACTTTATGCAGAAAGCATACAACGTGTGCCGCTCAGACCTGGCAAAGCGGTAGCAAAAACTGGTGGGCCAAGCCAAGTACCACGGCATAACGTGCGCCCTTAGCCACCACGATCCATAGCAACGCACGCCACCAAGGCAGGCGAAACAGGCCAGCAAGCACCGTTAACGGGTCGCCGATGATCGGCACCCAGGAGAGCAGCAGACTCGCCTCACCCAGCTTGTGGTACCAGCGCTCTGCCCGGGCAAGGCTTTTAGCTGATGCCGGAAACCAGCGCCGATTCTGGAACTGACGCGCGTAGCGGCCCATGGCGACATTGATGAGGCTACCCAGCGTATTGCCGATAGTAGCCACACACCATAAAACCAGCGCGGGCTCGCCCAGACACCAGAGCCTGGCAAGCCATACCTCAGAACCGCCGGGCAGTAGCGTGGCACTTGCTAATGCCACCAGGAAAAGACTCAGCATGGAACTCAGCGCCCGTAATTAACGCGGCACCTGGCCACCCAGTTGAGCGGTAATTTCATCGGCCACCTGACGTACCAGTGTTCCCAGCGCGAGCAAACGCGACTCGGGAATTCGCGCCATGGGGCCCGAAACGGAAATCGCGGCCAGCGGTGAGACGTGTTCATCGTAGACGCAGGCGGCCACACAGTGCAGGCCAATGGCATGTTCTTCACGATCACAGGCAAACCCTTGCCGACCAATTTGTTGTATTTCCGACAACAGCGCATCGGGACTACACAATGTATTTTCGGTAACGCGGGCAAGCTCTCGGTTATCCAGAAAGCGGGCGCGCTCGTCGGCAGGCATCCAGGCCAGTAGCGCCTTCCCCACGCCAGAAGCGTGCAGCGGCGCCCGCGAACCCAGGCGGGTAATCATGCGCATCATTTGGGGCGATTCGTGCTGGGCCAGAAAGACCGCCGTATCACCATCGCGAATTCCCAGGTTGGCGGTTTCGCCTGTTTCAGCGGTCAGGCGACGCAAAAAGGGGCGGCTGGTCGCCACCACGTCGCGGGCCTCCAGGAAGCTGTTGCCAATACGGAAGGTTTTGACATCGATACGCCATAACCCTTGCTCGTCATCCTGGGTAACAAACCCCTGACTTTGCAGGGCCTGGAGCAGACGGTGGGTGGTGGAAGGGGCCAGTTCGGCTTTTTCAGCCACATCTGACAGGGCGAGCCCCAAAGGGCTTGCCGCCAAATACTCCAGTAGCGTTAGGCCACGTACCAGCGATTGGCTATGCCCGCCGCCCGCTTTGGCGGCGTTTGCCGGACGCCCAACCGTTCTACGCTTGGCTTCACTCACCCTGCTCTCTCCTGAAGGCGCAAAACCCACAGGATAACGCGCCGTCATGACGCTGTCGCGTTTACGGAAACGAATTCCACTAATAGCGGGTATGCGCTAGCGGTGTTGCCAACGCGGCGGGCGCTTGCCGATAAACGCATCAATACCTTCTGCGGCGTCAAGTGTTTGCATATTGCAGGCCATGGTTTCCCCGGCAAATGCGTAGGCCTCATCCAGCGGCATGGCCAGCTGGCGTGCAAACATGGCCTTTCCCGTTCTCACCGCCACGGCACTTTTGGCGCAGATACTATCCGTCAGCGCCTGAACGGCGTCGTCGAGTGCCGCATCTTCGACAACCCGATTGATTAAGCCCCATTCAGCCGCTTGGGTGGCACTTATGAACTCGCCGGTCAGGAGCATTTCCATCGCCCGCTTGCGGGGCACATTACGCGACAGCGCCACGGCCGGTGTCGAGCAGAAAAGGCCTACATTAATGCCCGACACCGCAAACCGGGCACTCTGCGCGGCAACGGCTAAATCACAGCTGGCAACCAACTGGCAGCCAGCGGCGGTGGCAATACCCTGCACCTTGGCAATCACCGGGACCGGGAAATGAACGATAGCTTGCATCACCTCGCTACAGCGGGCAAAAAGCGCCTGGTGGTAAGCTTTATCAGGGTTGGCGCGCATCTGCTTTAAATCGTGCCCGGCACAGAAGGCTTTACCATTGGCTGCCAGCACCACACAGCGCACCTGCTCATCGTTTGCAAGATCCGCCAACGCCGTTTGAAGCGCCCCAAGCATCTGCTCGGAAAGTGTGTTAAACCGCTCTGGGGTATTGAGAGTGAGCGTGGTCACGCCCTGCTGATCATCGCGGAGCAGTAGCTCGGCTGCCAATGAAGTATCAGAAGAAACAGGCATAAAAGGCCCCTAGCGAAGCTGAATAATCTTCAGTCTAGTGCCTCACACGACCAAAACGGGATGCTTACGACCAAAGGCGACCACGGGCGTGGCCGCCTACTTAACATTAAGCCTTACGTTAGGCGTCAGGCTTTTTCGCGATGGTTGTAACCTAGCGGATGGGGCTGGCCGCGTGCCTTGGCAAGTTCGATCTGGCGCTGGCGCTCTCGGGCGGCAGCACGGGTTTTCTCAGGCAAAGAGTCGATGCAGTGCGGGCAGCTGATTCCGGGCTCATAGGCTGACGACTGCATGTCGTCGGCGGAAATCGGCATGCGGCAGGCGTGGCACTGGTCATAGGCACCTTTGCTCAGGTCGTGCCGCACCGCTACCCGGTTATCAAACACAAAGCACTCGCCGCGCCACAAAGACTTCTCTTCAGGGACTTTTTCCAGGTAGTTCAGCACGCCGCCCTTGAGGTGGTAAACCTCTTCAAAACCCTCTTTCAGCATAAAGCTGGAGGCTTTTTCACAGCGAATGCCGCCGGTGCAGAACATGGCGACTTTCTTGTGCTTCTCCGGATCATAGTGCTCGCGCACATACTCAGGAAACTCGCGGAACGTAGTGGTTTTAGGGTCAACCGCGCCTTCGAAGCTGCCAATCGCCACTTCGTAATCATTGCGGGTATCGATCACCAGCACTTCCGGGTCAGCAATCACGTCGTTCCAGTTTTCCGGCTCAACGTAAGTGCCCACGGTATCGTTGGGGTCGATGCCCGGTACGCCGAGCGTCACGATCTCTTTTTTAAGCTTGACCTTGGTGCGATAAAACGGCGTTTCGTCACAAAACGATTCTTTATGATCGATATCGGTCAGGCGCGGGTCGGCAGTCAGCCAGGCAAGCAGGGCATCAATGCCTTCGCGGGTGCCCGCCACAGTGCCGTTAATGCCTTCTTTGGCCAGCAGCAAGGTGCCTTTGACATCATTATCCAACATGGTCTGGCGCAGCGGCTCACGCAGCGCCTCAAAGTCATTCAAGGTGACAAACTTATACAGCGCCGCGACGACAATACGCGGCGTATCGGTAGGTGCAGACATGACAAGCTCCAGGTAGTCGCCCTCGCAAAGGGCGGACCGGGTTAATAAACGCGCATAGTCTAGCGCAAACCGCGTAATGCTTGAATCCTGCCAGATTGACGCAGGTCATTGGTGGCTTACAAATTCGTTAATTTTATCGATGTCATCATGCAGAAACCTTCACCCCACGCGATGTTATTCCAGGCGTATATTAAGCTCATTCTTTCAACAGCTATTCCTTCAACACACCTGGGAGCACAACATGAAAATTCGTCGCGCGGGTGAGCGGGGCTATGCAGACCACGGCTGGCTGCGTTCTTACCATACGTTCTCGTTTGCCAACTACCATGATCCTAAGCATATGGGCTTTCGCGCCCTGCGGGTGATCAACGAAGACCGTGTGGCCGGCGGTCATGGGTTTGGTGCCCACCCGCACCGGAATATGGAAATTATCTCCTATGTGCTGGAAGGCGAAATGGAACATAAGGACAACATGGGCAACGGCGAGGTCATGCGCCCAGGTGACGTACAGCGCATGTCGGCGGGCACTGGCGTGCTGCACAGCGAGTTCAACCACTCCAAAGAGAACGAGCTACACTTTTTGCAGATCTGGATTGAGCCCAAAGAGCTTGGCATTGCGCCCAGCTACGAGCAGAAGGCGTTTCCAGCAATTGACAGGCAGGGCCAGTGGCGCCTGGTGGCCTCGGCAGAGGGCCGGGAAGGTTCGATCAGCCTCAACCAGGACGTTAACCTTTACGCCGGCTTGTTTGATGCAGACGAAAGTGTCGTGACCCCAGCCACACGCTATGCCTGGCTGCACGTAGTAAAAGGCGCGGTGGAGGTTAATGGCGAACAGCTCAGCACCGGTGATGCCGCTGCGTTCCAGCCTGGCGATGCCATTAGCATGACCGGCAAGGATGCAAGTGAAGTGCTGCTGTTCGATCTGGCCTAACCTTCAGCCTTGCTAACCAAAACGGCTCCCTTTGAGGAGCCGTTTTTTTAGCCATTAGCCAAGCATTTTGCTTTAGCTATTGTGCGCTGAGTAAAGCGCGCGGATTTTCAGCGTATGCTCTACCTGCTTTAACGCTTCCAGCGCCTGCGGGCCGTAAGCCTTGTCGACATCAATGACCACATAGCCGACCTTGTCGTTGGTCTGCAGGTACTGACCAGAGATGTTGATGTCGTTTTCGGACAGCACGCGGTTAATTTCCGACAGCACGCCCGGCACGTTGTCATGAATATGCAGCAAGCGGTGCTTGTCGGGGTGCGCAGGCAGCGCCACTTCGGGGAAATTGACCGAGGTGATCGTGGTGCCGTTATCCGAGTAGGTAATCAACTTCTCGGCAACTTCGATGCCGATGTTTTCCTGGGCTTCAAGCGTAGAGCCACCGATATGCGGCGTCAGAATCACGTTTTCCAGGCCGCGAAGCGGGCTTTCAAACTCTTCGTTGTTGCCTTTCGGCTCAACCGGGAACACGTCAATAGCGGCGCCGTTCAGATGGCCTGACTTGATGGCATCGGCCAGCGGTTCGATTTCCACCACGCTACCGCGCGAGGCATTGATGAGGATGGCGCCCGGCTTCATGGCGGCGATCTCCTTGCCACCAATCATCCAGCGGGTAGAGGGCAAATCCGGCACATGCAGGCTGACCACATCCGAGCGGCTTAACAGCTCATCAAGGGTGGCTACCTGGCTTGCGTTACCCATGCCAAGCTTGGTGATAATGTCGAAATAGATAACGTTGAAGCCCAGGGATTCGGCGAGCACGGAAAGCTGTGCGCCGATGCTGCCGTAACCCACGATACCCAGGGTCTTGCCCCGCGCTTCATGAGAGTTATTGGCAGATTTCAGCCATCCGCCCTGGTGGGCACGCGCATTCTTCTCGGGAATACCGCGCAGCAGCATGATGGCTTCGGCCAACACCAGCTCCGCTACCGAACGCGTGTTGGAGTAAGGCGCGTTGAACACGGCAATCCCGCGTTTTAGTGCCGCATCCAGATCCACCTGATTGGTTCCGATACAGAAACAGCCAACGCCAACCAGCTTCTCCGCTGCGGCAAACACCCGCTCATTGAGCTGGGTACGTGAACGAATACCGATGAAATGCACATCACGGATCTTTTCGATCAGCGACGCTTCATCTAGCGATGTCGGCAAATGCTCGATATTTTCATATCCGGCATTGTGAAAATTGTCCACCGCGCTTTGGTGGACGCCCTCGAGTAGCAGGATCTTGATCTTGCTCTTTTCCAGGGACGTTTTAGCCATGGCTGAATCAACCTCTATGGTCGGCGGCGTGCGCCGTGTATCGGTTCACGGAAAGGCCGTATAGTAGCACAACGCACATGCATCAGGCCTTTGCGGCCGGATGAAATGTCTGCGTTTGCAAGATGAAAACAGTGCAAGTACCTGCAAAAATAGGCGGGGGCAGACGCCACCCCCTAGCCTCGGTGTATACTGTGCGTTTACGTTGCAGATACGCGCGCTGCCTTTTGATTGGGGCGCCAGACAACAGTAGGCATTGACCAATGAGCGATACCGCACCTTCACCGCAGGATTTTGCGGCCACGGTTGAACAACTGGAAACCATCGTAGAACGCTTGGAATCAGGCGAGCTCTCATTGGAAGATGCGCTCGGCGCCTTCGAGCAGGGCGTGCGGTTAACCCGCGATGCGCAGCAGCGTCTGGACACTGCGGAGCTGAAAGTACGCGCACTGAGCGAAGACAGCGAAGGTCGTTTAAATGTTACCCCCTTCGCCAGTGACGAGACGCCCAGGGATGACGCCAATGAGGGTAAGGAGACACCGCCATGGTAGCCACTCAAACGGCTTCGCTTACGGCCCTGCGCAAGGCCAGCACCACTCGGGTAGACGCCACACTTAACGCCCTGTTTGATGAGCGTACCGTGGTTCCCCGGCTTGATGATGCCATGCGCCACGGGCTTCTGGTGGGCGGCAAGCGCCTACGTCCATTGCTTGTCTATCTTGCCGGGCAGGCACTCGGCGCACGCGATGAAGACCTTGACGCCCCGGCAGCGGCCATTGAGCTGATTCATGCCTACTCGCTTGTTCATGACGACCTACCCGCCATGGATGACGACGAGCTGCGCCGAGGCCAGCCTACTGTGCATATCGCCTATGATGAAGCCACCGCGATTCTGGCCGGTGATGCGCTGCAAACTCTGGCCTTTGAAGTACTAGCACGCACCGCGCACCCGCGACTGGGCAACCTGGTCATGACCCTGGCTACAGCCTCGGGCCGCACCGGCATGGTGGCTGGCCAGGCGCTGGACCTGGCCGCCGTGGGCGGCCACCCAGACGTTGACGCGCTTGCGCACATGCACATCCACAAGACCGGCGCGCTGATTGTTGCGGCAGTTCGGCTGGGCGGGCTGATCGCCGTGGATGAAGCTGATCCGCGTTTAGAAGCCCTGACTCGCTACGCGCGCGCCATTGGTCTAGCCTTCCAGATTCATGACGATGTGCTTGACGTGACCGGTGATACTGCCACGCTCGGCAAGACATCCGGCGCCGATTCCGCCCGCGCCAAGCCGACGTACCCCAGCCTGTTGGGGCTTGACGGCGCGCAGCAAAAAGCGCGCATCCTGATTGACGAGGCCATTGCCGCCCTCGCCCCGTTAGGCGAGCAAGCCGCACCCCTGGCCGAATTAGCCCACTATATGATCGAGCGCGACCACTAGATGCCCATGAAGCTGTTCGACGAGATTCCCCGCGAGCGCCCGGCAACGCCGCTGCTCGACTCCTTTGATCATCCCGCTGCGCTGCGGGCCATGAATACCCAGCAGCTTGCCCAACTGGCTGACGAGCTGCGTGCCTACCTGCTTTACAGCGTGGGCGTTTCCGGCGGCCACTTTGGCGCAGGCCTTGGCGTGGTAGAGCTAAGCGTGGCCCTGCACCACGCGTTTCATACGCCCAAGGACCGCTTGGTATGGGATGTCGGCCATCAGGCCTACCCGCACAAAATCCTCACCGGCCGCCGCGAAGCGATGCTGAGTATTCGCCAGCACGGCGGCTTGGCTGCGTTTCCTCGCCGTGCTGAATCCGAGTACGACACCTTTGGCGTGGGCCACTCCAGCACCTCAATTTCTGCCGCACTCGGCATGGCGCTGGCAGCCCAGGCCAAAGGCGACAACCGCCGCGTCTGTGCGATCATTGGCGATGGCGCGCTCACGGCAGGCATGGCCTTTGAAGCGCTGGCTCACGCGGGCCACGTCAATGCCAATATGCTGGTCGTGCTCAACGACAACGAGATGTCGATTTCAGAAAACGTTGGCGGCTTGGCTACTTACCTTGCCCGGATGATGGCAAGCAAGCCCTACCTGAAGATGCGCGAAGAGGGTAAAAGAGTACTCTCTCATCTGCCTGGCGCACTCGAATTGGCCAAACGCACCGAAGAGCACATGAAGGGCATGGTCAGCCCCGCCACGCTGTTCGAGGAGATGGGCTTTCATTACATTGGCCCGATTGATGGGCATGACCTTGAAGCGCTCACCGAGGCGCTTACCAACCTGCGCGAACTGGATGGTCCGCAGTTTCTGCATATCAAGACCTGCAAGGGCAAAGGCTTTTTACCCGCCGAGGCGGACCAGATTGGCTACCACGCCATCACCAAGCTGGAAAAGACCAGCGTGGCGCCCGCAGCTCCTCCCAAGACGCCAGCGGCTCCCAAAAAAAAGTACTGCAATGTGTTTGGCGATTGGCTGTGCGACATGGCCGCAAGCGATTCACGCCTGATGGGGATCACCCCCGCCATGCGCGAAGGCTCCGACCTGATTCGTTTCTCCAAGGAGTATCCGGCGCGCTACTTTGACGTGGCCATTGCCGAACAGCACGCCGTCACGCTGGCGGCTGGCATGGCCTGTGAAGGCATGAAGCCGGTGGTGGCGATCTATTCCACGTTTTTGCAGCGCGGCTATGACCAGCTGATTCACGACGTGGCGGTACAGGACTTGGACGTTACCTTTGCCATTGACCGGGCGGGTCTGGTGGGCGAAGACGGCCCCACCCACCACGGCAACATGGATCTCTCTTTCCTGCGCTGTGTGCCGGGCATGGTGATCATGGCTCCTGCCGATGAAGCCGAGTGCCGCGCCATGTTGAGTGCGGCCTACCACCACCCAGGCCCCGCGGCGGTTCGTTACCCGCGTGGCACCGGCCCTGGTGTGGAGATTCCCGAACATCTGGACTCGCTCCCCATTGGCAAGGCAGAAGTGCGTCGCCAGTCCAAAAGCGACGGCGTGCGCATTGCGTTGCTCGCCTTTGGCAGTTTAAACACCGCAGCTGCCGAGGTTGCTGAAAAGCTCAATGCCACGCATATCAATATGCGTTCCATCAAGCCGCTGGATCGCGACGCGGTACTCCACGCCGCCGATGAACATGAGCTTTTGATTACGCTTGAAGAGAACGTGGTAGCCGGCGGCGCGGGCAGCGCCATCAACGAGTTGCTTCACGCCGAAGGCGTACAGATCGAAGTACTCAATCTTGGTTTGCCCGACGCCTTTGTCGAGCACGGCACCCCGGAAGAATTGCTCCGCGATTGCGGCCTGGATGCCGAAGGCATCGAAGCCGCCATTCGTCAACGGCTGCCTTAACGCTCAACCGAGCGGCGGTTTTATCAACGCCACCCGCAGCGCCGGGCTGGCGCCGCCTGCGGGCTGGGCACTAACCCAGCCCGCCTATCCAAGCTCCACGCAGGCGCGCCGAATCAGGTCGCACTTAATGTCTAGGTGTCTGACCAGCAGCGCGCTTGAAACGCCTTTTTCAGAGGGCGGTGATGTATCAAGCGCCAGCAGCGCCGGGGCGGCTAGCCCGCCGCGTTGCCGTCAACGTCCGTGCACCCCAGGCAGGGCAAAATAAGCACACCTTTGCCGGTGACGAGATGGCTGCAGTAGAGTTTCGCATTGGAGAAGTGCCGCACCAAATTTCCCCAGATTACCGCACAGCAGCAGGTTAACGATTTCACGCACCGCTGGCACTGAGTGCATGTACTGAGAGGTGCCCATGGCCCAACAGGTAATCGTGGCCTTGGAGCAGCTATGTAGCAAATGCTCTTGCTTACTGCCTTGAGCGCACCCCACGCCTGCCGGGTTGTGATACTCAAAAACCTTGGGATCGTGTACCGTAGAGCTTTTTGGGGCGCCCGGGCTGGGTGAGGACATTGTGCTTCTCCAAGCAAAAGGGCAGAAAGCTTAGCGATAAATTTTAGCAAGCTTTCTTTTATTGCTTTACGTTCGGTGAAAGCGCCGCTTGGTCAAACGGTAAAGCCTAAATGCGATCGCCGTCCGGCTGCCCTCCCCTGACTTCTAACGCTAGAGAGAGCCATGCTACTTCTGATTGTGTTTTTTGCCCTCATTGGTCTTGCCACGGGCGGCCCCGTTGGTTTGCTCATTGGCGGCGCCTTGGGCTGGTGGCTGGGGCGGCGCCTTGGCAAGCGCTTGAGGGAGGCGCGCATGCGCCTTCAGGAAGGTTTTCTGGAGTCGATTTTCTCGGTGATGGGCTGCCTATGCCAGGCCGACGGTAAAGTCACTGACGGCGAGCTGAGCATTGCCGAAAAGCTATTTGACCAGATGCACCTGCAGGGCGAGCAGCGAGCCAAGGCGCGCGCTGCTTTTGAGCGGGGCCGAGCGGATGACTTTGATCTTGATGCCGAGCTTGCAAGCGTTGGCCGCCTGACCCAGCACCAGCCGGTCATGCGTCAGGTATTTTTACAGGTCCAGCTCTCAGCCATCGCAGCTGACGGTGTACTGCATCCTGAAGAGCATAAAATGATCCTGCGGGTAGCGCGTGGCATCGGCTGTAGCGAGGCGGAAGTCCAGCAAATCGAGGCTATGCTGCATGGCGCGGCCGCCAATTCCCAAGGGGCGAGCGAAGAGGCCCTTAAAGACGCCTACCGCGTGCTGGGCGTTTCTGAGGATGCCAGCGACGCCGATATCAAAAAAGCCTATCGCAAGCTGATGAGCCAAAACCACCCGGACAAGTTGGCGGGCAAAGGCCTTCCCGAAAGCATGCGTGAGGTGGCCCAGGCGCGCACCAGTGAAATCGGAAACGCCTACGAGCGCATTCGCAAGGCGCGTGGCAACTAGCAAGACGCGCTCTTCTGTGGCGAACTTATCAAACGTTGAAGCTCGTCAAGATAGCTTTCCAACACCCGGTTGGGCGGCGCTCCCTTGCGGGTGATCGCGCTGTATTGGGTATCGTAATGCCAGCGTTTGGGGTCTATGGCGCGCATCTTGCCATCGCGCACCCAGCGCTCGGCATAGTGCGTGGGTAGATAGCCGATATACCGACCTGACAGAATCAGAAAGGCCGTTCCTTCCCGGTCCGTGGCGGACGCTGTGGCGTTTAACGGTTCATGCAGCGCCTTGATGGCGGGCGTTTGAGCGTATGCGGGGATAACCGCATCGCAGTCAGCCAGCTGGCTTGCCGTGAGTGGCCCGGCATCGAATAATGGATGATTGGCCGCGCAATAAAGCTGTGAGGCTTCGGCATAAAGCGGCAGATACGTGAGTCCGGGAAGCGACTTTAGCGCCGGGATCACCCCAGTGTGCAAACGCCCATCCAATACCCCCGTTTCAATATCGTTGGGCGAAATCATGCGTATGTTGATATGTACATCTGGCCCACGCGTTTTAAGCGCGCTCAAGGCGTTGGTGATGTGCATGTCGGGCATCGTTACCAGATTATCGGTAATACCAATATTCAGCTCACCCTTTAACCAGGCATGCAGGCTGTTTACCCGCGTTCGAAACCCTTCCGTTGCGGCCAGAAGCTGAAGCGTCGCTTCATAGACCTCGGCCCCTTCTTCGGTAACGGCAAAGCCGCCTCGCCCGCGCTGACACAGGCGTAACCCCAAGCGCGTTTCAAGATCGCTCATCGCCATGCTGATGGCCGCCCGGCTGATTTGCAGTTCAATTTCTGCCGCGGAAAAGCCGCCGCACTCCACAACCTTGCGATAGATTCTCAGCAGACGCAGCTCAGCGTCACTTAGCTTGCCGCTCAACGCTTCCCGGCGACGCGACATTGGCGTTTCCTCATGCTTGGTTATCCAGCAACCACGCTAGCACCGCCCCCAGCAAAAGTTAACTAACGGCTTATAGGTAATTAACCATTTATGGATTTAACTTATCCTTCTGGGCCGCTAGCCTCATTCAATAACACCCATAAGACACTATAACGAGGTGCGGCCATGCAAGACTTGCAGGCTTCTCAAACCGCCGGTTTAAGCCCCGAACAGCTGGATGCCTACTGGATGCCGTATACCGGCAACCGCCAGTTCAAGCGCGATCCGCGTATTATCGTGAGCGCCCAGGGAAGCTACCTGAAAGATGCTCAGGGTCGGCGCATTTTTGACGGCCTTTCCGGCTTATGGACCTGCGGCGCGGGCCACTGTCGTCCTGAAATCACCCAGGCCGTCAGCCAGCAGTTAAACCAGCTGGACTACTCCCCCGCTTTCCAGTTTGGCCACCCCAAAGCTTTTGAACTCGCCCACCGCCTTCGCGAACTCACGCCCAAGGGGCTTAATTACGTCTTTTTCACCGGTTCCGGTTCAGAAAGCGCCGACACCTCGCTCAAAATTGCCCGCGCTTACTGGCGCAAGAAAGGCAAACCGACCAAAACCAAGCTGTTGGGCCGCTCGAAGGGCTACCACGGTGTCAACTTTGGCGGGATAAGCGTCGGTGGTATTGGTGCCAACCGGGCACTGTTTGGCCAGGGCATTGATGCCGACCACCTGCCGCATACGCTGATAACAGAGAACGCGTTCAGCAAAGGCATGCCTGAGCACGGCGCCGAGCGCGCCGAGGATCTGCTTGAGCTGATTGCCCTGCACGATGCCTCCAATATCGCTGCGGTGATTGTTGAACCCATGGCAGGCTCGGCCGGGGTGATTCCACCGCCCAAGGGTTATTTGAAGCGGCTGCGTGAAATCTGCAATCAACACGATATTTTGCTGATTTTCGATGAGGTCATCACCGGCTTTGGGCGTACGGGGTCGATGACTGGCGCTGAGGAGTTTGGCGTCGTGCCGGATATCATGAACGTTGCCAAACAGCTCACCAATGGCGCCGTTCCCATGGGTGCGGTGATTGTTCAAAACGATATCTATCAAACTTTTATGGAGCAGGGCGGGCCGGATTATATGCTGGAGCTACCCCACGGTTATACCTACTCCGGCCATCCGGTCGCCTGCGCGGCGGGCCTGGCCGCGCTCGACGTGCTGGAAAACGACCGCCTGATCGAGCGAGTGCGTCACATGAGCCCGGTTTTTGAAGAGGCGCTGCATAGCCTCAAGGGCAGCCGTTACGTCAGCGATATCCGTAATTACGGCCTGGCGGGCGCCCTGCAAATTGAACCCTACCCAGGAGAACCCGCGCGCAGACCCTATGAAATCGCCATGAAGTGCTGGGAAAAGGGCTTTTACGTGCGCTATGGCGGCGACACCATTCAGCTTGGCCTGCCGTTTATCGTTGAGCCTGATGAGATCGACCGGCTGATCAACGTGCTTGGCGATACGCTCAACGAACTCGACTAATGATTTCAATACTTCACGATGATATGAGGCAGCACCATGACCATGCTTAATCACTTAATCAATGGCGCACGCGTCAATAGCCAAGGCCGTACCCAGGATATCTATAACCCTTCTACCGGGGAGGTATCCGGGCAAGTGAGCCTGGCCAGCAAGGCTACGGTTGAAGAGGCCATTGCCGCCGCTCATAAAGCGTACCCTGAGTGGCGCAATACGCCCCCTGCCAAACGAGCACGGGTTATGTTCCGCTTCAAGCAGCTGCTGGAGCAGAACGCTGATGAAATCGCCCACCTGATTGGCCAGGAGCACGGCAAGATCAGCCATGATGCGGCCGGTGAGTTACAGCGCGGCATCGAGAACGTCGAGTATGCCTGTGGCGTTCCTGAGCTTTTAAAAGGCGAGTACAGCAAGAATACCGGACCGGGCATCGACTCGTGGAGCGAGTTCCAGCCATTGGGCGTAGTGGCAGGCATTACCCCATTCAACTTCCCGGCCATGGTGCCGCTCTGGATGTACCCCATGGCGATTGCCTGCGGTAACACCTTCGTGCTGAAACCTTCCGAGCGCGATCCTACTTCAGCGCTGTATATCGCCGAACTGGCCCTGGAGGCGGGTCTACCTGCGGGCGTCTTGAACGTGGTTAACGGCGACAAGGAAGCGGTGGACACGCTGCTTGATGACCCACGCGTACAGGCAGTCAGCTTTGTGGGCTCAACGCCGATTGCCGAGTACATCTACAGCCGCGCCAGCGCCAACGGCAAGCGCTGCCAGGCGCTCGGTGGGGCTAAGAATCATGCGATTGTAATGCCTGATGCGGATATGGATTATGTGGTCAGCTCACTCACCGGCGCAGCCTTTGGCTCTTCCGGCGAGCGCTGCATGGCGCTGTCAGTTGCCGTAGCAGTGGGAGATAAAGCCGCCGATACCTTGATTGAAAAAATGAAAAGCCGGATGGAGTCACTCAAGGTGGGCGCCTTTTCGGATGCCAATAACGACTTTGGCCCGGTGATCACCCAG
This sequence comes from Vreelandella nanhaiensis, assembly GCF_003990185.1. GTDB lineage: Bacteria > Pseudomonadota > Gammaproteobacteria > Pseudomonadales > Halomonadaceae > Vreelandella > Vreelandella nanhaiensis. Next base: position 363,393 of record NZ_RZHF01000015.1, on the reverse strand, counting down.
GCGCATCGGGAAAAAGTGCTTGGCTATATCAACAGCGCCGAGCAGCAGGGTGCCAGCGTCGTAGTGGATGGCCGCAACATCATGGTGCCAGGTTACGAGAACGGCTTTTTCGTGGGCGGCACGCTGATTGACCGCGTAACGCCTGAGATGACCTGTTATCAGGAAGAAATCTTTGGTCCGGTACTGCTGGTAGTACGCGCGGGCTCCATGGAGCAGGCCATGCAATTAATCGATGATCATGAGTACGGCAACGGTACGTGCATTTACACCCGCGATGGCGAGGCCGCCCGCTACTTCAGCGATAATATTCAGGTTGGCATGGTGGGGATTAATGTACCGCTCCCAGTGCCGGTTTCCTACCACAGCTTCGGGGGCTGGAAGCGCTCGCTGTTCGGCGATTTATCCGCCTACGGCCCTGATGCGGTGCGCTTTTATACCAAGCGTAAGACCATTACCCAGCGTTGGCCTTCTGCGGGTATTCGAGAAGGTGCCCAGTTCGCGTTCCCTGCCTAATGGCGGCTCGCCCCCGATGAACGCGGCCTCCGAAGGGGCCGCTTTGTGGCCATGCCAGTATCGACAGCCTGATACGTAGCCGTTAAATTAAAGTTGTCTTCTTTTCGCCAGTTACGGTTGGCACCCTGTTAGGAGCACGCCATGATTACGTTGTACAGCTTTCCCCACTCTCGCTCGCTGCGCGCCGCCTGGACGCTTGAAGAGCTAGGCCTGGACTATGATTGCCGCCATGTCGCGCTAGATAAAGGTGAAGGCCAAACTCCGGAACACTTGGCGCGCCATCCAGATGGTAAAGTGCCGGTGCTTGAAGACGGCGAGCTCACACTATTTGAGTCTTCCGCCATTTGCCGTTACTTGGCCGAGCAGTATGGTGAGGGCAAGCTACTACCTACTAACGCCGCTGAGCGTGTCCAGGTCGACCAGTGGCTTAGCTTTATCGTCACCGAAATCGAACAACCACTCTGGACCCACGCCAAGCACAAATTTGCGCTGCCTGAAGACAAGCGCGTGCCCGCTATCGTACAGACGGCTATGTGGGAATTTCAGCGTGCGCTGTGCGCACTGGAGCGGCGCTTTCAAGGCCAGGAAACTCTGGTGGGCAGAACTTTCACGCTGGCCGACTTGTTTCTTACCCATACACTTTCCTGGGCCATCAGTATGAAACACCGCCTGCCTGAGCCGCTAGTGGCTTATCAAAAACGCCATGCCCAGCGCCCGGCCTTGGCAAAAGCGGTGGCGCGTGAGAAGCAAGCGGCTGAGTCAGGTATTTAGCGCTTTAAGTCGAATACGGCAGTACGGCTGCCACTACCGCAAAGTAGTGGCATACGCTGCCCGCCACCACAAACAGATGCCAAATAGCGTGGTTGTAGGGGATCGCCCGTACGGCGTAGAAAATCACGCCCAATGTGTAGAAAATACCTCCCGCCGCTAACAGGGTAATCCCGGTTACTGAGAGGCTGGAGGTCATTTCTTCGGTCGCCAACACAATCATCCAGCCCATTAGCAGATAAATCACTACTCTTAAGACCGCGAAGCGCTGCGGCCACAGCAGTTTGCAGATAATCCCTATCAGCGCAAGTGACCACACGGCGGCAAACAGTGTCCAGCCGGTAGGGCCTCGCATATTCACAAGCAAAAACGGCGTGTAAGTACCCGCAATAAGAAGATAGATCGCGCAGTGATCCAGCAGCTGAAAGCGCTGCTTCCAGAGTCGATGCGGGATACCGTGATAAAGGGTAGAGGCGGTATACAGCAACACCAGCGTTATGCCGTACAAGCCAAGGCTCACGAGTTTCCACGGGTCGACCTGAGCGGTAATACTCGCCATCACCAGTAGCACCACGACCCCAACGATGCTCAGTAACGCGCCCACCCCATGGCTAATACTGTGCAGGCGTTCTTCTAAAGCGCTGAATTCTTCGGGTTCAACATCGTATGCGTTGCTCATACTCCTGATCCATTTTTAATAGCTACCGTTATCGAGCGATTAGTGCCAATCACCAGATCTCACTCTACCTTTCGAATATGACAAAACCCAGGCGTCGTTGGTTTGGCGTCTGGGTTTTGTGAGGCTATAAAACAGTAGCCGTTGTGATTAAAACACTGGACATAAAACACTGTGTTTAAAACAACGAAGAACCTGCTATATCAAATCGGCGGGTTGGGCAGCGCGTCCTGCATATCACGTGGCACTTCAAAACCACGCGCCGCGCCGCGGGCACTTTCAAGCCCTTGAGGGAAACCGCTGCGGTGGCTGTAATCTGGCGTGACGCCGGATTGGTAAGCATGGCGCTTAGCCAACTTCTGGGCACAGCAAATGTCTACCGCCGTGATAACGCCTACCGCCGTCAACGCGAGATATAGGTTCTTGCGTTTTGGGTTGTGCCTGTCCTGTAACGCGTAAGTCAACGCGGCAAGATCAATGACGTCGCCGCCCACCCGACTCCAGATTGCTGGAGTGGGGTTATCGGTAAGCGCGCCAATACCGCTGATCATTTCCCGGGCGCCGCAGGCGCGCATCTTATTCTCATGGCCTGGCATCCCCAACTGTTCGCCTAACTTGCGGGGCGCTAAAAGCTTATAAAGACCCAGGCCCAGACTTAACCATCCGAGCCCACGAGCCACTCTATCGGCGGTGCTGAGTGAGCGGGTCATGTTTGTTGATGGGGTGTTGTGGTGGTGATGCATACCTACCTCCATGTGTGAGTCGTTCAAGGTTTGAGAATGACCTTGACGCAACCATCCTGCTTCTCGCGGAAGGTCTTATACATTTCAGGCCCTTGATCCAGGCCTACGGAGTGGGTAATGACAAAGGAGGGGTCAATCTGACCTTCATCGATACGTCGCAGCAGGTCATCGGTCCAACGGTTAACATGGGTTTGGCCGGTGCGCACGGTCAGACCCTTATTCATCAGGGCACCCATGGGGATCTTGTCGACTAAGCCTCCGTAGACGCCGGGAATAGACAGGACACCGGCAGGACGACATACGTAAATCATCTCACGCAAAACATGGGCGCGATCGCTTTCAAGCATCATCGCCTGTTTGACCCGGTCATAGGCAGAGTCCAGTGAGCGCGTAGCATGGGCTTCAAGGCCCACAGCATCAATACACTTTTCTGGGCCTTTGCCGTTGGTCAGCTCCTGAAGCCGACCAAGCACGCTCTCATGATCGAAATTGATCGTTATTGCCCCGCCTGCCTGGGCCATGGAAAGGCGTTCAGGGACGTTGTCAATCACGATCACCTGCTGGGCACCTAGCATCACCGCGCTGCGGATACAGAACTGGCCCACAGGCCCTGCCCCCCAGATCGCCACCGTATCGGTGGGCTGGATATCGCATTGCACGGCGGCCTGCCAGCCGGTGGGGAAGATATCCCCCAGAAACAGCACCTGCTCGTCGGTGAGTGTGTCGGGGACTTTGATATGCGTGGTATCGGCAAAGGGGACGCGAACAAATTCTGCTTGGCCGCCTGCATAGCCGCCGGTCAGATGGGAATAGCCAAACAGCCCCGCCCCACCGTGACCAAAGGCTTTATCCGCCAGAGATTTGTTGCGGTTGGAGCGTTCACAAACCGAGTAATTGCCACGCTGACACTGCTCACATTCACCGCAGAAAATGGTGAATGGTACGACCACCCGATCGCCAACTTTAAGCTTCTTGTTAGCGCTACCCACCTCCATGACTTCGCCCATGAACTCGTGGCCAAGCACATCACCACACTCCATACCGGGTATAAAGTGATCGTAAAGGTGCATATCGGAGCCGCAGATAGCGCAGCTGCTTACATTAATGATTGCATCGCGGGGGTGTTCGATTTCGGGGTCGGGAACTGTGTCGTAGCGAACGTCATTTTTTCCGTGCCAGCAAAGTGCCTTCATCGTCGCTTCTCCTTACCTTTTGCCCATGATTAGCGTCCTGCCATGTATCACCATAGCTCAGACGCTGGGTAAAAAAGTTTAAGAAAAAGCAATTTTTGGCAGCTTTAGCCGCATTAAGGCGTTATGTTCAGCCTTTTCGCTCAATATCCACATCGCTTGCTTGGGTAAAGTCACCCAGCGCCATCATATGGCCAAGCTTGCCCGCCTTGGTCGCAAGGTACTGTTCGTTATGTGGATTAAGGCCGGTAGTAATAGGCAGCCGTTCAACCACATTGACGCCATCCCGGGTAAGCGCATCCACTTTACGCGGATTATTGGTCATCAGTTTGAGCGCAGTGATATTCAGGTGATTGAGCATGGGCACGCACAGGTCATAGCGGCGCATATCGGCACCAAACCCAAGCTGCTCGTTGGCTTCAACGGTGTCCGCGCCCTGGTCTTGCAGGTGGTAGGCCCGGATCTTGTTTAAAAGGCCGATACCCCGTCCTTCCTGACGCAGATAAAGCAGTACGCCACGCCCCTCTTCGGCAATACGCTTAAGCGCTTCCTGCAGTTGATAGCCACAGTCGCAGCGCATGGAAAACAGCGCATCGCCGGTCAAGCACTCTGAATGAACGCGCCCCAGCACCGGCTCTCCGCCGCTGACATCACCCAGGGTCAAGGCGATATGGTCCTTGCCCGTGGCTTCATCTTCGAAACCATGCATGGTAAAAGTGGCCCAAGGAGTGGGCAGCCGGGAAGCAGCAATGAAGCGAATGGTCACAGGTTACCTCGCTGATTAACCAAACCAGTTAACCACAACAGTATTGGCAAATGGACAGACAGTTTATCAGGAAGTGGCCATTAGCTCACGGCGGCCATGCATCTTGATCAATGAGAAAAATAGTGAGGTTGGATCGATTTATACAATGATGACGATTTCCTGACGCGCTATTTTCATGTATCGGTTTCGAGTGCTTCCATAAGGGGCATACCCACGCACAATTTCAAGTACAATTGCCCGCATACGACTCCCCCATTTCGATGCGGGCAAATTTCTTAAGAGCACGTGTTTATGACCTCCACACCTTTGCAAAACGATCGTTTTCTCCGCGCGCTGGCGCGTCAGCCCGTAGATCGCACGCCGGTATGGATGATGCGCCAGGCAGGCCGCTATCTGCCTGAGTATCGCGCCAGCCGCGCCGATGCGGGCAGTTTCATGGACCTGTGCCGAAACCACGACTTGGCTTGTGAAGTGACTCTGCAGCCGCTTGAGCGCTATCCGCTAGATGCCGCCATTCTATTTTCGGATATCCTGACGATCCCTGACGCCATGGGACTTGGTCTCTATTTCGAAACCGGCGAAGGGCCCAAATTTCGCAAGACCGTGCGCACTGCCGAGGAAGTGGCAGCACTGAGCGTGCCGAACGCCGAGCGCGACCTGGATTACGTGATGCGCGCGGTATCCACCATTCGTCGTGAGCTGAACGGCCGCATGCCGCTGATCGGCTTCTCGGGCAGCCCTTGGACGCTTGCGACCTATATGGTGGAAGGCGGTTCGAGCAAGGACTTCCGCCATTTAAAAACCATGCTTTACGACACGCCAGATACCATGCACCAATTGCTGGATACCCTGGCCCAGTCGGTGACCGATTACCTGAACGCCCAGATTCGCGCGGGCGCTCAGGCGGTGCAGATTTTCGATACCTGGGGCGGTGCGCTCTCCACTCCCGCGTACCTGGAATTCTCGCTGCGCTACATGGAGCAGATCGTCTCCGGCTTGATTCGCGAGCACGACGGGCGTCGTGTACCGGTGATTCTGTTCACCAAAAATGGCGGCCAGTGGCTTGAGCACATTGCCTGCGCCGGTGCTGATGCGCTAGGTATCGACTGGTCGACCGAGCTCTCCAGTGCCCGCGCTCGTGTGGGCCACAAGGTCGCGCTGCAGGGCAATCTTGACCCTAACGTGCTGTTTGCCCGTCCCTCAGCCATTCGCGCTGAAGTGGCCCGCGTGCTGGAAAGCTACGGTCACGGCCCGGGACACGTTTTCAACCTCGGCCACGGCATTAGCCAGTTCACCAACCCGGATAACGTCACCGCCTTCATGGAGGCGCTGCACGAGCTAAGCCCCCAATATCACCGGGATATTCCAACCCAACCCAACCCATCACACCCAGGAGCCAATTGATGAGCGAATTACGCGACGACCAGTGGTTTACCGAAGTCTTTGATAGCCATGGCAGCGCCTTCTCGCTGAAGATCTCTGAAAAGCTGCTGGATGTGCAGAGTGAGTACCAGCACCTGGAAGTTTACGCCACCGAAACCTACGGCAACCTGATGGTGCTGGACGGCTGCGTGATGCTCACCGACCGCGACAACTTTCTCTACCATGAAATGATTGCCCACCCGGCGCTGTTTACTCACCCGGCTCCCAAGCGCGTAGTGATTATTGGCGGTGGTGACTGCGGCACGCTAAAAGAAGTCCTGCGTCACCCAGGCGTTGAGAAAGTCACCCAGATCGATATCGATGAGGAAGTCACCAAGGCCGCGGAGCGTTTCTTCCCTGCGTTGGTGGAAGCCAACGACGACCCTCGCGCCGAGCTTTTGTTCGCCGATGGCGTCAAATGGGTCGATGACGCCGCCGATGAAAGCATTGATGTGTTGATTATCGATTCCACCGACCCGGTAGGCCCGGCTGAAGGGCTGTTTAAAACCGATTTCTTGAAGCGCTGCCATCGCATCTTGAAAGCCGACGGCGTAATGGTCCAGCAGAGCGAATCCCCTCTTTATCACAGCGGCTCGATCATTCGCGAGCTGCGCCATGACATGCGTGAAGCCGGTTTTGACAGCGTCGCCACACTGCCCTTCCCGCAGCCGGTTTATCCCTCTGGCTGGTGGAGCGTGACGCTTGCCGGTAAAGGCACCAATGTGGAAACCTTCCGCGAAGAGGCTGCCGCCAGCCACGAAATGCCGCTACAGTACTACACAGTGGATGCCCACCGGGGCGCCCTGGCACTCCCGCCGTTCATGCGTAAAGCGTTTGCCTGAATAGCGCGCCAGTAAGCGATAAAGGCCGGGCACTGCTCGGCCTTTTTTGTGTCACCACGTTAAGGAACCAACAATGAAAACCCTTAAATGGATAAGCGTTGGCGCATGCGCCCTGGCCCCGGCCTTTGCCATGGGCACCACACTGGAAACCGTTCAATCCCGCGACAGCGTGCGCTGTGGGGTAAATGCCGCGCAGCCGGGCTTCTCCTCATTGGATGATAGCGACCAGTATCGCGGCCTGGATACCGACATCTGCCGCGCCGTGGCCGCAGCGGCCCTGGGGGATGCCAGCAAGGTCGATTTTGTGCCGCTTGATTCGGTGGAGCGCTTTACCGCGCTGCAATCCGGCGAAGTGGATTTACTCTCACGTACCACCACCTGGACCTCCAGCCGCGATACTACTCTGGGTATGCACTTTACCGGGGTAAGCTATTTTGATGGCCAGGCGTTTATGGTGGCAAGCGACCTTGGCGTGCAAAGTGCCGAGGAGCTGGATGGAGCGGCGGTATGCACCCAGTCGGGCACTACCAGTGAGCTGAATCTCTCCGACTATTTTCGTATGAATGATATGAGTTACGACGCGGTAGTGTTTGACTCGCCCGAGCAATCCATTGCTGGCTTCGAGGCAGGCAGATGCGATGTTTTAAGCTCAGATGCTTCCCAGCTTTATGCTCAGCGCATGCAGCTGGCCGACCCTGACATGGCGGTGGTGCTGCCGGAGATCATCTCCAAAGAGCCGCTAGGGCCTGCCGTTCGCCAGGGCGATGATCAGTGGTTTAACATCGTCAAGTGGTCACTGTTTGCCATGCTCAATGCTGAAGAGCTGGACGTTTCGAGCAGCAATATTGATGAGCACGCGGATTCCGCCAACCCGGACATTGCCCGCCTGCTCGGCCAGGACGGTAACTTCGGCGAAGGCATGGGTTTAAACGCCGACTGGGCGTATCAGATCATCAAGCAGGTGGGTAACTACGCAGAGATATACGATCGAAACGTGGGCGCTGGCTCGAACTTTAACATTGCCCGTGGATTGAATGCCCTGTGGCGCGATGGCGGCATTCAGTACGCCCCGCCAATCCGCTAGGCCCATTGGAGAACCAATCTGCCATCACCCTGCGGTTGCTGCACCAAAACAAGGCGTTCGGTAACCGCTTCTATTTTTTTGCACCTGAACTTTCGTAGAAACCGGACTATTTTGCGTTGAAAAGCGCTGAATTTGGCGTTGTCCCATGTTGGCACCTTCCTTGCTAGCTTTATATGTCATGCCTTTGCATGCATAACAATATTAATCGAGGAAGGGAATTACCATGTCGAATAAGAAACATTGGGTACTACTGGCCTCAGCAGGCATCATCACATTGACCGGCGCAACTACCGCTAACGCCGCCACCCTTGAAGACACCATTGAACGTGGCGCCGTGCAATGCGGCGTCAGCGACGGACTGCCGGGATTTTCGGCCCCTGATGGTGATGGCAACTGGCAAGGGTTGGATGTCGATATTTGCCGTGCGGTCGCTGCCGCCGTGCTGGGTGATGCCGACGCGGTCAATTACATTTCTCTCAATGCCGTCGAGCGCTTCACTGCCTTACAGTCTGGCGAAGTAGACCTGCTTTCTCGTAACACCACCTGGACCACGACCCGGGACACCACGCTGGGCCTGAACTTTGCAGGTGTCACCTTCTACGACGGTATCGGCTTCATGGTCAGCCGCGACCTGGGTATCAGCGGTGCTGATGAGCTGGATGGCGCAGCGATCTGTATCCAGACAGGTACCACTACCGAGCTCAACGTGGCCGATTACTTCCGCGCCAACGACATGGAATTCGACCCTATCGTGTTTGATACTTCAGAACAAACGGTGGGTGGTTTCCAGGCCGGCCGCTGTGATGTTCTGACCTCGGACACCTCTCAGCTCGCGGCGCTGCGCATCCAGCTGGATGACCCTGACGGCGCCGTCATTCTACCCGATATCATTTCCAAGGAGCCGCTGGGGCCGGTGGTCCGTCAGGGGGATGACACTTGGTTTAATATCGTGAAATGGTCACTGTTCGCCATGCTTAACGCTGAAGAGTATGGCATTACCAGTGAAAACGTGGACGAAATGGTGAACTCTGAAAACCCTGATATCGCCCGTCTGCTTGGCCAGGACGGCAACTACGGCGAAGGCATGGGTTTGGAGGCTGACTGGGCATACAACATCATTAGCCAAGTGGGTAACTACGGCGAAAGCTTTGAGCGCAACGTCGGCATGGGCTCACCACTTGAAATTGAACGCGGTGCCAACGCACTGTGGAACCAGGGCGGTTTCCAGTACGCGCCGCCGATTCGCTAAGCGTCTCGCTTGACCCGGCCCGTCGTGCTTATCAGGTAAATGCAGGCGGGCCATCTGATTGACCTTCCGTATAGCGGAGACGCCACCCATGTCAGTAAGACCCAACACTCGCCCCGCTGGCCATAAGCCACTGTTCTGGCGAGATCGCGCTAAACGCGCGATTGTTTTTCAGCTTCTTTTAACGGCGGCTGTCGCCGTCTTCCTGTTCTATATCATTGGCAACGTTCAGGACAACCTGTCTGCCCGGGGGATAACCACCGGCTTCGGCTTTTTAAATAACACCGCAGGCTTTGGTATCGTACAAAGTCTGATCGATTACTCCTCTCAAGACACCTACGGGCGCACCTTTCTGGTGGGCTTGCTCAATACTCTCTTGGTAGGTGGCTTAGGCGTCATTGCGGCTACGCTGATTGGCTTTATTGTCGGCATTGCCCGCCTGTCGCCCAATTGGCTATTGGCACGTCTGGCAACGGCCTATATCGAAACCTTCCGCAACATCCCGTTACTGCTGCAGATCTTCTTCTGGTACTTTGCCGTGTTGCGCACCCTGCCCAGCGCACGAGACAGCTTGGCTTTTGGCGAAGTGATTTTTCTTAACGTGCGCGGTTTGTACCTGCCCGAGCCACTCTTTGAATCCGGTTTCGGGCTGATTCCTGCCACGTTTATCGTCGCAATCATCGCAAGCATTGCGCTACTGTTGTGGAACAAGCGCCGCCAGGAGGCAACCGGTAAGCGTATCCCCGCCGTCTGGATATCGCTGGTGCTCATTTTTGGATTGCCGTTACTGATTACGGTAGCCACCGGCGTGCCGATCACTTGGGATATTCCCGAGCTTCGCGGGTTCAACTTCCGCGGCGGCTTTACCGTGATTCCGGAGTTTCTGGCCCTGTGGATGGCGCTTTCCATCTATACCGCCGCGTTTATTGCCGAAATTGTCCGCTCCGGCATCCAGGCCATTTCCCACGGGCAAACCGAAGCCGCCCAGGCGTTGAGCCTGCCGCGTAATCTTGTGCTGCGCCTGGTGGTGATTCCTCAAGCGCTACGGGTGATTATTCCACCGCTGACCAGCCAGTACCTCAACCTGATCAAGAACTCATCACTTGCCACGGCCATCGGCTACCCCGATCTGGTATCCGTGTTTGCGGGCACCACGCTGAATCAAACGGGGCAGGCCATCGAAGTCATTGCCATGACCATGGCGGTGTACCTGACCATCAGCCTGCTGGTTTCCATGTTCATGAACTGGTTCAACGCCCGCGTGGCACTGGTCGAGCGCTAGGCGCCGGTGAGGATAGCTTTATGATTCATAACCAAACGATGATCGACCAGCGCCCGGCGCCTAGCAATACCCTAGGCCCAGTGGCCTGGCTACGCGCCAACCTGTTCAGCGGCCCGATCAATACCCTGCTTACCTTAGTGGGACTATACATTCTTTATCTGCTGCTGGTACCTACCATTCAGTGGGCGTTTATCAACGCCGACTGGGTAGGCACCACTCGGGCCGACTGCTCACGAGAAGGCGCCTGCTGGGTATTCGTCAACGCGCGCTTTACCCAGTTCATTTACGGACTCTACCCGCGCTCGGAAATCTGGCGAGCCAATATCGTGTTTGGCGGCTTTTTCACGCTGATCGCCTGGCTTGCCATCCCGCGTCTGCCGTTCAAGCGCTGGGTGGCCGTGTTTGCCCTGGTGGGCTTTCCCATCGCGGCCTATGTGCTGCTTCACGGCGGCTACTTTGATCTACCGCGCGTACCCACCCACCGCTGGGGCGGCCTGATGCTGACCCTGCTGCTCGCCTCGGTAGGTATGATCGGGGCGCTACCCATTGGTATCGTGCTAGCCCTGGGGCGGCGATCCAACATGCCTATCGTAAAGAGCTTCTGTGTGATTTTCATCGAGTTCTGGCGCGGCGTACCGCTGATTACCGTGCTGTTCATGGCTTCGGTGATGCTGCCGCTGTTTTTACCCTCGGGTATCAGCGTGGACCGCCTGGTGCGCGCGCTTATTGGCCTGACGCTGTTCCAGAGCGCGTATATGGCCGAGGTGATTCGTGGTGGCCTGCAGGCTATTCCCAGGGGGCAGGAAGAGGCCGCCGCCGCATTGGGCATGACCTACTGGAAGCGCATGGGCCTGATCGTTTTGCCCCAGGCGCTGAAGATGATGATTCCAGGTATCGTCAATACGTTTATCTCGCTGTTTAAAGACACCACTCTGGTCATGATCATCGGGCTGTTCGATCTACTGGGGATTGTGCAGGCGGCGCTTTCCGACTCGAACTGGTTGGGATTTTCGCTGGAAGGCTATGTGTTTGCCGCGTTTGTGTTCTGGATTTTCTGTTTCAGCATGTCGCGCTATAGCCAGTATCTGGAGCGCAAGCTGAACACCGGCCACAAGCGCTAACGCCGCTTTTTCAAGAATTTGAGCAGGATTTAACCATGACACAAGCAGCCACCAACACCTCTGATCCCCATGCGCCTGGCCTGATGGTCGAAATGCGCGGCGTTAACAAGTGGTACGGTGACTTTCACGTACTGCGGGATATTCATCTTGAAGTAAAACGCGGCGAACGGATCGTCATCTGCGGCCCGTCAGGCTCCGGTAAGTCGACGCTTATCCGCTGCATCAATCACCTGGAAGAGCACCAGCAGGGTGACATCGTGGTGGGCGGCGTGCCGCTGACCCAGGATGTAAAACGTATCGAGCAGATACGGCGCAGCGTGGGCATGGTATTTCAGCACTTCAACCTTTTCCCGCACCTGACGGTGCTGGAAAACTGCTGTATCGCGCCCATGTGGGTGCAGAAGAAGCCGCGCCGTGAAGCCGAAGATCAGGCCATGCGTTACCTTGAGCGTGTGCGCATCGCCGAGCAGGCAAAAAAATACCCTGGGCAGCTTTCGGGCGGCCAGCAGCAGCGCGTGGCGATTGCCCGCTCGCTGTGCATGCATCCGGATGTGATGCTGTTTGATGAGCCTACCTCAGCGCTTGATCCGGAAATGATCAAGGAGGTGCTGGATGTCATGGTCGAGCTTGCCGAGGAAGGCATGACCATGCTTTGCGTGACCCACGAAATGGGCTTTGCCAAAACCGTCGCCGACCGGGTGATCTTCATGGACCAGGGGCAGATCATCGAAGAGAATGCGCCAGAACCGTTCTTCAATAACCCGCAATCCGAGCGCACCCAGCTATTCCTGAGCCAGATTCTGGGTCACTAAAACACACGGTATAAGTCAGGATACGCCCACTCGGGTAATACTGGCAGGCAACAGGGCGGGCTGCTCACGATGTTGGGTGAGCGGCCTACCTTGTAGCGCGGTCAGCAGTATCTGCAGCGGGTCACCGTGACTCACGATCAGGATGGTTTCGCCCTTACTCTGCTGTTCCAAATCCTCAAGCACCGCCAGCATACGCGCAGCCACCGTACTTACCGGCTCCACCTGATAATGGTTATGTTCGGCACTCTGGGCATCCAGCGCCCACACATCCGGATAATGCTTGTCGGTCAGCCCCTCCAGTTCGCCAAAAAAGCGTTCCCTCAGGCGCTTGTCGGGTGTCATTGCCAGTTGAAAGGCATTGGCCACGCGGGCCGCGGTTTGCGTGGTGCGTAAAAAATCCGAATGCACCACTCGGGTTGGCATAGGCCATGCCCAGTCATCCACGGTGTTAACAAGCTGCTGCTCACCGATGGAGGAAAGCCCAAACGCTTCAACGCCCCGTTCAGGGCTGCTGATGATCAACCGCTGCTGATTCGCTTGGCTATGGCCATGACGCATTAACAGGTAGCGATTGCGCCAATGGTCGGAGGAGGTAAGGAAAGTGTTTGACATAACTTTGTAACAAACCCTAGATTAAGAGTGTCAATTTTCGAAAAATAAATATTTTGACGGCTCAATGTGCACTTTCGAACCTTTAACGTCTTTTTATCATGACAGAAGGTATACAAAAGAACACCTTTAGCCTGCTGATTAATCCCAAGACTCCAAAAATAATTTATAAATGAGGCTTCCCAATGACTTCCATGACGTTTCGCAAGCGTCCGCTTGCCCTGCTGTCGGCCGCCGCGCTTCTACCCCTTGTACTGCTTTCCACTCAGGCCTACGCCGAATGCAAACGCGGCGATCTGGATACGCTTTACTGTGACGAAGATGGCGATATGGTCGCGGACCGCCCGGCCGATGAGGCGCAGTGGTTAAATCCCGATACGCTAATCTTTGCCTATACCCCGGTGGAAGACCCGGCGATCTATTCCGATATCTGGCAACCCTTCATCGACCACTTGGCAGAGGTGACCGGCCGCAACGTGCGCTTCTTCGCTGTTCAGTCTAATGCGGCCCAGGTTGAAGCCATGCGCAGCGGCCGCCTGCATATCGCCGGCTTTTCTACCGGCCCCACGCCGTTTGCTGTGAATCTGGCGGGTGCCGTGCCGTTTGCACTGATGGGGTCAGATAGCGGCCAGTTTGGCTATACCCTACAGCTTTTTACCCATGCTGACTCCGATATCCAAGAACTGGCTGACCTTAAAGGCAAGCGGGTTGCCCATACGTCCCCCACCTCCAACTCGGGCAACTTGGCCCCCCGCGCCCTGCTACCGGAGCTGGGTATCACACCTGACGAAGATTACGAAGTGGTGTATTCCGGCAGCCACGACCAATCCATGCTGGGCGTGGTAGCGCGTGACTACGATGCCGCACCGGTGGCTTCAGAAGTGGTTGACCGAATGGCCGCACGCGGGCTTTACGATACCGATGACGTTCGCCTGATCTATGAGTCCGACCGCTTCCCCACTACCTCCTACAACTACGCCTACAACCTGCATCCTGACCTGGTCGAGAAAATCGAAGAAGCTTTTTTCAGCTTCGATTTTAAAGGCACCGAACTTGGCGAAGAGTTTGAGGGCGTCGAGAAGTTTATCCCCATTAACTATAAAGATAACTGGCAGGTGATTCGCACCATCCAGGCCGCCAATGGCGTGAGCTATACGCCTGAAAATCTGGAAGAGTAAAACGCACCGCGCCACGCGCGCGTGGTGCGGTTATTGGCTGCTGATGGAAGCGAAAACATGCTGGAAATCAAGAATCTGGTCAAACGTTATGGTCGCGACAAGGCCGTTCTGGAAGGGCTTGACCTAAAGGTTGAGGGCAACAGCGTCGTGTCGATTGTCGGCGCCTCCGGTGCGGGAAAAAGCACCATGCTGCGATGTATCAATCGCCTGGTGGAACCTACCTCTGGCTCAATTACCTTGAACGGCACCGAACTTGTGCATCTCAAAGGTGCCGATTTACGCCGTGCCCGCCGCAAAATTGGCATGGTGTTTCAGGGGTTCAACTTGCTGGACCGCCTGACCGTTATGGAAAACGTGCTGGCCGGTCGCTTGGGCTACGTGAACCTCTATCAGGCGATTACCCGCCGCTACCCCCAGGCTGATATTGAACGCGCCTTCCACCTGATGGAGCGCGTGGGTATCGCCCAGTATGCCAACAAGCGCGCCGATGAGCTTTCCGGTGGCGAGCGCCAGCGGGTGGGTGTGGTGCGTGCGCTGATGCAGGAACCTGAAGTGCTGCTAGCCGATGAACCTACCGCATCACTTGACCCGCGCACTTCTGAACAAATCATGATGCTGCTGCAAAGCCTGGCCAGCGAGCTGTCGCTGCCAGTGCTAATTAATATCCATAACGTCTCCCAAGCCAAAACCTACACCGAGCGCATTGTGGGTCTGCGGCATGGCAAGATGATCTTTGATGGCGTACCTGCCGATTTCAATAAAAATGCATTAGACGCTATTTATGGCGGTATCGAAGCACCCGACGATGCCATCAGTGACGTCCCTGTAGAGGAACGCGCTCATGACCCGGTCTGATGCTCAAGCCACGGCGCCGCGTACCTGGAAAAAACCGCCGTTTATTACCAACCCCCTCCTTCGCTATGGCATTCTGATCTTGGCGGCGGCGTACTTGGCCTGGGCGTTCGGCTCGCTGCCGTTTAACTGGGCACGCATCTCAGAAGGCCTGCCGCGGGCTGCGCGTATTTTCAGCGGTGGGTTTCCGCCCAACCTTGAACGCTACGAGCTGCTGATCACAGGCTTTAAGGAGAGCTTCCAAATTGCCATCCTGGCGACCCTGCTGGGCGTATTCCTGTCGATCCCGTTTGCCGTAATGGCGGCGCGCAATATCGCGCCCATGCCGATCTATCTGATTGGCCGCGCGGTGATTATTATCTCGCGAAGCTTTCACCCGGTAATCGTGGCTATTCTGTTTGTCGCCGCCGTCGGGTTTGGCCCGCTGGCAGGCATTCTCACACTCACCCTCTACTCGATCGGCTTTGTGGGCAAGCTCTTGGCCGAAGAGATCGAGGAAATCGACTGGGGTCAGGTGGAAGCCATGCGCGCCGCAGGAGCCGGTTATCTGGCGACGCTCTTCTACGCGGTATTCCCGCAAATTCTGCCGCGTCAGGTAGGGCTTTCCATGTATCAGCTGGACAGCAACCTGCGCGCTTCTGCCGTAGTAGGCATTGTCGGCGCGGGCGGCATTGGCGGCACCCTGATGAACGCCTTTGGGCGCTACGATTACGATTTCGCCTTTGCGATCCTGCTGGTCATTATCGCCGTCATCTTGCTCAGCGAAGGGGTAAGCGGCTGGGTGAGGAAAAAAATATGGTAGATCACGCACAAAAGCTCGCCGACCACGTTTGGCAACGCTACGACGCCAAGGAACGCCTTATCCGTTACGCCGTGCTGCTCGTAACCCTTACGGTAGTGGTATGGGCGGTTCGCGATATCGATATCTTCTGGCCCTGGGTGTGGGATGCCCCCAACCAGATCTCGGGTTTGGGTGCTCGCATGTGGCCTCCCAGCACAACGGGGCTTGGCAATATTATTAACGCACTGATTGAAACGGTGCACATTGCCACTCTGGCGACCTTCCTGACCATTTTTCTGGCGCTACCGGTGGCCTATATTGCCGCGCAAAACACCACGCCCAATCGCGCCTGTCTGTGGCTTGGCCGGTTTATTCTGGTCTCCAGCCGCTCGGTGAATACGATTATCTGGGCGCTTTTGTTTGTGGCTATTTTCGGACCTGGGGTACTCGCCGGTATTCTAGCCATCGTGTTTCGTTCGATCGGGTTTATCGGCAAGCTGATGGGCGAAGCGATTGAGGAGATCGATAAGCGGCCGGTCGAGGCCATGGAAGCTACCGGCGCCTCCAAGGCAAAGGTCATCGTCTATGCGATCGTGCCTCAGGTCATGCCCGCCTTTTTTGCCATCGTGATTTTACGTTGGGATATCAATATTCGTGAATCCACTGTGCTGGGACTAGTGGGCGCGGGCGGCATCGGGGTGATTTTGCAGGGCGCGATTGACACCTTTGCCTGGCCGACGGTCGCGACCATCCTGATTGCGATCATCGTGCTGGTACTGATTGGCGAAGCGATTACCAGTCTATTACGCCGTAAAGTGCTCTAGGTTGACCGAACGCCAAACGCTTGCCATGGTTAATACATCCCTAACGACATGGAGGACGTTTACTGATGACAACCTATATTGTGGTAGCGGATGCCGCTCGAGCACGTATCTTCACACGTGATGCACAAAACCTGGAAGAAAAAGAGAGCTTGGTTCATGCCGAAGGGCGAATGCATGAAGGTGATTTAATTGCCGATAGCTCTGGTGCCGATGTCCATGATTCACCGTCGTCACCAGTGCGTTCTTCATCGGAAAGGGGCGCAGCGTTACGGCATGAAAACGAGCTGTTTGCCAAAGAGGTTGCGCAACATCTCTACAACGCGCGTGTCGGAAATAATATGGAGAAGTTGATCATGGTCGCCCCCCCCAAATTCTTGGGATTGTTGCGTGATAAGTTGGATGGCCCTACTCAAAAGCTAGTTACTCATACGCTTTCTAAAGACCTCAGTAAAGCATCAATGGCGGACATACAGGCTGCCGTCAACGATTTACGTTAATCACGTCAACTTATTAACTAGCCTCAAGTAGTGGTCGTTCTCGCCGATAATAAGGAGTTCCACAACAGTATCTCCCCCCTGGATACTGACAATCACTTCGACGTCGAGAGCGACCATGTTTTCTACCCTCCGAGCACGCATCCTGCTAGCTGCGCTAGTAGCGATTACTCTTGCCTTGGTGATTAACGGCATTGCCAGTTACACCACGGTAAAACATCATAATAACCAGCAAATAACCCGTAATCTTAACGCAGTAGTTAGCGGCAACATCAGCGCGCTCCATGAATGGATGGAGTCACGTAGTATTATGCTAACCGGCATGGAAGAAGCTGCAGCTAGCCGCAACCCCCGTGCTGCGCTGCGCCAGCTAACGACCTCTGGCGATTTTATGGCGTCCTATATAGGTTATGCGGAAAGTGGCGAAACGATTTTTTTTAATGGCTGGGAACCGCCCACTGGCTTTGATCCTCGCACTCGCCCCTGGTATCAGGCAGCTGTAGATGCCAGAGACACCATTATTACTGCCCCCTATGTCGATGCCCAGAGTGGTGACCTTGTCGTTACCTTTGCCCGGCCGTTTTACCAAGACGATCAACTACATGCGGTAGTAGGCGCCGATGTTAACATTAGCAACATGGTGGCGATCGTTGATGGAATATCTCCTACCCCTTTAAGTTTCGGCTTCCTGGTAACGGGCGATGGCACCCTAGTTGCTCATCCCAATAGGGAGCTTACTCTTGAGCCATCTACCGCTTTGAGTAATGAATTAAACGCCTCTTACCTATACCAACTCGCTTCTGCGACTAGTCCACAACAAATGACACTGGAAGGAAGTAGTAAGTTGCTACTTGGACGTTCAGTAGGTGGCAATAGCGATTGGCAACTGGTTGTCGCGCTGGATGAAGCCGAAGCAACCACAGGCCTGCGCGCCATCGCCACCACATCGATAATCACGCTGCTGATAGTAGCTGTAATCACTGCTGTGGTATTTGGGCTACTTCTTTCACTGCTGCTGCGTCGCTTGGTGGCTGCGCGTGATGCAATGGATAACATTGCCTCGGGTGAAGGCGACTTGACCCAGCGCTTGCCCGAAGTGGGTAAGGATGAGGTTACACAAATTGCCAGTGCTTTTAACCGTTTTGTAGGCAAGATGGAAGAGGTATTGATCGATGTGCGCGCGAGCAGTGAATCCGTGCATCACGCGGCTAACGAGATCGCCATGGGTGGGCAGGATCTCTCCCGACGCACTGATAACGCAGCCGCCAGCCTGCAGCAAACGTCCGCCTCGATTGAAGAGATCACCAGCACCGTCCAGCACACCGCCGCTTCTGCCCAGGAGGCCAACACGCTCTCGCAAACCGCATCTGAGGTGGCCAACGAAGGTGGCAAGGTGGTGGCGAACGTGGTGACCACCATGGAAGATATCACTCGCGCTTCCGATAAAATTGGCGAAATCGTCACCCTGATGAACAGTATCTCCTTCCAGACCAATCTGCTGGCGCTGAACGCCTCGGTGGAAGCTGCCCGCGCTGGTGAACATGGCCGTGGTTTTGCAGTGGTAGCCGATGAAGTGCGCAAACTGGCAGGACGCAGCAGCGAAGCGGCCGACGATATCCAGAAGCTGATTGAAGACTCGCAAAGCAAGGTCAATAACGGTACTTCCCTGGTGCGTAATGCTGGCGCGACCATGAAGGATATCGTGGCGCATATCACACGCGTGACAGATGTGCTGGCAGAGATCACGGCTGCTACCAGCGAGCAAAGTGATGGTATCAATCAGGTGAATATTGCGGTTGCCGAACTGGATCGTATGACGCAAGAAAACGCCGCCATGGTAGAGGAATCAACGACCGCTGCTGAACATTTAAAAGAGCAATCCCTGCGTCTATCCGATGTAGTTGGCAGTTTTACCCTATCAAGCAGTAAAACTTCCTCCGTCGGGCGACTTATGCCGCCCGCGCCCCTGCCGCGTTAAGCGGCAGCCAAATTGAGAGTACTTAAATGAACTTCAAGTCCATCCGTACCTTAATTGCCACCCTGGTGGGTGGCTGTATTCTGTTGGTTATTGCTGCGCTAGTGATTTACTCGGTTATCGCTAACGCACGCTCCCAGTCGTTGGTAAAAAGCGAAACGCAGGCGCTGCTTGAACGTAATATTGAAGCGCACCTCACTGCAATGGCCTCAGGTCAGGCCGAAGAGATAAAGGGCCAGCTTGAGCATGCGCTAACGCTTGCGACTAACCTGGCGCACACCAATGCCATGCTGGGCCAACAGGATGCACACGGACGGCCATTGATGTCCCTGAGCCGCCGTGAAGTATCAATGCTGGTACGTCAAACGGTGATTAATAATCCCGATCTGCTGGATGCCTTCATTGGTTGGGAGCCAGATGCATTCAACAGCGATGCTCTCTTTACTGGCCGTGAGGATCAGGGCTACAGCCCCGATGGCCGCTTCATGCCATGGTGGTACCGCACTAGCAGTGGCAGCATTGAGGTTCTCGCGCTGGGCGATGATATAGAGAACCAGGAGCGCGATGCAGACGGCATTCGTCGTGGGGAATACTACCTGTGCACCAAGGAAACCCAACATAGCTGTATTGTCGATCCGCGCTTATACGACTATAACGGCGAAACCTTGCTGGTGACCTCGTTTAACGCACCGATTATCGTGGACGGCGAGTTTCGCGGCAGTGCTGGCGTCGACCTTTCTGTTGAATTCATTCAGGGGCTGCTCGAAGAAGCTAACGAAACACTTTACAACGGTGCTGGCGAAATGGCTCTGGTAGCCGCTCAAGGCACTCTGGCTGCCTATACCAGCGCCCCGGAACTGCTGGGTAAGCATGTTGAAAATGCTCTCAACCCTGCGCTTCAGGCCAGTATTGCTCAAGCTCAGCAGGGGGAAAGTGTACGTAAGCTAGACACCGAGCAAGACATGACAGAGCTGTACTGGCCTTTCTCTATCGACGATAGCGGTCAGCCTTGGGTATTGATGATTCGGCTACCTGAAAGCGCCGTCATGGCTGGCCTTTATGACCTGCAGGATCAGCTTAGCGGCCAGAGTAAAGCCTCCATGTGGGGCATGATCTTGATGGGCCTGCTCATTGCTGGCATCGGCCTGTTGGCCAGCTGGCTATTGGGCACCAGCATCTCCCGCCCGCTGAGAAACCTGGCTGAGCGCATGCGCGACATCGCCTCGGGTGACGGTGACCTGACCCAGCGACTGCCGGTGCGCGGGCGTAATGAAAGCGCCGAACTGGCGATCCAGTTCAATGCCTTTGCGGTCAAGATTCACGATGTGCTGGTTGATGTGCGCGCCAGCAGCGAATCGGTACGTCACGCTGCCAATGAGATCACGCTGGGCGGCCAGGACCTTTCACGGCGCACCGAGCAGGCCGCTGCCAGCCTACAGCAAACGTCCTCAGCCATGGAGCAAATCAGCAGCACAGTGGGCCATACCACCAGTGCGTCCCAAGAGGCCAGCGGCCTTTCACAGACCGCCTCGCAACTGGCCTCGCGGACCAACACCGCATTCGAGCAGGTAGTAGTCACCATGGATGATATCCGCGCCACATCGTCCGAGATCCAGTCTATTGTCACCGTGATTGACGGTATCGCCTTCCAGACCAACCTGCTGGCCCTGAATGCCTCAGTAGAAGCCGCTCGGGCAGGCGAACATGGGCGCGGTTTTGCTGTGGTGGCAGATGAAGTGCGCAAACTGGCCTCACGCAGCAGTGAAGCGGCGGCGGATATTCGCCAGCGCATCAACGTCTCGTCGGGTAAGGTAGAAAGCGGCACCCAGCTAGTGCACGACGCCGAAACTGCGATGCATGAGCTTTCCGAAAGCGTCACGCGGGTCACCCAAATGCTGGGCGATATCAGCACAGCGGCCAATGAGCAGAGCGACGGCATCGGCCAGGTCAGCATCGCAGTCACCGACCTTGACCAGATGACTCAGCAAAATGCCGCCCTGGTCGAGGAGTCCACCACTGCCGCCGAGCAACTCAAGGAACAGTCCGAGCGCCTCGCGACGCTGGTAGGTGGTTTTACCCTTGAAGGCGACAGTGTGTCATCCCGTCATCAACTGCCCTTTAAAACGCCCGCAGACTACTGATCGACCCAGGAGCTGGCAGGAGCAGTACATCAATCCTGCTGGACTTCAGCCATTATATTGAATCCTTACAGGGCCTCATAACGAGGCCCTTTTCACGTTGCGATAAGTCTTAACGACTCATTTTTCGAAGCGCTACTACAGTCGCACCCTCCAAGACCGGTAGCGTGACGGCAGCTGTTAATGACAAGGCGGCCTACCCTCTGCCATTCCTTCCTTCACGAGGAAATTCCCTTTCAGCCCCTTCAAAGCAGAAAAACGCCCCGCCTACCATCCAAAAGCGGCATCACTAGCCAGGGTGCAAAAAAGCTGATCGCAACAGCCGACGGGACCAGAATTACTTTGTTAAGCAGCGAACCCTTGGCCACTGCCCAGACAACGGGCAACTCACGCGCAGGATTGACGCCGGTTACCTGTTGCGCGTTCAGCGCAAGATCATCCCCAGAACACCGGCGGTTTTCTTGGTAGCGATTTCTGTCATCAGTGAGACATCGTCGAGAAGTGACGCAATGTCATCGATAAGCGCAGGCAGACTGGTTCCTGCCATCGGGGCCGGCCTTTTTGTGGGGAAGTATTTTGATAATAGGCCCCCATTACTTCTACTGCGATATGACTTTTACCAAGACCCGACCATTCAGCCAGCAGATCGGATCGGCTGCGCCAACCTTGACGGTAATCTTTAAGGCACCGGCGGCAGTTCAATATCATCACTGCGTTTGGCACCAGCCGTCATTTCGCGGCACAGACGCAGAAACTCGCGCACGCCAGTGGTAAGGTACTTGTGGCGGTGCCAGATAAAGGTGAACTGACGCTTCAGGTCCAGCTCTGGCGTGGGTAGTGGTACTAGGCTGCCTCGCCGAAAGGCATCGCGTAGTGCTAGGCGTGACACGCAGCCGATACCTAAGCCGGACTCAACGGCGCGTTTAATCCCTTCGGTATGCTCAAGCTCCAGCAGCGTATTAAAGCGGCTGCGCCGATGGCGCGCGGCGTGCTCCAGAGTCATTCGAGTGCCCGAGCCCTCTTCACGCATGATCCAGTCTTCACGCAGCAGTTGTTCAAGCTCCAGGTGTTTCTGCCCGGCCAGCGGGTGGCGGGGCGAACAGAAAACGCACAGCTCATCCTCTACCCAAGGCTGGCTGATGATCATTTCGTCATCACATTGGCCTTCAATCAGGCCCAAATCAAGCGAGTGCTGGCGTACGCTTTCGATAATATGGCGCGTATTGCGCACCGAAAGACGCACGCGACTGCCCGGATAGCGCTGCATGAAATCGCTGATCAGGAGTGTCGCCAGGTAGTTGCCAATCGTCAGGGTCGCCCCCACATCCAGCGCACCAACGCCTTTCTGGCCGCGTAAAAGCTCTTCTATCTCCTCACCACGGTCAAGCAACGCCACCGCCTTGGGAAGCAGCTGAAAGCCTAATGCGTTGAGCTTCAACCGTTTGCCCAGGCGGTCAAGCAGCTGACAATCGAACTGGCGTTCAAGCTCGGCAAGTGCCGTGCTGGTGGCCGATTGCGACATGGCTAGCGCCCGCGCAGCCTGGGATACGCTCTCGTGCTGGGCGACCGCTACAAAAACTTCTAGTTGTCGCAGGGTATAGTGCATAGATGGCCTATATCTATTTTAGAGATAAGTGTTATCCATATAATTTGCTTAACAGATATAACACCTTTGCTTAGACTTACTCACAAGATATTTATTAATTTTTATTCTTTTTAAGAATATAAAAGATGCGATTTCGTGTTGGCATCGTTTAATGGAGAGAGTGCATGAGTAAGTTTGCTTTGGAAGAAGTGCTTAGCGTTCATCATTGGAACGACACCCTGTTCAGCTTCCGTACCACACGTGAGCGGAGCCTGCGCTTCAAAAACGGCCAATTTGTGATGATCGGCCTGGAAGTGGAAGGTAAGCCGCTGATGCGCGCTTACTCGATCGCTAGCCCCAATTACGAAGATCATCTTGAGTTTTACAGCATTAAAGTGCCCGACGGCCCACTGACCTCACGTCTGCAGCACCTCAAAGTGGGCGATCAGATCATGGTCAGCCGCAAGCCGACCGGCACGCTGGTATGCGATGACCTGCTGCCTGGCCGTAATCTGTACATGCTCTCCACCGGCACGGGCCTGGCGCCGTTCATGAGCTTGATCCAGGACCCTGAAGTGTACGAGCGCTACGAAAAGATCGTGCTGATCCACGGGGTGCGTGAAGTCTCTGAGCTGGCCTATTCCGACTTCATCACCAAGGAGCTGCCAGCGCATGAATATCTAGGTGAAGAGATCGCCGAAAAGCTGGTCTACTACCCCACCGTTACCCGTGAAGAGTTCCACACCATGGGCCGCCTGACCGACCATATCCGTTCGGGCAAGCTGTATGAAGATACCGGCTTGCCGCCGATCGACCCGCGCCAGGATCGGGCGATGATTTGCGGAAGTCCGGCCATGCTGGATGACACAAGCGCCTTGCTGGATGAGCTGGGCATGAATATCTCCCCGCGCATGGGCGAGCCCGGCGACTACGTGATCGAGCGTGCATTTGTCGAGAAATAAGCACTCATAGAAAACGTTTTCAGCGTTTTACCAAAAGAACCCCGCTACCGATCTCCGGTAGCGGGGTTCTTTATGATACGGGGAAGCGAATTAAACCGCATCTTTACCCGTTTCGCCGGTACGAATACGAATGACCTGCTCAAGCGGCATCACAAAGATCTTGCCATCGCCGATTTTACCCGTGTTGGCGACCTGGGTAATCGCGTCAATCACCTGCTCAACCATATCGTCATCGACGGCAACTTCCAGTTTCACTTTGGGCAGAAAATCCACTACGTACTCAGCACCACGATAAAGCTCAGTGTGGCCTTTCTGGCGACCGAACCCTTTTACTTCTGTGACGGTAATGCCCTGCACGCCGATATCGGAGAGCGATTCGCGTACGTCATCAAGCTTGAACGGCTTGATAATGGCTGAGATCAATTTCATTGCGACATCCTCTAGCTTGGTGGCCATTGTCTTGTCTATTGGGTGCGGCGAAAGCCAGCCACCTCTAACGCTAAGCATACACCGCTACAGGCAGAGAATAAAAAGGCCTTCCTCGAAAGGAAGGCCATAAGAGCACGCCAGCTCACTTGCTTAGCATTATGATTATTTCTTAACGCTAAACTCGGGGTAGGCCTCGAGACCGCATTCCGCGATATCCACACCTTCATACTCTTCTTCTTCACTAACTCGGATGCCCATGATGGCTTTTAGCACTAACCAGACCACCACGCTTGCCAGAAACACCCAGGCGAAGATGCCTACAATGCCAATCAGCTGAGCGCCGAAGGAGGCCTCCTCATTGGTGATAGGTACGGCCAGCACGCCCCAGATACCCACCACACCATGTACTGAAATCGCACCGACCGGGTCATCCAGCTTGAGCTTATCAAGCGTGACAATTGCGATCACAACGATCAAACCACCCACTGCACCAATAATCGCAGCACCCAGGCCCGTCGGAGAAAGCGGATCGGCGGTAATCGCCACAAGGCCAGCCAGTGCCCCGTTGAGTGCCATGGTAAGATCCGCTTTGCGGAACCACAACTTGGCTAAAACGAGGGCCGCAATCACACCACCCGCTGCGGCGGCATTGGTATTCACAAAGACCTGCGCCACGTTATTAGCTGAGCCGATATCCGACATTTTCAGCTCAGAGCCGCCGTTGAAACCGAACCAGCCCATCCACAGAATGAACGTACCCAGCGTTGCCAGCGGCATGTTGGCGCCTGGAATCGCATGGATAGAGCCATCCTTACCGTATTTACCCTTACGCGGGCCAAGGATTAGCACACCTGCCAGCGCTGCTGAGGCACCCGCCATATGGACAATGCCCGAACCTGCGTAGTCGGAGTAACCGACGGCATCCAGCCAGCCGCCGCCCCAGGTCCAGTAACCCGAAACCGGGTAGATAAATGCTGTCATGACCACGGCGAAGGCTAGGAAGGCCCAGAGCTTCATACGCTCGGCAACCGCACCGGAGACAATCGACATGGCGGTGGCCACAAACACTACCTGGAAGAAGTAGTCAGCACGCATAGAGTAGTACGGCGCATCTTCACCACCAGCAGTTACCGCGTCCAGGCTGTTTTCAGCGCCGATCAAAAAACCCAGGCTCGGCAAAAAGCCGCCTTCGCTGCTTGAGTACATGATGTAATAGCCCACCAGCAGATACATAGTGCAGGCGATGGCAAACAGCGCGATATTTTTAGTTAGAATTTCCGCAGTGTTTTTAGACCGCACAAGGCCTGCTTCAAGCATGGCAAAGCCCGCGGCCATCCACATGACCAGCACGCCGCAAATCAGGAAGTAAAACGTATCGAGCGCATAGCTCAGGTCAGCCAGTTCGTTCATGGTTAGTTCCCCGTTGAACTACGAAGTATCCCAGTAAGCCCCTATTTAAACGGCATCAGCGCCGCGTTCACCGGTACGAATACGGATGACATCCTCAAGCGGTGTGACGAACACCTTGCCGTCACCGATTTTCCCGCTGTTGGCGGCATTGCAGATGGCATCGATCACGCTCTCCAGGCGCGTATCATCAACCGCCACCTCTACTTTCACCTTGGGCAGGAAATCGACCACGTACTCGGCGCCCCGATAGAGCTCGGTATGGCCTTTCTGACGACCAAAGCCTTTCACTTCAGTCACAGTAATACCCTGTACGCCGTTGTCGGCTAATGCCTCACGAACGTCGTCAAGCTTGAATGGCTTAATGATGGCGGTAATGAGTTTCATCCCGATCTCCCCTGCTGGATAAGTACTGCCGAAAAAGTACTGTTGAATAAGTCCTGCTGGATGGTTAGCGACACTGCCGCTGCAAATAACAATGCCCTACTAATGCGCATACCGTGCCATTCAAATTTTATTTATTATTTTTCAGTAAGTTAAAACAAACACCCAAGCCTCCAAGCACCGTTTAAGGTCATCCCAGGGCGAGCATCTTCGCCTTTGCACCAAAAGAAACCGCTCCATACCCACCAACGCACCATTAGCGGGCAGCAGCCCTTGCAATAAATGTCCCAAGAGCGCAGCCAATGCATGCGCACTTGCGCAGGGTTGCGTATCCTTGAGGTAGCGCCCATTTTTAAAGCATCACCATTGAGGAGAGAATCATGACGCCCCAAGACCGTATCAGCCGTTTGGCTCAACAGATTGGCGACCGCTTACAGAATGCGTCACAAGCCCCTGAAGATATCCAGAAAGGTGTTCAGCAAGTGGTTCGTGGTGCCTTTGATCGTTTGGAACTTGTCTCGCGAGAAGATTTCGACATCCTGATGGATGTGCTGCAGCGCACGCGCACACGGGTCGAGGCGCTGGAGCGTCAGGTGGCAAGCCTTGAAGCTGCGATTGAGAACCAGAAGTCCGCCCCGCAGGCGCCCACGCCTACGTCCTCGGTTGAAGCGACGGAAGACCCCTCAAAAGACACTGCCAAAACAGCGGCGAAAAAGCCCAAGGCTGCCAGCACTTCCACTCCCAACAAGCCAGCGGCTAGCGACAACCTAAAAGACGATAAGTAATACGCTTAACAGCTGTCTAATGGTTATAAAGCTCAATGAGGCCAGAAGAACTAACAACCCAATACATATGATAATGAGAACACATATCATTGATTCTTGCGTTATCAATGGTAGGATTACAATTAACAATAACCTGTTCTCTGGATAGCCTATGAACCGCACTATCGTTTTAAGCGCCGGTCTTTTGAGCGGCGCTTTTCCTATGCTCGCCTTTGCTCAGTCTCAGCCTCAGTCACAGCCCGAAAGTGCCCACCAGGAAACCGTGGTAGTGGTTGGCTCGCGGACGCCCACACAAATCAGTCAAATTCCCGGCGCGGTGCATGTGGTAGAGAGTGCCGATCTGCAGCAACAGATCAGTGCAGGTAGCGACCTGAAAACGGCGCTGGGCCGGTTGGTACCAGGGCTTGATTTTGGGCCACAAGGACGCACCAACGCAGGGCAGAATATGCGCGGGCGCAGCGTACAGGTACTGATTGATGGCGTTTCTCTGAATAATTCACGCAGCCTGTCACGTCAGTTCGATTCCATCGACCCGTTCAATATCGAGCGCGTTGAAGTGCTTTCCGGCACCAGCAGTCTGTATGGCGGGGGCGCCACGGGCGGGCTGATCAATATCATCACCAAACAGGGAGAAAGCGGCCGCCCTCATTTCGAGACCCAGGCCAGCGTGGCCAGCGGGTTCAATACACGTCATGATTTCGACCGCCGTCTCTCCCAATCGGCTAGCGGCGGCAACGACACGGTGCAGGGGCGCATCGGCGTATCCTTGGTTGAAAATGGCCGCCAGTACGACGCTGGGGGCAACGAAATCTTTCCCGATATCGCACAGAGCGACCTTCAGGACAACCGCAGTCTGGATATTCTTGGCAACGTGCGAATTGAGCTAAGCGACGAACAGACGCTGATGCTCAGCGGCCAGCTTTATGAATCAGGGAAGAAAGGCGACCGTGGGGTTTACTACCCCAACCTAGCGGCCGCATCGCCCAACCTTAATGATGCAGATATCCGTGACGGCTTTACCGCCGACCGCGCCCCGCACACCGACCGCAAGATGTTCAGTGTTAACTACCATCATGCCAATCTTCTGAATCAGGATTTCTATCTTCAGGCTTTTCATCGTGAGGAGGAATCCAGTTTCCATCCCTTCCCTTACCCCGCCCAAGACGACGGCTATTACTTTGCGGCTTCCCAGCAGAACACGACGTTAAGCGGCTTGAAGGGACTCTTCTCAGCTGACCTGACTGAGAGTCTCAACCTGACCTATGGCGCAGATCTGGATAAAGAGTCGTTTGATGCCACACAAATGCGCTTTGATCGCGCCGCAAGCGATGCCTCCGGCGGCCTTGTACAACGCGCCGATCATATTACGCCACGCTACCCAGGCTTCGATATCAATACGCTGGCCCTGTTTGCGCAAAGCGACTGGTGGCTGACAGATCAGCTCCAGCTTAGCGGCGGCATTCGCCACCAACGCATGGCTGTGGATATTGACGATTACAACAACGTACCCGGCGGCTCAAGCGACTATAACGTCACGCTGTACAACATCAGCACCCTTTACGATTTCGACAACGGCCACCAGAGTTGGCTTGGCTATTCCGAGGGCTTTGACCTGCCGGACCCGTCCAAATACTACGGGCGCCCAGGTCAGACCGTGGCCGACAACCCGCTGGACGGCATCAAGACCCAGCAAGTAGAGCTGGGCTGGCGCTATCAGGGCGGCGACTGGCTGACCCAGGCAGCGGTTTACTACGCATGGTCGGATACCGCCATGGAACTGGACAGTGACCTTAACATCACCCAAGTGGACGATGATCGCCGTGATTATGGTTTGGAAGCCTCCGTTACCCGCTTTATCGGCGATCATTGGGAGGTAGGGGGCACGCTGCATACGCTCACCTCCGAGCGTAAGGTGGACGGCACTTGGCAGGACCGCGGGATTACCGTAGCCCCCTATCCGTCACAGGATAGCCTGACTGCCCACGTTGCCTGGGCCGACAATGATCGCTCGCTGCGCCTGCAAGGCAGCCATGCGCGGGATTATACAGACAGTGACGATGGCCGCATCGACGGCTTTACCACGCTTGACCTGATCGGTAGCCAGAACACCGGGTTTGGCACTGTTAGCCTGGGGATCAGCAACCTGACTGACAAACAGTACTCGACCCCCTGGGGTCAGCGCGCCGTGGGTTTCTATTCACCCAACTACGGGCCGGAATACCTCTACGATTACCAGGGCCGCGGGCGTACCTTTACGCTGGGCTGGGCACTGGAATACTAGGCGCCAAGGGTACATATCGATGCCGACCATCACGTCGTTAACGCCGTCCACGCTCAGCCAACTGGGGCACACGTTCGGCATCGATTATCTGCATACAGGGAAAGGGTTTGACTATCCAATTGCGCAGGGGAAGGTTAGTGATCTAGCGCTCTCCTCTGCGCTCCATCTCACCCTGTCGGACCTTGAGGTGCATCAACGCTATGTCTCTCGCTCCACGCATACAGTGCCATGGTTTCTGAGTGTCGTCGTGGATGGCCGCATTGATATCACCCAAGGCCAGAAGCATCTGACCATCGGAGCTGGCCAGGGGCTATGCGCGCACTTTACTCCTCAGGCACCGCTGATTGTCGACCAGCCGGTACAGCCGCGGCTGCGTACACTCAACATTGCCGTGCTGGCCACCGCTCCCCATACATTGCCCAGCGCTCACGAGCCTCAACTGCACGCCTGGACGCTGCCTTCCGCACTTATTGAACAACTACGTGCCACAAGCGAGGAGCCGCTGGATGATTGGCGCCAGTCGATCATCTGGCAAGGGCTTACCCTGCAGCTGCTGGGTCACGGCTTACCCACAACACTGCCTGCGAATAGTAAACCCACCTTGGGCATCAAGGCCCGCGAACGCGAACGGCTCGCCCGATTACATGCTGAGCTGCGTAATAATCCAATGATCGATTACCGCCTGAGCGATCTGGCTCACCGCGCGGCAATGAGTCCCAGCAGCCTGCGGCAAAAATTCAGCGCGCTTTACGGCTGCTCAATTTTTGACCACTTACGCCACTGCCGGCTTCAACAGGCGTATTGCGCTTTGGAAAAAGGCTATAGTGTTCAGCAGGCTGCCCATACCTGCGGCTATCGGCACGCAACAAACTTTACCACTGCCTTCAAGCGCCACTTTGGTATCGCCCCCACAGAGGTAGCCAGCAGAGCGAAAACATCATCAAAACAGCGTCAACGCTGGCATTGCGCATAGCTGATTTGGCATATGGCATAGCTCAGCAGGCCACTAAAGATAAATAATTCTCATTATTATAAACGGTAGAGACTTATTGTCATGCTTATGCGCCAGCACCGCTTTCCTTATCGCCATCTTGCCCTGTCCATCGCTCTAGCCGGCAGCTCTTTATCCCTGGCTCATGCCCAAACGACACCAAATACCTCTCAGCTAGCCACCGTCACGGTGACCGCTCAGCAGGCCGCTACCAAGCTGGAAACGCCCTCTCTTGAGACGCCACAAAGTGTCTCTACGATTACGCGTGAACAGATGGAAAGCCGTGGGGTAAGCACCGTTCAGCGGGCAACGGATTACACCCCCGGCGTTTATTCGAATCAGGTAGGGGCATCCAACCGCTTTGACTACTTGGTGCTGCGCGGGTTTTCAGATGGCAGCTTGAGCAACACTTTTCTGGACGGCCTGAAGGTAATGGGCGATGCCAATTCGCACAGTTCCATGCGCATCGACCCATGGTTTCTGGAAAGCATCGAAGTGGTGCGCGGCCCAGCGTCCGTGCTTTACGGTCGCGCATCGCCTGGTGGTGTTGTAGCGCTCAACAGTAAGCGTCCTGAATTTGAGCAGGGCGGCGAGCTGCGCTTTCGAGTGGGCAATAACAATCAGCGCAGCGCAGCGTTTGACCTCACCGGGCCGATTGGCGAGCAGCAGCGGGTGGCGTTCCGTCTGACCGGTATCGCCAGCACCGCCGATACCCAGTTCGGCCCAACGGAGGAGCAGCGCTACGCCATCGCGCCGCGCCTGACGTGGGACATGACCGACGACACCAGCCTGACTATTGAAGCCTATCTGCAGGACGAACCCGAAGGCGGTTATCACTCTGGCGTGCCTTATGAAGGCGCCGTAATACCCCGCAACGGGCGTAAAATCAGCAACAACTTCTTTGACGGCGAGGAAGATTACGACGCCTATGAGCGCACTCAGCGCATGTTCGGCTATACGCTTGAGCACCGCTTTAATGATCAGGTGGCTGGCCGTCAGATGCTGCGTTATCTCAATTCGGATGTGGTGCTCAACCAGCCTTACGGCTTTGGCTGGACCTCGCCCACCTCGAATGAATTGAACCGCTACTATTCGGGCAGCGACGAGTCCCTGGAAGCCTGGACCATCGACAACCAGCTGGAGGCCCGGCTTAGCGACGGCTTCATGGAGCATACGCTGCTCTTCGGGGTGGATTACCAGCAGCGCGAAAACGACGTTGCCTGGCCTTCCGGCGCCTTTGAGCCGATCAACGCGTTCGACCCGGTCTATGGCACTGGCCCGGTGGCGTTTTACGACCCCATACGCGAGCGTCATGAAATCGAACAGACCGGCGTCTATCTACAGGATCAAATCGCGCTCAATAACTGGCGCTTCACCCTGGGCGGGCGCTACGACTGGGTCAGCATCGACAACACGGATCTGGATACCGATGCATCCAGCTCACTCAGCGATACCCAATTCAGCGGCCGTGCCGGTGTGGTTTATCTGTTCGATAACGGCGTGGCGCCTTACCTGAGCTACTCCACCGCGTTTACCCCCACAAGCTTTGTGGATGCAAGCGGCGATTTGCTTGCCCCCATGGAGGGCGAGCAGTGGGAAACCGGGGTGAAGTATCAACCCAGCGGTAGCGCCAGCCAGTACAGCGCGGCCCTTTTCCATATCAGCCAGAAGAACGTGGCAACCAAAGAGCAACCCTCTGACCCGTACCGCGCGGTGGGTGAAATCGAATCCCAAGGCCTTGAGCTGGAAGCCCAGACCCAGCTGACCGAAACACTCTCGCTACAAGCAGGCTACAGCTTTACCGATATTACCTATGCTAAAAGCGATGACGGTAATCAGGGCAACAACGCGATTTACTCACCCCGGCATCAGGTGCAGGTATGGGGCCATTACGACGCGAACAGTGGCTGGTTGAACGGCGTGGATGTGGGCGTTGGGGTACGCCATTACGCTGATATTGCCGCGGATCGCGCGAACACCGAAACCGTGCCCGATTACACTCTGGTGGATGCCACCATTGGCTATGACTGGAGCCATGCAGGCGTTGCAGACGTGGAAACCCGCCTGAACGTCAACAACGTGCTGGATAAAGAGTACGTAGCCTCATGCAACTCGTTGGACTACTGCTACTTTGGCGCTGAGCGCGGAATTACGGCAAGCGTTCATTACCGCTTTTAAACCTGCTGTTTCAGTCGACCCGCCCAGGCCATACGCCTGGGCACTTCTATTTGCAATTGATAAAAAGACTCGTTTAAATAAAGCGCTTACTGTCAGGTTCTCACTCCATGCGCGGCTACTCCCTACTTCGCACGCTAATCCAAAGCAGCGTTCTCGCTACGGGTCTACTCGTGTCTTGTATTACTCACGCCCAGTTTGCCACGGTGGACTGGACCATTGCGGAAACGCTGGTCGCGATTGACGCACCGATTAGCGGCGTGGCCCAGCAACAGGACTACTACGATTGGGTGGGCGAGCCGCACATTCCGGAAAATGCCACCGACCTTGGGCTACGCACCCAACCCAATTTTGAGCTATTGGCCCAGCTGGCCCCCGAGCAGATATTGATCTCTCCGATGTTTGCCGCGTTAACGCCACGCCTGGAGCGCATCGCTCCAGTCACCTCGCTTGCGCTCTACTCGCCCGGTGCCAATACCTGGCAGGAGATACAAATGCTGACGCGCCAGCTGGGGGAAATAACTAACCGGTCAGCTCAGGCAGAGCAGCTCATCGATGATACCCAGGCGCTGATGGATTCGCTACGCGAGGCACAGCCGGATACCGCACCGCTGTTGATGGTGCAGTTTATGGATGCGCGACACGTGCGGGTCTTTGGTGAAAACAGCTTATATAATGCAGTGCTTGAACAGCTTGGTCTGGCTAACGCCTGGGATCAGCCTACCAACGCCTGGGGGTTTGCTTTAACGGGCATTGAAGTACTCGCCCGCTATCCCGAGGCCAGGCTTGTGATCATTGACCCACTGCCCATGGGCGTGGAAGAACAGCTGGAGAAAAGCGGCCTGTGGCAAAAGCTGGCCATTGTGCAAAGCGGTAACCTGCTGCGCTTGCCGCCGGTATGGAGCTTTGGAGCGCTGCCCTCCGCCCAGCGCTTCGCGCGCGTGCTGACCGCCGGGCTGAAGGAAGCTTCGCCCAGCGGCCAACCTGACGATTAACGTACGGCTTACCAGCGGTAGCTAACGCTGCCAATCACGCTGCGTGATTCACCGAAGTAGCACCAGTAGTCACAGCTTGCCACGTATTCTTTGTCGGTCAGGTTATTGACGTTGAGCTGGGCCTGCCAGCCTTCGGCAAACTCATAACCGATCATGGCATCTGCCAGGGTAAAGCTGCTCACCTGGGTGTCGCCATCCACACTTTCGCCCACATAGCGCACGCCGCCGCCCAGGGTAACGCCATCCAGTGCACCACCGGTAAAGGCATAATCCAGCCAGGTAGACGCCTGGTGACGCGGAATCAAACTGGCGCGCTGGTCATCTTCCAGGCGCGAGTCGGTATAGGTGTAGGCCGCAGTGACTTTCAAGTCATCGGTAACGTAGCCCACCCCTTCCAGCTCAAAGCCCTGGGAGGAGCGCTTGCCTTCCTGAACCTGGAAACCGGCCGGTGAGGTGACCAACGTGTTGCTCTCTTCCAGATCAAACACGGCGGCCGTCACGTAGCCATCCCAGCCGATGGGCGCATACTTCACACCGGCTTCCCACTGTCGTCCTTCCCGAGGGTCGTAAAGGCTGCCCGCGTTGTCGGATTGGGCAATCGGCTCGAACGACTCGGTGTAGCTGACGTAAGGATTAACCCCGTTCTCACCCAGATACATGACCCCGCCCGACCAGGAAAGCTGGTCATCATTAGAGCGCTCGGTTGCACCAGTGGTGATGTTGGTATTTTCGGTTTCCGCCTGGTCATAACGCACGCCGCCCAGCACGACCCAGCGGTCATCCAGGCGCAGCTGGTTTTGCAGGTAAACACCGATCTGCTCTTTATCGATATGCCGCTCGACCAAGTCTTCATCGGCAAACGGCGTGTAGTTGCCGTAAGTGGGAGTAAAGATATCGATCGGCGCACCAAAGGCGTAATCGTCGCCTTCTTGGCCCTTGAGACCTAGATTCTGGTAATCGACGCCTAACAGCAGTGTATTTTCGGTGCGCTCGGTGTACCAGTTGCCCACAAAGCGGTTATCCACCGTCCAGCTATCGGCCTTGCCGTCGCGCAGCGTCAATCCGCGGGACGCACGGCGGTCATCCACCATGGAAAGCGCATAAGTGCTGCGTAGCTCCAGGTCGAGCTCGCTGTAGCGCAAATCCTGTTCAAACGCCCAAGTATCGTTGACCTGGTGGCGTAGCTCGTAGCCTAGCCCCCATTGGGTGCGCTTGTTGCGGTCGTAGTCGGGTTCGCTGACGTTGGTTTGCGGGTTCACTCGGCCAAATGACGTGTCTTGGATACTGCCGTACGGGAGCTTGAAGCCATTGACGGGCACGCCATCATCTTTCTGCACGCTAGCCAGGAAGGTAACACTGGTGTCTTCACTGATATCCACCGCCAGGCTCGGGGCAAAGTAGTAGCGCTCGTTATCGGTGTTATCCAGGTCACCATCGCGCTCTTTATACATGCCCACCACACGGTAGCGAACATCGTCTGATTCCCCCACCGGGCCGCTGGTATCCACGCCTATCTGGCGATGGTTGCGGTTACCCAGCTGAAAATTCACATTGCCTTGGGGCGTATCGGTCGGCCGTTTGCTCACCGCGTTAATCAAGCCACCGGGAGGCGCTTCACCGTAAAGAATTGAAGACGGCCCCTTGAACACATCCACCCGCTCGAGCCCGTAAGGCTCCGGCAGCCATTGATAGAAGCCTTCACGGTAGATTCGCAGGCCATCCTGATAGGTGGATTGGTCAAACCCGCGCACCTTGATCCAGTCGGTATCGTTATCGCTGCCATAGTGGCCAGCAAGCACCCCCGCGCGGTAGCGGAAGGTTTCATCCAGCTGCTGCACGTTGCGGGTTTCAAGCTCCTCACGGTCAACACTGGATACCGGGCGCGGTGTTTCCACCAGCGGTGCATCAACTTTCAACGCCGTTCCCACGACCACCACGGCATCGTTGTTGACCGTTTCCTGGGCACTGGCGGTGGCGCAGACGAGAATGGCGGTGACGGGAATCAACGCGGCAATGGAACGCGCCAGGGGGCGGCGTATAAACGGCAAAGACGGCATGTTGAACACTCAGTTTGGTTAGAAGCGGAGAGGCCAAAAATTATTTAGTGATAATCATTGTTATTTACATTCACTATACAGCGGTCTTACCTACTCTATCAACGCCTGTGTAAATAATTTAAATTAGGCTAAGTAAAACTAGCGAGGAAGCACAATGACATTGGCCATTGTTGCCACGCGCGCAGGCGTGGGGTTAGACGCACCGGCGGTACATGTAGAAGTCCACTTGGCTAATGGCCTGCCGGGGTTAACCCTGGTGGGTCTGCCCGAAACCGCAGTAAAAGAGAGCCGCGAGCGTGTGCGCAGCGCCTTGGTCAATGCAGGATTCGATTTTCCTAATACCCGGCGGATTACGCTGAACCTCGCACCCGCGGACCTACCCAAGGAAGGCGGTCGATTTGATTTGCCCATCGCGCTGGGGATTCTTGCTGCCTCCGGCCAGATCCCGGTAGAGGCATTAGAGGGCATGGAGTGTGCAGGCGAATTAGCGCTGGATGGCAAGCTGCGCGCCGTACCCGGCATTCTTCCCTTTGCCCTGGCAACGCGCCGAGCTGGAAAAGCCTTGATTATCCCTCGTGAATGCGCCGATGAAGCCGCGCTGGCGGGCGACTTGCCGGTGTTGCCTGCTGATACGCTTTGGCAGGTTGTCGCCCACCTGCTCGGGCAAGAGAAAATCCCTTCCCACCGCCTGCCCGCCTCAGTTAAAACCACTACGCCTACGGCAGATTTAGCTGATGTACGTGGCCAGCAGCAGGCACGCCGGGCGCTGGAAGTGGCTGCTGCCGGTGGGCACAACCTGCTGTTCGCAGGCCCGCCCGGCACCGGCAAGACCATGCTTGCAAGCCGCCTGCCGGGCATTCTGCCGCCGCTTTCCGAAGAGGATGCCTTAGCGGTCGCCGCCGTGCGCTCGGTATGCGGGCTGCCCCTGGATGCCGACTGGGGCAAGCGCCCATTTCGCCAACCGCACCATAGCGCCAGTGCCGCAGCGCTAGTGGGCGGCGGCTCCAAACCCAAGCCTGGGGAGATTTCGCTTGCCCACCACGGTGTGCTGTTTTTGGACGAACTGCCGGAGTTTTCCCGCAACGTGTTAGAAGTTCTGCGCCAGCCGCTGGAAACCGGCGAAATCCATCTGGCCCGGGCCAGCCATGAACGCCGTTACCCGGCGCAATTTCAATTGGTAGCTGCCATGAATCCTTGCCCTTGCGGGCACCTAGGCGACCCACGCCAGCGCTGCCAATGCACCGCCAGTCAGATTCAACGCTATCAAGCGCGACTTTCCGGCCCGCTGTTGGATAGGATTGATCTACAAGTGGAAGTCCCCGCACTACCGCCAGAGCAACTGACCGCCCAAACCCAGGGGGAGTCCTCTGAAGCGGTGCGTGAGCGGGTCATGGCCGCTCGCGAACGCCAGATGGCCCGCGGCGCGCTGAATAGCCAGCTAGGCGGCAAGGCGCTGGAAGCCGCCTGCGACTTGAACGATGAGGAACGCACCTGGCTTGCCAGCGTGCTGGAAAAGCTCAAGCTTTCCGCCCGCGCCTACCACCGGGTGCTGCGCGTGGCGCTAACGCTGGCCGATTTACAGGGCGAGCCCAAGCCCTCCCAGGCTCACCTGATCGAGGCCATCGGCTATCGGCAGCTGGACCGTATATTAGGGAAAGGCTGAAGGTGCAACGAAGAAAGGCTTGCCGTCAGCCCGCGTGGCGGCCGCTCATCACCCACGCCGTCCATGAACCATCGAACAGCGAAAGGTGTTCGTACCCGGCCAGCTCCGCGGCCACCCACACAATGCAGGCCGTAATGCCAGAGCCACAGCTGAAGGTCAGATGATCCGAAGGATAAAGCTGTTTGCTGCGCATGAGCCTTGAAATCTCTTCCCTGCTCTTGAAATGCCCGTTTTCCAACACCTCGGTGAACGGCAGATTGTAGGAGGAAGGGATATGGCCACTGGGAAATTCCGGACGGGGCTCGGGGCCTGCCCCTGAAAAGCGCTCGGCACTTCGAGCATCCACCAGCTTGAAGCGCTGGCGCGCGATATTGTCGTAGACCTCGTCCACACCGACCACGCTCTCGTTGGCCTGGAGCGCAGGGCGGGAAGATAGCGGCGCTGGAGCGGAATAACCTTGCTGGACCGGGAGCGACAGGGAGAGCCAGTGGGGCAAGCCGCCATCTAGCAATTTTACGTTTTTGAAGCCCGCTTGCGTGAGCAACCAATAGGCCCGCGGGGAGGAGTAAACGCCCCGATTATCGTAAATTACGATCTCATCGTCAGGGGCCAAACCGAGACGTTGGCACGCCTCTTCCAAGGCCTCTGTTGCGGGCAGCGTATGCGGAAACGCCGCTTCCCGGTCGGAAAAGACCTGTTCGATATCGAACTCGAGCGAGCCGGGTATTTTTCGATCATCTTCCGGTACATGAGACGCAATGGGGCTGTTGGGCAGTGACGCATCCAGCACCTTGAGCGGTGCGTCACTCGCCAAGCGATCCAACAGGTCATGGGCACTAATCAGAATATCTGGCATAAGAGGAAGCTCCCTTGAGTTGGAGGCGGTCGCCCTACACCGCGAAGGCGGCGTTTATATTGGCTCAGATCATTATGATTGTGTTCGGGGCCGATGCCCTGAGCACGCCCATATAGCTACGCTAAACCCTAAAAAGCCACTAAACCCTCTTAAGTCTCTGAACATTGATTGTGTAAGTCCAAAATCAAAAAAAGCAACAATGACCATCATACCGCTAACCGCTAATAGGCGGCTATGTAACTGATAATTTTCCTGTAGCATCTTTTTTATAAATACCAAGGCAAACGCAGCATATAGAAGCACTAAGCTGATAACGCCTAATAAACCTCTGCGGGCGAGCGTATCGATAATATCGCTATGTAACTGTGGGAAAACGACTCCCCTTTCATAAGCTATTTCTTCGGAGATCAGTAATGGCAATAGCTTTTGTATGGATTTTTCTCCAACACCAAAAACGGGATTTTCAATGAACATAACCCAGCCTGCGCGCCACATTTCCAGGCGTGTCCCCAATGAATTATTGGCGTCGTTATTCACAAAATATCGGTAGGCATCATCAAATATAGACACTAGACGTAGCCATACGCCTGAAGGAGGATAGGCAATAGCGACAATAATAGTTAAAACTATAAAAACAATTGTTAGATTCCGCGCTTTCGGCGTTATCAAATTTTTGGTTGCTGGCGCCAGTAGGGCAATGATAAACGGAATAGAGACCCAGCCACCACGCGTCCCAGACAACAAAGACGCCAAAAACCCCAGAAACGCAGCGCTAATGGCTAATAATACCAACCAATAGTAAGGCTGACGCCGTTTCTGAATATAGTAAATAGCTGCTATTAAAGAGATCGCACTCAAAAGCAGTGATAAATTACCAAAGGGAATCGCATTAATACCATTATCTGCTCTCGATTGACCAATAACGACCCTTTCATAAATTGCGATCATCCCCGCACCTAGCGCCCCACAGCATACCCCTATCCAAAGCCAGTGAGGTGAGGGAGTAAAGACACGTGCTGATAGTAAAAAAAAAGCCGCTATAAAAGGCCAAAGGTAAAGGTGGTGAAACCCTTCGTCAGCTACCCAAGGTAAGCTGCCACTGTCTAGTACGTTCCACCACCAAACACTTCCAAAGAGTACCAGTGCACCCACTAGCTTATAGTCGTCACCTGTCAATACAAAAGGATATTTCTTATAGCCAGCCAGAACGCTTCCTGCCAAAAATGCAGACACAAGGGCGGCTAACCCAAACCACCAGTGCGCTTGAGGAATTAATACAAGCGAAGCAGAGAAGCCAAAAATAATGACGCCATTAAGGAAAGTGAGGATTCTGCCAGTTTTCCCTTGCTGTACTGACTGCATACACTTCATTTACGAAAGGTCGTGTTGATAGTACTTAGCTTGGCGACTAAATAAGTCATGATAAATGCCTTTTTTCTCAAATAATGACTCATGGGTGCCAGATTCCTTAATTTCTCCATCATCCATTACATAGATATAATCTGCTAAACGGATAGTTGAAAGCCGATGACTAATAACCAAGGCAGAACGATGATTGATGCGTTCGCGGAAATTCTCAAATAACTCTGATTCTGCAACAGGGTCCATAGCGCTGGTGGGCTCGTCCAGTATGACAATGTTCGACTTCAGCATAAAAGCGCGTGCGAGTGCAATTTTCTGCCACTGTCCGACACTAAGTTCTTTACCATTATCAAATAAACGCGTTAACAGCGTATCATATTTATCATCCATTTTTTCAATAAACCCAGCCGCACCAGCCATTTCTGCGGCGTGGGGTACTGTATGTTCGGCATCGGTACCGTTTATATGACCAAAACGGATATTGTCATGCACTGACTCTGCATAATGCGAGTAATCTTGAAAAATGACACTAAAAAGCTCCCTGTACTCGTCTACATCGCAGTCCCTTGCGTTAATACCATTAATCTGGACACTTCCTTCCGTGGGGTCATAAAGACGCGTCATTAGTTTAATAAGCGAGGTCTTACCTGAGCCATTAGCACCTACCAATGCTACAACTTGCCCAGGTTTTATCTCCATATTTACATTTTTGATAACGTCTTTGTAAGTGCCAGGATAGGCGAAGCAAACATTTTCGAGCTTTAATGTAGTGTGTTCAGGATGAGCAATTTTAATGGGCTGAGATGACCGTGGGACGGTATGTCGCATATCCATAAACTCAAACAGCATACCCATATACAAATGGTCTTCGTATAGCTTGGAAAGCTGTTGAACAAGCTCTTGACCCATTGATTGGGCACGTTGAAAGATCAATAGAAATAGTACCAAATCGCCTACGCTATTTTCCCCTTGGGCAGTATTCCACGCCAAGTAACCCAGAGAACTAAAGAATATTATCGAAGCTATAGCCGCAACGATTGACTCAACGGTTGTACGCTTGCGACTGATGGCAAGCTTCTCCACGCGAATATCGTCGCGAATACGCTTATACTTGCCTCTTAAATAATCACCTAATTGATTGAGTCGGAGCTCTTTGGCGTGCGTATCTGAGGTCATTAACCAATCTAAATAAGCAGCACGCCGTTCCATTTGAGTTCTTCTACGCTGCCATTCGTAAAGAATACGCGTGAAGTAGATTCTGGCAATTAGCGCAGGAACAATGGCAATTAAAATAATAGGCAGTAAATGCCAATTAATTGACGCCAGCAATACGACAATGGCAGCAAGCATCAAAGCATTCTTGCCCAATAACATTAAATTGCTTGCTACTTGGGCAGGCCGCTGGCTACCGGATTGCCGAGCCCGTTCCAATGTATCATGGTATAAAGGGCTTTCATAAA
Source organism: Vreelandella nanhaiensis (assembly GCF_003990185.1). Lineage (GTDB taxonomy): Bacteria > Pseudomonadota > Gammaproteobacteria > Pseudomonadales > Halomonadaceae > Vreelandella > Vreelandella nanhaiensis. Next base: position 322,685 of record NZ_RZHF01000015.1, on the reverse strand, counting down.
AAGCTAGATCAACACTAATAGCGGTTTTTTGAACAATGTTATCAACATAATCAGCTACCATAATCCCCTGCGTTTCACGCGAAAATCCGGCGAGTGCTCTTGAAATTACGTAAGCCAATGTGCCCAAGCCTGTAAGCACAACATAATATAAGACTGCCCCAACATTTTCAGCCGCCTCAGGTTCGGCAAGCACATTAGTGACTACATCAACCATTTGCTTTAAAAGATAAAGCACTCCAAGCCCCGAGATAATCTCAAGCGCCATAAAAAAAGTGCTTAAAAGCGTCCATTTTCGACTGCTTTTCCAAGATATCGAAAGGATACGCATCAACGAAAAAAAGGATTTAAAAAACTTATTAATAATAGACATGAAATTAAAACCACCCCATTAATTTACTATTTTTTTATGGCCTAATCGATTATAAGCTTCATGAAAAGGGCGAATACAACGATAAACCCACTGCCAGTTACGAGTTAGGGGCCAAGCTGCATAACTATCGTAGGTAGGCCGGAACATCCGCTTCCAGCCCCATAAACGCCATTGCCATATTTGAGCATTGGTCGTTTGCCAGCCAAAAGAAAAATCAGGCGTGGGCTTTTTGCGGCTAAGCGAGTGCTCAAACTCGACATCTCCATGCATCGCTAATATTGAAGTACGCACCAGTTCACGAGTATTCGGAGTTAATTCTTCTATTGTGCGTAAAGTAGGTGCACTGAAATATTCTATCATTTCCAGACATGAACTAACTGTACTTTCTAGCGAATAGCGATTTGCACAGGCTAATACCTCGTTTAGATTAAAATCCTTGTGACTTTGCATGGCAGTAATATCGACTAGCCAATGAAGCCGGGACCAATAATGCTTGGTATGATGCCAGCACAAGTAAACAAAAAGCTCATTAATGGGCATAACCCAAGTGTCAATATGATTAACAGCAATAGGCTGGCGTTTTTCAAGCATCCGCGATGCATTAAATACGCTTCCGGTATTGTCTATCTTGGTATGGAATTCTACAGCGACGTTACGAGGTGAGAGCAAGGTAACTACTTTTTGGTGTTTAGCCACGAACGCTACGCTTTCGTCATCAGGTGTTAATGCTTTCGGATCATAAGGCTGGTAGCCACTGTTTAAGGCGTGCTGCAGGATTTTCGGTAAATCCTTCTGTGAGACAAGTATGTCAACGTCTCTACAAAGGCGTTGGGCAGGCTCAGGATAATATTGAAAAGCCAAGGACGGGCCTTTGAAGCAGAGATGCGGAACCTGGAGTGGCAATAGCACATCCCTAATAATATGCTTGAATTCTGCCGTCATATTCAAATTGTGTTTTAACGCCCCAAACGAGTAGCGCTTCATCACATCAATGTAAGGTTCAGGAACTTGATGCTTCCACCGCTTGCTAAGGTGGCTGTGAACAATGGGTAATACGAAACGCTCTGATGCCTGGCGAGTAAACCCCTCCCAATCCTGAATACGTGGGATGAGCTCTTCGACTGCTTGAACGTGTTCTTGGCTTAACTGTAACCGTGATAATTGCAACAGTAACTGAAAGCTTGGATCCGCCATGTAGTGATCAGGGGAGACAGGCGTCGTTCGCTCATTCATATGCTTCATTATTCCAGCCCTGGGAAGCGGTAATGGGTACTTTCATTCGTACTACACATTTGTACTACACATCAATTATGGCGTTAGTAACCCCGTTTTATGGAACGCTCTACCAAGCACGCTACCGGTCTTGCCTATTCGGAGACTAACAGCAGGAGCCTCGGCTCCCTGCTTCAACCTGATGACAGTCATCGCATTCAAAACAGTGAGACCACACTGCGCAATAATCTCAATTAGACGGTGCATCAATCTCACCTAATTTGACTATTATCTTTACATTTAATGTTACCTTATGTAAACAGAATTTATATTTTAGCGATGCAGCGCTCTGTCTCCATCACAGCTGTCTATCTCCAGGCTCTACCGAGCTTACTGACTGCCTTACTCTAGGTGACATACCTACCTAAAGGACGATGAATCGATACCATGACGACTTATACGCTTCACCCAGATACAAAATGTAACCCTGAAGAAGCTTTCCAAGCATCCATGCCTTGGGAAATTCCCGCTTTTTCGCAGCCTGAAGAGCATGTACCTGAGAAGGACCCACACTTTCATTTTGTTGAAAGCACAACGCGCGCCATACTGATGGGGTTTGCCAAAAATCGCCGCGTCTACCTTTATGGGCCACATGGAAGCGGTAAGTCTTCGCATATTGAGCAGGTCGCTGCCCATCTGAACTGGCCATGTATACGTATTAACCTAGATGGCCACATCACCCGAGCCGATCTGATAGGCCGCGATATGGTCGTTATCCGTGATGGTAAGCAAGTAACTGAATTTGTGCCCGGCATGCTGGTATGGGCCATGCAGAGACCCATTGCACTCATTCTTGATGAGTATGATGCCGGCCGCCCCGATGTCATGTTTGTGATTCAGCGCGTGCTTGAAACCCAAGGCAAACTCACCCTGCTTGACCAGAATCAAGTCATCACTCCCCACCCTTGCTTCCGCCTCTTTGCTACTGCCAACACGGCTGGTCAAGGGGACGCTTCTGGACTCTATGTTGGAACCCAGGCGCTTAACCAAGCACAGCTTGACCGCTGGCATGTCATTACCGAGCTTGGCTATATGACGGCGGAAGCGGAAACTCAATTGCTGGAAAGAAAGCTAACAGAGTTACCATCAGAGCAAATTCAACGTATGGTCACTTGCGCCGGCCTTCTCCGCCAAGCATTCAATCAAGGCGATCTGACCACGCTTATCTCGCTACGTACGCTGATTGCCTGGGGAGAAAATACATTACTGTTAGGCGATCCACATGAAGCGATGCGGTTGAGCTTCTTTAATCGCTGTGACGAAGTGGAACGTGTTCTGGTTTCTGAAATCTATCAACGCTGTTTTGATGTTGAGCTGTCATGAGGGCTATGTGATGTCATCAGCCCCTAGTAAAGAGCAAGCACTGATAGAAGCGTGGACACGTACTTATTCCTCGGGGCGTATCACCCCCTCGCTTTCAGTTAGCGTCCAGCCAGCTACCTTGAAAGATCGCGGGGTTGCCGACGCACTCGCTGCCTGGCGTCGTTGGCATGACCCACGCCAGCAGACTAGGTTTACCAGCAATGAGCAGCATTGGTATAGCCTACTGGAGCGCGCACGGGTTGAAACATTGGCTAGCCAGGAATTGCCTGGCATTGCGCACAACCTTGCAAACCCTACAGCAACGGCTCCAGCCAACAGGGAAATGGCAGCGTTTTATCACGCTGCCCGCCTCGCCTTTCAGGGTTTGCCACTGTCAGACAAAATTTTATCTTCGCCACTCGCCCGGCCCTCGAAAGGGCTATTAAAGCGGGCATTGGGTCAGTTATTAGGCCAACGAGCGCCTATTCCTCAGCCAGCAGCAACGCTTAATGACGAGCAATTACAAGAAGCACTACAAAAGGCTGCCTGTCATCTGGAAGATAGCAACACATTTGCTGCGGTCGTTGCACCGTTGGTCGAACAACTCGCTCGCTTTTATGAATCCGACCAGACACCACGTCAGCAAACAGAAAATAGCGTAGAGCCGGAAGAGAACGGCGAGGTAGAAGAAGATGAGTCTGCCCGTGAGGATCCAACCCTGCCTGGGTTAGCCGAGGAGCTCGCTGAACGTGACGATCAAAAACAGCAGTATGCTGTATTCGCACGCACCTGGGACGAAACTCAGCCTGCCAGCTACTGGTTACAACACACTGATACTGAAGCGCTTAAGCAACTCCATCAGCTTGACCAACGGCGCGTTAAGCAACTTGCCCACCGCCTTCAAAGACGTCTTTTAGCGGCCAGCCAACGCCAATGGTTATTCGATCAAGAAGACGGCAGATTGGATAACCGCCGTCTGGCAAGGTTACTGGACGATAAGCCCACCCAGCGTGTTTTTCGTATTGAGAAAGAAGCCCTCATGCCGGAGGCTTGTGTAACACTTCTGGTAGACCAATCGGGCTCCATGAATTTGAAACGCCGACAGATCGCCGCTATGGCGATTGAACTCGCTGTTCATACCTTGGAAAACTGCAAGATTCGCTGCGAAGTGCTGGGTTTTACTACACGCTATACCGCCGATAACCCAGTATTTAGAAGCTGGCTGCAGCGGGGGAAACCCGAACACCCCGGACGGCTTAATGCGCTACAGCATATTATTTATAAAACGCCTGAGCAGCCATGGCGACGAACCAAGCGTCACCTCGGCCTACTGCTACGCAGCATGCCGGGCCATGAGAATATTGATGGAGAAGCGCTGCACTGGGCGGCTAGTCGACTCAGCCGACAGCCGCAGCCTCGAAAAATAATGATCGTCATCTCGGATGGCGCGCCCTATGACAAAGCAACCGCCCAAGCCAACGGACGCGACTTTCTGGAACGCCACTTACGCCGCATTATTAGCGATATAGAGAAAAGCCCCATCAGCTTAGCGGCGATTGGCACGGGCCAGGATGTAGCACGGTTCTATAACAACGCCATAACCGTGCGTACCCCAGAAGCGGTGGCAGAGACGTTATTTGAACAGCTAGGCGACCTACTTGTGCCAGCTCAAACCAGTGAGGGTTCATCATGAGCGCTATTGCAGGACTCATTCATTTCGATGCAAGCGCCGTTGACCGCGATACATTACACCGTATGCAGACGCTATTAACGCCTTATGGTCGCGATGCTCAACACAGTTGGCACCGTCAAAATGTAGGGCTAATACGTACGCTGCTACGCACTACGGCAGAAGACAGGCTTGATCAGCAGCCCCTATGGCGAGGGCATGAAAAGCTGGCATTAGTGTTTGATGGCCGAATAGACAATCGAGACGAGCTTAGCGAAAAGTTGGAAATCGCCCCAGAGAAAGCGGCGTTAATGGCAGATAGCGAACTGGTTTACCACGCTTGTCTTCGGTGGGAGACGGAAACGCCTAAACACCTACTTGGAGACTTCGCGCTCGCATGCTGGCAACCTGAGCGACAGCACCTATGGCTCGCCCGCGACCCCCTTGGTATGCGCCCCCTTTACTGGTATCAACGCGATGACTTAGTGGCATTTGCTACCATGCCTAAAGCGCTTTTCGCGATACCCGGCCTTACCAAAGCCATTAGTGAAGAGCAGCTTCACGATTATGTCTGTTTAATACCTATGTCAGGTCCAGAGACGCTTTATAAAGATGTCTATCGCGTTGAACCTGGGCAAGTGGTTAGTCTTGAAAATGGCGAAATGAACGCTCATTTTTATCATCGGTTTGACCCCGAAAGAGAGCTTCAGCTTGAAAGTGACGAGGCATATGTTGATGCGTTTCGTGAGCAGTTCGAACAGGCCGTCAATCGGCGCCTACGTTCAAACGGCCCCATCGGGGCTGAATTAAGTTCAGGCTTAGACAGCTCTTCGGTCACCGCAACCGCGGCTAAACTACTGGCCGAACACAACCAATCATTAGCGGCCTACACGGCAATGCCACGCGAAGGATTTGACGGCCCAGTGCCACAAGGCCGACATGCCGATGAATCCCTTGGTGCCAAGGCGCTAGTGCGGCGTTTCGACAACATTGAACACATCATAATTCGGACCGGAGACGAAACGCCTCTTGACCAGTTACAGGAAGCCGTTGAGCTGCTTGACCGAGCGCCTCTCAATGCGTGCAATATGGCCTGGTGGATCGCCATTCGCAAAGATGCTGCCCAACGCGGCATCAAAGTACTGTTAACCGGATCAATGGGAAACTTCAGCATCTCCTATGATGGTTACCCCTATTTAGCATGGCTAGTACGCAAAGGGCGCTGGTTAACGCTATATAAAGTATATAAAGAGCTTAAGCAGCATCAGCCGACCCTACGATGGCGCAAACTGGTTAGGCCCTGCCTTTCACCGCTCTTGCCAAACTTTTTATGGAGGCTGCGGGAAAGCGTTCAAGGTAGGGCTTTTGGGTTGAAAAAATATTCGGCTATCAATCCAGACTGGTCTAAAAAGATGGGTTCACAACAACGAGCTAAGCAAGCGGATTTCGACACTAGTTTTCAGCCTGCCTGGCAAGGCCGCCTACAGCGCATCCAAGCGATCCATAAGACAGAAAATGGCGACTATAACGCGTTAGCAAACGCCTATGGCCTGGAAATGCGTGACCCTACTGCTGACGTGCGTTTAATTGAATTCTGCTTAGCCGTACCCGAGTCTCAATATTTAGGGGGTGGGCAATTTAAATGGCTACTTAGACGCTTGATGAAGGACGTGCTTCCGCCAGAAATCCTTGATGTTAAAACACGCGGGTTACAGTCGGCCGATTGGCCTGAACAAATTGATCGGGCTATACCGCAAATACGTGAAGAGCTTGAAAAGCTCAAAGCACACGGTAGCGCGAGTGATTACCTGGATATTAAAGGTCTAGAAAAAGCATTGGATGACTGGCCCTCAAATAATGCCTTAAATAGCCAGGAAGCTGAACTTCGTTATCGAATACGTATGTTGCGGGGGTTATCAGTAGGGCGCTTCATACGCTATGCTGATGAGCAAAATGAGTAACAAATTGAAACAATTCATATAGACGCGTCACAAACAAGTTACTATAGTGGGAATGTTGCCGCACTTGAGGTAACGTTTTTAACCAAAGGAGATCGAAATGCTACATACAGATCGTAAAACTTATAATGCTCCTAAGCTACAAGAGCTGGGTGCGATGAAAGACATCACTGAACAAGGTCAGCAGATGTTCTCTGACACGGTTCAGGGCCAGGACGGTACTGCTTTCGACATCGCTTCCTAATTCATTTAGGGGTAAAGTCGTACGTAGTATGCCGCACGCTGCTTAACGTGGCGTGCGGTCACCTTTCGGCTGAAAATTTCTTACTCCTCCCTGGCCCTCATTTGTTTTAATACTACCCGCCCAACGTTGTTTTCTACTAATGCCAATTTCTGAATATAATTCAATAGCTAGCAACTGGTTAGCAAGCTGTAAAAACGATAGTCAATGATAAATAGAGCTAAATCTCGTACGCCTGGATGCAGGTAATATCAGTTAAGTAGACAATATTAAGTGCTTTTATTCTAACTGGCGGGCTAGCTAGCTAGCTAGCGGGGTGATACCATTGCAGGTTTTCCGCCACCATAGCAAATAAAATATCGTCATCAGCCATACTCAAAGTCCCCCCCTCTTGGCGCATCAAACGAGCTGCTCGTAGGCTCCGCCTACCTCACGCAAATCCTGATAGATATTGCAATAATCGTATACACCGTCACCTAGAAGCCTAGCATGCTTGATCAATCCCAGTAGGCGTTAAGCTTCTTGATCTTGATTGGACAGGCATTTCGGCATCAAACGTAGTAGCCACAGGAATGCAAAACCATCATGTAGCACAAATGCGTACATTGGCCCGCATGGCCCTGAAAGCATGTCTCTCAGCCGTTCTCTGGCGAAATTCTGCAGGTTTGGCGTAGTGCCTGTTCAAGTGGTACAAGCGATGGTCTGACACGTTTAATCAAGCAGCGATCCCAGCGACACGATGACCGCGTTCTGTCGCCCCTTTGATGGGTTCGGTCTTGAATTCATCAGTGTAACGAGAATGATTCATGGATCCTTTTGGATACCTTTACGATAAGGCTTGGAAATATCTACGAAACCCAGAGCAATTCAAAATGCCTTAAGAGTGAGTTCGAGCCCGCTACACATGATCAGGTATGGTTTTTCTTCCTCTTCAGACACTTTGTAAACTGGGCAAATATCTCTTGATTGCTTCCAACCGTTGTAAAAGAGTCTCCACACCCTTACGGTTTGGAAGCGTCAGCTATGGTGATATTAACCGTACTTGGCTGATCAGAAAGGTTGATTCTTTTATTGCCTTATAATGAGACGTATCACACTCTAGAATGAATTTTTAAATTAGTAATAAAATGTAACGAATAAGCGTAGACGTGTAACAAACAAGTTACTATAGTGGACTTGTTGCCTAGGCTGGCAACTAACAATTAAAGGAGATCAACATGCTACAGACAGATCGCAAATCCTACGAAGCCCCGACGCTTCAAGAGCTGGGTGCAATGAAAGACATTACCGAACAGGGTAATGTACCAAACGCTGACCAAGTAAATGGCAAAGATGGTACCGCTTTCCCTCCTGGCTCCTGATGCAGGTTATTTATTTAACCATTAGCATTCCGCATGCCACGTTTTGTGGCATGCGGCTTTATCACATAAATTAAATAATCATCGATTTTCATAAATTCATGCAAAAAGTGCATCTGTTATAGTAAGTATCAAGACTCTTTCTTTTTTGCGAACAATGAGCAATTACGATGACATCGACGACACTTTCCTCAGCTACACTGCTACAACGTAATCCAGACATGGTCGCTGCCAACCTTGATGGTGATCTTGTTATGATGAATGAGAAATTGGGCCGCTATTATGGCATTTCCGGCGTAGGTGCCCGTGCCTGGGAGTTACTTGAAACACCAGCAAGTGTTGATGATCTGGTGAGCACTATTTGCCAAGAATACGACATTGATAACAATACTTGTCACCAAGATATTAGCCGCTTTGCACAAGACCTCATAAAGGTAAACCTGATTGAGCCAGTCAGTAAATAAGGCCTAATACAGTGTATTCTTTAAAAGCACCTAATGGCAGGGCGAGGAACTTTCTTCACAAACCGGCCTTTACACAACGGTGGTTTATACCAGTTTGGCTAATACTAGGTATTAGCCGGCTGCTGATTCTTACTATTACCTTCCGCCGTTTGGCTCCCTATCTTGGCAAACCTGTAGGCTTATGTGCCTACTCGCATATCCTGACGAGTGACCAAGAGGAACAAGCGTTACGCATTGCTCGGGTAATCCGTTTAACTGCTCGCTACTGCCCTTGGGTTGCCAATTGCTTTCCTCAAGCGATCACAGCACGTCTGCTACTGGGCTTCTATCGCATCCCCTATTCGCTCTACTTCGGGCTTTGCCGAGATCCCGATACAAAAGAGTTTAAAGCACACGCTTGGGTGACTGCAGGCCGTATACCTGTTTCAGGCGGGCATAGTTTCCAACTATTTACTATTGTAGGTTGCTACATTAAAACTTGATAAACATGTTATTAATATGAGTAAACATGGATCAATAAAAAAACAGGCGTAAACACGCCTGTTTTTTTAATTCGGAAGAACTATTCATCCTAGTCTTTCCTAATTTAATTCTGATACAACCGCTTGGGCTTGAATTTCATCAAGTAATGGCTTTAGGTTTTGATCCATATCCTCTAATGACCATGGACGCCGAAAGCGATAAACACGTATCTGCTGCGCCAAACGAATGCACTCACGCATAAGTTGCTCATTAGTATTAAATTCATTGCCTAGTTCAGGCCGATAAATAGCGCCCATAACGGTCTTAAAAGCCTCAACCCCTGATAACTTGACCAAGCTTGCCGCTTCTCCTTCATCAGCACGTTCTAATTGCACTAACGCACTTAAGCGGTGGGCATCGTAACGGACATCCTTGTTTACCATTAAGTGAAATTTCTCATTACGCATCAGATCGCGTACGAGTCCTTCTGTCTCTATTCCCAGAGCAGTTAGTGCATCGCGCCAAAGTTTGACGCGGGCCGGGCCAGGGTGAAGCAGCGGTTCGGCTTCAGCAGGTTTGATAACTGCCACATCATCGGTAATTAATGGCCACTGCTGAGTATGGTGTAACCATGCACTCATCGTGGACTTTCCTGCGCCTGAATGACCGGTAAACGCCCAGGCACCAGCGGGAGTCTTTAGCGCACTTACATGAAGCGGTAGCCAATGACGTTGATGTAACAATGCTCCCAGCGCACTGCCCAGCAGAAACAGGCGTACATCACCAGGATCTGCAGCTGAGTCAGCTCTCTGAGGCATACGGCGGTCTAATAAAATACGCTGGCCCTTCTCAACCCGGTAGCGGGCAATACCTTCAATATTAATCTGACAACAGTCATCGCCAATTTCTAACCAGTGGTTAAGATTGGTGCCATCTTCTAACCGATCAGCGACACCTGGGGTCGTTACCCACACATCTGGATGCTCGCATGGGGCAATTTCAGGAAGTTCAGGCAACTCAAGCGTAGAACAAATTTTGAGCCCATAAGTAAGGTAATAGTAACGTTTGTTAGTAGCGGGCAGGTTGCCTCGTTTTTCCATTTGCCCCGACAGATCATCGTCCGCTGTACAGGTAGCATGTCTCTCAGCCATCATGATTCCCTTTATGTCCTGACAAGTACATTGTCATTGGCCCGTTACACCAACCGAATGTGTTTATTAGCGCTTAGAGAAGGCACGTTAAAAATATTTGAGTCTTCAAACAAACGCCTTTCAACGGCTTGCTTTAGTTTGACGAAATGCATAATAAAAAACCTGCAGCTCCAGAACGCTGCAGGCCTTAATAAGCTTTACTACGAAACCTCTTGGCAACAGGAGGACGGCCCTACCCCCCATAGCCTGGGCCTTATAAACTTAAGAATCAGGATAGTGTGAAGAGCCTTTGTGATGGCCAAGGCCAAGGCCGCGGCCGTGACTGTCATGACCACGCCCAAAGTTGCGGCCAGGGTTGTTATGACGATCACCTGGACCAAACTCAGTAAGCTCTGCCAGTGAACCAATTTCTACTACCGCAGGACGCTCATATACCTTACGTGCTTCGTTCTTTGCCATGTTTACGTTCCTTTTTTTTGCTTTTTATTACCTGACCTTCTCTAGGCACCTTGTCAAAAGTTTGAGGAGATCAGACCCTACACAACAATATTACACTATGAAACAAGTCAATTACATTACCTTACATAACAATACTACAAGAGATGCGAAAGTTACTAGCCAATTATGATTTCATTTAGCTCAATTTAGTGGCGTTGCCACGTCTTAAGCCCGACCATTCAAACCCCACGGGCGGCAGAAACGATAGATATGTATCCTGAACGCCAGCTTTTCGAATTTTTATAATATTTTCTCTGGCAGGAATCCCTTCAATAGGAACTGGCCACTGTGGCCTTATCTCTACTCTTGAAGCCTTCTAAAAATGAAAGGATCGCCTTACAAAGGTCAATCGAAACTCCTCAGGATGACTTTGCGCGCCTTGACATTGGCCATCCTGAAGGAGATGTATTGCAGCCCCCATTGGCATGGTATTAAGTGAATGACTAGGGCAACTGCTCATACAATCACTTATCTTATAAGGGGGGTGGTAAGAAAGTGTACCTTAAAGCCTTAGATCAGCCTGGCCTTTGGGCAACACGTATTTCAGGTCGTAAAGTACATGCAAAGGCTTACCCCAACCACGAATCGCATCTATCGATAGTTCTTTAAACTCATTATGCGCAACTGCCAGTATGATAGCGTCGTAGGCAGAAGACTCAGGCAAATCGATAGGTGAAATACCATAGGCCTGCTCAGCTTCTTGCTTATCCACATGCGGATCATAAACATCCGTTTGAATATTATACTCAGCCAATTCGGCAAGAATATCCACTACTCGCGTATTACGAAGATCGGGACAATTTTCTTTAAATGTTAGCCCCATTACCAAGACCCGTGCATTCTCTACATGAATGCGCGTTTTAATCATTTGCTTAATGAGCTGACTGGCAACATATGCTCCCATACCATCATTGATACGCCGCCCTGAAAGAATCACTTCTGGATGATAGCCAACTTGCTGGGCTTTATGCGTCAGGTAATAAGGGTCGACCCCAATGCAGTGCCCACCTACCAAGCCAGGCCGGAATGGCAAAAAGTTCCATTTGGTACCGGCTGCTGCCAAAACCTCTTCAGTATCGATATCCAAACGATTGAAGATAACGGCTAGCTCATTGATCAGAGCGATATTTACATCACGCTGAGTATTTTCAATTACCTTGGCAGCTTCAGCAACGCGAATGCTACTGGCTAGATGGGTACCCGCAGTAATGACACGGCGATAGAGTGCATCTACAAATTCAGCGGCTTCTTTGGTCGAGCCCGAGGTAACTTTCTTAATCGTGGTTACTCGGTGCTCTTTATCACCTGGGTTGATACGCTCTGGGCTGTAACCTGCAAAGAAGTCTTGGTTGTAAACCAACCCTGAAATACGTTCAATAACAGGGATACAATCTTCTTCCGTGGCCCCTGGGTAAACGGTAGATTCGTATATGACGACATCGCCCTTGCTCACCACTTGGCCTAGCGTTTCGCTAGCCTTGATCAACGGCGTCAAATCAGGACATCGGCTCTCATCAATTGGAGTTGGCACAGTAACAATATAAACAGTGCACTCACGAAGCGCTTCTAAGTCACTGGCAAAACTAAGCTGAGTAGATTCAGCCAGTAATGCTGGCTCCACTTCCAAGGTACGATCAATACCGTCGTTCAGTTCTGCAATACGTTTAGCATTGATATCAAAACCTATCGTCGGTATTACCTTACCAAACTCCACCGCTAGCGGAAGCCCCACATACCCCAGGCCAATGATTCCCAAACGTACGTTGTCTATGCTCAGCATTACGATGTCTCTTCTGATGTAGTGTTAATATTAGTGCGATACCCGTTGGGGTTTTGGCGTTGCCAGCGCCAAGTATCGGCTATCATGTCGTCTAATCCTCGCCGAGCCTGCCAGCCAAGCTCAGTTGCAGCCTTGCTCGAATCCGCCCAGAAAGCGGCTAGGTCACCTTCTCGGCGCGGGGCAAATTGGTAAGGGATGGGACGTTCGCTAATACGCTCGAAAGCCTCCACCATTTGAAGTACTGAAAGTCCCTGCCCGGTGCCCAGGTTATAAATGTGGGTACCCAGCAAGGTCAGACGTCCCAGCGCACTGACGTGCCCCTCCGCAAGGTCCATTACATGGAGATAATCCCTCACACAAGTACCGTCTTGCGTAGCATAATCGCTACCAAACACGGTCAATAATGGCCTGCGCCCTACTGCCACCTGAGCGATATAGGGCATTAAATTATTCGGGATACCCTGTGGGTCTTCACCCAATCTTCCTGATGGATGTGCCCCAATCGGGTTGAAGTAACGTAGCAGTGCTACAGACCAACGTTTATCACTCTGAACTAAATCCTCGAGGATTTGCTCCACGATTGATTTAGAAGTTCCATAAGGATTAGCGGTACGGCCGCGCGGCATGCTCTCTTGATAAGGTACCGGGGCATCAGGCCCGTATACTGTTGCTGATGAGCTGAACACTAAGCGAAAGATACCAGCCTGCTGCATGGCTTGGCATAGCGTAACCGTACCTGCCACATTGGTGGCGTAATAAGCCAATGGCTGCTCGACACTTTCACCGACGGCTTTCAGACCCGCGAAATGAATCACCGCATAAATATCGTGCTCATTGAATAACCGGTCCAGGCAGGCACGGTCACGAATATCGCCTTCGATGAAGGATAGGTTCCGGCCAGCAATTTCTTCTACACGCCGTATAGCCTCTTGCGAGGCATTAATGAGGCTGTCTAGTACTACAACCTCATAACCTGCTTCGAGAAGTGCCAGCGAGGTGTGCGAACCAATATATCCCGCCCCCCCCGTCACTAAGATTTTACGTTGCTGCATATCAGTAGCCGGCATTTATGTTCACCACCGTCGTAAAGGATTTACCCTGCTGAAAGGCGTGCAGATTATCGACGAATACTGCCAGCGCCCGCTCTAGATAGTGCGGTGTGGTTCCCGATACGTGGGGTGTGATCAAAATATCCTCGCGCTTCCACAAAGGGGATTCTGGTGGCAACGGCTGTTGCTCGAACACATCCAAGGCTGCCCCTTTAAGAAGGCCAGTATTTAGCGACTTGAGCACTGCATCTCCCTTTACTACCCCGCCTCGAGAAATATCGATCAGTACCGCACCAGGCTTGAGCTGGTTCAAGAACTCATCGTCGACCAAGCCTCTAGTCGCTTCGGTGAGTGGTAGGCAGCACACCAGAAAATCCGTGCGAGCCAATTCTGGCCCTATATTCTTGAGGGCCACGACTCGATTGACGTTTGCTATCGCACGAGGCGTGCGCTGAGTGCCTACCACCTGCATATCGAAGGCTTTGGCGCGTTGAGCTAGGCTTTGACCAATGTGCCCCAAACCGAGCACCGTTAGTTGCTTGCCAGTGAGTTCATCAAGCCAGCTACGTTGCCATAGCGCCTGCTTGGCTTGGTTATGAAAGTGACCAAACTGTTTAGTGAAATAGAGCATGGCTCCGATAGCGTATTCGCTCATCGGGGCGCCGTGCACGCCACTGCTCTTAGTCATCACTGCCCGCGTCTTGTCGAAGTCCATTTCCCAGATCTTCTCGACGCCAGCAGACAAGAAGTGTATCCAGCGGTAGTCGTATAATTGTGCCAGGGCAGCAGGCAACCAAGGCAACGTCGGGGTAATCACCACATCGACCTTCTCATGCCTTGGCACTGCCTCTACGCTGTCGGCAAACAGGATCTCCACTTCTGGTAACACTGATTGCAAGGCTTCGATAACCAGCGCTTTCTGCTGTACAAGCACCTCCGATTTCTGAAGATAGAGCACACGCCGAATAGGTGCAGATGACATCATGCCCCACCCCGGCTGCCCAGACGGTAGGCACATTCAGCAAGCTCTTGCTGGTTGGCCAGTAACGATGCTTTATCAACACTGCGCCAATGTGCTTCAGCTTGGCGCAGTTTGTCGATCTCGGTCGGGAAGTCGAGAGTTTCGAGCAGGTCAGCCGATGTCGCAGCGCCAGAGTGAAAGGCTCGCGATAAAATAATCCACTGAGATCCTAAGCGAACGTGCTCGCCAAGCACCGTTTCGGCAGGCAGTTCTCCTTGGCCAACACGGGCAATACCGCCTACGCCCCAAGTCACACCAGACTGGTTAAGTAGCGCTGCAAAGGGATCCAATAATCGCGCCGCCATGGGTTCGAAAAGGAAATCCAAATCCATGCTCAAAGCAAGATCGTTCAGTCCGATGTGCACTTCGTCGCTTCCCGGCGTAAGCAAATCCAGCCAATCGGGCAGCCGCACCAACGCGGCGGCTGTCTCCGCGAGAAAAGTAACCGGGACACGACTATTAACCATGTCCAAAAATTGTCCTACTTCGGCACGCGAGGAAAACATCGGCAGCATCAAGCGTTGAGCACCATGTGCAATTGCTGCATCCACCTCCTGCTGGGTCGACGTATGGAGGGGGTTAAGCCGCACCATCAACTCGGCGTGCTTTAGTACGCTGGCGACGGAAGCTATCTCCTTCAGTGAGTGCGCCGCTTTATGAGTATCCAGGTGTCCTTGACGTTCAGCCTTACCCAGCACCTCTTGATCCATAAATATCCGGCCCACACCATGCCGTTCAATGAACGATGCTACATCAGGGCTAGCGGTAATCATCATAAAGTTGAGCGGGCTCATCGCATTGCCTCCTCGACATCACTATCACGTGGAGACTGGCCATTCAGGCGGTCGCGGTAGGTACGCCAGTTCAAACCCGCTTCCCCGTAAATTCCGCTGCCTGTTAACACGACCTTTACCGTCAACAGCAAAATTTTGAAATCAAATACCAGACTTTGCTTATCAACATATTCAGCGTCGTAGGCTAATTGCTGCAGCCAGCCAAGGCTACGCCGCCCTCTTACCTGGGCAAGCCCAGTTAACCCAGGACGAACACTGAAACGTTTCTTGTAACCTGGCGGTATCACTTCTGTCTGCTCCATAAGCACAGGGCGGGGACCCACTACGCTCATATCTCCTTTGAAAATATTGATCAATTGAGGTAGCTCATCGAGGCTTGTGGCGCGTATGAATCGTCCGGCACGTGTAATACGTGGATCATGCCCGGCGCTTACCACCTGTTCTTGATGCTGATCGATAGTGCTAGGCGCACGGTGCCGCATAGTACGGAACTTGAAAATTTGAAAAGGTTGTTCTTCTCGCCCAGCACGCTGTTGCATAAAAAAAACCGGCCCCTTGCTATCCAGTTTTATCCATACTGCTACTAATAACAGCAAGGGCGACAATACGATCAAGCCGACACCGCTAGTGACCATATCGAAAAGTCGTTTAATACCGTTCTTCATGTCAACTCCATAGCCTCAAGAATGACTTTGTTCACCTTATGGACATCGTAATGACGCTCGACCAGGGTTCTGGATGCTTCAGCCATCTGCGGCACCAAATCCGGTTGATCGACAAATTTACGCATCGCTTCAAGTAACGGCGCGCTAGAGCGCGGTGTAACTAAAAACCCATTAACGCCCTCTTCCACTGTTTCCCGGCAGCCAGGCGCATCGCTAGTAATAATAGGCCGTCGCATGCTCATCGCTTCGAGCACCGAGCGTGGCGTACCTTCACGATACGACGGCAACACAAACACCGAACACTGAGCAATCCATGGACGAACATCTGATACGCCACCAATGAACTCTACACAGCCTTCCTCCTTCCAACGCTGAAGATCCTTGGCTGCACATGAGTGGGGTAAATTCGGATCATGCGGACCTACTACGATAAAACGCACCGTGGGGTGTTCGGCATGCAGCTGGGCTGCCGCCTCGCAGAATTCTGCCACTCCTTTCTCGGTCAACAGCCTCCCAATGAAAAGGAAGGTCATTTCATCCTCAGGCAACGGCGTAGCAGCGAAGCGCTGCATATCCACACCCGACCCATACGTTCGCACGGCCTTGCCTGCATCGCTCAGGATCCCCCGCCCTGTAAACTCTTGGAGGTCATCCGGGTTTTGAAAAAAAACTTTATTATTACAGGCAAGCCCGGCGCGATAGAGCAATGTTACAATCTTCATTAACCGCCGGTTTTTGGAGCTATCAGTAGTAAACACATGGCCAAGCCCAGTAATCATTGAGTAGATACGAGGCACGCCGGCGGCCTTTGCGGCGAGGCTGCCATACACCACGGGCTTGATGGTATAACCGAATGTGGCTTTAGGCTTTAGCCTCCGGATCAAACGGTAAAGTGACCATAACGTCTTGAGATCGTGTACCGGGTTGATACCGGTACGTCCCATCTCGATTGGGAATATCTCAATGCCAAGCTCTTCAACCTCAGGGAGATAGTCTGCAGTAGGTACCGCCGCTGCCACGACCAACCCCCTCGCCTGCATATCCTTTACCAGGTCTCCTCGATTGGCTATCAGAGATCGTGCATTCCCTGCGATGATTAATAGATCCACGAATCAATGCCTTTTCAGTCGGACTGTCAATTGATTGAAAGATGAAGCGGCAAGCAGCGTACAGATTGCCAAGAATTTCGTTCGATGCCTGATTGCTGTGCCAAAATTAGTTACCCCAATGGCGAAAACGAAGATCAAAGCACCTGCCATAAACATCAACGCAAGGCACTCCTCTTTGCGCCTAATTTGATGCCAGCCTTTATAGATCCGCCAAGCTAGAAAGAGATACATAGCAGATGCTAGTATCCCAAGAATTTGTCGAGGACTGCGCAAATCCCAAGGAAATGGCGAAAAGGTAAAGTACACGACTCGCATGGGAATTAACCACGGTTGTGTATAAGGGTTGCCCTTTGCAACGAATCCCGGATAAGCCGAACCGCCCCGACCCTCACTCTCAAAACGGGATTCAATTAGCTCTTCTACCCCTTCCTCCTTATTATCACCACCAATAGTAATCCCTTTGGCGAGGCTTATACCGCCACTACCAACAACAATAAGAATGGATACAGAAAAAAGCGCAATAGCTGATAAAAACTTACTTGCCACTTGGCGTGTCGTTGCCCCGCCCTTGATAGAAGAAACCAGCGTCTTCCAAGAAAAATAGCCCAGGTATAAGGCGATTCCAACCATTGCACCAATCCAGCCCGGGTGAATCATAAGTGCTACAGCAAACATGGAAAACGCAGCAAAAATCCAGATGGTCCCCCTGCCGGATACCCAGTTTAAGAAGAAATAAACACCAAGCAGAAAAACAACGATTGAAAATTCTTCGCGTAGCGCAATTACAGAGTTAAACGCGGCAAAAGGAAAAAGAGCCATTATGTAAGCGCTGATGACAGCAGGCCTTCTCCCCCATAAACGGTAAGCCATTATACCAGTGAGAAAGATACCAATCAGGCCTGCTAAAAAATTCAATACGGGTAAAACGAAATGGTTATAACCAAACGCCTTGAAAAAAACAGCGCCAATAGTGCTGTATACATAAGAAGCGCTATAATTAAAGGTATCGAATAATCTGTCCCATTCAAGTAGCGACCACTCATAGGCTCTTCTTGTAAATACGATGGCATCGCCCGTAGCACCTGGTGGGGCGAATATTCCGTAATAATCCAGAAACATCAACAGTAATCGAAAAGCGAAGCCAAACATGATCGGCCATAATAGCCAACGGTGCTTCATGGATACTATCAAACAAAAAACGAATGATAGTACAAACATTACAATAACAAACAGTGCCGATATCATAGAGATCTCATTTAAAAAGCCAATAATTAGGCCATCAGAGCTTCTTCGTATAAAGCAATATGCTTATCAGCAGAAGTCTTTATCAAATAGTCATTTGAGTAGGCAAGTGCATTTTGAGAAAACAGATGGTGCAAGCTATTGTTCGTTAGCATTTTCTCTAACGCTTGGACATAAGACGCTTCATCCAGCTCATCGACAACGATGCCATTACATGCTTTGTGCACAATTTCAGCGCAACCACCAACATTGGTTACTATCACAGGAAGCCCACTCAGGGTGGCCTCGATCTGCGCAATGGGCAACCCCTCCCAGGCGGACGACATGACAAAAACATCGGCTTCATAAAGTAGCTCGTCGACATTGCTAACGTTACCCAGGAACTCAATATGGGCTGATACGCCTTTATCGTGTGCAAGCTGCTCTAAACGCTCACGCAAGGGGCCTTCACCCGCTATTTTCAATTGAAAACGGACGTCATCCAGCTTGGCAAGCGACGATATAAGCAGCTCGAGATTCTTTTGGGCAGATAATCGTCCGACGCTTATTAACTTCACTACGTCCCCACTTTTTTCGTTGCTGCCTCTTAGCCTTTTTTGTATGCGTGTTGGAGTCACACCATTGTCAATTCTTACTACCTTTTTCCGAGAAACGCTTTCAAGGAGTTCTTTACAAGCTAGACAAATACCTATGTATCTGGACACTTTCATGTCCATAAGTTTATAAATTACTGCTTTGGCGCCAAGACGAATGTTGTGGTGCGTATAAACGACTTTCGTATTTTTCACAAAAAGAGAGAAGATAGCTGCATAATATAAATGGCAGTGTACGATATCTGGTGCAAAATCAGACACTACTTCATTTATTCTTCTGATGCCCTGCCATGGCTTTTTGCGAGCAGCAGCGCCTATAAATCCATACTCAATACCTTGCGATTCGATTTCTCTTAAAAATTTTGCTTCAAACCCGCCGTCTCGTCCTGCCTCTTCTGCTCTATCCAGAAACAGAATGAACACTTTATGCCCTGCCTTGACCATCTCCGCTGATAAGTCTCTGACATATATTTCAGCACCACCGGCTGCCGCAGAGGAGATAACATGAAGAATTTTCATAGATCAGCTCTTATCAAAATCATAATTAAAGCGTTCTATATCATCTCTATAAAGAGACCTCACTAACTCAACCATGTCTTTGTTAACATAGTCATTACGATAATCAGAACGATCTGAGGTGGTATTTTCGCGACCAACGTTAATTGGCTTATTCAACATGGTCTCGACATACTTTATGTCCGTATCCAGGCTTTCCACCTTACCAATATAATCTGTCAAGAGATGACCTTGCTCACCAACTATAAACCTACTTTGTGGCTGAAAGACAAAGTCCAGCTTATTTATATTTTGTTTATAAAGCCACTCAAAAAGAAATCTTTCGAAGCTTTCAAACTGTGGTATCTGATATTGATCTGGGCGATACATACCCATGCTATTAGTTTTACCAACTTTTGCAAAACGGTAAGCTGATAAAACACGATCCCAAGGGTTTCTAACAAAAGAAAATACAAAAGCTTTTCCAAAGAGTTTTGGAAAGAGCGACTGAATCTCTTTAGCGGTATAATGCCCTAATGTACGACCATAAATAGCTTTATTCAAACTAGTACCCGCCGCTTTAGGAACGTGTATATAAATACAATTATTGCTTTTCCAGTGTGGGTACCGTCTAAAGAGATTTATCTTATGTTTGACGTCTTTACTAGTCATTTATCTTCCTAGAAACTAAATGGATATATTGTGACGTCACAAATGAAATAGTAAATTGCTCAAGGTGTTTCTTGAGGTCATCACTCATTTTTCCAGCATTTGTGTTATTGAATATCACCTGACTATCGTTGGGGTAGAAACGCGCAATAGCCTCTGCCATTTGTTGGTAGTTTCCAATTTCAACGAGGCTACCAAAACGACCATCATCAAGTATTTCTCTAGGGCCACTAGGGCAATTTGTCGAGATCACCTTCACACCGCTTCCTAACGCTTCGATCAATGCGTTAGGCAGCCCCTCCCAGCGAGACGCAAAAAGAAAAAGATCATAGTGTTTTATCTTCTTCTCTATATCCGGATCGAAGGACTTAAGATAGATACGATCCGTAAGACCTCGACAAACGATCTCTTTTTGTAGCTCATCGTACAGATCGCCTTCACCGTATATATCCAGCTCAATATCGATCCCTAGCTTATTAACCGCATGATCAATAGCACAAATGAGCATCTTCTGGTCTTTAGCTTTTGTCAGTCGTCCTATATTAACTGCCTTTATTCGCTTTTCCTCTCCATAGCCTGTGCTCTGTACGCAGGGAAAAGAATGAGGGAGTACGTCAAAGACAGGGTTATAAATACAGTGCACCTTATCTTCACTGAGATTATAATAATCGCACAACGATGCACCAGAATCTTTCGAATTCACCAGTACCATAGGTGCACTTTTACACGATAAGCCATGTAAGTAGGAAAGTAATCTTATCTGAGGCGTCTTATCCAAGTTACGATACTTTTCTCTTACATCTATTCTAACATTAGGTACGCGTAAGCATTTATAAGGCCGAGCTAACAAACATGCAAAATATGTAATTATATTAGGAATATCAGTAAATGACAGAACAACGTCAGGGCGCTCCGACTTAATTAATTTGCTAATAGCCCATGCGCGCGCCAGAGGATTAGCAGTCGAAATCTTCTTAAGCTTGACGTTAGCATCTAACTTATACTCCTGCCCTTCCTTTGTTTTCCAATAAATATAACTAACATCATGTCCTATATCAGCAAGAGCACTCGACAGCTTGACAGCAACTTTTTCAGCACCGCCTCCACCAAATGATGAGCAAACAAAAACAATCTTCATGGGGCGATTTTCCTTAAAGAAGTACTAATTTTTTCAAAATGAAAAGGAGTAATTAGTTTTATTATTTTTTTGACTCCCTCCTTATCAAGACACCCAAAATAAATAACTTTTAAATCAGAGAGAGTAAAGATACCACTGCGTTTTCTTGCTACCAGCCACGAAATATTCTTTCTATTTGAAAGTTTTTTCAAAGCAATATTCATGCTTCCCTTTGGATGTTTTTTCATGTACTGCATAGATGTTTTATACACAGGATGCTGGTTTTCTACGCTTGCCTTACCATAAATAACACCGCTGTTATCTAATGCATAACATGATGTTACGATAGGCGATACCACAATTGAATCGCAGTTGAGTAACAGCCTGAGCCAAAGGTCACTATCTCCTCCTCGCTTGCACTGCCCTGCTGGGAATCCGCCAGCAGTAATAAAAAGTTCTCTTTTGATAACAACGGCGTTTGTATGAAATATATCTTTATATGAAAATCTTTCTAATGCTATATGGTGATCAAGCAACTCTTCCTTTGAATGGAAAAAACCGCTTTTCTTACCTTTAAAAACTTTATCTCTAGACAAACTAAAAAAATTAACCTGCTGATATCTATTGATTAACTCATACGCTGCCTGAAGATGATTGGGATACCAAATATCATCTGCATCCAGAAAAGTTATCCACTGATAATTAGCTTTCTCGACCCCTAGGTTTCTTGCTGCGTAGCCTCCTGGACCAGGAGTATTCCTGCTAAATATTTTCACCTTTTCTGACTCGTAAGGCTCGATTAACTCAGTACTACCATCAGTAGAGCAATCGTCTATCAGAATCAGCTCGAATTCATCGAACGTTTGAGCTAGTACTGAATCAATAGCAGCTTTTACGTATTCTTTTTTATTATGTACAGGTATGATTACTGTAAACATGTTTCTTCCTGCTAAATTATGGCGCTAAATTAATAAAACATATGTCTGGCAATTTTAGGAATTAACGATTGCTCACTATCTTCTATTAAATTAAGCACAAGCTCTGATAGAAAAACAGCCATAGTAGCTATCAACTCCTATAAAGCCATTTTTCTTCGTACCTCCTAGTTGAGGCATTTGGAGCCCTCTTGGCTACCGCGTAGATAAATAAATTTTACAGTTTTAGAGAAGCTTACGGTACATGTTTATAAGATGAGTATTTTGATGATCTTTATTATAATCCTGCTCAACCCTAGCTCGGCCTGCTCGCCCTAGTGCTGACCATGATTCCGGACGCTGTGCGAGATGGACGATTTTTTTGGCTAATTCAGTAACATCCCGCTCGGGAACAAGATAACCTGACACTCCATGATCCACTAACTCAGGGATGCCGCTATGTAAAGTCGACAAGACGGGCATTCCAGACGCCATGGCTTCCATAAGCGAGACAGGTATACCTTCCTGATCACCATTCTTGGCTTTTATGCTAGGTAATATAAAAACATCTGCATCAGCCAGTAATTTTTGTACTTCGCCATGCGGTAATGCGCCATGAAGCTTTATACAATCAGTAACTTCCAGCGAGGTGACCAAGTTTTCAATTTCTTCTAATAAAGGGCCTTCGCCAATTATATCGTAATGAAACTTAATTCCTGGATGATTCTTCTTGACTTGGGCCACTGCCTGAATAGCATAAGAAAGCCCTTTTTTTTCTACAA
This sequence comes from Vreelandella nanhaiensis, assembly GCF_003990185.1. GTDB lineage: Bacteria > Pseudomonadota > Gammaproteobacteria > Pseudomonadales > Halomonadaceae > Vreelandella > Vreelandella nanhaiensis. The sequence goes on along the minus strand of NZ_RZHF01000015.1, from coordinate 299,710 downwards.
GCCTTGCAGTGGTAATTATTCTTAATGGCCTGGGGCTTGCAACACGTTCTCGATAATTGAAGCGATTGACATCGATACCAACTCGATGTACGAACACACGGGATTCAGGGGCGCCCATATCAAGTAACTTATTCTTCCAAAACTCGCTAACAGGCAAAATTAAATCGGCTTCTTCAAAAACAGGCTTGTAAATATTTTTAGATGTATTTGCCTGCAAAGCGGCAGAAACATCATGCCCATGAAAAGTCACTACTAGTTTTTTTGCAAAGCCAAGCTTTTTTAAATAAGCGCCAAACACACCGTTATGCCCAAAGTGGCAGTGCAGCACATCGACGGGTTGAATATCTAAAGCTGTATTATAGATATAAGGTAGATTCAAGTTTAATGAACTTTTTCCAAAACGGAAAATGTTCCAGCTTCTCAGATAACTAGGATTTTTTTGAGCCAAGTGATGCATAGACCTGCTCAATGCTCCTTTGAAGCGACCTATTTTCTTTGAAGGAACCTGATAGTACCATACTCGTGATTTTAGCGCTTTCTGGTAAGAACCAAGACTTTCCCAAGCAGCATCCATTCCCCGATGTGCAAGAACACTTACATCAATATCGCTATCCAGTAGACCTGTCACATGCTGCATGACAAAGGTTTGAGAAGTCATTGGAAACATACTAGGCATTACGCATACACGCATTTTAATCACTTTTAATTATATAAGTTAGTAACAATTTAATTTCTTATTTGCTTCACTCTTCAAGCTATTGATAAGAATAAAGATATAAGAAATTATCAGATAATTATACCCATTTAACTAACGACTAGTTTATATCAATGTGTATAACGACTTTTCATGTACCAATACTCTCTTTTTTGGCTCTACTATTTCCGTAAATTACCGTTTTAACCTTATTTACGAATTTAAGAGAAAATAACGTTGCCGCTAACGCAACAATAGTACTTTTCGAAGTGGGAGCATAGAAAAAGGCCTTTAACGCGAGTCGGCGTGCTGACTTCATGTCATTCCAATGAGGAGCCATGTGGCGGTTAGCGCTTTGAACGAGAAACAAGTGAGCTACGCCTTCTTTTTTCATCTGCGCTTGGTGTTTCACATAAAACTGATCTCGTGCGTCAAGGTTAGCCTGAAAATTTCGTGATCGCCGAACATCGGTATTTGTTGAGATAGCTCTAATATCGTGATATCGCACAAGAGGTTCTTCAATAAAATCGAAGTAATAGTATCTGGAAATACGCAACCAGTACTCGTAGTCTTCAATCGCCACTAAATTCTCATCAAAAAAACCAACGTTGGTGATAATGTTACGACGCATCATCGTAGACGAACCACCATGAATACAGTTTTTAATGAGCAATTTTCGATAGACGTCTCCTCTTTCAGTAGGGAGCTGAACCTCGCTATGCCCTTCATCCATTACTGTTTCAACACCGGTATAAACTAGTCCCACTTCTGGCGGAGATTGTAGGAATAACTCAACTTGCCTTGATAATTTCTCGGGAAACCATTCATCATCATCATCCAAAAAAGCAACAAACTCTCCTTTAGCCTCGCGTAAGCCCCGGTTACGTGCCGCTGCGACCCCTTGGTTTTCCTTCTGCCTAATATATTTAATTCGAGAATCGTTGTATTCTTTAGTTACTGAATATGGGTCATCTCGAGAGCAATCATCTATAATGAGTATTTCAATATTTTTGAAAGTTTGTGATACAACACTATCTAATGAACGATGTAGCAAATGTGCTCTGTTATAAACAGGAATAATCACACTTACCATGGGTAACTTAACATCTTTTACTTTAGACATTGCTGGCAAACTTGCACTTTCTTTAATTACCATATCATTTAGCCAATCAACTTTTTCTTGAAATTCTTCAGGTGTCGGCTTAGACCCTCTTATACCTGTTGAATAACGCGACAACCATCTAGTGCCTTTAACAAAAATTGACGCAAGGAAAATAGGCTGGTATTTCTTTTGCTTTAACTTAGTATCGCGGTAAATATTTTTATCAACCATTTTTGCATCTTCGGCTATTCCGCGATACGCTCGGCTTAATGAGTCTTTATAATTTTTTTGAATATCTTGCTCTTTAAGGATGCGAGCAATTTTATCAAGGACGTGTATTCGCCCTTTTAATCCTTTTAACGTCTTACCTTTTCCACTCACAGACTCTTGGCCAGATGGAAGTTTTCGATAATACGCTACACCTTTACTAGCTTCTATAAAAGGAATACCTTGGGCGATAGCACGCATCATAAGATCGCCATCTTGATTTATTGTGGCTTCTTCATCCCATCCCCCTGTCTTATTGAAAGCCTCTCTGGTCCAAAGAATAGAACTCGTCGGATAATACCATCCAGTTAACCAGGCACTAAGCGCATCTTGACCTGGCCGACGCTGCGCACACGATGCAGGCCTTGCAAGCCAATTCTCACCAACCTTTTCGAGCCGAAGCCAAGGACAAGCAGCGACACCTGCCTGTTTTGTATTAAGGGCTTCTGATAATGCTTCCAGTGTGTTCGGTCCAAGGACATCATCGGCATCCACGAACATCAGGGCTTCACCCGTGCTAATAGCTGCACCTAAATTACGTGATTTAGGTGCACTCTTGAATTTCCTCGAATACACACTTATTAGAGCTGGATATTCACCTGATAACTGGCAGGCTATGGCTAAGCTGCCGTCATTAGAATTATCATCAATAATAATAATTTCGAGAGGAGGTAGGCTCTGGTTTAACAGCGAGTTAACAGTTTCCGCTAGATATTCTTCCGCGTTGTGGGTGGGAATAATTATCGAAATAGCGCTCATAGTATTCATCCTTGATTATTAAAACTTTCATCTCTTGCTTATTCAAATCAAAGAGGTGAGCATTTCTTTTATAGCTACCGGATTGACAGACATATCTTTTTCCAATGGATGCTCATTCCCTTCTGATTGGGCATTTATGATCCAATATTGATGTTTCATCGCAGATGCCAAAGCATAAAAATTAGGATTTGGAAAACTAAGATCTGCTATCTCTACTATCTGGGCTCCTGGAGGACAAAACATCATGTTTGTCAACCCGGCCCCATGCGGAGCCATTAAAACAGATGTTTCTTGCATCAATTTAACCTGTTCCTGAAATGTTAACTCTTCCATAAAAACCCGTTCAAAGCCATGCGGTTCCAACAAAGACCAAATTTCTTCTTCATTGACCAATTTACGTCTGGATGCTTTAGCGCGGCTAATAAATATTCGTCTATTGGGAGCATCTGCTTCGTATACACCATAAGCGGAAGGCACTAACCTTAGAAGTTCAGGGCGGAACCTATCGGTATCCATGACGGTGAGCTGCTTTACGAATAGCGGTTTATTTTCATCATATGTTAGAAAATCATCTGGATCTAAGCCAAGCATGCGAAGCGAGTCGTTCATGGTCGCAGTGCGATTCGGTGGTAAAATTACCTTATGAAGCAAGTTCTGGTTATGTAGCCATAGCAATTTTGGTAAATGAGCTGTTAGCCAATGAGAGTGGTTATGGTAGACTCGTTCAGTGACCCAAATTGCCTCTTCAAGTTGTAAAGGTTCTGGCGCCTTTCTTAATACTTGTGCATGTTGTTGCTTATAGGCTACTTCGCGCATTATTAAGGCGCGTCGATCACCCGTTAAGATGGCGGGGTAGTAGTCGTTCCCTTTATCAGGATTGTTAAACCAAGTTACCAAACAATTTGGTAATGTGGCTATCTTGGTTTCGCCACTATAGCGGTGAGGTACGTCATAAAAGGAGTAGCCCCACCACCCTTTTTCTGCAGGTAAATCTTCTCTTGATTCAATATTACAGGGCAGAGGATTGTAGGCTTTTTCCTTTTCATGAACTATCTGACAACTACCAACATTTTTCTCATTTTTATTTCTATCAAAGTAATCCTTTATGGTTTCTTTTTGCATTCCACGATATGCAAACCAATTTGGAAGTAGCCCTAAAGAAACTGCTTTCCCAAAAACAACTCCAGCATTTACTAGCAGTTTGGTTTTTACAGAAGCCTCTCTTGGGCTCTTCTCATTTTTAACAACCATTCTTTCGCTTTGCTGGAAGCTCGTTTTCATAAAAAAATCCTTTTATATAATTTTAGATATAGCGCCCAATGATGCTAATACACCAATGTAGGTGGTAATATCGGCACCATAAAAAGATATCTATGATAAAACAGTTTTTTTGATACAAACTGAAGCAGAACACTATCCGTTCAGTTTTGGACCAACGATGCAGTTACTCTCAAGCCTGCATTTATCTGAAGCAGGCGAAAGCAAACTTCACTATGGTTTTAGTTAGAGAGGTGGCGCGAATGGACGCTAGAAGCTCATTGTAAACATCTTTGAACGAGAAAATACCTAATGAGGCTATCTAGAATCCGCTCGGCATTAACTATTCTAGCTACTATGGTACGATTATTGTCGAAACTACGTAAATTCTTATAACGCATATTCCAGCACTGGCTATTTTTTGAAATATTTTCTTTTAGCTCTACCTACCCAACTCCGTGTATGCGAAAGCATTAAACTAGGTAATTTTCTTTTAAAACTTTCTGGAACATTCGAAAAGTACGTTTCCAGGAAATAATTTAAACTCAATTTGTCTGCTTTGTACTTATAACAGTGGCTTTTCAATAAAAGGTTCTCTTCATTTGAAAAGTAATTTTTTTTACTTATTATTTCCCAAGCCACTAGCGCCTCGCTGAATAGTTTGTCGCTAATGCGCTCATGCTCATGTGAATTATCAAACACATATGACGCTTCATGCACGCATCGCATAGAGCCGCCGTGGCGCAAGATGCTTAGCCAACAGTCAAGGTCTTGCCACATCGGCAATTGTTCATCGAATAAGCTTTTTTGTAGTATTTCTTTGGTTGTAAAAATTTGATTTCCTACATAATTATAAAGAAGTAAATCTTGGTAACTAACGTTATCTTTTCTAACGACCTTTCTTTCTCCTTTTTTCAGCTTAAGGATAACATCGGAGAATAATGCAACATCGTTTTCCTGCCATTCCGATACAAAGGTAGAAATTCTGTTTTCTAGAAAATAGTCATCATCATCTAGCCCAGTAATAAAATGCCCTTTAGCATATCTAATTGCTTGATTACGGCTTGCAGGGGCTCCTCTCTTGGCTTTTTTTTCCACTAACCTTACGCGATTGTCCTCTCGCGACAACTGATGTATGTAATCTAAAGTGCCATCTTTCGAACCGTCATCTACCACAATAACTTCAATATTTTTATAATCTTGTTTTAAAGCACTATTGACCGCTCTTTCGAGAAGGGAAAGCCTATTGTAAGTTGGTATATAGATTGAAACTAAAGGTGCTACTTCCATATTGTTCTCAATTATCGAAAAATTTCGATTACAAAAAATAAAAGCAAATATCACAAGCTAACTATGTTGCTTTATCTATATATTATAGATATTTTAGACTACATTTATCTAATAATCCCAACCTTTAACTGCTGTGCTATTGCAGCCAACATGCATTACGCTTGGCCCAGCTACAACTATCAAAGTTAAATAAATATTTTATATAAGCTATTGCTTCATCGCTTTGCCATAATCCTGATTTTACCTGGGGCCAATGATTAACATATTTAGTATCTATAAAATAATCCTGAACTATAAATGTTGCTGGAATTGTCGTATATCCTAGAGCCGCCAATGCGGCTGTCCGATGTACTCCGCCTCCTCTAAGCATGAATATATAATCGCTATTGTCCTTAATCATCATGACGCCGACATCGCCATGATCCCTCTGATAACCTTCTCTTTTTATTTTCTCATAAATATTTACCAATCGGTTATATTCGAATTCACCTAGCCTTCTTGACACTGGGCCGTAATTTTTATATCCATCGTCTTTCATATTGAGCTGCTGATGCTCATGCTCCTGATAATCTCTTGCACTCCATTGATCAACATCTTTTCGCATACGTTCTAATGATGAATCCACTCTCCAAGGCATTAAATAATGGCCATAGGTAGGAAAATTCCCGAACGATTCTGGCGCTTGGTTAAATCCTGCCAGTACTTCAGCAGCACTTTGAGGATTCCAGTTTTGATAAAACTTCTGAAGTATAGAGCCTTCGTATTTATTCACGCCACTTTTGGCATATTCTTTTAACGCAGCAACAAAAGGATGCCATTGATTAGTACCAAAGCCAAAACCTGTTTCTTGGCGGCACAGCTCAATCGGGCATTTGAAAGATGACTTTAATCCCAGCTGACGTAATACCAAGGAATCCAAGGGATCGGTATAAACTTTATTTTCTGCTGTTTTACTCTCTTTTAGACGGGTTAGTTTATAGCCTAACCTAGCAAGAATTTTTTTTTGATAAGCATTACCAACACGAAGTATCTTTTCCATTGTTACTTTCCCTTACATTTTAATACAAATGTAATGTGAAAAGCTTCAAAGTGTCAAGCTAACCACCTGGTCTATTAATTTTTTTGTAATATAATGGTTAATGGTGCGAAAGAAGCCACGTATGTCTTACTGTTTTAAGCCATGTCGATAAATTAATAATTAAGCGGGATATAGTAACACTATTCACGGCCTGTTTTATTATTGAAATGACTTAAGATTATTAATGATTTAAGCGGGGCTCAATTTATTAAGAGCCCGCACTCAGTGCTGAAAGTTAGATATTTTATGTGGTTAATACCATAATTTTTCTCGCTTCATGCATGCTCAGCCATTCGCCTGAACATGTCGTTACGTTCCGCTAACTCGTCATGGCTGCCCTGGTCTATCACTTTGCCATCGGCCATCAGATAAATACTATCACACTGTTTTACCGTTGCCAGACGATGCGCAATCATGATGATGGTCTTCTTTCCGGCGAAATTATGAATGGCATCCATTACTAGTTTTTCGGTAATACCGTCCAACGAACTCGTCGCTTCATCGAGCACCAGCACATCTGCATCATCATACAACGCTCGGGCTATGCCTATGCGCTGACGCTGACCGCCCGAGAGCTGAATACCGCGCTCGCCCACGCCTGTTTCCAATCCATCCGGCAACCTCTCCAGAAATTCATCCAAAAGGGCCATCTTGGCGGCTTTTTTCACGCGTTCATCGTCGATCTCTTCCGGTGGCAAGCCGAAAGCAATATTTTCCCGGATGCTCGCATCTGACAGAAAGATACTCTGCGATACAAAGCCAACGTTATTCTGCCACGCCCGCAGCGCCTGACCACTGAGCGGCTCGCCATCTACCTTCAACGCACCGCTTTGTGGCGTAATTAAACCCAGTAGGATATCAATGGTAGTGGATTTCCCTGAACCGCTGGACCCCACTAATCCGATTACATGATTTACTGGTATTTCTAGCGTCAAGCCGCTCAGTGCTTTCTTCTCTGTGCCGGGGTAGCAGAAATGGATGCCATCCAATGTGATGTTCTGCTGTGGCGTGAGCTTGCCTGCCTTGTGGGCATGCTGGATCTCTGTATTGTGCTTACTAGCCGCCAGATCCGCCTCTAACATATCGAAGGATGCGATGTTGCCTTTAATAGTTGCCAGGCCGGCGTAGATCTGCTGGAAGGCTGGCAGTAATTTAAAACCTGCCAGAGCGTACATGGATAAAATCGGCAGAATATCGCCTAAGTTGCCCTCGTAGGCTGCTAACAGATACAGTACCAGAAAGATCACTGCCCCAAAGGCCAGAAGCTCCATTCCGTAACGCGGCACTTGAGATAGTGCGATTGTAACGCCTTTCGCTCTAGCAAATTTTCGGCTGGTCGCTTCAAAGCGCTGATTGAAATCAGCCTGACGGCCAAGTAATAGCGTGTCCTTGATGCCGCCAAAACCTTCATTCATCAACTTGAAGCGAACTCTGCTAGTGGTGGAAATAGTCTTGCCGTTACGTGCCAGCCGCTTGCGTACCGTATGGAAAAGCCCCCAATACGCTATACCGAAAAGTATCACACCGGCTATCGCCACCACTGGGTTGAATATAAAGATCGCTGCCGTCATCACCAGCGCTAGAGTTCCCTTTGCATTCATCCTCATTAATGGTTGGATGACACTGCCGGTAACCCGCGAAGCTTCTTGAGAAACTTTATTGATCAGCTGGCTGCTGCTGCCACTAGCATGGAAAAGCCAAGGCTGCTGCATATAGTGCTGGAAAAGGCGGATGGATAGCTCCGCGCCGATTTGCTGTGCATAGAGTGACAGCCGCCAAGTAACGAAAACAGAGACTGCAGCGGCACCCGTCAAGGCTATAATTACCGCAACCCCCAACCAAAAAATAAACTGACGAGGAGTTTCCATGCCACTGGCCTGATAGAGCTGCCCGAGCGTGCCATCACCCTCCAGGCGGCTGATATCGCCCACCACCGCCATGAAGGGGCCAATCGCGGCTACGCCCGCTACTTCAGCAAAGGCCATTAGCACCACAAGTACTTGCAGCCTGAGAAGTTTTTTACGCTGCTCCTTGGTGAGTAGTTTCCAAAGCCGTTGAACACGTTTAAACATATAACAACCTACCATCAATAGTTAAAAGAATAAGATATGTGCGCCCAACAGTTGATGGGGAAACTAGCAATTATACTGTCTTATAATCTTAATGCTGGTGATCACACCACCCTACCATTGCGCCCAACCGAGTAGTAGGTAAAGCCTTTCTTACGCATACGTGCTGGCTGGAACATATTGCGCCCATCGAAGAGCGTGGGCTGACTGAGCTGAGACTTGATGAGGTCAAAATTAGGGGCTCGGAAACTCTGCCATTCAGTAACAATCACTAGTGCATCCGCCCCCTTCAGGACGGCTTCTTTGGTACCACAAAGCGCCAGATCATCACGCGTACCATAAATACGCTGCGCCTCTTCCATGGCTTCTGGATCGTATGCCTGTACTTTAGCGCCAGCCTGCCACAAAGCTTCCATTAGCACCCGGCTTGGTGCCTCACGCATATCGTCGGTATTAGGCTTGAAAGAGAGCCCCCATAAAGCAAAGGTCTTGCCTTCAAGCTGACCTTCGAAGTGACGGTGTATTTTCTTGAACAGCGTGGTTTTCTGCTCCTGGTTACGAGCTTCAACGGCCTTTAGTAACTTGGCGTCAAAATCGATGTCACCAGCAGTGCGAATCAGCGCCTGAACGTCCTTTGGGAAACATGAGCCCCCGTAACCTACTCCAGGGTAGATAAAGTGGTAGCCGATACGCGGGTCGGAACCGATCCCTTGGCGAACCATCTCGATGTCGGCACCTAGAAGCTCAGAGAGATTAGCTATCTCGTTCATGAAGCTGATCTTGGTCGCCAACATACAGTTAGCTGCATATTTGGTGAGTTCTGCGCTTCTTACATCCATGACGATGACTTTGTCATGGTTGCGGTTGAATGGCGCATACAGCTCGCGCATCACCTCAACACTGGCCTCGTTCTCAGTGCCAATGATAATTCGGTCGGGTTTCTGACAATCGGCAACGGCACTGCCCTCTTTCAAAAACTCCGGATTGGATACTACATCGAAGTTCAGATCCTCTCGATTACGCTTGGCGAGGACCTCTGCTACTTTGGCCCTCACCTTGTCGGCAGTGCCCACCGGCACGGTCGATTTATCGATGATGATCTGTTCGCATTGCATGTATTCAGCGATGGTTTGGGCTACTGACAGGACATATTTAAGATCAGCCGAGCCATCCTCGTCAGGTGGTGTTCCGACAGCAATAAACTGCACTTGTCCATGCTTAACGCCTGCCTCTGCGTCGGTAGTGAATTCCAACCGACCCGCTGCATAGTTCTCTCGCACCAGTGATTCAAGGCCAGGCTCATAAATGGGGATGTGCCCTTGGCTGAGTTGCTGAATCTTCTCAGCGTCCACATCAACGCATACAACGTGGTGCCCTACATCAGCCAAAATAGCGCCTTGCACCAAGCCTACATATCCTGTTCCAAATACCGTGACGTTCATGCCATTCCTTTCCTATTCTTTGTATGTTTAACCATTGCGCAGATACAGGGCCCAACTGCAGTCGCGATCACACTTGATAATAATCACGGTACCAAGCAACAAAGTTAGCAACCCCTTCTTTTACTGGTGTTGCAGGCTGGTAATTAACGGCATTTTTGAGTTCACTGCTATCAGCATAAGTATCTGGAACATCACCTGCCTGAAGCGGCAAGAGATCCTGCTTCGCGGTTTTATTTAACGCATGCTCAAGCGCCTCGATGTAAGCACTTAGCTTCACCGGGTTATTATTGCCAATATTGAACAGTCGGTAAGGGGCATTACTAGTAGCTGGGTCTGGATCATCGCTGTTCCAATCCGCATTAGGTTCGGCGATTTGGTCACTGGCTCGGATCACACCTTCCACAATATCAGCTACGTAAGTGAAATCACGGGTATGGTTGCCATGGTTGAACACGGTAATCGGCTCATCCGCCAACATGCTTTTAGTAAACTTGAATAGCGCCATGTCCGGCCGCCCCCAAGGGCCATACACCGTAAAGAAGCGGAGTCCTGTGGTCGGTAAGCTAAAGAGATGGCTATAACTATGTGCCATCATTTCATTGGCTTTTTTGGTGGCTGCATAAAACTGAAGGGGATGATTAGCACCATCATGCTCAGAGAATGGCATATTGGTATTAGCACCATAAACGGAACTAGTACTGGCGTACGTTAAATGGGGTGTTTTAGCGTAGCGGCAGGCTTCCAGCACGTTGGTAAACGCGATGATGTTACTTTCCACATAGCTATGCGGGTTCTCGATGGAGTAGCGAACACCCGCTTGTGCCGCTAAATGGATAACACGATCAAATTTATGCTCTTCAAAACAGCTTGTTACCGCTTTTTGATCCGCTAGATTTTTGCGGATGAAATGAAACGGGGTTCCTGTTTTTTCAGATAAGGAATGCAGTTCCTCAAGACGGCGCTCTTTAATATCAACATCGTAATAATCGTTGACGCTATCAAACCCGACGACTTCGTCGCCTCTTTCTAATAGACGACTGGCGGTATGAAAACCAATAAAACCTGCTACGCCGGTTACAAGAATCTTCATCTTTATCTTCCTTTAAATGCTTTGCATTACCTACTGGTATTTGTAGGTACCGTATCCGTAGTAACCCGACGCGCCTCTAGAGGAGATTTTAACGCCGTTCAAAATTGCACCTTGTATTTCAAGCCCACTACCTTCAAGACGCTTTTTCGCCATTCGTATTTCACTTAATGAGTTTTTATCGAATCTTGTTACCAGCAGGGTAGTTCCACAATGTTTGCCTGCGACACAGGCATCAGTTACGGCGAGGACAGGTGGGGTATCTACAATTACCATGTCGTACATTTCGCTTAAGTCTTCCAGCGCTTGTTCAAACCCAGGCCGCATCAATAATTCAGAAGGATTGCTAGCCCCTACCCCCCGAGTAATAACATCATAATGAGCGATCCCTGTGGGCTTAATGATATCTTCAAGCGTTAGTTCGCCACTGAGAAACTCAACCAGACCGCCTGCGCTCGCTTGGCCAAAGGCATGATGCAAATTGCCTTTACGAAGGTCTGCATCAATGATGAGAACTTTCTTGCCCGCCATCGCCGAGATAGCACCCAAGTTAATACTGACAAAGCTTTTACCTATACCAGGACTTGGCCCAGTCAGCATGACGCGATTATTGCGTCCATCCATCATGGTAAAGTGCAGACTGGTACGTAACCCCCGAAGTGACTCAAGGGATAGATCCATTGGATCTCGTTGAGCCAGCACGCCCCCCACCACACTTTTCGACGTTTTTTGTCCACGCCGTTTCAGTTCTCGGTTGAGTTTATGCTGTGCTGAGGACAGCGGTACGGTAGCGTAAACCGGTAAGCCGACACTTTCTAACTGCTCGGAGGATTCGACACCCCGTTTCAACAGCTCTTTCAATAATATATATCCGACAATAAGCAAGAAGCCTAGAACGGTGTAAAGAGCGAAAATACGCGCTACATTAGGGGCAACTTGACCATTGAGTACAGCGCTATCAATGATACGGATATTGCCGATAGTACCTGCACGGGCCACTTCTAATTCTTGTACTTTGTTTAAAATATTTACATATATAGCTTGAGTAACTTCTACATCCCGAGTGCGTCTCAGCACCTCTTGCTGGGCAGCGGGTAGTTCGTTCACCCTGGCATTAAGTTGTTGCAAGTCACGTTCAATCTGTCGGCGTTGACGAAGTAATGCTTGATAATTGGGGTGGCTGGGCGTGAATCGTTGTGCAAGCTCGGCTTCTTGAAATTCCAGCTCATCAAGTCGTGTATCGAGTTCAATATAACGCTGTATAGCTGCCTGTGCCTCACTGCTGAGATCCACGCTGTCTAGATTGGCACGATAATCATTAAGATTTTGCTCCGCTAAATCAAGCTGCTCACGCAGCTCTGGTGCTTGCTGCTGGAGAAATTCTAAACTTTGCTGTGCCTGCTCGGATTGACGCTCGATATTTTGGGTTAAGAAGGTTTGTGCTACGGCATCTAAGCTACGGATGATCTCGCTCGGCTTCTCCCCAGTCATCATTAAGCGAATCATGCCCGTTGTGGTGCCGCCTCCAGCAACTTCAGCTACTTGCAATCGACTTGCAATGCCACGAATGGCCGATGGCTTGTGCTGGCGAGTCAATACATACTGCGCTCCCTCGGCAGCCTCAAAGCTTTCAATAGTGAGTTCAAGGCCACCCTCATAAAATACCTCAGGGCGTCCTAGCGTACCCGTTCCTACACGATTATCCCCTAGCATCACATAATAGGTGTCTCTGGGGCCTCGCTCTACGGTAAATCTCTGCCCTCGGAGACTATCATCAATAGTAAAGCGGGCTACATTGATACTTTCATTCCCCCATACATGCGGGTAACCCTTCATAAAGTCAGGCCGGGGTATGCCTCTACGTAATACCAAGCCACCGATAAAAGGTAGTTCCACTGGTGAAATATTGAAGTCGCTACCTACTCGGTCTACTACCTGACCCAGCACCATCCGCGACTGCAGAATCTGCAGTTCTGCCGAGGTATTGAACTCCCCTGACGCTGGGCCGGTAACACTCTCAACCGCACCAAGTGGACTAACGGTATTACGTCTTTCAACTTGTACTAACGCATCGGCTTGATAAATGGGCGTTACCAGCATGCCGTGCAAAATGCCGATAAAAGCGAACAATACGGTAAAGCCAATGATCAGCCACTTTTTTCTAAAAAGTGCACCAAACATTCGGCTTAGGTCTATTGTCTCTTCCGGAGTACTCTTTTGTGATGTGTCTGACATTGGTTCTATCGCTAACTCTCAGTCACACACCGTTTAGGCGCATGAAAATGGATAATGAAAAAGCTTTAAATTGTTTACCACACGCTTTTATTGCCGGTGTTTTTAAGCTTTTCTCGCCAGGCGAAACTTGCTGTTTTGATTGTGTCATAAACCAGCCGACAGACTTCATCGCTACGCTGATAAGGATCAGGAATATCTCGGTCGTCAATCGGCTTATCTTTTCGCCACATACCAAACATTAACGTTTTCCCTAACATCTCAGGCCATTTTTGGGCAATTACCTGCCGTTGCTTAGCGCTCATTACGAGCACAAGGTCAGCATTGATCAGTAGATTGCGATCTAGCTGCCGCGCTTGATGTTGGCTGAGGTCGTACCCATCTGCTTGAGCAAGCGCAGCGATACGTTGGTCTGCGCCCCCTTGCCCGGCTGCCAGACCCGCCGACGTTACTTCGATATCGGCAAGCCCCTGCTGCAACATGGCTGCTGCAACCGGGCTTCTACAGATATTACCGGTACAAACTACCAGGATACGTTTTGTCATATTAAAGCAGGTCGTTCAGCCCCTCACTGCTATTACCCAGATCACTAGGCAAGTTGAGTGAGGGTAGGAGGAGGCTAATAACGCGGTTCCAACGAGCTAGCGGTGCGGTTGTTACGTAAACCACATCTTTGGGCTCTAATTGGAAATTGCTTGCCATCGCAAAGGAGATCGCATTGCTAATATCTAACTGGTAAACAGTGGCAAGTTTTTCAGCGCCAGGCTCATTACGACGTAGCACAAAGATACCGGACGGCTTAGCGGTCTGTTCATTGACCCCTCCTGCACGCGCCAAGGCATCGGTAAGAGATAAACGCTCGCGGTTCATACGCAGGTTACCAGGCGACCGTACCTGTCCCAACATGGCCACACCTTGGTTATCAGCGCTGGGGATATGCAATAAATCACCGTCTCTAAGCAACCGATTTTGACGTTGATCCCCTTCACTTATCAGAGAAAAAAGCGATAACTCCTCTTCTTTGCCATTGCGGAACAAGAACATTTCATGCCAAAAAGCGTTCTCAGTTGGCCCACCAACTTCGTTAACAGCATCAAGTATGGTCATCGGCACGTTAGTGACGGGCACTGACCCAGGCGATGAGACTGCGCCAGTTACGTGAAACCGCTTGGAGTTATACGCAGCGATAAAGACGTCTATTTGGGGCTCTGTAAGAAAGCTGGCCAGACCCCGAGTCAGTTGAAGACGGATCTCTTCGGTAGTTTTGCCCTCAACATGCACACGTCCTATGAACGGGTAGAAGATAGTGCCATCGGAACGCACTATATTCCCTGCTTCCACAGCGCTACGCTCACCACCTGTCGGAATAGTTAATTCAGGATGGTCATAAACGACAATACTTAGAACGTCGCCTGCACCCACCCTATACTCATAGTTACTTATTTCTTCGCGTAGCTCTTGAGTGACTGGATGTACACGACGCTCCTGAGCTTCCTGACTCCACACTAGTTCTGGTGTAATGGGCTTGATATCGACCAGTTGCGAGAAATCCGGTGGCTCCGGTGCGTCGTAATCGATATCACCTCCTGGCGCCATAGCGCAACCAGCCACCAGCAAGGCAACTGAGACCACAATTAGCAAGCGAAGAATAGTTTGTTTTCTCATGAGAATGTTTACCTGAATGCAGAGTGAGCGAAAGGTTTTGCCAGCTCCATTACCGCCAGAGCCCAGTTTCCAGAATTTTTACCTGTATTTAGCGCTTTTCATCCTACTGAAGCTTTTTTACACGCTACCGCCCCGAGGTTTTATTGGCGCATCCTCGAGGCCGGCAAATTAACTAGTACGATTTTTTTCATGGGATAAACCCATGGTTAAAAGATATTTACTAAATGCCCTACCTGGGCAAAAAACCAACCATAAAACCTTACTCTACCGGCTGGCTCAGCTCAGTCTAATTACTTAACTGCCTTAATACTTGTATTAAGTTTAATGCCTGTAGATGTTAATTTTGTTTACTATGCAAGCTATCTATAACCAAACTCACGTCAGGCATTATCCCTACAGTTTCCACCGGTTTGCTTGCCATCAATTGGCTTTCACTATTTTTTGCATAACGTTCACTTACGTCTTTTGAGACAACCGTGGTATCCATCGGCGCCTTGCTGATGGCATGTTGGGTAGCTGTAGATAACCAAAAATGATCTACAATATCTGACTGCGGTTGGTAGGCAGTAGGCGCAGCTATCAATAACTCGCGTATTTTTTCAGCATCTTGAGCCTTACACGCCGCCTCTAGCTCGGACAACATTGGCTCAAGTACTGCCCAAGGTAAAAAGTCTTCTGATGCTGTCATTATTCGGGGATGTTGTGTCTTCTCAGCACTATCTGTTGCTAGAAGCTCTTCATACAGCTTTTCACCTGGGCGCAGACCAGTAAACCGAATGGGTATTTCACCTTTCTTATCTGCTACCTTGTCAGGCTCTGAAGCGGACACTGTCTTTGCATCGGAAGGGACAGAAATAAAGCGAAAGTTTAAACCCGAAAGTTTCACCATCCGGGTAGCAAGCTCTACGATCTTAACTGGCTTACCCATATCCAGAACAAATACGTCCCCTCCTGTTGCCATCCCGCTGGCTTGAATAACGAGTTGGGCAGCTTCAGGAATGGTCATGAAGTAACGGGTAATATCAGGGTGGGTAACAGTGATGGGCCCCCCCTTCTCGATCTGCTTTCGAAAGAGAGGAACGACAGAGCCCGATGAACCTAGCACGTTGCCAAAACGCACCATCGAAAAACGTGTGCTCGTTTGTTCATCAGCGCATGCCTGGCAAATCAATTCTGCCATTCGTTTACTAGCGCCCATCACGTTGGTTGGACGTACAGCCTTATCCGTAGAGACCAAGACAAAGGATTCGACGCCCTCATTAATGGCTGCCTTGGCAACTTCCATTGTTCCAAAGACGTTATTCAGCACCCCTTCCGCTGGATTAAATTCAACAAGCGGTACATGTTTATAAGCGGCAGCATGGTAAATAGTATCGGTTTCAAAGGTACGCATCAGGCGTGAAATAACATCGCCATTGCGAACAGAGGCTAAGGCGGGCTTCACCTCAACATTAAGGTTTTCTTTATTGATTATCTGAGCAAGGTCCTGATCAATTTGATAAAGCGAATATTCAGATGAATCGACGATGATTAAGCGCTTAGGATGCAGACGAACAATTTGACGGCATAGCTCGCTACCAATAGAGCCACCAGCGCCCGTCACCATAACCGACTTATGAGTAATATTCGCTCCCATTAGCTTAGGATCAGGTGGCACGGGATCCCTACCTAATAGATCTTCTACGCGAACGTCACGAAGCTCATTAAATTTTGCCTTACCTGAGATAATATCTGCCATGTCAGGTATGGTTTGCACTGGAATCGACAATGGCTCGATAGACTCAATGATTTCCTGCCGTCTCGCTCGCGTTGCCTCTGGAATAGCCAATAAGAATTTTTCGACACCAAAACTTTCAATTAATTTTGGCGTGGATTCTGGACTATAAACTCTCAGTCCTTGTACATGTGTGCCTTGGAGAAGGGGCGCATAGTCAACAAAGCCTACAGGTTCGTAATCCCGACCGTGACGCAAAGATACCACCAGCTGACGACCGGCTGCGCCGGCGCCATATATAAGTACTCTGGTTTTTTGAAGCTGCTGTCCGCGCTGATACATTAACCTCAAGGCTAGCCGTATACCGCCTATCGTTATAAAAGCCAACATCGTATAAATGAAAGGCACAGATCGGGGAATAGGCAAATTAAGGGCCATACTGACAACGTATAGCGTCACTGCAGATCCAAAAGCACCTGCTAAAAGCGCCTGCAATGCCTTCATGCCCATAAAGCGTACAATTGAGCGATAAAAACCCAGCCGTATAAAAATAAAAAGGCTGACAGGTATCATGACAGGCAAGGCGAGCCACACTGACTCATTAGTTAGAAACTCAAATGAATCTAACCGCAAGAGCATTGCCAACAAAAAGCTGGCAATAATCAATAAGGTGTCAACAATGAGTTGAATTAACTGTTTCCGTCGCCTTGTCAGGCCAAATAACGCTTCGATAACAAACATCATAGTGATGTTCCTATATTGAATTCACCTGCAACCTGTTAGTACGCCATTAATAACAACCATGTCGTGCAGCCCTACCGCACATCTTGATTGTTACAAACCTCAATCGCATCAATTGCCTAGAATGCGGATAGACTGATTAAGCACCAAATGATAGCTGAATACCGTAAAATTACAATTTTAAACATTTGCTTACGCTTAATTTTTCACAGAAAAATCATAAAACTTCTAAAAATCAATCTGTTAATGAATTTTCTAGCATTTTTTTCATCATCATCAGCTCAAATTTCCAGGCTAATGTTTTTACCTTACTATCTTTTGAATTACCTTTCTACACGCTTCGTTTACATTTGGCAACAATTTCGTTTTTTGACGCTTAGGTGGAAAACATAAAGGCATTGTTTTTTAGGAAATTCTAATATAAGTCCTTTTATTTTCTATAACCGCAAGCTCATCAACCAACCCTAAGCCTTTGTATATGCTGCAATATTAGTAATGTGCTGATTACGTTTCTTTCACATTTACTTTATGAATTTTGCTAATTAACTTCCTAACATAAGGCAATAGGTTCGCCCCTTCGCAGCTGAGAGAAGCTTGAATAACCTTCATGAGTAAATTAATAAATTCGAACTCAAGCAAAAAAAAGTTCTACTTACATGACATTAGGCGAATTACCGAAATCCTCTACGAACCTATCTAGAATATTAAATAAAGTGCGTCTGATCGGTTCTGCTTCGTTCACCAGATGATGGCGGGCTTCTGGATGGCGATGAATCTCGGCAGCGGTAAACTTCTCTGCCAGAACGGTCAGGTTCCACTGCCAGTCCACCGTCAGGTCCTGTTCGCCCTGTAAAATTAACGTTGGCACATCGATAGGTTCCAGTGCCAGCAGGCGCGGCATCCAGCGACGCATGGCGCTCACCCACGCAACACTTAGCCGTTCAGGCTGAAGCGGGTCGCGGTCGCGCAGAAACTCGGCAAACGCTTCGTCGGTAGAGTTGGGCCGGTATTTACGCGGCAAATCTTTTAAAAACGGGCTGGCGATAAGATGAATCCAACTGGCCTGGCTCCACCGCCAGGGGCGCACCAACGGCGCCAACAGCACTAGGCCATCCCAGCCGGCCTGCTCGCGACGCGTTAGGGCATCAGTGGCTAAAATAGCTGCCCCGGTGCTCTGGCCTACCCCCAGCCAAGGCTTGGGGGCCATCTCTAGCGTTTGCAGGTTATTCTGCATATACGTCAGACAGTGCTGATAGTCGTCGAAATCTTCGATTTGCGCACGCGGGCCACTTGAAAGCCCGTGGCCCGGCAGATCCCACAGCACCACTCGCCAGCCTTTGGTCAGCAGGTGAGCCAGCAGGTGCCGATACAGTCCCAAATGATCAAAGTAGCCGTGTACTACAAACGCTGTTCCGGCCGGATTGGGAGGGCTCCATACCTGGCACCATAGACTAAACCGTCCAGTATCGATAAACCCTGCGTGCACCTCATCGGTGTCTTCTAGCAGTGTTTCCAGACCATAGTGCAGAAAATAGTCCTGTACGACGTTCCAAAGCGCCCCATCCGGTATCAGTCGGGAAAACGCTGATTCACCTGCCACTTGCCGAAACAAGCCTTCCAACTGTTGGAAATCCTGCATCCCTATCTCTCCGTGAACGCCCTACTTCCATTGTTTCAAGAAGGCCAGCCTGGGTGCCCTTCTCATCATTTGGTCGAGCATTATGCTGCTTTCGGGTCTACGCTGTTTACATGCCCGTACAGTTATGGAAGTATTTTCCATAAATATTATTTTTACTCTGGCCGTGGCCATTTTAAAGTCCACGGGCATCTTCACAGGAGAACCCCCATGAGCGAGCGTATCACGCGTCACCGTTTGCAGGTGGCCGCCGAGCTGGACCGCTTTATTAACGAGCAGGCCCTACCAGGAACGGGCGTCAATGAAAGCGCCTTCTGGTCCGGCGTCGATGCCCTGTTTCATGATCTGACCCCAAAAAATAAACAATTGCTAGCAGAGCGTGATGCGCTACAGGAAAAACTCGATGCCTGGCACCGCGAAAACCCAGGACCGGTTAGCGACATGCCCGCCTATCGCGGGTTTCTGAAAGAAATTGGTTACCTGATAGATGCACCTGCCAACGTGAAAGCCACTACTGCCAATGTTGATCGTGAAGTTGCTGTCCAAGCCGGGCCGCAGCTGGTCGTACCGGTGAGTAACGCACGCTACGCGCTGAACGCAGCCAATGCGCGCTGGGGTAGCCTTTACGATGCGCTCTACGGCACCGACGCCATCTCAGAAGAGGATGGTGCGGAAAAAGGCACAAGCTTTAACCCCAAGCGTGGCGCAAAAGTTATTGCCTACGCGCGCGACGTTTTGGATCGTGCCGCACCTTTGGCCACCGGCTCCCACCGCGACGCCGTTAACTACGCGATTCGCGATGGCCACTTGGTAGTTACCCTGGAAGGCAGTCAGGAAACCGGACTAAAAGATCCAGCCAGGCTGATTGGTTTTAACGGCGAAGCGACTGCGCCTGAGGCGATCCTGCTTGCCAATAATGGCCTGCACCTGGAAATCCAGATCGACGCCAGCCATGCCATTGGCAAGACCGACCCGGCGGGCGTAAAAGACGTGGTGGTAGAAGCCGCACTGACCACCATTATGGATTGCGAAGACTCCGTCGCTGCTGTGGATGCCGAAGATAAGGTAGGCGTTTACAGCAACTGGCTCGGCCTGATGAAAGGCGACCTGGAAGAGAACATCGATAAGGGCGGTAAAACCTTCGCCCGCAAGCTGCACGCTGACCGAACCTGGCAAACCACTGAAGGCGGCAAGGTAACCCTACCCGGCCGTTCGCTGATGTTCGTGCGCAATGTGGGCCATTTAATGACCACCCCAGCGATTCTGGACGAAAAAGGCAACGAGTTACCGGAAGGTATTCTGGATGCCGTGGTGACTTCTTTGATCGCGCTGCACGATCTGAAAAAGGACGCTGATCAGCCGCGCAACTCGCGCACCGGCTCAGTTTATATCGTGAAACCGAAGATGCATGGTCCTGCCGAGGTCGCTTTTGCCAACGAACTGTTTGGCCGCGTGGAAGATATTCTCGGCATGAGCCGCGATACCCTGAAGATGGGCATCATGGACGAAGAACGTCGCACCACGGTCAACCTCAAGGCGTGCATTGCCGAGGCTGCGTCACGCGTTGCGTTCATCAATACCGGCTTCCTTGATCGTACCGGCGATGAAATGCATACCGCCATGGAAGCGGGCCCCATGGTCCGCAAGGGCGATATGAAGAGCGCCAAATGGATCTCGGCCTACGAGAAGAGCAACGTACAGGTAGGTCTTGCCTGCGGCCTGCGCAGTCGCGCTCAGATAGGTAAAGGCATGTGGGCCATGCCCGATTTAATGCACAGCATGCTGGAACAGAAAATCGGCCACCCCAAAGCCGGTGCCAATACGGCCTGGGTACCGTCACCTACGGCGGCCACTCTACACGCGTTGCATTACCATCAGGTAAACGTCATCGGCGTTCAACGCGAGCTTGAAAGCCAGGGTGAACCTGACTTCCTGGACGATCTGCTCAGCGTGCCAGTGGCTGAAAACGCCAACTGGTCGGATGACGAGATTCAGCAGGAGCTGGATAACAACTGCCAGGGCATTCTTGGCTACGTGGTGCGCTGGGTTGAGCACGGAGTGGGTTGCTCGAAAGTGCCGGATATTCATAACGTGGGTTTGATGGAAGACCGCGCCACGCTGCGTATCTCCAGCCAGCACATTGCCAATTGGCTACACCACGGCGTTGTGGATGAAGCCCGCGTGCGGGAAACCCTCAAGCGCATGGCCAAAGTGGTCGATGAGCAAAACGCCGGAGACCCCACTTACACCGCAATGAGCAGTCACTTTGAGGACTCCACTGCGTTCAAGGCGGCATCAGACTTGATCTTCAAAGGTCGCGTGCAGCCTTCAGGCTACACCGAGCCGCTGCTTCACGAGTGGCGCCAGGTGCATAAAGCCAAGTAAATTCGTTTCATGGTACCACTAGCCCTAAGGTGTATGCCTTGGGGCTTTTTTATGAAGGATAACAACAATGACCGTAATGACTGTCGAACAGATCGAGCACTTTCTAGATGAGGTATTTCCCCAACGAATGGGCAGGATTGTGAGCGTAGGCGATAAGTGTGCCACCATGCGCCTAGCGATAGCTCACGAACACCTGCGCCCCGGCCCGCGAGTTTCCGGCCCCACGATGATGGGCTTTGCCGATGTGGCGCTGTATGTCGCTATCCTCGCTCAAATAGGCCCTGAACCCATGGCGGTCACCAGCGATTTCAATTGTCACTTTCTACGCGCAGCATCAGGCGAGCATGACATTATCGCCCACGCTAAACTTATCAAGCTTGGCCGCCGCTTGGGGGTTGGTGAAGTGCAGGTATTCTCTGCCGCCGACGAAACCCTCCCGGTCGTACATGTAACTGCAAGCTACGCCCTGCCCGCCACGTAGCAGCCGACTAATGAGAGTAAACAGCTAGCGTAGCGATCGGCCTGCCAGACAAAACACCCCGCATGTGGCTATTAAATAGCCACGTGCGGGGTGTTTGACAGACAGGTAACTTAGTAAGCTGCTTCTGGCTCGTAGAACTCTTCAACATTATCAGCGGTAATCAGGTCGGCCGCGAGGATGATCCGCGAAGGCACACCATGGTACATGTCGCCCAGATGCTCGCCCTTCACGCCATGCACCGCTAGCGCCATGGCAGAGGCAATCATGTTCGGCGGATAGGTAACGGTGCCTTTAACCATCGGATGCTCTTCACGAATCATTTCGATAACCCGCTGAGAGCCACCGCCGCCCACGATCAATTGAATATCGTCACGGTTATTTTCATCAATGGCCTGAAGGGCCGCGACCAGCACGTCATCGTCACCCGCCCAAATGGCGTCTACTTCCGGGTTACTGCCCAGTAAGTCTTCCGTTACGCTAAGCGCCTGCTGCGGGTTCCAGTCGGTGGTTTGAGAAGCCAGAATATTGATGCCGGGATAGTTTTCCATTACCCGGTTGAAGGCATCAACGCGCTGGCTGTTGATGGGGATGGGCGGGCCTTCCAGCACCAGAATGTTGCCTTCGCCACCCAGCTCATCAGCGATATAACGCGCTGCCTGTTCGCCAAGGCCCGGATTATCACCCGCAATGAACACATCCTGCGCAGGCGTTTCAAGCTCCCGGTCCACCACGACGGTATAGATCCCCTCATCGTAGGCTTCGGAAATGACCGCCTGAAGCGTTGCCGGGTTATGTGGCAGGATGACCAGCGCATCCAGGTTACGAATCATCAGATCCTCTACGTTGGAGACCTGGGCTGTGCCAGAGTTGGCGGAAAGCACGGTAAAGCTCACATCCGGGTGCTTTTCACTGAGCTCGTCGGCTGCGTGCTGTGCCCACCATAAAAGGCCTGCGGTCCAGCCGTGATCGGCCGACGGCACCGTTACCCCGATATGGTAGTCGTCGGCCAGGGCTAGGCTGGGCGTACCTGCCAGAGCTGTCGCCAGCGCGGCGGTCTTGAAAAGGCGTGATAGCGTCATTGTTGTTGCTCCCTTTCTAACTTACGTCGTGGATGGACGAGCCAGCCCCGCCCAGAATGATCGGCGGCCCGGTTTGGGCATAGCGACCGAAAAGACCGTTTTTAAAGACCGTTTTTAAAGACAGTGTTAGCGAATCAGGCACGCTTGTACTGCAGCAGCACCGCCAGCAAAATAACGCCGCCCTTGACCAGCCCCTGCAAGTAGGGGGAAACGCCGGTTAGGTTAAGCATATTGTTGATAATGCCCAGGATCAGTGCGCCGATAACCGTGCCCCATACCGTGCCGCGCCCGCCGGAAAGCGCCGTGCCCCCAATCACCACGGCGGCAATGGCATCCAGTTCATAAAAGTAGCCTGCATCGCTTGGGCTTACCGAGTTAAGTCGCGAGGTCAGCATGATGGCGGAAAGCCCCACACAAATACCCGCAATTACAAAAGTGGAGAGCACAATGCGCTCAACCCGAATGCCCGAATAGCGCGCTACCTGAGCATTGGCGCCTACCGCACACACATGGCGACCGTAAGGCGTGTAGAACAACAAAAGATGAGCAAGGATGGCCAGGCCAAAGAACACCAGTACGGGAATCGGAATACCCAGAAAAAAGCCGCCGCCCACGTTTGAGAATAGCGGGTTGCGGGTTGAAACTTCCGCCGCATCGGTAAAATAGAGCGCCAGCGAGCGAAAGATCGACATGCTGGCAAGCGTGACCACAAAGGCGGCTATGCGTCCTCGAGTGACTAATAGACCATTGAATAGCCCTAACAGCCCGCCCGCCGCGATTGCGGCCAGCATGCCGAGAAGCACCGCCTGAATGGGGTCGCTGATGGTATTGATGATGTACAGGATAATCACGCCAACCAGCGCCACCATCGACCCCACGGAAAGGTCGATCCCTCCGGCAATAATCACGAAAGTCATGCCGATCGCGATGATGCCGGTATAGGAAACCTGACGCATCACGTTAGAAATATTGCGCGTATTGAGAAAGTATTCACTGGCGATGGATGACACAACGAACAGCAAGATCAGTGCCACTAGCGGGGCCAGAATCGTTGCATTGAGCGGCAGTCTACGCAAGCCTTGGCGCGCAACGCCCCCCATCGACTTGGTATTAAGAGGTTGTGCCATCGTAATCCCCTACTCGTTTACAGTTGACGTGCTGTCGCGCGCCAGCGGCATACAGCATTATTTGTTCTTCGTTGATATCGTCACCGTTAAGCTCGACGGCGATCCTCCCTTCGCGAATCACCAGAACGCGATCAGCCATACCGATTACCTCCTCAAGCTCGGAGGAGATAACGATAACGGCTTTATTCTGCTCGGTAAGGTCGCGAATCAGCCGATAAATCTGCTGCTTGGCGCTGATATCGATGCCCCTCGTTGGCTCATCGAGAATCAGGATATCGGGCTCGATATCAAGTAGCTTCGAGAAGTAAACCTTCTGCTGATTGCCGCCACTCAACAGACTTACGGGTGCTGCCAGATTGGAGGCCTTGATCGCCAGGCGCTGCTGGTAGTGCTCGGCGCGGCGGCGCTCCGCGCGATGCTGAATAAAACCGCGCACATAACGCTTCAGGCTAAGGGCCGTAATGTTCTGCATGACATTAAACGAGAGAATCAGTCCTTTGCCCTGCCGGTCTTCTGAAAGGTATGCCAACCCATGGGCATGGGCTTCGTTGGGTGAGCGAATATCCACCGCTTGGCCATCAATCAATACCTCGCCACTCGCTTTGCGGCGTAACCCCATGATGGTTTCTGCAATTTCCGTGCGTCCGGCGCCTACCAGTCCGGCAAGCCCGAGCACTTCGCCACGGCGTACCTCAAGGTTGATATCGGTAAGCTTGCCTTTAAGGCTCAGACCGCGCACTTGTAGGGCGGGTGGTGCGCTGGTCACGTCCAAGGGGAGCTTGTCAGGATAGATCTGCGATAGCTCACGCCCGACCATCTTACGTGCCATATCCTCTTCGTTAAGCGCCTTGGTCTCACAAAGTTCTACCTGCTTGCCGTCCCGTAAAATCAATAGCCGGTCACAGAGGTCTTTGACCTCCTTGAGCTTGTGAGAGATGAACAGAATCGTGACGCCATTGGCCACCAGCGCGCGTACTACCCTAAACAGTACAGCGACTTCGCGGTCGGTCAGCACCGTGGTTGGCTCATCCAAAATCAGAAGTCGCGCGTCATTGACCAGAACCCTGGCGACTTCGACCATTTGTTTCTGGGCCACGCTTAACTGCGCAATGGGAAGCCTGGGATCCAGGTTCACTTCAAGCGAACTGAGCAGTTCCTGAGTCCGCTTACGCATGTCGGCATGATCAAGAAACCCGTTACGGCGTACCTCCTGACCGAGGAAGACATTTTCATAGACGCGCAGCGTGGGGATTAAGTTGAACTCCTGAGGGATCATTGCCACGCCATGAAAGCGGGCAGTAATCGGGTCCAGCGCACTAAATATCTGGCCATTCAGGTAGATCGTGCCCACCGTGGGGGTGTAGATACCGCTGATGATTTTTAACAGAGTGGATTTCCCGGCGCCGTTTTCCCCTAGAATGCCGATCACCTCACCCGGCATCACGGAAAAGGAAATATCGTCCAGCACCTGAACGGGCCCGAACGCTTTTCCTATCCCCTCAAGCCTTAAAATAGGCTCACTCATAGAGCGTCCCCTGCAATGTGTTCAGTTTCACTGAGATGCAGCGGCGTCCAGGCGCTAGCCGCTTGGCTTGAGGCAATGGCTGCCGCAATAAAGCGCATGCCATCAACGCCATCGTCAATGCCTGGCAACCAAACTGGATACTCGCCTGACCTGTGACCGTCGGCCAGCGCCTGATACAGATTGGCAAAGGCTTCAATGTAGCCTTCCGGGTGCCCGCCCGGCAGGCGAATGCCTTGACCAATACCCTCGCTTAACCAATCGTTACGCCGCGTTAAACGTTGGCTTGGCCCGTTAAGTGGTTTGAACCACAGTTCGTTGGGCTGTTCCTGGGCCCACTGCAGGCTGGCCTTTTCACCGATAACGCGAATACTCAGCGCATTCTCGTAACCGGCTGCCGTTTGGCTTGCCCACAGCATGCCCCGCGCACCGCCATCGAAACGCAACAACGCCTGAACGTTATCGTCCAGCGCCCGGCCTGGAACGGCAGCCACTAGCTCAGCGCTTACCTCACTGACCCGCTGACCGCTTATAAACTGAGCAAGCTGAAAGGCGTGCACACCAATATCGCCCAGGCAGCCCGCCGCCCCCGCCTGCGCAGGATCTAACCGCCAGACGGCCTGCCGGTTATCAGCTTCTGGGGGTTCGCTTAACCATTCCTGAATATACTCGACCTGCACGTGGCGAAGCTGCCCCAGCGCGCCCTCGGCAATTAACTCACGGGCATGCTGCACCAGTGGGTAACCCGCGTAGTTGTGCATCAGCACAAAATGGCGCGCGCTTTGTTCAGCCGCCTGGGCCAGCTGTTCGGCTTCCTCAACGCTGAGCGTCATGGGTTTTTCGCATACCACGTGAAAGCCCGCTTCAAGGCTTGCCAGCGCCGCCGGGTAATGCAGGTGGTTGGGGGTGACAATTGCGATGACTTCGGCGCCATCTTCGCGCGCGGCTTCACCTGCCAAAAGTGCTGCGTAGTCGGCATAGCAGCGCTGCTCACTAACGCCCAATTCGCCAGCGGAGGCCAGGTTGCGTTCTGTCTGGGAGGAAAAAGCCCCTGCCACCAGTTCAAAACGGTCATCCAGGCGCGCCGCCATACGGTGCACCCCGCCGATAAAGGCGCCTTGACCACCGCCTACCATGGCAAGTCGAAGTTTGCGCGGCGTGTTGCTGTTTGTCGTCATTAAGTCACCCCTGAGCATTAATTTAACCGAGACCCAGCAGCGCGCGGTTGGCCTCACGATCCGTTCCGGCATCGGCAAAATCATCAAATGCCCGGTCGGTCACCTGGATAATGTGTTCATTCACGAATTTAACGCCTTCTGCCGCGCCCCGCTCAGGGTGCTTGAGCGCACACTCCCATTCGATGACCGCCCAGCCGTCAAAATCGTACTGCGCCAGTTTCGAGAACACCGCTTTAAAGTCGACCTGCCCGTCGCCCAGGGAGCGAAAGCGGCCTGCCCGCTCGACCCAGGAAGTGTAGCCACCGTAAACGCCCTGCTGGGCCGTGGGATGAAACTCGGCGTCCTTGACGTGAAACATGCGAATGTACGGGTGGTAACGATCAAGAAAGGCAAGGTGATCGAGCTGTTGAAGCACAAGGTGAGAAGGGTCATACAGCATGCAGCAGCGCGGATGATGATCGACCGCAGCTAAGAAGCGCTCGAAAGTCGCGCCATCGTGCAGGTCTTCGCCAGGATGGATCTCAAAGCATAAATCCACACCTGCAGCATCGAAGGCATCCAGAATGGGCCGCCAACGCTTGGCAAGTTCAGCAAACCCATCTTCCACCAGCCCAGCGGGGCGTTGCGGCCAGGGGTAAAGAAAGGGCCAGAGCAGCGAACCTGAGAAGGTGGCATGCGCTTTTAAACCCAAATTGGCGCTGGCCCGTGCGGCAAGCTTCAACTGTTCGACGGCCCATGCCTGACGCGCTGCCGGGTCGCCATGCAATTCAGGTGGGGCGAAACCATCAAACAGGCTATCGTACACCGGATGTACGGCCACCAATTGGCCCTGCAAGTGCGTTGAGAGCTCACAAATCTCCAGGTCATACCCCGCTAAAAGTGTCTGGATTTCCTGACAATACACCTGGCTTTTTGCCGCCTGCTCAAGATCGAAAAACCGCTTATCCAGCGTAGGGACTTGGATCGCTTTAAAGCCCAGCTTTGATGCCCAGCGGGCAATATGCTCCAGGTTATCGAAAGGCGGTTGATCACCAATGTACTGGGCGAGAAAGAGCGCTGGCCCTTTAAGGGTTTTCATCATCTACCTCTTTTGTTTTGTTGTTTTAGCTTTGACAACGAGCGTGAACAATGTGATGTAATGGATTACATTGCAGCAGAGCGAAGAAAGGCGGTCAAGCAGTGCCTGAAGCGCAAATAAAATTTACTAAGATTATGATTTACATGAATTTTATAACTAAAAATGTATATTAAAGTTTGACTTATAGACTAAAGAATCAATAAAAATCACGTAATAAAGCAGCGCATACTTATCAAACTAATCAAAATGTTAAAACTAATATCGCGGTTAAAATGGTCAGAGCGCTATGTAATCATTTACATTTTTAGCGTTAGCGCGCCAGAATCGCATTTAGCCGCCCGCCTATTCCGGCGCGTTTTACCAGGACTATCGTTCAATGCTTAACACCCAGGTAACGAGCAAGCAGTCGCCTAGCGTGCCCACTATCAAGGATGTGGCTAAAGCGGCAGGCTGTTCGACAGCGACCGTATCACGTGCCCTGGCGACGCCTGAAAAGGTCAGCGATGCCACCCGGGAACGGGTTAATCAAGCAATCGCCCAAGTGGGTTACGCACCCAATATTGCCGCGCGCAACTTGCGCCGCGCCGAGTCCAAAACCATCGTGGCGCTCTTGCCGGATATTTCTAACCCGTTTTTCTCCGAAATTATTAGCGGCATGGAAGATGTTGCCCATCAGGCTGGCTACCAAATACTGATTGGTGACTGCGAACACGACCCGGCGCGCGCAGAGGCCTATTTTCGGCTACTGTCGACCAATCAGGCCGACGGCATCGTGCTGCTGACCTCGGAAATTCCCAAGACGCTGATTAAACAGGCGGACGGTCAGGCGGACGGTCAGGCGGACTTTCCGCTCGTCATGGCCTGCGAGTTTTTTAGCGATATCGATCTGCCTTTAATTGCCATCGACAACCATCAGGCGAGCTGCCAGGCCATTGATTACCTGGTGTCGCTTGGCCATCAACGTATTGCCACCCTTACCGGCCCGGCGGGCAACCCTATCTGCCTTGAGCGCCTGCGCGGCTATCGCGACACGCTCTCCGTTCACGGCCTTATCGATCAGGTCTGCGTTGCTGAGGGTGATTTTAGTTTTCGATCCGGATTTCAGCAGGGGCTGGCGCTTTTGGATAACGCGCAGCGCCCCACCGCGATTTTCTGCCATAGCGATGAGATGGCGGTTGGCGTACTCAAGGCGGCTCGCCAGTTGGATATTACAGTGCCCGGCCAACTGTCGGTGGTCGGCTTTGATAACATCGGGCTGAGCGAATACTGCGACCCTGAACTGACCACCATCAGCCAGCCGCGTAACGAAATAGGCCAACAGGCCATGCAGTCGCTACTCCATCTACTACGCGGCGAGCGCGTTATCCGGCGCCAGACGCTAAGCAGCCATTTGATCGTGCGTAAAAGCACCGGGCGGGTTAGCGGTTAGTCAGACCGTTGTTTGTCTACATAAAGGCGCGGGGGCAGTTGCCTGCTCCCGCACCTTTATAGGTTGCCACGCAAACAGCGCCCGGCTTACGCGCCAGGCAGCCGATCAAGCATACGATCCAGTGTCATCGGGTAATCGCGCAGGCGGATACCGGTTGCGTTGTACATGGCGTTGGCCACCGCCGCCGCACCACCGCAGATACCCAGTTCACCGACTCCTTTGGCTTTCAAGGGCGTAGAGGCGCCGTCTTGGGTGTCTAGGAAGATCACCTCCTGCTCGGGAATATCGGCGTGCACGGCTATTTCGTAACCGGCCAGGTCGTGGTTGGTAAAATACCCACGCTGTGAGTCGATGTTCAGACCCTCGGTCAATGCCGCGCCTGTGGCCATGGTCATGCCGCCGATCACCTGGCTACGCGCGGTGACAGGGTTCAAGATACGCCCGGCATCCACTACCGAGAGCGTACGCCTGAGGCGGGTTTCGCCAGTATAGGCATGCACTGCCACCTCAACGAAGTGCGCCGCGAAGGTGCCGATCTCAAGCTCATCCTTGAAATCGCCAAAGTGCAGCGTATCTTCGCCTACCAGCTCTTCATTCTGGGCCACGTCGCGTAGCGCCACGCGCTTGCCACCGGCTACCACCTGGCCACTTTCAAACCGTGCCGACTCGACACCCAGCCGCTTGGTGATCTCGCCTTGCAGTGCCACACACGCCGCATAAACTCCTGCAGTGGAGCTGGCCGCGCCCATCTGCCCACCGGAGCCCGAGGCCGCTGGGTAGGCGCTGTTGCCCAGGCGCACTTCCACATCGTCCATTTCCAGACCCATGGTTTCGGCAGCGGTCTGAGCGATAATGGTGTAGGAACCGGTGCCGATGTCGGTCATGTCGGTCTCGACGATCAGCCGACCTTCGCTCAACCGCACCCGCGCGCCGGAGTCCAGCGTGGGCGCACCGCGGTAGGCGCCGGCCATACCTTGGCCAATCAGCCACTGTCCTTCGCGCTTGCTACCCGGCGTGGTGTTACGCGCGCTCCAGTTGAATCCCTCGGCGCCCTTGCGCAAACACTCGACGAAGTGGCGGTCGCTGTAGCGCTTGGAGGGCTCTTCGGGGTTGACCTGGGTGTCGTTGAGAATCCTGAACTCCACCGGGTCCATCCCCAGCTTCTCGGCCATTTCGTCCATGGCGATTTCCAGCGCGGCCAGGCCTGAAGCTTCGCCGGGGGCGCGCATGTCAGCGGACTCGGGCAAATTCATGTCGATGGCGTGGTGCGCCACGCGGCGGTTTTCGCCAGCGTAGAAGCAGCGCGTCTGGTTGACCGCATCTTCACCGCTGCCGCCGGGCAGCGTGTGGGAGATCGCCGCGTGATCGAAGGCAGTGATACGCCCGTCCCTGTTAGCTGCGATGCGCAACCGCTGCACGGTGCCGGAGCGATGGGTGGCGTTATTGAAGATAAACGAGCGTGGCAGCGCCACTTTTACCGGGCGACCGGTTTCTCTTGAGCCAAGTGCGGCGAGCACGGCGTCGGCGCGCAGCCACAGCTTGCCCCCAAAACCGCCACCTATGTAGGGGCTTTCCAGGCGGATGGTGTCCGCGTCGATTTCGAAAGTGGTAGCCAGCGCTTGGCGGGTCCACTCGATCATCTGATTCGAGGTCCAGAGTGTCATGTTCTTGCCGTCGCACCAGTCCGCGATCGTCGCGTGGGGCTCCATCATGGCGTGGCTTTGCGAGGCGGTGTAGTAAGTCTCGTCAAGCGTGATCTCGGCGCTTTCAAAGGCTGCATCCACATCGCCCACGTGCGAAACCACGTCTCTATCCTGCAGCCGCTTCCAGGCATCATCCAGATCGAACTCGCCCGGGATCTCTTCGTACTCTACCTCAATAAGCGACGTGGCCGCCCGGGCCTGCTCCAGCGTGTCAGCCACCACCACGGCAATCGCCTGGTGGTAGTGTTCGATCATATCGCCGCCAAACAGCTTGGCCACGTTGCTTTCGGCCCGGGGCAGCTCGTCGATATCCAGCGTCGTGATCACCGCCGCCACGCCTTCAGCGTTACGCGCCGCCGTTGCATCCATGCGTGTAATGTGTCCTTTGGCGATACTCGACCCCAGCGGGTAGCCCACCAGAGGATTCTCTACTACATCATGACGCTCGTAGGCGTAGGGTGCCGTGCCGGTCACTTTCAGTGCGCCATCGACCCGGGTATGGGGCTTGCCGATGATTCGGGCGTGGTCAAAGAGGTTCTCGTCGGCTGATTGATTAAAATCCATACATCACTCCTTTGCCAGCAGGGCGGCCAGCGTACGCTCGGCAAGTGTCAGCTTATAAGCGTTCTCATCGGTGGGGCGCGCGCCGTCCAAAAGCTTTGCCATTACTGCCTTGGCGCCGTTGCCAAGCTCAGCATCAGCTTCATCACGCCGCCAGGGTTTGTGCGCCACGCCACCCAGCGCCACGCGGCCCTTGCCGTCGTCGGTTTCGATCAGCGCCACCGATACCAGCGCAAAGGCGTAAGAAGCGCGATCACGCACTTTATAGTATTGCTGGCGTCCGCCGACCGGCGCAGGAAGCACCACGCCGGTGATGATTTCCCCGGGTTCGAGTACGTTCTCCACGTCCGGGGTGTCGCCAGGAAGCCGGTAGAACTCATCAAGTGTGAGCCTGCGCGTCTGCCCCTGAGGGGTGATGGTTTCCACCTCGGCATCCAACACGCGAAGGGCCACTGCCATATCCGATGGGTGTGTCGCGATGCAGTGTTCTGAAGTACCGATGACACCCAACTGACGGGTATCGGCACCCTCGTCGAGTGCGGCACAGCCCGCACCGGGCGCGCGTTTGTTACAGGGCATCGCCGTATCGTAGAAGTAAGGGCAACGGGTACGCTGGAGTAGGTTGCCGCCGGTGGAGGCCTTATTGCGGAGCTGGCCCGAGGCACCGGAGAAGAGCGCTCGGCTGAGTACCGGGTAATCGCACCGAATGCGCTCATTGGCGGCCAAGGCAGTGTTGCTCACCAGCGCCCCGATACGTACACCGCCCTCACCGGTTTCGGTAATATCGTCAAGGCCGGTTCGGGTGATATCGATCAGATGCGGCGGCACTTCGATTTCGTGCTTCATTAGATCGAGCAAATTGGTGCCGCCAGCAATGAATTTGGAGCCTGGCACTTCAAAGGCGCGCGCCGCCGCCTGAGCGGCATCATCAATGCGCTCATAGGAAAAGGCTTTCATGAGCGCTCCTTGGCAACTTGGTCTTTGACAATCTGGTCTTTGGCAACCTGGTTGATGGCTTTCAAGATGTTGGCGTAGGCACCACAACGGCAGAGATTGCCGGACATGCGCTCGCGGATCTCCTCATCGCTGATCTCGATGGGTCCAGTGAGCTCTTTGGTCACGTGGCTCGGAATGCCGGCGCGAATCTCATCAAGCGTCGCCTTGGCCGAGCAGATCTGGCCCGGCGTGCAGTAGCCGCACTGAAAGGCGTCGTTATCAATAAACGCCTGCTGCATCGGGTCCATATGCTCGACATCGCCCACGCCTTCAATGGTGGTGATCTCGTCGTCCTGGTGCATTACCGCCAGGGTCAAGCAGGCGTTCACCCGCTTGCCGTTGATATAAACCGTACATGCTCCACACTGGCCAAGATCGCAGCCTTTTTTGGAGCCGGTGAGTTTTAGATGTTCGCGCAGGGTATCCAGCAGCGTGGTGCGATTATCAAGCTCCAGCTCGTGGCGCTGGCCGTTGATCGACAGGGCAACCGCGGAGCGGGTCGTGGCGCTTTCACGATGCTTCTCGAACGTTGTCGTTGAGGTCATTTGAATTGCCTTTGATTTTTCGTTGCTATCGCCTAGTCACGGTCATGACGGATTAAGCATAGTCACAATTAAAGCCACCAGCCCAACTCTTCTGATACTCCCGCCTAAGCACGCAATTGGTCTACGCTACACTGCACATAGACACCCGGCCCGGCTTGCAGGTCGCTGAACAAGGAACGCGTTACTCAATGCAACACCTAGACCTCAAGGTCATCGAACAAGCGCTGACATGGTGTGAAAAGGGCGAGACGATCTGGCTTTGTACCGTGCTTGAAACCTTTGGCTCCTCGCCTCGGGCGCCGGGGTCATGGCTGGTAGCAACCTCGCGCGGTGAGCATATCGGTTCGCTCTCCGGCGGCTGTGTGGAGGATGATTTTCTCGAAAGGCTCAAAAACGGTGCCTTCGAGAAACCCATCACCACAACCCGCTACGGCGACACGTCAGACAGCGATGCTCCAGGCGTGGCGCTGCCTTGTGGCGGCGTGCTGGATGTCTTGGTTGAGCGGCTGGCGCCCACCGCCGAGACCCGCGAACACCTGGGTGTGGTTTTAAACGCGCTCAAGGGCCACGAGCCGCTGATACGCAGGGTCGACATATCAAGCGGCGAGCGCGTTTTTCTCCCGGGCCCACCCACCGGGCCGCGTGTAGAAAGACAAAGTAATACTATCAATATGCGCGTCTCCCCGGCTCACCGACTGATCATCGCTGGTATTTCGCCGATTACCACGCCGTGTGCGGCTTTTGCCGTGACGCTTGGGTATGAAGTGATTGTCTGTGACCCGAACGAGGCCGCCTGTGCTGGCTTTAACGTGCCCGGCGCCCGGGTGGAAACCTTGCTGCCCTCGTCGTATATTTCGCCGAGCACCTGCCATGGTGCCACTGCTGTAGTGGCGCTCACCCATGACCCGCGTATTGATGACCTGGCGATGATGGAGGCCGTGCGCACGAGCGCCTTTTATATCGGCGTCATGGGGTCTCTGTGCACCTCGACGGCGCGGGCGGCGCGGCTGGCACGCTCCGGCGGGCTGAGCGAGGCAGAAATCGCGCGCATCCATATGCCGATTGGCTTGGCGTTGGGCAGCAAAACTCCGGCCGAAATCGCTCTCGCGGTAATGGCTGATATTGTGCGCGTTCAGCATGGAAAAACGCTTGATGAGCTCTAATCGCGTCGTGGCCCTGCTGATGGCCGCAGGCTACTCGCGCCGCTTCGGCCTTGACGATAAACGCTGTGCGCTTCTGCCGGGTGGCCAAACGCTGTTGTCAACCTCGGTTGCCAATGCCCAAAGAGCATTTACTTACCTGCGCGTGGTCGTGCGCGAAGAGGACAAATCAGCTTTATTGGGTCTTTCCAACGACTTAACGCTGGTGCGCGTTCGCCAGGCGCATCTTGGCTTGGGAGCTAGCCTGTCTGAAGCGGTGGGCACACTGAGCCGTGACCCCAGCCTTGATGATATTGACGCATTAGCGATCCTGCTCGGCGATATGCCCTACCTTGAGTCAGAGACGCTGCGGGCCCTGCAACGTCTGGCCTCCCGCGATGCGATCGTGCGGCCTTGCTTTGAAGGCCGGCAGGGGCATCCGGTTATTTTCGGGCGGGCAATGTGGCCCGCGCTTGAGAGGCTCAGCGGCGGTGACGGTGCCAAGGGCGTGATCAAGCAGTACGCCTCACGTTTGCGGGAATGCCCGGTAGCGGATGCGGGCATCTTGCGTGATATCGACGCGCCAGCGGATCTACCTGGGGCTATTTAGTTAGGGGCTTAAGTAATGGGCTTCTTAGCACCGCCACGGCCAGCATCAACCACCCGGCAATCAGCAGAGCGCCGCCAATTGGTGTGACGATGCCCACATTCCAACCGGCCATCGCCATGGCATAAAGCGAGCCGGAGAAGCCCACCATTCCCAATCCCCACAGCGCAACCGGCCACTGCCAGCCTTTGAAGCCAAACACACGCTGACCGATCAGCACCGCCATAATCGCCAGCGTGTGCCAGGCCTGGTAGCGCACGCCGGTTTCAACAGCATGTACCAGCTCAGCCGTTACTCGCGCTGCCAGCCCATGGGTGGCATACGCGCCCACCATAACCGTGATAGCGCCGGAGAGCGCCATCAGGCACCAGATCAACCGTTCATTACGTTGCATTGCTGCTCCTTTCAAGGTGTTACCGCGTCTTTATAAGCGAGCGTGCGGCTCGGCATACCTTGCGCCGCGGGAAACCGCTACAATAGAGGCACTTTATGGTATTTCGCTAGGGTCACCCCTGTGTCTATATAGACGCTATATCTTTTTAGACTCTATGCCTCGATAGACGAGACGGTTTTATGCACATTCAGCTTAATGGCGAGCCTTACACTCTGGACGCTGACTTGACGGCCGCTGATCTGATTGCCCAGCTGGGCCTCACCGGTCGGCGCGTCGCGGTCGAAATCAACGAAGAGATCGTACCGCGCAGCCAGCTAGCCACTACCCTTCTGGCCGAAGATGACCAGGTGGAAGTGGTGCATGCCATTGGCGGTGGCTAGCCCGTCGCTCATGACTCTTTTACTGGCTATGCCCTCTTTCTCGCGCTTTATCCAGGATTCGCTATGACATTTCACACCGATACGCCGTTTACCATTGCCGGACGCGACTTCAGCTCTCGCCTGCTGGTGGGTACCGGCAAGTATAAAGACTTCGACGAGACCGGGGCTGCCATTGCCGAAAGCGGCGCCGAGATTGTCACCTTTGCCGTACGCCGCACCAACCTGGGTCAGGAAGCCGGGCCTAACCTGCTTGACGTTATTTCACCGTCGCGCTATACCCTGCTGCCCAACACGGCAGGCTGCTACACTGCCAAAGACGCCGTGCGTACCTGCCGTCTGGCCCGCGAACTGCTGGATGGTCACAACCTGGTCAAGCTGGAAGTGCTGGGTGATGACACCACGCTCTACCCCAACGTGGTGGAAACACTGAAAGCCGCCGAGACGCTATTGGCCGATGGCTTTGATGTCATGGTGTACACCAGCGATGACCCGATTATAGCCCGCGCGCTTGAAGCCATGGGCTGCTGCGCCATCATGCCGCTGGGCTCGCTGATTGGCTCGGGCCACGGCATTCAGAACCCGCACAACGTGCGCCTGATTGTAGAGCAGAGCAACGTGCCGGTACTTGTCGATGCCGGTATCGGCACGGCGTCCGACGCGGCCATGGCCATGGAGCTGGGTTGCGATGGCGTTCTGCTCAATACGGCCATTGCTCACGCACGCGAGCCGCTACGCATGGCCCGTGCCATGAAAAATGCGGTAGAAGCCGGACGCGATGCCTTCCTGGCCGGGCGCATGCCGCGTCGGCAGACTGCAGACCCATCATCACCTTTTGCTGGCCGCATTAACGGTTAAGAGATTTTATGACTGATATTAAAAGTAGCGATGAGTCCTCAACCGGGCCAGAAAGCGCTGAAGCGCCGCTGCATCGTCGCGGTATTAAAAGCTATGTAATCCGTGCCGGGCGCATGACCCAGGCACAAACCCGGGGCCTTGAAGATGTGTGGCCGCG
This sequence comes from Vreelandella nanhaiensis, assembly GCF_003990185.1. Lineage (GTDB taxonomy): Bacteria > Pseudomonadota > Gammaproteobacteria > Pseudomonadales > Halomonadaceae > Vreelandella > Vreelandella nanhaiensis. The sequence continues at coordinate 263,061 of NZ_RZHF01000015.1, read as the reverse complement.
CTTTGGCCTGACGATTGACGACGGTCTGCAGGACCTGACCACACTGTTTGGCCGGGAAGCGCCCCGTGTGGTCGAAATCGGTTTTGGTATGGGGAATTCGCTGATCGAGCAGGCAGAAACCCATCCGGACACCGATTTCATCGGCATTGAAGTACATTCACCGGGCGTCGGAAAACTGCTTGATGAAGTGGACAAACGCGGCCTGACCAATCTGCGCATCTACAAGGAAGACGCGCTGGCCGTACTGGAAAAGTGCCTGCCGGAAGGCTCACTGACCACCGTGCAGTTGTTCTTCCCTGACCCCTGGCCAAAGAAAAAGCACCATAAGCGGCGCATTGTGCAGCCCGCGTTTGTGGAGCTGATTCGTACACGTCTCAAGCCCGGCGGCACTTTCCATATGGCGACCGACTGGGAAGCCTATGCGGAGTGGATGGCCGAGGTAATGGAAGCCGCCCCCGGCTACGCCAACACAGCCGATGCCGACACCGCGCCTTACGTGCCCCGCCCGGCGTTCCGCCCGCTGACCAAGTTTGAAGCCCGAGGTGAGAAGCTGGGTCACGGTGTGTGGGATCTGATTTATCAGCGTAAGGCGTAAGTACACCCCCTCAGGCAAAGGCCGTCAGCGTAAAGCTCTCGCTGGCGGTCACTTGGGCATGCCAGGCGCTCAGCGCGGAGCAGCGGTTTTCCCAATCGAATTCAGGCAAGCGAAAGCTTAAATAGCTCAGCGCCACGGCTACTGCAATCACGCCCAAGGTGCGTTCGGTATCACCATTTATTATCCTGGTGTGCGCCTCAAGCGCTGTTAACGATCGCTCAATCGCCGCTAAGCGGCGCCTTCCCAGCAGCGTCTCATCGACATCGCGCCCGCCGTGCTTTCGGCTAATCACCACGTTAAACGCCGCGTCCATCAGCCCCTGGCCTAAACCTGCCAGTGCCAGCGTTTTAGCCAGTGCATTAGCGGGCACCAAAGCTGCCCTCTCTTCCAGCGAATCCAGATAAAGCGCAATCAGCAGTGATTCGGTAATCACTTCACCTTCATCAGTCACCAGTGCTGGAATGCGGCTTAGCGGCGCAATCTGCAAAAGCTCGCTATCTTCCACCCAGGGGTCGCACCAGCAAAGCTCAACTTGCTCTACTAGGCGCTTCTCATAAAGGCAGACACGAACAATACGGGCATAGGGGGAAGTAGCATTGAGATAAAGCTGCACAGTAACCTCCTTGATAACGTCATAATGACTAGCAGCTTGCTAGGCAAACGTTATTAGCGCAATGCGCTCAAGGTCGGTTGAGGGGCCCCAGAAAAAAGAAAGCCACTCCAAGGGAGTGGCAAAAGACCGTGACTAGCAATGAGAGGGAGAAACCATGACAGCAAACTGGCGGTTTTCTGTCGTGGTCTGTAGCGGCTCATTAAACGCTACAACCACAATATAATAATTCGCATTTACCTCGTCAACACAAATGCGAATACTTTTTATTTATTTTTACATCTTATCCGGAAAGCTGTAGCCATAGCGGTAGCGTAAGCATGGCAAGCAGGGTCTGGCCGGTGATAATCGCGGCCATCAGCTCGGCATCGCCGCCCAGCTGGCGAGCCAGGATATAAGCCGAGGTTGCCGTGGGAAGCGCGGCAAACAGCAGGGCTACATCTCGGCTTATGGTATCCAGACCTAACACCCAGGCCAGCGCTAGCACCAATGCGGGCATTAAAAACAGCTTAATGCTGTTGGTCGCCAACAGGCCGCGGTCGATGCGTAACAGTGCGGCCGGGCGCAGTGCCACGCCCACAGCAATCAGCCCCAAGGGTAATGCGGCCTGCCCCAGTAGCTTCACGGTATCCTCGCTCCATCCAGGTAAGCCAATGCCGCTCAGGTTTAACCCTATCCCTGCCAGACAGGCGAGTATCAGCGGGTTTTTCACCAACGCCATCACGCTTTTACCCATGCTGGCGTGGCCCAATGTCCCCGCCGCCACAAAACTTGCCACGCACATCACGTTAACCACGGGCACCATAAGCGCTACGGCCACCGCCGCAGTCGTAGCCCCCGGCCCGCCATGCAACGCGGCGGCGCCGGCAACACCAACATAGGTATTAAAGCGTATAGCGCCTTGAAAGACCGACGTAAAGGCCGCAGGTGTCAGCTGTAGCCAGCCCCGAAATCTCCAGATCAGTACACCAAACAGCGCCATGGCACCCAGCAACACCAGCGCCAGGCGACCTACCGGCACTTGGTTGACATCAGCGGTCGCCAGCGTCCCCACCAGCATGGCCGGGAATAGTACAAAGTAGATTAGCCGTTCCATCTGCGACCAGAAATCCGTGCTCGGCCAGCGCCAGTAACCCAGGCCTGTTCCCAGAAGAATCAATAGAAACAGGGGGCCGAGGGCCGCGGTAATACTCTCCATGACGTTTCCTTATTGACTGCGACATCACAGCACAACGACATCGACACATTTACTGTTACCATGAAACGACACCCCGCCTCACGGCCTGCGTAGCGGTATTCTGCCATGAAGATACTACCTAAGCCTGCTTACTTTGCAGGTTTGCAGGGACTCAAGGTACTGATTCTAGTCACCGGCCTAGGGCTGGCCGTATGCATGTGGTACGTCTTTTTTCATCGCTTGCATGATGACAGCCACGTTACCTGGTTTCCGGCAGCGGCCCAGTGTGATTTAAATACCCAGGCCTGCTCCGCCACGCTGGGCGAGGCAGGACGGATGACTTTTCATATAAATGCCCGCGGGCCGATCAGAGCACTAACGCCACTACCGTTGGAAATCAATATTGAGGGAATGACCCCGAGCCATGTCAGCGTGGATTTCGTAAGCCCACAGGAGGACGTTAGCGTTTACCGCTTTGTGCTCTACATGATTGCCCCTGGCCGCTTTCGCGGTCATGGCCAGTTGGGTGAGGAGAAAGACATCACAGCACCCGCCATTGTGCCCTGGCGAGCGCGGGTGGTTCTGGAAACGCCCAAGGGGAAACTGGGCAGTTGGTTCGATATCAGCGTGCTCAGCAGCTAATTGGGCTGAGTAGCCTCTTCCAGACGATCGAGCATGTTCATTAACGCGCTCACCTGAGCACCTTCACGAGTATCGTGCAGCGGGTTCTGCTGCCAGAGACTTTCAGCATACCCCCACCAATCCCAGCAGCCTTGAGGATTCGACAAGCTGCTGTCGATCTGCGGGTAAAGCACGATCTGACGATGCCTTGTAGCCCAGTGATTCAAACCGCTATGGCTAATGAAAGTATCATCAATGGCGCTGGTGCTCATCTGGCAGCCGTGCAGAGCAATTGTGACCGGGCAGGCTTCATCCTCACAGGAAGCGGGGATAAATAGATAGCCGGTATCGGCCAGCCCCTTGGCCACAAACTCTGACTGATCAAACGCGACCAGCTCACCTGGTTCAGGGCTGACCGTTTCACGCTCTGGGTATAGCCAGTTAAGCATCTTGCGGGCGACATCTTCATCGCAGGCAAGCACATGGCTGCCCCCACCCTGACGGCAGTTTCCCAGCTCATAGGGGCCAACCGTTTCCTCTTCGTGCAAGCGCACCGGCCAGCCGTGGCCCGCCGCCTGATTGTGCACGACCTTTAGCTGGTCAGACGCTGCCAACCACTGCCGCCATTGCCCGGCCAAAAGCGTCACCAGCTCGGGGTCAACCACGTTATCCGCCCCGCCATGCCAGATAAAGGCTCTTAGCTTACCAAGAGCTTCTTGATCGCCCACCTGTCCGTTTTCCAAGTAACGAGCCCGGCGGTCTTCAAGATCCTCCAGATCAGGCAGGCCACCACGCGTCATCATGCAGCGGTTCAGTGCCATGCTGAGCGTGCCTTGGGAACACCCCCAAGGCCCCGCCGCCAATACGCCAACGCCGCTAAAGCGCTCAGGCCAGGCAAGCGCCAGCTGGACGGCCATATATCCGCCCGATGAGACGCCCACCACGCTTGCCTGCTGCGTTATTGCATTGAGTGCGGGTAAGCGCTCAGGTGCTTGCACGGCGGCATTGGCAGCCAGCGGCCCACCTACCAGCAGCAGTACACCGGCATAGCGGGTAGCCGCTGGAATCAGAGCCACTGGTTATTCGACGCCCAACAGTTCAACGCGGAAGGTGAGCATTTCATTGGGGCCGATCGGGCCTTGACCGTGTTCACCGTAGGCAAGCTCAGCCGGGATATACAGCATCCAGCTGTCGCCGACACTCATTAGTTGCAGCGCTTCCTGCCAACCTTCAATTACCTGATTAACTTGGAAGCTCACCGGTTCGCCGCGCTCAAACGAGCTATCAAATACGGTGCCGTCGAGCAGCATACCTTCGTAGTTCACCTCAACGGTATCTTCAGGCCCAGGCGTTGCGCCATCGCCGGATTCAAGCACTTCATACTGCAGGCCCGATTCGGTCACTTCAATACCTTCGCGCTCGGCGTTTTCAGTCAGGAAGTCTTCACCTTCTTCCTTATTCATCTGCGCAATTTCGGCAGCCTCTTCTTCGCGTGCCTGCTGGGCACTCGCCTGGAAGGCCATGATCGACTCGACCATCTGCTCTTCGCTAAGCGCTAATTCATTTTCCTCGAACACATCGCGCATACCGTCATTAAACGCATCCAGGTCCAGATCCCCGATATCGGCCTTCATGCTTTCGCCTAGAGTCACCCCTAAGCTATAGGCCAGACGCTGTTCATCAGTATCCGGCGCGGCCGCCACAAAAGGGGCCACAAGCAGTAGACTGGTCAGCGCCGTTGAAGAGAGTAGTGTTTTCATAGAAAAAGTAACCTTATTCGACGGCGAAATACGCCATATGTTAGATGCCCCAAAGACTAACACCCGCCGCCTCGTGGTGCATCTCTCCAAGGCGGCGGGTGTTGCTACGACCTCAATTCGACGCAGAGGTTTAGGCCAATAACCGAATACTGGCTACACCACCAGCGTTGGGCAGTGCGCAGCGCCGGCTACCCGCTGGGCAACACTGCCCAACAGCGTGCCCTTTTCGCCGTTGGTGCCCTGAGCGCCAATCACGATCAAATCGCACTCCCGTTTCCAGGCAAAGCGCACGATGGTTCTTGAAGGGCGCCCGCCCTTTACAAAGGCGCGTACGTAGGCACTGTCAGCCCCCTTCTCGATGGCGTGAGATTTTGCGTGTACGGCAATTTCGGTAGCGTACTCTTTCAGCGCATCATCAGGAATATCCAGCTGGATTGGACGTACCATGGAAAGTGAGGCCTCAAGCAGGCTGTGATGCTTAAACACGCACAGGAAATACAGCTCGGCGCCCGTCAGAAGATGCAGCCCGACTGCCTTATCAAGCGCCTTGATAGCCCCCTTGGAACCATCCACCGGGACCAGAATGCGGTTAAACATGCAATTCTCCTCGTGAAGGTTAGCGGAAGGCCACATCGCGCAGGAACAGCGCAATCTGCGGGAACATGATCAGCAGTACGGCCGCCAGAATCAGAATAAAAATGAACGGCGGCGTTCCCTTGATGACGTCCCAGTAAGGGCGCTTGAAGATCGCGATGGCGGTGAAGATATCGCACCCAAACGGCGGCGTGGCCGAGCCGATCGCCGTCTGCAGGGTGATCAGAATACCCACCAGCACCGGGTCGAGCCCGGTAGCGGCAATAGCCGGGGCGAAAATGGGCGTGAGCACCAGAATCACCACGATCGGGTCAACGAACATACAGGCAATAAAAAAGGAGACACAGATCGCGATCAGAACGCCGGTTGGCCCGGCATCGTTGACCCCTACGGTTTCCAGAATCGCCTGAGGAATCTGGGCAAAAGAGATGATCCAAGAGAAGCTGGTGCCCACCGCGACCAAGATAAACACCACCGCAGTAATCAGGCCAGTCGACTTCGCGATAGCGTAGATATCACTTATCTTGAGTGAACGGAACACTACAAACTCGAGCAGTACTGCGTAAAGCACGCAAGCGGCGGCCGCCTCGGTAGGGCTGAAAATCCCCCCGTAAATCCCACCTACAATAATTACAGGGAAACCCAATGGCCAAAGTGCTTTTTGAACGGCAACGCCTCGCTCTTTCCAGCTGGCACGCGCTTCAGTCGGCACGTCTTTTACTATCGCGTAAACGATACAGTATGCCGAAAACATCAGTAGAATAAGCAAGCCTGGGCCGATACCAGCAATAAACAGCTCGCCAATCGAGGTTCCCGAAATAACCCCGTAAATAATCATGCCGATACTGGGCGGGATCAAAAATGCAATATCGCTAGCATTAATAATCAGAGCCAGGGTAAACGAGTCCGAATACCCAGCTTTGAGCATTTTAGGGCGTAGCGGCGAGCCGACCGCCACCACGGTTGCCTGGGTAGAGCCGGACACGGCCCCAAACAGCGTACACGACGCCGCCGTGCTGACAGCAAGCCCGCCCTTGATATGGCCAATAAACGCCATCACCATATCGATCAGCCGATTGGCCGACTGGCCCCGGGTCATGATATCGGCTGCAAGAATAAACATGGGCACGGCAATCAGCGATGCCGGACGAATGCCCGCCATCATTTGCTGAATCAGCGTATCCATCTGGCCGAAGCCGTTAAACATCATGTAGAAGCCGATGATTGCCGCCGTAATCAGCGGCACCATCATTGGAAAGCCCAGCAGCAGCAGGGCAATCATGGTGACTACCATTATCGTTGTCATAACGTTCCCCTAGAGTGCAATGCCTGCATCAGACTTCGGTTTCCGTATCTTTATAACCGTCCACCACCCCGGTTGAGAGATACACATCATGAGACGTGAAGTTCTTGATAGCGGTCAGCAGGTATTGAATACCCGTGATTAAAAAGCCCATCGGCACCCATAGGTAAATAATCCACACCGGTAGGCTCAAGGACGGCAGTACGCGCCCCTTGCCGTAAAGGTCCTGGATATAAACGATCGAGTAGTAAAGTAGAAAGAACATGATTAGTGAGGTGAACAGCGAAATGCTGATCATCAACACCCGGCGCCCGCCCACTGGCAACGCATCATAAATGGCCGACATGCGAATATGGCGGCCATGGCGTGCCGCATAGCCGATACCGGCAAACGTAATCATGATGATTAAAATTCGGTTTAGCTCGCCGGAAAACATGATGCTATTGCCAAACACGAAGCGGGCGATAACGTTGATGACCGTATTCAGCGCCATTAGCAAAACCCCTAGCGCCAGTATGACTGACTCGATTTTGCTAATTGCAGTGTCGATCACTCCCAACACCCCGGGTAAACCTGAGTGATAATTCTTCTCGGATTCTTCATCGGTCATGGCCGAACTCCTGTTTTTCGGCATGACTATGGCGAGTGAACGCCAATAGCACGCGAGATATCATGATGGTTCTACATGCACGATAGGATAGATATATAACGCCTTGACGCCTTCTTAGCGTAATGGGTGCCCGGCGTTTCCGCCTTAGCGCTGGATAAATAATCTCCAACGCTTTATTCACCCTTCAGCCATCTTTCATCTACGTAACAGCAATAGAAAAGGGGCAGCGTTGACTGCCCCTTTGATGAACACCACTCTTGTTCAAGCGGTCATTCAGCGGTTACTCGTTGGTAACGGATTCAAGATCGGTCTTGAACTGCTCAAGTAACTCGGCGCCGCGCTCACCGGTCATCTCAAGGAAGGCCTCTTCAACCTGCGGGGCACGATCACGGAATGCCTGGATCTGCTCTTCATCTAGACGTGTGACAGTTACTTCATCAGATGCTGCCTGGATTTTTTCCAGCGCTTCGTCGGCCAGGCCCTTGATATGCTCAATGGTGTGGTCGTAAGCCGCGTTAGAGGCTTCCCGAACCAGCGCCTGGTCTTCTTCAGATAATCCATTAAAGAAGTCCTGATTCGCCATCATGGCAGTGGTGAACCAGCCATGGCCGGTAAACGTCAGGTGCGGCGACACTTCGTACAAGCCGCCTGATTCGATCCAGAAAATCGGGTTTTCCTGACCGTCCAGAATGCCGGTTTGCAGGCCCCCGTACACTTCGCCCCACGGTAGCGGCGTTGGCGTTGCGCCAAAGGCATCGTAGGTTTCGGAAAGTAGCGGGTTGGTCATGGTGCGGATTTTCTTATTGCGCATGTCCTCCGGCGAGCTGATCGGCTCGTTGGTGGTGATCACCATTTCACCTTCAGGGTACATTTTTAAAAGTTCAAGCCCCTGTTCGGCGTAAAGCTCAGGGAACATCTCGTTGATCGCCTTGCTCTCGTCGAAGAACGTCAGCACGGTCTCTTCATCAGTAGGCAGCAGATAGGGGATGAAGAAGATCTGCGCTTCTGGAATCAGTGCGCCGGTAAAGCCCGGTGACTGATTCACAAACTGAAGGATGCCGTTTTGGGTCTGCTCCATGATGTCATCAGACTCACCTAGCTCGCCAAAGCGGTAAACCTGAACAGTATGGTCAGAATTCTCTTCAATGTACTCTTTGAACGCGATGGCGAACACATCCTGTACATCGCCTTCGTACTCTTCATGCGCGTAGCGCCAGTTATCCGCCTGTGCGGCCGCTGTCATGCCAAGCAGCAATGCGCCTACGCTCGCCGTCGTTACTAACTTGCTTGCCTTCATGCGATGTTCCCCTTGCAGTGGTAAGCGCGCTATACGAGTGCGCAAAAATCTGCTCTTGTTTTTTTACATTCGCTGACACGCAAAAACGTTATCCATTGCTGCGGGTCAGCGGACGTATAACGAATACTATTCAAAAGCAGCTTAATTTCAGGCTAGCGCGGTGATTCGAAGCGGTCAAGCCGGCTTGCCAGGGTCTGCCAGGCGCTTGAGATGTCTTCGCGCGCGCCTGACGCATGGAGACAACTTTTGTCAAGTTCAGCAAAAAAAAGGCGATCTTGCAGCCATCTTTCAACATCGTTCGAAATTAGCGCACAATTTGTTAGGCGCACTTCATCATCTGGATTTTCAATCGCCCAGGTTTGCCAGCGTTGAAGATTTTCACGCTCGGCCTGCAACTCAGCCTGTTGGATCGTTTTACGCAGCGTGTCAATCGAGGCGCTTTGCTGTGCCTCAGGTTTCAGGTGGCGCCGCAAATGGCGTAACACCTGGGTAACCTCGCGCTGCCATATCTCGCGTTCTTTGCGCTGCTTGGCAAGAGGGACGGACAGCGCTTCAAGCCCGTGCACAAACAGCCAGCCATGAAACAGCAGCTCACAGACATCGATACCCAACGTGTCTTGCAACGTCAGACAGGCGCCTTCAACGTCGGGGGCTGAGTAAAACGATAGAGCAAAATCCCATAACGGCATCTGCTCCAGACGGCGCAATCGGTTAGAATCGAGCATTGGTTTACCCACTTTTTTTGGGAGAGAGCATGATCGCACTGCGCCAAGTCGCGCTGCAACGCGGCACGCAAACGCTACTTGAGAACGCCGACCTGACCCTGCACGACGGTATCAAGGCGGGCATTATCGGGGCAAACGGCGCTGGCAAATCGAGCCTTTTCAAGCTCCTGCTGGGTGAATTAGGCCCCGACCAAGGTGATGTCGAGATGAGCGGCGGCCAGCGCATTGCGCATATGGCTCAGGAAGTTGAAGCGCTTGATCGGCCGATCATCGAGTATGTACTGGATGGCGATAAGGCCTTGCGCCAGGCCGAAGCCGAGCTTTATGCCGCCCAAGAGGCGGGCGAAGCCCATCGCGAAGCCGAACTTCACGGGTTGATCGAAACCCTGGATGGCTACCGCGCTGAGTCTCGCGCTGCGCAGCTGCTGGTGGGGCTTGGTTTTTTCCAGGCAGACCTTACCCGCCCGCTTTCGGATTTCTCAGGCGGCTGGCGTATGCGCGTCAACTTGGCGCGCACGCTGTTCATGCCTTCTGATCTACTGCTTCTGGATGAGCCGACCAACCACCTGGATCTGGATGCGCTTTTATGGCTTGAGCAGTGGCTGGCCCGCTACCCCGGCACCCTGCTACTGATTTCCCACGATCGGGATTTCTTGGATGCCGTGTGTGACCACATCGTGCATATGCACCACCAGACCCTTGAGCTCTATCGGGGCAACTATTCACGCTTTGAGCGCACCCGCGCTGAAAAGCTTGCACTGCAGCAAGCCGAAGCGGCTAAACAGCAGGCCCGGCGTGAAGAAATTGAGCGCTTTATTGCGCGCTTTAAAGCCAAGGCCACCAAGGCCCGCCAAGCACAGAGCCGGGTAAAGATGTTAGAGCGCATGGAAGATATTGCCATGGCCCACGTCGACTCGCCCTTTCACTTCACCCTGCCCGCCGCGGACAAGACTTCGCATCCGCTTCTGGTGCTTGATCAGGCCCAGCTGGGCTACCGAGGCAAGGAGCACGATAATGTCCAGTTGGACAAGGTCAACATCACCCTGCTGCCGGGCAGCCGCATTGGTCTGCTGGGCCCCAACGGGGCGGGTAAATCGACCCTGATCAAGTCGCTTACCGGCGAGCTTGAGCTGCTCAGCGGCAAACGTGTTCCGGGCGAGCACCTGGCGATTGGCTACTTCGCCCAGCACCAGCTGGAAGGCCTGGACGTCACCTCAACGCCATTCATGCACGTTCAGCGCCTGTCGCCCAAGGCAAGCGAGCAGGAGATTCGCAACTTCCTGGGCGGTTTTGGCTTCAAGGGCGATGACGCCTTTGGCGAAGTCGCCACTTTCTCAGGCGGTGAGAAGGCCCGCTTGGCGCTTTCCCTGGTGGCCTGGCAAAAGCCGAACCTGCTGCTGCTAGATGAGCCGACCAACCACCTTGACCTGGAGATGCGCGAAGCGCTGACCGAAGCGCTGGCAGGTTTTGAGGGCACAGTAATTCTGGTTTCCCACGACCGCCACCTGCTGCGCGCCACGGTCGATGAGTTCTGGCGCGTGGCGGATCATCGGGTGGAGCCGTTTGACGGCGATCTTGAGGATTATCGCGCTTGGCTAAAAGCTCGCCTTGAAGAGAGCCGCCGCGATTCGCGCAGCGAAAAGGCCGAACGCCAGAGCCAGCAGCCTAGTGGTGATAGCCGTGAGGCGCGCAAGGCCGCCCGTAAGGCAGCGGCCGAACTACGTGAGAAGCTTCGCCCGTTGAAAAAAGAGCGCGATAAGGCTGAACAGGCCATGGAAAAGGCCCAGATCTCGCTGGAAGAAGTTGAATCCGTGCTGGCCGACCCTGAGCTTTATACCGACAGTGCCCGCAAAGCCGAGCTCACCAATGCCTTGGCCCAACAGGCCACCATTAAAGCCCGCCTGGACAGCGCCGAACAGCAGTGGTTAGCTGCCGAGGAAGCGCTAGAGGCCATGGAGGCGGAGCTTGTCGCCAGTGAAAACGCCGAGCTTTAGCGCTAGCTCTCCAGCAAAAACGTAACCGGGCCGTCATTGACCAGCGCTACCTGCATATCGGCACCAAACTGGCCGGTCGCCACCTTCGGCCAGGCTGATTGGGCCCGAGCGACCAGGGCGCTGAACAGCCGCTCGCCCTCGGCAGGCGGGGCGGCGCTGGAAAAGCCAGGACGCAGGCCCTTATGGGTCTCGGCGGCGAGGGTAAACTGGGAAACCAGCAGCAGGCCGCCGTCTATTTGTTGAAGGTTGAGGTTCATCTTGCCCTCGGCATCACTAAATACACGGTAGTGCAACAGCTTGTGGAGCATTTTCTCAACGGCGGCGTCACTGTCGCCTTTCTCAACGCCGACCAGCGCCAGAAGCCCCTGATCAATGGCGCCAACCGTCTGCCCCTCAACCGTCACGCTTGCCTTTCTGACCCGCTGTATCAGCACTTTCACGGCGCTTCTCCTGTATAGATAAAAGGTAAAGCGCCCAGTGTACCTGCCTTGGCCGTTACCAGGCGCGGCAGAGTATCAAATCGCAGTGAGGCTCACTGAGCAGCGTCTGCGTCAGCTGGCTTGAGTGATAAGGTTGGCCGCGGCTGCCTATCATCACCACATCGGGCGTGTGCTGCTTTATATAGCCCTGAACCACCTCGCTGGGCGTGCCTGACTCAAGCACCAGTTCAATATCCAGCGCCCCATCCTTGTCCTGCACTATGCGCTCGACTTCACTGCTTAACAACGCCTGCAAGCGGGCTACCTCCTGCTCGCGCCAGCGGGCGTAATAAACCTCAGAACCAAGTTCAACCTCGCCGGGTAGCGTCCAGGCGTGGAGCAGCGTGATCTTAGCTTCCGGGAAGCGGCGTAAGGCCTCGCTTAGCGTCTGGCGAACGGTCAGAAAAGAGTCGACAGGAACCAGGATATGCTGCCATGGCTGGGTAGGCACGCGCTGGACAATGACCACCGGACACGGCGCGCAGCGCAGGATGCGCATAAAGGTGGTGCCTGCCAGCAGCTCTTTTTGCCCCCGCTTGCGATGCATGCCCAGCACAATCAGCTCAGCCTTCTGCTCGTGAGCCTTGCGTACAACCTCCACATGTGGCTCGCCCATCACGGTCTGAATGACTGTTTTGGGCGCCTCCAGGGCGTAATCTTCGCGAATATCCGTCAGCGTCGTAGCGATGTCCTCATTGACCGCCTGCTCCAGCTCACGGAGCAGGCGCCGCGGCAGGTAGGGATCAAGCACGTGCAGGATATCCAGCTGAGCATGCTGGGCATAGGCAAGGCGTAGCGCTCGGGCGAAGCCGGCGCGATTATCGGCAGAAAGGTCAGTGGCAAACACAAACGTGGGGGTCATGGCATAACGCTCCTAGAACAAGCCAGGCCTTGGGGGAGTCATACAGACATTCCTCAGCATGGTGGGCGAAGCTCTATCCCGCAAGCTAGCCACGCATTCTAACGAGCCATTTCAATTGCTCGCCTGGCCATTGCCCCTGGCGTTCCTGAACCGCTTACCACCACGCATGAAAATGATGCACAGGCCCGCGCCCTTTGCCTACGCTCAGGAGAGCGCTGGCTTCCAGCGCGGCGTGCAGCCATCGTTTGGCATCACCAATGGCGGAAACGGGCGCTTGGCTGGACGCTTCAGCAGGTAGCTTGGCCAAACAGGCAGCAATCGCCGACGAGAGCGCACAACCGGTACCGTGCAGATTTTCGGTCTGAATACGTGAGGCGGGTAGCCACTCATGGCTGCTCGGGGTGGCCAGCAGATCGGGACAGGTCTCGCCGCGCAGATGGCCGCCCTTGAGCACGACATAGGGCGCGCCCAGCCGGGTCAGACCCGGCAGCATGGCCTCCATGGCGTCCAGGCTCGAAGGCGACGAGGTATCCAGCAGTACCGCCGCTTCCGGCAGGTTGGGAGTGATCACGTCGGCAAGCGGCACCAGAATATCGCGTACCGCACGAATCCCCGCGTCATCGACCAGGATATCGCCGCTCTTGGCGACCATCACCGGGTCCAGCACGATCCAGCGCGGACGGCGCTTGCTCAACACCTCGGCGATCACCTCGGCGACATCACGGCTGGCCACCATACCGATCTTGACTGCATCTAGCTCAACGTCATCCAGCAGGTTTTCCAGCTGCTCTCGAATTGCCTTAGGAGAGACCGGATACACCGAGGCAACACCACAGGTGTTTTGCGCAATCACGGCCGTAATCACATTGGTGCCATAGACACCGAGCGCCGAAAACGTCTTGAGATCACCTTGTAGCCCCGCGCCGCCAGAAGGGTCGGAGCCGGCAATGGTAAGTACATTTACATTACGCGTCATGACGCCTCCTAAATGACCGACGGTAGCCAGGTGGCAAGACCCGGGAACAGCGCCAGCGCCAGCAGCATCGCCAGCTGCATGAGAATAAACGGAATGACCCCACGATAGATCGCCGAGGTGGGCACGTTTTGCGGGGTAACGCCGCGCAGATAAAAGAGCGCAAAACCGAACGGCGGGGTCAGGAACGACGTCTGCAGGTTGACGGCGATCATGATGCCCAACCAGATGGGATCAAGCCCCATGGCGAGAAGCACCGGACCGACGATCGGCACCACCACAAAGGTGATCTCGATAAAGTCGAGAATAAATCCGAGCAAAAAAATCACCAGCATGACCACCAGCGTGGCCCCGACAACGCCACCTGGCATTGCCTCAAACATATGGGTAACCAGCTCTTCGCCGCCAAACGCTCGGAATACCAGCGAAAACAGCGCTGCGCCAATCAGGATCAAGAACACCATGCTGGTCACCTGGGCGGTGGAGCGCACCACATCGCGCAGCATTGAAAAGCTTAATCGCCGATTGGTCGCGGCCAGCAACAGCGCACCGAAGGCGCCCACCGCCGAGGCTTCCGTGGGCGTGGCAAAGCCGCCCAGTATCGAGCCCAGCACAGCTACAATCAGCAGTACAGGCGGTAAAAGCCCCTTCAACAGCAGCGGCCAGACGCTGCCGGTGTGGCCAAGCTCCTGCATCAGCGCTTCACGGTCCGCCGCCGGGGCCGCGCTGGGTTTCAACCACGCCACCATGAGCAGATAAATGATATAGGCCATTACCAGCAGCAAGCCCGGCACCAGCGCGCCGATAAACAGATCGCCCACGGAGAGCGTCTTGGGGCTCCAGGAACCCATGGCGAGCTGAGCCTGCTGGTAGGCATTGTTAAGTACGTCACCCAGCAGCACCAGAGCAATCGAGGGTGGAATTATCTGCCCAAGCGTACCCGTGGCACAAATGGTGCCGGTCGCCAGCGCCGGCGAGTAGCCGCGCTTGAGCATGGTGGGTAGCGAAAGCAGGCCCATGGTAACCACCGTTGCCCCTACAATACCGGTAGACGCGGCCAGCAGCATACCCACCAATACCACCGCGATCCCTAAACCGCCGCGCAGGGCGCCAAACGCCATGGTCATCGCATCCAGCAGGGTTTCCGCTACCCGTGACTTCTCAAGCAGTACACCCATCAGCACAAAAAGAGGTACCGCCAGCAGGGTATTGTTCGTCATGATGCCGTAAATACGGTTAGGCATGGAGCTCATCCAGCGCGCCTCAAACGGCACCGGGACGCCCATCGACTGCAGCAGAAAGCCTAACCCGGCAAAGGCCAGCGCCGTTCCGGCCAGCGAAAGCGCCACCGGATAACCCAGCATCAAGACACCGCATACCGTGGCAAACAATACTAGCGGCATACCTTCCAATAGAGTCGCCAGCACTAGACCATCTCCTCATGCACAGGGGTGGAACCGGATAGCTTGCCACGGATAATCAGCATTTGACGGATCAGCTGGGCCACCGCCTGTAGCAGCAGCAGGGCGACCATCGCCAGTATCAGGGACTTGAGCAGAAATACCGCCGGAATGCCGCCATCGCCCGAGCGCTCCATGATGGCCCAGCTGGTCATGACATAGCGAAAGCTTGAGATGGCAATGAACGAGGCCACCGGAATCAGCAGAAACAGCGTACCCAGCAGATCGATCCAGGCACGGCCTTTATTCGACATCTTGCGATAAAAGATATCCACACGCACATGGCCATCGTGGCGTAGCGTCCACCCGGCACCGAGCATGAACACGGCAGCGTGCATATACATCACCGACTCCTGCATCACGATGCTATTGATACCGAAGATATAGCGCAGTACAACGATGGCAAACTGAACGACCATCATGATCACAACCAGCCAGGCAATGGCCCGGCCCACTCCCTCAGTTACGCAGTCGAGCCAGCGGAGCAAGCGCGGCTCATGGGCATTGGCGAGCATGTTAATGTCCTGGAGAAAGAAAACGGCCCAGAATCATCGCTGATTCTGGGCCGAACGTCACCCCCAAGCACGCTTGTGCGACCTTTTATTGCCGCTAAGCGACTCAGGAAACCGAAGGTGTTGCCTTTTCAATGGCTAACAGGCAAGCCGCCGGAAGCGGCAAATCCACCGCAATCGGCAGGTGATCGGAAAACAGATGATCCATTACCCGGACCTCGGCGGCTTCCAGGGTCTGCGACAGCAGAATATGATCAAGCGCACGCCGCGGCTGCCAGGAGGGGTAGCTGAGCAGCGGCTTAACGGGGTGCAGCGGCAGCGACGTACTGAATCGCTCATGGGCATGCAGCTGGTCCGGGGTGCAGTTAAGGTCTCCCATTACTACTACATGGCGCAGCGGCTCGATAATATCGCTTAAATAGTTGAGCTGACGTACCCGCCCCCGGTGGCTAAGCGCCAGGTGTGCCACAAAGATATGCAGGGCATCCGGCCCGTTGCCAAACCGCACATGGATGGCACCACGTCCCGGCAGCGTACCGGGCAGACGGTGCTCTTCAATCTTGGTGGGCACCAGGCGCGAAAGCAGCCCGTTGCTGTGCTGTGCAACACGTCCAAGGTTACGGTTTAGCTGCTTGAAATAGTGCGGAAACCCGGCTTTGGCCGCCAGGTATTCGATCTGGTTGATACGGCCGGTTCGAAAGCTGCCGCCGTCAGCTTCCTGCAGACCCACCACGTCAAACTGACCCAGCACGTCACACATGATATCCAGGCGCTTGACGCGCTGCGAGTCGGGCAGAAAGTGCTGCCAGCTACGGGTAACATAGTGGTGATAACCAGACGTTTGTATCCCTACCTGCAAATTAAAAGTGAGCAAGCGAAGATGCCCCCTTTCGCGCAGAGGCAATGGTCTGGCTCCCTGGTTCATCGCTGTCATATCGACCATCTGCTTATCACCTGATTCCTTGGTTACTTACTCTTCCTGGGCGCGTTCCTCACGTACACGCTCAATTAGCGCTTCGGCTACTTGAGGCATGTTTTCAAGGCTGCCCGCAGTGCTGGGCGTGATGACATAACGGCCGTCTACCACTAATGCAGGCACGCCCATCAGGCGCATTTCACGCATGCGGCTGTTGGCCTTGTTGGCTTGGCTACGTACGTTAAAGGAGGTCAGCGCCTTTTTAGCGTCCTCTTCACTTACCCCATAATTGGCAAAGAATTCAGCAATCTCGTCGGAGTCCGTCAGCTCGCGTCCGTCCTGATGGATCGCGTCAAAGAAATCGGCGTGCAGATCCTCTTCAATGCCCAGTGATTGTGCGGCATAAAAGGCGTTCGCGTGAATATTCCAGTTACCGCCCATAGTGGCGGGCATATGCACAACGCTTACGTCATCATCCAGCGTTTCATACCATTCGCTGACCGGCGTTTGAAGACGGTAGCAGTGCGGGCAGCCAAACCAGAATACCTCGGTTACTTCAATCTGATCATCATCTACCTGAGTCGCTACCGGCGGATCCAGCAGCGTATAGTCCTGGCCTTCAACCAATTCCTGAGCACTGACAGCCGCAGAAAGGCCTAGACCGGCCATTGCAACCATTAACGTTTTGAACATAGCGACAATTCTCCAAAGGGTAAGCGGAAGCTGAGACTGTTAATAACGCTATCAGGTTCCCCCGCCAATAGAAAAGGGAATTCACTGACGCCGCCTATTAATACAAGCCAAAGAGGTAGTTAGCTAAAGCCTGTCGGTCATCTTCGCTCAATTTGGCGGCAATATCGCTCATGCTGCCGCTGGGGTCGTTAGCTCGCTCTCCCGAGGCAAACGCACGCAGGGCTGCCTGGGTATAGGCCGGATGCTGACCCGCGAGTGCGGGATACACGGCGCTACCAATACCCACCCCGGTGGGCGTATGGCAGGCACTGCATGCAGGTATGCCAAGCGTCCTGTCGCCCGCCCGGTAAAGCGCTTCGCCCCGTGCGAGCTGCTCTGCGTCCTCATCGCTGGCCTGGCCCAAATTAGCCTCCTGTCCGGCGTAATAGGCGGCGACGTCCCAGGCGTCCTGATCGGAAAAACCGTCCACCATGCCCATCATTTGCGGAACAACACGCGTTTCATCGCGGATATCCATGATCTGCTTGGCCAAATAGGACATCTGCTGGCCCGCCAAATGGGGAAAAACTTCAGCAGGGCTGATGCCAGCCTGACCATGGCAGGCCGCGCAGGTCTGGGCTTTCTGCTGGCCCGCCGTCGCGTCCGCTTCCTGCTGCTCATGGGGCTGGGCCTGCGCAATGCCGACAGTACTCAAAATAATCGTTAAACCTGCCCGCAATACGTTCATGACAACTCACTAGTCGGTTAAATGATGAAGAGCACCTACCTCATCCGGGCGGGCGGGCGGGCTTCTGTTTACCTATGCATAGATAAGCCGCACAACAGCATGCTGATTAGTCGCTGTTGGCTTGGGCGCAGTGGTACACTACCGCTCCAGGTCGCAGGTATTACCGCTTTTTACGCAACGTTTGACCTGACTGACGGGGTAATTCGTCGCAGCGCGGCTTGCCATGTCATTATACGCGTGGTTAACGCAGACTGTTTATTGGTTCGATTTCAGGATTTTCTTCATGTCCACCCCCCAAGATAGCCCCGTCGCCCGGCTAAACTACCCAACCGCCAGCTTTATGATCAGCGCCCCCACCTTGGCTACCTGCCCGGATGACACGGGTGCTGAAGTGGCGTTTGCCGGCCGCTCGAACGCAGGTAAATCAAGCGCGATCAACGCGTTAACCCAGCAAAAAGCGTTGGCCCGCACTTCGCGAACGCCCGGCCGCACTCAGTTGATCAACTTCTTCAGCGTGATGAACGATGAATCGCGCCGTCTGGTTGACCTGCCCGGCTACGGCTACGCCAAGGTGCCCGAGGCCGTCAAGCTTGAGTGGCAGCAGCACCTCTCTGATTATCTGCGCGGCCGTTTCAGCCTGCGCGGCTTGGTGCTGTTGATGGATGTTCGCCACCCCTTGACCGAATTTGACCAGATGATGCTCAGCTATGCCGACAAGCGCAATATGCCGGTGCATATCCTGCTGACCAAATCCGACAAGCTTAAAAAAGGCCCGGCGAGCGCTGCCTTGCAAAAAGTACGTTCACGGCTGAAAGAGTGGGAAGATTTGGTATCGGTTCAGCTGTTCTCATCGCTCAAGCGTGACGGGGTCGACACGCTCTCACAGAAGCTTGACCAGTGGCTGCACACGCCTGAGTCCGAATAAGGCGATCAGCTATTCAGCCGCTCAAGTATCGCAGGCAAGTCCTTGATATGCGCAATGCGATGCACCCGGGGCGGCAGTAACTGGTCATCATCACTTGAGACCCACACCGCGTGCATGCCGAGCTGCTGGGCGGGCAGTATGTCCTCTGCCCAGGAGTCACCTACGTGCATGGCGTGCTCAGGTGCCACATCAAGCTTAGCAAGGGCCGTTAGAAAGGGCGTGTGATCCGGCTTGGGAGCAAGAAGCTCGCCCGCAGCAATAGCCACTGGAAAATACGCCGCCAAGGGCTGGCGCTTCAAGTGGATATTGCCATTGGTGATTGCGGCAAGCTGATAACGTTCGCTGAGCGCTGCCAGCAAACCGGCAGCCTCCGGGTGTGGTGTTACCTGAATACGCAGGCGATGAAACTCGTTCATGGCCGCCGCCGCCCACAAAATAGCTGCGCTGCGTGGAAGACCTTCAGCTTCCAGCTGGGCTTCTAGAGCACGCAGGCGCAGCCAGGTAAAGTCGCCACGACGCTCGGGCACGTCTTTGGCAAACTGCTGGCGGCGCTCCAGGTAATCCTGTAACCCCGCCTCATAGCCAAGCGAAAGCGGCGCCTCCTGGCGCGTGGCACGCCACATGCCAAGGGCTTCCAGCAGCCACGCGTAGTGGCCCTCTTCTGTGCGTAGCATTACACCGTGGTTATCCCAAAGCGTATCGTCTAGATCAAAGGTAATGGCTTGCAGTGCTGTCATGGCTTGCTTCCAGATGGCCCGCGTTTGGCACGTGGATGAGCGGAATCGTAGCTGGCGGCCAGGTGCTGCCAGTCCAGCCGCGTATACACCTGCGTGGTGGAAAGATTGGCGTGGCCTAAAAGCTCCTGCACCGCGCGCAAGTCTTGACTGGATTCGAGCAGGTGGCTGGCAAAGGAATGGCGCAACCGGTGTGGGTGCAGATGCTCCGGCAGCCCGCGGGTGATCGAGAGCTGAGCAAGGCGTTTCTGGATGGCCCGATGCCCCAGACGCACGCCCTGCTGTCCGACAAACAGCGCGGTTTCAGTGTCCTTCGCCATGCCAGACCGGCAGGTTAGCCAGTCGGCCAACGCCTGTTGGGCACGCCGCCCCACAGGCACCTGGCGCGGCTTGCTGCCCTTGCCGATAACGCGCACCCGGCTCGCCTGCAGGTCGTGGAGATCAAGCGCGGCAAGCTCCGCCAGGCGTAGCCCGCTGGAGTAAAAAAGCTCGAGCATGGCCTGATCACGCACCGCCAGGGGCGAACCGTCGTGAGGACTATCCAGAAACTGAGCCAGAGCATCGACATCCACCGGGCGTGGCAGGTGGCTGGGCTGCCTGGGCGTGCGCAGAAGCCCCACCGGATTATCGGCCAGAATGCCCTGCCTGACGAGGTAGTCGGCAAAGCGGGAAAGCGCGGCCCGGCGGCGGGCCAAGCTACGCGCGCCCAGCCCACGGCTGCGCTCGGCACCCAGAAAGGTGCGCAGCAGCGCAGTATCCAGCCCCACCGGGTCGTGCACCTCTCGCTGCTCGGCAAACCGGCACAAGGCGTTCAAATCCTGTTGGTAGGCCGCGACGGTAGCCGGGCTTGCGTGACGGGAAAGCGCATCGATATAGCCCGCCACCGCGACAACAAGTGCCGAATCAGCCATGCTGTTCCAAACGAATCAGCAGCCGCGCCACGATATCGCCCAGATACTCGGTAAACAATGTATCCATGCTGGCGCGATAGCTCTCAGGATTGGGACTGGCAAGTAGCAGATAACCCAGCGACTCCCCTGCCGAAAGGCGCGAAATGGCGCAAGAGCCCGCCTTGCGCGGCGCCTTGGTATGCGGCAGCAGGCATTTCCAGTCACTAACGCTCAGCTTGGCACAGCGGCTGGTCTTACCATCCAGCAAAGCGGCAAGGCGTGCGCTGGCGTGCTGGTCCAGCACATGGCGCGGCGGCTGAGGCGGTTCCGGTTCGCTGTCGCTTAGCGTGGCCGGGCACCACAGCGCCATGGCTGGCGTATCAAAGCGCTCGTTTAACTGAGTGGCCAGGGCCTGAGCCAGAGCATCACGGTTATCGGCTTCCACCAGCGCCAGCAGGGTTTCGCGCAGGCGCCGGTACTGAGCTTCGTTGTGCCGGGCGGTTTCCAGCAAATGCTCCAGGCGGTCTTCCGCCGTTTCCGCCCGCTGGCGCAGATCCAGCACCAGCCGCTCAAGCAGCGAGACCGCGCCATCAATATGCGGATGAGGGACTTTAAGCTGCTGCAGCAATCCTTCGCGACCAACAAAAAAATCGGGATGACGGGCAAGCCAAAATGCTACCTGGTCTGGATCGAGCGTCTTGCGCGGTTCAGGGGCTTGAGACATCGCCGTACTCCTTGAATCAGTTAAACGCGGCCATCAATCAATTTAGTGCGACACGGCCGTCAAAGACTCGTGTGGCAGGGCCAACCATGATCAATGATGCCTCCGGGTCCGGCCATTCGATGGTCAGCTCGCCGCCGGGCAGGTGAACGCTCACCGGGCTTTTTAATAACCCCTGGCGAATACCGCTGGCGACAGCCGCACAGGCGCCGGTACCGCAGGCAAGGGTTTCGCCACTGCCTCGTTCAAATACCCGTAGACGAATCTGGCTGGGCGACAGCACCTGCATAAAGCCCACGTTGACGCGTTTGGGGAAACGCGGATGCGCTTCAACCAGCGGACCAAGGCGCTCTACGGGTGCTTGCTCAACGCTCTCCACTTGCAACACGGCATGGGGATTACCCATGGATACCACGCCCACCTTGAGTGTTTCGCCGTCCACTTCAAGAGCGTGCAGCGGCTGATCACCCTCAGCCTCAAAGGGCAGCGCCGCCGGGCTAAAGCGCGGCCGGCCCATATCTACCCGCACCAGGCCATCGTGCTGCACATTCAACACCAACGGGCCTCCGGCGGTTTCTACATGAATTTCGTGCTTATGGGTCAGGCGCTGGTCGCGAACAAAGCGCGCAAAGCAGCGCGCACCATTACCGCAATTTTCCACTTCACTGCCGTCGGCGTTAAAAATGCGGTAGCGAAAATCCATTTCGGGGTCTCGGGGCGGCTCGACAATCAACAGCTGATCAAAGCCGATCCCGAAGCGACGGTCAGCTAGCTGGCGAATCTGCTCTTCACGCAGCCGGGCACGCTGGGTCACAAGGTCCACGACCATAAAGTCGTTGCCTAGACCATGCATCTTGGTGAAGTGCAAAAGCATCAGCGCGCTCCTTCGGGCAGCAACGCTTCGCCCGCCCAAAGGCTTTGCACGGTTTCCCGGGCGCGTACCACATGACAAGCATCGCCATCGACCATCAACTCGGCAGGACGCGGGCGGCTGTTGTAGTTCGAGGCCATCACAAAGCCGTAAGCGCCGGCCGAGCGCACGGCCAGAAGGTCGCCCTCGCCAATTGCCAGTTCGCGCTCCTTACCCAGGAAGTCGCCGGTTTCGCAGACCGGACCGACCACGTCGTAAGTGGCGCTTTGCCGTGCGTTGCGTGTATCCACCGGCACGATGGCCTGCCACGCTTGGTACAGTGCTGGGCGAATCAAGTCGTTCATGGCCGCATCGACAATCGCGAAGTTCTTGGTCTCACCAGGCTTCAAAAACTCGACTCGGGTCAGCATGACCCCTGCGTTGGCAGCAATGGAGCGGCCCGGTTCGAACAGTAGCGTCAGCTTCTCGCCGCCTTCCCAGCGCGACAGGCGCGTCAAGAGCTTGCTGGCATAGTCAAAGGGCTGCGGGGGCGTCTCATCCCGGTAGGTAACTCCCAGGCCGCCGCCCAGGTCCAGGTGATCGATCTCGATGCCACGTTCGCGCAGGCGCTCCATGAGCACCAGCAGGCGCTCCAGGGCATCCAGAAACGGCGCAGTTTCGGTCAACTGGGAGCCGATATGGCAATCAAGCCCCTTCACCTTAAGATTTGGCAGGCTGGCGGCCAGCTCGTAGACCTCCAGCGCATCATCCACCGCAATGCCGAATTTGTTGTCCTTGAGCCCGGTGGAGATATACGGGTGAGTGCCGGCGTCTACATCCGGATTTACCCGCAACGACACCGGAGCAATCTTGCCCAGTTCACCCGCCACAGCGTTCAAGCGCTCAAGCTCAGGGCGGGATTCCACGTTGAAGCACTTGATACCCACTTCCAGCGCGCGAGCCATCTCAAAGGGCTGCTTGGCGACGCCTGAGAACACCACCTTGGCCGGGTCGCCACCGGCGGTCAGCACACGCTCAAGCTCGCCTACCGAGACAATATCAAACCCGGCACCCAAGCGGGCCAACAACCCCAGCACGGCGAGATTCGAGTTGGCTTTTACCGCGTAACAGATCAAGTGCGGGTGGCTTCCCAACGCCTCGGTATAGGCACGGAAGTGGCGTTCAAGCGTTGCCTTGGAGTAAACATAACAGGGCGTACCATGCTCTGCGGCAATCTGCGAGAGCGGCACGTCTTCGGCGTACAGAACGCCGTCGCGATAGTTAAAGTGATCCATGAACCTGTCTCCTGCAGCTGCTTACCCAGCCTGTTCAGCAGCGCCGCTTACGGGCGAATTATCGTCGGGTAGGTAAAGCGGCCCTTTCTGACCGCAACCGGCCACTAATAAGGCGATAAGCGCGATACATGCCAGTGTTTTCATGCCTGCCCCTGCAGCGCCGAGAGCGCCTCGCGAGCCCGCTGGGCGGCAGCACGTACCTGATCCGGCGCGGTACCGCCAATATGGTTACGCGCCGCCACCGAGCCTTCAAGCGTCAGTACGTCGAATACATCCTGCTCAATGATGGTGGAGAACTGCTGAAGTTCGTCCAGGCTCATTTCGGAGAGGTCTTTCTGCGTTTTCAAACCGTAAGCCACGGATTGCCCGACAATTTCATGGGCGTCGCGGAAGGCCACGCCGCGCCGGACCAGGTAGTCAGCGAGGTCGGTGGCGGTAGAGAAACCGCGCCGCGCCGCTTCATACATGCTGTCCTTTTTCGGCTCAATAGCCGGCACCATGTCGGCAAAGGCTTTCAGGCAGTCGCGCACCGTATCCACGGCATCAAATAGGGGCTCTTTATCTTCCTGGTTATCCTTGTTGTAGGCCAGCGGCTGCGATTTCATCAGCGTCAGAAGGCCCATCAGATGACCATAAACCCGGCCAGTTTTACCGCGAACCAGTTCCGGCACATCGGGGTTTTTCTTCTGCGGCATGATCGAGGAGCCGGTGCAGAAGCGGTCGGGCAGATCGATAAAGTCGAACTGGGCGCTGGTCCACAGCACAAGCTCTTCGCTCATGCGCGACAGGTGCATCATCAGGATGCTGGCGAAGCTGGTAAATTCAATCGCGAAATCGCGATCCGACACGGCATCCAGCGAGTTTTCCGCCGGGCGGTCAAAGCCCAGAAGCTCGGCGGTCACGTGGCGGTCGATCGGGTAGGTAGTGCCCGCCAGCGCCGCCGCACCCAGAGGCAGCACGTTAACGCGCTTGCGGCAGTCCAACAGACGCTCGTGGTCGCGGGCGAGCATTTCCTGCCAGGCCAGCAGATGATGGCCAAAGGTGACCGGCTGGGCCGTTTGCAAGTGGGTAAAGCCCGGCATGATGGTATCGGCTTCGCGGTCGGCAAGCTCGATCATGCCTTCGCGCAGACGCTTTAACTCCACCTCTATGACGTCAATCTCGTCGCGCATGAACAGGCGGATGTCGGTGGCCACCTGGTCATTGCGCGAACGCCCGGTGTGGAGTTTCTTGCCGGTAATGCCGATCTTGTCGGTCAGGCGCGCTTCGATGTTCATGTGCACATCTTCAAGGGGCACCGACCAGTTGAATTCGCCGCGCTCGATCTCGCCCTGAATCTCGGTCAGACCGTTAATAATCGCGTCGCGCTCTTCATCGGTAAGCACGCCCACCCGGGCAAGCATGGTGGCATGGGCAATCGAGCCCTGAATATCCTGACGCGCGAGGCGCTGGTCAAAGGTGACAGACGCGGTAAAACGCGCCACAAAGGCATCGGTAGGTTCGCTGAAGCGACCGCCCCAGGACTGATTCGTAGCTTGGCTCATCGGAGGCATATCCTGCTGACAAAACAAAAGAGTCGATAGCGGAAAGTGTAACAGAGTCCTTGCCTGGATTGCTTGAGTTCAAAAGGCACAGCGTTTTATCTCAATGACATTTAAACTGCTTGGTACTTATCTTAAATAAAGTCACTGATTTTTACTGTGTGCCCAGGTGCTTTATGATGAGAACATCATAGCTTGACGCGCCGCGTCAGCGGCAAAGGGAGAATAACGTGTCATCCATCACCAAACTGCGTATCGCCACGCGAAAAAGCCAGCTGGCCATGTGGCAGGCCGAACACGTTCGCGACCGCTTGATGGCGGCACACGAAGGTTTGGAAGTCGAGCTGGTTGCGCTCTCCACCAAGGGCGACAAGATTCTCGATACTCCGCTTTCCAAGATTGGCGGCAAGGGTTTGTTTGTTAAGGAGCTGGAAGACGCCATGCTGGATGGCCGCGCGGATATCGCCGTGCACTCCATGAAAGATGTGCCGATGCTTTTCCCGGAAGGTCTGGGCCTTTCGGTGATTCTAGAAGGCGCCGATCCCACCGATGCGTTTGTCTCCAACCACTATACAAGTGTTGATGAGCTGCCTGAAGGCGCCAAGATCGGTACCGCCAGCCTGCGCCGTGGTCTACAGCTTCGCGAAATCCGTCCTGATCTGGAAATTCTTAACCTGCGCGGCAACGTGCAGACCCGACTGGCCAAGCTCGACGAGGGCGAGTTCGATGCTATCATTCTGGCCACGTCCGGCTTGAAACGTCTGGGCCTGGATGCACGCATTGCCCAGGCGCTTCCGCCGGAAGTCTGCCTGCCTGCCTGCGGTCAAGGGGCGCTGGGTATTGAGTGCCGCCTTCACGACCCCGAACTGATCAACCTGCTGGCACCGCTGGATGATCCGGACACTGCTACCCGGGTACGCGCTGAGCGCGCCATGAACACGCGCCTCGAAGGTGGTTGCCAAGTGCCTATCGCAGGCTTTGCGGTGCTCGACAAGGCCAATGAGACTATCTGGCTGCGCGGGCTGGTGGGTAACCCGGAAGGCACCGAAGTACTGCGCGCCGAAGGCAGCGGTTCGATCCATGAGCCCGAGGCGCTGGGTATCCGCATTGCCGAAGATCTGCTTGATCAGGGCGCGGGCGATATTCTGGCCGAGGTGTACGGCAACAACGTATGACGTCGCCGGTTCTGATCTGCCGACCCGGCGAGCGTGGCGAGGCGCTGGCCAATGCCCTGCGCGCCACGGGCACACCAGTTGAGTCTCTGGAGGTCATGGCCCTTGAAGCCCTGCCCGAAAGCCCTGCCATGCGCATCGCCTGGCTGGATATAGACCAATACGACAAGGTGATCGTGGTCAGCCCGTTTGCAGCCCAATGCTTGAGTAACGCACTGGACCGCTACTGGCCGCAGCTGCCGGTCGGCATTGATTATTACAGCGTGGGGAGCGCCACGGCAGAGATTCTTTTTGACCAGCTAGGTGTTCGGGTGCGCATCCCCCCCGCTGCCTCTGGACAAAAGGGCGCTGTAAATGAGCACGGCGAAAACACCAGCGAGGCGCTTTTATCGCTCGCCTCGCTCAGAGATGTGGCGCACCAGCGAATATTGCTGGTCGCTGGCGAAGGTGGGCGTACGCTCTTGGCCGACACGCTGATTGAGCGTGGCGCCCAGGTAAGGCGTGTTGCTGTGTATCGGCGCGTTTTCCAACCGCCTTCTGCCGCCATGCAGGCACGTCTTACAACAGGAGATTACCAGGCGTTAATCGTCACCAGCGGCGAACTGCTTGAACATCTGGCAAAATGGTGTGATCAGGCAGCATTGAACCAACCGCTAATCGTTTCCAGTCACCGTTTAGCTACACTGGCCGGTACACTGGGTTTTTGTGACCTCAAGGTGGCGTCGGGAGCAACGCCGGCTGCCCTGGCAGCTACGTTGGAAAGGTCCTGTAACCCTAAGGGTGCCGATGTCGATCAAGGAACTTAATAAGGGCTAGCGACAGATGAGCAAACAACCAAACGATCAGGAAGACGTACAAAAAACGTCCGCCGATGCGTCTCACAACAGCATCAAGCCGGATGATACTGCCGCGTCAGCCTCAACCCCTCCAATCTCCGGCAAGGAAGAAAGCAGCACGTCAGCCAGTCCGGCCACTTCACAGCCGTCCAGTTCACAGCAGACCAATGGCTCGGCCAAGAACGGGCGTTCGCGGCGGCGCGGTAAAGGCGGCAGCCAAGGCCAGACGTCTTCCACTTCGGCAGCCTCCCGTTCAACGGCGCCAGCAGATACCGTGTCTTCCAGCACCGTATCTTCCAGCACAGAGTCCTCCCGTGCCGAGCCTTCTACTGTCAGCTCTGGCAATACCGCTGGTTCCAGTTCAGCTACGCCCAGTGCGAGCAAACCGGCAGCCGCCAGTGCCACGCCCACAGCAACACCAGACAACACTTCAACGGCAAAAAACGCAGCTTCCGGCAGTGGTAACGGCTTCCCCCCCAACCCGCCCAACGGTGGCGACAAGCGCAGTGGCGGTAAAGGCGGCCTATTAGCGCTCGTATTGGTTCTGGTGCTGGCCGTTGCGTTGATTATTGTAGCCTGGCAGGGCTGGCAGCGCCTGGACAGCCAACAGCAGCGCATCACTGAGCTGAGCCAGCAGGCCGAAGGTAGCGCCAGCCAGCAAGCAGTAAACGATCTTGAGTCACGCTTTGAAAGCAGCGAAAGCGAGCGCACGCAAGCGCTTGAAAGTACGCTGGAAGAGCTGCGCGGAGAGCTGGATAGCTACCGCAGTGACGTCAATGACACGCTGGATGACGTGCTCAACCAGCTCTCCCAGGCTCAGGACACCGACGACCGCGACTGGCTGCATGCCGAAGCCGCTTACCTGCTGCGCCTGGCCAACCAGCGCCTGCAGCTTGAGGGCGATGTGGATGGCGCCGCGGCGCTTTTACGCACCGCCGATGCCCGTCTGGCTGATGCCGACAATCCGGCATTGACGCCCGTGCGTCGTGAAATTGCCAACGAGCTGGCAGCCCTAGATGGCGTGCCACGGGTAGACCGCACTGGCCTGTACTTGGCGCTTAATGCTCAGCAGGAACGTGTGGCGGGTCTGCGCCTTTCCCAAGAAGTGGAAGAGCGGGCCGTTACCTCCGGCATTGAGCAGCCACCTACCGGCACCTTCCAGCGCCAACTGGCGCGCTTTGGCGAAGAGCTGAAAGACCTTGTGACGATTCGTCATCATGACGAAGCGATGGAAACCCTGGTCACTCCGGAGCAGGAGTCTTACCTGCGCCAGAGCCTGCGTCTGATTATCGAACAGGCACAGCTGGCGCTGCTCAAAGAGGAGCAGCCGCTGTATGAAGCCAGCATCGACAAGGCACTGGAACTGCTCAACGGCTACTACGATGTTGAAAGCGATGCGACTCAAAGCGTGATTTCTCGTCTACAGGAGCTCAAGCAAGCCGAGATTGAGCCCGAGCTTCCGGATATCAGCGCCTCCCAGCAGGCCATGACCAGCTTTATCGAGAACCGCTTCAGATCGCGCCAGCAAAATGGCGAAGAGGGAGGTGATGCATGAGAAAACTCATCCTCCTGCTGGTAGCGGGCCTTGCCGTGGGTGCCCTGTTTGGGCACCTGATGATGTCGTTGCCTGGCTACTGGTTAATCCGGGTAGGCGATACCTCGGTTCAGACCTCCTTCTGGTTCGGCCTGATTCTGCTACTAGCGGCGTTTATCGTGCTGCACTTTGCTCTGCGCCTGCTTAGCGGCATTATTCGTCCTGTGGGGCGTTTTCGTACCTGGAATAGCCGTGCCCGTAACCGTCGCGCCATGAAGCGTACCGTGCGCGGCCTGGTCGCGCTGACCGAAGGCCGCTGGAAAAAGGCTGAAAAGACCCTGGTGCACGCCGCCGGCGACTCAAGTACGCCGCTGGTCAACTACCTGTCGGCCGCGCTGGCCGCGCATTACCAAGGCAACCACACCAAGTCCCAAGAGCATCTTAATCAGGCCCAGCTCAGCACTGAAGGCGCTGACACCGCTATCGGCTTGATGCAGGCGCAACTGATGATTGACCGCCAGCAGCCTGAAGAGGCGCTGGCGATCCTCAACCGCCTGGATAAAAAGCTCAACGATCACCCACAGGTGTTGAAACTGCTCAAGCAGGTGCACTTGAGCCTTAGCGACTGGGAAGGTTTGCGCTGGCTGCTGCCGCGCCTGGCCGCACAGAAGCTGATTGCCCAGCAGGAGCGCGAACAGCTTGAGTTCAAGGCGTACCGTGAGCTGATTCTGTTTGAAGCTAAGAACCCCAGCAATATCGAGCGGGTTCGCAGCCTTTGGGCGGATATGCCCGAGTATCTGCGCGGCAATACCGAACTGATTGTGCTGTATACCGATGCGCTACTCCAGGCCAATGAAGAAGCCATTGCCGAGCGTCTGCTCAACCACTCGCTGGACCATCACTGGGATGCCCGGCTGATCAAACGCTACGGTCTGTTGAACGTGCACGCGGCACGTCAGCTTGCCAAGGCCGAGAAATGGCTGCAGGAGCGTCCCAATGACCCTGAGCTGTTGCTGACTTGCGGTCGTCTCTCGCTGCGCACCGGCAAGTGGGAGAAAGCACTGGAGTACTTCGAAGCCAGCCAACGCCAGCGCCCCAGTGGCGAAGTGTGTGCCGAGCTTGCCCGCCTTTATGCAAGCCTGGGTGAGCACAACAAGAGCCAGCTTTACTATCGCCATAGTGTGGAAATGCTCGCCAAGTCGTTGCCTTCGCTACCCCAGCCCAGCGATGCCAGTGACAGCCAGACTCCCGATACAAAAGCGGCTAAAAAACGCGCTTAATGCTTAACGAAAGTCAAAAAAAGGGCGCCCCTCGGGGCCCCTTTTTTTATGAATAACCGTTACTAGGATGGCGACGATGCCGCCTTGAGAGACTGCTGCTCAGCTTCTGTGGGCAAGGGTAATTCTGATGTACAGTGCCCGCAGCGGGTGGCTTTTATAGGCACGGTCATAAAGCAGTACGGGCAGGGCTTCTCGACTGGGCTTTTAGGTGCTTCCACTTCTTCACGCTTTAAGCGATTGATCGTTCTGACCAGCATAAAGACGACAAACGCCACGATCGTAAAACTCACCACAGCGTTCAAGAACAATCCGAGATTCAGCGTGACCGCGCCGGCAGCCTGGGCAGCGGCAAGCGTTGGATAAGGGCCAGCCGTGGTCCCTTCACGCAGCACAACAAACAGGTTGGAGAAATCAATACCGCCCACCAGCAGGCCGATCACCGGGTTCATGACATCCTTGACCAGGCTTTGCACAATCAACGTAAAAGCGCCGCCAATGATAATCCCCACCGCCATGTCGATGACATTGCCTTTAACGGCGAACTCTCTAAATTCCTTGAGAAACTTGGCCATTGATATCTCCTTTCATCATTTAGCTTATTAGCTTATAGCATTTAGTGAATGCAAGACCTTTGGGTTCAATGACTTATTAAAACGTCGCCTAATCTTGAAACGAACGTTTCATTTATCACCGATGCTCGCCTTACAACCCCATTAATCGCTCCGATGGCGACTTACAATATTCTGTTTGCGACATAAGTTGAGTTGCTTTTCAGATTGCTTTGTCAGTATAAGTGTCATTCGTGCCAATATGCAGATAAGCAGCACGTATCTAGCGCAAGGACTCAAAATAAGACGCCAGCGACGTAGGACGATAATAAGAAGAAAGCCAATGACGTTTAGGTGATAGAGGTAAAGACCATGACCACCGATCAAGTAAAAAACCCAACCGCAGTAGGTCACTCGAACATACCCCAAACCCTCGGTTTTCTGCTGTTGGACAACTTCACCCTCATCTCGCTGGCGTCAGCGATTGAGCCTTTACGCATGGCCAACCAGCTGGCCGGCCGCGAGCTTTACCGCTGGTATACTCTCACCCAGGATGGCGCCCCGGTTCGTGCCAGCGACGGCCTCAATGTGACGCCAGATGCCTCGATGCATGCGCCGCTCTCGCTTGACTGGGTTGTCGTGTGTGGCGGAGTCGCGCCGCAGCACAGCGTTAGCCGTGAGCACATCCAGTGGCTACAGGCCCAGTCGCGTCAACTGCGACGCCTGGGTGCCATCTGTACCGGTAGCTGGGCGCTGGGTCAGGCGGGTTTGTTGGACCATTATGAAACCAGCATTCATTGGGAGTGCCTAGCCTCCATTCAGGAAGCTTTCCCGAAAATCGTGCTGACGACGCGGCTGTTCTCCATCGACCGTGACCGCTTCACGGCCTCGGGCGGCACGGCACCGTTGGATATGATGCTCAACCTGATCGCTCACGATCATGGCAAGGAGCTTTCAGCGGGTATTTCCGAAATGTTCGTCTACGAGCGCATGCGCAACGAACAGGATCAGCAGCGCGTGCCGTTGAAACATGTGCTGGGCACGACGCAACCCAAGCTGCTGGAAATCGTCGCGCTGATGGAATCCAATCTTGAAGAGCCGCTTGAGCTCGATGAGCTGGCAAGCTACGTCGATGTTTCCCGCCGCCAGCTAGAGCGGCTGTTCCAGCGTTATCTGCATTGCTCGCCGTCCCGGTACTATCTCAAGCTGCGCCTGGTCAGGGCGCGCCAGCTGCTCAAGCAGACGCCCCTCTCAATCATCGAAATCGCCTCGGTATGCGGTTTTGTTTCCACACCGCACTTTTCCAAATGCTATCGCGAATGCTTTGGCATCCCGCCGCGCGATGAGCGTCTGGGCATCCATACACGTCAGAAATATCAGGAAAAAGTGCCGCCATTGCTCAAGCGCTGGGGTGCAGAACCGACAAGCAACGAACCGGCGTCAAGCGCCTTGCTGGCCCTTGCCTACGCCCAGGGCGAACCCACCTTTGCCAGCGTCCCGCTCGCCTGACAGGTTTAGCCACCGTTGCTGACCCAGAGCCGCCCTAAGAAGGCGGCTCTTTTTTTGTACCGCCTTTCTTATCTCTTCGCCAGGCTTCCCGTGCAGGCATTTCCCGCGATGACGCTTTTGGAATTTCCGTCGTCGTTTCCAAGAGCAGATCGACACCACCTCAACGCTATGCTCCCTACATAAACAATTCTGGAGCCATACTATGAACCCTGCCGAATTACACCAAGACGCCATTGTTATTGACGGTCTGATTATCGCCAAATGGAACCGCGAGCTTTTGGAAGATATGCGTCGCGGTGGCCTGACTGCGGCCAACTGCACTGTCTCAGTCTGGGAGGGGTTCAAGGCAACGGTGGACAACATTGTTGCCTCCAACAAGCTTATGGAAGAGTGCAGCGACCTGGTACGCCCGGTACGCACCACGGCCGATATCAGGCGCGCCAAGGAAGAAGGCAAGACCGGAATTATCTACGGCTTCCAGAATGCCCATGCATTTGAAGACCAGATCGGTTATGTGGAGATTTTCAAGCAGCTGGGCGTGGGCATCGTTCAGATGTGCTACAACACCCAGAATCTGGTGGGTACCGGCTGCTACGAGCGTGACGGCGGGCTGTCCGGGTTCGGCCGTGAGATCGTCGCGGAAATGAACCGAGTGGGCATGCTGTGCGATCTCTCCCACGTGGGCGCCAAAACCTCTGAAGAGGTCATCCTCGAATCCAAAAAACCGGTGTGCTACTCGCACTGCCTGCCGTCCGGTCTCAAGGAACACCCGCGCAACAAGTCCGATGAAGAGCTCAAGTTCATCGCCGATCACGGCGGTTTTGTCGGCGTCACCATGTTCACCCCGTTTCTCAAGAAGGGCGTCGACTCCACCATCGATGATTACTGTGAAGCGATCGAATACATCATGAACATCGTGGGCGAGGACGCCATCGGCATCGGCACTGACTTCACTCAGGGCCATGACCAGAACTTCTTCGAGTGGCTTACCCATGATAAGGGCTACGCCCGCCGCCTGACCAACTTCGGCAAGATCATCAATCCCGAAGGTATCCGAACTATCGGCGAATTCCCCAACCTGACAGAGGCGCTTCTAAAGCGTGGCCTGAGCGAGTCCCAGGTCAGAAAAATCATGGGCGAGAACTGGGTCAGAACCCTGAAGGATGTGTGGGGAGAATAAGCGCTTGTTATGCCGGCTCGGGCGATGGCCTGAGCCGCTCGATGCAAAGTCTCAAAGCCTGCAAACAACTGAACATCTTTTGAACAAGTATAAGTTTAAGGAATACAACCGTGATCACGACAGCTCCCGAACTCCCGATTGAAGTCGACAGCGAAACCGGTATCTGGACGACCGATGCCCTGCCGATGCTGTATGTACCGCGCCACTTCTTCATCAACAACCACGTGGCCATTGAAGAGGCGCTGGGTGCTGAGAAATATGCCGAGATTCTCTATAAGGCGGGCTACAAGAGCGCCTGGCATTGGTGCGAGAAAGAAGCCGAACTCCACGGGCTCGAAGGCGTGGATGTGTTTGAACACTACATGAAGCGCCTCTCCCAGCGCGGCTGGGGCATCTTCATTACCGAAGAGATCGACCTGGATAAAGGAACCGCCCGCGTACGCCTTGAGCACAGCGCCTTCGTCTATCAAATGGGCAAGGTGAACCGCAAGATCGAGTACATGTTTACCGGCTGGTTTGCTGGCGCCATGGACCAGATTCTAAGTGCGCGAGGCAGCTCGCTACGCACGGTTGCCGAGCAGACGCAAAGCGGCGCCGAGGAAGGCTGTGAACACGGCCTGTTTGTTGTTACGCCTGAGAACTGAGGATCGTCGCCATGGCATTTGAGGCATTATTCAAGCCGATACAGATCGGCAGCCAGACTATCCGTAACCGCGTGGTCAGCACGGCTCATGCCGAGGTGTATGCCACCGACGGCGGCATGACCACCGATCGTTACGTCAAATACTACGAAGAGAAGGCCAAGGGCGGCTGTGGCCTGTGCATCTGTGGCGGCTCGTCGATTGTTTCCATCGATAGCCCACAAGGCTGGTGGAGCTCGGTCAATCTGTCGACCGACCGCATTATCCCGCACTTCCAGAATCTAGCCGACGCTGTGCACAAGCACGGCGGCAAAATCATGATTCAGATCACCCATATGGGGCGCCGCTCACGTTGGGATGGCTACGATTGGTCAACGCTGCTGTCACCTTCGGGTATTCGCGAGCCGGTACACCGTTCGACATGTAAGACCATAGAAGTAGAAGAGATCCACCGCATCATCCACGACTTCACCCAAGCAGCACGCCGGGCGAAGGAAGGCGGCCTCGATGGTGTGGAACTCTCCGCTGTGCACCAGCACCTGATCGACCAGTTCTGGAGCCCACGCGTCAACAAGCGTACCGATGAATGGGGCGGTAGCTTTGAAAATCGCATGCGCTTTGGCATGGAAGTGCTCAAGGCGGTACGTGCCGAGGTGGGCGACGATTTTGTGGTCGGCATGCGCATCACCGGAGACGAGTTCCACCCAGACGGTCTGACTCATGAAGACATGAAAAAGATCGCCGCGTACTACGATGCCACCGGCATGGTCGACTACTTCGGTGTGGTAGGTTCGGGCTGCGATACTCACAATACTCTGGCCAATGTCATTCCCAACATGTCCTTTCCGCCAGAGCCCTTCCTGCACCTGGCCTCAGGCATCAAGGAAGTGGTCAACGTTCCGGTCATCCATGCCCAGAATATCAAGGACCCTAACCAGGCCCAGCGGATTCTGGAAGGCGGCTACGTGGATCTAGTCGGCATGACCCGCGCCCACATTGCCGACCCACATATCATTGCCAAGATTAAGATGGGGCAGGTGGATCAGATCAAGCAGTGCGTAGGCGCCAACTACTGCATCGATCGTCAGTACCAGGGTCTTGATGTGCTATGTATCCAGAACGCCGCGACCTCGCGTGAGTACATGGGCCTGCCGCACATTATCGAGAAAAGCGAAGGCCCCAAACGCAAGGTCGTCGTCGTCGGTGGTGGTCCAGCTGGCATGGAAGCAGCCCGCGTGTGCGCCGAGCGCGGCCATGACGTGACGCTGTTTGAAGCGCAGGAGCAGATCGGTGGTCAGATCACCGTGGCATCGAAAGCGCCGCAGCGCGACCAGATTGCCGGCATCACGCGCTGGTATCAGCTGGAGCTGGCGCGCCTGGAGGTTGATCTGCGCCTGGGTACGCGTGCCGACGAGGCGACCATTGCCGATCTGCGTCCAGACGTGGTGATACTGGCCACCGGTGGGCAACCGTTCCTCTCGCAGGTACCGGAGTGGGGCTACGATAGCGATCTTGACAAGAGCCTAGTCGTCAGTACTTGGGACATTCTCAACGGCACCGTGGTGCCGGGCAAGAACGTATTGATTTTTGACACCATCTGCGAGTTTTCCGGCGTATCGGCGGCGGACTATCTGGCCGACAAGGGGTCCAAGGTCGAGATCGTCACCGACGATATCAAACCCGGTGCTGCGGTAGGCGGCACTACCTTCCCGACCTATTACCGCAGCCTGTATGAGAAAGAGGTGATCATGACCTCGGATCTCGCGCTGCATAAAGTGTATCGCGAAGGTGATTCGCTGGTGGCCGTGCTTGAAAACGAATACACAGGCGCCCTGGAAGAGCGTGTGGTCGATCAGGTCGTAGTGGAAAACGGCGTTCGCCCCGATGAAGCGCTCTACTACAGTCTCAAGGAGCGTTCGCGCAACAAGGGGCAGATGGACCTTGAAGCGCTCTACGCGATAAAACCTCAGCCTTGTCTGTCTGAAAGCGGCGACGGCTTCGTGCTGTTCCGTCTGGGTGACTGCACCGCGCCACGCAACACGCATGCGGCCATCTACGATGCGCTGCGGTTGTGCAAAGACTTCTGACACAATAACGCTGTAAGCTGAAATTCATGGGTCGCAAGACCCATGATTCAGTACTTACGGTGTCTCTGAGAGGAGAGACGCCATGCTCGATACCCTTTTGCCGATCCTTCTGTTTTCTGCGCTGGCGCTGGCCGCTATCGGTGCCGTGCGCCGTGTGCGCCTATGGCGCCAGGGACGCCCCTCTTCCGTTCCCGTGATCAAGGGACTGATGCAAGTGCCCCGGCGCTATCTGGTCGACCTGCACCACGTCGTGGAGCGGGACAAACTCATCTCCCATACCCATGTGGCCACCGCTGGCGGCTTTGTGCTGGCCGCGTTACTGGCTATCGTGGTGCACGGTTTCGGGCTGGACAGCGCCATTCTCGCCTGGGTACTGCTGGCCGCGACCACCAGTATGTTCTTGGGTAGCCTAGTGGTGGCCAAGCGGCGTAGCCCACCGCCTTCACGGCTTTCCAAGGGCCCGTGGATGCGCCTGCCCAAAAGCCTGATGGCGTTTTCGCTGGGCATGTTCGTAGTGACGCTGCCCACCGCCGGCATTTTGCCGGAAGGTTTTTTCCAAAGCGGTGCGGGCTGGCTGGCCGCGTTGGCCCTGACGGGCGTTATCATCTGGGGCCTTGGCGAGATGTTCTTCGGTATGACTTGGGGCGGGCCGATGAAGCACGCCTTTGCCGGCGCCTTGCACCTAGCTTTTCACCGCCGCCCCGAGCGCTTTTCTAACCGTACCGGCGGTGAGCACCGCTCCACTGGCCTGAAAGCATTGCCCCTTGAGGATGACACCGCCAAACTTGGCGTGGAAAAACCTGCAGACTTCACCTGGAACCAGCTCTTGGGCTTTGATGCTTGTGTGCAGTGCGGGCGCTGTGAAGCGATGTGCCCGGCCTTTGCCGCTGGCCAGCCGCTGAACCCCAAGAAGCTGATTCAGGATATGGTAGTTGGCATGGCGGGCGGCACCGACGCTCACTACGCAGGCTCCCCCTACCCCGGTAAGCCGGTGGGCGAGCACGCCGGTAGTCCTCACGGGCCAATCGTAAATCGCGCGGGCGGCGCGCTGGTGGATGCCGAAACGCTGTGGTCCTGCACCACCTGCCGGGCCTGCGTGGAAGAGTGCCCGATGATGATTGAGCATGTGGATGCCATCGTCGACATGCGCCGCTTTCTAACGCTAGAGCACGGTAATACGCCCAATAAGGGCGCCGAAGTTCTGGATAATTTGATTGCCACCGACAACCCGGGCGGCTTTGATCCTGACTCGCGCCTGCACTGGGCGGCCGATCTCAACCTGCCACTGATGGCCGACAAGCGCGAAGCCGAGGTGCTGTTATGGCTGGGTGACGGCGTCTTTGACATGCGCAACCAGCGCACCCTGCGCGCCTTTATCAGCGTGTTACGCGCCGCTGGTGTCGACTTTGCTGTGCTCGGCAATGAAGAGCGCGACAGTGGCGACGTGGCCCGCCGCCTGGGGGATGAGGCGACCTTCCAGAGCCTGGCACGACGCAATATCAAAACCTTGAGCCAGTACCGCTTCTCGCGCATCGTCACTTGTGACCCGCACAGCTTCCACGTTCTGAAAAACGAGTACGGGGAGCTGGGCAGCGCCGAGACGCCCGCCGACTACGAGGTTTATCACCACAGCACCTATATCAATCAGTTAGTGATTGACGGCAAGCTTGCGTTCAAGGCTTGGAAAGGCGGTAGTGTCACTTATCACGACCCCTGTTACCTGGGCCGCTATAACGGTGAATACGAAGCTCCACGAGCCGTACTCAAAGCATTGGGTATCGAGGTTCAGGAAATGGCCCGCTCCGGCTATCGCTCGCGCTGCTGCGGCGGTGGCGGCGGCGCGCCGATCACCGATATTCCCGGCAAGCAGCGTATTCCAGATATGCGTATGGAAGACGTACGCGAAACCGGCGCCGATCTAGTCGCTGTGGGCTGCCCACAGTGTACCGCCATGCTGGAAGGCGTGGTGGAGCCCCGCGCCGATATCAAGGATATCGCCGAGCTGGTCGCCGATGCCCTGGTCATCGAAGCGCCTGCTGAGAAGGCGACGCAAAGCAAGCCAGCGCCAGCAGCGCCGCGCACCGTTGAGGAGGTAATGCCATGAGCGAGCTTGTCCGTCGTGACCCTCGTCAAGAGTGGATCATCCGCAACCGCCTGCATCCGCAGCACCTTGAAGCGCTGGCTCAAATGGGCGGTGCGGTAGCAAACGAATGGATGGGGCCTAACGGCGTAATTCGCCGTAACCCCCATGCGGTCGGCTTCATCGGCCCCAACGGCATCCGCCGCATTGACCGAAGCGGCGTCCAGCAGGCAGCACAGGCACCGGGGCGCAGTGTTGAGGCCAAGGATGCGCGCCAGCGCGTTACTATTGAAACCCCGGCCTTTATGGTTGCAGTGGTACCAGACATGGCTGGAGGACGTTTATCCACCCACGATCGTGACCTTCTGGGCCTTGCCCGCCAGTTGGCTGATGCCGATCCGGCTCAGCCTGGCGCCGTACTGGCCATCGTCTTCGGCGAGCACAAGGAGACCGCATTTGGTGAGGCGGGTATCGACCGACTGCTGCATCTGGAAGGCGAGCGTTTTTCAGGCTACCTGCCGGAGCTTCGTGTGGCGACGTTGCAAGGCGTGGAGCGCGACCTGGCACCGCGCTACTGGCTACTTCCCGACTCCACCACTGGCGGCGGCGAGCTTGGCCGGCGGCTGGCCGCCCGGCTTGATGAGCGCCCGGCAGCTCAGGTCTGGCAGGTAGAGGCCGACTCCGAAAGCACAACCGGCTGGCGCTGTACTGCGCGTGGCGCAGCTGGCCGAGATGATGTTACCCGTGCCCTGCCCCGGGTGGTGCTGGCGCTCGCCGAGTGCGCCGATCCGGTCAGCGAGACCCGCCACGCCGCCGAAGCCATTACGCTTTCTCAAGAACTGCCCGAGGTGCTCGGACGCATTCAAGATATGGGCGAAGTGGCAGTTGATCCGGCCAGCGTGTCGCTCGCGGAGGCCGAATTCATACTTTCGGCCGGTAACGGCGTCAAGGACTGGGATGGCTACCATCACGCCGCCGAAGTACTGGGGGCTACCAAGGGCGCCTCACGCGTGGCGGTGGATGATGGCTACATGCCGCGGGACCGCCAGGTAGGCGCGACCGGCACCTGGGTCTCCGCGCGCGTTTACGTAGCGGTGGGAATTTCTGGGGCCATCCAGCATCTTCAAGGCATCCAGAGCTGCGAGAAGGTGGTGGCGGTCAACCTGGATGAGGGCTGCGATATGGTCAAACGTGCCGACCTGGCTGTGATCGGCGATGCCAGCCAGATACTCGCCGCCCTTGTCGCGCGCGTTGAGCAGTACCGCGCCGAACAGCAGGAGAATCGCGATGCCGCATGATGTCAGTAACACAAGTGCCAGTCACTCAAACGCCAGCGGGTTGAACGTTACCGTCTTGGTCTCGGTAGGCCGCCATCCACTGACTGCACGGGCTCGCCGCGCCGACCAGGACGCCCGGGCGGTGGAAATGGCCCTGACCCTGGAAAGCACTTCGGTCAATCTGCTGCATGCAGGCCAGCAAGATAGCGACCATGAAGCAGCCATCCGCGGCTATCTCGGCATGGGTATCGACTCTGTCGGCTTGATCGAACAGAAGCCTCAGGCCGATGTGGTGCCCGCACTGGCAAAAGCACTGCGTGCCAGTGCCTCGCAGCTGGTGCTGACAGGCACCCGCGCCGAAACCGGCGAGGCTTCAGGTGTGATGCCCTACTTGTTGGCCGAGGCGCTTGGCTGGCCGATCATTACAGGTCTGGCCGCGGTCGAGAAGATTGAGCAGGGAACGGCCGTAGTGCTTCAGGCGCTACCCCGTGGCAAGCGCCGACGCCTGCGTATTCGCCTGCCGGCGATTGCCACCGTGGACAGCAGTGCACCCCCGGCACGCCAAAGCGCGTTTGGCCCGGCCAAACGCGGCGTGCTCAATCTTCACCAAGAGCCCAGTGAAATCGACGAAGCGCTGAGCTCTTGGCACATTCAGCCAGCGCGCAAGCGCCCCAAACGGCTCAAGATCGTCAAGTCGTCATCGGCGCGTGACCGCTTCAAGGCAGCTGCCGCCAAGGCCGACGGTGGTGGTGGGCAGACACTTAGCGACGTCACTCCGGAACAGGGCGCCGAGGCGATCTTTAAATTGCTCAAGGAAGAAGGCGTGCTGCGCTAGGCGATAGTTCGCTTCTGGTTATTTCCTTTTCAGCCCGCCCTCCAGGCGGGCTTTTTGTTTGGGCAATCTTTAGCACGAAAGCTCGCTACGGTCTTGGACAACTCGTAGAAAGGGTCTTTCGCCAGGGCCGAAAAAAGCTCCTGCATTTTAGGCATTCCCGTCATTCAGGGCGGTCAGATGGCGAAAGTAGCGCTCAGGGAAGGTGCCACAGCGCCCTTGTGTAGAGTCGTTGCCCGAGACCGCCACCCATCAGGTCTGGCTAGCGACTCTTGGCGACTTTCAACTGTTCACACTGACACTACTTGCCCACAAACCCCGGATACAGCCGTAGGCGCTGTCGCTCCTGGCGCAGGCCTATCCAGGCGTGCAGCACCAGTACCGTAATGACGACTGCTCCGCCTAGTAACGTCGAGACCGTAGGCGTCTCACCCAACAGCCACCATACCCACAGTGTACCCAGCGCGGTTTCGACCAAATAGAACAGCGCCACTTCCGTTGACGGCAGATAGCGGGTGGCACTGTTGATCAGTACGGTGGCCAGCGGCATCTGGATAAGCCCCATAACGGCGAGTACGCCATAACGCGGAACGTCCAGCGAAAACGGCGAGGCCAGGGGTAACGCGATGGCCGCGGAAAGCAAGCCTCCGCCTGCAATCACTACGATACGGTCGATATCTGGAAAACGGCGCAATAACGTCAAATTGCCGCCTATCGCCGCCGCTGCGGCGAGAGCATACAGGTTGCCCACCAGCATGCCGTGAGCACCCTCGCCCATAAAGACCAGACTCATGCCTAGCATGCAGGTAGCAATCGCCACCAGCGTGCGTAAGGCAACGCGTTCTTTGAGAAAAACCCGTGAAAGCAGCGCTGCAAACAGAGGGGCTGTACTGAGAATCACCACCACGTTGGCCACGTTGGCATTCATCACCGCCAACACAAAGAGCGCCGAAATTAGCCCCAGAAGTATTGCCGAGACCAACGAAGAGAATGGGTTGACGCGCAGCGAGGCCAGCCGGTTACCCACGCAACACAGCAGCCCCAGCACGCTGAACATCAGGAATCCGCGCCAGAATACAATGGTCCAACCGTCGGTATTAGCAAGGCGAATCAGCAGGCCGTCGAAGCTGAGAAACACCACGCCCAGTATCACCATAAGCAGACCGCGCTGGTAATGACTTGCCTGCATTGTGTAACTCCTGGTGGGTAAAAGAAGACAACCGCCCACTGAGTAAGCGGGCGGTTGGGGGTTCAACAACAGTTACATGCTATTTAACAGGCAGCGCTGGCGGGCAACATGCACGCCAGCGTTTACCCATTTTCAGCTTTTAGCCATGCGCATTGCAGACACCTTTTGATGGCGAGGACGCACCAACCAGAACCCTACGGCCCCGGCGATAAGCAGCATGCTGCCGCAGCCAACGGCCAGCATGTAGGCGCCCTGAACCGCGCCGGATGAGAGCGCAAAGCGCTCGGCAAACCCGGCAAGCGTCACTGCGTACTGCTGCCACAAAAACACCCCGATGGCCACGCCAGACAGCATAGTGCATAGCGCGATCCAGCGGGTGCCGGACACCCAACCACTGACCGCTTGGGCATCAAACGTATGCAGAAACGCCTGGTACTCTTTCTCGGCCTGGCTCACGCGGGTCACTCGGGAGGCCAGCACGATCGCTAAAAGCGCCATCAAGGTGCTAAGCAACACCGGGTGCAGATATACCGGCAGGCTGAGCCATTCGGCTTGGATCATTAGCGATAGGGCCACATTTCCAACGAACCCCACCGCCAGCCCCCAGCCCGCACCCGCGGCGGTGATCCGTTTGCTCCAGATACTCATCAAGGCAACCGGTCCCCAGGAGGAGGCAAACAGCGTGGCAGCAAACCAGACCACCGACATGACCGCTGGCGGTTGGAATAGCGCCAACAGCAGCGCAATCAAACCAGCGGAAAGCACCGCGATACGGCTTTTACGCATTGCCGATGCATCATCTTTCGAGGCAGCAAGAATATCGTTGGAAAGGCTAAAGCCAATAATCGACAGAAATGTCGAGCAGGAGGAGAGCCCCGCGGCGAACACCCCAGTCAGAATGACCACGCCAAGCCAGGTAGGCAGTATGTTGAGCGCCACCCAGATCATGGAGCGCTCAGGGTCAAGCTGGGGATCGTATAGGTTGATCGCCGCGCCAGTCATCATCATCAGCGCGTAGAAGATAGCGAGCGCCACCGCTGTCAGCATGGCCGAACGCATCACCACGTGCTCGTTTCGTGCCATCAGGTAACGGCTGGACTGCCAGGGACTTGCCGCCAGCACCGCCGCCCAAACCAAACCTAGTGTCAGGCCCCAGGTAAGTGCTTCACCAGGCGAGGAGAAGTTGGCCTCCGGCCCTTCAATTACGCCATGCCATAGCGCAATGCCGGGCTTGTCGGTCTGACTTAAAAGGCCTTCGACTACCCCGCTCCAACCGCCCAGATCCTGAATTACATAGAGCGAGCCGCCCAGCGCTGCCAGCGAGAAAATCACGAACATGATCGTGTCGGTAAGCATTACGCCGGGGGATCCCGAATAGAGAATGAAGCCAGTGTAGGTCACCCACACCAGTACTAGACCGACCCAGTACGGCATTCCGGTCAGCTCAGAGAACATGATTCCTGCCCCCTGCATCACACCCAGCAGATAAGCGCCCAAGCCGATAATTGTGGTAAGCCCGGCAATGGCCTGGACGCGGCGTGAGGCAAAGCGCTTGCCAAAGAACTCCGGTACGGTTCTGGCCCCGCTGCGGCGAAGATAGCGCCCGAACACCAGCGCGCCCAGCAGGCAGCCCGAAGTGCTGACGGCGGCAAAGATAAGCATGACAAACGGGTAGCCCTGATAGGCAAAGCCCGTTTCACCGAGAAAGGCACTGGTGCTCAAATAGCTCGCCACCAGCGTGCCTAGAATAAAAAACGTGGGCGCATTGCGACCGGCTACCAGGTAGTCATCCAGGCCTTTGACGCGCCGTCCAGCCAAATGTCCGATAACAAAATAGCCAACCAGGCTAAGCAGTATTGCGATGGTATAAATCATTGAAATAGCCGTAAGGTTATTAATATTGTTTAGCCATGGTGCAACGCTACGCTATTACGTTCATTGTTATCAGCGGCATGCCCGGCAGTATTTACGACAACCTGTAGGTTAGCCAGGTGGGGCGCCAGCAGTTGGGCGCCCCGAAAACAGCAGAAGGATTGATTACCCCGCAGCTCTGGGTAGTGCGTTGAGCTGGTTCCACTCTTTGTGAAGCCCCTTGTAAAGGCTGAAACACATTAACAGGAGAACCAGCGTAAAGGGTAGCCCTGTGGCCACCGCGCCCGCCTGAAGCGCACTAAGTGCAGTGCTTCCCCCGCCATACAGCAGCACACCAGCAATCACGCCTTCAAGCGCGGCCCAGAACACCCGCTGGCCTTTGGGTGCATCGGTCTTGCCGCCAGCGGTGATGTTGTCGATCACCAGTGAGCCGGAATCCGACGAGGTAATGAAGAACACCAGCACCAGAATAATCGCCAGGGTTGAGGTAATACCGGTTAACGGTAGTTGCTCCAGCATATGGAACATGGCCAGCGACACGTCGCTAATGCCGTTTGCCAACTCACCCACGCCATTAGTGGCCTGGAAGAGCGCCGTACCGCCAAAGGCGCTCATCCATACCAGCGTGACCAGCGTCGGCACCAGCAGCACAGCAATAAGAAATTCGCGCACCGTACGCCCCCGCGATACACGAGCGATAAACATGCCTACAAACGGTGACCAGGAGATCCACCACGCCCAGTAGAAAATGGTCCAGCCGTGATACCAGGTTTCGTCATCACGGCCAACCCAGTTCGACAGCGGTAGAAGGTGGCCCACATAATCCATCGCAGTGGTACCAATACCGGTCAGAATCATCAGCGTCGGCCCTGCTACCACCACGAACAGAAGCAGCAACGCCGCGATGATCATGTTGATATTCGAGAACAGCTTCAAACCACCGTCGATTCCTCGCCATACCGAGACCAGCGCAATCACCGTGACCACTACGATAATCGCCAGCTGCGTACCGATGGTGTTGGGAATATCGAACAGGTAGGCAAGCCCACCAGCCGCTTGAGTAGCGCCAAAGCCAAGCGAGGTGGCCAAGCCGAAAATAGTGGCCAGTACGGCTAGAATATCAATAATATGCCCCGCCCAGCCGCGGGTCCGCTCGCCCAGAATCGGGTAAAAGGCGGAGCGAAATGTCAGCGGTAAGCCCATGTTATAGGAGAAAAAAGCCAGGGAGAGCGCGACTACCCCATAAATTGCCCAAGGGTGAAGACCCCAGTGGAACATGGTCGCCCCCATGGCCGCACTGGCACCTTCCGGCGTATTTGCTGGCACGTTTAAAGGCGTGCCGTACCAGTCGGTATAGTAGGCCACCGGCTCCGCCACGCTCCAGAACATCAGGCCAATACCCATGCCCGCTGCAAACAGCATGGCAAACCAGGAGGTACGTGAGTATTCCGGCTTGGCGTTACTTCCGCCCAGGCGTATCCGCCCTACCGGCAGACAGATCAGCGCAAGGCAGAACACCACAAAGATATTACCCGCGATCATGAACAGCCAGTCGAAATGCTCGATCGACCAGTTCTTGGCGACCCCTAGCTGCGTATTCGCGGCATCGGGGTAGATCAATGCATAAAGAATAAATAGCAGAATAGCGAGCGCGGAGAGTGGGAAGACGGGGTTATGAAAATCCAGCCCCATGACTTGCTTGTTATCCTGACCGGGCGTCAGGATAGGATCATCATGGTCCATAGGTTATCCTCATTGTAGTTGTTTGCTGCATGCGAACCACCGAGGTGGCCGATACGGCCTTTTGATTCTTAGGTGATACGCGCCCGTGCAGTTATTCAAAACCGACACCGACATAGCTATTGCCGCGCCGCTAAACCTATTGAAGGCGGGCTATAGGTAAACTGGCAGGCCAAAAGGCCAACACGGGAGAGGATGGGGCCATGATGATTGTCGAGCTGATTGATGGTGATGATTTTCGGGCGCGACTGACTGCGCTGGGTATTGAAATTCCGGACAATGCCGACCCTGAACTGAGTGCGCAAATCGCCGCTGATGTCCATCAGGAGCAGGCAATTTCCGCGCTGCCGGTAC
Source organism: Vreelandella nanhaiensis (assembly GCF_003990185.1). Classification (GTDB taxonomy): domain Bacteria; phylum Pseudomonadota; class Gammaproteobacteria; order Pseudomonadales; family Halomonadaceae; genus Vreelandella; species Vreelandella nanhaiensis. Next base: position 218,066 of record NZ_RZHF01000015.1, on the reverse strand, counting down.
TGGTTCGTGAGCTTATGGAACAAAAAGATATTCTGCTGCCCTCGGTTCGCCACGCCATAGAGCGCTTTCTACCCTTTGAGTAACCATTGGTCGCCCCAAAGCAGCTGACGGCTGGCCCACGCTCGGGCCAGCCATCAATTAGCGTACCTAGCCCTGCGCTAACTGTAACGAGACGCTCTCGCCTCCCAAATTGCAGAGCATCCGCTCGGCGTACCAATCGATAAAATCGATGACCCCAAACTCGTAGGTTGGCGAATAAGGGCCGGGCTGGTAGGCCTTTGAGTTGATACCACGCTGGTTCTCTTCCGCCAGCTGGCGATCCTGATCATTGGTGGCATCCCACACACGGCGCATATTTTCCGGGTCGTAATCCACGCCCTCTACCGCATCCTTGTGTACCAGCCATTTGGTAGTGACCATGGTCTGTTGCGGGCCGAGCGGCAGCACGCGGAATACCACGGAGTGATCGCCCATGAAGTGGTTCCAGGAGTTGGGTAGGTGCAGAATGCGCAGCGACCCCATGTCCGGGCTGGTCAAGCGGCCCATTAGCTTGTTGCAGGCGGGCTTACCGTCCATGGTCATGGATACCACGCCATCCAATAGCGGCGTACGGGTCAGGCGGTTGCGCTTGCCAAACCGCTTGAGCTGCCAGGGCACCTGTTCGCCGTTCCAGTCGGCCTGCTTGCGGGTCACCAAGTCCTTGTACTTGTCCGTCGCACGCGGGTCTTCGGTATCGTCAAATTCGATCAGCGAGTTCAAAAGTTCAGGATGCGAGCCGTTGCAGTGGTAGCACTCTCGGTTATTCTCGATCACCAGCTTCCAGTTGGCCTGCTCGACAATGCTCGACTCCACCGCGACCTTGACGTTATCCATCTGGTACGGTTCAAGGTAGTGCTCAAGGGTGACTAGAAAATCGTCAATGGCAGGTGGATTATCGCTCAGGTTGATGAAGACAAAGCCACCAGCGGTGCGCACGCTCACTGGCTTCAAGCCAAACTGGTTAAGATCGAAGTCGGCGCCCATGTCGCTTCCGGCAAACAGCAACCGGCCATCAAGTTCGTAGGTCCACTGGTGGTAGGGACATACCAGCTTGGCGACCTTGCCCTTATCCTTGGTGCACAGCCGTGAGCCTCGGTGACGGCATACGTTATAGAAAGCATGAATCTGGCCTTCACCGCCCCGCACGATAACGATGGGATTGTCACCGACCTCCAGCGTCATGAAATTGCCCTTCGCCGGAATTTCGCAGGCCATACCCGCAAATAGCCATTCTTTTTCAAAGACCTCCTGCATATCAAGCGCAAACAGGCGGGCATCATTGTAGAAAGGCTGAGGCAGAGAAAAGCCGCGTTCTCTGGACTGCAGCATATCAACCGTCGCTTCACGCATGGAGGCCAACGGGTCGTTGTATAGGTAATCCATTGTCTTATTCATACCAGATATCCTTTTAAGCACCGCCTCCCTTACCCAGGGCGGCGACAGGGTCGTTAACCAAACGTGATTGTCTTATTGTTAATTTGCGTAACCTGGCGATTATGTGAAGCGCAGCGTTTGCTACTTGTTGATGGATTGTGGTGCAGGGCTTTTGCCTTCAATTGTCTGGCCACGACACTATGTGGCGTGGCGGCGACGAGAACGCGGATTTTTGGTGGATAGAAGGTGGCGCAAGGTAAGTGCGTGTCGCTAACAGGCAAGCTGGTCGTAAAGCGCATACCCAGAATGCAGGTTAATGGTGCTGGACCGTGCATACAGGACGGGCCGGTGAAGGCAACGCGAAAGCACGGTCATATTGAGACGACAATGACAATGAACTTCTTTAATCCCGTCACGACCCAGACCTGGACCAACGGTCGCCACCATGTGCGCTGCGTCAAGATCATTCAGGAAACTTGGGACGTTCGCACCTTCTGCTTCATGGCAGAGCAGCCTGTTTTATTCTTTTTTAAGCCAGGTCAGTTTGTGACCCTGGAGCTTGAGATCGATGGCCAGCAGGTGATGCGCTCTTACACGATCTCAAGTTCGCCTTCAATTCCCTATAGCTTCTCGATCACGGTCAAGCAGGTGCCAGGTGGCCAAGTTTCCAACTGGCTGCATGCCAATCTTAAGGTAGGCGATGAGCTAGTAGTTCATGGGCCGGTGGGTAACTTCAACTCCATCGACTTCCCCGCTGACAAGGTGCTGCTTTTGTCCGGTGGCGTGGGTATTACGCCACTGATGTCGATGACGCGCTGGTTCTTTGATACCAATGCCAACGTGGATGTAGAGTTTATTCACAGCGCTCGCGCACCACGCGATGTCATTTTTCACCGCGAATTGGTGCACATGTTCTCGCGTATCCCCGAGTTCAAGCTGCATATCGTGTGTGAGAAGAAAGACGATATCGGCGAGGCGTGGGCAGGCTACCGGGGCTTCCTGACTCAGCCCATGCTCGAACTTATGGCACCGGACTTCCTGGAACGTGAAATATTCTGCTGTGGCCCGACGCCTTATATGAACGCCATCAAGGCGATTTTGCGCGCTAACAACTTTAACATGGAGCACTACCATGAAGAGTCGTTTGGCGCGACGCCGGTCGAGGTTCAAGAAGACGTCATGGAGCTTGCCGAGCAGGCAGAAGTGGAAGCCGAGCAAGCAGAGCCTGAAGATCTGCTCAACATCGAATTCGCCCAATCGAACAAAAGCGTTCGCATTCAGCCAGGCGAAACCGTCCACGCTGCAGCATCCAAGCTTGGCCTGCATATCCCCAAGGCTTGCGGCATGGGCATCTGTGGCACCTGCCGAGTGGAGCTTAAATCCGGCGAGGTGGAGATGGAGCACAACGGCGGTATCACCGAGGAGGATATCGAAGAGGGTTACATCCTCTCCTGCTGCAGCCGTCCGAAAGGCAATCTGGTAGTGGATTTCTGACGCAGTAAACCTCTACTCCTTACAAACAAGCCTACCGAAAGACGGATACTGACCTGCCTCGGTATCCGTCTTTTTATACCGTAAATTCAGAAAAGCGGACACAAAAAACACCCATGGCCCGCGGCCATGAGTGTTGTCAGCGTTTGTTACCCGCTCATTTCAGCGTTGATCAGGCAGCGCCCAGTAATCCATGGGGGTCAAGGACAAACTTGCTCGCCACACCCGCATCGAACTGCTCGTAACCCTTCGGCGCGTCTTCCAGTGAGATAACCTGGGCGTTGACGATCTCGGCGATGTTCAAGCGTCCGTGCAGAATGGCCTGCATCAGTTGGCGGTTGTACTGTACCACCGGCGTCTGGCCAGTATGGAAAGAGAGTCCCTTAGCCCAGCCCTGGCCAAAGCGCAGGCTCAGGCTACCGGTTTGCGCGGCTTTCTCAGCCGCGCCCGGGTCTTCAGTCACGTAAAGCCCCGGAATGCCGATGGAACCACCCTCACGAGTGACTTCCATCATCTGGTTCAGCACCACCGCTGGCTGCTCTTTGCCTCCGTGTCCGATAGCCTCAAAACCGACCGCATCAATGGCGCTGTCGACGCTGGGCTCGCCAACTACCGCAGCGATCATTTCACCCAGGCGGTCATGCGTGCTCAAGTCAATCGGCACAAAGCCCATCTTGCGGGCGTGCTCCAGGCGGTCCTTGTTGAAGTCGCCGATCATCACCACAGCCGCACCCAGCAGGCGCGCCGAGGCTGCCGCCGCTAGCCCCACTGGGCCAGCACCCGCCACGTACACGGTGGAACCTGCGCCAACGCCAGCCTTCAGCGCACCGTGGAAGCCGGTCGGGAGGATATCGCTTAACATGGTCAGATCGCGAATCTGACTCATCGCCTGGTCGCGATCAGGGAACTTAAGCAGGTTGAAGTCGGCGTAAGGCACCATGACGTAATGCGCCTGACCGCCGACCCAGCCACCCATATCGACATAGCCGTAAGCACCGCCCGCGCGGTCATCATTGACGTGTAGGCAAAGACCGGTATGGCCTTCCTTGCAGGTACGACAGCGGCCACAGGCCACGTTGAAAGGCACGGACACGATGTCGCCAATGCTCAGGAACTCGACGCCCTTGCCCTTCTCGATCACTTCACCGGTAATCTCGTGGCCCAGTACCATGCCGGTGGGGGCCGTAGTGCGTCCGCGCACCATGTGCTGGTCGGAGCCGCAGATATTCGTGGACACCACTTTCAAGATGACGCCGTGATCAATGGGTTTGCCATTGGGCGTTTCCATTTTCGGGTAGGCAATATCCTGAACCTCGACCTTACCTTCGCCGATATAAACAACACCACGATTGTTAGACATGCGGAATCCTCTCTTCTGGGCGCTGGCGCAGTTTCAAAGAGCTTCTCAAGGACGGTCTCAAGGACTGCGCTGGCATCATTATTTTTGAATCGAGCTGGCGTATTTGAAGCGCCTGCGAGAAACGCTTCCTGACAAGCAGGCCAACTTAAAACATCAACCTGTTGCCGCAGCATGACGCACCCGGTTCACCTGCAATTACTTGTAAACGACGCCGAACAGTAAATGGGCGACGCCTTATAAGGCATCAGAAAAAATTAAGGTCAATGTCGCAAATACGCCGAGCGGTGACGTGGGCAAGCATCTTGGGGGGCAAGCCCAACGATACTATCGCGGCAGGATAGCGTTGATCGATGATGCGATCACCGACGCTAAAAGACTTCCTGTATCGAACAAAGCGACTAGCATGGAGACGCAAATGGCTCATAACAATTTTTCTCCCGAAGCCCGCTTGGCTAACTACGACACAGCACTTGCCTCGGCAATTGCTGAAGAAACAGCGCGTCAAGAAGCCCATATCGAACTGATTGCTTCTGAGAATTACACCAGCAAGCTGGTCATGGAAGCCCAGGGCACCCAACTGACCAACAAGTACGCCGAAGGCTACCCTGGCAAACGCTACTACGGTGGCTGCGAGTTCGTCGATAAGGTGGAAGCGCTGGCTATCGAGCGGGCCTGCAGCCTGTTTGGTGCCAACTATGCCAACGTACAGCCCCACTCCGGTGCCCAGGCTAACGCGGCGGTGTTCATGGCGCTGGTAAGCCCCGGTGACACAGTACTGGGGATGAGCCTGGCCCATGGCGGCCACCTGACCCATGGCGCCGCGCCGAACTTCTCGGGCAAGCACTACAACGCTATCCAGTACGGGCTGGTCGAAAGCACCGGTGAAATCGATTACGACGAAGTCGAGCGGCTGGCGCGCGAGCATAAGCCGAAAATGATCATCGCTGGCTTTTCAGCCTATTCACGTGTGGTCGACTGGCGCCGTTTCCGGACCATTGCCGATGAAGTGGGTGCCTACCTGATGGTTGATATGGCCCACGTGGCGGGCCTTGTGGCCGCCGGACTCTACCCGAGCCCGCTGCCCCACGCCCACGTGGTGACCACTACGACCCACAAGACACTGCGCGGCCCGCGCGGCGGCCTGATCCTGTCGGCCGATGGCGACGAGACGCTGTACAAGAAGCTTAATGGCGCGGTATTCCCCGGCCAGCAGGGCGGCCCTCTGATGCACGTGATCGCAGCCAAGGCGGTGGCGTTCAAGGAAGCGATGAATCAGGAGTTCGTTAACTATCAGCGTCAGGTCATTACCAACGCACAAACCATGGCCCGCGTCTTCGTTGAGCGTGGTTTTGACGTGGTTTCCGGCGGCACCGACGATCACCTGTTCCTAGTGTCGCTGATCAAGCAAGGCATTACCGGTAAAGATGCCGATGCAGCACTTGGGCGTGCACATATCACGGTCAACAAAAATACCGTGCCTAATGACCCGCAGAGCCCATTCGTGACCTCAGGACTACGCATCGGTACACCGGCAGTCACCACCCGCGGCATGGGTGAGTCCGACTGCGAACACTTAGCCGGCTGGATCTGCGACATTCTCGATGTACTGGCCGATCAGCAGGACACCTCTGACGTGGAGAACCGGGTGCGCGAGAACGTCGCTGATCTGTGCGCCCACTACCCGGTATATGGCCAAGCCCAGACACGACACGCGCCAGTCGCCGACAGCGCCACTTCGGTCGCCTGACGATAAGCCGCAGCGGGCTCCAACGGAGTCGATTTAGGAGAAACTTCATGCAACGTTATTCCGGCTTCGGACTGGTCAAACACGCGTTCGGTCACCACGAGAACTGGGAGCGCCAGTGGCGCAACCCTGTGCCTAAAAAACGCTACGACGTCATCATTGTCGGCGGTGGCGGTCACGGCCTTGCCACGGCCTACTACCTGGCGAAAGAGTTCGGCGTCAAGAATGTCGCCGTGGTCGAAAAAGGCTGGCTGGGCGGGGGTAATACCGCACGTAATACGACCATCGTGCGCTCCAACTATCTATGGGACGAAGCGGGGCGGCTTTATAACCACTCGTTGGATCTATGGAAGGGCCTTTCCCAGGATTTGAACTACAACGTCATGTTTTCCCAGCGCGGCGTGCTCAACCTGGGCCACACCCTGCAAGACATGCGTGATATTCAGCGCCGCGTTCACGCTAACCGCTTGAACGGTATCGACAGTGAGGTTGTCACCCCACAGCAGATCAAGGAGATCGAGCCAGCGCTAGATATCTCCAGCCGCGCCCGCTATCCGATCATGGGCGCTTCTTGGCAGAAGAGTGCCGGCGTTGCACGCCACGATGCGGTGGCCTGGGGCTTTGCCCGGGGCGCGGACGCGCTGGGTGTCGATCTTCTGCAGAACACCGAAGTCACCGGCTTCAAGATTCGCGACGGCAAGGTGCTGGGCGTTCACACCAACCGCGGCGATATCGAAGCGCATACCGTGGGCTGTGTGGCGGCAGGCAACTCCGGGGTGCTTGCCAATATGGCGGGTATCAAGCTGCCGCTGGAATCACACCCGCTGCAGGCGTTAGTGTCCGAGCCACTCAAGCCAATTCTTAACACCGTCACCATGTCCAACCACGTTCACGGCTATATCAGCCAGTCCGACAAGGGTGACTTGGTCATCGGTGCCGGTATTGACGGCTACTTGGGCTACGGCCAGCGCGGCAGCTACCCAACCATCGAGCACACACTTCAAGCCATCGTCGAGATGTTCCCGATGTTCTCCCGGGTGCGCATGAACCGTCAGTGGGGCGGCATTGTGGATACCTGTCCGGACGCCTGCCCGATCCTGTCCAAAACCGCTATCAAGGGTCTGTATTTCAACTGCGGCTGGGGCACCGGCGGCTTCAAAGCTACCCCAGGCTCCGGGCATGTGTTTGCTGCAAGCCTGGCCAAGGGTGAAATGCATCCCATCGCTGCGCCTTTTTCCATCGACCGTTTCCATACCGGCGCGCTGATCGATGAACACGGCGCCGCTGGCGTGGCGCACTGAGGAGAGCCATCATGTTTTATATCTTCTGCCCCTACTGCAAGGAGCACCGCGAGGAAGAGGAGTTTCACGCTCGCGGTCAGGCTCACCTGATGCGCCCCGCCGATCCGGATAACACGACCGACGAGGAGTGGGGCGACTACCTATTCTTCCGCAATAACCCGCGCGGCATTCACCATGAAATGTGGGTGCATTCGGTAGGTTGTCGCAAGTTTTTCAACATCACCCGCAACACGGTGACCTACGAAATTCTGGAAACCTACCCCATGGGTGAGCAGCCGACCATTACGGCCGATATTCCAAGCGTGCGCCATGAGCAGGGCGTGCAGGCAGCCGACGGTGGTTGGCAGACCGTAGGCGCCCGACCCGAAAGCAAGGCACTGAACGAGGAGACCTCGTCATGACCCAGAACAATCGTATCGCGGCAGGCGGGCGGGTCGATCGCTCGCAAGTGCTTGAGTTTACCTTCAATGGCCAACGCTATCAGGGCTTGAAAGGCGATACCCTGGCCTCGGCGCTACTCGCCAACGGCGTAAACATCGTCAACCGCAGCTTCAAGTATTCACGCGCTCGCGGCATTGTCGCAGCAGGCGCAGAAGAGCCCAATGCCGTCGTGCAGCTAGGTGCCCGGGACGACACTCAGGTACCCAATGTACGCGCCACGCAGCAGGGCCTATATAACGGCCTAGTGGCGCGTAGCACCAACGGCTGGCCCAACGTACAGCGCGACGTGATGAGCTGGGTCGGGCGGCTGGGCGGTGGTTTCATGCCGCCAGGGTTCTACTACAAGACTTTCATGGCTCCCGCCTCGATGTGGATGACCTATGAAAAGTACATCCGCATGGGCGCGGGACTTGGCCGCGCGCCGACCGAATCCGATCCGGATATCTACGATCACATGCATCATCACTGCGATGTCATGGTGATTGGCGCAGGCCCGGCAGGACTTGCCGCTGCGCTTAGCGCTGCGCGTGCCGGCGCCCGAGTTATTCTCTGCGACGAGCAAGAAGAGATGGGCGGCTCACTGCTGGATAGCCGTGAGACGTTGGATGGTGTTTCGGCGTCGCGCTGGGTTGAGCAGACGGTCAAAGAGCTTGGCGCAATGGATAACGTTACGCTGCTGCCACGCACCACCGCCAACGGCTATCACGATCACAATTTTGTCACCCTGCACGAGCGGCGTACTGAGCATCTGGCCGACACCGCCCGTGAAGCAGGTTTTCCTGGCGAATCGCGAGCCCGACTGCACCGCGTACGTGCCCGCCAAGTCATCCTGTCGAGCGGTACCCACGAGCGCCCGCTGGTGTATGCCAACAACGATTTGCCCGGGAACATGCTCGCTGGCGCCATTTCTACCTATATTCGCCGCTACGCGGTAGTACCCGGTAATAGCTTGGTGCTCTCCACCAGTAACGACCACGCCTACCGTACGGCACTTGACTGGAAAGAGGCGGGACGCAAGGTGGTCGCCATTGTCGATGCCCGAGCCAACCCGGACAGTGATTTGGTGCGCCAAGCGCGCGACAACGGTATTCGCGTGATTACCGGCAGCGCCGTTATCGAGGCACGCGGCGGCCAGCGCGTTACCGGCGCCCGCGTTTGCGCGATTGATCTTGATCGCTTCGTGGTAACCGGAAAAATCGAAGAGCTTGAGTGCGATACCATCGCAAGCTCCGGCGGCTACAGCCCGGTGATTCACCTCTCGTCGCATACCGGCACCCGGCCGGTATGGAACGAAGAGCTGCTAGGCTTTGTTCCCGGCAAGGTAAAAGGTATGCACGCGGCAGGCGGCGTGGCCGGCCACTACGCTCTGAGCGAGACGCTGGCCGATGGCGCTCGTGCTGGCCGTCAGGCAGCGTTGGAGAGCGGCTTTAATGATGCTCAGGAAATCGTACTGCCCGCCACTCGAGCGCGGCGCGATGCCCCGGCCTGTGCGCTTTATCAGGTACCTCATGAAAAGAGCGCCCTGCGTGCGCCCAAGCAGTTTGTCGACCTGCAAAACGATGTGACCGCTGCGGGTATTGAAGTGGCCACCCGCGAAGGATTTGAATCCATCGAGCACGTCAAGCGCTACACGGCGCTGGGCTTTGGAACCGACCAAGGGAAGCTGGGCAATATCAACGGTATGGCGATTGCCGCACGCTGCCTGGATCGCTCAATTCCCGAAGTAGGTACCACCGTATTCCGGCCCAACTACACGCCGGTTACCTTTGGCGCTATCGTTGGCCGTCATTGCGGCGAGCTTTTCGATCCAGAGCGCTACACCGCGCTGCACGAATGGCATGTCGAGAATGGTGCCGAATTCGAAGATGTCGGCCAGTGGAAACGCCCCTGGTACTTCCCGCGCATGGTCAACGGTAAAAAGGAAACCATGCATGAGGCGGTTGCCCGTGAGTGCCTGGCGGTGCGTGAAGGTGTGGGAATTCTCGACGCCTCGACGCTGGGCAAGATTGATATTCAGGGCCCGGACGCCCGCGAGTTTCTGGGTCGCGTCTATACCAACAAGTGGGCCAAGCTTGACGTAGGTCGTGTGCGCTACGGTTTGATGTGCAAAGACGACGGCATGCTCATGGATGACGGCACGACCAGTTGTCTGGGCGAGAACCACTTCCTGATGACCACCACCACCGGCGGTGCGGCAGGTGTGCTTGAGTGGCTGGAATTGTGGCACCAGACCGAATGGCCGGAGCTGCAGGTCTACTTCAACTCGGTGACCGACCACTGGGCGACCATGACCGTGACCGGTCCGGATGCTCGCAAGCTGCTTTCCGAGCTCACCGACCTGGATCTTGATAAAGAGCAGTTCAAGTTCATGGACTGGCGCGATGCCACGGTTGCCGACGTACCTGCACGCATCTTCCGCATCTCGTTCACCGGCGAGCTTGCATTTGAGATCAACGTGCAAGCCAACTACGCCATGCACGTCTGGAAGAAACTGTTCGAACACGGCGAGAAGTACAACCTGACACCCTACGGCACCGAGACCATGCACGTGCTGCGTGCGGAAAAAGGCCTGATTATCGTCGGCCAGGATACCGACGGTTCCGTGACACCGGAAGACCTCGGCATGCAGTGGGCAATCGGCTACGACAAGCCCTTCCCCTGGATCGGCAAACGGGCCCTGTCACGCCCGGATACCCGCCGCCAGGACCGCAAGCAGTTTGTCGGCTTAAAGCCCAAGGACCCTTCCGTGGTGCTGGAGGAAGGCGCGCAGATAGTGTTCGACGGCAAGCAGTCAATTCCCATGGACATGAAAGGCCACGTCACATCGAGTTACTACAGCGCATCGCTCAAGCACGGTTTCGCCCTTGCAGTGGTGATGGGTGGCCATGAGCGAATGGGCCAAACCGTGTATATCCCCATGACGGATGGCACGGTGCATGAAGCTGAAATCGTAAGCCCTGTGTTTATCGATCCGAAAGGAGCGCGCCAGCATGTCTAACTTGAGCGTATCTAACGTGCGAGAGTTCAACACCCAGCCCGAAGGTAATCCGCTGGTCGAATCTCCCCTGGCGTGGAGCTACCGGCATCATCCGGCACCCAGAGGCAACGGCCAGCACGCAGGCGTTGTCCTGCGTGAAAAAGCACTGCTGGGCCATCTGGTGCTACGCGGCGGGGCTATCGCGCTCGATGAAGCAGTTCGACAAACCCTCGGCATTAGCCTGCCCTCTAAGCCCAATGCGCTTGCATTTGATGACAACGGCGAACGCTCTATTCAGTGGATCTCGCCCGACGAATGGCTGGTGATTGTGCCGGGCGGCGAAGAGTTTGCTTTGGAAAGCGCGCTGCGCAAGGCGCTTGGCGATGCCCATGCAAGCATCGTCAACGCAAGCGGCGGCCAGACAGTGCTAACGCTTAGCGGCGATAACGCCCGTGAGGTGCTGATGAAATCGACCTCCTACGATGTCCACCCCAGCGCTTTCCCGGTCGGCAAGGGCGTGACTACCGTATTTGCCAAGGCAACCGTGATTTTACGCCGCCCTTCTGAAACGCACTGGGAGCTGGTCGTGCGCCGCAGCTTTGCCGACTACTGCTACCGCTGGTTGCTCGACGCATCAGCGGAATATGGCATCGATACACAATAACAAGCCGGTTGGCCGGCCATGCGCCGGCCGACCCTGACTGCCGATGAAAGAGAAGCGCCATGAGCCGAATGACGGATACCTGGATACTTGCCGCCCAATGCCCCAGCATTTTGGGCACGGTCGATGTCGTGACCCGCTTTTTAAAGGAGCAGCACTGTTATATCACCGAACTTAACTCCTTCGATGATCGACTAGGCGAGCGCTTCTTTATTCGTGCGGAGTTTCGTCCCGAGCTTGATGCTTTCAATGAGCAATCATTTCAGGAAGGTTTTGAACGCCGCGCTGCCGAGTTCGGCATGACGTTTGAACTGACCCCTCCGGCCAAGCGAACGGGTGCGGTCATTCTGGTATCCAAGGCGGATCACTGCTTAAACGATCTGCTCTATCGCTACCGTACCGGGCAGCTGCCGCTAGATATCAAGGCCATTATCTCTAATCATCCAGACCTTGAGTCCCTGGCGAGCTGGCACGACCTACCTTACTACCATCTGCCTATCACGCCCGAGACTAAGGCCGAGCAGGAGTCCCAGGTACTCGATATCATTGAGGACACCGGAGCGGAGCTGGTCATTCTGGCGCGCTACATGCAGGTACTGTCGCCGCGGATGTGCGAGCTTCTGGACGGACGAGCCATCAATATTCACCACTCGCTGCTGCCGGGCTTCAAAGGCGCCAAACCTTACCATCAGGCCTATGAGAAAGGCGTCAAGTTGGTAGGTGCTACGGCCCATTACATCAATAACGACCTGGATGAAGGGCCGATTATTGCCCAGGGAGTAGAGCCGGTTGACCATGCGCACTACCCCGAGGATTTGGTCGCCAAGGGGCGTGATATAGAGTGCTTAACGCTGGCCAGGGCCATTGGTTACCACCTTGAACGACGGGTTTTCCTGTACAACGGGCGCACGGTCGTGTTCGGCAATTGATAACGTAATGTCCTAGAAACGGCGTTCTTCAATAAACAGTAAAACAATTATTAAGTCTGTTCACCGGTCAGGGCTATGTGACGAAAGTGCGGCATTAATCCGCGTTTATCCTGTCCCAGCTATATAGCTTGTAGGCAAAGTCGTTGAGCAGGTGTTTTATTTCTCATACAGAGGTCTTCCATGCCTATCAGTGTCTTCGATCTTTTCAAGATTGGCGTCGGTCCATCCAGCTCACACACGGTTGGCCCCATGATGGCGGCCTTCAAGTTTGCGGCGGTTCTGCGCGATAGCCAGATCCTCAACCAGGTGAACCGCCTGGAAGTGCATCTGTATGGCTCGCTTTCCGCCACAGGCGTTGGCCATGGAACGGATCATGCCATTGTCATGGGCTTGCTGGGCGAGCGCCCCGACACCATCAATCCCTCAATTATCAATCCCACGATTGCGGCGTTGAAAGAGACCTGCTGCCTGTCATTGGGCCGCCAGAAAGATGTCGCATTTGATTGGCAACGGGATATGATTTTTCATGAAGAGAGCCTACCCCACCATCCTAACGCCATGAAACTGTGCGCTTTTGCCGAGGATGGCAGCCTGCTGATTGAAAACACATATTACTCGGTAGGCGGTGGCTTTGTGGTCGACCAAAACCAGGTGGATGCCAAGCTTGAAGATATGGATACCGCTGAGATTCCCTTCGACTTCAACTCCGCCGAAGAACTTTTGGCGCTATGCAAGCGCGAAAACATGAGCATCAGTCGCCTGATGCTGGAAAACGAGAAGACATGGCGTTCAGAAGAAGAGATCCGCAACGAGCTTTGGCGCATCTGGGAGGTCATGTGCGAGTGTATCGATAACGGGCTGACCCATGAAGGCGTTCTGCCCGGCGGGCTTAATGTCAAACGCCGGGCAAGACAGCTTCATCAGCGCCTGCTGGCCGCCGAGCAGAACGACTGTCTGATCGCCACGACCTTCTCCGCCATGGAGTGGGTCAATATCTTTGCGCTGGCGGTGAACGAGGAGAATGCCGCGGGTGGGCGCATGGTCACGGCTCCGACCAACGGTGCAGCAGGTATTATTCCGGCCGTGCTGCACTACTACATGAAGTTTCAGGCTGGCGCCTCTGAGCGTAACGTGGTGGATTTCCTGCTGGCCGCAGGTGCCATCGGTATTCTGTGCAAGAAAAACGCCTCCATATCCGGCGCCGAGGTGGGCTGCCAGGGCGAGGTGGGCTCGGCATGCGCCATGGCAGCCGCCGGCCTGGCTGAAGTCATGGGCGCCACCCCCGAGCAGGTAGAAAATGCCGCCGAAATCGGCTTGGAGCACAACCTGGGACTCACCTGCGACCCGGTGGGCGGTCTGGTTCAGGTGCCCTGCATCGAGCGCAACGCGATTGCCACCATCAAGGCGATCAATGCTGCCCAAATGGCCTTGCGCGGTGATGGCACCCACTTTATCTCCCTGGATAAAGTTATCCGCACCATGCGCGATACCGGAAAGGACATGCTGGATAAGTACAAGGAGACTTCAAAGGGTGGGTTGGCCGTTAATGCCATTGAGTGCTAGCAACGTCTTTGTTCGATAAAAAAGCCCAGGCATGCCTGGGCTAGAAGGTAGATCTAAAAGTAGCCAACGGTTATTCCAGCGGCTCGTAGGGCAAGCCGACATAGTTCTCCGCGATGGTCGTGAGTCCCGCCTCTGAGCTCGTCACGTAGTCCAGTTCAGCCAGCTGCAAGCGGCTATTGAAATCATCCTGGTCTGAAAAAGTGTGCAGCATGGACGTCATCCACCAGGAAAAACGCTCCGCCTTCCAGATGCGCTTCAGGCAGGTTTGTGAATAACGCTCAATCAAATCCGTACGGCCTTCCTGGTAGACCTTCACCATTAACCGATAGAGCGTATTTACATCACTGGCCGCCAGATTAAGGCCCTTGGCCCCCGTAGGCGGTACAATATGCGCCGCATCGCCGACCAGAAACAGCCGGCCGTACTGCATAGGCTCAACGACAAAGCTACGTAGCGGTGCAATGCTCTTCTCGATTGACGGCCCGGTCACCAGCTTGTTGGCTACTTCTTTTGGCAAGCGGCGCTTTAACTCCTCCCAAAAGCGCTCGTCTGACCAATTTTCCACTTTCTCATCCAGCGGAACCTGCAGGTAGTAACGACTGCGGGTAGCGGAGCGCATGCTGCACAGGCTGAAACCTCGATCATGACGGGCGTAAATCAGCTCATCAGAAACCGGCGGCGTGTCCGATAACACGCCTAGCCAGCCAAACGGATACACCTTCTCGAATTCCTTGATGCGCTCTTTGGGAATCGATTGACGCGACACACCATGATAGCCATCGCAGCCGGCAATATAGTCGCAATCCAGGCGCACGGTTTCGCCGTCTTTCTCGAATGTAATATAAGGGCAATCGCTGTCCAGGGCGTGAGGCTGAACGTTTCCAGCTTCGTAAATGGTCGTGGCGCCTACGGCCTCACGCGCAGCCATTAAATCTCGCGTTACTTCCGTTTGGCCGTAAACCATGACCTTGCTGCCGCCGGTCAGCTCATCCAGCGCGACACGTACACGGCGGTTATCAAACGCCAGCTCAAAACCATCGTGAGGCAGGCCCTCCGCATCCATACGCTGAGCGACGCCTGCTTCACGCAGCAGATCTACCATGCCCTGCTCAAGCACTCCGGCGCGGATACGGCTCAGCACGTACTCCCCCGAGCGGCGTTCTACAATCACGTTATCAATGCCTTGATGATGCAGTAGCTGGCCTAGCAGTAGCCCAGAAGGGCCTGCGCCTATAATTGCAACCTGAGTTTTCATGGGCCACCTTTTCATTATCTATCGTTTATTCTTGTATTTTTCAATGAAACGACAGGCATAATAAGGCAGTATACGGATTACTTTTTGGACTTTTAGCGTATCTTTCCTCAACCTTAGTCGCATACTGAAAGTTAAGGTAGCCATGTCATCAACCGCCGTCGTTCCCGTCTTCAAGCTCTACGGTGAGACGCAGCATTGGCCCACTCCAGATCTTCTGCACTGCGAGTCAATTCCAGAGCGCAGCCACCTGCATGACTGGCGTATTCGCCCACACCGGCATGCCGACCTTGTGCATATTCTCTTTATTAGCCAAGGAAGCGTTGAGCTAGAGCTGGAAGGCACCAGCCATCAGCTACAGGGCATGGCAGCCATCATTGTGCCCGCCATGACGATTCATGGTTTTCTCTTCTCTTCAGACATACAAGGCCACATTATTACCTTGGCAAAACCGTTAGCGGATCATCTGCATAGCGCCTTGAATGACGGAAAAGTATTAAAGAAAGCCGATTTTTATCGCCTGGCTTCTACCCATAGCACAACGCGCATTGCCAAGTTGGTCGCCCAGATCGATCAGGAGTATCGCTATCCTGCACTGGGCCGAAACCAGCTGCTTGAAGCGTTAACCCAGGTACTGACGATAGAGCTGGAGCGCCTGGTGGTGCCTGCTCAGGCCAGCGTTAAGCGTCTGGGGCCTCAGCGGCGTGAGAAAGGGCGCCAGCACCTTGAGCAATTCCAAACGCTGATCGAGCAGCGCTACCGGGAGCAGCCCAGTATCGAAGACTTCGCCAGACAGCTTGATATCAGCAGCGCCCACCTTAATTTACTGTGTCGGAAAATGGTGGGCCTTAGCGCCCTGCAAATGCTTCATGAGAGAATTCTTCTGGAAGCCAAACGCCAGCTTACCTATACCAACATGACAATTGCTCAAATTGCCGATAGCCTTGGGTTTTCTGAGCCGGCCTACTTCACGCGCTTTTTCAAGCGCAATACCGCCATGGCGCCGCGCGAGTTTCGTCAGCGCCAAACAGGGCATGTCAATGAAGCAACACTTCAGGCCGGCGGCTAGCCCGTTATCGCTTTAGTGTTAAATAACGCAAGCGTTGAATTTTAATACCAAGGTTTAAAATGTATAAAAAGCTGCAACGCTTTCTCTTTCCTGAACGACCTTACTGGTACTTGATCCGCCGAACTCAAAATGAGCCTCAATTGAGCTTGCACGGCTTGGAGTCAATGCCACCTATGGATAGCCAAAGCAACAGCCACTTCTACGTTCAAGCGCAGTCAGGCACGCTGTTTAAGTTGGTGCGGGACAAATACTCCCCTAAAGAGCATTTCTGGCGCTGGTTGGGGCGCGACATTATTTCCAAGCGCTTAGCAGGCACCTACGATGCACGCAAGGAATTCGCTAGCCGCCGTATCCTTGAGCAGCTAGGCCAACACACGGTAGATGTACGCTGTTACGGTGTGGCGCTTAATTTCCTGAACCCTCTGGGTTCGCTGTATGCCATGAAGCATATAGAAAACTGTGTGACTGGCAGCGTCTATTTTGAAACGCTGGATGAGGCTGGCCGTTATTCGTTTATCGAGACATTGAGCTTGCAGGTCATTCAGCTCGCCAAGGCGGGCTATTATCACCGCGACCTGCATCTGGATAATCTGTTAATGGACGATCAACAGCGCCTTATCTGGATCGATACCCATATTAAGGCACTGCCTTCATCCTCAAAAAAACGTGCAGCGCTGCTGGAAAACATGCTGGCCAATAGCCGAATCGAGAGCGCTACCTATTGTTCGCAGCTGCGTGAAAGACTTGAATCCTATTTTTAAGGGCCTTTATTCAAATGGCGGCTAATGCATAAGGCGCATTAGCCGTACCGAACCGCCAAGAGATCAATTCTCTACAGCAAGAAGAACGTGCTGAGCACAGGAAACGCTATCAGCAACGCCAAACGAATAAAATCGGCTACGATAAAGGGTGCCACACCTTTAAATATCTCGCCTAGCCCAACGTGTGGTGCCATTGCCTTGATGACAAACACGTTCATGCCTACAGGCGGCGTAATCAACCCAAGCTCGACCGTTAATACCGTAATAATCCCGAACCATACGGGATCAATGCCCAGCGCCTGAATAATCGGGAAGACCACCGGCACAGTAATGACCAGCATCGCGATCGAGTCCATGAACATGCCAAGGACAAAATAGAGTAGCAGGATGCATAGTACGATGACGATAGGCGTCATCTCCGTTCCATACAAAAAGTCGCTAATCGAAAAAGAAATACGCGATACAGAAATAAAGTAGCCAAGCGTTTCAGCGCCTACCAGCATGAAAAAGACGACAGCAGAAAGCGCCAACGTCTCCTGAACGCTTCGCCACAAGCCTACCCAGCGCATACCTTTGAAGAGCGCATAGAGCAGCGTAGCGAAAGCCCCGACACTTGCCCCTTCTGTAGGTGTGAAAAGACCAAAGTAGATGCCTAGTATCATCACCAGGAAAACGGCGAAGAAGGGAATTAGTCCCGATATTGAGCCCAACTTGGCTCGCCACGAAGTAGGCTCACCTGCCACCGCCAGCGAGGGGCGCAACCGCATGACAACGGTTACCGTCAGCGCGTACATGACAAGCCCCATCAACCCCGGAATCAACCCCGCCATGAACATGTCGCCCACCGATTGCTCGGTGAGTATGGCGTAGATCAGCAGGGCAATACTGGGAGGGATCATGATGCCTAGCGTGCCGCCAGCGGCCAGCGCACCGGTGGCCAGGCCACGGTTGTAACCATAGCGCTCCATTTCGGGAAGCGCCACACGCGTCATGGTGCTGGCCGTCGCCAGCGAGGAACCTGAAATCGCCGAAAAGACGCCGCACGAGCCTACTGCCGCAATAGCCAGACCACCTTTCCATCCACCACAGATGGTGCGCGTGGCATCAAAAAGCTTACCCGCCATGCCCGAGTGCGCCGCCAGTACCCCCATCAAGATGAACATGGGTACAGCGCTGAAACTGTAATTGGAAAGCACCTCTATAGGCACCGTTTTTAGCTGGGCAATCGCTGCACTCCAACTGATCACCCAGGCAAAGCCACCCACACCAATCAATAGCATGGTCAGGGCAACAGGTACGCGCAGTACCATTAGCACCAACAGCAGACCGAGGCCTATGGCCCCTATCATTTCACTCCCCATTGGAAACCTCTCCTTCGACGCCAAACAGCGCTCCCAAAAGGGCGTGCAGCGCGCTTCTCACGCCTAACAGCAAGCTAAGTACTGCTGCGGCGTAGTAGATTGGGCCCATCGGTAGGCGCAAATCCTGGGTGACCTCGCCATGGCGCGAAGCAGCCGCCGCTGAATCCAGAAGTCCTGTAAACAGCACCAGCCCTAACGCTGCAAAACCAATTAGATAAACACCGTGAAGCCGGTTTTTTATCCACTGAGGAAGGCTATGGGACAGTGCCTCCACAACAACCTGGCTCTTTTCCACGTTGGCCGCCATAGCGGCCAGCAATGAACAGAGCATCAAGTAGCTCACCAGCTCCACGCTTCCACTCACGCGTAGCGCTATGGCGCCTTCCGTTAAACGATAAAGATAACGCGTGCTCACATCCGCAATGGTTACTAATAAAAGCGCCACCAATGCCACACCCGCGACCCAGCGGCATAGTAAGGCCAGCCAATGGCTGGCCCTCTCTAGGTAGGTCTGCATCAATTACTCCTGCGAACCGGCGCAAGAGGCGCTGGCTGCTAACGCCGCCTCATAGACCTCACGTGCCTGGCTCAAACCACGCCCTTCCAGCTCGCTGAGGTAGATTTCGATACCTGCTTCCAGCGGGCCCTGCCAGTCAGGGTTCTCAAGCGGGTTTTCGATTTCACGAATGGTATGGCCCGCGTCAACGGCTTCCTGTTTACCTTCTACATCAAGACGGTCAAACACGGCACCGGCTTTTTCTGCCCACTTCATGCCGGAGTTGTTGTCGATCACCGCTTGTTGCTCGGGAGATAAACGCTCATAAGTACGCTGGTTCATGGTGGCAACAAACACTAGCGTATAAAACGGCACTTCTGTGTGGTAGCTCACCAGCTCGTTGATACGAAAGCCCTTTAGGCCCTCCCAGGGAAAGCTCAAACCATCAATAACGCCACGCTGCATGGCGGTATAAATATCCGGCGCTGGCATACCTACGGGGCTTGCGCCCATGTTCTCCAACATTTGGCCGGCAACCGCCGTGGGACGACGGATACGTAGCCCTTCTAGATCAGCAGGTGTTTGAACATCGGTACCAATAGTGTGAATACCGCCCGGTCCGGTAGTGAACATGAACAACGGACGCGTATCTTCGTATTCGCTATCCAGATGACCATCGTCGTAAAGAGTTTGCAGCACACAAGCGCCCTGGGTGGCTGAACTTGCCACACCGGGGAGTTCAACAATCTGCGAAAGAGGGAAGCGGCCAGCCGTGTAGCCCTGCGCTGTTGCACCGATATCAGCGATGCCATTGGCGGCTGCTTCGTAAATGGAGTCGGGCTTGGCTAGCGTGCCCGAAGGGAACATCTGAACGGCTAGATCGCCACCGGATTCTTCAGCAATCGTATCGGCCCATACTTGTAGGATATCTTCGTTGACACCTGATGCTCCTGGCCAGAAGTGAGCCATACGTAAGGTCGTCGAAGCCTGAGCCGCACTCATCGATAGACCTGCAATGGCGGCTGCCAGCACACACTGAGTTAATTTTGTTTTCATGGGGAAGACTCCGAGCCTTAAGCATGCGTTTGTTCGCATAACGAATATTAGTTCGTTTTACTGAGCCAACCTTAATCCACTCGCCGCCATAGAGCCAATCGACCTTGGTCTACATCAACCTTCTTTATAACTTTCCAACCCGTATTTAATTTTGGCTTTATACGATATAAAGAGCACCGGTATCAAAGAAGTTCCGAGTAGCGGATCCCAATTAGCGCATGCTCGCGCATTAACATCTCGACACGTGCCCCTTCACCATTTACAAGCGATTGAAAAATAAGCTCATGATGGAGTTGGGCAAGCTGAAGCTTGCGGTACTCATGCGAGAGCTTACCTTTATCAATTACGATGGAAGCAGCCGCCGCAAAAGGCAGATGGTTATTGCGTGAAATGGCATCGGCGATAACGCCGCTACCGGCCGAGCACACAATTAGCTCGTGAAAATGCCAGTTAAGCTCTATCCAGCTTTGAATATCCTCTTCAACCAAATATCCCTTATCAAGCACTTCCCTACCTTTATGGATCCAAAATTCAAATTCCTCACGCTGCTGGCTAGACACGCCGTGTTCCGCCAAACGCCGTGCGGCGAGGCCCTCAAGCACTCCACGCACCTCCACAGCACAGTGCACATCCGCATCGGTAAATTCACGTACCATAAAGCCACGCTTGCCCGCACGCTTAAGCAGCCCTTCTTGTTCAAGCGTACGGAATGCCAAGCGCACCGGGGTTCTTGATATCCCCAACTGCTCTGCAACGGCCTCTTCACCTAACCGCTCCCCTTGGGGATAGTGACCATCCTCAATCAACTTGCGCAGTTGGCTGGCTACGTTTTGATTGCTGCTGCTCATTTGTCTTCTCTCATTTTCATAACATTGGGGTGTTTAATTAATACCCTACACCAAAGTCTAGGTTGACGATAAAAACCCCTATAGCCTTTACTTTGGATCCAAAAGAAAGAAAAACCAATAACAAATTTCAATAAGGAGTGCCCCGTGACTCAGCAAGCCCCCTACCCGCTAAACACATGGTACGTTGCCTGTACTCCCGATGAACTCGCCGATAAACCACTAGGAAGAACCATTTGCAACAAGCAACTCGTTTTCTTCCGCGGTGATGAAGGCCGCGTCGCTGCCATGGAAGACTTCTGCCCCCACCGTGGGGCGCCGCTCTCCTTAGGTTTTGTGCGCGATGGCAAGCTGGTATGCGGCTACCATGGCCTTGAGATGAACTGCAGCGGCAAGTGCGACAGCATGCCTGGTCAACGTGTTCGAGGCTTCCCCAGCGTGCAATCGTACCCTGTTGAGGAACGCCATGGTTTTATCTGGCTCTGGCCTGGCGATCCCGATAAAGCGGACGCTAACCTCATTCCAGAGCTTGAGTGGGCGAACAACCCCGATTGGGCGTATGGCGGCGGGCTCTACCATATCCAGTGTGAGTATCGACTCATGATCGATAATCTCATGGATTTAACCCATGAGACGTACGTTCATGCCTCCAGTATCGGACAGCCGGAAATCGAGGAGGCAGCACCCGATACGAAGGTAAACGGCGATGAAGTCATTACCAGCCGCCAAATGGAGAATATTCCAGCGCCGCCTTTCTGGCAGACAGCGCTACGCGGCAACGGCTTGGCCGATGACGTGCCGGTGGATCGCTGGCAGGTTTGCCGCTTCACCCCACCTAGCCATGTATTGATCGAAGTCGGCGTCGCACATGCTGGCAACGGCGGCGCTGATGCGCCAGCGGACAAGAAAGCCTCAAGCGTGGTGGTGGATTTTATTACTCCTGAATCAGATACCTCCATCTGGTATTTCTGGGGGATGGCGCGCAATTTCAAACCCGAGGATCAGGAGCTGACCGAGAAAATCCGCGAGGGTCAAGGCAAGATTTTTGCCGAAGACCTGGACATGCTCGAGGCGCAGCAGCGCAACCTTTTACGCTACCCGGATCGCCAGCTGTTAAAGCTCAATATCGACGGTGGTGGTGTGCAGGCGCGCCGAATCATTGACCGCATTCTCACCGAGGAGCGCGAGACATCTGAGGCAGGAGCTAATGCATGACCCATACATCGCCTTCTCTCATTGTCGAGGTCATCGCGCGTTACGATGAAGCCTTGGATATTGTGGTCTTCGAGCTAGCTGACCCGCATGGCCGGGAATTACCGGCCTTTAGCGCGGGTGCGCATATTGATGTGCGCGTTAAAGACGGCGTTATCCGTCAATATTCACTCTGCAACCACTCAGACGAGCGTGACCGCTACTTGATTGGGGTACTGCGCGACCCCGCTTCACGCGGCGGCTCTAGCGCCATGCACGATGAGATACAGATTGGCGATCTTGTGCAGATCAGCGCGCCTAAAAATCACTTTCCGCTCAAGCCCGCCCAGCGCATTGTACTGCTGGCAGGCGGCATTGGTATTACACCACTGCTCTGCATGGCCGAACGCTTAGCGCACACTGATGGCGCCTTCGAGCTCCATTACTGCACGCGTTCCAGGGAGAGGACCGCTTTTTATCAACGCCTTGTTGAGGCCGACTTTGCCGCGCAGGTTCACTTCCACTTCGATGATGGCGAGCCAAGCCAGCATCTGAATCTCGATACCCTGCTTGGTCAGCCAGATGCTGATACCCGCGTCTATGTCTGCGGGCCTAAAGGCTTCATTGATGCAGTCATGACTACCTGCAAAGCGAATGGCTGGCCTAACGACCAGGTGCACACCGAGTATTTCAGCGGGGCCGAAATCGACAGTTCACAAGACGGCAGTTTCGAAGTGCGTATCGCCAGCAGTGGCGAAAGCTTTACCGTGCCCGCCGATAAAACAGTTCATCAAGTTCTCTCAGAGAATGGCATTGAGGTGATGGTTTCCTGTGAACAAGGGGTATGCGGTACGTGTTTAACGCGTGTGTTGGAGGGCGAGCCGGATCACCGAGATCTTTACCTAGAGGATCACGAGCACGCCGCCAATGACCAGTTCACGCCTTGCTGTTCACGCTCTAAAAGCAAAGTACTTGTGCTGGATCTATGATACGCCAACAACGGTAATAGCCTATTTGATAGTCCAAAGGATAACTACAATGAAAAAATCCCAGACAACCGTGACCCAAGCCGCGCTGCTCAGCGCGCTCGTTTTGTTGCCAGCTGTCTCCCAAGCCCAGACAACGCTGCGCTTAGCGCATGTATGGCCCGGCGGTTCAATGATCGATAGTGCGCTTTTCCAGGCATGGTCGAAGAGCGTAAACGAAGCCTCCGACGGCCAACTTAACGTCGAAGTGTTTCCCAGCCAAACGCTGGCCAAGTCGGCACAGACATACGAAAGCACGACGCGCGGCATCACTGATGTCGGTGCGTCCGCCCAGGGTTACACGGCCGGCCGATTTCCGTTAACCCAGATCGTTGAGCTACCCGGTGTCTCATCAAGCGCTCGCGAGGGGGCGTGTATTCTGCAGTCGCTTTTTGAGCAGGGCCACCTGGAGCAAGAGTATGCCGACACCCATCCGCTATTCTTCTTCACCACGGGCCCGGGTTATCTGCATACCAAAGACAAGTTGATCGAAACACCTGACGACTTGGCCGGTTTACGCCTGCGCAGGCCCACACCCTTGGTGGGCGATATGATGGAGCGGCTCGACGCACAGGCCGTCGGCATGCCCGCCCCGGATGTATTTACGTCAATGCAGCGTGGCGTCGTGGATGGCCTGAGCTTCAACTGGGAAGGGATGAAAACGTTCCGTCTCAACGAGCTGGCGCATTACCATACCGAAGTGCCTCTCTACGATTTGTCGCTGTTCGCGGTCATGAACCAGCGTAACTACGAGAACCTCTCCGCAGAGCTTCAGCAGGTGATCGATGAACATAGTGGTATGGAGTGGTCGATGCGCGCCGCCGAGGTCTACGACACGCTGATCGCGCAAGGCCGACAAGAGGCTGAAGAGGCAGGGCATGAGTTCATCGTTATCGAAGACGCACTTAACGACCCCGATTGGGGCCCGGTATTGCAGGAAACCATCGATAACTACCTAAACGAGGTAGGGGGTAATGCCAGAGAGATCTACGATGCGGCGATGGGTTTGAAAGAAGAGTGCGCGGTTACCAACGCCTAGCAAGGTGGCCCTTTGCGCTTGATCGCCGCTAACCAAAAAGCGCCGGACTCAAAACCGGCGCTTTTTACTTACTGCTTTTCATCCATTGGGTGAGCGTCAGAAATCGAAAAAGATCGTCTCCCCTGGCCCTTGCAAGCGAATATCAAAGCGATAGCGGATGACGCCGCCGGCCTCTTCACGCTTGGCGATCAACGTCTGGCGACGATTGTCTGACTCAACCCGCGAAAGCACCGGACACTCGCGGTTGGCCTCAACCTCATCGTCAAAATAGAGACGCGTTTGCAGGTGGATATTCACGCCACGGGCAAATATCGCCAGGTTGATGTGCGGCGCCATCAGCTTGCCGTTAGGGTGCACAACGGCACCTGGCTTGATGGTCTTTAGTGACCACTCACTGCCGTGATCAAAGGTGGTGGCGGTCCGCCCGAAACTATTAAATGGCTTACGTAGATCGTAATCGGACTGGTAATTCCCTTCCGCATCGGCCTGCCACGCTTCCAGGAAGGCATCGCGCACCAGATCACCATTACCATCAATAACGGTGCCCACAACCTCGATATGCTCTCCTGAAGCATCAGGCTTGACCATTTCGCTCCAGATCTCTTCGTCGCGCTCGGGGTTACCGGCCGCGGCCAGCGCCAAACCAATATGCACGTAAGGTCCGGCGGTTTGCGAGGCGGTTTCACGCAACATCAATTCGCTCATCGGCTGGGTGTTAGGCTGTTTCATCATCAATCCCCTGCCTTATTGGTTTTCAAAATAGGTTTGCAGCTCGCCGCGCACCACAATGTCAAAACGGTAAGCCAAGCAATCCATCGGCTTGCTGTTAGCCATATCCAGGCGGCCGACCATCGTCTCCACGGCTTCGGGGTCTTTCAGCGTGTGCACGATGGGGCATAGCGGAATCAGTGGGTCCCCCTCAAAGTACATTTGCGTGATCAGCCGAGAAGAGATAGACGGCCCCATGACCGAGACATGAATATGCGCCGGCCGCCAGCTATTTACATCATTCGGCCAGGGGTAGGGGCCTGGCTTGATGGTCCGAAAACGGTAAAAACCCTGATCGTCGGTCAAGCAGCGGCCCACGCCACCAAAGTGAGGGTCCAGCGGTGCCAAGTAAGCATCTTTCTTATGGCGATAGCGCCCACCCGCATTGGCCTGCCACATCTCTACCAGCGTATGGGGTACCGGCTTGCCAAACTGGTCCATCACGCGGCCAAACAAGATGATCCGTTCACCCTGAGGCAGCCCTTCGCCTTGCGTGAAGTTCATCAGCAGGTCGTTATCATAGGACCCCATCCGCAGATGGCTGAAATCAGGCCCTGTCAGCTCAGAAGCAGTGGGCTGCTGCATGCTCATCAACGCCTGCTGGGGCGAACGCGCAATAGAAGTTTTATAGCCAGGGGCATAGGCGGGCGGATGCCAGTTACGGTCACGGGTCACAAAGCGATTATGATTAGATTGCATGGCGAAATGCTCTTTATGGCGAGGTAAGCATTGGGCGGCGCTTGCCCCCTTTGCGCTTTCACTCATCAAGTGTGACGCGTTGCTTCATTCATGCCAATTGAAGAGTCGTTCTCGCTCATAACCTATAGGTTATTGCCTTTAAGACCTTGGTATAATGCGCTCTGCCGCCACTTGGCGTAGCGTTTCGCAAAAAGCGTCGCGGGTCAGCGATTTCGTCATACTCACGTTCGTGCAAATGCCGACAGATCCTCCCTGCGCCTCAAACGGCAATGCGAGCTCTTTGAGCAGACCTCTCTCCAGCTCTTCGATCACCGCTTCCCGCGGGGCTATCCAGAGCGCGTCGCTCTCCAGCGTGTAGCGATAGCTGACCGGCAGCGAGAGCGTCTCCAGCAACAGCGGCGGTAGCGTAATGGCATGGCGTACACAAAAGCTGTCCACCTGTTGGCGCAGCGTGGTTTGCGGGGGTGGCACTGCCCAGGGATAGGCGATGAGCTGGCTCGCGGCTACCGGCGTTACCTGGGCAAGCGGATGACCGCTGCGTGCCACGATAACCAGCGGTTCATAATAAAGATGTTCAAAATAGAGATCGCCAATTTCCCGCGCCTCGGTCATCCGCCCTACCACCATATCAAGCTCGCCTAGGCGCAAGCGTGAAAGTAGATAGGCACTGGCGCCGGTTACTACCGAGACGCTGGTATCGTGCTGGCCAGCCGCTGACGCACTGTGCCAGCGCTGTATCGCCACAGGCAACAGACGGCTCTCGACGGTGGATAGCGCTCCTATGCGCAGCCAGCGTCCACCATGATGCGCATCACCGATAGCACTGACACCTTCGTCCAGCGCCCGCATGGCTGGGCCTGCATGGCGCAGCAGCGTCAAGCCCGCCTGGGTGAGCGACACCCCTTGCGAAGTGCGCTCGAAAAGTGGCGTTTGCAAAATCTCCTCAAGCTCGCGTATCGCTTTGGAGATCCCCGGTTGTGTAATCGCCAGCGCCTCAGCGGCGCGGGCAAAGCTGCGCCGCTTGGCGACTTCGAGAAAGGCCATCAAGTGGCGTAGTTTGATACGGGCGTTGAGCATGGCTTTCTATTATCAGCAAAACAGAAGACGCTACCTTCGCCGATTCGCGCTCACAAGGAAATCGTTTAATTTACTCCGCACACTCTTCTCGCAAGCTTAACGCGTGTTCGTAGATATCCCGTGCATTATTCAAGCCTCGCTCCTCCAGGCGCGCCAAGTAACGCTCGGTGCCCTCTTCAAGTGGGCCTGACCATTCGGGATCATTTAAAGGATTTTCTACTGTGTGAATGGTATCACCTTGCTCCAGCGCCTCTTCACGGCCTACCGCATCCAGACGGTGATAGACCCCACCGGCAATCTGCGACCACTCCATGCCGCTGTGCCGGTCGATCACCTCGCGCATTTCGTCAGACAGGCCTTCGTAGGCGCCGCGATTCATCACCGCCATCACCGCCCCTGAGTAGTAGGGCACTTCCAGATGGTAATTGACCAACTCGTTGATACCAAAAACCCGCATCGCCTCCCAGGGAAAGCTCAAGCCATCCATGACGCCGCGCTGAAGCGACGTATAGATATCGGGCGCCGGCATGCCCAACGGGTCGGCGCCCAGACTCGAAAGCATCTCTCCTGCAACATCGCTCGGGCGACGGATACGCAGCCCACTTAAATCTGCTGGCGACTGAATATCAGCGTTACGTGTATGTAGGTAAGCTGGCCCTGTTGTAAATAAAAAGAGCACTTTGACGTCCTCATACTCGCTCGCGATCAGCTCATCATCGTACATCTTTTGCAGAATACAGGAGCCTTGAGGAGCACTACTGGAGACGCCTGGTAGCTGCACTATTTCAGATAGCGGAAAGCGCCCTGAGGTATAGCCTTGAAGCGACGCAGCGATATCAGAAATACCGTCAACCACGCCTTGATATGCGTGATCCGGCTTGCTGAGCGTCCCGGAAGGGAATATCTGTACTTCAAGCTCACCATTGGAGGCTTCCTCGACGCTACTTGCCCACGCTTCAAAAATTTCCTGATGCACTGCGGAAGCCGACGGCCAGAAATGGGACATTCTTAGCGTTTCGGCGTGTGCGCTAAAAGATACGGTGGCGACAGACGCTAGAAGCAGGCTTTGGGAGATGGCGCGTTTCATAAGTTCGTCCTCTTATTATCTTTGTTGAATAGGGTGTTACGACATAAGCGATGTTTTAAGGCCTAGGTTTGGAGTGTCGGAACCTCTATCAATAAAGGCTCGTTCATGCTTAGACCTTTGGATAGAGCATCCGCCAGACGCTCCTGGGAATCGGCAAAGAGCGCTTGCACGCCGTAGCCTTGCGCCACGGCGCAGAAATCAATGGCTGGCACATCAAGCCCCGGCGCATCCTCCACCTGCATATGTCGGGCAAAGCCTCTTAGCGCACCGTAAGTACCGTTTTTAAGGATGATAAAAACCACCGGAATACGGTATTGAGCAGCGCTCCATAACGCCGTGATGGCGTAGTTCGCTGACCCATCACCGATGACGCCGATCACCTGACGCTCCGGCTTGGCAAGCTGCACGCCAAGCGCCGCTGGTAGGCCAAAGCCAAGCCCTCCGGCTGCCGGAAAGAAGTAGCTTCCCGGATAACGCATTTCAACGCGCTCCCAGAAAATTTCCACCGTTGAGGTGGATTCTTTGACATAAATGGCGTCTTCGGGCGCCATCTTGTTTAAAAGCTCAAACACGTTGGCAGGTGCCAGCTGGCCATCGGCGTCTTGCACGCGCTGAGGCGCCGGTAGAGGTTCCGGCATTTTCCGGTCGCTCTCTTCGATCTGAGCCAGTAGCGCGGTTAGTATCGCGTGGACATCGCCCACGTACGCCTCTCCCATGGGGGCCCTAGCCGCCTCATCTGCGTCACTTGTAATGTGCAGCAAGCTTGCGCCCTCAGGCAGGTACCGCCCTGGCGCGTATTTGTGATAACGGAATACGGGCGCGCCTACCACCACAATGAGGTCTTGACCTTCCAGCTGCTCGGTAATACCGGCAATGGCGGCAGGCAGTACGCCACGAAAACAGGGATGGCGGGTCGGGAAAGGACAGCGTGATGCCGAAGGAGCGACCCATACCGGCATTTTTAGCCGCTCAGCCAATGCCACAGCCAGCTCGTTCGCCTGCTGGGCATCCACATCTGGTCCTAATACCAGCACTGGACGAGCGGCTGACTGAAGACGCTTAACCAGTTGCTCAATTTGCGCAGCGCTTGGAACGCCGGCATGTACCACGTCACGCTCAAGCAGAAGCGCTGCATCTTCACCAGCATCGCGTTCCCAGTCATCGTGCGGAATGGAGACATAGACCGGCCCGCGTGGCGGTAAGCTGGCGCTATGGATCGCCTGGCTCAATGCCCGCGGCGTATCTTCGGCACAGGCAGGCTCATAGCTCCACTTGACGAGCGGTTTGGGAAGCTGCGGTGCATCAACGTTGGCAAGCATTGACTCGACGCCGATCATCGAGCGTGCCTGCTGTCCGGCGGTAATCACGAGGGGGGAATGGGAATACCAAGCGTTGGTCAGCGCCCCCATGGCATTTCCCGTACCTGCCGCGGCATGCAGGTTCACAAAAGCGGGCTTTCCGCTGGAGAGTGCATAGCCGTCCGCCATACCTGCCACCACGCCTTCATGAAGCCCGAGAACGTACTGAAAGTCGTTCGGCATACCTTTAAGAAAGGGCAATTCATTGGATCCAGGATTACCAAAGATAGTGGTGATTCCCTGTCGGCGTAAAAGCGAGTAGGTCGTGGCGTGTACGCTTGGCATGGTCAGTTCCTTATTGGATTTCTTCTTTCCACGCTAGCTGCCGTTACTATAATTGATCAAATCAATAATATTTCTATTTAGAATAAATGAGATCTATATCGTGGCCCACACTGACCTTAATCTTATCCGTACCTTCCTGATACTGTTTGAAACGGGCAGCGTTACTCAAACAGCCGAGCAACTATATGTTACCCAGCCATCGGTCAGCTACGCTTTAAATCGGTTAAGAGAGCTGTTCAATGACCGGCTTTTTGTGCGCACTTCACGGGGCATGGAGCCTACTACCGTGGCGCACCAGCTATACCCTTCACTAAAAGAGGCCTTGCGCCAGGTTAACGACACGATAGAGAGTAGCCGCCATTTTACGCCCGCCCATTGCAAGCTGCGTTTCCGCTTGGCGCTAACCGATCTAGGTGAAATGGCGTTGCTGCCGGCTATTTTAAATCTTTTTTATGCGCAGGCACCCCAGGCTGAGCTGGAGGTGGTGCCACTGGAAATTGCAAAAGCCCAGGAATGGTTGATGGCGGGCAAGGTTAATGCCGTTATTTGTAGCCGTCCGTTAAACGGCGCAAATATTCAAAAGCACGTGCTGTTGAATGACCGCTATGTCTGTTTACTCAATGAGCATTACCTTGCTGCTGATGACTTAGCTGATAAGGGCTTAAGTATTGAACAGTTTACCCGTGGACGACATGTATCCATCTCCTCCTCGTCGGGGCACGATCTTGTTGAAGAAGTGATGGAGCTGCGGGGTATTCAGCGAAAAGTGAGCTTGTCACTGGCGCATTTTTCCGTCTTGCCACAAATCCTGCATGGCAGCGATCTTATCGCCATATTGCCTCTTCAAATTGCGGCCAGCTTTGAAGATCACTTGCTTAAAATACACGAACTACCCTTTGAAGTTCCAAGTTTCAGTGTGGCCCTTCACTGGCATGCGCAAACCAGCAGCGCGCCATCGCAACGCTGGTTTTGCGACACCATTATCAAAGCTGTGACGTCAGCCCAAACGATATAGCTACCCAAAGAGCGACGTCAGCTCACTTTTATTATTTTTTGTATTGAATAAAAACGGCGCTCTGGAGCGCCATTTTTGTCCTCCGTTATCGCGCTAGATAGGATAGTGACGCGGGCCGGTTTGCAGCGTCATCCAGCGCAGTTCCGTGAACTCCTCGATGACCGCCTTACCACCGAAGCGTCCGTAACCGCTACTTTTTACGCCACCAAACGGCATTTGCGGCTCGTCGTGTACCGTTGGCGCATTGATATGACAGATGCCAGTTTCAATTCGCCCAGCAACCCGCAGCCCGCGTGCGCTATCGCGGGTAAACACGGCGCCTGAAAGGCCGTACTCGCTATCATTGGCAACGCGAATGGCCTCCTCTTCACCCTTGACGCGAATCATGGCGACCACAGGACCAAAGGACTCTTCCGAATAAAGCCGCATTGCCTTTGTGACGTTATCCACCAGCGTTGGCTGCATCACGACACCTTCAGCCTTTCCTCCAGAGCCTAAGCGGGCGCCATTGCTGAGGGCGTCATCGATCAGTTCGTTGAGCTTATGACCAGATTCCTGGTTGATGAGCGTCCCCAGTACATTGCCTTCTGCACGAGGATCTCCCGCTGTCAGTGTCTTCGCTTTGGCCGCCAACTTCTCGGCAAACTCATCGGCAACGGCTTCATCTACGATCAAGCGCTCGGTCGACATGCAGATTTGCCCCTGATTGAAGAAGGCGCCGAAAGCGGCC
This sequence comes from Vreelandella nanhaiensis, assembly GCF_003990185.1. GTDB lineage: Bacteria > Pseudomonadota > Gammaproteobacteria > Pseudomonadales > Halomonadaceae > Vreelandella > Vreelandella nanhaiensis. Next base: position 187,072 of record NZ_RZHF01000015.1, on the reverse strand, counting down.
GCTTCAACCGCTGCGTCAATATCGGCATCGTCAAGCACCAGAAAAGGTGCCTTACCGCCAAGCTCTAGCAGTACGGGTTTAAGGTGCTTGGCGGCTTTCTCCGCAATAATTCGCCCAACCGTTGTAGAGCCGGTAAAATTGATACGACGAACCGCCGGATGCTCTATTAATGCGCCAACCACACTTGATGCTTGCTCGGGCTGATTATGGATAACGTTAACAACGCCGTTACCCAGGCCCGCATCGTGCAGCACCTGCCCAATCAGCGCGTGCGTATTCGGGCACATTTCTGATGCTTTCAGTATAACGCTGTTACCACACGCCAATGGCCCGGCAATGGCCCGCGTACCCAGTATGATAGGTGCGTTCCACGGGGCGATACCGACCACCACGCCGCACGGTACGCGAATGCCCATGGCCAGGCTATCAGGCACGTTGGAGGGGATAATATCGCCCTGTATTTGTGTGGTTAAGGCAGCCGATTCACGCAACAAGTTCGCCGCCACCATGACATTAAAGCCTGCCCAACCCGGGGTAGCGCCCGTTTCATCCACCATGGCATCGATGAACGCCTGCTGGCGTGACTCCATCAGCTCAGCGGCCTTGGTCAACTTCGCCCGGCGCTCGCCTGGGCCCGTCCGAGACCAGGACTTGAAAGCGCCGTGAGCCGCTTCGATAGCCCGATTGACATCTTCAAGCGAGGCCGCCGCCACTTGAGAGACCGTTTCGCCACTCAGCGGATTGCAGCGCTTGAAGGTGGCGCTATCTGAAGCAAGACACTGCTGGCCGTCGATTAATAATTGAACTGACGTCATGGCATGGCTCCGATTAATGTATGAATTGTTATTAGTGTTCAGCCGACAACTAATCGATCATTCACCCCAGCCCAGCTCTTTGGCCAAGGCAAAGGCATGGTTGGCCGCCGGTACACCGCCGTAAATTGCCACATGCATGAGTACCTGGCGAAGCTCGGCTTCGGTCAGACCTATACGCTTGGCGGTTTTCAAGTGCAGCGTCAACTCTTCACGCCCCAGAGCAGCGAGAATTCCCGTGGTGATCATGCTGCGCTCACGGCGGGTCAGGTCGTCATTGCTCCACAGTTCGCCCCAAGCCAAGCGCGTGATCATCTGCTGGAAAGGGGTATCCAGACTGTTTGCATTAGCGGTTGAGCGCGCCACATGCTCCTCGCCCAGCACCTGCTTACGGGTTTGCAGGCCGGTGGCATACGCCACGCCTTGGTTCGCCACATCGCCCAGGTCCGCCGCCATGACACTCAGAAGCTTCTGCGCAAAGCGTGCTGGCGCCTCGACCGATGGCACGTGCCCCACGCCATCAAAAATCTCCAGCGGCGCGCCATCAAGTTCTTCCGCCAGCGCCTCAAGCGTCGCGGTCGGTGTCGCAAGGTCTTCACTGCCGCCGAATAGTTGCACCTTGACTGGCTTGCCGGACAGCTGCCCGGTAAACGTCTCGCGGCCCAACATCTCGCATAGCTGGGCGTAGGATTCGTCATCACCTCGCCCCATCTGGGTGCACCAGCCCGCCTTAAGCGCGGGATTTGCCTCGAACGTCGCCTGGGCAAACCAGCGCGGTACGATCTCCTGGGCCATGGCCGCGAGGCCTTCCTGACGCACACGGCCAGCGCGGGTGTTCCATAAATCAGGCGTGCCGATGATCGCGCCGGTATTGGTAAGCGTCGCGGAGAGCAAACGGTCACTGTGCTCGGCTATCAACTGTTGGCCGATCACGCCACCAATGGAAGTGCCGACAAAATGAAAGCGCTCGTCACCCGCAAGCTCTGCCAGTGCCAAGGCCTCGCCGGCCAGATCCGCAGGCGTGACCTGTGAGCTGCTCACCGCCTGACTGGCCCCGTGGCCGGGAAGATCCCAAGTCAACACCCGGTAGCGGGGAAGCAGCGCAGGGATAACATCGTCCCACACGGCCTGGCTCATGCCCAAGGGATGCGCCAGCACGACCAGTGGATTACCTTGAGTACCCAACAGCCGGTAGGCCACGCTGCGTCCATTGATGGTATGAAAAGCCATACTACCTCCGTTAAGCGCGCTCGATCAGTGTGGCAATACCTTGGCCTACGCCCACGCACATGGTGCACAGCGCGTAGCGTTTGCCGCTGTTTTGCAGCTCATGAGCAGCGGTAAGCAGCAGGCGTGCGCCGGACATGCCCAGCGGATGCCCAAGGGCAATTCCACCGCCGTTGGGGTTTACCCGTGGGTCGTCGTCTTCAAGGCCTAGGTCACGCATGCAGGCCAGTGCCTGGGCGGCAAAGGCTTCGTTAAACTCAAAGACATCAATTTCATCAAGCGAAATGCCAGTGCGCTTGAGCAGTTTCTGGACTGCCGGTACCGGGCCATAGCCCATGATGCGCGGTTCAACGCCAGCCGTTGCCATACCGATAATCTTGGCCATGGGCGTTAGGCCGTGCTGTTTAACCGCTGACTCGCTGGCCACCAGCATGGCTGCCGCGCCATCGTTGACGCCGGAGGCGTTGCCAGCGGTTACGCTGCCGCCTTCACGGAAGGGCGTAGGCAAAGCAGCAAGCTTCTCCATCGTGGTTTCCCGCAAGTGCTCATCCTGATCAAAAATCAGTGGCTCCTGCTTGCGGCGAGGTATTTCGATAGGGGTGATTTCCTGAGCAAACCGGCCGGCTTGCTGTGCGGCGGCCGCTTTCTGCTGGGAGCGCAACGCGAAGGCATCCTGATCTTCTCGGGAAATATTGAACTGTTCGGCGACGTTTTCCGCCGTTTCCGGCATGGAGTCGATCCCGAACGCCTTCTTCATCAGCGGGTTCACAAAGCGCCAGCCGATAGTGGTATCTTCGATTTTCTGACCGCGAGAGAAGGCGCTATCGGCTTTGCCCATCACATAGGGCGCCCGGGACATGGATTCCACGCCGCCGGCCAGCGCCAGCTCCATTTCACCAGCCTTAATTGCCCGAAATGCGGTGCCTACCGCGTCCATACCCGAGCCGCACAGGCGGTTCATGGTCGTGCCGGGTACCGAGGTGGGAATGCCCGCCAGGAGCGACGACATGCGTGCTACGTTGCGGTTATCTTCACCGGCCTGGTTGGCGCAGCCCATAAATACTTCTTCAATGGCGGCAGGATCGAGATCCGGCGCATCAGCTAGCACTGCCTTGAAGATCGTGGCGGCGAAATCATCGGGGCGCACGCTTGCCAGCGTGCCGCCAAACCGACCGATAGCGGTGCGTCGCGGGTGGCATAAATAAACGTTTGTCATGACCAACTCCTTATTCGCCCGCATGGGCGCGTTCGGTACGGGCTTTCAACTCGCGCAAGATCTCAAGCTCTTTTTCGCTGGGCTCAGGGGTACTCTCAAGCTGGGCGGCAAAACGCACTTCCCAGCCGGTCGCCTCCATTACGTCCTCCCGGCTAACGCCCGGATGAAGCGATACCACAACAAGCTCTTTGGTGTCGGGGTCGGGCTTCATCACGCACAGATCGGTAATCACGCGGGTCGGGCCTTTGCCGATATTGGGTACGTTATCGCGCCCTTTGCCATCACGGCCAAAGCCCAGAGTGGTGACGAAATCAACATCTTTCACAAACGCCCGCTTCGAGTGCTTCAGGGTGATAAATACTTCACCCGCGTTAGTGGCAATTTCCGGTGCGCCGCCGCCGCCCGGCAGGCGTACTTTAGGTGCTTTGTAGTCACCAATCAGCGTCGTGTTAAGGTTAGCAAAGCGATCGATTTGCGCGGTACCCAAAAATCCCACGTTCACTTTGCCGCCCTGCAGCCAGTAGCGAAACATCTCGGGCACTGCCACAGTCGTCAGCGCTGATTCGCACAGCTCGCCGTCGCCGATGGAGAGCGGCAGAATATCGGGCTTGGTTTGCAGCGTGCCGGATTCGTAAATCAGCACCACGTCAGGCGCATGTGTTAGCCGCGCTAGGTTAGCGGCCTCTGAGGGCAGCCCGATGCCTACAAAACAGGTAGTGCCATTTTCCAGCGCCCGCGCAGCGGTCACCGACATCATTTCAGAAGAGGTATATTCCAGGCTCATCAGGCGTTCTCCTCTGCGCGGTAGACGTTGTCATCAAGCCACTTGGTGAAAGTGTCACGATCGCGAGCGATGGCGTCCCACTCTTTGTAGAAACGGTTGCTGCGGCCGTAATAGCCGTGGGTGTAAGAGGGCAGCGCGCCTTTTTCAGCCACCGCCACAGCACTGATGGCCCAGCTAGGAATCACACAGGCGTTAGGATGCGCTTTCAGATCGTCAACGATCTCTTCCACCGTGACGATGCTGTGCTTGGCCGCAAGCACGGCCTCTTTCTGTACGCCAACAATCCCTTCCACCAGCACATTACCCTGGCGATCCGCACGCTGGGCGTGAACGATGGAAACATCAGGACGCACCGACGGCACCGCTGCCAGACGCTCACCGGTAAACGGGCACTCAATGAACTTGATCTGATCGTTCACGCTGGGCAGCTCACTACCCACATAACCACGCAGCACTGCCAGTGGCAGGCCAGCCGCGCCCGCTTCAAATGCACAGGCCATGGCCGCATGGCTGTGCTCAAGAATCTCAATCTTATGCGGCCAGCCTTTCTCCACGGCATCACGCAGGCGATGCAGCGACCCGACACCTGGATTGCCACCCCAGGAGAAGATCACTTTTTTAGCGCAGCCTGCGCCAATCAGCTGGTCGTAGATGATATCGGGAGTCATGCGGATCAGCGTCAGATCACGCTTTTTCTGACGGATCACTTCGTGACCGGCGGCAAATGGAATCAGATGGGTAAAGCCTTCCATGGCCACGGTAGCGCCGTCTTGAACGTAGCGCGCTACCGCGTCATGTAAGCTGAGAAACTCGGCCATGTGGGTGCCTCTTAGCGGGTCGTTGGCATGCTTGTTAGTGAACTATCAACAAATTGTTCGTAAAGCGAACATAGATCCTCTATACGAACAAGTTACTGCCGAACGTAGATGAGGTCAAACCCACCCACGCTTGCCTTGCATCTCCGCCAGGGCATTTTCTTATTTCACAAAATTAATTAAGCATTTGTTTCTTATAAAAATTATTTCGATTCTAACCATTTTCTGGCGCGTTTTATCTGAGCCTTGCTGCTACCAAGGTATAAAGTCGGATCGCAAGCTTTACGCAGTGAATCGTAATCAATGGTTCCGTTTGTCTCAGGGTGCTCGGCCAGTACATCAATCAATACATCTGAATAATCCCGGGACTCGCAGCGTGAGGTTTCCGCCGCCGCAGCACTTACCGCCTTGGCGTTATCTGTGCCTAGCGCAGGGGTCAGCAGGCGCGCCACCGGCTCAGCCATGATGCCGCCCCCGGTAGCCGCCAAGTTGCGCCACATGTTATCGGGATACACTTCAAGCCCTTCAAGCAGTACGGCCACCTGCTCCAGCGCACCCTCCACCAGTAGTACGCTTTCCATTAACGGCGCCCATTCGGCATGCCATTCCCCCAGCCCGCGTTCCAGAGGCTGGGCGGCCGCGTTTAACAATACACTGGCATGCCCATGCACTTGCCTTGCCGCGCCTCGTATCAGCGCGCTGCGCACTGGGTTGCGCTTATGAGGCATCGAAGAGGATTCTCCCATCCCCGGTGCCGAGGGCTCGGCCACCTCGCCTACCTCGGTCTGGGTAAGCAGCGATACATCCAGTGCCAGTTTCTCGGCAGCGCTGGCTACAGCATCCAGCGCCGTACCCAGCGCGTGGATGGGATAGCGGTCGGTATGCCATGGCAATACCGGTGCTGCCAGGCCTAGCTTTTCAGCCAAGGCGTCCATCCACTCAAGCCCCAGCGAATCCCACCCCGAATGCACACCCACCGCGCCACCAAATTGAACAGGGAGCTCAATATCACCCAAGCGCCGACGCGCCTGTTCCAGGCCTACGGCCCAGTGAGAAACCTTGACGCCAAAGGTAATCGGCAACGCCTGCTGCATTAGGGTGCGCCCGACCATGGGCGTATTGCTGTGTGTGTCCATGAGATCTATCGCCGCCGAGCGGCAGCGCAGCAGCAGGCTATCCAAAGCGGCCAGGCGCGGTTTAAGTAACAGCATCAACGCAGAATCAACGACATCCTGGCTCGTCGCCCCCTGATGCCAGTAACGCTTGAGGCCATCTGCGAGCAGCGCACGGCTCTGTTTGACGAACGGAATGGCGACGTTGCCTCCGCTGGCGATGCCCTCGGCCATCTCAGCGATATCAAAAGAGACATCTTCCAGCTGAGCGCGCATCTGCTGACTTGTGCCGGCAGGCAGTGCACCACTGGCTTGCTGAACGTCAGCCAAGGCCAGTTCAAAGGCCAGCATGGCACGCACCATGGCGTCTTCATTACAGGCAGCCAAGGCGGTTTGGCTCATAAACGGGTGCTTTAAAAATGCTGAGGGCATGGGCGCAAGGCCTCCTAGTGACGTGATTCAGAGCCTGAAAATAGTGTAAAAAAGCTTGATTCAGAGCAAAATCGTACTTATGTTCGTTATTCGAACCATAGGATAAACAGATGGATACTGACTTACCAAATCTACGTGCGCTCTCTTATCAACCGTATCGCTTCTGAAAAAATCAAACCCCATGTAATCCCGCCGCGTACCCATTATATGAGCAGTTGGTTAACTCGCCTGCTCGCCCAACGCCATGACGTTGCCGCTTGGAAAAGCGGCTTCATAAATATAAATCTCATCGAGAGGAGAAATTCATGTCAACGCCGTATGCAGTGATAACTGGAGGCGCTCGCAATATCGGGCAGGCCATCTCTCAACGCCTTCAGCAGGATGGCTATCGGGTTATCGTCCTTGATATCGTTGAGCCCACGATAGATTCGTTTAAAGAAGATGCTTATCAAGTTGATCTATCAGACATAGAAGCGTTAAAAGCAGTATTGGACTCAATAAATGAAAAGTATGCGGTAAGCTGCCTAGTCAACAACGTAGGTATTGTGGCCCCGGCCCTTCTTGATGAAACTCGCATTGAAGATTTTGATCGCTTGATGCACCTGAACGTACGTTCAGCATTAATATGCACCCAGGCTTTATTGCCGAGCCTGCGTGCCAGCAAGCATGGGCGTATCGTATTTAATGCCAGCCGGGTAGTACTGGGCAAAGAGGCCCGAACACTCTATAGCGCTACCAAAGGGGCGGTACAGGCCATGGCAAGAACCTGGGCGCTGGAGCTTGCCCAGGATGGGATTACAGTCAACTGCGTGGCGCCCGGCCCTATTGCGACATCCGCCTTTTGGGATAATAACCCGCCAGACTCTGAACGGGCCAAACGCATTATTGATAACATCCCTCTGCAGCGTATGGGCGAACCCGAAGACGTGGCCAATGCGGTTAGTTTCTTCTGCGACTCACGCAGCAGCTTCGTTACCGGGCAGACACTTTTTGTGTGTGGCGGCGTTACCGTAGGTTAAGAACGGCTCAATCAATAATCGATTAAATCGCTTGATGAAGGCGTAACGTTTCAATTTCTTCAGGCGTTTTATTGAGCACCCTGGTCAATACATCAAACGTATCTTCCCCCAAGAGCGGCGGCGCTTTGCGGTACTCCAGGCTTGTTTTTGAATATTTGATCGGGTTGGCGACTCCCGGAACCTTGCCGTATGAAGACGCCTGCTCGATCTGCATCCCCCGAGCCTGCACCTGGGGGTCTTCAAATACCTGGTCGATACTTTGAATGGGACCACAAGGCACGGCAAGATCAGCCAGCAGCGCTATCCATTCATGGCGGGTCCGTTCGCGGGTAATCTCAACCATGATAGGAATAAGCGTCAGGCGATGTTTTACCCGCTTCGGGTTGGTTTTAAACCGGGCGTCAGCTGCCAATTCAGGACGGCCTACAGCTTGGCAAAAACGCTGGAACTGACCATCGTTACCAATAGCGATAATTACCTTTTCGCCGTCAGCGGTCGGAAAAGGCTGGTAAGGCACGAGGTTAGGATGATAGTCACCGGTACGTTGAGGAATGTTGCCGCTGCAGAAATAGTTGAGCGCCTGGTTGGCCAGCCAACTGACCTGTACATCAAGCAGCGCCATATCGATGTATTGCCCTTCCCCGGTCTGGTGGCGATGATGTAGCGCCCCCAGGATAGCAATGACCGCGTTCATTCCCGTGGTCAAATCAGATACCGCCATACCCACTCGCTGGGGCCCTGCACCAGGCTCTCCATCAGGCACCCCTGTAATACTCATCAACCCCGCTTGGGCCTGAACGAGATAATCATAGCCCGCCATATGAGCCATCGGGCCTGTCTGGCCAAAGCCAGTGATGGAGCAATAAATCAGCGCAGGATTGATTGCTTCCAAGCTTGGGTAATCTAGCCCCTTGTTAGCTAGCCCGCCGCTTTTGAAGTTTTCTACCAATATATCGCTGTCGGCCGCCAGCTCACGAATAAGCGCCTGCCCTTCCGGCACGCTGATATCCACCGTGATCGAGTGTTTACCACGATTCGCAGACAGGTAATAAGCGGACTGCCCCGAGGATTTCCCGGCACTGTCACATAACCAGGGGGGCCCCCAATGACGCGTATCGTCGCCAAGTACCGGGCGCTCCACTTTGATAACTTCAGCACCCATATCTGCCAATATTTGCGTACACCATGGCCCAGCCATTACCCGGCTTAAGTCGAGCACACGCAATCCTTTTAAGGGCCCTGGCATAAACCACTCCTATTTATTATTAATCCGCGATATCAACGCAGCGCATCTATCTCGATAAAAGCCTGAGCTTTTTAATTAGCTTGTCGGCTTTAGCTTTGCATTTCGATCTTTGAAAAAGCGGAATATCGCAAAGGCAATTGACCCAAATGTAATGGCAATAAAGAACCAGGTAATCGGGCCACGGACAAAAATCGACATATCGCCGTTACTGATCAAAAGCGAGCGCCTCAGGTTGTCTTCAAACATGGGCCCCAAAATAAAACCGATCAGAAATGGAGCGGCCGGAATGCCTGTACGGTTAAATAGATAACCCACTACACCAAATGCCAGCATAAGCCATATATCAAATGTCATATTGTTTACAGCGTAAGCACCGTAAACACAGAACATTAATACGATAGGAAAAAGAATTGATTTGGGAATATCGGCTATTAATGAAAAATACTTAATAGCTGCATTACCTACCACAAGCAGGATTAAAGAGCTGAGCATAATCCCCAGGAAAAGAGCGTATATTAGCGAAAGGTTTTCCTGGAACATGATAGGGCCTGGGGTTAGGCCATGAACCATAAAGGCGCCCAGGATAATAGCCGTAATCACATCGCCAGGAATGCCCAGCGAGAGCAGCGGTATCAACGTGGCACCTGCCACCCCATTATTGCCCGCCTCGGCGGCCGCGACACCTTCAACTTCCCCCTTACCAAAATTATCCTTATTAGGAGAGCGCCTGCGTGCATCGCTATAGGAGATAAAGGCCGCAGCTGTTGCCCCCGTACCCGGAATGGCGCCAATAATCACGCCGATCAGACTGCCACGAACAATACTTTTCATGCACCGCTTGAGCTCGGCCAGGGTCATGCCGACACCGCTGGCTTTTGCCTTTATGTGAGGTAGCGCCTTCTTTCTGTAAAATTCAATTATTTCTGGTATCGCAAACAGACCGATCAGCAACGGGATAAAGGAGATCGAATCCATCAGGTTATAGTTGCCAAAGGTAAGGCGCTGCGATCCAAACACCGAATCGAGCCCTACCAATGACAACAGTATCCCCATCAGCGCAGCAAGCAGGCCCTTCACCATGGAACCACTGGCGAGAGAAATGATGATGGTAAGAGAGAAACAGATCAGCCAGAAAAACTCAGGCGCGCCAAAGTTGAGCGCTATCTTGGCAAGATAAGCAGCAAAGAATATCAAGGCGATATTGGAAATAAAGTCCGCGATAACAGAAGAGAACAGTGCGGTCTTGAGCGCCTTTTTAGCATTTCCCTGCTGCGCCATGGGGTAGCCGTCCAACAGCGTACATGCCGATGCAGGAGAGCCCGGGGTACGAATCAAAATGGCCGTAATCGAACCACCGTACATTCCCCCTTTATAGATTCCTACCAACAAGAGAATAGCGGCCACAGGCTGCATCGAGAACGTGAAGGGCAAGGCAAGTGCCACCGCCATGGTAGCCGTCAGACCGGGTATCGACCCAACCGTGACACCAATAACGACACCTAATGCGATAGCTATAAAGTTATCAATACTTAAAAACAGTTGTAAAACTTCAGAAAGATTTTCCATATATCACCCAGGCTGCGCGCCGCCAAGAAATTGTTAATAAGGCATCAGCGGAAGTGGAACATTCATCACATTGACAAACAGCAACGTCACGCCTACAGGAAAAGCCACGGCAAAGCTATAAACCCACCAGGTTCTGACAGGGTGCGCCAGAAAAAGAAGTACCGTTGCCAAAATGCCGGTCAAGATGGCGCCTAATGTTTCAAAAAACAGCACGTAAACCAAAAAGGCAATTACCATGATGACAAATCGACGAAAGGAGCCCTTAATAAATTTTCTTTCGTCGTTCTCACTTTTATTAGCTACCAGCAACCCTTGAAGGATCAGTAATACTGAAAAAGCCAGCATCAGCCAGCTAACGATGTTGGGCAGCCATCTAGGCGACATCATCGGGTTTTGCAGTATCGCCGGCTCACCGATGTAATTGGGAACGAGATAGAGTACCAACATCAGTGAGAGCAAGAGGAGTACGATGCCGGTAATAACATCCAAAGTGTCTTTGATTTGTTTCACGTTGCTTAAGCCGGAAAATAACATGGCAGCCTCTCCACGAGGACAAGCTAAAGAAAGCAAAGAAGGCGAAGGTTAGTTTCAACCTTCGCCTTCTTATTACAGGTAGTGGTTACTGGCTGATACCTGCCTGTTGAGCAACCTCTTCCCAACGGGCCAGATCATCAATAACGAACTGTTTAAATGCCTCACCTTCCACCTGGCCTGCTTGAGCACCTAGCTGTTCAGCGAAATCTTGGAATTCCTGGCGTTCCATGACTTCATCCAGTGCTTCCTGCATGGCCTCATAGCCTTCCTCAGGGAAAGATTTGTGCGCAATCAAGCCAAACCAGGCGGTGGTAGTAAACTGATCCAGGTTGTACTCGCCGATTTCAGAAAGGGTGGGTACCTCCGGCAGGTAAGGCGAGCGTTCTGCAGAAGTGACGGCCAATGCGCGCAGGTCGCCCGACTTGATATGCGAGTACACGGTTGGCATGTTCTCAAACGAGACGTCGACATCGCCGCCCAGTAGAGCGGGCAAGGCAGCGCCGCTACCTGCAAAAGGAACAGCCGTCATCTGTGAACCGGTCAACGTCTTGAACAACTCACCCGACATGTGAATCGAGCTGCCCACACCACTATGGCTGAACGCCATATTCTCGTCTTGTGCGGCTTCAATGAATTCCACGACCGTGTTATAGGGGCTGCTTGCAGGTACCACCATAACATTGGGAATATCGATGATGTTTTGGATAAAGACAAAGTCTTCAACCGGGTCATAGGCAAGATCTGGGTAAATCGCCGCACCGATGGTATGGCCTGGTGATGCCATCAAAAGCGTATGATCGGCATCACGCCCACCGCGAGCAAGTCGACCAGTACCTACTGTCGAGCCAGCGCCAGGACGGTTCTCGACGATCACATTAGCGTCCAGGGCATCTTGGAGCAAATCGGCAACGCGACGAGAAAGCACATCAGTAGTGCCACCCGGTGCATAAGGCACGACCAGACGCACATCGCCGGTCGGCCAGTCTGCGGCGTTGGCAGTTGAAAGGGAAGCAGCAAGTAACAAGGTGCTGCTGCAGGCAGCAATACATGTGGCGCTGACAATTTTTTTCATTAGCGTTAATCTCCTAGGATTACTTAATTATTGTTCGCGATACGTACATGTATTCGCACTACATGCAGGGAGACTACTTCGTTCTTACCCGTATACAAAACACAACTTTAGTAGCATCAAGCTTGAATTCACCCAAAAATCATATTGAAGCAACTATTTTAAAAAAGCTAAAAGCTCATCTATGTTCGCATGACGAACATTATTACGCTAAGGTATCAGCATTGGTTAAAACAATGCATTGTATTAGTGAATAGGAAATTTATGCAGGAAGACATTCTAAATCCCGAGAGCCGGGATTTTGTCACAGCGCTGGCCAGTGGCTTAGAGGTAATTCGCTCCTTTGATGACGAGCATCCTCGCATGACACTGAGCGAAGTAGCGACACGGACAGGGATGAACAGAGCTAAAGCCAGACGCATTCTGCTAACGCTTCATGCCTTGGGTTATGTACGCAAGCAGCACCGCTATTTTGAACTGGCGCCGCGCGTACTTCATCTTGGCTATGCTTTTTTATCTGCCAATAATTACCGAGGCGTGATACAGCAATATCTGGAAGATATTACCAGCGAAATCGGCGAATCTTCCTCCTTGGGCGTGCTGGATGGCGAAGACGTCATCTATGTAGCGCGTTCAGCGGCAAAGCACCGCTTGATGGCGATTACGCTTTCCGTAGGGACTCGACTGCCCGCCGCTCATACATCTTTGGGCCGTATACTGCTCGCCCAGCTCCCCAATGCGGAGTTAGAAGACTATTTATCCAGGGTTGAGCTGATACGACATACCGACAAGACGATTGTCGATATAGATGAGTTAAGGGATCAGGTTATCGTGGCGAGACAACAGGGTTACGCGGTGGCTGATCAGGAGCTCGATCCAGGTCTACGCTCTTTGGCGGTCCCTGCATACGATGCCAAACATCAGCTAATAGGCGCTATCAATGTCAGCACTAACGCAGCCAGAGTAGATATTGATACGTTACTGGGTGTTTATCTGCCGATTATGCAAAAGAAGGCCGCCCAGATACGCCTACATGTCAACTAAACTTAAAAAGTAAGCTAGCTCCATAGCCGGTTTATCCGCTATGAAGCTAGCCGCTCAAGCGTTTTTCGCTGTGGCAATAATAGCGTCTAAAGCAGCCTGATAACCTTGACTTCCTAGACCGGCAATAACGCCGTCTGCGCGTGACGATATATAGGAGTGATGACGAAAAGCTTCCCGCTTGTGGATATTGGAAAGGTGGACCTCAATAACCTTTCCATCAAATGTATTCAGCGCATCCAGCAGGGCTACCGACGTATGTGAGTAGGCTGCAGGATTTATGATAATAGCCAGCGTACCATCCAATCTTGCTGCATGAACGGCATCGATGAGCTCTCCTTCGTGATTGCTCTGCAGCGCTACCAGCTCCCAGCCGGCCATCAACGCCTGGGTACGCAATTGATTGATGATGTCATCCAGCGTTTCTTTACCGTAAATCTCCGGTTGGCGAGTACCCAGCAAGTTGAGGTTAGGGCCATTGAGTACAAGTACACGCGGCGTAGTCATCATGCAGTTTCCTTTTTTACCTATCCGTTATTCGTCACGTTGAAACAATTGAGCCATGCTACATTAGTACCCTTTATAAATGCAGCAGACTAATGGCCCCATGACACTTCCCCTCTACCTTGGCCTACCCATGTGGTCAAACCAGGCTTGGCTGGGCACGCTTTATCCCCGCCATGCCAAGAGCGATCTGCTCGCTGAATATGCCAGCGTATTTTCCAGCGTAGAGGGTAATACGACGTTTTATAGCGGTGCACCAAAGGCGGAGACGGTTGCCGCCTGGGCTCGCCAGGCGCCTGCTCATTTTCGCTTCTGTTTTAAACTGCCAGCAAGCGTTACCCATGATCAGCGGCTTACCAACCTGGATGACGTATGGGCCTTTCTAGCAGCGCTTGAGCCTCTACATGATCGCCTGGGCCCTACCATGGTTCAGCTACCGCGTGATTTTGGCCCCGATGAGCTGCCTCAATTAGAGGCGTTACTGGCGAATTGGCCCGCGCACTTACCGTGTGCGGTAGAGGTTCGTCACCCTGCTTTTTTCCACAAGGGAGCGGCAGAAAAAGCGCTCAACCAATTGTTGATAACTTATTATGCCAATCGCGTAATGCTAGATGTACGCCCGGTCTTTTCAACACCTGCGGGTGGCCATCCGGGCCTTGCCCACGCGCAGCAGGAAAAGCCGAAACTCCCGCTGCACGTGCTTTCCACAGGAAACTTTCCGGTGATACGCTTTATTGGACATATTGAAAAACCGATTAATATCCACTACTTCGGCCCATGGAAAGCTCGGCTGGATCTGTGGATAAGTCAGGGGAAAACCCCTTTCTTATTTGTGCATACTGCTGATAATCGCGAGTCACCTGACATGGCGCGCCAGCTCTACAGCGCCCTTGGCGAACTTGCCTGCCTGCCACCGCTTGCCTCCTTTCCTGGAGAGACGCAAAACCAGCTGTTCTAGCCTAATGTTAATGGAACCTAACTGGCACGGGCCCTCCTGATCGGATAAATTGCGCATACTTTCGATAAGCCTGGGGTATGTGCTTATCGAACCTGCGTAAATGGGGCGCATAGCGACTTATTACAATTTAACTAACTTGTAGGTGATGTATGGCAAAGCTTGCACATGCACAATGGTCATCGAAGATGGGCTTTGTGCTGGCTGCTGCGGGATCGGCAGTAGGCTTGGGAAATATCTGGCGCTTCTCGTATATGACAGGCGAAAGCGGTGGGGCCGCTTTCGTTCTTGTCTACTTGGCGTGCGTAACGCTGGTTGGCCTGCCAATTCTGGTGGCGGAATGGATGATTGGCCGCCGGGGCCAGAAAAACCCGATTAACACTATGGCAGAACTGGCAGCCAGCCACGGGCGCTCCCGCGCCTGGGCGTCTATCGGTATCAGCGGCGTTCTGGCCGCGTTTCTGATTCTTTCTTTTTACAGCGTGATTGGCGGCTGGTCGCTGAACTATACGCTGGGCTCGGTAATTGGCACGTTTAGCGGCCAAGACGCTGATGCGGTCGGTGCTCTTTTCAGCGATCTGCTGGGCAACCCCACAACGCTACTCATCTGGCATACCGCGTTCATGGTGCTGGTCGTTGGTATCGTGGCGCGTGGCGTGACCAAGGGGCTTGAAGCCGCTTCACGTATCCTGATGCCTGCACTGGTGGTGCTTCTGTTGATTCTGGTTGGCTACGGCGTGGCAAGCGGCTACTTCGGTGAAGCGCTGACGTTCATGTTCAGCCCTGACTGGGGCGCACTGGATGGTGGTGTTGTACTTGCGGCCATGGGCCAGGCCTTCTTTACCCTTTCATTGGGTATGGGCATCATGATGGCGTATGGCTCTTACCTGGGTGAAGACGTCAACCTGATCAGTACAGCACGCACCGTTATCATTCTGGATACAGCAATTGCGTTGCTGGCGGGCCTTGCTATCTTCCCGATCGTATTTGCCAATGGGCTAAGTGCAAGTGAAGGCCCAGGCCTGATTTTCATTACCCTGCCCCTTGCCTTCGGCAATATGGCGGGCGGTACGATTCTTGGCCTGATGTTCTTCCTGCTGCTGACGTTTGCAGCACTCACGTCCGCTATTTCGCTGCTGGAACCAGTTGTTGAAACGCTGGAAGAGCGTACGTCCTTAAGCCGGATTGGTGCAACGCTGGTAAGCGCGATCGCTGTATGGGTGCTTGGCGTGGCGGCGCTACTGTCGTTTAACGTGTGGTCCGAGGTACTGTTCTTCGGCCTTAATATCTTTGATTTCCTGGACACCTTCACCAGCAAGATTTTGCTGCCGCTGACGGGCCTGGGTGCAATTGTCTTTTATGCATTCTGTCTGGATAAGGAAGAGGCGCGCAAAGAACTGCGGCTGGATATCTACGACTTCACCTTGTGGAATCTTCTTGCCAAATACGTGGCACCACTTGGCGTGATCGTTGTTTTCCTGACCGGCCTGATCTAAGCCGATCTTTGCCCTGCCAAGCGGCAGGGCTGAATGTTTGTAAAGATAGCGAAACGACATATCAAGTTAGTGCAATTCGCTCTCTTGCCGTTCGTCATCGTCTGGCAAGGGGGCGATATCCCGATATAACTTCTGAAATTCCCGATGTAATTCAATCCCTCGACGTGCGCGCAAGTTGCGTTGAGCGGCACTCCTTTGGCGCTGAGCATGTTCATCGACTTCCATGCTCATGAAGATATCCAGCAGTTCGCTTTTAACTGAGGTGATTCGTTCGACGTTTCTCATGATCGACGTGCCTCTAGGTGAATATGCCTTTGTCCACCTGCATCCGTGACGACTGTTAAATGATGCAGTGCGACACTTCACTTCTTACTATAACCTACTTGACAAAATGATGACAAAGCGTGAACAAGTGCTTAAACGCGCTTTAAACGTATGAAGCAGGTTGCGTTTCATTGTTCATTTTTGTCGCCCCTCAGGCATACTGAGGGAAACGCCGTGGTGGACGGCAACGCGCCTTTATAAACAGGCGCATTGAATAACCGAGGAGCTGAACGTGAGTCGCGCCCTGTTCGATGAAATGAGACGCCGCATGGAGCACTTTCGCCGCTCCGAACAAAAGGTAGCGCGGTTTGTGCTGCGCAACCCCGATGAAGTCATTCATATGCGGATCGTTGATCTGGCGACGGAAGCCAAAGTCAGCGAACCTACCGTGGTGCGCTTCTGTCGTGCTCTGGGTTGCAACGGCTTTCAGGATTTCAAGCTGCAGTTGGCACAGATGCTCGCCTCTGGTAGCCAGTTCGCGCAGTTTTCGATGAACGATAGCGACTCCGTTGCCGAGTTCTCCCACAGTATCTTCGATTCCACCGTCGGCACGCTGCTCTCCGTGCGCGACCGGCTGGATAACGACGCCCTGGGCCAGGCGGTGAACGCGCTGACCATGGCCAACCGGGTCGAATTCTACGGCTTTGGCGCCTCAGGTGCGGTAGCGTTTGATGCCCAGCACAAGTTCTTCCGCCTGCAGATCTCCACCTCTGCCTATGCTGACCCGCATATGCAGAACATGTCGGCAGTAACCCTCAAGGAAGGTGATGTGGTGGTCGCCATTTCACAAACGGGGCGCACCAAAGCCCTGGTGGCCAGCGTGCGTCTGGCCCGTGAAGCGGGCGCCACGGTCATTGGCCTGTGCCCCAGCGGCTCGCCCTTGGCAGAAGAAGTCAGCCTGCCGCTGTATATCGACGTTCACGAAGATACCGAAATCTATACACCGCTCAGCTCGCGTATTGCCCACCTGGTATTGATCGATGTATTGGCCGTGGGCGTCGCCAAAACCCGGGGGCCCAAACTGGCAGAGCAGCTTAAAGCCGTGAAGAAAAGTCTCAATACGCTGCGCTACCCTGAAGAAAACTAATTCTTAAAGCTAACGCCTGTATGCACAGCCAGTTTACTGGCTGTGCTAGACTAAGCGCCCATTTTCGATCCGGCAGCGGCTTTTATGGACGACGTCACGGCGATACTCGATCAGCTCAACACTGCCCAGCGCGAGGCAGTCAGCGCCCCGCAGGGTAATCTTCTCGTGCTGGCCGGTGCCGGTTCCGGCAAGACCCGGGTACTGGTACACCGCATCGCCTGGCTAATGCACGCCGAAGGCCTCTCGCCCTATGCGCTGCTGGCGGTCACCTTCACCAACAAGGCCGCCCGCGAAATGCGCACGCGCCTTGAAGCGCTTCTGGGTCTGTCGCTACGCCATGTTTGGGTGGGCACCTTTCACTCGATTGCCCATCGCCTGCTGCGCACCCACTGGCAGGATGCGAGGCTTCCGCAGAACTTTCAGATCATTGATTCCGATGATCAGCTCCGGCTGATCAAGCGGCTACTCAAGGATTACTCCATCGACGATGAGCGATTCCCGCCACGCCAGGTGCAGGGTTTTATCGGCGGCTGCAAGGAGGAGGGCCTGCGCCCTCACCAGGTCAATGTGGATGGCGACGGCTACATGGCGCAAATGGTCGAGCTTTACGAGCGTTACCAGCTGACCTGCGAGCGCGGCGGCCTGGTGGATTTCGGCGAGCTGCTGTTAAGAAGTCTGGAGCTTTTGCGCGATAATCCGCCGCTTCTGAACCACTACCGCGAGCGTTTTGGCCACGTGCTGGTAGATGAATTTCAGGATACCAATACGCTGCAGTACGCCTGGCTAAAGCTGCTCACTGGACTACAAACGCCCATGACCGCCGTGGGCGACGATGACCAGTCGATTTACGGCTGGCGAGGCGCCAAGGTCGAGAACATCCGCCGCTTTGAAGAGGAGTTCCCGCAAACCCATACGGTGCGCCTGGAGCAGAACTACCGCTCAACCAGTGCCATTCTGGATGCGGCCAATGCCTTGATCAGCCATAACAGCGAGCGGTTGGGCAAGAATTTGTGGACTGACGGCGTCGAAGGTGAGCCTATTTCGGTCTACGCGGGTTTCAACGACTTGGAAGAAGCACGTTATATCGTCGATACCATCAAGGAGAAGGTCGACGAAGGCTTCAACCGGCGCGATATCGCGATTCTTTACCGTTCCAACGCCCAATCTCGGCTACTTGAGGAAACCTTGATTCGCCAAGGCATGCCCTACCGTATTTACGGCGGGCATCGCTTCTACGAGCGTCTGGAAATCAAGAACGCTTTAGCCTATCTGCGCCTATTGCTTAACCGCGACGACGACGCCTCTCTTGAGCGTGTGATCAATGTACCCACTCGCGGTATCGGCACCCGCACCGTGGAGATTCTCCGCCTGCGCGCCCGCGAACAGAGTATTTCACTATGGCAGGCGCTCCACGATGCGCTGCAGGACGGCACGCTGAAAGGTCGCGCCGCCAACGCCGTGCAGACCTTCGCCAACCTGATCGAGCAGTTGGACAATGACGCAGCCGGCCTGACGCTTTACGAAATTATCGACCACGTCACCGAACATACCGGGCTGATCGAGCACCATAAAAGCGAGCGCGGTGAGAAAGGCCAAGCGCGGGTCGAAAACTTGGAAGAATTGGTTACCGCCGCCCGGGCCTTTACCCAGGGCGATGCGTTTGAACTCCCAGAGGCTGGCGAGGGCATGGTCGCTCTAGAAGCCTTTCTTTCCGAGGCGGCGCTTAACGCAGGAGACCATGAAGCCGAGGAGTTCGAGGACAGCGTGCAGCTGATGACGCTTCACTCGGCCAAGGGCCTGGAGTTTCCGGTGGTGTTTATTGCCGGCGTGGAGGAGGGTCTGTTTCCGCATAAAATGTCGATTGAAGAGCCGGGGCGGCTCGAAGAAGAGCGCAGGCTTTGCTATGTGGGCGTCACCCGGGCCATGCAGAAGCTCTACCTGACCCATGCGGAAACCCGCCGCCTGCACGGCAAGGAAGTTTTTCCCCGCCCTTCACGCTTCTTGCGTGAATTACCGCCTCACCTGCTTGAAGAAGTGCGTCTGCGCGGACATATCTCGCGACCAGTGACCGCCGCGCGTACAAGTTTTGCTCAGCAGAGTATCGAGAGCGATGGCGACCTACCTGCCTTGCATGTGGGCCAGCGCGTTGGCCATCCAGTATTCGGCGAAGGGGTTATTCTTAACGCCGAAGGCGAAGGCGCGCGCGCTCGCGTACAGGTGAGCTTTGAAGGCGAAGGGGTCAAATGGCTGGTGCTGGGATTTGCCAAGCTGACGCCGCTGTAGGCAGGGCTTGGCCAGTAGGCGGTAGCTTGCCCAATAAAACATGATTAGCGCATACTGACGGGCGGACACTTGCGCTCACGTGCAATTACACAAAAAACATACTTTTTCGGAGTTATGCCCGCCATGCAACGCCGCCAATTTCTGAAAACCGCCGGTCTGGGTGCCGCCGGTGTCGCCGCCGCGCCTTTCGTAAGCAGTGCCCACGCGCAAGAAACCTACACCTGGGACATGGTCACGTCCTGGCCGAAAAACTTCCCGGCGCTGGGCACAGGTGCTAACGACTTCGCGCGCCGCGTTGAGCAGCTCTCTCACGGTCGTATGCAAATTCGGGTTCACGGTGCAGGTGAGCTGGTGCCTGCCTTGGAAGTTTTCGATGCAGTTGCCGCCGGAACCGCTGAAATGGGTCACTCCACGCCTTACTACTGGCGTGGCAAAGTGGCTGCTGCACAGTTCTTCACCGCCGTGCCTTTTGGCATGACCACTACCGAGATGAACGCATGGCTTTATCACGGCGGCGGCCAGGAACTGTGGGACGAAATCTACGCCAAGCATAATCTCAAGCCGTTTGCCGTGGGCAATACCGGCCCCCAAATGGCGGGCTGGTTCAAGAAAGAGATCAACTCTCTTGCCGATATGCAGGGCCTCAAGCTGCGCCTGCCAGGCCTTGCCGGTGAAGCCATGAACGGCATCGGGGTCAGCACCGTTAACCTGCCGGGCTCTGAAATATTTACCTCGTTGCAAACCGGCGTCCTGGATGCCGCCGACTGGGTAGGTCCCTACAACGACATGGCGTTTGGCCTGCATCAGGTGGCTGACTATTACTACACCACGGTGTGGAACGAACCGACTGCCGCCGTCGAGACGATGATCAACCTGGATGCCTGGAACTCCCTGCCGGAAGATCTGCAGGATGTCATCCGTGAAGCAGCACGTGCCTCCAACCTGGCCATGTTCACCGAGTTCGCCTATCGCAACGCTCAGGCGCTTGAAACCCTGGTAGATGAGCACGGCGTTCAGCTGCGCGAGCTTCCCGAAGATGTGATTCAGGCGCTTTATGAGTCGTCGCAGGAAGTGATTCAGCGTCAGGTGGAGAACGATGAAGACTCCCGCCGCGTTTATGAATCCTACTCGGCCTTCCAGAAGATGATGCGCCCGTTCAGCGATATTGGCGAATATGCATACTTTAAAGGTCGCGAGCAGGCAGGCAATTAAGAGTTATCAATTATCGATCACGTTTTAATTAGCATGTTAAACAACAGGGGCGCTTAGGCGCCCCTGTTGTTACCGTAGATATCGCAGGGCAGGCATCAGCTGTGAACGGCACGAATACGTCCATTATCGTCCAGTGCTACCCTCACGAACCGCGCTTCGGTCACCTTTTGGCGCTCTTCAAGGCGCCGGCCATGGGGCGGTCGAACCCAAACCTCAACGGTGATCCGGATTGAGCTATGACCAATTTCCTGCACCTGCGTGTAAAAACTTACTACTGAACCCACACGCACCGGGCTCAGGAAATCCATCGACTCAATAGCAACGGTCGCTGTTCGCCCACCGGCCTCACGTCCAGCAGCCAGTTCTGCGGCCTGATCCATATAATTGACCAGCCATCCACCCGGAATATCACCGTAAAGGTTGGTATCCTGTCGTGAAGCCAGTAGTTTTAGGGTGAGCTGACCCTGAGGTGCTGGTACGTCATCCAAATCGGTTTCCAGAAGTGTCATAAGTCGGTCGCTTAAGGAGGTTATTGTTGTGACATTGCTGCATCGCAATATAAAGGCGCTAGTTAATCACAAGAGGAAAGACGTTTGAAGCGTATAGGCTTACTGAAAAACAAGACATATCGCCTGCGTTTTACTCTCGTTATGGCGCTAATGCTATGCGCACCAGTGACCTGGGGGCAACCACAACCGGTCAGCGGCACCTTGAGCGCCATTGGCTCGGACACCATGGCCGGCCTTACGTTACGCTGGGCAGAAGCGCTAACCAACCGCTATCCCGAGATAAACGTGCAGTTTCAAGCTACCGGTTCTGCCAGCGTGCCGCCCGCCCTGACCGCTGGAACCACGCGTCTGGGGCCTATGTCGCGCCCTATGGATGATCAAGAACGCCAGGCGTTCATTGACCGCTATGGCTATCCGCCGCTGGCGCTTAAAGTGGCCAAGGATGCGCTTATTCTGGTGGTACATCGTCATAACCCTTTGCAAGCCATTACCCGCCAGCAGGCCGATGCCATCTTCTCCACCGGGCAGGCGTGCGGTGCAGAAACGCCTATCCGGCACTGGCATGAACTGCCCGCAACGCGCGACTGGCCCTATGGGCATATTGCTTTGCATGGACGTAACCTGGCTTCCGGCACTCATGGGCTTTTTCAGGCCAAAGTACTATGTGGGGGTAATTTCCGGTCTGACATCAGCGAACACCCCGGCTCATCTGCGGTAATCGCCGCCGTTGGCGAATCGCCCAATGCCATGGGGTATGCGGGCTACAACCATTTGACGCCGATGGTTCATGCCCTGCGCCTTATTACTCAGGAAGGGACTGAGATCGCCCCTACAGAGCAGACGATTCAGCGCAACGAGTATCCCCTTTCACGCGACCTTTACCTGTACGTTAATTTACCTCCAGGCGAGTCGTTGCCCCCTGCCGATCAGGCATTACTGACGCTCATTCTGTCTGAAGAGGGCCAGCAAATTGCCCGCGCTGCCGGTTTTGTGCCGTTGTCTGAAAATGATTTAAAAACCCAGCACACCTGGTAGGCCACTATCATCTAACTGTCATAAAAATGACGTAAAGTAAGGAGAATGTTTATGCAGACGGTATTTGCAACGCCCGTGACCCTTCTATGATGTTGACATGATCCCACCCCGTGCGTCTGTTGCTCACCAGCCGCTACGCCAGCTTAAAAACCGTGTAGCCACCAGCCTTATTACCGCTGGAGGTATTGGCGTGTTGCTGGCCATTCTGGCTATTGGTGTATTTCTATTCTGGGAGACCCTGCCGCTACTAGCGCGGGATGAGACATTGGCTTTCGCCAAACTCTCGCCGCTGGCCTGGGGCACATTAAAGGCCGCCCTTGCCGCCATGCTGTTTGCCCTGCCGATTGCGCTGGGGGCCGCCATGTATTCGGCCCTGTTCATGTCAGCGCGCCTGCGCAGCCGCATTAAACCAGCCCTTGAGATGATGGAAGCTATCCCCGGCGTGGTGGTGGGGTTTATTGCAGGCCTGATACTAGCCCCCTGGGTTGAGCGCAACCTGGCCAGTACGCTGGTGCTGCTGGTGTGGTTACCGCTTAGCGCAGGCCTGGCTGGCCTCCTCTGGCATCTGCTAGCGGCACGCTGGCGCCAGCGCCTGCCGCTCTCTTGGGCCGGTTTATGGCTTCTGCCGTGGCTTGCCAGCATGGTGCTGTTAGCGCTGTGGCTGACACCCCAGATGGAAGAGTTGTTCCTCGGTGGAGATTTGCGCCGCCTGCTGGAACGACACTGGGGACTGGATTACGCCACGCGCAATGCGCTTATTGTTGGCATTGCCATGGGATTTGCCGTTATCCCCAGCATCTATGCGCTTGCGGAAGATGCGCTTGCCGATGTGCCGACTGCCTTGATGGAAGGGGCTCAGGCGCTCGGCGCCAGCCGCTGGCAGGCGCTCTGGAAAGTCGCCCTGCCAGCGGCCGGGCCCGGCATTTTTTCTGCGGTGATGATTGGCGCTGGGCGCGCGGTAGGTGAAACCATGATCGTACTGATGGTCAGCGGCAATACCGCGCTGTTGAGCGCAAGCCCCTTTGAAGGCATGCGCTCCATGGCTGCCGCCATTGCCATCGAGCTGCCTGAAACATCTCCTGGAGAGCTTACCTACCACTATCTGATACTCGCAGCCTTGGTGCTGTTTATCTTTACGTTCCTGGTCAATACACTGGCCGAGGTGGTTCGCTTGCGCATACGCCGCCGCTACCATAAAGCAGGGCAGCGCTGATGAGCTTTTTCGCCGCCACTCGCAGGCGTCTGATGGACAGGCTCTGGCCCTGGTTATGTGCCGCCAGCGTCGCCCTGTCGCTACTCATGTTGACGGCCTTGCTTACGCTGTTACTGGTACGCGGGCTGGGGCACTTCTGGCCTGCCACCCTTGAGGAGATCACTCTGCGCTCTGGTGACGTGGTGGCGGGTCAGGCGATCCGCGAAACCCCACTACCCCAAAAGGCAGGCAATGAGCGTCTCTATTTCACAGGCAACCGCGATATCGATGGTGCCAGTTGGCGCTGGGTCGATGTGGACAACATTACTGCGCGTACCACGCCTGCTGATCTCATCCGTCTGGAACGCGCGCCCTGGGGTGACTTTATAGGCCGGCTGGAAAGCTTGGAAGTTGACGGGCAACGGTTAACAGGCCAGGCCGCCTGGGACCGCTTAACCGCAGCCTTGGCGTTGCCTGCCGACCGGCGCCCGGCAGGGCAGCTGCTGCTGATAACGGCCGAAGGCCAGACGCTGAGCCAGCCGTTAAGCACGATCAGCAAGGCACTGGCACCTAACGCCATGTTGTGGTGGCAGAAAACACGCCTCTGGGGTAGCAGTGTCTGGCAGTTTTTAAGCGAAGGTCCGCGTGCAGCCAACACCAGCGGCGGCGTCTGGCCTGCCATCTTTGGCACAGTGCTGATGGTGATTCTGATGTCGGTGATTGTGACGCCCTTCGGCGTACTGGCCGCCATTTATCTCAATGAAATTGCCCATCAGAACCGCCTCACCCGACTGGTACGCATTGGCGTGCGCAATCTGGCGGGCGTGCCTTCGATTGTCTACGGCGTTTTCGGCCTTGGCGTGTTTGTTTACGGCATCGGTGGGACGCTAGACACCTGGTTCTTCAGCGCTACGCTGCCTTCGCCTACCTTCGGCACAGGCGGCCTGCTGTGGGCTTCATTGACGCTTGCGCTGCTAACCCTTCCCGTGGTGATTGTGGCCACCGAAGAGGGGCTTGCCCGGATTCCCGACGCTCAGCGCGAAGGCGCCATGGCGCTGGGAGCCACGCGCCTGGAAATGCTTACCCGCGTCGTGCTACCCATGACGGTGCCTGCCATGTTGACCGGGGTCATACTCGCGGTTGCCCGCGCCGCAGGTGAAGTGGCCCCGCTCATGCTGGTAGGCGTTGCCAAGCTTGCTCCCCAGATGCCGGTCGATGGCGAATTTCCCTATTTGCACCTGGAGCGCAAGTTCATGCATCTTGGCTATCATCTGTTTGATACCGCCTTTCACGGTGAAGACGTCCAGGCCGCCATGCCATTGGTGTATGCCACGGCACTTCTTTTAGTCTTGATTGTGCTGGTGCTTAATCTAACTGCCATATTTCTGCGTCATTATTTCAGGCGCCAACGAGGAAACGAATGCTAGCGTCATTTGATTCAGCCCCTGCCTCACAGGCGCCGGTGACGCACTTTTCGCCCGAGCACTGCGCCCTGAGTATCGACCGATTCAACCTCGCCTATGCGGGGAAACCGGCGTTGCGTGAGCTTACACTGAGCGTGCCGCGCCACCGGGTGACCGCCTTTATCGGTCCTTCAGGCTGCGGAAAGTCGACTCTCTTGCGTGCCATCAACCGGCTGCACGACCTTAATGAAAGCGTTGAACACAGCGGGAATATCGAGCTTGAGGGGCAGGATATCTACGCACCCCAGACAAACGTGACCGAGCTTCGCCGTCGGGTCGGGATGGTGTTTCAAACGCCCAATCCTTTTCCTATGTCGATCTATGAAAACGTGGCGTTTGGCTTGCGCTTGCAGCAACGCCTGCCCAAGCGACAGCGCGACGACATCATTGAATGGGCGCTGACCTCGGCGGCCTTGTGGGATGAGGTGAAGGATCGTCTGCACCGTTCAGCCTGGCAGCTATCGGGCGGGCAGCAGCAGCGTCTGGTCATTGCTCGAACGCTCGCCGTTCAGCCTGACGTACTGCTGCTGGATGAACCGGCATCGGCATTGGACCCCATTTCAACCCTAAAAATCGAAGAGCTGATTCGCAATCTTAAATCGCAGCTAACCCTGGTTCTGGTGACACACAACATGCAACAGGCGGCGCGCGTGTCAGATTACACTGCCTTCTTGCAGGATGGTGAGCTTGTTGAATATGGCCCGACCGATCAGGTGTTCACCAACCCGCACTTGCAACGCACTGAAAACTACATCACCGGCCGCATGACTTAAGCCTACATAGTCCAGGCCTAACTAACCCAACACCAGGAGCGCTCAATGGATATTACGAGCAACACCCACAGCCAGCATATCTCGCGCCAGTTCAACCAAGAACTGGAAGAGCTAAAAACCCACCTGATGGCCATGGGTGGCCTGGTGGAAAAGCAGGTTCAGGACGCCGTGCATGCCTTGCTGGAAGGGGATACCCGCCTGGCCGAGAAAGTGCGCGATAGCGATCGTCAGGTGAATGAACTACAGCTGCAGATCGATGAAGAGTGTACGCGCGTATTGGCACGCCGCCAGCCTGCCGCTTCTGACCTGCGCTTGGTACTTGCAGTCATTCGCGCCACCTCAGACCTTGAGCGCATCGGCGATGAAGCCAGCAAAATTGCCCGTAATGCTCTACTGCTGAGCGAAAACACCAGCTCGGTGCGCGGCTTGATCGAGGTTCGTCATATCAGCGAGCACGTGCGCAAGATGTTGCGCGACGCACTGACGGCCTTTGCCCGCTTCGACACCGAACTTGCCATGCAGGTTGTCCATGAAGATGAGCTGGTTGATGACGAGTATGGCAGTGCCATGCGCTCGCTGATGACCTTCATGATGGAAGATTCACGCGCTATCAGCTCGGTGTTAAGCATCATGTGGGTACTGCGTGCGCTGGAGCGTGTAGGCGATCACTCCAATAACCTGGCCGAATACGTAGTGTACTTGGTGAAAGGCCTGGATATCCGCCATAGCGACCCGGGCACCGTGGATCAAAAGGTACTCAAAAAGCCTTGACCTGTAGGGTATTTCCTCTTGCAATACGTCTGGGCTGATATCAGCCTGGACGTCTGTTTATGAGGAAATATGGCTATGTTGGATGCGGTGACAGCGCTTAGCCGGGGGACGCGCCTGGTATATCAGAAGGGGTTGAGGCGGTATATTTTTCTTCCCATCCTCGTCAATGCCATTGTTTATGCCACCATGCTAAGCGTCGTGGTTAGCCGCTTTTCGGGCTGGCTGGATCATTGGATGGGGTTAGTGCCTGGATGGCTCGACTGGCTCTCCTGGCTGATCTGGCCGCTGTTCATGGTTAGCCTGCTGGCCGTGATATTTTTTACATTTACGCTGATTACCCATCTGATTGCCGCCCCTTTTTATGGGTTTTTGGCCGCCAAGGTGGAAATTCAGGCAACCGGTCGAATCCCGCTGGATGATCGCGGGCTCGCCAAGACCGCTTTAGATGCCGTAGGCAGGGAATTGATCAAGCTAGCCTATATAGCTCCTCGTGCCATTGCGCTCTTTATCGTCAGCTGGATTCCAGGGCTGAATCTTTTTGCTCCCCTGCTATGGGGGCTGTTTTCAGCTTGGGTAATGGCCATTACCTATCTGGATTACCCCATGGACAATAACAAGGTGGCGTTTAAAGACATGCGTAAGCGACTATCCAAACGCTGGTGGCAAAGCCTAAGCTACGGCGGCTTGGTAACACTGGTTACCTGGATACCGCTCGCCAACCTTTTTTTGATTCCAGGGGCAGTAGCCGGCGCCGTATTGATGTGGGATCAACATTACCGCACGGCACGCGAACTCACTCATCAAAGCCACTCGTGACCTAGCGTCTTATAACGAGCTAACGCTATAAAACCCAAAGGCCCCGCATATGCGGGGCCTTTTACGTTGGATCGTACGCTTGTGCTATCAGCACTTACCAATCAGTGCCGTCACCTTCATCACGCGTCAGGTCAGAGGTCTGATACGAATTAGTATTATGGCGGCGGCCACCATTTTGGTCTTGATGACTGGTCGGCGTGTAGTTGGTGTTCATACGATCACGCTCTCCATGGTTAAGCTCACTAGCGGAATAGCGGGCACTGGATGTAGCGCTGGAATGCGGTTTATCAATTACGTCGCTACCCACTGCACGATCTTTGTTAAGCTCGATTGAGTCATGAGCGAAGGCTAGCGGGCTTGAAATCAGGCCAATAGAAACACCTAAAATACCTGCTTTTTTTACCATGTCTTTAAATAACATCATTCTATCTCCTTAAAATATCGGCGCTGCTTGAGATGACAACTGACTTTTCAAGTGCAAATTTAAGCGGCCATTGCCTTCGACTTTAGTACTGCACACTCAATGCCAACAGTAAAAAAAATAACAAAATCTAATATTAATCATTAGCTTAAAAAAATAATGGACGCAAAATATCTTCAATTTAAATGATAGCGCGCTAATATCTTGTGTAAAAATGACACATGTGCCATTTTTTATGAGTTGAAATAGCTCATTGATAAATTACTGGCTGCAGTGCGTGAAAATACCGTATGTGCGAATTCTGTACCCACAAAAAATCAGACCCCGCCGAAGCAGGGTCTTGATCAGTCATACTCTGGACAATATCTAACGCTAGCTTCCTCTCCTTATGCGGGACGCCAACCTTGGCATTTACCCTGACTAACGCTGTGACTGTCGCTTGATTCGTTCCTTGAATCGTTGAGCATCCATACTATAGGACATCCATGCCCCAATTTCGCTCAATCCTTAAGCTCAAATCTTTCATCAATTAGTCTTAACTAATATTTACTGATCGGTAGTTACTGAACTGTTTTCCTTGGGCAGGTCATCAGACTCGAATGATGTATCACCGCCTGAGGTTTCACCTGTTGGACCAGAATTCATTGAGTCATTCTGTGTGGCAGATGAACTGGTTGAGTTCATGGAGCCCTGCGTATCGGTTGCTGCATCGCCTTCTTCGTGGATCAATTCATTTTGATCATAAGTGGCTGATCCTGCACCAGAATTCGTAGAATTTGTCTCCATCGGCTCTTGATCGGGAGAAATATTGCCGCTTGGGTCAGCTGGCTCTTGAGCAAAGGCAAAAGGGCTTGCCACAAGACCAAATGTTACACCTAAAATGCCAGCTTTCTTGAGTAGTTCCTTGGACATCATGTTCCGTCTCCTAGATCGCTGTGAATACCGCTTAATTCAAGGAAGTGCCATCCTGGCTTACCAATTCCTGCGGTAATCTTCCTTGTCTAGTGTATTGCAGATGCAATGCCAGAAAATGCCATGATTATATATATATTTTTAAAAACAGAAGCTTATGGTTAACACCCGTGTACCAAAACGTGTGATAAGCGATGGTTTAAGCCATCATTGAGTGGCTATAAATGACACATGAGCAGCCCTTGACCATAATTAACTGTCAGAGTGACACACTTATACAACAGTTATTATGCAGGATCTGCTTCAAGCTTGTATTAGCCGGTTGGCGGGAAAGATACAGCGGAATAGTGCGCCCTCTTCGGGGTGGGACTCCACCTGAAGCTGTGCCTCATGACGCAGTAACACATGTTTGACGATCGCAAGCCCCAACCCTGTACCACCGGTCGCGGTACTGCGCCCTTTATCGACGCGATAAAAACGCTCGGTCAGACGCGGAATATGTACAGGATCGATACCGTCGCCGTCATCTTCTACCTCAATGCAGGCGCCACCATCGACCATGGCAGCCCACCGCAAGGTGATCTGGCTGCCCGTAGGAGTGTAACGCACGGCATTGAATGCCAGATTGGAGATAGCGCTACGCATTTCCTGTTCGCTGCCCAGTAGCTGGGCATCGCTTTCGATAACCACATGCACAGCATGCTTACCGTGTGACAGAGCCAGCGCATCCTGGCGTATGCTGTTTAACAATTGCTCAACCGATAGCGGCTGATGGTCCTGGCCACCCTGATCAATCTCCAGCCGAGACAGTAGTAGCAGATCATTGACCAGATTCTGCATTCGCTGCGTCTGATCCTGCATCTGTTCAATGCCACGTCCCAACCGGGGCGGTAGCTGATCAGCCAGATCACCATAGGTTTCCAGATAGCCCGAAAGCACGGTAAGCGGCG
Organism: Vreelandella nanhaiensis; assembly: GCF_003990185.1. Taxonomy (GTDB): domain Bacteria; phylum Pseudomonadota; class Gammaproteobacteria; order Pseudomonadales; family Halomonadaceae; genus Vreelandella; species Vreelandella nanhaiensis. The sequence goes on along the minus strand of NZ_RZHF01000015.1, from coordinate 157,496 downwards.
TACGCAGCTCATGGGACACATTGGCCACGAAGTCACGTCTCATCTGCTCAAGGCGGTGCAGACGGGTAATATCCCGGGCCATTACTAAGCGCTCGTCATCGCCATAGAGGGTAATCTGGTATTGCAGAATGCTGCGCTCGTCGATAGGTGAGGGCAGCGTGAGCGGCTCACTATAGTCGCGTGCATTGAAGTAGCTGATAAAGCCCGGGTCGCGCAATAAGTTGGTGATATGCTGGCCACGGTCATGGGCTGTCTGCAATCCTAGCATCTCGGTGGCCGCGCTGTTCCACCATTCAAGGTCACCATGGCGGTCAAGCATTACGACGCTATCACGCATGGCCTCAGAGGACTCTTGAATACGCGCTAACGTAGCCCGTAAACGACCTTGGGTAATACGCTGGCTTTTTTGATACCGATAAAGGCGATCTAGCAGCTCACCCCACATACCGCTGGCTGCCGGTGGTTCATCGTTTGGATTAAGCGTTAACCATTGAAACAGCGCGCGCAGCTGGCGTAGATGATGAAACAGGCATACGCCCAATCCCGCCGCCAGCCCCAGCCCTGCCGAACCTAATAACCAGCCCAGGCAAACTCCAATAGTCGCTAACCAGGCGATACGCCACAGCTCACGACTCCACAGGCGCATGGTTAGACCCGGGCGGAGAAACGATAACCGGTACCCCGTACCGTCTGAATAAGGTTTTGATGCATTTCACCCAACGCTTTACGCAGGCGACGGATATGTACATCCACCGTGCGCTCCTCGACATAGACATTGCCGCCCCATACCTGGTCCAATAATTGGCTGCGGGTATAAGCACGTTCCTGATGGGTCATGAAAAACTGCAGCAGGCGGTATTCCGTCGGGCCCATTTCCAGGGCTTTGCCGTGGGCACTGACCCGGTGGCTGACCGGGTCGAGGAGCAGACCGTTGATCTCAATTGGATCTTCAACGCCACGCGGCGTTGCGCGACGCAATACCGCTTTCAGACGGGCGACCAGCTCGCGGGGGGAAAAAGGCTTTGTGATATAGTCATCCGCGCCCGATTCAAGCCCTTGGATCTTGTTATCTTCCTCGCCTTTTGCCGTCAGCATGATGATGGGCAATTCGGCAGTCGCCTCTTCGCGTTTTAGTCGTCTTGCAAGCTCAATACCGCTAGTCCCTGGCATCATCCAGTCAAGCAGCAGTAAATCAGGCTGATGGTCGACTATCATGGCATGAGCATCCTGGGCGTTATCCGCTTCAAGCACGCGATAGTCAGCCATTTCCAGCGCCACGGCGATCATTTCGCGGATAGGCGCTTCGTCATCGACAATCAAAACGGTCTTGGCGGTCATCCCAGGGCCTCACGGTGTTCAATGAAAGATAATTCCATGACATAACTGTGACAATAACACCATGACTTGATGACACTTCCATGACAAGCGCTACTATATCACCAAGCCCTTTCCCCGCCCTGTTTTGACTATCCAGCAACCGGCCACCAGCTTAGCCCAATACCGGCAAAGATCAGCAGGCCCGACCAGTGATTATTTAAAAAGGCCTGGAAGCACGGGTCGCGCTCACGGTGGCGAATCAGACGCTGCTGATGAATAAAAGTAGCCGCCATACCGGCAAGCCCTAACCAGAAGAAGCCGCCCAGTTCCACGCGCAGGCCCACCCAGGCCAATAGGCCAAGCGTTGCCAGCTGCAGCAAGCCAATGATCAAACGATCGGCATTGCCAAACAGCACCGCGGTCGATTTAATGCCAATTTTCAGATCGTCATCGCGGTCAACCATGGCGTACTGGGTATCGTAGGCCACGGTCCACAACACGTTGGCTAAAAACAGAATCCATGCATCAAGTGGGACATAGCCAAGCACCGCACCAAAGGCCATGGGAATGGCCCAGGAAAATGCCGCCCCCAGCACCACCTGCGGGAAGTGAGTGTAGCGTTTCATGAACGGATAAATAAACGCCAGCACCACACCGCCTAGCGATAGAAACACCGTAAACCAGTTCGTTAGCAACACCAGAATAAAGGCAATGGCGACCAGCCCGATAAACAGCAACTGTGCTTCGGTTTCACTGATGCGCCCGGTAGCTAGCGGGCGGCTTTTAGTACGCTTCACATGGCCATCAAAGTGCCGATCGGCATAATCATTGACCACGCAACCCGCCGCACGCATGACGTAAACGCCTGCCACGAAAATCAGCAATACGTTACGGCCCGGCACGCCTTCAGTGGCGATCCACAGCGCCCATAGGGTCGGCCACATTAAAAGCCAGGTGCCAATTGGCCGGTCCAGGCGCATCAGCTGCAAGAAGTCGGCGACCCGCGCCCACCCGGTTGGCCGCAACAAAGAACGATCCATGTTTACCTCACGAAAAGAAGAGATGCCGAGCAAGCCTAACGCGAAGGCAAGCGAAGATCATCTGCCATGGTGGTTAAAAAGTACTCCTGCACCAGCAATGAAAGCCCGCCATGCTGAAACACCGAGCGCCGCCCCCAAAGGCTCTGCGCGTTGGTACACGTCGGATACACAAAGCGCGGCGCGCAGACACTCGCCTCAAGCGGGCTACGCGCCAGGTCGGGCTGCTGAAACAGCCAACTACCCAGCGAGCGCTCACCCAACCGATCCAGGTGCTGACCCTGCAGCTGCGTTAATGGCGCAACCGAACGTGCAACTACCCAGGGAGACTCGCCCACACAAAGAGCCACCTCTCGCAACCAGGCATAACGGCGGTATCCAATATTTAGCGCCTGGGCTTCATCTTTCCAAGGCATGCCCACCCCTTGGCGTAGTAAGCGCACGCGAAATGGCTGCTCGCCCCCGGCCGCCACCAAACGAGCGGTCAACGAATCGGTAGAGGCTACCCACTGCCACCAGGGGGCGCTCATAGCCGGTCGCACTGCCGCTATGGGTCGCCAGACAGGAAAAGCGAGCGTTTGCCGAAAAGATGAGGTCGCCACCGGGTACTCCTGGGCAAAAAACGGGAAGGCTAGTGTAACATGACGGTCTTTCAGGCTTTTATTGAACCGACAATTTGGGGATGGCATGCCCGCATCACATTCGCTTGACGCCACAGCCGATCACGCCGACCTGATTATTGTAGGCACGGGCATGGCAGGCACAGGACTTGCTCGTGCGCTACGCCGCGCAGGCGACAGCCGTTCAATCATCCTGATCAGCGCAGATAGCGGTGATGATTACAGCAAGCCGCTACTTTCAACCGGCGTCGCCAAAAGGTTGTCGCCAGACAGGCTTGCCCAGCGCTCAGCCACCGCCCTTGCCGACGAGCTGAACGCCCGGGTAATCACCCGTATGCATGTTGAGCAGATAGCGCCCGATGCACAAACGGTTAGCTTGAGCAATGGCCAAACACTTCACTACGCAACGCTGGTACTGGCCACTGGAGCTGCCCCTCAGACCCCGTTTTCCATTCCGGAAAGTGCTTCCCAGCACTTTTTTACCGTTAATAATCTAGACGACTACCGCCTGCTGCGTACCACGCTAGACAAGCGGACCACCCGTGTGGCTATTATTGGCGCAGGGCTGGTGGGCTGTGAATTTGCCAATGACCTCCACGCAGGTGGTCATCAGGTGAGTCTTGTAGCACCAGAAGCCACACCGTTAAGCAGACTTTTACCCGAGCCGCTCGGCACCGCCTTGAGCCGTGCGTTTCAAGACGCCGGTATAACGCTTGCGCTTAACCGCACGATAGCCGGTATCGCCCCAGGCAGCGATAGCCACGTTCGGCTCACGCTGGATAATCACGCCACGCTGGACGCGGACCTTGTTCTGCTGGCAACCGGCCTTGTGCCCAGGACCGCACTTGCAAGCTCAGCAGGGCTTGCCGTATCCCGTCACGGCATCCAGGTAGACCGTCACTTGCGCACTTCTAACCCGCACATCTATGCACTCGGTGATGCAGCCTGCATAGCGGGCATCAACGCCATGTATGTACAACCCCTGCAGGCCAGTGCCAAAGCACTGGCCGCAACGCTTATGGGAACTCCCACCCCGGTCAGCTTCGGCGCCTGGCCGATCATCGTCAAAACGCCCCTGCTGCCGGTCGTGGCTTACCCACCCGCAACTTCCCCCGCGCATTGGCGAATTGAAGGAGAAGACGGTGATATGAGCGCTCTTGCAGAAGATAAACACGGGAATTTAGTCGGTTTTGCGTTGACAGGGGGCTGCGTGAGACGGAAAGTGGAGCTTTCTAGAGCAGCACCTGCACTGCTAGGCTGATTTTCACCGCGTTCACGACTAGGCTAGATAAGCTAACTCAGCCTGGGTGACGCATTTAATAACACTGTTATGCATTACGCTTAATATTTCACTAGGGGAATTCCTTATGCGCAAACCTGAACTCGCTGCCGCTATTGCTGAAAGTGCAGACCTGTCCAAGGACAAAGCTGGCCAAGTCCTGAATGTAATTCTGGATGAAATCACCAACAGCGTTGCCAAGGGCGAAGATGTGGCTCTGATTGGTTTTGGCACCTTTACCGTACGTGAGCGTGCAGCGCGCACCGGCAAGAACCCGCAAACGGGCGCTCCTCTGCAGATTCCGGCCAGCAAGAACGTCGCCTTCAAGCCGGGTAAAGCGCTTAAGGATGCCGTTTCCTAATGAAGCTAAAGCTTGCGCTGTGGCTGTTGAGCCTTATGCTCAAGCGCGCCCTGCGCCGCAAGCCGCGCTTTCGTGAGCAGTTAGAGCGAATGCGCAGTCTCGACTGGGGCATTGCCACAGAAGACCTGAAAGTTGCCCGTTACTATCGAATGACGCCGAAAGGCATCACCTCAGCTGCCGGTTTACCGGTCGATCTGGATCTTGAGCTACGTTTTCGCGATCAAGACACCGCGTTACGTATTCTCAGGAAGCCGACGCAGCAGGCTTTACTCGATGGAATGATCAACGGCGAGGTTCGTCTGGTAGGTGACTCCGCCGATATGAACAAGCTGCAAAAGCTGTTGAAGTACCTGTAGAAGTAACCATACAGGTACTGACTAATGACAGCTTGCCCGTCACCCTAAGGTGACGGGCCCCCTTCCGATTTTCCTCTTTTATTCGCGGTAATGTTCATGCTGTGAATACAGCGAAAAGATAGCCATGACCGCATGCATAACGACGTTAGGTTTAAGACTTTCATGCCAGCCAAAGGGCAAACTACGCCCTGAGCATATAGAAAAGGCGTTCGTTCAACTGCCAGCAAGAGCGCAATTACTGCTAAAACCCCGCTATATCAGTGTTGACCCCTATATGCGCACCCGCATGCAGCCTGAGGGCTATGATTATATTGAACGCTGGAATGCGGGCAGCCCGCTATCGGGTTGGACATTAGCCGAGGTTATTGCCAGCAATATCCCCGCTTTTAAGCCGGGCGACTTGGTTGTGGGGCATCTTCCTATGCAGGAGATTATTGCCTCTGATGGAAAAGGCCTGGCGGTGATCCCGGCAGGGAGCGACCCAACCGCTTTTTTGCACCCTTTGGGTATGACAGGATTTACAGCCTGGGTAGGCATGCAACTGATTGGTCAGCCAACGGAGCAAGACACCGTGCTCGTTAGTGCAGCGGCGGGGGCCGTGGGCTCCATTGCGGCGCAATTGGCTAAACGCTTAGGGGCAAAAGTCATCGTTACTGCCGGACGGGCTGACAAGCGTGACTGGCTGCGTCATAAAGGTTTTCAAACGGTGCTTGATCACCGCCACGCTGACTATGCCGAGCAGTTACATAACGCCGCTCCTTCAGGTATTACACTTAATTTTGAAAACGTGGGCGGCCGGGCTTTTACAGCGGCAATTGAAGCGATGAAGGCGAATGGACGTATCGTACTGTGCGGTTTAGTAAGCCAATATCAGTCTGAACAGCCCCGCCAAAGCCCCCACAACTTTGCTCAATTGGGACAGAAAAGAGTCTCGGTGCATCCTTTTGTCGTACCTCACTACCTCGACTATTGGGATGACTTTCAAAAATTTATGGCGCCGCTTGTGGCCCGCGGCGATATAAACTGGCGGTTGGATACCATATCAGGTGGTTTGGATAGCATCGGTCTGGCACTGATCGGTCTTCTTCGCGGCGATAACCTGGGTAAGCGTGTCGTGGAAATACCTTAAAAGACACTGCAAGATACAGTTTGAACCATAGCAGTGGGCCACTCATAACCGTTATACTAAAGTCTAAAAACGACCCACAACAAGAGTCTCTATGCCCACTTTTTCACTGCCGCTACGGCGTCTTTGGACCCTGGACAAGTTTGCTTACAGCCTGCGCGTTTTTCTGGCATTCAGTGGTGCGCTGCTCTTCAGCGTCTATTCGGGCAATATTGCGCTGGTCATACCGCTATTTCTGGGCATTATTGCCTGCGCCCTTTCTGAAACCGATGACAGCTGGCAGGGCCGTCTCCAGGCGCTGACCGTCACGCTTTTATGCTTCACCCTCGCCTCCTTTGTGGTTCAGTGGCTGTTTCCGTGGCCGTGGCTGTTTGCTGTGGGCCTCGCGGTTTCCACGTTTACCTTGATCATGCTCGGGGCCATCGGCCAACGCTATGCAACGATTGCCTCGGGTACGCTGATTCTCTCAATCTACTCAATGATCAATATCGAACAGCACGGGGGTGTTGATCATGAGGTGTCGGTTCGTCAGCTGCAGCTGATTGCTGGCGCGGCCTGGTACGGGCTTATTTCAGTGCTCTGGTGTGCGCTGTTTTCGCGCCAGCCGCTCAAGCAGAGCATGGCGCGGCTCTACAAGGCGCTGGGCGAGTTCCTGATCTTGAAATCGGCGCTGTTTGAACCGGTGCGGGGTGTTGACGTTGAGGCCCGGCGCGTGGCCCTGGCGCGCCAGAACGGCAAGGTGGTGGACGCACTCAACCAGGCCAAGGAGATGATTTTTCGCCGCTTGGAAGGCCAGCGCGGCAATCGTAAACTTAACCGTTATTTACGCATCTATTTCATTGCCCAGGATATTCACGAGCGGGCAAGCTCGACCCACTACCCTTATAGCGCGCTTACCGAAGCCTTTTTCCATCACGATGTCTTGTTTCGCTGCCAGCGGCTTCTGGACCAGCAAGGTCGTGCCTGCCGCCAGCTGGCCAAGTCGCTGCTGCTCAACCGGCCATTTGACCACCGCCAGAGCGAGGAGGCCTTGGCCGACCTGCGTGCCTCAATTAATAACCTGAGCGACCGGGGAAAGCCTGAATGGCGCCCGCTGATGCGCCCGCTCAATGCCCTGGCGGATAACCTGGCCACTCTTGAGGGCCAAATTGCCAGTGCCCACAACCCCGACATGGACGACGATCGCCGCGACAGCACTCTTTTTGATCGCTCACCTTCAAGCCTACAGGAGGCCTGGAACCGAGTTCGGCTTAACCTGACGCTGGGCTCGCCCACCTTTCGTCATGCCATACGTCTATCGTCAGCGCTATTGGCGGGTTATGGGCTGCTTCAGTGGCTGGACCCTGAACAGGGCTTCTGGATTTTGCTGACCACGCTGTTTGTCTGTCGGCCCAACTTTGCCACCACTCGACGCTTTCTTTCCCAGCGGATTACAGGCACGGTACTGGGCTTGGTCGTCGGTTGGGCATCCATTAGCCTGTTTCCCCAACCAAGCGTGCAGAGCATGATTGCCGTGGCTGCAGGCGTAACCTTTTTTGCCAACCGGGAAAAGCATTACATCATCGCCACCGCCTCAATCACGCTGCTGGTGCTGTGCAGCTTCAATCAGGTAGGCGACGGTTTTAACCTGATCTGGCCGCGGCTGTTTGATACTCTACTGGGTTCGCTGATTGCCGGGCTGGCGGTGTTTTTCATTTTCCCTGATTGGCAGGGGCGCAGGCTCTACCGTGAAGCCGCTAAGGTGCTCACTAGCCATCGCCTCTACCTGGATGAAATTGTCCGTCAGTACCAGGAAGGTAAGCAGGATGGCTTGGCCTACCGCCTGGCACGCCGCAACGCCCACAACGCCGATGCCGCGCTTTCCACGCTGCTTACTAATATGCTCCATGAGCCTGGGCACTACCGTAAACAGGATGCGGATGATGGCCTGCGGTTTCTGGTACTCTCCAATACCTTACTAAGCCATCTTTCCGCTTTGGGCGCCCACCGCCATCAGCTGGCCGAGGATGAAAGCGACAAGGCGCTGGTGCCCGTTGCGAAACGCATGAGCGAAATGTTGGAGCATCTGGCGGAACAGCTCGATAAGCGCCAGCTAACCGAGACGCTAACCGAGCAGGCAGACGAGCTGATAGCCCAGTTGGATGAACAGGATGGGGCTACTGCCGACGAGCAGGCGGTGGTGGCTTACCGCCCGATTCAGAGCCAGCTACGCTTGATTGGCGAGCAGTTGGCGCCGCTGGGCGAAGCGGCCAACCGGCTTATCCGCCCGGTTAAGGGCTGATAAGCATCTGCGAGGCTTCATACCTGCCCGTAACGTCCGGCGGCCTCGCCCAGCCAGCGGCGCACTAGCACAGCGGTCACTTGCGGGGCGTGCTGCAGTTCGCTGGCAAGTGAGGCCACGCGCTCCAGCAGGTCGGCATCACGCTCAAGGTTAGCAATTTTCATCTGTGCCAAGCCGGTCTGGCGAGTGCCCAATACCTCGCCGGGGCCACGAATTTCCAAATCCTTCTCGGCAATACGGAAGCCATCGGTGGTTTCACGCATGACGCTTAAGCGCTCACGGGAGCTTTTGGAAAGCGGTGGATGGTAAAGCAACACGCAGAAACTTTCCGTACCGCCACGCCCGACGCGCCCGCGCAACTGATGAAGCTGGGAAAGCCCCAGGCGCTCCGGGTTCTCGATGATCATCAGGCTGGCGTTGGGTACATCCACCCCTACTTCAATGACCGTGGTAGCCACCAGCAGATCCAGCTCACCTTCTTTAAAAGCCGTCATTACCTCAGTTTTTTCACTAGGCTTCATGCGCCCATGGACCAGACCAATGGCCAACTCCGGTAGCGCTTCGGTCAACTCTTGGCTGGTCACTTCCGCCGCCTGGCACTGCAAAGCTTCGGATTCTTCGATCAGCGTACACACCCAATAGGCCTGACGGCCATCGCCACATGCCCGGCGAATACGCTCAACCACCTCGGGACGGCGCTCGTCAGACACCACCACGGTTTTTACAGGCGTTCGCCCCGGAGGTAGTTCGTCAATGACCGACACATCCAAGTCCGCATAGGCGCTCATTGCCAGCGTGCGAGGAATGGGCGTGGCGGTCATGATCAGTTGGTGCGGCGTCAGCCCCCCCGCTTCGCCCTTTTCACGCAACGCCAGCCGCTGGTGAACGCCAAAGCGGTGCTGTTCGTCAATAATCGCCAGCCCCAGACACTGAAAGTGAACATCTCCCTGAAACAGGGCGTGGGTACCTACCACCATGCGCGCCCGGCCATCGGCAATCGCTGCCTTGGCATCCAGGCGGGTTTTGCCCTTCAGCTTGCCTGCCAGCCAGGCAACTTCAATGCCCAGCGGCTCAAACCAGCTTTTAAACGCGCGGTAGTGCTGCTCAGCGAGGATTTCGGTAGGCGCCATAATCGCAGCCTGGCAATTGCCAGCAAGTGCGGCCAGCGCTGCCATGGCGGCCACCACGGTCTTACCTGAGCCCACATCGCCTTGTACCAGGCGCAGCATAGGCGCGGGCCGGCTGAGGTCCAGAGCGATCTCCTCCAGTACCCGCCGCTGAGCGCCGGTCAGTGCAAAGGGTAGCTGGGCCAGAAAGCGTGCCTGCAGGCTGCGCCCGGAGGGAAGTACCGGCGCGCCATCGGCCTGGATGCGCAGGCGCACGTCACGCAGGCTGAGCTGGTGGGCCAATAGCTCTTCTAACGCCAAGCGGCGCGTGGCAGGGTGCTGGCCCAGAGTCAGCTTGTCGATATCCACATCAGGCGGTGGCTGATGCAACAAATGCAGACAGGCGTGGAGCCCCGGTAGGTGAAAGCGCTGACGAAGCGGTTCGGGTATCACATCAGGCAGCGCTTCGGGCGCGCTATCTAAAAGCTCCAGCGCCTGCTGTGTCAGCGCCCGCAGGCGCGCCTGGTTCAGCCCTTCCGTGGTCGGATAAATAGGGGTGAAGTACTCATCGACTGATGTTTCTCCGGCGCTGTTTAGCCGGTACTCAGGATGATAAATTTCCAGCCCCGTTGCCCCCGCCCGCGCTTCGCCAAAAGCGCGCACAGAAGCGCCTGGGCGCAGTTGCTGCTGCTGAGCAGGCGAAAAGTGAAAAAAGCGCAGGCTTAAGATACCGCTACCATCACGCAGGCGTACCAGCAGGCTGCGCCGTCGCCCTTTTACCACGTCACAGGCGGTTATCTCGCCCTCTATAACGGCTTCCTGCCCTGCCCGCAGCAGGCCAATGGGCGTTAATCGGGTGCGGTCCTGATAGCGCAGGGGCAGGTGGAAAAGCAGGTCGCTGATATGCTCAATGCCCAGCCGCGAAAGCTTAAGCGCCAGAGCTTCACCTACGCCCTTAAGCGCTGTTACGGGGCTGGTAAGATCGCTCATGAGCGTGCTTTAACCGCTTGGGCAGGCTGCTGGCAACGGCTGATCGCATCCACCAGGGCATCAATCGCTTTAGGCCGTGGAAAGCTTGCCCGCCAGGCGATCGCAACCGTGCGTGAAGGCGCGGGATCAACAAACGGGCGACTCTCTAGCATGGCGTTTTCATATTGATCGGTACCTAAAGCAGACTGGGGTAAAACGGTGATACCCAGCTTTGAGGCCACCATGTGCCGAATGGTTTCAAGCGACCCGCCTTCGGCAATAAGCGTGTTATTCGGGCTGTTAAGCTTTTGGGTAATCGCCGGGCACGCCTCAAGAATCTGGTCTCGAAAGCAGTGACCTTCGCCCAGCAGCAGCAAGCGCTCCTCCAGCAGGTCCTCTTTGCGGATCGCGTCACGCTCGACCCAGTGGTGATTAGCAGGCATGAGTACTTCAAATTGCTCTTCGTAAATAGGCTTGGTCACGATATCGGTATCAGTAAACGGTAACGCCACGATAATGACGTCCAGTTCACCATTTTTCAGCTTAGCACGTAACGTTCCGGTCATACCTTCTTCAATATACAGCGGCATTTGCGGCGCGATATCGGCAAGTGCCGGAATAAGATGGGGGAAAAGATAAGGCCCGATGGTATAAATGGCTCCTATACGCAGCGTATTGGAGAGCTGGTCCTTACCTGCGCTTGCCATCTCATAGATCAGCCGGCTCTGTTCCAGCACACGCTGGGCCTGGGCGATTATCTTCTCGCCAAGCGGGGTTACCTGGATGGTCGACTTGGAGCGTTCAAACAGTGGTATTTCAAGCTCGTCCTCCAGTTTTTTCACCGCCACCGACAGAGTGGGCTGTGAAACGTGGCAGCGTTCTGCCGCACGGCCAAAATGGCGCTCTTGAGCAAGGGTTACGATGTAGCGAAGTTCTGTTAAAGTCATAATGGCGCCAGTGGGCATCCTCTCGTAGCAGCTCGTGACTAATATCATGACCCTCAGCGGGACGGAAAGGGACAGGCAAACCCCTGCTGACCTTGTCACATCTTGCAGGGACTTTGTATCTAATAGGGAATATTTATCAAAAGGAGTGGATAAGGTGAAGCTAACGGTACTGATTATCGGTTGTGGAGATATCGGCATTACCTTAGGGCGCGAGCTGATTGCCGAAGGGCACCGGGTCGTTGGCGTACGGCGCAACATCGCTGCCTTGAAAAACACTGGTATCGAGCCATTAAAACTGGACCTTAATGAGCTTGAAGAAGCCGGGGCCTCTGCCCTCCCCCAGGCGGACTACGTGATTTATAGTGTAAGCGCCGACCGCTTTGAAGAAAGCGCCTATCAAAGCGCCTACCCGGATGGCTTGAAAAACGTATTGAGCGTGATGGAGCAGCATGACAAGCCGCCACGCCGGGTGTTCTTCGTATCGTCCACCAGCGTATATGGCCAGCAGGAAGGTGAAGAGGTCAACGAAGATAGCCCCATTGGTCCGACAAGTTTTTCAGGCAAGCTGATGTATGAAGCCGAGCAAACGCTGCTTAATCATCCGCTGCCGGGTACCGTGGTGCGTTTTTCAGGCATCTACGGCCCAGGCCGTGACCGCTTGATCCATCAGGTGGCTGAAGGCCGCCTGGCTGCCGTCACGCCGGTCATTTACTCCAACCGTATCCACCGGGACGACTGCACCGGTATTTTGGCGCACTTGATTCGCTGCCAGGAGAAGGGTCAGCCTATTGCCGACCTTTATCTGGGAAGCGACTGCGAACCGGTTACCCTGCACAACGTGATGGCCTGGATCGCCAAGCAGCTCAAGGTGGAATCCACCGATACCATGCAGTCGCCACTGCGCCGTCGGGCCAGCAAGCGCTGTAACAATCAGCGTATTCTCGAAACCGGCTATGAGTTTAGCTACCCAAGCTATCGCGAAGGCTACGCGCAAATACTCAAAGAAGGTGGCTTTCTGGAAGTTCAGAAAGCATAAAAACGCTTCACCTTAGAAGATTATCCACAAGCAAACACCGGCCCTGATGGCGCAAACCGCGCCGGGCCGGTGTTTTTTTATAGCGTATTAGCTGCCAATAGCGAGGCAATCAGCCACTTAGTCGCCAATGACCATGACGGCTTCGGCTTCCACCTGGCTGCCTTTGGGTAGAGCTTTCACACCTACCGCTGCGCGAGCAGGAAACGGCGAAGAGAAGAATTCTTCCATCACCTTGTTAACGATGGCGAAATTATCAAGATCAACGAGGTACAGGTTCAGTTTGACGATATCGCTCAGGGATCCTGCTGCTTCTTCACATACTGCTTTCAGGTTGGTAAAGACCTGGCGCGCCTGAGCTTCAAAATCCTCAGACACTATCTCCATAGTTGCCGGATCAAGCGGGATCTGGCCGGAAAGATATACAGTATTGCCCGCTTTGATAGCTTGTGAGTAAGGGCCAATAGCAGCTGGGGCCTTTTCAGTATTGATTACAGCTTTATTGCTCATGCGATCTGTCGCTCCTCTAATTGTTTAGCCGTCATCATTGTTTAGCGTTAATGATTCCACCTGCTTATAGGTAGATGACTCTGGCTATCACGTTATTAATGGCCGCTATAGCACAACGTGGCCGATGCCTGAGCGTGGTCGGCCAAGGTGCTTGATGGCTCTAATTGGTCATACGTGTAATTTTGCCCACATTAGGCAAGTTACGGATGCGCTTGATGATACGCGCAAGATGCACGCGCCCTTTCACAGACAGCGTAAGATTCACCGTGGAGAGGCGCGCATCGCGCTCTTCAATACCGATACGTTCAATATTGGCATCGGCATCGGTAACCAGCCCCGCAAGCTCGGCGACCAGGCCGCGGCGGCTTTCGATTTCAATGCGTAGCGCCACCGGGAAATCCTCGTCAATGGATTCAGACCACTCCAGCGTAAAGAGCTTTTCCGGGTCGTTTTTATGCTCGACCAGGTTGCGACACTCAGCGCGATGCACGACCAGCCCCTTGCCCATGGAAAGATGTCCCAGCACCGGGTCGCCTGGTAGCGGGTGACAGCACCTGGCAAAGTTAATTACCATGCCTTCGCTGCCACTGATCAGCACGGCTTTTCCGTTATCAACCGCCACATTGGCCTCGTGACGCTCCCCGTGGGCAATATCCACCAACCGCCGGGCCACCACATGCGCCATTCGATTGCCCAAGCCAAGCGACTCCAGCAAAGACTCTTGGGAGGCTGCATCCAGCTCCTTAACCGCCTGCTCAAATACCGCTTCATCCAGCTCTTCCAAGCTGGTTTCAAAGGGCGTGAGCGCCTTGTTAAGCAGCCTTCGTCCCAGCGTGATCGCTTCGGTCTGCTGTTGGTGCTTCAGGGCATGGCGAATGGCGGAGCGTGCCTTGGCAGTTGATACAAAGCTCAGCCAGGCAAGGTTGGGGCGTGCGCCGGGGGCGGTGATGATTTCCAGCGTCTGGCCACTTTCCAGGCGTGTTGAGAGCGGTGCCAGGTGGCGGTCAATCCGGCAGGCAATACAGTTATTCCCGATATCGGTATGCACGCTGTAGGCAAAGTCGATCACCGTGGCGCCTTGGGGCAGCTCCATGATGTCGCCTTTAGGCGTAAATACATAAATATCATCAGGGAACAGGTCGTTCTTGACGTGCTCGATAAATTCCAGCGAGTTGCCCGCGTGGCGCTGCATTTCCAGAAGGCCTTTGACCCAGGCGCGTGCCCGGGCATGACTGCCTTCGGCAATCGGATGGGTCGTCTGCCCCGCCTTGTAAAGCCAGTGCGCCGCAATGCCGTTATTGGCCATGGCTTCCATTTCACGGGTGCGGATCTGGACCTCAATCGGCATGCCGCGTGGCCCAAACAGCGTGGTGTGCAGGCTCTGATAACCGTTGGCCTTGGGGATCGCAATATAGTCCTTGAAACGCCCCGGCACCGGTTTATACAGGTTGTGCACCACGCCCAGGATGCGGTAGCAGCTGGCCACGTCTTCAGTGATGATACGAAACCCGAACACGTCCATGATTTCCGCAAACGGCTTACGCTGGTCGCGCATCTTCTTGTAGATCGACAGTAGATGCTTCTGGCGCCCGACCACCGTGCCCTGAAGTACTTCGTCATCCAGGCTTTGCTGCAGGGAGGCCTGAATTTCACGCATCGCACTTCGCCGATGCCCACGGGCACTGGCAACGGCGCGCTTGATGCGCTCGGAGCGCATGGGGTGAATCGCCTGAAACGAAAGGTCTTCAAGCTCGATGCGGATAGTGTTGATACCCAGCCGCCCGGCGATACGCGCGTAGATTTCTAGGGTTTCCCGGGCAATACGGCGCTTTTTATCCGGCCTTAGCGCTCCGAGTGTGCGCATGTTATGCAGGCGGTCGGCAAGCTTGACGATAATGACGCGGATATCCCGCGACATCGCCAGCACCATCTTCTGAAAGTTTTCCGCCTGGGCGACGGCTTTATCTTCAAAGGTGATCTGGGTCAGCTTGGAGACACCATCCACAAGCTCCGCCACCGGTTTACCGAACTGGGCAGCCAGGGCTTTCTTGGAAACACCGGTATCTTCGATGACATCATGCAGCATGGCAGCCATCAGGCTTTGATGGTCCATGTGCATATTGGCCAGGATATTGGCCACGGCGAGCGGGTGCGTGACATAAGGCTCGCCTGAACGCCGACGCTGCCCGTCATGGGCCTGCTCAGCGTAATAGAAGGCGCGTTTGACCTGTTGGATCTCGTCCGAGGGTAAGTAGCCGCCGAGTCGATCGGCCAGGTCATCAATGGTGAACATTTACCGCGCCCCTAGTCTATCAGCCTTAATCGTCGATCTGAGCGCTGGGCGCTATGGCAGGACGCACGCGAACAGGCGCTTCCACCGGCTCATCAAGTACCGTGTGATCGACCAGGCCAGCGGCAATTTCGCGCAACGCCATGACCGTGGGCTTGTCGTTTTCCCAGGCCAGTTGGGCATCACGCGAGCCACGCGCCAATTGGCGCGCGCGCTGGGTGGAAATCATCACCAGCTTGAAGCGGTTTTCGACATTTTCCAGACAATCTTCAACAGTTACGCGAGCCATGGGGGCCTTCCTGTAATGACGACGCCGGGCCAGCGTTGTTGAATAACGCCACTGACCCAGCGAAAAAGAATAGTGATAGAACCTGATAGATTACTCGACGCTGGGCGCCTGTGACAAGAGCGCTTCAAGCAGCGGGGCATGACGTTTGCTCATGGCGGCCTGAGTGAGGCGGCGGCTAATCACCAGTGACTGCAATTCCTCAAGCGCGGTGGTGAAATCATCGTTAATCACCAGATAGTCATACTCGTTAAAGTGTGACATTTCGCTGACCGCATCGCGCATACGCCTTGCAATTACCGCGTGCTCATCGGTGCCGCGGCTTGCCAGCCGGCGCTCCAGTTCGGCCCGCGATGGCGGCAGGATAAAGATGGATACCGCCTCCGGCATCTGCTCACGTACCTGCTGTGCGCCCTGCCAGTCGATTTCCAGAATCACATCCTGGCCTGCCGTCAGTAGCGTTTGCACCGCTTCCCGCGATGTACCGTAGTAATTATCGAAGACTTTGGCATACTCAAAAAAGTCGCCGCGCTCAATCATCGCCTCAAAGCCGGCTGCATCAGTGAAATGGTAGTTGACACCATTCACTTCACCTTCGCGCCTCGCACGCGTGGTATGCGATACCGACACCTGAATGCCATCAAGACGTTCAATCAGCTCGCGGACCAAGCTGGTTTTGCCAGCACCCGACGGCGCGGAAACAATAAAGAGCGTACCCTGGGACATGAAGCGCTTCCCTAGTTAGCAAAAATAGTGAGTGAAAAAGTAGCGAAAAGATAGTTGGCAAAGCAAGCAATAACGCAGTGGCGAGCTTATAAAGGAGCGCAGTATCGCACACCCACCACGTGGACTGTAGCGTTTGCGTCAAGGCACAGGGAGGTTGAATGCGCAGTACGCTGTTTTTTTTGTTATTGATTAGTCTGGGGGTTGCCATTCAGAAAGGCATCATCGAGATCCCGCGCCATTGGGCTCCCTGGGCACCGCTTTATATTGATGACCCCATCACGCCCGTCACACAGCTAAAGCTCAAACGTCTGGAAGGCGATAGGCAGGCATGCTTGGCCGCTCTGGATACCGTACCGGATAACGAGCTGCGTTACACCCCGCTTGCCGATTACTCGCCCACCGCGAGCTGCCCGCTGACCAATATCGTACGCATGCAGTCCAGCAGCGTGCAGTTTAACCAAAGTTTTGTGGCTACCTGCCCGCTAGCGCTTGCCTGGGTAATGTATGAACGCCATGAACTGCAACCCGCTGCAGAAGCGATAATAGGCAGCCGGGTTCGTCAGGTGGATCACGTAGGCAGCTTTGCCTGCCGTAATATCTACCACCGCGAAAACGCAAGGCGCAGCGAACACGCCACCGCTGAAGCGCTGGATGTCATAGGATTTCGGTTCGAGAACGGTCAGCGTATTACTCTGATCAATCATTGGGATGATGGGGGCGAAGCGGGAGAGTTTTTACGCGCGGCAAGGGAAGGCGGCTGCCAGACTTTTGGCAATGTGATTGGACCAGACTACAACGCCGCGCACGCCGATCACTTTCATATGGGTATGCGCGGCTTTCGGATATGCCGCTAGCTATATAGTGCCTGATAGCCAGATTGCAGCACAGTAGCCGGACCTTTAATCCAGGCTGATATCATCTTCGTCAGTCAGGGCGCCTGTTGCGGCACCGGCACCCGCGCCCAGCACTGCACCACCGCCAATACTGCCGCCAGTGGCAGCCGCAGCGCCAGCACCTACCGCTGCACCCACGCCAGCGCCACTTGCCGCGCGCTCGCCGGAAGTTGAACCACAGCCAGCCAGGCCTATCGTCAATGCCGCGATAGCACTTAGGGTCAAAATACGCGAAGTTTTCGTCACTTGAGTATGCATAGGGTCACCTCCTTATGGGTTGCACCCTATACACATTAGAAACGATTGGATAATTTCGCCACTTTACCGCTACCGGGTCTGAACGACTAACTGGTCCGGGCTGCGTTTTTCAAGCCATCTGCCGAAGAAGAAAATAGCCAGCCCACAGAGCGCCAAGCCTGTGCCAACCGGACCCGTGCTCGACCAATCAAAGCCTGCACTGATCACCAACCCGGCAAGCCATGCACCCAGAGCATTAGCACCGTTGAACGCAGCATGGTTTAGCGAAGCTGCCATGGTCTGAGCATTGCCCGCCACATCCATCAAGCGGGTTTGCAGTGACGGAGCAAGCGCCATACAGGTGCCTACCAGGCCTACAAACAAGAGCCCTGACCAGACGTAATCGGCAGCAAAATAGTACCCACCCTGAATCACGGCGCACCAGATCAGGATGCGCGGAATAGCGCGCATCAGGTTCTTGTCGGCCATGCGTCCACCGACCAGGTTGCCGATAATCGAGCCAATGCCAAAAATCACCAGCACCAGCGGGCCCAATGCCTCACTCATGCCCGCCTGTTTCGTTAATGTCGGCATCACGTAGCTGAAAATCGAAAACATGCCGCCACAGCCTACGCAGGCAATGGCAACCGTCACCAACACGCGCTGTTTCACCAGAGCTGACAGCTCGCGCAGCGGGCTAGCCAAGGCATCGAATGGCTGTACGGGTACCCAAAGCCGAATCAATACGGCCGTCAGCAAGGCAACGCCACCCACACCAGCAAAAGCGATCTGCCAGCCAAACTGATTCCCCGCCCAGGTACCCAGCGGCGCACCAATCAAAATAGCGGTCGTCAAGCCCAGCATGACCCGCGAAATGGCCCGGGCGCGCTGGTCAACCGGCACAGCCCCCGCGGCAACCAACGCGGCTACGCCAAAGTAAGCGCCATGCGGCAGGCCCGCAATAAAGCGCAAACCTACAAACGACCAGAACCCTGGCGCCATGGCGCTGGCAATATTGCCTACGGCAAACACCAGCATCAAAGCGATCAGTAGCGCCCGTTTTGGCACGCGTGCAGCCAGAGCGGAGATCAGCGGAGCCCCCACCACAACGCCCAACGCATAGCTGCTGATCGCATAGCCGACTTGCGGCACACTGACCACCAGATCGCCCGCGACGCGGTTCATCAGCCCCATGATCACAAACTCACTGGTGCCGATACCAAACCCACCTAATGCCAAGGCGAATTCAGCCAGACGCGGGTTACGCGCCAGCCCTTGGGTCGACTCTTGCATTTTTTCTCCCAACGCACGCCCGGCGTGCTGCTCTTGCTAATGGCTAACAGATAATGATCGCAAGACTAGACGAAAGTATAAATATGTTCAGCAAAATATTAGCAGGCGAATATTTCACTTTAACAGGCTCCCCATTGAAGCAAGCCCAGGTTTGAAGGCTTAATAAACACAACAGCGCCTATCGATGTTACGCATGAGGAAGGCCGTTCATGACACCTGAAACAATCGAACACGCCATGCAGGCGTTAGCCAAGGCAGACCCGGATATTGCCCGAGCCCTTCCACTGGTGGGCGCGCCTTCACCACGCGTGCGTGATAAAGGCTTTGCAATGTTCTTCTCCACCATTGTCAGCCAGCAGCTTTCCACCGAAGCGGCCCGCGCGATTATGGGCCGCGTGAATACCCTGCTGCCCGAGCTGCACGCCAAGGCGGTGATTGACACCGAAGGCCAGGCGCTACGCGATGCGGGGCTCTCCTGGCGCAAAATCGAGTACGCCAAGGGGCTTGCGGAAGCGGAGCTTGCCGGCACCTTTAGTGCCGATGGCCTGGAACATCTAAGCGATGAAGAAGTCATTGCCACGATTACCCAACTGCGCGGCTTTGGTCGCTGGAGCGCTGAAATCTATCTGATGTTCTCGCTCAAGCGCCCGGATATCTTTCCTGCCGATGACCTGGCGCTGCGCGTGGCGCTGGGCCGCTTGAAAAGGATGGATGACAAGCCCACGCCCAAGCAGGCGCGCCAAATGGTGGAACATTGGGCGCCCTGGCGCAGCGTGGGGTCGCTGTTTCTGTGGCACTACTATCGCGGCGAGCCCCTTTAGGCGTTCAGCCCGCCAAATTTGCCCGCCTGGTAGTCTTGAACTGCTTGAACGATCTCGTCACGTGTATTCATCACGAAAGGACCGTGAGAGTAAACCGGCTCGTCGATCACATCGCCATGACCAAACAACAGCTGGGCGTCGCTTGCGGCTTCAATCACCAGGCTTTCACCATCCCGGTCCAGCTCAACCAGTTGATGTGGCTTGGTTGGCTCACCACTCACGCTAACGTCGCCATTCACTATATAGAGAAACACCTGCCGCCCTGGGGCAACGGGCAGCTGCTCGCGCGACCCGGCAGGCAGCTTAAGCGTCGACATAAACACGTTGGTTAACGTCTCGATAGGACCGCGCGTATCATCCCACTCTCCGGCGATTAGATTCATTTCGCCACCGCCCGGCAGCACAACCGCAGGGATTGAATCCTGTTGAAGCCCCACATAGCGCGGCTCGCTCATTTTCAGGCGCGCGGGCAGGTTGATCCACAGCTGCAGAATTTCCAGCGGGCCGCCCTCGCGCAGAAACTCAGGGGGCGAGATTTCCGCATGCACAATACCGCTGCCAGCGGTCATCCACTGCACGCCACCTTTATGAATCACGCTCTGGTGCTTGGCGCTATCCGCATGGGCAAGCGAGCCTTCCAGAATAAACGTCACCGTTTCAAAGCCACGGTGCGGGTGTGGGCCAAACGGCAAGCCTTGATTGTTGGCCGGGTAGGTCTGCGGGCCGTGGTGGTTCAGAAACAGAAACGGGTCGAGCTGATCGAGTTTTGGCCCCGGCAGCGGCCGCCGGGTGATCAGATCGCCGATATCATCGCGTTGGGCCGGGTGTTGGGTGATGACCTGGCGCACTGATGAAGTAGTAGATGATGACATAAGGCACTCCTTTCAAAAATCCCCTCAGCTTAAAATCTGAGGCGGGCGATGTTGAGCGAATAATTTGCCCGGTTTTGTTGAAGGAAATTGGTAGAAGCTTTCTAAACAGCTGACCGAACGGCTGAGCAAGGGCATCCCAATTCGCGGCGCCGTGCGTCTCGAATTGAGCTGAACTCACTACCGCACGCTGCTGCGAGTGGAAAATGCTCAAGCCCGAAAAAGGGTTCTAACGTTGGCCCTCAAACCTCAGCAGTTTTTAATGAGGCGGCCAGCGGCTGCTACGTTAATAATTAGTTTTTTTGGATTCCTCGGCTTAATCAACGCACCCCCGCCCGGTAGCTATCCGGCTCGAGCCAAAGCTGCTCGCGTAGGTCGCCTTTTAGGCAAAATAGCTTCGGCCCTTTGCGAAAGTTGAACAGCCGAAACAAGTGGTAGTGCTCTGAATGAACACGCGAGCAGTCGAGTTCATTGGGCGTGATGAAAAATACACTTTCTTTGGCAAACGCCGTGGTTTTGACCTCGATCAACCGGTCTCGACCATCGGGTTCAAAGGAGCGAATATCGAATCCCAGCCCATCGCCTTGGGTAATAGCCACGTGTTCGACACACTCGGCAAGTTTTTCTTTGCCAGCTTTGATCAGACGGTGCTGCTCAAAACGTATTACCAAATTTTCGCCCGCAAGCCCCAGTTCGCGGTTGCGGGTTTCCCGAGCCAAGTAATCACGTTTTTGCGGCGGGCGAACCGAATAATGAGCTTGAGATTCGCGAACGCACCTTTGCGGCTGTAATGTTTTAGGAGGCTCAACGATGATGTGTTCGTCAACGGTGCCAGTAGTATCGATCACCGGGAGGTCGGCGGCCGAACGCGCTGCGCGGTCGACGAGTTCGCATTGCAATAATAGCTGCTCGACAACCTCGACCAGACTTTGCTGATAGTTGCTGCGCGGCTTATAGCCATCCACATAGGGGCAGTTGGCATCGCGCAGCACCGCACTGATATTGGCGTGCTTGAATTCGATAGCGCCAGCCGAGCGACCATCCAGCCGTGCCATGAGTGCTCAATTGAGCTCGCGCTTGTTATAGCTTTGCCCGCTTAGCTCCGCCACCAGCATCTGCCGGTAAGTGAGAACGGTCGCCTCGACCTCGCTTGTACCCCAGGATGTCGCTCGACTCATATTCTTCACTCAATATTTTGAATCTCAAAATTGAATATAAAGTTATTTCATATATTAAACAGCATCTTAAAAATTAAAAACCATCGTATCAACAAGACTACTACCCGATATACTACCCACATATAAAAGCTATACACTACTGCTGAGAGACTCTGCGCTGACGGCTGGGCTATAGTGAAGTGAGTCGGCGTCGTCCCTTTCTCATTAGCAGCCGAGCAAATTCGCCATTCCTTCATCAGATAGCCCGCCTTCAATATTTTTACAGAACCCTCCACGCTTACCTTCACTTTTATCGCTCTCGTATCTAAAGGCCAATATTGGCACGACGCAATTTCTCCGGAGTTCGTTGATAAAAAAACTCAAAAGCGTCATCAATACGTATTAATACGATCATGCCACGTGCCGCTATGGCTCGCCTGGTATGGTCAGGGCTTCAGCAACCTGTTTTCGCGCCTGAACCAGGTTCGCTAGTTGCTTTGATAGCGACTCGCCTTTGAAGCGAACGAGCGTTAGGTTCGTCAAATGGGACTCTAAAGCGGCCAGGTGTGGCTCCATTAATGCTTCGTACGTTGCTATGTCACCAGCCTCTAGAGGCAAGCTGTCCGAGCCCCCAACCTTCGCCTCTAAGGAGCATCGCTGATCAATGTGCTCTGCCACTGCCGTCAGCAGTGTTTCAATCACACGTTGATAGGCCTGTTCGCGTTCCTCGTAGTTTGCTCGCTGGTTTTTTAATTGTTGTTGATAGGCTGCTTTGGCCTTCTGGGCGTTTGCTGTCGCACGTTGATGATCATGCCAGGCGTCGGCAATCACCGTGCTCAATACCTTTACTTTCGTTTGATGACGCTGGTTGGCGAGCTTTTCTAGCTTCGTCAAGGTAGCGACAGGCAACATAAACGTCGCCGACTTTTTATCGCGTTGTTGACGTACCTTTTTTTGCCGC
The DNA here is from genome assembly GCF_003990185.1 of Vreelandella nanhaiensis. Lineage (GTDB taxonomy): Bacteria > Pseudomonadota > Gammaproteobacteria > Pseudomonadales > Halomonadaceae > Vreelandella > Vreelandella nanhaiensis. The sequence continues at coordinate 135,021 of NZ_RZHF01000015.1, read as the reverse complement.
CAAGCATTCCGCAATTTTCCATAGTGCTCGCGGAACCATGGGTCATTCATGTTTGTTTCAATAGCGTTGATTAAATGGCTTGCTGGCTCATGATGAGCAGAGCCACCGCCCATGAACACTTGTTGGAACACAGGGTGCTTGCGACAGAGATACTCAGCGATCCATCTCAGTTGGTCTGGGTCGTTAGGGTCAATCCATGCATAGGGATTCGTGAACATAAGACACTGTAGGCACGTGGGTAGGTGGAGAAGGCGAAGCGTACAGGGCAACGTGGAGCCAAACGTACGTCGAGTATATGGTGCTTACCGCCTAGGCTCAACGCACCGTCTGAAAAACATGACACTATTATGTGACTTAGTAAAGAAACTTAGTTATGCAACTTAGTTTTATAACACGTCGTGTGACTACGTCACTATATAAAACATGCTTATCTTTTTTATCTTCTTAATAAAGGGTATTGTTAGCGAGGTTAAATTAAAAAGTGACCCGTTGGCTTGGAGCGTGGCGTGGACTATCAGCTTTTCTATTATGAAGATATACAGCTACCAGCCGAGGCACGCTGGTTTCTATGGCAGTGGGAACGCTATACGGGCTTGCATACGCCTATCGACGCGACGGTAAACGACTTGTTGGCCCGGTTGAAGATGCCACTTCGCCAGGGACAAAAGACGTTGCTTGAGCTAAAAAAAGCGGGTGTTGTCGAAGCGATTCCGGTAGCAAAGGGACGGGGGCGGCCGAGCTACAGGTATAGCGTCGCGTCGACGTTGCTTACGACCTTAAAAGCCCTACCCAACGAAGAGCCCCCTTTATCAGATCTCATTGAGTACATCAGTCAATATGAACCGCTTACTGTCAGCGTATCGACCAAAACACCATCACAGGACGTAGAAAAGGCCAAGGCTTCTTTGCAAGGACCATCGGAAAACGGTAAGGAACAAAAAAAACTACCCTTATCGGTCAGAGAACCGAATTTAAACCATAGCCATCGACGCAAAAAGCAGCTAACACGTGCCAATCGTTGGGTAGTGATGGTGTTGTTAGCACATTCAGAGGTGCCTGGCATCGTGACTGACCTGAGTCATATCACTTTGCAACGCTTGACGGGTATGTCGACCAGCCAGCTGGCAGGCCAGCTTAAGAAGCTCAAAAAGTTCGGTGTTATCGCGTATCACCAGCCGGGCCAGGCAGGCAAGCTGTTAGGAAAACGCATGACCTCGATCTACTCGCTAAACCTTGCCCACCCATTGCTCGGGAAGCCTGAGATTAACGCCGTGTCACTTTACTTTCCTACGCCAAGCGAGAATCTTGCTACCGAATTAAATCATGGCCTTATCGATGCGCTGATGGTTTACGGCGTCTGCTTGAAATATAAAGAGATCCTGATTGAGAATCTTAACGAGCTCAATGCCATGAGCACCGCCACAAAATGGTCAAATCAAGCTGCCATGCCTGCTTATATTGTTAAGCGGTTAAAAGCGATAGAGAAACTCGGAGAAAAGCTTACTAAGAATCAAGAGGCCCACTCACAAGCCGAAAAGCTTCTGCCGCCGCTGCGCCACCTATCCTCAACGGTCAGGGTGTTCGCTGAAACATGTAACGCCTCGCAGACAGAGTGGTTGCGTGCCCATGTCCATGCCGAGGCGATGCAAATGCTATCGACGCAATGGTTGTATTTATGGGATGACGATGGTCCCCTACCCAATACACCCGATGCTCAAGTGGACCTGGATGCGGCATTACGTCACCAGCTTGCACATCACTTGGCAAAGAATTTCCATCGCCAATTAAGACAGCATGCTGAAAAGCACCATGATATTGAATTTGACGCATTAAATTACACGTTAACTCCCATTCACGACCACGATGGTGACCGGCTTCGCGGCTGGGCCTTGCAGTGTTTTGCGCTACGCACCAATGGTGTGGGCTATTTACCGGACGTTATAGTAAATGGCACATCGATTCTATTCAGCCTGAGGAGGTATTGGCAGACGCATCGTCAAAAGATCATATCAACACAGCCACATTGACGCGTTACACGTAACAGCTCCCAAAACAGTGCAAACCCTGATCAACCGGATTTGAAAACTGCATAGATGATTGGTCGCGTAGGAAAGCTGTTGAAAAGCGTTCTGATCGTCAAGATAGAAGTAATACACGTAAATTTGATCGGTGATACTTTTGGCGACGATGTAAGCCAAGCCGTACATTCAATCCAACGGGCATCCATTGGCAAAGGTCCAAGCGCGGATCAGGTTGTTATATAGGTTGTTATCGCTATAGGCCTCTTCACTTTCTCGCCAATACACTTTTAATGTGTCGAGATGTGGTGCAGCTCATTACCAGTGAAGAGCAGTAAAGCGTGGCCTGTTCAACAAGGAATCAAACGAAGTCGTGCCTGCGACTGGTGTGCCTACCGTCTCCTAGGCCTCAGTCGTCGAGGGCACTCTCGAATTAAAAAATACTCACCAGCCTCATCTCATGAACGAATAACAGGAGTTCGTCATGAGCAACCGACTAATCCGCATCAAAGAAGTTATGGATCGCACTGGGCTGGCTAGATCGACGGTCTACAAATACATCAGCCTTGGGCAGTTCCCTCACCCCATCAAGTTGGGTACCCGAGCCGTTGCTTGGGTCGAACGTGAAGTTGAAGCTTGGATTTGTGAAAGCATCGAGCGCAGAGACGATAAAGCGCTGTAGAGATTAAACCAGCTTTTGATAATTTAACTGAAGAGTTGATTATCTAATAGCCGCTACTCACTCCCGCTAGCGCCCGTCTACATCCGTCGAGCTGCTATCAGCCTTTTTAACCCTTGTTTAATTATTATTAATATTAATGTAATTAAAGGGTAGAGGGAGGGGCATCGAGCCCCGCACCGAAGTAGTCGTCCAAGATCGAAGCATCGACAAACCATCATCGTATTGAATCCAGCAAACGCTGGAGGATACGTCGTGCCTGCCATACACGCCCATGCCTTGTCGGTAATGGGCAGTTATCCACGTATCGGAGATTGAAAATGATACAACGACTAACTTCTAACCCTAACGTGCACTATCACTATTCACCCTTATTCAACGGGATGCCCGTTCAAGTAAAGTATTTGCCAATGGTGACTGAGTACCTAGAAAAGCTACAAAAGACACTCGAGAATGCGTTAGAAGACTATTCTCGGGTACTTGCTATACGTGTTGAACCGGTCATCCCCACAATGATAAGTGACCAAATGACAATTGTGGATCACATGCTTCTGATGCCAAAGTTCATAGCTTCTCTCAGGGCCATTATCAAACATGATCTGAAACGCAGGCGTAAAAGTAACTGGGTGCCTGATACCAAGGTACGTTTCGTCTGGACTCGTGAAGTAGGTGATAATGGTAAGATGCATTATCACTTTTTCTTGATACTCAACCGCGGCTCCTATTTTATGCCTGGCAAGGCATGCTCTCCCAATGAGAACCTTATCAGCCGTGTGTCACGCGCTTGGTATAGTGCTCTAGGAGTCGTTTGGAATCCTCAAGAGCCATGGATTTATGTGCCTGACAATCCGTTCTATGGGATTAACCGAGGTGACGAGAGTAACTTTCAGGAGGCGTTCTATCGCGCTTCTTACCTTTGCAAAGCTGATACGAAACAGTACGGGCTAGGGATACGTTCATTCAGTACCAGTCATAACTGAATGATCTTAAGCTCTAACAACTATTTTCTCTGTAACAACAGTGATGAGCTAATAAACTCGGCGCACTATTTTGTGGGGACTATGTATCAGCTATGCCCACAGGTACTGCCATACATGGAATCATCAATGAGCTACACCGTTACGCTGCAACAGCTGGAATCCTTCTTATGGGAAGCCGTCGATATCCAGCGCGGCAATATGGATGCGTCCGATTACAAGGATTACATTTTCGGCACGATGTTCTTGAAACACCTGTCAGATGCCTTCGAAAAAGCCCAAGAGTCGGTAGTTGAGTATTATCTCAGCAAAGACAAAAACGAGGCCTAAGCGTGAGAGCTAGCCGAACCCTAACCCGCCTCTGAGGGATAGGTATTGAACATTGCGTATCGGTGCCGCCTTCTTAGGTCTCCACCTGCACACGGGTTTGAATCAGGCTCTCAACCTCAGAGTAGATATCCACCTCGCTATCCGGTACGTCGATACTGACGACCAAGCTAAAACGGACATGATTTCGCCAACGCTCCTCCCCCGCTCGGTATTTCCACCAGCCACCCACGGGATACACCGCTAGCGTGTGCATATCGGCTAGATCCGCCGCTGAACCTGTCCATGTATCAGAATGAAGTGAGCCGTATGTTTTTAGATTAGTACCAAATAGCCAGCCACTTTTGTCTCCCTCTACGCCTTGATAATCTTCAACTGTATCGTTAGCAATCTTGTTGATTGCTGCTCGAAAATTTCTCAAGGGTTGTCCGGGATTGGCCACTTTGAAACGCAGGCCGTGGGATTGATAGCTGTAGCGCTGGCGGTAGCCTCTACGGCCTGGATTCGGCTCAATAAAGTACGAAAGCGTCACTCGTAATTTAATATTTAGCTCTGGCGGCAGTTTGCGCAATTCTTCGAAAGGCCAAGGCAACTGGTAAAGCTTCATTTCATTCAGCTTTGGATTATCAGAGACTTTGGCGCTTGGCTTGGAGAAGGGCTGCAGAGTATCCTGAACAATCAGTGTCAGGGCGTGATTAGCGCTATACCTTGCACGCTCTAAGCTAGGGACGCCATGACCAACGCTTCGCAGCATTGTCTTGGCAGCATTAGAAGGCGGCTGTCCTTTTTGGAGCAAATCAAAGCGCTTCCACATTCTGGGTGTCCATTCCGCCGAATGAACAATCAACCCACGTATTGTTTCCGGCCAGTAACCAGGGTATTCCGCCATTAATAGTGCGGCTTGCCTGGAAACCAGGGCACAGGCGGCGCTGGTATCCTTAGTGGTTTCAAATAACTGCCCGCTGGCTCTACCTGAGGTCGTTAGTAGCGACACAACGTCAGCATCTGACACTTCCGTGCCGTCAGATGACAGCAAACGATTACCGCCTTCTGCCACCACATCCGGCTTGTAAGGCGCTTGTTTTTTCCAGCCCCAATTAACTGATGACCGACTAGCGGGAGCAACATCTCCTGATTTAGCAAAGGGTGCCCAGCCGGCAAAGCTTGGGTCATCATTGATTGTTTTTTCTGTGTAAGCGCCAACGGTTAAGGCGTTCCATGCTTGGGCCGGGTCTTCAATGTCTGCGAGGTGTACTTGATCCCAGTAATCCACTGTCGCGTATAACGCTTGGTTGTTACCAGCCGAAATTACAAACAGCCGCTGTAAGTCGTCTTCCAAGCCAAAAGCGAACTGATCAATTTCGGCAGACCAGGACGAAGGCTGCCCGCTGATCGAGTCAGCGGGCGAGGTAACAGCCAGAGAAAAAACGCGGGAAAATTCCGGATTATCAATTTCAAGCTTCGCTGCGGTGCCTACCGTAATAGCACCGTAAAGCTCAGGATCGTTATCGCCAGCCGGTGGCAGTATGCGGCCAGACTCAACTCTGTAAGTGAGCCAAATCTCGTGGGTATCGAGTAATGACTTATCTAGCTCACCCAACGCTGCCAGCCCCGCTTGTCTGGAACCGTGATCATTATAGGGCGCAAGGGGGTAGGTAGGCTGGTAGTCATCATAGAGAGGCCAGCTGGGCTCCCACGCTTGTGCTAATTGCTGCGTAGTAACCTGGCTTAACAGTGGATGGTGGTAGTTTATCCCTGTATCCAGGACCGTAATAGCCGTGGTTGTATTTTCGTCTAGCCGTATCCGATCTGCTAGCTCACTGGCCCACTCGTGCTGTCCTTTGGCAGCCATGGAAATGAACGCATTTGGGGTTTGCTTGGCGCGACGCAGCTCTTCAAGGTTGGCAATAAGTTCGGGGGCTGACTCAAGCTGTTCAACGGTCGCCTTGATAAGGATAACAAAACTATCAAAGAAGCTAAGCGAGGTGTTGCTTAGCTCAGCGTCGAGCCGCTCCGCAAGCTGCTCAGCAACTTCTCTAGCGGATAGGTCTGTCGCCCGCTTTTTCAGCCACAGCTCCCACCACATAGGCTGATCTGCTGATTCGGGAAATAGCTCTTGAGCATCTGTCCAGAAGGAGCGTAAATCTGCCAGTTTGATTTCAGCGATGCTGTCAATAAGTGTTTGATTTAATGGCAAGCCACTTTTGGGGGAATTTTCATCTAAGTACCGACTCACCTTAGCCAGGAAAGCATTCCGCCGCGATTCAGGAATAAACACTACGGCGATTTCTTGATCGTCAATTTTGGTACAAGAACGTAGATGGAAATCCTTATTATCAAGCCTATCCAATGGAAGCTCGACTCCTGAAAATCCTACTATTTCAACGTAAACACCTGTTTCAGCAGTAATAGGTGCCAACGCCCCAGCTTGGTGAGCCTGATGCCTAGTCAACACACTGGAGTATTGCTGTGCTAAGGCAGTGCCGTGTTGATACCTATCTTGAAGAGCAATTTTGGGGTTTCTACCTCGGCTGCGGGACTGAAAGTCTTCTCTGCTACCTACACCGTTTACCAGTAAATGCGGTTTCCGATCCGCCATGAAGCACCCTTATCGCTTATTGTTTTCCGTTTTGCCGGCGTTGCACGGCCTTTGTAATCATTGCAGTGGTGATGTTGGCATCATGGCGTAAGACCGCTTCTTTGGCAGCGTCTTCACAGGCTCGGGTGACGTCCGCTGAGCTTAGCCCGCAGGCAGCATGGGTGATTTCATCCCAGCCTAGGTGCTCAGTCTCAAACGCGGAAAGGCGGTTTTCAATCAGTTGCTTGATTTGCGCCTGGCCAGGCTTTTCGAACTGGATAATGTCATCAAAGCGCCGGTAGAGCGCTTTATCCAAAAGCTCTGGGTGATTGGTCGCCGCCAAAATAATGCTTTCAGAGGTGTCCTGTTCGACAAACATAAGGAACGAGTTCAATACCCGACGTATCTCACCAACATCGTTTGTCGCACCCCGCTGGGTGCCAATCGCGTCAAATTCGTCAAATAGGTATACCGCCCGGGTTTGTTTGATGTGATCAAAAATCAACCGAAGCTTAGCGGCGGTTTCGCCCATAAAACGAGTGATCAAGTTATCCAACACGATGGTGTATAGCGGAAGCTTCAGTTCTGAAGCCAATACGGCGGCCGAAAGGGTTTTACCCGTACCTGGAGAGCCGGTAAATAACAGCTTGCGCCTTGGAGAAAGGCCAAACTGAGCCAGGCGGCTTTTTTGTCGTTGCTCCAATAACACCTTATCTAACCGCTCATTCACCTCACTCGACAGCACTAGCTCATTTTTACGAGCGCTGGAATGTGTCAGCTCCAAAAGCCCCTTCAAATCGCCCTTGGGATGCTGAGCGAGCGGGGTTGGCTTAGAGGGCGCAACAGTAAGGCTTTTGGACGCTTTCTGTGAGCGCTCGATGGTTTCTTTGAGCTCATTGGCCAGCTTATGGTGGCCTTTGCGAGCTTCTTTGGCCGCGACTTGCAAGGCAATAGAGTAGAACCGCTGATCATCATGATCAGCGTGGCTCTTCAATAATGCTTTGATTTGCTCTGCCGTCGCCATAAGTTACCGGATGCGTTTGTGGAAAATGCCCAAGCTGGACTGGCTTTTTGATTGAATAAAGTATAACGCGTTCACTGAGGTGCTTCACAAATACTTGCTGCGAGATGCTCGCCGATAAGGTCGTCCACGGCTGATTCGGTGTCAGTAGCATGCTAGGCTGAGCGGAAGGTATGGCAAACAATAACTAATTTGCTTCAAGATGAAGTCGAAAAGATCGAACTGCCCGCCGTTGCTACGCTCCAGCAATTAGGTTGGAGCTATGCTCCCGGTGCAGGGTTATCTCCTTTGCTTCTTATCAAGGGCACGCCCACGACCGAAGAGCATAGCTACTGCCGTGATGTAACTCTGTTTAAAGGGTTGGAGCTGCCCTGTGGCGCTTGAACCCTTGGATCATTGAAGAGGACTTGCTCAAGGCCCTGCGGCGAGACTTCCCATCATTACGCAGTCCAACCATACGATCTATCAGCAGTTGATTAACTACCCTGCGGTAGAACAAGACGTGGGTAAAGAGCGAAAAGGTCAGGCGGTCAACGAATAAATAAAATAGGATCAAAAACCTATATGAAACTTCAATCAATTCGTCTATCAAATTTCCAGTCCTTTGGAGTAGAGCCTGTTGAGCTCAGGCTTGAAGAAATTACTTATCTGATTGGCCCCAACGGCTCAGGTAAGACAGCAGCGCTACAGGCTCTATGCCGCCTGTTTGCTTTTGACCCGTCCTTGCGCCGAATCCTACGATCGGATTTTCACGTCCCCTTCGATGAGGAGAACGTACCAGAAGAACGTCAGCTCTGGATAGAAGCCGATTTTCTATTCCCGGAACTGGCGGAAGATGAAGACAATAGCACCGTTGCTCCACACTTTGGCCACATGCGCCTCGACGAGGAACATGGCATACCTAGAGTTCGTTTTCGTCTTAATGCCAACATGGGACAGGATGGAGACATTGAAGAAACCTTAGTTTATGTGTTGGACATTGATGCAGATGGCTCGCCGCTCAGTACAGCGCAAGTGCACCGAGCTGAGCGTAATCATATTCATGTCCACTATCTGCCCGCCCGCCGCGACCCGGCTGACCATATCGCTTACGGTGCCAATGCATTGCTCGGTCGTATGTTGCGTGCAGTGATCTGGGATGCCGAGCGCGATGCCATCAAGGATCTCACTGACCAAATCAGCAATAGCCTTGCTTCCAACCCATCCGTAAATGCACTCAGTACAAGCTTGAGAGCAGCATGGGGCGCTTTACACAAAGGCAGCTTTTTTACCGATCCGAAAATTACCTTTGTGGCCTCTGAGGTTGAAGCGCTATTGAGGCATATGTCGGTTTCTTTTTCACCGGGGCACGATGAACAGTTGGTGGACTTCTCACGCTTGAGCGATGGCCAAAAATCGATGCTCTATTTGTCCCTTGTGCTTTCGTCACAAGCCATTGGTCGCGCCGTGCTGGCTGAAGAAGACACATCATTCAATGCCGACAAATTGCGACCGCCTGTCTTTACACTGGTCGCAATCGAAGAACCGGAGAACAGCCTTTCGCCACATTACCTCGGACGAATCGTTAATGCTCTCAATGTGATGTCCGGCAACGGCGATGCGCAAGCCCTAATTGCTACTCACGCCCCATCAATGCTACGACGCGTTGCTCCCGAACGGATTCGATATCTGCGTCTAGCCGAGGGAAGAACTTCGCATGTTACCCATATTCACTTGCCCAGCACCACGGATGAAGCACACAAGTTTGTACGTGAGGCCGTGCAGGCCTTTCCGGAAGTCTATTTCTCTCGTCTTGTAGTATTGGGAGAAGGAGACAGTGAAGAAATTGTGCTTCCACGACTTCTTCAGGCGAAAGGTGCTCCAGTCGATGAGTCCGCTGTATCGATAGCGCCCTTGGGCGGACGACACGTTAACCACTTTTGGCGATTACTTTCTGCTCTACAGATTCCCTACCTGACTATGCTCGACCTGGATATCGCGCGTTATCAGGCTGGATGGGGACGAATCAAATATGTGAACGATCAACTCGATAAGTTCGCACCAACTAAGGCACTACCTTCTGATTGGACATTACCCCGATGGGACGCGATCGAAACCCCAATTCGAACACATCATTTTTTTTGTGAAGGAAAGAAAAACGTATTCCTCGAACTGGAAGCTAGAGGAATATTTTTCTCTGACCCCTTGGATCTAGACTTTTCAATGCTCCTCGCCTATCCGAACGCCTACGGTGTCGTAAGAGAAACACCTGATGAGTCAACGATCAGAGCTATCCTCGGAAAAAGTCATCACAACCCAAGCCAATACAGCGAGGAAGAACAGAAATTATTCGGCACTTATCACCGCAGCTTCAAGCTTGGCAGCAAACCGGCAGCGCATATTGATGCGCTCGCCAAGCTAAGTGATGAAGACCTGCTCGCGAACATGCCTAAGTCTTTCGCCCGCTTGGCTGATGCCGTGATAACCAAGCTTGCCGAGTTACCCGAATGATAACTATCGATGTATGGCACCCCGCTGATGGGTTAATACTTGAACCCAACGCTATGCGTGCAGCTAAGGAGCAGGTGCACTGTCTAGCTCTCACGGCTGGCCCTGGGGCCGGTAAAACCGAAATGCTTGCCCAACGAGCAGACTTTCTTCTGCGCACAAGTACCTGTCGTTATCCCAAAAAAATTCTGGCTATCTCGTTTAAAGTCGACGCCAGTAGCAATCTGAAAGAAAGGGTTAAGCACCGCTGCGGTTTTGAACTGGCATCACGATTTGACAGCTACACCTTCCATGCTTTCGCCAAGCGCATTATCGACCGCTTCCGGTCGGTGCTGACGGGTGAATATGCTCTAGATATCGGCTACAAAATTGCTGATCGAAAACCAGGTCCCTCAAGAAGCCTGATCGAGTTTTCCGATCTAGTGCCGTTGGCAATTCAGATTTTGCAGAAATCAAAAATGGCTCGTAACGCCATTCGTCAGACCTATAGCGATGTTTTTCTAGATGAATTCCAAGATTGCACAAACCTGCAGTACGAATTGCTAAAGCTCGCTTTTCAAGGAACCAATACTCGTCTAACAGCCGTGGGCGATACCAAACAAAAAATTATGGGTTGGGCGGGCGCACTAGACGGTATCTTTCAGAACTTCATAGCTGATTTCGAGGCGATTCCGCTCAACATGTATCGCAACTTTCGCTCGAAGCCACGTCTACTGCGCCTGCAAAATGAAATCATTCGTGCACTTGATCCAGCGTCCGTTATGCCCGATGAACAGCTTGTAGGCGATGAAGGCGAGGTGTTCGCCTGGCACTTCAAAGACAGCTTCAATGAAGCGGAGTACCTAGCGGATTTGATTGATGGCTGGATAAAAACAGAACAGCTACCTCCTGCAGAAATTGCTGTTCTCGTCTCCAAACAGATCGATCTTTATGCCGATCACCTCATGACTGCTCTGGATGCACGCAGTATCCCTTTCCGCAATGAGCAGCAAATGCAGGATATCACGGTAGAGCCCGCCGCCCGTTTGATTGTGGACTATCTTTCTTGCCTCTACGGCCAGCGCGAGCCAAAAGCCTGGATTCGTCTAATGAATCAGTTAGTTCCCTTCGCGGATGAAGACATCCAGTCGAATGCACGTAAGGATCTTGATCGACTGATCAAGCAACAACGAAAAGAGACAGTCATTGCTGATCTGGTTGCAGGGCCTTTTTCTGACTGGTGGGAGTTTGTTCGAGCCTTTTTGAAGCAAATCAGTCTCGAAACCCTCGTAGCGCTGTCGCCGGACTATGAGTCCCGTGATCGACTCAAAGAGATCATCCAAAGCACTAAGAAGCATATCGAAGAGTTGCTCAAGCTTGAACCCGATTTACCAAAGGCCCTTGAGCGTTTTTCAGACGATCAAGCGGTACGTATCCTGACTATCCATAAGAGCAAAGGTCTTGAATTCGATTCGGTTATCATCATGGCCGTTGAAAACGAAATATTCTTTGGAAATCAGGCTGAAAACCGCTGCGCATATTTTGTCGGGGTTTCACGCGCGAAGAAGCGACTGATTCTTACCCACGCTGATCACCGCGAGCGGCCAACTGGAGCCAAGCGATGGGATGTGATCCGCTCTCCTCAGAATGAGTATCTTGGCTACGCCATACCGTCTGTAAAGCAACAACGATAAGAAAAATGCTTACTTAATGCCTAACAAACCACTTTAGAACTTATCCTCTACAAAAGGTATTATGTGGCCAAAAGTCAAGCCCAAGAAACACGCTGATGAGGAACACACGAGCATATGCCCATACTGCGATGGTTGACCCGAGACGAAGACGTGCGTGCCTCTGAAAAGGTGCCCTACCGCCTAATGGAGGAAGCGCCCGAGCTTAGCTATGGTGACCAAAATGCCGGGAACATGCTTATCCAGGGCGATAACCTCGGCGCCCTCAAGGCACTGCTGCCCTATTACGCCGGGCAGGTTAAGTGCATTTATATTGACCCGCCCTACAACACCGGCTCCGCTTTCGAGCATTACGACGACAACCTCGAACATTCCAAATGGCTGGCCATGATGTGGTGCCGTTTGGAGCTACTACGGGAGCTGCTAGCTGAGGATGGTTCGATATGGATCAGTATTGACGAAGATGAGCATGCCTATTTAAAAGTTATCTGCGACGAAGTGTTTGGTAGGCGAAAATTTGTGACTACCAACGTCTGGCAGAAACGCTATGCGCCAGACTCGCGTGTTGCCATAAGTGATGCTCATGAATACGTGCTCTGCTATGCAATGGAGCCACGCTCCTTTAAGGAAACTCGAAATCTCATTCCGCTTGGCGACGCACAAACTAAACAGTTCAAAAACCCCGATAAAGACCCACGAGGGCCTTGGAAGGCAGACAACTTTACTGCTCCTGGTCACCGCCCAAATCAAATGTATGAAATTACACTTCCTTCTGGACGTATTGTCACCCCCCCTGGTGGTAGGTGCTGGCGTGTTACACGAGAAGGTTTTGAACGCTTTCGCAAAAATGAACAAATGTATTACGGCCCTAACGGTGATGGCGCGCCTTCAGTTAAACGCTTCTTAGCAGAGATGCCAGGCATGGTACCGTGGACATGGTGGCCTCATACAGACGTAGGACATTATCAAGAAGGGAAAAAAGAGAACCAAGCTATTTTTGGTCATGATGACACTTTTGGTACTCCTAAACCTGAGCGCTTGATTGAACGCATTCTCCAAATAGCCACCAACCCAGGCGACCTTGTACTTGATAGTTTTCTCGGCTCCGGCACCACTGCCGCAGTGGCCCAAAAAATGGGCCGTCGGTATATCGGTATCGAGATGGGCGAACACGCCGTCACACATTGCGTTCCCAGGCTTAAACAAGTTGTTGATGGTGAGCAAGGTGGGATATCTGAGGCACAAGGCTGGCAAGGCGGCGGTGGCTTCCGCTTTTATAGGCTTGGCCCGCCCGTGTTTACAGAAGAGGGGCAAATTCAGCCCGATATTAAATTCCCAGTACTGGCTGCGCATATCTGGTTTACGGAGACGAGCACCTCATGGCCAAAACCGCATGATCAAACACCGTTCATCGGCTGCCATTACGGCCATGGCTATGCCCTTCTATACAACGGTATTTTAGGCGATAAAGCGGCTTCCAATGGGAACGTACTGACCCACAAGACGTTAGCCATGATTCGAGCTTCACAAGGCGATTTTGAAGGGCCTATGACAATTTACGGCGAGCGCACCATGCTATCAGAGGCAACGCTTAACGCTGAGCAGATCGAGTTCAAGCAAACCCCTTACGATGTTAAGGCGCGCACATGAAGTTAAAAGATTACCAACACGCCTCGCTTGATACTCTGAAAACCTACCTGGAAGAGGCGCGGGTGGTTGGCCCGCAAGAGGCGTACAAAAAAATTACCGAAAAGCCTGAAATAGCGTCGCGGCTCCGGGGTTATCCTGCGAAGTATACGCCGATAAAAACGCTACCTGATACGCCCTATGTATGCCTACGCTTACCCACCGGCGGCGGTAAGACGATCCTCGCCGCCCACTCGATTGGCATAGCCAAAGATGCTTGGGTAGAGAAGGACTTCCCTTTAGTGCTGTGGCTTGTTCCCACCAACACCATTCGTACTCAAACGGCTGAAGCACTCAAGAACCCTCGCCACCCCTACCGCAAAGTACTGGACGAGGCGTTTGGTGGGCGCGTGCGAATCTTTGATATTGGCGATTTCACTCACATCAAACCGCATGATCTGCACTCCAATCTCTGTGTGGTCGTCGGCACGGTACAAACGCTGCGCGTAAGCAATACCGATGGGCGCAAAGTCTATGCCCATAACGAGGAAATGGAGCCCCACTTCTCAGCGGTTCCGCCACAAACGCCGGAACTAGAGCGCACTGAGAAGGGCAATATCAAATTCAGCTTCGCTAACCTGATGCACCTTCACCAGCCGCTGGTCATTATGGATGAAGCTCATAAGGCCGGCTCCAAGCTCAGCCAAGAAGTTTATGAGCGTATCAACCCGACCGCGCTCATCGAATTCACCGCCACGCCCAAGGGGTTTAATAATCTACTTCATTCAGTTACGGCCCAAGAGCTGAAAGATGAAGAAATGATCAAAATGCCCGTGGTATTAGATGAGGCTGAGACATGGCAAGGCGCGGTTAACTCAGCCATTCTGAAGCGTGCCGAGCTGCAAGAGTACGCTGAACGCGACCGTGAAGCTTATATTCGCCCCATCGTGCTCTTTCAAGCACAAAAAAAAGGCGAAGAAGTCACCGTGGAGGTGCTGAAGCAGCACCTAATCGACAATGAGAATATTGATCCAAATAAAATCGCCGTGGCCACAGGCGCACAGCGCGAATTAGACGGCATCAACCTATTCAAGCCCGATTGCCCTATTGAGTACGTCATCACGATCGAAGCGCTCAAAGAAGGCTGGGACTGCTCTTTCGCCTATGTTTTCTGCTCGGTGGCTAATATTCGCAGCTCCACCGACGCTGAGCAGCTCTTGGGCCGCGTGCTTCGCATGCCTTACGCTCAGAAACGTAAAGAAAAAGCGCTGAATAAATCCTACGCTAAGCTGGTTTCAAAACGCTTTATGGATGCCGCCCACAGCCTGCGCGATAAGCTCATTGACATGGGCTTTGAAGAGAGCGAGGCAGAGGACAATATCGAAGCCGAACAGCTCGGCCTTGATGATGGATTATTTGGGCGGCAGCCTCAGTCCACCCCGACGATGAAAGTCGCCATTCAGGCTACTCAGGAAGAAGCCAGTAAGATGAACACGGCAGTGCCATCGAAGGTGCAAGTGACTTTCGATGAGGGCGGCAAGAGCCATGTGGAAGTAAAAGGCTTCCTCAAGCCCGAAGAAGCCGACATATTGATCAACTATGCCCCTGAATCGGTTAAACCCCAGCTTCAGCAAAGCATCAACGAACACCACGCTAAATATCAACATGAGATACCGCCCTGCCAGAAGGGAGAAACCTTCACGCTGCCCCGCTTGATGGCCTACGTGCAGGGGGAGCTGGTATTTGGTGACCCGGATATTCTCATGGAGCAACACGAGTGGTCGCTTGCTGACCACCCTGCTCGCCTGGAATCATCCGAATTCAGTATCGTGGATACCACGAATACATTTGAAATTGATTTAGACGGCAACCGCGTCACTATTGGCTCTGGCGATACCGCTGATCAGCTCACCATGAACGTCGAAGTTGACGACTGGACGCCAACCAGCCTAGTGCAATGGCTAGATCGCAAAATACGTACACCTTGGCTGAGTCAAGCTGAATTACTGGCCTGGCTAAGTGACGTCGTGACCTACCTAACACGTGACCGCGAGTTAAGCTTGTCGCAACTGATGCGCTGCAAGTTTATTCTCGCTCGCAAGCTGTCTGAAAAAATACATGGCTTCCGCCAAGCGGAGCGCGAGAAGGTCTACCAAGCCAACCTGTTCGGGCCTGATGCCCATATTGAAGTCTCCTTTGAGCAAGGTTTCACCTTCTTCGATGAGATGTATGCGGGGATTCCAAAATATCGCGGCACTTACCGGTTCAAAAAGCACTTCATGGGGCCTGATGATGTGCCTGTATTTGATTCCAAAAAGGTCAATGGCGAGGAAGAACAGTGTGCCTTCATGATCGATTCGCACCCGAGGATAAAATACTGGACGCGTAACGTCAGCAAGCACCCAAATTCGTTCTCACTGCCGACCTCCACAGACAAATTCTATCCCGACTTTGTCGCTCTGCTCGACGATGGCCGTCTGCTTGTCGTGGAATACAAAGGCAAGGATCGCACACCCGAGGAAAGCCGCGATTCACGCGAGAAGAATCTTATAGGCCAACAATGGGCAAAGGCTTCCAATGGTAAGGCTGTCTTTGTGATGGCCACTATTGAAAAGGGAGATCCCAAAGAAGTGCGCGAGGCGATTGATTACGTTTTGCATCGGCAATAAATGTGAAGGAGGCATTACATCACTATGCCTCCCCTCCTACTTCGAACTTTAACTGTCAAGCAGATAGCAATAACTACTATCGTCTATATTTTATTTTACTACTTTTAGTAAAAAATAAGATTACCTATTTTAGTGGATAACTAGCACAAATTTAATACTTTATTTAGTTTATATTTTCTAAACTAGCGGGCCACCAGGTAATCGCCCTGGCATATATAACTGGTTAAACAACCATTGTAATACAGGCCTATCAAGTAAACCTGCGATAAATATAGAATTCCAATTATTTTTACCACGATGTATGTCATCCAACATATCGAGTTCCTCTTCTAGGATCTGCTTAAGATCATTACGTGTTTGCGGATTATTCTTAAGCGATCTCACAACAAGACTTGGCTTTCTGCAAATATCAGCCCATCTATCCTTAAGATACCTTTGCACTGCCGTTTTCTTAACAATTGAGCGAAAATGGAACTCGATAGCTACATATTCTGGATGCGTATCGTCTATACATAGGCGAAGCCCTACTTTTGGTACCGGCCCAAGATCCTCAAAATGTGCTTCAATTAACCTCTCGGATAAGCAATGGTCGAAGTATGGGTGCAGAATTCGTTCGTCTGCATTAGTTCCAATAACAAGCTCTCCCCGTCTATTGTTACATTTACAAGCTGGTACGAGATTAAGGGAATAGATTGCAAACCCACCATATTTACTTTTCGGCAATAAATGATCAAGAGTTCCACCATGTAGTGAACCACACATGGGGCAAACGAGATACTCACTTTCCTCACGTAGTTCAGTAATATGCTTAAGATCTTGTGGGGGTTTTCTAAAGTGGGCCTTGAGGTGTTTTTCTACAACAGGAGAAGTAACTACAGATGTAATATGAGAAGCATTACCTTGCAAGGCTTCATATTGCCGATATCCTTGTTGAATACAAGTAACGAAACTTTGTAGGCTAGGATAGCTCCCGACGCCTTTATTGTTGGCTAAGTTCTGCAATGCAATATAGTCATCATAAGCTGGACGCGGAATATTATTCATTAGCTTTTTTGGCCTCCATCGATTCTCTTAAAGAACCCAGCATTTCTAGCGAGAGATCGTTTTTATAGAGAGCGTATAATTCTTCCCAAGAGTTGAATCTTTGAAGTAGACGCTTCTCAACCTGTGAGGCAAGCTGTGATGGCTCATCCTCACCAAAAACAAAGTAAGAGATAGCCCCGACATCTGCACCAAAGGTTCGTAATGCAGGTATCTCTATTTTCACGGAGCCGTCCATATCCTGTCGAAGCACTGTAACTTGTTCCTGAAACACCTCTCGAACGAAATACGCTGAGTGAGTCGCGATAATTGCAGCTGAACCAGTTTGGTCAAGTAAGCTATCTAACAATGAAACAAACTGGCTGATGAAATTTGGATGTAAATGAGTTTCTGGCTCATCCAATAAGAGCAACGATCCATTCTCCACATTTAAGCTAGCTTGGGCGGCGAACCTAAGAAATGAGATCTCACCACTACTTAGTGGATAAGCAAATCCATCTATTTCTCGGATAGGCTCCTTTCGGGTATCAACCGCAGCAAAATTTTCCAGAGACTTCTGCTCACCCCCACTCCATAATTCACAAAGAGGGATAGGATCATGTTTTTTATCTTTCACAGGTAAACTGATTTGATCCCAGTGCTCAATCGCTTTCAACGCCTCTAGAAATATATCCCACCGAGAATAGCTTCCAATATTCTCTTCTGAACGTGCAACTTGGAGCACCTGATCAGCTACACCATTGCCTTTACGCGAAGTCCTCGCACGATTGAGCGAAAATCGACGATACCAAGTTCGAGGCCTTTTTCGCTGATCACTTGGAAAAACAGATCCAGTTTCATTAGTTGGTGCAAAAGCTAAAATACGGTTAACTAAAACCCTTCCTCCAGTAACTCCATCTATAAGTGACCCATCATCGGCTAGAGCAGCTTGAACTATCCGCCTTAACGTTTGACTTTTTCCAACACCATTCTTCCCTATAATCACTGCGATGCGTTTGGGAAGATCTGCTTCATGATCAAATCGAAATTTAAGATCATGTGGATTCTGTCGACCAGGTAATTTAAATTTAATAGAAAGCTCTTTAGAAAGCTTATGGAACTCTTCATACTCTAATCCTTTTAATACTGAACCAGCATTTTTATAAGTAAAGTAAGAGTCAGAGTTACGAACAAATGATTTTAAGAAAATATCAGTATTAGTGGCTGACCTTACTCCAAAACTATGGCCAAACTCACTAAGAGCCACAAGATCATTAATCACTTTTAGAACTTCAATAGAGTTAACAACGCCTATATTTCGTACAGCATTGCGGTAATCTTCCATGCTCGGCAACATTGTAAAAAACTTATGAGTGTCAGTCACAGCAAGGGTTAAACCGTCATTATCATTTAGTAATTTTTCTACGGCCTCCACCCCATTGGGCTCTTCTAATGTTTCTGTTATAAAGCCTATAAAGGCTATAGTTGAATGATAAATACCGCCTTCTAGATGAATGCTAATATTGACCTTGGTGCGGTAGCCGAAATCATTCCAACTTTCTTTTTTCGGAACAATAAGCACTGTGTTCGGAGAAAGCTCTTTAGGCAATAAAGATCGAGCTCCAAAAACAACTTTTATTAATCCTTCATCGCTTTCATTTTCACTAGCAGGAACCATAACCCTTCACTTGCCTCTTAATAAGTACAGAAAGTCCGCAGAACAATACTCCGATCTACAGTGCTTAGTTTTTTGAGAAAAATACTACAGATACGGACTACTACTATACTTTTTCATATAGATAAAATCCCACGCTCTGCAAAAGATATGCAACCTTCACTTCCTACTACCACGTGGTCAATCACCTTGATATCTATTAGTCTCAGCGTCTCCTGCAGTAGTACAGTAATCCGTCGATCTGCATCGCTGGGTTCGGGATCACCGCTTGGATGGTTATGTACCAAAATTACTGCAGCAGCGTTGTAAGCAAGTGATGCCTTCAGTACTTCGCGTGGATAAACAATGGCCGCATCGATGGTGCCACGAAACATTTCTTCAAAACGGATAACCCTATACTGGCTATCGAGGAAAAGCACGCTGAATACTTCATGTTCATAGTCCTGAAGTAGTAGCTGCAGGTGCTCAAATGCCTGCGATGGCTGTGTAATTTTGCGGCCTTTAGCAAGTTTGCGTCGCGTGAAGCGCTTGGCCATGGTGATGATGTCGTTTTCGGTAACGGGAGAAGTGACTAGGTAAGTGCCTACCATTTCCCCGGCTTTGAGTTTGGTGTGTTTCATGAATGTCTCCAAAAAATAAAAAAATGCCGGGGTGGTGGCCCCGGCCTCTATGGCGTTAGATAGCGTGTTGAATTTTGAGGTATGGGCTCCATCACGCGGCCATCACTTGGCTCAAACGTCGTTCCATCTCCTCATGGAATGCTTCGACCCGCTCAGCGATCGTGCGGATCATGATGTCGTCACGGTAGGCGCGTTTGATAAACAGCGGCATACCGGGCCAATAGCTCACGAAGTCGATCCATTCCCGTTCACTGACCCATAGGCCGCCCTGGCATTGAGGTACGTGCTCATCGGGTATTTCGCCACTGAGCAGCACCTCGATCTGGAACTTGGGCAACTTGGTTTTGATCTCAAGCAGACCGTTAGCGCCTACCAAGCTGTCGGGGGAGTAACCCACATTGTGATTAAGGATGATGCCTACTTCGTGTGGCTTGGGTTCTCTAGTGGTATCACAGTAGAGCGCACGGGCTATGCCTTCCAGCGTATGCCCACGTCGGGTATGCGCGTTGCCCTGAAACGACTCGGCCAGTTCCCCGATAATTCGCTCACCGATTAACTGGTGCATGTAGGTAATCGCCCCGGTACCAAACCCACACGGGCCTTTACCCTTAACCAGCAAGGCTTTGAGCTCCGACATGGTGACGCGACCTAGCCGCGCCGCCAGCCACTCTGGGGTGCCTTGCTCCATAGTAAGCACTTGCATGGAAGCCTCCTGCCATAAGGGGTAGAGCGTTGTTTACTTAACCGACCGCTTAGAAAGTGAAGCGCGTAGCTTGTCGAAGTCAGCCTGAGGGACTTGCACGGCTGAACCGTATTTACCACTGAACCATTCCTGGGTTGTAGCAGGGCATTGGCTAATGAGCCGCTGGATCTGTCCAGCCTGAAAGGGTGTCACTAGTTTAATGCCCACTTTGGTACTGGTCTTGCCGTTATCGTCCTGACCACGTGTAGTGATATTGAGCAGCGCGCAGAGCACGTAACGCTTGCCGTAGCTGGTGGATGAGCCAAACGCCTGCACAGCATTCTTGTTACCGCTTATATCGGCAGGCAGCAGCATACTCGTCTCTTCACGGTGGCCATCCTTATGCATCAGCACACCGGTCACTTCGATACCACGCTCCTGTGTCCTGATACGAAAGCTCACTGCAAAACCGTGTTTCTGCATAATGGGACGCACGGTATCGACAATATCCTCCAAAGTGGCATAGCAGCCGTTGTTGGTTTGCCCTCGCTCTTCAATGCTGGGCAGCTCGGTCTGCATAGCAGCCATGGCAGCGCTATAGGCCATCATGGCTTGACGATCCATGACTCGTTCCTGCATTTGCAGCAAGCGCTCCATCTTGTCGATATCGACATCGGGGTTAAGCGCGGCTCGCTCAATCACTTGGATGATGGCCGTGCTCTCGGCAAGGTGAGACGAGGGTCCTGCAGGAACGGCTTGTAAAGAGGAAGCAGATGAGTCGTGTTTTACCACATTGGTTTTGGTTGCCATGACAAGGCTCCTTCAATAGAGGCTAAAAATCGGCGGGAAGCTCACTGGGGGGGACGGGGCGTAGGTGCAACTCGGTGCGATACAGCTGTCCCTTTGCCATCACGTAGGTCTCTACATAGGTTTGATCCTGGGTGAGCAGCCGTTCCGTCAACTGGGTTAATGCGATATCTAGGTCGGGGCTAAGAGAGGCCATAATGGGCTCCACGTAAAAGGCAAAAAGCCCAGCCTGTTAGGGGCTGGGCTTATCGCGCTATCCAATGAGGGGTAAGACAAAAAACAGGAAAATCAGCACTAAAACGATGAGAAACAGCATGTCAGCTCACCAGTGCAAGGGCTGTTTGTAACGCCTCTTGCTTCAACTGAGCCCCTTGGCCAAACCACGCTGAATCCAGGCGGGTATCGTTGCTACGCGCCCGCTTGTCGTGATCCACGTACTCGGTGACCGCATTGAGCAAGCCCCAGGCGGTGTCTTTGGCCGTGTCGAGGTGGGAACCGCGGCCTTCACCGTGGTAAAGCTTCTGCACCTTGTTGAGTGCCCGGTAATTGGGCAGCTTGGAAGGGTCGTCTATTGGCTTATCGATACCGCAGAGCACCGACTGAAAATACTGCTGAGCCTCGCGGTGGTCGATCTTGCGTTCGGCTAATGCCTTCATGCGGTACATGAAGTCATTCCATTGCGAGACCGAGATGCCCAGTTGGCTTTTCACCGCACGGGGATCAAACTCCGACCGGTGGGGCACCTTCACTGCTTGGGATGTGCCATCGACGGCAATCTGCAGTGTGTTATTGCATACCACGCGCACCGTAGTTGGGGTGGCCATAGTGGCGAGGGTGCCATCGCAGGAGGTGGCCAGAAGTAGGTAGTCATTGACCTCATCCTGGCCTTTCAACGAAGTGCTTAAACCACTGCGTGCTAAGGCCCAGAACTTACGCCCACCTTTGAGCACACCAGCGGTTTCCAGCTCATACCCGGCGTACTCCGTCAGATCGCGGTAGAACTCCAGGATCTCTTCAGGCTGCACTACCTTGTAGCGCTGGGATACCACTGACAGAGGTGCCTTGGTATCCGAGCGGTAAAGCACCTTCTGCTCAGGAAACGAGTGAATGCTGCCTAGATGGCTAGCACCTTCAGCAATAAAGCGCACTGGCGCTTCTTCAATGTGCCAGTTCATACCGGCCTGTTGTTGCCAGACCTCTAGCGGTTGTTGGAGAGACAGCTGCTGCCCCAGGCCGTGCCAAGGGGTTGTACCGACATAAGCCATTTGTTCAACGAGATGTGCCATGAGTCATTCTCCAGACATAAAAAAAGCGCTGGCAATCGCCAGCGCTATTGAGTGAGTAAAAGATAAAACCAAACAGGCTCGACTTAGTCAGCGACAGCCAAAGGGGGGGCGGGACTATCGAAAGGTGTGCCCACAGGCAAGGCACAGCCAAGGGGTACCAGTGCCGGGTGGCAGCCACTGGGCAAATAAAGACGACGTTACCCGAACACCTGACTGACCACCGGTCACCGCGCCGATCATGGCAGCCGGGAGTTTAGCGAGTGGAAAACGCACCGTAGCCAGTGAAAGCGTTTGGGGCGCTGCCGTCGTAGGCAAAGCGCCGATAGCACCGCCCACGACGCATCCGCTGACCACGCCAATGCGTTGGGCGGTATCGAGATTAATCAGGCGGGTAGCGGCGCAGCGTTTACAGGGTGGAGACATTAGCAATACTCCTATGCATCACAAAACGGTTCGTGGGATGGATTCATAAGAGTGATATAGGTCTGTAATTTTTTTGGCTTTTGCTCTTGAGGTTAAGGTCGGAACGAGACTCGATGCTGGGCGAGGATATGCATCATGGCGATCTGCTGATGGTGGATCGCAGTCTTGAGACGCTATGTCGCCAGCATCATTTCACAGAAGTCAGTGGCTATTCATGGCGCAGCGGGCCAGCCTCTCGAGCGAAAAACTCGTCGTCAGAAGCGACCTCTCGACGATGAGGCCGAGCACGTCATTCAGGCTCGATATCTAGCGAGGCAAATCGTGACGCCCGCGCGATAGCACGATTTGGATAGTGACCCCGCCTTTACATGATGGCGCCTTAATTTTGCGCAGCAAGATGTCCATAGCAATGAGTCGTGGCAATACCCTATCTGATGGATTGGGTATTGCGCTTCTTGTTTGAACTCAAGTCGGTGAGACCGCTTGCTCGTTTGCATCGATCCGCTTATGGCACTGGTCCATGGCGATCATGGGGCTACAGCGTTATCGCCAATCTGTTGAAATAAAACGTCCAGCTCTTCAGCGACTTTGGATAACTCAGTGGTCTGCTCGATGATATAGGGGGCGAAAACATGACTGGGGATTTTCCAGGAAAGCGTTGCACTATCCGCATCATGCCTGCCGTGACCTACCTACAGCCCGAAGTGGCACGGGTCGGGCTCAATGAACGTGAAGCCAGGGCCCGAGGCATCGATTTCGACGTCACGCGCTATGCCATGGCCGAGAGCGATCGGGCGATCGCCGAGCGGGCTACCACAGGGTTCGTCAAGATTCTTACCGTACCCGGCAAAGATCGTATACTCGGCGCCACCCTGGTCGGCGAAAACGCCGGTGAATGGCTGGCGGAGCTGACGCTGGCGATGAAGCACAATATTGGGCTCAACAAACTGCTGGGTACTATTCATCCCTATCCGACGCTATCAGAAGCCGTTAAAGGCTCTGCAGGAAGATGGAAGAACGCGCACAAGCCAGAACGCGTGCTGGGCTGGCTGGCACGCTATTTCCAATGGCGGCGCGGGACACGTCGTTGATACCGCCCTGCCACGCCGTCGGAATCGTTGAACGTCCATGGAGGACGAAAGAATGTTGGACCGGTTTGCGAACCCGTATTTAGAGAAGCCGTTGAACTGGATGGCAAAAGGCGTCATTGCGCTTGGGATGCGGCCCGATTATGTCGCGCTGATTGGCTTCGGCCTTGGCATGCTCGCGTTACCCGCCCTGGCGACGGAGCATTACGGGCTGGCGCTCGTATTTATTGTGCTGAACAGATTGGCCGATGGGCTGGACGGTGCGGTGGCCAGAGCGACCACGGCCAGCGACGCCGGCGGCTTTTTGGATATCACGCTCGATTTTATCTTTTACTCCAGCGTGCCCCTTGGTTTCATTCTGGCCCATCCGTTACAGAACGCGGCGGCCGGCGGTGTACTGATGTTGAGCTTTGTAGGAACGGGTGTTTCGTTTTTAGCTTCCGCTATCTTTGCAGAAAGGCACAACATCACGAACATCGATTATCCTAACAAGTCCTTCCACTATGCCGGCGGGCTAATGGAAGGCGGCGAAACCCAACTATTTTTTATCATCATGTGCCTATTTCCGCTGTATTTTCCCTGGCTAGCGCTCGTATTTGCGCTACTTTGCGCGCTGACTTCCGGCCTTAGAATTTATGCAGGCTTCAAGACGTTAAGCGCCTTATCGTCGTGACGACGACGCTATGAGCGCGGCTTCCAACGATTATCCCTACCAGAACAACTCATGCGATGACGCGGCTATTGGTACCACATCGAGAAATAGTGAACACCAGCACGTTGGATAATGGGCCGACACTCGCCAAGCACAGGGAAGTGGTCAAGGTTGTCTGAGAATACCCAATCTAAGAAGCGGGCCTCCACGAAAGGTGTCCTGGACCGAACTGATCTATCTACCCAAACCGTCTTGTTTTAATCGCCGCCTCCTGTTGTCAGGGGGCGGCATTTTTTTGGTGGATCATTGCTTATATTCCAAAAAAAGCTATGGTTATAACTACTGTTGCTTTAAAGCTTATACAACGCCAGCGATTAAAAACCGTTTTTAGGAGCTTACGCATGAAGACTTTTGCCCTGTCCCGCAGTACTGGAGGAGGCGCACCCGACGTAGCCGGTTTTTTCGATTCACGTACGTTTAGCGTGCAGTACGTAGTCAGCGACCCCGCTACCAAGCGGTGTGCGATTATCGACCCGGTACTGGATTTCGATGAGAAATCCGGCGCGACGGCAACGTTTAATGCTGACACCTTGTTGGAATACGTCGCCAAGGAGGGTCTGACGGTTGAGTGGATTCTGGACACTCACCCTCATGCTGATCACTTCTCCGCTGCGCAGTACCTAAAAGAGAAAACCGGTGCGCCAACGGCGATTGGCCAATACGTCACTCAAGTGCAGGCGCTGTGGCAAGAGATTTACCACTGGCCAGACATGCCCACCGACGGCCGTCAATGGGACACGCTGTTTACAAAGGGCGATACCTTTCATATTGGTGAGCTAAGTGCCCGTGTGCTGCATTCACCCGGCCATACGCTGGCCTCAATCACCTATGTGGTCGGCGATACGGCGTTTGTTCACGATACCCTGTTCCAGCCGGATTTTGGCACCGCACGGGCGGATTTCCCAGGCGGCAGTGCCAAAGCACTTTGGAACTCTATCCAGCAAATTCTCGCTCTGCCCGACGAGACACGGCTGTTCACCGGCCATGACTATATGCCGAATGGCCGCGAACCAAACTGGCAAAGCAGCGTTGCCGAACAACGCGCCAATAACCCTCACCTGGCGGGCAAAAACGAAGAGAGCTATATCGCGCTGCGTCACCAGCGAGATAGCGAATTGCCCATGCCCAAGCTGATTTTGCACGCGCTGCAAGTCAATACTCGCGGGGGACGCCTGCCAGAGCCCGAAGCCAATGGTAAACGCTATTTGAAAATTCCTCTGGACGCCCTGGAAGGCGCCACCTGGGATTGAGACCCGTACTCCCCACGAGATGAGGTGCAACCTTGCAAACCAGACCTTTAGAACAAGGCGTTGAGATAACCTCAGCGCTAACGCTCGATGAATTGGATCAGGTAAAAGCCCTTGGTTTTAAAGCGGTGATATGTAACCGCGTACCGGGAGAGAGTGATGACTTTCCAGATGAGGAGAGCTACCGCCACAAGGCTGAGCAACTTGGCCTTGCCTGGGTACATATTCCCGTCAAGCCTGGCGAATACAGCCAGGAAGATATTCAGAGGTTCGCCGACTCCTTGGCGCATCTTCCACGCCCTATTCTGGCGTTCTGCCGCACAGGTAAGCGGGCGACTCACTTGTGGGCCTATGCTCGACGGCAATCGGATCAGTGTGAGTTGGCAACATTATTGGCAGCCGCAAAAGAGGCTGGATTTGACCTGGAAGATCATCGACAAGCTCTTGAGAACCAGAACGCATAAACGTCTGCTAAATAAAATTAAAGTGATGGTTAGCCGTCCGGATGTTCAATGCGAAGAGCCCGTTAATAATTATTATATTTTGGAGCCCTTATGAATGCCCAGCAAACAACAACCTACGATGTGGTCATTATTGGCGGCGGTGCAGGCGGTATTTCGGTCGCTGCTAGTTTATTCAATCGCCAGTCAGACTTGTCCATCGCCATTATTGAGCCCGCAGAAGACCATTTTTATCAGCCTGGCTGGACCATGGTGGGTGGCGGTATTTTTACTCAGGAATCTACTCGTAAGCCTATGGCAGAGGTGATGCCTAAAAAAGCCACTTGGCATCAAACTACTGCCAAAAGCATTAGCCCTGATGCCGAGAGTGTCATGCTCACAAGCGGCCAGACGCTGGGCTATCGACGCCTGATCGTCGCACCAGGGCTTGTGGTTGATTGGAGTGCTATCAGCGGACTTGAAGAGACGCTTGGCCACAACGGCGTAACCTCGAACTACCGCTATGATCTTGCACCTTATACATGGTCACTGGTGAAGTCGCTGACCCAGGGCAAAGCGCTGTTCACTCAACCACCGATGCCTATCAAGTGTGCCGGTGCTCCTCAAAAGGCCATGTACCTGGCCTGCGACCACTGGCGAAAACAAGGCAACCTTGGGCAGATTGAAACTACATTTTGCAACGCCGGTGAGGTGCTGTTCGGCGTAAAGGATTACGTGCCTGCACTACAAAAGTATATCGAGCATTACGGCATTGAAACTGCTTATAAAAATCGCTTAACTGCGGTAGACGGTGCTGCAAAAGTAGCGCAATTTGAAGTCGCAGGCGAAAACGGTTCGCAAACAGTTGAGCGACCGTTCGATATGCTCCACGTAGTACCTCCTCAAAAAGCCCCCACTTTAATTGCTGAATCGGGCCTCGCTAATGCAGGCGGATGGCTCGACCTGAATGCCAGTACGCTGCAGCACGAACGTTATCCCAATATTTTTGGACTGGGTGATGCTAGTGGCACTAGCAATGCCAAAACGGCAGCCGCGGTGCGCAAGCAGGCCCCGGTAGTCGCGCAAAATGTCCTGGCCTCGCTCAATGATAAACCGCTTAGCGCAGCGTATTACGGCTATGGTTCATGCCCACTCACCGTTGAGAGAGGCAAAATTGTGATGGCTGAGTTTGGCTATAACGGTCAATTACAGCCAACGTTTCCTAAATGGGTCAACGACGGCACTCATCCCACCCGCGCTGCCTGGCTGCTAAAAGCCAAAGCGCTGCCGTGGATTTATTGGAGGTTAATGTTACGGGGCAAAGAGTGGCTTAGCTAATTATGATGCTGGAACGTTGGGTCCCGCTCATTGGGTGTCTGAAATCCTACAACCGAACGTTACTCTCACAGGATGCACTGGCGTCAGTGATCGTAACGCTGATGCTGGTGCCTCAGGCGTTAGCGTATGCGTTATTAGCAGGGTTGCCGCCAGAAATGGGGCTGTATGCCAGCATGTTGCCGCTAGTGCTGTACGCCATTTTTGGTACCAGCGCGACGTTAGCGGTCGGGCCGGTGGCCGTTGCGGCACTGATGACGGCCTCAGCATTAAGTAGTTTTGCGACTCAAGGAAGCCCGGAATACGTGGGGGCTGCGTTAGTGCTAGCAGCGCTTTCAGGGCTAATTCTTATCGCCATGGGCGTTTTACGGCTGGGTTTTTTGGCTAACTTTCTAAGCCATCCAGTGATCTCGGGGTTTGTGACTGCCTCGGGTATTTTAATTGCGGTGAGCCAGCTAAAGCATATTTTGGGCGTTGAGGCGTCAGGTCATAACGTCATTGAGGTGTTGAGTGCACTGTTGAACCAGTGGCAGCAGGTAAATGCCATTACACTGCTCATTGGCTTGAGCGTGTGGGGATATTTGTGGGTGTGCCGCAAGTGGCTAAAACAGTGGCTAAAAATGGCCGGTGTTTCCGCTAGTGTGGCGGTGCTGCTGGTTAAGGCAGCACCCATTTCAGCGGTCATAGTGACGACATTACTGGCTTGGCTGTTGAACCTGGAGCAGCGCGGTGTGAGTTTGGTCGGCTTTGTGCCCAGCGGTATGCCCACGATTGCGCTTCCTGACCTTGATCAATCACTGTGGCTGGGGTTACTCCCCGCCGCGCTGCTGATCAGCCTGGTAGGGTTTGTTGAGTCGATTTCCGTGGCTCAAACGCTTGCCGCTAAGCGTCGCCAGCGTATTGACCCCAATCAAGAGCTAATTGCTTTGGGCATGGCCAACCTGGGCGCAGGCGTAAGCGGTGGCTCGCCGGTCTCCGGTGGGTTTTCTCGGTCGGTGGTTAATTTTGAAGCAGGCGCGGTGACACCGCTAGCAGGCGCCTTCACCGCACTGGGAATCGTGCTCTCAACACTGCTACTGACGGACCTGCTGGCGTTTTTGCCTACGGCGACCCTGGCCGCCACTATTATAGTGGCGGTCGGCACATTAATTGATCTCCCTGCAGTAAAACGTACCTGGCTGTACTCCCGCAGCGATGGTATTGCGATGGTGGTAACGCTTTTGCTTACCCTGATGCACAGCATCGAAATCGGCATTATAAGCGGCGTATTGCTGTCATTAGGGCTGCACCTTTATCGCACCAGTCAGCCCCACAGCGCGGTAGTCGGTCGAGTGCCTGGCACCGAGCACTTTCGCAACGTAAAGCGCCATACGGTTGAAATCGACGAACGGCTCGCCATTCTGCGAATAGACGAAAGCCTCTATTTCGCCAATGCACGTTACCTGGAAGATACGGTCATGGAATTGGCGGCACGTTCATTGTCGCTGCAGCATATCGTTCTGACTTGCCAGGCAGTGAACGTGATTGATGCGTCAGCGCTGGAAAGCCTGGAAGCGATCAATGGGCGTTTAAAAGACGCAGGCGCGACACTCCATTTGGCCGAAGTAAAGGGGCCGGTAATGGACCATCTAAAACACACGTCGTTTTATCATGAGTTAACCGGGCAAGTGTTTTTCACCACCTATGAGGCTTGGCGCGTTTTGCACCATCAAGGCGATGTACTCTCTTCACCGGCTTTGGCCGCTAACGAGGCTAGGCAAGTCGCCAATAGCCACCAACCCCCCTCTTTTGTTGACGATAGTGTCGATAAAAAAAGGGGTGAATAAGTCGGCGGTATGCATCATCACTTAACACGAGAGGAGTATATCGTGAATTTTACGGCAAGCTTTCAGGGACTGATCGGCGGTGTTCTGATCGGCCTCTCAGCGACCTGGCTGATGGCTACTCTGGGGCGTATTGCGGGTATTAGCGGCATTATCGGTACCCTCATCACTACCCGCCCAAGGGGCGACAGCGCTTGGCGGTTGGCCTTTGGTATAGGACTGGTGAGCGGCCCCGTACTGGCACTGTTCATTGGCGGGCTCGGCAATGTAGCCGGAGCTCCAAATGAAGTGATCGGCCAGCCAAGTGGGGGTATGCCATTAATGTTGGTCGCTGGCTTGCTAGTGGGCCTGGGGACCGGTCTGGGAAGCGGCTGCACTAGCGGGCATGGTGTTTGCGGTCTCGCTCGGCTATCAGTGCGCTCCCTCGCCGCCACCGTTACCTTTCTCATCGCTGCGATTATTACCGTCTTCGTGGTTCGACATGTCATGGGAGGCAACGTATGAAAACGTTGGTGGGTTACATTGCAGGCTTGCTTTTTGGTCTGGGCCTGACCATTTCCGGCATGACGGACCCGGCGCGGGTGCTCGGCTTCCTGGATATTGCCGGTGCCTGGGACCCGACCCTGATGTTCGTGCTCGGTGGCGCGGTGATCACGAATTTTATTGGTTATAGGTTGGTGCTGCGTCGCCCGCACCCCTTCTTTGGTGAGTGTTTTCAACTGCCCACTCGACAAGACCTGGATATTCGCCTGATCGGCGGAGCCTCACTGTTTGGCATCGGGTGGGGGCTTTCTGGTTATTGCCCCGGTCCAGCCTTCGCCTCCATCATCGGGCTTTCCGCACCGCTGTTCGCCATGCTTGTAACCATGGTAATGGGGTGGTTCATGGCACGCGCGATCACCCCTAAAACGGCATAGCGTTTGGAATATCGTCACCCAATAAGCCACCCGGCAGGAAAACCTCATTTTCAGTTAATCCCCATCAGCCATCCTATCCAGCATTGAATCAGGGGTGCTGGAAATGCGAGAGATGAACAGGCCGATACAAGAGGCCATGTACTTTAAGCTAGTACAATGGGTGTTATTACTGGGGTTGCTGAGCGTTACTACAGTAGCCACCGCACAATCTTTTTTTGGCCAGCAGGAGAGCGTTCTTCCTCCAGAGCAAGCCTTCAAGCCAACACTTAGTCATGATGGCGAATCGCTGAAGATCGATTGGCAAATCGAACCCGACTACTACCTTTACCGTCATGCTTTTTCCGCCGACGCCGAAGGACGTGAGCTAGCGCTGAATATGCCTGACGGTGAAGCCATTGAGGATGAATACTTTGGCCGCTCTGAGGTTTACCGCCACTCATTGAGGATGACCACTCAGCCTGGTAACGCCGACACCATCACTCTTCGTTGGCAAGGCTGTGCCGATGCGGGCCTTTGCTATCCACCTCAAGAAAAGACCTTTGATTTAGCACCTGCTGGTCAGGACATTTCTGAAACGAACGAGCCCTCCGTTGCCACGAATGCTCCCGGATCTGAAGAAAGCTCCACTTCCGACCTGAAAAATACGATGGCAGAAGACCAACAACTGGCAGCGCAACTGGCGGGAGGTAACGGGCTCTGGACGCTGGCGGCGTTCTTCGGTATGGGGCTGTTACTGACATTCACGCCCTGTGTATTGCCGATGATACCGATTCTGTCGAGCCTGATCGTGGGAGGACGAAAGGTAGGCGAGAACCACCGGACGGCAGGCTTTGTAATGTCTGTTGCCTTTGTCCTTCCCATGGCGGTCACCTATGCCCTACTCGGCGTGGCTGCTGCCATGGCAGGTGCCAATCTACAGATACTGTTTCAGAGCGCCTGGTTTATCGGCCTGTTCTCGCTACTGTTTGTCGTTCTCGCCCTGGCCATGTTCGGCTTGTTTGAATTAGAGCTACCGAGCGCGCTTCGCCAGCGCCTTGATGCCGGCATGTCGCGTCAACGCGGTGGGCGCTTGAAAGGGGTTGCCATCATGGGGGTGCTCTCTGCACTGCTGGTAGGACCCTGCATGACCGCACCTTTAGCGGGAGCGCTATTGTTCATTGCTGATAGTGGCAACCCCTGGCTTGGTGGTGCAGCCCTGTTATCGCTTGGCCTGGGGATGGGCCTACCACTGATCCTGATCGGCACCGTGGGTAGTCAGCTGCTGCCTAAACCCGGTGCCTGGATGGTTCGCATCAGAGCGATTTTCGGCTTTGTATTACTGGGGATGGCGATCTGGTTTGTGGATCGCGTAGCACCTGATGCCATTATTCTCGCGCTATGGGGCGCACTGGGGCTGGGTTTTGCCGTTTCGTTAAAGGCCATGGCACGGGGAGACAATGCCTCAACCGTGGCCTCTCAAATAGCCACCGCAAGCGCATTCATCATCGGATTATGGAGTGCACTAGTGTTAATCGGCGCTGCCGGTGGCGCTTCTGATCCCTGGCGCCCGCTAGCGGTTTATACGTCCACCAACGATGGGTCAACCACTGAAGCGTCGTCATCAAACGCCGAACAACCGCTTACCTTCGATGAAGTCGACGATTTGGCCACGCTTAACGCCCGTGTTGCCCAGACCGAGGTTAGCGGCCAGATGACACTCGTCGAATTTACGGCCGACTGGTGCATCTCCTGTGAAGTAATCGAACAGGAAGTTTTCACTGACCCAACTGTTCAAGCCGAACTGGAGAATGTGCAACGATTAAGGATCGACGTAACTGACTATGATGCGTCTGACAAGGAGGTCATGGAGCACTTCGGCATCGTTGGGCCGCCGACGCTGATGTGGTTCGGCTCTGACGGGCAGGAGCGCCGCGGTGCGCGCATTATCGGCGAGCTAGACGCTGACGACTTTCTGGAGCGCTTCGCTGAAGCCAAACAAACCGGCAGTAATATCACCGGGGGGGGGGCATGAGTCCTCTAGATCGCAGCCTCGCCATCGGCCCGTTAGGTCTGAGCGTGGGGCAGCTTTTGCTGATTCTTTCGATAGTTGTCGCACTGATCGTCGGAAGCTGGCTAGGCCGCCGTCGAAAGGTCTACGTCGGCGATAGCGTCTTCAATTCTGTGCTCTTGGGAGTCATCGGGGCACGACTCTTTTTCATCGTTCAATATGGGGGGAGCTACGACACGTTCTGGTCTTGGCTCGACATACGCGATCGCGGCTTCGAGCCGCTAGCGGGCGTTGTCGTCGCTTTGGTGTATCTGGTTTGGCGGCTATGGCGCCAACCTCGCGAGCGAAGGCCACTCGGGATTGCCGTAATATCAGGGGCTTTGACCTGGTCGCTGACGGCGGGTGCACTGGCCCTCATGGTATCTCAAGGTGCTAGCATTCCTCCGACGCCGTTAACCACACTTGATCATGACGACGTGACGCTTCCCGCTGTGCTAAGCGAAGCCAATCGTCCCATGGTGGTCAATCTTTGGGCCAGTTGGTGCCCGCCGTGTCGACGCGAAATGCCTGTATTTGAGCAGGCTCAACAAGAGCGAGACGACGTGACGTTCGTGTTCGTCAATCAGGGCGAGAGCCTCAGCACCGTTAATGCCTTTTTACAGCAAGAGTCACTCACCCTCGATAATGTCTACCTCGACCGGAACAATTCGCTCGGCCATGACGTGGGTGCCATGGCCATGCCCACCACGCTTTATTACAACGCCGATGGCACGCTTATCGACACCCACTTTGGAGAGCTGTCTCGCGCCACGCTCGATCGCAGCCTTGAGCTTTTCAACCTCTAACTTACTCACTACGGAGATAACGCACATGTCCGCTTTCTATACCTGTATGACGCCGCTACGACTCACACTAACACTTGGGGCTGGCATCGCGCTGGCGACAAGCTTGCATGCGACTGCCGGTGAGTGGCCTGACCCCATTCAACAGCTCCAACAGCAAGGTCTCACGATTCATGGTGAATTCGATGCGCCCGACGGGCTTACGGGGTATGCCGGCAGTGCTCGTGGTCAGACTTTCGCGGCATACCTCACCTCAGGAGGCGAGCATGCTGTGATAGGTACACTGATTAACGCAGAGGGTCAGGACGTTTCAGCTGAGCGGCTAGAGCAGCTCGTCAACGGCCCAAGAAATGCCGAGCTATGGCAAGAAATGGCTGATCAACACTGGGTGCGCGATGGTGATAAAGAGGCACCCCGCATCGTATATACCTTTAGTGACCCCAACTGTCCTTACTGCCGCCAACTGTGGGAAAGTGCCCAACCCTGGGTTGAAAGTGGCGACGTTCAGGTTCGTCATTTGATGGTAGGTATTCTCAAGGCAGACAGCCCAGCAAAGGCAGCCGCGATACTCAATGCGGATAATCCTGGCGAGGCGCTGGCTGAGCATTACCGCAACGATGCCATGCCTGAAAATCAAGGAGATGACCAAAGCGAGCAGTGGGTTAGTGAAAACACCCAGCTAATGCGCGATGGTCAACTCTTTGCCACGCCTGCGACCTTTTATCAGGATGACAACGGCAACGTGCACAGTGTGATGGGGGCCCCCTCGCCAGATAAGCTTCGAGCCATTATGGGGAGCGATACACCTTGACCTAAGTGGGTTCAACCCGAAGGTAATTGAAGCGTTACCCTTAGCCCAACACCATTGCCAGACGCGAACGTCACCCTGCCTTCTGCCCGGGTGACAATCGCCTCGACGATCGAAAGACCCAAACCACTGCCTTGAGGATGATCTCCCCGATGAAAGCGCTCCGTCAGTCGGGAGAGGTGTTCGGAAGGAATGGTTTCGCCTTGACTAGTAATATCGATGACGGCCATTCCCTCTGATTCCTGCGCGGCAATCTCTATCGGCGCACCACGCGCACCGTGACGCATCGCATTTTCGAGCAGGTTGCGTAGAACCGTCACTAGAAGCGACTCGGATAGAGCCACATGCACTTGGTTAACGCCTTGGGGATAATGACAATGATCACTGCTACCGGTTTCTGTCATCGCCGTCATCAGCGCCCTCCCAAGAAGAGTAGGGTCAGGACGACGGCCGCGCGTGATGTCCTCACTTTCCATTCGCGCCAATAGCAATAGCTGACCCAGCGTTTTCGTTAGTCGATTTACCCCAGCTTCAGCTTGCTGCATCGCTTCGTACTGCTGCTGGCCGTCGACACGCCTCGCGATTTGCAAATGTGTGCGAACGGCGGTTAACGGTGTTCGCAGCTCGTGGGCGGCATCGTCGGTAAAGCGCTGCTCCCATTCGAGCATACGACGCGTTCTTGCCAGCAGTGTATTGAAACTATCAATCAGCGGGCGGATTTCACCAGGCAACCCATGAAGAGGCAGCGCTGAAAGATCATTATGTTCGCGCAGAATGAGTCGCTGTTGTAACTTGGCAAGCGGCGCAAGTCCTCGTGTTACACCCCACCATAGCGCAACAAGACTACCCACTAGCGCTAGTAGAAACGGGTAAAGCGCGGCCCGACGAACCTGCTGCAGCAGTGCTTCTCTCTCTTTCAGACGATCTGCCACCGTAATACGTTTGTCGTTATCGACTAACGTGTAAACACGCCAGCGCTGCCCGTTGTGCTCGCGATAACGATATCCCTCAGCCTCAACAGCAAGCACGTCGTTCATCTCAGGGTGGGTGCCCGCCACCACTTGGCCACGAAGTGACGATACTCGACACGCAATACCATCGAGTGAGGGAATAACTGACGTTCCGTCTTCTTCACCGTTCCAAGACGTTGCAGGCACGCGATCCAACAGACCTGACACCATCCGCGCCGATTGCGCCAGTCGCTGGTCAAGTGAATGCTCAAGCTGGGTCGACAGGTCGCGCATTGACCATGCCGCCGTGATACCCCACAGCAGCATAAGCGTAATCCCAAGTGTGGCAACCAAACGTAAGCGCAGATTCATGAGGTCGCATCGCTGTTGTATTTGCCAAGCCGATAACCCACACCCCGCACGGTTTCGATCACGTTGCGCCCCAGCTTGCGACGCAGTTGATAGATGTGCACATTAAGCGCATTACTTTCGATCTCATCATCAATACCGTAAAGGCAGTCCTTCAATTGATCGGCGCTCAGAATTCGCCCACGAGCGCGAATCAGAGCTTCCAGCAGCATCAACTCACGTCGCAACAAAGCGACTGGCTCACCCTCAAGCGTGACGCTACGTGTAACGGGGTCTAATGCCAGGCTACCGTAACGTATGGCGTGGTCCACTTGCCCTGCCGTCCGGCGCAAGAGCGACTGAAGTCTGGCGGTTAACTCGTCAAGATCAAACGGCTTGATCAAATAGTCGTCTGCGCCTCCCTGAAGGCCTTCGACCCGGCTCGCTACCGCATCTCGCGCCGTCAACATCAGCACTGGTGTCGCCACGCTCGATCGACGCCAATGCTTCAATAACGTCAAACCATCTCCATCGGGTAACCGGCGGTCGAGAATAACAGCATCGTAGTTAATTGTGGCTAGCGCGCCCTTTGCAGCATCCAGGGTGGTGACGTTATCAACCACAAAGCCGCTCAGTGCCAATCCAGCTTCGACGCCAGCCGCTACCGGGGCATCATCCTCGACCAGTAATACCCGCATACTTACTCCTCAAGGGCATGGGAAGTGGTTTCTATCAGCAGTATGCCATTCAAGGATGAAGTTAATATGAGGCAGCCTCCATTTTGCAGCCGACAGATCAAAACATGCCAAGAGCCACCATCATCCGCACTTCATTTACAGTTAATGTTCATCATGCCTAATGAGCTTTTAGTCGTATAGTGAGTAACGTTTCTTATGAGCTCTTGCTTTGTAAAATCTACATGCGGCGATTGTCTGCTTCGCTACGTATTCATAGTGGCATTGTGGCTTGTTTCAGTTCCAGCTTTTGCCGAGCCATCACTGCCACTAGGACATTACCCGTTGCCTGAAACCGGCAACATCGTGGGCGAGACCTATACCGTCAACGTAGAGGACGAAGAGGATACCCTGCTCGATATTGCTCACGCACACGGTGTCGGCTACGAGGAAATTCGACGGGCCAACCCCGACATCAGTCTTTGGGTTCCCGGTAAAGGAACGCAGGTTCAGATTCCGGCGCAGCACATATTGCCGGATGTGGAGCGTAAAGGAGTGGTGATCAATATCGCGGAGCTGCGGCTTTACTACTACCCCGAGGTGCAAGAGGGAGAAACACCTCGCGTTGAGACCTATCCCATTGGCATCGGCCGTGATGGATTCGATACGCCATTGGGGATTACCAAAACCACTATGCGCCTTGAGAATCCTGCCTGGTATCCTCCCGAATCCGTTCGCCAGGAAGCGGCTGAACGCGGCGACCCACCGCCTAACGTCGTTCCGCCAGGCCCCGACAACCCCCTCGGTCAGCACGCCATCTTATTAGATATCCCTGGCTATTTAATCCACGGCACCAATCAGCCAGATGGCATTGGTATGCGCGCCAGTAGAGGCTGCATCCGTATGCATCCCGACGATATTAAAGCCGTATTTGAGCAAATACCCAACGGTACTCAGGTCAATATTATTGATGAACCGGTTTAGCTTGGCTGGGATGCCGACCAGTTGCCTTACGTGCAGCCATTTACTTCGCTTGATGACCAAAAAACCAGCATAAGCGACTTGTTGGATATCGTTAATAATGCCGATGAATTGCCGGATACAAAGCGCTCAAACATTGATTATGAAGTGATACAGAACGCGCTTAGAAGGGGTAGTGGACGTATAGAGCTGTTAACCGTGAATTCATTAACAATTGCTTCTACAGTTTCAAGTGCTTCTGAGCACCTCCTCAAGAATATCAAAGCTGAGAGAAGGAGATCCCATTCGCTTTTTTGATCTTTCTTTTAGCTTATTGAAGACATTTGGCAGGAGCGTTACGGATCGCAGAAGTAGGTCTTCCCCGAGAAAATTTTGGGCTGTTTATGGTAGTTGGCGAATTTTGATCCATTGTCCAACAGGGATCGTATTTGCTCCCTCAATTGAACCGAAATCCAGAAAATCTGACTTGGCAATCGTTTCGTCACGTTCCAATCGGTACGTCGGCGCTAGCCCTCATGCCTCTACTGTGCGATCCAAAGTGCTGTGGTTATTCCATAAGCCCAAGTTCAGAGACGTGTGGAAATGGTAACGATCATTCAGTGAGGCGTTTTTTGCTTATCTGAATTAATGATGGGCGCAACCAGTTCTGAAACCTTAATTAGCGCCTGTTTCCGTTCTTCGTAATAGTCATACCGATCATAAATACCTTCGACACCTTTGAGTTTGTGATTCAAGCAGCGCTCAGCAACGTGGCCAGGCACTCCTAACTCAGCCAATAAGCTGCGACAGGTGCGCCGTAGGTCATGCACCGTAAACTCGGTGAGTTCACCCATTTTGTTCTCGGGCTGCTGCTTCTTGCCTGGCTCCTTACCAAATAGCTTGGCGATAGCTCGATTCAGTGTGTCCTTGCCCATATGGGGCTGCTTGCTACTCCGGCGGCTAGGAAATACGTAAGGCGAACCACAAGCACGAATCTGCAGCTCGTCCAGCCAGGCCACAGCTTGTGAAGGTAAAGGAATCGCTATCCCAACACCCGATTTGCTGCGCTCTCCGGGTAAATTCCATTTCGCATTGCTCAGATCAAATTCCGACCATTTGGCTTCTGTTAGCTCTGTTTTGCGTACTCCTAGTACAACGAGTAAAGCGCAAGCGAGATAGTTGTCACGCGTGAAGCTAATACGGTTCTCTTTGAACACAGCAAAAGCTTGACTGAGCTCATCAATGCTTAGCGCCCTATCGCGGCTTTTCTCGACACCACCCGCATCGTTGACGTTGAAAGCGGAGGCGGGATTATAGGTAAGCAACCCTAACTTGATGCCATGGTTAAAGAGTTGCTTTAAGTACATTAAAGCGTCATTTGCAATGGTTGGCCGACCGCTACTGGTCACTTTTCTGACGATGGTTCGGATATCCATAGGCGTAACGCTACCCAGCGTTAGCGAACCGATAGCGGGAGCAATATCCCTTTCAAATACGCGCTTCGGAATATTGGGGTGTTTGAGTCGCTTCTCTAGTTCCTGATACCAGTCGCCGAACAGATCCTGCACCGTACTGATGGTTATGTTTTCTTCACGTTTGCGCTCTGTAAACGGGTCCTTACCGCTACGAATTCCTTTCTGAATTTCAACCACGCTTTCACGAGCCTCAGCGAGTGACAGGTGAGAGCATTTACCCAGTGTCATACCACGACGCTTGGCCGCGAACGTGTAACGGCACATCCAGTAGGCAGTGCCTGCCTGAGGAATCATCAAGTACAATCCGTTGCCATCACCATAGCGCCCTGGCTTGGATTCTCTGATCAATGACTGGACTTTCTTGGCAGTAAAGCTTCCCATCCCCACTCCACTAACGCTTCAATTTTTTACGATGGTTCAATAACTTGTGACAAAAATGGGTAGTATTCGCACAGATTTCTGCCTCTATGGTGGGTAGCATGGCATTTTACTACCCACTTTACTACCCACTTAGCGGTGGCTTAGGCTGGATTATGGTAGACAAGCATAGACAACGCTTGATATTAAATAATTAAAAAACAATATCTTATATATCCAAGCAGACAACCATAGACATTACTCAATATTCTGAATCTGCTCGCGCATCTGCTCAATCAGCACTTTAAGCTCCACCGCACAGCGCGTGCTTTCGGCCACCACTGACTTGGACGAGAGCGTGTTGGCTTCGCGGTTGAGCTCCTGCATCAAAAAATCCAGGCGGCGGCCTTTGGGACCTTTTTGGACGAGCTGGCGGCTGACTTCCTCTACGTGGGCCGTTAGACGGTCAAGCTCTTCGTCTACATCGGCTTTTTGTGCGACCAGCACCAGCTCGGCTTCCAGACGCTGGGGGTCAAGTTCGGTTTTGGCAATTTCCAAGCGTTCCAGCAGCTGGGCGCGTTGGCGCTCCAGAATGTGTGGCAGTAGACCTTTAACGATAGCCACCTGCTTGCTTACCGCTGCCAGGCGGCTAGCGATCATTTCAGCAAGCTTTTCACCTTCCCGGGCGCGGGCATCGATAAGCTCATCCAGCGCTTGATCAAATAACGTTTTGGCGGCAGCTTTGATGGCGTCCTGATCTAGATGTTGGCTTTCCATTACGCCGGGCTGGTTTAAAAGTTCAAGCGTAGTGGGCGCAAGCGCGCTGGGCACCTGGCGCTGGATAGCCACCAACGCATTTGCGACTTCTTTTAGGCGCTGGACATTCACCGTAGGCGCCTGAACGGCCTCCGTGCTTTCAAAACGCACACTGCACTCCACTTTGCCTCGCACGAGGCGCTGACGCAGTGCATTGCGCAGCACTGGCTCAAAATCACGTAGGCTTTCGGGCAGGCGAAAATGAGGTTCCAGATAACGCTGATTCACCGAGCGAATTTCGACTTGCAGCGTGCCCCAAGGGGCGGCCTCCTCGGTGCGAGCAAAAGCGGTCATGCTGTGTACGCGACTTGAAGTGGCCATAGTGGTTATCCTTTGAGAACGCATTTTCATCAGTCTACCCGATAAGGGCAGGCTTGAACGTTAAGACGTGTACAATGGAAGGCTTTTCCTAGTTACGCGCTTATGTGAAGTGCTTTTTGTGAGGTGCTATGCGTCCTGATGTTGTTCGCCCCAGCGGTCGCGAGGCCAACCAGTTGCGTGAGATTCGCCTGACCCGTGATTACACCCGACATGCCGAGGGTTCCGTATTGGTTGAGTTTGGCGATACCAAGGTGCTGTGTAATGCCAGTGTGGAAGCGGGCGTGCCACGCTGGCTGCGTGGCAAGAACCAGGGCTGGATCACCGCGGAGTACGGCATGCTGCCCCGCGCGACCCATTCACGCAGTGGCCGCGAGGCAACGCGCGGTAAACAGGGCGGCCGCACGCTGGAAATCCAGCGTCTGATTGGTCGTAGCCTGCGTGCCGCAGTGAAT
Organism: Vreelandella nanhaiensis; assembly: GCF_003990185.1. Lineage (GTDB taxonomy): Bacteria > Pseudomonadota > Gammaproteobacteria > Pseudomonadales > Halomonadaceae > Vreelandella > Vreelandella nanhaiensis. The sequence goes on along the minus strand of NZ_RZHF01000015.1, from coordinate 94,904 downwards.
CTGAAAAAACTGGGTGAATTCACGATTACCGTGGATTGCGATGTGATTCAGGCGGACGGCGGTACGCGTACCGCATCGATTACCGGCGGCTGTGTAGCACTGGTGGACGCCATTCGCTACCTGCAGCGCGAGAAGAAAATCAAGGGCGACCCCTTCAAGCAGCTGGTCAGCGCGATTTCGGTGGGTATTTATAAAGGCGTACCGGTGCTGGATCTGGATTACCCAGAAGACAGCAAGGCTGATACCGATTTGAACGTGGTGATGACCGAAAGCGGCGAGTTGATTGAAGTGCAGGGCACGGCTGAGGCGGGCGCGTTCAACCGGGCAGAGCTAAACGCCATGCTCGATCTTGCTGAGAAAGCGGGTGACGAGCTACGCGAAAAGCAGCGTGAGGCGCTGGGTATTCGCGGTTAGGCATTTTAATCGCCAACGCAATGAGCCGACCTAGGTCGGCTCATTGGTTAACGACGACGCGGGAAAGATGCTTAAAGGGCGAGATCGTACTCGACAATCAGCGGGGCGAACTCGGAGAAAGTTGCCTCTTTATCGATCCATGCGTCTACCACGTGGCGGCGGAAGTTGGGGCCGACTAACTGATAGTCGATCCGCCAGCCTTCCTGGCGATCACGGGGCACGTCCTGATCGAGCTTCGGCCACCAGGTGTATTCGCCAGCGTCGCGATTGATTTCGCGGAAGGTGTCGATAAACCCTGTTGGGCCAAGTACCTGATCCATCCAGGCGCGCTCTTCGGGGCGGAAACCAGAGGTGAGCTGGTTATCCGACCAATTGGCCAAATCAACCGTTTTGTGGGCAACGTTCCAGGTACCACAGATGATGTATTCGCGGCGTTTGCGCGACATCTTCGTCAGGTACTCCTGGTACTGCTCCATAAACGCCTGTTTAGCTTTCTGGTCGCTGCCATCGGGCATCAAAAAGGTGGCAATGCTGAAGCGGTCATAATCCGCTTGTAGAAATCGCCCTTCGTGATCGCACTGCGGAAAGCCCAGGCCATACATGATCGCCTTGGGAATTTTACGGCAGTAAAGCCCGACACCTGCGAACCCATCCTCTTCAGCATCCAGGAAATAGCCTTCATAGCCTTCCGGATAGAGGATATGGTCACCTAATTCAAAACTTTTTGCCTTGATGTTCTGCACGCAGACCACATCGGCGTCCTGCTGAGCCAGCCAGTCTAGGAAGCCACGGTCGACGGCATCACGTATACCATTAACATTGATGCTGGCAATTTTCATAAATCGTCCCTTTTGCGTCGCTGCTGTATGATACCCGACGTTTAGACGTTTGGGTAAATAGACCAACTCATTCTTGCTATTTACCTGCGTTTTATTGTCGCCTTTGTGCTGACATAAACCATCCACCTAATGAGGAACGCCGTGGCTATCACTCTACAACCCTATCAGCGCGAATTCATCGCCTTTGCCATTGAGCAGGGCGTTCTCAAGTTTGGTGAGTTTACGCTTAAATCCGGGCGAGTAAGCCCTTACTTCTTTAACGCTGGCCTGTTCCAGACCGGCCGGGCACTGGCCAAGCTGGGGCGCTTTTATGCCCAGGCGATTATGGACAGTGACCTGAATGCCGACGTGCTGTTTGGCCCGGCGTACAAGGGCATACCGCTGGCGGCAGTGACTGCTGCCGCCCTGGCAGACCATCACGATAAGGATATGCCCTACGCCTTTAATCGCAAGGAAGCCAAAACCCACGGCGAAGGCGGCAGTATTGTCGGTGCACCGCTATCAGGCGATATATTGATTATTGACGATGTCATCACTGCGGGTACTGCCATTCGCGAAGTGATGGGCATTATTGAACGAAGCGGCGCCCGCGCAGGCGGTGTGATTATTGCCCTTGACCGCCAAGAGCGCGGCCAGGGCGAGCAGAGCGCCATCCAGGAAGTCCAGGCCGAATACGGCATGCCGGTCGTGAGCATTGTTACCCTTGAGCAAGTGCTCACTTACCTGGAAGAGCATGCAGGCGGTGAAATGCTCGCCTATGCAGAAGCAGTGCGCGCCTATCGCGACTGCTACGGCATTGCTTGCTAAGCACTATTCAAAAAGAGCGCCAGCGTAGCCTTGCTGGCGCCACGCCTCATAGCTCACAATAGCCACCGCGTTGGAAAGGTTCAGGCTGCGATTATTGGGCTGCATGGGAATGCGCAGCTTTTGGGCGTCGGGCAGTGCCTGATGCACATCGGCGGATAAACCGGCCGTTTCAGAGCCGAACAGCAGCACATCGCCAGCAGCAAAATCAGCTTCGCTGTGAGGTCGCGTACCCTTGGTGGTAATCGCCCAGATACGCCGCCTCTGCATCGCGCTTTGAAACGCAGCAAAATCAGCGTGGCGGGTTACATTGGCCAGGTCGCGGTAATCAAGCCCCGCGCGGCGCAGCTTTTTTTCTTCTAGATCAAAGCCGAGCGGCTCGATTAAATGTAAACGACAGCCATTGTTGGCTACCAGGCGCATGATATTACCCGTATTGGGTGCCATGCGCGGCTCAAACAGCGCTATTTCAAACATTACCACCTGCCTATCCAAGTTATGCGCGAAGAAACGCCTGATTGTAGATGAAAAACCGCAAAGGATAACGTGTCTAATGACGCCCTCGCCCCCGCAGTCCATTCTTAGCCGCATCAAGCGCCTCAACCCGCGCCAGCAGGAAGCCGTGCGTTATATCGATGGCCCATGCCTGGTATTGGCGGGTGCGGGTTCCGGCAAAACCAGCGTCATCACCACCAAGATTGCCTATCTGGTACAGGAGTGTGGGATGAGCGCGCGCCGGATTGCGGCGGTCACGTTCACCAACAAGGCCGCCCGGGAGATGAAAGAGCGCGTTGGGCAAATGCTCAAAGGCAAGGAAGGTCATGGCCTGACAGTTTCGACCTTTCATACGTTGGGGCTCAATATTATCCGCGGCGAGTTAAAAACCCTGGGTTATAAACCGGGTTTCTCACTGTTTGACCCGGAAGATGCCAAGGCACTGTTACGTGACCTGATGAACAAGGACGCCCAAGTAGATGCCGAGCAGATCAACTCGGTCCAGGCCAAGATTTCCCAGTGGAAGAACGACCTGGTGCTACCCAGCGACGCGCTTTCCTTCGCCGCTGATGACGATGAGCATTTTGCCGCCCGGGTGTACGAAGCCTATAACCGCCATTTGAAAGCCTACAACGCGGTGGATTTCGATGACCTGATTCTGCTGCCCGTGGTGCTTTTAAAAAACGATGCCGAGGCACTTGCCCGCTGGCGGCGCAAGATTCACTACATGCTGGTGGATGAGTATCAGGACACCAACGTTTCCCAGTATTTGTTGGTGAAGCTTTTGATGGCCGAGCGCTCTACCTTTACCGTGGTAGGCGATGATGACCAGTCGATCTACGCCTGGCGCGGCGCGCGCCCCGAGAACCTGATTACTTTGGGGGAAGACTTTCCGCGACTGAAGGTAATCAAACTAGAGCAGAATTACCGCTCAACCGGAACGATTCTGCGCGCTGCCAACACGTTGATTGCCAATAACCCTCACGTTTACGATAAAACCCTGTGGTCGGATATGGGCGACGGCGCGCCAATTCGAGTGATTGTGAACCGCCACGAAGAGGCGGAGTCTGAACGGGTCGCTAGTGAAATGCTTACTCGGCGTATCAAGGAAAAGGCTGAGTGGCGGGATTTTGCGGTGCTTTACCGTGGCAACTTTCAGGCAAGGCTATTGGAGCTCAAGCTCCAGCACTATCAAATCCCCTATAAGCTTTCTGGCGGCACGTCGTTTTTCTCGCGCAACGAGATCAAGGACACCATGGCCTACCTGCGCCTGCTGATCAACCCCGCCGACGATAACGCCTTTTTGCGGATTGTGAACGTACCGCGCCGAGAAATTGGCCCAGGCACGCTAGAGAAATTGGCCAACTACGCCACCGATCGGTCTATCTCGCTGTTTGCGGCCTGTCACGAGCTGGGTCTGGAGCAGACATTACCCACCCGCGCAGTGGAGCGGCTTAGCCGCTTTACCCATTTTATCGATGGCGTGCGCAAGCGGATGGATCAGGGCGATGCGATTGCTGCCATTCGCGATATGCTGCGCGACATGGATTACGAGGCGTGGCTTTACCAGAACGCCAGTGCCCCCACTATTGCCGAACGGCGCATGGCTAATGTGTGGATATTGATCGACCAGTTGGAAAAATCGCTCAACCGCGACCCGGAAGAGGATAGTGCGTCAGAGGCGACCGAAACCGATAGCGTGGAGGCGGCGATTTCCCGCTTAGTGCTGCGCGATATTCTTGAGCAGCAGGCCGAAGAGGACGACTCAGACCGCGTGCAGCTACTTACTATGCACGCCTCCAAGGGGCTTGAGTTCCCGCACGTTTACCTGCTGGGACTGGAAGAGGATCTGCTGCCCCACCGCAATGCCATTGAAATGGGCACGGTGGAAGAGGAGCGCCGTTTGGCCTACGTGGGTATTACCCGGGCGCGGCGCACGCTGACGTTAACCCTTGCCCGCCAGCGCAAAGCCTACGGCGAGCTGATGGACTGCCAGCCTAGCCGTTTTCTGGATGAGCTGCCTGCGGAAGATTTGGAATGGGAAGGCCGGGCAGATAAAGAGGATCCTGACAAGAAGCAGGCACGGGGCAAGGATGCTATTGCAGGTTTGCGCTCTTTACTTGGCTGACGGCTTTAAATTATCCACAGGCGGATTTGTCATTACGTCTGTGGATAGATTACTCAAGCTCGTCGATCATATAGTCGACAATCGCCTTGATCTCGTCATCGCTGAAATTGAAGCGGCCGCCCTTGGGTGGCATGGCACCAATTCCGTTGATCGCATTGGCATAAAGTTTTTCAGTCCCCTGAGCAAGCCGCGCGGTCCAAGCGGTGCTATCACCCGTCGCCGGCGCACCCGCAATACCTGCCGCGTGGCAGGCACCACAGCTCGCCTTGGCGTATAGTGCTTCACCGTCGTATTGGGCGACTTCTTCTAGGCTAGGCTCGTCTGACGCAGCAGCTTCAGTCGCATCAGCCGCTGTATGCTGGGTCACAGCGCGTTGGCACTCCTGCCCTTGCAGGCAGAGCCTGCCAACCGGCGCGAGACGCTCGGCAAGCGCTTCATCTTCGGCTTCTTCGTCAGCAAGCACTACACCTGATAACATCCCAAAAGCCACTATCCCGCCCAATATACATTTGAAATTCACCCAGCTCTCCTTAGCTTTTATCACCACGACAACAAGCTCCAACCCTGCACCGATAACAGCGTTCCAAGAAAATAGTATCTTCTTTTTCACAGATAGCAGAACAAGTTTTAATGCCGAATAGCCAAGAGGGCGATAGGCGAGAGTCGCCTATCGGGGATGAAATAGAAATGTCTAAGCGAAATTTAAATGCGGTCGTTTAGAAGATCAGTTTAAAGACGCCGGTAAGGGTAAGAAGACCTACGGCAAAAATAAAGATAATAACCCACAGCAAAATTTTCATAGCGTTTCCTCCGTGATTAAAAAAGCATTCCTGAATACAGCGCCCTCAGTATAGAAGAAAAATCAAACGACACTCTTGAAATTACCTTCTGAACAGGAAAATTCATGTGCTTCTTCATAGGCTTGAAGCACTAAGTCATTAGCCTCTCCAAGCAAACAGACGCTGTTCAGCATAACGGGAGAGTCCTGCCTGCAGATAAAGGCATAGGGCAGGTGTATTGTTGGCATCGACCGTCAGTATCATCTCGGTCGCGCCTTGGCTAACCGCCCGTTTAAAAGCCGCTTGAAGCACCTTTCGGCCTATTCCCTGGCCGCGCCATTGCGGCACGACGCCCATCAATAAAAGCTCCCAGCAGTGTTCAGGCCCTGGTGCCAGCAGCAGCACGCCTACCCGCTCATTACCCAGGTTAACGCTATACCAGTGATGTGGAGCCTCCGGGGCCTGGTTATAAAAACCAGCCAAGAGCGCTTCACTGGAAAGCGACTCCCGCAGCGCCGGGCAGTCCAGCGACCCCTGGCTGATTGAATCTAGCAAGGAGGTTTGCGCAGCCGCGTTCAGCTTGGAAAAAGCTTCCAGCCTGATGGGCGTTGGCGATAGCGTGCCAAGTTCAATGCAGGCTAGCTCAGGTGCCAAGGTAACAGATAGCAAATTGATGGTTAAATGATGTAGTTCGGCCAAGCGTATCATGCTATGGGCGAGCAGCGTCGTCTCCCAGACATAGTGGCTGGGCGGTAGTACCACATGGCAAAGGGTGACTCCCTGCTCGGTTACCCAGGCACGGGCTGCAGCCAGCAAGGCCTGGCCTACCGGGCCACCCCGGCGGGGAAGCCATAGCTGGGCCGTGGTATGGGCTAACGGTTGAACCCAGAGCGCACCGGTGATCCGCCCCTGCTGCTGATAGACCCATAGCCCATCCCAGGCTGGCTGTTTGGCCGAACGCAGAGCGGCATTGAGTGCTGGCTGCAGGGCAGGCTCATGTACCGCGGCCAGATGCAGCAGCGCTTCCCGGCGAAGTGTTAAAGGGCAGACAGCCACACAATCGCTATCAACAGTGGGTTTCGTCATTAATCAAGGCGCCATCGCATTGCTTTCGTTGATGTTAATCCTGACTGACTCCCCCTAACGATGCTACCTTTTGTTACCTATTACCGGGCCATTACAGGAGTAGCTGACACCATGCGCATACTGCTGGTTGAAGACGACGCCAGCTTGTCTTCGGGCATCCGCCTGGCGCTCAAGCCGGAGCACTATACCGTTGACCATTTGAATAATGGCAACAGTGCCCTTTTGGTACTCACAGAGTCCGAACCTTTCGACGCGATGATTCTCGATTTAGGCCTGCCCGGCCTGGATGGCCTGCAAATTATCAAAGCCGTGCGCCGCCAGGGCAGCCAGATCCCCATTCTGGTCCTCACTGCACGGGATGGCATCAACGACCGCATCGCGGGGCTGGATGCGGGGGCCGATGACTACCTGATCAAGCCTTTTGAGGTAGGGGAACTCAAGGCCCGCCTGCGTGCGCTATTGCGCCGCAGCCAGGGCCAGCTGGATAACCACCTGGAGTGTCGCGGCATTCGTCTGGACCCGCTAACGCTAAGCGTTAGTTATCAGAACCAAAATATTCCCCTTTCGCGGCGCGAATTTACCCTGCTGCAGGAGTTTATGGGCCACCCGGACCGGGTATTTACCCGCGACACACTAACCAGCCTGATTTATGGCTGGGATGAAGACGTGGAGAGCAATGCCATCGAAGTCCATATCCACCATCTGCGACGCAAGTTATTCCCTGAGGTGATTCGCACGCTGCGCGGCATTGGCTACGTGATGGACAAGACACCGCCAGGAGGCGAACGGTGAACTCTATCCGCCGGCGAACGCTGGGGCTGACGCTGCTGCTGTTTTTATTCAGCATCATGGTGATCAGCGTAATCAGCTATCGCTACACCACTCATGAAATCCAGCAGCTGCATGACGCCAGCCTCGCCCGCCACGCCCATCTTTTGAGTGAACTGATGCAGGCCCCCCTACCACCGACCTATCGGCAGGCACTCCTAAAAAGGGTGGAAAGCACACTGCAAACCGAGCCGCGCGCGCCCAATATGCTGGTGTTTCAGCTTTGGGAGGGTGATGAATTATTGCTCCGTTCGGCGGATGCGCCGCTACGCCCCCTTGCCGAACCGTTTTCTACAGCCCAGGGTGGTTATGCAAGACAGCAGCACCAGGAGCAGACGTGGCAAACCTATACCCTGCCATTGGCTGGCGGTACCCGCCGAGTGATCGTGGGTGAGCGCGACGATGTGCGCCTAGGCTTGATCAAGCGGGTAGCGTTACGCACCTTGCTGCCTGAGCTTATCGGCTTGATTGTATTGGCTTCGCTACTTTGGTGGAGCATCGGTTGGGGGCTTGCGCCGCTGTCGCGAATGGCAGAGCAGATTCGCAGCCGTGACCCGCATAACCTCCAACCGCTCAAGCTTTCACCTCTACCTTACGAACTGGCCACCATTTCTGGTGCGCTTAACCGCCTGTTAATGCGTATCCAACGTTTGCGGGAGCGGGAAAAGCGCTTTATCGCCGATGCTGCCCACGAGCTGCGCACCCCGCTTGCCGTGCTTGATCTGCATGCGCAAAACGCCTTGGCCGCACAGACCCCGCAAGACCGTGAGGAGTCGCTTGATCACTTGCGCCAAGGTGTTGTCCGAGCCACTCATCTGGTCAGCCAGCTGTTAACCCTGGCACGGCTTGATCCCGATGAAGCCCGCCCGCCGTTACGTTCGGTGGATGCACTCTTCGAAGTGCGTGATGCGCTGGCCAAACTGCTCCCTCTGGCCCAGCAACAACAGCAATCGCTTCAGCTGGATGCCGATGAAGCAGGTCCCTGGACATTAAACGAGATACCCGGCGCGCTGGGGACGCTGATTCAAAACCTGGTAGGTAACGCTATTCAGCACTCCCCCCCTAACGGCAATATTCATGTATACCTCAAGGCCACGGAGGAGCACATCACCTTAGTAGTTGACGACCAAGGCCCTGGTATTCCGTTATCGGCGCGCAAGACGGTGACGGCACGCTTTCATCGGTCAGGGCCTAGCGCAGGCTCTGGGCTTGGGTTGTCTATCGTTGAACGGATCATTGCCCAGCAAGGCGGCATACTGGCGTTTGATGATGCGCCGGGAGGTGGTTTGCGCGTTCAGGTAACCCTTGAGCGGCGCTTATCTTCAGGCCAGTTTTTGTGATCATTTTCGAGTCTTAAGGTTGTGGTAAGAATTAGCTGCAACTCTGAAGGTACCAGACCAGCGGGCAGTAAGCCGTTGGCCCCCATAACAGGAGGTACCTTGATGAACCAAGTGGCTTTTTCTCCCAAATCTTTAATTCAGTTCAGCACGACACCGCGCCTTACCTCACCTGAGGCCAAGCGTTTAACCATTGAGAGTTCAGCGCTGGAAGTTCTTACCGACTTTCAGATCCTAAAGCCTCATTCGGTGACAACTGACATGCCTGTGGATGAAGCCCATCTTAAAATGCGCCACAGTGGTGTACGGCTACTGTTTGTGACCGATAAGCAGAGCCACTGCCTGGGCATTCTTACTTCCCGAGAGCTGATCGGTACTCGTCGTATCAACTTGGCCATGCAGCAGCGTCATCTTGATCGTCACGAAATTACTGCTGAAATGATCATGACGCCTTGGAGCAAGCTAAGTGCCATGACGTTGGAACAGCTTTCCGCCCTGACGATTGAAGACCTTGTCTTGATCATGGAAGACGTTACCGAGCAGCACCTGTTGATTACTCAGTACGATGCTCAGCATGAGCTGACCATTCGTGGTCTGGTCTCAGCCACTGATATTCAAAATGCGGTAGGTAAAGAAGTGAACACTGTGGTTCCCATGGCGCGCAGCTTTGCCGATATCTGCCAGGTGATTACCGGTCACGACCTATAGGATTAACTAGCCAGTTACACGCTAGTTATTATTCCTGTTATATAAAAACGTCCCTTACCGGTAACGGTAAGGGACGTTTTTTAGTACCGTAACAATCGGTTTATCAGAACCGGCTTATCAAAAGAGGGACGCGTTAATCAAAAGATGAGTCGCGATACTTGCCGCGTAGCCCAACAAAATGGCGGGCACCCAGCGCAAGTGAACCATAAAGGTATAAATACCCCGAGCCTGGCCCATCAAGGCAACACCCGCAGCAGAACCCATGGAGAGCAGGCTGCCGCCTACGCCGGCGGTCAGGGTGATCAACAGCCAGTTGCCTTCCGACATATCCGGCGCCATTGAAAGCACCGCAAACATCACAGGAATGTTATCCACGACTGCCGAAATAAGACCTAACGCCACGTTAGCCCAAACCGGGTTCCAACCGCCGTAAAGCGTTTCTGACAGCAGGCTTAAGTAGCCCATAAAGCCAAGCCCACCAACACACAGCACAACCCCGTAGAAAAACAGCAAGGTGTCCCACTCCGAGCGGGCAATACGGCTAAAGATATCAAACGGCACCACGCTACCCAGCTGCTCCAGCTTCTTCCAGTCGCCCCGACGAGAATAACGTTCCCGCTTGCGCTCCAGCGAGCGCGGTAGGCTGCGACGCAGGTAGTAGCCAAAAAACTGTAAAAGCCCCAGGCCGAACATCATGCCCATGGCAGGTGGCAAATGCAGAACCGAGTGGCAGAGAACTGAAATGGCAACGGTAATCAAAAACAGCACGATAATCCGCCGCGCCCCCCGCTTGAGCCAAACGGTTTCGGTAAGGGCCGCAGGCTGGCGGTTAACAATAAAGAAATTCATGATGACCGAAGGCACCATGAAGTTAACAATCGCAGGCAATAAAAGTACAAAGAAGCCGCTAAAAGGCACCTGTCCTGCCTGCCAAACCATCAATGTAGTGATATCCCCAAATGGGCTAAACGCGCCCCCCGCATTAGAGGCCACCACCACGTTAACGCAGCATAAGCCAATAAACTTTTTGTCGCCTTCGGCTACTTTGAGCACCACCGCACACATCAACATGGCCGTGGTCATGTTATTGGCAATCGCTGAAATACCAAACGCAAGAAAGCCGGTAATCCAGAAAAGGCTACGGTAACTAAATCCCTTGCGCACAAGCCAAGCACGCAGCGCATCGAATGTACGCCGCTCTTCCATCGCGTTGATATACGTCATGGCTACCAGCAAGAACAGTAGCAACTCGGTATATTCAAGCAGGGTTTCACGAAATGCGATTTCCGATACTTCAGGCATCCCAGCCTGAACGTATACCCATGCCACGATAGCCCAAATAAGCCCCGCTGCCACCAGCACGGGCTTTGATTTGCGCATGTGGATAAGTTCTTCAGACATGACCAAAGCGTAGGCAAGTATGAAGATGGCAACACAGGTAATACCGGCAAGCGACAGGGTTAAATCAAGGGGGCCAGCATCGGCATAGGAGAGAGTAGGAAAGGCAATAGTGCAGAGAGCGATCAACAACCAAGCGACCCGGCGAGCTGAGAGCCGGGCAGCAAGGGCGTTTGGTGGTTTCATGACAGCGTGATCCTGACAGTTTGGGAGAGAGACAGCGCCACGATGATAAGCACGCTAACTAAATGCGGCAACGCAGCGACCGCGCATATGGTGCGGCTTAATGCCGCACCATGTAAAGCGGTTTTTTGAAACTTCCCTAATTTCGCTTACGCCATCATTCGACCGTCACGCTTTTCGCCAAGTTGCGCGGCTGGTCCACATCGGTGCCTTTCAAAACCGCCACGTGGTAGCTCAGAAGCTGCAGGGGAAGGGTATATAAAAGCGGTGCCAGCGCTTCATGAATATGCGGCAGTTCAATGACCTGGATATTGTCTTCAGGCTTGATACCCACGTTTTTATCGGCAAATACAAACAGCTGACCGCCGCGGGCGCGTACTTCCTGCAAGTTGGATTTAAGCTTTTCCAGCAAGTCATCATTGGGTGCGACCGAAATGACCGGCATCTCGCTATCCACCAGCGCCAACGGCCCGTGCTTTAACTCGCCTGCAGGGTAGGCTTCTGCGTGAATGTAAGAAATCTCTTTAAGCTTGAGCGCACCTTCCAACGCAATGGGATAGTGGGCACCCCGGCCTAAAAATAGCGCATGGTGTTTTTCAGCAAAGGCCTGAGAAAGCTGTTCTATCTGGCTATCCAGCGCCAGTGCCTGCTCACAGACGCTGGAGAGCGTCTGCAGCGCTTCCACAATACTCGCATGCTCTTCCTGGCCCTTGGCCTTGCTGACTGAAAGCGTCAGCAGCATGAGCGCAACCAGTTGGGTAGTGAAGGCTTTGGTCGAGGCAACACCGATTTCAGGGCCCGCACGGGTCATCAGTGTCATATCAGACTCACGCACCAAGGAGCTTCCCGGCACGTTACAGATCGCCAGTGTGCCTACATACCCCAAGGTTTTGGCAAACCGAAGCGCCGCCAGCGTATCGGCCGTTTCACCCGATTGGGAAAGCGTCACAAACAGGCTGCCTTCGGGCACGACCGGGTGGCGGTAACGATATTCTGATGCCACTTCAACCTGCACCGGCACGCAGGCATAACGCTCAAGCCAGTAACGCGCCACCATGGCAGCATGATAGCTGGTGCCACAGGCGATGATATGCACCTGGCGCGTTTTCTGGAAAAGCACCTGAGCATCGGGGCCAAAACTCTCTACCAGTACGCTGCTGCCACTCAACCGTCCTTCCAGAACGGCTTGAATGACCGAAGGCTGCTCAAATATCTCTTTTTGCATGTAATGACGATAGTCGCCTTTACTGGCGGCACCATCGCCATGCTCAAAAATATGCACGGGCCGGGTTACCGGATTGCCGTCACGATCTATGATGCGAAGGGCACCCTTTTCACGCAGCTCAACTAGGTCGCCCTCTTCGAGGTAAATAAACCGATCAGTCACCTGCAGCAGAGCGAGCGGATCAGAGGCTAAAAAAGCCTCATCGATACCTATGCCCACTACCAGCGGACTACCCTGGCGAGCCCCCACCACTACACCCGGCTCCTTGCTACTCATGACGCCCAGGGCATAGGCGCCGCCCAGACCATTAACAATTTCCTGAGTGGCGTCAAACAGGCTGAAGCCGCTTTGCAGTTTGTCGGACAGCAAGTGAGCGATCACTTCGGTGTCGGTTTCAGAGCTGAACGTGTAGCCGCTGGTTTGCAGAGTCTCTTTTATATACTCGTAGTTCTCAATGATTCCATTATGTACGACGGCTACTTGCTGACCGCTATGGTGCGGGTGAGCGTTGGCTTCTGACGGTTTACCGTGGGTAGCCCAGCGGGTATGAGCAATGCCGGAAAAGCCCGGTAGAGCTGCCTTGGCAAGCTCGTCTCCCAGTGCGGCCACCTTGCCCAGCGCGCGATGACGGGTCAGCTCGCCTTTATCGTTCAACACCGTCATACCGGCTGAATCGTAACCGCGATACTCCAGGCGTTTAAGCCCTTCCAACAGTATTTCCTGCACGTTACGTTGCGCAACAGCCGCGACGATGCCACACATAAATGAATCTCCTAAAACGTGTAAAAAGCGGTGGGTGTACCAATAGTCTACTTATCGGATTTGACGGGGCGCAGCCAGCCGACTTTTTCCAGCTGCTTGCTGCGCGTTACCGTCAGCGCATGCTCACTGACATCCTTGGCAATGGTCGACCCGGCACCTACCGTCGCCCCTTTGCCGATAGTCACTGGAGCTACAAGCGCACTGTTGGAGCCAATAAAAGCGTTATCACCTATTTCGGTATGATGCTTATTGGCACCGTCGTAATTGCAGGTAATGGTACCGGCACCCACATTTACATCACGCCCCAAGCGGGCATCACCGATATAGCTTAAGTGGTTGATCTTACTACCTTCACCTACTTCTACGTTTTTGGTTTCTACAAAGTTGCCGACCTTGGCGCTGACGGCCAGGCGCGTACCGGGGCGTAGCCGCGCATAAGGGCCAACTTGGTTACGGCCCGCAGCGACCGTGCTATCTATCACGCTATGACTATCCACACTGCTACCAGCGCCGATAGTGCTATTTTTGATTACACAGTAAGGCCCTACGCGTACGCCTTCACCAAGCTCTACAGTGCCTTCAAACACGCAGCCAACATCGATAAATACATCGTGACCACAGGTCAGGCTACCCCGAACGTCAAGCCTTGCCGGGTCGGCCAGCGCCACACCCTGCTCCATTAACTGGTTAGCTATCTGTATCTGATACGCTCGCTCCAGTCGTGCCATTTGCGCACGATTGTTAACGCCTTCTACTTCAGCAGCGCTGGCAGGCTGTTCTGTACATACCTTGATGCCGTCATTAGCGGCCATTTCAATAACATCAGTCAGGTAGTACTCGCCTTGGGCGTTATCGGCGGAGAGCCTCGGTAGCCAACGCTTTAACTGAGCGCTGGTCATTGCCATGATACCTGTGTTGCACTCGGTAATCGCAAGCTCGGATGCGCTGGCATCCTTCTGCTCGACGATAGCCACCGCCTCGCCCATGTCATTGCGCACGATGCGCCCGTATCCCGTCGGGTCGTCCAGGGTGACAGTCAAAAGTCCCATATGCTGTTCATCCACATGGGCTAGTAACGCGCTTAACGTTTCGCGCTTAATTAACGGCACATCGCCGTAGAGCACCAGTACAGTTCCGCTACCCAGTTGATCCAGCGCCTGGGCAACCGCATGCCCCGTGCCTTTCTGCTCGGCCTGCACGGCGAATGTCACGCTCTCATCGGCCAATGCCTTGCGCAATTGATCAGCACCATGGCCGATCACTACATGGGTACGCTCTGGCTGTAAGCCTGCAGCAGTTTCCAGTACGTGAGTCACCATGGGTTTTCCCGCCAAGGTATGCAGCACCTTTGGCGTTTGTGAGCGCATCCGCGTGCCTTTGCCTGCCGCAAGAATCACGACATCCAGTTCATTGTGCATCCTAATTACCTTCTTTTATCGAGCGCGCGTTAGAGGCAGTCCATGGCTCAATGCCCAGCTCGTTGACTAAGTCTTCGCCAAAATAGTCAACAAAGGAAGGGCTTACGATACTTTGCCAATGTTCACCATCGCGTAGCAACATTAAAACACTCAGATTATGGTCTACCGCCATTCTCATCCCGGCCTCACTACCCACAACTAGTAATGCCGTTGCCCAGGCATCGGCCCACGCATTGGAGGGGTGGAAAACCGATACTGAAGCAACGTTATGTGTTACCGGGCGGCCGGTACGTGGATCGATGGTATGGGAAAACCGCTGGCCATCGGCTTCGAAGTAATTGCGGTAATTACCGGAAGTGGCCACCGACATATCATGTAGCGGCACAATATGCTGGGCATGAGGCGCGCCGCTTTGCGGAGTCTCAATCCCCACACGCCATGGGGTCTTTTGATCATCGCGGTAACCGTGGGCCAGCATATCCCCGCCCAGGTTGACGAGGTAACCTTTGATCCCCTGCTGATCCAGGTATGCGCCAACGCGATCAGTGGCGTGACCTTTGGCAACACCGGACAGGTCGACATAGGCATTGCGCTCACGGCGTGCCTGCATGGCCTGTGTATCCACTTCCACCGCGTCAAAGCCGACCTGAGCCAACCGCTCGGCAAGCAACTGCTCCGACGGTATTTCCTTTGGCCGCGCTTCAGGTCCAAAGCTCCACAGATTAACTAGATCACCCACAGTTACGTCAAAGGCGCCATCACTTTTTTCTGCCACCGAGTGGCTAATCGCCAATACTTCAATAAGCGCATTGGAGAGCGGTTGCCATTCATCCAGTGGCGCCTGATTAAAGACGCTTAGCTCAGAATCATCGCGATAGGTCGACATAGCCGCATCAACGCTTTCAAGTTCGGCTAAAAACCCGGCTTCCAGGTTATTAGCCTGCTCCTGGGTCAAAGGGTCGTTAATCGTTACCTGGTAAAAAGTACCGAAAATTCCCCCTTCCAAACGTACCGGTGAATCAAGAGGACGATCCTTTTCAGAACAGCCCACCAAAAGCATAAGTGCGGCAGCGATGGCCGCTTTTTTCATTAACCGAGTCGACTTGGGCAATGATGAAATCATGAATTCGCTCTAAAAATGAAAAAACCAGATAAGCCACGCACCGAACAGCACGCGATATACAACAAAAGGCTGCATGCCTATTTTTTTAATAAAGACCAAAAAGTAGTGAATACAAAGATAGGCAATCACGCCGGATAACAGCGTGCCGGCAAACAGTGAGAACCAGTCAATGGCCTGAGGTTGGCGGAGAAGCTTGATGGCTTCAAGCCCACCCGCTAGAACGATGACCGGAATAGAGAGTAGAAAGGAGAAGCGGGCGGCCCCCTCACGACTCATTCCCACCATTAGCGCTGCCGTCATGCTGATGCCGGAACGTGAGGTGCCAGGTATCAAGGCCAGCGCCTGGGAAAAGCCAATAATCAGTACTTCTTTCCAGCCCATCTGATACTCGCTTTTAGTCCCTCGCTTGAAGTAATCGGCATAACCCAGCAATAGTCCAAAGCCAATCAGGCTGATACCAATCACCAGCGTTGAGCGCATATAGTTTGAGATGACGTCTTGAAGCAAAAAACCGATGATGCATACCGGCAGGGTAGCGACGATGATCCAGAGGCCCAATCGGGCATCTTCATTAACCGCTCTGCCTTTAAAAACCGCCAAGCTGCTTTGCACTATTTGCAGGATCTCTTTTCGAAAATAGATAATAACGGCGGTCAGGCTTCCCACATGGAGCGCAACATCAAAGGCAAGCCCTTGATCCTCCCATGAAGTAAGTACCGGTACTAAAATTAAATGCGCGGAGCTTGAGACAGGCAAAAATTCAGTAAGGCCTTGCACCGCGGCAAGTACCAGTATTTGTAACCACTCCATGGATCATCCTATTTATCAAAGGGGTTATTGAATGACAGTGGCACACAAGGATACACCTCCATCAGGCGGTTGTCCGCCATGGGCCATCGTCGTATAACGTTACGTGCAAGTGAATACTTCATCTTAAAGGGCTTAAGAGATTACAAAGCGGTGCGCTACAATACGGTTTTACCGAACGCGTGCCCCTGTCAGGTATTCCATGACTCAGACCGTTGAAACGCCAGTGGTTCCCAATCGCGAGCAAGATAGCCAAACCGCCAAGCGCGTCACCTATATCGGCGCCTGGCTTGATGGCCTGCTAAGCGTTGTGAAAGTCGCGGTGGGATTTCTTGTCGGATCGGCCGCGCTAATTGCCGACGGCATTCATTCGCTTTCCGACCTGGTGACCGATGGGTTTGTGCTGGCGGCTATTCATTATGGCCGTCAGGAGCCAGATGATGATCATCATTATGGCCATGGGCGTATTGAAACCCTCACTACTTTACTGCTTGGCAGCGTACTCATTTTCGTGGCAGGCGGCATCGCCTGGTCAAGCCTCAGCCGCTTATTTAGTGGTACCGAAGTCACGGCCCCTGGCCTCTGGGCGATCGTGATCACATTTATTGCCCTTCTCAGCAAAGAGTGGATATTTCGCTACACCATGCGCGTGGCCAAGCGTATCCAGTCGCGGTTACTCGAAGCCAACGCCTGGCACTCGCGTAGCGACGCCCTCTCCACAGCGGTGGTGCTGGTCGCCTTGATTGGCGCTCAGTTTGGCGCTGGCTGGCTAGATGCCGTGGCAGCTATTGTGGTGGGGCTGCTGGTGGGTAAAGTGGGCTGGGATCTCTTGTGGGAGTCGGCCCGGGAGCTGGTCGACACAGCGCTCCCCGAGGATGTACAGCAGCAAATGCACGACGTTGCCTGCAGCGTGCCCGGTGTGGATAGCGTACACGACCTGCGTACCCGTCAATCGGCGGGTTGGGTCATGGTAGACCTGCATGTCGTGGTTAGGCCCAAGATTACCGTGTCTGAAGCCCATGAAATCGGCAATGAAGTCAGCCGTCGTCTGCGCCATGAATTCCCCCTACTGACAGACGTTATTTTCCACGTTGACCCGGAAGACGATGCCGGAGAAGGCGATCCAAGCCGCTTGCCCGGCTTGCCCTTACGTCCTGAAGTAGAGGCTGCGCTTAACGAGCGTTGGTACCGTCATCCCGTGTGGCGCACGTTGAATGAGCTGCAGCTGCACTATCTGAATGACAAGGTATCGGTGTCACTAATCATTGACGATGCGGTTCACCAGCCCCCCCAGTGTCTTGCCAGCCAGCTCAAGGGCCTGGCCAGCGACATTGAATGGTTGGGTCACGTTGAGGTGATGTTCATTACGCGAGCTGCCAGCAGCTCAATGCGCTGAATACTTAGAGCAGTATCTTTAGAATTACACAGCTACGCCTGCCTTAGTACCACCCTTGTATGAACGCGTCGTCATGCGCTCCCATCTCTCGCCGCTGATCAATCGCGGCTGGGTACGGCGCTAGAGCCGTACCCACCTGGCTGAGCACTAGAGATGGGAGAGAATCGCCGTCGCAATGGTGAAGTAGATCAATACGCCTGTAGCATCGATCAAAGTAGTCACCAGTGGCGCGGAGGCTGTTGCCGGGTCAACCTTGAAGCGTTCAAGTACAAAGGGCAGGCACATCCCGATCAAGCTGCCAAACAGCACGATCGTCACCATACTTAGCGCTACAATCATGGCTACATCGTTGCCGCCGCGCAAAATGCCAATCGGGGTAACCGCAATGGCCATGGTAAGCCCCAGTGAGCCGGCTACCAGCAGTTCCCGGCCCAGCATCTTGCTCCAATCCTTTACTCCTACATCACCCGTTGCCATCCCGCGCACCATCAGTGTAGCGGCCTGAGCACCGGCATTACCGCCACTGCCGATCAATAACGGCAAGAAGAACACCAGGGCCACCTGGGCGGCAATGATATCTTCAAAGTAGGCAATGCCCGCGCCGGAAAACAGGTTGGCAAACACCAATAAAACCAGCCATGTCACGCGTTTGCGGTACAGACTCCAAATCGGTACGCGGCTCACGCCGTCTTCCAGCTGGCCGATTGACATCCCTTTATGGAAATCCTCGGTAGCCTCGGACTCCGCGACATCCATGGCATCATCGTGGGTCACAATACCCACCATTCGACCATCCGCATCGATCACGGGCAGCGCAAGTAGGTCGTAGCGTGCCACGATGCGCGCCACCTCTTCCTGTTCTTCATCCACTGCGGTACTGATCACATCCTTGATCATGATGTCATCCACCACCGCACCTGGGCGTGCCACCATCAGCTGGCGCAGCGACATCGTCCCAATTAACTCACCGTCACTGTCTAATATGTAGAGCTGATAGACCGTCTCTGCATCAGGCGCAGTTTGGCGTACGCGCATCAGCGCCTGCGACACCGTCATGCCACTGGCTATGGCCACATAGTCAGAGGTCATGATGGCGCCGGCCGTTCCTTCCTGATAACTTGCCAGGCGTTTGAGATCTTCACGCTCCTGGTGAGCCATGCGACGCAGCAATGCCTCGCGGCGGTCATCGTCCAGAAGATTGAACAAGTCAGCCCGTTCATCAGAGCCCATCTCTTCCAACAGCTTAAGCACTTGGGTATCGCTTAACTCACCCACCACTTCAAGCTGACTCTCACCGGGCAGGTAACCCAGTACATTGGCCGCACGCTCGTTTGAGAGAACATCCAGAACCGACAGCGCCGCCGGTAGCTTTTCATCCTCTTCGATGAGCTCTTCAAGCACCTCTCCGATATCGGCTGAGCGAACCTCGGCCAGGCGCTCAGAAATTAGGTTTTTACTCGGCTCGTCCTTTACCAGCTCGTCGAGCAGCTCGGCCTTCAGTTCCTGCAGGTTTTCATCATTCAATGCCATCGCTCTCCCCCTTCTGACAAAGTACGGTTGCAAGATCTATCTCAAGTACTATCTCAAGTACTATCTCAAGTACTATTGCAAAGTATCGTTACACATACTGTTACCAAACACCGTTATAAAAACCTGATACAAAACATGACTGATAAAGCGTGGCAGTCGGAATGCATAATGTCACTGTGTACGCATCATAGTACCAGACAAAAAAAACGCCCCTTAAACCCTAATCCGGGTTCAAGGGGCGTTCGAACGCCAGGGGCGTTTTTTAGCCTTTACCCGCCTTCTTGCGCAGCTGCTGAATCGTTCGCAGCTGGGCAACGGCTTCGGCAAGTTCTGCTGCCGCGCGGGTGTAGTCAAGCTCAGCTGACTTCTCATTAAAGGCTTTCAGCGCTTGCTGACGTGCTTCTTCGGCAGCGGCCTCATTCAGGTCGCTTGCACGGGAAGCGGCGTCGGCCAGGATCGTCACGACGTCGGGCTGAACTTCCATAAAGCCGCCCGAGACAAAGAAGTTTTCTTCCTTGCCGCCATCGTGAATCACACGAATCGGACCCGGCTGAAGCTCAGTCAGCAGCGGAGCGTGACCCGGCAAAATACCCAGGTCACCCATCATTCCAGAAGCCACTACCTGCTCAACGGTGCCTGAGAAGATAGATGCTTCAGCGCTGACGATATTGCAAGTAAAGCTATTCGCCATAGCGAATCCCCCTAATAGACGGGATTACTTCTTCATCTGGTTGGCTTTTTCGACCGCTTCGTCGATGGAGCCGACCATGTAGAAGGCCTGTTCCGGCATATCGTCGTATTCACCTGCGAGAATGCCCTGGAAGCCACGGATAGTGTCTTTCAGTGAAACATACTTACCGGGTGAACCCGTGAAGACTTCGGCCACGAAGAACGGCTGCGATAAAAAGCGCTGGATCTTACGCGCCCGGGCAACGGCCAGCTTGTCTTCATCAGACAGCTCGTCCATGCCCAAGATAGCGATAATGTCTTTAAGCTCTTTATACCGCTGCAGAACACCTTGAACACCGCGAGCGGTGGTGTAGTGCTCTTCGCCGACAACCAGCGGATCTAGCTGGCGCGAGGTAGAGTCCAGCGGGTCGATGGCCGGATAAATCCCCAACTCAGCGATCGAACGTGCCAGTACCACGGTGGCATCCAGGTGAGCAAACGTCGTCGCCGGCGACGGGTCGGTCAAGTCATCGGCAGGTACGTAGACCGCCTGTACAGACGTGATAGAACCAGTCTTGGTCGAGGTGATACGTTCCTGCAGAACACCCATCTCTTCAGCCAGCGTCGGCTGATAACCTACCGCTGACGGCATACGGCCCAGCAAGGCAGATACTTCAGTACCCGCCAGGGTGTAACGGTAGATGTTGTCGACGAACAGCAGAACATCACGGCCTTCATCACGGAATTTTTCCGCGATGGTCAGGCCGGTCAGCGCTACACGCAGACGGTTGCCGGGCGGCTCATTCATCTGACCGTAAACCAGCGCCACCTTGTCGATAACGTTGGATTCGGTCATCTCGTGATAGAAATCGTTACCCTCACGCGTACGCTCACCTACACCGGCAAATACTGAGTAGCCGCTGTGTTCGGTGGCGATGTTGCGGATAAGCTCCATCATGTTAACGGTTTTACCAACACCGGCACCACCGAACAGGCCAACCTTACCACCCTTGGCAAACGGGCAAACCAGATCGATTACCTTGATACCGGTTTCTAGAAGCTCGTTAGAAGCAGCCTGGTCAGCATAGCTTGGCGCCTTGCGGTGAATCGGCATCCGCTCTTGCTCACCGATCGGACCCGCTTCATCAATCGGTTCGCCGAGTACGTTCATGATACGGCCCAACGTTTCCTTACCTACAGGTACGGAAATGGCGGTACCGGTATTTTCCGCGGTCATGCCACGTTTCAAGCCCTCAGTGGAGCCCATGGCAATTGCGCGTACCACGCCGTCGCCCAGCTGTTGCTGGACTTCGAGGATGGTCTCTTTCTCGGAGACCTTCAGCGCGTCGTAGACCTTGGGCACAGAGTCCCGCGGAAACTCTACGTCAATCACCGCGCCGATGATTTGTACGATACGTCCGCTCATCTTGGTTCCTCTCAAAAACCTGCAAATGAAACCTGTCTGCCGGGAGCCTCTTGAACATTAGCTCCCTGGGCGTTATACGGCTGAAGCGCCGCCGACAATCTCGGAAATTTCCTGGGTGATAGCTGCCTGGCGAGCCTTGTTATAGACCATTTCCAGATCATCAATCAGGTTGCCTGCGTTATCGGTGGCACTCTTCATGGCGATCATACGGGCTGCCTGTTCGCAAGCTCCGTTTTCGACTACCGCCTGATAAACCTGTGATTCGACGAAACGAACCAGCAGGCTATCAAGCAACGCCTTGGCATCCGGTTCATACAGGTAGTCCCAACTTCCGGGACGGGCGTTTTCTTCGTCGTGCTCGCTGACACCCATATCAGGTGATAGCGGAAGAAGCTGACGAACAACCGGCTTTTGGGTCATGGTGTTAACAAATTCGTTATACACCACGAACAGGCGATCGAGTCGTCCTTCGTCGTACGCTTCGAGCATGACCTTGACACTACCGATCAAACCCTCAACAGTCGGCTTTTCTCCCAAACCGCTCTTGGCCGCAATCAAATTGCCGCCATAGTTACGGAAGAAAGCGCCGGCCTTTGAGCCAAGGGCACAAAAGTCCAGCTCAGCACCTTCCTGTTTCCAGGCCACGGCATCTTTCACCACAGCTTTGAACAGGTTGACGTTTAACCCGCCGCACAGGCCACGGTCGGTGGAAACCACGATATAGCCAACACGCTTCACCTCGTTACGCTCGACCATGTAGTCGTGCGTGTACTCGGGGTTAGCGTTAGCCAGGTGGCCTACCACGTTACGGATCTGCTTGGCGTAAGGCTGGCTGGCCTTCATTAGATCTTGTGCTTTACGCATTTTCGATGCAGCTACCATTTCCATGGCGCTGGTGATCTTCTGCGTATTCTTGATGCTCCCGATCTGGGTGCGTATCTCTTTTGCAGCTGCCATAGCGATCTACCCTTCGTTCGTGGCTCTCAGAAAGTAGGCAAGCCCGCCTGTAAAGGCGGGCCAGACATTACCAGCTCTGAGTCGCCTTGAACTTCTCGAGACCCGACTTCATGCCGTCTTTAATCTCGTCGTTGTAGTCGCCGGTCTGGTTGATCTTGTCGAGCAGATCGCCATGCTCAGACTTCATGTAACCGTGCAGGGCACGTTCGAAGTCCAGCACTTTGTCGACGCTCACGTCATCCAAATAGCCTTCATTGGCGGCGTACAGCGAGAGAGCCATTTCTGCCACAGACATCGGCGAGTACTGGTTCTGCTTCATCAGCTCGGTAACACGCTGACCGTGCTCAAGCTGCTTACGTGTTGCTTCATCCAGATCAGAGGCAAACTGCGAGAACGCCGCCAGCTCACGATACTGAGCCAGGGCCAGACGTACGCTGCCGCCAAGCTTCTTGATGATCTTGGTTTGCGCAGCACCACCTACACGAGAAACCGACAGACCTGCGTTAATCGCCGGACGAATACCGGAGTTGAACAGGTTGGTCTCAAGGAAGATCTGACCGTCGGTGATCGAGATCACGTTGGTCGGAACGAACGCGGAAACGTCGCCACCCTGGGTTTCGATGATCGGCAGTGCGGTCAATGAGCCGGTTTTGCCTGTCACTTCGCCATTGGTGAATTTCTCAACGTAGTCGGCGTTAACGCGCGCGGCACGCTCCAGCAGACGTGAGTGGAGATAGAAAACGTCACCCGGGTAAGCTTCACGGCCTGGCGGACGACGCAGCAGCAGGGATACCTGACGGTAAGCCACAGCCTGCTTTGAGAGATCGTCATACACGATCAGGGCATCTTCACCACGGTCCCGGAAGTACTCGCCCATGGTGCAGCCAGAGTAGGCGGCCAAGAACTGCATGGGTGCCGGGTCAGCGGCGCCCGCGGCCACCACGATGGTATGCCCCATCGCGCCGTGCTCTTCAAGCTTTCTTACTATGTTGGCAATGGTCGATTGCTTCTGACCAATGGCCACATAGACACAGGTAACGCCCTTGCCTTTCTGGTTGATAATCGCATCGATCGCGATGGCCGATTTACCAATCTGGCGATCACCGATAATCAGCTCACGCTGACCGCGACCGATCGGCACCATGGAATCGATGGATTTCAGACCCGTTTGGATCGGCTCATCAACCGACTGGCGGGTAATAACGCCCGGCGCTACTTTTTCTACCGCGTCGGTCATCTTGGCGTTGATCTCGCCCTTGCCGTCGATCGGGTTACCCAGCGCATCGACAACACGGCCAATCAGCTCAGGGCCTACCGGTACTTCAAGAATGCGACCGGTACACTTGGCGGTCATGCCTTCTTCAAGCAGCAGGTAGTCACCCAGGACAACGGCACCTACGGAGTCGCGCTCCAGGTTGAGTACCATGCCAAAAACGCTGTTGGGAAATTCAATCATTTCACCAAACATGGCATCTTCGAGGCCGTGAATTTTCACGATACCGTCGGAAACGCTCACAATGGTGCCCTGATTACGGGCTTCGGATGCGACGTCAAGCTTTTCGATTCGCTGCTTGATGATGTCGCTGATCTCGGAAGGATTCAGTTGCTGCATGCCATGTCCCTCAGACTCAAACGGTCAGCGCTTCAGAAAGGCGGTTCAATCGACCACGCACCGAACCGTCAATGACGGTATCGCCGGCACGCAGGATGACACCGCCAATAAGCGACTTATCCACCTGAGTAGTAATGGAGATTTCGCGATTCAGACGTTTCTTGAGCGCGTTTGCTAGCTTGGTCTGCTCTTCAGCTGTCAGCGCATAGGCTGACGTTACCATGACCTCAATGCGCTGCTCATGCTCGGCACGTAAATGCTCGAACTGCTCAGCAATTGAAGGCAGGGCCGTTAAACGACCTTGATCGGCCAGGGCATCCAAAAACCGAGTTAACGAATCACTCTGCTGCTCTGGAAACATCTCAATGAGCAGGGCAACTTTCTTTTCGTTCTCGATTTTCGGGCTGCCCAGCAGACGACGAACCTCGTCATCTGCCACGGCGGCGCCTAAATACCCCAGCGCCTGTGACCAGCTATCAAGCGCATCATGATCACGCGCGTGTTCAAACGCCGCCTTAGCGTAAGGACGAGCGACGGTATGTAATTCCGCCATAATTCACCTCCTTACAGTTCAGCGGCTAACTTATCAAGCAGCTCGCGATGCGCTTTCTCGTCGACAGAGGCTTCTAGAACACGCTCAGCGCCAACGATTGCCAGGTGAGACACCTGGGCACGCAGCTCTTCTTTCGCGCGATTAATTTCTAGCTCAATCTCGGAACGGGCGCCCGCCATTAGACGTTCACCTTCTGCGCGGGCCTGCTCGCGGGCTTCTTCGATCATCTGAGCAGAGCGCTTGTTGGCTTGCTCAAGGATTTGAGAAGCTTGTTCCTTGCTCTCACGCAGCGTCTGCTCTGCCCGCTCTTGAGCAAGCTCAAGATCACGGGTAGCACGGCTGGCTGCATCCAAGCCATCAGCAATTTTTTTCTGACGCTCGTTAAGCGCGTTGCTGATCGGAGGCCACACGTACTTTATGCAAAACCAGACAAAGATCGCGAAGGCGATCGTCTGCCCGATAAGCGTCATGTTGATATTCACAGGGATGTACCTCTGACAAGTTCGTGGCGACCGGAGTGAAACAAAACCGAGCGGTTAACCGCCCGGTAAAGCTATCATTAACCGGCAACAACGAAGATCAGGTACATCGCAATACCAACACCGATCATCGGTACAGCGTCCAACAGACCTGCCATGATGAAGGTTTTGGTTTGCAGCTGGTCACCCAGCTCCGGCTGGCGTGCGGTAGACTCAAGCAGTTTGCCGCCCAGAATAGCGAAGCCAATACCAGTAGCCAGTGCGCCTAGACCGATGATGATGGCAGCAGAAAGATAAACCATTTCCATGATGTTGCTCCTGAGTTTAAGTTTTGGTTAAGGGTTGTGGGTTAATGAAACGGGTTCTTGAAATCGGCGTACGTGACATCGGTCACGTTAATGGTGCTCGTGCGCCGCGCTCAGGTACACCACCGTCAATACGGTGAAGATGAACGCCTGCAGCGTCACAACAAGAATGTGGAAGATCGCCCACGGCACATCCAGTACCCAGATGGCCCAGAACGGTAGCATCGCGATCAGGATAAAAATTACTTCGCCTGCGAACATGTTGCCGAACAGACGCATCGCCAGACTGAACGGCTTGACCAGCAAGGAGACGACTTCAAGCACCAAGTTGAAGGGAATCAGCGCCCAGTGATTGAACGGGGTTAGCGAAAGCTCCCGGGCAAAACCGCCCACGCCTTTCACCTTGAAGTTGTAGTAAAGAATCAGGCCAAATACGCCCAAGGCCATGCCTAGCGTGGCATTTACATCGGTGGTAGGTACAATTTTCATGTAATCCACACCGAGCTTGCTAAACAGTACCGGGAAATAATCCACCGGAATAATCTTTAGCGTGTTCATCAACAGAATCCACACAAACAGCGTAAGCGCCAGCGGGGCAATATTAGGATTGCGCCCGTGGAATGTGGACCGGGTCAAGTTTTCAATAAACTCAACCACCATCTCTACCGCATTTTGCAGGCCACCCGGCACACCGGTTGTTGCTGCTTTACCCGCTTTACGGAACAGCCAGATGAACAAGAGCCCCATGGCGATCGACCAGCCCATGGTATCTAGGTGGATCGCCCAAAAGCCCATTTCAACGGCTTCTTCAGCCGAGTGCGCCAGCGACCAGCCATTCACCGGGTGATGCCCAAAGGTCAGGTTCTGCAAGTGGTGCTGGATATAATAAGTCGTCGAGACTTCGTTTCCTGCGGCCATAGAGATATCACCTCAATCAAGTGTACGATGCCTGCGCATAAACAAGGGGGTTAACCCATGCATCAGAACAACCGCCACATAAGCACTAAAAAAGAAAGCGGGGTTTGAGGGGGGCACTACCACGAACACTGCGCTAAACAGTGCCACCGTCAAACCAAACTTGCCTGCTTCGGCGCGAAACAGATTAACAGCGCTTGATGGCCTGCGCCTACTACGCAGGATACCTAACCTCTGTATAAAGAAAGCCTGGGGCAGCAAGGCGACCAAAACTCCCGATATGACTGATAGCACGCCGGCGGTGCCCGCTACCGGATAGGCCGCCAACATACCGGCCAGTGCGACTATTAGCTGCACCGTAGTAAGCCGAATGACATAAGCCTTTCGTCGCTGGGTTTCAATACGCTGTTTCATTACCCAGCACCCTGGTAGCGAACGGTTGTTCAATTACTATGCATGAACAACCTACACAAATCTTGCGCGATTATAGGGAAGCGCTATCACACCTTCAACCGAAGTTGCGCGTATTTAACGCGTTTAGGTAGAGTCTTGCTACCAAAGGGTGAAAAAAAGGCGGCTTCTAACGACATCTTAGTAAGCCTGCTATTTATTTGATATGCGCGAGAATGCCATCCAACTCATCAAGACTTGTATAGCGGATAGTGACTTTACCTTTGCCCTTGTTGCCATGGTCAATAGAAACTGGCGCGCCAAGCAGCTCGCCTAGCTGAGTTTCAAGACGTGACACATCCATAGGCTTAGTGGGCCGGGCAGGGCTTTTAGGCACTGCCTGGCTGGTTTGGACTTTCTTGACCAATGCTTCGGTTGCCCGCACCGTTAAATCACTATTGACCACCTCATGAGCTACCTGGCGCTGCTGGGCACTGCTTAGAGAAAGCATAGCGCGGGCGTGGCCCATATCCAGGTCACCGCGCTCCAACAGTGTTTGCACCTCTGGGTCCAGCGCCAGCAGACGCAGCAAGTTGGCGACCTGAGTGCGCGACTTCCCCACCGCATCGGCAATCTGCTGCTGTGTCAGCTCAAACTCATCGCCCAAGCGCTTAAGCGCCAGCGCTTCTTCAATGGCATTGAGGTTTTCACGCTGAATATTTTCAATCAGGGCCAAGGCCAGCGCCACTTCATCGCTGACTTCACGAATGACCGCCGGAATAACGTCAAGCTCGGCCAGCTGGGCTGCACGCCAGCGCCGCTCACCGGCAATAATTTCGTAGCGATCCTCGCCTACCGGGCGCACCACAATGGGCTGCATTACCCCCTGGGCTCGGATGGAATCTGCCAGTTCCTCAAGGGCCTCAGGCTGAATATCCCGGCGCGGCTGATACTTGCCGCGCGCTAGTTGACCAAGCGGCAGGCGCTCCAGGCGCTCAGGGGCAGCTTCATTGGGTGCCACGACTGGGGATGCCTCGTAATGGGCTTCCAATGCCGGGCTACCGGTAAGTTCCAGATTGTCACGGCGACGAGCGCCCGCACCAATTAGGGCATCCAGGCCACGTCCTAGCGCGCGTTTACGCGTCATTCGCTTTCCCTCGGACTGATCAATACGTTATAGCGATAACCGACGAATCATTTCTTTTGCCAGCACGCGGTACGCCTGGCTGCCCCGTGAGAAGCGGGCATATTGCGTAACGGGTAGCCCATGACTTGGCGCTTCAGCCACTTTAACGTTACGTGGAATCGTTGTTTTCAGCAGCGCATCGCCAAAAAAGTCGCGTAGCTGCTTGTCCACTTCACGGGTCAAACTCGTACGTTTGTCGTACATGGTACGTAGGATACCGGCAATCGCCAGATCGGGATTAACACTCTGCTTGATCTGTTCAACGGTATCCAAAAGTGCCGATAGCCCTTCCAGGGCGTAAAATTCACACTGCAGTGGAATCAATACACTGTTGGCTGCGGTCAAGGCGTTGACCGTCAGCATATTCAGCGAAGGCGGGCAGTCAATCAACACCACGTCGTAGTTATCGGTAACCGAGCCTAACGCCAAGGTCAGGCAGCTTTCGCGCTTATCCAGGTCAAGAAGCTCAACTTCCGCAGCCGTCAAGTCACCGTTACCCGGCAAAACGTCATACTTAACTGGTAGTTGCCGGGCGATGGTATCGGTGGCCGTTGCTTCACCCAGCAACACATCGAGAACACTTTTGTCGAGTTCGTGTTTGTCGATACCACTGCCCATGCTGGCGTGTCCCTGGGGATCAAGATCCACCAGCAGTACTCGCCGATCAAGCGCGGCGAGACTGGCTGCCAGGTTAACGGCCGAGGTGGTCTTGCCCACGCCGCCTTTTTGGTTGGTCAGGGCAATGATCTGGCTCACTTACTCAACTCCTTCCTGGGGTTCAGAATCAACGTTCAGAATCAACAGCTGTCGCTCGGCCGTTTCAAAGGGGACTTTCAGCAGGTGGCGTGTTGTCAGCCGAACACCACTTGGCAACTGGCGCAGTTCCTCATCGGCGCCAGGCCCTTTCATGGCCAGCCACTGCCCGCCTGCCTTGGGCAGCTCACGGGTCAAGGTGACAAAATCAACCAGGCTTGCAAACGCCCGGGAAATCACCTGATCAAAGAGCTGGTCACTGAATGCTTCCACCCGCGCCTGGCTCGGCGTCACGTTAGTCAACCCAAGCTCCATAACGGCCTGACGTTGAAAGCGGACTTTCTTGCCATTGCTATCCACAAGCGTTACCGCAAGGTCAGGGTTCAGAATGGCCAGCACAATGCCCGGCAAGCCTGGCCCTGCGCCTACGTCCAGAAGCCGTGGGCCAGCAACATGGGGGGCCACAGCCGCGCTATCCAACACGTGACGGGTTACCATCTCGTTAATATCGCGAACAGCCGTGAGGTTATAAGCCTTGTTCCACTTGTGCAATAGGGCGACAAACCCAAGCAGCTGTTCACGCTGATGATCGCTCACCGAAAGGCCAAGCTGCCCCAGCCCCGCATCCAGACGGGTGGTCACGCTTGCCGGCAGGGTATTGAGCAGTCCCGTTAACCCACTCATCCGTTGGCCACCTCCGGAGAGGCGATCAGGCGGCGCTTTTTAAGATGCACCAGCAAAATGGAGACGGCAGCCGGGGTAACGCCTGAAATACGTGCCGCCTGGGCCAGGGTTTCCGGCCGGGTTTCAGCAAGTTTTTGGCGGATCTCGTTAGAGAGCCCTTCCACCCGCTGGTAATCCAGGTCAGCGGGAAGCGGCATCGCTTCATGACGCTTGAGCTTGTCAATCTCGCCCTGCTGACGCTCGATATAGCCTTCGTACTTGGCCTGAATCTGAACTTGCTCGGCTACTGCCTCATCATCGATCAGAGCGTTATCCAGGCCCGGCAGATCTGCAAGATCGGCATAGCTAAGCTCAGGACGACGCAGAAGATCACTCAAGCGATATTCACGCGTTAGCGGTTTGCCGGTCTTTTCGGCAATCTTGGCCGCTGCCGGGCTTGTTGGCTGTACCCAGACACTGGCGAGGCGGGCGGTTTCACGCGAAATGGCTTCACGCTTTTCGCTGAATGCTTTCCAGCGTTGATCATCGACCAGACCCAGCTCGCGGCCCTTCTCGGTCAGGCGTAGATCCGCGTTGTCTTCACGCAGCAGCAGACGATACTCCGCCCGCGAGGTAAACATGCGATAAGGTTCTTTGGTACCCAAGGTGATCAAGTCGTCGACCAGTACGCCTAGGTAGGCCTCGTCGCGGCGCGGATACCAAGCGTCCAACTGCTTGGCACGCCGGGCTGCATTCAACCCAGCAAGCAGGCCCTGAGCGCCAGCCTCCTCATAACCCGTTGTGCCATTGATCTGACCGGCGAAAAACAGGTTGTGGATAAATTTGGTTTCCAGCGAGTGCTTCAAGTCGCGCGGGTCGAAGAAATCGTACTCAATGGCATAGCCCGGGCGCGTGATATGGGCGTTTTCCAGCCCCTTGATCGAGCGAACCACCTGTAGCTGTATGTCAAAGGGCAGCGAGGTGGAAATACCGTTGGGATAGAGCTCGTGGGTATCGAGACCTTCCGGTTCGATAAACACCTGGTGGCTCGACTTATCCGCAAAGCGGTGCACTTTGTCTTCAATCGACGGGCAGTAGCGGGGGCCAATGCCTTCGATCACTCCTGAATACATTGGCGAGCGATCAAGATTGGCCAGAATTAGCTCATGTGTACGTTCATTGGTATGCGCAATGTGGCAGCTGACCTGTCGAGGATGCATTTCCCGCGAACCAAGGTACGACATCACAGGCGTTGGGGTATCGCCAGGTTGCTCTTCAAGCTGGGAAAAATCCACGCTTTTGGCATCGATGCGCGGTGGCGTGCCAGTTTTTAACCGGTCAACCCGAAAAGGTAGCGCGCGCAAACGCTCGGCCAGGGCGTTGGAAGGTGGATCGCCTGCTCGGCCACCCCGGCTTTGATCCAGGCCAATATGGATAACGCCGCCTAAAAACGTGCCTGTCGAAAGCACGACGGATTCGGCATAAAAACGAATGCCGGTTTCCGTGACCACGCCACGAACAGTATCGTTATCCACAACCAGATCGCCTGCGGCCTGCTGGAAAATGGTCAGGTTGGGCTGGTTTTCAAGCATGCCCCGGATTGCCGCTTTATAGCGGATCCGGTCGGCCTGGGCACGTGTAGCACGTACTGCAGGACCCTTACGAGCATTTAGCACACGAAACTGAATGCCGCCCAAATCAGTGGCAAGCCCCATTGCGCCACCCAGTGCATCGATTTCCTTAACCAGATGACTTTTGCCAATGCCACCGATGGCCGGATTGCACGACATCTGGCCTAACGTCTCGATGTTATGGGTGAGCAGCAGGGTTTGACAGCCCATACGAGCAGAGGCCAATGCGGCTTCAGTTCCCGCATGGCCACCGCCGATGACAATCACGTCAAAGCGGTCGGGGTAATTCAAGAGACACCTCTTCTTGTGCCAATTGGCACGGATGATGGGAGCCGATGGATAGGCCCCAGATTCAATAAGCCCGCCAGTATAAACCCCCTGTGGGTAACCGTCAGGTTTTTCCACACCTCAATTCATCTATCTGTCTCTATTAATAACAACATAAAAATAAAATAAGAGAAGTTCTGTTAATGTTGTAACTACTAGTGTGGACAGTTTCTGTGCATAACACGATTATTAGCATAAATTTCAGCTGTTTAAATTGTTCACATTTATGTGATTAAGCAGCGTAGTGCCTGCGCAGAAGCGGTGTGGCCCCTGTGGATGAAAAAGCGACTTACCCACACCACTCAAAAATAACCGCTTATCCACCTTCCCATACCGGGTTTGTTACCGCACCTGTGAACAAGTCAGTCCGTCAATTTCTTATTGTCTTGAAGGTCCTGTTAATGGGGGGTAGGGCCTGGTGAAGAAGAAAAATCAAAAAACATTATCCACAGGCAAAAAAATGGCCTGTCACAAGGACAGGCCATTAAAATTCAGGGTAAAGCGAGCGTTTTTATCGATTAATGCTTTAACACGCGGGCCAGAAATGAACGGGTTTGCTCATTTTGAGGCGTGCTAAAAATCTGTTCAGGCGTTCCCTGTTCGGCAATTACCCCCTTGTGAATAAAGATAACGCGGTCAGCCACTTCACGGGCAAAGCCCATTTCATGGGTAACGATCACCATAGTCATGCCTTCTTTGGCAAGCTCACGCATTGCATCCAGCACTTCACCTATCATCTCCGGGTCCAGGGCCGAGGTAGGCTCGTCAAACAGCATCAAACGTGGCTCCATGGCCAAAGCGCGTGCCAGTGCCACCCGCTGCTGCTGGCCACCGGAGAGCTGGCTTGGGTACTTGTTGGCCTGGTCGGCAATGCCTACCCGATCAAGCAGACGTTTAGCCGTGGCGACCGCATCTTCCCGGTTCCAGCCACGTACTTTCATGGGGGCCAAGGTAATGTTGTCGATAACGCTGAGATGGGGAAACAGGTTGAACTGCTGGAATACCATGCCGACTTCGGTACGGATAGTCTGCAGCGCCTTGCTGCTCTTGCCATCGGGTTTCAGGGTATTGCCATCAACGGCCAGCGTGCCCGACTGAAACTCTTCCAGGCCGTTGATGCAGCGAATCAGGGTCGATTTACCCGAGCCGCTGGCACCGATAATCACGACGACTTCGCCTGGCACAATCTCAAGGTCGATATCATCGAGTACATGCAGGCTGCCAAAGTGCTTGTTGAGCTTCTGCATACGCACAATAGGCGGCGTTGTAGGTGACACAGTATCGGTCATTGTACGTGTCCTTATTGGCCGGCAATGCCTCTGCGCTCAAGCTGGCGCAGAAGAATGGAAAGGGTCCAGGTGATCGCCAGGTACATCAGCGCCACCATGAAATAGACCTCAAGGGCGGTAAACGTGGTGGCGATGTAAATCTGCCCCTGGCGCACCAGCTCACCCACGCCAATCACGGAAAACAAAGAGGTGTCTTTAATACTGATAATGCCCTGATTACCCAGCGGTGGAATCATCCGACGAAAGGCCTGGGGCCAGATCACGTAGCGAAACGCCTGAACACGCGAAAGCCCGAGGGAAAGCGACGCTTCGCGCTGGCCACGCTCGATTGATTGCACGCCGCCACGAACAATTTCGGAAATGTACGCACCCGAGTTGACGGCAATTGCGGCGATACCCGCCACCAAGGCATTAATGGGACTACCTAGCAGTTGGGGCAGACCATAGAAGATAAATAGCACTTGCACGAGAATAGGCGTACCGCGAAATATTTCTATATAGACGACGGCAACCCAGCGTAACCAGCGGATCGGACTGATGCGCAACAGGCCAAAGAAAATACCGATAAAGAAGCCAAACGCCAGACCACCAAACGAAATCAACAGCGTCCAGGGAATGCCCGGTAGCAGATAGGGGATCGACGCGATTGCGGCCGACCAATCAAACTGAAAATCGAAGTCCACGCGTTATCTCCAGGAGGGAAAAGCGACGTTATAACGACGAAGGGCCGGGGGAATGGCCGCCCGGCCCTGTGCCAAGTAGAGAGTGGTGAGAGTAAGCCTGTAGGCCTATTTACTCTTCGCTGGGCGACACTTCGCTGGGCGCTTCACCAAACCATTTTGCGTAGATCTCGTCGTAGGTGCCGTCTTCACGCATGGCCGCGAGTGCTTCATTGGCAGGCTCAACCCACTCGCTGCCCTTATGAAAAACGATGCCGTACTGCTGGCCTTCATACAAAGGGCCAACCACTTTCGTACGGCCCTCTCCGCGGGTCTGGGTGAAGTAGGCGACGTTGGGGGAGTCGTAAAGCACTGCATCGACGTTACGACCCATCAGCGCCATGTACATATCCGCCGTGCCTGGATAAGGAGTGATGTCTGCATCGCTACCTAATTCCTGCTGGAGAAAGTCATAACTGGTAGAGCCGATCTTGGTGCCAATCGTTAAGCCCTGAAGATCTTCGAGAGAAGAAACGTCTTCATTATCGGCGCGAACAATAATTTGCAGACCTGAGTCATAGTACGGATCCGAGAAATCAACAATCTGTGCGCGCTCATCGGTAATCGTGATGCCGGCAATGGCAATTTCCTGGCTACCGGTTTGAACCGCCGGAATGATGCCGGAAAATTCCATGGTAGTCAGGTTGACGTCGAAGCCGGCTCGTTCGGCGATTTCATTGATGATATCCATATCGAAACCGACCATCTCACCGGTTTCTGGATCCATCATTTCAAAGGGTACAAAGCTTGGGTCGGTGGCGACGTTAACAGTCGATGTTTGGGCCATGGCAACAGTGGCACTGCCAAGACTCAGGGCAATAGCGGACGCGATAGCTGTTTTTGTTACTATTTTAGTGACTGTGGCTTTCATTAGTTTTCCCGTATTTTATTAGCTCTGAAGCGTTTTAAAGAGGCGATAATCTCTTTAGAACGCCGCATGAACGATTATTGACCTATCAACCTTGGCGAGAAACCGGCAAGGCGTCAAGTCACGGGGAACACGTGTTATTAACGCTACAAGGGTTAACAGCCCTAGACCATAAAGGAAGCGCCACAACCGCAAGTGGTGGTGGCATTAGGGTTTTGAACACGAAAACGCGCGCCAGCAAGGCCTTCTTCGTAATCGACCGTGGAGCCGACCAGATACTGGTAAGAGAGCGGGTCAACCACCAGCGTGGCGTTGCCGAACTCAATCACCGTATCGTCTTCGGCGACACTATCGGCAAAGTCAAAACCGTACTGAAAACCCGAGCAGCCGCCGCCAGTGACGTAGACACGAAGCTTCAGTGCGGGGTTATTCTCTTCATCCATCAGTGCGCTGATACGTTTGCGCGCACTATCGGAGAGCATTAAAGGGGTTGGAACAAAAGCTTCTGCACCGCTCATGGGTACCTCCCGCGAGCTTTAAGAACGAATAATCGGCATTGGGGGGTAATTATGGGTAATTCCGAGCAAAAGGGTCAACTATTGTATTGACGCATCCAACAGAGGGCAATTTGACGTTGCCCTCTGCAAGGGTGGCTAAGCTTTTAAGATATTAGCGCTTAAGGCATGAGCGCCGGGGCGGTGAGGCCCATGGTTTCATCAAAGCCAAACATCAGGTTCAGGTTCTGAATGGCCTGGCCTGAGGCGCCTTTCACCAGATTATCGATGACCGACAGTACCACTACCGTATTGCTGCCTTCCGGACGGTGTACGGCCAGGCGGCACGTATTGATGCCTTTTACGCTGCGCGTTTCGGGGTGGCTTCCCGCGGGCATGACATCCACAAACGGCTCATGGGCATAGCGCTGCTCAAATAGCGCTTGAAGATCTTCCGCGCGGGCGGTGAGCTGGCTATAAAGCGTGGCGTGAATCCCGCGAATCATGGGTGTCAGGTGGGGCACAAAGGTTAGGCCCACCGGGCTTGTCTGCATGTCATTAAGCCCCTGGCGAATTTCGGGTAAATGACGATGACCCGAGGCGCCATAGGCTTTGAATGACTCACTGGCTTCCGCCAGCAGAGAAGGCACTTTGGCACCGCGGCCGGCACCCGTGACGCCGGACTTACAGTCGGCAATCAGCTGTTGTGGATCAATCAAGCCCGCCTCCAGCAGCGGCAGATAACCCAGCTGAACGGCGGTCGGGTAGCAGCCGGGAACAGCGATCAGCCGTGCGGTTTTGATTTTCTCACGGTGCATTTCAGGCAAGCCGTAAACGGCTTCTTCCAAAAGTTCGGGGGCGCCGTGGGCCTGGCCGTACCACTCGCTCCATACCTTGGCATCGCGCAGGC
Organism: Vreelandella nanhaiensis; assembly: GCF_003990185.1. Lineage (GTDB taxonomy): Bacteria > Pseudomonadota > Gammaproteobacteria > Pseudomonadales > Halomonadaceae > Vreelandella > Vreelandella nanhaiensis. The sequence goes on along the minus strand of NZ_RZHF01000015.1, from coordinate 59,498 downwards.
GAAAGTCGGCCGAAAGATCGATAATGCGCGTGCCATTCGCTAGAAGCTCGCCAGCCAGGGCGTGGGCAACCCCGTGGGGCGTGGCGAAAAAGACCGCATCCAGGGCGCCAAGCTGTTTTGCATCGGGCTCACTGAAGGCCAACGTATCATAGTGGCCACGCAGGTTGGGGTACATATCGCATACTTTGACGCCCGCTTCCGAACGCGAGGTAATTGTTTCAACATGGACGTTGGGGTGCTGGGCAAGTAACCGGAGTAGCTCAACGCCGGTGTAACCGGTACCGCCAACAATGCCGACCTTAATCACAAACCACTCCTTGCGAGTATCGCCTTTGGGACATGTTAATAATTAACAGCCTAAACAGGTTGCCGCAGGCTGTCGAAGTGTATCGGTGTATGATACACAAGAGGACTACAACACAAGAGCAAAGGACGGTCTTCGTGGCGCGTTTTTCTCGGTCTGATTTCACCCTTGAGAGTTTTCGGCGCCAATTGGCCAATGTTGATGCTCTGCCGCAGCTTTGTGTGCTGGGGCTGGTATCCGGGGTGATTACCGGAGCGGTGATGGTCGCCTTTCGGCTGTTACTGGAAGCTGGTGCTGTGCTTTACATGCCGGAAGGTAATCCGGAAGCGTTTGAGGGGCTGCCTCCCGGGCTGCGTTCGTTGCTACCGCTTGTTGCCGTCAGTTTAATTGGCGTGCTGCTTTATCGTCAGAAAGCTTCTGCCCATAAACTGGGCGTTGGGCATGTCATTGAGCGGCTTTCCTATCATCAGGGGCGTTTTCCGCTACGTAACTGGTTGAATCAGTGGTGGGTGGGTGTGGTGTCAGTACTTGGTGGGCTTTCTGCCGGTCGGGAAGGCCCTGCTATTCATCTAGGCGCTGCCGCGTCAAGCGGGTTGGGGGTCAAGCTCCGCCTACCTAACAATAGCTTGCGCGTGTTGGTGGCCTGCGGTACGGCGGCGGGTATTTCCGCATCATTCAATACTCCCATTGCCGGGGTCATCTTTGCCATGGAAGTGGTCATGATGGAGTACACCCTAATGAGCTTCATGCCGGTCATTCTGGCATCTACCATGGCGGCAATGGTCGCCCAGGTAGTGTACGGTAATGAGCCCGCATTTCGCATCCCCGAGGTCGCCCTTGGCTCGTTGATGAACCTGCCTTGGGTGGTCATTCTGGGCCTGATAGTGGGTCTGCTGGCTGGGCTTTTCATTCATATTTCGCGTAACACACACCTACAGCAATGGCCTTTATGGCTTCGTCTGAGTGCTGTGGGTGTGGCAACCGGCGTTGTGGCCTGGTGGTTTCCCCAGGTTCAGGGTATCGGCTACGACAGTGTGGCGGGTGTCTTGAATGATCAATTGGAGATCAAGGTGCTGCTGGCGCTGATGATTGCCAAATTACTGATCACCGCGCTGACCGTATCCGGAGGCATACCCATCGGTATTATCGGCCCCGTACTGGTGGTAGGTGCAGCTACCGGGGCGCTGATTGGCATGCTGGGTGGTTGGCTGTGGCCTGACAAGGCGGCCGACCCTAGCATTTTCGCCATGTTGGGTATGGCCGCGATGATGGGGGCCGTTCTGCAGGCCCCATTGGCGGCCCTGATGGCCCTGATGGAGCTGACTCACACACCCAGTATCATGCTGCCGGGGATGCTTGCGGTTGTGGTGGCCTGCTTGACTGCGCGCCAGCTCACCGGCTGCGAAGGCTTTTTTATCAGTGCCGTGCGCTATGGTTTGCACCCACTTCAGCAGCCTTTGATGCAGGCGCTTTCTCGCGTATCGGTGCCAGCGGTGATGGAGCGTAGCCTGGTGCGCACCGAGCGCCTGATAACGGTTGATCAGGCCCGGCGGCTTCTTGAGTCTAACCCGGTATGGCTAATTATTGAGCGTTCAAGCGAAGAAAAGACCGTGCTGGCCTTGAAGGGTGCAACACTTGCACGCTGGCTCTTGGAGCATGATGAAGCGTTAGAAGACAAGGCGCCACCCGAGCATGAGCAAGTGGATTTACTGGAAATTCCCGGCCAGCGCCTTGAGCTGGCGCCCATCGGCTTACAGGCAACGCTTTCCGAGGCGTTCCTGAAGCTTCAAGATGATGCCCTGGATGCACTTTACGTTGTGCACGGCTATCGGCCAAAGCAGCAGCGAATTTCAGGTATCATCACTCGCGGCGCCATTGAGCGTTACTATTATTACGCCGACCCAAAAGATAATGATTCAGCCGTGTAAGTTAAGGAGAGACAATGTACATATGGTTAAAGGCCTTGCATTTGATGGCTATGGTGACCTGGTTTGCCGCGCTGTTTTATTTGCCGCGGCTTTACGTGTATCACGCCATGGCGCGGGATAAGAACGACGATCAGTCGATGGCGTATTTCAAGACCATGGAGCGCAAGCTGTATCGCGGTATCATGACGCCCTCGATGATTCTGGTGCTGATCTTTGGCGGCGCGATGCTGTACTTGGTGCCCGGCTGGTTTAGCCAGGGATGGATGCACGTCAAGCTTACCTTTGTTGTCCTGTTGATTGCCTATCACCACGTTTGCCTGATCTATTTAAAGCAGTTTGCCCAGGACCGCTGCACGAAAAGCCATACGTTCTTCCGCTGGTTTAATGAAGCGCCGGTGGTTGCCTTGGTGGTGATCGTGCTCCTCGCCGTTGTGAAGCCTTTTTAATGCGCCAACCTCTTGCTCCTGTTGTTCTAGTGCTGGCTGGCCACGACCCGACCGGCGGGGCGGGCTTGGTCGCGGATAGTGAAACGATCGCCGCCTGCGGCGGCTGGGCGGTCACTATTCCAACAGCGTTAACGGTACAAAACTGCCACAATGTGACGCGCGTCGTCCCTGCTGATCCTAGTCTGATGCGACAGATGGCCGAAGCGTTAAGCGAGATGCAAATTGCCGCAATCAAGGTAGGCTTGCTGGCGGATGAAGCGACGTTAAGAGCGACCGAGCAGATTATTCGCCGCTTTCCGGGTATTCCCGTGGTGGCCGACCCGGTGCTTAAAGCCGGGGGCGGTGCTGAATTATCCACAACTCAACTGCAAAAGCTCTATGGGGAACGCTTACTACCCCTTGTGGATATCTTAACGCCCAACCGGTTTGAACTCGCCCAGCTAACGCCTGAGATAACCGCGCCTCTGGATGATACAGCGCGCGCCGTCGCGCTTTTATCCCAAGGCTGTCAGGCTGTTTTAGTAACCGCGACCGACGAGCCGGTGCCAGGTAATGAGCAGCAGGTGGTACACACGCTGCATTCACCCGATACGACACGCCAGTGGCAGTGGCCACGTTTGCCTGAACAGTTTCACGGCTCGGGCTGCACGTTAGCCTCTGCTATTGCAGCGCGCCTGGCAGTTGGGGAACGCTTACCCACTGCCTGTGAGCAGGCGCAGCACTTTACCTGGGAAAGCCTGTCTCACGGGTACCAACCTCCAAGTGGCCAGTGTTTGCCTAATCGCTTGCCACGACCGGTTCGCTTTTGATCTCATTAGCGCAAGGCCATTGATATTGAGGACGCCATGACCACATCTGCAGAACTGTTTGATCTTGCCAGTCGCCATATTCCGGGTGGCGTAAATTCGCCGGTCCGCGCTTTTAAAGGTCTGCATCGTCCGCCGGTGTTTATGGAGCGCGCTCAGGGAGCCTACCTGTTTGACGTGGAAGGCAACCGCTACGTGGATTATGTGGGTTCCTGGGGACCGATGATTACCGGCCATGCCGACCAGGATGTATTGGCTGCCGTGCGTGCGCGTCTGGATAACGGACTCTCCTTTGGTACCCCCACGGCCGTGGAAACCACCATGGCCGATCTGATCTGCGACATGATCCCTTCCATGGAAATGGTGCGCATGACAAGCTCGGGTACCGAGGCTACGATGTCCGCGATTCGTCTGGCGCGGGGGACTACTGGGCGCGATAAGATCGTCAAGTTTGAGGGCAACTACCACGGCCATTCCGATTCGCTGCTGGTGAAAGCAGGCTCTGGCGCGCTGACTCACGGCGAGCCCAGTTCGCCGGGCGTCCCCGCCTCGCTTGCCGAGCACACTATTACGCTCTCTTATAACGATATTGAGGGCGTTGAGGAGTGCTTCGCGGAAATTGGCGATCAAATTGCCTGCATCATTGTTGAACCTGTGGCAGGTAACATGAACTGTATTCCGCCGCAGCCGGGCTTTCTGGAGACGCTGCGCCGGGTGTGTAACGAACACGGCAGTATCCTAATTTTTGACGAAGTCATGACCGGGTTTCGTGTGGCGCTGGGCGGCGCCCAGGCGCATTACCATATCACTCCGGATTTAACTTGCCTGGGTAAAATTGTGGGTGGCGGCATGCCGGTGGGAGCGTTTGGTGGTAAGCGAGACATCATGCAGAACATTTCTCCCATGGGACCGGTCTATCAGGCGGGCACGCTTTCGGGTAACCCGCTGGCCATGGCTGCAGGTATCGCGCTTTTGACCAAGCTTCAAGTACCGGGCTTTCATGATGCGCTTTCTCAGCGTGTTGAAACGCTGTGTAATGGCTTGCAGGAGCGTGCCAACGCGGCTGGTGTGCCCATGATGACGCAGTCGGCCGGAGGCATGTTCGGTATCTTCTTCACGTCACAAAGTCGAGTAGACAACTTTGCTCAGGCAACGGCCTGTGACCCTGAAGCCTTCCGTCGCTTCTTCGGAGCAATGCTGGACCACGGGGTGTACCTGGCCCCTTCTGCGTTTGAAGCAGGTTTTATGTCGAGTGCCCACACGCCGGAGGATATTCAGTTCACGCTGGACGCGGCGGAAAAAGCCTTTAACGTCATGTAACAGAACATAAATTTTGCTGCACTCAAAAAGCCGTTCATACCGAGCGGCTGTTGTGGTTAGCAAGGGCGCCACCATGCCGATAAAAACCCCCATCCGATGGCTCTGATCGCTGAATTTGCCATCGGTTTCCCTTTTAGTACGGGGCGTTAACCATGGGGAATCGTTGACTGCCTAAATAGCAGGTATAAAAAACCGCCCTAAAAGGTGCGGCTTGGTGAAACCTTAAAGGGCGTATAACTTATTGGCCTTGGCTGACCGTATAGATTTGCCATTAACGTAGGCCAAAATGCTAGGGGTATGCTGGCTACATTATCATTGCTTCTTAGGAGTCATTAAGGTATCTCCTCCCAAGTCTTTATCGGAGTTTGGCGCTGACACTATTTGTTGGCGTAGCAATGCTTCTTCGACTATTTGTACCGCTTCTTCTGCCGCGCGTTCAGCTTCACTAACCCTGGGAGAAAGCTGCGTGCGAAAATATATTTGGCTTTCATCCATCACCCATATCTGGCTACCCCAACGCGCATCAGGCTGCTCTTGTATCGTGATGGCGGCATTGCCAATAATCGTGTTGCCCATGGCGTGCTGGCTAAATGCTCGGTAAAATGTCTTGCCCGCCATGGTACTGGTACGGTCTACCATGATCCCGCTTAGTTCGCTGTTAGCACTGTTAGTACTTTTAGCACTCCCCACTTTAGAATCATCAGAGCTCGATAGTTGATTAATCGAATCGATTTCCTTTTGTTCCTTTAATGGTGTTGCATTGGCCAGCGATTGCGCTTCACTGGCCAGTAATGACGATAATGTAGACAGAAAAAAAATATAGAGTGGAGTTAGACATCGAAGTAATCGCCTCACGATATAACCTCACACCAGTGGTATTATTAGTTCTTTAGGCCACGTGGCTTATCAATAGCGGGTAGAATAGGACCAAGATTTTGATGGATCCAATTCAAAGCTTGTATGCGGTTATGTACGTTTATTTTTCTAAATATATTATAGAGATGTGACTTAACTGTATGCTCGCTGACAAATAACCGCTCAGCAATTTGCTGATTGGAAGAACCTGCTTTCAATAATGAAATAATTTCAATTTCGCGATTTGTTAGCCCGCAGGTGGGTCTAAAGGCGTTGGTTTGTGATTTGCGATAAAAAAGAATCAGCCTAGCCATTAATTCACGCGACATCCACAGTTCCCCGTCTAATAAGGCGTGAATTCCTTTGCAAATAATATCCAAGCTCTGCTCGCGATAAAAAATGCCTTTTAAATGAGCGCAGGAAAGCGCTTCTAACGCATGGTTCATATTGCGAATATTAAACGCAGCAAGCGTTGCATTTGCTAACGCTTCGGGTAATTGATCCTGCCACTCGGGCAGAGCATCAATACTGATATGATCACTATCAATAAGAAGCAAAAGCTTTTCTGATGTATCCGTAGGCAGGGAAGAATGACGTGAGTGGATACTTACTTGAAAGCCGGTATGCTTATTTAAGTATTCAGCAAATAGCTGAGATTGAGGACTCTGCTCAGTAAGAATATACACCGAGTCGGTGGAGTGTTCCTTTTTCATGGTAAGGCCTCTGGTAAGAAGGAGTTAGCTAACAGCGGCACTAGTGTTACCTATAAGATCCATTTCGTAAAGTTTTGTTACCAACTTATTTTTAACATCAGATAGTCCTAATATTTATGCAAATCTAATATTTATTATAAGATACTGTTTTTAAATGATATTTTATTTTTATAATTGATGAAAATTTGACCAAAAAATTTACACATTTAGTAACAATTTGTTAGATATAGAACGATTTTGTTGGGCGTAGACTGACTCACTGACGTTTGGAGAAAATGCGATGACCATAATGAATACCTTGGTTCTAGCGAGCGGTAATGCAGGAAAGTTAAGAGAGTTCAATCAGTTGCTGGCCCCATTGGGGTTTGATGTCCGTCCCCAAGCAGATTTTGGCGTACACGATGTTGAAGAAACAGGGCTGACCTTTGTCGAAAATGCGCTGTTAAAAGCACGTGAGGCGAGCCGTGTTAGCGGGTTGCCCGCACTGGCGGACGATTCCGGGTTGGAAGTAGATGCTTTAGCAGGCCAACCGGGTATTTACTCGGCGCGCTATGCTGGTGAGCCGAAAAGTGATCAGCGCAATAATGAAAAGCTTTTGGCAGCCCTTAGCGACTGCGCGGAAGGCCAGCGCACCGGGCGTTACTGGTGCGTGCTGGTGTACTTACGCCATCCGGCTGATCCGGTACCCATCATTGTCCAGCGCAGCTGGGAAGGCGAGCTGCTTGCTCATCCGCGCGGTGAACAAGGCTTTGGCTATGACCCGCTTTTCTGGCTGCCTGAGCAGGGTATGAGCGTAGCCGAACTGCCCAGTGAAATGAAAAATCGACTAAGCCATCGCGGCCGGGCGCTACAGGGGTTGGTAGACATGCTCAAGGTGGCACATGGCTAAGCCATTGCCACCTTTGTCGCTGTACATCCACACCCCCTGGTGTGTTCGTAAGTGCCCTTATTGCGATTTCAACTCCCACGAGCCTCAATCGCAAACGCTGCCTGAAGCGGCCTATCTCGATGCACTATTGAAAGACCTCGATGGTGATTTTGCGCTTGCCGCCGGGCGCGAAATACACACTATCTTTATTGGTGGCGGTACGCCAAGCCTGCTTTCACCGGCGTTCTATCAGCGCCTCTTTAAAGAAATACAGCGGCGGCTGGCATTTTCCTCCGCGATAGAAATTACTTTGGAAGCGAACCCAGGCACCACCGAGCAGGAGCGTTTCATTGGCTATCGGGAAGCAGGCATCAATCGTTTATCGCTAGGTACACAAAGCTTTCAGCCCGCTCAGCTTGAAGCGCTGGGTCGCATTCATGGTGCCGGCGAGGCGATCAGTGCCGTGGGTCAAGCGCGTGCGGCCGGTTTTGACAATATTAATATTGATTTGATGCATGGCCTGCCTGACCAGACGCCTGAGCTTGCCTTGGCTGATATCGATCAGGCGCTTGCCCTTAAGCCTGATCATCTCTCCTGGTATCAACTGACCCTTGAACCCAATACGGCGTTTCATTCACAGCCGCCGGTGTTGCCGAAAGAAGAAGCGCTTTGGGATATCCAGGAAATGGGCCATCAGCGTCTCGAGCAGGCCGGTTTTACGCGCTATGAGATTTCCGCCTACGCCAAGCCTGGCACGCAGAGCCGCCACAATCTCAACTACTGGCAGTTTGGCGATTATCTGGGCATTGGTGCCGGTGCTCATGGCAAGTTGACGGCGATTGATTCTGACGGGCAGTGGCATATCGAGCGACGCTGGAAAACACGCCAGCCCGAGGCTTATCTACGGCGTGCTGATGATCCGCGAGGCTTTCTAGCCGGTAAGCAGCCCATCAGTATCGATGAACTGCCGCTCGAATTTGCCATGAATGCGCTGCGCTTGACCGAAGGTGTAAAGCTTTCGACCTGGTCTGCACATACCGGACAGGCGGAAGAGGTGCTGTTGGCTCGTTTACAAAGCGCTTTAAAAAAAGGACTTTTGATGGAAATGCCTGAAAAGCTGCGTGCCTCGCCTCAAGGTCTATTATTCTTGAATGAGTTGCTGGCCATGATCAGCGACGAGTAATTCAAGCGCTTTGACAAACAAGGAGTGAGTGATGCGTATTTCTCGACTACTGACCCCGTTAGCCGCCGCCATTTTGGTGGCGGGTTGTGCGACCTCCGATCCTTACGGTGGCCAGACACAACGTTCATCGACCGGTATGGGAACAGGGATTGGCGCTGCGGTAGGTGCTGCGGCGGGTGCGCTTTCTGGTAGCGGAAGCACCAGCCGTCGTGATCGTGCCTTAATTGGCGCCGCCGTTGGTGCTGCCGCCGGTGCGGGGATTGGTGCTTATATGGATCGCCAGGAGCAGGAGCTTCGTCAAAACCTGCAGGGCTCGCGTATTGAAATCGATCGTCGTGGCGATGATATCGTGCTGAATATGCCCAGCAGCGTCACTTTCGGTTTTGACTCGTCTGACCTGACCGGCGATGCGCGCAGTGCACTCAATGAAGTGGCCAGCATCCTTAACCAGTATACCGATACGCGGGTCAATATCGCTGGCCATACTGATAGCACCGGCGATGCCAGCTATAATCAGCGCCTTTCCGAGCGGCGCGCACAAGCGGTCGGCAGCTACTTAAGCCAGAACGGCGTAGCGTCTTCACGCCTTAATACCATGGGTTATGGTGCCAACCAGCCGGTCGCCAGCAATAATACTGACCAAGGCCGTGCGCAGAACCGTCGGGTAGAAATCACCCTGACACCTACCGGTAATGGTCAACGCTAAGTTTTCCACTAGCCGCGCATTGCCGTTCGAAGCCCGCTATGCTCTTATAGCGGGCTTTTTTCGTTTACCTGTTTACGAGCAACCATGCTGTCTTATCAACACGCCTACCATGCCGGTAATTTTGCCGATGTACACAAGCATCTGACACTTTACGCTGTTACGGATTACTTATTACGTAAAAAAACGGCCATTACATATATAGACACGCATGCAGGGAGAGGCCTATATCCATTGGCGACCAAAGAGACCCAGCGTCTCCAGGAGTATCGTGAGGGTATCTGGCCCCTCTGGCAGACGCGTGAACAGCTCTCCGACCCGCTGCTTAACGGCTGGCTAAATGCCGTTACGGCCGCGCAGCCCGAAGCGCAGGAATTGACGCTCTATCCAGGTTCGCCCTGGTGGTTAAGCCAGCCGTTGCGCGAGCATGACCGGCTACGCCTGTTTGAGCTTCACCCGGGTGAACATCAGCATTTGAATGCCCAGACGCTTCCGCCTCAGGCTCAGCGTATCTATGGCGATGGGCTGGCAGGCTTGGCCGCTATGCTGCCGGTGGCAACGCCACGGCTTTGTGTATTGATTGACCCAAGCTTTGAGCGCAAGGCGGAGTATCAGGAAGTGGCCGATACCGCCGCTTATACCTTGGAGAAAGCACGCCATGGCATAGTGTTGATCTGGTACCCGCTGCTGCCCGCCGGCCATCACCACACGCTTCTGGACACATTAAAGGCAAGCGGGGTGCGCAAAATATGGCGTAGCGAGCTTTTGCTGCGTGCGCCCGGTGAGCAGACCCACGGCATGTACGGCAGCGGTATGCTGGTGATCAATCCGCCTTGGGGGCTTGGTGAGCGCCTAGCAGCGGCCATGGCCGAAATAACCCCTTGCCTTGGCGAGAAAAGCCGCCATGTGGCGCAGTGGTGGGTGGAGGAGTAGCCAGGACCTTTAGCAATGCCATGCTCGCAGCGTGGGACTCATACACCACGACCAGCAATAAATTGATTAATCGCTAGCGATATTAAGTGGCCACTCTGCATTAAAATCGTTCATACACACTCAAGAAATGATCACTTTAATGCATCTTGGGTATGGAGGAGGATAGGGCGATAAAACGATACGCTCAATCTACCGGTGGAGATGCTAAATGAGCCTCAACCTTGCCCCTTTCCCCGCCGATGTGGTAGGCAGTCTTCTGCGCCCCACGTCTATCAAAAACGCTCGCTTGGCGCATCAAACCGGTGAGCTGGATGCCCGTGGTCTGCGTCGTGTCGAGGATGACGCCATTGCCCATGCGGTGAAAAGCCAGTGCCAGTGTGGCCTGAAAGTGGTGACTGACGGTGAGTTTCGCCGCGCCTGGTGGCATTTTGATTTTTTTGAAGGTCTTAAAGGCGTCGAAGGCTACGATGCCGAGCAGGGTATTCAATTTACCGGCGTGCAAACCAAATCTCGAAACGTACGTGTGACGGGTAAGTTAGGATTCGGCAATCATCCAATGCTTGAGGACTTTAAATTTCTTGCCAGCGTTGCCGAAGGCGCCATGCCCAAGATGACCATTCCGAGCCCTAGCGTATTGCATTTTCGAGGTGGCCGTGGCGTGGTCAGTAAAGAGGCTTATCCGAATATCAATGACTTCTTCGCCGACTTGGCGAACGTCTACAAAGAAGCGATCAGTGCGTTTTATGCCGCTGGCTGTCGCTATCTGCAGCTTGACGATACCGTGTGGGCTTATTTGTGCTCGCAAGAGCAGCGCGCCTTGGTGGTTGAACGCGGAGAGGACCCAGACCATCTGGCCCACGTGTACGCCCAGGTTATCAACCAAGCGCTTGAGGACAAGCCGCATGACCTAGTGGTGGGTATGCACGTATGTCGTGGCAACTTCCGTTCCACATGGATCTCCGAAGGCGGCTACGAGCCGGTTGCTGAGCTACTGTTTGGTTCAATCAATATCGACGCTTTCTTCCTGGAATATGACTCCGACCGCGCCGGTGACTTCGAGCCGCTGCGCTTTATCAAACCTGGCCATCAGAAAGTGGTGCTTGGTCTCGTGACCACCAAAACCGGTGAGCTTGAAGACCCTGATACGATCAAGACGCGCATTTTTGAAGCGGCCCGCTTTGTGCCGCTAGAGCAGCTTTGCTTAAGTACCCAGTGCGGCTTTGCCTCGACGGAAGAGGGCAACTCGCTGACTGAGGCGCAGCAGCAGGCCAAACTTGAGCTGGTCGTTCAAGTTGCCCGAGACGTATGGGGCGAATAACGCCCCTTGCAGGTTCTACTTCCCAATACAGAAGCTGCCGAAAATCTCGCCGAGCAGATCATCAGCGCTGAATTCTCCGGTGATCTCGCCGAGCGCCTGCTGGGCATCGCGCAGGTCTTCAGCCAAGAGCTCGCCAGCACCATAGCCATCCAACTGGGCGCGTCCTGCTTCAAGTGCTGCCATAGCACGGTCAAGCGCATCCAGGTGGCGTCGCCTAGCGGAGAAGCGGCCCTCGGTAGTGGCGGCAAAGCCCATTACGCTCTTCAGGTGGCTTTTTAAGTTATCCACACCGGCACCGGTCTTGGCTGACAGACGCAGTGTCGGGGTGGTTGTGGATAAATCAATTCCGGCGGGTTCGTCACTGGTATCGATCTTGTTGCGCACCAGTGTCAATCGGCTCTGGTCAGGAAGCCTCGCTACAAACTCGGGCCAAATCGCCATCGGATCCGTTGCTTCTGTAGTGGACGCATCGACCAAGAGCAGCACACGGTCAGCCTTTTCGATTTCATCCCAGGCGCGGGCAACGCCAATCTTCTCTACGGCATCTGGCGTATCACGAAGGCCTGCCGTATCGATGATATGCAGCGGCATTCCATCAATATGGATGTACTCTCGCAGTACGTCCCGGGTGGTGCCGGCGATATCGGTCACGATGGCCGTATCCTGCTCGGTAAGAGCATTCAAGAGGCTTGATTTACCCGCATTGGGGCGTCCGGCAATCACCACGCTCATGCCTTCACGCAAAAGCGCGCCTTGGCCCGCTGCCTTGCGTACCTCACTAAGCGCCTGTTGAACGCCCGTCAGGTGCTTTGCCACATGACCATCGGCGAGAAAGTCAATCTCCTCTTCCGGGAAGTCGATTGCGGCTTCGACATACACACGCAGTTCAATAAGCCTTGTGACCAGTGCCGATACACGACTTGAGAACTCGCCCTGAAGCGAGCGCACGGCGTTTTCCGCCGCCGAGCGCGAGGTCGCGTCGATCAGATCGGCAATCGCCTCGGCCTGAGCAAGATCGAGCTTGTCGTTGAGAAAGGCACGCTCGGAGAACTCGCCGGGGCGGGCGAGCCGTGCCCCTAGGGCCACACAGCGTTCCAGCAGCATGTCCATGATGATTGGGCCGCCGTGGCCCTGTAATTCCAGCACGTCTTCGCCGGTAAACGAATGGGGGCCGTTGAACAGCAGGGCTATGCCTTCATCAATAATGCCGTCAGCGCCCTTGAAAGGGCCGTGGTGAGCATGGCGAGGTGCTGGGCAATGGCCAAGTACGGCCTCAGCGATAGCGCGGCAGGCAGGCCCTGAGACACGAATGATGCCCACGCCGCCACGGCCGGGCGGTGTGGCCAGCGCGGTAATTGTATCCTGAGTATAAAGTCGTTCAGCCATGACGCGCCTCGTTGATAGATACATGCATTGTGAATTTGTCGTCTTTAAAACGCCAGACCCCCGCACGAAGGCGGGGGTCTGATTGCGTAAGCGGAGGATTACTTGGTTCGTAATCCCTTGCCGACGCTCGGGTCTTTCTCGATACGCTTGGTAATAAAGTACTGCTGCGCCACCGAGATGATGTTGTTGACCACCCAGTAGATAACCAGGCCAGCCGGGAACCACAGGAAGAAGAAGGTGAAGATGATCGGCAGCATCTTCATGATCTTCGCCTGCATGGGGTCCGGCGGTGTCGGGTTCAGCATTTGCTGAACAAACATGGATACACCCATCAGAATCGGCAGGATGAAGTACGGATCTTTGATCGATAGATCCTGAATCCAGAAGATAAACGGCGCGTGGCGCAGCTCAACGGATTCCAGCAGCATCCAGTACAGCGCGATAAAGACCGGCATCTGGATCACAATCGGTAAGCAGCCACCCAAAGGATTGATCTTCTCCTTCTGGTAGAACTTCATCATCTCTTGAGACATTTTCTGACGATCATCGCCATACATCTCTTTAAGACGCTGCATTTCCGGGCCCAACTTGCGCATGCGTGCCATGGACTTGTAAGCCTTGGCAGACAGCGGGAAGAGCACCAGTTTAACCACTACCGTCAGCAGAACGATCGACCAGCCCCAGTTACCCACGATGTCGTGGATCTTATCCAGCAGCCAGAACAGCGGGTTGGCAATAAACCACAGCCAGCCATAGTCAACGGTCAGGCGCAGGTTAGGGGCTACCTGTTCAAGGTAATCCTGAACCTTGGGGCCCATATAGAGCGTTGCGCCAAGCGTTGCTTCCCCTTCCGCCGCGATATTGCTGGTAGGGCCAGCAAAAGCGACAACGTTACGGCCACTTGAATCAGTGGTGACGTAGTAAAGGTTTTGCTGGTCTTGGGACGGCGCCCAGGCGGATACGAAGTAGTGCTGAATAATCGCAATCCAGCCGCCTTGCGCTTCACGGTTTTCAAAGTTGCGGTTTCGAATATCTTCGAAATCGATCTTTTCATAACGTGCGTCAGGCGTGGAGTAGGCCGCCCCAATATAGGAGTTCATGCCCAAGGCAACGCCGCTTGAAGGGTCGGGGCTGTTATCACGTGCCAACTGACCAATAAAGCGAGCGCTTACCGGCGCATCGGTATTATTGGCAATATAGTAATTGACGTCGACGGCGTAGTTGTCACGCTCAAACGTCAGACGCTTGATCACCTCAACACCATTAACGTCGGCACGCAGGTCAACATTCAGCTGATCTTGGTCATCGGCAAGGCTGTAGGCATTGCTTTCTGGGGTGAAGGCGATGCGGCTTGCCTGTCCGTCCAGCTGTAAGCCAGAGCGTGCCACGTAGCTGCGCGTGGCGTTGTCTGAGAGCAACACGTAGTTTCGCTCAGTATCCAGCGTCATCTTGTGCTGGGGCAGGGCGGCATAAACGATGTCACCGCCGTGCGGATCAATGCGCACGTCGAGTACATTGGTGGTAACCGCGATAAAGTCACGGCTTGAGGTTTCGCTTTCCGTGTCGCCAGCCAGTCCTTCGCCCACTGCATTGTTCGGTGCAGACGTTGACGGAACCGCCAGGTCGTTACCGCTTTCTGCATTGGCTAAGGGTGCATTGCTACTGCTTTGGGTAATTTCAGGCGTCGAGTCGTAATCTGTCGGCCCATAATCCTGATTCCACTGAATAACCAGTAGATAGGCAAGTACTGCCAGTGGAATCAGTAATAGAAGTCTTTTTACGTCCATGAGGGTTCTGCCCGCTGGGTGATGAACATGCTAATGGCGCAGTGTCATTTACTCGACCCATGACACACGAAAGCCTGCCAAGCGGCAGGCCGAGGTCGAGCGGCGAGATGTGTCGTCAAGTGTCACGTGTTACGCCATCAAGCGGCGGTGCAACTGATACCGTCTGGGCGTCACGCTGAAGGCGTTTCCACATGCCATGTAGCTGGCGGTTAAGCGTTTCGTTATCGATATCCTGCACACCGCGCTTGGCTAGTATCACAATATCCATAGAGGGAAGGTGATGCTGCCGAAGCCTGGCGGATTCTCGGACAAGACGCTTAAAGCGGTTGCGATCTACAGCGCGCTTTACATTTTTCTTGCTGACCACCAGTCCAATGCGGGGATAGCCCCGGGTACTCATGCGCGCTAGCGCCATCATACCTTTACCATGCACTTTGAGGTCGGCCTGTTCAAACACGTGACTAAAATCCCCGGCGTTTAAAAGACGTAAACACCGGGGAAAGCCTTGAGACGGCACACGCAATCTGAAATCAGGCGCTCAGACGCTTGCGGCCTTTCGCACGGCGGCGCGAGATAACGGCACGGCCGTTTTTGGTTGCCATGCGAGCACGGAAGCCATGCGTGCGCTTGCGTTTGAGAACGCTGGGTTGAAAAGTGCGTTTCATAACTCGTAATTCCCACGTGGTTTAGGACGGATGTGAATCCAAAAGACCCGGTCCAGTGAGGAAACTAGCCGGGGAGTTTCAATTCAAGACCGGAAATTGTAGAGACTTCCCGCGTCGGGTGCAATTTTTCCTTGCATAAAAACCAACAAAAAGGCAATGGGCATCGGCCCGGTTATATTTCATCGTTCATGGCTTAGACAACTACTATTACTAGTTAAGGTATTTAAATGATGTTGTTATTAATAGTGGGGATACTATTTGTGGATAAGTAGTTATTTCTTATGTTTATCAAATTGCTAAAATTATAAAAACAGTGTGCATAAGTATAGAATAAACGGCCGATAAGCTGTTAGTTTGGTGTGAGTAGCAATATGAAAAAACCCCAAAAATGGGTCTGTCCCCATGTCTTCAGAAGGTTGTCCCACGTGCTCATGGGAAGTTGTCCACAGGCACAAATTGATAGCCAAACCCATGTGGATAACCAAGCTCTAGAGCGCTACAATGGTCGGCCGTTTTCAACTGATGGTGAGATGAGTGTCACTCGCGCTTTGGCAACAGTGCCTGGACTACCTGCAGGACGAATTGAATTCACAACAATTCAATACCTGGATACGTCCCTTGCAGGCAGAAGAAGGAGAGTCCAATGAGCTGCGCTTACTGGCGCCTAACCGCTTTGTGCGCGACTGGGTGAGTGACAAGTACGCCAAGCGGATCAGTGAGCTGATTCGTGAGCTTGCGCCGTCTAAACCACCCAAGGTAAGTCTGACCGTTGGTAGCCGCCGCCCGGCGGCACCTGCGCCTCAACCACGTGATTTGGGCAATCCGGTTTCCGCCGCCACCTCTGCGCCTTCTGTGCATACACCTCCGCGTGGAGATATTGCCGATGAGCGTGAGATCGACCAGCTGCGTGAGCGTGAAGAAGCGCCACGTCGGCGTACCAATGAGCGTCAGGTGCAAGTCGAAGGTAGCCTCAAGCACGGCAGTGGACTTAATCCGAATTTTACGTTTGATACCTTTGTTGAAGGTAAATCCAACCAACTGGCCCGGGCGGCTTCTCGGCAGGTCTCGGAGAACCCGGGCGGTGCCTATAACCCCTTGTTTCTCTACGGCGGGGTAGGTCTGGGTAAAACGCACTTAATGCATGCGGTGGGTAATGCGCTGGCTGGCCGCCGGGAAAATGCCCGGGTGGTTTACCTGCATTCAGAGCGTTTTGTTGCGGATATGGTCAAGGCGCTTCAGCTTAACGCGATCAACGATTTCAAGCGCTTCTATCGAAGCGTTGATGCTTTACTTATTGATGATATTCAGTTTTTTGCTGGCAAGGAGCGCTCTCAAGAAGAGTTTTTCCACACGTTCAATGCATTATTGGAAGGTGGCCAGCAGATGATCCTTACCTCTGATCGTTATCCAAAGGAGATCAGTGGTGTCGAGGAGCGCCTGAAGTCGCGCTTTGGATGGGGTTTGACGGTGGCGATCGAGCCGCCGGAGCTTGAGACCCGAGTGGCCATCTTGATGAAGAAAGCCGACCAGGCCAAGGTCGATCTGCCCCATGATGCTGCTTTCTTTATTGCTCAGAAAATCCGCTCCAACGTGCGTGAACTCGAAGGCGCTCTGAAGAAGGTCATTGCCGACTCGCACTTTATGGGTAAGCCTATTAACCAGGACTTTATCCGTGAGTCGTTAAAGGACCTGCTTGCCCTTCAAGACAAGCAGGTGGGTGTGGATAATATTCAGCGCACGGTAGCCGAGTATTACAAGATTAAGGTCGCGGATTTACTATCGAAGCGGCGCTCACGTTCAGTGGCGCGTCCTCGGCAGGTGGCCATGGCCTTGGCCAAGGAACTGACCAACCACAGTTTGCCGGAAATCGGCGATGCATTTGGCGGTCGTGATCACACAACAGTGTTGCATGCCTGCCGCAAGGTAAAAGCCCTGCAAGAGGAAAGCGCGGATATTCGCGAAGATTATAAAAATCTGCTGCGCCTATTAACAAGCTAACCATCCAAGGGATAGGCCTGCCAGCGGCAGGTTTTCAGGATATAAACCGGAGTGTTGATGAAATTTTCAATTTCCCGAGAAGCGTTACTACGCCCGCTGACTCTGGTGGCGGGCGTGGTAGAGCGGCGCCAAACGCTGCCTGTACTCTCAAACGTACTGATACAAGTGGAAGGTGACCAGGTTGCATTGACCGGTACTGACCTTGAAGTCGAGCTTATTGGGCGAACAGTGGCAAGCCAGGTTGACCAGCCCGGCGCTGCCACTGTGCCTGCGCGCAAGCTGATGGATATTTGTAAATCACTGCCCGATCAATCTGAGATTCAGCTGGCGGTAGAGGATGGACGCGCGGTACTACGCAGCGGCCGTTCACGGTTTACGCTTTCCACCCTGCCGGTCGCCGAATTTCCCAATATTGAAGATGGCGACGGTAGTCAGGAGCTAAGCGTTCCGCGGGGGACGTTAAAACACCTGATTGAAGCCACCTCGTTTGCCATGGCTCAGCAGGATGTCCGTTATTACCTCAATGGCATGCTGCTGGAAATTCAAAGTAATCTGTTGCGGACGGTGGCCACCGACGGGCATCGCCTGGCGATGTGTTCACGCCCGGTAGAGGTGGCCGTTAGCCAGTCGCAAAAGCTGATTGTACCGCGCAAGGGGATTCTAGAGCTTTCAAGGCTACTTGATGACAGTGATGAGCCGGTCAGCCTGACGTTGGGTTCAACCCATGTGAGGGCGCATACAGGCGACTTTACTTTTACCTCCAAGCTGATCGACGGAAAGTTCCCCGATTATGAGCGCGTTGTGCCGCGTAATGGCGATAAGGTACTGATTGCCGAGCGAGCCGAGCTGCGTCAGGTGCTCTCGCGTACGGCGATTCTATCTAACGAGAAATATCGTGGTGTGAGGCTCTACCTGGAGGAAGGAAATCTCAAGGTAATGGCCAATAACCCCGAGCAGGAAGAGGCTGAAGAGAACATTGCCGTTGAGTACAACGGCTCTGCGATGGAAGTCGGCTTTAACGTGGGCTATCTGGTGGATGTGCTCTCGGTATTAAACGAAGACCGAGTACAGATGACGTTGGCCGACCCCAATAGCAGTGCGCTGCTTGAAGAGCCGGGCGGCGGCGATGCGCTTTACGTTGTTATGCCCATGCGCCTGTAATAGATCATTGGATTAATGCCGAACAGGGCGGCGCTTCTGGCAGCAGAAGCGCCGCTTTCTCTTATGGTTTGGCTGCGCCTTTAACCCGAGCGTTTATATGAGTCTGAAACAGCTTAACTTCCAGGGTTTGCGGAACTTGGCGCCACTTGATATGCAACCGTCTCCTGGTATTAATGTGATTAGTGGGCGCAATGGTAGTGGTAAAACCAGCCTGCTGGAAGGCATACATATTCTGGGCATGGGGCGCTCGTTTCGTACCCGTCAGTTAAAGCATGCCATTCAGGCTGATTTGCCACATATGACGCTTTACGGGCGCCTGGAAGGGGAGCCGGAGGTTTCCATAGGAGTACGCCGGTTAAGGGCTCAGCGCGAGCTGGAGTTGCGTTTACGCGGGGATAAGGATGTACGCCTGGCCGAATTGGTTGAGTCCATGCCGCTGCAGTTGATTAACCCCGATGCTTTCAGACTTCTGGAAGGCTCGCCGGCAGGAAGGCGTGAGTTTTTTGACTGGGGAGTGTTTCACGTGAAACATGACTTCCTGGAAGCTTGGAAGCGTACCCGGCGCGCAGTGAAACATCGGAACGCGCTTCTCAGGCGTGGTAGAATAGATCCACAGGAAATGACTGCCTGGGAGCAGGAACTGGCGCTATGGGGCGACGTGGTCGATAGGCTTCGAATGGAGTGGTTCAGCGAGTTTCTTCCTGTATTTGAAGAAACGCTTGAAGTACTACTTCCTTTGCCGGGATTGAAGCTTGGCTACGCCCGCGGATGGGATAAGCAGCGTAGCCTTGGTGAAGTGCTCCAAGATAGTCGAGCGACAGATCAGCAAATGGGCTTTACTCAATTGGGGCCTCAACGTGCCGATCTGCGCATCAGGCTTAATAAACAACCCGCAGTAGAAGTACTTTCCAGAGGCCAGCAAAAGCTGGTGGTAAGCGCCTTAAAGCTTGCCCAAGGGCGGTTTCTGGAAAGAACAGCACAGCGGCACTGTATCTATTTAATCGATGATCTGCCCGCTGAACTGGACGCGCAGCATCGACAGCGCTTTTGCCAGCTGCTTGAAAAGATGCAGTGCCAAGCATTTATTACCAGCGTCGAACCCGCCGCATTGCAGAATATGTGGCAATCTGAAACGGCCGTAAGCATGTTTCACGTGAAACATGGCGAACAGGGGCTTAGCCAGTTGGTGCAGGATGGGTAGACGACACGGAACGAGACAGACTTCACGACGGAGTGGTCAATGAGCGAGCAGGCTTACGATTCATCAAGCATCAAGGTGCTCAAAGGGCTGGATGCGGTACGTAAACGTCCCGGTATGTATATCGGTGATACGGATGACGGCACCGGGTTGCACCATATGGTTTTCGAGCTGGTGGATAACTCCATCGATGAAGCTCTGGCAGGCCATTGTAGTGAGATTCGGGTTGTCATTCATGCCGATGAGTCGGTCACCGTCAGCGATAACGGTCGCGGCATTCCTACTGAACTTCACGAAGGTGAGGGTGTTTCCGCTGCTGAAGTCATCATGACCGTGCTGCATGCGGGCGGCAAATTTGATGACAACTCCTATAAGGTGTCGGGCGGCCTCCACGGTGTCGGCGTATCCGTTGTCAACGCGCTCTCTGAAGAGCTGCGCCTGACCATCTGGCGCCAGGGCGAAGTGTTCGAGCAAATCTATCAGCACGGCGTGCCTCAGGCGCCGTTGAGCGTCGTGGGTAAAACGGAAAAGCACGGGACGCGTGTACATTTCCGCCCGTCACCCGCCACGTTTGCCAATATCGAATTTCATTACGATATTCTGGCAAAGCGTCTGCGCGAGCTGTCGTTTCTGAACTCAGGGGTGGCCATTCGTCTGATCGACGAGCGAAGTGGCAAAGAAGAGCTGTTTCACTATGAAGGCGGCCTCAGAGCGTTCGTTGATCACTTGAATTCCAACAAGACCGTGCTTAACCCGGTTTTTCACTTTAATGCTGTACGTGACGACGGCGTAGAAGTGGAAGTGGCCATGCAGTGGAGTGATGTCTTCACCGAAAGCATCTTCTGTTACACCAACAACATTCCCCAACGGGATGGCGGCACCCACTTGGCCGGCTTCCGGGCAGCGCTTACGCGAACGATGAATAACTACATCGAAGCTGAAGGCCTGCTGAAAAAAACCAAGGTGAGTACGGCAGGCGATGATGCCCGTGAAGGCCTGACGGCAATTATTTCCGTGAAGGTGCCTGACCCGAAATTCTCTTCACAGACCAAGGACAAGCTGGTATCCAGTGAAGTGAAGACCGCGGTTGAACAGGAAATGGGTCGCCTGTTCGCTGAATACCTGATTGAAAAGCCTAACGAAGCAAAAGCTATCGTAAACAAGATGTTGGACGCGGCCCGTGCCCGTGAAGCGGCGCGTAAAGCCCGTGACATGACACGGCGCAAAGGCGCTCTGGATATTGCGGGTCTTCCGGGTAAGCTTGCCGACTGTCAGGAAAAAGACCCCAGTCAGTCTGAACTCTACCTGGTGGAGGGTGATTCAGCGGGAGGCAGCGCCAAGCAGGGGCGTGACCGTCGCACTCAAGCCATTTTGCCGCTTAAGGGTAAGATCCTTAACGTTGAGAAGGCACGCTTTGATAAGATGCTGTCATCTGCCGAGGTAGGTACGCTGATTACTGCGCTAGGCTGCGGCATCGGCCGGGAAGAGTTTAACCCCGACAAGTTGCGTTATCACTCCATCATTATCATGACCGATGCGGATGTGGATGGCTCGCATATCCGTACGCTGCTGTTGACCTTCTTCTTCCGCCAGATGCCTGAGTTGATTGAACGCGGACACATATTCATTGCCCAGCCGCCACTTTACAAGATCAAGCGCGGCAAGCAGGAACTCTACTTAAAAGATGAGCAGGCCATGGTCGATTATCTGACCACCACGGCGCTGGATGGTGCGGGCCTATACGTTAATCCGGATGCGCCGGGTATTGCCGGTTCGCAGCTGGAAGCGCTGGTTAATCAGTATCGCAATGTGATGAAGCGTATAGATCGCTTGGCGCGAGTTTATCCGCTTGAAGTGCTTAAGCAAATTATTCATGTTTCTGGTTTACACGGTGAAACGAGCCTGAAAGATCGCATCACTATGCAAAACTGGATCGCCGAGCTGCAAAAAGCCATGGACGACCTGGTGGCTTATGAAGGTGGGCCGCGATATACCTTCTCTCTCAAGGAAGATGAAGAGCGTGGCTTGCTGCTTCCCACCGTGTCGTTGATTGCTCATGGGGTAACCACGGAGTATGACTGGGGCCTGGATTTCTTTGAGAGTGCGGATTACCGTGCTATCTCGGGGCTGGGTGACACGCTTAACGGGTTGTTGGAAGAAGGCGCGTTTATTTCCCGAGGTGAACGTCAAAAGCCGGTTTCCCATTTCTCCGAAGTGCTGGAATGGTTGATGCAGGAAGGCCAGCGTGGCCTATCGGTGCAGCGTTATAAAGGGCTGGGCGAGATGAATCCTGACCAGCTATGGGAGACAACCATGGACCCAGACAGCCGACGTATGCTGCGCGTTACCATTGAGGATGCGGTGGGCGCTGACAGAATGTTCAATACATTGATGGGTGATGATGTGGAGCCACGCCGTGACTTTATCGAGACCAATGCACTGGTAGCTAACCTTGATGTATAGAAACTCTGGTTACTGTTTCACGTGAAACATCCAAAAACAAAATGCCGCTGGGAAGCCAGCGGCATTTTTTTGCTTGAATAAACCTGGGAATCGAAGTGACAGGTGGGGATTAATAGGCTCTTAGCTTTAAAAGTTCATCCGCGAATTCGGCCAAATCGGTATGAATCAGCGCATTGCTTAAGCCTATGCCTTTTTCATTTGTTTTATCACCCTTGCCGGTTTTAACCAGCACAACCCGGCAGCCACAGGCTTCACCTGCTTGTAGATCACGTAGACTGTCACCCACCATCCAGCTTCCCGCTAGCGTAGAAAGGCCTAACTGCTTTTGAATCTCAATCAGTAAGCCAGGCAATGGTTTTCGACAGCTGCACGTATCATCAGGCCCATGGGGGCAATAAGCAATGTGAGCAATATGGCCGCCAGCGGCTTCCACCAGCGTGTTTAAGCGGGCGTGCATAGCGGCAAGTACCGCTTCATCATAGTAGCCACGGGCAATACCTGACTGGTTGGTTGCCACAGCCACCGTAAAGCCCGCCTGAGAAAGGCGGGCAATAGCCTCAATGGCAGAAGGGTAGGGGATCCACTCTTCAAGTGACTTGATGTAAGCATCCGAATCTTGGTTGATGACACCATCACGATCAAGAATCACCAGCTGTTGAGGGACTATCGGCATTGAAATCTCATTTAAAGTCGCTGGTTAAGAACCGCGAGCGCTTGCAAGGTAACACTTATTTTACGTCCATCGCTGCCCAGGTGTTTAAAGGGAAACCGCTGTAGGCGAAGTAGCTTAGGCAGTATTTCGCAAAAACGTTCGCGTACTTCCTGATTAGCATTGCGCAAGCCTTCCAATAGCGCTGGTGCCAAGCGCTCACACTGCATGGGCGATTTATATAGTTTGCCATACAGGGAAAAAATAAAGCAGTACCAATCACGCACCATACAATCCACAGGCGCGTGAACCTGACCTGGGTCGGTCTCAAAATCAATAAAGACGGTCTTCTCGTTAGTGACCAGAATATTACGGGCAAAGGCTTCACTTAAATAGCAGTTGCGGCTGTGAACGCTGTTAAGCGCTTCAATGCTGCGTGCCAACGTTTGGTCGACCTGCTCAGGGCTATTCAACCTTTTAAGCTTGTCGAGCAGGGTCTCGGCAGGCTCATCCGGAGTGCCTACATCGGCTAGAAGCAACGCCTGCGGCGTCTTGGCCAAAATCGTTGGCACGGTAATACCAGCACTGCGCAGTGTTTCAATGCGTGTGGCTTCAGTAATAATGCTCTGTTCGCCGCCTGTGTTGAGGACGGGTTTAAGTGCGTCCAGTTTTAGCCAGGCCGCCAGCAGTTTCAAAGGCGCATAGGCTAAACGGGAGTTGCGCTTGGCGGCGCGCTTCAACCATACCTTTTCTCCATTAAGCGTATGCGGCTCCATAGTTGCCTGCTGCCGAGGGAGAGTATCGAGTAAAAACATATCGTACATGGCTGATTGATGTCCTCACGGCTTTTATTCAAGTGACAATACATACTTGAATCGACAAAAACGACTTACGATTAAAAAATATTTGATTATATAAAATATCGATTATTTTACTCCTATGTTTCACGTGAAACAAAGAAAACCGATCTAATAGCATGCCTAATGGATGAAGGGGGTATCGCGTTAAGAGACTCTTTTATCGTGAGTCTTAAAATGCTGAGGTGTTAAACATGGCCACAAGTAGGGCGCGCGTTTGCACAAAATATGAATTGTTGAATGTGCTTTACGCCGCCCGATGTTTCACGTGAAACAAAAAAACCGATGGCGATCGCCATCGGTTGAAGAGGAAGGGTGGAATTTATTGCGGGAGTAACGAAATATCAGCGACCTTGAGGAAGAGCGCTTGAAGGCTTGCCAGCAGAGCGAGGCGGTTACGACGGACCGCTTCGTCATCGGCCATTACCATAACGTTATCAAAGAAGGCATCAACTGGCTCACGCAAGGTAGCTAGTGTATCCAGCGCCTGCTGGTAGTCACCTGCCTCAAATAGAGGTGTAACGCTTGCCTGGCTCTGGGTGACCGCTTCAAAGAGTGTCCGCTCGGCATCTTCCTGTAGAAGTTGTTTATCCACCTGGGTGCTGCCGTCATGCGCCTGCTTGCTAAGAATGTTGGAGACACGCTTGTTGGCCGCAGCCAGAGCAGCTGCTTCCTCACGCTGGGCGAAGGCCTTGACGGCGCGCAGGCGGCGGGCAAAATCGAGTGGATTAGTAACCGGACGAGCACGAACGGCCAGATACATCTCGGCGCTGATGCCTTCTTCCTGGCCCCAGGCGCGGAAGCGATCCAGCATGTAGGTCAATACATCGTTTACCAGTCCATCCGTTTTAGGCAGGCCCTGATGCTGCTCGGCGGCTACGCTCAACAGCTCGCGCAGGTCCAGGTCAAGGTCACCCTTCACCAGAATGTTTAAAACACCGATAGAAGCACGGCGCAGGGCGAAGGGGTCCTTGGCGCCGGTAGGCCGTTGGCCGATACCAAAAATACCTACCAGCGTGTCCAGACGGTCTGCCAGAGCCAGCGCCTGGCCAGTCAAGCTTTGCGGAATGGCGTCGCTTGCAAAGCGTGGCAGGTACTGCTCTTCAAGTGCCTGGGCAACTTCGGCAGGCTCACCGTCTTGCTCGGCGTAGTAGCGGCCCATGGTGCCCTGAAGTTCAGGGAATTCGAGCACCATTTCGGTGACCAGGTCACACTTGGCAAGTGCCACAGCGCGCTGTGCATTGGCCACATCGCCATTGATCTTCTCGGCGATGAAAGTAGCAATCAACGTACTGCGGCGCGCCTTATCGGCCAGCGTGCCCAGTTGCTGCTGGAACACCACGCTTTCCAGCTGCGGAATGCGCGAGGCGAGACTGCGTTTACGGTCAGTGTCGTAGAAGAAGGCTGCATCGGCCAGGCGTGGACGAATGACCTTCTCGTTACCTAAAATCACCTGCTGCGGATCAGTGCTGTCGATGTTTGAGATAGTGATAAACAGCGGCTTGAGCTTGCCCTGGTTATCCAACAGGTGAAAGTACTTCTGGTTAGCCTTCATGGAGGAAATCAAACACTCGGCTGGTACTTCCAGAAAGCGCTCGTCGAAGCTGCCCGTCAGTGCCACAGGCCATTCAACCAGGCCGCTCACTTCAACCAGCAGGTCTTCATCGATCACTGCATTGGCGTCCTGCACTTCAGCTTCGGCCAGTACCTGCTCGCGAATACGCTCACGGCGCATTGTCCGGTCTGCCAGTACGTAGGCGCTCTCAAGCTCGGCAAGGTAACTGTCGGCGTGCTCAAGCTGGATGGCATTGGGCGCATGGAAGCGATGCCCGTAAGTCGTACGGCTGGCCTGCAAACCCAGCGCTTCGGCGGCAATCACCTCAGAGCCATAAAGCGCTACCAGCCAGTGCACCGGACGGGAGAATTCGACCCGCGAGGCGCCCCAACGCATGTTCTTAGGTACCGGAAGGCCGTTAATCGCCTTGCGTAAAATCTCGGGCAGCAGCGCTTGAACATCGTCTCCCTGCTGCTGTTCACGAAAACCTAGCCAGGTGCCCTTGTCGGTTTCCAGATGAATCAGCTCATCTACGCTGACCCCGCAGGAACGGGCAAAGCCTTCGGCGGCTTTCGTTGGTGTGCCGTCCTTGAACGCGGCAGCAAGCGCCGGACCCCGGCGCTCTACTTCACGATCGGGCTGTTTATCTGCAAGCTCAGTGACCTGAACGGCCAGACGACGCGGTGTGGCATAGGCAGTGACGCTTTGAAAGGAAATCTCCGCTTCTAGCAGGCCTTTTTCGATACCGGCTGCAAACGCATCAGACAACGCGTCCAGTGCCGTGGGTGGGAGCTCTTCCGCGCCTAGTTCTAGTAAAAGCGTATCAACAGCCATTATACGTCTCCCTGGTCGGCTAACAGTTCACGGCGAAGGGCTTCAGGGGCCATTGGGAAACCTTCTGCTTTACGTGACTCAAAATAAGCGTGGGCAACATCCCGTGCCATGGTGCGCACGCGCAGAATAAAGCGCTGGCGTTCGGTCACTGAAATGGCGTGGCGGGCATCCAGCAGGTTGAAGGTATGTGAAGCCTTGAGTACCTGCTCATAGGCGGGCAGTGGCAGATTGGCGGCCAGTAGCTTGGCGCACTCGCGCTCTTGATGGTCGAACGCCGCAAACAGCTGATCGACATCGGCATGCTCAAAATTATAGGCTGACTGCTCGCGCTCGTTTTGCAGGTAAACATCGCCATAGGTGACCTTGCTACCGTCCGGGGCAATGGCCCAGATCAGGTCATAAACGCTGTCGACGTTCTGCAGGTACATGGCGATACGCTCAAGACCGTAGGTCAGCTCGCCGGTCACCGGATAGCACTCGATGCCGCCAGCCTGCTGGAAGTAGGTAAACTGGGTAACTTCCATGCCATTGAGCCATACTTCCCAGCCAAGGCCCCAGGCGCCCAGGGTCGGCGATTCCCAGTTGTCTTCGACAAAGCGGATATCGTGAACCAGTGGGTCCAGGCCCAGCCGCTTCAGCGAGCCCAGGTAGAGATCCTGCAGATTGCTGGGCGAGGGCTTCATTACCGTCTGGAACTGGTAGTAGTGCTGCAGGCGGTTGGGGTTCTCGCCGTAACGGCCGTCGGTTGGGCGGCGGGAGGGCTGGACGTAGGCGGCGTTCCAGCTTTCCGGGCCAATTGAGCGCAGGAACGTAGCGGGGTGGAAGGTGCCCGCACCGACTTCCATATCGAGGGGCTGAAGAATAACGCAACCTTGCTCTGCCCAGTACTGTTGCAGAGCAAGGATC
Organism: Vreelandella nanhaiensis; assembly: GCF_003990185.1. Lineage (GTDB taxonomy): Bacteria > Pseudomonadota > Gammaproteobacteria > Pseudomonadales > Halomonadaceae > Vreelandella > Vreelandella nanhaiensis. The sequence continues at coordinate 32,662 of NZ_RZHF01000015.1, read as the reverse complement.
AAGCCTTGAAAGGTCGACACATCAGGTGTCGATTGGTTTGTCGAGATACTCATCGCAGAAAGCACCGTTGGCCATGAATTCATAAGCCGTCAAGTATACAATCCCAGGCAGATGGGTTATAGGCACGTATGCGAATAGGCACGTAAGCCAACACAGCAGCTTTTGGGAAGGAGAACGAAATGATCGTTGTAACAGGCGGTGCCGGCTTCATTGGAGCCAACATTGTAAAAGCACTCAATGGCCGTGGTCGCCACGACGTCATGGTGGTCGACGACCTGCGTGATGGCACCAAGTTCATCAATCTGGCGGACTGCACGCTGGCCGATTATCTGGACAAGGACGACTTTCTTTCCCGAGTAAAGGCGGCACTGCGCGGCGAAACCGTGGACCTGCCCAGAATTGAGGCGATTTTCCATGAAGGCGCCTGCTCCGATACCACGGAGTGGGACGGCCACTACATGATGGAAAACAACTTTGAGTACTCCAAGGTACTACTCAACTACTGCGAGAAGTTCGGCATTCCGTTTCTGTACGCTTCCTCGGCCGCGACCTACGGTGGCAGCGAAGTGTTCAAGGAAGCCCCCGAGTACGAGAAGCCGCTTAACGTCTACGGTTACTCCAAGCTGCTGTTTGACCAGCACGTGCGCTCGCGCTGGGACAAGCTGACTACGCAGGTTGTAGGGTTTCGCTATTTCAACGTGTACGGCCCCCGCGAGCAGCATAAGGGCAAGATGGCAAGCGTTGCCTACCATAACCATTTGCAGATCCGTAACGGCGAAACGCTAAAGCTGTTTGGCGCCTATGGCGGCTATGAAGCGGGCATGCAGAGCCGTGACTTTGTATACGTGGGTGATGTGGTGGACGTCAACCTGTGGTTTCTGGATAACCCTCAGGCGTCAGGTATCTTCAACCTGGGTACCGGCCGGGCAGAACCCTTCAAGGCAATCGGCGAAGCGGTAATCAACTTTTACGGCAAAGGGCAGATCGACTATATCGACTTTCCCGAAGAGCTGAAGGGCCGCTACCAGAGCTATACCCGCGCCGATATCAGCAACCTACGTGATGCCGGGTGTGACGTTGAGTTCAAGACCGTAGCACAGGGCGTGACCGCCTATCTGGAGTGGCTGAATGGCTAGTTCAGCCAAGCGTTTGCTGGTGGTTGGCCCTTCCTGGGTGGGCGATATGGTGATGGCCCAAAGCCTTTTCATGACGCTCAAGGCCCGCGACCCTGAGGCGACCATCGGTGTGGTAGCACCCGCCTGGTCTCAGCCCATTCTGGAGCGTATGCCGGAGGTCGATGAAGTGCTGCCTTTGGCGGTAGGCCACGGCGAGTTTGGATTGGTTAACCGCCGTGAGCTTGCAGGGCGCCTGAAGGGGCGCTTTGATCGCGCCATCGTGTTGCCACGTTCTTGGAAAGCAGCGCTGGTGCCGTTTATGGCCCGTATTCCTGAGCGAGTGGGGTTCTTAGGTGAGCATCGTTATGGGTTACTCAAGGAACGCCGCAAGCTCGATAAGCAGGTGCTGGACCAAACCGTAAAGCGTTTTGTATCGCTTGGGCTACCCCAGAATGAGGCCATAAGCGGGGGCTTTGAAATACCCAAACCTCGCCTGACCATTGACCGGGATAACCTGGTGAACTTGCGCCTGGCCCACGCGTTATCGTCGCGCCCGGCGATTGGCATGATGCCGGGCGCCGAATATGGCCCGGCCAAGCAATGGCCGCTGGGCTATTTTCACGATTTGGCCAGGCGATTGATTGACGATGGTTTTGAAGTGCGGGTACTAGGTGGACCAAAGGACCATGAAGCAGGGAAGGTCATAGTGAAGGGGTTGCCCCATGCGCATAATCTGTGCGGCAAAACCCAGTTGGCCGATGCGGTAGACTTGCTTGCCGACTGCCGCCAGGTAGTGACCAACGATTCGGGCCTAATGCATGTGGCCGCAGCGGTCGGCGTGCGTATCCATGCGCTTTACGGCTCTTCATCACCGGCCTATACGCCGCCCTTGACCGATAATGCGGTGATTCATTATTTAGGGCTTTCCTGCTCGCCGTGCTTTTCACGCACCTGCCCGCTTGGGCATACCAACTGCTTGAATCAGCTAGGCGTCGAGCAGGTCTATCAGGCCATGCGCGCCGACCAGCAGCGCGCAAGTGGCGTTATTATCAACGTATGATGTGAACCTCGTCGGCCTGATCGGCCGGCGTTTCGGTAACCTGCGTAACCGGGTTCTCCTCCAATGCTCGGCGTTGGGGCGCAAGGCCTTCCCATAAACGGTGCTGCAGGGCGGTTTCCTCACGCAAGCGCTCGTTGAGTACCTCGATACCGTGAATTTCTACCAGCGTGGGTTTCTCGCTAAGAAGCGAGGCACCCAGCCCGGCACGATGTTCGTTAAGCGTAAAGCCCATAGCCTCCAGGATAGTGGGGAAAACATCCAGCATGGTGGCATCCCGGCGGATGCGCTGCGGGGCAATATGATCGCCCAGAATGATCAGCGTATTGTCGCGGTCCAGCGCGGTTAGCTGGTCCCAGACCGAAACCCGCATGGTGAGATGGTCACTAAGGACGACAACCAGCGTATTGTCCAGAAGACCTTCACGCTGTAGCCGCTCGATAAGCATTCTGGCTTCATGAGCCGAACATTCTACCGAGTAAAGAATGTTCTGGCCGTCGAATGGCCCTTGACGGTCCTGACAGGTTTGCGAGGGAAAACCGCTAGGAGCATGCCCCGCCAGGTTAAGATTAACCACCGCCCAGGGGCCATTATCTTCCTCGTCCAAACGGCGAATCTCATCAACGGTCAGGTCGTAAAGCGTATCATCGTAAAGCCCCCAGCTATTCAGGTACTCGGGGTCCTCCATGTCGGGAACAAAGTCTTCCTTACCCTTGACCGTATTGAACTGATGGCCGCGATAGAAAAGTCCCTTGCCCGCAAACTGCGTGCTGGCACCACCCAGATAGCTAAGCCGGTAGCCTTGGGCTGCAAGAATATCGCCCAGACAATCAACACCGGGTACTACCTTTTGAAGCGGCTCGAACTGCGTATCGTGTAAAAGCCCGGCGGGCATCAGGGGAACGCCACACTGGCTGGCGATCATGCCGGCCATGGTCCAGCCGGTATTGTCCATCTGCCGAATGCCTTCAAGCACCAGGCCTTGCTCGCCAAGTACGTTTAAATCAGCGTAAGCGTCGCCAAAAATATCGTTCCCGTAAGTCCGCTCCAAACTTTCCAGGTACATGATCAGAAGGTTGGGCGTCTGCTGCGGCTCCTCAATGAGCGGCGGCACGTAGCGGCGGTTAAGCCACTCGCCGTCGTCAGCCACAAGGGCCACACTACGCTGGCCCAAGCCGTAAAGCAGCGGGTTGGTCGCCAACAGGAGAATCGCAAAGTAGCGCTCGGCTAGGCGCCAGCGCTGGTCGTGTCGTGAGAGCCAGGTCACCGACCATAAAATAGCGGCCACAACCGCGATATACACCACGGCTGAAACCATTTTGCCTGCGCCGCCGTGTTCTGTCATGCCTGCCTGCAGGTGGAAAAATACCGCGCCGAGATCAACGTTACCAAAGCTGTCCGCTAAATAGACATATACACCCGCAAGGCTTAGCGGCACCAGTGACCAGGGCCATATCCTACGATAGCGAGCATTCAGTGGACGGCCCCAGGCGAGTTTGACGCCCACGCCAATCCACACCGCCGCGATAAACAGAAGCGTCCACCAAGGCAGGCGAGTCAGCACGGTAGTGGCATAACCTAGGCTAAGGCCAAGAATCACCAAAGGCAGCCAGGGCGTAAGCTTGAAGGATGTAAATGCGGGCATGCCGTATCCCTATAGGTAGTGCGATGAAAGCGCTTAGCTTACCAAATGTTGCCAGCGCAAGGGGCGATTCATCGTCAGGGCGTGCTAGCATGAATCTTGATGCCTGATGATAAAATACGCTTTCATACCCACCTACCAACTCTTCTGGCGAAGGTGATCTGTGCCAATTTCTGCCGTTTTGATCGTGAAAAATGAAGCACACCACTTGCGTGAGTGCCTGGATACACTTACCTGGGCAGATGAAATCGTGGTGCTGGATGCAGGGAGCCAGGATAACACCTGCGCCATTGCTCGCGAGTATACCGATAACGTAAGCGTTAACACGGACTGGCAAGGCTTTGGCATTCAGCGCCAGCGGGCGCAAGCGCGGGCAAGCCACGAGTGGATATTGATGGTAGATGCCGATGAGCGGGTCACCCCTGAGCTGCGCGACAGCATCCTGGAGGCCATTCAGCAAGCGCCAGCCATCTACAGCGCCAGCCGCCTTTCATGGTGTTTTGGGCGCTTTATCCGTCATTCCGGCTGGTACCCCGACCGGGTGTTGCGCCTCTACCCTAATGCCCAGACGGCTTATAACGCCGCGCTAGTACACGAAAAGCTGGTAGTACCCGAGGGCATGAACGTCAAACGTCTCTCCGGCGATCTGCTTCACTATACCTACCGCGACCTGCGCCACTATCTGGAAAAGTCCGCGCACTATGCCCAGGCGTGGTCGGAGCAACGGGCCGCGCAGGGCAAAACCGCCACGCTGGGAAGCGGTGTCACCCATGGAATCGCCTGCTTTTTAAAAATGTACGTGCTCAAGGCGGGCTTTAAAGATGGCAAGCAGGGCTTTCTGCTGGCCTTGCTGTCCGCGCATTCAACCTTCAACAAGTATGCCGATCTCTGGATACGTACGCGCACGTCAGCGGCTAAGAAGCGCTGAAATCTGCTGGGCCGCCGTCTCGATATCAATAGCAGACATATCCTGCTGATCCGCCGAGGCGGGCGGGCTGAATGCCAGACGCCTATCAGCGCTGTTGCAGGTTTGCCAGCGAAGCGGCGTTGCCGAGCGTTTGGCGGGATAGAACCCGGCGGTGGCAATGTTCAGGCACCCGGCAATATGCAGCGGGCCGGTCGAGCCGGCGATCAGCATATCGGCGCCGGCCAGTAGCTGGGCGAACTCGGCCACGCTGGTGCTGGCTGGCAGGCGTCTGGCTGCAATATCCATACCGGTTAGTTGTTCAACCAGCGCCTGGGCGGCCGATTCTTCACCGGGGCCTGCGCTAATTAGCCAGTCGGCAAATACTCCATTCAACTGCCGGTCAATATTACCTATCAACGCTGCATACTGATCAATCGAAAGATTCACCGCCGAGCCACCACTACCGGGGTGCACTACCACCAGCCGGGCGGCGGGGTGCGGTTCAATGCAGTTTGCCAGTAGTTTGCGCTGCTCGCTTCTTTGAATATTATCCATGGGCCAAAAGGGCGGGGCAGGCAGCGCGCTCAAGGTAAGCGACAGGCGGGCAAGCAGTTCACAGGCGAGATCAACGTTATATTGATACTCGGGCTTTTCTGATCGAGAGCGCCGCTGGCGTATCCGTGCGTTGTAGAACACCTGTGCCCATTTGGTGGCCGGTGCGACGCGCAGAGGAATGCCTGCTCGCCAGCCTAGCCAGCCAATACGTGGTGTTGAGAACAGGGTCAGCAGAGCATCAAACCGGGCAGATTTGACGCTTTCCATCAGAGCTTTCTGGGCCGATTTACCCGCTTGGTTGCCGGGATCGATCATGACGTCATCAACCCAGGGACAGGTGCTTGCCAATGGCGCGGTATAGGCGGGAACCAGTACCGTGATGTGGGGTGCAGGCGATGTGCTCTTCAAGCACGCCAATGCTGGCCAGGCCAGCATAAAGTCGCCAATTTTGTCGTTGCGGACAACGAGCAGTTTCTTCGCCATGGTTAAAGCCCTGTTAATTGCAGCCTGTATACTACAAGAGATTGTATTCATTGTTTAACGGTGCGTATGGGTGGTGTCGGGATGGCGGATAAAGTGCTGCAGCTGTGTATGTCGGACGGCAAAGGAGGCATGGAACTCTATGTCGACCGAGTCATCGAGGACTTAAAAGGGGAGGGCTGGGAGGTTATTGGTATCTGCCTTGAAAATACCAAGGTAGAAACGTACATGCAGCGCAATGGTGTGGTGTACAAGGCCTTTAAGAGCAACCCGGCAGCATTAACTAACTTATTGGGCATTCGCCGCTGGCTGATCGAGCAGAACGTGAAGGTCGCTCATTGCCATAAATCGAGCGATTTAAGGCTAAGTGCTCTATTGAAGTGCCTGATGCCGGATCTCAACGTACTGTATACCGATCATGTTGGTGGGCGCCGGCCCAAGAAAAACCCCTACCACCGGTTTGCCTATAAAAAGGTGGATCGCGTTCTGTCGATCAGCCAGGCTACCCACCAACGTAATATCAGCAACCTGCCCGTACCCCGTGAAAACGTTATCTGCCTACCCCATGGGGTAAATATCAATACGTATCGGCCGTGCCATGATACTGAAGCGATCCGGGCCAAGCGTGAAGTGTTAGGCGTGCCCAAAGGGGCGGTGGTGATAGGGCTACCGGGGCGCGTAACGCCGGGCAAGGGTCAGGATATATGGATCAAGGCGCTGCTTGAGCTTGACCCCGCGCTTGATTTCTATGCGCTCTCCATCGGCGGAACGGACTACGCCTCCGGCGGTACAGAAAACTTCTACACCGAGCTACAGGCAATGATTGCGGGCACGTCGCTTGCCGAGAAAATCACCTTTCTAGGCCACCGCAACGATCTGACCGAGATTCTGCCCGTGCTGGATATGGTATGCATTCCCTCGGAAAACGAAGCCTTTGGCCTGACGATTATCGAGTCCATGGCCTGCGGCATGCCGATTATCGGCTCCAATACCGGTTCGCTCCCGGAGCTGGTTGATAGCACTTCCGGCGTGCTGGTGGGACCTCGTGACATCAGCGCCTGGGCCGCAGCGATAGACGCCATGGTGCGCGATGATGCCAGGCGTGAGGCAATGGGCCGGGCCGCCAGGGCGCGGGTTGAGCAATACTTCAGCAACAAGCAGCATGTAAAACGCTTGATTGAGCTCTACCGGGGGGCGTAGTCCTGATGATAGCCCGCGTGAATACAGTCCATGACGGTGGCGACCCGGCTAGGGGCGCTGAACTTGGCTACCGAGCGGGAAAGACGCTTAAGGTTATTGGACTGCCACTTACCCGGTTCGCGTAGCCGGCAGCGGTCAAGGTCAATCAGCCAAGGCGTGGCGCTGGGATCGATTAAAATATTGCGGGCATTGAGATCGACATGATCAAGACCGGCCTCATGAAAACGTTTAATCATGGTGCCGACCTGGCGCAGCAGCGCATCGTCTGCTTCGCCAGCGGCGAGCAGGCTTGCCAGCGCCCGGGCACCGGGGATGCGCACGGTAAGAAGCGCCGCCTCATAGGTCATGCCATAGCGCGTCACGCAGCAGGCAACCGGTGCTGGGACCGGCAGACCTTTTTCAAAAAGCGCTGCGGTTAAACGCAGTTCCTGAAAGGCGCGGGTACGCTCGGCGCCCGTCCACCAATAGCGCTTTTCGCTGAGCTTCGCCATCAGGCCGCCGCGCCGATAGGGACGCAATACCCACTGTTGAGTAGGTGTTGCCTGCAGGAAAAGACTGCTGCCCCGACCTGGCGCTTCACCTACCACAAGGCCCTCGCGACGCCAGTAATCAGCACTAAATAGTTCAGACTCAATCGGGTGCGATAGTTGGTGTGTTCCCGACGCGTCACTTAAACTGTCTGCATCATGTAAAATCAGACTATTTTTCTGTCGGAGTGCCGTTAAGCGCATGAAGCCCTCGTTGCCTGCTGAACCCAATCACATTGCCATTTTGCGCCTCTCCGCTCTAGGAGATGTGTGCAATCTTGTGCCGACGGTACGCGCCCTACAACGTCAGTGGCCACAAGCGCGCATTACCTGGATTATCGGCAAAGGGGAGCACAGTCTACTGGCGGGGCTTTCCGGGGTCGAGTTTGTTGTGTATGACAAATCGACCGGTTTTGCCGGTATGCGTGCCCTGTGGCGTGAACTTTCCGACACGCGTTTTGACGTGCTCTTGCACATGCAGCAGGCAATTCGCGCCAGCGTGCTTTCTCTGGGTCTCAAGGCAGACGTGCGCATAGGCTATGATAAAGCCCGCGCCAAGGATGCCCAGCACTGGTTTACCCAGTACCAGCTGGCACCCCACGCCCAGGCCCATGTTCTGGAATCCTTCATGGATTTTGCCCGCCTATTGGGGGTTGGCGATACCCGCCTGGAGTGGGATATGCCAGTGCCGCAAACTGCCCTTGATGAGGCGCGAGCCATCAGCGGCGAGACGCCTTATCTGGTGATCAACCCATGCAGCAATACGCGCCTGCGCAACTTTCGCAACTGGTCGGTCGAGGGTTACGCCAGCGTTATTGAACACGCCTGGGTGCACCACGGTCTGAAAAGCGTACTCACCGGCGGGGGCAGCTCCCTTGAGCGCGAGATGGGCGAGCAGATCGAAAACCTGTGCCAGCCGGACAGCGTGATCAATGCAATTGGCGGTACCTCGCTCAAGGGTGTGCTGGCGTTGATTGGCCAGGCCCGCGCAGTGATTGCGCCGGATACTGGCCCGGCACATATGGCCAACGCCATGGGCACGCCGACACTTGGGCTATACGCCACGACCAACCCCCAGCGCGCCGCCCCCTATTGCTGGCGTGATTTCGCGGTGAATGCCTACCCCGAAGCGGTACGCGCTTATTTGCATAAATCGGTGGAAGAGGTGCCCTGGGGTCAGCGGGTGCGCCATCAGGATGCCATGGCGCTGATCAAAACCGATACTGTCATCGCCCAGCTCGACACGCTACTTGCCCATACTGCCTCAGGATCTCGTCATGAAAGTTGATTTAACCGCTCTTGAACATGCCCATGTATTGGTCGTAGGCGACGTTATGCTGGACCGTTACTGGCACGGCGGAACGTCGCGTATTTCACCGGAAGCGCCAGTACCGGTCGTGCGGGTAGAAGAGGCGGACGACCGCCCGGGCGGCGCAGCCAACGTGGCACTTAATGTCGCTTCACTGGGCGGGCATGCGGCCCTGGCAGGCGTGGTTGGTGACGACGAAAATGCCAACCTGCTGGAGGCTTGTCTGCATACCGCTGATGTAAGTACTTACTTTCAGCGCAGCGCCGATATACCTACGATAACCAAGCTGCGCGTCATGAGCCGTAACCAGCAGTTACTGCGTCTGGATTTTGAGCAGCACCTGGATAAGGTAGACACCTCCGGCTTGGTGGGTCAGGTAGAAAAGGCCTTGGTCGACTGCGATATCGTCATCCTTTCCGACTACGGTAAAGGCACGCTCAATCAGGTTGAACGGCTGATTGCTCAGGCACGCGCTCACGGTAAACGCGTTCTTATTGACCCTAAAGGGCAGGACTTCACCAAATACCGGGGGGCAAACCTGATTACCCCCAACCTTACCGAATTTGAAGCCGTAGTGGGCCATTGTGCGAGCGATGCTGAGCTTGCCAAACGCGGTGAAGCGCTGCGCGCCGAGCTTGAGCTGGAAGCGCTTCTAATCACACGTAGTGAAAAAGGCATGACCCTAATTTGCGCAGGCCAGCCACCCATCCATCTGCCCACGCGCGCCCAGGAAGTTTTCGATGTCACCGGGGCCGGTGATACGGTCATCGGTTTGATGGGCTTGGCGCTGGCCGCAGGTCACGCGCTGCCGGAAGCCATGATGCTAGCTAACCTGGGGGCTGGGCTGGTGGTCGCCAAGCCGGGTACCGCCACATTGTCAGTGGCCGAGCTGTACACCGCACTGCATGGCGACAAACTCGCCGAGTTCGGCGTGATTGAGCAGGCGCTGCTGGTTGACGCAGTGCGCGCCGCCCAGCTGCGTGGCGAGCGGGTGGTCATGACCAACGGCTGCTTTGATATCCTGCATGCCGGGCACGTGGCTTACCTGGAACAGGCCAAGCGTCTCGGCGACCGCCTGATCGTGGCGGTTAATGACGATGCATCGATCGGCCGCCTGAAAGGGCCCAAGCGGCCCATTAACCCGCTTAACCGGCGCATGCAGGTGCTGGCAGGCTTGGGTGCGGTAGACTGGGTGGTGCCGTTTAGTGATGACACACCCCAGGCGCTGATTGAAGCTGTGCTGCCGGATATCCTGGTCAAAGGAGGCGATTACCATCCTGACGATATCGCCGGGGGCGAGGCCGTACGAGCCAACGGCGGCGAGGTCAAGGTGCTGGGCTTTGAAGATGGCGTCTCCACGACCGCCATGATCAGCTCCATTCTGGACCGCGAAGGCTAATGGGGCGAATCAGTTGGCCGCGGCTTGGCTATTCGGCGGCGCTCTATGCGCTTGTACCGTTGATTGGCTGGCGCATCTGGCGTGAGCAAGTGCCCACTTACTCACGATGGCAGCGGTTAGGGACGCGCCTGGGGGAGCTGCCTGCCAGACCGCGCCTCTGGCTGCACTGTGCCTCGGTAGGCGAGGTGCATGCCGCTCGCCCACTGATTGAGGCGCTGTTGGCGCGTTACTCTCACCACAGCCTACTGCTTACCACCATGACTGCCACAGGCGCCCAGCAGGCTCAGGCGCTGATTAAGCAGCAGCCCTTCCATCAGGCGCGAATTGCCCACTGCTTTTTACCCCTGGATTTTCCCGGTGCGGCCAGGCGTTTTGTGCGTCGTGTAAAACCCGCGCTTGCGATCATGTTTGAAACCGAGCTTTGGCCCAACGTGCTTCACGCTTGCAGGCGCTTTGATATCCCGGTTGCCGTGGTTAACGGGCGGCTATCGCCCAGGGCGTTCAGTCGCTATCAGAAAATCGCCCCGCTAATGGCTGACGCGCTTGCCAACGTCAATTGGCTGGCGGCCAAATCGCAAGCCGATGCCGAGCGGTTTGTAGCACTTGGCTGCGCGCCGGAAAAAACCGCTGTAGTCGGGTCGCTGAAGTTCGAGTTTGCAAGCACACAGGGTACATTTTCTGAAAGTGGGCATTTGCGGGAGGCTTGGGGCGATCGACCCATATGGGTGGCGGGCTCAACACGGGATGGCGAAGAAGTCCTGTTGCTTGAAGCTCATCGCCAGTTGCTTTGCCGCTATCCGGATGCGCTGTTGATTATCGCACCACGCCACCCTCAACGCTTTGACGAGGTAGCCGCCCTTTGCCAGGCGCAGGGATGGGTGAGCAGCCGACGCAGCCAAGGAGAGCCCGTCACGCAAGCGACCCAGGTCTATCTAGGCGATACGCTGGGAGAGCTTGGTATACTGTATGGCGCTGGCCACGTAGCCTTCGTAGGCGGTAGCCTAGTGCCGTTAGGCGGGCACAATGTGCTTGAACCGGCGGCCCTTGGTAAACCCGTACTCAGCGGCCCCTTTGTCGAAAATTTTGCTGACGTGGTTGAACCACTACAAACTGCTGGGGCGCTAACGCTGGTAGAGAGTACCGATGCGCTCGTTCATGCCCTTGGCGCCCGTTTTGATGACCCGGAACGGGGGGTAGAAGAGGGGCTTGCTGGGATTGCCGTAATCAAGGCACACCAAGGGGCACTAGGCCGCACCCTTGATGGCCTTGAGGCACTGCTCAACGCTTAGCGCAGGGCCACACGTTCGACGCCATTCTCTTTACCTAGCAGCAATATATCCGCGCCGCGTGCGGCAAAAAGACCGTTGGTCACCACGCCGACAATGGCATTAATTCGAGCTTCCATGGCCACCGGATCGGTGATCATGAAGTCATAGCAATCGATAATATGATTGCCGTTGTCGGTTACTACGCCTTGGCGATAAACCGGATCAGCACCCATTTTCACCAGTTCACGCGCCACATAGGAGCGCGCCATGGGAATGACCTCGACCGGCAGGGGAAACTCACCCAGCGTGGTGACGTGCTTTGAGCCATCGGCAATACAGATGAAACGCTCGGCGCACGCAGCGACAATTTTCTCACGGGTAAGCGCAGCACCACCGCCCTTTATCATATGTAAGTGAGTATTCACTTCGTCTGCGCCATCGATGTAGAAAGGCACCGTGCCCACGCTGTTGAGCTCGAATACCTCAATACCCAGGCCCTCCAGACGCTTGGCGCTGGCTTCCGAGCTTGCCACCGCACCCTTGAAGCGGTCGCGCAGCGGCTCTAAGCGGTCAATAAACAGGTTGGCCGTTGAACCGGTGCCGATACCCAGTACGGTGTCTTTCTCAAGTTTTGATTCGATCTCTTTGATAGCCGCATCGGCCACGGCGGCCTTGAGTTCATCTTGCGTCATGGGGAAACCTTTATGGGTAAGCGTGGAGTTATGGCGTTAGTATACCGGGCAAAGCGGCGCCTGCCGATGGAAACACGGTAGACGTCGGTAGGCGTAATCTGCTACCAATACAGGCTTTGTTCGCGTCTTAACCACACGTTTTGGATACCCGCATGCTTGAAGCTACCGTCAAAAAGATTCTCCAGGCCAACGTTTATGAAGCCGCCTGTGAGACCCCGATTTCTCCCGCTCCCTTTTTGTCGCGTCGCTTTAACAATCAGATTTTGATTAAGCGTGAAGATCTGCAGCCCGTGTTCTCCTTCAAGATACGCGGCGCGTACAACAAGATGGCCCAGCTTACTGAGGAGCAGAAAGCCAAGGGCGTAATTGCCGCCTCGGCGGGTAATCATGCCCAAGGGCTTGCCATGGCGGCCAAATTGATGGGCGTAAAAGCGGTAATCGTCATGCCGCGTATTACGCCGGATATCAAGGTGCAGGCGGTGCGCGCGCGCGGGGCTAAAGTAGTGCTTAAAGGCGATGCGTTTGCCGCCGCCGCCGAGCATGCGCATGAACTGATGGAAGAACATGGCTATACCTATATCCCACCCTTTGACGATATTGACGTAATCGCGGGCCAGGGCACGATTGGGGTAGAAATTCTACGCCAGCACAGCGGACGGCTAGACGCCATTTTCGTGCCGGTAGGTGGTGGCGGGCTGATTGCGGGCGTAGCGGCTTATGTCAAGTATCTGCGCCCTGATATCCGTATCATTGGCGTTGAAGCCGAGGATAGTGCTTGTCTCAAGGCAGCCCTTGAAGCCAATGAGCGTGTGGTTCTGGAGCAGGTCGGCGTATTTGCCGAAGGTGTCGCGGTCGCCCAGATTGGTGAGGTGCCGTTCATGTTGGTGAAGGATCTGGTGGACGAGGTAATCACGGTCAATACCGATGAGATGTGCGCGGCCGTCAAGGACATCTTTGAAGATACCCGGGCAGTGGCCGAAACCTCGGGTGCTCTCTCGCTTGCCGGGTTGAAAAAGTATGTGCAGCAAACCGGCGTCGAGGGTGAAACGCTACTCTGCATCAACTCAGGCGCCAACACCAATTTTGACCGTTTACAGCATATTGCCGAGCGCACCGAGCTTGGCGAGCAGCGCGAAGCCATTCTAGCCGTCACTATTGCCGAAAAGCCCGGTAGCTTCAAAAAGTTTTGCCGAACGCTTGGCAAGCGCATGGTCACCGAGTTCAGCTACCGCTACGCGGACAGCACGGAGGCGCATATCTTTGTTGGCGTGCAGGTAAAACCAGGGGGCGAAGATCGTCAGGCCGTGATCGAAAAGCTGCGTGACGGTGGGTATCAGGTTGAAGATCTGACCGATAATGAGCTTGCCAAGCTGCATATTCGCCACTTGAGCGGTGGGCGACCCAGTGAGCGTTTCGAAGAGGCACTTTATCGTTTTGAGTTTCCTGAACGGCCAGGGGCGCTGATGAACTTTCTGACTCAATTGCCCCATGACTGGAATATTTCTCTGTTCCATTATCGCAACCATGGGGCTGCCTACGGGCGCGTCTTGGTGGGTATGCAGGTACCTAGCGGCGACCAGACCCATGTAGCCGATTATCTGAACGCCATTGGCTACCGTTATTGGCATGAAAGCGATAACCCGGCTTACCAGCTGTTCATGGCTTAATTGCTCAAAGAGATTAATGAGTGCTTACTAATGCCTCAGTGAAAGACATGCAGGCCTTTAAAAATTGTTAAACGTTTAAATAGGCCCAAAAAACATCTGTTTAGCAGTTTTCACTGATAGCCTTAAAGTCCTATAGTCGTCTGCGAATTAATGAGGTGCATCATCCTCTCTAGATGAAGGTGATGCATCAGTGCAAAGGCGCAAGGTGTTGGAGAGTCGGCATGCGGCGGAAAAAGCCTGATATGGTAATGGCATTAACAGTGGTGTTTTTATTAGGCGTACTTGCCACTGGCTATGCCCAGGCGTTATCGGGAAGTTAATCGAAACGTTACGGGCATCGCGGCTACTTACCGCAAGGCGATACGAGCCGACCCCATCAGGGCCGGCTCTTTTTTTTGTCTGCTCGCACCACGGCCCTGTCGCTCGCGACGGCGGTCAGCGGCACGTCCCAGGGTTCCACGGGCAGGGTGTCCACCTGCTGACAGGCGTGAGCCACACCAATCAAAGCAGGTGCCGGGCCTCCTCGGCGTATAAAGGCCAGGCTTCGGTCATAAAAGCCGCCGCCCATACCCATGCGGTTTGCCTGGGCATCAAAGCCCACCAGCGGTACGATCAGCGTATCCAGCGCCCAGGCAGGCAAGCGGTTGCGGCGGTGAGCGGCAAACCGGGTGTCAGGCTCAAGGATGCCAAAGCGGTTTTTCACCATGGGTGTGTGGGCGTGGTAGGCAACAAACCAGAGCGAGTTAGCGCTTAACGGGCGCAGCACGGGCAGGTAAACATCAACATTACGCTTTTGAAACCAGGGTAAAAGAGGCGTGGGGTCGATTTCACCGTTGACCGGCAGATACAAGCTGATACGTCGGGCGCGCTGAACTTCGGGGAGACGTTTGAGCTGCTGGCAAAGATTGAGCGCGGCTTGGCGCTGCTCATGCCTTGAAAGTATAGAGCGTTTACGGCGCAGTTGGCGACGCAGAGCGCGTTTGGCTTCAGGGTCGTGCAGGCTTTCCATAAATAAAGTGTTCCCCAGAGTGCCGCTGTCATTCTGGCCCTGAACCTACTGGTTCAGAGTGGGTGGCCGCAGCCAAACCGTCAGGCTTTCCGACGCACGGACATGCACACGGGTCTGGCTAGCATTTGGCCCCCTGGGTACTGCGCATAGGCTCGAGGGACTATAACGACTGGCGTACACCCCAGAGAACCCCGCTATCCTAACAGAGCCAGCGGCTATGCCAAAGTGTTGAGTAAAAGGTTAACTAAGATTGGCGCGTTTTGGCTAGCGCCCGCTCAAGACGGTCGTTCAGGCGATTCAAGCTAGCTTCGCTTGCACGGTGTTCATCGAGCGCTTCAAGCAGTTCATGAGTGATATTCAGCGCCGCCATCAGGGTGACACGCTCGCTGCCCAAGGTGCCGCTTTGGGCATTAATGCCGTTCATGGCGCGGTCAAGGTAGCGTGCTGCCCGCTCAAGCTTGGCTTCTTCCCCGGTATCACAGGCGATCATGTAGCTGCGCCCGAGAAGGGTAATTTCTTTCGTTGGCCGCTTGGCGTTACTCATTAAAAGCTCCGGGGCGGGCCAGCGAGGGGCCCAATGCGTTAACATCATGACATAGGAAAACTATCGTCGTTCACTATAAGAGAGGCGCTTGCACGGGGTCAACGCGCATGTGCCTGCGGCGTATTAACGTATCACCCCTTTATATAGCGAGTTATCACTATGTCATTGATCGATGAGCGGCAGGATTTTTCTGACGTTGCCGACGTTTTTCTACTTCATGGAAGCATGCAGTCGCCCGCTTTTCTAGATGGTCGACTATGCGCGCTTTTAGCGCTGCGCGATGTTAGTGCCGAAGCCTGGCTTGAAGAAGTCTGCATAAGCCTGGGCGTCGAGCAACCCCGCGACGAGGCTAATGCCGAACGTATTCTGGGCTGGCGTAAACAGACTCTTGAAGCGCTGAGCGCCAGCGATTTGAACTATGCGCCGCTACTGCCGGATGAGTTGTTTTCGCTGGGCGAACAGGCTCAGGGCCTCAAGGAGTGGACGCTGGGCTTCATCGAGGTTGTCGAGGAGGTGGCGGATAACGAGCTGCGTGAGCGCTGGTCGCAGGCGCTGCGCGAAGCCATTGACGACCTGGAAGGGCTGAGCCGGATCGATACCGATATTGATGACAGCCCGGAAAACGAAAACGATCTGTTTGCCCTGACCGAACATGCGCGGATGGCGGCCATGCTGCTGTATACCGAGCAGCACCCTGGCAAGCCCCAGGTCGAGCAAGCCGACGCTCCCGTTCACTAATTTTTCGGAGTCTGTATGTTGCCTGAGCTATTGCCAAGACCGCCGGCCATCGGCATGGAAGAGTACCGCACGCGTCGCGAGGCGCTAATGGCGCAGTTACCCCCCAACGCAGCAGTGGTGCTGCCCAGCGCCTCTCTGGTGACACGTTCTCACGATAGCGAGTACGCGTTTCGCCAGAACAGCGACTTCTATTATCTGACAGGTATTACCGAGCCCGATGCTTTACTGGTTCTCCTGCCGGATCGCGATACGGGTGAAAGCGTCGTGTTCTGTCAGGACCGTGACCCTACAATGGAAGCCTGGACGGGGCGTCGCCTGGGCGCGCAAGGCATTGAGCGCGAACATGGAATCGATCAAGCGTTTGAAAACGCCGACCGTGATGAGCAATTACCGATGCTTCTTGAAGGGCGTGAGCTCCTTTATGTGCCACTGGCTAATCCGGAAGCCCAAGGGGTTGCCGAAGAGGCCTTCTCTGCTGCGCAAGCCGGGCTACGCCGGGGGCGAGCGCCACTTAAAGGGTGGCTGGACGTCAGCGCACTGATTCATGCCATGCGGCTGATCAAGAGTGAAGCGGAAATTGCCCTGCTTCGCCATGCGGCAGCGATTTCTGCACGTGCCCATGTGCGTGCCATGCAAGCATCGCGCCCGGGACTTTATGAGTATCACCTGCAGGCCGAGCTTGAACACGAATTTGTTTGGCAGGGTGGCAGTGGCCCGGCCTACAGCACCATTGTGGGCAGCGGCGCGAACGCCTGCGTATTACACTATATCGAGAACGGTGCTGCGTTGAGCAGCGAGTCGCTGGTATTGATTGATGCTGGGGCGGAGTTCGATCTCTATGCTGGTGATATTACGCGTACCTTCCCGGTCGGAGGCCAGTTCAGCGACGCTCAGCGTGCGCTTTATCAAGTGGTGCTTGATGCTCAGGAGCGAGCGGTCAGCGCAGTCAAGCCCGGCGCCACCCTTGTCGATATTCATCAGAACGTGGTGAAAGATCTAACCGCCGGGTTGATTGCGCTGGGGCTACTTGAAGGTGATGTTCAAGCGCGAATCGATGATGAAAGCTACCGGCGTTTTTATCTGCACTCGACCTCCCACTGGCTGGGGCTGGATGTTCATGATGTGGGCACCTACCGCCTTGACGAGCAGACGCCTCGCCCGCTTGAACCGGGTATGGTCTTGACCATCGAGCCCGGGCTTTATATCCCCGATGAAGGCGATATTCCCGCTGCTTACCGCGGAATAGGAATCCGAATCGAAGATAATCTGTTGGTGACATCTGAAGGGCATGAAAATCTGACCGCCGATGCACCCAAGCAGGTAGCTGAAATTGAAACGTTAATGGCTAAATAGTAACCACATTTATTAAGCCTGAAAAATAAATATGTAATTACATTACACCGTTATGATATGGCGCTAAGCCAGGTAGCAGGAGATGCCAATGTCGCAGGCCAAGCATACGCCAACACAAGCAACCACTCACGATATTGTCATCGTAGGAGGCGGGTTAGTGGGCGCCAGCTTAGGCTGCGCGCTGGCACCGCTTATTGAGCGCTATGGGTGGAAAGTGGCGATTATTGAAGCATCATCCATTAATGAAGCCCCCCTTGAAGAGAGCTGGCAGCCAAGCTTTGATGCCCGGGCAAGTGCGATCGCTGAAGGGTCTGCCCAGCGTTTTCGTCAGT
Source organism: Vreelandella nanhaiensis (assembly GCF_003990185.1). Classification (GTDB taxonomy): domain Bacteria; phylum Pseudomonadota; class Gammaproteobacteria; order Pseudomonadales; family Halomonadaceae; genus Vreelandella; species Vreelandella nanhaiensis. Next base: position 14,868 of record NZ_RZHF01000015.1, on the reverse strand, counting down.
TGGGTGTCTGGGAGGCCATGCAGACGGAGGCCACTCCCATCCAGCATATTCATATCAGCGAGCGCGGGCGCCTGGGGAGCACTCGGCTAAGTGCTTCGGAAATGGGTGTCGACGCGCTAGGCCATGTGATCCCCAACGCCTGGATGGGGCGGGTGCTTCATCGCCACTTGAAAGCGTTGCCCATCGAGTGGCACTGCCCGGCCAAGGTGGAGCGACTGTCGCCGGAAGCCAGCGGCCATTACCTGCGTCTTTCTGACGGTAGCGAACTGCATGCGGCATTAACCGTGCTTGCGGATGGCGGCCGCTCGGGGCTTAAAGAGCAGTTAGGCATCCATAGCCGCCGCAACTCCTACGAGCAGACCGCGCTGATTGCCCACGTAGGGGTCAGCCAGCCCCATCAAGGCATTGCCTACGAGCGCTTTACCCAAGAAGGCCCCGTGGCGCTGTTGCCACTATCGGGTCAGGCTATGGAGTTGATCTGGACACATCCAAGTGGCCACGAGAAAGCGAGGATGGCGCTACCGGAGCGTGAGTTTCTCGCTCAGTTGCAGGTGGCCTTTGGGGACCGCGTGGGGCGTTTTACCCGGATGGGCAAGCGCTATAGCTATCCACTTTCGTTGGTAACTGCCGATGAGCCGGTACGCCCCGGGTTAGCGGTGCTGGGCAATGCGGCCCACGCGCTGCATCCAGTGGCCGGACAAGGTTTTAACCTGGCGCTGCGCGGTATCATGGACCTGGTTGAAGCGCTTGAGCAGGGCGAACAGGCAAAGCGTCCACTAGGCGAGATGGCCACGCTGCTGGCTTTTGAGAAAAAACGGGCTCGCGATCGTGGCAACGTGATTCGTTTTAGCGATGGGCTGGTGCGGCTGTTTGGCCACTCACTGCCGCTGCTGCCCCATGCCCGAGCGGCAGGGCTGATCGGCCTTAACCTGATCGGGCCGCTGCGTCGCGGCTTGGCGCGTCGGGCAATGGGCCTTGAGCGTTAGATAACCCAACCACATCACACAGGAACGCTATGGATACGCTTGCAAAAAAAACGGCTCCTGCCCAACGGTTTGACGCTGTTGTGGTAGGGGGCGGTGTGGTGGGAACGACCCTGGTAGCCCTCTTGGCCCAGGCAGGCATGCAGGTCGCATTGGTGGAGGCCCGAGCTGAATCGCTGCGTTGGCAAGGCATTGCCGGCAAGCTGCCGGGGGTTCGGGTTAGCGCACTGACGCCGGTGTCCCAGCGGCTGTTGACGCACTTAGGAGCGTGGCCTGCCATGGCGCGTGCCCGGGTAACACCGTATCGCTATATGCAGGTGTGGGATGCCGAAGGCAGCGGCGAGATCAATTTTTCTGCCGATGAGGCCGGAGTGCCGGCGCTTGGCCATATTGTGGAAAACGATATTACTCAAGCGGCGCTAAATGCATTGGTGATGGACCACCCCAAGGTGACATGCTTTTTTGGCGCCACGCTGCAGGCGCTGCAAACCTCTGCCTCTGGGCGCTGGCTTGAACTTGGCGATGGTCGCAAGCTGAATGCGTCGCTGCTGGTTGCAGCCGACGGCGCGCGCTCAACGCTGCGTGAAATGGCGGAAATAGACGTGGTGATTGATGATATGGGCCAGGAGGCCGTCGTCACCACGGTAAAGTGCACCCAAGGGCACGGTAGTACCGCGCGACAGGCGTTTATGGAGGGCGGGCCACTGGCTTTTTTACCGCTGACGGTTGATGGTGATGAGCGCTATTGCTCGATTGTCTGGTCGACCACGCCTGAACATGCGAGCACGCTGGTTAATCTGACGCCTGATGCATTGGGTGAAGCGCTTGGCAAGGCATTTGGCTATCGGCTGGGCGAGGTGGTCGCCTGTGATCGCGCTTATCGCTTTTCACTGATACAGCGCCATGCCAGGCAGTACGTGCAGCCACATCTGGCGCTGATAGGCGACGCGGCACATAGCATACATCCGTTGGCCGGGCAGGGCGTGAATTTGGGATTGATGGATGCGGCCGTGCTGGCCGAGGAAGTCATCAACGCCTGGAAACGTGGCGCGCCTTGGGGTGAGCTCAGCACGCTCAACCGCTATGAGCGTCGGAGACGGCTGGATAACAGCGCCATGCTAGGGCTGATGAAGGGGTTTAGGGAGCTGTTTGGCACACAAATGCCACTCTTTACGCTGGCGCGCAATCTCGGCATGAGCGGGATGAATCAGCTAAGCCCCGTAAAGCGTATGGTCATGCGGCAGGCGATCGGCGAACGGGGGCGCCTGCCGCTTAATTGCCGCTAACGGCGGCGGCGATCCACGACATTAAGGGCCTTGAGAAGATTAAGCGCTTCACTCATCTGGTAGTCGTCACGCAGCCGCTCAGAGGCCGATTGGCGCGCCTGATTGGTTGGCTGCTGGGCATTCAAATGGCCGTCAAGGTCGGATTCGCGAAGTTCCAGGCGGCTTTCCGCAAGCTCCAGGCGGCCGCGGACGACTTCCACATCCGGCTCGATGCCCTGGGCCTGAATGGAGCGCCCGTTGGGTGTGTAGTAAAGCGCTGTGGTCAGTTTTAGACCTTCTCCGTTGCCCAGCGGCATGATCTGCTGGACCGAGCCCTTGCCGAAGCTGTCTGTACCCATGATGACCCCGCGTCGCTGATCCTGTAGAGCACCAGCAACAATCTCAGCGGCCGAGGCGCTGCCGCTATTGATCAGCACCACCAGCGGCACATCGCTTGCCGGAGTGTCTGTTGATGCCGAGAATGACATTGCCGTGTCGGCAAGGCGCCCTTCGGTGTACACGATCAGGCCGCTATCCAGAAACAGGTCGGCCACGCCCGCCGCTGCCTGCAACACGCCGCCGGGGTTGTTACGCAGATCCAGAATCAGGCCTTCCAGCGGGGCATCGCGCTTCATACGCTCGATGGCCTGGCGTGCCTGCTCAGGCGTTCGCGACTGGAATTGGCTGATGCGAAGGTAGCCGTAGCCGGGTTCCAGCAGCTCATGCTTGACGCTTTCGCTGCGAATTACCTCGCGGGTCAGCGTAAAGCTGCGCGGGGTTTCTTCTCCTTTGCGCAGCACCGAGATACGCAGCTGGCTTCCCGGCTCACCGCGCATCATGGTAACGGCTTCCTGCAGTGACATGTTGTCGGTGGGCGTGCCGTCAATGGTGATGATCACGTCCCGGGAAAGTAGCCCTGCCCGGGAAGCCGGCGTATCGTCAATAGGCGTGACCACCACGAGCTGCCCATTTTCCATGCCCACTTCGATACCGATGCCGCCAAACTCACCCTGGGTGGATTCGTGCAGGCTCTGGTACTCCTCTTCATCCAGGTAGGCAGAGTGGGGGTCCAGCTCGTTGAGCATGCCGCGCATGGCGTTACGCAACAGGGTACGGTCGTCTACCTCTTCTACATAACCCCGCTTGATCCGCTCAAATACTTCGGCAAAGGTCTGGATCTCTTCAAGCGGCAGGTCGTCAGCAGGCCCCTGGCTTGCTGGCTGGGCAAGCAGCGGTAACGGGACCGACAGAAACGCAAGAGGAAGCAGGGCAGCCAAGAAGCGCTTGGCAGGGGCCGATACGTCGGTAACAAATGGCGTCATGCAGACTCCGCAAGGCGATAGGTAGGCGTAAGGCGCTACCCTAAGTTGGCTGTTAATATGGTTCAGCTTATCCCGTCAGCGGCGCGCAATCCAACGCTGAGGGTTGATGGGTTCACCACGCTGACGTACTTCAAAATAGAGCGCGGCGCGAGATTGTCCACCGCTGTCTCCCACACGGCCGATTTCATCTCCCCGATTGACCTGCTGACCGGGTCGGACGCTGAACTGTTGCAAGTGCGCATAGAGGGTCATGATCTGGTCGCCGTGATCAATAATCAAAAGGTTGCCAAACCCCCGCATCCAGTCGGCAAACACCACCCGGCCAGAGTGCACGGCGCTAACCTGGGTGCCGGCACCTGCCTGAATGACAATACCATTATAGTGAACCCCATCTCGACGGTTAAATGACGATGTGATATCACCCTGCACCGGCCATGGTAGATCTCCCTGCGTACGCACGATATTAGTGGTGAGCGTAGGCGAATCAAGGCGCGCCAGCTCCGCCTGAATTTCACGCAGCTTGCGCTCGGCCTGCTCGCGGTTGTCATTAAGATCCGCCAGGCGGTCGGCTTCGCTGCCATAGCGATCATCCAGGGTTTCCACAACGCTGCGCCGCTCGGCGGTACGCGCTACCAAGCGGGCGCGCTGGGTGTCCAGTTCGTCAGCCAGACTCGCCAGACGCGCCTGACGCTCATCAAGCGCCTGCTCGGTATCGGCAAGGGCAGTATCCAGGCGAGCAATATCGGCAAGGCGTCGGTTGCGTGCCTGGGTAAACCGGTTCAAATAGGCCTGCATGCGGTCAAGCTCGGCAGGGTCACCCTGGTTGAGCAGCAGCTTGAGCTGGGGTGTGGGCCCCAGCCGGTAAAGCGCGGCCAGCTGCTGGCCTAGCGCCGCGTACTGGCTGGCGCGCTCGACTTCCAGGCGGTCGCGATGCTGGCGTAGCTGGGACATTTCATCGTCCACCTGTCGCCGTTCGGCCTGCAGGGCGTCCAGGTGCTGATGCGTTTGGGCCAGCTCGGTTTCCACACTGCGCAGTTCACGCTCGGCACTGTCGCGCGCCTGGCCCGTGGCGCTTAGGCGCTCGGAAAGCGACTCGATCTCCTGGCCCAGTGCGTCCAGCTGTGCTCGGGCGGCGCTTTCATCGGGTTGGGCAAGGCTTGCAGACGAGCCGAGTAAGGCCAGTAGCGCGCCGAGCGCCAGTGCCAGTCGCCCTGACATCAGTTGAAGCGAATCAGCGACTTCCCGGTCATGACCTCGGGAACGGGTTGGTTCATCATGGTGAGAAGCGTGGGTGCCAAGTCGCACAGGCGGCCTTCTTCTAACGATCCTGCGCGCTCCCCAACGTAAACCAGCGGGACCACGAAGGTGGTGTGAGCCGTTTGCGGGGCGCCGGTTTCGGGGTGCACCATCTGTTCGGCGTTGCCGTGGTCGGCGGTGATCAAACAGGCGCCACCGGCACGCTCAATGGCCTCTACCACCCGGCCAACGCAGATATCCACGGTTTCAATGGCCTTTACCGCCGCGTCAAAATCACCGGTATGGCCGACCATATCGCCGTTGGCGTAATTGCACACGATCAGATCAAACTGCCCGGCATCAATGGCCTCAACCAGTTTCTCGGTAATCTCGTAGGCGCTCATCTCGGGCTTTTCATCGTAGGTGCGCACTTCCTGCGGCGAGGGCAGCAGGATGCGCGTCTCGCCGTCGAACTCCGCCTCGCGGCCACCAGAGAAGAAGAAAGTCACGTGAGGGTATTTTTCGGTTTCCGCAATGCGCAGCTGTTTAAGCCCGCGCTTGGCCACCACTTCGCCCAGGGTGTCGCTTAGATCAAACGGAGGGAAAGCGGCAGGCGCTGGAATGTCGGCAGCATACTGGGTAAGCATCACCAGGCCTTTTCCTGCAAGCGTCGGGCATGCCATGCGCGAAAAGCCGCTGAAGCCGGGCTCAACGAAGGCGCGGGTAAGCTCGCGGGCTCGGTCGGCACGGAAGTTCATGAAGAAGGCTGCGTCACCGTCTTGCAACGTAACGCATTTGTCATTAAGCAACACGCAGCTGGGGGCTACGAACTCGTCGGTCTCTCCACGCTCGTAGGCATCGCGAAGGGCCGACTCAGCGCTGGTCGCATACACCTCGGCCTGACCGTCGGTGAGCAGGCGGTAAGCTTTTTCAACGCGCTCCCAGCGGTTGTCACGGTCCATGGCGTAGAAACGGCCGATAACGGATGCGACAAAGCCATTGTCAGCGCCTACCAGCTCAGATAAACGGGCATTGGCGCGCTCGATGGAGGCCAGTGCGCTTTGCGGCGGCATGTCCCGGCCATCAAGGAAAGCGTGAATAAAAATACGCTGGGCGCCGCGCCGCGCCGCCAGCTCTGCCATGGCGATAAAATGATCTTCGTGGCTGTGCACGCCGCCAGGGGAAAGCAGCCCTAGCAGGTGAACGGCACGCCCGTTGGCAACAGCTTCATCAATGGGCTGGGTAAGGTTTTCATTTATGTCCAGGTCGCCATCTTCAATCGCCTTAGTGATCCGCGTGAAGTCCTGGTAAACAATGCGCCCTGCGCCGAGGTTCATGTGGCCAACTTCCGAGTTGCCCATCTGGCCATCCGGCAGGCCCACGTGGCGGCCATCGGTATGTACAAAGGTGTGCGGCCGGCTGGCCCATAAATCATCCATCACGGGTGTATTGGCACAGGCCACGGCATTATGGGCGTGATCAGGATTGTGGCCGTAACCGTCAAGAATGATCAGCGCGACGGGGCGCGGGGTAGAAGTAGCCATAAAAACCTCGTTAGGTTGAATAAACAAGCGGCGTAAAACGAAAGCGTGCTGGCGTCTAAAGCGTCATTTGAAAAGCCCGAGTGTGCTGCTCATCTCTTTCAGACAATGCCTTAGGGGTCGCGACTGGCACACGCTTGGGGCATCATAACGTAGGCAACTGCCGGGCGTCATGACCAAGGCCTGCGCGGGGCGCCTTGTGACGTGTATACTTGTCGCGTTTTGATGGCGGCTTGCCGCTTTTTTCTGCATATACCAAGAGATTGTGTTCGCGATGATCGATCAGCTGTTCGAATTCGTACAGAACCACCCCCTGTTAGTCGGGGCGTTTTTGCTGGTGCTGGTAGCGTGGCTTATTTATGAAACGCGCAGCGCCTCCACCAACGCTGTGACCTCAACACAGGCTACCCAGCTTATTAACCGCGAAGACGCGGTCATCCTGGATATTCGTGAGAGCAAAGACTTCAAGGCTGGGCATATTGCCGGGGCGCGCAACATCCCGCAAAGCAATATTGACAGCCGCATGAACGAGCTGAACAAAGTGAAAGGTCAGCCGATCATTGTAGTCTGCAAGCACGGCCAGGGCGCCGGTGTGGTTCAGGCCAAACTTGCCAAGGCAGGGTTTGAGCGTGTTTCCAAACTGAAAGGCGGCATGGCGCAGTGGCAGGCGGATAGCCTCCCGGTGGTTAAAAAGTAAGCGCAACTGCGCCTTAATTTATTGAATGAACAACGAGGAGTTTTCCATGGCGGAAGATAACAATACCCCGCAGGCGGGCGCAGCAGCGTCCGGTGACAAGCCCCAGCTGAAGTTCTCTTTGCAGCGTATCTATGTAAAGGATATCTCGTTTGAGGCGCCTAACTCGCCGTCTGTTTTCAAGCAGGCATTCAAGCCCAAGGTCAACCTGGACCTCAACACGACCAGCACCAAGATTGCTGACGACCAGTATGAAGTGGTCGTTAAGGTAACTGCGCAGGTCAACGACAGCGAAACCGGCACTACGTCGTTTCTGGCTGAAGTCGAGCAGGCGGGCCTGTTCCGTATTTCGGGTATCGAAGGTGCACAGCTGGAACAGACTCTGGGTGCGTTCTGCCCCAACCTGCTGTTCCCCTACGCGCGTGAGTGTGTGGACAACCTAGTCAACCGTGGCGGCTTCCCGCCGTTGATGCTGGCGCCAGTGAACTTCGAAGCCATGTACGCCCAGCGCAAGCAGCGTGAAGCGCAGCAACAAGCCGAAGCAAGTACTCACTAAGCATGCAGGCCGAGGAGTGGTACGCCCTGCACGGTAAGATGCCTCGCCTGTATGTGCCGGCACCGTTCACAATCGGTGAGGTGGTGGTATTGCCAGAAGGCCCGGCGCGCCACGTAACCCGCGTGCTGCGCATGGGCGAGGGGGCGCCGCTGGTGCTGTTCGATGGGCAGGGCCAGGAGGCGGGCGTCCACTTGGCGGAGGTGGGCCGCAAACACACCACGGCCACGGTGGATGCGGTATGGCCGGGGGCGAGTGAATCGCCCTTTGCCGTGCATCTGGGCCAGGCGATTTCCAAGGGCGATCGGATGGATTATGCCATCCAAAAGGCCGTCGAGCTGGGAGTTGCCGCCATTACACCGCTGTACACCGAGCGTGGTGATGTACGCCTGAAAGGGGACCGCGAAGCCAAGAAGCTTGCACATTGGCAGGCCGTGGCGGCCAGTGCCTGCGAGCAAAGCGGCCGAGCGGTGGTGCCGGTAGTGCATCCGCCGGTAGGGCTTGCTGAATGGTTGAGCGACCGTCAGGAGCCGCTTCGTTTGATGTTGCATCTGGCGACCGGTAATACGTTTGATCAACCCGAGCGCCCCGCCTCAGCGGCGCTTCTGATCGGCCCCGAAGGTGGGCTGACCGAAGCGGACATTGGCGCTGCCCAGGCGGCTGGCTTCACACCGCTGACCTTGGGGCCGCGCGTTCTACGCACCGAAACGGCACCGGTCGTGGCGCTAACTCTTCTACAGCACTATTTCGGCGATTTGTGAGCACTTACTAACTCAGGCGAAGGCTAGACTCGGGTGCCGATAGATTTCCTCTCTTCCTGAATAATATCTGATGGGCTGCAGGCCTTTTCGCCAGGCGTCTGAGCATGGCGATAAGCGTCTGCCAGCCCACCAAGTATTAAGGCCTTGAGCATGGAAAGCACCTCACCCGACAGGCCGCTGATTACCGTCAGCTGGTGCTGGCGCCCGGCGCGGTAGCCAAGCCAGCAGGGCAGCCATACGGGCGTGGGCGGGATATCCAGCGCTTGAATGCGCCACAGACGTGGCGTCGCTATTCTTTCCCATAGCCATAGGCGTCTGATGGCTTCGTAAGCGGGTGGCGTGGCGCCTGTTAACTGAATGCCTGGGCCGGGCCGTTCGGCCTGCGCGGGCAGCTCGGTGCCGGTTAATAGCAGCGCCCGTCGCATTTCTTCGGCACCCAGCAGCCAGGCGCCCGGCGGTTTGCCGGGCAGTCCTAGAGGCGCTGCCCACAGGGCTACCCAGGCAGGTTCAAGCGTATGTGCGCCCAGGCGGCCAAGCCGCTGTCTGGCGGCTTTTTCGTTAAGCTGCCGGGCAAGGGTGAGACGCTCAGCCATTGGCCCAGCCCTGCAGTAGTGCCAGCAACCCCAGCATTAATCCAAACCAGAGGAGCAGGCCGATACAGCGGCGCCGGGTCAGACGTGCTTCATGGCCTACTTCGGGGGCGCTGGCTCCCCGGGACGCAAGTATGGCCTGCATGTCGGGTGCCGTTTCCTCTATGATGACATCGGATAGCTGCTCAGGGCGTGGAGCGCTGGTTGTCAGGCTGACTAGATACCCAATCGACACCGAGACCACCACGCCGATGGTGTTGTTATAGAGCCATGAGATATCCATCAGGCTGGAAACCAACCAGACAGCCAGCATTCCTGCTATCAATCCGGCTACTGCCCCCCGCGCGTTGGAGCGATGGCTAAAAATCGCCAGCAGGAAGGTGCCGAGCAGCGCGCCGTAAAACCAGGAGCCAATCTGGTTGACCGCTTCAATTACCGGCCCCAAATTACCCGCAAAGAACGCGAACAGAGTGGCGTAAAGCCCCCAGAAGATCGTCGCCAGCCGAGAGGCTTTCAGGTAGTGCGCATCGCTGGCGTCTGGCTTGATATAGCGGCTGTAGAAGTCGCGCACGGTTACCGCCGACAGCGAGTTGAGCGCCGAATCAAGGCTCGACATGGCGGCGGCAAACACGCCTGCGATGACTAGACCCGCCATGCCCGAAGGAAAGGCGTTTACCACATAGCGGGGAAGCAGCTCGTTTAAGTCTTCAGGCGGGGTGAGACCATGCTGTTGGTAATAGGTGGCCAGGATGACGCCGATAAACAGAAACAGCAGCATCTGGGGAATCAGCAGGTAGCCGCCAATCAGCAGCGAGCGTTGGGCATCGAGTACCGAAGGGCTTGAGAGCACGCGTTGAATCTGGCTCTGGTCGGTGCCGAAGTACGCCACATGCAGAAAAAAGCCGCCCAATAGGCCCGCCCATAGCGAGTAGGTCACGCTCGGGTCAAGCGATAGGTCTATGGCGTTAAACATACCGCTCTGCGCACCGAACGTGAACACGTCGCTCCAGCCGCCGGGCAGGCTGGTAATCAGAAAGAAGATACTCAGTAGCGCGCCTAGCCATAGCACAAACATCTGTATGACATCGGTCCAGATGACCGCACTCATGCCGCCCAGCACTGTGTAGCTGATGGCCAGTACCGCCATGATGATGATGGTCAGGTTAACGCTCCAGCCGGTGACCACGGCGAGCACCAGCGCGGGCGCATATAACACTACACCGGTGGCAAGCCCGCGGGCGATCAGAAACAGCAGAGCACTTAATGTGCGTGTTGCCGGGCCAAAGCGCCGCTCAAGAAGCTCATAAATGCTGTAAATACCTGCCCGGTGAAATACCGGCACGAAGACCATGATCAGGACGATCATCGCCAGCGGCACGTTGATGAACGTGACTAGCCGTTCAAGCCCGCCCTCAAAGCCCCAGCCGGGCGCGCCGATGAAGGTGATGGCGCTTGCCTGGGTAGCCATGACAGAGAGGCCAATGGCCCAGCCGGGAATTTTGCGACCGCCTAGAAAGTAGTCCTCGGGACTATATTGATCCTTGCCGAATCGTGAGCCGATCCAGGCGATCAAACTGATATAAACGATCAATACCACCATGTCGACGAATGTAAAACCTTCCATGCGCCACCCCGAAACCCAATTTCGCTGATGTTTTGAGCGTAGCAGGTTGTCATAAGCCTGCTTAAGACAAGTGTTTAAATTAACCGGCGTCCATCACGGCATGCGGCTAAAACGCTGCTAGCGCTTTGCCCTATGACATCCAGGCGCCATAATGCAGGTTCATTTTTTAAGGACGGCATCCATGGTCCGTGAATCAACGAACCCTCCTCGCGCTGCAAGCGACGTAACTGCCCGAATAGGCGAAGTGGCATACCTGACCGTTACGGCCGTGAACAACACGGGCGCCTTCCTGCGCTGGGGGCAGCCCAAGGACGTTTTGCTACCCTATAGCGAGCAGCGCTTTCGCCCAGACCCAGGCAAGCGGGTGCTGGTGATGCTGTATGAAGATGACCAAGGGCGGCCAGTCGCCACCATGCGTCTCGATCGTTTTTTAACCGATGATGCCTGGGCGCTTGAGCAGGGCGATGAAGTAGCCGTCGTGGTCGCCGATCGTACTGACCTGGGCATGAAAGTGGTGGTCAACCATCGCTACTGGGGGCTGATCTATCAGGATGATATTAGCCAGCCGCTACGCCGTGGTCAGGCGTTGACCGGCTACGTAAAGCAACGCCGTGACGATGGACGCGTGGATATTTCGCTGTTGCCGCCGGGTGCTGCGCGTCTGGATGTAGTGGGCGACAAGATACTCAAGGCGCTGCGTGAAAGTGGTGGCTATCTGCCGCTGGGTGACAAGAGCTCGGCACACGATATCAAGGCGCGCCTGGGTGTCAGTAAAAGTGCGTTCAAACAAGCTATTGGGCGACTCTACAAGCAGCAGTTGATTACGCTGGAGCCTGATGCGATTCGGCTTGTTCCCGGCGCACTTGCCCCGTAAAAGTACCAACGGTTGGAGCTGGGCAGGCAGTACGGCATACTGCTTGTCTATTGTTCATGTATGGATTGTGCCCCGATGAGTCAATCAAATCTGCATCTCGGCGTCGTGATGGACCCCATCAGTGACATCGCCTACAAGAAAGATACCACTCTTGCCATGCTATGGGCGGCGCAGGAGCGCGGCTATACCCTGCACTATATGGAGCAGGAGGATCTTTTCTTGAACGCGGGGCAGGCCCATGCGCGCATACGGCCGCTGACGGTCCATCGTAACCCTGACCACTGGTACGACCTGGGCGAGGCATCTAACCGCCCGCTTGCCGAGCTGGACGTGGTGCTGATGCGCAAGGATCCGCCGGTGGATGCCGATTTCACCAATGCGGTACACCTTTTAGGCTTTGCCGAGCGCGAAGGCGTGCTGGTGGTGAACCCGACCGCCGCACTTTTGCAGTGTAACGAAAAGCTGTTTGCCCAGCAGTTCCCTGAGTGCTGTACACCCACGCTGGTGGCGAGCCGTGATGACGTGCTGCGCGCTTTCCACGCAGAGCATGGCGATGTGATCTTCAAGCCGCTGGATGGCATGGGTGGCACCGGTATTTTTCATATCGGTCCTGACGGTCGCAATATCGGTGCGGTCATCGAGCAACTGACACTGCGTGGTCAGCGCCAGATCATGGTTCAGCGTTACCTGCCCGAAATCAAGGATGGCGACACGCGTATTCTGCTGGTCGATGGGGAGCCGGTGCCTTTCGGACTTGCGCGTATCCCCTCGGCGGGTGAGACGCGCGGTAATCTGGCTGCTGGGGGCCGCGGGGTAGCACGTGAGCTTACCAAGCGCGATTACTGGCTGATTGAGCAGGTCCAGCCAATGATTCGCGAAAAGGGGCTGATGTTTGTCGGGCTGGACGTAATCGGTGACTACATCACCGAAATTAACGTGACGAGCCCTACCTGCGTGCGTGAAATTGATGATCAGCGTGGCACCGATATTGCCGGATTGCTGCTGGATGCGATTGAGCGCCGCCTGAGCGCTGCCCAGAACGCCTGATTAACTACTGATATAGAAGGTCTGCTGGCAGGGCTGGCAGACCGTAGGAGACGCATGCAAAGTCTGAAGCACCACTTTTTAATGGCGATGCCGCATCTGGATGACCCGAATTTTGAGGGCAGCCTGATCTATCTTTGCGAGCATGACCATAATGGCTGTATGGGTGTGATTACCAATCGCCCGCTGGATATTACCCTGGACGCGCTGTTTGACCAGCTTGAACTGGGCGGTGAAGAGAGCCCCCATCGTAATGCGCCCGTCTATTACGGCGGGCCAATGCACAAGGACCGCGGCTTTATTCTTCACTTGGGCGACAGTCAGGCGTGGGACTCCAGCATTCAGGTAGAAGACGACATCGCGCTGACCACGTCCATGGATATCCTCCAGGCGTTGGCTAACGGGGAGGGACCTGAGCACTTTCTGATCTGCCTGGGCTGTGCGGGCTGGGAAGTGGGCCAGTTGGAAGATGAGCTCAAAGAGAACACCTGGCTTACGGTTGAAGGTCAAGCCAAGGTGCTGTTTAGCACGCCTCCCGCTGAGCGCCTTACAGCAGCGGCCGGGCTGCTCGGGGTTGATCTCAATCTGATGACCCGAGATGCAGGGCACGCCTGATGGCAGAAACAGGCCAACGGTTAATTCTTGCCTTTGATTACGGCACGCGGCGCATTGGCGTCGCCGTAGGCAACGAGCTGCTCAAAAGTGCCCGGGAGCTTGCGCCACTGACCGCGCGTGATGGTATCCCTGACTGGAATAAGGTAGAGCAGCTCCTTAAAGAGTGGCAGCCTGACCTGCTGGTCGTGGGGTTACCGCTTAATATGGATGGCAGTGAATCGGACATGAGCAAGCGTGCGCGCAAGTTTGGTAACCGCTTGCACGGACGCTACGGCAAACCGTGTGTGATGGTTGATGAGCGTGGCTCTACCCGGGAGGCCAAGCTGATCGCCAGAGAAGCCGGGCACCGGGGCAACTACCGCCAGGAGAGCGTGGATGGTATTGCCGCCGTGCTGATTCTGGAGGGCTGGTTTGCCCACCAAGAAGGTCTTCCTGATGGGCGCGCTATCTATTAAGCCTTAACGGTCCAGCGTGCCAAGCTGGCTGGGCACGAACCAACGCACCGGACGAAGGTCCTTCTCGATCAGGTCGTCGACTTTCAACAGCGTGGCAAAAATGGCCATGCGCATGGGGATGCCGTTATCGGTCTGGCGGAATATCGCCAGGCGCGGGTCGCCATTAAGATCCACGTTCAAATCATTGGCACCGGGGCGACTGTCGCGCGGTAACGGGTGCATGACAATGGTCGAATCGCTGCAGCGCTGATCCAAAAATGCCTTGTTGACCATGAAGTCATCCGAGATGCCCTTGAAGCTCTCATTCATCTCTTCGGTAAAGCGCTCTTTCTGAATCCGCGTGGTGTACACCACGTCCAGATCACTGAAGTCAGTGGCCAGGTGATCGCGTACTTCTACCTGATGACCGCGGGCTGTGACCAGATCGATCAAGGATGTCGGCATTTCAAGCCCCGACGGCGACACCAGGGTAATACGCAACGGGTCGTATAAAGAGAGCAGCTTGATCAGGGAGTGTACGGTTCGCCCGTACTTGAGATCGCCGGTCAACAAAATATGCGCTCCGCCAAGCGACTTGCCTAACCGTTGGAACTCCTTGTCGATAGTGTAGAGATCCAGCAGCGCCTGGCTTGGATGTTCACCTGGGCCGTCGCCACCGTTAATTACCGGCACATTGGTGGCGGCGGCAAACTCGGCAACCGATCCTTGCTCAGGGTGACGCATTACGATGGCATCACAGTAGCCGCTCATTACTCGGCTAGTATCGTAAAGCGACTCGCCTTTCGCCATGGAAGAGAAGGTAAAGCCTGTCGTGTCACATACGCTGCCGCCCAATCGACAAAACGCTGTATGAAAACTTACCCGGGTACGGGTACTGGCTTCGAAAAAGAGATTGCCTAGCACCGCGCCTTCCAGCACCCGTGTTACTTGGCGACGGCTGGCTATGGGTTCCATACGCGCTGCCACGCGTAAAAGGTGGTCAACGCTATCGCGGTTTAATGAATCGACAGTTAACAGGTGCTGGCTCATCATGGACCTCATAATAAGTGGGCGGGGGCTCGCATGGCGCTAAGTGTAACCGCCAACAAGGTGGCGTCGAAGCGCTTTAAGCTACTAAATCGGAGCCGGCTGAAACTTTTTCAGCTAAATTTCAAAAAGGCCTTGCCAAGCCGGCAGYGAATCCGTAAAGTACGCATCCGCTGCCGGGGACGCCAAGCGTTACCAGCGGTGAATGAAGGTGAAAACCTTCGGGTTATCAAGTGGTTAGAGGTTTTGGATGTGGGTGGTTAAACATCGAAAACAACGCCCTTG
>NZ_RZHF01000014.1 GCF_003990185.1 Vreelandella nanhaiensis | reverse complement strand
GCGGTACGCAGCTGTTCCTGGGCCGCTTTAGGGCCAATGGTGACCGCAACGACTTCGGTGGCCACGCCCTTCTCTTTCAGGCGCACGGCTTCTTCCACGGCGATTTCGCAGAAGGGGTTCATGGCCATTTTGACGTTGGTCAGGTCAACGTCGGAGTGATCCGCCTTGACGCGAATCTTGACGTTGTAATCGATGACGCGTTTAACCGCGACGAGTACTTTCATACGAGTATCTCCTGCTGGTGGTTGTTAAGTGCTGATTCCATCTCATCGAACTGACGCGCGACAGAAGCCAGCGGGGCCGCCGTGCTCAATGAGGCACCCACTATCGCGACAAGCGAGAACACGAAGCCAGGAACAATTTCATACAGATCGAATAGCCCGCCCGATAGCCGAGACCAGACAATAACGGTGATACCACCTACCACAATACCGGCAAGCGCGCCCCACTGGTTCATGCGCTTCCAGAACAGACTTAAAATGAGTGTGGGGCCAAAGCAGGCACCAAACCCCGCCCAAGCATAAGAGACCAGCCCGAGCACTTCAGAACCCGGTGCCAGCGCGAGCAATAGCGCGATAAGAGAAACGCCCAGCACGGCCAACCGGCCCACCCTCAACAGCTCTTTTTGCGTTGCGTTCTTACGAAAGACCGACTTGTAGATATCATCGGCAATAGTGGATGAGCATATAAGCAGCTGTGAATCCGCGGTCGACATGACGGCTGCCAGAATAGCGGTGAGCAGTACTCCGGATACAATTGGGTTAAACAATACATCGACCATAAACATGAAGATGCGCTCCTGATCATCAAGTCCAGCCGGGAAGAAACCATGACCAAGCACGCCGATTAGCAAGGCGCAGACCAGTCCGATAGCAGTCCAGGAAACCGCCACGCGCCGCGCAAAGGGAATATTGCGGTGGTCGTTAATCCCGGCAAAGCGTGCCAAAGAGTGTGGCTGGCCGAAGTAGCCCAGACCCCAGGCAAGCGAGCTTGCTATGGCGATCCAGGTCAGGCTTTCGCCGCTGGCCGCATCGGTCAGCCACTGCAGGACCTGGGGCGAGGCCTCCTGTACGGAGGCCATAGAGGCGTTGATACCACCAAGTTCCGTGACTGCGGCCACTGGAACGGCAATCAGAGCGAAAATCATCATGATGCCCTGTAAAACGTCGGTCCAGGAGACGGCCAGATAGCCGCCAAAGAAGGTGTAAGAAATGATTGCCAGTACGCCCAATAAAACCGCCAGCTCGTAGCTCATGCCAAAGACAGTGTTTAGCAGCTTACCGCCCGCCACCAGCCCCGAGCTGGTATAAAATAGGTAAAATACGATAATGAACAGCGAGGCTACCAGCCGTAGGCCATTGGTATGCAGCTGGAAACGTTCGGAGAGAAAGTCTGGAATGGTCAGGGCGTTGTTGGCGACAAAGCTGTAGACCCGAAGCCGTTGGGCCACGATCAGCCAGTTTAAGATAGTTCCTACTAGCAAGCCGCCAGCCACCCAGAATGACGATAGCCCTGACAAGTAAGCAGCACCTGGCATCGCCACCATTAGCCAGCCCGACATCTCCGAGGCACCGGATGAAATCGCCGTTGCAAACGGCCCTAGTGTGCGTCCGCCCAGAGCGTAGTCCGAAAAATCTGACGAGCGTTTCCAAGCGACAACACCAATGACAAACATTACGACAAAATAAAGGGCAAACGTCGTAATCACGACTGCGTTATTGTTATCCAGCATGGAACTGTCTCCTTTTAAACATCAAGCAGGTCCGGCAGCACGCGATAGCGCTGCGGTTTATTATTCATAAGGGGGGCGTTATCCAGTCAGAGTCTTTATTAACCCCATCGTCGTCTAGCCAACTGCTCCGAAGGAGCCCCCACTGCTTGGTGTTTATTGTTGCCAAGGTTCATACCCTCTCCTTTTTTATAATGTGTTGAATGCGTTGTATGGCTGGGCGTTTGCCAAAGCGTTTATTGTTGTAAGCGTCATTCGGTCAGGTCTTGACGGCACCGTAGGCGGCCTCAATCCCCTGCTGTACCGCCTCCCGAAAACCATGCTGCAGCATGGCATTTAAGCCTTCGGTGGTGGTTCCGCCGTAATCCAGAAAGCGGGTAACCATCTCCATTGGGGTCGCGTTTTCTTCCAACATCAGTTGGCTAGCGCCTGACAACGTGTGCAGTACGCCGCGCTGGGCCACCGCCGGAGAAATTCCTTGTGTTATTGCATGATGAATTAGCGCATCAGCCAACAGCGCAGGAAACGCAGGGCCACTGCCCGTTAGCGCAGTCAGATAATCGATTTGCGATTCGTTTTCTACTTCATCGCTTACACCACAGGCTGAAAACAGGCGCTGAACGAAGTCGCGATCATCCGCGCTCAAACGTGGCGTTGCACACCAAGGGGTATAGGAGCGCCCTACCGCTGCAGCTGCGTTTGGCATGGCACGTACGATTCGATCACTCCTCGTTGCCGAGGCCAGCGCTACCATTGGCACCTTGGCCATTAACGAAATCACCAGCCGGTTTTCAAGCGAAAGCGTTAGTTGGGCAAACTGCTCAGGCCGAACAGACAACACAATGATCTCAGCAACCTCCAGCAGTGCATCAGAACTCTCGACACAAGTTACGCCTGGCCAATCCTGATAGCGGTTATGCTTTCGACTGGCCGTTACCACCAGCTGGTTTGGCGCGATAAGCCCACTAGCCAACACGCAACGACCCAGCGCACTACCCAGCCAGCCATTACCCCCGATAATGCCGAGCGTTAATGTCGGTTTCATCTGTCATCTCCTGTTGAGCCGCCATCTCTTCGGGCGTAAACCGCGCTCTATGCCGCGCAGCAAACCGCTCAAGATCAGCATGGGTGCACATCTGCCCAGTAAAAATATTGATGTACTGAGCCACTCGGGCGATCCGCGTATCTTGGGTCTCTTGGGTATGCATTGAGATGTAGCCGATCTGAATCAAATACACCGTGCGTGCACGGGTATCAGCTTCCAGCACGTCATAGCCATAGCGAATAAACATGTCTTGCAGCGCTTGTAGCCGCACGCTATCGGCTTGGCTAACGCGCTCAGCAACCGCTTGATCTTGCAGGCTCCAGCTTCTAACGGCGTACTCGAATTCAGAATCAAATACCGCCGGGTCAAACCAACAATCAAAGATATTGAGCGTGGCTTCCACGATGGAAGATGCATATTTCTCCGATTGTTCAATTAAGGCCTGGGTATTTTGTCGCTCCCACCGCTCCAGCAGTGCAGTAAGCACCTCTTCACGATCTTTAAATAGCCAGTAAAAACTGGTGCGTGATGTTTTTAACTTCTTTGCTAACGGTACGATCTTGACGGCACTGACTCCCGAGGCAATTAGTAGCTCGTAAGCAGCATCAATCCAAGCAGTTTGGTTAATCGTGGCGCGTCCGTTTTTCACGTATTTCTCTCTTTGCCATGGCGATGCAATCGATCATACAGGAAGGCTGTCATCTTCGTGTACATAACTGTCATCCATATTGACAAGTATGTACAGTGAAGGCTAGCTTGTGTCAACCATCAAAACAACAAGGGAAGATGACCGTGAAAAACGACCCTTTGCTACAGCCGTTACAATTAAAACATTTAACTCTGAAAAATCGGGTAATGCTGACTTCTCACGAACCGGCTTACCCCGAAGATGGCATGCCTAAAGAGCTATACCGGGCTTATCATGTTGAACGTGCCAAGGCAGGTATTGCCCTGACCATGACTGCCGGGTCGGCGGCGGTTTCTCGAGACAGCCCGCCGGTGTTTAACAATATTCTGGCTTATAAAGATGAAGTGGTGCCGTGGATGCGCGACCTTACCGAGGCGTGCCACGAACACGGTACGGCAGTAATGATTCAGCTAACACACTTAGGTCGCCGCACCCGGTGGGACAAAGGCGATTGGCTGCCTGCGGTATCAGCCTCCAATCATCGCGAAGCATCCCACCGTGCCTATCCGAAAAAAGCCGAGCTTTGGGATATTGAGCGATTAATCAAGGATTACACCGACGCCGCCGAACGCATGTACGCAGCAGGCCTGGACGGCATGGAAATCCAGGCGTACGGCCACTTGATGGATCAGTTCTGGTCACCGTTGACCAACGAGCTTGATGCGCCGTATGGAGGCAGCCTGGACAACCGGCTACGGTTCACCTTTGAAGTGCTTCAGAGCATCCGTGAGCGTGTGGGTGAGAAATTCTTACTAGGCGTGCGCTATACCGGAGACGAGTGCTTACCCGGCGGGTTCGATGCTCGGGATGGCATGGCCATTTCCCACCGATTGAAAGACAGCGGTTTGGTAGACTTCCTCAATGTCGTCAAAGGGCACATTGATACCGACCCAGGCCTGACGGACGTGATTCCTATCCAAGGCATGCCTAGCGCGCCACACCTGGATTTTGCGGGCGATATTAAGCGCGAGGTCGACTTCCCTACCTTCCATGGAGCCAAAATTCAGGATGTTGCGACGGCTCGCCATGCGATTGCATCCGGCAAGGTCGATATGATCGGCATGACCCGTGCCCATATGGCCGACCCGCATCTGATGAAGAAAGTCATCGAAGGCCGTGAAGAAGAGATCCGTCCCTGCGTGGGCGCCAACTACTGCCTGGACCGCATTTACCAAGGCGGCGCTGCGTACTGTATTCACAACGCCGCGACCGGCCGCGAAACCACCATGCCCCATACCATTTCCCCCGCCGATACCAAACGCAAGGTGGTGGTCGTTGGCACAGGCCCTGGCGGGCTGGAAGCCGCCCGCGTGGCTGCCGAACGCGGACACGAAGTCGTCGTATTTGAAGCAGCAGATGCCCCCGGCGGGCAAATTCGTTTAACGGCGCAGAGCGAGCGTCGTCGAGAAATGATGGGCATTATCGACTGGCGCTTTGATCGCTGCCAAGCCATGGGCGTAACGTTCCACTTCAATGTCTTTGCCGAACAGGATGAAGTGCTCGCCGAATCGCCGGACGTGGTCATTGTGGCAACGGGCGGACAGCCTAACGAAGAGGCGCTTCAAGAGGGCAACGAGCTGGCCATCACCGGCTGGGATTTGCTCTCTGGCCATGTGACGCCAGGCAGAAACGTGCTGGTGTATGACGATGCAGGCGACCATACCGCCCTACAAGCAGCTGAGATTATTGCCAAAGCGGGCGGTAAAGTCGAATACATGACAGCCGACCGCGCCTTGGCGCCGGAAGTCATGGCTATGAACTTGGTGCCCTACATGCGCACGTTACAAATGCTAGATACCACGTTCACTCCGACGTTCCGCCTGACCGGCATTAAGCGTGACGGCAGTGAACTTGTCGCTTCGATCAGCAGCGATTACACCAATGTCGTTAAGGAGCGGTGCGTGGACCAAGTCGTTGTTAACTTTGGCACTTTACCCATGGCCGACCTTTACGAAGAGCTAAAGCTGCTGTCGAGCAACCAAGGAGCCATCAACTATGACAATCTGATTGTAGGCACACCACAGCCTGCCGCAACCGAAGGAAAATTCCAGCTGTTCAGAATTGGGGACGCCATTTCGCACCGCAATACCCATGCTGCGATTTACGATGCCCTACGCATCGTTAAAGACCTGTAGGGTTCTGTCATTTGAGTGAGCCGACCTAAAACCGGCTCACTTTTAGGGGAACGCAGCAGCCAGTCACAAAGGATCATGGCCCAGCCAGAAGATTTTGAGTTAATTCTTATATAGAAATCGAGAGGCGATAGGATGCTTTCTGGCACCAGCCTTACCAGTTTTTCACTCTTCACTAATTGGCGGTTAAACTCTCCCAGCCTAAAATAGCGCCCATTCCATCCTGCGGGGCCTGTAGCACAATCTCATAATTATTAACGCTAACTCCCTGTGGACGGGGTTGGGAAAGCGCCTGGGTATCGCTCCGCTCTTTCCAGCCCGCCCAGCCTGTTTCTTCCGTCTCAAGGTAGAGTAACGGAACACTCAGAAGGCCTTCAGCACCATAAATCTGACACTTTTCCTTAAACTCAGAGCTGCCCAAGACCACAAGTCGATCTTGGAACAGTGCGCGGCATTCCATACTCTCTTCAGTGATATCGTCATACTTGGTGCTTAAGCCCACTGTGATTCAGGAACATCTCTGTCGCTAACAATCTAGGCAATTAATTTGATAGGTCTTGAAGCGCCTGATTAAGTCGCTAAAAAAGCGGAAGCGAGTTTGACAGGGTGGATATTCTCGTCAATAACACAGGGATTATGTTTGAGCAGTCACAAGGGCCAATTTGGATCGATAGCACCTTATACACGAGCATTCCTGTTTCGGCCAGAAAAAGACATCAATTCCCGAACGTGTAGGCCCGAGATAAAGCCACTCAGCGTGAAGTCGGTTATCATCTAGCCAATAGTTTTCAAGATTTGTATGATACCGACAGACGCTTATCTCCGTTATTGTGGCTGGCGGCCCTCTGCCCCGCTTCCACGATTCGCAGCAGGATGGTTGTTTTTTCCCTCTATCCACTGCTGCAGTTCAGCGAAGGGCATCGGACGAGCAAACAGATAGCCCTGGCCTGCTTCAACATCGAGGCTAACCAGGCATTGGCACTGTTCTTCCGTCTCGATGCCTTCGGCGACCAGATTAAGATGAAAATTTTTGGCCAGCGATACGATGGTCTGAGTAACCGCTGCGTCCGAGGTATCGGTAACGATATTGTCTATGAAGCACTTGTCGATTTTGAGTGTGGTAATGGGCAATTTGTGAATGTAGCTTAACGAGCAGTAGCCGGTACCGAAATCGTCAAGCGCAATGCTCACGCCCATGTTTCGCAATGCTCGAAGTTTATCGAGATTCTTTTGGCCCAGGTCCGCCAGAGCGGTTTCGGTAAGCTCCAATTCAAGGGCTGTAGGTGAGATGCCGAAGCGTAATAGGGCTTGTTCGACGGTCGTAACGAATTCATCCTGTGCCAAGTGCTGAGCAGAAATATTGACCGCCACCTGGGCCGGGCCGCCATGAGCCTGCCAAATCCGCATGGACTCGCAGGCTTTCGCGAGTACCCATTGGTCAATCTGTATAATCATACCGTTGCGCTCGGCAACCGAAATAAAGTTATTTGGCGGTACCAAGCCACCGCTTGGCAGGCGCCACCGAATCAGCGCCTCAACGCCGCTCAGCGAACGGTCCTTCAAACTCACCTTTGGTTGGTACCAGAGTTCAAATTGGTCAAGCGCGAGGGCTTCGTGTAGCCCTGCCTCGGTTCGTATCTGTGCCAGTGCTTGGCGCTGCACGTTAGTCGAATAAAACGTAGGATGTTGCACCCGTTCAGTACGAGCCAAGGCCGCTCCCGCGCAATCCAGAAGAGAGGGGGCATTTGATGCATCATCAGGGTAGACGGCAATGCCCACGGTGGGGGAGATATGGACGCGCTCTCCCCTAACATCGAGGGGGATAGATGAAAGTTGTTGAACGCTGCGAAACACCTCAAGCGCATTGTTCGTGGAGGCACCGGCACGCAGCATCAGGGCCCACTCTTCTGTAGACAGCCGTGCTAGCGAGTACTTATCGCCCAGCAGTGCCTTTAAACGCTCGCAGCAAACGAGGCCGGCCTTTTCCAATGCCCGGTTACCTAAAGATTTTAAAATCGGCGCCAGTGAAATGTGAATGGCCATGACGTAAACCTGACGACCCAGAACCGTTCCATCTTGGATGGCTTGGCTCAAACGATCCAAGAATAGTGTCTTGTTGGGCAGTCCCGATCCCTGATCATGGCTAGTGAGGTAGGCAAGTCGAGTACTCTGGGTGAGTGCCTGGCGTCTCGCACGTAGCAGCATGGCGATACGCTGTGTCAGCTCACTTGGATCAATCGGGGTGAGCAGGAATTCATCGATGAGCGAATCACAGGCATGCAATGCTCGGGGAAGATCTTTCCTTGAGGCAATCAACATGGCTGGCAGAAAAACAGGCTGTGCATGTCTTCTCGCCTCAGATAGTACTTTTCGCCAGCGTATCGCGCCCGCGAGATCGACAATGGCGAGGTCGAACGAAGCTCTCATTGGACTGTTCGACCTTATGTCTTCGACGGAGCCAGACTTGTCAGGTATAAGAACGTCGTAGCGCGGCCTCAGATGTTCTATCAACTGTTTGCAGTTTCCACTGGCACCCACCAGCATCAAAATCCGCTCCCGTTGGGAGACAGACGGGATCGAGCTGCTGTCTTCCCCTGCGATGCCTCGCCAGAAGACATCCTGATTGCTATTGTCTTTTTTCATGCGTCCGTTCCAGACTGACTGCATCGCTGTGGATCCCCGGCCAGGTCCGAAAGCAGCCCGAGGAGTATAGGCTTCTTCACTGGCTTCTGTAGAAAACTGGCCGCACCGTAGAGTAACGCCTGTCCTCCTCGGCGGATTTCATGCGCGGCGCAGAGCACGATAAAGCGCACCTTATGACTTTGCAGTGTCTGGCACATCCGCCAATCAGCCGGGCCAAAGTCCGAGATATCCACGAGCGCGATGATGCAGTCGCTAGACTGCATCATCGCCGCAGTGAGAGCCTCATGATCGGAAGCGCTGATCGCAGTGTGACCTGTCGCCTCCAGTACGTCTGCCATCACGCGCGCATTGCCCGGTCGTTTCATCACCAGTAGGACGGTTGCCATCGTTCCCGCTCCGGTCAACCAATCTCTTGGGATGGCATGCCCGACATCACACTGTGCAATCCTTCAATCGGGTCGTGTACGAGTAGCCCTCCTTCGCCGATATCGTAGGTGTGCAGGTTAGTGTCGAAGCCGCTTAACCGCTTTTTGAGCACCCCCAGGGCTTTTTTTAACTCCCCGTCGGTTTCCATATAGCGTAGAAAGAGCAGGTTATCGGAAAGGTAACTGAAGCCCTTCTCAGTCGCCTGAAACTCCGGACCAGTGACGGCCTGGGTTTCATTGATCAAGATCACGGTCACGCCCATTCTCGCCAGCGTCTTGGCGAACGTATGCAGGCGTTCTTCAATTTCTTCACCGCCCAGCGTCAGTCCAAAACCAGCAACACTATCGAGAATAACTAGTTCAACGCCTCTGCTAGAGACCTGCTGGAGAACTTCAGAGGTAAATTCGTCTGCCAGATAGCGCATGGGCTCGACCGGCTCAATGGCCACGGCCCCCTCGCGAACCGCCTGGAGCAGCCCCAGCCCTAGGCTCTGAGTGCGGCGAAGGAAAATAGTGGCGTCTTCCTCAAACAGGAACAAGGCGCTGGCCGCTCCTTTGCGCGCAGCGGCGGCCGCAAACTGAGCGGCCAATGTCGACTTACCTACGCCGGCCGGCCCGGTAATCATCGAAATGGTTCCTGCTTCGAATCCCCCATGCAGAATGGCGTCGATCCTCGAAGAACCGCTGCTCCAGAGTTTGGTTTCATCATTGGGGCTTCTGGTCAGAGGAGGAACCAACCTGGGGAAGACTTGTACCCCCGTCGCCCCTAGGCGCATATGGTGCCGGCCATGGATAAACCCCGACCCCCGAAGCTTCGTCACTCGGACGCTGGAGCCAGTCTGGCCAGCTTCGAAATTAAGTACGCCATCGGCCATGAACTGTAGATCATCGTCGGGCATGTTGGGGCTGCTCTCGGACGAGAAAAGTACGGTAGCACCGCGTTGAGTTAGAAAGCGCAGAAAGGACATGACTTGCTTGCGGTACTGGTAGGCGTCCGCAGAAAGATAGCGCAGTTGGGTCAAGGAATCGACAAATACCCGTTTGGGGGCAAGCTCATTTATCGCTTGAACAACGGCGTCCACCAGCGGTTCCTGCTCGACATCCGCCGAGGAAAAAATGTCATAGCCCTGCTGATCAGTGAAGAAGTGCTCATCGGGGGTCAGGCTCAGGAATTTGACTTGAGCGACATTCAGGCCCACTGCCATGGCATTCGCTTCGATCTGTGCTTCGGGCTCCTGAAAACCAATAAACAGCACCGGCTCGTCTTTATTTGCGGCGGTCAGGAAATGCAAGCCGAGCGTCGTTTTACCTGCCCCCGGGCCGCCGCGAACCAGATAGCTCCGGTTTTTGATAAGACCTCCTCCAAGAATGTTATCGACGCCCCGGACGCCGGTCGATAACCGCTGATCAAGACTAGGTTGTGCCATGCCTACTCACTCTTCGTATGAATCTTAAGTACTTTTCTTAGCATTAGTCATACCATGTTTTCCAATTATCCGATACGGCTGAGTATGTCTAGCAGAGGAGCTGAAAAACATGCTCTATGTTACGAGCCAGTAGCGAAGACTGCCTCATAATTCACGCTTTCATCAGATTTTGCGCGAGATACCCCGCACTTTTAGTGCGGGGTATCTCGCGCAAAATCTGATGAAAAGGCCAGGTTTGAACCAGTCTGACCTAGCAACACCATTGAGCCTTGAGGCTAAAGAAATATAAGGAGCAGCCGATAGTGAAAATTCAAGGCAGATTGGCTTCATGCGAGAAGGTCTTGTCTAGACCACTTATATACAGAAGGCCGGACATGAGAAACATCACATTAAAAACTTTGCTAATGACACTTCTGTTGGCCATGGCCAGTATGACAGCCATCATCGGCGCTGTATCTATTCTCGGCGAACAAAAAGCTGAAAGCAATATCAATGAATTAGCTGAGATAAGTGTCGATCAAGCCAACACCGCAAACCGCATAGAGTCAAATCTTCTGGAGATGCGGTTGCGCATGGCGCGTTATGAGGATTTTTCTCGGCGCGGCGACGAGGAGATGGCCGCCACCGCACTCAATCAGGCGCAAGAGAGCCTGGAGCGTAGCCGGGCCAGGTTCGGAGATTTTCGTAATGTCGACATTGATGACTCCCAGCGTCGTTTCCCCTACTTCGAGGCCGTGATTGAGGCCTTCGAAGGGCTGGTCACTCCCGAGCTAATCGAGGCCATCGAAGCTGGTGATGTCGCAGCAATACGACAAGAGAGGCAACGACTCAATACTCTCGGTCCAGGATTCTCGGACAGCGTGCGTGCGTTCGCAGGTTACGCTGAGGAGCGTGCCGACGAAATTCGGGCAGATGCCAATCGCAGCGTACAGAAAACCATAATCCTAACTGCAGTGGTCTTGCTGATAGCGGCTCTGCTGACCTTCGGCGCTTATGTCAGCATACAAAAACTTCTAGTGGCGCCACTCCAGCGCGCTGGCAAAATCTGCGCCCAGATCGCCAAAGGGGATCTCACCAACCATATCAAGGTGAGTGGCCGAAACGAGATCAGCACTCTGAACCAGGCGCTTCAAGAGATGCAAACTCGCCTCATCGATATCATCGGCATGCTGCGTCAAAGCGGCGATCAGGTAGCGTACAGCTCTCGTGAAATAGCGGCTGGTAGTGAGGACCTGGCAAACCGCACCGAAGAGCAGGCCTCGGCGTTGCAGGAAACAGCCACCAGCATGGAGGAGATGAACTCCACGGTGCGCCAGACCAGTGAATCCGCCACCTCGGCCAGTCAGCTCAGCGAGGAGGCGGTCGATAAGGCGAAGGAGTCCCGCGAATCCGTTATCCGCACCTCGCAGCTGATGGAAACCATGGAAGCCAGCTCACGTCGTGTGCAGGATATCATCGGTGCCATTGAGGATATTGCCTTCCAGACCAACATCCTGGCTCTAAATGCATCTGTTGAAGCAGCCCGAGCCGGCGAGCATGGCCGTGGCTTCGCGGTTGTTGCGGACGAAGTACGCAAGCTGGCGGCCAATTCTGCCGAGTCCTCCAAAGAGATACGCATCATCATCAAGGAAATCACCCAGAACATTGCCGCCGGTGCCGAGCAGTCTGTCCAGACACAAGATGAAATGGAAGCCACCATGAAGGCAATCCAACAGGCTTCAGCTATGATGCAGGAGATCCTGAACGCCGTGCAGGAGCAGGAGAGCGGTATTAGCCAGGTGGCGACGGCCGTCAATCAGATGGACAGTGCGACCCAGCAGAACGTCTCCTTGGTGGAGCAGACCAGTACGGCTGCAGCCTCACTGCAAGATGAGTCTGCCCGTCTGGCAGAGCTAGTGGCTACCTTCCAGCTCCGTGAGGATCCCGCATCACCGATGATGCGTCGCCCTCCCTCAGGCAAAGTGAAAGAGAGTCCTGCCGGAGATGGGTATACTCCCCTTAACACAATACCGCAGCCATGCCGCACCCCTGTCAGTACCAGCGCCAATAAGGCGCCGCAGAAGGACGAAAGATCTCAAAACCAGGTTGAGGCGTGGGAGTCCTTCTGAACCTACCAGCACCTATGCTCGGGGGTGCCATTCTGGCGTCCCCGAGCATAAGGTATCTGAAGAGCTTTGCCAGCCATCGAGTAATACCGCTTTTATCTCCGATCGTTACCGCCTGGCTGACCTGATGCTTCGCAAACAAACCTAGGTTTCCTGTACGTAGAAAGGTTTATGAGATTTCTTTACGGAAAACCAGCGAAAAACGCCATCCTGGGCGACAGGGCGGCGCATGCAAAGAAAACGACCGAATTGTATTCCTGAGATAACGGCCAAGAGCGGACTTTAATACGACTCTGATATAAAGTTATTTTTCAGCCGACACACTGTCTTCGGGCGTGATCGGCTGCAACGGTTTGTTGGGCAATGGCTCTTCGCGAGCAGGGGCGGATGAAGCCCCACGGTTCGACGTATTATCTTGAGCAATAGATGACTTCTCAACTGCCGCCCTAAGTTGATCCTGTTCGCTCTGTAACTCGATCAACTGACCACGAAGATTCTCAAGCTGGCTGGCACTGTCCGCCGGTTTCTTCAGGGCGAACACTGAAACAGCGATGGCAGCAATCGAAATACCTATTGGAGCCCATAACCGGAAGTTATCGAGAAACTCACTCCGGGATCGATTTCGAAGGTACTTTGCAAAGCCACCTTTTCTGCTTATATCGATCGCATCGTGTCCCAGCCGGAAATAGTGAATATTGTCCTTTCCGAACCCACAGTCTTCCAATAGGCCTTTGTCCGTTTTCGCTATCCAAACAAACATTCTTTTGACCGAATCATCATCTGTGGGAACGCCATCGCGTCCGCAAATATTTCCCGTATAGAAATATGGGTCATGATGCTTAGTGTATTCGATACACGCTTTGAGTAAGTTGTCGAGATCCTCGGTCGGGAAAGGAGATTTCATGCAATTTTCCTTATAGTCAGCACCTGAAAGCCCAACGCCACTCAGCACGCGCGGTTATGGAATAGAATCGAAGCTGCAACGATAAAATTTTCGCCCTGTTTGGCCTTCTCAGCCCCTCAAACCCCGAAAAAAACGAACCTACTAAGCCACTCAGTACGGCCTTTAAGCAGGTTTAATTAACACTGTGAATCATCACCGCTGGCCTGGTAAAAGTATTTACAACCGTTTTCGAGTATTACTTGTCTTTGTAGTCTAGCCCGTCGTTCTGATAATTCTCTTTGTGCTTTAGGAATATAAACGATTCACTTTTTGCTAAACCAATCGCTTTTTTCAGCTATCTGAAATTCTACAACTAACTCACATTTGAAAATTTTCCTTTCTATTCCTCTCGGGAACAATTTGATAGAGCTAATCAAGTAGCTCTGATTCGCCACCAGCATCTAAAATATTTCGCTGATAGCTATTGGGTTTGAAATGCTTAGGTTGGATGATCGAGCCAGCATGATTCCCGCTTTGGGTCCTGGCCGTGTGAAAACAGGAAATATGCCCTGACCCACGACATCCCCCTCCTTTATCGCAGTGGGGCCCTACTGATCCGCTGTTTCAATAATTGATTCTGAAGAAACCTCCTTGCGTTATGAAGCCAGTATAATGTGCCTACTTGGCTTTTAAGGCTTCTTAAAATGCAGGAAAAAGGGCCCGTTACGCCCTTGCAGCCCTTATTAAACCATCCACACCCAAGATCGTTATGACTCGCTTCAAGTTGTAGGCCAACACATGAAGGCTCATTTCCGTACTCACATTTTCAAGTCGTTTGGTCATGAAATGTGTCGCCCCCATCCAAGCTTTCAACGTGCCAAATGGATGCTCCACCGTTTGGCGCCTTAACCGCATCATTGCAGGGTTCCAATCCAGTCGGGATTGCGCGGCTTCAAGTACATCTTCGTGTTCCCAACGCTTTATCCGCCTCTGCTTTCCCGTCGTGCATTTCTCCCTTATGGAGCAACTTGCACATGACGAACTCTAATAAGCATGCAGCTTTTGTCCTTTCTCTTCAGATTCAAACCGCCAAGTAAGCCGTTGCCCTGCTGGGCAAGAATATTCATTGCGCTCGGGTAGATAACGAAATGCCGACCTGGGGAAAAGCCCCTTTGCCTGACTTGGCGATGTCAGTGGCTTAGGGAGATAAGTCGTAATACCTTCCTTGTGACAGGCCAGGATCTCTTCGCCTTTGAAGTAGCCTCTATCAGCCACAACCTTAAGCTTTTTATTACCGGTGGCTTCCCGAGCGTGCTTAGCCATTTTGAACAGCTGGCCTCGGTCATGGCCGACGTTGGTAATTTCATGAGCGACAATCAGATGGTGCTGGCTATCGACCGCTGTTTGCACGTTGTATCCCACCGTTCCGGTACCTCTGCCACTCGTGGCCATAGCTCTGGCGTCCGGATCCGTTAAG
This sequence comes from Vreelandella nanhaiensis, assembly GCF_003990185.1. Lineage (GTDB taxonomy): Bacteria > Pseudomonadota > Gammaproteobacteria > Pseudomonadales > Halomonadaceae > Vreelandella > Vreelandella nanhaiensis. The sequence continues at coordinate 278,455 of NZ_RZHF01000014.1, read as the reverse complement.
GAGACCTGTTGGTCGGGTGACTGTAAGCGCTTCTCTTCAACCGCTTGTAATCTTGACGTCTTTTCTCTCAGCTTCCTGATTTTATCCTTTAGGTGAGCGGTCTTTGCCTCTGCCAATGCAGGCTCTTCGCGATCAGCCGCGTCAAGTTGGCCCAAGTACCGCTCAAAGCTTTCTTCAATTTGCTCAAGGCGACGCTTCATCTTGGTCGCCGTGAAATTACGATTACGGTTATTGACGGCTTTAAACTTGCTGCCATCGATCGCCACAATAGCTTTTGAGAACAGGTTTAAGCGTCGACAAAGCACGATGAACTCTCGACAGACACGGCGAATGGCCTCGCCATTATTCTTTCGGAAATCGGCAATCGTCTTGAAATCGGGTGTTAAACGCTCAGTCAGCCACATTAGCTCGACATTACGCTGGGTCTCGCGCTCTAACCGGCGGCTTGACTGAATACGATTGAGATAACCATAGATGTAGAGCTTCAGAAGAACAGCCGGATGATAAGCCGGTCTCCCGGTAGCGTGCGGATCAACACCTTTGAAGCCCATATCTTTAAGGTCAAGCCCCTCAACAAATGCCTCAATGGCACGAACGGGGTTATCTTCGGCGATGAAGTCGTCCAAAAGCGTAGGAAAGAGCGTGCTTTGATCTCGGGCCTCGCCTCCCACGAATCGCTTCATCACCATTTCCTCTGGGGACCTTGGCAAAGTATAGCGGCCACTTCGTTTTCACACAGCCTCGGTCGTGAGCTGCCCTAAGAAACCTACTCCACGCCTTTGGTCATGAAGCGAGTACCTATCGCGCATTGCCATTTTTATCACGAAAATAATCGTCTCTGGCCACTAGCCCCAAGCGGTCGTTAGCATTCAATGCATCAGCACAACCATCCTCACTGAATAAGTTTTGCACTCGCCTCTCTTGTTTGAAGTAAGCCAACGTGCCGAAAAAGCAGCTTCCGCACAGGTGCACTTCATAGCGTTCGCCATCGTGTTGAGCGCCGTACCCCCAGTTCGCTTGAAGTGTAGCGAACTCAAGCCCTTCACCTGCTACGCAGGTTGAAGTTAAGCATACATCGCATATCACATCCGTGACCGTATCGACTTTCACTTTTTTAGTAATCTTCATCCTTATATCCCTCACCAGACAATTGTTTTCGCACGCTTAGATGGTATGAGCAATGTGCTTCTAGGTAGGCTTTGCTTGGTCATTATCTCTATGGGTGTCCGGAGTAGGTTCTTCCAGCAGCATGGTATCCCAGTCGTCAGCACCGGCTGGTTCAAGTGGCAACTCATATTTGCCGCCAGAGACCATGAGCCGCTGCATAGGGTTGACGCTTGCTTTACATCATCAGGGGGGTGGATTTTGCCGTCTATGTGTCTCCCGCAATGCGTGCGAACTCATGTACCTAATTTATCATTAGAATCATCAACCTTAATCCACTCCCAGCACTTTGACCACTGCGTCGATCGGTTCGACATAAAAACTGGTCTGGAACTTGGTGAAGAGCTCACCAGGGATGGTAGGTACATCATGGCGTGAACCTAAAAAGGTTACCGCGTGTGCCAATGATGTCGAAGGCAACCTACCGGCACTCTACAAGGCTTCGAATGGGTTTTAGGCTTACTGCCCAAGCGCATATCGCTCAGCAACGCTATTATGATGCGTTCTTAAAAGGTTATCCTGCCAGTAACTCATTCACCGCTTGCTCGCCAATAGCCAACCCAAACGCCATTGTTGCTGCTCTATCTCAGCCCATACCAAGCTGGGTCTGCTATCTTTTCTGTTATCACATTAATAAGGAAATTCCCATGGTATCGGCAACCGACTGTAGACGTGATCTTGAGAAAAAAGCAGCTGCGCTTCTCGGTGCGAGTGACAACATCAGCTTAGATTTACTGATCCGTCGGGGTATCCCTCTGTCTGCTATCGACAGAGTCGATGCCTATGGCGTGAATGCTGTAGAGCTTAGCATCATCAGTAAAAAGGCTCTCAAACATAGATTGAATCAGGGAAAACCCCTCAACCCCTGCGAGGGTGACAAACTTTATCGGGCTATTCTGGCGACACTCTTTGCGACATCAATTTTTGGTAACAAACAAAAAACAGATACTTGGCTACATAAGCCGCGAAAAGCGTTCGGCGGGCAAAATGCTTTGCAGGCTAGTGCCACCACGCCAGGTTACAACTGCGTGGTGACGCTACTTGAGCGACTTCGTCATGGATTTGCTGCTTGAATACAGGTTTACAAAAAATCGCTATGTCATCAGAGAAATATTAACAGTACATGGCGGTCCCTTAGCAAATTGGGCTTTTATTTCGCATTTGCTTTTATTCAATCGCCCACATTAACGATGTGGTGAGTGACATAGCGGCTAGCTCAAAACTGCATCAACGAGGCTGGGGTTGAACACAAGCCACCGCTCTTATATTAGCGAGGGTCTTCTTTTGGGTAGCTAGCGAGGACGGCGTTAGCGTAACGCTCAGCATCAGCCTGCGCCCGATGCGGTATCGGTTGGCTTTTTAGAGCGTGTTGGAGCGACAACATGTGCTGCTTGCTGAGCAATTTGTGCACTTGATGGAAATCAGCCAATTCGAACGAAGGCGCGACGCTTGCCGCCTCGTAGAGCCTATTTAGCCAGAATTGATCTGAATCCAGCCCATCACAAAAGACGACTTCACACCCAAGCATATCGTTGAGCCGCTCGGCCGCTTCATCGACGGGTAAACCCTTTTCGAATAGCTCCTTTCGCTTGATACCGTGTATTGACTCTGCAGTTGGACTCCAATGCGTCCAATCTTCAAGGGGACAAATGAGAAACCCATCGCTATTACCTAGCGTATCAGCCCAGCCAACTTCTATTGGATAGCTATCAGGCTGATCAAGCCCAGACGCCTCAATATCAATGAAAGTTATCAGAGGAAAATCACTTGTGGCTAAAATATCCACTGGGTTGCTACACTCCGCTTTCTGTTACGGGATGTTTTTCGGACGTTCTTAGCGACACAATCACAGCAACCTCTCCCTGTGCGATAAGGCACTTAGCGCTTTAACCTGCTCTGAAAAGCATATTCAATCAAGCACTTCGTGCAAATAATTATTAAAATAATATTTAGCTCAAAATACTCATTAATTCACTGTCTGAGTCAGACTGCAGGCTTTATCGAAGCCCAAGCCTAAAATTAACCTACACCAGTGAATAGGAAGATTTAAGCTTCTTTATTCATAATAAATCAATTTATCTAATCTTGGCTGTATTGCTATTACCTAAACACATTACATCAGTTATTTTTTTCATTTTTTCGACACCGAAGAACATACTCCGCTGCAATTAGCGTCCCGAACATAATGATCAAAATGGGTGAGACGCCAATTAAAAACCGTGACAATTCGCTCATACTCACCCACCTCTCCGAGATAATTATATAAAATTAATTAGCATACAACATCCTACTGACTATAAAAATTATAACAATCATCTAAACTCACTAAGATCCGCTCAAAAAACTACTAATAAAGCCCAAATATTCACCAGCAAAGAATACCACTTGGAAAAAAGTTTGAGGGCTCATACTTTGGTCACTGTGAATCGCCCCATCGACGTATTACCACCACGAGGCACTTGAGGCTGATCCTAAACCGCGAGCAGACTGATATCGGCAGGATACGTTTGTTACGGCTGCAATTCATCGGGTATAGGAGGAGAACTTCTGCGTCTACGGCGCGCGTAAGGTCTGGCGGCAACTCCGCCATGAAGGCGTTAATGTTGCTCATTCCAATGTAGAACAGTTCATGCGCCGCCTGGAAGTTCGCGGCGTGGTGCAAGGTCAACGCCCTTTCACGACCTTCATTGATCCAGCCTAGGAACGAGCACCTGATTTATTGAAGCGTGACTTTTACGTCCATGCGTGCTAAGCAGTTTCGGATGGCCGATTTTACCTATGTCGCTACCTGATCTTGTCTTGTCTACGTACCGTTCCTTATCGATATTTATGCACACTGTATCGTGGGTTGGCGTGTAGCAACGTCGATGAAAACAGCACTGTTACTGGATGCTCTGGAGCAAGCTCTATGGGCACGAAAGCACAGACAAGGATTGATCCACAATAGTGACCGGGGAAGCCAATATCTCTCGATCCGATACACAGAACGTATGGCTGACGTCGGGGTATCAATGCCTCAGTCGGCACCACTGGCGACTCCTACGACAACACGTTAACAGAGACATAATCGCCTTGTTCAAAACGGAGGAGATTACCATCAAGGTTCATAGAGAGGGCTGGATGCTGTTGGGTATGCCAGTCCGGAATAGGTTGACTGATTCAACAATCGCCGACTACTGAAACCCATTAGAAACGTTCAACCAGCAGAACGAGAAAGGACGAATAATCGTCCACTGAAGGAGTCGGGTGAAATAAACCGATCTCAGGAATAACCGGGGCGGTTCATGGATTTTGGAAGTAGCAAACCAGCCAATCGACCTTTTAGTCTGCCATTGGATTCCCATCGTTCACCCAACCTCCCCCACTAACGATTTTGCATGCTCGCCAGCTCTTGAGTAATCCTCTCGAAAATTTCCTCAATATCTAAATTATCTTTGAGCGAATAGCACTCTGTTAGCAAGGTTAAAGGGTGGATACCCATTGTCGTAGCTAGCTCTTGGATCTTTTCGAGCGTCGGATTTTTAAGCCCTCGCTCCAACTCGCTTAGATACGTTCTGCTACTCACGCTTGAAAATGCTTCCTGAGATAATTTTTTTTCTCTTCTCTGATGCCTGAGAGCTTTCGCGAATGCCATATGCAGCTCCATGACGCCTCCTTAAGTCAAAGGCGCATGACACAGGATTGCATGCTATAGCACTACAAACTATAGTGTTCATTTTTGAGGTTAAACTATGTTCATGACTCATAGTAAGGCTGAGCAGCTTTTTGGGCGTCCATTCAGTCAGGAGCAGTTTTGGAGCCATGTCGAACTTTCTACAGATGATCTTTGGTACTACGTATGTACCGCCCATACGCGTGCTGAAGGCCCAGGTCGGCGATATTTTCTGCTTACAAAAATTGCAGATCTTATGGCACTTATGGAAGAAGACAACGATTTTTTCTGGATTGAGCACGTAATGGTGATGACGCCACCCCACATTAACGGCACTGATTGCTGGAATATGCATCGATTAAATGAACTGATTGCTATCGCCGATAGCAAAAATCTTACATCTGTGAAATATATGTACCTCTTGGATGACAGTTTGCTTTATGAAACAGGGGCTATTTCAGAGTCTAACGATCAAACAGAGCCGCAAATTCTATTTTCTGAAGAACGTGACACTTATCAAGTTAGTAAAAATTAGTAACTAGGCTTGATATATGGATAATGAGGTGGCTCAGCAGAGGCACGTATCGAACAAGTTATAACTATTTTTTTATATATTGAAGATGAAAATTACTATCACTATTGATGATGTCTTGTATGCCGAAGCGTTAAGAATTGCTGAGCTAGATGAACCCTCAAAACTATTTGAGGAAGCATTAAAGACCTATCTGCGAGTACAGGCAGCTCGGCGTCTCGCTGTCATGGGCGGCACGGCTCCTGACATGCCAGACATATCCCGCTGTCGGGATGCCTCAAGAAAGGATAAGCCTTGAATTACCTTAGGTTTAGTAGAGACCTAGGACGGTTTACTTTGCCAATAGTTTGAGGGCTCAAACTCTAGCAGTCGGTTTTTGCTCAGCATACATCGATAACAGGAAACTGCTTTAACAAATGTTTTATATTTGCAACGCAAATATTCACACGAGCTATAGCAAGACCAATATAGCTGGCAGCGAGAAGCTAAAAATCAGAAATGGAGTGAAGCCAGCCGTATCGAATCTTGCGACGCCACCCAGATGCTACCAGTTTAAGCGCCTTTCCTTAATTCTAACCGCACTCACAACCTGTCTAGTGACCCAAAAGGTTATAGGGCTTGCTAAATATGTAGCTATTATTCCTTAGTTCCAGCATAAAGTTCCAAGTAACGGTTTTTGGAAGGTAGCAAATGCTGACGACATAGGTCAGTCAGGCGTTCGCGGTCTTCGTCGCGAATGGCTTCAATCATCAACTGGTGTTCATTCCTGGCTTGAGCTAGAGCATCGCGATCCGTAATCGCGATGAAGCGGATACCATGCGCCTTCTGAGCGAGGTCATTAATAGTAGCGTACAGATACTCATTTCCGCAGGCCCTAAATAAGGTGCGGTGAAAAGCAATATTCATATGAAATACTTGCCTCAGGTCATGAGCGTTCACGGCTTCGCTGTGACGCTGATGAACTTCTTCAAGCTCAGTAAGCCATTCCTGTGGAGCCGGCAGCGTTAGCCTGCTCACTGCCGCTAATTCGAGAATCTCACGCATAGCGTAAATATCCTCGACCTCTTCCGGCGGATAGCTCCTGACGAAAGCACCTCTGTTTTTGATGCGCTCAGTTAAACCGATGCTATCAAGTTGGAAGAGAGCCTGGCGAACAACGTGTCGCTTGCAATCGAAGCGCTCCATCATGGTCTCTTCGACCAGCCGCTCACGCGGGTGCAGACGACCGAGAACGATGTCCTCTTCTATAGCGGCCACAATGTCATCGACACCGTATGTGGAACTAGAGGTTAGAGTCTCGGTGCCGCTCGTAGAGAGCGGCTGGGCGGTTCGGTTCATGATCGCTTTCTCAGCAGCATTCATTGCAGCGCATAGGGATAATAAGTGTATCAAACTCGCTTTCAAGCTTCATGCTGTCTCGGTATCCGGCATGTAGGCTCAGGTCGACAGGCGCGAAAATCGCAGCCCTCCTCTGCTTGAAGAATTTGCTCCATAAACAGGCGCCGATAACCCAATAGCGGTTCCGCGTCCTCCTCTCCCTTAAAGGCTTGCCGCCGAGCATCTAGCTCAGCCTCGTCCACTTCTAGGTTCAACTGATTATTAGCAACATCCAGCGATATGAAATCACCATCGCGGACCAGCCCAAGCGGGCCGCCCTCAGCGGATTCAGGAGAGACGTGAAGCACGATAGTGCCTGCCGCGGTGCCACTCATGCGTCCATCGGATATGCGAACCATATCTTTGATACCTTGAGCGGCGAGCTTTTTGGGAATAGGGATGTATCCAGCTTCGGGCATACCCGGTGCGCCCTTAGGTCCAATATTCTGCAGTACTAGCACGTCGTCAGCTTGTACATCCAGATCCGGATCATCGATACGGTTAGCCAAGTCCTCTAGCCCCGTGAACACCACAGCGCGACCTCGGTGTGTCATAAGTTCGGAAGAAGCGGCCGACTGCTTGATAATGGCGCCGGACGGTGCCAAGTTGCCACGCAATACGGCTATGCCACCCTGAGCATAGACCGGGCTGTTCATTGAACGCACGACCTTTTGGTCGATGAGATGGACGGCGGCATCGATGTTTTCACCCAGGGTATGACCATTGATGGTCATGGCGTTCAAGTGTAACAAGGGTTTTAACTCACGTAGCAAGGTGGGCAGGCCGCCTGCCCGATGCAAATCTTCCATGTACCCTTCTCCTGATGGCTTGAGATCCATCAGTACAGGGGTTTCCTGGCTCATTCGGTCAAATGCCTCAAGATCAATGTCGATGCCCAAGCGCCCTGCGATAGCGGTCAGATGAATCAAGGCATTAGTGGAGCCGCCTAAGGAGAGCAGTACGCGCAGGGCATTTTCGAAAGCTTCAGGAGTAAGAATTTGATCTGGCGTAACGCCAGAGTGGGCAAGTGCAACGGCCTGCGCGCCTGACTGTTCGGCGATGCGTTGCCGATCAGCATAGACAGCCGGCGCGGTAGCGCTATTGGGTAGCATTATGCCCAGTGTTTCGGCGAGACAGGCCATGGTGCTGGCGGTGCCCATTACCGAACAAGTGCCCACAGTGGGAACCAGCTTGTCGTTAACTTCGTTAATTTCCGCTTCGTCGATGTCCTTACCGCGGTAGGAAGCCCAGTAACGTCGGCAGTCGGTGCATGCACCAACGCGCGTACCGCGATGTGAGCCAGCGAGCATGGGGCCGGTGACGACTTGAACTGTCGGAACACCGGCACTTGCGGCAGCCATTAACTGTGCGGGGACAGTCTTATCACAACCGCCGATCAGTACCACGGCATCCATCGGCTGGGCACGAATCATCTCCTCCGTATCCAATGCCATCAGGTTACGCAGGTACATGCTGGTGGGGTTAGCAAAAGATTCATGAAGAGTAATGGTGGGAAAGTCTACCGGTAAGCCGCCAGCGAGCATGACGCCACGCTTAACGCTTTCAACCAATCCAGGCACATTGCCATGACAGGCATTGTAGCCACTGTAAGTATTGGCGATCCCAATGACCGGACGCGAGAGCGCATCATCCGTATAACCCATGCCCTTGATGAAGGCCTTGCGCAGAAAAAGCGAAAATTTCGCATCGCCATAGTTGGTTAGTCGATTGGACATGCCCAAGGTGGGGGCTTCAGATGTCGATTCATGACGACCATTGCCGTTGCTATTGTTTTTAAAGTTCTGGCTCATTGCGGTTTCCTCTATTTTGTTCGCGGCTTCTCGGTGGGGTCCGTAAACACGTCCTTGATCATCAGGCTAGGCGGTATAAATGTAGCTGGCAAGATTATTAATAATATTATTGACAATATTATTGATGTGCAACTACGTTGGATATTGCAAGCACGCCTTGCGCAACCATGTGCATCACAACGACAAACAGCACTTGAGGAAATAACAATGCAAATCCGTAGCATTTACACAGCGTCCCTACTATCCGCCCTGATGCTTTCAGGAGCCGCTCAGGCGGAGTATTCAGCAGCCGATGAAATCAAGGTGCTTCAAGGATTCAAGGCAGGTGGAGGTAGCGATACCTTGGCTCAATTGACTCAACCCTTCTTGCGGGAGTTGCTGGGCGTAGAATTCATTAATGAATATATTCCCGGCGCTACAGGTGCGATTGCCTGGACCCGGCTAACCCAACAATCACCTAATGATGGTAGCGTCGTCAGCATTACTAATACTCCTATGTTGATGACCAACTACATCATGAATGACGCCATTAACTATTCGATAGATGAACTGACGCCGATCGCTAACGTAGTCACTGATCCGGGCATCATCGTTGTGCCGGAAGACAGTCCCTATCAAACAGTGGAAGATTTGCTGGCTGCTGCAGAGGAACGCCCCGGCCAGATTACGGTGGCAAACTCAGGGGTCGGTGGAGATGACTTTTTCTCAACCATCATGATTGAGAAAGCGACTGGTCTATCCTTTCAAAAAGTGCCTTTCCAAGGAGATGGTCCCTCCGCTACAGCCGCCCTGGGTAGTAAGGTCGATGCCAGTTTCAATAACCTCGGCAATGTCTTTGGTCATATCCAATCAGGTAGCTTGCGCCCGCTAGCAGTATTTACCCGTGAACGTCTGGATATTCTGCCTGATGTTCCCACCATGCTGGAAAAAGATATCGATGTGGTGGCTGGCTCTTCACGCGGCTATAGCGCACCAGCAGATATTCCCGATGAAGCTCGCGATGAGCTGATTGCTGCCTTTGAAGCCCTCAAAGAAAATGACGAGTTTCAGAAGACAGCTGAAGAACGCGCCATGGTTCTCGACATTCAGACAGGTGACGACTACGGCCAAATGATGCAGGAAATGGAAGGCCAATTCGAAGAAATCTGGGCAGATGTCAAGGATGAAGTCAACGAGTAGTAAGGCGCTGCATCCGCAGAGGAATATGGCGGATCGACAAGGGGGTGTGAGATGAACATAAGTCGTCTGGTCTTGGGATTTTTTGCCATTGGCATAGCAGCGACCTTTTATATCACTGCGATGGGCTATCCCGCTAAGGCGGCGAACATGCCCCTTATCTATTCGGCTGTCGTAGCCTTATTAGGAGCGGCGATGGTAGGCCAGGAGGTATTTAGTATCCAGCGGCGTCGCCAGCTGTCAGCCGCTGGAGCAGCAAGCTCCACCAATGATGCCGCCCCAGAGGAAGAAACCATCAGTGGTCAGGCTAGGAATCGTAAGCCATGGAAGGCCATGCTGGCTTTCCTAATGGCCGCGGTCTACCTCTACAGTATTTCGATACTGGGCTACTTAATCGCCACTGTTGGTTTCATGGTAGTGGCGTTAGCGATGATCGGGCATGTCTCGTGGCGCTTTGCCGCCATAGGCATCGTGCTGCTGGTAGCGGTGGTATGTGCGGTTTTCATCGGCTTTCTGGGCCTGCCTGTCCCCCTACTGCCGCCCCAGTTTTCCTCATAACGACAATAAGCGCATCTCGTATTCCCGGCTCGCATTGCTTAGCAAGACATTGCAGCGATCTGGGGATGGGTGCCTGACGCAGGCTTCTGGAGTCTAGTCATATGGATAATCTTGTTCTGGTGGGCCTGACCAACGTCATGTCGTTCACCAACATTGCCCTGATCCTGGGCGGTACCCTGCTGGGGCTGTTTGTGGGTGCCATGCCAGGGCTCTCAGCGACCATGGCGCTGGCGCTGCTATTACCCCTCACCTTTGGCATGGACCCCGCGTCGGGTCTTAGCATGTTGGCCTCACTCTATGTGGGGGCCTCCTACGGTGGCTCAATCGCCGCCATTTTGTTGAAGACGCCCGGCACCCCCTCGGCCGCAGCGACAGTTCTCGATGGATTCCCGCTATCGCAACAGGGCCAGGCCGGGAGAGCGTTAGGTGTATCGCTCTTCGCTTCTTTTATCGGTGGCCTGCTGAGCGGCATCGCATTGCTCACTGCAGCACCGTTGCTTGGTGTATTGGTGCTCAAGTTTGGCCCTATCGAGCTGTTTGCGATCGCCGTATTGGGCATCACCATCATTGGATCTTTATCACAAGGTTCGGTAATCAGTGGTCTGCTCTCGGGCACCTTGGGTCTACTGTTGAGCACGGTAGGCATGGATCTGATCACCGGCACGCCACGGATGACTTTCGATGTCATTAACTTGTTCTCGGGTATCGAGTTTACCGTAGCGCTTATCGGTCTGTTCTCGATCCCACAGGCGTTGATATTGATCGAGAATGCCCATGGTGCCCAGAAGGTGGCAAGCAAAATCACCGATAGGTTGATTCCGCCTCTCACTGAGATTCGCCGCTTGTTACCCAATATCTTCCGTTCCAGTGGCATCGGCATCATCACCGGCCTAATTCCGGGTACCGGCGGTGATACAGCCAGTTGGTTCGCTTACAACGAAGCCAAACGCTTTGCCAAAGATAAGAGCCGCTTTGGCAAGGGGGACATTGCTGGGGTGGCAGCACCTGAAGCGGCTAATAATGCGGTGGTGGGCGGTGCATTGATTCCCACTATTGCTCTGGGTATCCCTGGCAGTTCCTCTACCGCCATCCTGCTTGGCGCGCTAATGGTACAGGGCATTCTGCCCGGACCTAACCTGCTTACGGACTATGGGGATGTTACCTATACCCTGATTTGGGCAGTGATTTTTGCCAATATTGGACTACTGCTAGTGGGGCTGCTGTTTACTCGCCTCTGCGTAAGTGTGACACGTGTACCAGACAGCTTTGTGGCTTGCTCGATCATTACGCTGTGCGTGATTGGCGCCTTTGCTATCAACAACAGCTTGTTTGAGGTTGGGTTGATGTTGGGCTTCGGTCTGTTTGGCTATTGGATGAATAAAGCAGGTGTGTCACCGGCACCGATGGTAATCGGTTTGATTCTCGGCCCAGTCATGGAGACCAGCTATCAGCAATCGATGCTAATCGGGCAAGGCAACTTGAGCATCTTTTTGACCAGCCCTATCGCTGTCGTGCTTCTATGCATTGCCGCCCTCTCAGTACTCCAAGCGACACCCTTCTTCCGCTGGGTGCGGGCTGCAATGCGCCCACGTACTCAGACAGAATAATCCTACTCTTAATTCGAGGCTTCATCATGACAACGATAACCGAAGTGCGTGCTCGAACGGTCAATGTACCGCTGGATAATCCCACTAGCTTTTCCAATCGTCAGGTACTCAAGCGCGATTACGTGCTCGTCGAAGTAGTGGGCGATGATGGCCATATAGGTATTGGATTTTGCTACGGCGGCAATAATGCTGGCTCGCTTGTGGCCAATGCGGTAAGGGAATTGCTGTCGCCAGTGCTGTTGGGGGCTGACGCTCATGCAACTGAAGCACTGTGGCAGGCAATGTACCAGGAATCGCTGCTGCATGGTCGCAGCGGTTCGGTAATGCGCGCCATCAGTATTTTGGATACCGCGCTGTGGGATCGTAACGCACGTGCCGCAAAGCTTCCGCTCTATAAATATTTGGGCGCTAGTGACTCACACAGCGTGCCGGCTTACGCCAGTGGCGGCTACTACCTGGACGGCAAGACTCCTGCGATGCTTGGTGAAGAAATGGCCAGCTACGTAGCAAAGGGCTTCACCGCAGTGAAGATGAAAGTGGGCCGAGAAGATTTGGCCGGAGAGGAGGCACGACTAGCGGCAGTGCGCGAAGCGGTGGGCCCACATGTTCAAGTAATGCTTGATGCCAACAATGCCTGGCGGGACCTGCCGTCGGCGCTAGCTTTTATGCGCATGGCAGAACCTTATAATCCGTTCTGGATTGAGGAGCCTTTCAGTCCTGATGACATCGACAATCATCGCCGATTGGCGGAGCGCACCCCAGTTCCGGTGGCCACCGGCGAAATTGAAGCAGGTCGCTGGCGCTTTAAGGAACTGTTAGAGAAGGAAGCCGCCATGATTTTGCAGACCGATGCAGCCGTTTGTGGAGGCATCACCGAGTTTCGGCGCATCGCCGCAACGGCTGCCAGCTATGGGGTGGATATTTATCCGCACTGGTTCCACGACTTGCATATCCACTTGGTGGCATCAGCGCCAAACGTGAAGATGGTCGAGTTCTTTGCCGACGATCAGGTGCTTAACTTCAGGAAGCTTGTGGATACACAGTTGGAGTTTGCCGACGGACAACTATTGCTACCTACCGCTCCCGGCCTTGGGTTCGGATTTGATCAGGCTGCTCTTGAGCGCTACGCCATTGAGCCCTGGCACTAATGACCTTACAACAACAAGGAGAATGTCATGTCCCAAACAAGTGGAGACGTCTGGTCACCGGTAATTACTCCCTTCGGCGCAGATCTAGCGCCGGATAGGCAGCGTTTTGTGGCGCATTGCCAATGGCTAACTTCAAATGGCGTTGGCTTGGCCGTGTTCGGCACCAATTCCGAGGCCAACTCGATGACAGTGGCTGAAAAGCAGACGCTGCTAAAAGCGCTGGTGGATGGCGGTGTCGACCCCACTAGGATTATGCCCGGCACCGGGAGCTGTACAATTGATGATTGCGTGGCGCTGACACGCGAGGCAGTGGACGCTGGCTGTGCCGGCGTGCTGATGCTACCGCCCTTCTACTATAAAGGTGTTAGCGACGAAGGCTTGTTTCGCTATTACAGTGAGGTGATCAATCGCGTCGCAAATTCGCGCCTACGGATCTACCTCTACCATATCCCGCCGGTCACTCATGTCCCGCTCTCGTTTGAACTGATCGAGCGTTTACGTGACGCCTTCCCGGGCATTATTGCTGGCATCAAGGACAGCGGCGGAGACTGGGCACACACCAAAGGGTTAACCGAACGCTTTGCTGGGCAGGATTTTGCCGTATATGCGGGCAGCGAGCGGTTCTTGCTGGATACCCTGCGGGCAGGCGGCGCTGGCTGTATCAGTGCCACGGCCAACGTCAATCCAGCGGCCATCGTTGAGTTGGCCCGGCATTGGCAGGCGAACGATGCTGATGATCGTCAGCAGAACCTCAATGTTGTACGCGACCTGTTTGAAAAGTACCCACTGATCCCTGCCATGAAGGCGGCAACAGCTTACTTCTCAGGAAAAGACGCTTGGCGGCGTGTGCGACCGCCCTTAGTAGAGCTGGAGGAGCAGCATGTGTCTGAACTCGTGTCTTCGCTTAAAACGACAGGATTCCAGATGGAAGGCGTAGGCGAGGCGAGCCATGGCTGAGCAAACAAAAAAATGGCGTATCGTTGCCGTACGGCGGCTCAGTGAGGCTCAGCTTGAGGCGCTTTCAGAGGTTGCCGAGGTCGATTACTTCGAAGACGTGGACGAATCAAATCATGCTGATTTCATGACAGCGCTTTCCAAGGCCCATGGACTGATCGGCGGCAAGCTGGAGCTCAACGAGGCAATGTTGGCCGAAGCACCAGCGCTACAAGTGGTTTCCACTATTTCAGTGGGTTATGACCACCTGCCTCTTGGGGCACTTAACCGGCGCGGCATTCTTCTCTGCAATACGCCCGATGTGCTGACTGAAACCACAGCCGATACGGCATTTGCGTTAATTATGGCGACCCAGCGTCGGCTAGTCGAACTAGCCAACATGGTTCGTGAGGGTGGCTGGCGTGCACATATCGGTGCCGAGCACTTTGGAGTGGACGTACATAGCAAAACCCTGGGCATTGTGGGTGCAGGTCGTATTGGTGCAGCGATTGCCCGGCGTGGGGCATTGGGTTTCGGCATGCCCATCCTCTACACAGCATCTTCCTCTAAGCCTGCGCTTGAACAGCACTTAGGGGCGCAAAGGCGTGAGCTGAATGACTTGTTAGACGAAGCGGATATCGTCTGCATTAGCGTGCCCTACAACGATGATACACATCACTTAATTGACGCTCATGCTCTAGCACGGATGAAACCGACGGCAGCACTCATCAATATTGCGAGAGGTAAGGTGGTCGATGAACCAGCGCTGATCGAGGCACTCCGCTCCGGCGGGATTCGTGCAGCTGGGCTTGACGTTTTCGTAGAGGAACCGCTTCCATCCAATTCGCCACTGACAGCCATGGATAATGTAGTGACGACGCCACACATCGGCTCAGCGACCCATGAAACACGTGAGGCCATGGCTCAGTTGGCAGTCGATAACCTACTGGGTGCGCTAATCGGTTGCGAACCGATCAACGCCGTCAATGTGAATGTCTGGCGACGGTCTGCTTCTGACGATAAGGAGACATGATGCCCCGTCATCTAGAACGTATTTTATGCCTAGATGATTTTGAGCGGGAAGCACGGCGGCGTTTACCACGACCGCTATTCGGATACGTGGCTAGCGTGGCTGAAGATGGCATTACCGCCCGGTCTAGCCATGAAGCCTTCGATAACTACGCATTTCTTCCACGGGCGTTGATCAATGTCTCTAGTGTATCGACTGAAACCGAACTCTTTGGTCGCCGCTATGCCTACCCTTTCGGTATTGCCCCCATGGGCATCAGTGCGCTCACAGCCTATCGGGGAGACCAAGTGCTGGCGCAAGCAGCATCAGACAGCGGCATCCCCATGATTGTCAGCGGTACATCGTTGATACCCATGGAAGAGCTTTCAGGAGCAAAAGGCTCGGATTGGTTCCAGGCTTATCTTCCCGGAACCCCGGAGGAAATCGACGCCTTGCTGGCGCGTGTTGAGCAAGCAGGATTTAACAATCTGGTGGTCACCGTGGACTACGCCGTGCCGCCCAATCCCGAAAATCATCGTCGCGCTGGCTTCTCTTCGCCGCTGCGCCCTAGTCTACGGCTAGCTTGGGATGGGGTGGTACGGCCGCGATGGCTATTCGGACTTTTCTGAAGACATTGTGGCATCACGGTATTCCGCATTTCGAAAATAATGCGGCGACCCGCGGCGTGCCAGTACTGGCTAAGAACGTCAACCGTGATTTTTCGGGCCGTCGGCATCTTGATTGGTCGACGCTCGCTCAGGTTCGGACAAGGTGGAAAGGAAATCTAGTGGTCAAAGGTATTCTGCACCCAGACGATGCACGGCGTGCTGTTAGCGCGGGTGCCGATGGTTTAATAGTTTCCAATCATGGCGGCCGACAGCTCGATTGCACCGTAGCCCCGCTGACTATGCTGCCGGAAGTGCTGGAGGCGGTTGCTGGGGCAGTGCCCGTCATGATCGACGGTAGCTTTCGACGCGGCAGCCAGGTACTCAAAGCTCTGTCGTTGGGGGCAAGCTTCGTGTTCCTCGGGCGCCCTTTTAACTATGCGGCAAGCGTCGCTGGCGAAGCTGGTGTGAAAAAAACTGTCATGCTGCTGGGTAGCGAAATAGATCGCAATATGGCGCTGCTTGGTGTAACAAGCGTGGAGGAACTGACCCCCGATTTGTTACGGCGACATTGACATAGCCTACCAAGGAAATATTAGTAAAAGATGCTCAGACGCAGGTCAGTTCCAGGTAACATCGAAACAAGTATCTAGATGAATCAGTCTTACCACGCTAGTTGGCAAAGCTTGTTTTAACAACTGCTTTTGGTAGCCTTTAGAAGGCTACCAATTGGATTCCAAAACCTCATCAAACACTGAGTGGAGGACTGCCTTGGAGTACAGTACGGCTAAGACTGCTTGCCGAATCTTAAACAGCCTCGTTATAATTAAACTTAGTAAGTGGCAGTATAGCAGTTACACGAACCACATATTAGCTTACTCAACCCTTAAGTATGCACTACTCTCTTTGACTTTTGTTGCAGAAAATTCATGAAAAATAATACATTAAATTAATCATATTATTGGGATATTATTTTTCATTTTTCGGCACAGGCAAACCGTTAACAAAAGACTGAAAGTCTTCACTGTATTCGCGAGCATTATTCTCCCACCATCCATATAAGTAAGTTTTTTCACGGTAGGCTTGAATAAGATTACACCAGTCAGCCCAGGCATCGTTTTCCACTAATTTGTATTTTTTATGGTGTCGAAACGCGAGTTCGAATATATTAAAAACCATAAACAAAATAGTCGAAAGAACTTCCTGAGAAGTTCCTTGTAACTCAGTATCATAAGATGTCTCTAATTCTTTCCAAATACCAGGGTGTGCGATCCACAGTTTATTAATTTCATCAAACTTTGAGAGAAGCGCCAAGTCATTGGCTGCACGAACATGGCGTGTTTGCACGGACATCTGCCAGATTGCAACCAGCAGAGTGACGATGATGCCCAGACTTTGGATAATATCCACTAGTTTAATGGAAGTTGTCACAGTGCACTCTCCGAATAGTGAATATGATTTCACTTTTGAGCATACCGTCAGTTAATCCTTTGATGATCTAGTGCGAATCCCGACCTAAAAACTACTGTTATCATATTACGCTAGAGAACTAGGAGCTATTTTGGCATTTCTAGCTTAAGACGTTTTGAAAACGATTCCTGTTTTCCTCGTAAGAACGCGGTCATGTAGACCCAGGGCAGCTGTATCAAAGTGTATATACAATTTAAAATATCGCACATGGTTAATTATGTATATTACATAAATACCCTTACATGACCTGACTGAACATCAGATGCAACCATTTGATTGTAAACACACGTGATTCATCTGTTTTGTTTCGGCAACTGGCGACGCTCAGCAGTGAATGGTTTCGGAGGACAGCCCTGTTTCTCAGCAAGTTTCCAGAGCTGCTTAAGCGCGTAGTAGTGCGCTTCTCGGGTGCGATCACTGAGTTCTGCCATAGGCTCACTACGATAGTATCGGATCACATGTTTACCTCCCACCTGCCCCAGCGAATGAGCCCCTTGCGCAATACAAAACTCACCGAAAGCTAACATCCGCCTTTGCTGTTGTGCGCGGTTATCTTTACCACCCTTTCTTGCATAGCCATTGGTAATCCTATGTATTTCAAGTAATAACGGTTTCATAAAAGCCCCCAATATAACTTGACACAACACTGATACGATTATGTCCAAGTTCCCGCGAGATCACTTCTCTTGAAAGCGATCCTGTTCCTTATTAACAATTTTTCCGCAGATAACCGGCGCTGGATAACCTGTTAGCTCTTGGTAGCGACGACAAGCGTAGGCTGCGCGTAGATCGTGAAACTTGATAATGCCACCGCTTTTTAGTGTTTTACGTGCTCTGTACAGCTCAGACTGTCGGAAAGATCGCCAATCGATTTCCGCGGGAATTACTGAGCTGCCCTGGCTTTGTACCTTCGATGCAGCTTCTAACGCATCGAACTGATGAGAATGATAAAGTTTGATAACACGTTTACGCCCACCCTTTGTACCAAGTGTGACCGCGATAAAGCCCTTTTTAAGTGCCTGAACTAATGCTTTATTAGCGTTCAGAAGCGCCGCTTCTTTTAAGCGCAAACCAAAACTCCAACAAAGCATCACCACTGCAGCTGCAACGACCAGGCTGGAAGTCGTTAGGTTCTGAACTACCTGCTGGATCTCCGTAGCGTCTATTCCAGTAGGTGCATGCTTTCGTACAGCGACTCGTCGGGCAACGCCGCAATCACTCACAGCTTTGACACTCCGCCACTCTGGTTTCGCCAGTCGCATCACGGTGTTGACGGCGCTGATCAAACGCTGAGCATAGCCTGCGGTATATATTTTCTCTTCTACTTGTTTGGCCAGTTCCTTACCGTATTGAACTAGGAGTTCGAACGTCACATGTTCGAGTCTGCGTACCCCTAAATTTCGGGCATAGTCCGCAAATTTAGACCATGCTTTGTCAACTGAGTCGACTGACAGGTAAGACAGATTTTTTCGTAACACTTCTCCGTTTAGCAGGATTCGCCCTGCTGATGCCATATTCCTGGTCCCCACCCCGACGTTGCGACACATATTGTTACTCTCAAATGTAAAAATATAATGGGGATGCCTCCGTACAGTTTATAGCCGATCTGAATGGCACCCCCGTTTTCGCTCATAGCCAAAAAACTGCACGGTAAGTTCTAGTTGCACTCGTAACGTAAGAGGCAAACGTGAGCGAGCGACGTTTGGTGAAGGTGTCGCTGACCTTTTATTTATGATTGCCATTTTTCTTTCTCCTAGTAGGTGCTGGCCGGGCTGCGCTGCATCCCCGTACTGGGATGAGCAACCTACTCCGCGGATTAACATTTATTGGGCGTTTAAAAGAGGCTTATCACGCGTTTTCACGCGCCAAGCGATTATTGAAAGTCCCGAATGACGTGGCCTTCATGGTATTTATTCAATCCGTTACTTTTAGAACATGATTTTTTAACGGACAGTGCCTAACACACAGCCACTTGGTTACGATCGCAGGATCGGGGAGTGTGTGTTGGCTGGAAGGGGAGTAACAAAGTTAATTTTAATCAATCGCTGGTCAGTGCCAGCTTTAGAAAGTGAGACATGGTCTCGTTTGTGAGTATTTGCGTTCGTACTGGCATGACCAGTTTTAAAAGCTGATTTTTTCTATTGCCCAGCTAGCAAATTGACCGGCCTAGCTTAACCAGTGATATCCATATCAGCATCAGGTCTAAATCATTGTTTTCTGTAATTAGACCAAGCACTGGAGTGAGGGCTGAAAAATCATTTATTTGTCACAATGCTTAAAAGTACTCTCAGTGTACTTTTAACGACCTTTTTAAGCTTTTTTTCACAAGCCGTAAGGAAAAAAGAAATGGCGAGTACGCTGTGTGTACCTACAAAGCATTGAAAAGTACACTGAGCGTACTTTTAAAGCCCTTTTTCAAGTTTTTATCACAAGTCGTAATAAAACAAAAAATGGCGAGTACGCTGAAGGCATCTACAAAACGAAATTGAAGAATAGGCTAGAAGTGTCCTGAGAACACAGGGCAGTCCACGCGAAGACCACACCATCACAGCACAGCCCGACCTCTCGATCCAAACGCATATCTGGTTGAAAGCAGGTGGCCATAATCATCTACGCATTACGCGTATGATCCGTTCGTTAGCGTTGTGCCATGCGCCAGAGCTTGCTCGGGCTTTTCAGCAGGCCGTAATAGATATTGGCACTCAGCACGGCGTAGTCTCCGAAGCGTCGCTGCAGTTTTGGCGGAATGCGTGGTAAAGCAATTTGGCATATTTGCCATATCAAATGATTTATAGCTGCGGGCACTGAAGCGATAGGTTCGACCACAGCTCGAAACAGATAGACCTTTCTCAAGCGTGAATCAAAATAGAAACCGTATATTTTATTTTAAATCAATAAGTTATAACCATTTTGATAGCTATAACTAAGCCAATTCGTATCTAAAACACTTAACATCCATCGTCCGCCAGCGTTAGAGATAACGCTTAAAATGACTAAAAAATATTTTAATAAAATAAAATCATATATTTACGTGTAATTTAAAAAATAATCGAAAGCTATTCATACACTGGATCTGCGTGATTTAAGATAGAAAATCATTAAATCCAGCAGTGATACGCTCAATCCACCAAGCTCACTTATGGCCAGTAAAGGGCCAATCCACTTTTCATCTACGAAGCCACGCCGTAAGCGACATGCTGAACTATAGGCACGCTCTGCCAAGCGCTCTCACCAGCTAGCTCATAAAAAGCAACGAAAAAAGCAGGGCTGGTCTTGTTAGAAAAGGTACGGAGAAGAAGACAGGGTGGAAAGCCTCAGAAGCATCAAAAGGTTTTCACCATACTTTCATGAGTAGCTTACCTGAAGCCTTCATGTCGAAAATAATTCGAATTTTCGACATGAAGTAAAACTAGTCAAGTCAAATCATAAAGAAACGATTAATCCCTTATTCACTACTGAGATTAAGCGAAGCTTCCAGGCTTTGTTTCGCCATGAAAGCTTCTGCTGTTGAGCGCTGCGGATCTACTTTAGACAGCCAAGCTAAAACATCAGAGAGTCGGTACCTGACATTACGTCCACGACGCACGAACCGTGGACCGGGCTCTCCTAACAGCAATCCAGTCACCCTACTTTTACGTGCAGTCGAAGGGGCCGCAGGAATCAAGGAGGGAAAGACGGCGCTTTCAGGCAACTCAATCAGCTCCGGACTGTAGCCTTGATGGTAAAGGCGAAATGCGTTATCCAATATGTCTTCACTTTTCTTTTTGGTCATGACGGGAGCTCCTAGTAATTTACCCTTGTCATGTTGCCCAATCGAACTCTCAGCTTGTTTGGTGTAATCTACCCTTTTTCGAAATTGAACAGCTGTACTTTTCGTACTGTTTCAGGGGCATTTCAGAACTCGATAGAAAAGACCTCCGCTAACGATTTCGGACACGTGTCAACTATATGTCACCTTTTGACCAGCAATAACCATCTGCTAATGCTGCATTCCTTGCTTCTGAAAGTCGTCTGGGTGGTTACGTCGCATTTCGAAATCCTCTGGATCAGCCCCGTTATAAATAAGCTAAGCCTCTTCACAGGTTAAAATATCAACAAAGCACCAAATGGATAGCGTCATATTTTATTTATCTCAAAAAAGTTGGCTAACTGCGTTGCCTGAATTTCGGGTGACTACCTTTAATCCATCAAGATGGATGGAGGTAACGCATAGCAGAACCATCTGAACCGAAGTTTCCTTATTTTATATGGAGTGGTTTTTTGGTTCTGGTGAGAGATACGGTGTGGTGAGAAAGATGAATCATTGTTGCCAGCTGCGCCTTCTTGTTTCCGACGCGTGCTACCTATTTGCTACCTAAAATCTAACAAAACAAAAACGGCCACTGTAGCAATTAGCTAAGTGACCGTTTTATATGTCTTTTTTGGTCGGAGTGACAGGATTCGAACCTGCGACCTTTGCAACCCCATTGCAACGCGCTACCAAGCTGCGCCACACTCCGATATCTTGTAGGGCTTTTGCCTCAAGACGGTGCGTATACTAGCGTTTTATTGATCAAATGAAAAGCCCTTTTTGCGCTTTCTTTTCAAGTATTTGCCATAATACGCCTATCCTCTAGCAATAGCAGGCTTCTAGCCCTAGTGGGCATTCAATAATAGCTTTCTCATCGCTTCATAAACGCCTGGAGCCGTAACCAGTAATTCTTTAGGATAAAGATCGGCTGGCACGCCTTCGGGCACGGCCGTCAAGTGCCCCACTTTAGCTCCAGCCTCACGTGCAATTACCCAGCCGGCCACAAAATCCCAAGGGGAAACAGTTTCGTAATAAGCACCGAGTCGACCGCATGCTACATCACAAAGATCAAGCGCTGCAGCACCGTTGCGTCGTACGTCTCGACACTTGGCCAAGACTGCTCCTAAACGGAGCATTAGTTGCTGGCGTGCTTCCTTTTGATAGGGGAAACCTGTACCTACCAGAGTTTCACCTAGTATGGCGACATTACTGGCAGCGATCCTCTCTTGATTGCAATAAGCCCCCAACCCTTCGGCCGCACTAAATGTTTCTTGCAAAAAAGGCGCATGCACCACGCCTACCTTGGCAATACCGCCTTCCATCCAACCGATGGATACAGCAACGTGCCGTAAGCCTTGTGCAAAGTTAACCGTTCCATCGATAGGATCTACCACCCATAGATGAGATGTATCAGGATTCAGAGCTAGTTCAGGCGAAAGCTCTTCGCTCAAGTGCGCCTCGCCGGGGAAATGGGAATTTAACCGTTGACGTATTAATTCATCGACGGCCACGTCCACATCAGTCACCAGCTCATCATCTACTTTCAACCGCTGAGAGAATGACTGATCCGCACGTGCCTGACGAATCAACTCACCTGCCTCTTCTGCGATGAAGATAGCCAGGGACAGACGCTCTTGCAATGTAGGCATGCTAATTTCCTTCTCATACTGCGCTTAAACCAGCAAGCATAATCCCATATTATGACTTTTTAAGTCACGAGCAGCCGCCCAGCCAGAATTTGTCAGCAACCTAACGTCGCAGAGCATTTACAAGGATATCGACAACTACGCGTGTTGCTGCTTCAACCAGTACGACATCGGCACCGACACGCTCCCACTCATAACCAGGGTAGCGAGGCAGTTGAGAAGTCAATGAGTCATCAAAGCGTTTTGCAATTCCTGGGGGCAAAGGTTTACCGCGTTCGATTTGCCTCTGAATACCGGGTGGCAATGGCTCGGCGGCTGGCGCATTATATTGGCGCAGGATTTGCAGGAGTTCTCGCTCATTCAACCGCGGTAGATCTACTTGTTGTTGGTCACGCTCATCTCGTGAATAGCGCGAGCCTCCATGATGATGCTTATCATGACCATGATGCCCCCGTGCTCCATGAGCAGGCGCATGTGCTGGCTGGGCAGAAGCGGTATTGATCGCTAGGACCGCTCCCAAGATCCCGACCAGAACCAACGTATTTATCTGTTTCACTGTCTACTCCCCTCTCTGATACTAAGCTTTCAGTCTAGCGAGCAAATACGGAGGGAGTGTGGAAATAAAATGGTTATCAGGCAATACGACTGGCTACCGCAATGCATCATAAAGAGTCCGCTGGCATTATGCTGCCCGCCACAATCTTGATACTACCAGCGTTAGTGCGTTTCGTACTGATAGCGTCAACATCGCCACTGTCATAAAACGCCTGGGCTAGCTCTAACTGGCGATCTCCATCATCAAGTTCACATGCCTGGAAATTAAAACCCTTAGGAACAGAGATAGCTGATGACTGTGTTAATGAGTTGCTCGTTAATACCATGCTTCGATAGGAGGCTAACTCCCCCTCGCAAGCTCTTACAGAGGCCTTATCCAGATAGTTTCCATACTGGGGCACAGCCACTGCCATCAAGACACCGATTATAGCAATCACTACCATTAACTCAATGAGTGTAAAACCCTCTTGTAGGTTATTGATTTTAATGCTTTTCATACTGTATCTCATAATCATTCTCTTCATTTCAAAGAAATGGCAAACTCAGCAACACTGGTTCAGTTTTTAGACGCTGTAGGTGCTTCTCTTACTAATACATATTTAATTTTACTTAATCAACTACTTTATTTAGAATCTGATGCATATTTGTCTTTATAAAACATAAGGGCATCATCCAAAAATGAATAATATAACTATGAATAAATTAAAATTAGCATCTTATAACACCGCCTTTAATTCAAGAAAGCGAACCGGGCAATGAACACCCAAGGGCTGGCTACTCGTTTTGTTAAGCTAGATCTGTTAACCCCGGAACAGGTAAGTGACGCACAGGCCGCGGCTAAAAATTTAAATATATCGCTATTGCATTACGTGGTTGAACATCAATGGGTAAGCACTATATCGGCGGCTTCTGCTGCCGCGAAAGAATATGGTTTGCCTCTGATTGACCTGGAAGCCATTGCACTGGACGCATTGCCTCCCGCTTCCCAGTTTCCAGCTAGGCTTCTCAAGTCATTAAATGTACTGCCATTGTCATATAACGGCCAGCACCTAACGGTCGCTATTACCTGCCCATCCCTATTGGCTCAGTTTCAAGAGTTAAAGTTTGCGGTCGATGCCACGCGGATTGAAGGCGTACTGGCCCCAATGGATCAACTCACCACAACGCTAAACAGTTACCTTGCTCATGGCAAATATGCTTCTCTCGATCATATTCAAGATATAACCGTTAGCGCTACAGCCATTGATAGTGACGATTTGCCGCTTGAGGAGAACATGCAAAATGTCGAGGACGGCCCTGTTGTTGAGTTTGTAAATAAAGTTTTAATGGATGCTATTGATCGCAGCGCTTCAGACATCCACTTCGAGCCCTATGAGCATCAATATAGGATTCGCTTTCGAATTGATGGCGTTCTTATTGAAATTGCGCAGCCTCCTCTATCGATGCGCAATCAGATTGCCGCACGATTAAAAATAATGGCGCGGCTGGATATATCTGAGCGTCGCGTCCCTCAGGATGGTGCCATCAAGCTTAAACTGTCCCACGATCGTTCGCTGGATATACGCATAAACTCACTCCCTACGGTTTATGGTGAAAAAATAGTGCTTCGCCTACTTGATCCTGCCGCCATTCAGTTAAGTATTGATCAGCTAGGCCTCACAAATACTCAGCAAGCACTCTACGAACAAGCCCTTAAACAGCCACAAGGTATGATCCTGGTAACAGGACCAACCGGTAGCGGCAAAACTGTTTCACTGTATACGGGCATTACATTACTCAATAAGGTAGAGCGAAATATCTGTACTGCAGAGGATCCTGTTGAGATCAAGGTTTCGGGTATTAACCAGGTAAATGTACTGCCTAAAATTGGACTGGATTTTGCCAATGCCCTGCGCGCCTTTCTGCGCCAGGATCCGGATGTCATCATGGTGGGTGAAATACGGGATTTAGAAACGGCAGAAATTGCGGTAAAAGCCGCCCAGACCGGCCATCTTGTACTGTCTACCGTACATACCAACTCAGCGGCTCAAACTTTGACTCGCCTTTCCAACATAGGCGTATCCCCTTTTAATATTGCAAGCTCAGTAAGTCTGATTATCGCACAGCGCCTTGCCCGTAAATTATGCAATTACTGTAAGACAACAGCTGACATCCCTTTTGAAGCATTGCTCAACGAAGGCTTCTCAGAGCATGAAATTGAGCAGGCCACTTTGTATCGTCCCGTTGGCTGTAGAAAGTGCACACATGGCTATCAAGGTCGTGTCGGCATCTATGAAGTTGTGCCCATTTCTGAGGCGATGCGACAGCGTATTATGCATAACGAATCAGCTATCGAGATCGAACAGCAAGCGAGAAATGAGGACCACCACAGCCTTCGACGAAGCGGTTTGCATTACGTGTTGCAAGGCGCGACCAGCCTGGAGGAAATTAATCGGGTCATTAAGGAGTAACCCATGGCTCGGCAGACGAATAAGTCCAAGGTTCGCCCACGTCATTTGTACCGCTGGAAGTGGATAGGCATAGGACCTCAAGCACGATCAATAACCGGTGAAAGCATTGGCCATAGCAAGTCAGATATTATTGTTGAGCTAAGCAAACAAAATATTCATGTACGCCGTATTCATAGAAAAGGCGGCACATACTCTTCGGGCGGCATAAAACCAGCTGATATCATGATCTTCTCTCGTCAAATGGCCACCATGGTCAAAGCAGGAATTCCTCTTTTACAAGCGCTTAACGTTGTAGCAGAAAGCTTTAATAAGCCCTCCATGGTAGCCCTTATCAAGCGGCTAGCCGACGAGGTGGCATCAGGTACGAGTTTTACTGATGCACTGGGGAATCATCCTCAACATTTTGATCAGCTATTTATTCACTTAGTAGAGGCTGGTGAGCAAGCGGGAACCCTTTCAGCCATGCTAGATCGCAACGCTATTTATAAAGAAAAAGTAGAATCACTCAAGGCGCGCGTAAAAAAGGCGCTTTGGTACCCTGCTACCGTATTGATCACAGGGTGGGGAATCACGCTGCTTTTACTGGTTAAAGTGGTACCTCAATTTGAAGGAATGTTTCAAAGTTTTGGTGCGGAACTGCCTGCCCTTACGCAGCTAACCGTTAATCTATCGGCATTGGCGCAACAGCTATGGCTGCCTCTGCTAGGCATTTTAATGATGACGGTGTTGGTATTTAAACGGCTAGCACGGGGCTCATCCGCATTTGCTTACCGACAGGATCAAGCCCTGTTACGGCTTCCGGTTATTGGCAGTATTGTTAATAAAGCGGCGGTTGCACGCTTTGCCCGTACGCTGGCCACAACATCTGCATCAGGTGTTCCATTAGTGGACGGCCTAGACACAGCAGCCGGGTCAACCGGTAATAAAGTTTATGAGCAGGCGGTACGCCAAGCTCGGCAAGACGTGGCGACAGGTCAGCAGCTCCACTTCTCAATGCGGATGACCAACTGCTTTCCCGCCTTGACCGTGCAAATGATAAGCATTGGTGAAGAGGCAGGCGCCCTTGTCCCCATGTTACACCGCATTGCTGAGTACTATGAGGAAGAAGTTGATAATGCCGTTGACGCACTCACCTCTTTGATGGAGCCTCTGATCATCATCATATTAGGTATCCTAGTGGGTGGCATCGTTGTCTCCATGTATCTTCCAATTTTTGATCTAGGCACCGTTATCTAGGTGTATCAAGGAGTGTTATGAAGTTGCCACCATGGGACATGCTTATCATCGTCTTTATTTTCGGTAGTTGTCTCGGCAGTTTTTTAAACGTTGTCATTACCCGTCTGCCGGTAATACTGATGAATCAATGGCGCCTGGAAGCGCGTACCGCATTGGAACTTCCTGTTGAGTCAACGCCTCGATTCAATCTGGCGGTGCCGAGTTCGCTATGCCCTCGTTGTGAAAGCTCCATTGCCTGGCATGACAACCTACCCCTTATCGGGTGGTTTAAACGCTGTGGCCGCTGCGCTGTCTGCAAAGGCATCATAAGTCTGCAATACCCGCTTATTGAACTAAGCGGTGGCATACTTGCTTTAGCCATTACATTTCTCCATGGCATCAGTCCAGCCAGCCTCTTTATCTATGCGGCCTGTTTAACGCTTCTCGCTTTGGCTGTTATCGATTTTCGAACCTATCTTTTGCCTGACATTCTCACCCTTCCCTTATTATGGGCTGGCCTTCTCTACCAGCTATTATTTCAACCCTACATGCTTTCAAGTGCCGTTATCGGCGCGATGGGCGGCTACCTACTGCTTTGGAGCGTTTTTTGGCTGTTTAAATTACTGACAGGTAAAGAAGGAATGGGCTATGGAGACTTCAAGCTTCTAGCCGCCTTGGGTGCCTGGCTTGGCTGGAGCTTTCTGCCCTTGCTTTTACTAATATCAGCGGGCCTGGGTGCCATAATCGGCATTCTTGCGCAGGTGTTGTTGCCTCGCTTGCGTGGAGCCCCCCTCCCTTTTGGGCCATTTCTATCAATCGCGGGCTGGGTATGCCTGCTCATCGGCAATGAGCTTGTGGCTTTCTACCTTTCACTCGTGTGATATGTGACTGAAGCGTACTAATTAAACGCATTTACTTAACCTTTATAAAGCAGGAAAAGGACCGACTTTTGAATTAAAAGCGCGTAAAATGACGTACTAAAGCAAGTAATGAAGGGCTACTATGATCATTGGCTTAACAGGTGGTATTGGCTCAGGCAAATCAACCGTTGCGCATGCTTTTGAAACGTTAGGGGCCAGCTGGGTAGATGCTGATATTGTTGCCCGTGAGATAGTTGAGCCTGGCGAGCCTGCGTTAAAGGCTATTACCGATTACTTTGGCGATGGCGTTACGAAAACTGACGGCACGCTTGATAGAGCAGCACTTCGTGCACTTGTTTTTGCAGACCCGGCGAAACGTCTATGGCTTGAATCCGTTACTCACCCGAAAATTAGAGAGCGGATAATAGAGCAGCTAGCGCACCTATCGCAGTGTTCACCTTATGTTTTACTCGTTTCCCCGCTTCTTTTTGAATCAGGACAGGATGCTCTGGTCGACAGATCTCTAGTGGTCGATGTACCAACCCATATTCAGCTATCCCGAACACTTGCCCGTGACAATGTGAGTACCGAACAGGTACACGCTATCCTGGCTGCCCAACTCTCACGTGAGCAGCGTTTGGCTAAAGCCGACGATGTGATTGATAACAGTGGCGATCATGCCTATATGCTGCGTCAGGTTGAGTGCCTGAATAGCTATTATCGAACATGTTGAGCTTTCTTATTTTACCTAGGAATTTTTTATGTCTCGCTCTGCCAACGATGCACCACTCGAAGTCAACTGCCCTCAGTGCGGCAATACGGTTATCTGGGGACCTGAAAGTACGTACCGGCCATTTTGCAGTAAGCGCTGCCAATTAATTGATTTTGGCGCTTGGGCAGAAGAGTCACACCGTATTGCTGGCGAATCGGCCATGGATGAAGCTGATCTAGAAACACTGCTGGCACAAGCTGATAAAGATGCGCCACTCTCATAAAATGAGGGATAAACGATAATTATGTCTGACACCGACGTAACTGCTTACCGCTTGCTACACGAGCTTGATGATCGTTTTGATCATCTGATTAATACTATCGAAGCTGCGCTTACTCTTTACGAGCAACAAGTGCCACCCACATGGGTTTTCCATCAGCCGATTGTTGACACGGGCTGGTTAAGAAAAGCGCTGCTCGATATGTGGCATCAAGAAGGGCAAGATGGACGAGAAACGCGCAATTACGTAGGAATTATCGCAACCGATGAAGCGCTGATTGAATCGATTGACACTATCAACCAGGCGAAAACGCGCATTAGTGAGCTAATTCAAAAAATAAAGAATCTATCGCCTAAAGCGCTTGGCGATATCAAGCAACGCCTTCCCAAACGTCATCCTTATGTGGATAACGTATTGCGCCAAAGCGGATTTGCAAGGCTTCATTTAAAGCAGTGCTGGCGACACATACCCATTGCCGAGGCTCCTGTGTCACGTATACGGCTCGCCTGGTACAGCAGTGGCCGCTCCATCAAGCGGCTTAGTGTCCAAGAAGCAGAACACAAACTGATGCAGCTTAATACGGAGGCCCCGCATGTACGTATCCAGCTACGTAAACTTGCGGGCCTACCTAGCAGTGAAACTCTGGCGCAAGTACAGGCGCAAGCCCCGTTAATGCGCGCCAATCTGTTTTTTACCGAACCATTAGAGGGTGGCCATACCCGGCGCGCGCTTAATATTGCCATGCCGCTATTTGTTCCTGCACCCGAGCAGCGACTTCCGCATGTTAACCTGCCGCCGTTACATCCTCCTACAGAACGAACGCGAGCAAGAAGGCGCGATGAAAAGCTTGAGCAAGACCCATTCCTACCCAGCCTGCGTATTTACCGTTACAAAGACAAATAGAGGGATTTAGGACACAGTTATAGAGGGCGGCTCATCTTCCGGCCATAGATCATAGGATAATAGCGTTGCAATCAGCTCACGCACTGCCTGACCCGATTGGCCATATTCACGCATCAGTTCTTTCAACTGGGTTTCGAACAAACGCTCTCTGGCCTGCAAACGCTCTGTGGCATCTTCTTCTTCTAACGCGGCTAATGAACGTACAGGCGGCCCTGTGGGAATATCAAAATCGCTATTAGGGTCTTCCAACTGGCGTAATGCTTGTGCAAACGCATCATCTAGTTCACGAAACTTACGCAGTTTTTCACGCTCATCCAACTGTTTTGGAGCTTTGTGATATTTCATCGATGTTTCATTTACACCTTACTTGAAATGGTCGAAGCACCTGAGAACATCAGGTATTTTTTCCACAAACTGTATCCAAACGCGTAAAACGCACTAACCAATTTTTCATAGGTATATTACCACTAACAAACATGCTGTCTCAGCGACCACATAAGAGACCAAACACTATAAAAAAGAAATACCTATTCCGCCTATAGGGTATTTTTAATACAACTTTCAATATTGCCAACCTGACCAGTCGCTCGAAATACTCAACGTTATAAGCACAGAGTGCCGCAGACTGCCTTACTACGTGAGAAAGAGACATATTGCTTCTAGGCGCTTCACGGCGAATGGTAGCTCAGCTATCAGGTTGGAGTATGCATATCTACTCATAGCGTAGCATACAAATCTGATATGCCTTATTTTCTATGAAAAAAGCCGCTCAGTGCAAGCAGTGGAGCTTCTACCAAAGCGAACCCAAAAGAACTGCATTTAGCCTCAAAGCGCTCTACAACAAACTACACCCACCGTGCAGTAAGCCGTAAAAGCCTCTCTACTAAAAAAATTCACTCTCTGGCCACATATTGATGGTAATTTTCAATCCAGCGATTACTGCGAAGAAACATTTACGAGTAGTTTCAATTCGACATTAGCTATTTGATCTTGTCCATGAAAACTATGGTTTTTCAAAGCCTAGAAAACTATCACTACCTGAAATGATTCTCAAACATATCGCTTGCGACGTCTAATAGAGCAAGCAATTTGGATAAATTAAATTATATTAAAGAAATCGGCATTTCAAAATGAAATGCCGATGGACACTACTTAATCTTCCATGCTTTCCAACCATGACTCAACAGCTTCATCACCGTGTTCGTCTTTCCAGCTGCGCAAGCCTTTATGATTTCCACCGCGGGTTTCAATGACTTCGCCTGTATGCGGGTTTTTGTAAATCTTGAGCCGCCGCTTACGGCGATTAGCATTACTGCTAACAGTTGGTTTAATGCTGCGCTGATCGTTAGCGGGATCCAGCAGTGCAATAACGTCTGCAGCACGCTTTCCGAATTCATTCATCAAGGCTTCAAGTTTCGCCTTGAACTCTAACTCGCTTTTTAAACGCTGATCGCCTTCAAGTCGCTGCAGATCTTCTTGCAACTGCTTAAGTTGCTGCTCTTTTTGAATATATTCATTTAGAAGTGACATAGAGGAGTCCTTATACTTCAAATTTACCTACTAGATACTGCATTGACAAGCACAATACCCATTAGTTCAGGATGCGTGGCTATTATTACTTTAAAAGCACTCATTGACAATAGTCTAGTGAACTTTCATTTAATTACTAATATTTTTTTAACTGTTTAACCAGTATTTAAAATTTCAATTCGGGGTTAACATAAGATTTATATCGCTCCCATAATAAGACCATCTAATTTAAAAGCAAAAAAAACGCCGCCCCTAAGGGCGGCGTTTTATAGAACCTGCGACTAAAAAATTAGTCTTGGCCCATCTGCTGTTTAATCAAGTCACCGATAGTGGTCGGACCACCACTTGCTGCTTCAGGCTCTTGATCGCGCAGTTTCTTCAGATTCTGACGAGTATCGTCTTGCTCTTTCGCTTTAATGGAAAGGCTAATCTGACGGCTCTTACGGTCAACGCTTACAATACGCGCTTCAACGCTATCGCCTTCGTTCAGTACGTTACGTGCGTCTTCAACACGGTCAGCACTGATTTCTGACGCTTTAAGAATAGCGATAACGTCAGTTGCCAGTTCGACTTGAGCTTCTTTTGCGTCAACTTCAACAACACGACCTGTAACGATACTACCCTTGTCATTTACAGACAGGTATTCAGCAACCGGGTCGGAATCCATCTGCTTGATGCCCAGTGAGATACGCTCACGCTCGGGATCAATAGAGAGGATAACCGCTTCCGCTTCGTCGCCTTTCTTGAAGTTACGAACGGCTTCTTCACCGGTTTCTGTCCAGGAAATATCGGACAGGTGAACCAGACCATCAATGCCACCTTCAAGGCCGATAAAGATACCGAAGTCAGTGATTGACTTGATGGTACCTGATACGCGATCGCCCTTATTGTACTCAGCGTTGAATGTTTCCCACGGGTTAGCAGTACACTGCTTGATACCCAGAGAAATACGACGACGCTCTTCGTCGATATCCAGCACCATGACGTCGACATCGTCGCCCACTTGGACAACTTTAGACGGGTGGATATTTTTGTTGGTCCAGTCCATTTCAGAAACGTGAACCAGGCCTTCAACGCCTTCCTCCAGCTCAGCAAAGCAGCCGTAGTCAGTCAGATTAGTGACGACTGCGTGTACTTTCATGCCTTCCGGGTAACGCTCTTTGATGTTGACCCACGGATCTTCGCCCAGCTGCTTGAGACCCAGTGATACGCGATTGCGCTCACGGTCGAACTTCAGCACCTTGACGTTGATTTCGTCGCCAACAGCAACGATTTCAGAGGGGTGTTTGATGCGCTTCCACGCCATGTCAGTGATGTGAAGCAGGCCGTCAACACCGCCCAGGTCTACGAAAGCGCCGTAGTCTGTCAGGTTCTTAACGATACCTTTGATCTGCTGGCCTTCTTGCAGAGTAGCCAGCAGCGCTTCGCGCTCGGCACTGTTCTCTGCTTCCAGAACCGCACGACGTGAAACAACCACGTTGTTGCGCTTCGGATCAAGCTTGATGACTTTAAAGTCCAGCTCTTTGTTTTCTAGGTGCGCGGTATCGCGAACTGGACGAACGTCAACCAAAGAACCTGGCAAGAAGGCACGGATAGAGTCAACTTCGACTGTGAAGCCGCCTTTAACCTTACCGTTGATAACACCCTTGATGATTTCGTCTTTCTCGAAGGCTGCTTCCAGAATCTTCCAAGCTTCAGCACGCTTGGCTTTTTCACGGGACAGACGAGTTTCACCGAAACCATCCTCAACCGCTTCAAGCGCAACGTGAACATCATCGCCAATGGCAATGTTAAGTTCGCCGTTCTCGTCACGGAATTGAGAGGCTGGAATTTGACCTTCAGATTTCAGGCCAGCATTAACGGTAACCCAGTCACCGTCAATATCGACAACTTGAGCCGCAACAATAGCGCCCGGCTCCATGTTGATGTCGTTAAGGGACTGTTCAAACAGCTCAGCAAAGCTTTCGCTCATGGTGTTCCTACGTAATTACGTTGTTGAGGCATAAATGCCTTCTCCGCACCACCAGCAAGTGCGGGCCTAATGTAACTCTGCCTTTGAGGGCGTTAGCGCTGGTTTAACCTGACCGGGCTCACTGATGTGAGAAAATGCCCTGCCACGTTGTGACGCCGCATCAAAAGCGCCGCAAGGGAGAATCAGGTATCAGAAGTAAGCCCTTTCTGGGCAAGCAGTTCCGACAGCCGTTCAACCACTTCCGGTATGCTCAGGCGCGTGGTATCAAGCGTAATAGCATCATTTGCTGGCTTGAGAGGAGCCACACTGCGCTGCGTGTCGCGTGCATCGCGTGCCTGAATCTCCTTTAAAAGACTCGAAAGACTAGCATTCATACCCGCTTCCTGCAACTGAAGATGGCGACGACGCGCACGCTCTTCGGCACTCGCAGTCAAAAACACCTTCAGCGGGGCATCGGTAAACACGACGGTGCCCATATCGCGCCCATCAGCAACCAACCCGGGTGCATGACGGAAGTCACGCTGGCGTTGGAGCAAGGCGGTACGTACTGCAGGCAGCGCAGCTATCTGGGAAGCCTGCTCACCCATCTGCTCGGTCCGAATCAACCGGCTGACCTCTTCACCCTCAAGGAGGGTACGTGTCTTACCGTCTTCAACGGGAAAGGCTACATCCAATGATCCAGCAAGTGCGGCCACAGCAGACTCGTCATTCAAAGCAACGCCATGCTTGATGGCCGCAGCGGCCGTTAACCGATAAAGAGCACCACTGTCGAGCAAATGCCAGCCCAAGCGCCCGGCCAGTAAGCCGCTAATCGTACCCTTCCCAGCGCCGCCAGGCCCATCAATCGTCAAGACAGGGATGCGGTCAGTCATGCCTGCTCTCCACTCTTATGTGCATACCGATTTTATTAGCAAGATCGACAAAGCTTGGGAACGAAGTAGCTACGTTGGCACAGTCGTCAATGACGATATCGTCACTGGCGCGCAGCGAAGCAATGGTAAACGCCATGGCAATCCGGTGATCACCCAGACTATCAACGCGCCCACCGCCGTAGCTAGGCGCATCAGCATTACCGTTACCCACAATGTCGACACCATCTTCAACCACAGTATGCTCAACGCCCAGTACGGCAAGCCCATCAGCCATGGCCTGAATGCGATCAGACTCTTTTACACGCAGTTCTTCGGCACCACGCAGACGCGTTGTGCCTGACGCATTAGCAGCAGCAATAAATAGCGCGGGAAATTCATCAATTGCCAGGGGCACCTGATCAACAGGGATATCGATTCCTTTAAGCGGCGCATAACGGATACGGATATCAGCAACCGGTTCGCCGCCTACTTCACGCTCGTTTTCAAGTATCAGATCAGCACCCATCAGTGTCAGAATATTGATGACTCCAATGCGGGTTGGATTAATACCCACGTGCTCCAGCATAATATCGGCGCCTGGTGTGATGGCAGCAGCCACCAGGAAAAAGGTTGCCGAGGAGATATCTGAAGGCACATCGATAGGGCCAGCCGTCAACTTGCCACCGCCCTGCAGCCAGCAAGTATCACCTTCACGCGAAACCGTATAGCCAAACCCATTGAGCATGCGTTCGGTATGATCTCGGGTCGGCGCCGGTTCACGCACACGTGTCTCGCCCTGCGCGTAGAGGCCTGCCAGCAGCAGGCAGGACTTGACTTGGGCGCTGGCCATGGGCATATCGTAAAAAATGCCCTTAAGCGCGGCGCCACCCTTGATTTTCAAAGGCGGGCGCCCGCCTTCCGCGGTCTCAATCGTTGCCCCCATCAGGCGAAGCGGGTCTGCCACTCGCGCCATGGGGCGCTTGGTCAGCGACTCATCACCAGTGAGCTCGCTATCAAATGCCTGCCCGGCCAGTAGTCCTGCAAAAAGACGCATGGCGGTGCCGGAGTTACCCACATAGAGCGGCCCTGCCGGCGCCTTCAAACCCTGCATTCCTACCCCATGGATAGTGACACGGCCTTGATGCGGCCCCTCAATGGCAACACCCATTTCACGGAACGCTTGCAACGTAGCCAGACTGTCTTCACCTTCCAGGAAGCCCTTTACCTCAGTGACACCTTCGGCAAGCGCGCCCAGCATGATAGAGCGGTGCGACATGGATTTATCGCCCGGCACACGTATGCGTCCTTTCGCTTGGCCGCCTGAATGTACTCGATAGGTCACCTTACCCTGTGGTTGCATATTGTATTCCGCTTGGTAGCTGGTTTTATTCAATAACGTATCAAAGTAATGCCGCGCATGGCTTGCACGGTCAAAGGTGGCAATAAGCGTATCGCTGTCACCACTTTCAACAGCTTGCCGTAACCGGGCAAGCCCTGCCTCAAAGTCATCTAGCGACGCCAAAACAGCATGGCGATTGGCAATAAAGATATCTCGCCACATCACCGGATCACTGCCTGCGATGCGTGTAAAATCACGAAACCCACCTGCAGCATAACGGAAAATCTCAAGACGCTCGTCCTGGCGGGCTAACGTATCCACTAGCGAAAAGGCCAGTAGATGAGGCAAATGGCTGGTACGCGCAAGCACTTGGTCATGGCGTTCAACGTCCATTTCGAGTACGTCAGCGCCACAGACTTGCCACAATGCGCGTACGCGCGCCAGAGCGTCAGGGTTGACATTCGGCTCGGGCGTCAAAATAACGCGATGATGGACATAAAGTTCGGGATTAGCGGCTGCAACGCCACTTTTTTCCGACCCGGCAATTGGATGTCCCAGCACCATATTGGGCGGTACTTCCCCAAACACACGTACCGCGCATGAACGAATAGTGGCTTTAGTACTGCCTACATCGGTTAGGACGACATGACTCGCCGCACGCGGAAGCGCCTCTGCCAGCGCCGCCATTACGGGCTCCATGGCCAGCACGGGTACCGCGAGCACTACCATGGAGGCATCTACCAATTGAGTAGCAATGTCCTTGCCGCCTTCATCAATCAGGCCCATTTCAATGCCGCGGTTGATTTCATCCTGATCAAGATCACAGGCAGCAATGACGCCCTTGAACCCCGATGCGCGCAGCGCTGCCGCTAACGAGCCACCGATCAAGCCCAACCCGATAATTACCAGCCGCTGCTCAGCACATGAAAAAGATCTACCTGCCGATAAATGCATAGCCTTCACAGCACGCCTTGCGGGTAAGAACCCAAGACGCGTAGCTCGGATGCCCGTAATCTGACTTCATCAAGTACAGCAGCTACCCGCGGCTCATCCACATGCCCTTTAAAATCAATAAAGAACACATAGTTCCATACACCAGTACGCGATGGCCGCGTTTCAATACGAGTCAGATCAATCTTGTGGCGATGAAAGGGCTCTAATAAATCGTGCAGAGCGCCTGGCTGGTTGCGCATGGCCACGACGATAGAGGTCTTATCCTCACCGGCCATAGGCACCTGATGACTCCCGATGATCAAAAATCGGGTCGAATTATCCGGCCGGTCCTCAATCTTGTCAGCTACACGTTCAAGACCATAAAGCTTGGCCGCCATATCGCCCGCGATGGCAGCACTGTGCCACTCAGTTTTAACCAGCTTGGCAGCTTCGGCATTCGACGATACGGGTACCCGCTCAGCGTGAGGATAATGAGCATCCAACCATTTGCGGCACTGCCCAAAAGATTGGGGGTGCGAATAGATACGGGATATCTTGTCACGCCGCGTCGTATCACTAATCAGCAAATGGTGATGAATGCGCAAAACGACTTCACCGCAGATATGGATAGACGAGTCCATAAAGGTGTCGAGGGTGTGATTGACAACGCCCTCCGTTGAGTTCTCAACCGGCACCACACCATAGTTGACGGCACCAGCCTCTACTTCACGGAAGACCTCGTCAATAGCCGCCATCGGCAGGCTGATGGCGCTTTCACCAAAGTGCTTCAATGCGGCCTGCTGGGTAAAGGTACCTTCTGGCCCCAGGTAAGCCACTTTGATCGGCTGCTCAAGTGCCAGGCAGGCTGACATGATTTCACGGAAAAGCCGTGCCATCTCTTCAGAGTCCAGCGGCCCCTCATTTAATGACATGATACGCCGCAACACCTGCGCTTCACGCTCAGGCCGGTAAAATACCGCATCCTTATCGTGGGCAAGTTTTACGTGAGCCACTTTCTGCGCGCAGGCGGCACGTTCACTAATCAGGCGAAGAATATCACCATCGAGTTGATCGATACGCTGGCGCAGCTCGTCCAGATTGATTGACGAGTCGGACATGAGAGTTAGCCTCTTCGTTGTTCAAAATCTGCCATGAAAGCTACCAAGGCTTCTACCGCCTCTTCGGGCACGGCGTTGTACAAACTGGCACGCATGCCGCCAACACTTCGGTGCCCTTTCAAGTTTAGAAGACCCGCCTGCTCGGCTTCCTGCAAAAACGCTTTATCAAGCGCCGAATCAGCCAACACAAAAGGCACGTTCATGCGCGAACGGTTAGCCATCGCGATAGGATTGCTGTAGAAATCGCTTGCATCAATTGCGCGATAAAGTATTTCCGCCTTACGCTGATTGATAGCATCCATCGCCGTCAGGCCGCCGATATCATCGCGCAGCCACTGAAAAACAAGTCCTGCCAGGTACCAGGCATAGGTTGGCGGCGTGTTGACCATGGAACCGGCCTCGGCCAGCAGCTGATAATCAAACAGCGAGGGAATATTCGGCTTGCCATGCCCTAGCAGGTCATCGCGCACTACCACCAGTGTCAAACCTGCAGGTCCAATATTCTTCTGCGCGCCCGCATAAATAATGCCAAAATCGGCAACATCGATAGGCTTGGAGAGAATATTGGAGGACATGTCGCACACCAAGGGTACACTCACACCGTCTGAGCGCTCCTTATGCGGCGTATAGTCAAACTCCAGACCGCCAATCGTCTCGTTCGAGGTGTAGTGCAAATAAGCGGCGTCGCTACTGATCTCTAACGAATCCTGCCCGGGTACGGCTGTATGCCCATTGGGCTCGCTGCTACCGGCCACATGGCATGCATAACCGAGCCGCTTGGCTTCGCTCAAGGCTTTTTTGCCCCAAATACCCGTTTGGATAAAGTTGGCACTACCACCCTGGCCAAGCAGGTTCATGGGCAGCATGGCAAACTGCATGCTGGCCCCGCCTTGCAAAAACAGTACTCGATAGTTGTCAGGAACGCCCAGCAGCTTGCGAAAATCCGCTTCAGCCTGCTCGGCAATCGCCACAAACTCATCGCTTCTGTGGCTCATCTCCATGACAGATAAGCCACGCCCCTGATAATCCACCAGCTCGTTGCGGGCCCTTTCGAGCACCGCAACGGGCAGGGCCGCAGGCCCTGCACAAAAGTTATAGTGACGCGTCATCAGCCCCAGTATCCTGTGCATTATCGCTTGTGTTACCGGCCTCGCCCGGCTCATCCAGTGCATCCAACTCACTGTCGGCAGGCTCGTCCACACGAACAGTTTTAACCAGTTTTTCTTCTTTACCCAGACGGATCAGCATGACGCCCTGGGTATTACGGGAAGTTGTTGATACTTCCTCAACGCGTGTACGTACCAACGTGCCCCGATCGGTAATCAGCATCATTTCATCGCTGTCGTAGACCTGCATGGCAGCTACTAGCGAACCATTACGCTCGCTGGTTTGCATGGCAATAACACCCTGACCACCCCGCCCACGCAGCGGGAACTCTTCCAGGCGCGTACGCTTGCCATACCCATTTTCGCTAGCGGTAAGAATGTAAATCTGCCCTTCGGACTGGGTACTTTCGGCGATATTTTCTTCGACGCCTTCAACATCTACATCGGCTTCAGCATCAATCTGCTGGCTCTTGGGAATGATCAGGCTGATGACTTCACAGTCGTCCGCCAGACGCATACCCCGCACACCACGGGCAGTTCGGCCCATGGCCCGTACATTGGCCTCTTCAAAGCGGATCGCCTTGCCATTTGAAGAAAGCAGCATGGCATGATCAGACCCGGAGGTAATCGCCGCGCCCACCAGGCGGTCGCCCTCTTCCAGGTCGATAGCGATAAGACCCACGCTACGCGGCCGCGAGAACTGCTCAAGGCTGGTACGCTTCACCGTACCGTTAGCAGTGGCAAAGAAGATGTAATGCTCGGGATCGTAATCGCGCACCGGCAAGATGGCGTTAACCGACTCGCCCTCTTCAAGCGGCAACATATTCACAAGCGGCTTGCCACGTGAACCACGGCTAGCCGCCGGCATCTCATAAACCTTCAGCCAATACACTTTGCCGCGGTTGGAGAACAGCAACACGGTGTCATGGGTTGAAGCCACCAGCAAATGCTCAATCACATCTTCATCTTTCATGGACGTAGCTGACTTGCCACGACCACCACGTCGCTGAGCCTGGTAATCAGAGAGCGGCTGGGTTTTCGCATAGCCAGAGCGCGATACGGTAACCACCATATCCTCTTCGGCGATCAGATCTTCAATGGAAAGATCCAGATGGCTTGCCTGAATTTCCGTGCGACGATCATTACCAAACTGATCACGTACCGCGTGCAGTTCTTCGCGGATTACTTCCATCAGCCGGTCAGCCGAGGCAAGAATTTCGGTCAGCTCAGCGATTTTTTCAAGAATCGCCAGGTATTCGTTAAGCAGCTTTTCCGTTTCAAGGCCGGTCAGGCGATGCAGGCGAAGCTCAAGAATCGCCTGGGCTTGAGCAGGCGACAGGCGATATTCGGTGGCAGAAGGATTCAGGCCGAAGTGCTCATCAAGCTCTTCTGGCTTGCAGGATGTCGCGCCCGCTCTTTCGAGCATGGCAGTTACCTGACCAGGCTGCCATGTTTTCGCCAGCAACTTTTCTTTGGCTTCCGCGGCGCTCGGTGAGGCCTTGATCAACTCAATGATGTCATCAATATTCGAGATAGCGACCGCCAAGCCTTCTAGAAGGTGGCCACGCTCACGGGCTTTCTTGAGCTCGAACAGCGTCCGCCGCGTCACCACCTCACGGCGGTGACGAATGAAGGCCTCAAGCATCTCCTTGAGATTCAACGTGCGTGGCTGGCCATTTTCCAGCGCCACCATGTTGATACCAAACACGTTTTGCAGCTGCGTCTGGGCAAACAGGTTATTAACGACTACCTCACCCGACTCGCCACGCTTAATCTCGATCACGATACGCAAGCCGTCTTTATCGGATTCGTCGCGCAGCTCGGCGATGCCTTCGATTTTCTTCTCTTTGACCAGCTCAGCAATTTTCTCAATCAGGCGCGCCTTGTTCACCTGATAAGGCAGCTCAGTAATGATGATATGGTCACGACCGGTCTTGTCATGATGCTCAATGGTATGCCTGGCGCGCACATAGATGCGTCCACGCCCAGTGCGGTAAGCATCTAAAATGCCCGCACGGCCATTAATGATGCCGGCGGTAGGAAAATCAGGCCCGGGGATGTAATGCATCAAATCATCCACCGTCAGCGTGTAGTCATCGATCAGCGCTAAACAGCCGTCGATAACTTCGCGCATATTGTGCGGCGGAATGTTGGTTGCCATACCCACAGCAATACCCGACGAGCCATTGATCAGCAGGTTGGGCACTTTAGTCGGCAATACGGCAGGGATGCGTTCGGTGCCGTCGTAGTTATCGACCCAATCCACGGTATCCTTTTCAAGATCCGCGAGCAGCTCATGCGCCAGGCGCGACATGCGCACCTCGGTGTAACGCATGGCGGCAGCATTATCGCCGTCGATAGAACCAAAGTTCCCCTGGCCGTCGACCAGAACGTGGCGCATCGAGAAATGCTGCGCCATCCGTACGATAGTGTCATAAACCGCGCTATCACCATGCGGGTGATATTTACCGATGACATCGCCGACAACACGCGCCGATTTCTTGTACGGTTTATTCCAGTCATTACCCAGTTCATGCATGGCAAACAGCACACGCCGGTGAACAGGTTTCAAACCGTCACGCACATCGGGTAGCGCGCGGCCGATAATGACACTCATCGCATAGTCGAGGTACGACTGCTTAAGCTCGTCTTCAATATTGACGGGCAAGATTTCTCTGGCGATGTCACCCATGAAAGTCAGATCCTTTGCACTGCATTGGCACTGCGAGAGTTGAAAGCGCTTAAAATACCGCCTTTTAGTAGAACCACAAGGCGGTGCGCAGATACTGCTACATCATACCACTGCATCAGCAGCAAGGGCAGCCAGGTACACCACCATTGATCATTAAGCCGCAAATTGCTCTCTGGTAACGACCAGACGGCCAAGCGTCTCTTTAAGCTCCCCTTCGATCGCCATGGCCTTGTTGGCCTTCATATCAAGTAGCACAAAGGTAAGATCTGCCTGCGCAATCAATACGCCATCGCTTCGATATATTCTGTGGTGGCAAAGTGCGCTGCGCTCACCAACGTCTACCATGCCGGTGAGTACGTAAAGATCATCGCCGTGCCCGGCGGCGGCGCAGTAGTCGATATTGAGGTTGACGACCACAAACGCGCGACCTGCCTGATGAAGCTCATTCATTAACCTAGGGTGATCATCAAAAAATGCCCAGCGCCCCTCCTCCATAAACTCAAGGTAGCGAGCGTTATTGACGTGGCGGTAGCCATCCAAATGATAACCACGAACGCGTAATTCAACACGGGAAAGCGATGCTGACATATCATCTCCTTTTAAATAGAAAAGCCTGACTGACGATAGCGGACCAGCCTGCCTCACACCAAATCAAACACAAGTTTAAAACACATGCAATAAACTCATACCCGGTAAGGAGCTGGCAGGAATGCCACGCTTTCGACATAATGTGCCACCTTTTTAATAGGACTGGTGACATGTGGTTTAAGCACCTGCATTTATATCGCCTTCATGGCGCCCCCGAGCTTGACAGCACAATGCTCGCCGATGCCCTCGAGACACATGCAGCCAAACCGCTGGGCACGGCGGATGCTCGTCGCTTGGGCTGGACCGCCCCCGCTGGTCGTCTGGGCGGCGGCCAACTGCTGCATGAGATTCAAGGCCACCGGCTTCTTTCGGTGCTGCGCCAGGAGCGCCTGCTGCCAGCCTCGGTCGTCAAAGAAGAGGTTGATGAACAGGTTGCCGATATCGAGGCCCGCGAAGGCCGCAAGGTAACGCGCAAAGAGAAAACCGCGTTAAAAGAGCAGATAACCGAAGAGCTGCTTCCTCGCGCGTTTGTTCGCAGTCAGAAAATCGATCTCTGGTGGGACACGCGGCGTCATCTGATTGGTATTAACGCAAGCTCGCGCACTCGCGCTGAAGACGTGTTGGATCTATTGCGCGAAACCCTGGGCAGCCTGAAAGCCACGCCCTTGTCATCACAGACACTACCCATTCGTGCCATGACGACCTGGCTTGGCGACCCTGCCAGCCGCCCTGCCGATCTACAGCTGGGCGACCAGGTAGAGCTCAAGGCCAAGGGCGACGATGGCGTACTTCGCGCCCGCCAGGTGGATCTTGATAGCGATGAAATCCAACAGTTGCTGGAAAGCGGACGCCAGGCGAGCAAACTCGCCATGAGTCTTGAAGGACGGCTAAGCTTTGTACTGCATGACGATCTCGCGCTCAAATCGCTGCGTTTTGGCGATGCCCTGATTGAAGAGGCGGACCATGCCGATGATGGTGATGACGCACTGGCTCGGCTTGAAACCGACTTTATTTTAATGGCTCAAGCGCTATCTGATGATATTGTCCGCCTGATAGAGTGGCTGGACGGTGAAAACACGCAAGCGCCTGCGGAAACGTAAGGCAACCGACATTTTGATCTCGCTGCTATGAATCGCTTTTTACTTATCATCCAACGGATCGCATGACTCATCACAACGAAGCACCCAACGCTCTCAATACCACTGACCCATGGGCGGACATCCGCCCTTATATGGATAGCGAAGTGGCTGATGTTCTTGCACATCTTGCTCGCGATAGCGAGCTACTGGATGCGCTTACCCGTTTTCGCCTGCCCCGCATGGCCCGCTGGGCGCCATCGCTTGCCCGCAAACTGGCAAGTCATGCCGTACAGCGCGAAGTAAAAGGGGTTACCTCGGTGCGCGATTTCCAAATGCGTATCGCCACTTACATGGAGCGCATGATTCGCACTACGACAGATGCGTTTGAGGTGTCGGGACTTGATAAGCTCGACCCTAACAGCGCCTACCTGTTTATTGGCAACCATCGGGATATATCCCTTGATCCGGCATTTGTGAACTACGCGCTTTATCAGGCTGGGCGCGATACGGTCCGTATTGCCATCGGTGATAACCTACTTAAAAAGCCCTACGTTACTGACCTGATGCGGCTAAATAAAAGCTTTATTGTACCAAGAAGCGCGCGTGGCAAGCGTGCCATGCTGGCCGCCTATCAGCAGCTTTCTTCCTATATTCGTCACTCGATTACTGAAGATAAGCACTCTATCTGGATGGCTCAGCGCGAAGGTCGCGCCAAAAACGGTATCGACCGTACTGATCCTGCCATTATCAAGATGCTGACTATGGCCAAGCGTAACGCCGAGCGCGATATGGTGTTTGGCGACGCAGTGGCTGAGCTTCAACTCGTGCCAGTATCCGTTAGCTATGAATACGACCCCTGCGACGTGCAAAAAGCCCAGGAGCTACACGATCTGGCGACACAAGGCAGCTACGCTAAAAGTGAGTTTGAAGATATTCGCTCGATTGTAGCAGGCATTACCGGCGACAAGGGCCGTGTTCAACTGCGTTTTGGTGCCCCCGTTGGCGCGGACATGGCAACCCCTGATGAAGTGGCTGGCGAAATCGACCGACAGGTCATTGGCGGTTACCGCTTGTATCCAAGCCACTACTTAGCATTAGAAGCGCTAGGTGAGGCACCTGAGCTGGTAGCGCGTAAAACTATTACCCGCCAGGATCGAGAGCGCTTTCAGGCACGCCTTGCGAACGTACCCGAAGCTTTGCGGCCTTACTGGCTATTGCAATATGCCAACCCCGTTAAGCACAAGGCGGGCCGGTTAACGCTTAAATGATATCAACTACCCATATTGGTTGTACGAGCACTCGGTGAGCGAAGATCAAGCAAGGCAAGAATCGGCGAAAAGCGGAGCTTACGGATTCTAAGCGAATGTTTTTAGCCGATTTTTAACACAGCATGGCCGGGCGTAAGCAGTTTTCGTGCAAAATCTAGCGATGCATGCTGGCATTAGACGAGCCATGCCCGCCGCACGAAAAAAT
Source organism: Vreelandella nanhaiensis (assembly GCF_003990185.1). Classification (GTDB taxonomy): domain Bacteria; phylum Pseudomonadota; class Gammaproteobacteria; order Pseudomonadales; family Halomonadaceae; genus Vreelandella; species Vreelandella nanhaiensis. The sequence goes on along the minus strand of NZ_RZHF01000014.1, from coordinate 234,321 downwards.
GCTATGGTCAATACATTGCCAGGCTACGCTTGCGCCTGTCCGCTTGCGTGGCGTTAAGGAGAATTTTATGTCCGCATCAGAAATTCAAAAATCTCGCGTTATTAATGAACTGCGAGGCTTTATACGCAAGCTGCTCCAAGACCCCAATATTCTTGAGCAGTCGCTGGTTATCGCCCGTCAGCAGTTGAGTGAAGGCAGCAGCCCTGCAGCCATGGCTCGAATAGCCAACGAGATATCAGACACTACCAGCGTGCATATCCCTGAAGACCCTGCCGAGCATTCAGAAGCTGACAAGCTGTTTCTGGAGCTTTTAAAAGAAGTCGTTCAGGAAGAACAAGCGCTCTATTAGTCACGGCTGAAAATCTAGCGAATGCAACGCCGACGCCCCGCTCTTGCGCTCGTTACTGATTATATCATCCCTAACTATATCATCGGCCAGAGGCCGGATAACTTCGCCATTTAACTGTTATCGATCAATTGGAATTAGCATTCACCATGTCCAACTCTGCCACGCGCAAAATTCTTGTGACCAGCGCGCTCCCTTACGCCAATGGAGCTATTCACCTCGGTCACTTGCTTGAATATATCCAAACCGATATCTGGGTACGTTTTCAGAAAAGCCGTGGCCAACAGTGCTACTACGTGTGTGCCGATGACGCCCATGGCACGGCAATCATGCTACGTGCCGAACAGGAAGGTATTACACCAGAAGCCTTGATTGATCGAGTATCGCATGACCATCAGCAGGATTTCGCCCATTTTGGCGTGGGATTTGATAACTATCACTCCACCCATTCAGAAGAAAACCGTCATCTTAGCGAGCTGATTTACAAGCGCCTGCGCGATAAAGGGCATATTGCCACCCGCGACATTGAACAAATGTACGACCCGCAAAAGGGTCTTTTCCTGGCAGACCGTTTCATCAAGGGCACTTGTCCAAAGTGTGGTACCGGCGACCAGTACGGTGATAACTGCGAGAAATGCGGCGCTACCTATACGCCTGCTGATCTTATCAATCCGGTTTCGGCCATTTCCGGTGCAACACCGGAAGTCCGCAGCTCGACCCACTACTTCTTCAAATTGCCTGACTTTGCCGAATTTCTACAGGCATGGATCAACGACGGTCACGTTCAGCCCCAAATCCGCAATAAGCTGATGGAGTGGTTTGAATCCGGTTTCAACGAGTGGGACATTTCCCGGGATGCGCCCTACTTCGGGTTTGAAATCCCCGATGCGCCGGGCAAGTATTTCTACGTCTGGCTGGATGCTCCTATCGGCTACCTGGCCAGCTTCAAGAATTTGTGTGACCGTGAAGGTATTGATTTCGATAGCTACTGGCGCAAGGATTCAAGTGCTGAGGTCTATCACTTCATTGGTAAGGACATTGTTTATTTCCACGCACTTTTCTGGCCAGCCATGCTGCATGGTGCCGATTTGCGCACACCCACTGCGGTTAACTGCCACGGGTTTCTGACCGTGGACGGCGCTAAGATGTCGAAGTCCCGCGGCACCTTTATCAAGGCCGCTACCTATGCCGATTACCTTAACCCTGAATACCTGCGTTATTACTTTGCCGCCAAGCTCACCTCGAAGGTGGATGACCTGGACCTCAATCTGGACGACTTTGCCGCACGGGTTAATTCAGACTTGGTCGGTAAAGTGGTCAATATTGCCAGCCGCTGTGCCGGGTTTGTTAAAAAACTAGGTGGCGGCACGCTTTCCGCCCACTGCGCCGAACCTCAAATGGTTGCTCGGTTTATCGCCGCTGGTGATGATATTGCCGAGGACTTCGAAGCCCGTGAGTTTAGCCGGGCCATGCGTAAGATCATGGAGTTGGCTGACGAAGCGAACACCTATATCGCTGATAAAGAACCCTGGGCGCTTGCCAAGCTTGATGGGCACGACGAAGAGGTACTAGAGATCTGCTCGGTGGGTATTAACCTTTTCCGCCAGCTAATGGTCTATTTGGCGCCTGTGGTTCCTGCCATGGCAGAACAGGCACGAATCTTCCTGAACCTCGACTCGCTTGATTGGGAAAGTCGCCACAACGTGCTGTTCAATCACGAAGTTGAAAAATTCAAACCGCTGATGACCCGTGTCGAGCGCGACAAGATCGATGCCATGATCGAAGCGTCAAAGGAAGACCTAGTGGAAGAGCAGAAGCTTAAAGAAGTGCCTAAAGGCCCATTGGTGGAAGAACCCATTGCCGATGAAATCAGCTTTGATGATTTTGCCAAAGTAGACCTGCGTATTGCTCGCATTACCAAGGCACAGTACGTGGAAGGCGCCGACAAGCTGCTCCAGCTGACGCTGGATATCGGCGGTGAAACCCGTAACGTTTTCTCCGGCATTCGCAGCTCTTACGCACCTGAGGCACTGGAAGGACGTCTTACGGTCATGGTCGCTAACCTAGCACCGCGTAAAATGCGCTTTGGTCTCTCAGAAGGCATGGTACTTGCCTCGGCCAATAAGGACGGCATTTACCTGCTTTCATCCGATGCTGGTGCCGAACCTGGTCAACGTGTAATGTAGCCAGCGCTTTCAGCACGGCCAGGGGGTAGAGTTGGTTAGACTCTGCCCCCTTTTTCTATGCTTTTCCAAGCAAAACGCCCCTCTAAAGATTACCCGTTCAGGCTCGCTTATGCTCCGGCACTTAACTCGATCACTGCGTTTTCAATTTCTAGTAGCGTTAAGTGGCGTACTATTCCTCGCCCTATGTTCCTTGGGTGCTATGAGCAAATGGTTTATTTTCCCCGCGCTGCATAAAGAGGAGCGGGGTATTATCAACCAGGAACTGCAGCGTATCGAACGCAGCATTTCTCTGGCGCAGCAAGAGCTGCTGGCTCAGGCACGAGACTGGGCAAACTGGGACGATACCTATGCGTTCGTTCAGGATCGTTACCCACGCTATGCCGAGGCCAATTTTAGCCCGGAAATGATGAAAGAAATGCGCTACCAGCTCATTGCCTTTTTCGATGCCAGCGGTGATGTCTACTTCCTTTCAGGCCTTGCGCCCGATAGCGGCGCTTACGCCACTTGCACGCGCGCGGTGGATGACTGCGCCTGGATGGTCCCTTATGTTGATAGTATTCAAGTTCCCATAAAAAGCACTGATCAACATCAGAGCTTTCTCATGCCCAGTGTCAGCGCGCCCGCCATGGTAGTAATAACGCCTATCGTGCGCACCGACGGCAGCGGCCCAAGCGTAGGCTGGCTTGCCAAGGTTCGTTTAATGGATACAAAGTGGATGGCCCAAATGGAGGAAGTGACCGGCCTTCCGATCACCATTGACCGGCAGTTTACTGCTCAAGCCACACCGTCAACCACTATCAAAGGCGACACCATTTATGCTCAGCACATACTGCCTACAAATGTCCCCGCTATCAGCATTACCGTAGGTACACAGCTTAACCGCACCCATTACCTAGCAAGCCTTAATACCATTCGCTATGTATTGATCTGGACCGCCTGCCTTATGCTGTTTGTGATTGGCTTTGTACTCTGGCTGATGGAACGGATTATCTTGAAACCGCTTAAAGCGCTATCCATTTTTGCAAAGCATGCCTCGGAAGAAGATACTCGCCTCGATTCAGCACTGCTTTGTCAGCGTAATGATGAGATCGGCATGTTGGCACGCAGCTTTGAACAGCAGCTAACTCGCCAGCGGAAACTTAATGCTGAACTTCTAAACCTCTCTACGCATGATTCATTGACCGGCCTGCCCAACCGGCGACTATTCGACCAACGCCTACAAGCAGCTATTCATGAAATGGAGGCGTCTTCTCAGCCGTTAGCTGTAATGATGCTGGATATCGATCATTTCAAACTGTTTAATGATCATTACGGGCATCAAAAAGGCGATGAGTGCTTACGACAGGTCGCCCAGGCGTTACAAAGCGTTGCTACCGCGCATGATTTTTTAATTGCCCGAACCGGTGGTGAAGAATTCAGTGCATTGCTTCCCGATACCTCCGCACAACATGCAAAACATATTGGTCAATTGCTGCATGAAACAGTGTATGCCTTAGCATTTCCTCACTTGGCCTCCCCGGTCGCGCCCTATGTTACAATTAGCGTAGGTATCGGTTCGCTTGATGAAGGCATTGATATTTCGCCTTCGACTTTGATGAGCACTGCCGACCAGGCTCTGTACAGCGCCAAGGCGGCGGGGCGTCATCAGGTAATTGCCTTTACACCCTCCATTGCCAACACTTCAGTTCACACGCACGATACACCGCTATGAGCGAATTATTTATCATTTTGATCAGCACAGCGCTGGTCAATAATTTTGTATTAGTACAGTTTTTAGGTCTGTGCCCTTTTATGGGGGTATCCAATAAGCTGGAATCGGCGATGGGCATGTCACTAGCGACTACCTTCGTTCTTACCCTCGCGTCAGCAGCAAGCTACGTGGTGTATTACGGCCTGCTGGTTCCGCTGGACGTCACCTACTTGCGTACCATCAGCTTTATTGTCGTGATTGCAGCGGTCGTCCAGTTTACAGAAATCATGGTGCGCCATTTAAGCCCGCTTTTGCATCAGGTACTGGGTATTTTCCTGCCCTTGATTACCACTAACTGTGCAGTGCTTGGAGTAGCGCTACTTTCACTCAACCGTGAGCTGAGTTTTTTTCATACCACGCTTTATGGCCTAGGAGCCGCCTTGGGGTTTTCACTGATTCTGATCCTCTTTGCCGCTATGCGTGAGCGCCTGGCCGGTGCAAATGTGCCTAAACCCTTTAAGGGTGCCGCCATAGCCATGGTAACGGCCAGTTTGATGTCGCTCGCTTTTCTCGGTTTTTCCGGCTTAACCCAGGGGTGATTCAATACCATGAGTGATGCTGTTTCCCTCTGGGGCATTGCCAGTGCCGTTGGTATTCTTACCGGTTTGGGCGTTGGTTTTGGTGCCTTGTTAGGCGCGGTGAGTGAACGTTTCAAAAGTGATGAGCATCCTCTGGTTGAACAGATTGATGCGCTGCTTCCGCAAACCCAATGCGGCCAATGCGGCTACCCCGGCTGCCGCCCTTATGCCGAGGCAATTAACGAAGGTGGTGCACTCAACAAGTGCCCGCCCGGCGGTGAAGCAACCATACAGGCACTGGCCGATTTGCTGGGCCGCGAACCTGCGCCTCTCGATGGCAAAGCGCCAGAGGCACTCCAGGTGGCCTTTATTCGCGAGGCTGAGTGCATTGGCTGTACCAAATGCATTCAGGCGTGCCCGGTTGATGCGATTATCGGCGCCGCCAAGCAGATGCATACCGTTATTGAGGATGAATGCACGGGCTGTGATCTATGCATTGAGCCCTGCCCGGTGGACTGTATTGATATGTTACCCAGAAGCACTCCGCTTACCCACTGGCAGCCGGTGATATCGCCTGCGGCCAGCGTGTTTGCCAGCGATCGCACCCCGGCTAATCAGGGGGCTGAATGACACTCTCTTTTGATTTTCCGGGCGGTATCTATCCTCCAGAGAGAAAAGTACGCTCAAGCCAAGCGTCTTTACAACGAGCGCCATTACCAGAGCGGGTAAGCCTGCCTTTACGTCAGCATAGCGGGCGCCCGGCCGTTGCTTGTGTAAGCCCAGGCGACAGCGTTCAGGTGGGTAGCTTGATTGCCAAGCGTAATGGACTTATATCCGCTCACGTCCACGCCAGCATCAGCGGCACCGTTACGCATATAAGCGGCAATGATATCCAGATTGAAAGCGACAGACAGGACACCTGGCACACGCTTGCCCCGCTTAACTGGCGCGATACGGACGCGGGCACCTTGCTGGCGCGCCTGGATGAAAGCGGCGTTGTCGGTCTTGGCGGGGCTGGCTTTCCCACGCCGGTGAAAGCACGCGTTATCGCGCGCCACGCTATTGATACTCTTATCGTCAATGCCGCCGAATGCGAGCCCTATATCACCGCTGATGATATCACTCTACAACGCTACCCAGATGACGTCCTCGAAGGCGCTCAGCTAATTGCCTCTTTGTGCGGCGCCGAACAGATCATCATTGGCATCGAGGACAACAAACCCGAAGCCATTGCGGCGCTTACGCAGGCGGTTGGCAGAAGCCAGCCGGTTAGCGTAACGCTTACCGTCATCCCTACCCGATACCCAAGCGGCAGCGAGAAACTGCTGATTAAAACGCTTCTAAACCGGACAGTGCCGAGCCAAGGACTGCCGGCGGATGTGGGGGCGCTGTGTCATAACCCTGGTACGCTATTGGCAGCATTGAATGCCGTGCGGGCCGGCCAGCCGCTGGTTGAGCGGATAGTGACGTTAACAGGCGACGCCATTGCGCGCCCAGGCAACTACTGGGTGCGACTGGGAACATCTATTGAAACGCTTCTAACGCATGCTGGCCTTGATACCGACAGACTAAGCAGTGTTATTCAAGGTGGCCCAATGATGGGCGAGACGCTGGATACGCTCAAAAGGCCGGTTGTTAAAACCACAAACTGCCTGATTGCCGCGACTCACGCAGAGCTTCCGTCTGGGCCACAAGAGGCGCCCTGCATTCGCTGCGGTGCATGTGAAAGCGTATGCCCTGTGCAGTTACTCCCACAGCAGTTGCACTGGTATGCCCGCGCTCAGGAAGATGACAAGTTGGAGCGTTATCATCTTTTTGATTGTATTGAGTGCGGTGCCTGCAGCTACGTTTGTCCAAGCCATATTCCTTTGGTCGAGGATTACCGTGAAGCCAAAAGCCGTCTGCGCTACCAGCAAATAGAGACGGCCAAGGCAGAACATGCCAAACACCGTTTTGAGTTTCGTCAGGCGCGCCTGGCCAGAGAAGAGGCGGAAAAGCAGGCGCGTCGTCATGCCAGACTCGCCCAGACAAAACCGTCCATATCCAATAACCGGGCGGACGCGGCGGCTCACCCAGCACCAAGTACCATGCCATCAGCCAATCCCCAGGCCGATCTGCGTAGCCTGCGCATTGCGCAATCGGCGGCCAAGGCAGCGGTTAGAAAAGCGGAAAAAGTGCTCGCCCGCGAGGCGCAGCAGGCACCCCATGAGTCTCATGAAGATCTGGAAACGCAGCTGGCGACCGCCCGGGAAAACCTTAAAGTGGCCGATTTACAGCTTGCGCAGGCGCGTGAAAATGCACAGATATCGACCGAGGACTCTCCATGAGCATGCTGCACGCCTCACATGTCAACGACGCCCCTTCGGCTGGCACTACTGCGCCACCCACCGCTTCGTTAATGCGCTGGGTAATAGTAGCCACGCTGCCCGGCATAATCGCAATGACCTACTGCTTTGGCCTGGGCGTGCTGAGCAATATTGTCCTGGCAGCCGCGTTTGGAGTGTTGCTTGAAAGCGGCGTGCTTTACCTTCGAAAGCATCCCATTGTGCCTGCCTTGAATGACTCAAGCGCCCTGCTCACCGGCGTGCTATTGGGCGCCTCGTTGCCGCCAGCGAGCCCCTGGTGGCTCATCGGCGTGGGAATGATTGCCGCCGTAGTGATTGCCAAGCAGCTTTATGGCGGCCTTGGGCATAATCCCTTTAATCCCGCCATGGTGGGCTATGCCCTTTTACTCGTCTCGTTTCCCACCTACATGACACTTTGGGCACCGCCCCAACCTTTGATAAGCGATACGCTCTGGCCGCAAATCATGGGCGCCTTGCCTATAGCAGATATCGATACACTAAGCGGGGCAACGCCGCTGGATGCCTTTAAACAAAAAGCGCAGGGCTTATCTGCCTATCAGTTCTGGGCAAGCGGCACGCTTGCTGATGGCACGCTGGAAGCCTGGCGTTTTATCAGCCTTGCCTGGCTGGCCGGGGGCGTTCTGCTTCTGTTTAAACGTATCATTAGTTGGCATATCCCTGCGGCGCTGCTGGGTAGCCTGCTGATAATGGCCACGCTGTTTTACATGGCTGACGCCGATGAGTTTGCATCGCCCGTTTTTCATCTATTAACCGGCGCTACGCTGTTTGGGGCTTTCTTCATTGCGACCGACCCCGTGTCCGCCGCAACCAGTCGGCGAGGCAAACTGCTTTATGGAGTAGGCATTGGCGTATTGATTATCGTGATCCGCAACCTGGGTGGGTACCCGGATGCCGTAGCCTTTGCTGTACTGTTGATGAATCTGTGCGTACCGCTGATTGATTTGTATACGGTGCCCCGCCCGGTCGGCCATTCCAAAGGCACGGCTGGAGCACCACGATGACAGCCATGAGCGCCATGCGGCGCGGAGCGCTAACGTTAGGGGTCTTTGCATTGATAACGGCGGGCAGTGTTGCGCTGACCCGCGCGTTTACGGCAGAGCGTATCAATGAGCACCGCGAAGCTTACCAGCACCGTCAGCTACAGGCGGTGCTGCCGCCCGCATTAGCTAACATCCCCATTTCCCAACTGCTGGATAGCACCTTTGAGCTACCGGAGCCTACAGCCCTCGGCCACCGTGGAAACGCCATCGGCTGGCGCATTAGCAGCGACAAGCATCGCGCCGTCATCCTGCCGGTCATTACCCACCAGGGCTACAGCGGTGAGATAGATTTACTCGTCGGCATTGATGAGCAGCAGCGCATTAGCGGCGTACGCGTTACTTATCACCAGGAGACCCCTGGGCTTGGTGACAAGATTGAAGCCCGGCGCAGCGACTGGATTACCCGCTTTAATGGACTACGCCTAGAGGAGCTGCCACCCGGCGCCTGGGGCGTCAAGAAAGATGGCGGCCAGTTTGACGGTTTTACCGGCGCCACGATTACCCCGCGCGCGGTTATTAATGCCATTCATGACGCCTTGGAGTACGCCGCGCAGACTCCGCTTCTTTTCAACGCAGAGGAGCCATCCCCATGAGCCAGTGGCATACGCTAACCCGACAAGGCCTATGGAGTAACAACCCAGCGCTAGTGCAGCTGCTGGGCCTGTGCCCTCTGCTCGCGGTGAGCACCACCGTAGTGAACTCCCTGGGCCTTGCCATTGCCACGTTGTTTGTCATGGTTGGCTCAAGCACCGCCGTATCGCTGGTACGTCATCAGGTTTCCAGCGCCGTACGGCTCCCTGCCTTTGTCATGATCATCGCTGCCTTTGTAACCTGTGCCGAGCTATTGATGGCCGCCTATGCTTACCCTCTTTATCAACTCCTGGGCATTTTTATTCCGCTAATTGTGACCAACTGCGCCATTCTAGGCCGCGCCGATGCGTTTGCCTCTCGTCAACCGGTAGGGCTTGCCGCGCTCGATGGCCTGATGATGGGTATTGGCTTTGGTAGCGTGCTGGTCGTTCTTGGCGGGATACGTGAGCTACTTGGACAAGGCACGCTGTTCAGCGATATGGCGCTGCTGTTTGGCCCTATTGCGGCCAATTGGCAGCTTACCCTGGTAGAGAATTATCAGTTTCTGTTTTTTGTTCTTCCACCCGGGGCCTTTTTCGTTGCCGGTATGCTGATTGCACTAAAAAACGTGATGGATCAGCGCAGCGCCACGCGCACCCTGCCTGCGGCGGCTGCACCGCGTACAGATCGTCGCGTCCGGGTCACCGGTATTATCAAGTAACCGTAGAGACACGCTATGAATGCCCAAAAGCGCCATGAAATTTTTGCTCGCCTGCAGGCAGCGGATCCTCACCCTACCACTGAACTCAACTGGAGCACGCCTTTCGAGCTGCTGGCAGCGGTTTTACTCTCCGCACAAGCAACCGACGTGGGTGTCAACAAGGCTACCGCGCGGCTCTATCCCGTTGCCAATACGCCCCAGGCAATTATCGATCTGGGTATAGATGGTCTTAAAGCGCATATCAAAACGATCGGCCTCTATAATACCAAGGCTGAAAATCTGATGAAGACCTGCCATATTCTGGTTAATCAGCATGCAGGCGAGGTTCCGAAAACGCGTAGCGCGTTAGAAGCCCTACCCGGTGTTGGGCGTAAAACCGCCAACGTGATTCTTAATACGGCGTTCGGTCAGCCGACTATTGCGGTAGACACGCATATCTTTCGCGTTTCAAACCGTACTGGCATTGCCAAGGGTAAGAATGTCGTCGAGGTAGAGCAAAAGCTGATACGCCATGTACCCAAGGGCTTCAGGCAGGACGCCCATCACTGGTTGATACTTCACGGCCGGTATACGTGTATCGCGCGCAAGCCCCGTTGCGGAAGCTGTATAATCGAAGACCTGTGTGAGTTCCCCGATAAAACCGAACTTGCGTAGTCTGCTTTTCAATTAGGATGCCCCCATGCCGATGCCTGCTACTCTGCTGCACAACCAGCCCATTGAGCAGCGCATTGATGCATTGTTAGCGCTATCACGTCAGCATGCCGAACACTTTTGCAGTCCCGGCGCCTGGCTTTCGCGTCAGCGTTACCTGGCGCAGCACCCAACGTCCATTGTGGTCATGAAGTGCATGGATGGGCGTATCCATATCCCCTATGCTACCCGCACACCTTTGGGCATTATCACGCCGTTTCGTAATTTGGGCGGAATTTTCGATTTGGGCTGGCCGTATCTGGGAGAGCTGTTAACTGACACGGTGATGAGCGCCACGAATGCCGGGCGGGGCACGTTACTGCTGATTACCTATCACTTCTCCCAAGGCAACCCGGCGCGGGGGTGTGCCGGCTTCGCCTGTGATACCCAGGCTGCCAAGGCGCATGCCCATGCCATTGCCCTGCAGGCCGGTGAGCTATTTGGCGAAGACCATCAGCAGGTATATCCGCTGGTTTGCGGGTTTGAAACAGACAGCGATGCACTGATACTTCATGGCCAGAACGACGCGTTATTGGATATACGCCAATGGGTGGGAAAGCCCTCGGACTCGCTGAGCGCGCAATTACAAACCGTCTGCTCCGACATGCCCGCAGATATGCGCCGCGACTTGCTTCCCTTGCTGGAAGGCAACCTGGCGCACGTGAGTGAATTGCAAGGCGTCAAACGAACACTGGATATCGAGCATCGCGAGTGGGCAATCTGTATTGGCCGCGGATTCGACTTCCTTCACGTACCTAATACTGCACTGATTATCGGCCCCTACGGCCCTGATCTAGCCGAGCCTATCGGGACCGCTGCAGCAATTATCGAGGCTAATATGCAGGCCGGGCGCATACCTGATGATGGCTTTATGCTACTTGCCTCCACGCCTTACCATCACAGCGGCGTTGACCGGGCTCGAGCAGTGCTGAAATCGCGCTTCTTATCTGAGTTTGCCGAAGGCGTCATACGCCGTGAGCACCCGGCCCTTTCACAAAAAATGCGTTGCCACACGGCCGTGGTGCACTGGCCTACTCGGCGTCTGGACGCTATTTCCACACGCTGAGTAAACTCACCACGGGTCAGCCGTGAGTGAAAAGGCCTTGATAGGCTGTCCGCCAAGCGGGCCACTCCCAATCGGCCGTATCCAGCCGGCTTGGGCGTGATTCAGGGGCATTCAGCCATGCATATAAGCGTTGATAAAGTCCTTCCGGGGTACCGTTAAAGCGGTATTCAGCGGGATAAAGCTCCGGAAAGCAGAGCCTGTCCGGCACCAATGGCAAGGCGCCCCGTTGGGCGGCTTCCATAATCGCCAAGCCCTGAAACTCGTGCCAAGTGGTCGATACCACGATACCGGCAGTGGCCAGCAGTTCACGATACTCAGTTTCTGGCTGTGGGCCCCAGGCCACGATGTGCGCGGCCAGCTTCTCCTGGGCTATCTCAAAAATGGCCGGTACCTTGCGAAAACGCTGCCCGAGCACGGCCAGCTCAAACTCCACGCCCTGCTCACTCAGATCGATCAAAACGTTAAAAAAGTCTTCTGGGTTTTTGTCATACTCCCATCGGTGGTTCCATACAATACGCCGCGGATTGGGCCGGCTAACAAACGCACGATTTAAAGGGCCAAGCGGTACCGGCAATACGTGAGCACGCTCGCGCAGCACTTCAAGCGGTTTTGCCACCGGCAGGTTCTCCGGCATCTTTTTCAGGAATGTCCGTACCCCGTCAAAAAACGAATCGCGATTATAGGCAGTATTGAAGACCAGGGTATCGGCGGCAAGCGCTGCGTATATATTGACCATCTTGGCCTCTACTTGAGGCATCTGGTCGCTTGATTCCGGATAGGCAAACTGGTTTTCGTGAAAATAGACGATCTTTTTTGCTCGGCCCAAATGAGGGAAAAGCCCGATCAAGGTCGCTAAATCCACCATAGAGGTTGCCAGCAACACATCATAGGACTGGCTGAGCGTCTCATGTTCTTTTAGCCACCAGCTAAGCGGGTTACCGCGAATTCGCCAGGCAAAATGGCGTGGCGGCAGGCTTAACGCCTGCCAGCTTACCCCTTGCATATTGGTCATCAGGCTATCTGCCCAGTAACGGTGGCTAACCGCTTCATACGCTGAAAGTAATAAAACGTGCATTAAAACCCTTGTATTAAAAACCCTGGTGTTCCAGCTTATCAGCCAGCGATTCTAGCACGTCGATCCCTTGCACATCGGTCGCCAGCCAAGGCAACGTGGGCCGGGGAAGGTGTTTGAACAGCGTATCAATACGTTCAAGATAGGTGGCCTCCTGCGCGCGTCGTGCCTGCATGAAGGCACCATCCGCTTCCTTGGGTATCACCCGGTTAATCAGCACTCCCGCCACGTTAATATTGACGTCTTCCAAGGCGCTGACGGCCCGCTGTGTCTCGAGTATGGGCAGCCGCTCTGGAGTCATGACAAATAAAAAGCTGCACGCCTTGGCATCCTCTATACGACGCCGAGCCTGATGAAATAGCCGCCGACGGTTGATGAGTGTTTCGGCTATCTCGCGGGTACGCTCATCCAGACCGGAAAGCGCATCTTCCGTGGGGTTATCAAAGGGAGTGGCGACATCCTGCCCTCGCGATGGAGTGAGATGCTTAAGCACACCGCTTAATTCAGCCGATTTTCGGTTGTGTGCCAGCAGGCCATCAGTCCAGGCCGCCATGGCTTCGGGTAGGGTTAGAAGACGCAACGTATGCCCGGTGGGTGCCGTATCGATAATCACCAGGTCATACGGTGCATCGTCATCCAGAATCAGCCGAGCCAGCCTCTCAAGCAGCGCTGCCTCCTGAGTGCCGGGGGATTGACGCGTCAGACGCATTTGCCGCTCTAGCTCCTGCATCATTTCAGGCGCGGCGAAGCGGCGCATTTGCTGGGTCACCCGGCTTAAATGGGTTTCGACCTCCTCATCGGGATCAATTTCCATGGCATCCAGGTTCGGCAGCAAGCGGCGCGGCGTATCCCCCAGCGTACGGTCAAACACATCGCCCAAGCTGTGTGCGGGGTCGGTTGAAACGACCAGTACGCGCATATTTCTCTTGGCCGCGAGAATCGCTAAAGAGGCCGCGACAGTTGTTTTACCCACGCCGCCCTTGCCGCCTACCCATAGTAGGCGGCGGTTGAGAACTGATTGCATAGGCTACCTATGAGCTTATTTATCTTGGAGTTTATAGGCCTGGAAATGACACATTAGCAGCAACGGAAATGGTCCAGTGGCGAATGTTCCATGCCCATTCGCGTATGCCAATCGTGAAAACGCTCAAGCAGCAGTGGCTGAAGCTCCAGCGTATAATAGGCTGCGGGGTTAGGTATCCCCATCATTTCTGAAAAGACCAACAGCATGAACAAGTCATCTTCATCACGGCGCGCCCGTGCAATGGCCCCACGGTAACGCGCGCTGTAGACCTCTTCAGTGAAAAAACGGGCCTGCCTCAGCCAGGCCCGTAACGGATCGCGCTTGGATGACGGCGCTTTAGTCGAGTCATCGCGCATTCTGATGCCCTCTTGTTTAGTCGCCCTGGGCCGCCATTTCGGCGCGCGAACGCTTAAGTGCTGCGGCACATTCCATTGCGACCAAAATGGCCGCCATCAGCACCACGATATCCAGCACTAACAAGAACATATTGCCCTGATTCCAGAAGGTGCGCAGCTGGATAAGAAGCGCCAGGATGGTCATGACCAATAAGAAGCACAGAGGCGCCAAGGTGTACCACATGGGACGCCGCAGGCGTACCAGCATAACGGTAATGACCAAGAGCGTTAATCCGGCAAGCAGCTGGTTGGTGGTGCCAAACAGCGGCCAGATAATCAAGCCACCGGAGCCATTCGCACCACCTGCCCCAAACGCCAGTAAAAGGCAGGTACCGACCGCCAGTGCGGTTGCAAGTGATGGCTTTTTCATCCATTGCTGGTTATAGATATCCCCCCATTCCTGGAAGATATAGCGCTGCAAACGAAGCCCGGTATCCATGGTAGTACCCGCAAACAGCGCGGCCATTACGGTTAGGAGCGTCGCTGCAGTGGCTTCGGGTAGACCAAGGCCGTTATGAATAATAAACGCCCCGCCTTCCACAAACGCGTTAACCCCACCCTGGCCAAAGGCGCTGTACATGGTCTGCCAATCGCCAAATGTTGCAAACCCTGCCGTCGCGGCCAAAATAGCCGCTAGCGCCAGCATGCCTTCGCCTACCGCGCCAAAGTAGCCCACAAACCGCGCGTCGGTTTCTTTATTAAGCTGTTTGGAAGTGGTGCCTGAAGATACCAGCCCGTGGAAGCCTGATATTGCCCCGCAGGCAATGGTTACAAAAAGCAGTGGAATCATGGAGGGCGTGCCGGCAGGAACGTTGCTGTTAAAGGCAGGCGCGACCAGCGTTGGGTTAAGCAGTACCAACGCCCCATAGAGAATGAGCAGGCCGATAAATAGCTGTAAACCATTTATGTAGTCTCGCGGCTGTAGCAGCATCCATACCGGTAAAAGTGAAGCAATAGCCGCATAGCCAAAGAGAATCAGGATCCAGATAGCGTTACCGGACATCCCGGCAACTTCGGCAGGCATTTGAATGGGCACCATGGGACCAATGCCAATCAATGCATAGAGGGCGATAACGCCCAGGACAGATACCATCGGCAAGCTAAGCACTCGCCGATAAATCATCTGGCCAATGATGAGCGCCACAAAAATTGCTCCCCAAACAGGCACCACCGCACTGGGGAAATTCATCATCAACCCGGCAATCACCACGGCAAATACGGCATTGACCATGAGCAGCACAAGGAAGATCACGATCATAAAGATACTGCGTGCTCGCTTGCCCACCACATCGCCCGTTAAGGCGCCTACCGATTTGGCCTTATTGCGTACGCTGGCCCAAATAGCGCCAAAATCGTGTACCCCGGCAAAAAAAATGGTGCCGAATACAACCCATAAAAATGCAGGCGCCCAGCCCCATATCACAGCAATGGCCGGCCCTACTATGGGTGCTGCCCCGGCAACCGAGGTGAAGTGATGCCCCCATAGCACAAAGCGGTTGGTAGGCACATAATCGATACCGTCTTCAAATTCATGAGCAGGGGTTTTGAAATCAGGGTCCAACTGATAGATCTTTTGAGCAATAAATTTCGAATACAAAAAGTATCCTAAAGCCATTGCCCCAAGTCCGATTAATAGCAGGATAACAGCACTCATATGCGCGGCTCCTTTGGTAATGATTGTTGTTGTTTATTAAAACCAAGGCACGTATAGGCGTTTCTGTGTATATGTTGGTACGGCTTCGCCCTTACGTCTATGTCTAAATCTCTTTAAACCCTGCCCTTCACCCAAAAGTCGTAAGCTGGCATCTCCACCCGTTTTCTATTCGGCCAAGGTCGTCTTGGCCCGTCCGGCTTGGCTATCTACACTCCTAGATATGTAGGCTTTTTAAATAACAACCCATTAGGTGGGCTCGATGGCAAACGTGCTGGTAGTCGATGATGAACCGAATATTGTGCTATCGATTGAGTTTCTGATGGAGCAGGCGGGCTTTAGCGTCACTAGCGCTGCCAATGGCGAACAGGCACTTGAGAGTGTGGCGGCCCATGCGCCTGATATCCTATTACTGGATATCAGCCTGCCCGGCATAAGCGGATTTGACGTGTTGGAGGCCCTGCGCAACCGACCTTCGACCGCGCATTTGCCCGTCATTATGCTGACCGCCCATGGCCGAGAGGTTGAGCGCGAAAAAGGCGCAGCCCTCGGCGCGGATGCCTATATTACCAAGCCTTTTTCCACCCAGGCACTTGTCGATCAAGTGCATGCCCTTTTGGGTGAGAAAGCCTCATGAGCCCTAAAGGGTTGCCCAAGCGACAGCGCCTGATCGGTGCCTGGCTGCTGTTGAGCGGCATAAGCCTCTTAGGCGGGGCCCTGTTTGCTGTATGGCTTGAGAGTCAGCTTGCCATAGCCGGCAGCTACCGGGCGCTGCTTTGGCTGGGTTGCTTTTCGGGTGGCGTTACCCTGTTTTGCATGGGCCTGCTGTTTGAGCGCATGCTGTTCACCCCCCTGCGCCAGCTACAGGCGCAGCTTGCCAGGCTGGTGGCTAACCCCGAAGCGGAAAACACCTCTCCCCCGCAAGGTTGGCTCAAGGGCTTGGGCCCGGATTTGCGCCGTGTTGAAGATAGTTGGCGAACTGATCGTCGTCGTTTACAGAAGGCTCATGCCGACGGCGCCAGAAGTGCAACACGGATTCGTCGAGAGCTTGAAGCACTGCTTCAGGTGCTTGAAGTACCGCTGCTGCTCTACGATAAACATCGCCGTTTAATGCTCTTTAATCAGGCAGCTGAGCAGTTTTTTTCGGGCACGCCGAGCTTGGGCCTGGGTAAGCGGCTGGAAGCGCTATTTCCGCTTGCGAGCTTGCAGCAACCCCTTAGCAAGCTACCCGCTGATGGCACCCATCGTGAGCTGTTGATACCTTGTGATAATCGTTGGTTAAAAGTCATCATCCGCCGTGTGCCTGAAAGCCATGACGAAACGCTGATTACCTGTAGCGATGCAACAGCTGCCTGGTCAAACGAAAGAGGAGTTCGCGCAGAGCTTGCTCAAATGCTCACCCCGCTGCGCCAGCATACGGCAAGCCTGGTAACCGCTACGGATGCATTGGGAAAGTTGCGCCAACACGATTACGAAAGTGGCTCGCTGGGCCACCGTTTGGAACAGGTAGCCCGTGAAGAAAGTATCGCGCTGAGCGAGGCAGTGGCCCGGATTGGCGAACTGATTGAAACGGTACAGCAGCAAGGTGAGCGACTTACTTCTATCTGGTCCAATGACTTTTGGCATACGCTGGACGATCACCTAGACCCGGCCCATCGTCTGATTACCCCCATTGGAATGCCTGTCTGGTTCAAGGGCGATGCCCCGGCGCTCATGGCCCTGTTCAGTTCGCTGGTTAAACACCTGAGCCACTATATGGCAGGCAGTCTATTTGAGGGCGAAGCCTCCCTTGGCCATAAGCATGTCTATCTTGATCTGATCTGGAAAGGCAAGCCGATACCCGAGCGCGAGCTTGCCGTCTGGCGTCATCAGCCGCTGACCACATTGCCACTAAGCCCAATCGTTGCAGACGTGTTACGCCAGCATGCCAGTGACGTTTGGAGCATTCAGGACGCTGATGATCAGCACGCTCGCCTGCGCTTGCCCCTGCCTTTTGCTGAGCAGTTTGATGCGCCCCGAACAGTCACCCCACGGCCTGAATTCCATGATTTTGGCATAGCAGATCTGCCCTCACCGGACACGGCCTTGGCTAACTGCCCTTTACGTAGCCTTGAGCTGGTGATTTTTGATACGGAAACGACTGGCCTGGAGCTACGTAAAGGCGATAGCGTCATCAGCATTGGCGCATGTCGCATCGTCAATGCCCGTCTATTGGCAAGCGATGTCTTCGATGAGTACGTCAATCCGCATAAGCCCATATCCCCCGCCAGTACGGCTATTCATGGGATTACTGATAAGGATGTTGCTGACGCCCCTGCCCTGAAACCTGTCCTGAAGAGCTTTCGTGAGTATATTGGAGATGCCGTTTTACTCGCTCATAATGCCGCCTTTGATATGCTCGCGATCAGCCAGAAAGGCGTTACATTCGACATGCCCATTCTGGATACCCTGCTGATTTCCAGGGCGCTTGACGAAGCACTCGATGGTCACGATCTTGATAGCCTGGTGAAGCGCTACTGCCTGAACCTCCCCTCCGGAATGCGACATACCGCCCTGGGAGACGCTCGCGTTACCGCTGAGCTGTGGCTGGCACTACTGCCACGTCTTGAAGCGCGGGGCATTACCAGCCTTGAGCAGCTATTGAGCTTTCAAGCCAACGCTTTTGACCGTGAGGATGCCAGCGCCTCATGACGCCTTTAAACCCGCGCTATCGTGAAAGACTACTGGCGCTGGTGATTCTAGCACTGGTGCTTTTCTGCCCGCCGGTGCTGTTGATCATTGATCGCTTGCCTTCTTCCAATATTGGCTGGCTGCCAGGCTATCTTTTTGGCGCATGGACCGTGATCATCGGCCTGACAGCCTGGCTAATGGAACACCCTAAAAGGCGATGACCATGCGAACCGATGTATTGCTACTCGGTGCCGTGTTTGGCTACCTGGGCCTGCTATTTCTGGTTGCCGCCTGGGGAGACCGACGGGCCGAACAAGGCCGTTCCATTATTGGCTCACCAACAGTTTACGCGCTGTCCATTGCCGTTTACTGCACGGCCTGGACCTTTTATGGCAGTGTGGGCCGAGCAGCTCAGTTTGGCCCCAGCTTCCTGCTTATCTACCTGGGACCAACAGTTGCGATGCTGCTGTCGCCGTTTATTATTCGCAAGATGGTGCGTATCGCCGCACGCCAGCGCATCACTTCCATCGCCGATTTTATAAGTGCCCGCTATGGTAAAAGCACCGGCCTTGGTGCGTTGGTCGCGTTGATTTCACTGATTACCATTACCCCGTATATTGCACTGCAATTAAAAGCCATTACCGTAAGCCACGCGGTACTTATCAGCTATCCACAAAGCGCTGAGTCGATCTTATATAACGAACGTTTCTGGATGGACCGATCACTTTGGGTCGCACTGGTACTGGCTGTATTTATCATTCTATTCGGCACGCGCTACCTGGATGCCAGCGAACGCCATGAAGGAATGGTTGCAGCCATTGCCCTTGAATCATTGGTCAAACTGGTGGCGTTCCTGGCCGTGGGTATCTTTGTCGTTTTTAGTCTGTTTGAGGGCCCAGGCGCGCTGTTTGCCCAGGTCGCTGAAACGCCAGCTTTAAGTAAACTAATGCATCTGGAGAGCGTGCCGGGCGGCGTTACTGGCTGGGTAGGAATGTTCATTCTTGCCTTTTTGGCTTTTTTAACCCTACCCCGCCAATTTCAGGTACTTGTGGTAGAGAACGTGGATGAACAGCATTTGGCCCGTGCCAGCTGGCTGTTCCCGCTTTACCTGCTGTTAATCAACTTGTTTGTCATTCCCATTGCGCTGGCAGGTTTACTACTGGATGCAGGCGACCCCGATAGCTTTGTGCTTATCCTACCGCTTTCTGCAGGGCTTGAAGGCCTGCCTTTACTGGTTTTTATCGGCGGGCTCTCGGCTGCCACCGGTATGGTGATTGTCGAAACCATCGCGCTTTCCACCATGGTCAGTAATCAGCTGGTCATGCCACTTTTGTTGCGCTTCAAAAAACTTCATGTGGGAAGCACTGGTGAGCTTGCCCACTGGCTGTTGAGAATACGCCGCGTGGCGATCGTGCTCATTCTGCTGCTGGGCTATCTCTACCATGCCCTTATTGGTGACACCTACAGTCTGGTGACTATCGGATTGGTATCGTTTGTAGGCGCTGCCCAGTTTGCGCCTGCCCTGCTTATTGGCCTTTACTGGCGGGGTGCCACACAACGCGGTGCCATGGTCGGTTTGATCGCCGGGTTTCTTACTTGGGGCTATACCCTACTACTGCCTGGCTTTGCTCAATCCGGTTGGCTGGATACGGCTCTACTGACAGATGGCCCCTGGGGAGTTAGCTGGCTTACGCCCTACGCGCTGCTTGGACTTGATGGCTGGGATATCTATAGCCACTCGCTGCTTTGGAGCATGCTCATCAATGCAAGCCTGCTTGTGGGTATTTCTCTGTTTACGCGCCCTACGCCCCTCGAGCAGACTCAGGCTGCTCTATTTACTGAAGCGCTGCACCCCAATTTGCCGACTACGGCACTTCAACGTGGGCAAACTACCCAAGGCGCCCTGCACGAGTTGCTGGTTCGCTATCTGGGCCTTAATGCAGCCCAGAGGGTTTTTAAAAAGCATTCGAATCATTTTGAGTTAGACCAACAGGATCGACCAGCGTCTGATGATTTGATCATGCGCGCTGAACAGGCCCTGGCGGGTTCCTTAGGCAATGCATCGGCTCGCGTACTCATCAACTCGGTGGTTCGAGGAGAAGCACTGGATATCGAATCCTTATTGAGCATGCTGGATACCACTACCCAAACTCTGGAGTACAACCGAAGGTTAAAACAGAAATCCGATGAGCTGGCGCGCATTGGAAATGACTTGCAAAGTGCCAACAATCGACTGCGCGAACTTGATCGTTTAAAGGACGAATTTGTGGCCATGGTGAGTCATGAGCTGCGTACGCCTCTAACGTCAATCCGCGCGTTCGCAGAAATTCTGGCAAGCCAACCCGGCATTGCCGAGCCAAAGCGACAGCATTTCCTAAGTGTTATGGTGCTTGAAAGCCAGCGCCTTTCAAGACTGATTGACGAAATACTGGATCTTGCCCAGCTGGAAAGTGGTCGTATGTCACTGCATGCGATGCCTCTGGATCTAGCGGCACTGGCGGATCATAGCGTGGAGACAGTGGCCAGACTTCATGAGGATCGCAATATTCGTCTTGACGTTTCCATCGACGAACGCCCGGCCCAGGTAGTAGGCGACGCCGACCGCCTGGAGCAAATCATTCTCAATTTGCTGGATAACGCCAGTAAGTTTGCTAACCCCACAGACCCGCGAATTCTTCTGCGGCTTTATAAAAAGGAGCAGCATGTCTACCTGTGCGTTGAAGATAATGGAGTAGGTATAGCAGAGAATGCACGCGAACTGGTTTTCGAGAAATTTCACCAGTTGCAAGCGAATGATCAATTAACCAGCCAACGCCCTAAAGGTAGCGGGTTGGGGCTACCCATCAGCCGGGCAATTGCCACTCACCTTGGCGGCAAGCTCTGGGTGGAAGACCCGCAAGTACTCAAGGGGGCCTGTTTTATTCTTGAGCTTCCTGAAGCCTCAATCGACTAAAAAAGCTTGATTGGCGAGCGTTATGTTAATGTCTAGCGCTATTGGATGCCTTTTACTGGCGTCGGATCCCCACCTGCTTGACGAGGGTCGGGTTCAAACATTGCCTCGCCCACTTCATCAATATAGCGCTGCGCTTTGGTAACCATCATCGCATCACAAGCCTCACGGCTTGGCAGCATATCCGAGCGCTCAAATCGATGTTCGCGGGGTTCACCGCTCATATTTGCCTGGCTGATGTAGCCGCTGACACGGTATTGGCCGCTCTGCTGATCAGGCTTTGACACGATTGAATAACCTTTATATTCAACCGGCTCAGCGGCTTTCACGTTGGCCTTGGGAGTTTTTTCACGCTCCCCGCCAAAAAGTCCTGATAACAGCTTTTTTAACATACCGGCTCCTACCGTGTTAAAAAGCGGCAGAGAAGCCCTGCCGCTTTTATTGGGATCAGCTCTGTTGGCGACCTTTACCTGCCGCAATGCGCAAACGCAGCGCGTTCAGCTTGATAAAGCCTTCCGCGTCTTTCTGGTTGTAAGCACCCGCGTCGTCTTCAAACGTGGCAATAGACTCATCGAAGAGTGATTGCTCGGACTTGCGCCCTACGACGGTGGCATTGCCCTTATAGAGTTTCATGCGCACAACGCCCGAAACGTTCTTCTGGGTTTCATCAATGGCCGCTTGCAGCATACGGCGCTCAGGACTCCACCAATAACCGTTGTAGATCACTTCTGCGTATTTTGGCATTAGCTGATCTTTCAGGTGAGCCTCTTCGCGGTCAAGCGTCAGTGACTCGATTGCCCGGTGAGCGCGCAGCATGATGGTGCCCCCCGGGGTTTCGTAGCAACCGCGCGACTTCATGCCCACGTAGCGGTTCTCGACAATATCCAGACGGCCGATGCCGTTGTCACCGCCCACCTTGTTAAGCTTTTCAAGCACTTCGTGAGCCTTGAGAGCTTCGCCGTCGATCGCCACGATATCGCCTTTCTCAAACGTCAGCTCGACGTAGGTAGGCTGATCGGGTGCCGCTTCTGGAGAAACGCTCCAGCGCCACATATCGTCTTCAGCTTCGGCCCACGGGTCTTCCAGAATGCCGCCTTCATAAGAGATATGCAGCAGGTTGGCATCCATTGAATAGGGAGATTTTTTCTTTTTGTTGGAAAAATCGACCGGGATATTGTGCTCTTCGCAATAAGCCATCAGCTTTTCACGCGAGGTCAGATCCCATTCACGCCATGGTGCAATGACTTTAACGCCGGGCTTGAGCGCGTAGCCGCCCAGTTCAAAGCGCACCTGGTCGTTACCTTTACCGGTGGCACCGTGGGAAATGGCGTCCGCGCCGGTTTCATTGGCGATTTCGATCAAGCGCTTGGCGATCAGCGGACGAGCAATCGAGGTACCCAGCAGGTACTCACCTTCGTAGATCGTGTTGGCACGGAACATCGGGTAGACGTAGTCGCGAACAAACTCTTCACGCAGGTCTTCAATATAAATCTCTTTAACACCCAGCGCCTGTGCCTTCGCGCGTGCCGGCTCGACTTCTTCGCCTTGACCGATGTCGGCAGTAAAGGTCACCACCTCGCAGTTGTAAGTTTCTTGCAACCACTTAACGATTACAGATGTGTCCAGGCCGCCTGAATATGCCAGCACAACCTTTTTGACATCGGACATTCTTTGCTCCTTTTTATAAAAGCAATTTCACCAGAAAATGCAGCGCCAGCCATCGCACCGCATGTCGATATAAACTCCGAGTATAGCGTTCTCTATGCTCAGCGAATACCGTCAACGACGCCTTAAGGAGAAAGCTGCTAGAATCACACCATCGAAGAGGTGGCTTGCCGCCCATTTTTGACCGATTACTCGCTTTACTAAGGAGAGCTGCATGAGCGAGGCAATTGCCCGCGAATTAATGGCCCAACGTTTTCGCAGTTATCTTCCGGTTGTCATTGATTTAGAAACGGGTGGCTTTAATGCCCAAAGTGATGCCGTGCTTGAGATTGCAGCCGTCACGCTCACCATGGACCCGGAAGGAAATCTGCTGCCTGATGCGACCTATGCCTACCATATTCAGCCTTTTGAAGGCGCCAATGTTGAGCAGTCCGCGCTTGATTTTACCGGCATCAATCTTGATGACCCGCTGCGTCGCCAGGTAGCGCTTAGCGAATCTGAGGCGTTGGGTGAAATCTTTCGTCCAATACGCAAATCGATAAAAGCCCATGGCTGTTCAAGGGCCATTCTGGTTGGCCACAACGCCGCCTTTGATCAGGGCTTTCTCAACGCAGCCGCCAACCGCTGTAACGTTAAACGCAACCCGTTCCATCCCTTTTCCAGTTTTGACACCGCAACCCTTGCCGGCCTGGTTTACGGTCAGACGGTGCTGGCCCGGGCCTGCCGCGCGGCGGGCATCGAGTTTGATAATAAAGCGGCCCATTCCGCGCGTTACGATACAGAGCGCACCGCCGAGCTTTTTTGTGCCATGGTTAACCGTTACAAGGACCTAGGCGGCTGGCGTTTAGCCCAACGCGAACAGGATTTGGACGAGAGAGAATAAGCCGTTAGTTGGATGCAGCTATTATCGCTTTACGCTAAACTTCGCCACTTTGAGGCACCGGTAGTGAACGTGTTTAACACTTTCTGCGTGCTCCACTTTTTCGCTTTCAAGAGATGAGACGTTTCAATGGCTCAGCATAATGCTTTTTACGCCCAGTCAGGCGGCGTTACCGCCGTTATTAACGCCAGCGCCTGTGGCGTTATCGAAGCTTGCCGTCAGGCGCCCGAGCAGATTGGCAAGGTATATGCCGGTCACAACGGTATTATTGGCGCGTTGACTGAAGATCTTATCGATGTAAGCCAGGAAAGCGATGAAGCTATTGCCGCATTACGCCATACGCCCGGCGGTGCGTTTGGCTCTTGTCGCTATAAGTTAAAAGATATAGATACACATCGTGCCCAGTACGAACGCCTGATTGAAGTATTCAAAGCTCACGATATCCGTTACTTCTTCTATAACGGTGGCGGCGACAGCGCTGACACCTGCCTTAAGATTTCTCAGCTTTCTGAAAAACTCGGCTATCCGCTGACCGCTATCCATGTTCCTAAAACCGTGGATAACGACCTGCCTATTACGGATAACAGTCCGGGCTTCGGTAGCGTCGCCAAATATATTGCCACCTCTACTCGCGAGGCATCGCTGGATATCGCCTCGATGTGCGCTACGTCCACCAAGGTATTTGTGCTTGAAGTCATGGGGCGTCATGCAGGCTGGATTGCTGCAGCAGGCGGCCTCGCCGGAGAAGGTGAAGGCGAGCCGCCCCATTTGATTATTTTCCCTGAAGTTGCCTTTAATCGAAAAGCGGTTATGGCACGTGTTGAGGAAAGCGTTAAACAGTACGGCTACTGCGTAATTGTTGTATCCGAAGGGGCACGCTATGAAGATGGCACATTCCTGGCCGACGCGGGCAATACCGATGCCTTTGGCCATCGCCAGCTAGGCGGTGTCGCGCCAACGCTTGCGGGCATGATCAAGCAGGACCTGGGCTATAAGTACCACTGGGCGGTGGCCGACTACCTGCAGCGGGCAGCCCGTCATTTGGCTTCCAAAACCGACGTTGAACAGGCTTACGCCGTCGGCCGTGAAGCCGTGGCGCTGGCGCTGGCAGGTAAAAACTCGATGATGCCAGCGATTCGGCGTGTTTCTCAGTCGCCCTATCAGTGGGACGTGATTTCCGCGCCATTAGCGCAAATTGCCAACCAGGAAAAGTTTATGCCGCGGGACTTTATCAGCGAAAGCGGCTTTGCGATTACCCAAGCCTGCCGCGAGTATCTCTCGCCGCTGATTCAAGGCGAAGACTTCCCTCCGTTTGAGAATGGTTTGCCAAAAGTGGCAAAGCTCAAACTTGCCAAGGTTGAGCAAAAACTTCCCACGTTCACGCTGTAATATCACACTGGCCATTTAGGCCAAGTGTAGCGGTAATTAAAACGGGCGATGAGTTATCTCATGCCCGTTTTGTATTATCGGCATTTTCCATGCGCCTCAACGCAGTAGCCAAGAAAGCACCAACAAAAGCAATAAAACGCCCGCTACGCCCTGCCAGAAATGACGTCTAGGCTCCTGGAGGCTGGCTTCACGTTGGCCTGAGCGGCCCAGCGGCCGCCGCAAGGCATGAAGAAACTCTGACAAACGCCTAAAACGCAGTGCTCGCTGCGGATCCAGCGCGCGGCGCAAGGCATCATCCAGCTCAGGAGGTATTTCCGGATTATGATTGCGCGAGCTTCGATAGTTAAGTTCTTCAAGGTCCGTATGGCTGCGCAGCTTATTCGGGGTCAGTTGGTAAGGCAGTGCTCCCGTTAACAGCCAATACACGGTCGAAGCCAGGGAGTACTGATCGCTGCGGCGCCCGGTACTGTCACCTAAGGCGTACTCAGGGGCGGTGTGCTCATTAAAACCAATTTGTCGCAGCAGCTCGCCCGAGTGTCGGTGGCCATCCACCTCGCGCATATGACAGGCGCTAAAGTCGTTCAGTATCAGCTGGCCGTGGGTATCGATCAAAATATTATCCGGGGTAATCTGCTGATGAATAATATCCCGGTGGTGGAGCGCCTGCACGGCTTTGCCTAGCTGGTTAGCAATATCCAGCCGCTGGACCAGACTGGCCTGTGGGTGCCGCTCGGCCCATTGGCGAAGCGTCTCGCCTTCCACATGCTGCATCAGGTAGTAAAGATAGCGGCGCGGCCTTGACGGCTTCACCACTTTCACAACGAAGGGCGAATTGACCCTCTCTACCACCCACTGCTGAAGTAAAAAGTGCTCCAGGTAGGCGTTACGCAGTGAAAGCTCGGGGCTTGGCGCCTTCATGACCATCTCGCGTTCGGTATACACGTCCCGCACGCGATACACCCGAGACTGAGCATTGCGCGACAACACATCAATGATTTCCAAACCATCCAGGCGCTCGCCGGGCGCCAACTCCGGCGGAATCGGCAGGTCACCGTAAATCAAGCCGGGGTCGTCCGGAGACTCTTCGGGAAGCTCATCAATACGCACCAGTTGAAAACAGAACTGGTCGCCACCGTACCCACGCTCCTGAGCGCGCTGCTTGGCCTCACTGGCTAGGCGTTCGCAGGCGGCATCCAGGTCGCTGACATCCTGGCGAATCAGGCGCACATAATCCGAGGGTAAAAGCGTGCCGCGTACAGCTCGTGTGGTGAACAGGAAGATATCGCCCTGCTTGAGTCCCAGGTGGGTGTAGTCAATGTCCACACTGCCATCCATCCCCAGCGCCCGGGAAGGATAGTGGTAACCGCCTATATCCGTTGTGTGATCACGGGTCAGCTGCTCGAATTCAGCCCCGCGCAGGCGAAACACCAGCGTATCGCCCATATGAAACAAATGGGCTTCGCGCTTGCGAAACACGATGACCGACATCGAGGAAACAAACCCACCCTCTTTGACATGCTGGCTCTGGCTGTAGCACCAGCTGTTGAGGGCACGCAATACCCGCGTTGCCGATGTCTTGGTATCCCAATGGTCGGGCGTGGAAAAGTAGTCTGCCAAAAAGCCGCGCACGCTCAAGTCGCCGGCCTGCTTGGCCAGCGTATTGCGTGAAACGGAGTCGCTGATAACCGCACACCCTCCTTTTACTTTCAACAGCGGTGCATCAGGAAATCGCACCGACATGGAGCTGCGATGCAAACGCCTGTCGGGAGCAACAAACGCCTGACCATAACTGATTAGCAACTGGGCATGCCCCACTCATCCTCCTTGGCTAATCGCTCTAAAGACTTTCAAAGCCGTTATGATACACGCAACGGCGCACTTAGGATGCCCACCAAACGTCGCTATCCCTGCTATAAAAGCAAATTACCGCTACTCTTAATCAGCAACGCGCCCCTGCACCTATATTGCATTGGTAATCTGTTGCATTGGTAATCGTACAGCCATCTTCGTATAATTCCTGAATATTCGTGCAACGCATCAATTGCTTAGCCACTGCAACACCCAAGGACCCTTAAGGACTCAACGATGAACTTCGATAACATCCCTGCTGGAAAGGATTTGCCGAACGATATTTATGTGGCGATCGAGATTCCTGCGAACCATGCTCCTATCAAGTACGAAATTGATAAAGACATGGGCGCCCTGCTGGTTGACCGTTTCATGGCAACCCCGATGTTCTATCCCGCCAACTATGGATTTATTCCTCATACGCTGGCCGATGATGGCGATGCGTTAGATGCACTGGTCGTCACTCCGCATCCGGTAGCGCCAGGTAGCATTATCCGTGCGCGTCCCATCGGCATTCTGAACATGACTGATGAAGCCGGTGAGGATGCCAAGCTGGTATGCGTGCCGCACCCTAAACTCAGCACGTTGTATGACGACGTCCAAGAAGTTACCGACCTGCCTGAGCTGCTGCGTCAGCAAATTGCGCACTTCTTCGAGAACTACAAGGATCTTGAGAAAGGCAAGTGGGTCAAGGTTGAGTCTTGGGAAGGCGTTGAAGCCGCTCGCAAGGCTATCGAGAAAGCAGCTGCGGCGTACCAAAAAGCGTAAGTGAACTAAACGCCGCTGTTTGTCTCTTAAGAAGGCCGCCTTTTAGGTGGCCTTCTTATATATGCGGCAGAGGTTGCGCGGCTTAGTTATTTGACCGCCCTTGAAGCGGGGCGATTTAAATACCCGCCTTCTCATACGCCACCTTATTATGGTCACTCTTCAGTTACATCGCCGTTAAGGATATTTCGTGTTATCCATGAAACGCCTCGGTTTATTTCTGCTGCTTTGCTGGTTACCGCTACTGGCCCACGCGCAATGGTTTACATCTAGCCAAAATGACCAATTCCTGCCGGTCATGGAGGCCTTTCAGCCTACTGCCTGGCACGACGGCAAAACGCTTTATATTGGTGTGGATAGTGCCGAAGGCTACTACCTTTATCGACACCAGTTTGCGATTGAAAGCCAAACACCTCCCGTAAGCCTGGGCGAACCGGTTCTTCCAGAAGGCACGTTTACTACAGATGAATTTCTGGGTGATGTATATATCTTTCGTGATCAATTGGTGTTTGAGACACCGCTTGTTGATGTCTACTCAGGCCCAATTGATGTGGAACTCACCTTCCAAGGCTGTGCCGATGCCGGCCTTTGCTACCCTCCCGAACGCGTAACCCTGCAAGCCGCTGAATCAGAGCCGCCGGCTGAGTACGCCGCATGGCTGGATGCAAATGCAGAGACCAATATTGACAAGGCGCCTGATAATAATCCTTCAGCGCGCCCATCATTAAACACACCACAAAGCGCCGATAGCCGTTTTAGCACCTTATTGAGCGAAGCAAGCTTGCCCTTGGCACTAGGGCTCTTTTTCATTGCTGGGCTAGGGCTTACGTTTACGCCCTGCGTTTTGCCCATGCTGCCAATTTTGTCCTCGGTTATCGTCGGCCAGAATCCTACTCGGCCGCGCGCCTTCGTGCTCTCGGCCAGTTATGTGCTGGGCATGGCAGTTACCTATGCGCTGGTTGGCGTATTAATGGGGCTATTTGGAGCTGGCCTCAATTTGCAGGCCCGCCTTCAGTCAGCGCCGGTGTTGATTACGTTTGCTCTTTTATTCACGCTGTTTGCACTGGCCATGTTTGGCGCCTTCGAATTGCGCTTTTCGCCGCGGCTCACTAACCGTATTGATGCCTGGCAGGCGCGTGCTCAAAAAAGCGGCCCTGGCGGGCTAGCTCTGGCAGGCGCGCTTTCCGTATTAGTGGTCTCGCCCTGCGTAACCGCCCCTTTGGCGGGTGCCCTGGTATTTATTTCTTCAACAGGTGATGCACTCATCGGGGGCGCCGTACTGTTTGCATTAGGCCTGGGCATGGGCCTACCGTTACTGCTGGTTGGCACTCTAGGCGTCACGCTACTGCCCCGCACCGGTGCGTGGATGAACGGGGTCAAGATCGCATTTGGGCTATTGTTATTGGGCGTTGCTATCTGGATGATTGAGCGCTTAGTGGCCGGCCCAGTCAGCCTGCTGCTTTGGGCCGGCCTGACTATTGGCAGTGCACTTGCTCTAGGCGCTCTGAATTTCAACTATCCGTTGGGTTGGTCACGCGCCCGACAAACGCTGGGGTTAATACTGCTGGCCTGGGGGTTCGCACTAGTTCTGGGTGCCGCTCAGGGAAACAGCAACCCCCTGCGCCCCTTAAGCTTTTCAGGCAATGTCCAGCAAGCGCCAAACACCGCGCCTGAGTTTGTCAGCGTAGATAGCCTGGACAAACTTTCTGCAGCGCTTGACCAAGCCAAAAGCATTAATCAGCCCGCTTTTGTGCATATCACAGCTGACTGGTGCATTTCATGCAAGATCATGGAACGCGATGTCTACCCGGACCCACGCGTAGTAGCGGCGCTAAAGGGCTTTACGCTTATTTCAGTTGATGTGACCGACACCACTGAAGAAAGCCGAACACTGCTTAGCCAGTTTCAGCTCTTCGGCCCCCCCAGCCTGCTTTTTTTTGATCAGGGCCAAGAAATTCGCGAGGCACGCATCCAAGGAGAGGCTACGGCCAATGAGCTTGCTGAGCATCTAACATCGCTAAAACAGTGGCTATCAAGCTAGCAACATGCTGGTCGCGCCGCAGGAACGATTAAAGCGCTATAACTTGCAAACTTTGCGAACCTCGCGCTTAGCATTAGTTGTGTACGCGTCACAGGCTGGACATGGTCCTACTTTTTCGGCAAACTCCGCTTCCATCTTAGTTAAATCCGCAATTTTGAGCTGTAAGAGAGGTAACGTTCGCTAACATGCAGCGTTCTCTTCTTTTTTTAAAATGGTTTACTGCACACTCAACCATTGCTTTTTCGGTACACGTCACGCGTACTAGGCAACAACATTCACACATTAATGGGGCGACACCATGGATATTCGCAAAGTTAAAAAACTGATTGAGCTGCTCGAAGAATCGAATATTAGCGAGATTGAAATTCAGGAAGGCGAAGAATCAGTACGTATTAGCCGCCATCCAAATGGCGCTACCTGGCAGCCCCAGCCGATGCCCCAATACGCGCAGCCCTATGCAGCGCCTGCACCTGCCGCCGCCACACCGGCACCAGGTGTTGATGTAGAGCCAGCAGGTGCAAGCTTCCGTGGCGAGGCCGTTAATTCACCTATGGTAGGTACGTTCTATCGCAGCCCGGCGCCCGGTGCGAAATCCTTTGTGGAAGTAGGTGATACCGTTAAACAGGGTGACACCGTGTGCATCGTGGAAGCGATGAAAATGATGAACCAGATTGAAGCCGACCGTGACGGCGTGGTTGAAGCCATCCTGGTGGAAGATGGTGAGCCGGTGGAATTCGATCAGCCCATGATCGTCATCGCTTAATCTTTCTTATCAACACGGGTGGACGCTCTCATGCTGGAAAAGGTACTTATCGCGAACCGCGGCGAGATAGCCCTACGTATTCTACGGGCCTGTAAAGAACTGGGCATCAAGACCGTGGCGGTTCACTCCAAGGCTGACCGCGAACTGATGCATGTTCGTCTGGCGGATGAAGCAGTTTGTATTGGCCCGGCCTCCTCGGCCCAATCCTACTTGAATATCCCCGCGCTGATCAGCGCCGCTGAAGTCACCGACTCAAGCGCCATTCACCCAGGCTATGGCTTTTTATCTGAGAACGCCAACTTTGCCGAACAGGTTGAACGCTCGGGTTTTGCTTTCATTGGCCCACGCGCCGAAACCATTCGTTTAATGGGCGATAAAGTCAGTGCCATTGAGGCCATGAAGAAAGCCGGCGTGCCAACCGTTCCAGGCTCCGATGGGCCGCTGGGTGATGATGACGCCGCTACCCTGGCAACCGGTAAGCGCATTGGCTACCCGGTAATCATCAAAGCCGCCGCTGGCGGTGGTGGCCGGGGCATGCGGGTTGTGCATTCAGAAGCTCACTTGCTGTCTTCGATCAGCGTTACACGCACCGAAGCCCAAGCCGCGTTTGGCGATGGCACGGTTTACATGGAAAAATTCCTTGAGAAACCGCGTCACGTGGAAGTACAAGTACTGGCTGACGGCCAGGGCAACGCCATTCACCTATATGATCGCGACTGCTCACTGCAGCGCCGCCATCAGAAAGTACTGGAAGAAGCCCCGGCGCCCGGTATCGATCCCAAGGCACGAGCTGACGTACTAGAAGCCTGCCGCCAGGCCTGTCTGGAAATCAACTACCGCGGCGCCGGTACGTTTGAGTTTTTGTACGAAGATGGCAAGTTCTTCTTTATCGAGATGAACACCCGCGTACAGGTCGAGCATCCAGTTACCGAAATGGTTACTGGCGTCGATATCGTTAAAGAGCAGCTGCGCATCGCTTCTGGCCTGCCGTTGTCGATACGCCAGGAAGACGTCAAACTTAACGGCCACGCTTTCGAATGCCGGATCAATGCTGAAGACTCCCGCACGTTCATGCCATCACCGGGTAAAGTGACGTTGTTCCACGCACCGGGCGGTTTAGGCGTGCGTATGGACTCTCACCTGTATACAGGCTATACCGTTCCACCCCACTATGATTCGCTGATCGGAAAACTGATTACCTGGGGTGCGGATCGTGAAACCGCGTTAACGCGTATGCGCAATGCGCTGGATGAGCTGCTAGTTGAAGGCATCAAGACCAATATCGATCTGCAAAAAGATCTGGTACGCGATAGCAACTTCCGCCAGGGTGGTGTCAACATTCACTACCTGGAAAAGAAACTTGCCAACTAAGCTTATATTACATAAAGCAAGCGTCTGACAGTGTTGCAAAGTGATACCCAACGGGGTGGCTAAGCCCACCCCGTTATCGTTTTATGCCTACCGCGGAGACTCCCCATGCCCTGGCTTCAACTTAAAGCCCACGTAGCGCCTGAGCAGGCTGAACTTCTGGAAGAGCTGCTGCTTGAAGAGGGAGCTACCGCTATTGGGCTTCAGGATGCCCACGATGATCCGGTGTTCGAGCCTGAGCGCGGCACCACACCGCTTTGGCAGGATACCATTTTAACCGGCCTCTACGATGACCTTGAAGGCGTGGAGAGTATGCTGGCGCGCATTGAAGGCGCTTGGGCCGAACAGATGCCGGGTGAACCGTGCCCCACTATCGAATACGAGCTGTTAGCCGACCGGGACTGGGAGCGCGAGTGGATGGACGACTTTACGCCACTGCAAATGGGCCAACGGCTATGGATCGTTCCTAGCTGGCTTACGCCGCCTGAAGCGGGCGCGGTCAACCTGATTCTGGATCCCGGCCTTGCCTTTGGTACCGGCACTCATCCTACCACCGCACTTTGCCTTGAATGGCTTGATCAGCTAGCCGTTGACGGCAAGCTGGATGGTAAGCACGTACTAGATATAGGCTGCGGCTCGGGTATTCTGGCCATTGCAGCACTCAAGCTTGGTGCGCAGCATGCCGATGGTACCGATATCGACCCCCAGGCGCTTCAGGCCAGCCGTGATAATGCAGAGCGCAACCAGATCCCCGAGCAGGATTTTGCGCTTTACTACCCCGAGCAACTCGCGGGCGGCCCCTACCCCATTGTAACGGCCAATATTCTGGCGGGTCCGCTAGTTGAGTTGGCCCCGACCATTGCCAGCCATGTGGCACCTAGTGGGCTTCTTGCCCTGTCAGGCATTCTTGCCAACCAAGCAGATGATGTTCTCAAGGCCTATGAAGCAGAAGGCTTGGTAATGGATGAACCAGTACTTCGCGAAGGCTGGGTACGCCTTACTGGCCATCGCCCAGGTTAATCGGGCATACGGCCTTCACCCCGCCGTCGAGTAGGCGTATCATACGCCCCCTTGAAACGACCTACTCGTTTGGCTAACTGCGCATTACTATGACCCTGATCACTCAATCAACTACTGCCATCGGCCCGTATACCCTGCCCAACCAGGTCATACTGGCACCTATGGCAGGCGTTACCGACCGCCCGTTTCGCCAGCTATGCCGCAGGCTGGGCGCTGGCTGGGTGGTAGGTGAAATGGTCACTGCAGACCCTAGCCTTTGGCATACGCGCAAGTCGCAACTGCGTATGGACCACCAGGGCGAGCCCGACCCGCGGGTTGTTCAAATTGCCGGTGGTGATGCCGAAATGCTCGCTCAGGCGGCACGGCTCAATGTCGAACTTGGCGCCCAGATCATCGATATCAACATGGGCTGCCCGGCTAAAAAAGTCTGCAACAAGGCAGCAGGTTCGGCGCTTTTGCGCGATGAAGCGTTGGTTGCCGATATTCTGGAAACTGTGGTCAAGGCGGTGGAGGTGCCGGTTACGCTGAAAATTCGTACCGGCTGGTGCGCTGAATCGAACAACGGCGTAAGAATAGCCAGGCTCGCGGAAGATGCTGGTATCCAGGCATTAGCCGTTCATGGCCGACATCGCGAACAGCGCTATACTGGTTATGCGGAATACGACACGATTGCGGATATCAAATCGCGTCTGTCCATCCCTGTGATTGCCAATGGTGATATTACAAGTCCCGAAAAAGCAGCTGAAGTCCTACGTTATACCGGCGCGAATGCGGTAATGATTGGACGTGGCGCCCAGGGCAATCCTTGGATTTTCAAACAAATAACCCATTACCTGCAGTACGGCGAGCGATTGGCTCTGCCAAGCCTTGATGAGCGTCGTTACGTGCTGATTGAGCATGTAGCGGCACTGCATGCCTTTTATGGTGAGACGATGGGTGTACGCATTGCGCGTAAGCATATTGGCTGGTATCTCGAAAGTGATCAGCGATTTTGCGATGCAAAGCGCCGCAAGCTGAAACAGCAGTTTAATGCGTTGGCATCACCTGAAACACAATTTGATTGGATTAATGACGCAATGGCGTTTGACGCTGACCAGCGTCTATTACCCAAAGGAAGCCATGCTGCATGAACGAACGCAATCTTCTGTCTAGCGAGCTATCCTCGCGACTGGCGGGCACGCTCGCCGACCCGGCCGCAAGCACTCCACCGCAGCCGTTAAGAGAGGCCGTGGAATCTGCCATGCGCCGCTACTTCGAGCATCTCGATGGCAGCCAGGCCACCGACCTGTACGCCATGGTGATGGCCGAAGTAGAAGCGCCGCTGCTTGCCTGCGTGCTGGAACATACCGATGGCAACCAGACGCGAGCCGCTGATGTACTGGGATTGAATCGCGGTACGCTGCGCAAGAAACTCAAGATTTACGGTCTTATCGAAGGTGACGCCCCATAACAATGGGGCGTTGTTGTTTTTATTTTCCAACTCTGCATACGAGCTTATCCATGGTTGATAGTACTGCCACCCCTGTTCGCCGCGCGCTGTTAAGCGTTTCTGATAAAACCGGCATCGTCGAGTTCGCCCGCAGCCTTTCCGAGCGCGGCATCGAGCTACTGTCCACGGGCGGTACTTTCCGCTTGCTTCAGGAAAATGCCATTCCGGTTACCGAAGTTTCCGAGCATACGGGCTTTCCAGAAATCATGGATGGCCGGGTAAAAACGCTGCATCCTAAGATTCACGGCGGTATTCTCGCCCGCCGTGGTCAGGATGACGCCGTTATGGCTGAAAACGACATTACCCCGATTGATATGGTTATCGTCAATCTCTACCCGTTTGCAGCCACCGTTGCCAAACCTGATTGCACCCTGGAAGACGCTATCGAAAATATCGATATCGGCGGCCCCACCATGGTACGCGCCTGCGCCAAAAACCATGCGTTCACCACGATTGTGGTTAATGCCGAGGACTATAACCGGGTACTTGAGGAGCTTGCGGCTAACGATGGACAAGTAAGCACCGCTACGCGCTTTGACTTGGCCGTAAAGGCGTTTGAGCACACTGCAGGCTACGATGGTGCCATTGCCGACTACCTGGGCCGCAAGGTCAAGGAGAGCGATGCTACCTTCGCGCGTACCTTCAACCTGCAATTGCATAAAAAACAGGACATGCGCTACGGCGAAAACCCCCATCAACAGGCGGCGTTTTATGTTGACCCTTATGCCTCTGAGCCTAGCGTTGCCACGGCAACGATGCTTCAAGGCAAGCCACTTTCCTTCAATAATGTTGCTGATACCGATGCTGCTTTTGAGTGCGTGAAAGCATTTGATGAAACGGCCTGCGTGATCGTTAAGCACGCCAATCCATGTGGTGTTGCCGTGGGTGAAACTGCGCTGGATGCCTACGATAAGGCGTTTGCCACCGACCCTACCAGCGCGTTTGGTGGCATCATTGCTTTTAACACGCCGCTTGAGGCCGATACTGCGCGAGCGATTATTGACCGTCAGTTCGTTGAAGTAATTATCGCCCCTGGCGTCAGCGAAGAGGCTGCGGCAATTGTTGCTGAAAAGCAGAATGTTCGCTTGCTGGATGTCAGCGCCCAGTGGCCAGGCGAAACACAACCTGCCTTTGATTTCAAACGGGTAAACGGCGGTCTGCTGGTACAAGAGCGTGACCAAGGTATGGTAACTCGTGAAGAGCTTACCGTGGTAAGCAAACGCGCACCGACTGAACAGGAACTTAATGATTTAGCCTTTGCCTGGCGGGTCGCCAAGTTCGTTAAATCAAACGCTATCGTTTACGCCAAAGCGGGTCAGACCATTGGCGTGGGCGCAGGCCAAATGAGCCGTGTGTATTCGGCCAAGATTGCGGGCATTAAAGCAGCCGATGAGAACCTTTCCGTTCCCGGTTCGGTAATGGCGTCTGACGCCTTTTTCCCGTTCCGTGATGGCATCGATGCTGCGGCCGCTGCAGGCATCACCGCCGTTATCCAGCCCGGCGGTTCAATGCGCGATCAGGAAGTGATCGACGCTGCCAACGAAGCAGGCATTGCCATGGTCTTTACCGGCATGCGCCATTTCCGCCACTAACGCTTTTGCGTATACATAAACGCCTCACAAGCGCTGCTTGCGAGGCGTTTTTTATTCACGGTTTATAAGGCACCTTGTTACTAGCCAAGATCTATGCACAGATACTTGGTTTCCAGATACTCCTCCAGCCCCTGGTGTCCGCCCTCACGCCCCAAACCGGAGGCTTTTACGCCGCCAAACG
This sequence comes from Vreelandella nanhaiensis, assembly GCF_003990185.1. Lineage (GTDB taxonomy): Bacteria > Pseudomonadota > Gammaproteobacteria > Pseudomonadales > Halomonadaceae > Vreelandella > Vreelandella nanhaiensis. The sequence continues at coordinate 198,305 of NZ_RZHF01000014.1, read as the reverse complement.
GCGCAGTGGCATTGGAAATAGCACCGGTATTGATTCCCACCATGCCATACTCAAGCGCTTCAGCAACGCGCCACACGCGGGCAAGGTCCCGCGAATAGAAGTAGGATGCCAGCCCATACTGGGTATCGTTGGCCATTTCAATCGCGGTTTCTTCGTCATCGAAGGGAAATACGGCCGCCAATGGGCCAAACGTCTCCTCCTGAGCCACTTTCATGTCTTCCGTGGCAAAGCTGATCAGCGTAGGCGTAAAGAAGTTGCCGCCTAAAGGATGCGGATGGCCCCCCAACAGCAGCTCGGCTCCTTTATCGATTGCATCCTGAACGTGCTCGCTCACCTTTTTAACCCCATTCTCATCAATCAGTGGGCCAATATTGTTGTTTGGCTGTGTACCATCACCCACGTGAAGCTCGCTGTGCATGGCAACCGCGAGTTTTTCACAGAAAGCATTGATCACACTGGACTGAACAAGAAAACGATTAGTGCAAATACAGGTCTGGCCGGCATTGCGGAACTTGGCCGCCATGGCACCTTCAACAGCGGCGTCCAGATCGGCATCTTCAAAGACGATAAACGGCGCATTACCGCCCAGCTCCAAGGATATTTTCTGAACATGCTCAGAGGCTTTCGCCATCAGTGTACGCCCCACTTCCGTGGAACCCGTAAAGGTAATCTTGCGCACCTTGGGCGACTGGGTTAAGGCTTCGGCAATATCGGAGGCGCTGCCCGGCACCACGTTAAACACACCCCGCGGTATACCCGCACGTTCGGCCAGAAACGCCAATGCTGTGGCCGAAAAAGGCGTTTGACTGGCAGGCTTGACAACGATAGTGCAACCCGCAGCCAGGGCAGCACCTGCCTTACGGGTAATCATTGCCGCTGGAAAATTCCAGGGCGTAATCGCCCCTACAACACCTACCGGCTGTTTAGTTACCAAAATGCGCTGGTTTGCCTTGGCCGCAGGTATGGTTTCACCATATATGCGCCGAGCCTCTTCGGCAAACCAACGTAAAAAGCTTGCCGCATAGGCAATTTCGCCCTCGGCTTCCTTAACCGGCTTGCCCTGCTCATAAGTCATCAGGAGGGCTAGATCATGCTGATGCTCGAGCATCAGGTCGTGCCACTTGAGCAGCAGATCGGCGCGCTCTTGTGCGGTAAGTGAGCGCCAGGCGGGCAAGGCGGCATCTGCGGCGTCAATGGCACGCTCGGTTTCAGCCTTGCCTAACCGGGGCATATCCCCCACCGGCTTGCCGGTGGCGGGATTAATAACGTTAATCTGCTCTCCACTGTCAGCTGCCACCCAACTGCCGTCAATATAGGCAAAGGGGCAATACAGCTGTGTCTCTTTCAGCGCTTCCATGACAGACTCCTGGCCAAATGATGGCCCTGTGGGCTCATATTTACGCTTTCATGCTAAGACGAAACGACGCATTTAACCAAGTGTTTGACCAACATCCTTGCCATGAAGGCAGAGCAGCGCGCTTAATTGATCAGCGTTAAAAACTCCTGGCGCGTTGCCGGATTTTCGCGGAAACCACCCAGCATGACGGATGATGTCATGCTTGAGTTCTGCTTCTCCACGCCACGCATCATCATGCACAGGTGGCGCGCCTCGATCACGACCGCTACCCCCTTGGCTCCGGTTACCTGTTGAACGGCATCGGCGATTTCACGCGTGAGGTTTTCCTGAATTTGCATTCGGCGAGCATACATATCAACAATACGCGCGAATTTTGAAAGCCCAAGCACCTTGCCATCAGGCAAGTAAGCGATATGGCACTTACCGATAAAAGGCAGCAGGTGATGCTCACACATGGAGTAAAGCTCAATGTTTTTTACCAGCACCATCTCATCGGTTTGCGACTCAAAAATCGCGCCATTAACAATTTCTTCAAGCGACTGCTGATAGCCTGCGTTTAAAAACTGCATGGCCTTGGCGGCACGTTTGGGCGTATCCCGCAGCCCCTCACGGTCCGGGTTTTCGCCAAGAGCAGTAATAATCTGGCGATAGTGCTGGGCGATGTCGTCGGTCATAGTAAGCCTCATTAAAACGGTGACAACGTGAACACAGGCTATTGGCTTTTTACAGCAACCCGGACGTACAAGTTGAACAACCTTATAAACAGTGCCTAAGCCTTTATTTCACAGATGGCATAACCAGCCAATAAAAGACTTATATAACGTTATGGAATTCTTTAAAACAATGGTTAAGAACATTTTAACGCACCTAAAGGCTTCGTGGCAGCGTTACTAACCCTTTTCAAACATTGAGTATCACGCCAGCCAAATAGGCCGCTCCAACTGTAAACACTGCTGCTCCAACTGGCGAATATGCTGGTCCCAATAACCGCTCTCTGCCATCCAAGGAAAAGCCCGAGGAAAGGCTGGGTCGTCCCAGCGAGAAACCAGCCAAGCGCTATGGCGAATCAGCCGATAGGCGCGTAACGGCTCAATCAAGGACATCTGTTCATGAGGAAACGCGAGCGACTCCTCATACCCTTCGCTGATTTCACTTAGCTGCGCCCTCCACCCATTCGGTTCATCGGTCGGCAGCAGCATCCAGACATCCTGAATGGCTGGCGCCATCAGGCAGTCATCAAAGTCAACCAGCGAAAACTGCTCATCGCGCCCCAGCACGTTACCCAGATGACAATCGCCGTGGCAACGAATTAGCGATGCTTTATCCAGCGTTTTAGAGGCCAGCAGGCACTGCAGCTTCTGAATCACTGATGCATAGGCGCGGCGCTGGAATTTATCCAACCACTGGCTTTCCAGCACACGCTGCTCGGCGTTTTCAATGCCGCTGGCAAGCTCCAGGCTCGCACGATGCGCAAACGTCTTACGGTGGGAAACCTTATGCAGCCGCCCCAGCACTTCGCCAAGCGCATACAGGTGTGCCGGATTATCCAGCTCCGGCGCCTGGCCTACATACTGAGGAAACAGCGCAAACCGAAACGCCTGATAATGATGCAGCGACTGGCCTTCTCCATTGCGCCAAGGCGACACCACCGGCACGCCCGCCTGCTCAAGCTCATGTAAAAAATCATGTTCTTCCTGAATGGCGGCATCCGTCCAACGCTCTGGGCGGTAGAACTTGATCACCCAGCGGCGCGAATCGTCATCACGAAACATCAGCACGCGATTTTCATAACTGTTAAGGGCAAAAGGCTCACCAGCCGGCCAGATATCAACTGACTCGGCAGCCGACATGACCATATCGGGTGAAAGTGCACTGAAAAGATGTGCCATTAACCACTCCTTAATAACCAAACGCCCATCTTATCAATTATTTCCCAGAGGCGTTCTCGCCACAGCCCACATATCAACACGCTCGGCACCCGATTGTCGGGCAACAGCTGCCAGCGCATTGCCGGTTGCTCCTGTCGTGACGACATCATCGATGAGGGTTATATGCGCCGGTAGCGGGCCAGTCAGGCTAAAAGCGCCGTGTAAATTGGCGACACGTTCGCGCCGATTCAAGGTACGTTGCGAGGCGGCCAACTTTTGGCATTTGGCACGTATAAGTGGCAGACCGGTGCGCCGGGATAATTGTTCTGCCAACCATTGGGCCTGATTAAATCCCCGTTCACGCGCTCTTTGCGGGTGCATGGGAACCGCCAATAATGCAGTGCCTAGCTGAGAAGGCATCTTGGTTAACATTAGCTCAGCCAGCAGCATGCCAGCCCGGGACGACGCATTGAATTTAAAGTCGTGCACCAGCTCTTTAATGGGTGACTGATAAAGCAAATTAGCTTGGGTGCATGTTAGTGCGGGTTCTTCGTTTAAGCAGCGCCCGCATAAACGCTGGGCTTTCTGGCTTACCGGCTCAGCACACTGTTCGCAACATTGGATATTCCAGGGTAATTCGGTGAAACAGGTACTGCACCAACCCTGCCCAAGCTGCGCGGGCGCTAAACAGAATGCGCAATACCCTGGCAGCGACTTGCGCAAGCGATGATGGGCTTGTTGCCATCCAGGCAATTCCCACATACGTCTCCCCCATGAGCGGATTTTACTGGCATGTTGCACAAAGCCATTGACATTTACCACTAAGTTGATAATATACGACTCGTCTTCTGCGGATGTGGTGGAATTGGTAGACACGCTAGATTTAGGTTCTAGTGCCGTAAGGTGTGGGAGTTCGAGTCTCCCCATCCGCACCAATTTTAGGCTTTATCTTTAAATTATTTACCTTCATATCAATCGGTCGGCATCTGCTTACCGATTTTTTTATGCCCGCAATTCATCAGCTGTTTCAAATAGCTGACTTTTCTCAATCTTTAAGCTACGTTAGCTACTTATCAATTGCCACTTTTCCTTGAGAAGGATCTCAACGATGGAATGGCTCAACGAGAACGCGCAAGCAATTTCTGCCATTGGCAGTATCCTTACCCTCTTTGTATGGATGTTCTACGCACAACTGCTTTATAACGGTTACGCACGCCAGCGGCGGCCACGAATTATCATCAATCGAGGCAAAGGTGTCGGCCTGGACGCACTTTGCCTGGTCAGCAACATGAGCAACGAAGCCATTTACATTCAGCACCTTGTCGCCGTACTTCACACCCCAGAGCGAAGCTATGAGCTCGATATTGTGGAATATCAACAGCAAGGCGATGAAGAAGACGAGGTTGCTTATCGCACGCATCAAGGACCGCTTGGCTCAGGTAATTACATCCATATTCAATCTTTTGCATCGATTCTGAAACGACTAACGGAGCATTGGGATATTAAGGATGACGTGATCAAACAACCTGACCTTCAGCTGGAAATACGCGTGATAGCTATTTATGGCTCAGAAGATATGCCTACCGGCGCTACGCGCAGTTTTTATATGAATTATCAGGCCGACCCCGTACGCCAACTAAGCCCCATTCACGCAGATACCCACCGCATGAACAGCCGACGTGATCGTAAGCGCGTGTTAAAGTGGGCAAAAGATATTGAAATACATAAAGCTCCTTAACCTAGCTTCGCATAATTTTAATAATTTATATTGGGATAACGATATGAGACAGCTCTTTGCGCTGGCCTGCCTGGGAACACTGACATTACTTGCGGTGCAAGCTAACGCCGAAGAAGAAGATAGTGACCTACCCGATTGGGCTGAAGAGCAAGTTGAGCCATTTCGTGCAAATGTTGGCAACTGGGTAGACAACACCTCACGCAATATTGACTCATTCTTTGGTGGAGAGCATTACGACAATTCTGTGAATAATGAGTCTTACCTACGCCTGGGGCAGGAAATCGACTGGATGGAAGGTGACGGTGTGGGAGGCGACGTTAGCGTCCGTTACCGAATTGATCTACCTACGACCGAGGAACGCTTGCGTTTAGTCATTGAAAGTGACCCCGAGGAGACCCAGGGAACATTGGCCGATCAAGGCTCTGGCCGCCTGTATAACGATCAGCGCAACCGCCGTAACTCTACCTTCGGTCTAGACTGGCTTGAAAGTCGTGACAAGCGTGAAAACTGGAGCAACCGCATCGGCGCTGGTGTTCGTCTACGCCTGCCGCTTGACCCTTATGTGCGCTTTACCAGCGAACGTTTGTGGGATATTGGCGATGGTCCATGGCAGCTTGAATCATTCAACCGGCTCTCCTGGTTCAACAATGAAGGTTACTCAGCGCGCACCGAATGGGACATTGGCCGCCCGCTTTCTGAAAACCGGCACCTGCGCTTTATCAGTACCGTTCAATGGCGGGAAGAGGAGGATACGCTTGAGTACAGCGAAATTGCTGAACTTAACCAACGTCTCAATAAGCGTAGCGCGCTGCGTTATTCAGTCATCGCTCTTGGCGAAAGCGTATCCAACCCGCGCATGACGAACTACTATCTCCAGACACGCTACCGTCGTGATATTCACAAAGGCATTTTATTTGCTGATGTCATTCCTGAACTTCACTTTCAACGCGAGGTTAGCTACGACCCACGCTGGGCAATGACGCTACGTCTTGAGATGTATTTCCAACGTGAAATTAATCGTGATTACTTCGGTTTTTAAAGACGGCTTCGGTTTTTAAAAAACAGCCAACGCGAGCTAGCGTTTTAACCTGGCTCGCCATATTAAACGCCCTGCTATCTCCTCTAGAGCCGCAAACCGCCATCGCATTCGATAATACGCGCACTGAAATAATCGTTATCGAAAATAAATGCGACGCTCTTGGCAATATCCCCAGGCTCCCCCAATCGCTCTAACGGTACGCTTTCTGCAATTCGCTCCAGCATATCCGGACGCATGGAGGCCGTCATGTCGGTAGTCACAAAACCGGGCGCTACCGTAACTGCATCGCCATCTCCTCTTGTGCTAGGTCTCGGTCACTTTTTTACAGGCCACTTGTGTTCTCTATTAACGGCCATATTGAATATCGCCTCCCATACAAACACGCGAACTCAAACTACTGATCTGCCGTTAAATTTATGAGCCGATACCAGCAGCCGCTTGTTTTTTTCATGTTTGTCACAATAATTAGCCATTACGCCTGTTATGGAGCCCGTCATGCCTATTCTGATATTTATTTCTATATTTACCCTGCTCGACTTCATACTGCTTTTTTCAATAGGGAGTCAAATAGGCTTACTCACTACGCTACTACTTGTACTGGCTACCGGCGTGATTGGTCTACACCTTATTCGCAAAGAAGGTGTCTCCACTTTCGCCCGTGCCCGCCAGCGCATGAAGGCAGGTGAAATCCCCTCTCAGGAACTGCTAACCGGTGCGGCACTTATCTTTGGCGGCGCCTTGCTGATGGCGCCCGGGTTTCTATCCGACCTGTTAGGCATTGCCTGTCTGTTGCCCAGTGCACGACAACTTCTCTACAAAGCGTTGATTTGGCTTGGCCTGAAAACCGGTGCCAATGCCCAGCCAGGTACTCATGGAAGCACCCGCTACCGGCAAGGGGCTCACTATCAACAAAGCAATCAGGCCAAGCCGGGCACTAATACTGATGATGAAGCCATTGAAGGTGATTTCATCAGTCGGGATGACACACCAAGGCGTCATTGATGCTGGCTAGTCTTTAAAATCGAACAAAAAAAACATTTTTTCACGCCCACCCCCTTGAAAGGGTTTATAAAGCCCCCACTTTTTGAACCAGCATACAGGCTCGGTGGCAGCTGTTAGGTTGCCACCATTAACAACGAAGGTAATAACCTTCATTTCTCGCGGCAATGCCCTCGAGAACCTTGTTTTAGCTATCAGCCCATTTTTGGGCCTTGACGATACTCAGGAGAACGTGAGCATGAAAATCCGTCCTTTGCACGATCGCGTCGTAATCCGCCGCGTGGAAGAAGAACAGAAAACAGCCGGTGGCATCGTGCTTCCAGGCAATGCACAAGAAAAGCCCACGCGCGGCGAAGTTCTTGCAGTAGGTAACGGTCGCATTCTCGATAACGGTGAAGTTCGTCCGTTAGACGTTAAAGTGGGCGACAACGTGATTTTCAAAGATGGATTCGGCGTTGAGAAGCAAAAAATCGACGGCGAAGAAGTATTGATCATGAGCGAATCCGACATTCTGGCGGTCGTTGAAGGCTAATTAGCGCCTCAATCATTTACTTTCACCTTTTATAATTCGATTTTAGGAAGTAACGAACATGTCAGCTAAACAAGTTAAGTTTTCCGATGATGCCCGTAAACGCATGGCGCGTGGCGTTGACGTTCTGGCCAACGCGGTAAAAGTTACGCTGGGTCCGAAAGGCCGCAACGTTGTGCTCGACAAATCATTTGGCGCTCCAACCGTAACCAAAGACGGTGTATCGGTTGCCAAAGAGATCGAACTGAAAGACAAGTTCGAGAACATGGGCGCCCAAATGGTGAAAGAAGTTGCTTCTAAAACTTCTGACGCCGCAGGTGACGGTACCACTACCGCTACCGTACTGGCTCAAGCCATTGTTGCAGAAGGCCTGAAAGGCGTAACTGCTGGCATGAACCCGATGGATCTTAAGCGCGGCATCGACCAAGCGGTTACCGCAGCGGTTAAAGAAATCCAGGCAATGTCTGTGCCCTGCACCGACACCAAGTCTATCGCCCAGGTAGGTACTATTTCTGCCAACGGCGACAAGCGCATTGGTGAAATCATCGCAGAAGCGATGGAGAAAGTCGGTAAAGAAGGCGTTATCACTGTCGATGAAGGCCGTGGCTTTGAAGACGAGCTGGAAGTGGTTGAAGGTATGCAGTTCGACCGCGGCTACCTCTCGCCCTACTTCGTAACCAACCAGGATACCATGACGGTTGAACTGGAAGATCCTTACATCCTGCTCGTGGACAAGAAGATCTCCAACATCCGTGAACTGTTGCCGGTACTGGAAGCTGTTGCCAAACAGGGCAAACCGCTTGCCATCATCGCTGAAGATATCGAAGGCGAAGCGCTGGCGACTCTGGTCGTCAACAACATGCGCGGTATCGTGAAAGTAGCCGCCGCCAAGGCGCCAGGTTTCGGCGACCGTCGTAAAGCGATGTTGCAGGATATCGCCATCCTGACCAACGGTACCGTTATCTCCGAAGAAGTTGGCCTGACGCTTGAGCAAGCGAACCTGGATCACCTGGGTAACGCCAAGCGCATGACCATGTCGAAAGAAAACACCACCATCATCGATGGCGCCGGTGTAGAAAACGACATCGAAGCACGCGTTAACCAGATCCGCGCGCAAATCGAAGAAACCTCTTCTGATTACGACAAAGAGAAGCTGCAAGAGCGGGTTGCCAAACTGGCAGGCGGTGTTGCCGTTATCCGCGTCGGTGCAGCTACCGAAGTAGAGATGAAAGAGAAGAAAGCACGCGTTGAAGACGCGCTGCACTCTACTCGCGCAGCAGTTGAAGAAGGCGTTGTACCTGGCGGCGGTACCGCCCTGGTTCGCGTAATGGCCAAAGTACAAGGCCTGACTGGCGATAACGAAGATCAGAACCACGGTATCAACATGGCGTTGCGCGCTATGCAGTCACCGCTGCGTCAGATCGTTACCAACGCCGGTGAAGAAGCAGCCGTGGTTATCAACCGTGTTAAAGACGGCGAAGGTAACTTCGGCTACAACGCCCAGACGGGTGAGTACGGCGACCTGTTCGAAATGGGTGTTCTGGACCCGGCAAAAGTAACCCGCACTGCTCTGCAGTCTGCTGGTTCCGTTGCTGGCCTGATGATCACCACCGAGTGCATGATCGCTGACGATCCGGAAGAGAAAGAAGCCGCACCGGATATGGGTGGCATGGGCGGAATGGGTGGCATGGGCGGCATGATGTAAAGCTCCCTGAGCCTATCGCTCTGACGTTTAACGTCTTCAAAGACCCCGCCTTGTGCGGGGTCTTTGTCGTTTAAGGACTGAATGCGGATAGCGTGTCACCCACGCCTTTAGTTGTGAAGCGTGCTACCATTCACGCCCTGAATAAGCCGCTTTTAGGTCGTCATTACCGTGCTTTCCAATATTCGTATCGTGCTCGTGCAAACCTTTCACCCTGGCAATATTGGTGCGGCTGCACGTGCCATGAAAACCATGGGGCTAACTAACCTGGTACTGGTTAACCCTCGCTGCTTTCCCGACGAAGAGGCCACCCGATTAGCAGCCGGAGCCACCGATGTTTTAGAAAACGCACGAGTGGTTACCTCGCTTGAAGACGCCGTTCAGGACTGCGTACAGGTGGTCGGCGCAAGCGCCAGATTGCGTAGCCTGCCACTGCCCCATTTTGATGAGCCGGATGAAATGGTCCAGCAGGTCATCTTGAATGCGACAGACGCACCGGTTGCGCTTGTCTTTGGCCGTGAGCGCTCAGGCCTGACTAATGATGAAATTCGCTGCTGCACGCATCAGGTGAGTATTCCAGCCAATCCTGAATACGGCATTCTGAATCTTTCCCAAGCGGTTCAGATTCTGGCTTACGAGACCCATCGGGCCTGGCGTCAACACGATGAAAATGACTTTACCTACCAGCGCCCTCTGGAAGCCACCCCACCCACTCGCGAGCAGTTCATACACTTTCAGGATCATTTAAGCCGCCTGATGCAGCAAAGTGGCTTTCTAACCCAGCCACACGCGCGTACCGAAGAGCAGCTCCAGGCACTTTTCGCCCGTGCCCAGCCAAGCCGTAAAGAACTCTCTTTACTGCGTGGGCTGCTCAGTGCCTTCGAGGCTCACTTACCCAGGCAATGATTTCAAACAAAAAAGGCAGCCAACGGCTGCCTTTTGAGTACCTACGCCTCATCAGAGCGTCATTGCCGCTAACCAACCAAAGGCAATCAAGGGAAGGTTATAGTGCAGGAATGTGGGCACAACGCTGTCCCAGATATGATCGTGCTGCCCATCCACGTTAAGGCCAGCAGTTGGGCCAAGTGTCGAGTCAGACGCTGGCGACCCCGCATCTCCTAAAGCCGCCGCCGTACCTACCAGCACAACGGTCGCCATGGGCGAGAACCCGAATTGAACCGCCAGCGGAACGAAGATGGCGGCAATAATTGGAATAGTTGAAAACGAAGAACCAATACCCAGGGTAATAAACAGCCCCACCAACAGCATGACTAGCGCAGCAACACCGCGGTTATCGCCGAATATCTCAAAGGCACCCGTTACCAGCGCATCAATATCGCCCGTGGCTTTCATGACTTCTGCAAATCCTGCTGCTGAAATCATGATAAAGCCGATCAGCGCCATCATACGCATGCCGCTGGTAAACAGATCATCGGCTTCACGCCATTTAAAGATACCGCCCATCGAGAGCAAACCAATCCCGACCAGACCACCCAGAATCATCGAACCACTGTAGAGCTGCAACCCCAATGCTGCCACAATCGCCACGCCGGACATGACAAGTCCGAGCATATGCGGCTTGGCAGGCGTATGCGTATGCTGGGCGTGGCTTGTGACCAGATCCTTGCTGGCATACTCGCGCCGCCCGCGATAGCTGAATAGCAGCGCCACGACAAGACCGACCGCCATGCCACCCACCGGAATGGCCATGGCCATGGGCACCATGTTACGCGTAATCTCCAGGCCCAGCGGCTGGCCTGCGCTATTCAAATTAGCTAACAGGATATCGTTAAGGAAAATCGCCCCAAAGCCTACGGGTAATAGCATATAGGGTGCAGTCAAACCGAAGGTTAGCGCGCAGGCTACCGCCCGACGATCCAGCTGTAGTCGGTTCATTACGATCAATAGCGGGGGAATTAATACGGGAATAAACGCAATATGCACGGGAATGGCGTTTTGCGAGGAAATAGCCACCAGCAATACAGCGCCAAGCAGCAACATTTTAACCCGCGCCTGATGCATCTGAGTGGCCTCTTGTCCCAGCAGAGTAATCAGACGATTTGCCAGCATATCTGGCAATCCAGAGCGAGAAATTGCCACGGCGAAAGCACCCAGAGTGGCATAAGCCAGTGCGACTTGAGCGCCCCCGCCTACACCGTTATTGAACGCTTCCAACGTCTGATCCAGAGACAACCCGCCGACCAGCCCCCCTACCAACGCACCTACGACCAGCGCAAATACAACCGATACGCGTAAAAGTGACAGCACTACCATGACGAGCACTGCAAGAATGACTGCATTCATGAACATTTCCAGAGCGGTTAAAGGTAATTAGCGTTTGTAGGAAAAGCAGCCGAATTTCATGCCGCGTATAAAACGCCTGCTTTTTCATACAAGCCCTAAAAAGCGAAGGGGGCAAATTTTAGCAGATAGCGCCTATAAAAAGCGCCTACCCAGTCATTTATGCGCTTAAGTGCTTCTGCATGCGAAGCTGCTACTTTAGTCACACCGCTATTGCTGCTCTGCAGCATACTGCCTAGTATCAAAAACGGCCTATTTCTAATAAGGCTAATTTATTCGCTACCTGGGAGCTGGTATGGGCACATTAGCGATTATTATTTCCCTGATGTTACTGATGTTTTTGGCTTACCGGGGTATTTCGGTACTTTTACTTGCCCCTCTGATGGCCTCACTTGCCGTACTGCTATCCGGCGACGGGGCGTTTTTACTGCCCATTTACACCGACACATTCATGCAAGCGCTGGGAAACTACATTATCCAATTTTTCCCACTATTCTTACTCGGCGCCTTGTTTGGTCAGCTTATGGCGGACTCCGGTGCGGCGCAGTCCATTGCCAACGGTATCGTTGACAAATTGGGTACCCACCATGTGGTACTAACCGTGGTGCTCGCCTGTGCGGTACTGACCTATGGCGGCGTATCGCTATTCGTGGTGGCCTTTGCGATCTACCCCATAAGCCGCGAGCTATTTCACCGCGCCAATGTGCCCAAGCGACTAATACCAGCCAGCATCGCTCTGGGCTCGTTTACCTTTACCATGACCGCCTTGCCCGGCACACCCGCCATTCAGAACGCCATTCCTATCCCCTTTTTTGAAACCAACAGCTTCGCCGCTCCGGGCCTTGGCATCATCGCAGGGATGATTATGCTAGTGCTGGGTACGCTGTATATACAGTCTCGCGTTCGAAAAGCGGCGGCCCAGAACGAAGGCTACGGTCGTCATACGCAAAATGAAGTAGGGAACGAGAAACCCGAGACTAATACTGCCAACAGCAGCATGCCGCTGCTGTTGGCACTGATTCCTTTGTTACTCGTTATCGGCCTAAACGCCCTGTTTACCTACGGTATCTTTCCAGCGCTGGATCTGGGGTTTATTGATGAGGCTTTTGAAAATGTATCGCCCGATGGCCAAACCGGTCTTTGGGCGATTCTGATTGCGCTTTTAAGCGCATCGGCATGGTTAATGATTACGCGCTGGAGGCAGTGGCAGGATTTAAAAGACACCGTTAACAAAGGGGTATTGGGTTCACTGCTGCCGATTTTTAATACCGCATCAGAGGTAGGTTACGGCGCCGTGATCGCAAGCCTTGCCGGGTTTACCATTATCCGTGACGCGGTACTCAACGTTTCACCCAACAATCCTTTGATTTCTGAAGCGCTCGCCATGAGCGTCCTGGCGGGTATTACCGGATCATCCTCAGGCGGGCTTTCTATCGCCCTGCAAACCTTGGGCAGCGAGTATCTAGCCATGGCTCAAGAAGTAGGCATTGACCCTGAGCTTATGCACCGGGTAGCGTCACTTGCTGCAGGCGGGATGGATACCCTCCCCCACTCCGGCGCGGTTATTACTCTATTGGCCATTTGTGGCCTTACTCATCGTCAGTCTTACGCAAACGTGGCTATGGTGACGATTGTGCTGCCCATTGGCGCGCTGATCAGCGTAATTACCCTAGGCACCCTGTTTGGCAGTTTCTGAAGACAATTAAAAAATTCCTGCACGAGATCAAGCTTCACATGGTGCATAAGGAGTACGCTTAATCTCCCCCTTGCTTGCAGGGCGTTACTTTGGGCGAACGACGCATGGAAATAGCCTTATCACTTGTACGCCAAATGCGGGATAGCCTGCGCGACCTTACCCCGGTGGTACTGGTTATGGCGTTCTTCCAACTGGCCGTGATTCGCCAGCCGCTTCCGCCAACGCTTGACGTGATAGATATGGTGATCGGTCTTGTAGGTGTCGTCGTTGGGCTTGCTCTGTTTATCAAAGGGCTCGCGCTGGGCCTGTTTCCCGTGGGAGAAAATCTGGCCCGCGCCTTTGTTATTAAAGGCTCGCCTGTCTGGTTACTGCTATTTGCCTTTGCGCTGGGTTTTGGCTCAACCGTTGCAGAACCCGCACTTATTGCAGTCGCCGGCCGGGCCGCCAGCGTGGCTGTTGAAGGCGGCCTTATTCGTCATACCGATACCGCTCAGCTGGCGTTTGCCTTTACCTTGCGCATGGTAGTCGCCGTATCGGTGGGTAGTGCGGTCGTGGTAGGCGTACTGCGTATCCTCAAAGGCTGGCCGTTGCATCTGATGATTATCATCGGCTATGTCATTGTGTTGCTTCTCACCTTGATAACACCGGCAGCAATGGTCGGCATCGCCTATGACTCAGGAGGTGTAACCACCTCGACTATTACCGTGCCGCTGGTAACCGCGCTGGGTGTGGGACTCGCCTCTGCCATTAAAGGCCGCAACCCGATGCTCGATGGTTTTGGCCTGATCGCGTTTGCCTCTGTCATGCCCATCATCTTTGTGCTGCTGTTCGGCAGCATCGGCTTACCACTGTTATCAGCGGTAGCCTTATGAATTATCTAGCGACCTTCTGGCGCACTCTGCTAGATATACTACCCATTGTGACGATTATTTTTGGCTTTCAGTATCTGGTAATACGCAAACCCGTTAAACGCCTAGCACAAGTCCTGATAGGCTTTTTAATGGTCTGGGTGGGTTTATCACTGTTTCTGGTCGGCCTTGAACAAGCACTTTTCCCTATGGGTGAATTGATGGCCTCTCAATTGACTGCCTCTCAATTTCTGCCTGAACTTGCCGAAGGCACGCAACGCCACTGGCGTGATTATTACTGGGTTTATCTATTTGCCTTTACCATGGGAGCCAGCACCACGCTTGCAGAACCCTCCTTGGTTGCGGTATCGATCAAAGCAGGCGAAATATCCGGCGGAACCATCAACCCGCTCATGCTGCGTATTGCTGTCGCCTTGGGCATGGCACTGGGTATCACGCTAGGCACCTGGCGAATCGTGATGGGCTGGCCGCTGCATTGGTTTATCTTTACCGCCTATTTGCTGGTCATTGTTCAGACACTGCGCTCACCACGTAGCATCGTGCCGTTAGCGTTTGATTCCGGCGGCGTTACCACCTCAACCATTACCGTACCCATTATTGTGGCACTAGGCTTGGGCCTGGCCTCCGCTATTCCAGGACGAAGCCCTTTAATGGACGGATTTGGCATGATTGCCCTGGCCTGCCTATTTCCGATCATTAGCGTAATGGGCTATGCCCAGATAGCTCAGTGGCTTGGCACCCGCTACTCTTTAGCCAACAAACATAAACAGCGCTAGCAAGCATCCATGGGAGGTCGTCATGCGCTTTAAATTAATAGTGGCACTGGTTGAAAATGAAAGAACGGATACGCTTCTGGAAGCTGCCCGCCAGGCAGGAGCGACGGGGTCGACGGTGATAAATAATGCCCGCGGCGAGGGGTTGGAAAAAGCCCGCGGCATCTTTGGCATGGAGATCACGGCCCAGCGGGACATGTTACTTTTTCTGGCTGAAGAACATATCAGCCGCCACATCCTGGAAGCGCTGGCCCGCGTGGGCGAATTTGATGAAACGCCAGGCACGGGAATCGCCTTTCAGCTGGATGTCGAGGACGCCGTGGGCGTCAAGCACCAGATAGAATCGCTGATAAGCACTCCCCGGGCTGACTAGCCCTCATCCCATTTTCCTGCGACGCCACTGCTGCAGTATCAGTCCCTGCCTGGGCGAAAAAAGCAGTGCCATGATAAAGAAACCAAAAGCGACCAGCACAATGGCGCCACCTGAGGCCACGTTAAACACCACCGATAGCCACAGGCCGATGACTGCCGAACATACGCCAACCGAGACCGAAATAAAAAGCATAACCTTGAACCGATCTGTCAGCAGATGAGCCGTTGCCCCTGGCGTAATCAGCATCGCTACTACCAGGATAATACCGACGGTTTCCAGGCTGGCCACAATAGTCAGGGTAAGCAGAAGAATAAGGCCGTAATGAATAATCTGGGTATTGAAACCTAGTGCCTGCGCCTGCTGCGGATCAAAGGCGTATAACAGTAGCGGTCGATAAGCGAGCCACACCGCTAAAATGGCAATGATGCTGGCAACGAAAGTAAGCATCAGCGCAGAGTGCTTAACGCCTAACACGTTGCCAAACAGAATATGCATCAGGTGCGTGCTTGAAGCCAGCTTACTGATAATGACTACGCCAAGGGCAAAGGAGGCGGTAAACATCAGCCCCATGGCGGCATCAGATTTAATACGCGTATTTCTTTCGATCGCCCCGATACCTACCGATGTCAGCGCCCCGGTAATAAATGCGCCCACAAAAAACGGCCAGCCCAGCAGATAGGCAATCGCCACACCGGGCAATACAGCGTGGGAAATGGCATCACCCAACAGTGACCAGCGTTTCAACACCACATAGCAGGAAAGCATGCCACAGATAGCACCAACCAACACCGAGGTAAGCAGTGCACGCTGCATGAAAGCGTACTGAAAGGCATCTGAAACGCTGCTCGGCAGCAGGTTAACCACGGTCATCAACGCTGCAATCAATCCGCTTACCAATGCATCGCTGAATGATTCAATTATCAACATACTATCAACCACGTTGGTTATCCCTGCTCAGGGCTAAAGGAAGCCGCCGGCACTGTTTGGCGATCTGTTGTCGTCTGTTCAATCGAACTGACGGCAAGCTCGGCCAGCTTTGTTTCGCTCAACATGTCCTCCGGCGTGCCGGTACCGCGGACAAAGCGGTTAATCAATACCACGTGATCAACGTAGCGGCGCGCGCCCGGCATGTCGTGAGTAACCATAATGACGGTTTTACCCGCCTCACGCTCGCGGCGAAGCACCGCCAGAATAAGCTTTTCACTAGGCGGATCCACTCCCGCTAACGGCTCATCAAGTAACAGGATGCTGGCTTGTTGGGCGAGCGCCCGCGCAAGCAGCACGCGCTTTTTCTGCCCTCCGGAAAGCGCGCCGATAGGCCGCTCTGCATGGGCGAGCATATCCACCGCTATCAACGCTTTCTCTACGGCTTCAGTATGACGGACGTGGTGCCAGCGAGCAGGTAATAATCGGCGCCACAACACATCATCACGCATATGCCCGTAGCGCCCCCCCATGACGGTATCCCACACCGATACGGGAAAATCCCATTCGATGGCTTCGCGCTGGGCCATATAGGCAATCTGCCCTGCCCGCCGGAGCTTGACGATAGGCTCGCCAAACGCGCTTATACTGCCTCTGAGCGCCTTCATGCTGCCGGTTAACACGTGAAATAGTGTCGACTTTCCGGCACCGTTCGGGCCCACAATAGCCGTCCATTTTCCTGCGGGAAATGTCAGGTGAATATTTTCCAGCACAGTTTGGCGCTGGTAGGCAGCGTAAAGCCCCTGCACTTCAATAGCCGCCACTTGATGGGACATGTCTGTGTTCATGATGACTACTCGGCTGCCAAGGAGCGGCGCAGCAGCTCAGCGTTATGCCTTTGCATCGCAAAATAGTCGCCCGCTTCGCCGTCAGGCTCGCTTAGAGAATCGACATACAACGGTCCCGCCACTGGGATACCTGTATCTTCGGCAAGGCTTGTGACATAACGGTCTGAGATTGTGCTTTCCCAGAAAAGAGCCGCCGGCTGGCGCTCATTGATCATATCGATAACACGCATCAACTGACGCGGCGAGCCCTCGGTTTCAGCGTTGTTTCCCCAGATACCGTCATGTTCAAAATCATAGGCATCTGAAAAATAGAGAAATGCCGCCTCGCTGGAAAGCAGCACACGGCGCTCCTTGGGAATATCGCCAAGGGTTTCCTGTAGCTCTACGTGAAGCGCCTCAAGCTCCGCTTCAACACTGTCAGCTCTGGCTTGGATGTTGCCCGCCTGTTCTGGCAACAGTATCTCAAGCTCATTGGCAATCACTTGTACGTAGGCAATGGCCGCTCGCGGGTCTGTCCATAGATGCGGATCAACATCGCCCTGCAGCTCACCAATGCCAATATGCTGAGTAGGATATTTAGAAGCTTCTGCAACGGGCACTAGAGACACGTTGTCTTGGGTAGTCGCTTCTACTTGGCGCATCCACTGCTCTAACTGGTAGCCGTTATAAAACACGATGTCGGCATTTTCGAGATCAGCGAAATTCTCAGGCGTCAGTTCCCACTCATGAACCTCTGCATTCACCGGAGTCAGAACAGAAACGCGGGCATCATCACCCGCCACGCGCTCCACCAGATCGCCCAATACGGAAAAGGTAGCCACCACATTAATCGGTGGCGACAAAGGTTCAGCATGTGCGGCAGTCACACTGCCCATGGCAGCAATCAGTAAGCCTTTTTTCAACCATGCCTTTCGATGGCTCATGACCGTACTCCATAAAGGGTCGCTTTATACATAACTCTAGCTCAACAAAAAAGCATTGTGCAAATAGTTTAGCCTTGGCTAACAATTATGCCGGAAAATGCGCTACCATCCCAATTAGGGTTTCCATGCACCTTGATATAGTTTGCTAATGAGTAATCGCGACCAGTCCCTACCCCATACCGTTAGTGGTACTAGCAATAGCGGCGATGCGTTACCACCGATTGGTGAGCATGTCCGCCAATACGAAACCGTGCGTAATGCTCACGAAACCGAGCTGATTGAAGACTATGTTGAGCTGATTGGTGACTTGATCCAGCACCGAGGGGAGGCGCGAGCGGCCGATATCGCCAGCCGTATGGGCGTAAGTCAGGCAACGGTTTCCAAGATGATTCGCCGTTTAAACGAATTGGGGCTAGTTACCAGCAAGCCCTACCGCTCTCTGTTCTTGACTGAAGAGGGGCAAAAAATGGCGGAAGTTTCACGGGCTCGCCACGATATCGTACTGCACTTTTTACGTGCGCTGGGTGTAAATGATCACACAGCACGCATTGATGCCGAAGGTATGGAACACCATGTCAGCAATGAAACCCTCTCCATCATGCAGCGCTTTATCGACCAGCAAACCCAGCGTTAACGGCCAGTCTTCTGTGCCTGTATTTAGCTACATGCGCTAAGCCGGTTGACCTGGGTCACCCTACCGTTCCAGATCATTTCCAGATGAGTTGTCTGGACCACATCCTGCACTTGCTTGGGAGTCATTAGCGCCCAGCACGTGGCCTGGGGTTCACGTACAGAATGATAGCGCAGCCCGGTTGAACGCGCTTTTCTGACCGACCATCCAAGCGCTCTACCGTGGCGGTAATCGTCAGGCGCATAGATAGGATGTGAACGCTTGAGTACCTTGGCATCCCGACAGCTACGCTCGTCAAATACGCACTTTAAGCCTCGAAAAACGAAGCGCTCAAAATGTAGGCCCGGCACGTTCTGCCAATATGCCTGCTGGTGGTACTTTACTTCAGCAATAGCTGTCGTCATGGCATCCGCTACGTACAGCACGCCAAAGCTACCATCACTGAAGCGTGACCCATCCGGATTGATATGGGTAAATGGCGCTACCGCGTATGAACAGCCGCGAATGCCAAAGGGAATTTCCCCGACTGGCAATAGGGCTAGGTTGCCTATCTCATTTTGCAGGCGAGGGTTGGTTAATGCTTGCAGCGCATGTAATGCGGTAAATTCATCCTCATCGGCCACATCATCAAACAGATCAATCGGTGGAAACTTGCTATTAATCAGCCGATAGCCTGTGACGGAGCAAGCCGAAAGTTCCGGTAGTGTTTCTAGTTCTACCATTGGGCGCCCCGCAAGCTATCAATGCGCTTAAACGTTTCATAAAGCGCGGCGAAATCACCGCTACTCATGACTTCAAGCGGAGTGCGGCCATTAAAATAGGGGTTATAATTTTCCATCGAGACAAACCCATAAAGGTTGTCCGGGTTTTCAAACAGCATGCGCAGCGCTGCGTGAATATTCAGCAGGTAGCTGATGCGTGCCAGCTGGTCGCTATCCAGCTTTATCTCGCCAATATCCCCACGACGCGCCCGTGCATACGTGCTATGTGATACCCGTAATATGGCCTCACCCTGCTCGCCGCTGGCCTGCCATTTATCCAGAATACGCACGGCAGCTTTTAAGCCAATAG
Organism: Vreelandella nanhaiensis; assembly: GCF_003990185.1. Taxonomy (GTDB): domain Bacteria; phylum Pseudomonadota; class Gammaproteobacteria; order Pseudomonadales; family Halomonadaceae; genus Vreelandella; species Vreelandella nanhaiensis. The sequence goes on along the minus strand of NZ_RZHF01000014.1, from coordinate 178,664 downwards.
CGGCGGCGGCCTTGTTCTGCGTAATCATGTTTGCTGTTTGCATAACAACTCCAACGGCTATATCTACAAATACTAGATTACTAAAAAAGTATCTGCAAATACATATTAAGCAGCAGGCCGTTATCGCTCAATTTAGGGCGCTTTAACCACAGCGTCCTACTTAACCCATAGCCCCTATTCACTGTATAAAAAAAAGCCCCATCCCCGCTATAAGCAGGCATGAGGCGTTGGCAATAGTTAAAACTAAAACGCTTTGGGGAACATCATTTGAGGTAAGTACAAGAACACATCAGGGAGGAGAATAAGCGCCAGGATCACCAGCATAATCAACCCTACCAGCGGCAACACAGCCATAAATGCTCGGGGCATGGAGACTTCGCCAATCTGCGTGGCAATCAAAAGACATATGCCGTAAGGCGGGGTAATCAAACCAAGCGTCAGCGACAGGATAACTACCAGTGCCATATGGATCTGGTTGATATCGGCGGCATTACAAATACCCTGAATAATGGGCAGGAAAATAATAACCGCCGTGACAGGACTAAGTACCGTACCAATCACCAGCATGAAGAACATCACCATCAGCATGATGCCTACCCGGTGGTCGGTGACCGACAGGATAAAGTTAGCTACATCCTGAGCGATGCCCAGATAAGAAATCAGCCACCCCATAATACCTGCCGAAGCAACCGCAAACATGGGCAATGAAAAAGAGACAACTGATTCCGCCAAAATGGAGGGCAGCTTGCGAAACCGAATTGCTCGATAAAAAACAAAGGCAAGTAACAGGCCCACCAGCACTGCCACCGAAGCCGCTTCTGTCGCAGTAAACACGCCTGTGGTAATACCGCCAAGCACGACCAAGGGCAATGCCATGGGCGGCGCTGCCGTTACTGCCGTACGCCCCATCTGCTTGAAGGAAAACTTGCCCGTCGCTTTAATATTTTCCCGCTTAGCAATGTAGTACACGTAGACCATTTGCATAAGCCCAACTAGCACGCCGGGCAATACGCCGCCCAAAAACAGCGCACCCACGGAAACATTACCAAAAGCCCCGTAAATCACCATCAGGATAGAAGGTGGAATAATGCCTCCCAAAACCGATGAGGCGGCCGTCAGAGCAACCGCAAAAGGCGCAGGATACCCGGACTTTTTCATCGCTGGGATCAAAACGGCGCCCACGCTTGCGGTGTCGGCGGCGGCAGAGCCTGAGAGGCTGGCGAACATCATCGAGACCATTACGTTGATATGCCCCAGCCCGCCGCGAATATGGCCCACCGTACTATCGGCAAACTTCAACAGCCGATCGGTAATCCCGCCATCATTCATCAGCCGCCCCAACAGAAGGAAAAACGGGACGGCCAAAAGCGGGAATGAATTAATGCTGGCAAACATCTGGTTGGCAACCGATGTCAGCGACAGTCCCATTTCAAGAATAGTAATAATCGATGCCAGGCCAATTGCGAAGGCAATAGGCACACTCAATGCGATAAGCAGTAAAAAGCTGCCAATCAGAATAATCAGTGGGCTCATGAACCTTTTGCCTCTTTGGTTGGCTTGACCTTGTTGCTTTTAAATAGCACTGCAATATCATCGAGGATGGTTTCAATGGAAAACAGCACCATCGCGACCCCAGCCACAGGTAAAGCGGCAAAGATATAGGCCATGGGTGTTCCTAATGCGACTGAGCGGCGGTTCCAGCCCATATCCACCAGTACGTTGCCATGCACCACCAGTACATAGATCAAAGGTAGACAGGCGACACTGCCAAACAGACGCAAGATACGCTGGGTGACGACAAACTGGGGAGGAAAAATATCGATCACATAATGCTTACGCTTACGTAAGGCAACCGCCGCACCTATAAATACTGCCCAGATAAAACAGGCCATTGCCACTTCATCTGTCCAAGAGACAGAAATTTTCAGGTAATTGCGCGCTACCACTTGATAAAGAACGGTCAGAATAAAGGCAGCAAACAGGGAACCTGCCAACACCAGCAGGATTTTTTCAATTACATCATTAATTTTCCGCATGCATCTGTCCTTTCATGGGCATGCGCCGCGTCTTGTATACAAGACGCGGCGCATCACCAACGCCTTTATAGGCTGCGGATAGTTTCAAGCAGGTCAGTCAAACCGCGCTCTTCAGCAAATTTCTCATGCAGCGGAACTACCTGATCGATAAACGCCTGTTTATCGACTTCGGTCACGGTGACACCCAGGTCTTCAAACTGCTGAATGAACTCAGCGTCGTACTCGACCCCTTTTTCGGTGCCATGTTCGCCCGCATGGCGTGCGGCTTCCTGAATGATGGCCTGGTCTTCTTCAGAGAACCGGTTGAAACGGTTTTCGCTGATCGAAATATGGCTCATCATGATCTGGTGTTCAGTTTTGGCATGGAAAGGCGCAACTTCATACAAACGACTGGAAAGATAGCCGCTGATAGTACTTTCAAAGGCGCCTACAACGCCGGTTTGCAGGCCGGTATAGATTTCGGTCCAGGGAAGCGACGTGGTTAAAGCTCCGGCCGTTTGCCACATTTCGGCATCCAGGCGCGAGCCTGTCACGCGCATCTTGACACCTTTCAGATCCGAAGGCTTATCCACCGGGCCTGTGTTAGTGCTCAGGTTGCGCGTACCACCACCGGTCAAGCTCAGAAGCTTAAGCCCAACTCCGGCCTCGGTCATGGCGTTATCAAAGTAGCTATATACCGCTGAATCGACCGCTGTCGCTGCCCGGAACTCATCCATATCTTCAAACAGGTAGTTCAGGCTGAAAATTTCAAAATCGGGCACATAGGGAGAGATATTCATCACTCCACCAATAATCATATCGGTCGTGCCGATCCGGATTTCATCGACCATGGTCTGGTCATTGCCCAGCTGGCCACCCGGAAAAATCTGCACAGTAATACGATTATCGGTCGCTTCCTCCACTTCTGCCTTAAACGCTTCTGCAGCGTCAAGCCATGGATGGGGGGCACTAACCACGGTACCCAGACGCAGAGTTTCTGCCATGGCAGGGGATGCCATCAACATGGAAACAGCACTTACCAGCGCAAGACGGGGGAATAGGGTTTTAGTCATGAGGAGTCCTATAAAATGTGCCAATGTTTTTTTTAGTTTTCAGCTAGGTATTAGAAACCGGTTCGCCCAAGGTATGCATCAGCCGGTTTGCCCATCCAAACAAGGTGGTTGAAAGCGTTAAATCAAGAATTTCCTGATCATCAAGCCCTACCTCACGCAAGCTTTGGATATCACTTTGTGCCACATTAGGCGGACACTCGGACAAGCGCATCGCAAACTTCAAAATAGCCCGTATGCGAGGTGCCAGGTCCGCTTCCTTGCCGCGCAGGAAGATATCCTGCATGACCTTTTCATCACCCACGATTTGGTTATAACGCTGGGCATGGACGGCCGCGCAGTATATACACCGGTTCACCACTGAGGCGGCTACCGCCCCCAACTCACGCTCATCCCGGGAAAGCCCTCCCTTGTCGTACATGATGCCGTTAAACAGCGAGGTACGGATACGCAACGACTCAGGGTCGTGGGCCAATACCAGCACGTAATCAGAAATTTTGGTATTGGATGGCGTCTCTTTTAACGCTTCGCGCTGAGCCGGTGTCGCATTATCAAAATCGATCGGAGTGATATGCGGGCGCCAAGTAGGCACGCGTGTGGTGAATTTATGAATAACCCGACTCATTTGGCGTCTCCCATTACGCTAAGTACGGCGGCCACGCGCAGCTGATAGTTCACAAAGGCAACCAACCCTGCCAGACGCACAATATCGTCTTCTTTAATACCTGCTTCACTCAGTGCATGAATGTCCGCTTTCGTGGCATCGCGAGGGCTTTGAGTCACCAGGTCAACATACTCCACCATAGCGTAAAGGCGCTTTTCGGACGCGGGCGGCTTGTTACCAGGCTCAGCAAGCTGATACGGGTCGGCCTCACAGCCATAACCTGCCAACAATTCAGCGTAGTGCTGAGTCAGGCCTGCCTGCTGGCAAATACGCGCCATGCGGCATGCCAGCGCGGCACGCACATTGGCAGGTACCTGACCTTCATCACTGGGTAGCAACGCAGCTTCGTAAGAAGCCTGGGTCAAGTCCATCAACTTGCTGCGCACAGCTAGGGCCTCTGCCAGCGGGCCAGTGCTGGGCACATTGGCGGCTTTTTCTATTATGTTCGTCATCATGATTCCTTGCTTTTCAATACGCCATATCAGACGTTGCCAGCGTGCTCAGGTAGCGGCGTAGCTTCCCACTCATCGCCTAACAATTCAGGCGAGTCATACTGCTCAAGCCGCTGCCAATGAAGCTCTGCATCTTCGCGGTAAAGATTGGCGGCGATGGCACCGGCAAGCCAGCTTGCGCCCTCGCTGATACCCGGAATATCACCGCTGACCTTGCCCAAACTCACGGTTGCGCCGTAGTTGAAGCAGTGAATATTACGAAGCCATGGCGCCTCCCCCGGCTCGCGCTCCTGAAATGCAAAATCACGTTCTACGTAGGGAAAATTTCCCAGCTCGTCATTTGCAAGCTCAGCCGGTGGCTGGTAGCGGTCACGCCATAAAAGAATGCGGTCGGCGTAGCCTGCTAGTTCGGTGCGCGCCAGTGGGTCGATTTCAAAGCCGGTCCCCAGAATCAGGTAGTCACAGCGCACCACTCCCTGTTGGGTTTCAATCACGATTTCATCGTCTTCCATTCGCATGGTGTTTATGCCACAGCCGAAGTGGAAATGCGCATTGGCATGGCGGCTAACGCGCAAGGTAGATCCCCGAGGCGGTGGCGTCTGCGTAGCAAACGAATAATGCATGATGCGCCAGCGCCACTCATCAGGCAGCGACGCATAGCCGTGGGTAAAGCCAAAGGAGCCAATGCCCATCATTTTATTGATCAGAGGCATTTGCTTGCGACGAATCAGAAAACGCACCTCTTGAGCACCATGTTCAAGTGCTTCTGCCGCGTTATCTACGGCTGAAGCACCCACGCCAATGACCGCCACCCGCTTGTCTTTTAAACGCGCAAAGTCGATCTCATCGGCAGAGTGCGCCCAAGCATGGGCTGGCAGGCTATCAACAAAGGTAGGAATCTTGGGTGCTCCGGTGCCCTCACGCCCCGTGGCCATGACAAGCTTGCGTGTCAGCACCGTTTCACTGGGAGCACCTGGCCCTGAAAGCTCAAGTCTTAACAGGTCACCTTCTGGCGTAACGTGCTCTACCTTTACGTTATTCTCAACAGGCAGCTTTAATACTTCGCGGTACCAGCTTAAATAAGCCATCCAGGTAGGACGTGGAATTTTATCCAGCGCCTCCCACGCTTGGGTGCCAAACTGCGCTTCATACCACGCCCGAAAGGTCAGCGATGCAAAGCCGTAGCTGGGCCCAGGCAGGGTTTTGGGAGAGCGCAGGGTTTCCATACGCGCGTAGTTCAGCCAAGGGCCTTCCAGACCAACCGGATTGCGGTCAAAGATACGGATATTGCTGATGCCACCCGACAGCAGCGCAAATGCCGCAACCAGCCCACACTGCCCGCCGCCAATGATGACCACATCGTGTACGGCCTGGCCGTTATCCAATGTTTGCTGGGGCACCCAGTTGGCTGGAGGTATATTCAAACACGCCAGATCGTATTGAACGCGGGCGTTAAGCGCATCAAGGCCGGCGCCCGCCAGTGAGGGAGTCATGGTCATTGCGTAGTCTCGATTTGTGCCTGAAGGGCCTGCTCCGCTTCATGCGGCCACCAGAACCAACGAACGGGTACATCAGGAGAGCGGGTAGTAACAGCCAACGGTAACGCTCTAGCCTGTTCAACCAATTGCTCAGCTCTGGCAAAGTAGTCCTCAGCATCGGTCAGTAAGGCTTGCTCATGGCCAGCACCTTGCGACAAGAGCGTATCCAAAAGGTTGGCAGGCCGTGTGGGCACGCGCTGAGAACAGGCGTGCCAAACACCACTATGTTCATCCACTGAGTACAGTTTCATTAATATCGGGGCATAACGAGCAAGAAATTCGACCGCCGATATTACATAGTTAGTGGCTTCATTGCTAAAAAAGAAATTAAAACCGACTCTTACCCAACCTGGACGATATAAGCTTCTTCCCATTTGGACTAAATCTTCGTGTTCAGCCGCCGTTTTTTCATCGATTGAAAGAAGCTCATGGCCATAAGGGCCAGCACAGGAACAGCCACCTCGTGCCTGAATACCAAACAGATCATTGAGCATGGCAACGATCAGGTTATGGTGAATATCCCGCCCTCCGGCGCTTATGTTAAATGAGAAAATAGCTAATCGAGAAGCCGTCAACGAGCCTAGCAAATGAATATTGCTGACGGCCTGCCAGCGCGTCATCGCCATTTTTACCAGCTCACGCTCGCGGGCCTCAATATGTTCAGCGCCCACCAGGTCTTTGATGCGAAATGCAAACCCCGCGCGAATATCCCCCAAAATACCCGGCGTGCCCGCCTCTTCCCGGCGCTGGATGTTTGTTACATATCGGTGGTGGTTAGCGGTCACATAAGACACCGTGCCTCCCCCCGCAATTGAGGGCTTTGCATTTCGACAAAGCGCCTTGCGAATAACTAAAACACCGGAACTGCCTGGGCCACCGACAAACTTGTGCGGTGAAAGAAAAATGGCGTCCAGATGATCGCCCTCACCCCTTCCTGCTACGTTGATGCTGACATAAGGGCCGCTGGCCGCGTAGTCGAGCAGGACGATTCCTTTATGTTGGTGCACTAGCCGCGCGAGTGCCGCAACATCTGTCTTGATACCCGTGACGTTAGAGGCCGCCGAGAAGGCAGCAACTTTCATCTCATGGTCAGCGTATTCATCAAGCCGTCTGGCCAGCGTGTCCAGACAGGGAACACCGCTATCGGCGAGCGGAATGCGAACCAGGTCAACGTCGCACTCGCGCCAGATAAGATCATTAGAGTGATGCTCAAAGGGGCCGATAAAGACCACGGGCCTGGCCTGTGGCGAAGATTCGACACCTGGATTGAGGCCCAAAATCTGACTGCAGCGATTGATAGCGGCTGTCGCACCAGCGCCTGCAAAAATTATCGCGTAGTCATCATTGGCTCCCACTGAATCACCTACTGCTTGGCGCGCGGCTTCACGGAGCTGGGTGGTGGCTCTACCGGTATAGGATGTTTCAGTATGGGTATTGGCGTAGAACGGCAGCACCTGATAGCGCATGGTTTCTTCAATGACTCCCAAGGCCCGCCCCGATGCGGTGTAGTCAGCATAGAGCAGCGGACGCTCTCCAAAGGGTCCGGGAATCGCCGCCCCTTCACCAATGACTTCGTCACGAATGTAGTTGATCCAATCAGATGACGTCCCCGAGTGGCAGTTCGGTGGTTTTTTTGACTTGTTCCATTGAGAAGCAGGATGTGACATTACTCAGCTCTATTTTAGCGATAAGCCTTTTATAAAAGGCGTCATAAGATTGGTTATCGCGCGTAATAACCTTGAGCAGGTAATCGTATTCCCCCGCCAACCTGTTCACCTCCATGACTTCGGGGAAAGACTGAACGGCTTCTTTGAAGGCATCCAGCCAGACCTGATTATGCTTATCGGTTTTAATCATCACGAAAACAGTCAGACCAAGATTAAGCTTTTCAGGGTTTAAAACGGCGATTCTCTTTTCGATGATCCCCTCTTTTTCAAGACGCTGAATACGACGCCAGCAAGGGGTTACCGAAAGCCCTACGCCTTCTGCAAGCTGGGCTATAGAAAGGTTATCATTACGCTGAAGCTGTTCAATAATTTTCAAATCAAAGCGGTCAATAAGCAATTTATTTCCCCATTAAAATAAATTCAGGAATATATTTCCACATGTAGGATAAATTCACCAGTTTCAAGAATATTTTTTCACCTACTGAGATGTTTTCTTGAATATTTAAAAACATGACTTCTAGGCAAAAAAAAGTGCAAGCGGAATCAGCTTGCACTTTTCTGTAAATAACGATTATATACTAATAACAAATTTTAATGGGTATACTGACTTTGACCTGTTTTCCATGTCAATTAACAACCTATTAACTAAAATCTTTTAACACGCAATAAATGTATGAAGCCAAGCCAATGCGTTAATGATAATAAAGTGCTCGTTAGGTATTATCCAAAGGCGTGCCTAGATAACATGGTGAAGACGCGGGTTCCTGATCAAGGCGGTCCTCTTCATCGAGTGCGCACAGCAAAGCTTCACGTAACAACGGCAGATGCGATTGCTCTAACTGACGGGCCGCAGTCAGTAGCGTCAGCTTGCCTTTTCGGGCATAGCGCATCAGCGGCAGCAAGACCTGTTTGGATTCTTTAAGCTCTAGCCGGTAGCGAGTTTGAAAGGAAGCTTCGCTGATCTTCTGTTGATGATAGTCGCGCCGCAGTGACGATGAGGGTGCAGCATCCCGATACCACTCTGTTAATGAAAGCGATGCGCGCTCTTTTCCACGTGGCCATAAACGGTCAACTAAAATACGCGAACCATCGGCTTCTTCAAACGCGGAATAGACCCGCTTAAGGGCTATTTCATAGCTCATACGACCTCCCTGAGACAGCGTTCCCATACAACGAATAGGCACGAAAAACTTATCACCTTTGGCGCATCCTAACTTCTTGGCCAGGCAATTAAATTGCTATAGGTTAATAATCCTTAAAAGTCCATAGGGTATCCAGGCCATTACACGGCAGTACTGAGCTAGGAAGAGCGTAGATGATTCCCCAGACCTTTTAAACGCCGTACAATGCGTTTTTGACCTACATTCGGCAACTCATGCACTTAACCCGCTTTACCGATTACTCTATCCGCGTTTTGCTTTACCTGGCGACCAAGGGTGAAGAACGTACCACCATCACGGAAATTGCCGAGACATTCTCGATCTCGCGCAATCACCTGATGAAAATTGTCCAGGAATTACATCAAAAAGAGTACCTTAAAGCAATTCGAGGCAAACACGGCGGACTTTGGCTCAACAGAGCGCCTGAACATATCCGGTTAGGTGCCTTAGTTAGGGACACTGAACAGGAAATGGCTCTGGTGGAGTGTTTTCGTGAGGACAATAGCTGCATCGTTACTCCTTCGTGCCGTTTGAAGCCGATTCTTAACGACGCCTTGAATGCTTTCCTGAGCGTTCTGGATAATTACACTTTGGCAGATTTACTAGCGGGTCGGCACAACCGCCTTGCAGCATTGATGAGAATTCCTACCGATAATAGCTAATGTTCGACCTTCCAAACCTACAGGTTATCCAGTATTCCAGGTCGAGCATTGTACTCATAAGCCTTTCTTGAAAGTCGGCACGTCCTCTATTGCACTGCGATAAGCTACACTTTAGGGTAACGCTTGGCTATGTTCATACCTGTGAAGCAGATATAGGTATAGGCCACCTCCCAAGGCCACTAGCAGACGAGCAGAAAGTGCTGCACACGGCTTCACTGTCACCAGCCATGGGCCCAGACATGATGACACCCTCCGAATCCCACACCCCCCAAGAAATGATGATTCGTAAGCTGGAAAGTATCTTTGCACTGACAAGTGAAGAGGAGCAGGCACTTATAAGCTTGCCCATCCAGATAAAATTTCTTGAGACCAATCGCAATATCGTAACGGTGGGCGACCAGCCGAGCCACTGCTGCTTAATCGTTGAAGGATTTACGTGTGTACACAAGCTTTCCGTCGAGGGTAAGCGTCAGATAATAGCCTTCCATGTTCCCGGCGATATTCCTGACCTGCAGAGCCTGCACTTGCAGGTACTGGATATTAATATTAGCTCGATTACACGCTGTAAGCTCGGCTTCATAAAGCACACGGATTTACACCAGTTGTGTGAGCAACACCCTCGCCTTACCCCTGCTTTATGGCGTGAAACGCTTGTGCATGCCTCTATCTTTCGAGAGTGGCTTTTAAATAATGGTCAGCGTAGCGCTTACTCACGGGTCGCTCATCTTATCTGTGAATTTATGCTGCGTCTGAAAGCAGTAGGGCTAGTGGATGATACAACATTTACTATGCCTGTCACTCAGGCAGAGCTGGCAGATGCAACCGGTATCACCCCAGTTCACGCCAACAGAGTTTTACAAGCGCTTCGTAGCGATGGCCTGATAAGTACCAGTAGGCAACAAATCACTATACCCGACTGGCATGAAATCCAGCTGGCAGGCGAATTTGATCCACTCTATCTGCATCTTAAGGAAGAAGCGATTACTTGATATTGTGGAGCTAACCCCGTTCGCTACGGCCATTTAATGAAAAAAAGCATTGGTCGCTACCAACGCCTTTTCTGAAACCCTGTATCAGCAGAGCTTTAGGTTCTGTCTGAAAAGTTGGCGAGCGCAGCCGCTTAACCTAACAAAAGCGCCTCATTGATAGGTATAAACTCGCTGGCTTCGTTTATTAGCGAGGCTGCTGTTAGCGCCGGCACGCCATACACTTCTACCTGGCAACCATGGACTGCACGAACCTTGCTGACCAGAAGGTCAAAATCGCCGTCGCCGGATACTAATACAATTACATCCGCCTTTTGCGCATACTCGATGGCATCTAGCGTGATGCCCACATCCCAATCACCCTTTGCTGACCCATCTGATCGCTGGATAAAGGGCTTTAGCTTTACCTCAAAACCGATTGCCCGGAGTATATGTTGAAACTCCTTCTGCTTTTGATCACCTCGGTCTATTGCATAGGCAAACGCTTTCACCACCTGCCTATTGGCAGTTGCCCGCGACCAGAACCTGTTGTAATCAAAATTCTTGCCATACGCTTGCCGCACCGTGTAATACACGTTTTGCACATCAACAAACAGCGCTACTTTTTCCATAATCGGATCATTTTCACAAGAAACATTAAGCTGATTACTTTAGCACCCAGGCCCTATACTGAGGCTTTTACTTAACCCCAAATAATCAAAGCGAGAGATGTACTATACGATCAACATTAGTGAAACAACCAGAGCGCCAAATTTGTAACTGGCATATCATTACCGGTAGATGGTGGCTATTCATCACACTAAAGCCGAACATCGAACAAGAAGGAGCACACATTATGGATCTTGGGATCACCGGGCGCTGGGCAGTGGTATGCGCAGCGAGTAAGGGCTTAGGCCGGGGTTGCGCTGAAGCGCTGGCCAAAGAAGGCGTCAATCTAGCTATCAATTCGCGTAACGCTGAGGTTCTTGAGAAAACAGCCATGGCATTACGAGTGCTCAACCCTGCGATTGAAGTTCACCCGGTACCCGGCGATATTGGACGTGAAGAGGTCCGCGAGGCTTTGCTCGCTGCCTGCCCGCAGATCGATATCCTGATCAATAACAACGGCGGACCGCCACCAGGGGATTTTCGCGACTGGGATCGCGAAGACTGGTTTCAGGCTGTGGACGCCAATATGATCACGCCTATTGAGTTAATTAAAGCAACGGTGGACCGTATGGCCGCCAACGGCTTCGGTCGCGTGGTCAACATCACCTCAGGGGCGGTGAAAGCTCCTATCGATATCCTTGGGCTCTCTAATGGCGCGCGTAGCGGACTGACTGGTTTCGTCGCTGGGCTCGCCCGCCAACCAGAACTCGCTTCATGTAACGTCACGATCAACAACCTATTACCCGGCTCCTTCGACACAGACCGGCTGCGCGGCAACTTAAAAAACATTGCAGAGAAAACCCAACAAGACATCGAACAAGTACGCGAGCAGCGTACTCAAGGAGTGCCTGCCCGGCGATTCGGAACAGCTGAAGAGTTCGGCGCCTTCTGTGCATTTATGTGCAGCGAACACGCAGGCTACCTCACCGGGCAAAACATTTTACTCGACGGCGGCGCCTACCCAGGAACGTTCTAGCAGAATATATACGCGTGATTGATACTGATAAAGTTCGCTCGGTATATATTTCTAAGACTGACAATTCTGCGGAGGTTTTTGATACGGAGATGATGCAGCGTAGGGTGGCGCATAGCATCATCCCTTTCGTAGAATGACTACAAAAGCAGACTATGTCATATCAAAGCGCAATTTATGTCGATTTCAGATAGAACAGACAGATGTCATTCTCAACAAAACTTGACATAAGCGCAACGAAAAAACAGGAACTTATAACCTGAATCTCAAGCAGCTTGGCATAATTTCTCAACTTAACCATGGCATAAATTCAAACGAGCGTGTGTCAGCGTTTCTAAATGACGTAGCTTTACAACAAATTTAGTTGCTCGTTGAGTATGCTCAACGAGATGAATAATACATAGTATAGCTAGCAGGTGCCTCGAACCCACATGAACGGCGGATGAATAAAGAGATTTCAACATTCTCAAGTTCAAAAATTCATTAAATGATGATTGATATCACTAAGTGAGCTAGCTTTCAGGCTCAAGCCATGACACGAATGATATACGGCCTACTAGTATTAAGCCTGACCTTTTTTAAGCAACGGTGTCCAGGCGCAAATGGATCCCGCCCCAGCTAACCCAGACTTGCTTCCCGTGCTGGAAGAATTTGGCGGTGAGCCAGGCTTGGCTAGCTTGATGGACGATTTAATGGAAATCATGTTGAAAAATCCGCCACTGCGGCCTTTTTTCATTGACACTAAACTGGATCGCGTCAAACGCCAACTGGTTGAATAATTCTGTGTCACTCTCGGGGGCAACTGTACTTATATGGGCCGAAATATGCACGACTCACATCCTCATTTGGGAATTGATCGCGCCGATTTCAATGCGCTCGTCGAAGATTTGCAAATAGCGATGAACCGCCAGGGGATCCCGTTCCGCTCGCGAAATAAAGCTATCGGCCGAGTTAGCCCCTCTGCGCCGCGAAATTATCACCCAATAAAACAAAACTGAAAAAATTTCCTCTATAAGCGGGGGTAATTATGGGTTCAGCGGATATTGTTACGAACGGACCAGATCTTGAGACATTGGAATAGGTGTGACCTTAAACTCATAATTCAATACTAGTGTATGTCCTAAGTACCGGGCATAGCTTTTTCAGCATGTCAGCCTGAACATGAAACGCGGTCAGTGCTTTTATGGTTTTTATGCACCGTGTTGAATCACGCGAATTAGTTAGACACTCTTCAGCCTCTTAAAGTTAAGCCCTTCGTGATCAACTTAGTGAAGCCAAATACTATACTCAAACCAAAACCACTTGCCCTTCCCCTTAACCATCGATTTAGTTGTAAAAACAGTTCAAAGGCTCGTTGTACCGTCTCAGCATTCATCCAATGCCTGGGTAGGACACACAGACCATCAAATATCCCCTCCTTTAAAATTTCTAGTTCAGTTACTGTTTTGTTAGCTTATCTAAATTGTAATGTCGAAAGGCGGAATTGATTTCCTTTCGTAACTCTTCATCATCCCAAGGTTTAGTCAAGAACTTATAAATTTCTCCTTGGTTAACAGCTTCTGTTACTGTTTTTAAATCTGTATATCCGGAAAGAACTATTCGTACAGTATCAGGATAAAGATCCTTCACCCGGTTAAAGAATACAGTTCCATTCATCTCTGGCATACGCTGGTCAGAAATGATTACCTGCACGTTATGCTTGGCTAATAACTCGAAAGCATCTTGAGCACGGCTAGCGGTTAGTATCCGGTAGCCTTCACGCCGGAGTAACCGCGTAAGGGCACGCAGAATATTATCTTCATCGTCTAGTAGAAGCAGCGTCTGGGCATCTTCTTCCGTACCGCGAACTTTCTTTTCATCAGGCGAAGCTTGTTTCTGATGAAGATAGGCTTTGAGTCCTTCAGAGGACATGGGCCTGCCGAAATAATAGCCTTGGAAAGCGTCGCAATGGTTTTTCCTAAGAAAAGCAAACTGTGGCTCTGTTTCAACGCCTTCTGCAATGACCGGTAGACCGAGGTGATGAGCCATGGAAATTATTCCTTGCGTAATAGCGGCGTCGTGTTGGTCACTAATAATTTCCTTGATAAAGGAACGGTCAATTTTTATTTTATCAACAGGTAACCGCTTCAGGTAACTCAAGCTGGAGTAGCCGGTTCCGAAGTCGTCGATAGCGATCCTTAACCCAAGCTTCTTTAACTTATACATTGTAAGGATGGCGTTTTCTGCATCCTCCATAAGAGCGTTTTCTGTCACTTCAAGCTCAAGGAAACTGGCATCAAGCTGGGTCCTCTCCAGAACATTGCATACACTCTCAATGAAATTGGGGCGCAAGAATTGCATAGGGGATATGTTCACAGCAACGGAGGGGCAAGTTAAACCTTGGTCGTTAAGGCGTTTGATATATCGACAGGCGGTTTCCATAACCCATAAGTTAATTGAGAATATCTGTCCTGTATTTTCCGCAACAGGAAGAAACGCCGCAGGTGATATAGTCCCTTTCTCCGGATGGTTCCATCGTATCAGCGCTTCAACCCCAATGACGGTTTTACCCTGTTTATCCACCTGAGGTTGGTAAACAACCTCGAACTCTTCCCTCTCTAATGCTTTTTGTATGTCACTTCTCAAAGTTAACCGCTCGTTAACCTTCTCATTAAGCTCCTGGGTATACCATTGATAACTGTTGCGGCCGTGCTGCTTGGCCTTATACATCGCCAAATCAGCCCGTTGTAACAACTCACTTGGTTTCTCTTCTATGCCATCACTTATAGCGATGCCAGCGCTCACGGTAACGCGCAGCTCCACCCTATTCACATGAAAAGGAAGCGCGATCCCTTCAATGACCTGCTCAGCCACCAGCAGAACATCTTCTTCATGCGCAATATCTGGCAATAAAAGTACAAACTCATCACCGCCCAGGCGGGCAACAGTATCGCCAGGCCTGATCTGCTGGATCAAGCGCTTGGCAACTTCGATGAGTACCTGATCGCCAGCGACATGGCCCATGGAATTATTGATCGGCTTGAAATCATCAAGATCGATAAATATAACTGCCAATTTACGCTCAGAGCGTTTGGCTAGTTGACAGGCCTGTACCAGGCGATCCTCAAGCAGCGAGCGATTCGGCAGACCGGTAAGCACGTCATGGCTGGCATTATAAGCCAGTTCTGATTCAAAGCGTTTCTGCTCGGATATATCGCTCTGAACACTAATATAATGGGACACTAAGCCATTACTATCCCGTACGGGTGCGATATAAAGCTCATTCCAGAAGGGCGAACCATCCTTGTTAAAATTTCGCAGGACGGTATGGACTTCACGCTTCTCCTGTAGTGCTAATCGAATTTCCTCAACTCCAGACTGCCCGCTATCCGCTCCCTGCAGGAAGCGACAATTTTTACCCAGCACTTCTTGGGATGAATAGCCTGTGATGCGTTCGAAGGACGAATTGACATAAATGATCGGCATGTCAGGCGCCTGAGCATCCGCAATGGCAATCCCGTTATAGCTCGCCTCGATACTGCGTTGAAGAAGATGCAGTTGTTTATCTGCTTCCTTACGCTGACTAATATCCCGCAGTGACAACAACTGCATGGTCTCGCCGTCCCACTCAGTAGCTGAGCACTGTACTTCAACAATAACATTGCTACCGTCACCCGCGAGAGCAGACCATTCGAAGAGGCTGTCGTTGTGAGGTACTTTAAATTGCCTATTGACTAGCGCATCGTAGCCACAACGAAACAGCAAACCTGCGGAAGAGTTGGCATAGCGCACCTGGCCCGCTGCATCCAATAGCAGTACGGCATCCCTGTTATCTTCCAGTAGTTGGCGAAAGGCTTGCTCCTTCCGCGCTATCTCGGCTTTGACTTCAATAGTTTCGGTGACGTCTCTAATCATCACTAGACGTGCCAGATTATCATTGAAGTCAATATTATGGGCGTTGACGTCTGCATGAATAAGCCTGTGATAGCTAGTCTGCAACACCCATAAACCGACTCTATGAGGTATATCAGGCGCATCAATTTCTTCATAGTGCTTATCGAAGCGCTGATGCTCTTTACCAGCAAGTAAATCGGGAATAGTCTTTTCACGAAACACCTGCTGGGAGTAACCGAACAGGTCACATGCCGCCTCATTGGCCGCCAAGATAGCTAACGTTTCCCGATGATGGATATACATCGGCTCAGGGTTGGCTTCGAACAATAAGCGGTAACGCCTTTCACTCTCAGCCAGTATGTCGACTGAGCGGGCACGCTCCAGGGCGTAGCGAATGCTGCGAGCCAATAATGCGCTGGTAATTTCCCCCTTTACCAAGTAGTCAGTTGCCCCAAGCTCGATTGCTTTGGCCTCGAGGTCTGCATCGTGGTGCCCAGTGAGTAGAATCATTGGAAGCTGAATACCCAACTCATTCGCTTGGCGAATGAATTCAGTCCCAGGCACGGCGCCTAACTGGTAGTCGATAAGAACGAGATCATGACTCTTACCATGAAGCGCATCGAAGCCTTCTTCATAACTAGCGGCCCAATCAATCTCGAAGGAAAGATTTTCGGACTGTCGAAGCAGGTCACGGGTGATCAGAAAATCGTCTTCATCATCTTCAACAAGAAGTATATGTAAAAGGCCATCTCTAATCATGTCTGGCTGCCCCTAGTGGTAGCTCGACTATCTGCAGCCAGTAACGCTCCAATGTTTGAACGATATCAACCAAGCCATTAAAACTCACCGGTTTGGTAATAAAAGAGCTCACACCGGTATCGTAGCTACGAATGATGTCTTCTTCAGCGGAGGAAGTCGTCATTATAACCACAGGAATATAGCGCAGCGCCTCATCCGCTTTTATCTTTTCCAAGGCTTCTCGGCCATCCATTAAAGGCATATTGAGGTCAAGCAGAATCAGACCCGGCGTGGGGTAGCACTGAGCGTCCGAATAAGGCGGCTGATGCTTCAGGTAAGCGAGCAACTCTTCACCATCATGGACAAAGTGCAAAGAGTTACCTATGCGACTCTCGCTGAAAGCCTCCTTCATCAGCAGGCAATCGTCCAGGTCATCATCCGCCACAAGGATATGGATGGGCTGTTTAGTCTGCATATTGGCTGCCCCATTTATCGCTTAAAAGTAACTCGAAACGTAGTACCTTGCCCTAACTGGCTAGTGGCGGTTATCTTCGCCCCATGACGCTCTGCAATTTTTTTTACTATGGCAAGCCCAATTCCTGTTCCGGCATAGGCCTGCCTCGCATGTAGCCGCTGAAAAGGGTTAAAAATACGGTCAAGGTACTTTTCGTCGAACCCAATGCCCTTATCGGCTACGCAGAGAGTCCACTGGTCATCGGCAACAGTGTCTGCATAGACTTGAACTTGGGGCAGCTGGTCCTTTTGATGGAATTTGATCGCATTACTCATCAGATTCTGAAGCAGTTGGCGCATTTGTGTCATGTCCCCCTGGATCGACGGTAATACGCCTACATCTATCTTAGCTTGACTCGCTGCCAAGGATATATCCATGTCCTGAAGCACATCTTCAAGTATCCGGTTCAAGTCGAGAGTGCTATAAGGATTGGACTGTGTACCGATTCTGGAATAGGCTAACAGGTCCTTTATTAGGCCTTGCATACGACTTGCAGCCGAGTTCATTCGGCCCAGGTAATCCCGTCCTTCTTCGTCCAGGCCAGCGGCCTTGAGACGCAAGCGCTCGGAAAAAGCTTGGATCTTGCGTAAAGGCTCTTGCAGATCGTGTGAGGCGACAAAGGCAAAGTCTTGAAGGTCCCGATTGCTGCGTTCCAGGTCACGAAGTGTAGTGTGCAAGGCTTTCTCGGCCGCCTTATGTTCTGTGATATCCTTGCCAACCCCGAATACGCCAACCACTTGGCCATCGACAATGACAGGTAAGCTGACCATATCCATTTCCTTGACGTCTCCGCGTTTAGTCTGAATCTTCACTTCGTAGCGCTGAGGCTCACCAGCCAAGACGGCTTGGTAATACGTCTGAACTCGCCCTAGGTCTTCCTTCACGACAAACTCGGAGAAGTGTTTACCCACGTTTTCATTATGCGTAAAGCCCGAAAGATCATAGCCAGACTGATTGCTGCTAAGGATGTTGCCCTCTACGTCAAACGAAAAGACCGGATTAGGGTTGTGGTCAAACAATGAACGATAGCGCTGCTCACTTTCTTCGAGACTTAGGCGATCCCGATCTCTTTCAATAGCGATCGAGGCAAGATGGCCGTAGGTGTTGATAAACTCTAATTGCTCTTTGGGAGGCGGCTGTGGTTCGCTCTGATAAATAGCAAACGTCCCAAGCACCGTGCCACTACTGTCTTTTATGGGCTGAGAGCTACACGCCCGCAGCCCATGATTCAAGGCCAGTGTGCAGTAAGCCTCCCAGTGAGGATCATTGGCAATATCTTCTGTCACAATCAGGCTCTGGTGAAACGCTGCCGTACCGCAAGTGCCCATTCCCGGTCCGATGAGCATACCGTGGATCTTCTGGATAAAGTCTGTCGGCAGGCTAGGCGAGGCCCCATGCACCAACCGTTTTCCTGACTTGTCAACGAGCAGTACGGAATAACGTGTCCCAGGAAAACGCGTTTCACCAACCTCACAGATGGCATTAAGCGTCTCTGCCAAGGGTATGCTTGTCGAGACCATTTCAAGAATGTGGCGCTGCCCTTCGATGAAGGCTTCACTTTGGGCAAGACGAGTCACGTCCTGCGCGATCGCGAAGACTGATTGCTCTTTTTCAGACCAAACGGCCGACCAGGCAATATGCACCGTATTACCGTTCTTGTGGCGATAGCGATTACGAAAAAGGGGGGCCTCCCCTCCTCCCAGTTTCAGGTTTTTTGTAAAAATCGCCAAAGTGCGTTCACGGTCTTCAGGAAGAATTAGCTCACTGAAGTGTTGGCCTAATATTTCTTCGGGTCGATAACCAAAAACGCTTTCACATGAAGGGCTGAGTTGGATAAAACGACCGTTTTCATCAAACGTGCAAAGCACATCCATTGAGTAGCGTGTAATGCGTTGATTCCAAGCCTCCAGGTTAGCTCGCTGATGCTGGCTGCTTACCAGCGCCTCATTGAGATATTTCAGATGCTTGGATCGCTCGTTGGCAAAATGTGCCAAGCGCTGACTCAGCGCCAGGAAAAAGCTGAAGCAAAGACCGAACAGGATAACTAGCGTTGGCAGCGCCGCCGGAAAGTGCATAACGCGAGAATTCTGATAGGCTATCAAGTGCCAATAAATATCATGATGTAGTGATAGTGTCTTTTCACCGAGTACGATCGGTAATCTATCGCCTTCTGCGCCGCCAGAATCATAAATCAGCTGCTCATTCTGATAGACCTTAACGGCGAAGTGGCTCTGCTCTTCGCGAAGTGCTTCACTCAAGATACCTTTGATATTCAAGTTAGCAACAATGATTCCTTTTGAATCAGTTAAACGAAACGGAGCTGCGAGCAGGACACTAATGCTGGTTTCATTGAATGGTATTGCATGGCTGAAATGAGGTTCATTTGTATCCATCAGGATATGGCTTATCCAGTCACGCTGCGCAGTGACCACTTGAAGGCGCTGAAACCGCTCACTCGGCTCTGCTGCACGCTCCTCAAGCCACCGAATTTGCAGCGATTCATCCAAAACAGTGATCAGCTCTATATTGGGAAAATCCTGAAGATAACTGAAGGCTTCCTGTCGCCAAAGCTGCTGGGTAGGCAGCTGGTCGACAGCACCCCAACGCGCGGCCATGCGCTGTATAGAAGCCAACTGCGCCGAAAGAGCCTGCTCGGTCGATACCTGAACCCTGGATAAAAATTGCTCGCCCCGCTGAGCGGTGGAATTGACGACTTGCTGACTGAGCAGGTATCCCACCAGACAGGTCAGGAAAGTGCCTCCCAAACTGATAAACACCGAGCGCCTATCAAGCGACTGCTTACGACCTACCAGGCTAGGAAGCAAGCCAATACCACCCCCTGCCATTACGACGAGTAGGTCAATGATAATAGGAGACTCAAGCCCAGTACTCAGACGAGCGCTATCCGGGGCATACCCGCCAAAGGAGAGCTGTGAGAGCACACCAACAAGGATAATTGCCAGCCCTAACGTGCGACCCAGCCACTTTCGTGACGGTGCCCATAAGTTAGCGAAGTGGGCAACTGCGACAAATAATGCAACAAGCGCTAGCGCATTCTGTATCTGGAAGTGATTTTGGCCAACAGCACTTGGCAGTAGTAAACGACTCTCAACGCTCGCTACCAGTTGGAAGAGAGCCATAACAAGTAGCAAACTTACTGATAGTAAGCACATGACCCGCCAATGATGCAAAGCATTCAATGTGGCGAGTCCGCCCAGCACTAAGAACAAAGCACTTCCCGGGGCGATGACATTGGCATGCAATCCCAATGGGAGAGCATCACTGATCAGCGCAATTCCTCCCATGGCCAGCAGCGAAAAGGTTAAAACATAAAGATAGACGCGATAAACATCGTAACGGATGAGCATGGTTAACCTTTAAGGCCCTGAGGGCTGAGCAAACGTAGTATCTCATCAGGGGAGACCAGCCCTTGTCGCAGCTTTTCACACGCATCATCGAGCAGTGTGGATACACCTTGTTCCCTTGCAAGTGCCTCTAGCCGCCAGGGGCTTGTCCCCTGGGCAATAGCCTCTCGCAAGGTATCATTGATGAGCAGCACTTCATGAAGGCCAACTCGCCCTTTGTAACCCTGCTGGCAATAGCGGCAACCGCGTCCTCGGAAAAAGCGCAACTGTGGATCAAGAAATTCTTTTCCAAGGCGCTCTGCCTGCTCAGGAGAAAGCGGGACCTCCTCCCGGCAGTGTGGGCAGACCTTCCTAGCCAAACGCTGGATGACAATGGCCTGTAAGGCAGAAGCCATCGCCAAAGACCTCGCTCCCAGCTCTGCCAGCCGAGCCATAACAGCGGCGATAGAATGCCCCCGTAGCGTCGAGAGCACCAAATGACCGGAAAGCGCCGCCTCAAAAGCAGCTGCGGAGACTTCCTTGGTTCGGAGCTCCCCGAGCAAAATGACGTCGGGGCCCTGCTGTAGTGCGGCTTGGAAAAGACTGGCAAAATCCGGCCCGGATCGCTTGTTTACGGTGACTTGTCCAGCCTGGTCGGCATAGTATTTCACCGGATTATCCAAAGTAATGGTGTGCTTCTCTGCAGAGGATATGTGATTCAACAACGCATAAAGCATGGATAGCTTGCCACTGTCAGCCAGCCCTGCAGCCAAAATGATCCCTTGGGGTTGATTGATCGCGTGTAGCATAGCTATGGTATTACATGACGACAGGCCCAATTCATCGAGCGAGCGCGCAGCGGCCTGACGCTCAAGGATCTGAATAGCTACTTTTTCGCCATGGATAGTCGGTAGCAAAGTAATGTCGAGGTCGACGATGCGCATCGGCATTTTGACCGTAATACGTCCATTTTGAGGGTGCCGACGCTGGGTGATATCGAGTTCGGCCATGATTTTTATTCGTGATACAACAGATATCATCAGGGCCAGAGGGATCTGTATCTTGTCGTGTAATACCCCGTCGATACGATAGCTCACCGCGACATGGTGGGCACGCGGATGAATATGAATAGCACTAGCCCCGAGACGTAGGGCTTCAAGAATAATGGCATTGACTAAGCGAATAGCAGGAGGGTCTGCCGAACTGCCTAGTAGCTGTTCAAGGCTCTCTGGACTCTCTTCCTCATCGAAAACAAGCTCTATTCCATCATAAGGGTCATCTTCACTACCGTTAGCCATTGCCTGCCCGGCAGCGTGTAGCTCTGTTTTATCAAGTGTTTCAGCGAGTTTATCTTGTACCTGCCCTATATCGCACAGCAGAGGCCGAATATCGTAACCCGTCATCCGACCCAGAACATCAATCAGGCCAGTGTCCATAGGATCAACCATGGCTAGGTCAAGCCGCCGCCCCACTGTGCGAAGCGGTAGAATCCATTGCTGAATGCATAGCGCGTAAGGGATTATGGCCCATAGTGACGGGTCGACTCGAATTTCACGCAGGTCCACATCGTCACATAAGCACTCATCGCGCAGCAGGATATGCACTGTCTGAAGATCGACCCAGTCATGCTGGAGTAGGTGGCTTAAAGCAGGTGCTCTGTCAGCCTGCATTACCTTATGAAGATGCTGTATCTGCCGAGCGTTCAACAGGCCTTTTCTATGTAGTAGCATTACCAGCCGATTACGCTTGCTGGCATCCAGGTTATTTAGCAGTTCAAGGTTAATGGCGTGCTTAGCGCTCTCCTGCGCCAGGATACGACTTTGGCGTCGCAGTTCGTACTGCTCCAGAGCTAAAGCCACGGTAAGGCGGAGATCGTCGTCATCCCAGGGTTTAAGGTTGAAACGATAGACCGCGCCTTCCTTCATCGAGCCCATCACCACTTCGGTATTGGCATAGCCAGTTAACATGATACGCAGCGTTTCAGGCCACAGTTCACGTACATGACCCAGTAGTTCGCCGCCATTCATGCCGGGCATCTTGAAGTCGCTAACGACTAATTCGACAGGAGAATTTTCCAGCAGTGATAATGCTTCCTTGGCGCTCTGAGCAAACAACAGCTCGTAATTCTCGCGCTGAAAAACGCGCCGCAGCGCCGCCAGAATGCCAGGGTCATCGTCTACCAACAACAGCCGATACGGCCTTTTCCGAGATGGAAGCAATGGGCTTTTATCCTCGTCAGCGGTATCGACAAATAGGGCGGTGTAACGCTTTTCCATGGCAGTTCCTCAGTTCACCGGTATACGCAGAGCTACGCAAGTACCTTCACCTAGCCGGCTCTTAATTCGGATTTCACCCCGGTGCGCCACGACGATATCTCTTGCTACACTCAGGCCCAGCCCGCTACCTGCACCAACATCTCGCGTGGTAAAAAACGGCTCGAAGACTCGTGCTAGTACGTCTTCAGACATACCACACCCTTCATCTTCTATAAGCACTTCCAGAATATTGTCCTTCACCCGGCTCACCACACGGATATGCCCTTCTGTATCAAGAGATTTGGTAGCGTTATCGAGCACGTTGTAAAGCGACTGGGACAGTTTGGCCGGGTAGCCAGGAATTTCTGGCAACTCTCCCAAGTCCAGGTTGATGGGCAACACCTGATGATGCTCTGCCTGAACAAGGCGGCAGGCAGTCGTGATTAGCGCATTGATATTACAGGCCGCAAAGTCGGCCTGATCGATGTTGGAGAAAGTCTTGAGGTCCGATACGATGCGGGCGATGCGCTTCGTGCCACTCGACGATTCGTCAAGAAGAGCATGAAAATCTTCAAACAACATGACTGCCTCATGGTTATGCGGCAGACTCGCTTCAAGTTCATCAAGATAATCATTGGCTACACGAAGATTGCTGCTAATAAAGCCGATTGGCGTATTGATCTCGTGGGCGATTCCCGCAGCCAACTGCCCGACCGCGCGCAGGCGGGCACTTTCGTAAAGTTCTTGCTGAGCCTTCTTTATAACCCGAACCTGCTCTTCGACTTGCTGTGTCAACCGCTGGGCTAGCTGCCTATATTTTTCCTCTGAAGCCTGCACTGCGGCATGTTTCTGTTGTAACTCAAGATAGCTGGCTTCAGTGGTATCGTGATGCAGATTGGCTGCCAAACGGTACTTGCCCGCATAGAAAAGCACCAGCTCGTAAAGCCGCACAGCTGCCTGATGCTGCTCCGTCGGAAGTTCTGCCTGCAACCAGCCAAGGGTATCAAGGCTGAATTCTATCGGCTCTGATGTTCCATCATTATTCTCACTTAGCAAAAAGGGGGCTCCGCTCAGCTTGCCTAGCAATTCCAGCAGGCGTGCCTGATGCGCGGGCGACAGTAAATCATCCAACGTGTAATCGTCGTCATAGTTACGCATTTGAGAGGCCGCCAACAGCGCTCAGATTCCGCATGAATGTTTGAGAATCGATGGCATAATCACGTGCCAAAGAGAACTCGGCATCTACAGCCGGGTATAGGCGGCCCAGCAACTGGCGGAAGCTTTCCACGACCCCTTGCCCGTTGAGAGCACTTGCCAGAGTCAGCGGCGCCCACGGAGTCGATGACCACCGTACCTGTAGGTTGTGCTCCTCTATTGCATCCAGCCGGTCTCGTTTATTGAACTGCACTGTTAGAGGCAATCGCTCAATGTCCATCCCCAGTTTCTGAAGGTTGCTCGCTAGGTTATCAAAGGCAAAGGCGTTATTGTCTTGTTGACTAAGCTGTGAATCGGCAACAAAGATAACGCCATCGGCGCGCGATAATACGGCCTTGCGTGTGCTATCGTGCTGCACTTGGCCAGGAACGGTATAAATCTTCAGACGTAAATCCAGCCCACCTTCACTGTGCAGGCCAATCGGCAGCATATCGAAGAACAGAGTACGATCATTTCTTGTCTCCAGCACCATCACTTCACCCTTGCGTTGCGGCTTGAGCAGAGTATGAAGTTGCAATAGATTCGTCGTTTTTCCACTTAACGCTGGGCCGTAATAGACGATTTTCAGGGTTAGCTTATTTGTGCTTTCGGAATATGTCGCCATACCTGTTAGCCCCGGCCTACTAGGTAAGCGAGCACAGAAAATCTATTCCACGCTTGTCTCCAGCTACAATGAGAAGGCTTTATCTGCTTGGTCACCTGAGCCATCGAAATCATCTCTCTTGAAGCGTCTAGGTTTGAGGTATACGTACGTAAAGGTTGTAGCTTGCCCCCTCAGTCGCTTCAAACTTGATCAATTTACCAATAAGCCATGCATCTAACTCTTTGCCCTCGTTTAACATTAACGTGCCATTTTCTGCATAGAGGGGCTGCGCCATGATCATCCCTGGCACTAGACCAAGCGTACCCACCATTAGTACCGTATCATCGGCGAGCACAGCATCTAAATTCTGCTCAATACACAGGTTGACGAATTGCTCACAAAGCTCCGGATCATAGAATCGGCCAGCGAACTTCAGGAGCAGTTGCAGAGCCTCTTCACGCTCCAGCTTCCTCGCCAATATCATCCCCTGCTGAAGTTCAACCAAATCTACCGCCAATCTCAATAAACGGGCGCCGAACGGTATATCCATCTCGCGCAAATGATCCGGGAAGCCACTGCCATTCCAGCGTTCCTGGTGGTGGCGTATCAACGTGGCCGCTTCGTGTAGAGGCTCAAGGGCCATCAGCAAGTTCTCGCCAAGCTCGGGGTAGCGGCGGTACTGTTCAAGGTCTTCCTTGTAGAGCCGATCCGAAGGGAGTGTGAACAGGCTGTCTTTCCAGGTTAGCTTACCGAGATTGTAGAGCGCAGCGGCCATGGCCAGATTTCGGCTCGTACCATCATCCAGTTCATAATGCTGCGCAAACGCTTTGACCAGTGCCACGACTCGGCCATTGGTCTGAAAGTCGCGAGGTAGCCGCTGATTAATCAGTGATGAGAATACTTCAGTGGCTGTGACATAACTGCGCTTAAGCTCGTCATAAGCAAGATCAAGCATATCGGCAACTTGTTGCAATTCCGCCGTTCTTGCTCTGACCCGATCCTCAAGGTCTGCATTCAGCTCTTGTAACTGTTGGTTCTGGGACAGAGTAAGCCGCTCCAGCCGTTGGCGTTCCTGCTCTGCAAACTGGTAAGCAAGTGCCTGCCGAATAATCAGGCGAAGCTCATCATCGTCCCAAGGCTTACTTATATAGCGGTATATTTGCCCTTCGTTGATTGCCCGGATCGTCGTACTGACATCGGCATAACCGGTGAGCAGAATACGCAAACAATCCGGCCAACGCTGCTGTACCTCGGCGAGCAGCGTGGCGCCATCCATGCCTGGCATGCGAGCGTCACTAATCACTAGATCGATATGCTGTGTTTCCATCAGGCTTAGAGCCTGATCACCGCTGCTTGCTGTTAGCAATGTATAGGGTTCGCCTCTGAGCACCCGTCGCAGGCTCCTCAGAATGTTTTCTTCATCATCTACTAGCAGCAATGTCGTGCTGACTTCAGCCGGGTCTTGCTTAATCATCCGCTTATCTCTTAACTGGCATCTAGTGCGTCCGGTTGCCGAACCGGCAACCAAACCCGAAAGCGCGTTCCGTTACCGACTTCGCTAAACACCTCGATTCGCCCATGGTGCTTTTGAACGATACTGAAGGAGAGCGCTAATCCCAGCCCTGTGCCCTTGCCTACTGGCTTAGTAGTAAAGAAAGGCTCATAAATACGATTAAGGGCTTCTGGCGCTATGCCTTTACCCGTGTCTTCTACTTCGAACCAGGCCCACTCATTTTCGCAACCCGTACGCAAGGTGATACAGCCGAAGTCCTCAATGGCATGCGCTGCATTGACCAATAGGTTCATAATTATCTGATTGAGCTGTGAGGCAATGCACTCTATTTGAGGAAGCTGCCCATACTCCTTGATCACTTCGGCTTTATATTTAAGCTCGCTCTTAACTAAATTGAGCGTAGTATCGAAGCCATGGTGAATATCCGCCAAGCGGAATTCTTCTTCTTCAATATGCGAAAAGTCTTTGAGCGCAGTGATAATCTTTATGACTCGTCCGAGTCCATCTTCTGACTCGGCTATCAAACTCTCCACATCACTGCGGATATACTCGTATTCGAGGCCCTGCTTGAGTTGCTTCAATTCTGCAGTATTCTTCGCTTCATCTATGGCATCGATGATCAGCAGCATATCCTTTACATAGCCAGCCAATGCCTTGAGGTTAGAGGAAACGTAGCCGATCGGATTATTAATCTCGTGAGCAACTCCGGCAGCAAGCTGCCCGATGCCAGCCAGCTTTTCGGATTGCAGAAGCTGACTATTGGCTTGCTCCAGTTTCTCGGCGAGCTTTCTTTGTTCGATCTCTCGCGCTGCTAAAGAACAGCTCCCTATTTCATACTGCTTATCAGCCTCGACTCGGTCAGCACCATTGAGAAGCATAAGCGCGAAATACGGTGTATTTTCAGCGCCGAAGAAAGGAAACAGCAGCCAGTTCTGCTCTTGCGTCTCCTGATCATTAAACAGGTTGAAAGGCACCTGGATTGCTCTTTGGCTACCATCTCTTGTTACGTTGGGATGCCTACCCTGGCCGAGAGTCTGCTCAATCAGCCGATGGAGACATTTAGTATCCGCTTCAGGAAAAGTATCGGTCACAGGACGGCCCAGGGCCTGCTCCATCGATTTGTCACTACATCGGCTGATGAAGTCGTTCCAGTATTGCACGCATTTATTTTGGTCTAATACAATCAACCCTAGGCTGATGTGTTCGGCCATAGCGTCTATCAACGATGTTTGTAGGCCATCCAAGGCGCTCTTCCAAGGGGGTGCTGCTAATTTTGAGGATGGTAACTGTTGCGTGCACACGATTGATTTACCTGAAAACGAATAGTTGAGTGAGCGACTGTAATAAGGCTTTAATGTCAACAGAACCTCTCAGGGGAAGGGCTTCAGTTAACAGTCACTGGGGCCATCCTTCTTTTGTCGGTCGTTAAACTTCACTAATCTTATCGGCAGCCAAAGCCTGATCTTGAGTAAAGGGACGTACTTTCGTTGTCCTCATGATATGGCATATCGGTGACTGACCCTTCCTCAAAACTAACACAATGAATTCGATGAGATTTCCAGCTAGCCTTTGCTGATGGAGATCTCTCTATGAAAAAGACACGCTACACCCAAGAGCAGATCGTTGGCGCCATCTAGGAATAGGAGGCAGGCGCCAAGGTGGAAAAACTGTGCTGTAAGCCAGGCATTTCCAGCGGCACTTCTACAACTGGCGTAGTAAGTACGCTGGCCTTAAAGTGAATAAAACGAAACGCTTGTGGAAGGGAAAACAATAAGCTGAAAAAGCTTCTGACAAGCTCTTGGAAGCCGAGGCCATGAAGGGTGTACTGTCAACGCCTGCACCCCGAACAGCGAGCGTTCCACCTGTCAACTTGTAGGCATTTCTCGCACGGAGTATCGGCATCAAGCGCTGGATAAACAAGACGGTGCCTTGAGAGCGTACCTCAAAGAGCTTACCACCTAGCAATTTGCCTATGGCTATTTGCTATTACATGCGCTGTTAAAAGTGGAAGGCTTGGTTATTAACCGAAAGCGAACGTACCGGATTCATACTGAAGAAGACTTACAGGTATACACCAAATGGCGCAAAAGCTCATAGGCGGCGACAGCCCCTTAACGCACCAACAAAGGCCAATGGACATTGGTCGATGGACTTCCTTTTTAATTAGATAGCGAATGGCCGACGCTTCCGAATGCTGAATGTGGTAGACGGTTTTTCACGGGGGATGCTAGGTCAGTTATTATCCATAAAGATTGGACGCGCCAGGCGGCTCGGTTTCTGGAGCAGCTTTGCGAAGCAAGAAGTATGTCTTATGGAGTTATTTGCGACAATGGTACCGAGTTTACAAACAAACCGATGCCCTTCTGAAATAAAGAATCGTCAATATCACTCACTGGGCTTTATCCAGCCGGGCAAGCCTACTCAAAATGCATTTTGAAGAGCTTAAACGGTAAGTTCCGAAACCAATACCTGAACCGTCACTGGTTTAAAAACAATAGATGAGGCGAAAGCGGAAATTGATACTTGGCGGGACCATTATAATCACGCTCGCCCGCACAGCCCATAGAAATGGAGGCAGCCCCAAAAGCCACATCCCGGCACACGCATCCACCACTACCGTTGCTCCCTTCCGGGCCTGGCGGGGTTCGCAGTTTAACGTTGCGGGAGGACCTAAGGGGCCACCATAGCAATACACATGAACTAAACGTGTACTGCGGAGCTGATTTTGGTGGCTACGCCCTGATTTGAACAGGGGACCCCATCATTATGAGTGATGTGCTCTAACCAGCTGAGCTACGTAGCCTTTCCGACATCAGCGGGTGCAGAGTATGCCTATTTCAAAAGCAAAAGGCAAGCCGCAAACGGGCTTGCCTTTCAAACTACTAGCCAATCGCTTAAAGCGCAGCCTGAACAGCGGGCAGCCCCGGCTCGCCCTCTTTTGTGGTGACGCCTTCAAGCCATGAGGCCAGCACATCATCATTAGCTTTTAAATAGGCATTGGCTGCATCGCGCGGATCTAGGCCATCATCCATAATTGCACTCATCAGCTGATTTTCCATTTCCAGCGTAAAGGTCATGTTACGCAGTAAAGCCCCTACATTGGGGCACTCTTCAACAAAACCTGAGCGCGTATTGGTGTGCACAGTGGCGCCGCCCAATTCAGGCCCAAAGTAGTCATCCGCATCGGATAAGTAGGCCATATCGAAGTTGGTATTCATGGGATGCGGCTCCCAACCCAAAAAGACCATCCACTCTTCATTAGGGATACGTGTCGTAAGCTCAGCAAGCATGCCCGCTTCACTGGAGTCCACTATCTGCCAGTCACCCAGGCCGTAGGCGTTATCGTCAATCATTTGCTGAATAAGCTCATTACCGTCGTTGCCCGCTTCAATACCGTGGACTCGGTGCTCGAATTGGTCAGCATAGTCAGCTAAATCATTGACGGACGTAACACCCGCCTCATACACATAGCGAGGCACTGCCAGCGTGTATTTTGCCCCTTCAAGATTGGCAGTCAGCCGTTCAACATCGCCGCGCTCAATGTAGGGGTCGCTTATAGATGCCATGGACGGCATCCAGTTACCTAAAAAGACATCGAAATCGTTGTTGCGCATGCCCGCGTAAGCAATTGGCACCGATACGGTATCCACCCTAGGATCATAGCCCAGCGCCTCTAGCACCTCGCTGGCCAGGGCAGTGGTTGCGGTAATATCGGTCCAGCCAACTTCTGCAAAGCGGATGCTTGAGCACTCATCCGCATGAACCAATGTTGGTAATAGAGCACTCGTCATCAGCACAGTTAAACTGCCAACGTAGATACACTTCATTGCTACCTCCCCTATTTTTAAAAGACTACTTATTTATAGCCGCGTCCTGGCCTGAGGTACCAGCTTCAGCAGAGGCGTATCTTTATTAATTGAACGTTCAATAAAAAAATGACAGCATATACAGGTAAGCATGCCTCACCCTGCGTTTCAAGGCAGGCATTCAACGTCACGGGAGATAAGTTGTGCCGAAGGTGGGAATGGAACCAGTACGCCGTCAGCAATTGATTGATGCCACGATGGCGGCCATTGATGAAGTGGGCCTTGCCGATGCCACGATAATGCTCATTGCGCGCCATGCGGGCGTATCGACGGGCATAATCAGCCACTACTTTGGCGGCAAGGATGGCTTGCTAGAGGCCACCATGCGCCAGATCCTGACGGATCTTTCTGAGGCGGTCGCAGCGCGCCGTTCAGCGTTAAAGGACAACTCACCGCGAGCTCATATCGGCGCCATTATCGAAGGAAACTTTGACCGCAGCCAGGTGACAGGCCCTGCAGCCAAGACCTGGCTGGCCTTTTGGGCGAGCAGCATGCATAAACCATCGCTGCAGCGTTTGCAGTACGTCAATGATCGGCGCCTTTACGCCAATTTATGCTATCAGTTTCGGCGCATTTTACCCCGCACTGAAGCGCGCAACGCCGCGCGCGGGCTGGCCGCCATGATTGATGGGCTATGGCTTCGTGGTGCGCTGGCACCCGAGGCGCTGGATGCCGATGAAGCGCGCCATCTGGCGCACCATTACCTCGATCAGCTGCTTGCCCATCACGAACACATCCTTCCCGTTACTCATCATTGATTAGGAGGTCAGCATGGCCGCTCAAGATATTCAGCCTCTTTATATTAACGGTCGCCTGATAGAGGCCACTTCAGGCGATACCTTTACCGTCACCAATCCGTATGATGGCAGCCTGCTGGCCACCATTGGCCAGGCAAGTCAGGCGGATGTCGACGCCGCCGTGGAGGCGGCAAAGCGCGGCCAGCGCCTATGGGCCGCCATGCCAGCCATGGAGCGCTCACGTATCATGCTGCGTGCGGTTGCCCTGCTTCGCGAGCGCAATGACGAGCTGGCTGAGCTTGAAACCCGCAACACAGGCAAACCGATTAGCGAAACCGCCAGTGTTGATATCGTCACCGGCGCGGATGCCCTTGAGTATTTCGCGGGTCTGGCGCCCGCTATTGAAGGCCGTCAGATTCCGCTACGTGAAAGCTCCTTTGTGTATACCCGCCGTGAGCCACTAGGCGTCATTGGTGCTATTGGTGCCTGGAACTATCCGATTCAAATCGCCTGCTGGAAAGCTGCGCCTGCCTTGGCGGCGGGCAATGCCGTTGTATTCAAACCCAGCGAAGTCACGCCGCTGAGCGCGATCAAGCTCGCCGAGATATTTACCGAAGCGGGCCTGCCCGACGGCGTTTTTAACGTGGTGCAGGGCGATGGCCGGGTAGGTGCCATGCTGACTGAGCATAAAGGTATTGCCAAGGTCTCCTTTACGGGCGAAGCGGGTACCGGCAAAAAAGTAATGGCCGCTGCTGCAAGTTCCACACTTAAAGATGTCACGATGGAATTGGGTGGCAAATCCCCTTTAATCGTCTTTGCCGACGCTGATCTGGATCGCGCCGCCGATGCGGCCATGATGGCCAACTTCTACTCCAGCGGGCAGATTTGTACCAACGGTACCCGCGTATTTATCGAACGCAGCGTGCAGGACGTCTTTGAAGCCAAGCTGGTCGAGCGCGTCAAGCGTATCAAAGCGGGCGATCCTATGGATCCCAGCGTTAATTTTGGCCCGCTGGTGAGCTTCGAGCATCAAGAGAAAGTGCTCTCCTACATTGCGCTGGGTAAAGAGCAAGGCGCGCGTGTGCTGGTCGGCGGTGAAGACTGGAAGAGTGGCAACTGGGCCAACGGCGCCTGGGCAGCCCCTACCGTCTTTACCGACTGCACGGACGATATGCGTATTGTAAAGGAAGAAATTTTCGGCCCGGTAATGTCAGTACTCGCCTTCGAGGATGAAGCAGACGTTATTCGTCGCGCCAATGACACAAACTACGGTCTCGCCGCCGGAGTATTCAGTGAAAGCTTGAGCCGTGCTCACCGTGTGATTCATCAGTTGGAAGCAGGTATTTGCTGGATCAATACGTGGGGTGAATCGCCTTCAGAAATGCCGGTGGGCGGCTATAAAGCTTCAGGCATCGGCCGAGAGAACGGCATCGAGACGCTTAACCACTATACCCAGACCAAGTCCATACAGATCGAGATGGGCCCCTTTGAGTCGGTGTTTTAAGTCGAAGTAATGGAACTTTGCAGGCAGGCATAACGAAGAAGACGCGTCTTTTTTATATGCCTCCAGGCTCGCTCATTACTCATTATTCGTCACTGCCTAGGTGAAAACCATGTCTCGACTACGCGAATTTGATTACATTATTATCGGCGCAGGCTCGGCGGGCAATGTGCTGGCTACTCGCCTGACCGAAGACAGCGATGTCAGCGTCTTGTTATTAGAAGCCGGTGGCCCGGACTATCGATTCGATTTTCGCACCCAAATGCCCGCAGCACTTGCCTTTCCACTCCAAGGCAAGCGCTATAACTGGGCGTTTGAAACCGACCCTGAGCCCTATATGGATGGTCGCCGTATGGAATGTGGCCGAGGCAAAGGGCTGGGTGGCTCTTCGCTGATCAATGGCATGTGCTACATCCGCGGCAACGCCCTGGATTACGATAACTGGGCTAAACATCCCGGCCTGGAGGATTGGGATTATTTAAGCTGCCTACCCTACTTTAAAAAGTCGGAAACCCGCGATATTGGCCCAAACGACTACCACGGTGGCGACGGCCCGGTAAGCGTCACCACACCCAAAGAGAGTAACAATCCGCTTTATCGCACATTTATTGAAGCGGGCAAACAGGCGGGCTACCCGGAAACTCAGGACGTTAACGGCTACCAGCAAGAAGGCTTTGGCCCCATGGACCGGTTCGTTACGCCTAAGGGCCGTCGCGCGTCAACCGCACGTGGCTACCTGGGCGCAGCCAGGCAGCGTGATAACCTGACCATTGAAACCCACGCGGTTACCGATATCATTGAGTTTGTAGGTAAACGCGCGGTGGGCGTGCGTTATGAGCGTAAAGGGCAAACGCAGAGAGCCCATGCCCGGCGGGAAGTGCTCCTCTGCGGGGGTGCCATTGCTTCTCCACAAATTCTGCAGCGCTCAGGTGTAGGTAATCCTGAATTGCTTGACTCGCTAGGTATCAAGACGGTTCATGCGTTGCCCGGCGTAGGTGAAAATCTGCAGGACCATCTGGAAATGTACATTCAATATGAGTGTAAGGAACCCATATCGCTCTACCCTGCGCTCAAGTGGTACAACCAGCCCAGAATTGGTGCCGAGTGGCTGCTCAAGGGCACCGGTATAGGCGCCAGCAACCAGTTTGAATCCTGCGCCTTTATTCGCAGCCGCGATGAAGAAGCGTGGCCCAATCTGCAGTATCACTTCTTGCCTATTGCCATCAGCTATAACGGCAAAAGCGCGGTGCAGGCCCACGGTTTTCAGGCCCATGTTGGTTCCATGCGTTCAGAAAGCCGAGGTCGCATTCAACTGACTTCCAAAGACCCGCACGCAGCCCCCAGCATCTTGTTCAACTATATGTCCAAGGAAAAGGACTGGCAGGAGTTTCGTGACGCTATCCGTCTGACCCGCGAGATCATCGCCCAGCCAGCGTTTGATAAATACCGCGGCCGCGAAATAGCACCGGGCCCCGATGTGCAATCTGATGCCGAACTTGACGCTTTCGTTAAACAGCATGCTGAAACCGCCTACCACCCCTGCGGCAGTTGTCGCATGGGCAGTGATGAACTGGCCGTAACGGATGGCCAAGGCCGCGTACACGGTCTTGAAGGATTGCGCGTGGTGGATGCCTCATTGTTTCCCTTGATTCCTACCGGCAACCTTAATGCACCCACCATCATGCTGGCCGAAAAGATTGCCGACCGCATTCGTGGCGCCGAGCCGCTACCTCGTGCCCAAGTCGACTATTACGTGGCTCATAACACCCCTGCCAAGCGCATAGCAACGCGAGCCGCCTAGGCAGCAACACGCCAAACGACAACTTCATTGCTCTTCTTCGACGCCATGGCCTCGCGCCGTGGCGCTTTATATCTGGTACAACATATAAAATATTATGGCGCTTGCGCTGAATAGCGCTGGTCTGCCACTATTCAAACGTATGTTCGAACGCCCTGATAATGTGGCGCCTCGCTGGCAAAATCGTCAATCGGCGAATGCCGTTACCGCTCCCAGTCGTTAACACGGTGAATGCGTTACGCGTCAGAGCCAGCGTTTTTTACGCTAGACTGAACGCAGAAAGTTATCGGACAGCGCCTAATAATACATGGAGACGTTCTATGCTCACCCTACTACTGATTGTTATTGCCGTGGTCGGCCTGCTGATTATCATGCGCCGCGAAGCCGGTGCAGCATCCGCTTTAGCCTTGCTGGGCGTATTAGGCTTGGTTGGCCTTCTTTTTGATGCCAATTTTATCGGCTTTGTACTGCTGCTTGGCGCTATTGCCGTTGCGGTAACCGGCCTACCTGCTTTTCGTCGCCAGTGGCTGACGCCACGTATTTTCAACATCTTCAAAAAAGTGGCGCCCAAGGTTTCTGCGACAGAGCGCACCGCGCTTGAAGCCGGTAGCGTCTCCTGGGATGGCGAGCTATTTTCCGGCAAACCTCAGTGGGGCAAACTTCTCAACTATAAAGATGAAGGGCTAACGGAAGACGAACAGGCTTTTCTGGACAACCAGTGTGCCAAGGCCGCTGGCATGTGTAACGCCTGGGATATCGCCCAGGAGCGTGCAGACCTGCCCCAACAGTTGTGGGACCATCTGAAAAAAGAGGGTTTCTTTGGGATGATCATTCCCAAGGAGTACGGTGGCCTTGGTTTTTCCGCAAAAGCGCAGTCCATGGTACTGCAAAAGCTTTCGGCCAATGAAACCCTGATGGTAACCGTTGGCGTACCCAACTCGCTTGGGCCAGGCGAGCTGCTGTTAAAATACGGCACCCAAGAGCAAAAGGATCACTACCTGCCCCGTTTGGCGGATGGCCGTGAAATTCCCTGTTTTGGTCTAACCGGCCCGCGTGCGGGTTCTGATGCTACCTCCCTGCCTGATACCGGCGTGGTATGCAAACAGACCATCGACGGTGAAGAAGTTCTTGGCGTGCGCCTTAACTTCGAGAAGCGCTGGATCACCCTGGCACCGATTGCCACCGTTGTCGGTCTTGCCTTCCGCCTGTTTGACCCTGAAAAGCTGCTCAGCAGCGAAGAGGACCGTGGTATAACGCTGGCACTTATCCCGCGGGATACCCAAGGCATGGACATTGGCCGCCGCCACCACCCGATCGGCAGCCCGTTCATGAATGGTCCTATTAAGGGGGTCAATGTATTTGTACCGCTGGACACGATTATTGGCGGGCAGGATATGATTGGTCAGGGCTGGCGAATGCTGGTGGAGTGCCTTTCCATCGGACGTTGTATTACCCTGCCCTCAGGCGCTACCGGCACAGCACGCTATGCGCTGGGCTGGAGCGGTGGTTTTACCCGCGTACGTCGCCAGTTCAATGTACCGGTTGCGGAAATGGAAGGCGTTCAAGAGCCACTCGCTCGCATGGCCTCCTTGGCGTATATCTCCCAGGCGACAGTCTATCAAACGGCCAATCTGATTGATCATGGCGAAAAGCCTGCCGTGCCTTCTGCTATCCTGAAAAGCCAGCTGACTGAATTCCAGCGTGTACTGCTAGGCGATGCCATGGATGTTCATGGCGGCAAGGCTGTGACACTTGGCCCACGTAACTATCTAGGCATTGGATATAGTGCCAACCCGGTGGCAATTACCGTGGAAGGTGCCAATATCATGACTCGTAACCTGATGATCTTTGGTCAGGGCGCCATTCGCTGCCACCCTTATGTGCTTGATGAATTGGCCGCCAAAGATGCCAACGATATTGAAGCGTTTGATAAGGCTTTCTTCAGCCATGCCGGGCTTATTTTTGGCAACGCGGCACGTGCCTTCACTATGGGCCTTGGCTTTGGCAAGGAAAGTGTTCCGTTTGACGCTCCCGCTGCCGCCTACGCGCAGGATATTACGAGGCTTTCCGCAGCGTTTGGCCTGTGCGCGGATGCTGCCATGGCGAGCCTTGGCTCTGCGCTGAAAAAACGCGAAATGCTTTCCGCCCGCCTAGGTGATGTGCTCTCCAACCTTTACCTGGCCTCCATGGTGATCAAACAGTGGCAGACGAATGAAAAAGTGGAAGGCGAAGATGCCCTGCTTCACTACAGCTGCCGCTTCCTGCTGCACCGTGCTGAACAGGCATTTGTGGAAATCTTCGACAACCTGCCGAACCGGGCACTGGGCAAAGTGCTAAACGCGGTTGTGATGCCCACGGGTCGCCGCTGGGATAAACCTCACGACGATCTGGCACGGGATATCGCCAAGCGGGTATCTACCCATAGTGCGCTGCGCACCAAGCTGCTCTACAACACCTGGGATACCGACGATGGTGAGCAACCCAACCCGCTTGCCCGCTATAACGCGCTCTTGGTGGATTATGACCGCGCAGAGGTTATTTATCGCACGGTTAACAAAGCCTATGCGAAGGGTGAATTACCACAAACTGCTCTTCATCCAGAAGCACGGGTAGAAGCCGCTTTTGAGAAAGGGTTAATCAGCGAAGAAGAAACCGTATTTATGCGCGAATTCGAAAAACGCGTGCTTGAAATGTTAACGGTGGATGACTTCGCCTACGACGCCTTCGCTACCAATAAAGATACTCTTATCGACCACAATGCAAGAACGGCAGCGCCTATTCATCAGCCGATAGAGCGCGTTGAATAACACTTGACTGTCAACTGAATGAAATTAACCGGCTCTATCATGGAGCCGGTTTTTTTGATTTCAATATTTTCGTTTTCGACCTTGAAAGATAAAAAACGATCACATATTCTTTCATAAATGAAAATACCGCTGCTTGCCCGGTTGATTACTTCCTTTCCTGTTCATCTTAAGGGGCCATCATGACGCTGCGCGAACAAAACGTTAGCCAATTAAAGAGCACCACCTTTGACGCGCTAGTGATTGGT
Source organism: Vreelandella nanhaiensis (assembly GCF_003990185.1). Taxonomy (GTDB): domain Bacteria; phylum Pseudomonadota; class Gammaproteobacteria; order Pseudomonadales; family Halomonadaceae; genus Vreelandella; species Vreelandella nanhaiensis. The sequence goes on along the minus strand of NZ_RZHF01000014.1, from coordinate 141,840 downwards.
GGTGGTATCAATGGGGCCGTTAGTGCTGCCTCTTTGGCTGGCAAGGGCGCCAAGGTTGCTCTGATTGACCGGGGAGATTTTGCAGGAAGCACCAGCATGCACTCCTCCAATCTGGTATGGGGAGGCATTAAATACATGGAAAGCAATGACTTTGGTTTAGTGCGCAAACTCTGCAAAAGCCGCAACCACCTTATTAAAAGCTACCCTTCTACGGTTCAGGAAATTCGCTTTCTTACCACAATTACCAAAGGGTTTCGTCACTCTCCCCGTTACCTGTGGGCAGGCACCTGGCTCTATTGGCTGATGGGTAACGGATTTACCAAGCGCCCCCGTCTGCTTTCGCCAAAAAACATCAAACGCGAAGAGTCGATCATCAATATCGATGAATCCGTGGGCGGCTTTGAGTACTCGGATGCCTACCTGCACGATAACGATGCGCGATTTGTTTTCAACTTCATTCGCCATGCGCTGGATTATGGAGCCACGGCTGCCAATTATATTGAATCGTTGGGGGCTAAACGCCAGAACGACATATGGGTCATTAAAGCGCGTAATATCATGGATGACAGCACCTTTGAAATACGCGCCAAGGTACTGATCAATGCAGCAGGGCCATGGGTGGATCATCACAATGCGCTGACGGGCGAGCAAACCTCACATCAGCACCTCTACTCCAAGGGCATCCACCTGATTGTGCCGCAGCTCACCGACTCTAAGCGCGTGCTTGCGTTTTTTGCCGATGATGGACGCCTATTTTTTGTCATTCCCATGGGCAATCGGACCTGCATTGGTACAACCGACACTCATATGGAGCATCCTGACGCGGTAGTCACCGATGAGGATATCCGCTTTGTTCTGGACAATATCAACACACGCCTGACGCTTGAAAAACCGCTGACAGCAGAAGACATCATTTCAACACGCTGCGGCGTTCGCCCTCTTGCCGTGCAGTCAAACCAAGGCAGCGAGCGTGACTTTCTTCAGCTGTCACGTAAACACGTAGTGGACACCAATACCGATACAGCGCATATCAGTATTTTTGGCGGCAAACTTACCGACTGTATCAATGTGGGTAACGAAATTGCCGAGGCATTGACTCAACTGGGCGTCACCCTGCCCAACGCTGATTTCCAATGGTATGGCGAACCTGCAGAGCAGATTAAACAGCAGTTCATGACACAGGCCCGGCGTATAGGGCTGGATGCCATGACCCCTGCAACATCGTCAGAACCACTTTCAACACGCCTATGGCGACGCTATGCAAACAAGGCGTTTGCCATGCTGGAGCAGATCGAAGCCAACCCGCGCCAGGCCGAGCTTCTGATTGAAGGGACCGAATATATCCGTGTTGAGCTGGAGCACGCCCGCGACCATGAAATGATTACCGAGCTTGAGGACTTTCTGCGGCGTCGGGCGAAAATCTCACTTGTAGTGCATCACGAGCAGTTGCGTCACTCCAAAGGATTAAAAGAGGCGTGTCGCGTTCTGTTTGGCGACCAGGCTGAGGCAAGACTTGCCGCTTATTTTGATCGAAACGCGAATACGCTACTCTCTGGAACCGCCGCCGAGGTCTGATTTACCCGCTGATAAAAAAGTCCCCTCAGGTAAGTGAGGGGACTTATTGTTTTACTCTTCGCTGATGATTTGCAGCTGCGAATCACCGGCCAGGACTTCATCCCAGGCCTCTTCCAGCGTGCACCCTGAGCGGCTGCCGAGGGTATCAATGACTTCTACAGCGTGTTGGAGCGACTCACGGTTATTTTTAAAGGCTAATACCAGCTTGGCCAGGTCTTGCTTGCTGAACGTACTAGCAATCTGGTCAGCCTGCTGGCTGAGTTCAATGCAGTTCATGGTCAGTACCTCATGGTATGGTCATCCGTTGCCGGCTATTACCGGCAGACATATCGTGGTGACATTGCTACTCATGCTGGGCCGGATAAGTGCCCAGTTCGGTAACTGCGAAACGGTCACTAACGTAAGACCTTCGCCCTTTAGCGCCGGGTAATACAAAAGCGCTGCGGTTGTGTAGCAGGGCCTGGAGTGGCGCGTCGGGATAACAACGTTTCAATCCAAGCCATGCCCTGACTATGGTTCACACAAGGCAAGCCAACAATGCATCATTGGCCGCACGGCAGGTTGTAGCATGACTACATTACCTACCCTTTGCCGCCAAATGTGTTAAAGGCCTACAACAGCAGAGTATGAAAAATGAGAGACGTATAAGCGGGTTGTGCCTTGATGAATGGCGAATAGATAGCTGAATACAGGATTTTGCATTATTAAAGAAAGCTGTATAAAACCATGACCACACTCAAGCCTTAAAACAAGCTTAGGTTTTGGCTGACAATCAAGCGATATACAACGCTACACTATGCTGCAAGAGTAGCTGCTGAATAGGCTCAGGCGGCTTACGGTCGGTAAACAGTGCGTCAAGCTGGGCAAGATTGCCCTGACGGACCACCGGGTTGCGATGGAATTTGGAGTAATCCGCGGCCAGATAGACCCGCCGGGAATTGGCAATAATGGCTTGCGCCACGCGCACTTCCTGATAGTCGAACTCCAGCAGCGAGCCATCTTCATCGATTCCGCTAATACCAATAATGCCGTAGTCGACCTTGAACTGGTTAATGAAATCGATGGTTGCCTCACCGATGATACCGCCATCCCGGGAGCGTACCTGGCCGCCAGCAATAATTACGTTAAAATCCTCTTTGTGCTGCAAAATGGCGGCGACGTTCAGGTTGTTGGTGATGATTTCCAACCCTTGATGCTCAAGTAGCGCCTGGGCGATGACTTCGTTGCTGGTACCAATATTGATAAACAGCGAGGAGTGGTTGGGAATGTGCTGCGCCAGACAGTGAGCAATGCGCTCCTTTTCTTCCAAGTGCAGCGTTTTACGCGTGCTGTAGGCGGTATTGACTGTGCTCGACTCAATCCCTACACCGCCATGCACTCGCCGTACGCGGCCACTATCTGCCAGGGTATTCAAATCACGCCGAATGGTTTGCGGCGTTACTGCAAAATGTTCAGTCAGTTGCTCGATGCTCATATAGCCGTGCTGGCGTACCAGCTCGACAATCGCGTCCTGACGGTATTGTTGATTCATAGGCCCGGCCTGTTCACTTTTGTTTGTCGCTAAGCGTAACAGGGTATCAAGATTTTCGAAATGTGATAGTTTCGAGCCTATGCTTCACGCTCATTAAAGCTGCTTATAGCGGCCATACCCAAAAAATAACCGGCAAGGCGACTACCAGAACCACAATCGAAAGTGGCAAGCCCAGTTTCCAATAGTCACCAAAACTGTAACCACCAGGGCCCAGTACCAGCGTATTCGACTGATGACCGATAGGGGTTAAAAAAGCACACGATGCGCTGACCGCTACAATCATCAGGAAAGGATCCAACGACACTTTAAACCCTTGAGCCAAACTGGCTGCAATAGGTGCCATTAACAGGGCGGCAGCAGCGTTGTTCACGACATTGGATAGCAGCATGGTGAGAATGAACAGGCCGATCAAAGAAATAAAGATCGGCCATTCCGCTCCCAAGGAGAGCAGCGCATTGGCAATGATGTCCGCACCGCCGCTGGTTTCCAGTGCCTCTCCCACGGGAAGCATGGCAGCCAGCAGAACGATGACAGGACCGTCAATGGCCTGGTAGCCGTCGCGCAGCGGAAGTACGCCAATCAATAGCGACACCAGCGCTGCCGTGCTCATTGCAACCGCCGCTGGCAGTAAATCAAACATCATTGCCATAATGGCCAGGGCAAAAATCCCTATAGATATGGCCAGTTTACGAGGCTTCCCTAGTTGCAGTTCGCGATTGGCCAGGGGCAGGCAGCCCAATGTTGAGAGGCTGTCACTTATCTCTTTCTCACTCCCCTGCAGAAGTAGAACATCACCGGTTTGAAAGCGAATATCACGCAAGCGCTGCTTAAGGCGGCTACCATCCCGGGCTACTGCTACCAGGTGCAGGCCAAACTGCTGGTTTAAACGCAGCTGTTTAACGCTGCGATTGTTCATCATTGAATCATTGCGCACGACAGCTTCAATTAACTGTAGCCCCTCTGTATCTACGGGCAGGCGCTCATCCGGCTTTTCTTCGGCCGGGAGGTTATCCGCTGTGTCGGATTCTTGCGTTTCCTGTTCAGACTCGGGTTCGGCAATCGCGCTTAACCCTACCTTATCTTCCAAGAGCTTTAGTTCATCCGGCCCGGCTTCGAGCAGCAGAATATCGCCTTCTTGCAGAATGCCGTGAAACGAATAGCCTGCTCGGCGGTTATCATCGCGGACCACCGCCAGCACGGGAATGGCTTCCTCAAGCTCATCACGCAACTGGGGCAGCGTCAGGCCGTTGGCTTTGGAATCTTCGGTTACCTTGAGTTCTACCAGATAGTTGGCAGTATCAAACATTTCAGCCGTGGAAGCCTGACCACTGCGTTTTGGGGTCAGGCGCCAACCAATCAGCACAATGAAGGCAAGCCCCGCCGCTGCAACGGCAATCCCTACCGGCGAGAAACTGAACATGCCAAAATTTTCACCGGTGATGCTGCCCCGGTAACTGGAAATAATGATATTGGGCGGCGTGCCAATCAGTGTGGTCAAGCCACCCAGTAATGACCCAAACGCCAAGGGCATCAATAGCAAGGAAGGGGCGGTATTATGCTCACGAGCCAGACGCATGGCCACCGGCAGTAGCAGCGCGAGTGCCCCTACATTATTCATGATCCCCGACAGCACCACTACCGTGCCAACCAGCACAAGAAGCTGTAACAGCAAGCGCTCGCCTACCTTGAGCACCTGATTGGCAATGACATCCACCACGCCCGAACGCTCAAACCCGCGGCTTAACACAAGCACGGCCGCAACGGTAATGACGGCCGGGTGGCCAAATCCGGCAAATGCAGCTTCCGCCGGCACCAGGCCAAGCATTACCGACACCAAAAGCGCCGTTACCGCTACCAGGTCGTAACGAAAGCGCCCCCAGATAAACCCCATTAACGTTAAACCCAGCACGATAAATACCAACGTACTGGCAGCCAAGCCGATAGATTCTATCGCCATACCAAAATATCTCCTTGAGCCTTCAGGAATTGCAAACTGATGACTATTGCCCTATCGACCTGTTGAATTTCACCGCCATATAAGCCAACAACGCTTTGAATCTCTTACATTAGACGATATCTATACAGCCGTATAGGGTATGCAAATGTTACTTAATGAGATTAATTTATGGTGCACATGTGCGTTAAGACAGTTTATTACCCAGGGAAGAGGCACCCTCATTAACGTTAGTTCCGTTACGAGTGAAGTACCGGCAGCACTGCAAAATACTTACGCTGCTACTAAGGAAGGCCGTAACGTTGATGGCGGTATTCGCGAAAGGAAAAAGCAGGAAGATAGCTGAAGGCAGCTATTGGCTGATATATTCGATTGACTTAAAAAACGCTATATATGCAGGATCGGAACCCGCTTAAAAACCATGAAGCCCTAAACTATTCCGATCCTTAATTTCGCTAGCTCTTAAGGCAGCAATACGGTCGAACCCGTTGTTTTACGGTTCTGTAGAGCGTCCTGTGCTTTGCCAGCATCGGCCAGCGGGTAACGGTTGGCGACATCAACCTTGATCTTGCCGCTTTCGATCATCCCAAAGAAGTCTTCGCACATCATTTCCAGGCGCTCACGAGTATCAGCGTAGCCATTGAGGCTTGGGCGGGTGACAAACAGCGAGCCCTTCTGGTTAAGAATGCCGATGTTCACGCCATCCACCGGGCCTGAGGCGTTGCCAAAGCTTACCATCAGCGCGCGGGGTTTAAGGCAGTTCAACGACACCTCCCAGGTATCCTTGCCCACGGAATCGTACACTACATCGCACATTTCGCCGTTGGTCAATTCACGCACTCGCTCGACGACATCTTCCTGAGTGTAGTTGATCGTCGCCCAGGCACCGTTTTGCATCGCAAGGTCCGCTTTTTCCTGCGAGCTGACCGTGCCAATCAGCTTCACACCCAGCGCTTTTGCCCACTGACAGGCAATAGACCCCACGCCCCCGGCGGCTGCGTGAAACAGAATGGTTTCGCCGCCTTTGAGCGCATAGGTCTGACGTAAAAGGTACTGTACGGTCAAACCTTTGAGCATGCTGGCGGCGGCCGTTTCAAAATCAATAAAGTCGGGCAGCTTGACCACTTTGGCAGCAGGCAGGACGTGATGCTCTGCGTAAGCACCCAAGGGCCCTTGGGCGTAAGCTACCCGGTCACCCACGTTCAGGTGAGTGACATTTTCGCCCACAGCGTCGACAACGCCTGCACCCTCTGTGCCCAAACCAGACGGCAAGGCAGGTGCTGGATAAAGCCCAGTGCGAAAATAGATATCAATAAAATTAAGGCCAACGGCTTTATTGGCAATACGCACTTCCTCTGGCCCCGGTTCAGCCTGCGTCGTGTTTACCAACTCAAGTACCTCTGAACCACCGGTTTGGGCAAACTGGATACGCTGGGACATACACCCTCCTTGTACTTTATTGGTTGAGACTCACGCGTGCTATCCAACCGCGTCAAAGCAAAGAAATCAAGCTACTCGTTTTGCATGGCGACCTCCATGATACGCCGGTGTCATATACCCATGCTAAACTCAGGGAAATTTCAATAGTGAAAGCTTTCCGGACTGACCATGAGCCACCCTGCCATTGCGCTGCCTACCCTGATTGCCCACCGCGGTTACTCTGCCGCTGCTCCTGAAAACACCCTGGCCGCTGTTCGCGCAGCCCACGAAGCCGGAGCCCAGTGGGTTGAGCTGGATGTTCAGCTACTCGGCGACGGTACGCCGGTGATTTGGCACGATGCGGATGTAGCACGCTGCTCAGACGGTCGCGGCGGGCTTAACAAGCTCACCTGGACACAGGCGCAATCATTGGATGTAGGCAGTTGGTTTAGCGATAATTTTGCAGGCGAAAGAATGGCCAGCCTTGAAGCCATGCTTGCGCTACTTAACGAGCTGGAAATGGGCGTCAATCTTGAAATCAAGGTCAATAAGGGACGCGACCCCATCGCGCTGGTTGACCGCGTGATGCCTGAGGTACTGGATGCTCTGCCGGCTGAGCGGTTGATTATCTCCTCCTTCGATCCAGCCGCCCTTCATCGCTGCCGAACGTTTGCTCCCCAGGAAAGCCTGGCATTGGGAGTACTGTTTGGCAGTACACCAAAAGACTGGCGCGCCCAATGCGAGGCTGTAGACGCCTTCAGTATCCATCCCCACTGGCCGCGCCTGAAACGCCCACAGGCCGATGCCATGCATGAAGCCGGGTATCAGTTGCTCTGTTACACCGCCAACGACCCAGGCGCTTTTAACAGCCGCTGGGCATGGGGTATCGCTAGCGCCATTACCGATGAGCCTGCTATTTTTCAACGCTTCCTGGATAATCAGCGTTTGGCCACCCATTAAAGGATTGAAATGAAGTATGTAGGAGCACACGTCAGTGCTGCTGGCGGTGCGGATCAAGCCGTCCAGCGAGCGGTTGATATTGGTGCGGATGCGTTTGCACTATTTACCAAGAATCAGCGTCAGTGGCAGGGCAAGCCCCTGACTGACAAAGCGATTGAAGATTTTAAAGCGGCCTGCCGGAAGCATGGCTTCAAGCCAGAACAGATCCTTCCTCACGATAGCTACCTGATCAACCTGGGGCATCCTGAAACGGAGGGACTTACGAAATCCCGCGCTGCCTTTTTAGACGAAATGCAGCGTTGCGAGCAGCTGGGCCTGACCCTGCTCAACTTTCACCCTGGCAGCCATCTCAATAAAATAAGTGAAGGCGATTGCTTAAAGCATATCGCCGAATCAGTTAACGAAACCCTTATCCATACTAAAGGCGTGACGGCGGTAATTGAAAACACTGCTGGCCAAGGCACCAATCTTGGCTGGCGCTTTGAACATCTGGCGGAAATTATTCGCCATGTTGACGATAAATCGCGAGTAGGCGTATGTATTGATACCTGCCACGCCTTCGCTGCGGGTTATGATTTGCGCACAACCGAGACAACGCAGGCAACCCTTGATGAGCTGGGCAGCGTGGTGGGGTTTGAGTATCTTCGCGGCATGCATATAAACGACGCCAAAAGCGCCTTTGCCAGCCGGGTTGATCGCCATCACAGCTTGGGCCAGGGCAATATTGGGCTGCCCGCCTTTACCGCCATCATGCAGGACGCGCGTATCAGCGGGATTCCGCTAATTCTGGAAACCATAGAGCCTGAGATCTGGCGTGATGAGATCAGCTGGTTGCGCGCTCAAGCGTCAGAGGCTGCTCCCGGCAGGTAGTGAATCACATCGTGAAAGCGTAAGCGCGTCGTCGCGCTATTGCGCATGGCGTGGGGCCGGTCTGCAAAAAAGCGCAGCCCCTCGCCAGCGCGCAGCGTCTGCCAGCGCTCGTCGATGCGCAGCTCCATTTCTCCCTCCACTACCACAATATGTTCCACCACCCCCTCGGCATGGGGCGATGATTCACTGATCGCCCCGGGCGCGAGCTCAATCATGAACATTTCAAAGCCCAGCAGCGGATCATAGGGAAATAGCAGCCGGGCCTGCATGCCTGCGCTGTCATCGCCCCACACCGACTCCCAACTGTCACGCTTAAGCTCGCCAAGCGTGGGCATCTGACTATCGAACAGAGTGGAAAACGACACTCGAAAACCGCTGGCGATCTTCCAGAGTGTGGACACCGTGGGGCTTGATTCACCGCGCTCGATCTGACCCAGCATCGCCTTGCTTACCCCAGTTTCAGCCGCCGTCTGGTCTAGGCTCCAGCCTCGCCCCTTGCGCAAGTGTTTGACGGTACTGGCAACGTGCTTGGCAATGGCAGGCGGCTCACGTGTCATGTCTCTCTCCTGTTAATTGGCCAGTGCGCCAATGGGATAAAGGCTCCATTTGGCTGCAGGCCAAGCGTCTCTACCTAACCTGAAAAAGCGGCACAAATGAAGCCATTATGGCTGATTTGTGCCGCTTTTAGATCAAGAACACCAAGGCATTTTAATGGCGATGCAGTTTCGGCGTTATTTGGCGGGAAAATTGGCGAAATGACGCTTTAATGATCCCCAATGCATCCGGGTCGCCATGTAATAGCGCCGACATATAGGCCTTCGCCTGCTCACGCTTGATATGCGGCGGTATCGGTGGCACATCCGGGTCAGTGAGCACCTCAAGCACAACGGGGCGGTCAGCACTCAATGCCTGCTCCCAGGCAATCGCAAGCGCTTCAGGGTCGCTGACCTTGATGCCTTTAAGCCCTATAAGCTCGGCATACTCAGCATAAGGGAAATCAGGAAGGTTCTGTGAGGCTTCGTATTTTGGATCGCCCTCCATAACACGCATTTCCCACGTGACCTGGTTAAGATCCCGGTTATTAAGCACCATGACGATCAAGCGCGGGTCAGCCCACTGCTGCCAATACTTGACGATGGTCATCAGCTCCGAGTTACCGTTCATCTGCATGGCGCCGTCGCCAACCAGCGCAATGGCTACGCGTTCTGGGTAAGCAAACTTGGCAGCAATCGCGTAAGGCACGCCATTGCCCATGGTGGCTAGCCCCCCGGAAAGCGATGCCATCATACCGCGCCGCAACTTGAGATCACGCGCGTACCAGTTAGCTGCAGAACCCGAATCACTAGTCAGAATGCAATTATCGGGCAAACGTGGCGACAATTCCCAGAAAACACGCTGCGGATTGATCGGCTCAGCGGCCGCCATTGCGCGTTCTTCAAGCACTTCCCACCATTGAGCCACGCTTTTCTCAATGCCCTCGCGCCAACCACAGTCATTCTTGTATTCCAGATATGGTAATAGCGCCTGTAAGGTGGCTGCGCTATCACCTATCAGGTTTACCTCCATGGGGTAGCGCATACTCACCTGCCGGCCATCAATATCAATCTGCACACCCCGGGCCTGCCCTTCCTCCGGTAAAAATTCTGAATAGGGAAAGCTTGAACCAATCATTAACAGCGTGTCGCAATTGGCCATCAGCTCCCAGCTGGGATTAGTGCCCAGCAAGCCGATAGAGCCGGTCACAAACGGCAAATCATCAGGAAGCACTGCACGCCCCAGCAGCGCTTTAGCAACACCCGCTCCCAATGTTTCAGCAACCTGAATGATCTCATCGGTCGCATTCAACGCCCCGGCACCCACTAAAATCGCTACTCTCTTCCCTTCGTTTAGCACCTGTGCCGCTTGGCGAAGATCATTATCGTGTGGGACCGTACGCGGGCGGGAATACCCCACACCGGAGTGAACCGTTCCGTGAGCATGCGCAGGCTTTTCAACGGCCGGCTGGGATTGAAGATCATTGGGAATAATGATTACCGTTACCGTACGCTCGGCTAAGGCAATACGTATGGCCCGGTCAATGAGATGACGAATCTGGGATGGGCTGGTCGCCATATGCACATATTCATGGGCAACATCTTTGAAAAGCGATACCAGGTCAACCTCCTGCTGGTATTCGCCGCCTAACGCGGCACGCGCCTGTTGGCCGACAATCGCAACCACCGGCTGGTGGTCCTTTTTGGCATCGTAAAGCCCATTCAGTAAATGAATGGCTCCTGGCCCCGATGTAGCGGTACAAACACCTACTTCCCCGGTGAACTTAGCATGGGCACACGCCATGAACGCTGCCATTTCCTCATGCCGGGCCTGCACGAATTCAAACTGATTACCGGCTCGGTTCAACGCACCCATAATGCCATTACTGCCATCCCCAGAGTAACCAAATATGCGTTTGACGCCCCATTCGCCTAGCCGCTGAATTAGGAAATCTCCAACCAGTTGCTTACTCATATAAGCCTCCATGGCAAAATCACTACCGTCGAAAATCTTAAAAAGAGAATCCAAAATAGTTATAGATGTTGCTCCCAGTAAAAACCAATTTCGCTAACATGTTATTGTATTTTTTACATATATATAACAATAAGTAATTTAAAATATAAATTTACACTGCTTACGAACTTTCTTAAATAAAGACAGCTAGTCATTAACCACCATTTGGTTAAAACGATAAAAATCAGTTACTAACGCTAAGCAATCATATAAAATATTTTTTAACACCCCTGTTATTTAGGATTACAACTACTAAAATTAGAAAAATAGGCCTATTTCTCAAGGACTTTCCTCTTGCTTAAAAACTTCATTAAAAAACTAGAAAACTTTCAATCCTTTACCGCTGAGGAAATCAATATTCTTGAGAGTTATCTAACGCCTGTGCGATTCTTAAATAAATCCGAAGACCTGATACAAGAAGCAGATAAACCTTATGAAGTTAATATCTTGCTGGAGGGTTGGGCGACTCGCTACAAGATCACCGAAGCAGGCAAATTCCAAACGCTTGCCTTTCTTATCCCTGGCGACGCCTGCGATGTACATATCACCTTAATAGAGCGGATGGATCACTCCATATGCGCCATCATACCCTCAAAATTTACGTCTATTCCCCAACACAGGATTGAAGAAATGTATGTAGATCACCCAAGGCTTGCCCGGGCGCTTTTCTGGTCAATGCTGGTAGACGAATCTACATTACGCGAGTGGATATTAAATATTGCAGGTAGGCAAGCTGATCAACGCATGGCGCATCTATTCTGCGAACTGCTTATCCGCTCGCGCGCAGCAGGCTTAACGAGCAGCCATGGTTTTATCCTTCCGCTTACCCAACAACAGGTAGGAGAAGCCATGGGTATTACGCCGGTGCATACAAGTCGGGTGCTCACCAGATTACGCACTGAAGGCTTGATCTCGTGGGAAAGTAAATTTCTACAAATACATGATTGGAAAAGGGTGAAGGATTTTTGCGGTTTTGATGCTACTTACTTGCATCTTGATAGAGCCCATCCAAGTTTGGCCCAAGACCTCTAGTCGCTAAAACCAGTATAGAGCAGCTCATCTAAGCAAGAAGCCCGACCAAGTGGTCGGGCTTTAACGCTACATCCTTGTAAGCTTTGCAAGCTTCCTGCCTACCCATCCCTAGGGAGCCTTCCTGACTCACCATTCCTTACTGGAGATCCTTATCCAGTAAAGCTAGAGTGCCATTATAAAATTGTACTGTAAGTAACATAGTATAAGTAATATAAACCAAATACGTTTAAACGGTTGTTTAAAATGTAGCCGAGGCATCACTTGCATACTTTAAAATTAGTTAAAAATAGTATTTTAATTACTTTGAAAATATTAGTTTTTTAATGCTCTCTATTCACGTCTTTAAAAAATTACAGAATAGTAACAATAGCGTATTAAATTCTTCCAAATAATTAAAAAATATAATCAATACGCTAACGAGTGCTTTTCCAAATCTGGTGGCCCGTTAGTTACCGTTTTAACTTCAACGGAAGAGATACTTACTCACGTTTCGTTTAGCCACTTAGCAGTGAAACTTTTTAATAAAAAATCAGCTGAACGCCATTTGTAACATGCTCAGCTTAGGCTATCTCATTGTGCGTTATAACGTACAATGCTAACATTAATTTGTGCGCTATAACATACAAATTCAGTATTCAAATTTAGGGGAGCGGTATGGCGGCAAACAATCTTGAGGAACAGGCATCGCCGCCTATCAGACAGGCGAGCTTCTGGAAAGATACCACCCTTTCCACCATTACCGCCGGTTTTGTGGCAGTTACCATTGGCTACACAAGTTCGGCGGCTATCATTTTTCAGGCGGCGGCAGCCAGCGGTGCTTCAGCAGCGCAAATCAGCTCCTGGCTCTGGGCGCTGGGGATCGGCATGGGGGTAACCTCGTTCGGGCTTTCGTTGCGCTACCGCATGCCGCTGCTTACCGCATGGTCAACGCCTGGCGCTGCCTTTCTCGCTACCAGCCTGCCGGGCATTCCACTAGAAGAAGCTATTGGTGCGTTTCTCTTTTCAGCTTTTTTAATCACCTTATGCGGCATTACTGGGCTTTTTGAGCGTCTCATGCGCTACATTCCCAGCGCCATAGCCGCCGCGATGCTGGCCGGTATTCTGCTGCGTTTTGGGCTGGAACTGTTTGAAGTGATGGAAAGCCAGTGGCTGGTGCCGCTTGTAATGCTGGCCGCCTGGGTAGCAGGCCGACGCCTATGGCCAACGCTTGCCGTGCCCGGCGTACTGTTAACCGGGTTGGGCTTGGCGCTATTTCAGGGACAAATCAATCTACAAGGTATCCCGCTTGCGCCCACTACACCGGTGCTTATGGCACCGGCGTTTTCATTATCTACACTAATTGGTATAGGTATCCCGCTGTTTGTGATTACCATGGCGACCCAGAACTTGCCTGGCGTAGCGGTTCTGCGCGCCGCAGGCTATCAGCCCAACAGTTCGCCACTAATTGGCTGGACCGGTGGCGCCACGCTGCTGCTTGCGCCGTTCGGTGGCTTTGCCCTCAACATGGCCGCAATCAGCGCAGCCGTTTGCATGGGGGCAGATGCCCACGCCGACCCGCGCCGCCGCTATACCGCCGGCATGGCCGCTGGTATCTTCTACATCATCATGGGGATTTTTGGTGCCACGGTAACCGGCGTATTTAATGCGCTGCCTGGCACATTGGTGATTTCACTGGCTGGGATCGCCTTGTTCAGTACACTTGCAGGTGGTTTGGCGAGTGCCTTTACGGAAAGCCAGCACCGCGATGCCGCCATTGTTACCTTTCTGTTGACTGGTTCGGGAATTACGCTGCTGGGTATCGGCGGGCCTTTCTGGGGGTTAGTGGCAGGCTTGATGACACTTAAGCTGACGGCTTCCAAACAAGGCGCCTAGCTTATTTAAAGATACATATTCAAAACAACAGACTTTCTAAACTACATCTTCCAAAACGATATGACCCCAGGCAGGTTCGCACTGTCTAGGGTCATGCTCCATCTGGCTAGTCCTAACAGTTACATAGTAGCCAGACGCTCCTCATCCAGCACGCCCGACATGCGCACCATGGCCAACGCCTCTTCAAGGTTAGCCATCTCTTCAATTTTTACCAGTTCGCTTTCAAGGCTGACCAGCTGGCCCGCCTTATCAGACAGCAGCTTTTCAAGTGACGCCACATCCAGCGCACCGCCCAGATGAAGCACATCAATGGAAGCGCTATTATTACTTGGCAAGTAGATAGTGCCATTTGAAAAGTCGACCGCGTAGGCAATCACGCCCGGCACGATAAAAAACAGAAGCCCTACCCCATTGGCAATGGCGACCACCGGGTCAACCTGGCCGCTAAGCTGCCCTTTTCGCTCTGGATGAAACATGGTACCGCAACCGCTCAACGCAACGATGGAGGCGCCGACCACGGCCCCCGTTAGCCAACGGCGTACAGTTTGCTGCATGAAAGTTCCCTCAAAAACATGGAAAACGGTAGCGGACAATGGTGTTCTGTTAGTAATGTCAGCGTTGCTACCGCTCGCAAAAACCCGCACATACTAGCACAAATGGCGATGCGCAAAGCCGTTTGGTGACAGCATGATTTTGCCGCGTTACCCGCTAAGTCGTACAATGCCCACATTCAACGTTAAGCCAGCGACTTTTTTACCATCAAGGAATATTTTCGCCCATGCGCGCCAGCCAATTATTAATTGCCACATTAAAAGAAACCCCGGCCGATGCCGAAGTCATCAGCCACCAGTTAATGTTGCGTGCAGGGATGATCCGGCGCCTGACGTCTGGCCTATACACCTGGCTCCCCCTTGGCTTACGTACGCTTCGCAAGGTGGAAGCCATTGTACGTGAAGAGATGAACCGCGCAGGCGCCCAGGAAGTGCTGATGCCGGCAGTACAACCCGCCGAGCTTTGGCAGGAGTCCGGCCGCTGGGAACAGTATGGCCCCGAGCTTCTGCGCGTGAAGGACCGCCATGAGCGCGACTACTGCGTTGGCCCTACCCATGAAGAAGTCATCACCGACCTTGTGCGTAAAGAGATCGCCAGCTACAAGCAGCTGCCGGTCAACTTCTACCAGATCCAGACCAAGTTCCGTGACGAAATTCGCCCGCGTTTTGGGGTGATGCGCTCGCGCGAATTTATCATGAAGGATGCCTACTCCTTCCACCTGGACGAAGAGTCGCTGAAAGAGACCTACCAGCGCATGTACGATGCCTACACCCGCATCTTTACTCGCCTGGGCCTGGACTTCCGCCCGGTGATTGCCGACAACGGTTCCATTGGAGGCACCGGCTCCCATGAGTTCCACGTGCTGGCGAGTTCGGGCGAAGACGACATCGTATTCTCCAATGGCTCCGACTACGCCGCGAACATGGAAAAAGCCGAAGCTCTGCCCGCCCCGCTGGGTAGTGACGTGCAGCGTGCAACGCCCACCGAAGAGATGCACCTGGTCGATACGCCTAATGCCAAGACTATCGCCGCGTTGGTTGAACAGTTTGATCTGCCTATCGAGAAAACAGTCAAGACGCTGATCGTACGCGGTGCTGAAGGCGGCTTGGTGGCTCTTCTGGTGCGAGGCGATCATGAGCTGAACGAGGTAAAAGCGGAAAACCTACCCCTAGTGGCAGCACCGCTTACCATGGGTAGCGAAGAGGAAATTCGTGCGGCAGCCGGTGCAGGCTTTGGCTCGCTTGGCCCGGTGAATCTTGACATGCCCATCATTGCCGACCATAGCGTCGCCCTGATGAGCGATTTTGGCGCAGGTGCCAATATCGAAGGGAAACACTACTTCGGCATCAACTGGGAACGCGATGTGGCGCTGCCCCAAGTGGCCGACTTGCGTAAGGTGGTCGAAGGCGACCCATCGCCGGACGGTAAAGGCACTCTTTCCATCAAGCGTGGTATTGAGGTGGGCCACGTGTTCCAGCTTGGCCAGAAGTACTCCGAGGCCATGAACGCGAGCGTCCTGGGCGATAACGGCAAAACCAGCCACCCTTGGATGGGCTGTTACGGCATCGGTATTACCCGTGTGGTGGCGGCGGCTATTGAGCAGAACCATGACGACGCCGGCATCATCTGGCCCAACGCGATTGCACCGTTCCAGGTAGCGCTGGTGCCCATGAATGCGCATAAGTCCCAGCGCGTACGTGAAGAATCCGAGCGCTTGTATCAAGCCCTGGCCGCCGCGGGCCTGGACGTACTGCTGGATGACCGTGATACACGCCCTGGCGTCAAGTTTGCCGACCTGGAATTGATGGGCGTTCCTCATCGTCTGGTGATTGGTGATCGTAGCCTGGATAACGGCGAGCTTGAGTACAAAGGCCGTCGTGATAGCGAAGCCACCATGGTACCTGCCGAGCAGATTGTTGATTTTCTGCTTGAAAAAGCCAGCCTAAGCCACACGCCGCAGTAAGCCTTAGCCCACCACCGTGCTGTAACTGGTCAGGCACGGTGGTGGATTTAGGAAATCACCTCATGACAAGGCTACTGGACTTCAAAGCCCATGCCGTCGCATCAAGTGTTGTCCTGGCTGGAAAACTTCACGTTACCACGTTAGAAGCTCACCACCTTGGGGGCCATATACAAAAAAACCGGCCCAGTGGGCCGGCAATAAGTAAGGAAGCTTACTGGCTTAGAGCAAGCCCCCTCCCCTGACATCAAAGCCAGCAGGCGATAAACCAACCTACTCACATTAACGCGATCATCACGAAGACTCCCTGTAAAAACAAACCGCTCATCCTGAGTGTTTCTCTGCCCTCGTGATATGCAAACATCCTAACGTGAACATGGCAGGCAGGAGCTGACCTGGATCAATGTTTGTCTATCCAGTGGCTCAATTAGCCGTCGCTCTGTTTTTAAGAGGCAATTGCAAGTGTTACAGCACTTTACGATCTTCCACCTTGCTGTGCTCGGTACCCGGCGGTAGTGGATGCCCTTTGGCAAGCTCGGCGCGGGTGGCCTCGCGCACATCCAGAATACGCACCTGATAACTTAGCGTACGCCCAGCAAGTGGATGATTGGTATCCACGGTAACACGATCCCCCGCCACATCGACCACGGTGACAATCTGCGGGCCAGCTTCGCCCTCGGTTTGAAAGCGGCTGCCGGGTGTAAGCTCGGCATTACCAAACGAGCCGCGGCCAACCTCTTGCACTAGCGCCTCATTGCGTAGGCCATAGGCTTCCTCCGGCGCAAGGGTCACTGTCAGCTCGTCGCCAGCGGCTAAGCCGGCTAACGCCTGTTCCAGGCCCGGCACAATATTGTCGTGGCCGTGCAGATACTCAAGCGGCTTGTTACGCGCCTGCGAGTCATCCAGGGTCTGTTCGCTTCCATCATTTAAAATATCGCTCAACACATAGTGCAGCGTGACGACCTGATGCGCCGTGATCGACATGGAAAACTCCTCTCCGTAAGCTATCTGCTTTATCCTAACCGTTTAATGCAGTTTACCACTTGGCCAAAGCCAACGTCTTTTGGAGTTGAACGACATGCCCACCCCTTTGCCCCAGCGCAGCTGGCTTGGCGCGTTGGCGATTTATTTTCGCGCGCCCGTTATTACCATGCTGTTTTTGGGGTTTTCCGCTGGCTTACCCTTTTTACTGGTGTTCTCTACACTTTCTGCCTGGCTACGCAGTGATGGCGTCGAGGTTGCCGCTATCGGCTTTTTTTCCTGGATTGGCATCCTGTATTCGATCAAGTTTTTCTGGGCGCCTGTGGTAGATCGCCTCGCCCTGCCGATTCTTACGCGTGTCTTTGGCCAACGCCGAGGCTGGATGCTATTGGCTCAGGCAATGATTGCGGCTGGTTTGGTGGGGCTGGCCGGTGCTGACCCGCTCGGCAACTTGGGGTTAGTTGCCGCTTTTGCCCTGTTGGTGGCGTTTGGTGCCGCAACACAGGATATTGCCATCGATGCTTACCGTATTGAATCGGCAGAAGATGATGTTCAGGCGGCGATGGCATCTACCTATATCATTGGCTATCGCGGTGGTTTGCTGGCCGCCGGGGCAGGTGCTTTGTACATCGCCGCAGCGGCTTCCTGGGATATGGCCTACCTGACCATGGCGGCCCTTGTAGGCGTGGGTGTTATCACCGTTCTTCTCCGTCCTGAGCCCAAGCGCGCCTCGCTGAGCGTTCAATTAATTCACGAGCCCAAAGTGCGGACGTTTATTCGTGCCAGTCGAGGCAAACCCAAAGCGCTACGCCGGTTTGGCGCCTGGGCGATTGGCGCGATCGTTTGCCCGTTTACCGATTTTTTCAGCCGCTATGGCGTTAAAGCGTTAGGCATACTGGTATTTATTGCTGTTTTCCGGATTAGCGATCTCACCATGGCGTCCATGGCTAACCCGCTTTATATCGATGTGGGTTTTTCCTTGGCTACCATCGCCAGCGTTACCAATATTTTCGGTATCGCCATGAGTATCGTGGGCGGGCTTCTAGGTGGGCTTTTAGTGGCGCGCTATGGCATAGGCCCGCTGCTGGTGTTTGGCGCAGGTTTTGTGATGCTAACCAATCTGCTGTTTGCCCTGCTGGCGCTGGTTGGCAATCAGGTGCCCGTGCTGGTAATCACCATCATTGGCGACAATCTCGCCAATGGACTGGCAAGTGCTGTGTTTATCGCCTTTTTATCCAGTCTGACGTCACGAGCCTATACCGCGACCCAATACGCGCTGTTTTCTTCGCTAATGACGTTACCGGGGAAATTCTTGAGCGGCTTCGGGGGGCTGATCGTCGCGGCACAGGGCTATGCCACATTTTTCGTTATTGCGACGCTACTGGGTCTTCCGGCCATACTATTGGCTATCTGGATCAGCCGGGACAAGCAGCTGGTGCCTACCCCTCAGCCGCGCTAGGCGGCTGAGGGCTTATATAGTCAACACGCAGTAAATTACTAACGGTGTTGATTCAACCATTCAAGCGCACCCGGCGTGGTGCGCCACTGATCACGCATTAACGTACGGTATTGCCACGCTTCGGCCCGCGAGCCAGGGTCTACCTGGCCATCGGCATGGGGCATGGCCGGGCGCGGGTTTTCGGCACAAATCATTTCCAGCGCATAGCGGCTATGGGCCATCACCTCGGCCAGTGCTTTCTCGGCGTCTTCCTGCTGGCCCAAACGATAAAGCGCCAGCGTGCGCCCCATCAACAGGCCCAAAACCAACGAGCCATCGTCATTGTTCTGATCCGCAAGCGCCAGCGCCTCCTGGTTGCGGTCATCACGCAATAGCTGGTCAAGCACCAGCTCTTTAAGGCCCAGGCTGTCTTCCTGATCAATCGCCAATAGCTCTTCGGCAAGTTCACGCGAGTGCTGGCGAGCACCGCGCTCCATGCCAACGACCAGTGCAAGGCCGGTACGCAGCAGCATGGCGTTATTGGCATCATCCCAGCACAGGCTACCCTCACCTTCGGCCCGGGCCTGCTCCAACCAGCGCGAGAGGCGCAGCGCCAAGGGTTCCAGCAGGCTGGGCGCCATCCACGGCAGGCTGCCAAAGCGATTGGTCAGCGCCAAGGTTAAATCCTGAACCACCTGGGGTGCATCCAACCATTCAGGGTTTGCGCATAGCGCGGACATCCACTCAACCGCATTGCCCCAGGGGTCATCGCGAAACCCAAGCGCCACGTCTTCATCGACCATAACCTGAAACTGCTCGTGCCAGGCCGCAAACAGCGTTTCTTCGCGGGCAGTGGTGGCATAGAGCAGATGGCCACTTTCAGGATCAACGCTGATATTGAGCTTTGGCGCGGTAGGCAATGCAGCAA
Source organism: Vreelandella nanhaiensis (assembly GCF_003990185.1). Taxonomy (GTDB): domain Bacteria; phylum Pseudomonadota; class Gammaproteobacteria; order Pseudomonadales; family Halomonadaceae; genus Vreelandella; species Vreelandella nanhaiensis. Next base: position 122,221 of record NZ_RZHF01000014.1, on the reverse strand, counting down.
GCAAGGCCTGCAAGGCTACCAGCGGCGTCGCCAGATCCTCTTCCGCACTCAATAGCTGATCGGCCAGGGTCGCGCCAGGGTTATCGGCAAGGGCTGCCAGAAAATCGAGCTGTTCTTGATCCAAGTCGCCCTGGCGAACCAGACGCCGATACCAGAAGTTGGCGCGCTCCTTGGCTTCTTCTTCGTGGCCTTCATGGAGCAGCAGCATGGCTTCAATGTAGGCGAGCGTCGGCGAATCAGGCAGCGCCTGCTGGGCTTTTACAAACGCGGCCCGGGCGCTGTCCAGGTCATCGTTATCCAGGTGCATCAGACAAAGGCGCTCAAGGGCAACGCCGCGTAAAAACAGCGGCCCGCGCTCCATCACGTCATCCAGCAGATCGGCCCGTTTGCGGGTAAAGCCGCGCTCCTGGTAGATATCCAGCAGGATCTCAAACGCAGGCTCGGCCTGCTCCGGCAGGCGCGACCAGTCGCTACCGTCAAATAGTGATTCCAGAATCTGCATGGCGCGCCCGGTCTGCCCGCTTTCCGCGGCAATCAGACCCGCTTCCAGCAGCGCCTGAGGCGGCGCCTGACGGCTTTCCAGCGCGGCTTTTAGCGTGGCGCCCTTCCATTCGCGCAGCGACAGCATCCACATCATCTGTTCAGGAATATCTGTCGGGAAATCAACCCGGTAACAGCACTGCTTGTATTTGCGGCCAGAATCGCACCAGCAGGGCTCGTTCCGCCCAGGTGTTGCCAGCGGCTCGCTGGCAAAGTCTAGGCGCGCTAACGGCGTTTGTGACCATAAAATGGGGGCCAGCGCCTGGGCGGTGGCTACATTACCGTTAAACGACTTGGCGCCTTCAGCGCGCACCCATGTCATGAAATCGGGATAGTGTTCTTGCTGCCTGATTGCCGAGAGTGCCCCGGAGGCAAATCCCAGCAGCTGATCGACCCATACCGCTAGCATTGCCGTCTCCACTGTCTTTGAAAGGCGCATTTTAAAAAGCGCGTTTTGAAAAGCGCCATAGTTTAGCATGACCGCCGGGGAACACGCAGGAGGATTGGCGAGGTGGCCCACGGCTGCTAGTGTTCAGCGTTTACCCAGTGGAAGAGACGCGATGAACGAACTGACACTTACGACCTGCCAAGGCCAGGCCATTGCGCCCCACCTGAGAGCCCTAGCACAGCTACGTATCCAGGTTTTTCACGACTTTCCCTATTTATACGATGGCAATCTGACCTACGAAGCCGATTACCTGGGTCGCTATGCAGCAAACCCGGCAAGCCTGTTTGTCCTCGCCTTCGATGGTGATCACCTCGTCGGCGCCTCTACAGGCCAGCCGCTAAGTGATGAAGTAGACGAGTTCAAACGCCCTTTTGAAGCCGCCGGTACCGCGCTTGATAGCGTGTTCTATTACGGCGAATCGGTGTTACTTCACGACTACCGGGGCCAAGGCATAGGTAAAGCCTTTATGGCCGCGCGCGAAGCCCACGCCGCTCGTGAAGGGTATGCAACTGCCGCTTTCTGCGCCGTTGAGCGCCCTGATGAGCATCCGCTTCGGCCCGAAAACTACCGGCCGCTTCATGGTTTTTGGAAAAGCCAGGGTTATCAACGCCGCACTGAGTTGACCACCACTTTTTCCTGGAAGGACATCGGCGAACAGCAGGAAAGTGACAAGACCCTGGTGTTCTGGCTAAAGACGCTGCGCTAACCGGTGGCACATCGGCCTAGCCTGGTTTGCTAGTGAGAGTTCGAGCGCGCCCAAGCCAGCAGTGGCTGAATACGCTCATGCATATTCAGCCGTGCTTTCAGGCGCATCAGGTTCCAGTAGTGGCCATTCAGCGCCCGGGAAAGCAGTAGCGTATCGGCCGGTGGCTGCAGGCGATCCATCGCCGCCCATACCTTAGGCGAAAGCTCACGCAGGCGGCGGTGCACGCGCACATCGCTTAAATCCTGCTCACCCGGCTCAAACAGCGGGGCAATACATTCAGCCGCCTCACAATACAGTGAAAGCGGCGCGCCCTGCCCCTGGCGTCCGCCCATATTGGCCATCGCCTCATCCATGGCCATGGGATCGTGGGCCAAGGTGGCATCGAGTAGCTGCATCATGGCGTTCAGGCGGCCTTCCGGCACCGGAATCACCGCACCAAAATCGTAGATAATCAAACGCCCCTGCTCATCGGCGGCAAAGTTGCCCGCGTGCGGGTCGGCGTGTAGCTCCCCAAAGGTGAAGAGTTCCTGAGTGATCCAGTCGGCAAGCGTCGCGGCTACCCGTTGGCGTAGTGCATCTTCAGCATTTTCCAGCTCACGTAGCGGGGTACCGGATACATAAGACATGGCCAGAACATGCTGGCCCGAAAGCGCAAACAGCGGCTCGGGTATTACGAGCCGCGGATCACTCTGGTAGCGCTCTCGATAACGTGCCAGGGCGTTTGCCTCGGCCTGATAATCCAGCTCATCACGAAGTCCCGCTGCCAGTTCCTCGAACAGTGCATCCAGGCGCGCCTGGGGCACTTTAAACCAGCGGCCTAGGCTCATAATGCGCCGTAACTGTTTTAGGTCATTTTCCAGCACATCGGCTAGGCCCGGATACTGAACTTTCAGCACCACTGCTTCGCCTTCATGGGTCATCGCTTTATGTACTTGCCCCATGGAGGCGCTGGCAAATGGCGTTTCTTCAACCTCAGTAAAGTACGTATGGATATCACCGTACTGCAGCTCCAGCGCTTCATGAATGCGTGGCCAGGGCATGGGGTCGGCCTGGCGTTGCAGGCGAGCAAGTTCATCGGCTAAATCCGGCGGCAGCAGGTCGTCCCACTGGGACATCATCTGCGCCATCTTCATGGCCGGGCCTTTCAGCTCGGAAAGTCCTTCAAACAGCGCCTCGCCCAGCGCGCGCCAATCGGCCTGGCCGCCCAGGCGTGTTTTAAGCATCGCACCGCCCGTACGCGCGCTCAAGCCCATTAACCGCCGTGTTCTACCGCGTTCACGCATATGGCCGTCTCTCTAAGAACGCAGAATGTATTTTGGGAAGCCGAGTTCTCCGACTGCCTAACCACCTCTGTTACCATAGGCGCATTTCGAACAGACGTTAAGGCCACGCTTCGCATGCGCTTGATCATTGCCGAAAAACCCAGCCTTGCCCGGGCCATTGCCGAAGCGCTGCCGGGTAGCCCCAAACGCCAGGAAGGCGCCATCATTTGCGGTGATACCACCGTGACCTGGTGTTTAGGCCACCTGCTTGAGCAGTCGCCTCCTGAAGCCTACGATCCCGCCGATAAACAGTGGCGGCTGGATCGCCTGCCCATTGTTCCCGGTATCTGGAAGCTGGCCCCGCGTGCCAAGGCGCGGGGCCAGTTAGCGGTAATTCGCAAGCTGATCAAGCAGGCTACAGAAGTCGTACATGCCGGCGACCCGGATCGTGAAGGCCAGTTGCTGGTGCAGGAAGTGATTGAGCACTTAAAGTACCGAGGCCCGGTCACACGCCTGTTAATCAGCGACCTTAACCGCCCCGCGGTAAGCCGCGCACTTGCCAAACTGCGCTCCAATCAGGAATTCCAGCCACTTTTTCAGGCAGCCCAGGCGCGTTCACGCGCCGACTGGCTGTATGGAATCAACTTGACTCGCGCCTGGACGCTAACCGGCCGTCAGGCAGGCCACGATGGCGTGCTTTCGGTTGGTCGCGTGCAAACCCCGGTACTCGGGCTGATTGTTCGCCGCGATAACGCCATACGAGATTTCAAACCCCACCCGTTCTACCCACTATGGGTGGACCTCAAGGTCGCCAACGGTCAGCTGCGCGCCTGGTGGGCGCCTAAGGAAAACCAGCCATTAGACGATCAAGGCCGTTTGATTGACCGCAAACCCGCCGATGCGCTAGCGGCCAAGCTGCCGGGCGCTACCGGCCAGCTCACCAAGCTTGATCAACAGGAAAAACGCCAGGCACCGCCGCTGCCCTACTCGCTTTCAGCTTTACAGGTAGATGCGGCCCGCCGTCATGGGCTTTCCGCGCAAATGGTGCTGGATATCTGTCAGCGGCTTTACGAGCAGCACAAATTGATTACCTACCCACGCTCCGACTGCCGCTACTTGCCTGAAGAGCATTTGCCGCTTGCCCAGCGCAGCTTGAGCGGCGCCTGTCAGAATGACGCCACACTCAGGCAATGGCTGAACGGCGCCGACTTCACCCTGCGCTCCAAGGCGTGGAACGACAAGCAGGTAGGCGCTCACCACGCGCTTGCTCCCACCGGAAAACCGGCGGATTTCAGCCAGCTCTCGGTCACCGAAGGCCACGTGTTTCGGCTGGTGGTGCGCAACATGATGGCGCAGTTCTACCGCCCCTTGCGTACCTTTGAAGTCAAAGCCGAATTCACCTTGTTAAATGAAGCGTTTCGCGCCCGTGGCCAAAGCATCCTCGACCCTGGCTGGAAACCTCTCTTCACTACCAAAGAAGAAGCGCCGCCCCTGCCGACGCTTACTCAGGGTGAAGCCTGCCAAGCCCTGAACGCCGGTGTGGAAGAGAAAGAGACCCGCCCGCCGGAGCCATTTACCGATGCAAGCCTAATCAAGGCGATGATGAACATCGGCCGCTATGTGGAAGACCCTGCCGTTCGCCGCACCCTGCGAGACACCGACGGCCTGGGCACCGAGGCCACCCGCGCCGGTATCATTGAAACCCTGGTACAGCGCGGGTATCTCGTGCGTCAGCAAAAGGCCCTGCGCGCTACCAAGCTCGGCTGCGCGTTGATCGCCGCCCTACCCAGCGCCGTCAGCACGCCAGAGCGTACCGCGCTATGGGAGCAGCGCCTGCGCGCCATTTCCGAACAGCAAGATGACCCAGGCGCCTTTCAACAGGCGTTATTGGACGACTTGCGCGGGCTGCTCACCCACAGCGACGCTGCCAAACTAAGGCAGAGCCTGCAAACGGCCCAGGGCGAAGCCGGTAGCCCAGCCAAGCGCACGAGCAAGCCAAGGAAGAGCTATACAAAAAGGAAAAGTACCGGAGGGAGGAAGAAGTAGGATAACGGTGACGGGATAGATACCTCTTTACGCATGTGCTTGCACCAAGCGTCACTACTGTCTATACAGAAGGTAGGATACGGTTCTGTGGCCAATACATGAAGGTCAGCATGGAGCGATTGGTTGAGCATGCTATAGCCAACCACTGGGCGATAATCGACGCGACTGAACGAGGCCTACTGAGTTTCTTTTGTCTGATCTCTCCCGCCCGCCCATTCGAGGAGTTCAAGCATGATACGACGAACACTTCCCCTCATTATTGCCCTGCTAGGCGCTGGCTCCATGATCACGCTCCAGGCTGCCGAGCCGGCAGCCCCTCAGGATGAAAGCAGTGCACTGGCTCCTCACGCAATGCCCGATAAGCCGAATATAGATACCGGCACGGCCGGTACCACGAGCGGCATTACAGGTGCGGATATGGATCAGGAGGATGAAACCACCGGTGGTGGTCAATCGCGGGGCGATGCCATGTTCCAGACCCCTGCCTCCCAGTCCGATGCTGGGCCCGTCTACGAAACCGAGTCACCGGAGCACGAAGAGGCGCGGCTGCCGGATGAACCGCTGGGTGCCGATGATAGTGGGCGCCAGGAAGATGGTGAACCACAGGCCAGCACCTCTGACTCGCCCGAATAAGCCGTTGGCAGTAAGCCCTGAAGACAAGCTTGCCATTGGCAAAATGACACCGCGACGCATCGCCAAACAAAAACAGACTGCTATGCTTAACAGATAAACCTGTTTTGTCAGAAGCTTATAATATTCATAACAAATCGACAGGAGGCCGTCATGACTCTGAAGGTTACGCGAAGACAGTTCTTCAAACTCGGTGCAGTCGGCATGGCCACATCCAGCATGGCGATGATGGGCTTTGCTCCTGAGCCTGCGGTCGCATCGATCCGCCACTTTAAGCTTACCGGTGCCAAGATAACCCGCAGCAACTGTACCTACTGCTCGGTGGGCTGCGGCGTGCTGCTCTATAGCCGCGGCGATGGAGCGATCAACAGTATTGATAACATCTACCATGTCGAGGGCGACCCAGACCATCCGGTCAGTCGCGGCTCGCTGTGTCCCAAGGGGGCGGGACTACTCGACTACATTCAGAGCGAATCGCGCCTGAAGTATCCCCAGGTACGCGAACCCGGCACCCATGAGTGGAAACGCATCAGCTGGGACGAGGCGCTGACACGCATCGCCCGACACATGAAGGATGATCGCGATGCCAACTTTGTCGACCAGGACGCTGAAGGCAATACGATCAACCAGTGGACCACGACCGGAATGCTGGCGGCATCCGCCTCGACCAACGAGACGGCTTACCTGAGCCAGAAGATAGCCCGTAGCCTTGGCATGGTGGTACTCGACAACCAGGCACGCGTCTGACACGGACCGACGGTGGCAGGTCTTGCCCCAACATTCGGTCGCGGTGCCATGACCAACCATTGGGTTGACATTCGCAACGCTGATCTCATTCTCGTCATGGGTGGCAATGCCGCCGAGGCGCACCCTGTCGGTTTTCGCTGGGTAATGGAAGCCAAGGAGCATAATGATGCCCGCCTAGTGGTGGTCGACCCCCGCTTCAACCGCACGGCAGCGGTGGCGGACTACTACGCGGAAATTCGTACCGGCACTGATATCGCTTTTCTGGGTGGTCTGATCAGCTATTTGATCGAAACCGACCAGATCCATCATGAGTATGTGCGCGCCTATACCGACGCGAGTCTCATCGTGCGCGAGGAGTTCGGCTTCGAGGATGGCCTGTTCACCGGCTACGATGCCGAGAATGGTGAATACGACAAAGAGACCTGGCAGTACGAGTACTCCGACGAAGGCCACGCCCTGCGTGACGATACGCTTCAGCATCCCCGTTGCGTGTTCCAATTGATGCGTGCGCACTTCAGCCGTTACACCCTTGATGTGGTCTCCTCGGTGTGCGGCACGCCCCGTGACAAGATCCAGCACGTCTGGGACATGGTCGCTGCGACCGTTGTGGACGACAAGACCATGACGATTCTCTACGCACTGGGGTGGACGCAGCACTCGATCGGCTCGCAGATCATTCGCACCGCGGCGATGCTCCAGTTGCTGCTTGGCAACATGGGTATGCGCGGGGGCGGCGTCAACGCCTTACGCGGCCACTCCAATATTCAGGGGCTGACCGACCTTGGACTGCTCTCGGATTTGTTACCTGGGTACATGACGCTACCCGAGGCCGATGAGCAGGATTACGAAGCCTATATCCTTGATCGCTCACGCCCGGACCTGCTGCCTGGTGAAGTTTCCTACTGGCGCTATTACGAGCGTTTTCATGTCAGCCTGATGAAAGCTTGGTTCGGCGATGCAGCCACCGAAGCGAACAACTGGTGCTATGACTGGCTGCCCAAGCTAAGCGAGACACTGTATGACGTGATTCATACCTTCGAGCGGATGAGCCATGGCGAAATCACTGGCTACATTTGCCAAGGCTTCAATCCGCTGGCCGCCTTTCCGCACAAGGCCAAGACCAGTGCGGCGCTTTCCCGATTGAAGTATCTGGTGGTCATTGACCCGCTGAGAACAGAGACCGCCGAGTTCTGGAAGAACCATGGCGAATTCAACGACGTGAACACTGCCGAGATCGACACTGAGGTATTCCGGCTGCCCACCACCTGCTTCGCCGAGGAAGACGGTACTATCGTCAACAGCTCGCGCTGGCTGCAGTGGTTCTGGGCAGCGGCACCGCCACCGGGCGAAGCGCTTCCCGATACCGCCATTTTAGCTGGCATCTTCTTGCGGATACAGCAGATGTATCGCAACGAAGGCGGCGCCTTTTCGGATGCACTGCTCAATCTGAGCTGGCCCTATCGCTACCCCGCAGAGCCCAGCCCCAACGAACTGGCCCGGGAGTACAACGGTTGGGCACTTGAGGACGTCTATGACGAGCAGCGCAATCTTGTCTGTCGGGCAGGGGAACAGGTCGAAGATTTCGGCATGCTGCGTGCCGACGGCAGTACGGCGAGCGGTTGCTGGATCTTTGCCGGCTGCTGGACCGACGAAGGCAACCAGATGATCCGCCGCGACAACTCTGACCCCTACGGCGTTGGTCAGACGCTGGGCTGGGCCTGGTCATGGCCGGCCAACCGGCGCATCCTCTACAACCGGGCAAGCGCACGTCCCGACGGCACGCCGTGGTCCGAGCGCAAAGCAGTCGTCTGGTGGAACGGCAATCGCTGGGTGGGTAATGACGTTCCCGACTTCCCGGTGGAATCTGCACCGACGGTAGCTCAGGGTCCCTTCATCATGAACCAGACGGGTCGAGGACAATTCTTTGCCCGTGACCGTATGGTCGAAGGGCCTTTCCCGGAACATTACGAGCCGTTTGAAACACCGATCGCCAATAATCCGATGCACCCCAGCAACCCATTGGCCAAGAACAATCCAGGGGCGCGGGTTTTCGAGCAGGATCGGGCCAATTTCGGCAGCTTCGAGGAGTTTCCGTATGCGGCTACCACCTATCGCCTCACCGAGCATTTCCACTACTGGACGATGCACAACCGCTTGAACGCCATCGCCCAGCCGGAGAAGTTCGTGGAGATTGGCGAAAGCCTGGCCAACGAACTGGGCATTGCCAAGGGCGACCGGGTCCGTGTCAGTTCTAAGCGCGGCTATATCGAAGCGGTAGCGGTGGTGACTAAGCGCATCCGTCCGTTGCAGGTAGCGGGTCGGACGGTGCACCAGATAGGCATCCCGCTTCACTGGGGCTACCTGGGGGAAACCAAACGGGCTCACCTGACCAATACCTTGACGCCATCCGTGGGTGACGCCAATACCCAGACGCCGGAGTTCAAGTCGTTCCTGGTGCGTGTGGACAAGCTTTAAGGAGGCGAGATGAGAGGCGATCAGATCAATCTGCAGAATATAGTCAAACGCTCAGCAACTCAGGTGCCATCGCCCCAGGAGCGTGACGATGGGGTCGAAACGGTCACCAAGCTGATCGACGTATCCCGCTGCATCGGTTGCAAGGCATGCCAAGTTGCATGCTCCGAGTGGAATAACTTGCGTGACGAGGTGGGTGAATGCGTGGGTGAATACGACAACCCGACCGACCTGACGCCCAATACCTGGCAAGTGATGCGCTTCAACGAGCACGAGAACGAACAAGGCAACCTGGAGTGGCTGATCCGCAAGGACAACTGCATGCACTGCGCCGAACCGGGCTGCCTTGAGGCGTGCCCCGCGCCCGGCGCTATTGTCCAGTACGCCAACGGCATCGTTGACTTCAACTCCGAGCACTGCATCGGTTGCGGCTACTGTGTCGCTGGCTGTCCTTTCGATGTTCCGCGGATTTCGAAAAAGGATTCCAAGGCTTATAAATGCACACTGTGTTCCGATCGTGTCTATCATGGCCTGGAGCCGGCCTGTGTAAAATCGTGCCCCACCGGGTCGATCATGTTCGGCACCAGGGAGGACATGCTCGATCTCGCTGAGACGCGCACCGACTTTCTCAAGGAACGCGGCTTTGAAAATGCCGGTATTTACAACCCTCAAGGAGTCGGTGGCACCCATGTGATCTATGTGCTGCAACATGCCGACGAACCGGAGATCTACAACGATTTGCCCAAGGACCCGCGCATCAGCCCGCTGGTCGAGGCCTGGAAAGGTATACCCAAGCCGCTGGCCTCGGTGGCTATCGGGCTTGCGGCATTTGCGGGGTTCTTCCACTACCTCACCGCTGGTCCCAAGGAGACATCAGAAGAGGAGGAGGAAGAAGTGCACGCAGACGAGGAGCGTGACCAACAGTCCGAGGAGAAACGGCCATGAGCAAGCCGAAGCCACATGCCAAATCCGATCCGGGCATCCTGCGATATGACGCACTATCGCGCATCAATCACTGGCTCATTGCGATCAGCTTCGTGATGCTGGTGCTCAGTGGGCTGCCCTTATTTCACCCCTTTTTCTGGTCGTTGACCGGCCTGTTCGGCGGCCCGACGATGACGCGTATTCTACATCCGTATATTGGGTTGTTCATGACGCTATTTTTCGTGATCATGGCGATCCGCTTCTTCAAGGTGAGCCTGATCAAGCGTCATGACATTCAGTGGCTCAAGCAGATCAAGGATGTGCTGAGCAATCATGACGAGCGCCTACCGCCGGTGGGCAAGAACAATGCTGGGCAAAAGCTGGTCTACTGGATCATGGTGCTCTGCGTGCCACTTTTGCTGGTGACTGGCCTGCTCATCTGGCAGCCCTACTTCGCCGATGCCATCCCTATCACTCTACGTCGGCTGGCCGCCTTTGGGCACGCTTATGTGGCTTTCCTGGCGATCATTACCCTGATCATCCACATCTACTCGGGTATCTGGGTGAAGGGTTCGTTCACCGCCATGATCCGTGGCCGGGTCAGCAAACCGTGGGCGAAACATCATCATGATTTATGGTACGAGGAGGAAATGGAGAAGGAGCGCAAGGAGCGAGAGATGTCCAAGCCGCAGCACCAAATCATGACAGGAGAGGAGCCCAAGTGAACCACGCATATGGCAATGCCCCGATGGGCGTCATGGATCCCCCTTCCGTGGTGCTGCCCAAGCAAGAGCACTTTGCACAGCGCGCACAGCGCCTGTGCGACCTTTCCGAGCGTATCGAGCCGCTACGCGATTTTTTGGCCTTCATGGCACAACTCTCCCGGGCACAGCAGCGGGCTCTAGAGCGCAACACTCCGGCGTGGCTGCCCGAGCCAGATGCCTTTGTGCTGGCACTGGAGCACGGCATGCCGCCGCTGGGTACTCAGGCGCTTTGCCGCGACATCGATTTTCATAGTGAACTTACGGCGCTTCTCGATGGCCTCGACTTGCATATTGGCGAGGCGCAACGGCCGTTGCTCGACACCCTGCGTAAGTTGCCCAAGGAAGAGATCGACCGCCTCGCCCAAGAAGTGCTCGAGGCGCGCCCCGGCCCCGAAGCTAGCCGGGGGCTGATGCCTTTGATAGCGGCAGCGTTGCAGGTGGCCTGGCTGCGCCTGGTGCGTACTCTGCCCCATCCACCAAAACGTCCCACCGCCGAGGCCCGTTCGCTCTGCCCCTGTTGCGGCTCGCTGCCAGTGGCAAGCGTCATCCAGATTGATTCTAAACGCAGTGGGGTACGTTACCTGCAGTGCGGGTTATGCGCAACACAGTGGTATCTGGAGCGCTCCAAGTGCAGTGTCTGCGATCAGAGCGGCAAGCTTGACTACCTGAGTCTTGAGGACGAGGCCGGTGAGCGCCTGCTCCCCACCCAGGCCGAGACGTGTGGCGACTGTCACTCTTACCTTAAAATCATGCCATGTGAATTCGACGCGCATGCTGAACCCCTCGCCGACGACCTCGCCAGCCTAGCGCTGGATCTACTGCTCGCCGAGGAAAAACAGTATCGTCGCAGCGGCTTCAACCCATTGCTGATTGTTGGTGAATGAGGCCATCCCCGAGCGGCCATGGACGACCCGCTCCCGGCCATGCTATACCTTAGGAACTTAAAACTCGGCATGGATTTGAAGACGACAATGGACGTTCGACGCAGTCTGCCCGCCGTAGACACCCTGCTGGCACATCCCACCCTGCAGAAAGCCCAACTGCGTCACGGTTGGCGCCTAGTCAGAGAGGCTATTCGCCTAACCCTGGAGAGCGAGCGCTCGCGCCTCGCCAACACGACAGGGCGTACCGAGCATCAGCACGCTAACATCTCTCTCGAAACACTCACTGCCCGAGCGCTTGAACGCCTGGAACAGCTGGCACGACCCAACAGTCGCAGCGTCTTCAACCTGACCGGCACGGTGATCCATACCAACCTCGGCCGCTCGTTACTTGCCGAGCCTGCTATCGAAGCCATGGCCCAGGCCGCCCGTCATCCCACGGCGCTCGAGTACGACCTTGATAGCGGCGGCCGCGGCGACCGGGACCGGCTGGTGGAGCCGCTGCTCTGCGAACTTACCGGCGCCGAGGCAGCCACCGTGGTCAACAACAACGCCGGTGCGGTGCTGCTAGCACTGAGCGCCCTGGCCTGCGGTCGCGAGGCAGTCATCTCACGAGGCGAGCTGATTGAGATAGGCGGTGCCTTCCGCATGCCCGACATCATGGTCTCGGCCGGCTGCCGACTGCATGAGGTAGGCGCCACCAATCGCACCCATGTGCGGGATTTCCAGGCTGCACTGAATGAGAACACGGGTCTGATCGTCAAGGCACACACTTCTAACTACGCCATCACCGGTTTCACCAAGAGCGTGCCTGAGAGCGAACTGGCGCGCATTGCACACGCTCATGGCGTCCCCTTCCTGGTCGACCTGGGCAGCGGCGCACTGACCGACTTCTCTGCGCTTGGCCTGCCTCATGAGTCGCAACCTCGCGAGGCTATCGCCGCCGGTGCCGACGTCGTTACCTTCAGCGGCGACAAACTGCTGGGCGGCCCACAAGCGGGAGTGATCGTCGGTCGTCGTGAACTTATCGACACTATCAAGCGCCATCCCCTCAAGCGTGCCCTGCGCCTCGACAAGCTGACCTTAGCCGCTCTGGAAGCCACCCTGCGCCTCTACCGCGACAGCGACGCACCACAGCGGGACATTCCCACACTGGCAATGTTGACGCGACCAGAAACCGACATCGCGGCGACTGGCGAACGTCTGCTTGACTCCGCCCAGGCCCTGCTCGATGACATCGACGTCTCCCTAGCTCCCTGTTCAAGTCAGCTTGGCAGCGGCTCGCTGCCCGTCGACCGATTACCGAGCTACGCTCTGGTCTGGCGCCCAGTAAGCGGTGACCGCCACGCCAGGGAGAGGTGTCTCAGACGCATTGAGGCAGCGTTTCGTCAACTGCCCCGCCCGGTCATCGGCCGTCTTCACGATGGCGCCCTCTATCTCGACCTGCGCTGTCTACACCACCCTACGGACGAAGACGCTTTCGTTGCTCAGTTCACGGCGTTGAAGCAGCGCTATGAGAGCCTTCTCGATATGCCCCTGGGTGGCCAGCCATGATCGTCGGCACTGCCGGCCATGTCGACCATGGTAAGACCGCCCTGATCCAGCGGCTGACAGGTATCGATACCGATCGTCTTAAAGAGGAGAAGGCACGCGGGCTGACCATCGAAGCTGGTTTCGCTTACCCCGAGGTCGAGACGGGCATTGAGCTCGGCTTCGTCGACGTGCCCGGGCATCATCGGTTCCTGCATAACATGCTCGCGGGTAGTGCTGGCATCGATACGGCCTTGCTGGTGGTGGCCGCCGACGATGGTGTGATGCCCCAGACGATAGAACATGTCCAGATCCTTGACCTTCTCGGTGTCGACCGCGGTGTGGTAGCGCTGACCAAGATTGATCGAGTCGACGAAACACGGCGCCAGGAAGTCAGGCGAGAGATCATCAACCTGCTGGCAGGGACACGGCTCGCCAAGGCGCCGCTGCATGACGTCTCTAGCCATAGTGGTGAAGGCGTGGCGGCACTGCGCGACACGCTATGGACCCAGGCGGCCCAACAGCAGGCGTCCTCTCCTTATGGGTATTTCCGCCTTAGTGTGGATCGCGTTTTCGCCCTGCCAGGTGCAGGCTTGGTAGTGACCGGTACCGCACTCAGCGGCTGCATCGCCAAAGGTGACATGGTGCGCCTGGTACCCAACGGACATAAGGCCAGAGTCCGCCAGCTGCGTCGTCAAAACCACGAGAGCGAGCAGGCACGCCAGGGCGACCGGGTAGCGCTCAACCTTGCAGGAGCTGGCGTAGAACGGGATCGCATCAACCGTGGCGACTGGGTCGTCGCCGACACGCTGGAAACACCACCCATTAAGCGACTTGATATCCAGCTAAGGCTGCTCGACTCCGCCCCACCGCTCAAGCACTGGGCGCCAATCCATATACACCTAGGGGCAGCCCATCTCATGGGGCGGGTCTCGCTCCTCGAAGGGCAACGGCTCGAACCAGGCAAAAGCATGCTTGGCCAACTGGTCTGTGACAGCCCGGTACACGCCTGCCTGGGGGATCGCTTCGTCATCCGTGATCATGGCGGGCATATTACCCTCGGCGGAGGGATCGCACTGGACGGCGAACCACCCCGCCGCGGCCAGCGCGCCCCCGGGCGTCTGGCCTGGCTGGCGGCACTCGCTGAATGCGCAAGCGTCAACCCACCTTACGACCTTCATGAACCGCTGCGTGCCGCACTCGATCTCCACCCCGAAGGCCAGAACCTTAATAGCATGGCGCGCAACCTTAATATCAGCGTTCACGAGCTAACGCCGCTGGTCGAGGCATCCGCAGGCCAAGTCCTCGCTGCCGAGGGCGAGGTTAGAGCTTTCTCCCGAAAAGCCATTGAATCGCTTAGAGAGCGGATTATCCAAGTAGTCGCCGAAAACCACCAGGTCGAGCCCGCCATGCTGGGTACCGAGCGCGAGCGACTGAATCGCCAGGCCGCTCCCCGACTACCTGCTCCCCTCTTCCGTTGCCTGATCAAGCAACTGATCGAGACGGGTCAGCTTGATAGCAATGGCCCCTTCATTTCTCTGCCCGGCCATCGCGCAGCACTCAAGGAGCCCGACGAGGCGCTCTGGCAACGGCTTGAGCCCCTGCTGGCTGAAGCCCCCTTCCAGCCGCCCCGAGTTCGCGACCTGGCAGCAAACAGCGGGCTCGACGAACAGCGTGTTCGCCAGGTACTGACAGCCTGTGCTCGCCTTGGCAGACTCTATCAGGTACGTAAGGATCACTTCTACCTCGCCTCTGCGACACATGAAATGGCAGGCGTCGCGCGGGAAGTGATGGACGAACACGGCACCATTCGCGTCGCAGAATTTCGCAACCGCATCGGTACCGGACGCAAATTGGCCATCCACATTCTCGAATTCTTTGATAGGATAGGTTTTACGCGCCGAGTGCAGGATGAACGCTGCATTCGCCGCACCGCCCTGTGGAGCTAGGTAACGCACGGGATACGCTCAAGGAAGAGGATCGACCCCCGGTGGGGCGGCCAGACTTCAAATCTGGCAGGGGCTGCCAGCAGTCCTTGGTGGGTTCGACTCCCACGCTCTTCCGCCACCCTTCTTGCCCCTTCGCCCAGCCCCAGCCCCAGCCCCAGCCTCGCTATTTGAGCCGAATCAGACTCCGCCATGGAACACACGTCGACGGAGCATCAGGTCACGCAAGACATTAATTAGCGGTTTTGTGGACAACATTTGCTTGATAGCTATAAGCAAGCACAGCGGTGCTCCTCTGAAAGCTCAATAAAGATAACGGTATAAAATATAGAATTATTAAGATGAAGACTCCGATAGCCTCCTAGGCAGTTCCATTACCCAGTCCCGAAGTGGCAAAATTGTTGGATCGCTGCGGCAGCTTTCCGGGTAGGCCAAAAAGAATGCGCCGTCTGCCAGCTCGGGGCCAAAGGGTTGTAGCAGACGCCCTTCGGCCAATTCATCTTCAATCAGATGACGGCTCATCAGCATAACGCCCTGGCCACTCACAGGCGTGGGTAGATCAGATCATCAGGGCCGAGCGAACGGTCGGTATCGATAAGACCAACCCGCACAACCCTTACACTCCCAAGCTTACTGATCGAGAAAGGCACGCGGTCGTACTCACCGCTAGAAGGTGGCGTGAATATGTCGCCAGGCGAAGAGATGGCCCACATGAATTATCTGGAGCCAAGCCTTACTTTCGCACTGGAGTTTGTTGGTATTACTCGTATTCACTACACCGCTATCGAAGGCCAGGAAGCAGGTGGGGAAGTATTGACTAAGTCGATTGCGAAAGCGCGGCGTAATGTCGAACGGCTCGTTGGTGAGTTGCAGGTGGCGTTGCGAGACACAACAATACCTGAACCGGCTTAAATACGGGGAGCGGCATTCTGATTATCAAAGACAGAGTGTTATGTGCGGGTACCGCTAACTCAGGATATCCGCGCCTTTATGCTCCTCTGTCACGCTTTGAGCTAACAACATATCGCCCTCAGTATGTTGAGTACGGAATGGACGAATCTCCTTATTGTTTTTATACCTTATAATAACAACTCAGCATTTCAGGTAGTGCTTGATATGCTGAGTTGTGACAAGCAATTAATTTCTCTTAACCTATTTATATCACCTCTTCACCATTAACGGTAAGGCTGCCGTCTTGCCAGATCAACGTTTGCTCTTCCAGGTCCGAATCGATTAACAAGGAAAATGGCATGGGTATAAGCGAAAGAACCATCGGCGGAGGCGTTGTTACACTGATATCCAAGCTCAAGCGGTTTTGAAGATACTCTTGTGCCTCAGGTGTGCTCATAACGCCTTGCGATGCCTTAAGCTGATCGGGTAACGGCAAACGGCTATCCCACAAAGCGCTGTATAGCGCGTCCTTGGAAAGCTCTTTACCGTCAAAGCGAATATCCGCCGTAATGCGCGGATTGAAGTCAAGACCCAGCATGGGCAGAGTGACGTGTGCTTCCAGCGGCTGAAACGCTATTGAGGGGCTCGCAATCAAAACATCATATCCACTTTCGATAGCCTGGATCAGCAGTTCACGCTCTTCCTGCTCATCACCCCGTACTCTGGTCTCTTCGTACTCTGCACGCATGGCTTCCAGCGGTGCATAGGCTTCCTGGAGCGCCTGGAATGCTGGCATATCCCAGTTCTTCGCATCCATATCAAGTGACAGGCTGCCCATTGAGGTGCCGTCGGCGCCGATATCGGCCACCTTGAAACGGCCGCCTGAATTAACGATCTGGCTATCACCGACGGATTTAGACTTGGCTTCAAGCTCAACGCCGTCCATGTACACACTGATGCCCTGCGCCAAAAACTCAACTCTGGGTATTTCCAGGTATTGATGTATCAGGCTGGACGCTTCTTGTGAGCGGTTTTCAAAGCGCGGCGATACAACCCGCACCGAATTATTCTCGTTATTGATGACAATCTCTCGGGCCTGGCCGTCTACTTTCCAAACATCTCGATTTTCAAGATCAAGATCAACGACCAGATCCTGAAGGTTACCGTCGAGTTCAACACCACTTAACGAACCAGCCGTCAGTTGCCCAGTGATGGAGCTGCGAGAAGCAACCAGGTCAATGTTTATGTCCCCGCGTAGAAACTGCTCGTTGGGGTGAATCGTGCCAGTAACTGGGCTATTGATAACGCCGTGGTCCACTAGCAGGTTTACTTGGGCGTTGGCATTATCGACTCCTTCCATGCCGATCGTGGCGCTCGCCGTTGTCTTGAACAGCGATTTATCAATCGTTACATCGCTTGC
The DNA here is from genome assembly GCF_003990185.1 of Vreelandella nanhaiensis. Taxonomy (GTDB): domain Bacteria; phylum Pseudomonadota; class Gammaproteobacteria; order Pseudomonadales; family Halomonadaceae; genus Vreelandella; species Vreelandella nanhaiensis. The sequence goes on along the minus strand of NZ_RZHF01000014.1, from coordinate 105,014 downwards.
GTACCAGGAAAGCGAGTCATCTAGTTGCGTAAAGGTTTGGAAAAGTGATTTTTCAACTTCATTACCTACTACCGCCTGTGCCCCTATATATCCCCCCACGCCGAGCACAACAACGCCAGTGGCAGTCAAGATTAACGTCTTAGTGGTTGCGGGCATGTCAATATCCTTTAATAACAATAATTGTTAATTATCCTTTATTTAAAAATAAAAACCACTGCTAACTCAGCCTTCTGGTAAGCACCAAGAGAATAAAACGATCACGGAGGAAGCTAACGTTTGTAATAAACAAAGCTTCTAGCAATACGATAAAGCGCTGTTGCGGCGGTTGTTGGAAAGAAGCCTTTTCTTAGCGACTAAGCCAAGCATTAAAACATGGAAAGGCTCTACTTAATGAATCGCTCATTACAAGAGCTCCGTTTAAACCAGGGCTTCGTAACTCTTTCCATGAAAACTGCTACTAAGTTATGTTGATTTTCGCTTTGGTGGATTACCCAATGAGTAACAGTGCCTGGATATAAGCTTTGGAACGCTACCCACCTACTTGGCAGAAAACCAACTTCATTTCAGACCAGAACTATCTTTACTCGATTCTGGGCGTACAGGCTTTTTCTTGGTTATTGAGCGTGAGAAGAAAGGCACCACGTAAAGCACCACCCAAGCCAGCAATGCACACACTACCGCTGTTTGCTCACGCCCAAGGCCAACGGCCATCCCTATAGCCGCTGTAAACCAAATGCCAGCCGCAGTGGTAAGTCCTGTAGCAAACAGGTCATTCTGCCGGGTGATGATACTGCCGGCACCTAGAAAACCAATCCCGCTAACAACCCCTTGAATGACCCGACTCATATCCGCATCAGAAATGCCCGCTTGCTGGGGAATTAATACAAATACCGCTGCCCCCATACAAACAAGCATGTGGGTACGTATTCCAGCCGGCTTACCGCTTTGTTCACGCTCAAATCCCAACAAGCCACCGAGCAGGGCCGCCATCAGCAACCGAATGATCACAACAATAAACTCACTCAAGTCATTAAAATCGGAAAATTCAGAAATAATGACACTGCGGATCACGTCCATTGTATCGGTCCTACTGGCGTAGTCATGACACTCCTCCAATGAAACTGGAACTTATGCTACTCGGTATGAAATCACGGTGCTTGGCATTAATGGCATAACCTCACTCACAAGCGTTGCAATAAGCATTTTCCTGTTTTAGTTCAATAAAAGATTAGTCGCGGCGTTTGATCATTGCCAACGGGAAGACAGAGCTACCCGTTACAAGCACTGCCTTTTGAAGCTTTACTCTAAAATCGTGCTAACCCAAACAGAAATTTTGCAAGGTTATCCTTAGGACGTTTAAGCCCATTTTGGAGCTAATACGCGAGACTTGAAATCGCAATTATCCCCAGCACCATCTTCGCCATTGACCGTACCTTTGACGTCAATTCACTAGGCAGCCCACATTAAGGCTCCTGAACTAATCCAGCCCCTAACTGAGAATCAGGAAATGGAAGCGGTAGGCCAATCCTCGCGTTTTCTACTACCTTGTTAGCAAAGTGTTGAATATACGTTTTAACGGGGGCGCAAAACGTCATGCCATCGGTGCATATGATGACAGGACAAACAATAAAGCCATAGTCAGGAGAAGCAGCATGAAGACGACAAAGAAAACCATTTCACCTTGCTACCCATTAGTTGTCACTGGTCAGCTGCTCAGACGCACTTATTGGCAAGCGCCGCTAGTACTGGCGTTTGGTGTTTCTGTCATTAGCTCCAATCCTGCTCAGGCTGAACAACTAGAGTCAAGCAGCTTGGCTGGCGCTGAAGATTCTGCGGAGGTGGCGCTCGAACACCCAAGCGAGCACCTCCTCGTCAGCGATTTTCCTGGCACCTCCAGGGATGCCGATCTGGCGGTTTGGCAGGAATATATTCCAGATATTCAGGATATCGAGATCACCTCATCGGCAGATGAGGCTAGTCAGCCAGCACTCTACTATGACTCTGGTTCTGACGAAGAGAAGCCACTTTTGATGGTGTTGCATAGCTGGAGCACCAATTATCTGCAGAACATTGACATTCCCTTGGGGGAGTTCGCCGTAGCCAATGATTGGGTTTTCATACACCCCGATTTCCGTGGACAGAATGATGGTCGCCCCGAATCGACGGCCTCTGAATTGGTTATGTCTGACATGGAAGATGCGCTTGAATACGCACGCGAAAATGCCAACATCGACGAGTCGCGAATTTACCTACTCGGCTACTCGGGTGGCGCCATGAATGCTCTGCACTTTGCCAGTCGTAACCCAGAGGTATTTGCCGGTGTCGCCGCATGGGTGCCTGTCTATGACCTATTAACGTGGTATCACTGGAATGCCGAGCGCGGTGAGAAGTATGCAGATGAGATCGCCGGTGCTTGTGGTGGAGAGCCCACTGAGGGCAGCGAAGCCAGGGATGAGTGTGTTCAGCGCAGTGTCAGTGCCCATCTGCCAGATGTAGAGGGCGAGCTTCGAGTGCTTTTGGCTCATGGCATCAATGATACGACCGTGCCGCCGGAACAGGCACTGCATGCTTTTAACGACTTGGCCGCCGAAGAGGACCGGATCTCACAGGATCTGATCGATCAGCTTGAAGAGAACCGCGAAGTGCCTGAAAAACTGGCCGAGCGTTCGACTCATGAGGAGCGCAATTTTAGGTACTTTGATGAAGCCGATGCAGCGGTGCTGCTCTATCTTCAATCGGGCCCTGCCGAGCTTGTACTCTTTGATGGCGAACATGAAATGCTTTACCGCCCTGGCCTTGAGTGGCTTGCTCGTCAACAACGTTAAGTGAGAAAACTTCATTAACAAGGATGCTTTTAGCTATGCCCTATTTTCGCTCTCCGCGACGTCTTTCAAGTGTGCCAGCTAGGCTCTTTGCCTTTATCGCCGCTTGTGGCTTATGGAATGTCAGTGCCATCGCTGCAGACGACTGGGCTGATATTACTGAACCGTTGTCCGGCGAGCCTCGCGTCATCGGGCATCATGGAGGGGGCTGTTTGGTCGGTGCCGAGCAGCTTCCCCCAGAAGGAAACGGCTACCAAGCGGTGGATCTGGACCGCAATCGTCACTATGGCCATCCAACCCTGATCGACTATATCCAAAGGCTCGGTGAGCGTGTCGATGAAGCCGGCTTTGGCCCTATACTGGTGGGTGACATGGCGCAACCGCGCGGCGGCCCGATGCCGTATGGGCATGTGAGCCATCAAAATGGGCTGGACGTGGATATCTGGTTTCGGCTTGACCTGCCTCTGCTGGAACTCAGCGAGCGTGAAGGGCTCGAACAGCCGATTCTAGTCGACTCAGCCATTAGTCGGGTTGACGAGCGTTGGGATAACCGTCATGCCACGCTGATTCGCCTTGCTGCGGAGGATCAGCGGGTGGCGCGCATCTTTGTTGATAGCGCGGTCAAGCGCGATCTCTGCGAGCGAGAATGGGACGATCGTTCCTGGTTACGCCGGGTCCGCCCTTGGCACTCTCATGATGAGCATTTACATGTGCGCTTGCGCTGTCCGCCTGGTGCCTCCGAATGTGTTGATCAGCCCGAACCACCGGCAGGAGAAGGTTGCGATACATTCTCGCCAACACCGCGCCCTGAGGTTTATCCAAGCCCAGGACGCACCCTGCCATCGGCTTGTGCTGCAGTTTTGACCCCCTAGCCTTGGCATATCTATAAAGCCCGCATCGCGGATGATGAACACAACCTGTATTTTATTGCCTTGCCTACATACACCTTGCATATCGAAAGTGTAGTGTAGGCAAGCTTTTCTAAGGGTTACTATTCTTCAGGAACCCAGCGGGATGGCATAGTGCCGCCCTCTTTTTCAACGCGACCATGTAGCCGTTGTGAACCGACTAGAAACGGCTTTCTTTCATCGTTCGTAGCCACCTTTTTATTGAAACGATTCTTATTGAACTGTCGTCCTCCAGCGCCCTATTGCTTGCCGAAAATAGAAAGCACGTTTGTTTTATTTACAATTGTTCGCCTTTAGCTTCCTTGGTAGGTTGATTTTCAAACAACGACACGATGGCAAAGCGGTTAACGACGCATGTTCACGACGCAATATCTGGCAACATAACCGGCCAAGACGCGCCCTAAGTACGCCTCTCTACGCAAGCCTTAACCATTAAAACGACAATCCTCTGAAAGTGGAGATCCTCATGTTCTCAAAGACCACACCAGGCGAGGCAGGCGCTGCGCGAGTCAAGAAAAAGCTGCCAATGCCGGATGTATTCATCATCCTGTTCAGCTTCATGATCCTGGTTTTGCTGGCCTCCTATATCATTCCTGCCGGTACCTATGATCGCAGTACCGCCAACGGCCTCACCCAGGTGGCCACCGACAGCTTTCGCTATATCGATGCTGAGCCGCTCAACGTCATGGACCTGTTTACCGCCATCCACAATGGGCTGGTGGCCGCGTCAACGCTAATCTTCCTTATCCTGATTGTTGGTGGCGTGCTGAAGGTCATTGAGTCTACCGGAGCGATCAGTGCCGGTATTTATCGCCTGCTCAGCTTGGCGAAAGGTCGCCAGAACGTGCTTATCTTTATTTTCTGCGCTACCTTCGCAACGCTTGCTTCCGTCGGTGTTGGTGCCAACCTAGCAATTGCCTTTATTCCTATCGGCCTGTTTCTCGCCCGCTCCATGAAGCTGGACCCTATCGTCGGGGTCGCCATTATCTTTTTAGGTTCTTACGCCGGTTTTGGCGCTGGCGTGTTCGATCCCACCGTGACAGTCACGGGGCAAACCATTGCTGAGCTTCCGTTGTTTTCCGGCTTTATGTTTCGCGGAGCGATTTTTGTGGTCTTTTTGGCCATCACCGCCGCTTACATTTGCCGCTACGCCAAACGTATCAAGCAAGACCCCGCCTTAAGCGTCATGGGGGCCGAGGTATTCGAAAGCGCTACCAACGACAACCGGCCGGACACCGAAACCACCTTTACCCTTACTCATAAGCTCGTATTGGCCCTGTTCGCCCTGTCGATTGGCTTTTTTCTCTTCGGTGCCTTCAACATAGACTGGGGCATTCCTCAGCTTTCTGCCACCTTTATCATGCTGGGCGTGGCAACAGCCGCCATCGGCCGGATTTCTCCCAATGCCTTTATCAAACGCCTGATGAGTGGCGCGGGCGAAGTCATGTATGGCGCCCTGGTGATAGGCGTGGCGGCGGCCGTTATTGTGCTGTTGAAACAGGCTCAGCTCATCGACACCCTGGTACATAGCGTGGCCACGTCGCTGGATGGGCACGGCAAGATTGTGGCGATGGAGCTTCTGTACCTGTTCAATTTAGTCTTCAACGGCCTGATCACTTCCGGCACCGGCCAGGCAGCGATCGTTATGCCGATCATGGTGCCCATCGGCGACATGCTCGAAGTCACGCGCCAATCGACCTTTATCACTTTCAAGCTGGGCGATGCAGTCACCAATATCATTACCCCGCTTTCCGGTACGCTGATGGCTTGCCTGGCCATCGCGCGTATCTCCTACGTTGAATGGTTCAAGTTCGCGCTGCCGCTGTTGGCTATGTGGGTCGTGGCGGGCGGCGTATTTGTAGCAATTGCCGTGGGCATTAACTACGGCCCATTTTGAGGTTCTACATACAGGCCGCCTTCAGCCGCTCTTCAAGAAAGGTTAAAAAAGCGTCGATATGCTCAGGCATATGGCGCTCTGCCATGACCTGAACCTGAAGACTACGCAGCGATAGCTGCGGCTCCTGAAGCGGTTTTAAAACCAGGCCCTCTTGCCGGGTCTTGCCGCTAACAGCCACGGCACTGCACAGGCCGATCATATTGGGGTGCTCACACACCATGGTGTAGGTGGCGCCCAATGAATCACAGGAAAAACTGGGCCGCACTTTGATGCCCGAAAGGCTGCACGCCACATCGAATAAATACCGCATGGTCGAGCCGTTCAGCGACATGGTCAGCGGGTAGTGGCTTAAATCTTCTACATACAGCGTCGCCTTATTTGCTAGTGGGTGATCCTGAGACATCAGCGCGCTGATGGCTGCGCTATGGCTCGAGATAATCTTGATGCCAATATCCGGCGAAAGGCTGAAGGTCAGGGCAATATCCGCCTCCCCCGTTTTGACCAGCTCTGAGGCGCGCCCGGAATCAACCACGTGTAGATCAAAATGGGTATCGGGATATTGGCTGATAAAGCTGGATATCACGCTGGGTAGAAAGTGCCAGGCCATCCCATCTGGGCAGGCCACGGTAATTTTCTGCTGTTGGCGTGTCATCACCTCCTGCATCTGGGCAATAACGTTACCCACTTCAAGCTGATTACGCAGCGCATAGGCTTGAAGCAGCTTACCCGCCTCTGTTAACTGCATGCCACGGGGCTGACGGTTGAACAGCTTGATACCCAGGCGCTGTTCAAGATTGGTCACCTGGCGGCTGACTGCCGAGACGGCCACGTGCAGCTCTTCAGCGGCAGCGGAAAGCGAACCCGTTTTCGCCACGCTGTGAAAGTAGCGCAAGTTCAGTTCCTGCATAGAGCCTCCAGGTTTATCTGCAACCGGCAGGCTTGTATAGAAAACCTAGCATTACCGTAAATGAAATCGCTGCAGAATATTTCTAACAATTAGAAAGATTAATTGAAATATTAATGATAGTCGCAAAGACAGGCAAGAATTACTCTCTAGGTACGTATTGACCACTACCCATTTTGCATTTCTCTAAAAATCACAACGCCAGAGGCAGCCCATGGAGTCATCGCAACATTCAGGACGAGAAGCCGCCCTACAGCTGGCGATTAACGCCCTGTCCGACGGCACTTTTTATGACACGCTGGCACGACGCGTGGCGCTTAAAACGATTAGCCAGGACCCTGCCTGCCGCGATACCCTGCTTGAGTACCTGACTCAGGAGATGTCGCCGCTGCTGGAGACGCTTGGGTTTACCTGCCAGATAATCAACAATCCCAAGCCTGGCCTTCCCCCCCTGTTGATCGGCCAGCGCATCGAGGACCCGGCGTTGCCTACCCTGCTGCTTTACGGTCATGGCGATGTGACCGATGGCCAGGACGACAAGTGGGCCAATAACCTCAACCCATGGGCGCTGACGTTTGTGGATGGACGCGTCTACGGGCGCGGCACGGCCGACAACAAGGGCCAGCACAGTATCAATCTCACTGCGCTTGAGGCCGTCATCAAGGCGCGCCAGGGTACGCTTGGGTATAACGTCAAAATTCTATTTGAGATGAGCGAAGAGATTGGCTCGCCGGGGCTGGAAGAAGCCTGCATAGCCCACAAAGAAGCGCTTGAAGCCGACCTGTTCCTGGCCTCAGACGGCCCGCGAATTCGCCACGATATGCCCACGCTTTTTCTAGGTTCGCGCGGCGTCGTGCAATTGAAGCTTACTCTTAACACCGGCAACGGCGGCCGCCACTCAGGCAACTGGGGTGGCGTTATTACCAACCCTGCAGTCGTACTGAGTAACGCCATCGCCACGCTGATCTCGCTTGAAGGCAGAATTCAGGTCGATTTTCTTAAAGCACCCGCTATTTCTGAGGACGTCTCCCGGCTGATTCGCGACCTGCCGGTAGGTGGTGGCAATACCGACCCAACCCTCAATCCCAACTGGGGCGAAAGGGAGTTGACTTCCGGCGAGCGCCTGTACGGTTCTAATACGCTAGAAGTGCTGGCCATGAGCGCCGGCAGTACGGAAAAGCCGGTCGGCGCGATTCCGGAAAACGCTGTCGCGGTGCTACAGCTACGGTTTGTGATAGGCACCGACTGGCAGGCAATACAAAGCAACCTGCGCCAGCACCTGGATGCCCACGGCTTTACAGATATACAGATCGACATGCTGGGCGGCTACGCAGCCACAAGGCTTGACCCTAACCACCCTTGGGTCAGCTTTGTGGCGGATTCGGTGGAAGAGAGCCTGAAGGAAGCGGCGTACATTCTGCCCAACCTGGGCGGTACTATTCCCAATCATTGTTTTTCCGAGGCGCTCAACCTGCCTACGGTCTGGCTGCCCCACTCCTACCCATCATGCAATCAGCACGCGCCCAACGAGCATCTACTTGAGAGTATTGTTGAGCAGGGACTTAAACTTGCCACTGGCGTATTCTGGGATTTAGGCGAACCACGGGCGCAAACACTAACAACCAACAAGGCTTGCTAACAATGACGACTCCCAACAATACCGTCGACAACGAAGCCATCCATTGGGACCAGGACATCAGCTACGGTCAGTATCTGGATCTGGAACCCTTGCTTGCCTGCCAGAACCCGGTATCAAAAGAGCACGACGAGCTATTGTTTATCGTCATCCATCAGGTGTCAGAGCTATGGATTAAGCTCTGCCTGCACGAGGCCCACGGAGCGGCCGCGAATATCCAGCAGGATAACCTCCCCCCGGCCTTCAAGATGCTCAGCCGGGTGGCCCGGATTCAGGAGCAGTTAATCAAGGCTTGGGAAGTGCTGGTGACCATGACCCCGGCAGACTACGCCAGCTTCCGGGATAGCCTGGGCCAAAGCTCCGGGTTCCAGTCTTACCAATACAGGGAGATTGAGTTTCTACTGGGCAACAAGAACGCCAAGCTGATCGAAGCGCACCGCGCAAAGCCCAAGCACTACCAGAAGCTGCAGGAATGCCTCAACGCACCCAGCATCTACGACATCGTGCTACAACTGCTCGCCCGCCGTGGGTTTGCAATCCCCCAGGATAAAATCGAGCGCGACTGGAGCATTCCGTATACGGCAAGCCCCGAGGTGGAAGCGGCCTGGGCCGAAATTTACCGCAACAGCGCCAAACACTGGGATCTCTACGAGCTTGCCGAGAAACTGGTGGATGTCGAATTCAACTTCCAACGCTGGCGTTTCAATCACATGAAAACCGTGGAACGCATTATTGGCTACCGGCGCGGCACCGGCGGAACGGCAGGGGTCAACTACCTGGTCAAGGCGCTTGACCTGCAATTCTTCCCGGAGCTTTGGAGCGTTAGAACAACCATTTAACGCCTAGTGCTTGTGCGGGCCCTATTTCATTAGCCCGTTTTGAAAGTGATGATCTTCGATTTTCTGGAGTAATGATATGAGCGCAAGCCTTAACGGTGTCAGCCTAACCAGCGTTCGTGAACGCGACCAAAAAGACCCGCTGGCTAACTTTAAACGCCGCTTCGCCCTGCCGGAGGGCGTGCTCTACTTGGATGGCAACTCCCTGGGCGCCCAACCTAGCACTGTCAAACAGGCCGTTGATGACACACTGAACCAGTGGCGCGATGAGCTGATCAAAGGCTGGAATCAGGGCTGGTTCGATGCCCCAGAACGTCTTGGCAATCTACTGGCCCCGGTGATTGGCGCACAAAGCGGCGAAGTCTGCGTAACCGACAATATCACCCTGAATATTTTCAAGCTTCTGGGATATATTCTGGGTCAGTGCCAGGATGACCGCCGAGCCGTGCTTTCCGAAGGTGGCAACTTCCCGACCGATGGCTACATTGCCCAAGGATTTTGCCGCGTAAGTGGCACCGAGCACCGTTTTCTGCCTGAAGGCGCAAACCTTGCAGAGCATCTGGAAGGCGTTGCGGTTGTCGTGCTTAGCCAAGTGAACTATCGCACCGGCAAGTTGCGCGATATGGCCGAAACCACCAAGCTGGTACATGCCCACGGCGCCGAGGTGATCTGGGATCTGGCTCATTCAGCAGGCGCCCTGCCCATCGACTTGAACGGAAGCGGCGCACGCTATGCGGTGGGCTGCACCTACAAGTACCTGAACGGCGGCCCCGGCGCTCCAGCCTTTCTGTATGTGCATAGAGACTATCAGGACGGTGGCTGGCAGCCCCTTTCTGGCTGGCACGGCCATACGTCACCCTTTGCGTTTGATGCCAACTATACCCCGGCAGGCGATATTTCCCGCTTTCGTACCGGCACGCACTCGGCGCTTATCTACTCGGCCCTAGAAGCTTCGCTTACCATGTGGGCTGAGGTAGACATGCAGGCCCTGCGTGAGAAAAGCCTGGCCATGAGCGACCTGTTCCGTGAATGCTTGAGCGATCTTTTTGACTCCCACGGCATCAAGGATATTACGCCTGCTGCCAGCGAGCGTGGCAGCCAGGTATCGCTGATAGACAAACAAAACGGTTACGCCATCGTTCAGGCGCTGATTGCTCGTGGCGTGATTGGCGACTACCGGGAGCCTGGGTTGATGCGCTTTGGCTTTACGCCGCTCTATCTGAGCTTTGAAGACGTATGGCAGGCCGCCAAGCATTTTCGTGAGGTGGTGGAAAGCGGCGAGTATCAAGACGCGCAGTTTCATGTCCGCGGTGCCGTGACCTAACCTAAGGAGCTAACCGCATGGAAACAAGCCAGGATATCGCCTACTCCCCCAGCCACTTCGCTCGGGACTTTGAAGCCACACTCACCCGTCAGGCCGCTGCCGGACGGGAGCTGGCTAAACGCTACTCGCCGATAGCACTGAGAGCAGGCGACGACCCGGCAGCTTGTTTCAACCTGTTTATACCTAAAGGCGAAGGCCCATGGCCGCTAATGGTGTTTATCCACGGCGGCTATTGGCAGGAGCTTTCTAACACCGCCACCGACTTTCTAGCCGAGCGCTATCTGGCACGCGGTATGGCCTTTGCCTCATTAGGCTACGGCCTGGCCCCAAAAACCTCTATTGAAACCATGGTGGCTCAGTGTATTCAGGGGCTTGAAGCAGCCTATCACGCGCTTACGGAAAGCGGCGGGGCATGGCCGATACTACTAGGTGGCCATAGCGCGGGCGCACAGCTGGCCTACTGGGTAGCCGCCAACGGCAACGTGCCAATTGATAAACTGGTGCTGGTTAGCGGTGTTTATGACCTAACGCCATTAGTAGGCACCTACGTTAACAAGCCGCTAGGCCTTGACCGGGAAAACGCACGCGCCCTGAGTCCGCAGTTTGCAGCGCTAGCCCAACTGCCGCCCTGCCAGGTGGTAATTGCTGAAAACGACCCGCCCGCCTTTCGCCAGCAGGGGCACGACTTTGTCGCCGCCCTTCGTGCTGCCAGCGTGCAGGCAAAGCTGCTTGATTTGCCTGCGTGCGATCACTTTGACGTGCTGGATTATCTATAGGCAGCTTTAACGGCCAGGCCGCACCACCCACCAGCTGGCCAGCACCAAGCTACCAAACACCGTATACAGTGCGATAAACACCCACTCCGGCGCGCTGTAGTAAAGCAGCCCCTGCAGCCAGTGCTGAATAAAAGAGCCTGAATAGGTAGCCCCCCCGGCCTGCTCACGCAGCGCCATTTCCCAGGTGGTCAAAGGGCAAATTGCCCCAAGCCACGCCTGCCCTATCACATAGCCAATGGCACCTAGGTGAATAACGCGAAAGGCTTTATTGCGCACCCACTGCCACTTCAGAAAATAACCCACGTAAATGAAAAGCAGGCCAAGCACGACAAAGGCCACGAAGAGCACGTGAATAACCAAAATGGTGTCGGCTAATAACAGTAGCGACTGCGCGGACATGGAAATTTACCTAACCCTCAAGCGTGGCGCTTACCAAGTCTCATTTGAACCGGGCTGGCCTATCTCGATCTGCATATCAGGGGCGATATCCACGACACCTTCAATGTGCTTCAACCGCTCGGCCGTGGCGTTATCCGCCGCACCGGTAATGCAGCCGATATCTTCAAGTAGATCCCTGATTGTCAAACCTTCAGCCTTTAGGCGTGCCGCTATATCGGTGATCGACTGATCGCTTGAGATGGTGATAATCCACAACTCGATCTTCTGCATCGTTATGTCTCCGAGGTGAGTTCCCTGGGCAGCCAACCGCCGCTACCCAGAGATTATCAGCGCATCAGGGCGCCTGTACCAGCCCCGCTCCTACGCGGGCCTCGGGAAAGGACAGGCTCTGTGCCGAGCCCACCAACCGCCGCCAGAGGTTCATACCACGAAGCGATGCATCCGACTGCGCCCAGAGAGCCGCACACCCCGCCACATGGGGCGTTGCCATGCTGGTACCGCTGATCGTCCGGTAGTTAATGGGCCGCGGCCATGATGAAAAGACATCGCGCCCAGGTGCGGCTATCTCAACCTTGCCATAGTTCGAAAAGCTCGAAGGTCGCAAGTTGGGGTCAAGCGAGGCCACCGACAGCATGGTGGGTGAATTGGCAGGCGAGCCGGTATTCAACCCCTCATTGCCTGCTGCGGCAACCACCAGGCAACCGTTGCGCAGCGCGGCCGCCCCCGCGTTGGTAAACGCCGCCTGCACCGGGCTTTGGCTGCCCAGGGACATCGAGATCACTTCGCAGCGGTTGGCTACAGCCCAATTTAGCCCGGCCAGTACGCTTGCCCCGGTACTGCTTCCGGAATTGGTCAGCACTTTACCCACCAGCACTTCGGCATCAAACGCGACGCCATAACCCGGGGTACTTCCGGACGCCACTCGGGGGCCACAGGCTGTGCCGATGCAGTGGGTGCCGTGCCCGTTGATATCCTGAACCGGCTGCCCGACAAATGAGCGGCTATCAAATGGCCTGCCTGCAAAATCGGGATGCCCCAAATCCATGCCCGAATCCAGCACGGCGACCTTGATACCGGCGCCGCTCCAGCGGCTTTGCGGCACCTTGCACCGGGCCAGCCCCCAGGTAACGCCAGTGGCATCGACCAGACTCTCCTCTTCGCTCTCTTCCAAGCCCCGGTCAACGCCAAGATCCTGTGCGATGGTACTCGCCGCGCGCAAGAAGCCCCGCAGGTATTCCGAGTTTTCCGCGAAGGCAAAATACTCGGGCTCGATGATTTCAACTGGGCTTTGCGCAAATACCTCGTCGTAAATGCTCATTCCATGCTGCTGCAAGGCATCGCCCCCTACAAGCGCAACACCCAATTCCGGAAACACCATGGCCTCAGCATCACCGGCATCTTCAAGGCTCACCGCCTGGTCTGCAAAATCACGTGCATCTGCTACCCGAAACTTGCGATCCTTTAGGGATTTAATCCCCTCCTCCAACAAGCCTTCCCGATAGCTGATCAGAAAGCGCCCGGTTTCTAGGCAGTGGCTACCTCGCTCCAGCGCCGTCAAAAGAAGCTGTTCAGCCCCGCACGAGACTGAATTGATCGACTTACCCGCATCAGAAGACTTGCCGCCGCCGTTACCTTTCGGTTTTGTCGCCATCCTGGTTCCTCTTTTGGTTCTTAAGTGGTACCGGCCGCCAGCGTGTGAACGCATCAGGCGACCAAAGAAGCAATGTATGGGTCCTATCAGGGGCCAGCACAGGTTAGTTGCATCCATGCACAAACAGGATGTTTTCAGCGTAACGTACTCAGTCAACTTCGCCAGAGTGATTTAGGCTTTTGTGATATGAGACAAGAAGAAGGGGCTAGTTACTGATTAGCTTCAGATTGGATACGCTCTTCATCGCGGAGTGTTAGCACCTCAACACCATTAGCAGTCACCGCTACCGTATGCTCCCACTGCGCGGATAATGTCTTGTCGCTGGTCACCACCGTCCAGCCATCTTTTTTGGTTTTTATCTTAGCCTTGCCCTGGTTAACCATGGGCTCAATGGTAAACACCATGCCTTCTTTTAGTACCAACCCTTTCCCCGGCTTGCCGTAGTGGAGCACTTCAGGTTCCTCATGCATTTCCCGGCCAATGCCGTGGCCGCAATACTCACGTACTACCGAGTAACCGTTCTGTTCAGCATGCCGTTGGACCGCATGGCCTACATCGCCTAGCGTTGCGCCTGGCTTAACGGCGCGGATGCCTTTCCACATGGCCTCATAGGTTTTATCGACCAAGCGTTTTGCAATGGGTTTTACATCACCTACCAGATACATCTTGCTCGAATCGGCAATAAATCCATTCTTCTCAAGCGTGATATCGACATTAACGATATCGCCTAATTTAAGCGCTTGCGTCTCAGACGGAATGCCATGGCACACCACGTGATTCACAGATGCATTCAGCACATACTGATAATCGTATTGCCCTTTACTGGCCGGGCGGGCTTTTAACTCATCAACGATATACCGCTCAGCCCAATCATTGATCTGCATGGTAGAAATACCCGGCACGATCAGCGTATCCAGATAGCTGAATACTGACGCGAGCAAGCGCCCGGCTTCGCGCATCAACTGCAACTCTTCTTCACTTTTAAGCACTACGTTAGCCACTGATTACCTTCCTTACCTCAACGTCCGCCTGCTTCATCTGTTCGCGCATGATGTCAGAGAAGGTCATGCCCGGGTTGGCCTCCGCCAGCATGCCGATTTTAATCCAATATTCCGCCTGCGCGTTGATCGAGCGCACCATGACCGAGCTGGCTTTACGAATGTCTTCGTGGAGCTGGTCGTTGATTTTGACGATGCCCATGGAATGCCTTTGATATATGAAACGTATATGGATCATATATCGACACATAGATAGGCGGCAAGCTGCCAGAATTTCACCAGGCGGTGTAAATTTTAATTAACGGGCCTTCAACTAAGCTGAACAGCTAGCGGGGGCGACCGTGCGATAAGTGGCCATGGCCTCTTCCAAGCCTTGCTGTAATGCCTTGATGCGAGATTCATGGGCGGGGTGAGTAGATAGGAATTCAGGTGGCTGACCACTTCCGGCCGCGGCCATGTTGCGCCATAGTGCTACACTCTGTTGCGGATCGAACCCGGCACGGGCCATGATGGCTAAGCCCATCAAATCGGCCTCTTCCTCATGGGTGCGGCTAAACGGCAGACTGATGCCGAGCTGGACACCGATGCCCAACGCCTGCATCAATTGCTGATGCCCCATATCCCCTTCTCCCATCAACCCCACGAGCATTAATACGGCTTTAATGCCGAGCTGTTGGGTAAGCCGTTCATTGCCGTGGTCAGCCAGCACATGGCTTACCTCATGCCCGATCACCGCCGCTAGCTGGGCGGGCGTCTCGGCCACATCCAATAAACCGCTATGCACACCGATGCGCCCGCCCGGCAGCGCGAAGGCATTGGGGGAAGGCTCTTCAAACACGACGACTTCCCATATCTCAGGAAAATCGAGGTCGGGATAGCTTACTTCAGCGGCGGATACCACTCTTTGGGCCACGCACTGTACCAAGCCATTAACGGCCGCATCGCGTGATATCGGCTGGTTGTCTAAAAGCTGCTCGAAGGCATCTTCACCCATTTGCGCCATCATGTTGTGAGGCACTAGCGCCAACTGGGAGCGCCCAGTTGGCGTCTTATCACAGCCTGCCAGGAATACCAGCTGCACTATAACCAACAGGCGTAACAGGTAACGTGTAGGCATCGGTGGTTCCACTTAAGGGTCAGGAAACGTGCAGCAAGCTATAAGGCGCTTCGCAGGCGTGTCGCTCATCGCGCTCATCAACGCTGCCAAGACCCAGGTGCCGATCATTATCATAAGCCACAAACAAGCGATCATGATCCAGTACCGCAAGCCCTTCGGCCTTATGCTCAAACTCCAGCGGCAGCCCCGCGGGCGTAGTCACCAGTGTGGGGCCGCGGCCCGCTCGAAAATCGCCCAGGCTGACTTCCCATAAGTACCCACCGATGCGCTCTTCCCCGGCTCTTTCAACCTCGAAGCTGTTCAGTAAGTAAAGGCGCCCATGATAGCGGTCATACTCCAGGCTCGACAGACCACAATCAAAACGAACCTCGGGATGGCTACATGGGTCGAAGGCGTAGTACTCGCGCATTTCATCAACGAACACCAAGTTGCCACTTTCGCTAATCTCGTAATGGGCACCCACGATACGGCTTACATAGGTGAATTCATCATGGGACTGCCCCTGCTCACGGATACCAAACAGCAGCAACCCATCGCCGCGTTCACCGGGAACCGCGGCCAGCCCTTCAATCTTGTAGTAGGGAAAACCAATCGCCTGATTGAGCTTGATACGAAGCTCCAGGGAACCCTCTACGCCATCGCGCGGGTCGGGGTCGACCACTTGCACCTTTTCAGGCTCGCCCAGCGGCCAGATCAGCAAGTGGTTGTAGTCATTAAGGGCATGGCTTTCAGTGTCGATACGATCAAAGCCGGTAGTGGCCAGAACATGGCGACCATCCGCCGTGAGCGATAGATCTTCATACTTGATGGCCTGCTTGATCAGTGGCGTGGTGAAGTACTCAAGCTGACAGTCATCCGGCCCCTGCTCGGCCATCGGCATGGCAAACATCGCCGAGCGCTCCTCCCCTGGGATCGGCTTATCACTGGCTAAAATGAGCCGCTTGCCGTCATAAAGCACCGCGGATACCTCAGCATTAACCAGCTTGCCTTGCTCATCGCGCAGCCCAGCGGGAAAACAATGAATCGTGCCTTGCTGCAGAATGGTCGCGTGCGTCATGGTGGAAGCTCCTCCCGACTGCTGAAAGTAAGAATCAGCTTACTAGAGCTTTGTATCAGGCGTCGAACGTTCCGAACACTGAGGGCGTCAGAGTGACTATTCGCCGCTGGCTCCCAAATGCGCCAGCAGACTTTGCATAGGCGCAGACAGCGCTTTCCAATTTCTGAAACACAGGCATAGCTGCCGACGCGCCCAAGCGTCGGTTAGCACGAGCGTTTCATAGGCGTGCCTTCGGCTGTAATGTCTGGCGACGCTCTGCGGCAAAATTCCGATGCCTATCCCGTGAGAGACCATCTCGCACACACCTTCGTATGTTTTCATGCGAATTCGAAAATC
This sequence comes from Vreelandella nanhaiensis, assembly GCF_003990185.1. Classification (GTDB taxonomy): domain Bacteria; phylum Pseudomonadota; class Gammaproteobacteria; order Pseudomonadales; family Halomonadaceae; genus Vreelandella; species Vreelandella nanhaiensis. The sequence goes on along the minus strand of NZ_RZHF01000014.1, from coordinate 88,353 downwards.
AAGAAGGCGACCTGCTGCACGTGCTTGGTCGTTAATATGATCCTGTAACGCGCTCCCCTGGGCCAAGCCTACGAAGGGTTGTTCAAGGACATCCATAAAACGGACCTTCGGGTATTGGGTTAGCGCGTGCTTCGGAGGGACGATTAAAGCCAAGTGATCCTTCATTACAGGTTGTAGCTGCAGGCCTTGCGCTTTAATAGCATCGGAAACAATACCCGCCTCTGCCAACCCGGAAGCAACGGCTCGGATAATATCAGCACTGGTACGTTCCTTGAGCTCAATTCGCAGACGAGGACGTTCGGCCAACCAGGGCGCAAGCCTGCTTGGCAGGAACTCGGTGAGTGCTACGGTATTGGCATAGAGGTGAAGGGTCCCACGTGCGCCAACGGCGAAGTCGTGCAGCTCGCCTTTCAGCATTGCCTGCTGGCGGAGGATCAAGCGCGCATGGTGCGCCAGCGCCTCCCCAGCTTCTGTGGTTACCACGCCCCTTGGCTGCCGTTCCATCAAAGCGACGCCAGCATCGCTCTCAATCTTACGAACCCGCTCACTGGCTGATGCTAACGCCAGACTGGCACGCTTGGCCCCAGCGGTAATGCTGCCTGCATCCACGATACACAGGAATAAGTTCAGATCCACCAAGTCGAGTCGCATGGACGTTCCTCACGCCAGCCTTCGGATTATCCGAAGGCTGGGCTGATAATTCCGCATTGTGCCGGGTATTATCCTGAGCTTCAATTCAGCTCTCAGTCGTTCCCCAACACGAGCCTTCTATGCACGATTCCATGATGTATCCTCTGTTTTTGGTGGGCACCTTCCTGGTAGCGGGCATGGTGAAAGGCGTCACTGGAATGGGGCTGCCTACCGTCGCGATGGGGTTACTGGGTATGGCAATACCACCGGCGAGCGCCGCTGCCCTTCTCGTTCTGCCCTCTTTAGTGACCAATGTCTGGCAGTTGTTTTCTGGCCCACCGGTAACGCAACTGGTACGCCGACTTTGGCCAATGTTGTTGTGTATCTGTCTGGGTACCATCGCTGGTTCCGCGTTACTGGTGCGCGTAGATCCACTCTGGTCCGGTTTTGGGCTCGGCGTTGCTTTGATGGTTTACGCGGGCTATGCGCTTATCGCCCCCGCCTTCTCCGTTTCCACGTTCTTAGAGCGGTGGCTTTCTCCGGCTATCGGATTGATAACGGGAGTCGTCACTGGCGCCACAGGTGTATTCGTGATGCCAGCAGTGCCGTACCTCGCCTCTCTGAATATGAACAGGGAAGAATTTGTACAAGCCTTGGGTTTGTCATTCACTACTTCCACGCTCGCACTAGCATTCGGGCTGTTCGCTTATGATGCTTTCCAAGTCTCACAACTAGGCACGTCCGCCCTGGCGATTATTCCTGCGCTGATCGGAATGTGGGCGGGTCAATATGTGCGGATGCGGATTAGCCCTAAACGGTTTCGTCAGTGCTTTTTGCTTTTCTTGATATTGTTGGGTCTTGAACTTGCTAGTCGTCCGCTTCTGTGAGCCGTAGCGGTATATATTAATTGGCGAGTTTACCTTACTCAGACCTGGTTAATTCTGCCAAGTAATAACACGCTCTAAGCTATAGGCGTATAGCAATTTTGATTAAGCTAAAGGCTTTTCCAGCTCATTCGCCATCAGGCTTAATCATGTCACCTAAACAGGCCGAGGCTCTGTAACGGCCATGAGCGGACACTAATAGATAGAAGCCAAATTTTTCTCCTGTTTATCCATCATCCATCCCTTTGCGACACATCACTACCCGGTTCCTGCCATCTCGCTTGCCAACGTAAAGCGCCTGGTCTGCTCGCATGATCAAGGCCTTTAAGTCGACATCTTCACTGTGTGCTATAGCGATACCGATGGTCACGCTTAGACACAACTCACTCATTTCTTCCTTTATCGGCAGCTCGGAGACCTTCGTCCTTAAGCGCTCCGCCACGATTAGAGCGTCGCCAAGGCCGGTGTCAGGCAGAGCAACCACGAACTCCTCACCACCGAAACGGCCTATCACATCCTTAGGACGAAGAGAGAGTGTACAAACCTCAGAGATTTCGGTCAGAACCCAGTCTCCATGACTGTGGCCCCAGGTATCGTTAATACTCTTGAAATGATCCACATCAATCATTAATAGGCAGAACGGCGCCTTTTCCAATCGCGAACTCTGCAATAGTGCCTCGGCACGCTTCATGAAATGGCTCCGACTATTTAGTCCCGTCAGAGCATCCCGCTCAGCGACCATGCGCAGCTGTTCTTCCAGCGATTTTCGATGGGCTATCTCCTTGAGCAGTTGGTGATTTCGATCACGCTCTTCGTGTAGAAGAGAAAATTGCTTGCGCTGCAAGCCCTCTAAACGCAGTAAGGTACAAAAGCCCACTACATTGGTCATAACCAACAACAACGCTAGGCGAAGCGTCTCCACCGGTGCAATCTCAGCAAACAGTACCGCAGATACCAGAAAGCCGGTGCTTAAATAGAAGCTGGCGAACGTTACCACTGTTAGCAAATTTGGGATTAGGAGATAGAAAGCCATGATAGCTACTACCACCGCCGTTACTTGCGTAGAGAGGCTTTCGGGGCGTAAAGGAACAATCAAAATGATGCCCGTCGCAAATATCCAGAGCGGCATAGCATGCAACCAGGCCTTGTGGGAATAGCCACCCCAGCGGGCAATAATGAACGCTAAGAGAAGGCAGAGACTAACCACCACGATGCGCATGGTGATTAATAGATAATATTCTCTAGTTAAGCCTAAGAGGTAAAAGTCCGAAATGGCAAACATGCCAAAGATCAAGGCCGCCAGAACCAACGAAAGCAAGGATTCAAATCGCACCCTCGCCTCGATGGACCTTCGATACATTGTTTCCCTACTAGCATCACTGAGCTGACCCGTCAGCCAATGTACTTGATACTGCTTTTCTATTGATGACAAGGCCTCAAACCTCTGTGTGAATCGGCGTTTTTATGTATTTCGTCAACGAAGCCTCTCAGTGTAACCTTGGCTGAAGAAGAGACTCTTGGGTAATCCACCACATTGTACGTTTTTATTCGTTATCTCTTTAGCACTTTGGAGCTCCAGATCGCTGAAGGCAATGCCAGATTCCGCAGTAGATACTGATCAGACTGAGGGGGCGGAAGTACGCGGCCCTCGTGCATCCATTTTATGATTGTCTGCTATAGGTCACACATTGACCGTAAATTAGCCTTATTACATGACGAGCGTGAATTGAGCCATTCTTTGGCCTCTACCCGATGGAGGATCATGCCATGAACGTTTCGACTGAAATCTCCTTTATACCTTAGAATAAACGAAAATAGATTAGGCAGAAGGCACCTCTGCGTTTACGCGATATCTGGGCCATACGTGTGCGCCTACAGCTTGCCAAAAAGACGAGAGACCTCGCCCTCTTCAATTTAGCCATTGATAGCAAATTACGGGGCTGCGACCTCGTCAATTTACGAATACGGGATATAGCCCATGGTACGTGTATATCCCCACGAGCCATTGTGATGCAGCAAAAGACACATCGACCTGTCCAGTTCGAAATTACTGAGCAAACTCGTATCGCTATTATCGACTGGATACAGCTTGCTCAGCTCCGAAGCGAAGACTTCTTGTTTCCCAGCCGAATCAATAGCGCAAAGCATCTCTCAACGCGCCAATATGCCCGTATTGTCAAATCTTGGGTTACCGAAATAGGTCTAGATGCGTCGTACAAAAGCTTCGCTGATATACCGACGTACGAAAAACTTAAGGGCAGTACAACTGCTCCTGGGTCACACAAAGCTGGAAAGGTTCTGGAGGTTCTGGAGGTTCTGGAGGTTCTGGAGGGGCAATCTTCATGCGTAAAGAAAACGACCGAATGGTATTTCTTCAGATAGCGGCCAAGAGCGGTCTTTTAGGCGACACTGATATAATGCGGAGCGCTGCGGTGGCCGGGCCCAGCCGCCCAGTACTTCCAGGGAACGTTTCACATCCACGAGGCTGAAGTAGCTGGCCCAGCCACGCAGAACCGGAACCAGTTCTTCGAGCACTCGTCGGAAGTTGCGCCCTCTGCCACCCTTGAGGATCTCGCGGACACGCTGCATAAGGTGTTGCAGGCGGGCCATCACGCGCTCGCCGACTCCTGACGTACACCTGCACGTTATCGGCGCAGCGGCAGAAGCGGTGGCCCCGGCACTCCAGTTCCTTGTCCTCGTCGTCCTGCAGGATATTGGCCAGCAGCGGGCTGACGGGGCAGGCTCGGCTTTCGTCCTCGATGACGACGCCGGGACCGTCTCGACGCTCACCGACCGGGGCTCAGGGTATTGCCCCTGCCCCTCTGGGTGAGTGACGGTATTAGCGCCAGGGTCTGTCTTCATGATCGATCCTCAAGACGTCATCGCCTACTCGCGGGAGACACCCTTGTCGTTGGCTAGCACTTCCCCTTGCCGGGCGTGCAGGGGACTTTCACCCCCAGCATCACCCTCAGGAACAGCGCCATGTCTGGCGCACAACCAAGACGCCCCCGGAGTTCCGGGGGCGTTGGTATTGCTAGGTTCTCAATTTACCGAGAGTGTTAGTCGCTCTCATTGAGGACCGCTTCCGGGAAGTGGCGACGCAATATCCGGTTCTGGAAGTCGTCCACGAAGCGGCTGTTGATGATGATAATGAACCGCTCGAAGGGTGCCTCGCTGTCGAGCTGTTCGATCCCGTCGACACTGTGGAATAGCCGGTCATCGCTCAGGTGAAGGATATCACCCGGATCGAGGGTGATATCGACCAAGGGTTGCGTGCCAGCCTTGTCTGCGTAGAGGTGGTTTTCACCTCCTGCCACGTTTTCTCGATTGAGGACCAGAATGCTCAGGGCCTTGCAGCCATCGGCATGAATCCCCTGACCCTGAAGGGGGTCGATGCTACCTTCCCCTCGAACCCCGGTGATCTGCATCAGAATGGGTTCGTGCGCACCGATACTCCACAGCTTTGCCCAGGCGCGAACGAAGGCCTTCACATCGGGGCGTGCCATGAATTCCCGAGTCAGCGGATCATAGTACCGCAGACGATCCGCCATGCTTTCCGCGTCGTTGAAGGCTCCCCCCTGGGCCATGGGGCATTGGCCCATATCCTCGACATCTCCCTGATCATTCAGGGCGAGCCATGACATCCGCTTCCATCGCTGGTTAACATAGGGATCGCGCGGCAGGTCAGCGGTAAACCCCTGCCAGGCGGTCAGATCGACTCGCTCCCGAATATCGGTTTTCGCCCAATCCTGATGCATGAGCGCCTCGGTCACTCCCGGATTCCAATAATCGACGAGTGAATCGGCAGGCATGGAGGTGAGGTCGAAACCGTGCTTGAGGGTATCGAGTTTCATGATGGTATTCTCCTGTCAACTGGGTGGAATTGCCTTGTGTTGCCGGTGTAAGAACGCGGTCAACAGGAGAGAAATGAAAAGAGTTGCAAAGGTATGTCAAAGAAATGTACTGAAAAAGAGTGTTTTTTTGAAAACAGGACCAGACCGTTGATGGCGTATATGTGTAGGTTATCTCCTACAAATAGATGTAGGATAATCACAATAAAATCCTTATTGTTGCCATTATAAGGCTCTTGACAGTGTTTTATCTTTAAGTGGATCCCATGACTGCCAGCGATTCCCGACATCACAGAGATCCGGAACGCCTGAAGGAGAACCGCAGGGAGTTTTCCGGTGCGCTCGTATTGAAGGTGTCAAAGACACCTTCCACTGATGGCATCGATTCGCATGATGCCGGCAAAGAAGAAGTAGAGTTAGTACGCCGCCAGTATCTGGAGAGTGAGCAGCGATTCCGCGCCCTGCTGGAGAGCCTGCCGAAGGTGGCGGTTCAGGGGTATGATCGCGATCGGCGAGTGGTTTACTGGAATGAGGGTAGCACTCGTCTCTATGGCTATACCGCTGAGGAAGCCCAGGGACAGTTACTGGAAGATCTGATCATCCCTGCCTTCATGCGTGACGGGGTGATCCAGGCGCATTGTGCCTGGATCAAGGAAGGGGTCGATATGCCCGCCGATGAACTCGAGCTCAAGCACAAAACCGGTGAACTGGTATCGGTCTTTTCGCAGCATCTGATGCTCAATGAGCATACCGACTCCCCCTTGATGTTCTGCGTGGATGTCGATCTTTCCGACCAAAAGCGCGCCCACCGTGACCTGGAATTCGCCACCCGTTTCGACAGGCTCACCCATCTCCCTAACCGCCAGACCTTCGAGGTCGACTTGGACAGTCTGTTGGATTCCTGTCGACGCCAGGGCAATGGCCTGGTAACCATCTACCTGGACATCGATCACTTCGTCGAGATCAATGATGCCCTTGGCTATGATCAGGGCGATCGCCTGCTCATTGAGCTGACACGGCGACTAAGAGAGTGCCAGCAAGTCACTGATCTGGTGTCCCGTGTCTCTAGCGATGAATTCGTGCTGGCCTTTCCCGATGTCCACTTGGCCCCCGATGTCAGACGGGTCGTTCATCATGTCCAGAATGTCTTTCGGGAACCTTTCGTCCTGGATGGTCGGGAGCGTCAGGTCACGGCCTGCCTGGGTGTGGCGCTCTTTCCCGAGAATGGTGAATCGTCACGTGAATTGATCCGTAATGCCGATGTTGCCAAGAATCGTGCCAAACTGGATGGTCGGGGTGCTGTACGTTTCTTCCAACAGAAGCTCCATGATGAGCTGGTTCGCCAGCACTATCTCTCGGCGCGACTCGAGGAAGCCCTGGATAACGGTGAATTCTCCCTCCACTACCAGCCCCTAGTCTCGGCGGCCAGTGGGCGAATAGAGCATCTTGAGGCCTTGATACGCTGGGAGCCTGCCGAGGGCCCTCCGATCTCGCCTGCCGAGTTTATCCCGCTGGCCGAGCGTTCCGGTGTGATCCATCGTCTGGGCGACTGGGTCATCGAAGAGGCTTGCCGCCAGCAGGTGGAATGGCGTGCCAAGGGATTTCACGAACACCGCATCGACATCAATGTCTCGGGTCGTCAACTGGTGCGTCCCGATGCCCTCAAGAGCTTCGAGGAGTCGCTGCAGCGTCACGGCTTAGGCCCGCGGGATATCGGCATCGAATTGACCGAGAATGTCCTGATCGAAGCCGAAGAGACCGTCCTCGAGGACCTGCGGCGCTTCTATCATCGCGGTTTTCGCATTGCTATCGACGACTTCGGGACCGGCTATTCCTCCCTGAGCTATCTCAAGCACTTTCCAGTCACCGCCCTGAAGATCGATCGATCCTTCATCCGCGACGCTCCCACACAGCCGAAGGATAGGGCCATCATGGAGGGTGCCATCTTCATCGGTCATCGGTTGGGATTGGAGGTGGTGGCCGAGGGCGTCGAGAACGCCGAACAGTTGTCATTGCTTCGCGAAATGCATTGCGACCTCGTCCAGGGGTTCTTCTTCTACCGTCCGATGCCTGCCAAGGAAATCGACCGCCTGCTGGGCGGTTTCGTGCCTGGTCACGAAGGGCTGTCTAGCTGAGCCTCGTCGTGATTTGACGTACAATCCCCGGGGTTGCCATACCCTGAGACCTTGTGAACGACCCCGATGCCCCTTGATAGCTGGGACTGACCCTGTGGCTCTGGCTGAATCGCCGTTATCGGCCAAAAGGAGACGTTCATGTAAACCCAATTAATCCAGAATAAAATACCTCAAGAAACAGCATCACCTGAGTCGTCCGCCTTATTTGCCATACACAAAGTTGAGAATTTTTTTCTACCTTGGATTAATGCTGATTCTGATAATGGGCACTCCTGCGCTTTTTTATTAGCTTCACTGTATTTTAATTCTAATTTAGTTATAACCTCCCAAGCTAACTCGTCACTCAATACACTTGCTTGATATTTACCTTTTGCCACCCGACATTCTCTTTCTATCTCTGAATACATATTGCCCACTTCAATATGAAGAGTCGATTTTTTCTGATAACTTAAATAAGTCTGAACACCTGCCAAAGTGGCTGCTAATAGTGATAACAGTGAAATTATTGCAGTTGAATAATCGCCAAATGAATCAATAAACGTTGAACTAATAAAAACATTTATCACAACTACTGGGATGCCTAGAATTAGGGTTAGACTTTCTTTTGAATTAGATGATTTGAAATGAGCGAATTTGCATGTTGCAGAATTCATCTCAATCCTTTCAAGCTCTTCTAAAACAGTATTTTTATTTTCCATGCCCCATCTCCATCTGTCTAACGGCTTATTAGGCGGCGTGCTCGACTCGATTCGTGGGAAATATACAATGGTTATTAGGAATTTTTTGGGAAGGCCGCGGTGGGTCGTGTGCCGTCGATTCCATTTATCAAAATAGCCTAAATTTCACCATTCGGCCAGAAGCGGACGTTGAGGCAATGCTGATATAACGCCCGCATTTGCGGCTGGTTTGGAGCGCAGTGGAAAACCAGTCCGGCAACATGCGCTTGTTATGTTTTATCATTCCAATGGTCTGCCCCTTCAAGTAGGACCTCGATTGTTTCTTTGTTCTTACCGGGATAAACCCCGTTTTCTTGTAGCAGAACCAATAATGGCTCAATTGACAATGCTGATGAGTAGCCTAGTTCTTCTGATTGATTATTCATAACTAAGGACTCAGTAAGTACGCCTAGTAAAAAACCATATTCGCTTATTACTGGCCCTCCACTATAACCACCTCGGCCCATGTTAGATATTATGAAGTGAGGGTGTGGGCCATTATACTTATCCACAACTGCATTTACCTCACCCTCCGATGCGAGTAAAACCGGTCTATTAGAAAAGGGAATAGGAGGGAACCCCATCAGTAAAACCTTAGAGAGCACCAATTCATCACCAATCCAGTCATCTAGATGTCCACCAATCTCTATATGATCAGTTTGCTCAAACCCTTCGGGTGAGCCCACAATGGTTGTTTTAATAAGGTAGTGGGAAAGGTCCAAGTTGGTTTTTATTATTGCTAAATCAATTTTTTCATCGCTGTGACAAATGACTTTTTCTATCTCCAGATTCTGGCCGCAATATTCTGAAACTATCTCTTCGATTTCACCGTCATTGATAACATGCGCTGCCGTAGCAAGCCATCCATCACCAATATGAAACGCTGACCCATTACTCAAGTCACCTGCTTCTGTCCTCACAGTAATTCGAACCATTGAGTATTTATAGGTTTGAAATAAGTGTCTGAAGTTGCTCACGATACTTCCTTAAAACATAACAGTGATTATACATCCTTCTACATAACCTGAATGAACCCGACGGCGCGTTCATTCAGGTTATGCCGCCTTTCATTCACGATCTATCCCATTTAAATTAAAAGAAATTAAGTATAAATAGGCAGCGTAACATAGATTATCGTGCCGGCTGCATAACACGGCTGAATCAGCATGCCGCTTTCGCCGGGAGGGCCGCTTTGGGTCGTTTTCGGACAATCGGGATTTCGCACATTCTTAAGATGCCAGTATTCCAAGATGGAAGTTAAGTGCAACGCGTGCGGCATGCCTAAGGCGATGTTTATGGCGTTGCAAAACATTTAGTGGCAGTGACGCGTGCCAGCTTTAGTGTCCCGATGGCAACCATTCTTATCGGTACCACCGCTGTGCGATACCACATCACCGCTATATGCAGCAGTGGACGCTGAAAGCTTATAGCTGCCTGTCGCCCTTTTCACTCACTTCTTGTGCACCTGCGCTCGTTCTATAGATAACGGCGAGTGCGCGTTAGAGGTTGCATCAGTGCTAAATGCTGAGACCTTCCGCGTTTAGATTAACGCATGGCCAGCCATCGTAGACGATCATATGCCTGCGCGCATCGCAGATATTCAGGCAGCAATACACCGAAACCAACGATATGCGGCATACGACAAAGTGGTTGAGCTGGCTTGAGCAAAAATATTGAGACGCCTTCCTTGGCCTTTCTGATTCCCTTCTCTTTACAAATCACATCCATGTCGTGACGCGTCCGTCATACTATTTAACGGCGATCCTAGCGTCACACCTACAGCGTAGTAATCGGAATAGATTATTTATGTAGGAAATCACTGACAGGTTTTGAAAGCATTTTCTTACAGCAGGCACAAAAAGCCCCGGTAAAGGGGCGTTTGCATATTCGTGTTATTACCTTCAGGTATTCCAGTCGCTGCCAGTCAGTAGCCAACGGCATGCCACTGTTTGCTTCTTCGATGAAATGCCATGGCACCCCACAGGATACATGGGCGCGTTGAGCACATACTGATAATCGAACTGTCTTTACTGGCCGGGAGCTTTTAACTCATCACGATATAGCGCTCGGCGCTAATCATTGATCCGCATGGTGAAAGTACCCGGCACAACTAATGTGTCGCGGTAGCTAATCACTGAGGCGAGCAGTTGACCGGTTTCGCGAATCACGCTCAGCTCTTCTTCACTTTTCCGAATTGGCTTACCTACCAATCACCTGCCTTACTTCAAGGTGTGCCAGCTACATTTGCTCGCGCATGATTTACAGGAAATCATGGTGCGCCTTGACATAGAAACCATCGATGAATAGCCACTCAACATCAAGATCATCCGTGAGTGCACGGAAAGCAGCTATCAGTTTGCCGGCCGTTGTCTTGATAAAGAATGCTTTCAACAGTGGTTCGCTGTTCGGTTTTGTCATGGATACTCTGTTGAAGCAGCATTAGTCTTAGCTTTGGCCTGTATTCATCCGTAAGCATTTATTAGGGGATGGCAGGGTCGCCGTTTGTTGGCGTCGGAATCTCTATTCTGTGAGGCAGTAAGCGGTTTTCCGTGCTGCTTGATAACATCGTCACAACAGGACCTGCTAAATCGACATTGCGCGTGACGTATCAAAGCAAAGGAGTTGCAAATGAAACACCATGAAAAAATTGGACGCGTTGGGCGCCAAAGCCTTTCCATACTGGCTCGGCTCGGCCGCCAAGAACTAGCAACGCTGCTAGGCATTGCGGTACTTTCAGGTGGAATTTGGGGGTTCATCGCGCTGGCTGATGAGGTCATCGAGGGTGGTACCCAGAGCATCGATGAGAGCCTGCTGCTCGCCCTTCGCAACCCCGCCGATCTTAGCGACCCGATCGGGCCAGGCTGGGTCGAGGAAATGGGGCGGGACTTTACCGCGCTTGGCGGTGTCGGCGTACTGGTACTTATCATGTTGGGCGCTCTGGGTTACCTGTTACTCGCCAGACGCTATCGCGCGGCACTCTTTGCCTCGATTGCGGTGCCTGGAGGCATACTGCTCAGCACGGTGATGAAGATGGGCTTTGACCGCCCTCGCCCGGACCTCGTGCCTCATGAAGCCATGGTCTATACGGCGAGCTTTCCCAGCGGTCACTCCATGATGTCTGCCGTGACCTACCTCACCCTGGCCGCGCTGCTCATCCGCGTACAGCCCGCGCTGAGGCTGAAGGCTTACCTTCTGATACTGGCGATATTGCTGACGCTGCTAGTGGGCATGAGCCGCGTCTATCTCGGTGTCCATTGGCCGACCGATGTACTTGCGGGCTGGACGGCCGGGGCGAGCTGGGCAGCGCTGTGCTGGATAGTGATGCGCTGGATGCAGCGGCGCGGGCAGGTAGAGTCAGAAGAGAGCTGGTCGGGCACCGAATAACCTAGCTTAAGCAGAGGCTGGGCAACACTAATACGTGTTGCCCAACCACCTGCAGGCTATGCAGCGTCATTTCCTGCTTGAGTAGCGCTACATTATGAGCGAAGCGCTATCAGGCGTCAGTTCTTCGAGCGCCGCTCGGCCAGGGCAACGATACCGATCAATGCGCCGGCCAGTACGGTCGTGGTCAGTACCGGGTGCATCGAGGCATTGGTGTACAGGCTAGTCTTGGCAACGTGGCGGGAGTATGGAGCGCGTTCGCGCATATCGGTAGCCGGTTCTTGCAGCGCAAAGTGGCGGCGATGCTCCGGCTTGTTGGTCTGCTGCTGTTCGATGATCTTCGCCGACATGATCTTGTCCATCAACCGTGGTGCGCAGTGTCCCAGCGCGGCCATGAGCCGTCCGCCGCCACCGACGTACATGTCACGGCGGGGATGCTCGGCGCAGTAAAGGATGCTGCGCGCGACGATGCGGGGTTCGTAAAGGGGTGGTGGCAAGGTCGGCTCCGTGTCCATGACGTTGCCGGCGTGTTCGGGGAAAGGCGTGGCGATGGTAGCCGGCTTGATCAACGTGACCGAAATGGGCGCGCCGACATGTTCGAGTTCCATGCGCAGGGCGTCGGTGAAGCCCTTGACGGCATGCTTGGCGGCTGAATACATGCCCTGATAGGGGATGGCTTGATCCGAGGCGACCGAGCCAAGGTTGATAATCGCACCGGCGTAGCCGTCTCGGCGCTTGCCCAGGTGACGTGCCGCCTCCAGCGAACCGTACACAACGCCCCAGTAAGTCGTGTCGAAGAGGCGGTGGTAATCTTGCTCGTCGATATCGAGCAGGTTGCCGAAAAGGGATACACCGGCATTATTGATCCAAGTATCGAAGCCGCCAAAAGTATCAATGGCGGTTTGCGTTATCCTTTGAACTTGCGCTTTATCGCCGACATCCACCGCGACGTGGACGGCCTCGCCACCGGCGAGGTTGATTTCGTCACAGAGCTTGCGCAATGTATTCTCGTCACGTGCTGCCAGGACCAGGCGTGCGCCATGCTCGGCGGCCATGCGCGCAGTTGCCAGACCGATGCCCGTGGTTGCGCCTGTGATGATCACTGTCTGGTTTTCCAAGCCTTTCAAATGCAGTGCCATTTCGCGCTCCTTGCTTGTATATGCGGTTTTCGGGAAGGGGCTGATGAAACCTGATTGCCAATTCGAACCGTTCTCTCAGGATAGTAGCTCTGCAAGAATTGCAAAATGCTGTGGCGCAATGGGCATGAGTCTCTCTTCAGTGCGAAAGAAGTGGAACGCAGCTATCAACTTTAGGCATATCCGTTACTACATTCGAACCTCAGGTAGGTGGTGATATTAGCCGCTGCCTGGTCGATGGCTAACATAGCCCCATGTTTTTAAGTTAATAAAGAGTGACTTTCTTTATACGTAGAGGCCAAACTGTGAGGCTGTGCCCGTTTGACCATTAACTCAAAGCGTGCAGACGATAGTGTAGAAAACGTTTTTTGAGCCCGAACACTATCGCACTCATGGTCGTTACAAGAGCGGCATCCACGCACCACCGCATAAAGCCTTGCCCAGCTAGAGCTAAATCGCCAATAACCAACCCCATACCCACTATTCCCATGCTTGGAATCAGGGCGAGCGTAATCATCACCCCCACCGTCATTACCGAGCGCTGGGCAGTGACGATAATGGGCCCAGCGATTGCACCGAAGCAGGAGATAAGCACCCCGGAAAAACTCAGCGAAGTCCAGTAATTAATCCATTGCTGATCGGCTAGGCCCGGCTTCTCTCCAGATTCCCAGAGCATGAGTATCATTGTGGCAAACGCTGCCCCCATGGCTAGCGCGAGATAACCGGCACCCGTCGAAATCAAACCGCTGGGGATTAGTTCCTTGGCGCGCGTGATCAGACCTAGCGGTAGCCGTAGCAGGGGTTCAAAAGCCGGAGCAATGATCATGGATCCCACAATAAGGTGTAGCGTATCGGACCATAGGCCTGCTGCTGTAATCGCCCCAGCCAGCGCCATTAGCATGAGGTAATTGACCGACAGGTTGGTATCCCTGCGCAGAAGGAAAGCCATGTCGTCCCAGATCGTTTCATTCGACTCTTTATTGATCAGCCGCTGATGTTCTGAAGAGAGCAGACTGGTGGGTTCGCTCAGACTGATCGTTCCGTCCACCGAGGCGTTGAGATCCGTCAGTGTGCCCAATAGTAAACGGGTTGCCTCGTCCGTGGCTTGAATGGTCAGTACGTCCCCAGGCGGAGACAGGGAAGCGCCCTTTTGCAAGGATATACTCACGACACCCTGCACTAGCTCGATCCGCTCAAGGATAGCGTCGATGGTTTTCGTTGGAGCGCTGACTTCAATGGTACGTGGCATCCCTGCCTCCTGTGATATCAATACTCTTGGAGTATAGGTATCCCCTTTAAACTCGCCACTCTTGCTTGGCACGCATTCGTCTAGGGCTACAACGAACTCAGCGACCCTGAAGCCGATTATGAATAGCGGTAGCAGCAATAGAGGCCTGCCCGGTGGCCACGGTAATCTGACTCAGATGATTGGTTATATCGCCTGCGGCGTACAATCCTTCAATTCCAGTTTGCATGTGTGGATTCACCACAAGATACCCCTGTGGATTTCTCAACGCCCCCATATTCGTACCTAGTTCACTGCGCACTTCGGTACCTAGCGCGCAATAAATCGCTGCGAACGAATGCTCTGTGCCGTCATCCATGCGCAAGTGGATGCGTTTGCTTTCATCGGTGTACATAGCGCTTACTTTTCCCTGCACTAGTGCAATGTCCGAGTGTGCCAGCCGCTCCATCGACACTTTATTCAGATAAGCACCGTCTTCGATGTCGATCAGCGTTAAGTCGGCGCTAAATCGCTTGATGAATATAGCTTCGTCAACGCCATGCTCTTCTCGGGCGATCACTCCGATACGCTCGTTGGTGAATTCAAAGCCATCACAGATGGGACAATAGTGAATCAGCCCCTCCTGCTTTACTGCCTGGAAGCCTTCGATCTCAGGATCGACATCAACTACACCCGTGGCAAGCAGTACCGTCCGTGATCGGAGTATTTCCGATTCGGTCACGACGTTGAACAGGTCATCTTCGGTGCGCTCAATTCGCGCTACCCGCCCAGGCATCACCCACCCTCCGTTTGCCTGCAGCTGCGCCCTGAGCTGCTCCAACAGGGCATTACCACTAATGCCTTCTCCGAAGCCGGGATAGTTGAAGGTGCGAGGAATAAGCGTGGCACGACTGGCCCCTGCATCGATAATGCGAATGTCTCGCAGGAAACGCTGTAGATTGATACCAGCAGCCAACCCAGCGGGGCCAGCACCGATGATCACGCAATCTAACGTGGCAGACTCTTCCATTTCAGTTTTCCCTGTATGCGATGAAGCCAAAATCCATTTAAGACCAGTCCGGTAGTCTCTCAGAAGCGGTGTTTTAGGTGGTTCTAATTTAACGCAGAGCGCACCGATGCCTTTACAAAACGGTGCGGCGTAGTAAAGGGCGTCCGTGTGACGAGCCTGGTTATACACTAGACTTGGCCTTTTCAATCAAAGTGGCCAACTCCGGCGAAATTGGCATTTTCTTGAACGGGCTGACATTGGCGCCACCCGTATTACCTTGTGGCACTAATCCAAATGCTGTTTTAGTCGCAGCGCCTACAATTCGGAAAACCTGACCTAATATTTCTTTGAGCGAGTTATTACGTGAGGCCCAGAGCAGCATCAATACATGGACCTTTACATGCCAGTACGTCGATTCCTGCCCAATGACGTGAGCCCGCTCCAAATAAAAAAATTCTTGCTGAATATTACCAATTGATCTTGCCCACGTGGCATTCGCCAACTCGGCCTCAACGTAGGGAGCTATTCGCTGTGAAAAACTGCGTTGCATAAAGGCCTCTTCGTAGGGGTATAACAGGTATTAGACTGCCCGCCCTATGATTGGATGAACGCGACAGACACCATTGCCCAACAAATGCAACCTACCAGTATTTTTTCAATCTTATGATACTGAGCATAAAAATTTATATTAGATTATTTATCCAAAATTCGCGCTCTTTTTGCGTTTCCCGGCACATCTGCTTTGGGTCCTGGCAGGGTGAAACTGAAAATTTCAGGCTAATCCACGTGTACTCCCCGTGTCACTCTAGGAGCCTAGAGATTCTGCTCCGCTGATTGCCAACTGTTACTGATATGTCATTTGGACTATAAAGCATCAAAGAGCGCCTATTGAATTCTTATAGCTTTGAAACAAATGAACACAGGGCCTTTATGCGCTTGTAGCCCTTATCAATTTATTCACTTCAGGGTATCGACCCCATCAACTGGTACAGCGAGCGGATGCAGGAGAACCAGGGGCATAGTGCCCCAAACCTGCAAGTGGTGCGTGGCTAATCCAGCCGTTGCCGAGGGGGGGCGTCCCGTCGGTTTGCCAGACACTCGCCGATCCATACGGTGCCGGCCCCCCACACCAGATGAACGGCAATCATTAGCCGGCGACGATTGGCCGGGTGACGGTTGGGCGGCGGGAGGATATGCAGCGCCGGAATCCAGCCGAAATAGCTCGCTGCCCATATCGCCACGCCGTAGCCGCTGCCGTAGACCAAAGGATGCGCGACTCGTTGACATGCGGCGGGGTACAGCGCCCCTGCGAAGGCACCATAGCCAAAGTGGCTGACAAGGCTTAGCTCGACGCGCTGCTCTTCATCCAATAGCGCATCCGCCTCCACTTTCTGCAGAAGGTTCTGGGTGATCTCACGCGGCGGCAACGGGTAGCGCTCTTCCCGAGGAAGCCGCCGATATAGCGCCTCCATGGCAAGGGTCATGGGAACGGTGGCGAGCAGGCCGCCGATGGCACCGGCCAAGTAGCGATTCATAGCTTCCTCCTTGAGACATATGTCGGCTTACATGGCTCACCATAGTCGCAAATGTAGCCCAGCGCCCGGCACAATGTGAAGCAGATGCCAGTACGGCCCTCCTTGCAGTTGCGTTAGCGACCACAGGCGATGTTGAACGGCACCGAAGCCAGATTGTCCGGCTTGATGAATTCGACGATGCTGAGGATAGGGGCAACAATCAATCACTACTATTTTGTAAACACCCTTTCAGGGAACCTTGGTAAAGTATAGCGGCCACATCGTTTTCACACAGCCTCGGTCGAAAGCGGGCACTGAGCTCAGCACCTTACGATTCTATTCTACTAACTGCTCGTATCTTCCACTTTGGTAGACGCTGTAACTCAAACGCTCACTAAAGTTTACTAAATATGATTACCCCTAACGCTAATAGAAGATATTTATTGTAGTTATTAGGAGTTAGTCCCTTATTACGATTCTCCTCACCGCCTTCATATCTTTGTAGAGAACAAGGTAAGCTGATCGGCAACTCCGCTTGCTGAGTAACGTTTCGATGACCTCACATTGGATTTTAGGCCCTGGCGCCATCGGCCGTTTATTGGCCCACTCGCTCTCCTCTCTAGCTGGCGTCACATTAATCGGCCGCCGCACACTGCCTGAGCAGCAAACAATAACGCCCCCCGAAGGCGAGCCACGTATCAAGCACTTAAACGTGATAACCACATCGCAATTGTTAGCCAATGCGCCAGCGCCGCCCGCTTTTGTGCATATCACCACCAAGGCGATGGCTGCTGAAGCGGCATTGGAAAGCGTGGCGGACGTTATTTCTTCGACTACCCCACTGGTGCTGTGGCAGAACGGTTTTTTGGCTCAGCCAAGGCTGACTGAACTCTGGCCGGGGCCAGTGCTGTGCGCTACCACCACAGAAGGTGCTTATTTAACAGGTGATGATGGCGTAGTACATGCAGGGCGTGGGCATACATTTGCGGGGGATTTGAATAACCGGCATGGGGAGTTGGCGCAGGTAGTGGTGGCAACGTTAACTCAGGCGGGACTTGCCGCTACAGCGGTGGATGATATTCGTAGCCGCCTATGGCAGAAGCTGGCGGTGAATGCGGCGATTAATCCGTTAGTAGCGCTGCATGGCGTGCGTAACGGTGAGCTGCATGACGCTGCTTACGCAGGCCGCGTTGAGGCGGTAGTTGAGGAAGTGGCGGCGATTATGCTGGCCGAGGGTATTCAAGCGCCCAACGGTGGCAGCGGCTTGGATGCTTGGCTGGCATTGGTTTGGGACGTTATTGAGAAGACAGCGAATAATAAAGCTTCAATGTTGCAGGATGTTGAGACCAAGCGGCTTACCGAGCGTGGAGCGATCTTGGGGCCGTTGATTGAGAGTGCTGAGCGGCATGGGGTGGGTTGTGAGGTGTTACGGGGGTTGGATGGTGAGCTGGCTGAGCTGGAGGCGGGTTTTTAGTTTTTAGTTTTTAAGTTTTATCGGGCTTGGGGCAGCTGGGCGCTGCCCTTTCGCGGGTGCCTCGCGGTGCTCGTTACCGCGCGCTACTTGTTCGTGCCTACCTTTAAACTTGAGCGGCTCGTAAGTGTACCCACCGCTAGATCAGGTAACGGGGATCATCACGATTTTTTTGAAGCTGGGGCGCTCGGTTAGCTGTTGATACCAGCGCTCCAGATTGGGGCGGGGTTGCCAGGTCAGGCCGATGTTCCATAGGTTGTAGACGAAGGGGGCCACGGCAATATCGCCCAGGCCAAAGACGTCGCCTGAAAGCCATACCTGTTTGGCGAGTGCGTTATCCAGCAGTTCAAACAGTTTTTCACAGGCTTGCATGCCTGCTTCAATCGCGGCGTGGTCGCGTTGTTCTTCAGGCGTTCTTACATAGCCCATCAAAATCACCCGGTGCGCGGGGGAAAGCGTGCTGTTGGCCCAGTCTATCCACTTTTCCGCCTGGGCACGCCTGGCAGGTTCTTCAATCCACAGTTTGCCTTGGCCATATTGGGCGGCCAGGTAGCGGATGATGGTGTTGGATTCCCACAATACACTTTCGGTGGCGTCGTCTTTGAGTAGCGGCACCAACCCGTTGGGGTTCATGGCCAGGTATTCGGGCGTGTTATTTACGCCGTGCTGAAGCCCTGCCTGGATCTGCTCAAAGGGTACATTCAGCTCGTCCAGCACCCAACGTACTTTTTTAACATTGGTGGAGTTATCGCGGCCCCAGAGGGTAATCATGGCGATCCTTATTGTTGGTGAATTTCAAGGACATAAAGTGTGCCTCGCGCCGGGTTGGGTGGCAAGTTGAGGCAGCCAGCGTCTGGCGCGGTGCATGTCGCGGGTGCCTCATTTGCTCATTCTTCAAGATTCGTTACCATGCGCTACAACACCATTCACGCCCTACCTTCTTTATCCTGATAGAACTGCATCAGGCTTGAGAAATCGAGGCGGCCATTGCCGTTCGCCTTGTGCTGGGTAAACAGCGCGCGCGCGGCCGAGCCCATGGGCACGGGGGATGCGCTTTGCTGGCTGACATCCATGGCAAGCCCCAGGTCCTTGACCATTAAATCAACCAGGAAACCGCCCTGATACCCCTTGGAGGCCGGGGCGTTTTCCATAACACCTGGGTAGGGGTTATACACGTTAAGCGCCCAGTTGCCGCCGGAGCTCTGCTTCATGATGTCGGAAAGCACGGCGGGGTCGAGACCGTTCTTTACGCCCATGTTGATCGCTTCACACGTACCCGCCATCAGAATGGAAAGCAGCATGTTGTTGCACGCTTTGGCCACCTGCCCCGCCCCGTGGTCGCCTGCATGGAAGATGTTCTTGCCCATCACATCGAGCAAGGGCCTCGCCTGTTCAAACTGCGCCTCACTACCGCCCACGATAAAGGTCAGCGTGCCCGCCTGGGCACCGCCTACCCCACCGGATACCGGCGCATCAATAAAGCCAATGCCCTTTTCAGCCCCAGCGGCGGCCACTTGGCGCGCGGTGTCGGCATCGATGGTCGATGAATCGATCACTAGCGCGCCCTGCTTGATCACATCGAAAAGCGGCGTATCGCCATCCATAAAAAGCCCGCGAACGTGCTGACCGGCGGGCAGCATGGAAATAACAAAATCGGCACCCTTGGCGGCTTCAGAAGCCGATGCCACCATTTCACAGCCGTGTGACCTGGCGGCCTCCAGAGCATCCTTGGAGAGATCAAAGGCGCGTACGCTAAAGCCCGCTTTTGCCAGATTAGCCGCCATGGGGCCACCCATATTGCCTAAACCAATAAACGCAACGGTCGTCATCTTTTTATCCTTATTAGTAGCTCGTTGGAAACAGGAGTCGTTGAAATAATCGTCCGTGGAACGTTATCTGAGATCGGAAAGCGGATTTTTCTCCCAGGGCGACGCCAGCAGTTCGTCTATAAAGGAGTGTTCTACCGAGGCCACATCCGGGTAGGTCCAGGCGGGCTGGCCATCTTTATCGACCAGCAGCGCGCGCACGCCTTCAGGAAATTCCCGGTGACGGCAGCACTGAACTGAAAGTGCCAGCTCTGCCTGGAACACCTCGGCAAGCGACATATACTTGGCGCGGGCTAACTGCTCATCGATTAATTTGATGGAAACCGGGCTGCCGTGGGCCAGCGTTTTCTGCGCTTTGCTAAACCATTTATCCTCGCTTTCAACCGCGAGGATAGCAGCCACCATTTGCTCAACGGTGTCGTGGTCGATCAGTTCGCGAATCTGTGGCAGGAAGTCATGCACGGGAGTTTCCAGTGCTTCGAAATCAGCCTTGGAGGCCTGCTCAAGCTCACGTAACGTGCGATTAACCACGCCGTGGGCATCGGTGTTTTCTCCCGTCCCCCAGGCGGCCTGGTGTAGCTTTTGCAGAAGCTCATCACGGCGGTGGCTGGCAATCGCACGGTCGGCCAGGCCTAGATGCAGCGCATCCAGCGCGTTGATCTGGCTACCTGTGACGGCCAGAAAACGCCCCGTGCCACCCGGCAGACGGTTTAGAAACCAGCTGGCGCCTACATCTGGGTAAAGGCCGATAGTGACTTCCGGCATGGCCAGCCGTGAGGTTTCGGTTACCACACGGTGGCTGCTGGCGCTTAAAAGCCCCATGCCGCCCCCCATGACGATCCCGCTGCCCCAGCAAATAACCGGCTTTGAATAGGTGTGCAGCCGGTAGTCCAGGCGGTACTCGGTTTCGAAAAAACGCTCAGGGAAGCTCGGGTCGCCCTGGCCGGTGATCGCCTTGTAGAGATTGACCACATCGCCACCGGCACAAAAGGCCTTGTCGCCTGCGCTATCCAGCAATATCGCGACAATGCGCTCGTCCGCTTCCCAGGCGTCTATTTGCGGCAATATGGCCTCGATCATTTCCAGGGTTAGCGCGTTGAGCGAGCGCTCGGCGTTGAGCTTGATCTCGCCAATGGCGTGGCCATCCTGGGTGGCGTGCTCGTTAAACAGTACGCTACTCATTCCATTATCCTTTATGCACGATATGTGATGACTCTAGGTGGCTATCACTATAGTTCGCACTATAGTTCGGCGGCGCCATCGGCAAGCACGCGGCGCGATATGATCAGGCGCATGATCTCGTTGGTACCTTCCAAGATACGGTGTACCCGGGTGTCGCGCACGTAGCGCTCCATGGGGTACTCCTTGATATAGCCATTGCCGCCGTAAAGTTGAAGCGCCTCGTCGCATACCTTGAAGCCTACATCGGTGGCAAAGCGCTTCGCCATGGCGCAGTAAGTCGTGGCATCGGCGTGACCGGCATCCAGCTTGGTAGCGGCCATCCTGACCAATTGGCGGGCGGCCACTAGCTCGGTCACCATATCAGCCAAGCGAAACTGCAGGGCCTGGAAATCCGCCAGGCGCTTGCCGAACTGCTTGCGCTCCAGCATATATTCCCGGGCTTTGTTGATCGCTTGCTGGGCCGTGCCGATAGAACAGGTGGCAATATTGATGCGCCCACCGTCCAGCCCCTTCATAGCAATCTTGAAGCCATCGCCCTCAACGCCCAGCAAATGATTGGCGGGTACACGTACGTCTTCAAAAGTAATCGTGCGGGTGGGCTGGCTGTTCCAGCCCATTTTGTCTTCCTTGCGTCCATAGCTGATGCCTTCTGCCTTGGCATCCACCGCAAACGCAGAGACGCCGCCTGCGCCTTCGCTCCCGGTGCGCGCCATCACCACTAGAAAGTCGGTGCTGCCTGCCCCGGAAATAAACATCTTGCTGCCGTTGAGCACGTAATATTCGCCATCACGCTTGGCGGTGGTTTTAAGCGACGCGGCGTCTGAACCTGCCCCCGGCTCGGTCAGGCAGTAAGAACCCAGCAGCTCACCGGTGGCGAGCCTGGCGCCCCACTTTTCGACCGCATCAGGCTTGCCAAAATCGGCCAGCATCCAGGTCACCATATTGTGAATGGTGAGATAGGCCGTCGTGGAGGTGCAACCCATGGAAAGCTGCTCGAAGATGATGCTGGCATCCAGCCGGGAAAGACCAAGACCACCCACGCTTTCCGGCGCGTAGAGCGAACAGAATCCCAATTCACCCGCTTTTTTAATCACCTCCACCGGAAAGAAGGCCTCGGCGTCCCACTGGGCCGCATGGGGTTCAAGCTCGTTTTGGGCAAAGGCTTTTGCCATATCGGCAAAGGCCACCTGGTCTTCACTCAGCTCAAAATTCATGATGAATCTCCGCGAAAAGCATGAGCACTTAGCGCTTGGGTAACACGTACCGTGCGGGCGCTCGCTATTGTCGTTATTAGTGGTCAATCAATGCCGTGCAAGTCGCAGCAGGCTAATTGACGTTTACGTTAACTTATCGCCTAAACCTCCACCACGCAACGTATTACCCCCTCTACCTTGGGCGTAGATACCCACCTCCGTCATAAAAAAGGCGCCCAAGGGCGCCTAGCAAGGAAAGCACTCAGCCTATTTGAAATTTTTGCGGTATATAGCGCCCAGTTCGCCCACAATACCGCTTCGAAAACTCAGCACGCAGACCACAAAGATAAGCCCCAACATCACACTGACCCAGTTGCCTAGAGGCGACTGCGAGAGGATGTGCTGAAGGCTGACCACCAGCCCTGCGCCCATAATCGGCCCTAAAAGCGTGCCCACACCGCCCAGTAGCGTCATCAGGATCACCTCACCCGACATATGCCAATGCGCATCTGTGAGGGAGGCCAGCTGAAACACCACGGTCTTGGTGGAACCGGCAAGCCCGGCCAGCGCCGCCGAGATTACAAACGCCACCAGCTTGTAGGCATCCACGTTGTAGCCCAGCGAAATCGCCCTTGGCTCGTTTTCTCGGATGGCTTTAAGCACCTGACCAAAGGGTGAATGCACGGTGCGCTGAATAAGCGCATAGCCGAATAGAAAAATCGCAAACACAAAGTAGTACATGGCCATATTGCTGCGCAGGCTGATGAACCCAAGGAGCTCACCTCTTGGCACGCCGTGCAAGCCATCTTCTCCGCCGGTAAACGGCGACTGAATAAACACGAAGAACATCAGCTGCGCCAGCGCCAGCGTGACCATGGCAAAGTAGATCCCTTGGCGTCGGATAGAGAGCACGCCGAACAGCACGCCAAGCAGCGTAGCCATCAGCGTACCCGCGATAATCCCCAGCTCGGGTGTAAGCCCCGGATAGCTTGCCAGCAGGTAACCGGTTGTATATCCACCGGTGGCCAGAAACGCTGCATGACCAAACGACAGCAGCCCGGCATAGCCCAGCAGCAGGTTGAAGGCGCAGGCAAATAACGCAAAGCAAAGTATCTTCATTAAAAACACGGGGTAGGCAATAAACGGAGCTACCAACCCCAGAACAATCAGCGCCAAATAGAACGCGTTGCGGCGCAGGTTGGCTCGGCGTTGACGCTTGGCCACTACCGAGGGCGCCTTGAGTACATGAGATTCTGTCATGACTATGCCTCCTTCCCGAACAGCCCTGCGGGGCGCAACATGAGTACCAAAATCATGACCAGAAAGATCACCGTATTGGCTGCTTCTGGGTAGTACACTTTGGTCAGCCCTTCAATAACGCCCATTCCCAGACCGGTAAGAATGGCGCCAAGAATCGACCCCATCCCGCCAATGACTACCACCGCAAACACCACGATCAGAAGGCTTGAGCCCATGGTGGGCGATACAGGGTATAGCGGCGCGGCCAACACACCCGCAAAAGCCGCAAGCCCCACCCCAAAGCCATAGGTCAGGGTAATCAACAGCGGTACGTTTACCCCAAACGCCTGCATAAGCTGAGAGTTTTCAGTACCCGCGCGTAGATATGCCCCCAAGCGGGTGCGCTCGATCATGAACCAGGTAAACAGGCACATGGCAAGGGCCGCTACCAGTACCCAGGCCCGGTACGTGGGCAAGAACATAAAGCCCAGATTCAGCCCACCCTGCAGAACTTCAGGGGTGGCGTAACGCGCCCCGGAAACGCCGAAAAGATTGACCAGCGTGCCTTCGAAAATAAGCGCTAGCCCAAAGGTCAATAAAAGCCCATAGAGGTGATCCAGATGGGCAATCCGGCGCAGCAGAAAACGCTCGACCAGCATACCCAGCCCGCCAATTACCAGTGGCACCAGCACCAGCGCCAGCCAGTAGTTGATGCCCAGATAGCGAAAACCTAAGAGCGCTGCAAAAGCGCCCAGCATGTACTGGGCACCGTGGGCAAAATTGACGATTTTCAAAAGGCCAAAGATGACCGCAAGCCCCAGGCTCAACAGCGCGTAGAACGCACCGTTGACCAGCCCCAGCGTCAGCTGGCCCATGAACACGGCCATGGGTACCCCGAATATCATCGTCATGCTACGACACTCCTTGCCGCTGGCTGGGCAGCCACCTTACGGCCACTGCCCGAGCGGTAATACGTGATAAAAGCCAGGGATCGCCTAGTTTTGCACCAGTTTGCACTGGCTCTCGGAGAGCGGACGATAGGCTTCTTCAGCAGGAATCGTGCTCAGGATTTCATAGAGATCCCACTCGCCAGTGGACTCTTCCGGGGTTTTCACCTGCGCCAAGTACATATCGTGAACCATGCGGCCATCTTCACGAATGCGACCGTTGCGGGCAAAGAAGTCATTAATGGGCTCTTCAGCCATCTGGGCACGCACGGTTTCAGGGTTGTCGGTACCCGCCGCTTCAACCGCTTTCAAGTAATGCATGGTGCTTGAATAGATACCTGCCTGCACCATGGTGGGCATGCGGCCAACCTCTTCAAAGTAACGCTCAGACCACTCGCGGGACTGCTCGTCCATATCCCAGTACCAACCGGTAGTGAGCAGCAGGTTCTGGGTGGCTTCAAGGCCAAGCGCGTGTACGTCGTTCAAGAAAATCAGCAAGCCCGCCAACTGCTGGCCAGACTGGGTGAGCCCGAACTGGCTGGCGGTGGTAATCGCATTCACCGTATCGGCCCCGGCATTGGCCAGGCCCACAATCTTGGCACCAGAGCCTTGCGCCTGAAGAATATAAGAGGAGAAGTCGCTGGTCGGGAACGGGTGGCGAACATTGCCGAGAATTTCACCACCGCTGGCTTCCACTACGCTGGTCACGTCGGCTTCAAGCGCATGGCCGAAGGCGTAATCGGCGGTCAGCAGGAACCAACTGTCGCCGCCCTGCTCAACCACCGCCTTGGCGGTGCCGTTGGCGAGTGGATAGGTATCGTATACCCAGTGAATATGGTTGGGGGTGCAGTGCTCGTTGGTCACACTTGACGCCGCCGACCCTGATACCAGGCCCAGGCTGTTGTTCTCTTCAAGCACCTTGGTCACCGCGATAGTCACCGATGACGCCACCAGGCCTGCGACCATATCCACATTGCGCTGGTCGATCCACTCGCGCACCGTATTGGCACCCACGTCGGCGCTATTTCTATCGTCGGCGCTAAACACTACGATAGGCGAACCATTCACGCTGCCGCCGAAATCGGCAATGGCCATTTCAAGCGCGGTCAGGCCGCCGGGGCCGGCCAGGTCGCGGTATGTGCCAGACATATCCGCCAGATAGCCAATGCGTACCTCGTTATCGCTTATCTCGGCATGAGCCGACATGCTGACGGCGGCTGCCATGGCAATACTTGCCGTGAGTGTTTTCTTGATTAACGTCATGTTCGTCTCCTGGCGCGATGGCCTTTGTTGTTGTGGTGCGACGTTGTAGTGCTGTGATCTGATCTTTTGGCGACCTAGATGTGTAGCGACCTGGCTTTGTGCCGATTTAATTTGTAGAAATATCGCGGTGTGGTGCGTTAAACCCCCAGCATGGAATTGAGATGCTCGCGCCGCGCAGGCAGCTGTACGGCGCTAATTTCCTCGACGATCTGCCCGTGATCCATCACGAAATGGCGGTCAGCCAAGGGCGCTGCAAAGCGGAAGTTCTGCTCTACCAGCACGATGGTCATGCCGCGTGCCTTCAACTGCATCAGCACCTCGCCCAGCTTCTGCACGATAACCGGCGCCAGCCCTTCGGTTATCTCATCAAGCAGCAATATGCGCGCTCCGGTACGCAGAATGCGCGCCATGGCCAGCATCTGCTGCTCACCGCCGGAAAGCCGCGTGCCCTGGCTTTTTCGTCGTTCATACAGGTTGGGGAACATGGCGTAAATCTCATCCAGACTCATCCCGCCGGAGCTCACCGTGGGCGGTAGCAGCAAGTTCTCATGCACATCCAGGCTTGCGAAAATGCCGCGCTCTTCGGGACAGTAGCCTATTCCCAGCCGTGGAATATGGTGCGGCTTCATGGAAAGCGTTTCCTGGCCGCTGATGACAATGGAGCCGGTGCGCCGCCCCACCATGTTCATCATGGCTTTCAGGGTAGTGCTGCGCCCTGCGCCATTACGGCCCAGCAGCGTCACCAACTCGCCCTGCTTTACATCAAAATTGACCCCATGAAGAATGTGCGACTCGCCATAAAAGGCGTGCAGGTCTTTGACTCTGAGCATTTCTCGGGCTTGATATTGGGCGTTTGGTTCAGTGGTCACGGCATTAGCAGTCATCATGCGCGCGCCCTCTCTTCAGCGGCGTCGCTGCCCATATAGGCCTCACGCACCAGCGGGTTATTCGAAACGCTCTGATAGTCGCCTTCTGCCAACACAGCGCCACGGGCAAGCACGGTGATCTGATCACACAGACGGCTCACCACGCTCAGGTTGTGCTCCACCATCAGGACCGTACGCCCGACGGACACCCGCTTGATCAGCGCCACAATGCGATCAACATCTTCCGCGCCCATCCCCTGGGTGGGCTCATCGAGCAGCATCATCACCGGGTCCAGCGCCAGCGTCGTGGCCACTTCCAGTGCGCGCTTGCGGCCATAGGGCATTTCAACGGTCAGTGTGTCGGCGTACTCTCGCAGACCCACCTCTTCAAGCAGCGCCAGGGCACGCTCATTAAGATGATCAAGCGACTTTTCCGATTTCCAAAAGTGAAAGGAAGTGCCCAACTGGCGCTGCAGGGCGACGCGGACGTTTTCAAGCGCGGTCATATGGGCAAACACGGCGGAGATCTGAAACGAGCGCACCAGGCCAAGACGGGCAATCTGATTGGATTTAAGCGAAGTGATCGGTTTGCCGCGATACAGAATTTCGCCCCGCGTAGGGGGAAGAAACTTGGTGAGTAAATTGAATACCGTCGTTTTACCGGCACCGTTGGGGCCAATCAGGGCATGGATATGCCCTTCCTGCACGCTTAGATTGACATTATCCACTGCCGTAAAGCCGCGGAACTCTTTGGTCAACCCTCGCGTTTCGAGAACTGGCCCGGGAGAGGTAGTGGGTCCACTCATTTAATGACAGGCCTCTTATTGTTTTTATCTTTTTGCTGCTGATCGTTAGTGGGCTGACGTTTTCCCAACCCTAGCTGCTTTTACAAAACCGTGGAGCAACGCTTTAATTATTGTTAGCTGGCAACCTATCTTTACCTTTACGTAAAGCTTAAGTGCAAACTAGCAATCTCTAGCGGGCAATTACAATTACAACTTTGGTCTACAAGATGTAACATTCAACTCAAATATTTCCTAAATATTATATTTAACAGTATTTTACCGATGAACAGATTTAGAATGTGCGAAACAATGATATCTTTACGTTAACGTCAACTTGTTTTAGCCTCATGGGTAGTGTTCCATGAAACTGCCCCTTTTCAAGAGAATCAGGCTAATGAGCAAAACCTACTCGATCAGCGAACTGGCCAGCGAGTTTGACGTCACCACGCGCAGCATCCGTTTTTACGAAGATCAGGAGCTGCTGCATCCGGCTCGCCGGGGCCAAACGCGTATTTACAGCAGCAAGGATCGTGTACGGCTAAAGCTCACCCTGCGCGGCAAGCGACTGGGCCTGTCGCTTGCAGAAATTCGCGAACTCTTTGAACTTTGGGATGAAACCAGAAGCGGCAGCGAAAAGCAGCTACATCTCATGCTCAGCAAAATTACTGAGCGCCGGGCAGCCCTTGAACAGCAAATGAAAGATATCACCATGGTGCAGCTGGAGCTGGAAAGCGCCGAGATTCGCTGCCGCCAAGCGCTTGAAGAGCTACACGAAAAACATAATGACGAAGAGCGCGCCAAGACGCCTTCGTCTGCCCCTTAATATTTCAGACGCGCATTAGCTATCCCGTTAACTATTTCATTAACCGTCTCATTAACTGTCTTACTGACTATTTAACTAACGTTCTTATTACCTCTCTAACAATGTCTCAATAAACAGGTGATTGATCATGTTTTCTCTCTACTCAGAACTCAATTTCGGCTTGGATGACGAAATGAACATGCTGCGCGAGCAGGTCAACGCCTTTGCCGCCAGCGAAATTGCCCCGCGTGCCGCAGAAATCGACCGAAACAATGAGTTTCCCAACGACCTCTGGCGCAAGTTTGGCGATATGGGGCTTCTGGGGATTACCGTTTCTGAAGAGGATGGCGGCAGCGGTATGGGCTATCTTGCCCACTGCATCGCCATGGAAGAAATCTCCCGGGCCAGCGCGTCTGTGGCGCTCTCTTACGGTGCCCACTCCAATCTGTGTGTGAACCAGATCAAGCGCAACGCTTCCCCCGAGCAGAAAGCCAAATACTTGCCCAAACTGATCAGCGGCGAGCACGTGGGTGCGCTTGCAATGTCCGAACCCGGCGCAGGCTCGGATGTGGTCTCCATGCAGCTGCGCGCAAAAAAAGCGGGCGACAAATACATTCTCAACGGCAACAAGATGTGGATCACCAACGGCCCTGATGCGGATGTGCTGGTGGTCTACGCCAAGACCGACCCGGAAGCGGGTTCCAAAGGCATTACCACCTTTTTAATCGAAAAAGGCATGCCGGGCTTCTCCACAGCGCAGAAGCTCGACAAGCTGGGCATGCGTGGCTCCAACACCTGCGAACTGGTATTTCAGGATTGCGAAGTGCCTGCTGAGAACGTGCTGGGCGAGGAAGGCAAAGGCGTGCGCGTATTGATGAGCGGCCTGGATTACGAACGCACCGTATTGGCCGCCGGGCCAGTCGGCATCATGCAGGCTGCCATGGATGTCGTGATGCCTTATATCCATGAACGCAAACAGTTCAATCAGTCGATTGGCGAGTTCCAGCTGGTGCAGGGCAAGGTCGCGGATATGTACACCACGCTCAACGCCTGCCGCGCCTACCTGTATGCCGTGGCTGCCGCCTGCGACCGCGACCAGACCTCACGCAAGGATGCCGCGGGCGTCATCCTTTACTGCGCTGAAAAAGCCACCCAGGTAGCGCTAGACTCAATCCAGCTGCTTGGCGGTAACGGGTATATCAACGAATACCCCACCGGGCGCCTGTTGCGCGATGCCAAGCTGTACGAAATTGGCGCGGGTACCAGCGAGATTCGGCGGATGTTGATTGGCCGTGAACTTTTCACCGAAAGCAAGTAGGGGCGCGCCATGAGCATGATTAACAGCCAGGTTAATCCCAGAAGCGATCTATTTCAGGCCAACGCGGCTGCGATGCTTCATGAGGTGAGCAAGCTGCGCGAGCTAAATGCCGCGATCGCCCAGGGCGGCGGCGCCAAGGCCCGCGAGCGCCATGAGAGCCGGGGCAAGCTGTTTGCCCGTGACCGAATCGACCACTTGCTGGATGAAGGTTCGCCCTTTCTGGAGTTTTCAGCGCTTGCCGCCCATCGGGTATATGAAACCGACGTACCGGCGGCGGGCGTGATTACCGGTATTGGCCGGGTATCAGGCATTGAGTGCGTGATTGTTGCCAACGATGCCACGGTCAAAGGAGGGACCTACTTCCCCCTTACCGTTAAAAAGCATATTCGCGCGCAGGAGATCGCTCGCAAGCACCGTTTGCCGTGTATTTATCTGGTTGATTCAGGCGGCGCCTTCCTCCCCCGTCAGGATGAAGTCTTCCCTGACCGCGACCACTTCGGGCGTATCTTCTACAACCAGGCCACGATGTCTGCCGAGGGCATCCCGCAAATTGCCGTGGTAATGGGCTCGTGCACCGCAGGCGGTGCCTATGTGCCGGCCATGGCTGACGAATCGATCATCGTTAAGGAACAGGGCACCATCTTTCTGGGCGGCCCGCCGCTGGTTAAAGCGGCCACTGGTGAAAGCATCAGCGCAGAGGCCTTGGGTGGTGCCGATGTGCATGCCAAAGTCAGCGGCGTGGCGGACCATTATGCCGAAAACGATATGCATGCCCTGCAGCTTGCCCGCGGCTGTGTCTCGCGCCTGAACTGGCAAAAGCGCGGCAAACTTGCCATGCAGGCGCCAGAGCCACCCAAGCTCGACCCCGCTGAGCTTTACGGCATTGTGGGCACCGACCTTAAAAAGCCCTTTGATGTTCGTGAAGTGATTGGCCGGATTGTCGATGGCTCAAACTTTGACGAATTTAAACGCTATTACGGTGACACCCTGGTCACCGGCTTTGCCCATATCCACGGCCACCCGGTAGGAATCGTTGCCAATAACGGGGTGCTGTTTTCGGAAAGCGCGGTAAAGGGCGCCCACTTTATTGAGCTGTGTGCTCAGCGCAAGATTCCTTTGGTCTTTTTGCAGAACATTACCGGCTTTATGGTGGGTTCCAAGTACGAGCACGAAGGTATAGCCAAGCATGGCGCTAAGCTGGTGACTGCAGTGGCGTGCGCCAAAGTGCCCAAGTTCACCGTACTGATTGGCGGAAGCTTCGGAGCGGGCAACTATGGCATGTGCGGCCGCGCTTATGACCCTAATCTTCTCTTCATGTGGCCCAACGCGCGCATTTCCGTGATGGGCGGCGAGCAGGCTGCGGGCGTCCTCGCCCAAGTCAAACGCGAGCAGTATGAGCGCGAAGGCCGTGAGTGGACTATTGATGACGAAGAGGCTTTCAAGCAGCCTACTCGGGAGCAGTACGAGCACCAGGGCCACCCCTACTACGCCAGCGCTCGGCTATGGGACGACGGCGTGATTGACCCGCTGCAAACCCGCGATGTACTGGGTCTTTCATTAGCTGCGGCGATGAATGCCGAGATTGAAGAGACGCGCTTTGGCGTGTTCCGGATGTAAGGGGTACCACCATGACGTGTTCGACACTGATGATCAAGAACGGCGTTGCGCGGCTCACGCTCAACCGCCCGGAGGTTCATAACGCTTTTGACGACAACTTGATTGCTGAACTAAACGAGCATTTAACAAAGCTACATCCGCTTGCTGACACGGGCGATGTACGGGTCGTCGTATTGGGCTCTGAGGGCAAAAGCTTTTCAGCTGGCGCGGATTTGAACTGGATGAAGCGCATGGTCGATTATGACCTGGAAGATAACCTTGCCGACTCGCGCAAGCTTGCTGAATTGATGCATCGCCTAGATACGCTGCCCTGCCCCACGCTCTGCCGAGTGCAGGGCGCGGCGTTTGGCGGCGCCGTGGGGCTTGCCACCTGCTGCGATATTGTCATTGCCTCCCAGCAGGCTAAGTTCTGCCTCTCGGAAGTTAAAATCGGGCTTTCGCCTGCCGTCATCAGCCCTTATGTACAGCGCGCACTGGGCGCACGCCAGATGCGCCGTTATGCACTAAGCGCTGAAGTCATGGATGCCCCAACGGCGCTTGAGCTGGGTCTGGCTCATCAGGTCGTGGAGCACGACGCACTCGACAGCGCCGTGAAGGCAATGCTCGACACTCTGCTGGCAGGCTCTCCCCAGGCGCAGCGGGCAACCAAAGCACTATTGGCGACCGTTAGCCAGTCTCCGGATAGTGACACCACGCGGGAACAAACCTGTCAGGTGATCGCCAAGCTGCGGGTGAGTCAGGAGGGCCAGGAAGGGTTGGCAAGCTTTTTTGAAAAACGCCGTCCTGCCTGGGACCAGCGTTCCGATACCCAACAACAATAGTGCTGCGGAGCCCCGTTTATGATTTCTGAAGTGAACAAGTTCGACACTCTACTGGTGGCTAACCGCGGCGAGATTGCCTGCCGAGTAATGCGCACCGCCCGCCGGATGGGGCTTAAAACCGTCGCGGTCTACTCCGACGCCGATGCCAATGCCCGCCACGTACGCGAAGCCGATGAAGCCATTCGCCTAGGGCCTGCCGCCGCGCGAGAAAGCTATTTGAATATCGACGCGGTCATTGAGGCCGCTAAACGTACCGGCAGTGGCGCTATCCACCCAGGCTACGGCTTTCTCTCCGAGAATGGCAGCTTCGTTAGCGCTCTGGAACAAGCGGGCATTATCTTTGTCGGCCCGCCCGCCTCGGCCATTGCCGCCATGGGCGATAAATCCGCGGCCAAGGCACGCATGGCCAATGCGGATGTGCCGCTAGTACCGGGCTACCACGGCGATAACCAGGATGATGCTCTGCTTTTTGAGGAGGCCGACAAGATTGGCTACCCGGTAATGCTGAAAGCCAGCGCTGGGGGCGGCGGTAAAGGGATGCGCGTCGTCGAGAAAAGCGAGGCCTTTCAAGCCGCACTCGAAGGCTGCCGTCGTGAATCCAGGGCGGCGTTCAGCGATGACCGAATGCTGATTGAAAAATATCTAGTGCAACCCCGCCATGTGGAGGTACAGGTATTTTGCGACTCCCACGGCAACGGTGTTTACCTGTTCGAGCGCGACTGCAGCGTTCAGCGCCGCCATCAAAAGGTTCTCGAAGAAGCCCCCGCTCCTGGCATGACACCTGAACTCCGCCAAGCCATGGGTAATGCGGCCGTGCGTGCCGCCCAGGAGATCGGCTATGTAGGCGCGGGTACTGTCGAGTTTCTTCTCGACGCTGACGGTTCGTTCTACTTTATGGAGATGAACACCCGCCTACAGGTCGAGCATCCGGTTACCGAAATGATCACAGGACAGGACTTGGTCGAATGGCAGCTACGGGTGGCCATGAATGAGCCACTACCCTGCACCCAGGACGAGCTGACGATTACCGGGCACAGCTTTGAGGCTCGGATTTATGCCGAAGATCCCGATCAGGATTTCTTGCCCGCCACCGGAAAGCTCACCCGCTTTACGCTGGATCTAGCAGGGGCAGGCTTACAGGCTGATCAGGTACGCCTGGATAGCGGCGTTGAGAGTGGTGATACGGTTTCCATGCACTACGACCCGATGCTCGCCAAGCTGATCGTACACGGCGTGGATCGCAACGCAGCGCTTGCCACCCTTAACCGCGCGTTGGCAGCGCTGGATGTTCAGGGCGTGGTTACCAACCGGGCCTTTTTGCAGCGCCTTGCCACCCACCCGGCCTTCAAGAACCTGGAGCTGGATACGCGGTTTATCGAGCGCCATGAGGCAACACTATTTGCTCCGCGAGATTACTCGCCAGAGGATTACGCCAGCGCCGCGCTGGTAGGCCTGCACCAGCTTACTCAAGAACGTGAAAGCGCCTCCCCCTGGGATCGCCACGACGGCTTTCGCCTCAATGCCCCCCATACGGTGCGTATTGCGTTGAATGACCCCAAGCTTTCTCAGTCGACCTCCGAGACTGAGTCCTCGTTGGTAATCGTAGAAGGTCGGCGTAACGCCGGTGAGCAGAATTGGCATTTAACCGTTAATGAGCAAACCTTTCGTGCCAGCCTGATTCCCTTAACCGGTGATGCGGTGGCCATCACACTTGACGGTCAACGCCGCCGTTTGCAGGCTCAGCAGGATGGCAATGCACTAATACTGGCTGACCCGAATGGTGAAATACGCCTGCTCTGGCAGCGCATGGATGCCGTTGACCACGGCCAGCATGAGGTTCAGGCAAGCTTTACCGCGCCGATGCACGGCACCGTGGTAGCACTACTGGTTGAAGCCGGGGCAAGCGTTGAAAAAGGTATGCCGCTAATGGTGATGGAGGCCATGAAAATGGAGCACACCATGTCCGCCCCAGCCAATGGCCAGGTGGAAAACTTTCACTTCAAGGCAGGCGACACTGTCAGCCAGGGTGATGTGCTGCTCGACTTTGCCCCCAGCGAATAAGGAGCTTAACCATGCCACTGCGCCAATCCAGCCTACCCCAGCGCATACGCCTGTTTGAAATGGCCCCCAGAGACGGCTTGCAGAACGAACCGGGGGCTATGGTGCCTACCGAAACCAAGATCGAGCTGATCCATCGGCTCGCAAAAGCCGGCATTCGCCATATCGAGGCGGCAAGCTTCGTCTCGCCCAAATGGGTACCGCAAATGGGGGACGCCGTTGAGGTCATGCGCGGCATCAGGCGCGAGCCCGGCGTGGTGTATTCAGCACTGACGCCTAATCTTCAAGGGCTTGAAAACGCCCTGGCCGCAGGCATTGATGAAGTCGCGGTGTTTGGCGCCGCCTCGGAATCCTTCTCGCAAAAGAACATCAATTGTTCAATTGCTGAATCTCTCAAGCGCTTTGAGCCGGTACTCAGCCGCGCCCAGGAAGCGGACGTGCGCGTACGCGGCTACGTTTCCTGCGTGCTGGGCTGCCCGTATGAAGGCGATATTGCCCCCCAAAGCGTAGCCCAGGTAGCCCGTGCCCTGCATGACATGGGCTGCTATGAAATATCGCTGGGTGACACGATTGGCGTGGGCACGCCGCTGGCCGCCAAGCGGATGATTGAAGCGGTTGGCCACGAGGTACCCGTTGATCAATTGGCCGCACACTTTCACGATACCTACGGCATGGCTATCGCCAATCTTTACGCGGTGATGGAAGAAGGCGTTAGCGTGATTGATGCGGCGACCGCAGGCTTGGGTGGCTGCCCCTATGCCAAGGGCGCCTCGGGTAATGTCGCCACCGAAGACGTGCTCTATCTTCTTGAAGGGCTGGGTATTGAAACGGGCATCAACCTTGAGGCTGTGCTGGAAACCGGCTATTGGATTACTAGTCAGCTAGGCCGCAAACCCGGCTCGAAAGTTGCCCTGGCCAGAGGCGGCTGCCCGAAATGAATCCCTAAATGCAGTCCATTCGATCAGACAATAAAAACATTCGGAGAGACATCATGGCACTACAGGCACCCACCCTATCTACCCAAGCACTATCT
Source organism: Vreelandella nanhaiensis (assembly GCF_003990185.1). Taxonomy (GTDB): domain Bacteria; phylum Pseudomonadota; class Gammaproteobacteria; order Pseudomonadales; family Halomonadaceae; genus Vreelandella; species Vreelandella nanhaiensis. The sequence continues at coordinate 53,451 of NZ_RZHF01000014.1, read as the reverse complement.
ACTCAACCCTTGCCCAGCTATACCAGCAGCACGGCGGACAAACCGCTTCTTGGTATGACCATTGGCGATAAATTTGACCAGATTGCCGCCCAGTATCCTGATAACGATGCGCTGATTGTGCTGCATCAAAATATCCATTGGAGCTACCGCGAGCTTCATGAAGAGGTAAACCGCTGCGCGCGTGCCCTGCTGGCCATTGGCGTACAGCGTGGCGATCGGGTCGGCATGTGGGCGCCTAACTGCGCAGAGTGGACATTGACCCAGTTCGCAACGGCAAAAATCGGCGCTATTCTGGTCAATATCAATCCGGCCTACCGCACCCACGAGCTTGAGTACGCGCTCAACCAGTCCGGGGCGCGCTTTTTAGTATGCGCGGATAAATTCAAGAGTTCAGACTACCGCAGCATGCTTTATGAGCTGGCACCTGAGCTTCAAACCAGCACCGAAGGTCAGCTCAAATCACAGAAACTTCCCAAGCTTGAGTGCGTGATTAACCTGAGCGCTGAAAAACACAGCGGCATGTGGCGCTGGAGCGATCTGATGCAGGAGGCAAGCCGGGTTAGCCAAACCGATGTCAACGACCTGCAGGCCACACTTCAGTTTGATGACCCAATCAATATTCAGTACACCTCCGGCACCACCGGCTTCCCCAAGGGGGCAACGCTTTCTCATCATAACATTCTCAATAACGGCTTTTTTGTCGCCGAGAGCATGGGGTTTACCAGCCAGGATCGCTTGGTCATCCCAGTGCCGCTTTACCACTGCTTTGGCATGGTGATGGGCAACCTGGGTTGTATGACCCACGGGGCAGCGATAATTTACCCCGACGAAGGCTTCGACCCAGGTAAAGTGCTCAAGGCGGTACATGAACAGAAAGCCACCGCGCTCTACGGCGTGCCTACCATGTTTATCGCCGAGCTGGATCACCCTGACTTTGCCGCAACCGATCTCTCCACGCTGCGCACCGGCATCATGGCAGGCTCCATTTGCCCGGCAGAAATCATGAAGCAGGTCATTAGCAAGATGAACATGAAAGGGGTGCAGATCGCCTACGGCATGACCGAAACCAGCCCGGTTTCCACGCAAACCGGCGCAGATGACAGCATTGAAAAACGTGTTTCTACTGTAGGCCGCACTCAGCCGCACCTGGAAACCAAGATTGTTGACCCCGGCAATGGCGGTATTCTACCCCGTGGCGAGATTGGAGAGCTGTGCACCCGGGGTTACAGCGTAATGCTTAAATACTGGAATAATGAGCAGGCGACATTAGATGCCATTGATAACGCAGGCTGGATGCATACCGGCGACCTGGCCACTATGGATGACGAAGGCTACGTGCAGATTGTCGGACGTATCAAGGATATGGTGATTCGCGGAGGCGAGAACGTCTATCCCAAGGAAATCGAGGAGTTCCTGTATACCCACCCGGCAATTTCCGATGTTCAGGTAACCGGCGTACCTGACAAGAAATATGGCGAAGAGCTGGTGGCCTGGGTCAAGCTGAACAGCACGGCGGACGAGATCACCGGCGAAGATCTGCGCGAGTTCTGTAAAGGCAAGATCACCCACTTCAAGATTCCGCGCTATTTTAAATTCGTCGATGAATTTCCCATGACCGTGACCGGCAAGATTCAGAAATTCAAGATGCGTGAAATCTCGATTCAGGAATTGGGCCTGGGCCAAGAGTCCTCTTCATGAAGGCAGCACACCTGGCAGCACATTACCAACTGGGGCTTCGCGATGCTGAGGTGCTAGCGCAAATTCACGCCCACTACCCCGCGGGGCCCACGCTGCACCAACTTGCCCCGCTGGACCAACTGCATATTGGCGGGGTAAGCGCATCCAAACGGTTACTTGGCTTGCTGGACCCGGCGACTCACCCGTGCGTGCTGGATATTGGCGCAGGCCTTGGGGGGCTAATGCGCCAGGGCGCAGCGCTCGGCTTTCAGATGACCGGCCTGGATATCACCCATCGTTTTAGCGCGCTTAACAAGGCGCTAAGCGCACTGGCCGCACCCACGGGCTCGCCGCTTTATTGGTTAACCGGCGATGCCTGCGCTATGCCGTTTGCCGATAACAGTTTCGATGCACTGCTTTTTCAGCACAGCCTTTTGAATATGCCTAACGCGCACAGAGTACTGAACGAAAGTCGCCGGGTATTGCGTCCCGGCGGGAAACTTGCAATGCATGAAGTAGTGAGTGGGCCTAACCCAGGCACGCTGCGCTACCCGGTCCCCTGGGCGGCAACGCCTGAGCATTCCCACCTGAACGGCCATTCAGTCTTGAAAGTGCTATTGGAAGAGAGCGGATTTACTCTGGAGCATGACGTGAATTGGAGCGACATCGCCCTTGAATGGCGCGAGCGCCAGCGGGGCAAGGAGCAAACCACCCAGGCGCCCATACTCTCCCCACAGTGGGTATTTGGCGACCGTTTTCAGGAAATGGGGAGAAACCTGCTACTTAATCTCAAATCAGGTGCAATTAACTTGGTAGAAATACGCGCCTGTTGCTAAGCTTGTGGGGATAATAATTAAGGCCAAGGATGAGGAATACCCATGAAACGCTTGGCTGGCGTTATACTGTACGGCGCTATTGGCTCTCCTTTACTTCTCGCCAATGCTATCGCCAACGACACGCTACCCGTAGTGGCTTACGCTGCGCCCGATAGCGAACTCATGCAGCTGGAAAACGGCGTGGTGCTGGAAGGCAGCGACTTGAGCAGCCTGGATAGCTACACCTCGGGTTTTCGATTAACAGCAGGCTACAGCCCCTGGCAGCTTCCTCGCCTGGATATCGGTGCTGAGATTGCCTATCGCGAAAGCGAAGAAGTCCCGATTGCCTCCAGCATGTCCCCCCTGATCATGGATACTCTGAGCTTGGGTGGCGCCATCGTCGCCGGGATTCGTCTAGGCGCCTTTAGCATATACGCCAAATCGGGCCTGACGGAATGGCGTAGCGATACCGATCAACCGCAGGGTGCAAATGAAGGCGGCACTGCCTGGCTGCAAGGTTTTGGTGCCACTGTCACCATCAACCGCCTGATCACCCGCCTGGAGTACGAACGCGTTGATGCGCCAACATTGAGTCACCTCAACCATTTAAGCGCATCGCTGCATCTGCCGTTTTAGTTTGATTTCTACACCCTTTACCGTTGGCCTTCTTCAGGCGGCGTCCAGGTCGGCACATCCTCGCGACTGGGTTCTTGCCAGTCTTGATGCATGGCGGTGTTCAGCGACTCTTCAAGCTTCATGAACAGCTCGCCATAGCGTGGGCTAAAGCTGATACCGCCTTCGATCTCTTTCCAAGCCTCAAACAGCTCATCCTCATGGGCTTCTTCATTTTGCACAAACGACCAGGTCATCTGTTTTGCCCGCATGGGATGCACACCCATGGCAGTTAGCGCGTGACCGCCAAGCTCCAGCGCGGAGTGATAGGTTTCGCTGACCACGTCATCGGCCCCGGCTTCGCGTAGCTGATAACCATGGCCACGGTCAAAGGCGCGGGCTAGTATCCACACATTGGGATAGTAGTGTTTTACATGTCGGATCATCTGTACCGCGCGCTCACGATCATCAATGGCAACTACCAGCAGCCGGGCATTCTCAATACCTGCCCGCTCTAGAAGATCCGAGCGGCTGGCATCGCCAAAGTAGCTTTTGATATTGATGCGCCGGGAGTTCTCGATCTGCTCAAGCTCAAGGTCCAGCACGACCATCGGGATGTTATTAGCCCGTAGCAGGCGGCAGACAATTTGCCCAAACCGCCCGACCCCGGCCACGATAACCGGTGCCTGTTCTTCAATATCATCGGCATCACGGTCATTCTCTTTATCGCTACGATAACGTGGCAGCACCAGGCGGTCATAAGCGATAAATAAAAGCGGCGTTAAAAACATCGAAAGCGCCACTACCAGTGAGAGAATCTGCGCGGTTTCAGGCGGAATAACGCTGTTTTGTACACTGTAGGTCAGCAGCACAAACCCAAACTCGCCCGCCTGCGCCAGGCTCAGCGCAAACAGCCAGAAATTGCTTCCCTTGATTCTAAACAGCAAAGCCAGCGCTAATAAAACGACGGCCTTGACCACGATAACGGCGACCCCAAGGGCCAGTACGGTACCCCACTCGGCAGCCAATACCTCAAAGTCTATCCCCGCACCCACGGTAATAAAGAAAAGCCCCAATAACAGCCCCTTGAATGGCTCGATATTGGCCTCCAGCTCATGCTTGAACTCGCTATTGGCAAGTACCACACCAGCTAAAAACGCCCCTAATGCAGGTGAAAGATTCACCAGGCTCATCAATGCGGCAATGCCGATCACCACCATAAGCGCGGTAGCGGTAAATATTTCCCGCAGCCCAGCCCCAACCACATAGCGAAAAAGCGGCGGCCCGAGGTAATAGCCACCGGCAATAACGGCCGCAACGGCACCGATCACAACCGAGGCATGGGCCCAGCCGGGCAGGTGTGACACCAGATTGAAGCTACTATGGTCATCTCCGCCGCCAGCCCCCATTAATTCAGGCAGCGCCAGCAGCGGAATCAGTGCCAGCATGGGAATAACGGCAATATCCTGAAATAGCAGGACGGAAAAGGCGCTGCGTCCACCTTCAGTCTTGGCGAGGCCCTTCTCATTGAGGGTTTGCAGCACAATCGCGGTAGAGGAAAGCGCAAAGATCAGCCCTACCGCTAACGCCGTCTGCCAGACCAGACCCAGCCAGAAGGCGATAAGGGAACCGGCGACGGCGGTAATGACCACCTGCAGGCCACCAAGCCCGACCAACCGCACCCGCATGGCCCATAGACTTTTGGGATCAAGCTCCATACCCACCAAAAAGAGCATCATCACCACACCGAATTCAGCAAAGTGCTGAATGGTATTGGTCTCTTGCCCTACCAAGCCAAATACCGGGCCGATGGCAACGCCTGCCACTAGATAGCCCAACACCGACCCCAGCCCAAAGCGCTTGGCCAGTGGCACTGCAATGACTGCCGCCAAAAGGTAGATAAACGCTTGAATAAAATAGGCCGTCATGCAGCGCTCCTTGAATCAACGTAGCGGTATAGTAATCGATTAAACCGTTTGAATAACCCTTTGCTTGACTTCCCTGTCAATCTGGATATTGTACTAGTATGCTAGTACAAATCATTTTCTATCGGTACGCCTATGCCCCAGCATGACTCCTCTTTACACGACCCGGCTTCCCAGAATGACTACCGGGACGCGCTGATAGACTACCTGTTGAAGGTAGATAGCCCAGAGGCCATGAATGAGGCGCTTGAGCGCCTTCTGACCCCTGCGGAGTACCAGGAAATCAGCAAACGGCTGCAAATTTTCAACCTGCTAAGTGACGGCGTACCTCACCGCCAGATTGCCCAGATGCTGGGTGTTGGCATTGCCACCGTCTCCCGGGGCTCGCGCGCGCTAGGTACTTCACACTCAACACTGGACCGCTGAATCATGATGAACCAAGCAACAACCCAATCAGCTACCGGACCGCGCCCTTTTACCCTGCCGCGTAAGCCCCACTATGCCACACTGGCTGCAGACTGCGATTTTTTTGCGCTGTTCAAGAAAATAGAGAGGCAGTTCGACACCTGCTACATGCTGGAGTCGCTTGGCGAGGATAGCCATATTGCCCGTCACTCCATTATTGGCTTTGACCCTGAATACACGATTTATGCCAACGGCCAGACGTTGAGTATTGAAGACCGCTCAGGCAACGTCGAACACTATCCAAGCGATAACCCCTACGCGCTGCTTCGCAGCCTGATACCTCAAAATATCATTTCACGAAAATATGCGGGTGGGTTAAGCGGCTACCTTGGCTACGACGCAATGCAGTACTTCGAACCTACGCTTTCGTTAAAAGCCAGCGATGACTTCGATACGTTCCGCTTTGGGCTCTATAAAGACGGCCTTATTCTCGACAAGATGACCGGTGAGGTAACCTACTTTTATTACGACCATAGCCGCTTTGACTTCCTTCAGGCGCTTATCGATGCCGAAGATATCGAGAGCAACGATCTGAAAATTACCGCGCTTGGCGATACCATGAGTCAGACAGAGCACGCCGCGGCGGTCGCGAAGGTCAAGCAGGATATTATTGACGGCAAGGTGTTTCAGTGTGAGGTTGGCTTTAAAAAGCGCTTTCGTGTTGAGGGCGATACGGTTGCTCTGTATGACCAGCTGCGAACAATTAACCCTTCACCCCAGATGTACTACATGAAGTTTGGTGAACAGAAGCTGATCGGCGCAAGCCCTGAGCTTCTTTTTCGGCTACGCCAGGGTGAAATGGAGACCTTTCCTCTGGCTGGCACCACCACGCGTGGCCGTGATGCTCAAGAAGACACCCAATTGGCCAGGGCATTGTTGAACGATCCTAAAGAGATTGCCGAGCACAACATGATCGTTGACCTGCATCGCAATGATATTGGCCGGGTTGCCCAGTTTGGCACGGTAAAGGTGCGCAGCCTAATGGATATCAAGCGCTTTAGCCACGTTCAGCATATCTCCAGCGAAATTGTGGGCATTATCGCCGAAGGCGAAGATATGTTTAGTGCCCTTGCCAGCAATTTCCCGGCTGGAACGTTAACCGGCGCGCCCAAGATTGAAGCCATGAAAATTATTGATGATCTGGAAACCGATGGGCGTGGCCCTTATGGCGGAGCGGTGGGCCAGTTCTCGTTTAACGGTGACTGCACCTTTGCCATCCCTATCCGTACCGTGTTTGTGAACGGCGAGCGGGCTTATGTACAAACCTGCGGCGGCAACGTGTTTGATAGTAACGCGGCGGATGAGTACGAAGAGATTCGGCGTAAATTTGCCGGTACGCGCAAAGCCTTAGCCCCCTTTATGGAATCGGAGAGCCCGGCATGAAAGTGTTGATCATTGATAACTACGATTCGTTTACCTATAACCTTTATCAGTTTATTGGCGAGATTCTCACCACGGAAAAAAATCGCGGCTCGCTGGGTAGCTTTGAGATTGTGGTAAAGCGCAATGACCAGATTGAATTTGCCGATATTGTCGACATGGCGCCGGACCGCATCATTATCTCCCCTGGCCCCGGCTCGCCGGACGACCCGCGCTACTTTGGCATATGTGCCGAGGTCATTAAAGAGCTCGGCAAGACCACGCCATTGCTGGGCGTCTGTCTGGGCATGCAAGGAATTGTGCATGTGTTTGGTGGTCAGGTCGTCAAGGCGCCGTTACCCATGCACGGTAAGATCAGCCCGGTGGCCCACAATCAGCAGTCCGTATTCAAGGGCGTGCCCGACCAGCTTGAGGTTATGCGCTACCACTCGCTCATTGCTCACGCCGACTCATTGCCCGACTGTCTGCAGGTTACCGCCGCTGTGGGCAATTTGAACGCAGATGCGTTCGAGCAGCGCAGCTTTTGGAGTACTGCAGGCGAGTTTGAATTGATGGGGATCAAGCACCGCGACTATCCGATTCATGGCATTCAGTTTCATCCTGAATCGTTTGCGACGGAAGGGGGCAAAGAGCTTATCGCCAACTTCCTGCTAGCAGCCTAAAGAAGAATGGCAGTCTGGTTACCCTCACTATAAAAAATGCTGGGTATCACCGCCAAGTGATATCCAGCATTCCAAGGCAACCCATTCACTAGCTCTTTTTACCTTCTTCGCCTAATGTGAACGAGGGCGGATCGCTGGCGGGAAACGTATCATCAATGGTGTCATCCACCTCACTTTCCGTCCACCCATCGCTCATTCTATCGGCTGAGTAAACCGTATAATTGTCTGCAACGCTCCACTGCCCATCGGTATTTTTCAGATCGTGTCGTTCGATCCAGATACGGCTACCGTCTGACTTGAGTATCTCGACTTTTGTTTCTGCGCTTGCATCTGAAACGGTGCCTAATGCGCTTCCATCCTGCGTATAAACGGTGACATCTTGAAGCTCGCTTTGTGCCATCACAAGATCCTCTATTGATATCCAAGTATCAATACCTTAGTTGGCATCTTCCGGATAGAGCAAGGCCGTTGAGATAAATTTACCTTATCGCAACGTTCTAATTAAATATACGTTTCACTTAGCGCTTCGTCTTGGGCCTGGAAGCATTGCCACGGGCAGACGGTTTGCCTGACCCAGGCCGCCCTTTACCCGCTGGCTTGCTGCCGCGTTTGCTCTGATTGGCGGGCTTCCCGTTCGGTGCGGTTTTCGTCTTGGGAGGAGTCTTACCTGAAATGGCCAGTTTGCCTTTGCCACCTGCACGCGGTTTACCAGAAGCTGCCTTACCCGAGCCACTGGATTTCGCATTCCCACCTGAGGTGCCCTTACGCGCGTTCTGGCCGCTTTGAACACGCGGCTTGGCTTTCTGCCTGGAGGGCTTTTGCGCTACAGGAGCTGCCTCCGAGCTTTCGGTCAGCGCGACAATCGTATCAATCTCTTTGGGGGTTAAGTCCCGCCAGTCACCCAACGCTAGTCCCTTAAGGCTTACATTCATGATTCGGGTACGAATCAATTGGGTAACCTCGTAACCAAAGTACTCGCACATGCGGCGAATCTGTCGATTCAGGCCCTGCACCAGAGTGATCGTAAATACAAAGGTGGATACCTTTTCTACTTTGCACTTTTTGGTGACTTGACCCAGAATCGGCACACCCTTCTGCATCCCCTCGACAAACTCATCGGTGACCGGCTTGTTCACCGTCACCTGATACTCTTTTTCATGATTGTTATTGGCGCGCAGAATCTTGTTAACCAGGTCACCGTTATTGGTTAAAAAGATCAGCCCCTGGGAGTCTTTGTCCAACCGGCCAATGGGAAAAATGCGCGCGCCGTGCTCGACGAACTCGACAATATTATCTTTTTCGCTGGATTCCGTGGTACTCACAATGCCCACAGGCTTATTGAGCGCAATCAGGATGAGATCTTCTTCTTCCTGAGGCTCAATTTCCTGTCCGTTTACCTTTACCCGATCACCAGCAACGACCTGGTCACCTGTGGTTGCCCGGCGGCCATTAATCCAGACATTGCCCTGCTCCACAAACCGGTCGGCCTCCCGGCGCGAGCACAGGCCACTTTCACTAATGTATTTATTGATTCGGGTCGATTTTCGTAATGACATAACTCGCCGTAAGGCTAAAAGTGGTTAAAGGTACCGTTAAAAAGAGGAGCCCGGCTGTTTTAAAAAGGCGATTTCTTCGTCGGTTGATGTTCGCCCCAGCAGCGCATTGCGATGTGGGTAGCGGCCAAAGCGATCGATAATCGCCTTATGGCGAATTTCAAACGTCAGGTTGTTTTCCAATCCTGGCTGGTCAAACAGCTCAAGCGCTATGGCATGTATCGCCTTTGATTCGCTGTGCATATAGGGCATATACAAAAAGTTGCGCTCTTCGGGGCTTAGCGCTGTATCTGCTTTTGCAGCAAGCGCTTCCTGGGCTAACCCAAGCGCCAGCGCATCCCAGGCAAAAGCGCGCGCTTCACCGCGGTACATGTTGCGCGAAAATTGATCGAGCACAATCACCTCAGCCAGGCGCCCCTTTGCCGTATCACGCCAATGATAGCACTCACACTGAGCAACCTGGGCATGAAGTGCTCCAAAACGTGACACAATAGTACGGTCCATCTCGGGGTCTTTCTTGAACCACTGAGCAGGGGTTAGTTCGTTAAACCAGAAGTTCAGTACTGCTTGGGCATCTGGGTGCATAAGCCAGCTCCTTGCGCGTGAATGGATACTGCCAGCAGTGGCTGGCAGTATCATAACTTCAATGGCTAGGCATTTAGCCTGTATTGCGTAGTCCGGCGGCAATGCCCGCCATTGTTACCATTAACGCTCGGGAAAGATCGGCGCTAATCGCCCCGTCAGCATCGCGGTTACGCTGTAAAAGCTCGGCCTGTAGGCCGTGCAGCGGATCAATGTAGGGGTTGCGCACATCAATGGCTTGGCGAATCAGGGGCGTATTTTCCAGCAGCTCTTCCTGCTGGAGAATATCCAAAAGTACGCTTTCCAACCGCGCGAAGCGCTCGCGCAGTTCCTTGCCCAGCGCCTTTAACGAAGGCTCATCCACCAAGCGGTGCTCATAGTAAGCGGCAATCGCAGTATCGGCTTTGGCAAGCAGCATCTCCAGCATATCCAGATAGGTGCCGAAAAACGGCCAACAATTGCGCATTTCCTGCAGGACTTCCAGGCCGCCCGGTTCTTCCAGGCGGCGGGCAAACGCTTCACCGCTGCCTAGCCACGCGGGAAGCATCAGGCGAATCTGTGTCCAGGCAAAAATCCAGGGGATGGCACGTAGCGTTTCCACGCCGCCGTCCTGCCGCCGCTTGGCAGGTCGTGAGCCCAGCGGCAGACGTCCAAGCGCACCCTCTGGCGTTACCGCTCGAAAATAGGGCACGAAATCGGGGTTTTCGCGTACCACGCCCACATACCCTGCGTGGGCAATACTGGCAAGCTTGTCCATCTCTTCGCGCCAACGCGGCTCCGGTGCAGGAGGCGGCAATAGAGTTGCTTCCAGAACAGCGCAGGCGTAAATCTCCATGGAGCGCAGCGCAATATCCGGCTGGCCAAACTTGAAGCGTATCATCTCTCCCTGTTCGGTTACCCTGAGGCTTCCGTTCACCGAGCCTGGCGGCTGGGACAGGATAGCGGCATGAGCCGGACCGCCACCACGACCAACGGTACCACCACGACCGTGAAACAGGGTTAAATCAACCCCATGCTGCTCACATACGTTCACCAGCGCTTCTTGTGCCCGATACTGCGCCCAGGCAGCGGCCAGCTGACCGGCGTCCTTGGCGGAATCCGAGTAACCGATCATGACTTCCTGACGGTCATGAATCAGCGCGCGATACCCCGGCAACGACAGCAACTGTTCAATAACGTTGCCTGCGTGATCAAGATCATTAAGCGTTTCAAACAGCGGCGCAATGGGTAACGTGGCCTGGCCGCCCACCTCTTTCATAAGCAGCGCCACGGTCAATACATCCGAAGGTTCTGAGGCCATGGAAATAATATAGGTCCCTAATGCCTCTGCATGCTCCTGGGCAATCACCTTGAAGGTATCCAGCACCTCACGAGATTCAGCGGAGCACTCCCAGCGGCGGGGAATCAGCGGACGGTGTGAGGCCAGCTCTTCAAGCAAAAATGCCTGACGCTGGGCTTCGTCCCATTCCTCATAATGGCCAAGATCCAACGCGCTGGTCAGCTCTTCGATGACCTGAGCATGACGGCTGGCCTCTTGACGCAGGTCCAGTTTGGTCAGCGTAACGCCAAACACTGCCACACGGCGCAACGTGTCCAACAACGAGCCGTTAGCGATGGTATCCAACCCCATATCGCACAAGGAGCGGTAGCAGGCCAGCAGCGGCGCATAGAGCTGGTCGCGGGTTTCAATAATGGGCCCGCCATCGTAATTGCGGCCATCCAGTGCTGCCTTGGCCCAGTCGCGGGTCGCTTCCATCTTGAGCAACAGGCGTTTAAGCAGCTCACGGTACGGCTCGGCCACATCGCCCACTTCGGCTTTCAATGCGCTGTTAGCCTTCCACATGGAAAGCTCGGTTTTCAGCTGATCAAGATCACGCAGGTAAAGGTCAGCCGCCATCCAGCGCCCTAACAGCAGCACTTCCCGGGTCACTTTTGCCGTGACGTTGGGGTTGCCGTCCCGGTCGCCGCCCATCCAAGAGGCATAGCGAATAGGCGCGGCATCCAGCGGCAGGCGCTCGCCGGCGGTCTCCAACAATAGGTTATCCAAGTCGCGGTGGAAGTCGGGTACTGCCTGCCAGAGCGAGTTTTCAATCACCGCGAAGCCCCATTTGGCTTCATCCACCGGCGTTGGCCGTTCATGGCGAATTTCATCAGTGTGCCAGGCTTGGCTAATCAGCTCTTCTAACCGGCCCTGGGCACGCATGCCCCGCTCCGGGTAGTCACTGGAACCTTCAATAGCGGTCAGGCATTCATCAATGGCATCGTATTTTTGAATCAGCGTGCGGCGAATAACTTCCGTGGGGTGCGCCGTCAGCACCAGCTCGACACGCATGTTTGCCAGTGTTTCGACCAGCTTGCGCGGCGAATTACCCGCCTGCTGGGCACGCACCAGAAGCTCCCCCAAAGCTGGCTGGGAGCCAGGCTTGTAATCTTCTACTCGACGAAACCGCGCCCGATAGTGCTGCTCGGCGATATTGGCAAGGTTCAGGAACTGGTTGAAAGCGCGGGTAACGGGCAGCAGGTCCCGCTCAGGTAATTTGCGTAAATACTCGATCAGTTCACGCTGTTGAAGTGAATCCCCTTGACGCCCCCGCTTGGCGTGCGCACGAATTGTTTCAATTTTATCGACAAATGCCTGGCCCAAGTCGTCCGCAATCGTGCGGCCCAGGTTATCACCCAAAATACGTACATTATCGCGCAGCGATTCGTGCAGATCGTGACTCATCAGCATGGCCTCCTAGCGGGGTTGCATCTTTGTTAGGTTAATATCAGAACTATTATTCTTGGTCTTTAGCCGCCTGCCAGTGAGTTTCCATTTCATCCAGTGAGGCATCTTCCAGCGAGCGGCAGGCCGTATTTAACGCATGCTCTACATAACGAAAGCGACGCTCAAACTTGGCATTGGTGCCACGCAGGCACTGTTCCGGGTCAGCTCCCAGCGTACGGGCCAAATTGGTCACCGCAAACAGCAGATCGCCCACTTCTTCCTGGGCATGGCGCGTATCACCGGCTGCCAGGGCTTGCTCTACTTCGGCAAGCTCTTCACGAATTTTATCTACAACGCCCTGAGCATCGGGCCAGTCAAAACCGACCCGAGCGGCACGTTTGGAAAGCTTGGCGGCACGGCTAAGAGCGGGCAGCGTACGAGGCACGTCATCCAGCACGGAAGGCGCATCATCGGCACGCTTAGCGCGCTCTTCCGCCTTCAGTGATTCCCAGCGACGGTTAACCTGCTGGGTTTGTAGTTCTTCAGCGCTAACCCCCGGTGGCCTGCGCGAGTCAAGCGTGCCCTTGGGAAACACATGGGGATGGCGACGCAGCATTTTGGCCGTCAGCGTATGAACGATATCGTGAAAATCGAACCGCTGCTCTTCTGCGCCAAACTGGGCGTAATACACCACTTGAAAAAGCAGGTCGCCAAGCTCTCCGGGCAGCTCGTCGAAGGCACGTCGCTCAATGGCATCGGCTACCTCATAGGCCTCTTCCAGGGTATGCGGCACAATGCTTTCCCAGCCTTGCTGGATATCCCACGGGCAGCCCTGCCCGGGGTCGCGCAATACCTGCATCAGGGTCAGAAGGTCATCCAACTCATAGCGCATCAGGCGCCTCCATGGCGAGTATCTTTTTCTGGGTCTGCGTTTCGCAGGCGGCGCACCTCGGTCACGTTCGGCAGCTGCTGAATACGCGAGAAGAGCCGTCCCAGTGATTCAAGGCCGTCCACTTCCAGGGTAATCCGCAAACGGGCGATGCCCTCGTTTGTGTCGGTGAGGGTATTCACCGCGAGAACGTTTACCTTCTCATTGCCCAGAAGCCCCGTTACGTCACGCAGTAGCCCCGAACGGTCCCAGGCTTGAATCTCGATAGTCACCGGGTAGCGTGTATACGCCCGTTCGCCCCACTCCACTTCAATGATGCGTTGGGGTTCTTCCATGCGCAGCTGAAGAATATTGCTGCAATCCTGACGGTGTACGGTCACACCACGCCCTTGGGTAATAAAACCCACAATCGGCTCGCCTGGCACCGGCCGACAGCAGTTGGCCATGCTGGTTTTCAGATTGCCCACGCCCAGAACAGTAATATCGCTTTTAGGCGTTTTGCTGGGTAACCGTCGAGGTTTGGCAAGCAGCCGCTCCAACTGCTCCTGATCGTCGGTTTCCCCAAACAGCTGCTGCGCCTGGTGAAGCACCTGGCCGATACGTAAATCACCCGCTCCAATCGCGGCGTACATGTCATCGGCATTCTGGTAATTGACCGCCGCCGCCAGCTTGGGAAGATCCAACCCATCAACATCAAGACGGCGCATTTCACGTTCGAAAAGCGCGCGGCCCTCTTCCAGATTCTGATCCCGCGCCTGGTGCTTGAACCACGCCTGAATCTTGGCGCGTGCTCGAGAAGTACGCACATAACCAAGGCTTGGGTTCAACCAGTCGCGGCTTGGCCCACCTTTGGTGGCAGTCAGTATTTCCACCTGCTGGCCGGTCTTAAGCTTGTAGGTCAACGGAACGATACGCCCGTTGATCTTGGCGCCACGGCAACGATGGCCTATTTCAGTATGTACCCGGTACGCGAAATCGATGGGGGTGGCGACACGTGGCAGGTCGATCACGTGACCATCCGGAGTAAAGACATAGATACGGTCCGGGGCCACATCGCTTGAAAGGCCCTCGCGCAGGTCGCCAAAGCCACCCACTTCGTCCTGCCACTCAAGCACCTGACGCAGCCAGGCAATTTTCTCTTCGTAGCTGCGGCTTTTGGCGTTGGTGTCATGGCCTTTGTAACGCCAGTGCGCGCATACCCCAAGCTCGGCGTCATCGTGCATCGCAAAGGTGCGAATCTGAATTTCGAGCACCTTGTTTTCCGGCCCGACAACCGCTGTATGCAGCGACTGATAGCCGTTTTTCTTGGGGTTGGCGATGTAGTCGTCAAATTCGTCTGGCACGTGATGCCAGCGCGAGTGAACAATACCCAAAACGGTATAGCAGTCGGTGACTTCCGGCACCAGGATGCGCACCGCGCGGACGTCGTGAACTTCAGAGAAGTCGATTCCCTTTCGCTTCATCTTGCGCCAGATCGAGTAGATATGCTTGGCCCGCCCACTCACATCATGATGGGTAATATGCTGGGCTTCCATCAACGCTTTGAGCGTTTCCACAACATCATGGATATAGCGCTCGCGGTCGAGGCGTTTCTCGGCGAGTAGCTTGGCAATCGCCTTGTACTCATTTTCATGGAGGTAGCGAAACGACAGGTCCTCAAGTTCCCACTTGATTTGACCAATACCCAGGCGGTGAGCAAGCGGTGCATAAATATCGGCCACTTCCCGGGCGACCTGGAGGCATTTTTCAAGCGGTGCGTCTTTGACCTGACGCAGCGCACAGGTGCGTTCAGCAATCTTGATCAGCGCAACACGAACGTCGCCCACCATATTGACCAGCATCTTGCGCAGGTTTTCCTGCTGATTGTGCTGAGCCATGCCATGATTGGGGGCCAGGGGGTAGCTGATGGCGGCCATTTGCAGAACGCCATCAATCAAGTTGGCCACTTCGCTACCAAAACGTTTGCTCACAGCCTCAAGGCTTAACAGCCCTTCGCGTACGGCACGGTAGAGTACCGCCGCTTCCATGGTGGGCTGGTCAAGCTTCAGCTCGGCCAGAATGTCCGCCATTTCAAGCCCCATACGAAAGCTTGCTCCTGGCAATAGCCACACACGATGCGTTCGAGGGGCCTCTCGCTCCAGCCGTCTAGCCAGCTCGCAAGCTTCGATTAGACGCTCGGGCTCGCGTAAGCGCACATCTTCCTGCAGGCGCGTTAACCATTGTTGTATGTCTACCTCGCCGCCGTCCGTCAGCGGTTGGTCTTCACGCACTTTCACCATGACTATAACTCATCCGTTCAAGGTGTTAGCCCGTTACGACCAACACCGTGGCTTGATGCGATGGGCAGGCTAGCCCTCGTACTCGAACAGCATCAGCGTTTCCATATGTGCAGTGTGCAGGAACATATCAGCAACCGCCACTTGCTTGATACGATACCCTGCATTCACAAGATGCGCTGCGTCCCGGGCAAGCGTTGCAGGATCGCAGGATACATAAGCAAGCCGGGGCACCGGATAACGGCCAAGCGTCTGACAGACAATCTCGGCGCCGTTTCTGGGCGGATCAAGCACCAGTGCATCAAACGGGGCCTTCACATTCAGCAGCGCCTTGACCGTATCATTATCGCTCAAATCGGCCTGTTGAGCGCTGACCTCCACTTGATTACGCGTAGCGTTAGTCTTGATGCGCGCGACCATTGATGAGCTACCTTCAACGGCATGCACCCTGGCCCCTTTGCTTGCCAGTGGCAGGCTGAAATTCCCCATCCCGGCAAACAGATCCAGAACATGCTGGCCAGGTTCGGGCGCCAGCCATTCAACAACCCTGGCCACCATTAGTTGGTTGACCTCAGCGTTTACCTGTAAGAAGTCGCCGGGGGCAAAGGTAAGAGCGAGCGGCGCCTGCCCTTCTATTCGCAGCGTTTCCTGCAAAACTGGCGCAGCGCTGTACCAGTGCAGCTCAGCGGTTTCACGCCCCACCCAGGCACCCAGGCAGATTGACAGCCGCTCGGCAAAAGCCTGCCAACGCTTGGCATCCCCGGCATGCTCTTTTAGCTGGCGCACCAGCAGCACACTTTCAGAATCGGTGGCCAATAGCTCAATATGACCGACAAGCTTCGGTGCCTCAAGGGTAGTTATAAACGCCCGTAAAAGTGGCAAAAGCCTTTGTAACGGCGGGACCAGTACATGGCACTGCTCAATATCGACCAGTCGATGGCTATGGGCGGCGCGAAAACCCAGCAGTACGCTGCCCTGCCCATCAACTTTGACGCCCAGCCGTGCCCGGCGCCGATAGTGCTCGGTGCTACCCGCCAGCAAACCGATGGTATCCAAATGAAGGCCCTGACGGACAAACAGCTCGCGCAGTACTTCCTGCTTGTGGGCACGCTGGGCGTCAATATTCATATGTTGTAGCTGACAGCCACCGCATTGGCCAAAATAACCGCAGGGTGGTTCAACACGCTGCGCTGAACGGTCTAGCAGCGTTTTTACGTGGGCTTCATCAAAGCGCTTGCGATTAACATGTACGGCAACCTCAACGCGCTCACCGGGAAGTGCCCGATCAATAAACACTGTCTTGCCTGCCGCGTCATGGGAAACACCTCGGCCATCGTGGGCCAATCGTTCAATCACCAGCGCATCGCTCTGTTCTACAGCGAATGTTGATTTTGCGGTCGGCTTGCGCGTCAGTCCCGATTTGCCTGATGCAGCGCGCGAAGGGCGCCGTTTACCCAGCATGGCCATTTATAGCTCCGGGCCAAACAGGCCCATTGAGAGGTAGCGATCACCCCGGTCACAGACAATAAACACGATCACAGCGTTTTCGACTTGCTCGGCAATACGCAGTGCGCCCGCCAGGCTGCCACCCGACGATACCCCGGCAAGAATGCCTTCTTCACGGGCCAGACGGCGCATGTTGTCTTCCGCCTCTTGCTGGCCAATATCCAGCGTGACATCCACACGCGGGGCCTCAAAAATAGCGGGCAGGTACTCTTGAGGCCAGCGACGGATCCCCGGAATGCTGGCGCCATCGGTAGGCTGCAGGCCGACGATCTGAATAGCGGCATTCTGTTCCTTGAGGTAGCGCGAAACGCCCATAATGGTGCCCGTGGTACCCATGGAGCTTACAAAATGCGTCACTTCACCATTGGTTTGCCGCCATATTTCAGGCCCGGTGGTGCGGTAGTGCGCCAAGGGGTTATCCGGGTTGGAAAACTGGTTCAGTGGCTTGCCTTCGCCCTTGGCAATCATGGCATCGGCAATATCGCGCGCTTCTTCCATGCCGCCGGCCTTACTGGCTGAAATCAGCGTGGCACCGTAAGCCACCATCGCCTGCTTACGCTCTTCAGAGGCATTTTCCGGCATCACCAATACCATTTTGTAGCCTTTGATGGCCGCAGCCATGGCAAGTGCAATGCCCGTATTTCCCGATGTTGCTTCGATCAGCGTATCGCCTGGCTTGATATCGCCACGCGCTTCGGCTTCGTTGAGCATGGAAAGCGCGGGACGATCCTTTACCGAACCGGCAGGGTTGTTGCCTTCGAGCTTAGCGAGCAGCGTGTTGTTACGCCCGGCCGTAATCCGCTTCAAGCGCACCAGCGGCGTATTACCAACCACATCCTCTAGCATGGGATAATTCATCATACGTTCCTTATCGTTACCGTTATGCTGCATTATATCGGTGCTGCCTTACGCTGGACAGGCAACCACTTTGAATCAACGAGCTTCTTTCATGTCTTTAAACACGCGTTTGCTATTCGCGCTACTCGGCTTTCCGCTTTTGGTATACGCCATGATGGCTATCTTACTGATGGTTCAAAGCGCGTCCGCCGAGCGAGACGCCCTAAAAGAGCGCCTTGAGGATGCGGGCCAGCTATTGGCGCCAAGCCTTCAGATTGCCATGGCCGATGCCAACCCGCAGCGCCTGGAAAGACTTGCCCGCGAGCTACTTGATCACCACGGACTCAACGCGGTGAGCCTGTTCGACGAACAGGGCAACCGTTTGCTGGTATTGGGTCGCGCTGGCGCGCCTTCACAACGCCTGGCGCCCCCCCTTTCATCGTATGTGGAAGAAGAAGGCAACCTGTGGCGGCTGCTGGTGCCGCTCAATAGTGTTCTGATCGAAACCCCAAGCGCTTCCGGCACGGGCTGGCTGGAGGCTGAGGTAGACACCCGCCAGCTAACGCTTGAGCGTTATAAACTGCTTGCCAGCCTGAGCCTGGGCGGCATGCTGCTGGGACTGCTGCTCTTTCTTGTGGCGTTTGCCGTAAGCCGCTATATCACACGGCCAATTGAGGATGCCAACCAAGCTCTGTACCGTTTGTCCCGTGGCGACTATCGGCTTCATTTGACACCAGCCAAGCCGACCGAGCTTCGCCAGCTGGCGGTGCATGTCAATAGCCTTGCTGAGCATTTTCAACAGGCCCAGCACGATATGCAAAACCAGATTGAGCAGGCAACCAGTGAACTGCAGGAATCAATGGAAACCATTGAGGAGCAAAATATCAAGCTGGACTTGGCTCACCGCAGTGCTCTGCGCGCCAACGCCGTCAAATCGGAATTTTTGGCCAATATGAGCCATGAGATTCGCACACCGCTTAACGGCATTATCGGTTTTTGCCGCCTTTTGGGCCGTTCAGCGCTGAATACTCGCCAGCAGGAGTGGCTAGAGCACGTCCACCGCGCTTGCGATAACCTGTTAATGCTGGTCAATGATGTCCTTGATTTTTCAAAATTGGAGGCGAACCGCCTCACTCTTGAAGAAGTGGATATCGATATTGTATCGCTACTGGATGAAGTGATCGGCCTGCACGCGCCCGAGGCTCAGCGCAAACGCCTGCATCTGCTCGCCATGGTTTACGATGACGTCCCCACGCCTCTGACCGGTGACCCGCTGCGTATTCATCAGGTCCTGAGCAATCTAGTGGGCAACGCTCTGAAATTCACCCACGCGGGGGAAGTCATTGTCCGCGTGATGCTGGACACCCAGGAAGGCCAACACGTTGTGCTACGTATCAGTGTCAGCGATACGGGTATTGGCTTGAGCAAGGAACAGCAAAAGCAGTTATTCAGCGCCTTTACCCAGGCCGAACCCAGCCATTCGCGCCAGTTTGGCGGTAGTGGACTGGGGCTGACTATCTGTCGTCAGTTGATTGAGCGCATGGGCGGGGAAATTGGCGTGGAGAGTGAGCTTAGCCAGGGCTCGACGTTCTCCTTCACTCTACCTCTTCTGGCAAGCCAGAGCGGAGAGCGGCTCCCCGAGCTTACCTTGGAAAACCCCTTGATCCGTTTATACGAACAGCATATCCCTACCCGGCATGCGTTGGAGTATTTATTAGAGCGCTGGGGCGCCACCCCCATTTCTTTTACTGCCGAGGACCAGGAAGACCTGCTGGTGTTGGGCCTGGAGGAAGAGGAGTTTGCAGAAGAGCAACGCGCCTATTGGCAGCAGCTGATCGAACAGGCTGGCTGCCCCACCCTGATACTGGCCAATACAACTAGTTATGATTTGCCCCCCTGGAAACTGCCTTATGGCGGAGAAATGCTATGTAAACCCTTCACCCGTGTTCAGCTGGCCACCGCATTGCGCCATCTGTTTCAGCCAGTGCAAAAAGAGCCAGTTCCCATGGATGCGCCCTCATCCAAACCAGCCATTGCTGACGTCGTCAATATCCTGATTGTGGATGACAATGCCTCGAACCGTGAACTACTCAAGGCTATGCTTGAAACGGAGCAGCTTCGCATTACCTTGGCAGACAGTGGCCAGGAGGCGCTGACATTTGCGATGAACCATACGGCAGATATCGTGCTAATGGATATTCGCATGCCAGGTATGGACGGCGTTGAAACGACTCAGGCGCTTCGGCGTATTAATAACCAATGGTCACGCTGCCCGATTATTGCCGTCACCGCCCATGCATTAAGCAATGAACGCCAGCAGTGGCTGGCCGCTGGGCTGGATGACGTACTCATCAAACCGATCGATGAAGGCCAGCTTCAACAGCTGCTGCAGCGCTTTTTAGGCGTAGTTGCTTCACCCGGGCCCCACGCAGCTCTTCAAGTTCAAAAGCCTTCAAACGCACTACCTGCCACTGAAGCACTGCTCACCATTGATCTGGCATTGGGCACACGACTTGCCGGAGGCAAGGAAAGCCTGGCGTACCAGCAGCTTCTACGTCTGATTGATAGCCTGGATGAAACGGAGCAGAAAATAGCTTCGGCTTTTGATGAACAGAACCTGGAGGTGCTGATTGACGAGGTACATGGGCTGAATGGGGCGAGCCGCTACTGTGGCGCACCTGAACTTGCCTTGCTGGTGGAAGCACTTGAAACCCGGCTACGCACCAGCGATCTGAACCACGTCACCAGCCTGCTTGAAGAACTTTATAGCGCCATGCAGCGCCTGCGCGCCGAGCGCTCAAGGCTGCTTGATGGCCTTGGCAAGCAAACGTCCTAAGCACTTAGCGCTCTAGAACGACAAAGGCGACGGCATACTCAGCTTCATCACTTAGCGTGATATGACTAGCAGTGGCGCCGGATGCCTGCATTAGCCGCTCAGCTTCCTGGCTTAGCTTCAGGTAGGGTTTGCCGAGCGTATCATTGAGCACTTGAATATCGCCCCACTGCATTCCACCGCGAAGACCAAGCCCCAATGCTTTGACAAAGGCTTCTTTGGCCGCAAAGCGCTTTGCCAAGTAAGCCGTAGGCTCGCCTTTTAGCTGCCATACGGCATACTCATCGGCACCCAGAATACGTTTGGCAAAGCGAGGACCATGGCGCTCAACCGCTTGGGCAAAACGTACAACCCGGGCGATATCCGATCCGATTCCTACAATCACTGCTTAGTGGCCGCAGCAGTTGTGGTGATAATGACTATGATCGTGATCGTGATCGTGATCGTGATCGTGATCGTGTTCATGGTCGTGAGCATCCAGCGCGGCCATCAACCCGGCTTCCTGGCCGGCAATAATCAGGCTCTTCATCTCTCGCACGGCTTCTTTAAGGCCCACAAACAGCGCACGCGCGATAATCGCATGGCCAATGTTCAATTCGTTAACACCGGGCAGTGCCGCGATGGCTTCCACATTATGGTAGTGAAGCCCATGGCCTGCATTAACCACCAACCCAAGCGATACGGCCTGGGTGGCAGCCGCCGTCAGGCGTTCGTACTCGGCGTTGGCAGCCTGGCTACCCGGCTTTGCTTCGGCATAGGCGCCCGTATGAAGCTCAATGGTAGGGGCGCCCGCACGCTTGGCAGCCTCAATTTGCGCTTCATCAGGATCAATAAACAGTGACACGTCACAACCAGCGTTCCTGAGCCGCTCACATGCCTTGGCAATGTCTGTAAAGCCGCTTACGACGTCCAGACCACCTTCGGTAGTCAACTCCTCACGCTTTTCAGGTACCAAGCAAACATGAGCTGGGCGGATTTCTTCGGCCAGCGCCAGCATTTCCTCGGTCACCGCCATTTCAAGATTCATACGCGTATTGAGCACTTCCGCGAGCAACCGCACATCCCGGGGCTGAATATGACGACGGTCTTCTCGCAGATGTACGGTAATACCGTCAGCACCCGCCTCTTCTGCAACCAGCGCCGCCTGTACGGGGTCTGGATAACGGGTGCCACGGGCTTGGCGCAGGGTAGCAATGTGGTCGATATTAACGCCAAGTAAAATACGAGGAGGATGCATAGCGGTCTCCAATCCAAAAAGTCGTAAACATAAACTATGACTGACGCCGACGGGCCATGGCCAGCATGAGCTCCCGGGAACGCAGAGCATTAGACCCTAAATGCGGCGCCAGTGCGGCCCGCATAACGGATTTCAGCGCGTTCGCCAAGCCCACGTGCTCCCAATCACCTTGTTCAATATAACGCAGCGTACGCCCCTCAAGCCCTTGGGCTGAAGGTAAAAAGGCGCGGCTCTGGGAATCGAATCGGTAGCGGGTCTGTGGGTCAAGCACATGACCATCGGGCGTGCAAAAACGGGGGGTGGCTTCAAGCGCTTCAAGCAGTGCCCATTCATAACGACGCAGGCCCAAGGCACGCTCGGAAGGCTTAGGCAACGCTTCCAGAAGTACTGTATAAAAGGCAAAAACATCCGCCACAGGGAGCTCCAGCGGCAGTAGCCGTGTGGCAATTTCATTGGCGTAAAGACCGCACAGCAACCCTTCACCCGCCAAAAGCGCCGTTTGCCCGCGTGACTCCATCAGGGTAAGCCGCTTCAACTCACGCTCACCTCGCCAGCTGACAAACAGCGGTGTAAACGGCTGCAAACGTTGCCGCGACTTGGATCCCGGCCGCTGCCCGCCATGGGCAACAGCACGTATACGGCCATTATTGAGCGTTAACAGATCCACTAACGCGCTGGTTTCACGGTAAGGCTTGCGGTGTAGCAGGAATGCCGGCTCCGCTGACATGGCGGTGCTCAATCGAGATCGTAACCCAGGCTTTTTAAGGCGCGCTCGTCATCCGACCAGCCGCGCTTCACCTTGACCCACAGATTAAGCATTACCTTGGTGCCCAGCGCACGCTCCATATCCAGACGCGCTTCGCGACCAATGCTCTTGATCCGATCACCGTTCTCACCAATCAGAATCACCTTCTGCCCTTGGCGCTCTACCAAAATCAACGCGCTGATATGGGTGACTCGTTCGGTCTCGCGAAACTCTTCAATTTCTACCGTCATCTGGTACGGCAGCTCGTCACCCAACTGACGCATGACTTTTTCACGCACCAGCTCAGCGGCCATGAAGCGCAGGCTCTTGTCAGTAATCTGATCTTCCGGGAAGAAGTGAACGCTTTCCGGTAGGTACTTGGCGACCTCTTCTTCCAGCACCTCGACCTGAGTGCCGTGCTTGGCTGAAATAGGTACAACGGCTGCAAATTCACGCCGTGCACCTACTTCAGCAAGCCAGGGCAGTAAATCGCCTTTATCCTGCAGTCGGTCTACTTTGTTGACGGCAAGAATGACCGGCGCCTTTACATGCTCTAGGCGCTTGAGTACGGCCTGATCTTCATCGGTCCAGCGAGTGCGGTCGATAATGAAGACCACGCAGTCAACATCGCGCAGCGCCTGTGTAGCCGCCTGATTCATAAAGCGATTGATCGCTTTGTTGCGGTCTTTCGACATGATATGCATGCCGGGCGTATCCACGTAGATAAACTGCGTGTCATCGACCGTTTTAATACCCATTACCTGATGGCGCGTTGTTTGCGGGCGCCGCGAGGTAATTGAGATTTTCTGCCCCAGAATTCGATTCATGAGGGTTGATTTGCCTACGTTTGGCCGTCCGACGATGGCCACAAAGCCGCAGGATTGGCTCATGATTTGTCTCCTGGTTTTCTCTCAAGGTACGAAAGCGCTTCTTCGGCCGCCTGCTGCTCAGCATGGCGGCGGCTAGGGCCTTTACCGGTGGTATGCTCGCTTAGTAGATCAATGTAGCACTCCACGGTAAAGGTCTGGGCATGCGCCTCACCCTTTACAGAGACCACTTCATAACGCGGCAGCGCCGCCTGACGTGATTGCAAAAACTCTTGTAAGCGTGTTTTAGGGTCTTTTTGTGTATCTTGTAGCGAAATATTCTCAAGCCGTTCTGCATACCAGGACAGCACCCTTTCCCGGACAACATCCATACCAGCGTCCAAATAAATCGCGCCGATAATCGCCTCGACTGCATCCGCCAGGATCGACTCGCGGCGGTGGCCGCCGCTTTTCATTTCCCCAGACCCTAGGCGCAGGCATTCGCCAAAGGTCATTTCCCGGGCAAGCTCAGCTAGCGTCTGGCCTTTCACCAACCGCGCCCGGAGGCGTGACAGCTGACCTTCTCGCGCCTGAGGAAAACGCTGAAACAGGGCTTCTGCGATAACGAAATTAACAATCGAGTCACCTAGAAATTCCAGGCGCTCATTGTTGCGACCACCGTAGCTTCGGTGCGTCATGGCCAGTTCCAAGAGCGACTCGTCGCCAAAGGTGTGGCCGATTCGTCGGCAAAAAGCGTTTAAGGAATTACTCACAGGGCTCCTACGTCATTGACGTTAACTAAAGTGACATGACTAACCAGAACTAACTTATAGCAACTCATTCAATCCGCCGCACGCTGGCAAAGCTTGGCAGCCCGCCATCCCAGTGCATCCAGACAGCAAAGGCTCGGCCCACAATATTTTCTTCGGGCACAAAGCCCCAGTAACGGCTGTCGTTGGAGTGATCGCGGTTATCGCCCATCATGAAGTAGTGACCTTCAGGGACTTCCACTTCACCCATTTGCGGGCCAGGCGCACGCGGGTTGTTGTAAATGGCATGATTCGCGCTGCCCAGCCGCTCTTGCAATAATAGCTCTTGCGGCGCCGTTTCCGGCCCCTCTTCCACCAGCGTCTTGGCGACCGGCTCACCGTTGATATAAAGCTGCTTATCCTCGTAACGAATACGATCACCCGGCAGGCCTACCACGCGCTTGATAAAGTTGACCGAGGGCTCATCAGGAAAGCGAAACACCATTACGTCCCCGCGCTTGGGGTCATCGACTTCGAGAATACGATCATGCACAACCGGCAGGCGCAGCCCATAGGCAAACTTGTTCACCAGTATGAAATCGCCCACTTCTAGGGTAGGCCGCATTGAACCTGATGGAATCTGAAACGGCTCGACGATAAAGCTGCGCACGACCAGTACCACCAGCAGTACAGGAAAGAACGAACGGGCGTAGTCGACCGGCCAAGGCTCTTTCATAAGCCTTTCCCGCGTAGGCACACTCAATCCTTCTGTGGTAGCCGCTTCTGCATCGGCCAGGCGCTTGCGCCGTTTAGGCCGTAACCAGATTGCATCAATTAAATAGATGACCCCTGAAACAACAACGGCCAGTACCAGCAGTAATGAAAAATCCATGGAGGATAGCTTCCCTAGTCGTTAACCTTGAGCACAGCAAGGAAGGCATCCTGGGGAATTTCAACCCGCCCCACCTGCTTCATCCGTTTCTTACCGGCCTTTTGTTTCTCGAGCAGTTTCTTCTTACGACTCACGTCACCGCCATAACACTTCGCGGTCACGTTCTTGCGCAGTGCTTTTACCGTCGAACGTGCCACTACCTGACCACCAATGGCCGCCTGGATGGCCACGTCAAACATCTGGCGCGGAATCAGCTCTTTCATTTTCTCAACGAGCAACCGGCCACGGCTATGGGCATGATCACGGTGAATAATCACGGCCAACGCATCAACCTTATCGCCGTTGATCAGTACGTCCAGGCGAACCAGCTTGGCCATTTCAAAACGTTCGAAGTTATATTCCAGTGAAGCGTAACCCCGGGAAATGGATTTCAAGCGGTCGAAGAAGTCCATGACCACTTCCGACATTGGAAGCTCATAGGCCAGCTGAATCTGGTTGCCCAGGAACTGCATGTCCTTTTGGGTGCCGCGGCGCTGTTCACACTCAGTGATCACGTTGCCCACGAATTCCTGAGGCACCAAGATACTGGCCCGCACGATGGGCTCGCGCATTTCGTCCACGTCCGCCATATCCGGCAGTTTGGAGGGGTTGGAGACGTAGTTGACGTCACCATTCTTCATGGCGAGTTCGTATACCACCGTAGGTGCAGTGGTTATTAGGTCAATATCGTATTCGCGCTCAAGCCGCTCCTGGATGATTTCCATATGCAGCGTGCCCAGGAAACCAACGCGGAAACCAAAACCCAAGGCATCAGAGTTTTCCGGCTCATACTCAAGGGAAGCATCGTTAAGCGCGAGCTTCTCAAGAGCATCCCGAAAGTCTTCGTAATCATCGGCACTGACCGGGAACATCCCGGCATACACCTGAGGCTTAACCTTCTGGAAGCCGGGCAGACGGGGCACATCGGGCGTTTTGGTATGGGTGATGGTGTCACCCACGGGCGCGCCGTGAATCTCTTTGATCCCTGCAACAATAAAGCCGACTTCACCGGCGCGCAGGATGTTGGTCTCTTTACGCAGCGGGGTAAAAATGCCCACCTCGGTGGTGTTCCAGTCACGGCCCGTCGACTTGATACGGATCTTGTCGCCTTTACGCAGCGTACCGTCAAACAAGCGCACCAACGAAACAACACCCAGGTAGTTGTCAAACCAAGAGTCAATGATTAGCGCTTGAAGGGGTGCATCCGGATCGCCTTTGGGCGGCGGAATATCACGCACTAAACGCTCAAGCAGCGCATCAATACCGATACCGCTTTTCGCTGACACTTGGCAGGCGTCTGTGGCGTCCAGGCCGATAATTTCTTCAATCTCTTGCGCCACCTTGTCCGGGTCGGCCTGAGGTAAATCGATTTTATTAAGGACAGGCAATACTTCCAGGCCCTGTTCAATGGCGGTATAGCAGTTAGCTACCGATTGCGCCTCGACCCCTTGGGCCGCATCCACGACCAGCAGTGCCCCTTCGCAGGCATACAAAGAGCGCGATACTTCGTAGGAGAAATCCACGTGCCCAGGCGTATCGATAAAATTGAGCTGATAAACCTCGCCATCGGCCGCCGTGTAATCGAGCGTCACCGATTGCGCTTTAATGGTAATACCGCGCTCGCGCTCAATGTCCATGGAGTCGAGCACTTGCTCTTTAAGCTCACGCTGGGTCAGGCCACCGCAGGTTTGGATCAAACGATCAGAGAGCGTTGATTTCCCATGATCGATGTGCGCAATGATTGAGAAATTACGTATCTTACTGAGTTTACTAGGCTTTTCGGTGGTCATTAGATGGCTTATTCCGGGGTATGTACGCAGCCACGTACGTTGAATGATGTTGCATGGCTGCGCTCAATGGCAATTTTCGACCATTGTACCGTTCAATGTTGTCGCGTGCTATCGAACACGACGCACCTAACATCAAGCAGTTAATTCCGCTCCTCCCAAGCCTGCATATCGCTTTCACGCCAGCGCGATCTAGCGTCGTGGCCGCCCTGGCTATTTTCATTAAAAAGATAACGGATATTGTATAGGCGCGGGATAGAAACAGCAGTCCGGCGAGAACCGCCGGACTGGATAGGCACAGAGAGGATTATTCGAGGCGCAGAGCAATAAAAAGTGAGCGACCGCCGCGGTAAATTCGCAGTGGAATAGCACGGTCGCTGGGCAAGCCTTCCACGATGCTCAAAAGCTCATCCGCCGAGGAGACGCCGCGATGGTCAATACTCACCAACACATCACCTGCCAGCAAACCGGCCTTCGCTGCCACGCTATCGGGCTCGACTTGACGCACTACAACACCACCGTCGATATTCAAGCGCTCACGGGTAGCGTCATCTAACTCAGCGACTGAAATGCCCAGACGCACCTGTTTATTGCCGCCTTCGCCCTGCTTTGCAGTCTCTGAGTCCGGCCAGTGGCCAAGTTCAACTGTTTCAGTTACCTGTTCGCCATCGCGCATCAGGGTAAGCTCGACATCGCTACCTGGCGCCACACGGCCAATCAGGCGCGGCAGTGTGCTTGAACGATCAACTTCGTCGCCATTAACTTTAATAATCACGTCACCAGCGCGAAGCCCCCCTTGAGCTGCCGGGCCTTCAGGATCAAGGTCAGCGATCAGTGCCCCACCAGCGTTGTCCATTCCAAACGATTCGGCCAGATCACGAGATACCGGCTGAATCATCACGCCAAGCCAGCCACGATTAACATGCCCCTCTTCGCGCAGCTGGTCGGCAACGTCCATGGCCACATTAATCGGAATCGCAAACGAAAGCCCCATAAAGCCGCCACTGCGGGTAAAGATTTGCGAGTTAATTCCGACCACTTCGCCATTCAGGTTAAAAAGCGGACCACCCGAGTTACCGGGGTTAATCGCGACATCTGTTTGAATAAACGGAACGTAAGCATCACGCGGCAGCGTCCGGTTAATCGCACTCACGATGCCAGCGGTGACTGAATGGTCGAAACCAAACGGAGAACCAATCGCGGCGACCCACTCGCCCACTTTCAAGTTATCGGAGTTACCCAGATTCAAAACAGGTAGGTCAGTAGCATCAATCTTTAACAGAGCAACATCTGTTTGGGCATCGCTGCCAATCAGTTCTGCAGGCAGCTCCCGCCGGTCGTTCAAACGCACCAAAATTTCATCGGCGTCTTGCACCACATGCGCGTTTGTCATGATGTAGCCGTCATCACTGATCACGAAACCGGAACCCAGCGACTGGCGCTCCTCACTACGCCCTGGCCCTCGTCCAGGCGGCGTGGGGAAACTGTCACCAAAGAAGTGCCGAAAGATTTCCGGAATCTCCTGGCCACCAAACCCGCCCATGGAAGGTGCGCTGCTGCGCTGAATGGTACGACTGGTAGAGATATTGACAACCCCCGGGGCCGCCTCTTCAACCAGCTCAGTAAAATCTGGCAAATTATAAGCATGGGCTGTGTGCCCGACGAGTAATAGCGCCGTTAAACATAGCCAGAGTGTGGAAGGAAGAACCAAGCGCTTCATGCTAGAGCTCCTAGTAAAGCAGACATCAAACGAAGAAATGCAACTCATGCAAGCTGCAGGGCAATTAACTGACCAATCGAGGGCGAAAGCGTTCCGTTCGCCCTCTAAGCAAAAGTCTCAAGCCTATCAAACCGAATAACAGCACTGCAAAAAAGCTGACCGGCGCAAGCCAGGGGGCGACGCTCAACATCGTCACACCACCGGATAACAGAAGCGCCAACAGCAGCGGAAAAGCGTAGACAAGAAGTGCCAGCAGGGTTATTTCCGAGCGCTCCAGCGCCAAGGCGACGCTAGAACCCAGCGGGTATCGCTCACGACATTGGGAAGAATTATAAGAAGTACTGACTTCAACACGCTGCCGAGATTTTCGAGCCAGCACACCCATACCGCAACCGCGGCCTTGGGCGCACTGCTGACAAGCCTCTTTGACGGATACATCAACCAGCAATCCATCAGCGGTATAGCCCACCACATAACCCACACGCTGAATGGCATCACAGCGAGGACGCGCATCCGTGGTATTGTCTTGAGTTGATTGAGTCATTATCAGGTATCTTTGGATACTGGCGACGTTTATTCAAACTCAACCGAGTGAATAATACGCTGCAACATTGAGGGCGGAAGCTCGCCAATGCCGACCAGTTGCCAGCGCTGATCGTTTTCAACATGCTCTTCAACGGCGATGGATGAAACGCCAATTTGATGAACGCCACTCTTCAGCCCCTGCTCAGGCACCAGCGCGCTGCCTTGAGGCTCAGCAAATATACTGATGGTTGCCAAGCCATCGCTGTACAGACGCTGACGGGACTTGCCATCCGGGGAGGCAACTGGCTGGGGCATAAACCCTTCAGGTAACCAAGTAGCATGCCATTCGGGATCAGGGCCGCTGGGTATGGCATCTACCGTAATTTCGCCTGTATAGCGCTCAGGCTCATTTATCTGAGTAACCTGAAACGTTTCCAGAATACGGCCTACAGGATCACTTAACACATGTTTGAGTAAGAGCCCTGTCGTATTATCCAGCCACCACTCGTGGGTATACCGCTGCTGATCCTTGGGCTCAAAACGCAGCTTGATTGCATCGCGCCCGGCGACGCGCGCACCCTCTTCCAAAGCAATACCATAAACCCGGGAAGCATGCTCAGCCCAACCTTTCATTGAAGGAAAGATACCGCTCTCATCTGTTGCCCCCCATGCCAACTGACCTACTCTAGAGCGGCGTTCAACGCTGACCGAAGGGCCATCCAACTGTTGTACTACCTGTTGGCGAACGCCTTCTTGAATGCGGTGGGAAAGCGCCAGCGTGCGTACATCAACAGAATTGATAACTACTGCCCTGGCTTGAAAGGTATAGCAGTGGCTGGCCTGCAAACTAAGCTCTAACCATTGCTGTGGACTTTGAGGCGCCTCGACAGAAGCGCCTTCCTGACACATGTTATAGGTAGCGCTTTGTGCATATACGCTTAAAGGCAGCAGGCTAACGCTCATTACTGCGGCACATGCGATTAGCCTGTTTCGCCAAGTCACCATCATGCTGTTCATTCCTTCACTCAGCGATACCGTTTTATAATTCTGGACAATCGCGCTTAGCGCTGGCCCAACGGTTCAGTGACTGAAGACGAGCGCATCAAGGGCATCCAGCTGTCCCCATTACCGTAAGCAGCCGCTTGGGAGTGCTGCTCAAGATACGATTGAAGAAGCCTTATTTGGTCAACGTCAATAGTATTGTTCTGTTGCATGGTAGCACTTTGCGGGATGGTCACCGAGGAGAAACCTGGCTCGCTGACGTTCATTAGCCCGTTCTGCGCCTGCCCATTGAGACGGAAAGGGGTCGGCTCAAACATGGGCATACCGGAAGATGCCAGAGAAGCTGGCTGAGCCCCAAGACTTACCGGCTGCACCTGACCTGACGAAGCACTACCCTGCGTCGTCGCGGCCAGATCACTGCCCGGCTGCGAGGTTGAACCGCTGCTGCCAAAGAACTGCACGCCGGTTATCACCATCAGTGATACCGCTGCTGCAACTCCAGCCCCCCGTGCAAAGGAAATATGATTGGTACGTGGTGTAGCGTTCTCCTGGCTCTCAAAGGAGATTGGCGCAGGCTCATTTTGCAAGCGTGCCATGATACCAGCAGACAGATCGACGCTAACATCGACACTCTGTTCACGCTGCATCATGCTGCGCGCCAAGTGATAACGTCGCCACCTATCTGCCGCATCAGCGTCATTTGGTAGTGCCTTCAACACTCGGCGTAATTCCAGCTCATCGCTTTCGCCATCCATTAATGCTGAAAGCGATTCCCGTGTGTTTTGACTCATACTTCACACCCTCACACTGTGTTAAATGAAGTCCTACCGCAGTACAGCATATAAGCAGTGACCACTGTAATACTTCACAGGCTAAGACCTGATGACAACGCACCTTGTGCAGCGTCAATACTTGAGCAAATTACTCTTTAATAAGCGCTGTACATCCTATGGCGTTGTACATTGCGTCACGGCTGACAACTTGTTTCCACTCACCGGAAACATCCAAGCTGTATGACGCTTTACTTCCCAGACAGTTCACAAAAAATGCAAAAAGGTAATGATTTATGACCAGTCTTAGGTGCTGCTACAGAACAATCCTTGGCTCAAGCTATCGACCATTATTCATCACGACTGTTCCGCGCGGTGGTAACCAGAGGCCGGATATGTTCATCCACGGCTTCACGTGCACGGAAGATTCGTGAACGCACCGTACCCACAGGACACTGCATGACTTGAGCAATATCTTCATAAGCGAGCCCGTCGAGTTCGCGCAGCGTAATCGCTGTCCGCAGGTCGTCCGGCAGCCTTTCAATCGCTTCAAACACGGCGGCTTCAAGCTGGTCGCGGGCGATAGCAGCTTCCGGTGACTCTGCATCGGCCAATCGACCGCTTTGATCGACAATTTCAGCATCAACAATATCCAGATCACTACCCGGCGGCCGACGGCCCCGAGATACCAGATGATTTTTTGCTGTGTTGATGGCAATACGATACATCCAGGTATAAAAAGCGCTTTCCGCACGGAATTTACCCAATGCACGATAGGCTTTAATAAACGCTTCCTGCGCCACGTCCTGTACCTCAGAGTGGTCATGCACGTAGCGGCCAATCAAACCGATAATTTTATGCTGGTATTTTTTTACCAGCAGGTCAAAAGCGCGTGTATCGCCTTTCTGGGCACGTTCGACAAGCTGTTGGTCCGTTTCACGAGTGCCCATTCACACGCTCCTCCAGCTCAATCGACTGGCGTTGAGCTCAATTCCTATTAGCCCTTTTAAGCGGGCCTTAACAGCAAGCAGCATAGCGTCCCTTGGGCATAATTAATGACATTGATGACTGGGGCTACGAACACGCCGCCCCGTTAAAAAAGTTCAGAACACTAAGTGTTACGCGTTCTGTGTGACGCATCAAGCGCTTAGCCTGCACTTGATAAAGCGTACTTGCAAAACCCAGGGGCTGACACTATTTAACGCCTCCAAGTTCCTCAATAATTGATTTTTAGTGCCGGGTCACGCCATAGTAGGTGCCAATTTTCGCTCATCGCGCAAGCATAGGTAGCAAGATGTCAGAACAGCAGGTCCATAATCTTAACGTCCTGGCTCAGGATGTACTTACCACCCCCGAGGCTCTCAAACAGGCGGTCCCTCTGACCGACGACGCCGAGCGCACAGTCATCGAAGGGCGTAGCACTATCCAGAACATTCTGGATGGCAAGGATCCGCGCCTGCTAGTCGTGGTGGGCCCCTGCTCCATCCACGATGTAGAAGCCGCCCTGGACTATGCTCGTCGCCTACGCACCCTGGCCGACCAGGTTAGCGACAGCCTGTATATCGTGATGCGTGTTTACTTTGAAAAGCCGCGCACAACCGTTGGCTGGAAAGGACTTATCAACGACCCGCACCTTAACGACTCTTTTGAGATTGAGGAAGGCCTGCATATCGCCCGCAAGCTGCTGGTTGATCTGGCTGAGCTTGGCCTGCCGCTGGCCACAGAAGCTCTCGATCCCATCTCACCGCAGTACATCCAGGACTGCATCAGCTGGTCAGCCATTGGAGCGCGTACTACCGAGTCCCAGACTCACCGCGAGATGGCCTCGGGCCTCTCATCGCCCGTTGGTTTCAAAAACGGCACCGACGGCAGCCTGGACGTGGCGATCAACGCTCTCCAATCCGTCGCCAACCCACACAATTTCCTGGGCATTAACCAAGCAGGCCAGGTGGCGATCATTCGCACCCGTGGCAACGCCTATGGCCATGTGGTGCTGCGCGGCGGCAACGGCAAGCCCAACTATGACAGCGTAAGCGTTACGCTGGCCGAGAAAGAGCTCAAGAAAGCCAACCTCTCCGCCAACATCATGATCGACTGTTCACATGCCAACTCCAACAAAGATCCTGCGTTACAGCCGCTGGTACTGGAAAATGTGACCAACCAGATTCTGGAAGGCAATACGTCCATTATCGGTCTGATGGTTGAATCCAATATTGGCTGGGGCAGCCAGAAAGTACCGGCCGACCTTAGCCAGCTGCAGTACGGCGTTTCGATTACCGATGCGTGCATCGATTGGGATACCACGGTAGAAGCCTTTCATCGCATGAACGATAAGCTAGCGCCCGTACTGGCCAAGCGTATCGCCAACTAATGGAAAGCCCCCATGGCAGCTCTGCCATGGGGGTAAGCTTACTGAATTTCTCTTCGAAATGGCGGCAGCGCATCCAGCAGTGCCTGGCCGTAGCGCCGGGTAATCACGCGCCTATCGAGCAGCGTAATGGTCCCCCGGTCACTCTCCTTGCGAATCAACCGCCCACAAGCCTGCACCAGTTTGATGGAGGCATCGGGCACGCTGATACGCATGAAGGGGTTGCCTCCCTGGCTTTCGATCCATTCAGCAAGCGTGGCACCCACCGGGTCATCAGGCACCGCGAACGGCAGCCGGGTAATCACCACGTGGGTTAAATAGTCGCCGGGGAGATCAATGCCCTCGGCAAAGCTTGCCAACCCGAAAATGATACTGCCCTTACCTTTATCTACCGCTGCACGATGTCGCTCGATCAGCTCACGCTTGGGTAGCGCATCCTGAGCGAGCACGCGCTCCTTGATGGCGGCAGGCAGACTTTTTTCCACGGCACGCAATTGTGCGCGCGACGAGAAAAGCACCAGCGCGGCCTCTTTATCGGACAACTGGGTCACAAACTGCGCTATCGCATTTTCATGGGCATCGCGGTCACTGGGGTCGGTAGCCTCTTTGGGCACGCGCAGCACCGCATTAGCATAATCAAACGGGCTGGGCAGCGCCTGGTAGCGGTAGCGATTAGCAAGCCCCGCGCGCTCTTGAATCCGCTCGAAGCGGCCCAACGCAGTTAACGTGGCCGAAGTCACCACCGCGCCATAGCAGCGTCCCCATAAGTGCTTGGCTAGGGTGTGCGCCGCCGATACCGGGCTTGCCGAGAACTCGATTTCAGGCTCGCCGCCCACTCGGCTCAGGGTTAACCAGCGAGCGCTGGGCGGGTTATTAGCCGCATCCTGCTCACTAAACGCCTGCCATAGCGCGTGAGCTTCAAGCGCCCGGCCGTGCAATAGCGCGACAAGCGGTAGCCATGTCTCAGCCTGCTCGCGATCAAGCCCGGTCTGCTTATCAGGGTCGAGGCTTTCACGCAGAATCTCGCTGATGCTCTCCAGACAGCGGGAAAGCGTGGCAAACATGACCAACAATTGCTGGGCCTGCTCACACAGCGCATCAGGCACCTGACCTTTTTCAAAGCGCGACTGCAGCGTACTCTCTTCATCAGCCAGACCGTTTGGGCGCCCTGCTATCTGATGCCCCACGCTAAACACATCACCCAGCACCGGCTCCAAGGTCTGGATCACCTCAGGCAGGCTGGCCAGCAGCCGCGCAATCGTAGGCTGTACGGCCAGTGCCTGATGCAGGTCCGTCAAACTGCTTTTGAGAGTTTTAAGCCAGCGCAAGCAACCGTGTACGGCAAACCGATGGGCAAAGTGCGAAAGCGCCTTGTCAGGCAGGTGATGACCTTCATCAAATACGAAAATGCAATCTGCCGGATCAGGCAGGATGGCTCCACCGCCCAAGGCCAGATCCGCCAGCACCAGATCGTGGTTGGCGACGATAATGTCGGCATTTTCAAGCTCGCGGCGCGAGCGGAAAAAGGCGCAGGCACCAAAGTGGCCGCAGCGCCTGCCAGTGCACTGGCGATGGTCCACGGTCAGCCGTCGCCAATGGGCATCATCAATCGCAACAGGCCAGTTATCGCGATCGCCCTGCCACTCGCCCTGCCCATAGGCTTCAGCCATGTCGGTGGCCAGCACATTGAAATCACTGCTTTGAGTGTGCAACGACTGCTCAAATAGCGAAAACGTCGGGTTGGGTTCAGCACCTTCCAGTACCTGATCCAGCTTGGCCACGCACACGTAGCGCCCGCGCCCTTTGGCCAGGGCATAACGAAAGGCAATACCGCTATGGCTGGCCAGGGCCGGTAGATCCTGATTAAGCACCTGCTCCTGTAGTGCGACCGTCGCCGTCGAGATGACCAGCCGTTTGCCGCGCGCCTTGGCGATCGGCAGCGCGGCAATCAAGTAGGCTAACGTCTTCCCCGTACCCGTCCCCGCCTCAAGCACGCACACATGGCTATCGCTTGTGCGCTTGCCTTCGCTATCGCTCTCGATATCGCCAAGCGTGCGGGCGATTTCGGCAATCATCAGGCGCTGCCCGTAACGCGGCGTCAGCTCAAGCTTCTCCACCACGCGACGGTAGGCGTCCTGTATATCGCTTTTCAGGGCATTATCCAGCATGCGCTTTACAGCATGCCTTCAGGCGGGTGTTCGCAGGGCAGCTTGTCGTTGATATAGCG
Organism: Vreelandella nanhaiensis; assembly: GCF_003990185.1. Lineage (GTDB taxonomy): Bacteria > Pseudomonadota > Gammaproteobacteria > Pseudomonadales > Halomonadaceae > Vreelandella > Vreelandella nanhaiensis. The sequence continues at coordinate 17,865 of NZ_RZHF01000014.1, read as the reverse complement.
CTCAATTTCCGGCAGTGAGAACGCATCTTCTTCGCCCACAAAGCTGATTGAAACACCTTTCGCGCCTGCTCGGCCGGTACGACCGATACGATGAACGTAATCTTCCGGGTCTTCCGGCAGCGTGTAGTTGATTACGTGACTGACATCTTCAATGTGAATTCCACGTCCGGCCACATCGGTTGCCACCAGCACCTGGATCTCGCCTTCACGGAAACGCTCAAGCGTAGTGATACGCTGGTTCTGTGGCACGTCACCAGAGAGCATCGCGGCACTGATACCGGCTTTCTTGAGCAACTCATCGAGCTTGCGCACCAAGTCACGACGGTTTCCAAACACCATTACGCGCTCAAAGCTTTCCTGCTCTAACAGATTGACCAGTAAACGCGGCTTGTCGTCATCGGAAACAAGGTAGACGCGCTGGTCGATATCGGCTTGGTTTTCAACCGTTACTTCGATCTCAACATGCGCCGGGTTCAGCGTCCATTGGCTAGCCAGGCTGAGGATATCGTCAGTAAAGGTAGCCGAGAACAGGAAAGTTTGGCGCTCTTCTTTCTTCGGCGTGTAGCGAATGATGCGCTTCACATCAGGAATGAAGCCCATCGACAACATGCGGTCGGCTTCATCGAGCACCAGCACTTCCACTTCGGAAAGGTCGATATCGCGCTTTTGATGAAAGTCCAAAAGGCGCCCTGGCGTTGCCACCAAAATATCGATCTTCTTACCCAGGCTTTCGCGCTGCTTCTGATAGTCCATTCCACCGACAACGCTTGCCACATTCAGCTGCGTGAAGCGAGCAAGCGCCTTGGCGTCTTTTTCGATCTGTAAGGCGAGCTCGCGGGTAGGCGCAATAATCAGCGCGCGCGGCGCCCCCGGCTTTTGACCGTCAGGTGCAGGTTCTTCTATGAAGTAGGCCAATACCGAGATCAAAAAGGCGGCGGTTTTACCAGTACCCGTTTGTGCCTTACCGACGATATCGCCACCCAGCAGGGTCTGGCGTAGCGCTTCAGCCTGAATAGGCGTGCAGTATTCAAACCCTTGGGCATGAATGGCGCGCATCAGCGGTAGCGGCAGATCAAAGTCATGAAAGCGCCATTTGCCGGCCACGGCTGGCACCTGAAACTGACGAAGATCCCAGTTCGACTGACGACGACGCGGTTTCCGACGGCGGCGTTTCGGCTTGCGATTCTGGGCCGATGCTATGGTCTGTTCCGACTCGCTCATAGGCTATGTATCTGTCCATTGCTGTGAATATTAGGCATCACGAAGTGCGTATTGTATCAGGGGTTGGCGTTAAGAGCGCGTCCTGCTGTCGAAGCGATGCCAGAGCCTGTTAGAATGTGGCTTAAATCGACGTAAGGAGCGCGACATGACGCGTAAGAAAAAGACACGTTCGCTGGCCGACAAGGTGACGATCCGCACGGGGCGACGCAAGGATTACAAAAAGTGGCGCCACGATAACCCCGATCAGGTAGCGCCGTCACGCCGCTTTGTAGCGAAAAAGCAGCAGCAGCGTAAATTGCAGGCGGTTAAAAAGCTGGCTCGTCAACAAAGTGGTCAGAACATCACTATTCATACCGGCAAAGAGGCTGATCAAAAACCAGAGGATCACTCGTAATGCGTCTGGTTTCATTCAACATCAATGGCATTCGCGCTCGGCTTCACCAGCTACAGGCCTTGATTGATACCCAGCAGCCCGATGTTATTGGCCTGCAGGAAACCAAAGTGCAGGACAGTGAGTTCCCTCTGGCCGAAGTACAGACTATGGGTTACCACGTGTATTACCATGGTCAGAAAGGTCATTACGGCGTGGCACTGATGTGCCGCCAGGAACCTCAGGAAGTTTTTTACGGCTTCTCTGACGATGACGAAGACGCCCAGCGGCGCATGATCGGGGTACGTCTGCTGGCCGATGACGGCGAGCCGGTCACCATCTGGAACGGCTATTTCCCCCAGGGTGAAAATGTTGGGCACCCGACCAAATTCCCGCACAAGGCGCAGTTCTATCGCCAGCTGAAGCGACTACTTGACGAACAGCACCGCCCTGACGAGCGCCTGGCAGTAATGGGTGATTTTAACATTTCACCTGAAGACCAGGATATCGGCATCGGCGAGCCAAGCCGAAAGCGCTGGCTGCGCGAAGGTAAAACAAGCTTCCAGCCGATTGAGCGTGAATGGCTTGCCGGTATTAAAGCCTGGGGATTGACCGATAGTTATCGCCTCTGCCACCCCGATAACAGTGAGTGGTTTAGCTGGTTTGATTACCGCTCCAAGGGCTTTGACCGTGAGCCCAAACGTGGCCTGCGCATTGACTATATTCTGGTGACGCAGCCACTTGCCCAGTGCGTAAAGGCTGCTGGTATTGATTATGACCTACGCGGTATGGAACGCCCTTCCGATCACGCGCCTGTGTGGAGCGATTTTGAGCTGACCTTAAAGGCGCCTGCATAACCCTATTAGTACTTACTGGCCTGCTTGAATCTACTAGAAATTGGCCAGCCACTGGCTGGCCTCTTTATCTCCCAACCGGGCTGCCTGGGTAAGCGCTTGCTCGGCCTGTGCTTCATCTCCCCAGGCGTAGGCCAGCTGGCCATATTGCCGCCAGTCTGCCGCTTTTTGCGATTGCGTCGCCAATGCCTGCCAGGCGCTCAGGGCGTTTTCGATATGCCGGGCCTGCTGCCAGGAGGTAGCCAACAGCCTTAACACTTCCTCATCGCGCTCAATATCGCCACGCTCCAAGGCCTGCTCCAGACGCTCGGCGGCTCTTGCGGGCGTGCCTCCAGCACGATGCAGCTCAATCAATAGCCAAAAATCCTCAGGCTCTTCAAGTTTGCCCAGCTGCCAGGCCATGTCCCACAAGCCTGCCGCCATACCCGCTTGCCCCGCCTGCTGTGCAAGCCCCGCTGCCTGTCGCCAAGCCTCGACATCACTGTCAGAGTTCAGGCCTTCTATCAGCCAACTCAACGTCTGTTCGTTTTGCCCCGAATGGCGCAGTATGGCAAGCGCCAGAGCCTGCTGATCGTCATTCAGATTTTCGGTTTGTGCGATCGCCTGCTCCAGACGCTCGGCGGCTGCCTCCCACTGCGCTTCTTGCGCCATCAGACGGACTAACTGCCATAGCACATTGGTGTCTTGCTCGCTATCAAGCCATTCATTTAACAACCTGATGGCTTGCTCATTCTGGCCTGCCGCGCGACGTAGCGCAGCCTCTTCGCGCAGCCACCTTGCGGCCTGCTCGGCGCCAACGCCACGGGTTTGGCGCGCCTGAGCCAGATGATCAGCAGCCTTTTCCGGCTGCTCCATTCGCGCCAGCGCGCCTGCCGCCAGCTGGTGATAAAGCGCGCTTGCCCAGCGGTCAGAAGCATTGCCATCTGCCAGACGCTCAGCCTGGGCGGCGCCGCGCTCGGCGACGGTATTGTACGAACCTTCCGCCAACTGCTCCTGCAACGCTGTCAAATCACGAATAATATCCCCGGGCAGCGGCGCGTTGGCCTGAGCCACTGAGACTGAGGCCCACAGGCTGAACAATAAAATTCCTCCTAAACGCTGCATACCGCTACCTCAACTGGAACTCGATGCGTTGTGTGGCGCGCCGTACCTGCTGGCTGCTGGCAAACTGCCATTGCGCGATGGCCTGCTGCGCGGCATCTTCGAACACGCGCCGTGGCTGGGCGTTGATGACCCGAATGGACGAACGATCGACACTGCCATCACGGCGAATAATAAACTCCACCTCCACAAACCCCTCCATGCCCCGGCGCTGAGCACGAGATGGATAGGTGGGGTTAACCCGGTTAGCGGGTGCCACCTGCCCTACGCTTACCGGCTCCTCATTTGAAGGCGGCGCCTCGGCAACCGGTGCGGCCTGACGTTCAGCCGGAGCCTCAGTTGGTGTCTGCTCAGGTGCTGGTTGTGGCGAAGGCGCCGGTGCCGGCTCTGGCTGCGGTGTTAGTTCGGGCTGCGGCTCTGGGGTTATTTCGGTTAGCTCAGGCAGCTCGCTATCCATCTCGACCGGCTCGACAGGTGTGTCCGGCAGCTCAACATCGGGCAGGCTAATCGCGCTATCCGTGACCGGTGGCGGCTCTGGCGCAGGCATCGGGGGCGGTGTCTGCTGTGGCACCGCCTGCGCAGCCGGCGGCGTGACCGTTTCCTGCTCAGGGGCGACTTCGGGTGCCTCGATCATGTTCAGTGCCATAGGCCTCTCCAGTGCTTCAGGCTCCCTTTCGGGCGGCGCGACAAGCAACGCCAACAGCCAGAACAGGCCAATCGCCAGCGTGCTTCCGACCAGCAACGACACGGCATGACGTATCATGGGGCACTCCGGCTCGCCGCCACGGCTACCTGCTCTACACCGGCCTCCTGCAGACGGTCCATGACCTCAATCAAAAGCCCTGTCGTGGAGTTGCGATCTGCCTGGATAACGGCCGAGCCCTGCTCAGTTAACATGCCTGCCACTTCCTGACCGACCTGATGCACATCGACAGGCTTGCCATCGACCCATACAGCGCCTTCCGGAGTAATAGCTACCAGCACCTGAGCCTCTGGACGCGGGCTTGCTGCACTCGACTCCGGACGCTCGATCTCAATCCCGCTTTCCTTGATAAAGCTGGTCGTGACAATAAAGAAGATCAGCATAATGAACACCACATCCAGCATGGGTGTCAGGTTGACCTCATTGTTCTCGGCAGTCGCATCCATCGAACGGCGTCTACGCATCATTCTCCTCCAAGGCACGCGCCAGGCGATCGTGCAAGCGTTGATCTTCGCGACGAATCACGTGCTCCAAACGACTAATAAACAATAGCCCCACCACTGCAATCGCCATGCCGGTTAACGTGGGCAGTGTCGCGCGTGCCACGCCATCGGCCATGGCACGCGCCTGATGTGTTTCACTCATCGAAAGACTATCGAATACGGTTATCATGCCGGTGACGGTCCCCAGCAGGCCCAGTAGCGGGCAGAGTGCCACCAGCAATTTTAACCAGGGCAGTGGACGACGCAGCCTTGCGACCAGTGCTTCTGTCCATACATGGCGCAGCGTGCGTGCACTCCAGCTGCGGTGGTCGCGGCGATTTGTCCAGCGATGAATCAGCTGCCGACGGGCGGACCGCCAGGTAATGCGGTAGTACCACCAACGCTCTATTGCCATGCCAAATACCAGCACAGCAACAAATGCAAGCACGACCAGCACCGGACCACCTGCGTCAACCAGCCGCTCAACCGGCTCTAGCCAAAGAGGTAGAGTGGGCATGTCAGTTCACCGATGCGGCATGCGCAGTGGATTGAGCCTCAAGGTGGTCTGCGAGCGTAGCGCTTGCCTCACCCTCAATTACCTGGCTTAAGTGACGACTGCGGCTGGTCAGAAGCGTCTGGGCAAACAGCAGCGGCACTGCCGTAATAAGCCCCAGCACGGTGGTGACCAATGCCTGGCTAATACCGCCAGCCATTAATTGCGGGTCACCGGTCCCGAAGACGGTAATTGCCTGGAAAGTAACAATCATGCCCGTTACCGTACCCAGCAGGCCAAGCAGCGGCGCAATCGCAGCCAGCAGCTTCACGATGGGCTGTCCCCGTTCGATACGCGGCAATTCAGCCAGCACCGCTTCATCAAGGCGGGCCTCCAGCGCTTCTGGCGTTTGATGCTTGTCCATTTCCTTGAAGCGCAGCAATACACGCCCGAGCGGGTTATGTGTGTGCAAGTGATCCAACGACTGGCGCTGGCGACGCACGCGCATGCTTACCAACACGAGATAGGCATACTGAACCAGCGCCACCAGCAGACCCAATACCCCCAGCGCCACAATGACGTAGCCGACATAGCCACCCTGCTGGAAGCGCTCCCAAAGGCTGGGCCGCTGGGAAAGTGCTTCTAAAACACGCCCCTGGGTAGGGTCGATAATAAATTCGCGGCTTTCGCCCTGATGGTAGTCATGCAGGACACCTTGAATATCAGCGGGCGTACGCGGTATCTCGGCCAGCTGATCGCTGCCTTCTCCCTGACGTAGCAGCGCCGACTCGGTAAAGGCGACAAAGTCACCCAGACGAATTACCTCGCGCGGTTCGATATTGCCGCTGATGTCCGCCACGGGTAGCGTTAGCCGTTCGGCCTGCCCCGTTTGAGCCGTCAATGCCGCCAAGCTATCCACCACCTCTTCCAGCTGGGTTCTTTCCAGCACTTCTGCGTTATCCAAGCGTGGCGGCAGCGCGTCTTCATGCAGAGTTAACCAGCTATTTTCACCCAGCGCGTTGCGTACTTCGGTGCTGTGCCTTGCAAGGTTGGCCAAGAGCTCGGTAAGGGCCTCGCCCTGCTCACCCTGGCGCTCAGCCAGCTCGCTTGCCTGTTCGGCCTGGGCTTCCTGCTGTGCTTGTAGCGCCTCGCGCTGCTCCTCGGCAGCTTGATGGGCTGCACGGGCTTCTTCAAGGGCTGCCGATAGCGCCTGCTGGTCGTCCAGAAAACTTTCCAGGCGCTGCTGATCTCGTGCTTCAGCTGCCTGGCGCGCTTCACGTAGCGATGACACGCTATCATTTTGAGCAAAGGCTGATGAATTTGTCGCGATGATACCTATCAACAGGCAAGCGCCACCCAGACGCTGTAAACGATTCAGGCTCATGGCTGACCTCCCTGTTGATCAGGCGCGGTAATCGAAAGCGGCAACTGCAGCAAATCTGGTGTGCGCTGGTCAGCGGCAATACGCAGGCCGTTACGCACTTCACGCCGCGCTCTTTCATCCAGCAGCTGCCATTCATTACTGTCCGCGTCCCAGACACCCCCTTCCCTTTCATCTGGCGTCAGGTAATAAAAACCGATGCGCCCAACGCGCAGGTAGTCAACTTCACGGGCACTACCTTCAGCGCCCTGCAGGCGGCCACGCCAATGGTCGATGTCACGACCGTAATCAAGCTCAACTCGCCACGTTTCCAGCAAATTATTGATCCGCTCGACGCTGCCAGCACCGGCCTGCTCATCAGCGCGCGCTACCCGCGCCAGACGCTCATCGCGTAAAAACGGTAGGTCCTGTTCAATCCAGCGAGTTAGCTGGGTAGTCATGTCCTGCTCGATTATCGGCAATGCAGCGCGCGTTTCTTCTAGCGTGTCGAGCGCCGTGCTCAAGCGCTGCTGACGTTCGGCCTCTTCTGCCAGACGCACACTCAGGGCCGCGTTGCCTGCGTTCATCTGGCGAGTCTCGCGCTCCAAACGGCGCAGCTCTTCCAGTGCTTCCCGGGTTTCTTCATCGGCTGCGTCAATTTGCTGCTGCAGGGCCGCTTGGGTTCGCTGGGCTTCTACACTCTGGGCCGCCTGACCCGCTGTTTCATCACTTGCCATTAGCGTACCGCTGACTAGCACGCAGGCTAGGCAGCCCCCACGCAAGATAAAGAAAGGCCTGTTCAGCACGTCGACTCTCCGTTACTGCCTAGCGGGCTTTCAACATGACCGCGCTAGAAACTAATTAAGTATAAGAACGATTTGCGTTTAAATCCTGCGTGCCTAGCCTACCACCATCATAATAAATGACAATATTTATCATTCACATCAAGGCGCTTTTAGCTTTCTTTTAGGCATAAAAAAGGGCGCCGACTGGCGCCCTGGTTATAATGCTGAGTTAACGACTGATGTTTAGTGCCTTTAAATTTTCAGCATTACATAATCTTTGGTTAGCGGAGCCAGAGGAAGCTCCCACGCCTGCTCACGGCTTACCCATCTGGCTTCCGCTATTTCAGCTGCAGCTTCCACTGGCTCATCAATCACCAGCCCATAAAGCTGTGCTTCAATAGTCACGCCGGGCTCATTCGCCGCCGGCGCCATGTGTACGCCCAAAGGAAGCAGCCGGCCCTCAGTGATATGCAAACCCAGCTCTTCTTGAAGCTCACGACACAGTGCCGTCAACGCCGTTTCACCCGGATCGATCTTACCGCCCGGCTGCATAAAGAAAGCCGTATTCTGTTTACGTACCAAAAGCAGGCGACCGTCGGGGTCACTCACAACGGCCGCTACAATTTTCAGTACGCTGGCTGTGTTCGGCGTCATATCTGACATGCTCCCTCCCTTGCCTGACACTTACTGACTAACGCTATCAAAACGCCCAGTCATCGTCTTCTGTGGCAATAGCTTTACCAATAACATACGAGGAGCCAGAGCCGGAGAAGAAGTCATGGTTTTCATTTGCACTCGGTGATAGCGCCGCCATAATCGTCGGATCAACGTCAGTAACACTGCTTGGAAACAATGGCTCATAGCCTAGGTTCATCAGCGCCTTGTTGGCATTGTAGTGAAGGAATTTCTTCACATCTTCAGATAGGCCCACTTCGTCATACAGGGACTCAGTGTAGCGTACTTCGTTATCGTAGAGCTCAAGTAGCAGCTCATACGCATAATCTTTGACTTCTTGCTGGCGCTCAGGCGTGGCTTCCGCTAGGGCCTGCTGGAATTTATAACCAATGTAGTAGCCGTGCACCGCCTCATCGCGAATGATCAGACGAATAAGGTCAGCGGTATTGGTCAGCTTGGCATGGCTTGACCAGTACATGGGCAGATAAAAGCCAGAGTAGAACAGGAATGATTCCAGGAAAACGCTGGCCACTTTACGCATCAGCGGATCATCAGAGCGGTAGCGCTCCAGAATCAGCTCTGACTTGGCCTGGAGCGTGGGGTTTTCTTCACTCCAGCGAAACGCATCGTCCACATCGCGCGTGGCGCACAGCGTTGAGAAAATCGAGCTGTACGAACGCGCATGCACCGATTCCATAAATGCGATATTGGTATATACCGCTTCTTCATGAGGAGTGCGGGCATCTTCCATCAGCACCGGCGCGCCAACACTACTCTGAATGGTGTCCAGCAGCGTCAACCCTGTAAATACGCGAATGGTCAACTGTTTTTCCTGTTGAGTCAGCGTATTCCACGATTGAATATCGTTGGACAGCGGCACTTTCTCCGGCAGCCAGAAATTGCTGGTCAGGCGGTTCCACACTTCAAGATCCTTGTCATCCTGAAGGCGGTTCCAGTTAATCGCATTAACCCGCGATAAGCGTTGCGTGGTGGTCATGACATAATTCTCATCAAAAGCGCCGTATTATCTACGGCGCATAAAATACGGGATATTAGCTGTTGGCAGTCTTTTCAGGCACGAGGATCAGAGCGTGCAAGAAACACAGCCTTCAATTTCCGTACCTTCCAATGCGCTTTGGCGCAAGCGAATGTAGTAGAGCGTTTTAATGCCTTTGCGCCAGGCGTAAATTTGCGCCTTATTGATATCACGCGTGGTAGCGGTATCCGGGAAGAACAGGGTTAATGACAGGCCCTGGTCAACGTGCTTGGACGCCTCGGCGTAGGTATCAATAATTTTCTCAGGGCCAATTTCGTAGGCATCCTGGAAGTAGTCAAAATTCTCTTCGTTCAAAAATGGCGCCGGGTAGTAGACACGCCCCAGTTTGCCCTCTTTACGAATCTCGATCCTGGCCGCTACCGGGTGGATGCTCGACGTCGAGTGGTTAATGTAGGAAATAGATCCTGTAGGCGGCACTGCCTGCAGGTTACGGTTGTAAAGACCGTGTGCCATTACCGACGCCTTGAGTTCCTGCCAATCCTGCTGGGTAGGCAGTTCAATACCGCTACGCTCAAACAGTCCACGTACTTTCTCGGTACGCGGCAGCCACTCTTGTTCAAGATACTTGTCGAAAAACTCACCCGTTGCGTACTTGGAGTCTTCAAAGCCCGCAAAGGTGTTGTTGTTCTCAATCGCTAGGCGATTGGAGGCACGAAGCGCATGAAACGCGACACAGTAGAAGTAGAGGTTGGTGAAGTCCAACCCTTCCTCAGAGCCGTAGTAGATATGCTCACGTGCCAGGTAACCGTGCAGGTTCATCTGCCCCAGGCCAATGGCCCGCGACTTGGCGTTACCTTCAGCAATAGAGGGCACGCTGCTCAGGTTACTCATCTCGGAAACCGCGGTCAGGCCACGAATGGCGATCTCGACGCTGGTACCGATATTGCCCGCATCCATTACCTTGGCGATATTCATTGAGCCCAGGTTGCAGGAAATATCCTGTCCCATCTCACGGTAGCCAAGATCATCGTTGTATTCTGTCGGCGTATTGACCTGCAGAATTTCCGAGCAGAGGTTGCTCATGTTGATACGTCCGGCAATCGGGTTCGCCCGGTTGACCGTATCTTCAAACATGATGTACGGGTAGCCCGATTCAAACTGCAGCTCAGCAAGCGTTTGGAAGAAGGCACGCGCGTTGATCTTCTGCTTGCGAATGCGCGCATCCGCGACCATTTCGTGATACTTCTCCGTCACGCTGATATCGCCAAACGGCACGCCATACACACGCTCGACGTCGTAGGGCGAGAACAGGTACATATCGTCGTTACGCTTGGCAAGCTCAAACGTGATATCCGGAATGGTTACACCCAGCGAAAGCGTCTTGATCCGGATTTTCTCGTCCGCGTTTTCGCGCTTGGTATCTAGGAAGCTCAGGATATCCGGGTGGTGGGCATTGAGATAAACCGCACCTGCGCCCTGACGAGCACCCAGCTGGTTGGCGTAGGAGAAAGCGTCTTCCAGCAGCTTCATGATCGGGATAATGCCCGATGACTGATTCTCGATACGCTTGATAGGCGCGCCTGACTCGCGAATATTGGTCAACAGGAAGGCAACTCCGCCGCCGCGCTTGGAGAGCTGGAGTGCCGAGTTGATCGAGCGACCAATCGATTCCATGTTGTCTTCAATACGTAGCAAGAAGCATGAAACCAACTCACCACGCTGCTGCTTACCGCAGTTAAGAAAGGTTGGTGTTGCAGGCTGGAACCGGCCGCTAATGATTTCATCAACAAGCGACTTGGCAAGCGCTTCGTCACCACGCGCCAGAGTCAGCGCTACCATGCACACACGGTCTTCGTAGCGTTCCAGGTAGCGTTTGCCGTCAAATGTTTTCAGCGTATAGCTGGTGTAGTACTTGAAAGCGCCCAGAAAGCTTGGAAAGCGAAACTTGTAAGCGTAGGCCTGTTCAAACAGCGCCTTCACAAAGGCAAAGCTGTACTGATCCAGCACTTTTGCTTCGTAGTAGCTCTCTTCAACCAGATAGTCGAGTTTCTCTTCCAGCGAGTGGAAGAAAACCGTGTTCTGGTTGACGTGCTGCAGGAAGTATTGGCGCGCCGCTTCGCGGTCTTTGTCCAGCTGTAGCTCACCATTGGCACCGTACAGGTTAAGCATGGCGTTCAGTGCATGGTAGTCCAGCGTGCGCGTCTCGGTCGCCCCCGAAGCAGGTCGTTTTGCTTCAGCCAAGTTTTTCGTGACTAGATTTGTCGTTTCCAAAACTCTTCTACTCCTTTGCGGACCTTGGCCACGTCATCGTCGGTGCCAAATAATTCAAATCGATATAGCAGTGGCACACGACACTTTTCTGAAATGACGCGACCAGCGAGGCCATACGCATCACCAAAATTGGTGTTACCAGCAGCAATGACGCCACGAATAAGGCGTCTATTGTGCTCATCGTTCAAAAACCGAATGACCTGTGCTGGCACTGCGCCCTTTGCTTCACCGCCCCCATAAGTGGGCGTAATCAATATATAGGGTGTAGTGGCTTGCAGCATCGGTTCGTCGCGCCCAAGCGGAAGGCGTTGGGCAGTCAGACCAAGCTTTTGTACAAAACGATGAGTGTTACCTGATTTGGTGGAAAAATAGATAATGCTGCCAGCGGTTAATGTTTCAGCGGCGGCGTCCACCAACATAAATATGTCTTATGCCAGTGCTTGAATGCGATCTGGACGAAAACCTGACCAGTGATCGTCGCCTGCTACCACGACGGGAAGCTGACGGTAGCCCAAGGCTTCTACTTCTTGCTGGGCACCCGATTCGGCGGTGATATCGATAACGGTATACTCTAAACCTTGCTTATCCAAGGCACGGTAGGTAGCGGTGCACTGAACACAAGCGGGCTTACTATAAATTTGAATTTCCATGGCTATTTTCCCCTTTTCATAGCAGCATTTTTGAGGTAGTGGATATCTAGTACCCTACCCCCTCTGAAGACACCACGCATACTATATATAGCCCATGAGAAAATCAATTCAAGCATATGTGGTATTTTTTCATCCACAGGTTATTTACAGTTAGTGCCCAACTCTATCCGTGGAAATAACAAAACCGCCTCCTGTTCAGGAGGCGGATGGTAGCGGCTAAAACGCGGGTCAAACCGCGATTTTGCCCCCGTCCAATTTCTGAATTACCACCGTAGCGGCACGAGGCCGCACCGTACCATTGGTGTTAATAGTGGCGTCCTGTACGTTCTGGCCTGGATCGGCAGGCCAGTTGCCTGGATGCTGAATATTGATAAACAGCGCCGTCTTATCCGGGGTTGCAAAAATACCGGTTACTTCACAGCCGTTGGGACCCACTGCAAAACGTTTTAATTGCGCCTGATCCGATGGATCAATCACCGCCACATCACCGGGGCCAATGCTAACCGACGCTGGCACTACCGCTAGTACTTGGTCATTTGTATAATCGCCGACAGGGTCGTAACCATTATCGGTCTCGATCCACAAAATGCCCTCCCCATCCCCGCGGTCGTCGTACCACAGACCATCCGGGCTTGCGAACTGGTTGAGCTCAGTCAGACCGGATATGTTATCCGCATCCCCCTCAGCAGCACCGAAAACAAATATCTCCCAGTTGAAGGTAGTGGCACCAACGCTCGGCTCGCGCCAGCGGATGACCTGACCAGCCCCATTATCTGGCCGCGGGTTGGGCCCATTAACCGGTGCAGTATCGAAGGCCGCGCCAAGCGCTTCGACGCTGCCCGCGCCGTTGGCATAGGTAGCCGCGGTGCCTTCAGCGGTACGATCGCTGTTGTTGGTCAGCGTCATGTAAACATCACCACTGGCGGGATCTACAGCGCCCCACTCAGGTCGGTCCATCGGCGTAGAGCCCATTAGGTCAGCAGCGTCGCAGGTATTGATAATCACTCCAGCGACATCCTGAGCGTTGGCTAGCCCCAGCGCCTGCCATAACGGTTGACCGTTACGGGCAGTGGCCGTGGGCGTCAGCGGCAGCCATTCACCGCTACCGTCGGCATCGAAGCGAGCCACATAGAGGGTACCTTCATCCATGTACTTTGAGCCGATCGCCAAGCGGTCGTAATTCTCTCCTGGACGGTTGGCGTCAGAAGGATCCCAGTTGGCGTCCGAGACAAACTTGTAGATGTACTCGTTTCGAGAATCGTGGCCTGAGTAGAATACCACCGGCTGGCCAGCAACCAGCTTGCCGGGCCAGGCACCCTCATGACGAAAGCGCCCCAGGTAAGAACGTTTTAGCGCAGCAGCTTCGGTGCCCACGCTGCTGGTATTGCCGTAAGGGTCAATCTCGACAATATAGCCAAAGGTTCGTGGCTCGTTGCGATAGTCGCCGCTGGCACTGGCGGCGCTAGGGGTAGCGTTAAATCGGGCGAATTCACTGTTTACCTCGTCGACAGCTCCGGCGGCCGTTTCCCAGGCGTAACGACTGCGCCCGTCAGGTATGCCCAAGCGATCGTCATCAATGGTGCGTCCGCTGGCTTTGGTGAAGACATTAGGCCAGTTCTCTTCACAGGTAAGATAGGTTCCCCACGGCGTATACCCACTGCCGCAGTTGTTGTTGGTACCCCGGGAAAGGGTACCGTTGGGTGAATAAGCGGTGATGACATAGTCGCTGCCACGCACCGGGCCGGAAAGTTCGATGGGAGTAGCGGAGGTATAACGGAAGTTGTAAGGGGATGCAGTATCCGACGACCAGACGTTTTCACTATTTTTGCTCAGCTTAACAATGGTCACACCATGAGCGTTAATCTCGGTACGCACCTCATTAGCCGGACGGTTACCGCTTGATGGATTAGTGGGGCCATCTTGCGGTGCCCATAGCGCACTCTGGTCGATGTACTCATTGTTGAGTGCCATCAAAAACTCACGGGAAGCGCTCTCTTCGCTGAGCGGAAAGTGATACATACCATCGTGATGCATACCTACACTGTTAGCCTGAAACTCAGGCGTCACAGCAAGGTCGGCATTCCACTGGCCAACGCTATTGTTCAGCGGCGTACCCCATGGAATCAGGACCTGAGCGCTATAGCCCTCAGGTACAAAAATACGGTCTGCGCCATCCCCTGTCCGCCCCATGATCGAATCAAACGCCAACGACAGAGGGCTCTTCTCGCCTGGAGCGTTCGGCTTGACAACATCATCGCTACAGCCAGCCAGACCGAAGCTGCCCAGCACCGACATGGCAGCCAACCCCATTCCGCCCCGCATAATACCCCTGCGCGAGACATGCCGGTCCAGAATGGATGAAAAAGGCTCATTACTACTACGATTCAACAAACGATGATCTTCAATTTCTTGGCTCACATGTATCTCCTTTTATCGCCAGCCACGGCAGACTTCGGTGTTCATGCTCTTGTTGTACGCCCCTCTTGACGCTTTCTTCGCTTACGCTAGGGAAATCCAGGTAACTTTTGTCACGCCTTTCTTTAAAACAACGTAACGCTAGCCTGCAAAGATGAAGATAATGTGAAGGTTACTTTCTGGGCGGCGTGGTGCTCACCATCGTGTTCTCTATTCTGCTTCCTGTTATGCGGTTGAAACCGCTATTGCTATGTAATCAACCCAGAGCCCGCCATGCAGAACCAACGTCACTCCTCGCGCAGTCAATCCGATTTCACGTTACTCGAAATCATGGTGGTCATTTTTATTATTGGCCTACTGGTGGTTATCGTAATCCCCAATGTGCTTAGTAATCAGGACGATGCCATGCAACAGAAGGTGCGACGATATCGCCACCATTGAGCAGGCGCTGGATATGTATCGTTTGGATAACTATCGTTACCCCACGACCGAGCAGGGCCTTGCGGCGCTTACGTCGCCCTCCACTCAGGCGCCACTGGCAGATAACTATCGCCAAGACGGCTATGTGCGTCGTCTTCCCAAAGCCCCATGGGGAAATCCTTACCAGTACCGCAGCCCCGGTGGACACGGCAGTGTTGCATTTATACCTTAGGCGCCGACGCGAGACCCGGCGGTGAAGGGCTGGATGCAGATATCGGCAACTGGATGCTATGAGCTCACCCTACTCCCGAGGTAGCCAGCGATCGGTACAGGGCTTTTCGTTAATGGAGCTACTGGTGGTCGTAGCTATTATCGGGCTTGGCAGCATGCTAAGCGTGGCGTGGCTAGACGGTGGTGATAGCGATAACCGGCGGTGTGGCGTCGCCCAGCAGTTGGCCGGCGATCTAGAACGCTCACCTTCAGCGAACAGCGAGACTGCCCTCCCTTGGCTGGTGTTGGGCCTTTACGACTATGCCACCAAGACGCCGAAAATGAGCGCGGGCTTTCGGTAAACGGTAACGTCACAATTGAAGTATTTAACAACAACTGATTCAGTGATCGTGAGGCCAACCGTGCAAACTATCGCGAGCGTATGACTCATGGGCTTCCTTAGGACCTGAGTCAAACGGGTAAGCTGGTGGTCGTTCCTGTTGATGCCGAATCCCTGCTGCGCTCTCGTCTGCCCTACCTGAGCGATAATCAACGTCGTGCGGTGCTTTATACTACGGCGTTCGATCTAGCTGCCCGCTACTCGACAAGACTAATGGCTGGGGACGTTTGGATTTAGTGACCCCCGCAGAGAGCTTTGCGGCCTTCGAAGGAGATGTCCTGATTACCATGGAGGCGGATAAGGGCGGCTTTATGCCCGAGACTGGTGGTATAACGATATCTCTGGCGAGGGGCGTCTTACCAAAGCCGGGAGTGGTGAGCTGACCCTGGCGGGCAATAATGCTTATAGCGCCCCCCTGGGCACTCTAGCAGCAGCTTCTCAGACTGCCTTTAGTGGCGGTGACATCTATGTTTAAAGCGGTACCGTGCGTATAACACCAACCAATTCAGAGAGCGTGAGAATAAACGGTAACTTTACTCTTGAAGCAGGTACTCTGAAAACCGATCTGGGCGGCGGTCCTAAAACCGTTGTTATTGATCGCCTAGCCTACATCGATGGCGGTACGCTAATCTTGATTTCGAAGATCAAAAGCCCGAGGCTGGAACTCATTATACCTTGATTGATGCCAGCACCCTATCGGGCAGCTTTGACCAAGTGATCGCAGATAGTGTTGATGTTGAGCTGGAATATACCGGTGGTGCCGTAGTGGCTACCGTTTTGTAAGGCAAAGCAGAAAAAACAAGCCCGGACTTTAGTCCGGGCTTGTTTTATAGAGAGAACTGGCTTAATGACTCTTTCATCAAGCGATGATGGTGCCTGAAAAGCACCACCAACTTTATCTATTAAGCGATAGCTGCCTGGTAACGACGCTCTACGTCTTCCCAGTTTACAACGTTGAAAAACGCTGAAATGTAATCAGGACGCTTGTTTTGATATTTCAGGTAATAAGCGTGTTCCCAAACATCTAGTCCCAGCAGCGGCGTATTGCCGTGCATTAGCGGATTATCCTGGTTGAGGGTATTTTCTACGACCAGCTTTTTCTCGGGTGTGACGCTTAGCCACGCCCAACCGCTGCCAAAACGGCCAACAGCGGCTTTCTTGAACTCTTCTTGGAAGGCTTCAAAGCCACCCAGCTCGCTTTCAATGGCGTTTGCCACATCACCCTGGGGCTTACCACCGCCGTTTGGCGACATCATCTGCCAGAACATGGAGTGGTTGGCATGGCCGCCACCATTGTTGATAACCGCTTGACGCTTGGCTTCTGGCACGCGGTCCAGGTTGGAAACCAGCTCTTCAATGGCTACATCTTCAAGGCCAGTGCCTTCAAGTGCTGCATTAAGATTATTGACGTAAGTCTGATGGTGACGTGAATGGTGAATTTCCATCGTCATCGCATCAATATTCGGCTCGAGAGCCTCATATGCGTACGGCAGCTCGGGAAGTGTATGTGCCATATTATCATCTCCTTGAGTGGCTTTTGTTGCGTTCACTATATTAGGTGCGGCCAGCCGACACCTATTTCAACCGCCTAAGCGGCTTTTTCTCATATTGTGCCCGTACTTTAGCTAACAACGGCGTGTTTATCTAATGCACATGCACGAAAAAGCCGGCTCACAAGCGAGCCGACTTAAAATCACTGCCTTATAGTGCAATCAGGCGAGTCGATTTACAGCTTGCTCTCAAGCTCGGGCAGGATCTCGAACAGATCGCCGACCAGGCCGTAGTCGGCCACCTGGAAGATCGGCGCTTCGTCGTCCTTGTTGATCGCCACGATCACTTTGGAGTCCTTCATGCCCGCCAGGTGCTGGATGGCACCGGAGATCCCTACCGCAATGTACAGATCCGGGGCGACGATCTTGCCCGTCTGGCCAACCTGCATGTCATTGGGCACAAAACCTGCGTCCACCGCGGCACGCGAGGCACCTACGGCCGCGCCCAGCTTGTCGGCAATGCCGTTGAGCAGCTTGAAGTTGTCGCCGTTGCCCATGCCACGGCCACCGGAGATCACCACCTTGGCACCGCCCAGTTCCGGGCGATCTGACTGCGCCAGCTCTTGTTTTACAAAGCGCGACTGGGTGTTCTCGACCACCACGTCCACGGCTTCCACCGTGGCGCTGCCCGTGTCGCTGACCGCATCAAACGCGGTGGTACGGACCGTCAGTACCTTGAGGGTGTCGTCGCTCTTCACCGTGGCGATGGCGTTGCCCGCGTAGATGGAGCGCTTGAACGTATCCGCGCTTTCCACCGCGATAACGTCAGACAGCTGGCTGACATCTTTCAGCGCCGCCAACCGCGGCAGCACGTTTTTACCCGTGGTGGAGGCGCTGGCCAGCACATGGGTGTAATCCCCCGCCAACTCAACCAGCAAGGCGCCCAGGGGCTCGGCGAGCTGGTGGGC
>NZ_RZHF01000013.1 GCF_003990185.1 Vreelandella nanhaiensis | reverse complement strand
TGCCGTCGATGACCACCAGGGTGTCACCCACCGCAGTGCCTGCGCCGAGCGTGACCGTGGCGTTAACGCCGTTGCTGATTTCGTCGGCGCTGTAGATATCGCCCGTGGCGGCTTCAAGGTCGACCGAGACCGCCGGGGCGGTGGTATCAACCTCTTCTGCTATTTCGGCATCAGGAGCGCCACCAAAATCAATCAACTCCGCGTCCTCAAGGCCGCCAGAAGTTTCAAAGCTCAGCGAATCTGTCTCTTCAGTAATACGGGCAAGGCGAACAAAATCGCTACCGCCACCGCCTCCACCGGCACCCACGCCGCCAGCAGCGGTTGCATCCAGAAGATCGAGTAAGTCGCCGTCTTCGTCATCAAGGGCGGCAAGCAACGCCTCTAAGTCATCGTCTTGGGCACTGGCGTCAGTGGCAACAATGAGGTCACTCACCAAGTCGGGAGTAACCGCAACTTCCTGTCCACCTTCTACTCGACTAAGACCCGTACCATCAGCAAAATCCAGCTCCACACTGCCATTACTGGAGGTAATTAGGACTTCGCCCTCCTGCAACACATCACCAATACTCAGCTCACGCAAGTTACCGGCTTCATCACGCGCCCAAGCCTGACCTGTAATAGAAATAATGGTTGCAGTTGCCATGTAAATCTCCCAAATGAATGAAAAGCCGTTTTCTAGCGCCTCAGCACTAGGCAATTAGCGGCATATACCATCATCCTAAATAAGCGAACTACAAAAAAATATTGTACCGATGGACAGAAATAGAATGGGAAAGATTGAGTCAAAAAGGAGGGATATGCGCTCTATCAGACTACGAAATAGCACTGGTAAAAGCGCATTGATAGACTCAGGAAACCACGCGTTCATTCGTTGATGAGAGTTTAAGCATTAACTGCAAACGGTCGCGAACTGACAATTTTCTGAAAATAGCGCTTAAGTGGGCTTTTACGGTGCGCTCGGTGATATCAAGTTGGCGCGCCACCTCCTTATTGGTCGCTCCACGCGCCACCGCCAATGCGACGCCTCGCTCGCGTTCGGTAAGCACGCCAAGGTGGTCGTCGTAATCGTTAGCGGGAGCTTCCGTACGCTGTGACAGCGCTCTAAATGACCCGCCGATCACTTTTGCAAGTAACTCCTGTCCTACCCAAATACCCTGGTTGGAAACGACAAGAGCGACCTGCTCCAACACACTCACTGCGGCTAGTGTATGTACATACCCACGCGCGCCCAGGTCCAAGGCCTTTAGCGCTTCTTTATCGTGAGGTGAATAGCTAAGAATCACCACCGTTAGCCCCATGGGCACTAAACGCTGAGTTAATGTGGGCCACGACGCAACCGAACTGGCGATCCATACAAGATCCCCCGATTTAGCATGTTGCTCAACCACGTCAGCTGTGGAGGATTGCGCATCGGGAAACGCCTTTTGCCAGCGTGCCTTGAGGCTGGCATCCAATGTTACAAACCAATGTCCCATTACCGCTCCCCCATCGAATCACGCCACGCCCGCAAAATAGGTTTAAGCAAAAACTGCATTATTGTTCGTTTACCGGTGATGATATCTACTTGCGCCGTCATCCCTGGAATGACTTGAAGCGAATCCGCTACATCTTGTTCTGCAAGGCTGCGCACCCTGACGATATAGAAAGTGTTGTCATCATCATCCGTCACCGTGTCGGCACTAATGTGATCCAATTCAGCCTTCAGCCCTCCATAGATGGCATAGTCGTAGGCTGTCAATTTGATCGTGGCGGCTTGGCCGGGATGCAGGAAAGCAATATCTTGTGGGGCAATCCGTGCTTCAACCAGTAGCTGGTCGTCACTAGGAACAATATCAATCACTTCTTGACCAGGTTGCGCAACGCCGCCAATCGTATTGATATGGACGCGCTGCACCACCCCATCCACCGGCGAACGAATCTCCGTCAACCGCACTCGATCCTGCAGGCCTGTCCCTGACTGCTGCAGCGCATTTAAATCGCCCAATGTTTCAGCGAGATCGTTACGCCACTCGCTTCGGCGCTCTGCACCAAGCTCTAGTAACTGCCCCTCTGATTC
This sequence comes from Vreelandella nanhaiensis, assembly GCF_003990185.1. Lineage (GTDB taxonomy): Bacteria > Pseudomonadota > Gammaproteobacteria > Pseudomonadales > Halomonadaceae > Vreelandella > Vreelandella nanhaiensis. Next base: position 36,140 of record NZ_RZHF01000013.1, on the reverse strand, counting down.
TTCTACCGCGGCCTGCAGGCGAGAGACCGCCGCATCGGCCTGGTTACGCTCACCGGTAGCACGCGAAACATCCCGCTGCAAACGCAACACTTCCACTTCTGAAACGGCACCAGAGTTCAACAGTGGCCGCGTTAGATTAAGTTCCTGGGTTGCCATATTGGCTTCACGCTGAGCAGTATCACGCTTGGCAACCGCCTCTCTTAATTCTTCTTGTCGCTGACGAATACGATCTCTAAGTACATTCTCTTGCTCACGCAACTCTTCACGTCGACTCTCATAAACTTCGCGTTCTTGAATCACGATGGCAGGCACTTCTTCGCGCAGCTCCTCATCAGGTTCAAATGGAGAGCCGGTCACTAGGGCGCGCAAGCGTTCGGCTTTAGCTTGCAACGCGAACCTCTGCGCTCGGTTTTCACGGAAATCAGACACAAATCGGGTCGGATCAATTTGCATTAATACTTGACCCGCCTCGACTACTTGGCCCTCACGCACCATGACCTGCTCAACGACACCACCGTCGTAAGACTGAATTCGTTGCAGCTGGCTCGCGGGAATAACGCGTCCCGCCCCACGTGTCACCTCATCAATCTCGGCAAAGCAGGCCCAAATAATAAGCATCACAAAAGCCAGGCAAACACCGTATAGAAACACGCGTGCCCGCATGGGTTCTTGTTGCAACCGCGCCCAGTCGGTATCACTCGCCCAGTCCCGATTTAAATGGGCAGACGTGACGCGTCGCGCGAACAAGCGGTCAATAAAGGGGCGAAAAGGCTTTTTACCCTTCTCCGAGAACCTGCCAATAGCCTCAAAGCCTTTTTGTTCGGCTGTTCTGGTTGTTTTTTTAACCATCAGGAAGCCCTCCCAATCTGACCTTTGCGGAGCGCTTCCACTACCGTGTCGCGGGGGCCATCCGCGACGACTTTGCCGCCATCCATAACGATAATGCGATCTACCAATGACAGCAGCGACGTACGATGCGTCACCACGAGCATTGTTTTCCCTTTTGCCACGTTACGGAGATTGGTTTTAAAGGCCTCTTCACTCGCGTTATCCATCGAGCTTGTCGGTTCATCCAATAACAATATGGATGGATCGTGGACTAATGCCCGCGCGATCGCTACGGACTGTTTTTGACCTCCCGACAATGCCTGCCCACGCTCCCCTACTTCTAAATCCACTCCCCGTGGATGGCTATTGACCAACGGCTGTAGACCCGCCACATTCAAGGCGTTGAGCAACGCTTCATCATGAAGACGATCACTGCCCCCGCCCGCGACAATATTGTCGCGTAGCGAGCCTGAAAAAAGGCTGACGTCCTGGGGAACGTAGCCAATGTGTCGACGCAGCTGTATAGGATCAATTTGTCGGATATCAACACCATCAAGCAGCACAGCGCCAGCAGAGGGTTGATAGAAGCCTAACACCAGTTTGTTCAGCGAAGACTTACCGCAGCCTATGCGGCCCAGTAAGGCGACTTTTTCACCGGCTTTAATTGAGATGGATACATCACGTAGCGCATCGCGCTCTTCATTGGGGTAGCGCAAGGTGACCTTTTCCAGCCGAATATCACCCGCTACGCTGGGTTTCTCGACATACACTTTTCCTTCATGGCGCTCAACCCGTTTATCCATTACTTGATTGAGCGAATCTAACGCCGTTGAGGATTGATGATACTGAGCTAACAGTGCCGCGGCCTGACTAACCGGCGCCATCGCCCGAGAGGAGAGCATATAAGCGGCAATAAGCCCGCCTTGAGAAAGATTACCTTCGATAATTTGATAAACACCCACAATAATGACGCAAACCGCCACACTATGTTGCGCCCATTGCGCCACGTTCGAAACGGAGGTGCTCACCAGCCGCAGCTGGGCGCTGGTACGCGACAGAAAAGCGGTGGCCTTTTCCCAGTGACGCTGTATACGGCTTTCAGCACGCAGTGCTTTTACATTTTCAAGTTGAGAAACAGATTCGACCAGCAGAGCATTCCGCTGAGCGCCTACTTCCCAGGTCGTTTGTGAGAGTTCATGTAACTTACCCTGGGCTGCCAGGGCATAGAGCAATACAAATATAATGCCAACTAAAACAGGCAACACTAGCCATGGGTTAATTAACGCAATGATAGCCGCAAATAGCAGTACAAAAGGCAGATCAACAATACCGAGGATGGTCGCGGAACCAATAAACGCACGTATCGACTCAAATGACTGCAGAGTAGACGTGAATGACCCCGTAGAAGCAGGCCTATCCTCCAGCCGCAGCCCCAAGGTTTTTGCCATAATGGAAGAGGATAGTTTTACATCGGCTCGGCTCGCGGCGAGATCAACGAAGCTACTGCGCATTAACCGCAATGCCAAGTCAAAACAGAGCACAATAAAAATACCGCTCGCCAGCACCCACAGGGTTTCAGTCGCTTGATTGGGCACTACTCGGTCGTACACATTCAGCACAAACAGCGGCATCGCCAAGGCAAATAGATTAATTGCTACCGAGCCAATAATAATATCGCGATAGAGTCGCCTGTTTTCTTGGATAACTCCCCAAAACCAATGTCCGCGCGGCTTTTTCTTAGTTTCAGGATTGTTATCAAGACGCAGGCGTGGACGTACGTAAATAGACTCGCCAGAATAGCTATAGGCTAATTCGTTAAGCCCTACTTCTACTTCTGCTTCGTTAAGTTCGGGGAAGACAACTTTCACACGCCCTTTCTTTACATCCATGGCAGTGACGATACACGCACGGCCGGGTTCAAGAAGGACAACGACAGGAAACAACTCTGGATTGAGATTGGCCAATCCACTTTTAACAATGCTGGCGGTCATGTCCGCTCGGGCTGCAGCCCGAGCAAATACAGAAGGCGTCAATTTTCCGTCTTCTAACGGCAAGCCTGCCGTTAACGATTCAGACGAAATTTCATGCTGGTGCATTCTCGCCACTGCCTGTAAACAACGCAGTAGCTCATCGTTATTGGATGAAGAATCATATGCCTCATTACGAGATAACGTTCGATCATGCTCTAACAATGTGCACCTCTGACAATAAAATAGCACATAGCATATTTTGGAATGCTATGTGCCATAAGCGTTTATTCAAATAAACTCAACACATGGTGGTGCCAAATCCAGACCTATTGTTTCAACACCTATCATTTCTATACCAACTAGCGTGCTTACGTCGTTAGCTCGTTAAAACGCTCTAACGTCACTTCTACACGCCGATTCTGGCGGCGCCCTTCAACAGTGTCGTTGGTGGCGGTTGGCCGTTTAGACCCATAGCCTTCTGTTTGCATGAGGCTACGCTCTACTCCCTGCTCAACAAAAAAACGTGCCACGCTGTCAGCACGCTGCTGTGAGAGAGGATCATTAATTGCATCGGTACCGGTATTGTCAGCATGACCAGCTATAAACACCCGAGCGATATCATCACGCTGCATAATCTCACTGGCTAACCTAGCGAGCTCTTCACGAGTGTCTGCTCCCAATACAGCACTGTTGATGGGAAATAGTGCATCGGTGGAGAGCGTGACATCAGGCGCTCTGGTCGGCGCAGGCGCCGTGAAATCACCACCCACAAAATCTTCTAATTTAAAACCACCGAGGCCAGCAACAGGACACACTATCTCTGGCGTAATGGCCACCCCGTCATTGCCTAGCTCAGCTAACGTAGGCATATCATCACGCATAATGTTTAATGTTTTCATTAGCTGGCCCGTCGCCGCCAAGGTCCTTGCATCGGCTAGGGTGATGTCATATTGCGCATTGGCATAGGCACGACTCGCTTCGAAATACTCATTTTCACTATCCAACACGTCTAAAAGAGTACGCTGACCAATATCGAACTGTTGTTGATACGCCCCTCTTACGCGATCAATAGAGAGTCGGTGCTGGTTTAAATAAGTGAGCTGTTCACGAAGACGCTGAGCATCGTTGTAAGCAATTTGCGTGGTCTGACGTACGTTTGTACAGGCCAGTTCGCGCTGATTAACGGCTTCTTCAATACGGTCGCTAGCGGCGCGGAAAGCGGCTAGATCACTACCGCCGTTATATAAATTCATGCTCGCTACTAATTGAATACTATGCTCATCGCGGCGGCCTGAAATGGCATCATTCTGGTTGTTGGTACCTGTTCTACCTTGGATATCAATAGTGGGCATGAACCCTGCACGGGTACTTTCTCGTTCAGCACGCTGGACGTTAATATTTTCTATTGCGGCGTGAAAATCGGGGTTGCCTTCAAAAGCTAAATTAACGGCTTCGCTTACGCTAGAGGGGAGTTCTTCCTCAAAGGTGGGGGCAGGAATCAGGTTTTGGGCTGGCAAGTCACCAACAATACGCAAGTAACGAGCAGTGACATCATGCAGGTTAGTCGCTTCGGTCATCAAATTTGATTCCGCTAGCGATAGCCGACCACTGATTTGCTCAAGATCGACCCCCCGGCCAGCGCCTGACATGGTGCGCTCTTCAATTTGCCGATACACTTTCTGGTGCTGGGCATAGTTTTCTTGCGCTAGCCTGACTAATTCGCGGTATCGCGCAACGTCTAGATAAGCCTCAGTAGCTGCAAGAGCAGTCGTTTCACTGGCGCCAATTAGCTCGTAATAGGTGACCAACTCTGCTCTGTCCAACCGCTCAACTTCGCTGCGGGTTGCAAAGCCGTCAAATATCATTTGGCGTAGAGTCAGCTCGACAAAATCAGTTTCATAGCTGCCACGACCATCACCTTCGATGGATTCCCGACCAACCCCTGCAGCTAAGTCGATACTGGGTAGATAGTTACCTCTAGCCACGCCGATATCATTTTCTGCGGCACGTAGACGCGACCAGGCAGCCTCGACTTCAGGATTAGTGGAGATCGCCTTTTGCACGACACTTTGCAGATCATCGCTGCCCGGCGAATAAAGGCTTTGAGGTAGCGTTTGAGCAATCGCGCTAGTCAATGGCCCAAAAGTTAAAGCGATAGCCATTAGCGGTAGAGAAACACAGCGTAAATTAACGTTCTTCTTTTTTAGAATTACTACGTGCTTCATTCGTTACGTTCCCTATAGCTGATGTCACTTCTCTGGTCATTCAACTAAGCATTTAGCCTCCATGCTTTTGTAGACACCTAACCGCCACAAGCCTAGCAGCTATCATTAGAAGTGATAATTTGAAATAGTCACATTTTGGTAAGCATATTCAGCCGATAGACTTAATATATGCTCATTAATCACCTATCGTAATACACGAACACAAAAAAATACAAAAAAAGAATGAACTAATTCAAATTTATACACGCCATTACTAAAGCTTAGCTGTGTTTCTGGCTTTGCTGTAAGCCCAGCCCTAATAAAATCAATACCAAACCGATCAGCGTTGAGGGCAAGATGGGCTCTCCTACTACCAAGAAAAGCAGCATTAGGGATACAGGAGGGGAAAGAAAAATGAGATTGGAGACTTTGGCGGTACGCGATACACGATGAACCGCCATCTGCCATAAGACAAAGGCGATGCCCATTTCAAACAAACCAACATAGACCCCTGCCCCGAGAGCTGTCCAGCTATACCATTGAAAACCTGGACCAATTAGCAATAAAACCGTCAGTATGGGCAGGCCAACGGTAAAATTCTGCCACTGACCGACTAGAGGTTGGCGTGTATCGCGCGCGTTAAGCAACCAGTAAAACGCCCATAAAAGTGTTGAGGAGAGGGCTAATAACACGCCCAAAGGGTCGGCAAACGAGACATTCAGCACGGCCCCTCGCGTCGCAATGACCCAAACGCCCGCATAGGCCACCAACCCGGCGATAACATCAAAGCGCGTTAGACGCTGGCCAAGCAATGGCACAGCCAGAAACGCCATGGCTAACGCCCAAGTGTAATTTAGCGCCATTGCCTCTTGTCCTGGCAGGCGGTCGTAAGCGGCAAACAGTACCAGGTAATAAGCCGCCGGGTTCATGACGCCCGCCCAAAGTGCCGTTTTCCAGCCATGGCTCAGCGCTTGCTTCATTGCTCCCTGTCGGATTACCAGCCCACCCATAAGTAGCCAGGACACTAGAACCGCTAGCCACATCAGCTCAAGCGGACTCATCCAACCCAAGCCGACTTTAAATGCGGTCGCAACGGTCGACCATAAGGCCACAGCTCCCAGCCCGTACAACATAGCTTGGCGATCCTGACTCATCGGTCAACATGCCCCAAGTCACGGTCGGGATCGATCTGATCGCGAACGCGCTGCTTCAACACTTTACTATCTGGAAAGCCACCATCGCGTTTGCGCTCCCAAAGCAGTATGTCATCACACCAAATTTCGAAAGTGCCGCCATGAGAAGGGGCAAGCGCCACTTCATCAATACGTTCTCCAAAGGTTGAAAGCAGCTCTTGCGCGTACCAGGCGCTGCGTAACAGCCATTGACACTGGGTACAATAACGAATCTGAATTCGTGACACTTTTGGGCTCCTGCTCAATATAATGTGACATTCTGGTACTGCATTTTGTCACCCCAGGATAGTAACCGCCAAGGAGCACTAATGGCCGAACATGATGTTTCTCAGTCTCGTCTTTTTGAATGGCTGACAGGCGATGAGGATAGCCGCCTCTGTGATGACATTCCTGAGGGAGCATGTAGTGAACAGCCGCGTAATTTTTTTCTGCATTTGTGGGCCTCGCTAGGCAACAAACTGGCCGATGAGCTATCAAGTGCACGCTTGGTCTTGCCTTGGTTGATGGGAATTATTGGCGCCCCCGTGTGGATGATCGGGCTGCTGGTGCCCATTCGCGAAGCGGGCGCCCTACTACCCCAAATACTCGTGGCGGGCTTTATTCGCTTGAAGCCCAAGCGCAAGGGCGTATGGGTAATGGGAGCGATACTTCAGGCGGGCACGGCCTTTGCTCTTGCCGGGCTAGCGTTAACCGGCAGTGGCAGCATGGGCGGGGCCGCTGTATTGATCGTCCTGATAGTTTTGTCACTGGCGCGCGGCCTTTCCTCTATCGCCAGCAAAGATGTTATGGGTAAAACCATTGCCAAACGTCGACGCGGAACGCTAATGGGCTGGAGCGGCAGCATCGCCGGGGCCGCGACACTTGTCGCAGGTGGTGTATTAATACTGCTGGGAGATCAACCAGGAAACCTGGCGTTGGCAGTACTTTTATGTGTGGCTGCATGTAGCTGGTTATTGAATGCAGTATGCACTGCACGTATCAAGGAAGTACCCGGCGCGGTGGAAGGTGGAGAAAATGCCTGGGACAGCATCAAACTTGGCCTTTCGCTCATGAAGGATGACAGCACTTTTTTACACTTCAACGTATCCCGTGCACTTTTACTCTCCAGCGCCCTAGCATTGCCTTATATTGCATTACTTGGCCAACAGCAAAGCGGCGCCGATTTGGGCGGACTAGGTCTGCTGGTGGTGGTATCCGGTATTGCTGGCATGGTGGCCAGTCCCGTTTGGGGAAAGCTGGCTGATCAGTCAAGCCGTCGCGTCATGCGTAATGCCGCTATTGGCACTATTATGTGCTGCTTGCTGGGGGCCAGCTTCGCCTGGTTACCTGGCGACTGGACGCAAAACGTCTGGCCGTACGCGCTGGTATATGGATTGCTGGTGATTGTTCACCATGGTGTTCGCCTAGGGCGTAAAACCTATCTCATTGATATGGCTACTCAGGATGATCGAGCGCTTTATATAGCGCTTTCCAATACATTAACAGGCGTATTAATGCTGTTAGTAGGGGGCGTTATTGGCGCGCTGGCCCAATGGCTGGGCAGCGCAGCGCTGCTGATACTGCTAGCGGTTACGGCCGTCGGCGCCATGCTGAGTGCCCACAAGCTCCCAGAAGTGGAATAACGGCCATCATTGCAATGAACCGCAGCGCTCGCCATGATGGTAGATAGATAGCAGCGACATGTTGAGCTTTTGTTATTCTACAGCTTGATAAGTGATTTTAAATGCCGCTTAGCTCCAGCGCTGATGTACAGCGCCATGGCTACGGAAGAACCAAGGCAGCAATAGGAATCCTTAGATGAAACGATCTCCCTTGATCAGCCCCGAACTACTCGAACGCATCATTGACGCTTCTGAAGACGGCATTGTGGTTGCCGAGCAAGAAGGTGATGAAAATATTCTCATTTATGTCAATAAAGGGTTTGAACGTCTGACCGGTTATAGTGCTGATGAAATTCTTTACCGCGACTGCCGGTTCTTGCAAAACGATGACCGGGATCAAGAGGCCTTAAACAACATTCGAGATGCGTTGAAAAACCTTCGACCCTGCCGTGAGGTCCTGCGTAACTATCGCAAGGATGGCACCATGTTCTGGAACGAGCTTTCCATGACGCCGGTGTTCGATGAGTCTGAGAACCTGATGTATTTTATCGGCGTACAGAAAGATGTGACTGCGCGTATCGAAGCACAGCATGCGCTGGCTGAATTACAAAACAGCGATAACCCGCCCCGTGTAGAACACGCTTTATAAAACTTAAAAATGACTTGACCTTCAACCCATATAGCGATATATAGCGGCTAGGCGCTGAAACAGCGTTTGGCGCTTCTCTTTAAAAGGGAAGCCGTTGTGATGCCGGTACGCTGGCGTGGGTTGGAGGGCATACCATGAGCCGTGACCCCTTAAATCGTGAAAACTACTCGGCCGAAAGCCTGGAAGCTGACGAATTCGAGAATCTTGATGCCGTCAATGATGATCAGTACAGCAAGCACAAGCCCAGTAAGGCCGATACATTACGTGCTCGTCGCCAAGTAGAAGCCTGGCTTGAAGAGCGCCGCTTGCAGCGTGCTATTGAAGACGACTGGGATGTTTAAGCTGCACGCCTGACGGACTGTTCAAGGAATATTCGTACAAGGGGCAGCTAGTATGCATGCCCTTTACACGCCGATACTCGTTCCACATTGTATGCATGGATTAACGCATTCATGCCCCCTCTTCTGGTCTTTCCAGGCGCAGCACACTATCATTTGAGCCCTACTCCAGCATATTGCTGTCGTTATTCATCAACCTAACGGATTTCCATGGCGCAATACGTATTCACCATGAATCGGGTTGGCAAAGTTGTGCCGCCCAAGAAACAAATTCTCAAGGATATTTCGCTCTCGTTTTTCCCGGGCGCCAAAATTGGCGTTCTAGGTTTGAACGGGGCGGGTAAATCCACACTGCTGCGTATTATGGCTGGTGTCGATAAAGAGTTTGAAGGTGAAGCTCGTCCGATGCCGGGTATCAACGTGGGTTACTTGCCCCAGGAGCCGCAACTCGACGACGAGAAGAACGTTCGTGATACCGTCGAAGAAGCTCTGGGGGCCATCAAGGAAGCTCAGGAGAAACTCGACGCAGTTTACGCAGCCTATGCCGAACCCGACGCTGATTTTGATGCCTTGGCAAGCGAGCAGGCTCGCCTGGAAAACATTATTGAAGCAGCTGATGCCCATAACCTTGAACGCAAGCTTGAAGTAGCGGCAGAGGCACTTCGCCTTCCCCCTTGGGACGCTAAAGTAGGCAATCTGTCGGGGGGGGAGCGCCGTCGTGTCGCGCTTTGCCGCCTGCTGCTTTCAAGCCCTGACATGCTGCTGCTGGACGAACCTACCAACCACCTGGACGCTGAATCGGTTGCTTGGCTGGAGCGCTTTCTCCACGACTACAATGGCACCGTGGTTGCCATTACCCATGACCGTTACTTCCTCGATAACGTGGCGGGCTGGATTCTGGAACTTGACCGCGGCCAGGGTATTCCTTTTGAAGGCAACTACTCTCAGTGGCTGGAACAGAAAGAGCAGCGCCTGACCCAGGAAGCCAAGCAGGAAGCTTCGCGTCAAAAAGCGATCAAGCAAGAACTTGAGTGGGTTCGCAGCAACGCTAAAGGGCGTCAGGCTAAAAGCAAGGCGCGCCTCAACCGTTTCGAGGAAATGCAGTCGGGCGATTTCCAAAAGCGTAATGAGACCAACGAAATCTATATTCCGCCTGGTCCGCGCCTGGGTGACAAGGTTATCGAGTTCCACAATGTCACTAAGCGGTTTGACGATAAACTGCTTTATCAGGATCTTTCCTTTACTATTCCACAAGGTGCGATTGTCGGCATTGTGGGGGGTAACGGTGCCGGTAAATCAACGCTGTTCAAACTGATTACGAGCAAAGAGCAGCCGGATGAAGGTAACGTTGTTATCGGCGAAACGGTAGATATTGCCTATGTTGAACAGCTGCGTGATGCGCTCGACGACAAGCAGACCGTTTGGGAAGCCGTCTCTGACGGGCAGGATATTCTCAATATCAACGGCTACGAAGTATCATCACGCGCCTATGTTGGCCGTTTCAACTTCAAGGGCAACGACCAGCAAAAACGTCTGGATGAGCTATCCGGCGGGGAACGTGGACGCCTGCAGCTAGCCCAGACACTGAAACAGGGCGCCAACGTACTGCTGCTGGATGAGCCCTCCAACGACTTGGATATCGAAACCTTACGCGCATTGGAAGAAGCCCTGCTGGCATTCCCTGGCTGTGCGATGGTAATTTCGCACGACCGTTGGTTCCTTGACCGTATCGCTACCCATATTCTGGCTTTTGAAGGTGACTCTGAAGTTGTCTTCTTCGATGGTAATTACACAGACTATGAGGAAGACCACAAAAAACGGGTAGGCAATGACACGCCCAAGCGAATGAAATATAAGCGTATTGATGCCTAGCACTTAAACACAGCATCAAATAGCGCTGCCCAGTATGCAAAAAGCCCCCACGGGGGCTTTTTGCTTATCTGGATTATGAACCTAACCAGTATCTGTTGAGGACGTTAACGGCGTCGACCTGTAAACAGTGAAACGAGAAACAGAATTAGAAACAGAAAGAACAGAATTTGTGCAATAGTAGAGGCAACGCCCGCAATCCCAGAAAATCCCAGTACGCCCGCCACAATCGCAATAATCAAAAAAAGCATCGCATTGCCTAGCATCGTCTTTCCCCTTTTCCTTGGTGACGCTTTTCCATTTAAAAGCGTACGTTACCTTACGTACGATTCGCTTCGACACTACTTAGCTTTGGCGATAACACGGCATTCGTCAAGAAATTGAAGTTAACTTGGCTGCTACTTCTAACAAAGCGAGAAATACTTTTGCCTTTGAAAAACTCGATATGGAATGAGTGACTGATCAAAACTGGACGTTAGAAATAGTAAGCACCCTTGGTAACCCCTTGGGCGATAAACCGCATTGTCCATTTAAACGGCGCGAGAAAACGCATGCCGCCTGACTCTATCGCCAAATGCGCCTGATGCGCTTCATCAGAAGCCATCTGGCGAAGCAACGCATGCGAGCGCTGGTCACCTACAATCAGTTGCGTTTGCTGATCTTCAAAATGTTTTCCGGCAAGCTCACGCGACGCAGCGATCATGCCCATGCTCAGTCGGTCACTGGCTAATCCTGAGACAGCTCCCATACCAAAAGCGGACGCATAGAAAAGCGGCGTAAAATAACTGGTACGGCTATTTAACTGCGCCAAGCGCTCTTCACACCAGGCCATGTGATCAAATGCCTCAGCGGCAGACTGCTCCATTTGCTGACGTGCATGGGGCAGCGCCGCTGTTGCACTCTGCCCTTGGTAAAGCGCCTGATTGGCCACACCAATCAGATGATTTACACGCATCAATCCAGCGGTATGGCGGCGCTGGTGGCCATCAAATGACATCTCGTCGAGTTTGCTTGCCGGATGGTTGCGTTGCGCACGAGCCGCGTGAGGAATCATTGAGCGCAAGGCGGTATCGAACTGCTGAATCAAACAATCTGACCGGCTAAGCTGACGCTTCATGGCTCGCTCCGCATAACGGCAAAAAGAGTAAGAAAGGCGGCGACAAAAGTGGCTGACGTTACTTAACCAGCAGGCCACGTAAATTGTCGGCCACCTAATAAATGCATGTGAATATGATAGACCGTTTGCCCGCCCTTTTCGTTGCAATTCATCACGACGCGATAGCCATCCTCAGCGAAGCCTTGCTGCTTGGCTAGGCGGGCCGCAGTAAATTGTAAACGTCCAATAAGAGCCAGATCCTCCTCATCGATATCGTTCAAGGTGGCAACGTGCTTTTTGGGAATAATCAACTGATGCGTAGGTGCCGTCGGGCTAATATCGTTAAAGGCGATGATCTCATCATCTTCAAATACGATATCTGCCGGAATTTCACGATTGATGATCTTGCAAAACAAACAGTCCATACCTGCTCCTTATTATCTTTACGTCCAGCCTTGCTTAAAACGTATTTAACGAAAACGTCGCTGGGACAACAGATGACGCACGAGGGGCGCCAGAATAAGCTCCATGGCAAGTGACATACGTGCTCCCGGCACCACAAGAGTATGCGGCCGGGTCATGAAGGCGTCCTTGATCATTGCCAAAAGCCAGGGAAAATCCACGGTTGAAGGGTCGCGAAAGCGTATTACAACAAATGATTCCGCATCGGTGGGAATATCCTGCACTTCAAAGGGGTTTGAGGTATCAACGGTGGGCACGCGCTGAAAGTTGATATGTGTGCGCGAAAACTGGGGCTGAATATAGCGCACATAGTCATTCATGCGACCTAGAATCGTATCGATGACCGCCTCTTGTGAGTAGCCGCGCAGCTTGGTATCCCGGTCGATTTTCTGAATCCACTCCAGATTCATGGTCGGCGCCACGCCTACCAGAAGATCAACATGGCGGGCAATGTCGTAATTCTCGGTAACCAGCCCCCCGTGCAGCCCTTCGTAGAACAAAAGATCGGTACCGCAGGGCAACGACTGCCACTCCGTAAAGGTACCGACACGGCAGCCCGCCTCAATTTTCTGTTTATCTTCGGCATGAATATAGTGCCGAAAGGTGCCCGTTCCGTGTTCGCCATACTCTATAAAGAGCCCTTCAAGGCGGTCTAGGAGATTCGCCTCAACCGCAAAGTGGGAGAGCTCATCCTTGCGTTCTGGCTCCTCGCGAAAGATCCGGTGCAGGTCATCACGCGTATAACGGTGAAATGCATCACCATCCACCACGGCGGCATGCACGTCTTCGCGTAAAAACATGCGTTCGAAGCTTCGCCGCACGGTGGTGGTGCCCGCCCCGGAGGAGCCCGTGACCGCAATGATCGGATACTCGCGCGACATTAAGCGCCCCTCGCTTGTGCTAAAACTTTCAACACCTGCTCAGGCACTGCCACAGGTTGACCTGCCACCTGGTCAATCAATAGCTGATTCACCCGGGCAGTGGCGACAACGCGCTCGCCATCACGATGCATAATGCGCTGATAAACGGTAAGTGCCTTGCCATTGGGCTCGGGTACTGCTGTTTCTATCACCAGCGCATCAGGCCAGCGGGCTTCACTTTGGTACTGCACGGCCAGGTCAGCGACAAGGCTTGGATAGCCGTGCATATCCCACTCCACCAGATCAAGCGCTGCAAACGCCTGAATACGGGCTTCATGCAATAGTGACACCAGCGCATCATGTCCTAAATGCCGACCGTAGTTCATGTCGGTGACCCGTACCGTCAGGGGATGACGATGAATGATCGCTTCAGCAGGAAATTCCAGCTTTACACGTTCCATGCCTGTTTCCTTTCGGTAATTTAGGGGCGCTTGGAATGATGGATTACATGAGATTACGATTCCTGCTCACGTGCAATAGCACGATAGGCGATATCGCGACGATACTCCGCCCCTTCCCAACGGATAGCCTCCACCCCTTTATAAGCTTGCCGCTGAGCCCCAAGCACGCTATCACCAAGAGCCGTTACACACAGCACCCGCCCGCCTGACGTGGTAATTTCTCCCGTGGTGTTTTGTGCAGTACCTGCGTGGAAGACCTTGCTGTGCTGCTCGGCATCATTCAGGCCGCTGATGACATCGCCCTTACGGTAGCTGCCTGGATAACCACCGGCGGCCATTACCACACCGACAGCAGCGCGCGGGTCCCACTGGCACTCCTTGCCAGCCAGCTGGCCCTTGGCCCCGGCCAGGCAAAGTTCAGCCAGGTCAGAGGTCAAGCGCATCATGATTGGCTGGGTTTCAGGATCACCAAATCGGCAGTTGTATTCAATTACTTTGGGTTGGCCGGAAGCGTCAATCATCAAACCGGCATACAAAAAACCGGTGTAGGCATTGCCTTCCGCCGCCATGCCTTTAACGGTAGGCACAATGACCTGCTCCATAATTCGAGCATCGACTTCCGGGGTAACCACCGGCGCTGGCGAATAAGCGCCCATTCCTCCGGTATTAGGGCCGGTATCGCCATCATAGGCACGCTTGTGGTCCTGGCTGGTTGCCATCGGCACAATGTTTTCGCCATCCACCATGACGATAAAGCTGGCTTCTTCACCCTCAAGAAACTCTTCGATTACCACCCGGGCGCCCGCGTCGCCGAAGGCATTGGCTTCGAGCATATCGCGAATGGCCGCTTCAGCTTCCATTTCGCTCATGGCCACAATTACGCCTTTGCCAGCTGCCAGGCCATCCGCCTTGATAACGATGGGCGCGCCGACCTGCTTCAGGTAGTCCAGAGCAGGTGTTACGGCGGTAAACGTTTGATAGGCAGCGGTCGGGATCTGATGGCGTGCCAAGAAGTCCTTGGTGAACGATTTGGAGCCTTCCAACTGAGCAGCGGCCTGGGTAGGGCCGAAGATAGCCAGACCCGCCGCCTGAAAGCGATCCACTACACCATCGACCAGCGGGGCCTCTGGGCCTACCACGGTCAAACCGATATTTTCCTGGCGTGCGAAGGCTTCAAGCTCGGCTAGATCAGTCGCTGCAATATCGATATTGGTCAGCTTGTCTTCTGTTGCGGTACCGGCATTGCCTGGCGCCACAAACACCTGCTCAACGTTACTGGATTGTGCCAGTTTCCATGCCAGGGCATGCTCGCGGCCGCCGCCACCTATCATCAAAACCTTCATGTTCTTCCTTCTCGAACGGGAGAGCGATTATGCGCCGCATTATGCCACAAGGTGGTCCCGTATGGGGTCAGGAGGTTTTATCCTCTTCATCCTCATCACGGGCAGTAGTCGTTTGATTCAGTGTCTTCTGCCAAAAACGCATGTTCTCTTCGGCAAGCTCGCGCATGAACTCCATGGGTGTGTGGCGCATGGCCTGCTGCCATTGGTTCTGTAGACGCTTTTGCTGCTCAAGCATCAACTGCGTGCCCTGTTCAAGGTAGCGTGCCAGCGGCAGCGGAGATGACATGTCGTACACCCGGATCAGCTGCGCCAGCAAATCGTTGGAAAATACTTCGGCTTCATTGTCTGACTGCTCCTGCTCGATAATGATTGAGAGCAGAATCGTGCGCGTCAGATCTTCACCACTTTTGGCATCCTCAACCCGGAATGGCTCTTCCTCAATGATTAAACGCCGCAAGTCTTCAAGCGTTACATAACGGCTTTGTTGGGTATCGTACAACCTGCGATTGGCATATTTGCGAATTACGCGCACAGCGCATCTCCTTAAACGCGATAGGGGCTGCCCCCAATGCTATTATTGTGCCTGCACCACACGCCCATGCAAGCCATATGCTTAGATTAGCGTGCGATAGTGTGCCCATCCTTTGGCCAGTAGATGTCTACCATGAACTTGATTTTGCTTCATCCCGACGACCTTGATCAGCAGGGTTACGCGCGCATCAGCGACCCGCGCAGGCTTGCCCATTTACGTGATATCCACCGCGCCGCTCCCGGCGACCGGCTAACCGTTGGTGTTCAGGGCGGAGGGATGGGCAAGGGAGCGCTTATTGAACTCACCCCCGAACAAGCCGTTTTTGCGCTGGAACCGTTAGCGGATACCCCACCACCTGCCCTACCCGTTCACTTGGTGCTCGCGCTGCCCCGACCACGCATGCTGGCCCGAACGCTTGAGCATGTTACCGCACTTGGGGTTAAAGAGATTACGCTACTGCACACCAAACGCGTAGAGAAAAGCTACTGGCAGTCGCCCGAGCTGCTGCCCGAGAAGATTCATCAGCATCTGGTATTGGGGCTGGAACAGGCGCGTGATACGCAATTACCGAGCATCACGCTGAGTAAAGGATTTCGGCCTTTTCTTGAAGAGCAACTGCCGGCCCTACTTCATGAGCGGCGCGGCCTAGTAGCTCACCCCGGCATGTCGATGGAGTGTCCTCGTGGCATTAGCGAAAACACGCTCTTACTGGTCGGTCCAGAGGGTGGTTTTATTCCATGGGAAGTTGAGAAATTACTGGAAGCGGGCTGCCAGGGAATGCACTTGGGCCCGCGTATTCTTCGTGTTGAAACAGCCGTGACGGCGCTGCTGTCACGGCTGTTTTAAGTAGCTACTTACGACTGGCCATCTTCGGGGTCATGATGAACCACCTTCGCATCGTCCCCGCACTTGGGCTCCTGCAGGAAGGTGTTGCGTACATCCAGTAGCCCCAGATGGCTAATGGTGCGGCGCCCGAGCAATAGCGGATAGAGCATTTCCTCGCGGTCACGCAGGCTAAACTGCTCTTCATAGATGGTGTCGCCCATACAGACTTCCATCAGCACCACGGGGCGCTCGTCACGACCGCCTGCGCCACGCACTGTCTGCTCACGGTAAAGCGGTCGCTCCAAGTGGTCGCTAAATTCCTCGCCGCTTTCCTGGTCTTCCAGCTTCAAGCGAAAGCGTACCCACTCTTCGCCATCTTTCTCGAAGGTTTCGATATCACGGGCATCCAGCGATGAAGTCAACGCACCGCTATCCAGCTTGGCTTTTACCATGATACCCCATGGCTCGATAGTGGCATTTTCGACCCAGCCAAATACATCGTCATCGTTTGCCATTACGCTTGAAGCCAACGTACCTGCCAACACACCACCTAGCAGCATTTTACCCACAAATCCCATAACATCATCCTTGGTGAAATAAGCGTTCAATCGTTAACTAACGGGTCTGGCGCAACCTTTCAAGCAGCGACTGCGTGGCGAAGGCATCCGGCGTTAGTCCTTGATCGCGCTGGAATGCACGCAACCCTGCCCGGCTATTAGGACCCATAACACCATCCGCCCCACCTACCGAGTAGCCAGCTTCATTCAAGTGTTGCTGAAGCTCTTTGACTTCATCACGGGTCAAAGTTGCTTCATCTCTTGGCCAAGCCTGCTGAATCCCTTCACGCCCGGCAATCTTATCGGCCAAGGTAGCGACTGCCAACGCGTAACTAGTGGCATTGTTATAGCGTAGGATTGCCCGAAAATTGGGCCCGACAAGAAAGGCGGGGCCTTTAGCGCCAGCAGGCACTACCACTGCGGCACTATCAAATTCGGGTAACTCGCCCTGCAAGGCACGCACACCCTGGCTCGCCCACTCAGCGCTGCTGCGCCGCTCGGTTTGAGCGTAATCAAATGAGGCGGGCAGCACAACTTCAACACCCCAGGGCTCGCCAGTTTGCCAGCCAGCCTTAGCAAGGTAGTTGGCGGTTGACGCCATTACATCAGGAATACTGCCCCAGATATCGCGGTTCCCGTCGTTATCACCATCAATGGCATAGGCTTCAAAACTGCTGGGAATAAATTGGGTATGTCCCATGGCGCCTGCCCAGGAGCCTTTCATGCGCTCGGCAGAAATATCGCCCTGATCAATAATGCGCAGGGCGGCTAGTAATTCGCCGCGAGCAAAATCTCGCCGGCGCCCATCATAAGCTAAGGTCGCTAACGCTTCGATAGTTGAAAAATCACCGAAGTTGCTGCCGTAGTTACTTTCAATGCCCCAAATGGCCACAATGATTTCAGCGGGCACGCCAAAGCGCTGCTGCATTTCAAGCGCCGTTTGCCTGTTTGCCTCCAACTTCTCACGCCCGTTATTGACGCGCGTATCCGAGGTGGCTGAATCCAGATATTCCCAGATAGGCCGTACAAACTCCGGCTGGTAGCGATCCAGCTCAATAACCCGATCACGATAACGCACATCATTTAGAGCAGAGGCAAGCGTCGCTTCGCTAATTCCCTGAGCGGCGGCATGGCGACGAAACTCGACAAGCCATTGGGAGAAATTGGCATAGCGCAGTTCTTGAGCGCCGCGCGCATCTACTTCGGTCATCAAATGCGGGCTGGCGTGAACACTACCACCAAGCAGCATGGAAGCCATGCCAGCGGTCAGCATTGCTTGAAAGATAATACGGCGCAGCGGTAATAGGGTCTTAAAGGGCATAGCGTCTATCCTTGGGCAGTCCTTGGCATGGCTGATAATGGCTCAGAAAATAACCAGATACCAGACTTTGTACGAAAACGGTCGCGCACACTGGCTTGGCGTATCAACCCAAGCCTATCAACTCCCGGGCCTAGCAAAACAGGCTTTTCCCATGACCGGTTATTGTCAGCACTTCTTTACTCGTCTGCCTCCTCAAGCTCGGTTCGCGCAATTAGCCAGCGTTGCCATTTATCAGGCATTACATAAGGTTTGGCAAATTGAGCAGGGGCACTTCGCCAAGGCTGATGACGCTCCACCCCATAGGGTAGTGAGTCGAGGGCTGGCAACCAGTAAGCTACATAAAGACCTTTAGGATCATAGTAGCTTGCCTGCTTGAGCACGTTGAAGTAACGATCCTGACGCGGGTCACGCCCCACCCCTGCGATATAACGCCAGTTACCCCAATTACTGGCAACGTCGTAGTCAATCAGGCAGTGCTCAAACCACCAAGCACCCAGGCGCCAATCGACGTTCAAGTCCTTTACTAGAAAACTGGCAACGTTCTGCCGGGCTCGGTTGGAGATCCAACCCGTATGACGTAGCTCCAGCATTGCAGCATCAATAAATGGCACCCCAGTCCTGCCCTCACGCCACGCATTGAATGCCTGGCATGGGGCAGGAAGCTGTTGAAGGCCAAACAGCTTGGCCCCTTCAAGACAGGCCGCCAGATGAAAGTATTCACGCCATAAAAGCTCAAACGTGATCCATTGGCTGGAGTCATCGCTACCGTGCACTTGTTCCCAGGCATTCACCGCATCGCGAACCTGACGTGCTGACAGGCAGCCACGCGCCAGCCAGGCCGAAAACCGTGTCGAAAAATCAGCCCCTAGCAGGCCATTGCGAGTTTTCTTATACTTGGCGGGGCCATTTTGGCGCCAGATATAGTGTTGCAAGCGCTCATTGGCAGCATTCTCTCCGCCTACATATACCACGGACTGACGCTCGTCGGGCTGCCAATGGGCCGTTTGCGCGCATACCGCCTTCAGTGGAGGAAACCCCCGAGGCGCTTCCGGCCAGCCAGGAAGTGTGATAGGTGCCGCTGATGCTCGGGGGATAGAGCAGTTTTTTTCTACACAGCGGCGAAACGCTGAAAAACTTTTCGGTAAGGCGTCAAGCTCGAAGGGAAGCGAACTGCAATCCAGTAGCCGGCCGCTTTCTATTATGTTGAGCGTGGAGGTGCTGGGCAATGCCTGAGCAACCTTTTGAATATGTTGCGATTCTTCAAACCCTTGATGCCGGCCAACACGCACTTCCCGAGCGTTATACGAGATCGCCAGCTGCACGACAACTTCAGCAGGATCGCCAATATGGACCAGCAAATCACTGCCTAGCTGTAGCAGCTCTCCACGCAGCTCCATCAAGCTCTGCCATAAAAATCGCAATCGAGCAGGACCAATACGTGGCGTTGGCTCGCCGTCGATCGCTGGCGCAAGCCACTGGCTATTCAGAACATAAAGACACAACAAATGATCAGGTCTTGAAGTAAATCTTAGTAGGGGGTTATCGGCGACACGCAAATCGTCTTGCAACCAGACAATGTCGATCGTGCTGTTCATGATCTTGTCTCCTCGGCATGCGTTGCTGTCTGGTTCTATCGTGGCCGCGCTTGTTGCAGTAACACGCAACCCCAGCAGCACGCTTATCATCTAATGAAAATAAGCGTTGGTATCGCTTAGGCGCACTGAATGCGTCAGGTAAAACGGGTATCGCCAGCGTTTATAGCCTAAACACAGTTGACGAACCAAAACATAGACATCATATCTTATACAGTACAACTATTGTACATAACCATTTAGATCAAATTTTAACGGTGTATCTTTTAGCCAGCATAAAAAAAGCCATCCGAAGATGGCTTTCCAGAATTAATCGTCTGTTAACCCCTTACTTAATCAGGGTCGTTGGCTCGCGGCTGACGCTTGGCGTTTTCTTGGGTTTCCAGACCGCTCTTTAACTCATGGGTTAGCGGGTCATAGTTGGGCCGCAGCTCATCTTTCACCGTACCACTCCAGAGTCGTGAGCCTACAAAGTAGCCGGCACGGCCAATAACATGCGCCGCTACAGGGGCCGTCATCAGGATAAATACGATAATGGCAAAGGAGCGGGCCACAACCCCTACTTCAGAAAAGTGCATGGCGGCCGCCAGCATAATTAAAATAACGCCTAATGCTGCGGCCTTGGTGGTTGCGTGCATACGGGTCAACAGATCAGGCAGGCGCAATAAGCCGACCGCTGCCAATAACATGAATAGAGAACCTGTAATTAAAAGCCCCCCCTTTATGGCCTCAATCATCGCGTGGCCCTCCCCGCTCCAGAAAACGTGCAAAGCCAATAGCGGCCAGAAAGCCCATCAGCGCAATAACAATGGCTGCATCCAGAAAGCTGGCCACGCCTGATTGAATGGCATAAACCCCCACCAACCCAACCACAGTCGTGGAGAACAGTTCAAGCGCCACAACCCGGTCAGGCAGGCTTGGTCCGCGCACCACTCGAACAAAGGCCAATATCAGAGCAAAGCCCATGATGACCTGGCTTATTAACAGAACCGTATCCATTAGCGAAATAACTCCAGGGCCCGGTGTTCCATCTCTTTCAGGTTCCGGCGCAGTTCTTCTTCATCATCAAGAAACATGGCATGGATATAGAGCACTTTGCGGTCATCGGAAACATCCAGGCTCAATGTGCCCGGCGTTAAGGAGATCAGGTTGGCGACCATGGTGATTTCCATTTCAGTACGTGCAGAAAGCGGCATGGCAATCACGCCAGGCTGCATATGCCAGGGCGGCGTCACGATATCGAACGCAACGCGCAGATTGGCTTGTACAAGCTCTTTCAGGAAAAACCCCAGAAACCCAATAATGCGCGGTATCCGCGCAGGATACCCTTTAAGAGAGCTCACCTGTGGCTCGATGAGTACCAGGGCAATATAGCCAAAGACCATGCCTACTAGTAGGTTCAAGCCTGAAAAGTCGCCGCTTAGTAATACCCACGCCAAGCCGAGAAGCAAGTTCCAAATAGCACCAGTCATGGGGTTTCCTCCCCGCCAATAGTGTCCGTCTCGACCTGCAGATCATCTGGATTCAGCAAGGCTTCCTCGGCACTGGCCGAAACGCCCAGCACCGCCTCGATATAACCGTCCGAATCAAACAGCTGATCGCCAATCGTATTCATCACGAACATGATAGGTTCGGCAAAGATGCCTATTAGAAGAGAGAACAGAGCCAGTACGGCGACTGGAAGATACATCATCCACAGGCTTGGCTTGATCAAACGGCCATCGTCACCGCTGGGCGTGCTGGAGACCGGCACATGGTTCTCTTCCGGCAACGCCTTCCAGAACACTTCGTTCCAAATCTTGACCATGGAATAAAGCGTCATCAAGCCCACCGCCAGGGCAATGCCGGTCACCACATACGCCTCGGCTTCGATACCTGCGCGCACAATCACGAACTTGGCAAAAAAGCCGGATAGCGGTGGCACCCCAGCCAGCGAAAAGGCAGAGATAAAGAAGGCCACGGCAAGCCAAGGCCGCTCTTTATAGAGCCCGCCCATTTTTTTCAGCTGATAGGTGCCCTGCAAGCGGTGCGTAATGCCGCTGATTAAAAACAGGTTCGTCTTGACCACGATGTTATGCATGATGGCAAACACGCCACCGGCAATCGCTAACGGGGTATACAGCGCTAGACCCAGAATCATGTAACCAATCTGGCTGACAATGTGAAACGATAGAATACGTCGAAACTCGTACTGTGCCGCCGCCCCCAGCACGCCGGTCACCATGGTAAGCACTGCGCCCCAGAGCATAATATCCTGCAGATAGCCCATGGTCTGATCAAAGATCAGGGTAAATACGCGGAATAGCGCGTATACCCCCACCTTGGTCAAAAGACCTGCAAAAAGCGCTGAAACCGCGACAGGCGGCGTATGGTAGGAAGCCGGGAGCCAGAAAAACAGCGGGAACGCTGCGGCCTTGATACCGAAAGCTACCATGAACATGACGGCAAGTACTTCCACCATGCCATCGTGCTCAGCCACTTCAATGCGTAGCGCGATGTCCGCCATGTTCAAGGTGCCAACAGTGCCGTAAAGCAGGCCAACCGCGGTCAAGAAGATCACCGAAGCCAGCAGGTTCAGCGTTACATACTTGATCGCCCCTTCCATTTGCGCTCGCTCACCGCCCAGAATCAACAGGGCAAAAGAGGCTACCAGCATAACTTCAAACCACACGTAGAGGTTGAAGATGTCACCGGTCAGAAAGGCGCCTGCCACCCCGGCGAGCAACAGGTGCATCAGCGGGTAGTAGCCAAACTTTTCATGCCCACGCCCGGTGGTGGCCAGTGAATAGATTCCCATAGCCAGACCGATGATACCGGTCATCAAAATCATCACCGCGCTTAGCATATCGGCGATCAGGGTAATCCCGAACGGTGCCGGCCAGCTCCCCATCTGCATGGTGATATAGCCTTCTGAAAGCGTGGCTACAAACAGCCAGAGGCTAGCGACCAGTAGCGCGATGTTACCGGCCACGGCGACAAACCGCTGCATCGGGCGCGAACGCCAGAACAGCAGGGAAACCGCCCCGGAAAGCAGGGGTAAAAGAACGGGAAGAGCAACTTCAGGCCTCACGTGTCGGTATCCTTCATCTTATCCAGGTCATCGGCCTTGACCACTTCATAGGCGCGGCGAATCAACACCACGGCAAAGGCCAGCACCCCAAACGCGATCACAATGGCGGTCAGAACAACCGCTTGGGGCAATGGGTCAGCAACATCTCCCACTGGTTGAAGCATTCCTTCGGGAATCAACGGCGGCGCGCCACGGGTCATTCCCGCCGTTGTAAAGATCAACAGGTTGGCAGCGTTAGAGAGCAGCAGCAGCCCAATCACCAGTTTCACGATGGAGCGCCGCAGCATCATGAAAATGGCCGTTGCATACAAGATCCCAATCGCCAGCGCCATTAATGGTTCCATATGTGTCCTCCGCTTACCTCAAGGCTCATCCTTGTCCACCTCCATTAGGGCCATGACCATGCCAACTACCGATCCCAATACCGATAGGTAAACACCAATGTCAAAAATCAGCGGCGTTGAAGCTTTGAAATCAACCACCGGAATCGTCCACCACTGGGCTGTTAAAAATGGCTGTCCCATAAACCAGGAAGGAAGCACCGATATCATGCCCAGCAGCAGGCCCACGCCAATCAAGTCGCGTGGGTCTACCATGCGCAACACTTCTTTTGTGGCACTTACCCCAAAAGCCAGCAGGTAGAGCGTGAACGCCCCTGCCGCTACCAGCCCCGCGATAAAACCGCCGCCAGGCTCATCGTGCCCCCGAAGCAGTAGAAATACCGAGAACATCAACTGCAAAGGCATTAAAAAACGCGCGGCCGTATTGAGAATGATCGTTCCTGACTTAACCATCGAACGGCTCCTTGGTGTCTGTCTTGCTGCTTTCAGCGGCCGTTTTAGGGCTCTCCGGTTCGTGGCGCAACTTGAGCATGGCGATAACCCCGATAGCCGCTAGTGCCAGCACAAACATTTCGCCTAAGGTATCCAGCGCCCGGTAGTCGACCAAAATAACGTTGACGATATTGCGCCCATAAGCGAGCGGCGCGCTGTTTTCAACCATATAGGTAGAAATGGACTCAAACTGGTCAATACTCCAGGCCGTCATGATCAGCAGGAAAATTAGAATGCCCATCATCGCCGCTACCGAACCGTCGCGAATCCGCTCAAGGCTGGTGGAAAGGTGCGAGAAGCGCGGCAGCCGGAAAAGCACCAGTACCAGCAGAATAACGGTAAGGGTTTCGACCAGAAGCTGGGTAATACCCAGATCAGGCGCGCTAAACAGAATAAACACCAGCGCAATCGAGAAGCCCATGATGCCCACTGACGCCACGGCTCCCAGTCGCGAGCGAGTAATGGTGGCAAACAGGGCGCTCATGGTCATAGTGCCTACCACAATGATTTCGTGGAATCGCACATCGAGCTCAAAGACGATAAGCGGCGAGTGGCGCAGCAGTATGGAGTTGCCGATCAGTGCGATCAGAATCACCAGCATGACCAGAATATAATTACGCATGTAACCGTTCTGGAGTATGCGGGTCTGCCACTCAGAAAACTGCACCACACCATTCAGCAAGCCTTCATACCCTGCCTCAGGGCCATGGCGCATAATCGGTGCCAGTAGTGAAAGCCTGGCACGTACGTTGTCCCAATATTTAAACAGCAGAAAGCCCAGGCCAAGGCTGATGACCGACATGATCAATGCCAGGTTAACGCCATACCAGAGCGACAGCGTTACCTCCATGGGTTGGCCCGCTACAGCGCTCGCCGCTGAAGTGAGCAGTGCATCAGCTCCAAACATTGCCGGTGCGATACCAAATACAACGGAGCCTATACTTAGGAGGCCAGGGCCAATCAGCATGCTGACGGGCGCCTCATGAGGCACTTTAGGCGTTTGATGACGTCTTCCATAGAACGGGCGCAGCGCAATAATAGCGGCAACAGCAATGGTGAGCACCGCACTAACGAAGGCAAACGGGACCAGCAAAGCTTGATAATTTCCTGCCCCAAGCACCGCCTCAAACTTGAGCTCTTTGCCGATGAAGCCGAACAGGGGGGGCACCCCGGCAAGCGACAGCGCAGCAACCAGGGCAATCATGGCCGTTACCGGCATCAGCGGCCGCAACCCGCCCATGGCGGTCACATCCTTGGTGCCCGTTTCATGGTCAAGATTGCCTGCCACCATAAACAGCGCCCCTTTGTACAAAGAGTGCGCGAGCAAGAAAGTAACAAATGCGGTCATGGCATACTCAGTACCAATCCCCAGCAGCATCGTCAGCGTGCCCAGCGCCATGATGGTTGAATAGGCCAGCAGCTTTTTGACATTGGTATGGTGAATAGCCAAAAAGGCGCCCACCAGCAGCGTCGTGGCCCCTACCAAGGAAAGAGTGCCTACCCAGAGAGCCGTGCCACCCAATTCCGGCTGTAGCCTTGCAAGCAAATAAATACCTGCTTTTACCATAGTCGCGGAGTGCAAATAGGCAGATACCGGCGTTGGCGCGGCCATCGCATTGGGTAGCCAGAAATGAAACGGAAACTGGGCTGACTTGGTAAAGGCGCCTAACAGCAGGCAGATTAGCATGGGGGTATAAAGTGCATGATCGCGTAAGTCGGCTTCCATGGCGCGAATATCGCTTAGCGACCAGCTATCGCTGGCAACCCCCAGCAATACCAGCCCGGCCATTAAGGCAAGCCCGCCCGCAAAGGTGACAAAAAGCCCTTGGCGAGCGGATTTGCGAGCCTGTAAATCGGCATGGTTAAAGCCAATCAGCAGATAAGAAGTAACGCTGGTCAGCTCCCAGAAGATGAACAACGTGACCAAGCCGTCTGCCAGAACGAGGCCCAGCATGGAAACCATAAACGCCATCAGCGCTATATGGAACCGGGCGATATCTGGATGCCCTTTTAAATAGCCGCCTGCATAAATAAATACGCAGGTGCCGATTACGGTGATCAGCAAGCCAAACAGCAATGACAGGCCGTCGAGCAGAAAGGTAAGACTGATCCCCAGTGAGGGCACCCACTGCCACTCTAAAAGCAGCGAACCTTCCTCGATAACCGTGGGCGTTTGGGAGAACAACCAGCCAGCGATCAGCGCAGGAAAAAGGGCCAGTACCCAACTTGTACGGCCTGCAAACCAGCGATGCATCAGTGGCGCAAGCGCGGCTAACACAAACCCCATTAAGACGGCGAATTGCATCTAGCGATATCTCCTGAGTAACAGTCCCACGATGGGCGGGTTCTTATGACGTACGGGCCTCTCATGGCAAGAAGGCAACATGGTCCATGTCACCGCTTTTTAACCGACAAACCTGCGTATAGCGCAAAGCGCCCTGCTCTTTTAAATAGGCAGCTGCGCTTTAATTAGCATGCTAGACGTTAATAAAGATGATCTAAAGTCGTAGACTCTATAACAGACAACCTGCTGTTACCAGCCACTCCTTTAAACGAAATCAACTAGATAGCTTGCTTATTTAATTAAACAGCTATTAATTAAATAATTGTTTTCAAGCTAACTAAACCCACCCTAAAAGTTCGTTATTGATCACTTCCAGTAAAGCATCGATATGATCGTCACGATCATTTAAACAGGGAATATAGCTAAACGTTTCTCCTCCTGCGGCGATAAAACTGTCATGAATCTCTTCTTTGATTTCTTCAAGTGTTTCAACACAGTCAGCTGCAAAGGCAGGCGATAAAATAGCGATATGTTTATGACCTTGCTCAGCAAGTGTGGCCACATGCTCAACCGTTTGAGGGCCTACCCACTTTTCAGGTCCGAACTGCGATTGAAATGCCGTATCTACCTCTTCTTTGCTAAACCCTAGCGCTTCGCGCAACAGGCGCGTGGTTTTCTGGCACTGACAGTGGTAGGGGTCGCCTTCAAGCAAGTAGCGCTCGGGCACGCCGTGGTAGCTGGCGACTAGCTTAGTGGGCCGCGTTTCAAGCTGGCTGTATACGTCGGTGACCGAGTTGGCGAGTGCTTGGATATAAGTGGGCCGATCAAAATAGGCAGGCACAGTGCGAATGGCCGGCTGCCATTTCATCTTCATCAGGGCACGAAACGCTTCATCATTGGCAGTGGCTGTTGTGGGCGAACCATACTGGGGGTACAGCGGAAAGAAAACGATACGCTCGCACCCTTTCTCTTTCATGCGGCCCAGCACGCTTTTGGTGGAAGGGTTGCCATAACGCATACAGAAATCGACTTCAACACTTTCCCCATATAGGGCCTTTAAACGTTCGGTGATTTTCTCGGTCTGGGCGCGGGTAATGGTTAGCAATGGGCTTTCGTCTTTCTCCTTGTTCCAGATACTTTTATACGCTTTACCTGAGGAGAACGGTCGCTTGGTTAAAATAATCAGTTGCAACAACGGCTGCCACTTCCAGTCGGCATAATCCACGACTCGCTTGTCGGATAAAAATTCGTTTAAATAGCGCCGCATAGACCAATAGTCGGTAGCATCGGGCGTGCCTAGATTGGCAACGACAACACCCACCTTAGCGCGAGGTACGCCCGGGTGATTGGCTGGGGCATGCGTCAGACGGCCCTCTCCCGATTGATCCATCACAACGCTATCACTCATTACGCTTACTCCCAAAAGACGACTTTACAGGTAAAAATCTTAACACTTTTCAGCAAAGGCGCGGCATAAAGTTATACTATCAACATTATTTGTATAACCATCGTTTAAAATGCGTCCAAGCCTTTGATGCTGGCGCTAGATACCTGCTACCGCTCTTGCTCAGCACGCTTCGCGATGCGCTCTACGACGGAGGTAGCGTAATACGAAATAGTCGAGGAAACTCGGTACGCGCCTACCATATACACAAAATCGGGCTCTTTTTGGCTGCCATGCGGCATTTTCTCCAAGCGCTGCCGAGTAGAGTTTCAGGTTCACTACGGCTACGGACATAAGACCCATACACAGAGTTATTTGAGAAGTTGGCAATGAAAAATTATTTCGTATTGAACGCCGCCCCTCCCGCTACGTTGTATCACGAAGGTCATCGCCCGTTCTGTCAGGTAGAGATCGACTGGCTGAAGAAACCGATAGATCCTTCGGCGAAATGATGGGGCAGCTGCGTTTAAAGGATCGAAATGGACAGTGGTACGTGGGCACGGATGCCAGCCGGGCCCTCTATGCGATTCTGGGCTACCGGCGGCTGGTAAGGCTTTCCTGCTTGCCGGGCCTGCGAAGAGTAATGGATGCAGGCTACCGTTTCTTTGCCCGTCGCCGGGTTCGGCTAGGGCGGTAGTGGGTGAAAGATCACATCAAAGGCTGATAAGGCTATCTGAATGGCGCAGCGTTGCGTTAATCAAAGCTTATTAAAACACCAGCGGCATACGTGATGTCAGTGGCTCGTTATAATGCGCATCACGGCCAATCACTTCATCCTGCGGCACATGCTGAACTAGGTACGCCCGATGAATACCGGCCCGTTTTAGCTCCAGATAGACATCATCCAGCGAGCGAAATAGCATCGGCTTGCTACGCTGGGTGAGCATATGCCGCTTACCTTCCATATCTTCAAGTTCAAGTTGATAAAAACGACTACCTGAATGAGTGATAACGCGGATTTCAAAGTTATCGTGGCTATCAACGAACTGTTTAAGCGCTTTCAGTTCCATGGTTCCCTCCTATTATTGGATACAACAATAGAGCACAGGATGACTGCGCTCTATTACATTCCTGTTACCTTTACATTGGCACTACTTGGCTAAGAGGGCAACTTTTTAGGAGAGTTCCGGATCACTAATACGCTAAGCGGCCAAATTACTGGTACTCGGAAGGGTCAATCGCCTTACCCAACGAGTTACGGTCAATCCAGTTACCGCCTTTGGTTTCCTTGTAGCGAAAAACCACCTTGTCGCCGACCGTTACCGGCAGCTCTGCATCTTCCGTTTGGTAGCTGTACTTCTCACCCTCAACGACCAGGTAATAGCGATAAAGATCAGGCATGCCCAGCCACTCTTTAAAGGGCCCTTCCCGCTCCAGTTCCTGAAGCTCTCCACGTCCTTCAAGTTTAGGAAGACGCTGACGATTACCACGCCGAAAACCACCTGCCATGTCTTACTCCCGTACGTTCTATTGCAGTATTCGCAAGTCATGAAAGCGCACCAACGGTGCTTTACTCTCACCCCTAATTCATTCACCAAAAGCCTGGCCACCGTAGCTATCCGGAGCCAAATCTTCAAAACGGGTATATTTACCAATAAATGCCATATGCACCGCGCCGATGGGTCCGTTACGCTGTTTACCAATGATCAGCTCTGCAATGCCCTGGTTATCTGGATTGTCGGGATTATAGACCTCATCGCGGTAGACGAAGGCAATAACATCCGCATCCTGCTCGATAGCTCCAGATTCGCGCAGATCTGACATGACCGGACGCTTGTTCGGGCGTTGCTCCAGCGAGCGGTTAAGCTGGGAAAGCGCTACTACCGGGCAGTTGAACTCTTTGGCAAGCCCCTTCAGGGAGCGCGAAATCTCAGAGATCTCCCCCGTGCGGTTTTCCGAGAACCCTGGAATCTGCATCAGCTGAAGGTAATCGATCATGATCAGGGCCATATTGCCGTGCTCACGCACGATACGGCGCAGTCGCGAACGCATTTCATTGGGTGACAGCGCGGCTGTATCATCGATAAACAGCTGCTTGTCTTTAAGCAGGTTGACCGCTGAGGTCAGGCGGGGCCAATCCTCGTCTTCCAGCTGACCGGAGCGCACGCGAGTTTGATCAATGCGCCCAAGCGATGACAGCATCCTGAGCATTAGGGATTCGGCGGGCATCTCCATGGAGAACACCATGACCGGTTTATCGCTGGAAATGACCGCGTGCTCTACCAGGTTCATGGCGAAGGTGGTTTTACCCATGGAGGGGCGCCCGGCAATGATCACCAGATCCGACGGCTGGAGCCCTGAGGTCATTTCATCCAGATCACGAAAGCCTGTCGAAAGGCCTGTCATTTCGCCTTTCATGTTAAACAGCTCATCGATCCGGTCGACGGCCTTGGTAAGAAGCTC
Organism: Vreelandella nanhaiensis; assembly: GCF_003990185.1. GTDB lineage: Bacteria > Pseudomonadota > Gammaproteobacteria > Pseudomonadales > Halomonadaceae > Vreelandella > Vreelandella nanhaiensis. The sequence goes on along the minus strand of NZ_RZHF01000013.1, from coordinate 6,405 downwards.
ACTCATGCCGATAGGACCACCCGTTTTGGGGCGTTCCTCGGCAATCTGAAAGACCAGACGCTCGGCTTCGTTGAGCAGCTCATCGGCAGGCCGGCCTTGGGGAGCAAAGGCACCCTCGGCAATCTGGTTGGCCGCCCGGATAAGCTTTCTAAGCGTTGCCCGCTCGCGCACGATATCCGCGTAGGCGCGAATGTTACTGGCTGAGGGCGTATTACGAGCAAGCTCGGCCAGAAAGGCAAGCCCTCCCACCGTATCCAGATGGTCACGGGCTTCCAGAGCTTCCGATAACGTAATCACGTCCAGCGGCTGCCCTGACTCGGCCAGGTGGATCATGACGTTAAACACCAGACGATGCTCGTAGCGGTAGAAGTCATCTGCGACCAGACGCTCGGACACGTTGTCCCACGCCTGATTATCCAGCATTAGCCCGCCCAGCACTGACTGCTCCGCCTCTAGCGAATGCGGCGGCAGCTTGATCGCTGCCGTTTCCTGATCAGCAGAAGGCTGGTCCATAGCGAGCTCCTTTCAACAATGCAGCATAGCCGATAAAGGCCACTATCTTAATCGGACAAACCGTTGGCCACTACCGCTAGACCATTGTTCATGTGTTATTTCTAAGCGGCTAAGATAACTAAACGCTATCAGCTGCTTAGAAATAACCCGGGCATAAAATAACCCTGATTATAAATAGCAAAGGGCGCGGGAAATCCCGCGCCCTTTTGGCGTTAATAGCGTTAGCAGATATTATTCTGCAACCACTACCACGCGAACAACGGCGTCCACTTCTGCATGCAGGTGGAGGTCGATGTCGTATTCGCCAGTTTGACGAATCGGGCCTTGCGGCATACGTACTTCACTCTTGGCAACGTCGATGCCAGCAGAGGAAATAGCGTCGGCCAGGTCGCGCGGACCGATAGAACCAAACAGCTTGCCTTCGTCGCCAGCTTTGGACACCAGAGAAAGCTCGATGTCGTTCAGCTGTTCAGCGCGCGCTTGGGCTTCTGCCTTACGCTCAGCGGCTTGAGCTTCAAGCTCGGCACGCTGCGCTTCAAACGCTTCAACGTTTTCCTTGGTAGCCGGTACGGCTAAGCCGTAAGGAACCAAGTAATTACGACCATAACCAGGCTTAACAGTGACCTTGTCACCCAGGCCGCCCAGCTTACCAATGTTGTCGAGCAGAATGACTTCCATCTCGTAAACCTCTTGTCAATTGCCGCGGGCAAGGCGTGCGCGAATGTTCGCGAATGTATCAATCAGCCCCAACAGCAGCACAATGAGAATCGTGGGCCAGGTCATGATCAGCAGCACATAAAATGCCACTAGCCACAGCCCGTTCATCCCCTTTAATCCAATATAACCATGCACTAACGCAATGCCAGCAACCAAAAGCGGAATCCAGCCAAGCACCGCCAACGCATGCGCCCCCAGCATCATGCTGACCACACTGAGCACCGCCAATACGGCAAGCTCTTTGGGTGTGAGTCGCAGCGCATGAAACTCTTCACGAAACCCGCCCGGGTTATATAACCCGGCCTGCCAACTTCGTGCCAAGGCCAAACATGCAATAGCCGCCACCAGAACCACAAGACCCGTTACGCCCCCCACCACAATGATGGCAAGCTGCTGGGTGTTGTACCCCTGATTAGCCAACTCCGTGAGCATCTGGTCAACGTCTGATGAACCCTGACGCAACTGCTCAAGCATTAGCTCTGTACCGCCAGGCGGGCTAAAGATGCCGAACTGCACCATCGCTGCGGCCACCAAGGCGCCCACAATCATGGCTTCGCTCCAACGCATCCTTTCACGCAGAATGACGGCCATCAGCGTTACCAGCAACACGCTGGCAAGCGGAATCACATCCCCCTGCGACCACCAGAAACCTGCCGGTAGCGCGGCTGCGATAATAACCGGCAGTGCAGGCGCGAAACCTTTACGCAGGGTCACCAAGGCAGCGATAGCTGCTCCTAACCAGAACAGCCACGGCACTAGCGTTGCAAGCGCTGCCCCGCCTGCGGCATAGGGCAACCCTCGCATCAGCCATCTTGCCAGTGCCAGCATCACGTTAACCGCTTACTGGTGGCTATCGGAGTAGGGCAGCAGCGCCAGGTAGCGCGAGCGCTTGATAGCAGTCGCCAGCTGACGCTGGTAGCGTGCTTTAGTGCCAGTGATACGGCTCGGAACAATCTTGCCGGTTTCGGTGATGTAAGCTTTCAGGGTGTCCAGATCTTTATAGTCGATCTGCTTGACGCCTTCAGCAGTGAAGCGGCAAAACTTACGGCGACGGAAAAAACGTGCCATGGATTAGCTCCTTAAAACGTGCAGTGGATAGAATCAGGCAGTTTCGATTTCAGAGTCGTGGTCAGCGCGCGGCTTATCTTCGCGACGCGGACGCTTCTCTTCTGCCGGTTTCATCATCGGGGAAGCTTCAGTGATCGCTTCCTTGCAGCGTACAACCAGGCTGCGGATGATGGCATCGTTGAAGCGGAAGATGTTCTCGATTTCTTCGAGCGTCTCACCAGTACATTCAACGTTCATCAGCACGTAGTGGGCTTTGTGGATCTTGTTGATCGGGTAAGCCAGATGACGACGGCCCCAATCTTCCAAGCGATGCACAGTGCCACCGTTTTCGGTAACAATGCTGGTGTAGCGCTCGACCATAGCCGGCACTTGCTCGCTCTGATCCGGGTGGACCATAAACACGATTTCATAATGACGCATGGGATCTCCTTGCGGTTTGACAGCTTCCGGTGTGCGCCTTCACCAACAGGCGAAGAACAGCGACAGGGAAGCAAGGAGTTAACTGAAATGCATCTGATATGCCGCTAATGGCCACCAGAGCATTTAACAGAACTTGTGTTCAATCAGGCTTGAAAGCCTGCGCCCACTTGCAGACAAACGGGCGCAGGTATTCTAGTGGGCAAGCGCCTAACTTGCAAGCTGGCGCTGACGCACTGCTTCAAACAGGCAAATACCGGTAGCCACTGACACGTTCAGACTTGATACCTGCCCAGCCATGGGAAGCTTGGCCAGATTATCGCACGCCTCCCGGGTCAAGCGACGCATGCCCTTGCCTTCGGCGCCCATCACAAGCGCGGTGGGCCCGGTCATGTCGATTTCATACACGCTGGCCTCGGCCTCACCTGCGGTACCAGTGATCCACACGCCCGCGTCTTTAAGCTTGGCCAGTGTACGCGACAGGTTGGTGACCTGATAAACCGGCACTACCTCCGCCGCACCGCAGGCCACCTTGCGTACGGTCGCGTTAAGCGGGGCTGCCTTGTCTTTTGCAACAATTACGCCGTGCGCCCCGGCCGCATCAGCACTGCGCAGGCAGGCGCCAAAGTTGTGAACATCGGTCACGCCATCCAGCACCAGTAGTAGCGGCGGCGTTGGTGCTTGCCAGGCGCGCAGCTTCAGCCAAAGCGATTCTTCCCCTTCTGGCGTCAGCGGCGGACAAAAGGCGACCACACCTTGGTGAGCCGCGCCCTGAGTTAACTGATCTAGAAGCTCGCGTGGCTGCTCCTTGATTCGTGCACCGCGCCCTTGTGCCTGGGCCACCACTTCCGCTAGGCGGCTGCCTGCGCCCTGCTGCACCCACAGCTCATGAGGCGTTTCCCCGCGCTCCAGCAGGCTCTGCAAGGCATGCATGCCATAAACCTGATCCAACCCATCGGGGGTACGCACCGTACGCGCACCCCGCCGAGATGACGCTGACTTCATCCTCAGCTTCTCCTCGGTGATGACTGGCGCGTACGTCTTGGGCCGCGGCGTGTCGATGGCTTGTCTTTCTTGGGTGCTGAATCACTCTTGACTGCACCGCTACTTTCACCACCGCCCTCGCCGCCACGGCGCTTGCGGGGCTGACGACGCGGGCGCGGCTTGTCATCGGTCAAGCTGAAATCGATCTTGCGATCATCCATATCGACACGCGCTACTTGAACCGTGAGACCGTCACCCAGGCGATACGTGGTACCGGTGCGCTCACCTTTCAGGCGATGCTTTTCCGCCTCGTAGTGGTAGTAGTCGGATGGCAGCGACGTTACGTGCACCAGGCCTTCCACGTAGAACGCATCGAGGCGTACAAACAAGCCGAACTGCGTGACCGACGCGATAGTGCCTTCAAAGGTTTCGCCCAGTTTGTCAGACATGAACTCGCATTTGAGCCAGCTCTCAACATCACGGGTTGCCTCATCGGCACGCCGCTCTGTCATTGAGCAGTGTTCGCCAAGCTCGAGCATCTGCTCAAAGGTGTACGGACACCATTTGCTGGGCGGCTCGACCGGCGCACCCTCAACACGCATGACGGTGTTGGTCTGACGCGGCCCACGGATTACCGAGCGAATAGCCCGGTGAACCAGCAAGTCAGGATAGCGACGAATCGGCGAGGTAAAGTGTGCATAGGCCTGATAGGCCAAGCCAAAATGACCTTCATTCTGTGGCGAGTACACAGCCTGATTCATGGAGCGCAGCATGACCGTCTGGATAATATCGGCATCCGGGCGATCAGCAATCGCCTCGCGCAGCGCCTGATAGTCCTGCGGCGTGGGCAGATCGCCCCCACCGACGGAAAGCCCCAGCTCATTCAGAAACAAGCGCAGCTTGTCCAACCGCTCTGGCGTGGGACGTTCGTGAATACGATACAGTGCGGGCAAATCATGCTTGTCCAGAAAGCGTGCTGTGGCCACGTTGGCGGCCAACATGCACTCTTCGATCATCTTGTGCGCATCGTTGCGGCTACGCGGCACGATTTTTTCGATCTTACGCTCATCGTTGAAGATGATCGCCGTTTCGGTAGTATCGAAATCAATCGCGCCGCGCTCATCACGCGCTTGGCGCAGCAGTTTGTACAGTTCGTGAAGGTTCTGCAGCGGTTTAACCAGCTCGCGATGCTCTTCACGCAGCGCGCCACCCTCTTCGCTCTTTTCATCCAGCATTGCCGCCACCTTGTTATAGGTAAGGCGAGCGTGAGAGTTCATCACCGCTTCGTAGAACGAGTAACGGCTGATGGCGCCGGTCTTGGAGATATTCATCTCACAAACCATGACCAGACGGTCCACATGCGGGTTTAGCGAGCAAAGGCCGTTGGACAGCAGCTCGGGCAGCATGGGCACTACTTGGCCCGGGAAGTAGACCGAGTTACCCCGCGTACGGGCTTCGTCATCCAGCGCCGTGCCCGGGCGCACGTAATGGGAAACATCGGCAATCGCGACCAGCAGCTTCCAGCTACCCGACTTCGTTTTCCACGCGCAAACGGCGTCATCGAAGTCCTTGGCAGATTCATCGTCTATGGTAACCAACGGCGTATCGCGCAAATCAACGCGATGCTTTTTATCCTCCTCCAGCACCTCGGCAGAAATACCGGATGTCTGATCCAGCACCTCGGGCGGAAATTCAGCAGGAATATCGTAACTGCGAATCGCAATATCGATTTCCATGCCGGGGTCCATACGCTCACCCAGCACTTCAATTACTTCGCCTACCGGCTGGATGCGGGTTGCCGGCTGCTGAACAATCCTGGCCGAGATTACCTGACCATCCTTGGCGCCAGCGCAGGCGCTGTGCGGGATGATAATTTCCTGGGTAATGCGCGGATTTTCCGGAATCAGGATGCCGAATTCAGGCGTATTGCTCCGGTAAACGCCGACAATAGTCTGTGTATTGCGGGCAATCACCTCGGCGATGGTCGCCTCATCGCGGCCACGCCGGTCAGTGCCGCTAATCCGCGCCAGCACATGGTCGCCATGAAAGACACGGCGCATTTGACGCGGCGGCAGCACCAGATCTGGCTTTTTGCCGTCATCGCGGATCAAAAAGCCGAAGCCGTCCCGGTGCCCCAGAACGCTCCCCTTGACCAGGTCAAGTTTGTCGATCAATGCATAAGCACCACGCCGATCACGCAGCACCTGGCCATCGCGTTCCATGGCAGCCAGACGACGCCTGATCGCTTCATGATGGTCTTCATCTTCCAGGCCCAGCATACGGCTCATGTTTTCATGAGTGATCGGCTTGCCGTAGCTTTCAAGCGCAGCGAGCAGGTACTCACGGCTAGGAGCAGGGTTATCGTACTTGTGCGCTTCGCGTTCAGCGTGCGGATCATCACTTAACGTCCAGTACTTCATGCAATCAACATCCTTGACGGCGTCTTCGGAAGGCAGTGAAAAAGCGCAAACGCCGAGCGTTGCGAGCGAGGGGCTTCAGCTTTCATGATGCTGAAAAATTCAACGTTTTGTTTGGTCATGGATGCAGTATAGCGCTGCATGTTCCATGACCCAACCATCTTAAGCGTCGATTACATGGTTTATGCAATAAAATCAGTTTTCAGGGCTTGCATTTCATCAGTACAAGCGTATCATACGCGCCACTTGCCCAGATGGCGGAATTGGTAGACGCGCTAGCTTCAGGTGC
>NZ_RZHF01000012.1 GCF_003990185.1 Vreelandella nanhaiensis | reverse complement strand
AACGGACTACCTACGGACCCGCTCAATATGTACACAAAATCTCACTTCGTGCTCGGCATCGGAACACTTACTCACTACTCAGGCTCATACGTCGCAACCAGATCTAAAGGGTGCTTACCATAGTGTACAAGGGTCCAAATGGCCCAACAGGACTTAACAAAGCATTTTGGAACGGTTGTGAGCGTTGAGCATTATCTACAGGGTCACTGGGCGCCCTAACGGCACAGATTTACGTCTCACAACCGAACTCATAATAGCCTCGATAATCACTACCTGTCTTTATTAAAGCATGCGCGACGCGGGCTAATTTAACAGCCACTGCCACACGGGCTTTCCGCTTGATATCAGGATCATCAGGGGTTGCCCGAATATAGCGCTCGTATTTCTGTCGAAATGTATTTTCCCGCTGTCTGATGGCGACCGTGGCTGCCAACCAGAAGGCGTACCGTAAACGTGCATTGCCTCGCTTTGATAAGCGGTAATGCCCTTGTTGTTTACCACTTTGACTTGCCGACAAGTTGAAGCCGCAAAAGCTAAGGTATTGGCGATAATGACAAAAACGCGTTAGGTCACCGCTTTCGGCAATAATAACTAACGCAATGATAGGACCAATACCAGGCAATGTCCGAAGTCGCTGGTAATCATCGCGGTGAGATATCAACTGGTCAGCGGCTTCTTCGATTTGCTGCCGTTGCTCTGTTAGCTTTAAATAACGTCTGATCTGCAATTTGAAGGTGGCAATTGCGGGGCTATTAAGCGGTACGGGTAACGCTATCGACTGCTCTGCCACTTCATACATCTCTTCTAAAAAACGCTGTTTGGCCACCTTCCTCCCCACTACCTCCCAAGCACGTTGCACGAAGGTCGTTTTTTTATAGCGCGTGATACTTAGTGGAGTAGGGAATTTCAGCAAGAAGCGGCAAAACCATACGGCACGGGTGCTATTAAAAAAACGCTCCATTTCTGGAAAAAAGAGGGTGAGGTAATGATTAAATAAACTATGTTGACAGCGGGATCTAGCGAGTGAGATTTGATAATACGTATTCGCAAGCTCCTGAATATCTAACATTTCATTCACTAACGGATCGTAAAATGGTTGCATCATGCCCTGCTGCATCAAGTACATGATAACCCGCGCGTCTTTCTTGTCGTTTTTATCCCAGCTTTTAAACAACATTTCACGCGCTCTGGCGCAGGCTAAAGACGACACCATATGGCACAAGGCGCCTTGAGACCTTAACCAATAGGCAATATTACGATGAAAGTCAGCCGTTGGTTCAAAGGCCACCAAAATATCTTCAGCAGGTGCTTCTGCTGCATGAAGGAGGTTCTGATAACCCACTAACGTGTTAGGCAACTTAAACGTTTTGGTACGACCTGACGGCCATAAAATGACCGCATCATGGGACGTTTTAGCAATGTCGATGGCGATCATCACCTTCACAGAGCTATTCTTTACGTTGTCAGCCATGTGTACATCTCCTAAATCCACTGATTGGCATCAGAGATTTTGGTACAGATGGCTGGCTCCAACCTGCTTATTCAGCAAGTACTATGGCTCGGAGTTCGCCGTCCATGAAGCCGTGTCCAAGGCCGTGACGGCAGCAACGTATTTCTGTGATCCTTACTGCTCCGGGCAGCGTCGGACCAACGAGAACACGAATGGCCTGATACGGCAGTACTTTCCCAATGGAACCTACTTCCGACAGGTCACGATGGCGAGCTGCGCAAGGTGGTCAGCAAACTGAATGACCGCCCCCGAAAACGGCTCGGCTATCGGACACCGGCGCAGGTGTTCCTGGGGGAATACTCAGGCGCTCTGGATACCGCAGGTGCTGAGCTTATTGATTGAAGTCAGGATTGAGATCCACAAGCTGTGTTTTCATCCTCAAAGAAGTGCCTGTTGATGTCGGAAAGTGATCGCTTTCGATTCTTACGATAGAGCTGCTGTCGAGGTTTAATTCGTACTCATGAGGAAAGGCGCTGGTTAAGATGTCGCCGCAGTTATCTCCTCCTTTAGCAGTTTATCTTGACCCTCGGAGTGGCCGAGTTCTGCAAAAGCAGGAGTAGTAATTGTAACCATCCCCTAAAATCAGTACATGCGTGATTAGAGTTCTCCAGCCTACAATGAGACAAACGGAGAACGGCATGAAGAAGTCACGGTACAGCGAGGCACAGATCGTCAAAATCCTGAAAGAGGTCGAGGGCGGTCGCCTAGTCAAGGAAGTCTGCCGGGAGTACGGCATCTCCGATGCGACCTACTACAATTGGAAATCCAAGTACGGTGGCATGGAAGCCTCTGATGTGAAGCGCCTTAAGGAACTTGAAGAAGAAAGCCGCCGGCTGAAGCAGATGTATGCTGAGCTGAGCCTGGATCACAAGCTGCTGAAGGATGTCATCAAAAAAAGCTGTAAATTCAGCCGTTCGACGAGAGCTGGTTGATTACCTCAAGCAAGCACATGGTGTCAGCACCCGTAGAGCTTACCGAATCGCTGGCATCAGTGGCTCTGTGTACCGTTATCGTCCGGACACATCTCGGGATGAACCAGTGGTTGGAGCGCTTCAAAGCGCGACTGAGCGCTATTCCGCCTACGGCTTCAGCAAACTGTTCAAGTTGCTGCGACGATGGGGTCATGGATGGAATCACAAGCGGGTCCATTGACTGTATTGCGCACTCAACCTGAATAAACGGCGACGGGGCAAGAAATGACTTCCGACACGGAACCCGGAGCCATTGAGCGTGCCAGCCACCGTTAATCAGTGCTGGCCCATGGATTTCATGAGAGACAGCCTGTTCTGTGGCCGCCGGTTTCGGAAGTTCAACGTGGTGGAGGACTTTAACCGGGAGATACTGGCTATCGAGATTGACCTAACCTGCCAGCACCGAGGGTTATAAGGGTCCTGGAACGCATTATCGTCTGGCGAGGCTACCCGGCCAAACTACGCATGGATAACGGCCGGAATTCATCTCGATCGCCCTGGCTGATTGGGCTGAACAACACGATATCAAGCTGGAGTTCATCAAACCTGGCACCCCGACTCAGAACTCGTATGTTGAGCGTTCAATCGGACTTACCGGAATGAGATCCTGAACATGTATGTCTTCCGGAACCTTACCTAAGTCCGACAACTGACCGAATCGTGGATGACGGAATACAACGATGAACGTCCCCACGATTCACTGGAAGACCTGGCGCCATGGGAATACCTGGCGAAACACCAATGCTCGGAGAACCCTAGTCAGCGGTGCAACTGAAACTGGGATGTTTACATAACCATCACGATAGCTGCAGCATCGAATACAAGCTTGAGCTTTATGAAAACCTTCCTTTCTGTTTTGTTACAATGCCATTGTGAGGCTTTTACCTGAATCCTCCCTTAATAGGGCGTATAAAAAAATGACCCAGTTCATGTTTTTATACGCTGTGCCTGGTGTAAATAAAAAAGCTTGGGCATACGCCCAAGCTAAAAGATCGAAACAGCTTCTCTGCTATACTACTAACTCATCTATCCTAGAAACTATATTGGGCGGCAACCATCACACGGCTCGCATCTTCTTCACGGTCATCGGTCAACTCCGTTTCGAAATAGCCGTACTCAATTCCATACATCAAACGCTCGTTGGGAGTCCACATCAGATTAAGAAATGTATTCTTGTTCTTTCTACCTGCATTCCCACCTACGGTAGGGTCGCCCAATTCGACATCGGTATAGCCATGGGACGCGTTCAGTGAATACTGTGGTGATATTTGATAAGAAAGACCAAGGGCTCCGCCATCGCCAGATAGCGTTTGCAGCTTACCGTTGGTATCGACGTAGGCATCGGCACCGTTGAAGTAATCGCCAGACAGATAGAGGTAACTGTTCGCCCCCTCGCTGGCGTTCACGATCGCTCTCAAGGTCACCGGTCCGGCATGGTAGGCACCTGCGGCGAAGGCCCCATAGCCCATTTCCGTATCCTTTTCGCTTCCGGTATCGTACTTCAGCTGCCGGGCGATGCCGGCGATTGAGTAGGAAAAGTCACCCATACTATCTTCATAGCGCAGGCTCAACGCGGGCATCGATGATACGGCATCGTCATTATCCGGTAGCAAATCATCTTCTGGCACGGAGCCATCGATGTTCTCCGCCAGCTGTGCCTTTGGATCCTCCGCAGCTATCGAGAATCCTCCCATGGTGTAGCGCAACTGGGCTAGGCGCGACCCATAGCCATTGCTTCCCGCCGTGCCGAGGAAATCCAGTGTGGGCGTGGCGGCGACGAAGGTGTTGTAATTCGACCAGGTCTGTCCGGCAAGGATCCCATTCCAGGAACCATAGGCATGCCGTAATCTGAAGCGCGAATTATCATCATTATAGGACCAGAAGTCCCCTTCGATTACGGTGTAAAGCGTGCTCCCCTCGACAGGCGTACTGGTCCGAAAGCCGAT
>NZ_RZHF01000011.1 GCF_003990185.1 Vreelandella nanhaiensis | reverse complement strand
GATAGAGAGCGAATCAATAGCTTGCGGAATGGATAGGAGTGCGCTGACAAGCCTGTGCCGCGCCTTGTGCCAAGTAACAGTTATAGGTCGTTAGATCGATAAAAGGTATTAGCTCTAATGTTGGCGAGCTTGGCACACGCAAAATAAAAGGGCTTACGAGTTAACGTAAGCCCTTGAAATAATGGCGCGCCCGGTAGGAATTGAACCTACGACCTTCGGCTTCGGAGGCTAGTTCCAAGCCTTGTTGATGAGCTTTCAACCCAACTAAAATTATCGAAAAATATAAAAAATTCAAATAAAATAAAAACTTACTACTATTTTATAATTAGCTAGTTTGTCTGTTCTTCCCCGTTTTACACCGAATGCTGCTCATCGTCACCATCAATGTGGACACATAGCGTGATTTTAAAATGTCCTATTTGAGGACGATTTTGACCTTTGGCACATGAGCAAAATTCCCCTACATTAAACCCACCATGGTTCAAGCCATCAAAAAAACAGGAAAACTATAACGTGGAATTTTTCTAGCATTATAGGCATCGTGATGATGGCAGCACGTTCTACGGCGGAAAGATGGTGAGATTGATGAGTCATGGCGATAGCTCACCAAGTGAGTGAGGTATTACACTTTGTTATTGAGGCCGCCTGTTTAATTGATTTAAACGCATTGCCTTCCAAGGAGAGTAAACATGGAACTTTGCAGAGAATAAGCTGGCTCCTCTGTCTAGATTATGAAAAATATTATTTGAGTAGCTGCTGAAAATAGCATTTTACAGCGTCTTAAACTGCAAGCTTTACATATTGCTCTTTAACTCATTGATGGCTGACCCGTTAATAAAGCTGCTAACTCACTGTAATCACTCGGCATTTCGCAGAGTGGCTAACCTTATGCGAGACACTGCCTATCACGACACCAGCGAAGTCGCTCAAGCCTCGGCTTCCCATCACAATAGTATCGATATCTTTGGCATTAGCAGTATCTAAAATTACCCGAACTGGATCACCACGCGTTAATATTTTTTCTATATACTGAGCGCCCTCTTCCTGTGCTGAATTAATCGCCTGTTTAAGCAACTGCTCGCCCGATTTCTCTCTTTCAGCGAGGGTAACGCTGGCATCAATAGCACCAATGCCCCATACCAACGTGGTGGTATAGTCAAGAGTTTCAGGTACATGTAACAAATAGAGTGTTGAGGCTTTTTTATCTAACAGCTTGCATGCCACTGACAAAGCTTGTTTGGCGTGTTCTGAGCCGTCAATAGGGACTAAAATTCGAGTATACATAATTGGCCCACCTCAATTAATTCTGACTTGTAGCACTAAAGTCTTAGACGAAATTTAGCTTTCAGGCGCATAAATACTGGTAGCGTTATAACGCCTAGTTGAGCTGGTTTAAAAAATTATCTAATTGCTTTGGAAATACATTCAGCTTGAAAGCAATCGAATATAAAAACCAATATTATTTAAGAATTTACTCATACCTTGGAGGTATCATGGAGCTACGCCACCTGAGGTACTTTTGCGTTGTTGCCGAAGAACTTAACTTCACCTGTGCTGCTGAACGATTACATATGTCGCAGCCGCCTCTTTCGCGCCAAATTAAGCAATTAGAACAAGAATTGGGCGCTGAACTGTTTGAGCGTAGCTCTAGGGGCTTACGCTTAACCCCGTCAGGTGTGTTTTTTCAACAGCATGCATTGCAAATATTAGAAAAAGTAGAGGTCACCATAGACGCAACACGACATATGGCACGTAGCAAGCGTGCGCTATTCAGTATTGGCTTTGTCCCTTCCGTGTTTTACGGACAGCTTCCGATGTTGGTTCGTGACTTACGCCAAATGGATAATGTTGAACTTTCGCTGGCAGAACTTACGACTGTACAACAGGTTCAAGCGCTTAAAGCTGGCCGCATTGATATGGGATTTGGGCGTTTACGCATTGATGACCCGGACGTCGAGCAAGAGATTCTATTCGATGAACCACTAATTGCAGCTCTTTCTAGTGGCCATCCGTTAGAGGGTACGACCCCTACCTGCGAGGAGCTGGCTCGCTATCCACTCATTCTCTTTCCCGCAAAGCCGCGCCCTAGCCTTGCCGATATGGTACTAGGCATTTTCCGCCGCCAAGGTTTAAAGGTTGAAGTGGTACAGGAAGCAAACGAGGTTCAGACAGCGCTTAGCCTTGTCGCTTCGGGAATCGGCATTACGCTGGTTCCCGAACAGGTCAAACGCGTTCAGCGGGATGGCATTACCTACGTAGCATTGGCAGACAAGACCATAACGTCGCCCGTCATCTGCAGTCGTCGACGAGGAGAAAAATCCTCTCCCCTTATGCTGGAAGCCAACACTATTTTAAATGTGCTCGTGGAAAACCGCCGCACCGGCCGTTACCCTTAAAACAATAGAAGTCATGGACGCAGTACTGCTACAGGACAAGAAGTTTCATGCAGTACCTCGTGACTAACACTGCCTGCCACTACTTGCGAAAGACCGCTACGACCGTGGGTTGTCATGGCCAGCATGGTATTATGACTATCCGCTAAGTAGCTGACGATAGAGTCCGCAGGGTCACCATGTAGCACCTCCCAGTCAACCTCATGGCCTTGCTCCTTCTCGACACGGCGTGCAAGAGCGGTTAGGTAGGCTGACTCCATGACATCGGTATACCCTAACATTGTTGGCTTTCTAGCGGCGGCGGTATCTATCACTTGCAACAGTTGTAACCGAGCTCCCAAACGTTTCGCCAAGACTGATGCATAAGGCAAAATTTGCTCGGATAGCTTAGAGCCATCAATACAGACGGCTAACACATCAACTCGCTGGTGAATAAGACCGTCATAGCGAGGACCGCACAAGTAAACAGGGCGTTGGGCACGGCGCACAACGCCCGCGGTTACGCTGCCTATCAGCATCTCCGGTACTGGGCGGCGCCCATGCGCCATCATACATAAACCGGCGTCCTCGCGGCTGGCAATTTCACCGAGGTACTCCTTGGCACTATCATGAGCAACCACATCGATGGCTATGTTTTCGTTGTGGTGGTTAGCTAAGCGCGCCTTCAGTGTAGAACGCCGTGTAGCTATTTCATGCTTATTAAGTACCACTGAAACGGCGCTTAAATCCGCTTCTAGCTGGGCCGCAAAACTTTGTCCAAATGCCAGTACACGCAAGGAGTCTTCACTATCGTCGATCGCCACAAAGATCTTGTCCATGGTCATACTCCGCCTACCGATACAATAGTTAATTTTGTTATTGAGTTTTATGGTTAACTGGACGGTAACGCCGGTGCAGCACATTGTAAGCAAGCGCCCCAACGACTACCCCCCAAAAAGCTGATCCGAGCCCTAAAAAGCTGACGCCCGACGCCGTAGCAATAAAAGTAATCACAGAGGCTTCTAGGTGGCTCTTTTCGGCGGCGAACGCACTGATATTGCTACTGATAGCGCCAATCAGCGCTAGGCCCGCCAGTACTGCCACAAACTCTCCCGGTAATGAGGTAAATAGCGCCACAATTGTGCCAGCGAAGACGCCACCAATTAGATAGAAAACCCCGTTCGCCACCCCAGCAACATAGCGTTTACCAGGGTCTTCGTGCGCTTCCTTACTGGTACAGATTGCCGCCGTAATTGCAGCGATCACCGTGGTGATACCGCCGAAAAAGGCAGTAACAAAAGACGTTAAACTGGCCACGGTAACGATTGGCTTGGCTGGTGTTGAGTAACCGGAGGTGCGCAGAATTGCCATGCCAGGTAAGAACTGCCCGGTCAAACTGACCATTACCAGCGGGATGGCCAGGCTCAAGGTAGCGCTCCACGTCCACTCAGGGCGTATGAACTGCGGCTCAGCGAATTGAACTGAAATGCCCTCTAAACTTGCACCTTCTAATAAAACGGCCAAAGTAATTCCGGCCACTAATAACAGCATCAGGCTGTAGCGCGGTGTAAGCCGTTTAAATACGAGGTAAGCGATAATCATACCAATCGCCAACGCTGGCACACTTTCCAAGGAGACAAAGACGTCTATACCAAATTGGAACAGGATGCCCGCCATCATTGCACTAGCAATACCCGGCGGTATCATCTGGATAATACGATCAAAGGAGCCCGTGATACCAATCAAGAAAATGATCATTGCTGTCGTCAGGTAGGCGCCCACTGCTTCATTTAATGACAATTCAGGGAATAGGGTTACTAATAAAGCAGTCCCGGGAGCCGACCAAGCGGTCACCACCGGAACTCTCAACCACAAGCTCAATAAGATTCCTGAAATAGCCGCCCCGATAGAAATGGCCCAGACCCAAGACGTCATCATCGTAGTAGATATTTCAGCGCTCTGAGCCGCCTGAAAAAAAATGGCGAGCGGGCCGGAGTAAGAGACCAGCACTGCCACAAAGCCAGCGGTGATCGCGGGAACGGACCAGTCCTTATGTAATTGCATGCAACAGATTTCCCAATGCCGAGGAGTTAACTACTAGTCGTCATCAGTTCCGGCAAGCCTTGCTTGCCGGAACTGGATTAGGCAACGCCGAGGTGGGTTTCAAGGATTGAAGGGTTATCTCTTAGTCCTTGAGAATCACCGCTATAGACCACTTCTCCCTTGACCAGTAACAAGTGCTTTTCGGCTATGCTGAGTAGGTTATCGATATTTTTATCGACAATAATGGTAGAAATACCGGTTGCTTTGATTGCGCGGATGATCTTCCAAATTTCATCTCTAATCAGCGGCGCTAACCCTTCGGTGGCCTCGTCAAGAATCATTAGGTCTGGGTTCGTCGTCAGCGCTCGACCAATAGAGAGCATCTGCTGCTCGCCACCCGAGAGGAAAGAACCATCGTGGTTGATGCGTTGGCCCAAGCGCGGAAACGTATCCAGTACACGCTCCAGCGTCCAAGGAGACTCCCCCCGGTCATTAGGGCGTGCGGCCATAATTAGGTGCTCACGCACACTAATGCCTGGAAAAATTCCGCGCCCCTCCGGCACGTAACCGATCCCTTGGCGAATCAGCTGCCAAGGACGCCGCTTGGTAGCCGAGACGCCCTTAATAAACACCTCGCCACGCCGCGGTGGCACAAAGCCCAGTATCGATTTCAGCGTAGTGGTCTTGCCCATGCCGTTGCGGCCCAGAAGGCTCAGCGTCTCGCCAGGCATCAGGGTCAAATCAACTCCATGCAAAATATGGCTTTCACCGTAGTAAGTATGTAACCCCTGGGCATCAATAAGTGGCGTACTTTTTTGCTCTACGGTCATGCGATTGCCTCCTCATCATGACGCCCTAAGTAAACATCGCGTACCTTTTCACTGGTGCGTATCTGTTCTGTCGGACCACTCTCCAATACACAGCCATCGACCATCACGGTAATACGGTCGGCCAGGCGGAAGACCGAGTCCATGTCGTGCTCAATCAATACAAGCGTGTAACGATCCGTAAGGCTGGCGAGCAGGTCGGTTACTTGAGCTGTCTCTTCACGCCCCATCCCCGCCATTGGCTCATCGAGCAGCATCAGCGACGGCGCTGTCGCTAGCACCATCGCGATCTGCAGTTGGCGCTGTTCGCCATAGCTCATGTCGGCTGCTGTCGTATAAGCACGATGGTTCAATTGGCAAGTATCTAGCACCTCTTGAGCGCGCTCACTCACCTTTTGTGCTGTTTGTCTCGAACGCCAGCTGCCAAACACTCCGCCCATATGAATACGAGCAGCCAGCTCGCAGTTTTGTAGGCAAGTCAGGCGTGGGAAAATATTGGTCTTCTGGTGGCTGCGTCCAATCCCCATACGAGCAATCTGGCGCGCGCTTTTACCCTGAATCGGCTGTTGGCGATAAAGCACTTGCCCTTCAGAAGGCGGTATCTCGCCAGAAAGCAAATTAATCAACGTGCTTTTTCCCGCTCCATTAGGACCCAAGATGGCGTGTATTTCATTGGCCTTAACGTCGAAATCTACATCGTTAACCGCCACTAAACCGCCAAAGCGCCGGGTCAAACCATGGGTGGCCAAGACAATTTCATCGCGCATAGCTCAGTCCTCCTTACTCTGTGTGACGGGTTGAGCGGAGACAGATGCTTTTGATTCTTTACCCACGATTTCAGCACTCGTTTGGCGTTTGCGATGCCAAGGCGGGGCGATAATCAAGCCCGCGATACCACGGGGTAGTATCAATACGGCTACGATAATGGTTACTCCCATCAATATCGGCCAGTGAGTAGTGGTATGTTCGTAGATATAGAGCAGAATTTCGTAGGCGAAAGCACCTAAAATAGGACCAAATATGGTACCCATGCCGCCTAAAATCAGCATCATTAACACTTCACCAGAAGTATGCCAGCCAAGCTGAGCCGGGTTAGCGAAACCGTATTGCATAGCTGCTAACATACCGGCAACCGCCGCCATCACCCCAGCGATAACAAAGGCGATCAATTTGTAGCCGCTGGTGGCGTAACCTAAGGCTTGCATGCGATGCTCATTGTCATGAATACCGTCAAGCACTTGACCAAAGTAGGAGCGTGTCAGCCAGCGTAAGAAGAGATAACCAACCAACAGCATGCCCAAACAGAAGTAAAAGAAGCTGTAAGGGTTATCAAGATCCAGCAGCGTACTTCCACCTAATTCCAAGCTGGGACGGAACATGATGAAAACCCCGTCGGTGCCCCCCGCGAACTGAGAAGTACTAATGAAGTAGTAAAGCATCTGCCCAAAAGCGAGGGTCGTCATGATAAAGAAGATGCCTTTAGTACGGATCACTAATACGCCTATCACTAACCCGACACAGGCAGAGACACCCATAACCAAAGGCAGCATCCACCACATGGACGCCGGACTAAAGTCTGGACTAGCCAACGCCAGCGTGTAAGCACCCAGTCCGAAGAACAGAGCATGCCCCAGGCTGACTAAACCCAGGACGCCCACTAACAAATCCAAGCTCATGGCGAACAGGGCTAGGATCAGCATTAATGTCAATTTTTCTAATATAAAATTAGCTTGGCTACCAAATACCACTTCTCCCCAAAGAGGAAAAGCGGCGATTAAAGTCGTTAATATCAGCATGATGAACGCGGCGCGCTTGGGATATCTATGCAACATTTCTTATTCTCCTCAAGCGAAAAGGCCGCGTGGTTTTACCAGCAATACTGCGGCCATAATCAAGTAGATAACCATGCTGGCGAGGCTCGGGATGAGCACTGCACCAAAGGTGGTGGCCATGCCAATAATAATGGCGCCCCAAAAGGCTCCTTTAATAGAACCAATACCACCAATAACCACGACCACAAAACACGTGATAAGGATGCTATCGCCCATGCCTGGCGCGATGGATGTAAGCGGCGCGGCGATCATTCCCGCGAAAGCGGTCAGCGCAACACCTACGCTAAAGATAAGTGTAAAAAGGGTACGAACATTGATGCCTAAACCTTCAACCATGTCGCGATTGACCGCGCCGGCGCGAATGATGATGCCCAGCCGCGTATGGCGAATAACCCAATAGATCACACCGGCCAATGCTAAGCAGACGCCCATCACAAAGAGGCGGTAGACCGAGTACTGCATGTTATCAGTCAGTTGAATACTGAAATCAAATGGTGCGGGCACCACAACACGATGCACATTACCGCCCCAGATAATGCGTTGCGCTTCGTTGAGTACTAAAATCAGCCCAAAGGTCAGCAGCACTTGATAAAGGTGATCGCGCTTGTAAAGCGTATCGAGAAATAAGCGTTCAATAACGAGTCCCAGTGCAATCGCGATAGGAATAGCCACCATGATGGCCAGCCAGAAATTGCCCAATCGCAGGGTAAGGTCGTAGACCAAATAAGCGCCGATCATATACATGGCGCCGTGGGCCAGATTGATGATCCCCATAATGCCGAAAATCAACGTCAAACCGCTGGCAATCAAAAAAAGCAGCAGGCCGTACTGCAGACCGTTAAGTAGCTGTACGCTGAAAAATGCGAGATCCATAAGATCCCTCCGAGAATCAGAGTGAGGGGCGGGCAAAACCCGCCCCATAATGCGTAGCGGTGTCGTTACATCTGGCAGGCTTCATCGGGTACTTCGAGATTCTCAGAAGCGATACTAACGACTTCGTGCTTGCCGTCTCGGATCTCGCGGAGGTAAATATTTTGGATGGGATGGTGGGAATCAGAGAAGCTTAAAGGCCCTCGTGGGCTTGCTAATTCAACATTGGCTAATACATTTATCAAGCGTTCTTTATCTGAGGTATCGCCACCTAACACATTGAGCGCTTGCACTAGCATCATTCCCGTATCGTAGCCTTGTACGGCATAGGTATCCGGCATTTCACCGTAGGCATTTTCATAAGCTGAAACGAAGGATTGGTTGGCGTCATTTTCAAGGGTTTCGGCATAGTGCAGCGTGGTCATTACCCCTTCGCCAGCATCGCCTAATGCAGCTAAATTACCTTCGGTAAGAAAGCCCGAACCTAGCAGCGGCATGCTCTCTTTCAGACCGGCTGCGGCATAATCCCGAACAAAGCTGACACCGCCACCGCCCGCAAAAAAGGTATAGACAGCATCAGGCTTAAGGCTGGCAATTTGCGTTAAGTAACTCTGGAATTCAGTACTGGGGAACGGGACTAAAATTTGTTGAACGATCTCACCGCCCTCAGCGGTAAACGCCTCCTCAAACCCTGCCAGATCTTCCTTACCACCTGCGTAATCCCAAGTAATGGTGACAATTTTGCGATGCCCCTGATCGTAGGCCACTTTGCCCATGGGATAGCTGTCTTGCCACATACTGAACGAAGTACGGAAGACATTAGGCATGCACAATTCGTTAGTGGCGGCACCCAATCCAGCGTTGGGAATAATCGTAATCGCTCCCGTCTGCTTAGCCACACGCAGCATCCCCATCGCAACGCCGGAATGTACGGGCCCAATAACGAAGTCAACTTGGTCTCCATTGACGAGACGACTCATGTTCTGAGGTGCTTTAGAAGGGTCAGCCTCTGAATCAAGTTGCACGTACTCCACTTCACGGCCACCCAACTGGTTACCTTCTTGTTCAATGGCAAGTTTCAGGCCGTTAGTAATTGCTTCACCAAGTGCTGTGTAGGTACCGGAATAAGGCAGCATCAGACCAAGTTTTACTGGTCCATCATTAGCCATTACGCTTGCTGATATTAGTGCAGAAGTGCCCATCAAAGCTGCTAGGGAGGTCTTTTTAAATGTTTTCATTATTTAGTTACCAAGGTTTAGTTGTTGTTGAATTATTTTTGGCTAAGCTGTTAACGCAATAAGGCATCCCTGTCTCATTAGAGCTAATCACACGTGATACACATCAATGACCTGATGGATGTAGTCGTTATTCAGCTGCACGACTTTTCTTGTGATCAACGGGGTCTCACCCGACACATCCAGGGTGTAGAAGCAGGTGCCAAAGAAGCTGTCAGTTTTCTTGTAACGATGGCTAAGCGTATGCCAGTTAAACCGCAGCTCCATCGTGTCGCCGTTTTGCGACAAGATCTCCAGATTGGTCACCTGGTGGGTGGTGCGCGGTTCCGGCGTACTCGCCCCGCTGCGCTCGGTCTTGATCCGATAGACCCGATCTTCCAGCCCTTCCCGGTTGGGGTAGTAGATCAGTGAGATCTCGCTGTGCGGGTCCTGGGTGAGCTGGTCGTCGTCGTCCCAGGCAGGCATCCAGAACTCGGCGTCTTTGCGATACAGCGCGAGCCACTCATCCCACTGGCGGTCGTCCAATAAGCGGCCTTCGCGGTACAGGAAGGCTTGGATATCGTGATAGCTAATGCTCATGTCACTTCTCTCCTCTCTTCAGGCGCTTAGGCGGACGCAGTGGCGATAAACTGACTGCGCTCTTTGTCGATGGCGCGCAGCATTTCGTTGACCCAGTGCTTGTGGTGCAGCACGTAAAGGCCTTCGTCTTCCGGGGAGGCGCCACTGAGCAGGGGCTTCATGTCGATGGCTTGGGCCGTTTCATCGGCGCCTTCGATCCACTGTTGGGCCCCGCGAGAGAGGTCGTTCCATTCGGCCAGGGCGCCGTTGTAGCCTTCTTGGCAAGCGCGGAACTCTTCCAGGTCGTCGGGCGTGCCCATGCCGGAGACGTTGAAGAAGTCTTCGTACTGGCGGATACGGACACGTCGGTCCTCGGCGGACTCGCCTTTGGGCGCGAAGCAGTAAATCGTCACTTCGGTTTTGTCCACGGCGATCGGACGGATCACGCGGATTTGCGTGGAGAACTGATCCATCAGGTAGACGTTGGGATAAAGGCAGAGGTTACGCGTCTGGTTGACGATGGAATCGGCGCGGGCCTCACCCAGCTGTTCCTGGATCCAGTCCTTGTGCTGGTAGACCGGGCGAACATCGGGGTTAAGCAGCCGGGTCCATAGCATCATGTGGCCGTTTTCGTAGGAGTAGAAGCCACCTTTGCTCTTCGACCAGCCGTCGGCGTCCACCGCTTTGGTGCCGCCAGCATCGTAGTTACGGCGTTCCATCGTGGAGGCGTAGTTCCAGTGCACGGAGCTGACGTGGTAGCCGTCCGCGCCATTTTCGGCCTGTAACTTCCAGTTGCCGGTATAGGTGTACGACGAGGTACCGCGCAGAATTTCCAGGCCTTCGGGGGCTTGGTCGACGATGTTGTCGATGACCTTGGTGGTTTCGCCGAGGTGTTGTTCGAGCGGTTGAACGTCGTCACTCAAGCTGCCGAACAGGAAGCCTTTGTAGTTTTCAAAGCGCGGTAGGCGCTTGAGGTTGTGGGAGCCATCCTGTTTGAAGTTATCCGGATAGGCGCCGACCTTCTCGTTTTTGGCCTTGAGCAGTTGGCCGTCGTTTTTGAACGTCCAGCCGTGGAACGGGCAGGTAAAGGTACCCTTGTTGCCGCGCTTACGGCGGCATAGGGTGGCACCGCGGTGCGCACAGGCGTTGATCAGGCCGTGCAGCTCGCCTTGCTTGTCGCGGGTAATGAGTACGGGCTGACGACCCATAGTGACGGTCATGTAATCACCTGGTTCAGCGACTTGGCTCTCGTGGGCCAGGAACAGCCAGTTGCCTTCGAAGATGTGCTTCATCTCCAGTTCGAAGAAGGCAGGGTCGGTGAACATGCTGCGGTGGCAACGGAAGATGCCCTGGTCAGGGTCGTCTTGAACGGCATTGCGAACGCGGGCTTCGAG
>NZ_RZHF01000010.1 GCF_003990185.1 Vreelandella nanhaiensis | reverse complement strand
GAGTTAAGCTCAAGTCTGGTGTATGGGAGGAGGTAGGAAGGGTGGCGTATCCTGTTGATTGATCACGACCAAGATCTCAACCAACACGAGTGGATACGCCATGGCCGATTCTACCCTCCGGACTCTTTCACAACCAGAACCCCAGGTCGCTGACCCGCTGCACGAGCTGCTGCGCCAAGGTGCCCGTGACCTGATCGCCAAGGCCGTCGAGGCCGAGTTGGCCACCTTTCTGGCGCAGTATGCCGATCAGCGGCTCGACGATGGACGCCAGGCCGTGGTCCGCAACGGCTACCTGCCCGAGCGCACGGTCCAGACCGGGATCGGGGATGTCAGCGTGCAGGTGCCCAAGGTGCGTGACCGCAGTGGCGGTGGCGCTCGCTTCAACAGCAGCCTGCTGCCGCCCTATCTGAAGCGAGCCCGCAGCATCGAGGAGTTGATCCCTTGGCTCTACCTGAAGGGGATCTCCACTGGCGACTACCAGGAGGCGCTGGCGGCACTGCTGGGCGACCAGGCCAAGGGTCTGTCGGCCAACACTGTGTCACGGCTCAAGAAGCAGTGGGAGGACGAGCATACCGAGTGGCGAAAGCGGGACCTGTCAGACCGTCGCTACGTCTACTGGTGGGCCGACGGGGTGTACAGCAACGTGCGCATGGATGACCGCCTGTGCCTGCTGGTGATCATCGGGGTCACCGAGCAGGGCCGCAAGGAGTTGGTGGCCGTCGAGGACGGCTTCCGCGAGTCGGCGGACAGCTGGAAGACCCTGCTGACAGGCCTGCGAGAACGCGGCCTGACCCAGGCTCCCAAGCTGGCGGTGGGCGACGGCGCCATGGGGTTCTGGGCGGCCCTGAGCAAGATTTACCCGGAGACCGACCATCAGCGCTGCTGGGTTCACAAGACGGCTAACGTGCTGAACAAGCTGCCAAAGTCAGTACAGCCCAAGGTCAAGGCCGACCTGCATGACATCTGGATGGCCGAGACCCGCGACGAGGCGCACAAGGCCTTCGATCGCACGCTGAAACGCTTCGAGGCCAAGTACCCCAAGGCGATGGCGTGCCTGGCCAAGGATCGGGAGGAACTGCTGGCGTTCTACGACTACCCGGCAGAGCACTGGGTGCATATCCGCACCACCAACCCGATTGAGTCGACCTTCGCCACGGTCCGCCTGCGGAGCAAGCGCAGCCGGAACTGCGGCTCCAGAGCGACGACCCTGGCGATGGTCTTCAAGCTGCTCCAGAGCGCCGAGAAGCGCTGGAAGCGCATCAAGGGGTTCAGCAAGCTGGAACTGGTCGTGAACAACGTCCGGTTCCAGGATGGAGAGCAAGTAACCGATCAGTCAGACAGGACTGCCGCCTGACCGCCATCCACCAGATTTGACTATAACTCTGCTAATCACTGTACTTTCAAAGCCCGCTAACAGCCTGGTGGTTCTACGCGCTGCCGCAATAACACCAGCTGATGTCAGCCCTGTCCAATGGATGTGCCCAGTTTTTTTCTATTGTTGTTTCGCCTGCTTGCGTAAGAGGTCGCCGACATCGAGCCAGCCGTAAGCTCGGAATATATCGGCTACGCCCATGGATTTGCTGTTCTCACAGGACAACAGTAAAAGGTGATGGCCATCCTGCCGCGGCGGGGGTGCTGAACAGATGGCGAATGGGATCTGCGCAGCCTCCATCCGCTTCATAAACGCTTCGTTCATTGTGTGGTGCTCTGGCTCGCAAAAGATGTCGAAGGCGCTGAGAATAACTTGGGCGACCTCGGTGTTCAGTTCATGCCTGGTCAAGGGAGCTTTTATGCGCAGCTCAGGATCGAAGAAGCCAGCAATCAGACAAGCTGCAGCGAAGTGATGGGCGCCACCCTGGTTGTTTAGATGGCCGCCAACTGAAACCTTCTACTGACTCTTCAGCGCCAGAACCGCCATGGAAGCGGAGTTCATGCCAGTTGAGCAAAGGTTCGATGCTGGCACGGTTGTTGTGAACCAATTCGCGACATTCGCCGATAGCATAGGAGTCGAGAGTGGCGTAGCCGACGAGATCGACTTTCCCAGACGCCAGGGAGATGATGTCTCTGATCGAGCAGCTGAAGTTGTCATCGTAGGTGGTCGATGTGAGTCCAGCGGCCGCTGGATAAGGCAAGCGCTGACATTGCAGCCCCGTTCGCCCTGGCCGCCAGTAGGCAATATCGCCCCCTAAGCAAAGCGGCCATCGGTGCCATTGGATGATGCCGAGTTCGCTGGCGCTAGCTGCTGGGAGCGTTACCCGGGCCGCTAAGTGTGAAAATTCAATAGCGTGCTGCACGGCTGCTGGGCTGGCCCAGCGAGCATGGCGCAGCCAGCGGACCAGTAATGTGGTCGCCAGCATAATATGTTCCCCCAAACCCTAACCGTTACGGTCACCCTCGGCTCTATCTTGGAGTGACATTCTGATTTTATTCTGGAGCCCAGGTGATAATGTTTCAGCGTCAACAAAGGCTTGTGGGATTCGATCGGCCCACGACCAGGAAAAGTATCGGCATTTTGGCGCTTTTCTTGATTGGCACTGCTCTAATCACGGGGATGATTCTTCGACAGGCCACTGCATTTTCCTCTGGTGTTTTGCACGCTAAGGAAGGCCGGTATTCGCTCATGCTTGAGGTGGCATCTACCTCGCGCCAGCGTCGCAATGGCCTAATGGAGCGTGACTCACTGGCTCCCGATGCTGGCATGCTCTTCGTCTATAATGAGGAGCAGACAACCGATCATGCTTTCTGGATGTACCAAACTCGTATACCGCTTGATATTGCCTTCCTCGACCATGACGGAGAGATCCAGTCGATCACCAGCATGGCCCCCTGCACGAGAGAAAAAGAAGCCTGTCCGCGTTATCCAGCTGGCACGCGCTTCTGGATGGCCCTGGAGGTAAACGCTGGCTACTTCAATGAGCATGGTATAGCCGCTGGAGATCGCCTAGAGGTCGACCCTTTACAGCACCCCCTCCTCTTAAAACCTGTTCTACTGCAGGAATGAGAGAGAAGCACGTTAATGAGCACACCCGTTTTTTCACCTCAATCGGGGCCAATCTAGTTGGCGGAACAACTGCTCCTGTACTGTCAGCCATGCCACCTTTAAGCAGTTTCTACCTCAGCTGTCATTGACGCGTGTAGCGTTACGCGCTACACTTCGAGGGCGTTTCACAACAAGGGAGCAAAGCAATGCGATGATACAGAAGATCAAACACAAAGGGCTTAAACGTCTTTATGAGAAGGGAGAATCCCAAGGAGTACAACCAAACCATGTAGACGATTTAAGAGACATACTTGCTGCACTGGACGCAGCCACTAAGCCAAACGATATGAATTTGCCAGGATTTGATTTTCATAGTTTGAAGGGTGATAGAAAAGGCTTTTTTTCGGTGCATGTAAACGGTAATTGGGTAGTGATATTTACGTTTGATGGGGAAGATGTACACCTTGTTGACTATTTAGACTACCACTAACCCCGGCGTTCCTTGATAACCGGCTCGGTACGGTTATCAAGGGCCACCGAGAAAGATGGCCTCGCAGACGTAGCCATGAATGCAACACCTCAAATATGCGATACACAATTTGTGTAGAGAGAGAGAACTGAAACATGACCATGATGAACCCGCCGCACCCAGGTAGCTTATTGCGCCGTCGGATCGTGCCAGCGCTGGGGCTGAACGTCACTGAATTTTCCAAAAAGTTAGGCATGTCTCGTGCAGCAGTTTCACGCGTATTACATGAGCATGCCGCTATTTCCCCCGATTTGGCCGTTAAGTTAGAGCATGGCGGAATTGGCAATGCCAAGCACTGGCTAACGATGCAGGCAAACTATGAGCTATGGCACGCCGAGCATAAAGAACAGAACCATATTGAAAGATTTGCAGCTGTTTGAATTAGTAAGATATTAATTCGGAAAAACCCAACGTACCGCGACGTTGGGTTTTTTGTATCCAATTAGCCTCGCTAATTGAGACGCAAAAACCCGGCTTATTGCCGGGTATTAAGGTTTAAATATTGGCCATTATGAAAAATCTGCTTACCCATTCATGCGAACGTAGCAGGTAATAGCACCTAATTAGAGGTCGTCTTCTTCCTCTACATATTTGGGCACGCAGTCATTACAAAGCAATAATTGGCGTTTCTGGCAGAACACCACAGCTGTTATATCGTGAACTGCTTCTCGCGCACGTGGCGTCTCATCATCCTTCATGCCTTCGCACTCAATCACGGTGCTACCTCATCGGTTTTTTGTCTGACTAGGATTAACCAGCAGCTTCGCTAAAAGCCCTACTTCTATTAAAACACTAGGCCTGCATTTCGACACCCGTCGACATAGGTGTTATCTATATTCTTTTAACAGGTTAAAAAAACGTCGTATATGGCCGGACTTTTGGTGTTTGATGTTGTGTCATGCCATCTGGATGTAGAGAAACCCGGCTGGCAATTCTTCGCAGCGTGTTACTTCTTATTCACGCGGTGGTAAATTTCTTCCTCTAAGACGAGCTTAAACGCCTCTCCTTCTGCTTCAAATTCATCCCACAAGCATTCTGGCAGCGATGCAGCGTCCAGATCGAGTTGGCCCGGCTGAGCGCCGTATTCTATTTCATTGACGATATGGGGTTCGCGCTGGATAAATAACGTGGCCATAGTGTTGAGCTTTTCGTCTTCACGCTCTTTCTGGTAGAGCCTAATTTCATCTAGCGCCGGGCCTTCTGGCCAGGACTCTTTTCCTTCCATTCGACGTTTTGCCGTGTCAATCAGCTCGCCGAAAGCGCCCAAAGCCCCTGCTGCTGAACGATGCCCGTACTCATCGGCCGCCAAGATCAAGTCTTGCTCTTTATAATCGCGCACAGCCACGCGAAAACGAACGCCATCACAATGCAAGACCGAGTAAGGCATGACACTGCTTTCGGCATCAATCCACTCGGCAATACCTCGTATGGTAGCTTCACGGTCAAAAATGCGTCGCGGGTAATCGTCCCAGCCATCGATAGCGTCTAGAATCATGCTTCCCCCTGTGGGCGCTTAAAAAGTTTACTAAGATAATTTCCAGTCGCTTTTCTATATTCATCTTGGTGTGTAGGTAAAGTACTTCCAACCAAACATGTGAATTTCGATGAATTTTATACAGGCTATACGTTGGATTCCGGTGCAACATTCCCCCTATAACTGCCTTTTACTCCTCAGATAAAACGTACTATTGCAAGTAGACTAGTCCTGGCCAAGGTTCACCCTGGGCCGAGCACCCATTACAGATAAAAAACAGCTTTGGTTGGCACGGGCACAGTAAAGGTCTACTACTGCAAGTGGACTTGTACCGACCAAGGTTCTCCCTATTCCGGGTGCCCATTCGGCATAGGAAACAGCCTAGATTGACACGAGTACAGTAGAAGCCTATTATTTAAGACAAGAATAACCCCCACGCCTCACAGGATTCGTTCTGACTGCGCACCAGGGGGTTAGTTTTTTTAGTGGTAAAAGAATGTATGGGGCTACAACTGCAACCACAACTAAACTTCACAAAACCCGCAAATCCTCTCACGCCCATCTTCGCCACCTTCGCGCCAAGGGTCTCATCACCAAAGGTCAGCAATCACAAGCACTTAATGCCCTTCAGTTTGTCGGGTATTACCGGCTGCTCATTTATACGCGGCCGCTGCAGGATGATCAAAAACGTTTTTATCCGGGTGTAAGGTTTGACGATATTCTTGCGCTTTACGAGTTCGATCGTAGTCTTCGGCTAGTGCTCCTTGACGCTATTGAACAAGTAGAAGTCGCGTTCAGATCCGCCATAGTTAACGCTATGGCCAATGACTTCGGCCCCCACTTCTATCTCAAAACCAAACATTTCAAGGGCATGGAAGCGCACCGCAATTTCATGAAGAACGTCTTGGGATTGAGACTTACCAACCCCATTAAGCACTATTACCACACTTACCATACGCCGCCTTATCCGCCGATCTGGACAATCTTGGAGGAGTTAAGCATTGGCCAAATGTCGCGGTTGCTTGCCAGTCTTGATCGCGAACATCGGAGGCGAGTGGCTACACAGTTTGGCTACGATGAAAAGGTCATTGTGTCGTGGCTCAAAAGCACAACCATGCTGCGTAATAATTGTGCCCACCATAGCAGGGTCTGGAATAATAATGTCGGCGCTGACAGCCCTCAAAGCGCGAATGCTATCCACTCCGAGTTTCCAGGCAACCCTGATCAAGGATTTTTCTTTTCCCGGACCGTCGCGCTCCAAGCACTTTTGAAAGCGATCGATCCATCAACAACTTGGCAGGATCGCTTCAAGACAGTTATGAGAACATTGCCAGTTGCGACGCTCTCAAAAGCCGGCATCACACCTCAGTCAATAGGGATTCCCTTTCAGTGGGAAACACGACCGTTCTGGAACTGAATACAACCCGAAGCTAATTTTCAGAGAGTATCCTGAAACATCTTATTATCCAGGGAAAGGTACGATGTTACGCTGCCTGGGAGTTGCAGAATACGAGGCCTTGGCGAAAGTAGCCGATCGTTTGCGCCTCACTTGGATCGAAGTCCCTGATGAAATCGAGGATAGTTGGGTAAGGCTGAATCGCCAAACGGTTGCCTATCTAAGTGAGTTAGGTGCCACATCCAACTGATTAAGTTTAAACAGTTGCTTGTAATAGGCTCTACCAATGGTCACTAACATTAATGAGTATGAGGCAGAGACTGCCTTTGAACGTTTTGCCCTTGACCGGTATTTACCCCTGACAGCCCAGGCATCAGGAAGCTACATCGATATACGTCCCCTCATTGACGGAGGAAAAAACGTTATACAGAACGGGGCGAGCCACATTCAAGCCAATCGGGAGGACAACCTACGTGCAGCTTTCTTGCCATTGGCGTTTGGAGCAGCCTGGAAGGTGCTCGATCTTACGATCGAGCTTGCGCTGGCGAAACAAGGTATAAAACCCCAGCGGAAAGCCAAGCTCTGGCCAATTAAGGAAAAAGCTCGTATCGTAATGAGCGAGACGCTGAATGGCGCGATCCTAACCGAGGAAACCTGCACCTGGGTGGGAATTCTGACTTGTTACGTGTCTACAATAGAGTATCGCCATAGCCTGATTCATCGACAAGCTCAATTTGTGGAAATCCCCCTCACCTTATCGGGCCATGGTAGAGACGGTATGCCACTTCCACCGCTAGATGAAGCTACGCTTAGAGCCTTAATCGCGTTGTCACAACTCGTTGGGGAAGGGATCATCAGCAACGGGCTGAATCGCCGTCGTCTCGACAACGTGAATTTTCTCTTGAATAGATTATCGTGCTTTGGGGTTAACTCAGTACCGCAAGGCGTCAGGATGAAGCCTATCGAATATTATTGGATGAAACTTCGTCCAGACCCTCATGGCCAATGGGTGGCCCCCTTCTCGATCGTTCATGAGCAGATGCGATGCAGAAGACAGTTAGGACACATTGACGTTCGCATCGACTTACCGGGAGAAAGCGGTCGCCAGCTTGTCGGTCAATACCGCTCACACCGGCGATGCGCCCCAGAGCTGCCATCAGCCAAACGGCCGATAGGCCGATCAATACGCCACCGACCAGGCCAGATAGGCTTGCCCTTGTGTTCACACGTTGTCTCCTTGAGGTGTTCCCGGTTTTGAGGAATGACGCACGGATGCTGGGGGAGCTTCGTCACTGGGAATGCTCATCTGAATCGGTGACTGCCTGTGCAGCGCCTGCCAGGCATCGAACGTGCTCAGGAATATTTCGCCGCTGAGGCTGTGTCGGAATTCGGTCTTCTGCAGTCGATCCATTACCGGCCCCTTGACCTCGCTGAGGTGCAGCTGAACCCCCGCATCACCGAGTCGAGCATTGATCGCTTCCAGGCTGTCCAATGCCGAGGTGTCGATCAGGTTCACCGCCTGGCAGGCGAGGATCAGATGCTGTAGCTGGGGGGAATCAGCGACCAGTGCCAGGACGGTGTCTTCCAGATACCGGGAATTGGCGAAGTACAGACTCTCGTCGATGCGCAGAATTTTCAGGTGCGGGTCGGTCTCGACCCGACGGCGCTCTACATTGCGAAAATGCTCGGTACCTGGAACTCGGCCCACGAGGGCGGCGTGAGGATGACTGGTACGATACAGGTGCAGTATCAGGGACAACCCCACCCCGGCCAGGATGCCACTTTCTACGCCGAAAAACAGGGTGACGAGAATGGTTACCAACATGGCGAAGAAGTCGCCGTGCGAGTATGCCCATGTCCGGCGAATGGCCCCGATATCAACCAGCGATAATAGCGCCACGATGATGGTTGCAGCGAGGGTCGCGATGGGCAGGTAGGCGATCAGTGGTGTCAGGGTCAGGCTGACCAGAGCGATGCCAATGGCGGTAAAGGCTCCCGCCGCCGGCGTTTCGGCACCGGCGTCGAAGTTGACTACGGAACGCGAGAATCCGCCGGTCACCGGCATGCCTCCGGTAAATGATGCTGCCAGGTTCGAGGCACCCAGCCCGATCAATTCCTGGTTGGGGTCGATGCGTTGGCGACGCTTGGCCGCCAGCGTCTGGCCCACCGATACCGACTCGACGAATCCCACGATACCGATCAGGAGCGCACCCACGAACAGCTCACGCCATAGCGATAGATCAGCGCTGGGTAGGGTCAATGGCGGTAGGCTCGCGGGAATATTGCCGACTACCGCCAGTCCCCACTGATCGAGCCCCAGCGCCCAGGTCAGCCCGGTCGTGCCCACCACGGCGACGATAGGTGCCGCTTTTGCTAACAGATCGGCCGGCCGTGCCGCAACACCTACCTTGATCAGTCCCGATTTAAGCCAGCGCCGGGCGCCGTAGAGGAAGGCCAGGGTCGAAAGGCCGACAATCATCGTTGGCCAATGCGTATTGCTCAGATGGGTCCCCATGCTGTGCATCAGTTCAAGCAAGTTGTGGCCCGACGCGGCGATGCCCAATAGGTGTCCGAGCTGGCTGGCCGCGATGAGCAGGGCCGAAGCGGTAATGAAACCCGATATCACGGGATGGCTAAGAAAGTTGGCTACCAAGCCCAGGCGAGCGATTCCCATCAGGAGTAGCATCAGTCCCGACAGCAACGTCAACACCAGCACGGCACTTAAATAAGCCGGGGTTCCCTGGCTTGCTACCTGACCGGCCGACGCCGCGGTCATCAGTGACACGACGGCAACAGGCCCCACCGAAAGCGTACGACTGGTGCCGAATACCGCATAGATCAGCAAGGGCGCGATACTGGCATAGAGACCCACCTGAGACGGCAGCCCCGCCAGTAGGGCGTAGGCCAGCGACTGCGGAATCAGCATGACGGTGACGATCAGCGCTGCCAGCAAGTCGCTGGTCAACACGTCGCGCCCATAGTGGGGTAGCCATTGGGCTATGGGAAAGTAACGTTTCAGGCCGTTCACCAGTTCATCCAGTGTTATCGCTTACCCACCTGCTGTTCGAGGCTGCCGCGCAAAGGCGTCAGGTCATAGCCTGCAGCGTCGGCGGCGTCCATGAGCTCCGACACGGGACGATGCGGCGCTTGCGAATAGGCCCAAAGGTGGGCGACACGCTTGCCGGTCCGGCAGAAGCCAAGTATCGGTGCGGGAGAGGACTGCAGCGTCTCGGCAAACGCCTCAATATCTGCCTGGGAATATTCGCTGGGCTTAACCGGTATTTCATGCCTGACTATACTGAGAGACTCTGCTTTATCCTTGAGCACTTGCATGTTCGGCTGGTCCTCACTTTCACCGCGTGGGCGGTTAGAAAAGATGGTGCGAAAGCCATGCTCGGCGAGAGCATCGATGTCTTCAAGGCTGGGCTGGGCGGTAACACTCAGGCGTTCGTCGAGCTTTTTAATATTCATAAGACCTCCTGTCGAGTGGTTCAGACGCGATTGATAGGTATCTTGAGATAGACTTGGCCATCAGCCTCGGTGAAAGACACCCGGCCGGCATTCATGTTGACCTGGACCGAGGGCAGGAGCAGCCGAGGCATTGCCAGTGTGGCGTCACGCTCGGTGCGCATCTTCACGAATTCATCTTCACTGATCCCTTCGTGTATGTGGATGTTGTGAGCGGCCTGCTCGGGAACTTATGTGCGCCGGCATCATCTTACCTTGGTAGCAGCATTGGGGGATGCGGTGATGGAGCGTTTCCGCCTGTTTGCACCTCCACTAATGTAAGTTAAAGTAATCCTTTATCTTCCACACGTGAGAGATGCTTTAGCTGTTCTGTAATAAGGATACAGGTGCGATGGCCAATCGGCTTATTGGACTGGCGGTAATACTGCTCGTCGCTCTTCTTCCAGTTGCACAGGGAATTGCTGCGACCTCTTTTGAGGTGAAAACCATGGTCGAGGCCTCTGTCATGTTGCCAGACACCCAGGCGCTGCATGACTGCGCCCGGCTCAATGCCCAGGGCAGCTGTAATAGCCCGTGTTCAACTGCCCATGTCGGGAAATCTGCACTTACGGATTCGGTATTGCTGTTATCTTCCTTCTGCCCGAAGGGCTATTCTTCTCATTTCGGCCGTGTGCTATCAGGGCCAGACCCCTTTCCTCCCAAGTAATTCAACGGTGCCCTGAACCTTCGATCACCCAGGGTTTCGCTTCGAGCGTCTGTTGTTCGACCTTGTGCGGTATGTCACCGTAGGCAGCTTTTGCTGGTGGTTTTATCGACTGATGAATACATGAAAATGGGAACGTATCTGTGATTTCATTCTATCTGGAATACCCGGTGCGCGGCATGACCGTGCTCTGCCATAAGTTTTCGATTGCACTTTTTTTGAGTTTATACGCTGCCTTGGCGTCGGCGTCACCACCAATGGGCCCGGGAATCAACGCACTGCAGGAGAGAATCGGTTTTACGGTGACCGAACGCTTCTCCACGCCAGCCGAGGGCGTGACCGGCTATGTTGTAAAGACCGGCGACGGGAAAACCGGAATCCTCTATGGTCTCGGTGACCTCACTTTTTCCGGCGCACTTCTGGAGAGTGATGGCAACGATCTGACCCGCGAATATTCCGCCCGTTATATACCGAAGCCGACGTATGCGTCGGTTGCCGAGCAGCTCTCCCGGGACCCCCATCTGGTGAGCGAGGGCGGTAAAGATGCCCCTGAGGTCTATATCTTCGCGGATCCCAACTGCATTTTTTGCCACAAATTCTGGCAGCAAACCAGGGATTGGGTTGCGGAGGGGAAAGTCAGGTTGCACTGGGTCATGGTCGGGTTTCTCAAACCGTCCAGCCTGGGGCTTTCTGCAGCAATCATGAACGCAGAGGATCGAGCCGCGGCGCTCCAGGTGTTTGAGGAAAACTTCGGAAAAAGCGGTGACGGCCGCGGCATTTCTGAACTCACTCCGATCCCGGCCGACCTTCAACAGGCCCTCGAACAACACGGTCAGTGGATGGCCGAGGCGGGTTTCAGCGGGACGCCAGGGCTGCTGTTCAAGGACACGAGCGGACAATGGCGGGGCCAGGCTGGTGTGCCCAGTCAGGAAACGCTTGGCAGGATGCTGGGAGTCACGGCGTAATGGATCAGCTGCCCTCATTACTCATTGCCGGCCAGATCATGATGGCGGTTATGGCAGGTCTACTGCTGAACCTGACGCCCTGCGTGCTGCCCGCGATCCCCATCAAGGTCCGGATCATCCTGCGGGAGGCGGGCGGCCAGAGGTCCCATCGGGTGCTGGCCGCGTTGGCATTCACGGCCGGAACACTCACCTTTTTCCTGACGCTGGGCGGCCTGACCGCACTGCTGCAGTGGAGCTGGGGCACGTTGTTCCAGTCAACGCTATTCGTGGCCGTCCTGGTTGCGTTAATGGTCGGGTTTGCGGTGATTACCTGGCTCGATCTGCCCATCCCCGTCCCGACATTCGCCGCCTCGGCGCATGGCCGGCGTTACTTTGAAGCCTATGTATCCGGGCTGTTGAGTGCGATCCTGGCCGCGCCCTGCGCAGGCCCTTTCCTGGGGGGCGTACTGGCCTTTGCCGTTACCCAGCCGGCGCCGGTCATCATGGGGATATTTGGCAGTATCGGGCTGGGGCTGTCACTACCCTACGCGGTATTGATGCTCAGGCCCGAGTGGCTGAGCCGTTTGCCCAAGGCGGGCCCCTGGACCGTAGCCATTCGTGAAGTGCTCGCGCTGATATTGCTGGCCGCCGCCGTGTTTTTCAGTGCGAGCCTGGTGCCCAAAGCGGTATACCCCTGGCTGTGGTGGGCCTGGCTGGCGCTGGTGCTGGTCTGGGGTCTCCGCCGTTTCGTTCAGGGGAACGGTGCCGTGCGCGTGATCACTGCAACTACGACAGGCCTTGCCCTTGCCGTGACAGTGGTATTCGCATCTCCGTTGGGCAGCGGCGAAGACGAACTTGTCTGGCAACCCTACTCAGCAGAACTCCTGGCAGAAACAAAAGCCCGTGGCACGCCGTATTTGCTGGAGTTCACTGCCGACTGGTGCATCAACTGCAAGGTCCTGGAGCGCACCGTGTATAAAGAGCCCGCTGTGGCCGAAGCCGTGGAGCGGGCCGGCATGGTGCCGATTCAGGTGGACGTGACAGCAAGCGATCCCGAAAAAGACGCATTGTTAACCGCGACGGGTGGGCAGGCCTTGCCCTTTGCAGCGGTTTTTGCCGGTGACGGCGCCGTTGTCGCCCGTTTCACGGGACTCTTTGACACCGATAGCCTGGTCGAGGCGATCAACCGCACCGAGAATTCACAACCCTAGATACTGGAGATGAACCATGACAACCCGACCCAAAGTATTGCTGACCGGCGTAGCGGTTTTTCTGATCGCGATCGCGGCGTTCATGTTGATCGGTACCAATTCCGGAAACGCTCCTGGCTCAGCCCAGCCTGAACAAGCCAGTTCTGACCCCCAGGCGCCAGTTGCCCGCACGGGGTTGGCAGATTCTTCCGATAAGGTCCGCCTCAATCTTGCGGAAGGCGGCAAAGCCCTGGTAGGGGAGACCGGTGAAATTGTTCTGACACTGGACATTGAACCGGGCTGGCACGTGAACGCCAATCCGGCCTCCATGGAGTTCCTGATTCCCACCGTCGCCAGTTCCTCGGTCAACGGCCAGTCGCTTGACATCCCGACCCAGTACCCCCGCGGCAGGGTCAGTGACATCACACTGGGTGACACCGCCCTGGAGGTGTACGACGACGGTGCGAGTATCCGGCTGCTGCCAGACGAAAAACAGACCGCCGCGCTGAAAGAGGCAGGCAAGCTAGACATGACGGTACGGGTACAGGCCTGCAGTGACGAGGGCGTTTGCCTGGCACCAGCTGACCTGCCCGTTGCACTGAATCTGGACGAAACCAAGCCACAATAAACCGGGACTCCCTTCGGAAAACAACTCAAATGGAGAATGACTGTGAACAGTGTATTCAGAGTATTGCTGATTGCCATGGTTGCCCTGGTCAGCACCAATGCCATGGCCCACTCCATGGAAGATGTGGAGGCCTCATTGAACGAGAAAGAGCGATATGCCCAGTTCGTGGATCAGCCGGCCCCTGCGTTTGATCTTACAGGCGTTGATGGCAATACCCTTTCCCTCGACTACTTAAACGGCAAAACCGTCGTGCTCAATTTTCTCTACACGCGCTGTACCGACGCCTGCCCTTTGCATATGAACCTGATACGGCAGTTGCAAACCGGGGTTGAAGAAGAAGGACTGAGTGAAGAGGTGGTGTTCATCACCATTGCCACTGATCGCGAGGATATTGCCGGGACCCGGGACAACATGCGCGCGTATGGCGACAATTTCGACCTGAACCCCGATAATTGGCACTTTCTGTACCGGGGCGAAGGTGAACCGTCCGGGTTGACGTCAGAGCTCGCCAAGGCCTACGGCGTTCAGTTCAGGGATACGGGTGAGGGTGTACAGGTCCATGGCGTGGTAACCCACGTGATTGACCCGGAAGGTCAGATGCGGGCCCGGTTCCATGGATTGAAATTCAAGCCTGAACACCTGGTGACCTACCTGAAAGCCATTGCCAAAGGCCCCAACGCGGCAGCCGATGATGGGTTCTGGGGCCGACTGCACAGGCGAATTGAAGAGCTGTTACAGAGCGAGTAACGCGTGGGGCACCATGCCGGCAGCAAACCGACCACTGTAATCAGAAGAAATGTCTAATGAGTCACCAGCGCATATCCGCCGCCCGGAGAATCGCCGTAGTCCTTTTCGCGCTTGCTATTTCCATAGCCGCTCCAGTTATGGCTGCAGGGAAAGTTCCGAAGTCCGTGGGGCCCCAGGGGTTCCTGATCTGGGAGCCCCCTCGCACTCTGCCCGAGCTGGCTTTTGAAGATGAAGACGGCAGGCCGCTGACACTGGCTGACTTTAAGGGTAAGGCGATATTGCTCAATATCTGGGCCACCTGGTGCCTGCCTTGCCGTGAGGAAATGCCGACGCTGGACTCACTTCAGGCTCAACTGGGCGGCGAGCAATTTGAAGTGGTCGCGCTGTCCGTTGACCACTCAGGCATCAGCGTTGTTGAAAAATTCTACCGGAAAACCGGCATCCAACATCTTCGCCGCTATATTGATCCGTCCACACTGGCGACCTCAACACTGGGCATAGAAGGTGTTCCTACAACGCTTCTGATTGATCACGACGGTCGCGAAATTGGCCGTCTGGTCGGTGCCGCAGAATGGGACAGCCCGGCCATGGTGGATTTGATGACCCGT
Organism: Vreelandella nanhaiensis; assembly: GCF_003990185.1. GTDB lineage: Bacteria > Pseudomonadota > Gammaproteobacteria > Pseudomonadales > Halomonadaceae > Vreelandella > Vreelandella nanhaiensis. The sequence goes on along the minus strand of NZ_RZHF01000010.1, from coordinate 52,688 downwards.
GCGATCTCCGAGGTTCCGGACTGACCGCGGGCCACGCCGACTGGACCAGGGGTCACCTAATATTTCAATATAGCAATAGGTATTGAGATATTGAAATGAAAGAAGCAGAAGCTGTTAGGGCGTTTGGGGCGATGTCTCAAGAAACACGACTTCGCATCGTTAGGCTACTGGTGGTGAAAGGAGCCAATGGATTACCGGCTGGTGAGATAGGAGACGCGCTAGGTGGTGTCTCATCATCGCGACTCTCTTTTCATCTCAACCATCTAGAACACGCAGGCCTTTTAGAAAAACGACGCCAGGGTCGTTCAATAATTTACAGTGCTATTTTTCCTGTACTTGCTGATCTCGTAGCGTTTCTGATGCACGACTGCTGCGATGGGCACTGTGCTTATTGCGACAAAGCCATCGAGTTGTTCGCGCAGTGTGAAGGTCGCCCAACCTCACCGGGCACGGTGGACTCCAAGATATGATCAGATTCATCTATTTTGTGGAGTCTAATCTTGTTTGGTTTGTTATCACTTTAGCTGGTTTGGTCTTAGTATTCCCAGGGTTAGGAACGCACCTAGAGCCCTTTATCGGTCCACTGCTCGCGCTGCTGATGCTTGTCATCAGTCTTACCTTCGACGCACATGCCGTTCGAGTGGTCTTTCGCAAACCTTCAAGGCAATTTTTAGCACTAGGTCTGGTCTATGGTCCGATGTCGATTGCCGGTTTTCTGACTGGCCGTTTATTTTTCGGGAACGGACCTCTTGCAGCAGGTCAAACGTTGCTTGGCACATTGCCGACAGATGTTTCGTCTCCGCTGCTGGTATTAATGGCGCGGGGGAATGTTGCCTTAGCAGCCGTTTTTAATGCGGTCAATACAGCACTATCGCCATTCATTGTTCCATTCCTTTTTTTATGGCTGACTGGAATACAGCTGGAAGTTCCTCTCGGGGCAATCATCTTTGAATTAGCCTTGATCGTTCTCGTTCCCACTGTTGTTGGAGTGAGCTTACGCACAGGATTTCCAGATTTTTTTGCACGCCATGATTCAACGTACGCGGGAATTGGATCAATCATATATCTTCTGATACTACTGGCTGTAGTAGGCCCAAACGCAGAAACTATCATTGGTTATGGCTGGTACGCTTTTTTGATTGCTGGAGCAGCCCTGAGTCTTAATCTGATTGGCTACCTGATAGGAATGTCCTCACGGTTGCTAACCTCTGACCGGAAAGAAGTGATTACCTATCTCTTCACCGTGAGCAAAAAAGAATTTAGCATTGCTGCTGCTTTTGTCGCCGCATCTGGCTTACCTTCAGAAATTGCGATTCCTGCCGCATTCTTTGCAGTGATACAAATGATCACTTCACCCATTGCCGCTAAGATCCTTGCACGGCACGGCTTACTACGATTCCGAGCGAACAATCGGCACTAAGGATCTCGGTATTGCTTCAGCGCCGAATTACCAACGAACTACTGGCAACAGTTGATGCAGCCTTTTCAACGAAACAGGAGATGATGAGGTGCTTGCTCCATCTGCCGACTACTCAGGCTCTGTGTTGTCGAAAAGATCTGCCAGGAAGCGGATTTTCAACATCTGCGCAAGTATATTGATTCGCCCACACTGGTCACCCCAATACTTGGCATAAATGCCTCAGGCTACTGCTGCATGCTTTCTTCACTGAGCCCTTCGAGAACCCTACAGGCTCCAATGTCCCGATCATCGTTACAACTCGCTCGCAGCGACACAAGTTGTTTCTCCAGTACCTGCAGATCGGTTATCTGAGACCGTACTTGAGCGATGTGATCATCAAGCAAGGTGTTGATGGCCCTGCAAGGCTGATGGGGCGCGCCCTGATAACGCTGTAACTCGTGAATTTCAGCGAGTGACAGCTCAAGTATTCTGCAGCGCCGGATAAAAGCCAGTCGCTCAACATGCCGTTCGGTGTAAATACGGTAGCCGTTGTCCTGCCGCTCCGGCGGCGGTAACAAGCCCTCTCGCTCATAGAAACGGATGGTCTGGGTGTCGACCCCTACGGACCGTGCCAACTGACCAATGCGCATCGGGTTTCTCCTCAACAAATGGTATCTGTTCTATTGACCTTATAGTGGCTATATAGTTTTAAATCATAATCCGACAATACTCAAGTGGAGCCGTACCATGAGTAAATCCTGTGAAGACGCCTGTGGCTGCGACGCAACACCCGCCGAGGGTAATACCGGGTCGGAGGCCTCTGAAGCGTCCGGCAACTGGATCAGTGTGTATACCGTACCGAAGATGGATTGTCCTTCGGAGGAACGGATGATTCGACTGGCCCTGAATGGTTTTGAAGACATTCGCGGGCTGTCCTTTGAGCTGTCTGATCGGCGGTTGAAGGTTGTGCACGATGGCGAGGCTGAGCCTATCACCGCGAAGCTGGCGACCCTCGGGCTGGGAGCTTCGCTTCAGGAAACGGCCGCTGCCGACCCTGAGTCAATTAAGGCGGTCGGGGATACGGCTATCTCTGCCGAGCAGGAGTCCGGCACCCTGCGTTGGTTGCTCGGTATCAATGCCGTCCTGTTTGTGGTGGAAATGACAGCCGGCCTGATCGCGCACTCCACCGGTTTGATTGCAGAATCCCTGGACAATTTTGCCGACGCGGCCGTGTATGGGCTCGCGCTGTATGCGGTTGGGCATAGCGTGAAAATGCAGGTGCGTGCCGCACACATTGCAGGCGTACTTCAACTGATTCTGGCTGTGGGCGTACTCGCAGAGGTAGTCAGGCGCTTTGTCTTCGGCAGTGAGCCTGAGTCGCTGGTAATGATGGGGATTGCGTTCATCGCATTGATCGCCAATACCACCTGTCTGCTGCTGATATCCAAACATCGGGAGGGCGGTGCCCACATGAAGGCGAGCTGGATATTCTCAGCCAACGATGTGGTCATCAATCTGGGGGTCATTACCGCTGGCGCCCTGGTCGCATGGACTGGCTCCAATTATCCGGACCTGATCATCGGCAGCATCGCGGGGATTATCGTACTCAACGGTGCCAGGCGCATCCTGGCGCTTAAGGGTTAAACAATGTCCATCGTTACCAAAAAACTCTTGCCGTATAGCCTGCTGGCGATTTCGGGCCTGATTGCGGCGTCTGATCAGGTTGTAAAATGGCTGGTCCAGCAGTCAATGGCGTATGGCGAATCGATTCCGGTGACCCCGTTCTTTAACTGGGTTCATGTCTGGAACACCGGCGCCGCATTCAGCCTGTTTGCCGATGGCGGAGGTTGGCAGCGATACTTTCTTATCACAGTCGCGGTAGTTGTCTCGATTGTACTGATCGGGCTGATTCTTCAGTGCCGCCGCAGGGGAGAAGCCATCGCGTACAGCCTTATTCTTGGCGGTGCCATGGGCAACCTGATTGACCGGATATTTCGTGGCTATGTTGTGGATTCCTTTGATGTCTATTGGCAATCCTGGCACTGGCCAGCCTTTAACCTTGCCGATATCGCCATTGTGCTGGGCACCGTGCTTTTCCTCTATGTCAGTTTTATACCCGAAAGATCGGGCACGAACGTCGAGCTCGATGGATCAGGCTAAAAAACATCTGACAAACGCCTTGACCTTAAAGTTGACTTTAAAGATACCGTCTGTACTGACAAACCGAGAACGACAGCCAAAGCAAAGGAGAATGAAACGATGACATTGCAACTTGGAGAAACCGCTCCCGATTTCACCGTCGCATCCACCGAGGGAAACATTCAGTTTCATGAGTGGCTGGGAGACGACTGGGCCGTGCTGTTTTCACACCCCGCCGACTACACACCTGTCTGTACCACTGAGCTCGGTGCCTTCGCCAAGCGTAAGGACGAGTTCGCCAGTCGAGGCGTGAAGCTGATCGGGGTCTCCGTCGACCCGCTCGACTCCCATAACGACTGGGTGAAGGATATCGAGAAAACCCAGGGCACCGGGCTCAATTTTCCTCTTCTGGCAGACAAGGATCAGGTGGTTGCCGACCTGTACGGAATGATCCATCCAAAAGCCGACCCCAAGGTGACTGTTCGAACGGTATTCATTATCGATTCCGCGAAGAAAATCCGTCTGATGCTGACGTATCCCCCCAGCACCGGGCGCAATCTGGACGAGATCCTGCGCGTCATTGATTCGCTCCAGCTGACCGACAACCACAAAGTGGCCACGCCGGTGGACTGGAAGAATGGCGAGGATGTGATCATCGTTCCGTCGCTCTCCAACGAAGAGGCCAAAGAGCGCTTCCCCGAGGGGTGGGATGAGCAGACACCGTACCTGCGCGTTACCCGCCAACCTGGTCGGAAGTAACAGGGGATTCGTCAGCCAGCCGTGCGGCTGGCTGACGAAGCGATACCTGAGAACCCCTCACCGATAGGTTCGGTCATCGCCGAACCCTTAACCGAACACGGCCCCGAAATGCTTACCCTGACAATCCCTGAAGTTGGTCTCTTCGCGTTATTGATTGCACTTTGCCTGTCGCTGCTTCAGGCGACCGTGCCCTTGCTGGGAGCCGCCACCCGGCGCCCGTTGTGGATGGCATTTGCAGAGCCTATGGCATGGGGGCAATTTGTTTTTCTACTGGTTTCTTATGCCAGCCTGACCGCCAGTTTTCTTCTGGATGATTTCAGCGTGGATTATGTGGCCCGTAATTCGAACTCGATGCTGCCCTGGTACTACAAGTTCACCGCCGTCTGGGGCTCTCATGAAGGCTCGGTGCTGTTATGGAGTCTGATTCTCAGTGGCTGGGGCTTTGCCGTCAGTCTGTTTTCCCGCCAGTTGCCACGGGATATGCTGGCACGGGTTCTGGGAGTTCTGGGTGTCGTCAGCGCAGGGTTCCTGCTTTTCATCGTCGTTACGTCCAGCCCCTTTGATCGCCTGTTGCCGGGCATGCCAGCCGATGGTGCCGATCTGAATCCGTTGTTGCAGGATGTTGGCCTGATCATCCATCCGCCGATGCTTTACATGGGGTACGTGGGTTTCTCTGTGGTCTTTGCTTTTGCCATCGCTGCGCTGATCGAGGGGCGTCTCGATGCGGCCTGGACGCGCTGGGTTCGGCCGTGGACCAACATTGCCTGGGCCTTTCTGACCCTCGGCATCGCTCTGGGTAGCTGGTGGGCCTACTATGAACTGGGTTGGGGAGGCTGGTGGTTCTGGGACCCGGTGGAAAATGCATCGCTCCTGCCCTGGCTGAGCGGGACAGCGCTGATACATTCACTGGCGGTCACGGAAAAACGCGGCACGTTCAAGAGCTGGACGGCGCTGCTGGCGATTTTCACGTTCTCACTCTCGTTACTGGGCACCTTCCTGGTGCGCTCAGGGGTACTGACCTCGGTTCATGCCTTTGCCAATGATCCGTCACGGGGGCTCTTCATTCTGGCGTTGCTGGGAATAACGGTCGGCGTCTCGCTGTTGATCTTTGCGCTACGGGCGCCGCGAATGAGCGCCAACGCGGGCTTTAGCTGGCTTTCCCGGGATGCACTGTTGCTGATCAACAATATTTTGCTGGTCATCATGACGATCACGGTCCTGATGGGCACCCTGTACCCCTTGATCCTGGATGCACTCGGGCTGGGCAAAATCAGTATCGGCGCGCCTTACTTTAATAGCCTGTTCGTGCCGCTGACCGTCATGCTTTGTGCCTTTATGGGGCTGGGGCCGGTCTCACGCTGGAAGCAGATGCCCGGTCGGGAGCTGTTCCGGCGACTACTGGGGGCGGGCCTGGCCGCACTGGCGATTGCGGTATCGATACCGTTTCTTTACAACGGCCAGTGGAATGTCGCCGTGGCGCTGGGGATGGTGGCGGCCCTGTGGGTGGTACTGGGGGTGGTGCGCGACCTGTTTGATAAAGTCCAAAATGCATCCTCGGCGCCGGCCGGGTTGCGCAAGTTGACCCTTTCATACTGGGGCATGGTAGCCGGCCATGTGGGCTTGGCCGTCACCATCGTGGGCGTGGTGATGGTGTCGAACTACGCCATGGAGCGTAATGTGCGACTTGGTATCGGTGAGCAGGTTGATCTGGGCGGGTACGCTTTTACACTGACCGAACTGGGCGAGCGTCGGGGACCCAATTTCCTGGCTGACACGGCAACCATCGAGGTTACCCGTGATGGCCGGGTAGTCACCATCATGAATCCTGAGAAGCGCCTGTATATCGCCCGGGGCCAGCCGATGACCGATGTCGCGTTGCATCCTGGCCTGCTTCGGGACCTTTATGTGGCCATGGGTGAGGAGCTGGACGACGGTAGCTGGGCAATGCGCATACAGGTCAAGCCCTTCATACGTTGGCTATGGCTGGGTGCGCTGTTGATGGCCTTCGGGGGCGTCCTGGCCGTAGCAGACCGCCGCTACCGTCGTCGCCGTGCAGTCGCCGCTAATGGGGAATCGATGAGGCCGACGCGCGAGGTCCGCGCATGATACGCCGACTGTTGCTGCTGCTTCCTTTTCTGGTATTCGTTGGCCTGGCCTTCTTTTTGTACCGAGGGCTTTCGCTGGATCCCAGTGCTCGCGAGTCGGCCTTGCGGGGTCAGGCGTTTCCGTCGTTCACGCTCTCAACGCTGGAGGACCCCGGCGCCGAGGTGGATGAATCCCTGCTTCGTGGCCGGATGTCTCTGGTCAATGTCTGGGCCTCCTGGTGCCCGACTTGCAAGGAGGAGATGCCCCAGTTGCTGGCGCTCTCTGAGCGCGGCGTTCAGATGGTAGGCATCAACTATAAAGACGCCCGCGACCTGGGACGACAGTTTCTTGAAGAGTTTGGAAAACCTTTCGAGGTCAACATCTTCGATCCTGCCGGTGACCTGGGTTTCGAGCTTGGCGTGTATGGCGTGCCCGAAACCTTCTTGGTCGACGCAAACGGTATCGTTCGATACAAGCACGTTGGGTATATCACGCCCGCCCAGGTGGATGAAGTCATGGCGGAGGTAGAAAAATGGCACTAACCCTGAAGAGCCGTTGCTGTGTGGTCATCGTGCTTTTGCTGGCTTCGTTCCAGTCGATGGCGGACACGGCAATCGATGCGCGTCATTTCGAGGATCCGGTGATGGCGGAGCGTTATCGCGACCTTACGGCGTCTTTGCGGTGCCCTAAATGTGATGCGCAAGCCATCGACAGTTCCAATTCGCCGGTGGCGGCGGACATGCGGGAGCGGGTAGCGCTGATGCTTCATGAGGGGCGTGCGGATAAGGAGATCCTCGATTTCATGGCTAATCGTTTTGGCGAGTTCGTTCTTTACAATCCGCGCCTTGACGGGCGCACGTGGCTGCTGTGGGCGTTGCCGGCGGCGTTGGTAGTGGGTGGTGGCCTGGTTGTGATTGCGTTTGTCCAGGCACGCAGACACCGGCGAGTTCGGCCGCTATCCGAGGAGGAGCGTACCCGCCTGTCCTCTTTGATTCATCGTCATCGTGAGAGGTCGGAATGACTATGCTCTGGTTAAGTATCGGCACACTGTTGCTTATAGCGCTGTGGTTCCTGAGTCTACCGTTACGGCGAGCAAGGGCGATCCATGACTGGCAGCAAGGGTTTGAAACGGATGACCGCGCGGAGGAGCAGAATCTGGCCGTGTATGAGCGTCGGCTTGCGGCACTGGAAAGCGCCTGCGAGCGCGGCGAGGTTGACGTCGCACGCTTTGAAGAAAGCCGTCACGAGCTTGAACGCAATCTTCTGGAGGACACCGAGGCCCGTCGTCGCGTGCCTCTCAGGAACCCGCTGGCAGGACGTTTTGTAATCCCTCTGGTGATAACGGCATTGATTGCCGCCACCGTAACCGGCTATCGATGGGTGGGCGCCAATGGCGATCTGGCTCTGTATGCCGTGGTGCAGGAGGTTCTTAACTCTCCCGGTGCCTCACCGGAGAACCTGATTGTCCGGCTCGAAGAGCAGGCCGAGAGTCAGCCGGATAATCCCAAGGTCTGGGCTTTGTTGTTCCCGCTGTACCAGAAGGTCGGTCAGCCAGATCGGTCGATTCGCGCCCTGGAGCGATTGATCGAACTGGAAGGCCGCCGAGCCGATCTTCTGGCTCAACTGGCTCAGTTGAAATTCTATGTGGCCGGAGGCAGCCTGACCTATGAAGTTCAGGCGCTGGTAGATGAAACACTCGATAAGGATCCGCGTCAGCCGACAGTGTTGGGCATGCTGGGGGTTGAGGCTTTCGACGATGGCCGCTATGAACAGGCGATCGGTTACTGGCGCCGAGCGTTGGCTGGCTTCGAGGATTCCGCCTCCGCAGAGGCCATTCGTAAAGGTATCGCTGTTGCTGAGCAGCGGCTGGAACAGTCTGCCAATGAAGCTGGCCTTGTTGTTGATTAAAACCCGGACACACTTTCATAAACAGAGTCAGGACGGCCAATGTTTATGCCGACCTCGGCATTCCTAATGCTGATGAAATGCAGGTAAAGGCCCAACTGGCCTCCCAGATCGGCGAAATCATCAAGACCCGCAAATGGAAACAGGGTCAAGCGGCAGAAGTGCTTGGCATGCCTCAGTCCAAGGTACCCAAGATGCTTCGGGGCCAATTCCGAGGCATCAGCGAAGCCAAGATGCTCGAATGCCTGACCCGCATCGGGCTCGATGTACAGATTGTGATCGGTGCTGATAACCACCCTACAACGCCAGGCCGGGTTTCCGACGTCGCCGCCTAGCGTCACCCAGGGTCACAGGACCTGCCGGCGTGGTGCCGGAGATGTGACTTTTGGAGATGACGCGGCTGGGCCTTGAGGCACTGCAGGATGTGACCTTTGGAAGTAACAGGATCCGTACCAGGTCTGAGAACTCGTGTGAACTGTTTTGTCCGGAAGGGAGTTAAGGAATTGGTGCGGCCTGCAGCTTGCGAGGAAGCGGCCCCTTGACGCCCTGGAGGGAGCTCCACCCTAGGGCTAGGGAAGGACTGCTACGGCGGGCCTTCCCCCTTACAGGCAGGCTGCCGGGTCCAGCGCGGCGCCCTGGTCGCCCAAGCGACGCTGTAACAGTCGCGAAGCGTCTGTTGTCGCTGGGCCCAGGGTTTAGTTTGCTCAACGCGGCGGATAACCGGATCTTGAGCATACAAACTGGACAGATGTGGCCGGTGCCGTTCGGTAGTGGTAGCGCCCGCTTACTGATCGGTCTTTAAGCGCAGCAGCTGGACAATCAGCCCATCTGATTCCCATGCCAGTCTTCGATTTGGACTGCAAACAGCTAACCGGGCAAGAGGCTGCACCAGAGCCAAGTCGCGGATCTTCTTCAGGCTGTCAGTTGGGCGTTCAGCCAAGCTAGTACCGTGATCACCTGATGGTAAAACAGTCGCCGGATGCACTTGAAGATTCGTGATTATAGGGCATGCATACTCCCCTCAATCAACGTTCCTCATTGTTTCAGGAACAGCGATCCCGCCATATAGACGGTGAAGCCAACAATGAGTAAGGATTGATTCAAGGTGTTTTTCCCGGCTTTAGCATGGCTCCGTTCAATCAAGTCTTCCACAGCAGCCTGAATGTACATGCCTGTGGTTAACGCGAGAAATAGGTACTTGACCAGATCTGATTGATTCTTGGTCAGCCAATAGGATGTAACTGCTCCCGCTAAGCATAGGAAACCTAACAGAACGGCTACGAGCACCCGGAACTTTCGGCTGGTGTCTTGCTTTTTGAAGGAGGAGGTATTGATCAGCCCCTCCGGAGTGTCACCAATAAAAAGGCCGAGAACGACCAGAAGCGCAAAGTTTGGAGAGATATTGGCGCTTACGCCGATCGTGATTCCGTCTGCAAACATGTCAACCGCGACCGCGAAGAGAATCGTCCACTTGCCATTTTCTGACGTGAATCGATCAATAAGTCTATCCGATCCGATCGCGAGAAACCCTCCGATGAGAACGGCAATGAGAATAGGCCAGGAAGGCTGGGCCTTCAGAACCTCTGGGAGTATTTCGACACCGACCACGGCAAGCATCGTTCCGGCGATCCAATGCAATGCTGCTGCGGATACGCGATCCGAAAGGTTCTTTTTCTCCGAGATTAAAGTCCCAATGAGAATGCCGAGACCTGGCAACACCGCGAGACCCAGCATTTGCAAAAAGCCCATACTCCTCTCTCCCTGTATTCCTGCGAATGTACTATAAAGACCCACCCTTCCCACAGCGGTGAGACCGCTCTCAGTGGCGGTGAGGTTCGACCTCTTGGCCGCGGAGCCGTGACGGCGCCAGTTGACGAAATGGCCTTAACAGCTGACCCCAATAGTCTCTAGGATAGTCACGGTTCTGCAGGCTAACTTCCGCCGCTCCGAGCTTGCCGGCACTGTCGTAGAAGGTGTCGAGCAGATGATCCCAGCAGGAAAAACTCGCCGAAATTGACCTGGGCATCCTCGAACTCCCGCTTGTGATATCGGCGGTGCGTTTCTGCCACCCCGATCATAAAGCGTAGCGGCTCCAGCCGATAGCCCAGATTCGAGTGCTGGAATGCCAGATGAACCGTCAGGATGCCGAGCCAGGTCGCGACCACAGCCGAGGGCGCACCCAGCAGGAGCAGCGAGATGAGGCCGAGCCCGGCCATCAGCGCTGCATGAAGGGGTGACGGCGCTTGCCATTGAGCCAATACAGCCGCTCGGCGCTGTGGTGCGGGGCGTGCAGTCGCCAGAGCCAGCCGATGCGGTGGCTGGCACGATGCATCCCATACAGGCTGAGGTCCGACCCCGTGGCGACGAATAGAAGCTGAAGCCAGAGTGGGATTTCGACGGCAAAGAGGCGATAGGCACGGGGAATGGCATCACCGAGGCGCGCCCGCATTGTGGTGGTGATCTGGTGGGCGCCGTGTCGGTGTCAGTCCAGGTAACCGGCCCGCCCCAGAAAGAGGCGCAAGCCCGGCGAGATCCAGGCCGAGCCGCACCAACGAACGCTGAGAATGGGCGACACCAATTACCGACCCGCTGGTACCCGGGACGATCGTGTGCCCCGAAAAGTAGTAACGAGCAGCAACACCGCACCGAGGCAGATGCCCACGTCTGCCAAGTTGAACGCAGGTCACGAGCCTCGCCTACAGTAGACGGACGGGGATACAATCGGCGCGGGAGTGGCTGAGCTGCAACTCGAAGCGGCCGTCCTTGTGAATATCAGCAACGACGCTTGGTTCGGCAATTCGATCGGATCATACCAGCATTTCCAAATGGCCCGCATGCGGGCAACGAATACGGGTATGACGGACGCAGTCGATTACAAGGTGCGCGTGATGAATCAATTGCCTCCATACCAAACGGGCACTCTGACCTCAACCGGTGTTTGGCGAACTGGAGCGACCCCTTACGTGCGCTGGCTCGACTGGCCAGTGACGCGGCCAGTATCAGCGTAGTCGGGCTCGTCTGAGTGCGACGGCGTCAAAAAAGACTACGCCGCCTGCATGAGAATGACCAGATTGGATCCCATTAGTATGCACGCTTGACCCTGGAGCTATTCCACAGTTATTAATGAAGCGGAATGTTCCACAAAACCGGAGGGAGGTGTCGCCATGAAAGCTGGCTGTGACGGTCACTGCAGTGCTGAAACGCCGACTCCAGTCACATCTGCGGCCCGCGGGGCGACGGAAGGCGAAGCAACGCGGGCTAGCGTTTCCAACATACCTAAAATGGCTTGCCCATCCGAAGAATGAATGGTTCGTTTCGGTACGCCTAGACGGCTGGCTGCAGCTCTTGCTCGCGCTTAGTACGTTCGCCGAATGGCTGTGGCTGTGGAGGAATTGATCGCCAAGGTCGGTTATCTGCTACTCATCTCTCGTAATCGTGAGAGTGGCCTTCATATGAAGGCCAGTCGGATCTCCTCAGCAAACGACGTGCTTGCCAACAGCGGTGTCATTGTGGCGGGAGCACTGGTTGCCTGGACCGGATCGGGTTATCCAGACTTGGTGTATGGCCGCGTTCAATGGCGAGGGACGTGAGTCAGTGACTAACCAGTACTTCCTGCTCCGCCATGGCGCGGGTTCGGCGTCGATGCGCATCACTGATCAAGCAAGGATATTAAAGATGGACTTTATCCGTGTACAAAATCTTGAGATGCCCTTTAAAACGGCGATCTGCCACCTTAAGCAGGTCCTCAAACAGCAGGGTTTTTAGCAGACAGTTGACATTCAAGTAGTCAAAGAGACCATAGAAAGCAATGGGCACGAAGGAGCATACGTGTTAGCGTCTGACCTGAATACTCGACTTGCCGAGCGTGGGCTAGCGGTGGCACCTGAGGCCGAATTATTACTGACCACGACCTACATGGTGCGCGAGAGCGAGCGGGGAGCCGCGTCGGCGTGTTGGATCCGGAAGTTCTGGCCGGTGTGCCTGAAGGCGAGGCACTGCAGTCGATCGTTCAGGAGGTACAACAATGGATCAAGAACGTGTTCGATGCTCTGCTGACGGCGTCTCCGGAGAAGATTGGTCAATCATTGCAGGAGCAAGTGGAGCAGCAGCTCTATGAGGTGATGCTCGCGGCGATTGCATCGCTACCAAAGGACACACTGGCGCACACGGCAAGGAAATTTTCACTCTGGCGAAGGCCTATACGGCAGTGACCTCGTTAAAACGTACACAAGAAGTTGAACTTCACTTGGCCTAGGATCGGGTGAGGCAACTTCCAGACAGAGAGCCGTGACGCGTTCGCGACTGTCCCACAGTCGAATCCCCCTCCCACAGGAATACCACGGATTGGAGGCACTCATGTCAAACATCCCAAGCTCCCCATGGCCAGACAGCACACTGGCGCTGCTGTCGGACGGATACGAATTCATTTCGAAGCGCTGTCGACGTTACGATTCCGATTTGTTTGAAACCCGGCTCCTGCTGCAAAAGGTGATCTGCATGCAAGGGGAAGCCGCCGCTCAACTCTTTTACGACAACGACCGCTTTCAACGCCAGGGAGCCATGCCACAACGCGTGATCAAAACCCTCTTGGGCCAGGGCGGTGTCCAGGGACTGGACGGCGAAGCCCATCGCAGGCGCAAACAGATGTTTATGTCGCTGATGACGCCGGAGGGGATCCAGGACATAGCCGCCTTGACCGCCGAGCATTGGTGCGCCGCGATAATGACGTGGGAAAATCGGGATACGGTGGTGTTTTTCGAGGCTGTGAACGACATTCTGTGCCGTGCCAGCTGCCAATGGGCTGGCGTGCCTCTGCCTGAATCGCATGTGCAACAATTAACCAAGGATTTGGTCGCCATGGTCGAGGCACCCGCCGCGCTGGGATTGCGCCATTGGCAGGGCCGACTCGCCCGCAACCGCGCGGAACGATGGTTGGCACAAGGAGTCGATGACGTTCGCGCCCGAGTGTGTCCGGCCCTCGAAACCAGCGCGGCGCATGTCATGGCGTGGCAGCGGGACCAGGATGGGGAACTGCTGGATCGCAAGGTAATTGCGGTCGAACTGCTCAATATCATACGACCGATTGTGGCCATTGGCCGTTTCATCGTCTTTATGGCCTTGGCGCTGCATGAATATCCTCGGTACCGGCAAATGCTTCAAGCAGGCTCGGAGGAAGAACTGACCTGGTTCGTTCAGGAAGTTCGTCGGTTCTATCCTTTTTTTCCTGCCGTCGCCGCCGTGGTCAAACAGGAGTTTGTCTGGCAGGGGTACCGTTTCCCTCAGGGACGCTGGGTTCTCTTGGATCTTTACGGCACGGATCACGACCCCCGGTTATGGGAGCAGCCGGAGGCATTCCAACCGGAACGGTTTCGGTCTTGGAAAGGCAGCGCCTTCGACTTTATTCCGCAAGGAGGCGGTAATCACCACCAGCACCACCGTTGTGCGGGTGAGTGGATCACCATCGAACTGATGAAGGTGGCTTTGCGGGCACTGACGCAGGAGATGGAGTATGCGGTTCCGTCCCAGGATTTGCGGTTCAGTCTGTCGCAGGTTCCTGCCCTTCCCAAAAGCCGCTTTATCATCGGCAACGTGCGGGCGAAACCAAGGGCGTCGCGGGTTTAAGCGAGATGTGAGTCAGCCGAAAATCTCTGGAACCGCGCGTGTTGCCCCACGCCTAAAGAAGGCAGTTTTGCAGTGCCGGTTCTATCGATTTAGGCTACATTAAAAACCCTAAAGCGACTCCAGAGTTAAGCATTAGTTCAGGTGACGATCATGCGGCTCGGCGAAGTAGCCCAGCGCACCGGCTGTGAGATTGAAACCATCCGGTTCTACGAGAAGGAAAGCCTACTGGCCGCGCCTGCGCGGAGCACGTCCGGCTACCGCCGTTATCAAGCGTTGCACGTTGAGCAGCTACTGTTCATTCGCCATTGCCGCATCCTGGGTATGGGGTTGGTCCAGGTGCGGGTTTTGTTGGCGTTTCGCGCTCATCCGACGCGGGACTGTGGCGGTGGCAAAGAACTGCTGGACCGGCAAATCAACCGAATTCAACAGCAGATGGCTACCCTGCAGAGTCTGGAGCAGCAGTTGATCGCGCTACGCCGGCAATGCGGCGATCCGCAACAAGCCGACGACTGCCGAATCTTGAAAAACCTCGGCGAAACCCAATCCTGTGGAGACCACGAGTGATGCAAGCCACCATGCAGGCCCTTAAACACCAGATCGAAGCCCGTTTTTCGCAACTGCAAATCCGGCTGGCCCAGGGCGATACCCGCAGCCGGCGGGATGCCGCCTATGCCCTCTACGAGGAGCTGGGAGCGCTGCGTCAGCAGTATGCGGACCCTAGAACTTCGCACGCCGATGCCGTGGAAGGCCACGCCGTCGACGCCTTGCTGACCGACGCCAGCCACAAGGCCTGGAGCCTCTATAGCGCGTATCACCAGGAGTTACAAAACCAGTTGGAATGGGCGAGCACGCGCGAATATGAATAAGTACCATCTCGGTCGTGGCCGATTATGTCCCCCTCGCGACCGGGCCGTGCGCAGATGATCGATCTTTCCCGACTGGGTTGGTGAGCGCGTTCTTAGCCGGCGTCGTGTCCCTGTTATCGCCTTGCGTCCTGCCCCTGGTTCCGGCCTATTTGTCATGCATCGGTGGCAGCTCGCTGCCGGAAGGCGAGGCGACGGAGTCCAAGAGCCGCACGATCCCCTGGCAAACACTGTGATTTCCGCTGGGCTTGGCGACCGTCTTTACCGCGTTGGGGGGCAGCGCTTCCGCCGTGGTACGGTTGTTGATGGTACACCGAGAGATCATCACCTGGGTGGACGACGGCTATGTAATCGCCTTCGGCCTGGTCTTGCTCTCAATCTATTCAGCGGCACTCACCTTCACCGCTGGTCTTCTCACAGTCGCTGCCGTCGAAGAAATGCTATCCGAGTCTCATGAAAGTGGTGAGGACTCACACATCTCGATCATGGCCTTTGTGGGAGGATTTGTCCTTTTCGTTCTGGTGTCAGCGGGTCTGGAAGGACTATTGCCGAAGAGCTGACACTTTACGCGATAATACTGTATAAACGTACAGTTTTCTGCTAGGGTTCTGTTGTAGAGCAAGGGTGAGTTGCCAGCTCACCCTTGCCATGACCCACGGGTTGTGAACATCCCAAGACGGACGGTCGCCCCAGAATCAGGCTGAGTGAGATCTCTTGATGAGTCAGGTTTCCCCAAACAGTTTTCCTCAAGGAATCATCGCGAAGGGCCACACAGAGAAGAATTTCCAGTTCCTGGTTCTGTCGGGTAGTGCTTTGGCTCTAATTCAATCTCAGCTTGCCGACTTACCCACGTCCCAGCGGCGAAGCGCAAGTCGGGCACTGTTTTACTTCGAATGTCTCCTGTGGCTAATCAAACATCCCCCTATCACAAGCGCTCTGGACCTCCGAACCAACGCCTTTCTGAGCATTCAGCGCCTTTTCTATGGCGCACTTTACTCGAACTGTTTTCTGGCTGCTGAAGTAAAGTACTCAGGCAGACAGAGGCTTGTCCTGTACTTCTTTAAGCTCCTAGCTGGGTTGTCTAAAACGACTCCTATCAAGATTCTTGTGCATTCACACTTTACAGATAGCCAGGTCCGGGAATGCATCGCTCAATTTGAATCCATTCGGATTGACCCTGTGCGCGTAGCCAAGCTCACGGGGTGGCATGTCTCGGACAGAAACGCGGGCTCATTTCGATTAAAGATGGGAGCTGTCTTCGAGGTTCTGGGGCCTGATTTTACTAGGGACCTACACAAGGAGAGTAAGAAGCACGCTTTGGCCCATAGTCACTATGGTAACTACGTTAATGTGGTCTCGCGATTCGATGATTTCGTGCGCTGGTATGACAATGATCCGATAGACAGACAACCCTTAAGCCCTGAAGTGCTCCAAGTCCCAATCTTTGTTTATCAGCTTTTCTGGAGCTTTCAGCGCTGGCATTTCGAAGGGTACTCCGAGCGGAGCCAGACCCAACCGCCGAAACGGGTGTTGGCAAACCTTCAGCGTCAATGGATCAGAATCATCTGTTGGGCAAAGGCTGTTCTGGTTAGAGGCGGGCTTATGTCCTCCCCGCTCGGTGATGTGTGGCCCGAAGGGAGCAAGAAGCTCACTCGATCCCTCCATGAAGTAGGCCACCACCGGTATGCTGATGGTAAAGCTCTTGTATCCCAAAAGCTTTTGACCCAGATTCCGCTGTCGGTCACTGACAAGGAGGCAACGGAGCTTCTATTCAAGCAAATCGAAGGCGACTTCAACCAAGTCGTTCTATGGGCTCGGCGACAGATTGATCGCATAGCTCATCGTCTGAACGCTATCGATCAAGCCTGCGATCAAGGGGATCTGATAACGCTAGGTTCTCGAATATCTTCTCGGGCATATGGCCAGCCTGTGATGGCGATGAATAGCCTTATCAGGACAGTAAAAGAAACCCACAACGGATTTACAATCCTCGACCATGCCATGCGCGGCCACTTGGTGAGCGCAACGGGGATTTCTTTTTCAACGGCGGAGTTAGCCGCGAACCTGGCAATGCCGACGAAGTATGCGATTGCTCCCATCGCTATTTGGCTGGTGGCGCAGCAACCCGTGCTGACCGATGCGTCCCTGTTGGCATGCGAACTATTCGACCGAAATGGTAAGCGAACCGGGTTTGTCCGCACCGACTCAGGGGCTGTGCTTGTAGTGAAGAAAAATCGGAAAGGGAAGCAACAGGAGGTTGTACTGAGCGACGACGCAGCCTCTGTGGTAGAACTTCTTATCCAGATCACAGCCCCTGTCAGGAGTTATCTCAAGGAGAAAGGAGATGATGCCTGGCGACGATTGTTCATCGTCGCGGGCGGCCAGGGTTTTCAGGAACCCTACACCTTCACGAGCCAGACCAGCTTCGCCAAGACCCTCCGACAAAAAGCCTTTGTACAAGCTCATAGCGCCGAGTTAGGGGACCTGGTCACCGTATTGTCGCTGGCCCGGATAAGGGCTACCGCAGGTGTTCTCGTCTACCTCAAGTCGCTGAGCATCGAGAAAATGGCAGAGTCGCTAGGCAACTCGAAACGGGTTGCCATGAACCATTATCTGCCGCCTACCATCATGCAGTTTTTCCAGGAGCGGTGGGTCAGGATTTTCCAAAACGCGGTGATTGTCTACGCCATGAAGGACTCTCCTTTTCTGCTCGATGCGACGGACTTTAACAGCATGAGTGAGTTGGATCGGTTTCTTGAGGCACATGCCCTTCGACCGCTTCCTGAAGAACTGAAGGTAGGTAGCCAATCTGTTCTTTTGGACGATGTGGCAGCTGTACTGGGGGGTATTGAGGTCAATAAGACCGGAAATAATGCTCACCTTGACGTTCAGGCTCGTGCACTTGCTCAAGATGCTCTTGAGCGTGGAATAGAGATTGTTGAACAGATCAAGACCGCTGCGTAGTACATTCAACAGACCCTTTACTTGTGAAGGGTCTTTCACATTCAGGCTGAACCGATCACTGCTGTGCAACATCCCCCCTCTTTCACGGACATCCGGTAAGCGGATTTCTAGGGTTATCTATGCAGTGTCCCCCTTAGTGCGTTGATGACAATGGCAAGGCATCAGGACTATCTGTGCAACATCCCCCCCTCTTGCCCTGGGCCTGATACCAGGCGCCAGTTTTCTTTGTGTGCAGTATTCCCACCGGCCCAGTTTTGGGTCACCTGGTCCCCTACCTCCTTTCGAGACCTGTATTCCGCAGGAATGAGAGAGGAGATTGATCATGGGCAAGAGCACTGTGATTTATACCAAGATTGGTGAGCACCGTGGTAAGCAGCGTCTGTGGCTAGAAGGTAATCGGCTGGCGCGTACTGGGATCACACCAGGGCAGCGCTTCAACCTCGTTGCCGGCCGTAAGAGCCTGACCCTGCAATTTACAGAAGATGGTGCTTACAAGGTGTCGCGCAGAAAGCGTGGTGAGGTCGAGTTGCCAGTCATAGACATTACGGCAGCTGAGCTGGCGCAAGCGTTGGGCAAGGTAGAGAGGGTGCGTGTCGTCGTCAGGGGGAATCGTGTCGACATCACGATTCATCACCATGATCTTGCTGAATCTGATCGTATGGGTCGGCTACTGCAGTCCCTGACCAAGGGTGAGCCGCTTGAAATTGGTTCGATTGCACACGGTGCTGGAGTGCTTGATCACGCGATACATACTGGCCTTGTTGATGTCGGAATGCCCTCGCGCCTAGCCTTCGCTAATGAGCTGGAAGGTGCTTATCTGGAGGCATCATTGGCGAACAATCCTGTGTGGGACGAGGATAGCATTGCGATCCAAGGCCCGATGGAGGAAGTGGAGTGGCACAAGCTGCCGTTCATTCACCTCCTTTGCGCGGGTTTGCCGTGTACCGGGGCTAGCCTGTCAGGACGTGCGAAGAACAAGCTGGATCGGGCAGAAGCGCATGAGACAGCAGGTAGTCTCTTCATCGCTTTCATGAATACAATCCAGACTTTGCGCCCTGCTATGGTGCTACTGGAGAATGTCCCGCAGTACCAGACGACCGCCAGCATGACGGTCATTCGCAGCGTGTTGTCGAGCATTGGTTATGACGTGCATGAGACCATTCTGGATGGGTACGCGATGGGGTCACTGGAGCGGCGCAATCGGCTTTGCATGCTCGCAGTGAGTAAAGGCATTGAGGTCGATCTCGAAGCACTGGAGCCTGTACGTCAGCGTGAAACATTAATCGCTGAGGTATTGGAGCCGTTTCAGGCAGTCCAGGATCGCTTCAAGCCTTACAGCTACCTTGCCGACAAGGAAGCCAGGGATCTGGCCGCGGGTAAGGGCTTTCGTCGTCAGCTGCTCGATGGTTCAGAGGGAAGCCTCGGCACCATAGGGCGTGGTTACTCGAAGGCGCGCTCAACTGAGCCGTTTCTCCGACACCCAGACGATTCTGACCAGTCGCGACTATTGACCAAGGCAGAGCATGCCCGAGTCAAAACTGTCCCTGAGATGCTTGTTCAAGGGCTGTCTGAGACTGTCAGCCACGAACTACTGGGCCAAGGAGTGGTTCATTGTGCATTTCGCGCAGTGGGCCGCCTCATTGGCAACTGCTTGCATAGTATTGGTGAGCAGGACAAATATGCCTGGCAACAGAAGTGGCACAAGACGCATTCCGCGGCTTAGCCACACACTGAACTACTAGGCATCCTTCAAGCCCCACTCCGATTAATTGGAGTGGGGCTTTTCTCTGTTTAAGACTACTAACTGCCATTGTTTCGCATGCGGAACATTTATATTTGGTGGCAGTGTCTCCCCTACCTCTCCATAGCCGTCACTGGTCGCCCTATCTACTTGTGAGATCCGGGTGACCGGAAATGAGAGAGGAGCAGATCATGAGGAATAGTAACAAGTACGAAATTGCTGATGTGAAGCGTATTGCGGAAGGTCAATGGGATACTGTCTTTCAGGCACTGTGCCCCGAGCTGGAGCATGCACTTGCCCACCCGGGACATCACATCGATTGCCCGATACATGGTGGTAAGGAAGATTTCCGTCTCGATCGCGGTTTCAAGCAACGCGGTACGGCCATTTGCACTTGCGGTAACTGGGATGGTTTTAGCCTGCTCAAAGAGCTGAAAGGCTGGTCTCTTCCCGAAATACTGGAACAGGTCATGGGGGCTCTCGGTGAACAATCCGTTGAGCCGCTAGCGCCTACAGTATCTCGGCCGCCCCCACGGACGGTTGAGGAAAAGCAGGACATACGGCCAACGCTGCGCAAGCGCTGGGAAGAAGCTCTACCCCTGGGAAGGGGCGAAGGTCGCTTCATGCTGGCGAGCTACTTGCAGTTCCGCGGATTGCCTGTAAAGCCGATGCTTAGCGTTCTCGAGACGGAGGCACGCCTCCACCCTAGGATGGCCTACATCGAGAAAGGCAAAGTGGTTAGCTACTACCCTGCACTGATAACCATTGTCAGGGATGCGGCTGGAAAGCCTGTCACGATGCATAGGACGTATCTCAACCGCACAGAAAATGGTGTGGTTGAGAAGGCGCCTGTGAGCAAGGCTAAAAAGCTGTTCCCTGTGGTGAAGAATGGTGATGTCCACGGTGGTGCTATTCGACTAGGCACAGCTACAGCCGGCGTTATCGGTGTGGCTGAGGGCATTGAGACCTCGCTAGCTATTCGGGCTGCTACGGGAATGCCTGTCTGGCCGGTACTGTCAGCTTCCCTAATGAGGTCGTTCGAGCCGCCTGAGGGTGTCACGGAAGTGGTTATTTGGGCTGATCGTGACCTACCCGACAGGAAAGGACGTAAGGCTGGTCAGGACGCAGCGGAAGTGCTCCAGGCTCGGCTTTTAGAGAAAGGGATTCGAGCTTCGATAAAGATCCCTGATGCACCCAGCTCAACTGATGTGAGCGTTGATTGGGCTGATGTGTACACCAGTAGTGGGCTCACGGGATTTCCCCGGAAGAGCAAAGCTGCTTAACCCTTCAAACCCTTCAAACCCTTCTGACATCCATTATCAGGAGGGTTTTTTCATTTTCAGCATGATGGGATTCGGGAGGAAGGATGCATTTTTATATATTCGCTGAATCTGTTTGGGTCAAGCAGCTACTGATCACTTAGGTCATTTCACTCTACCTCGCTTGAAGCGCATTCCTGTGGCATTGGCGCTTTTTAGCGTGGATAGCATGCCTCCGGGCGGTGATTCTGTGCTCAAGGCTCTGAGCACAGAGTCCAAAGTTACCGCCCTATCTGTCATTCCATAACCAGCCTTGCTTTTATTATCTGTTATTCGTTCTGAGACCAAGGTTATATGGGGCCTAGGGAATGATTCTAGTTCCCTTGCGTGGTGCATCACTTCTCCCTACTTTCTTTTAAATTAAACGTTTGTTTGATCTATCCGCTGGATCGTGTCACTTCCGCGGGGTTGCCACTCCTCTCGGTAATCTCAATACCACCTCCCGTTTGTCTGTCAGTAGCGCCCCTACCTCTCATGAGACCCCGATACCTGGGGGATGAGAGGAGAGCACGTTATGAATCGCAGTGACTCGATCGCCAGAATCGGCAAAGCCCTGGCTTCAGTGCAGGCTGAGCTTGGTGGTCTGATCGCACCGGATTCTACGAATCCGATGTACGACAACCGCTATGCAAGCCTCGCAATTATAATCGGCAGCATTCGTGCAGTCTTGAATAAGTTTGAAATTGCACTGGTTCAGGCACCTGTGCCCGGAACAGTGGGGGCTGTGGTGATGGAGACCATGCTCATTCATGGCCCTTCTGGGGAGTACATTGGCTCTTACTGTGAGATGCCCGTTGAGACCCTTGATAGCCATGGTGTGGCGTCAGCCCAGACGTATGCACGTCGCTATGGGTTGATGGCTCTTCTAGGCCTTGCTCAAGGCCCGGACGATGATGGAAATGCTGCCAATAACGCCGCTGTGGAATCCTCAGTGCTTCTCTCCCAAGGAGAGCCTGAGCCATCAGAGCAGCGGGTATCGAACGGTCACCGTTTGGCATCGCCCGAAGCGATTCTAGCGGAGATTGAAAACTCAGATGTTGAGCGATTGGTTTCGGCCGAACGCTGGGTCAATAGCGCTCAACTGGATGCACACCTGTCAGCTCGGCTCAAGGGAGCGATCGCACAGCGACGCCGAATTATCCAGCGACAGCAATCCCAACATGCTTAACCTTCCATAGCCCCATCCCTTTGTGGTGTTGGGGCTTTTTCGCGTGCATGACACAGGTATTTGGAGGCAGCTTGACCGGGAACGCTCATCGATTATTCGGCCTGGCGCTTGGCGCATCGGCTGGTGCGATTATGACCCCCTTTTATGGTGGGATGTCTGCGCTGGCAGTGGCGGCGATGGCGCTGCCTGGATCAACGGCACCTGACTGGCTGGAGATCCGCATTGGTCCAGCCACGCTCATACCCCATAGGACTGTGACCCACTGGTTGCTCCCTTGGCTAGGGCTGGCAGTGGCATCAGCCGTTTGGCTACCTGATGCGCCATTGCTTGCCGCCCTTCTCTTTGGTTTCTCGGTTGGTGGGCTCTCTCACGTCATTGGAGATGCTGGCACCCCTTTGGGAGTGCCTGTGTGGCACCCCGCCAAACGCCATTCCCTGAAGCTGTGGGATGGCGGCACTTCAGAATTTTGGCCCGTGCTGTTGGCCTGGGCCATTGCCGCGATATTGATACGGAGCCTTGTGCTATGAAACACATGACCGCTGGCCCTTTGCCGGCGCCATTTCTGCAGCTAATGCTGGCGCTTTTGCTAACGCTGAGTTGGACCGCTATAGCCCAGCCTGGTGGGGACCGAGGGCAAGCCTGTCTTGATAGCAATAATGCTCGCGAATGCGGTTGGTTCTGGGGGCACTTAGATGATGATGAGGAAGAAGAGCCCGAAGAGCCCCCAGTCGAGATACCGATGGCCAAGGCGTCTGAAGAGGAGCTGGATTGTACGGACCCAGAACAGTGGGAGCCCTCTTGTGGTTTTGTCGACCCAGAGGGGAGCTTCGAGTTTCAAGCCAAGCAGCGCGACATGCTGCTTAACCAGTCTGTGATGAACCCCAACAATCCAGAGACAGTCGAGGCCTTTCAGCGGTATATGCGATGGGCCGTCGACCAAGCCATCACAATGTCGAGGATGTGGGAGTGGAATCAGATCCAAAACCAGGACCTCAACCCCCTCGTACATAGCCCCGTCTCCTCCTTTGGGCTTCGTGCAGCGTCACGAGCACGCGATGGCAAGCGCAACGCGGTCATGGAAGAGATAGATGACCAGAATGGGTTTCTCGTCTGGTTTACCCGGTCTAGCTGCCAATTCTGTCATGACATGCAACCAGTTATGAGGCAGCTCGAACGACGTACTGGGCTCACCATTTACAACGCCCCACTTGATGGGGGGTGCATGCCAGAGTTCTCGAACAGCTGCGATACCACAGGACGCTCAGTAGAGGCTGCTGGCCACCTTGCCGTCGAAGCGGTACCGGACCTCTGGCTTTACCTGCCACAGGATGATCTTTGGTTCCGCGTCTCCAGTGGTGTTGAAGCAGCGCAGCGGATTACCTCGAGGATTGAGGTCTTCTTTGGTGCTATCCAACGAGCAGCAGAAAAGGGCCTCGAGGCGGTTGGTGATGGCACGAGTCCTCCCGTTGATTTCAGCGTCCCCGACATGCTGGAACGGTCATCCGGTGGCCTCGGCGCCGGCATTCCCCAAGGAGTTGAGTAATGTTCTCCAGAAACAAATTGGTAACCATGGTGGCAACAGCCGTGATCAGCGGAATGTCGATAACGGCTACCACAAGCCTGGCTGAAGCCAACGCACTCGAAAATGCGTTTGACCGGCTATCCAGTGCCGGAGGCGGCTTCAGTAGCTCAAACAGCGCGGCGTCGTTTGAGACCAGGACACGGCATGGATACACGGCCGGGGGGTTGACCATGCGGTTTTCTCAGAACCGCTACTCGCTAGTCAACATGGACCCGCCGCGGCTAGACGTAGGCTGCAATGGCATCGACGCGCATTTTGGTGGCTTCTCCTATATCGACAGTGAGCAGATCCAGCAGATGTTGGAGCAAATCGCCCAAGGGGTTGTAGCCCTCTCCTTCCAGCTCGCGCTCAAACAGCTCTGCCCTATTTGTGGGGATGTGCTTGAGTTCGCACAACGCATGGCACAGGCGGCGGCGAAACTATCCCAGGACAGCTGTGAGGCTGCTACCGCACTGGTTGAGGGGTTCCCTGACTACTCCGGCGAATTAGGGAATCTATGGTGTAGTTCGGTAGGGATGTTTGAGGGCGTGGAAAGTGACTGGCTGGCAGCCCAGCAGGACACTTGTGATAGCAAATCGGATTCGGGCCGCGAAGTGCGAGACCACCTCAGCAACAATCCCGGGGATCGCGCACTGGCCTTAGAGCTTGATGGCAACCGCACATGGCTAGGCCTTCAAGAAGCAGGTATTGCCCCTGGGCGAGATGGCAGCAACAACATGGGGGCAGAGAACAAGATATTTGCCGAGCTATTGATGAGTTGGATTGGTACTGAGGTTCGCAACAAAGGGGGTAGTGGCGACTCGAACACCTTTTCGCCAACCATCGAAACTGCCGATGCGATGCTGGACATATTCCTGTGCGGAAGTGATAAAGCCTCGCCGACCGTCATTGAATACGCTGACTTCGTGAACAGCTTTTGCGAGGACAAGGTATGGTCAGGCGCCTCAGGCCAGGCCGCCGAGATTTATACTTGTAGCAACAGTGATCTGAGAGACTGTTGGAACCCGAACAAAGCAAAGGTTGAGGATATATCACTAGGCCACGGCTTTTTGACCACGGTGATTATGGAATTGGAAGGTGCGGTTAAGAACGTTGCCAGTGGCACCCCGCTGACCGCTTCTCAAAAGGCCATTATTGCTGCAGCGCCCTTCCCGCTCTATCAAGCAGTTAATGTTGCAGCGACCTACCCGGACCTTGCCTACGACCTAGTAGTTGGTAACTCGACCATTCTGTCTTACATGATCTCCATTGAGTACATTCGCTATGCCGTCCAGGCAACGGCTAAGACATCGATGACATCATCCTTGCCGGGTGAGATCTTGCGCGAATTCCGCGAGGCCCAGAATGAGCTAGTTGTCATGACCTCCCAGAAGGCTCAGCAAATTAACCTTATGGCTGAGACTCAGGAAAACATAATGAGCCAGGTTGACAAGATCAACCGCGCCACGTTGCGAAATCTTCATGCCATGGGTCTATCCGGCATGGATTTCGCTCGTGATATGGCTCGGGAGGTGGACTGATGAAATGGCTTGTTCCTGCCCTTGTAGCTATTGGATTGGTCGCTGTTCCGGGGCTAGCAATCGCAGAGACCATGACGCCTGCAAGTGGTGACACTTGGACATTTTATGGCTATGGCAATGGTTATGCGCTGGCGCAAATACTGGAGGCGATTAAACGCCTGACTGACCCTGACTCAAACCCTGGGTTCAGGAACTTGGCGCTGTTCTTGGCGATGGCCGGCTTCCTTGCGATGTGCTTTACGGGAATCCTGGGTGGAAGTCTGCAAAAGGTGGCCATGTATTTTGCCGGCATGATTCTTACTGTCTACATGCTGTTCTCTTTGAAGGTCGATATTCTTATTGAAGACATGGTGTGGGATGGCGTTGGGTCGCCCCAATTCATTCAACGAATTGAAGGCGTTCCGGCAGCCATCGGTCTTCCTGCTGTTGTCATCTCAGAGATAGGGATGTGGGCTACAAACGGCATTGAAACTAACTTCACGACGCCAAACTTCGAGAATCTACGTATTTCAAAGGGGGCTCCCGTTGGCATGGCGGCAAGCATGCTGAATGACATGAAGAAGATTCGCCTGACTGATCCGTACCTGCGATCAAGCATTCAAAGTTTCATGAATGACTGTGCGTTGCCGAATATTTTTAGCGGCAAAATCTCCCCGGTGACGCTAATTACCTCACAAAATGCATGGGGGGTTTTAGGCAATAACCTGAACCGGGCAGTTTATACCGTCGTTTATGACTCGACCGATCTAAATGGTGGCATGCAGGCTTGTGACGAGGCCTACGCGAGCATTGACAACCGTTTGCAGACTGCAGCTCCCGCGTTATTGAACGGCATGAGGGAAGCATCCCCTTTCTGGCTTCAGCAGGCAGCAGGATCAACAGCGCTCGCACAAGCCGCTTTGGATGATTCGTTTCGCTGGGCTTCAGGTGGGAGTGCCGTTCAGGACGCCACAGGGCTTGCCACACAAGCCGCAATCGCAGAAATGTACTCTGGCACCTATGAATACGCAGCAATGGCCACAGGCTCCAACGAGCTGATCTCAGCCTTGAATATGGAGCAGGCTCGACGTGCCCAGCAATCTGGATGGTATAGCACAGCTATTCTCTTCCGGGATATGGCGGGCTATTTCTTCGCTATCCTTCAGGCATTCGTGATTGGGCTGGCGCCGATTGTGTTTGCTGCGGTGCTGGTCCCCGGCTTAGGCAAGAAGATGGGCACCTCGTATGCCCAGGTGATGACCTGGCTCATTTTATGGTGGCCAGGGCTCGCAATCGTGAACTACATCATGATGCTCTATTTCCAGGGTCAGACAGCGGGATACCTCGCTGATGGTCTCACCATGGCCAATATGAGCGCAGTTAGCGATATGTCGGACAAGATGGTAATGGCCTCAGGTTTTATGTCCACCTTAGTACCCGCCATCATGTGGGGGTTAGTATCTGGTAGCGGTTACGCCTTCACTTCTGTCCTGGACAGGGCATCTGGTAGTCAACAAGCGGCGACAGCAGCGAACAACATGTCTACAGGTGCAGCCTCGGCTGGCCAGGTAAGCATGAACAACGCGAACATGAATGCTCACCAAACCTCTCACCGCTACAGCTCTGGGGAAGAGGTATCGGCACACCATGTCGGCGTTGGGGCATCTCAAGTTACGAATATGAGCGGGCAGGATACGAACGTAGGCCTAAGAGCGGCAGACATGAGGGAGAGCCTATCTAAGTCGCAGGCATTTAGTGAAGCGACCCAGAGAACAGAAGAAGCGAAACAGTCATTTAGCCAACAATCCCAGAATATGATGACTGATACCTTCAGATCGGCTACCCAATACGCCCAAGACCAAGGGTTTGTAGCTGACGGCTCGGTTGACTGGTCAAGGATGTCTCAGGATCAGCAAGGGCAACAATATATGTCTGAGCTGTCTGCTACTAGGCAAGTTATGGAGCAGGCCGGATTATCGGAAAGGGAAATTAATGATGTTACTTCGCATGCGGCCGGAAAGGCCTCAATCGAAGCTGGGGGTAAAACAGAGGTTGGTCTTTCACTTAATGCGGGTGCTAGCGCTTATGCAAGGACATCTGTACAGGGCGAAGTCGGGGTCCGTGGTTCAGACACTAGCCAAGACACGACCGAAGAATCTATGAGCCTGAGCCAATCAGATACTGGGAAGCTATCTTTCTCTGAAAATGGTGCAGTTCAAGTTGTAGGTCAAGACGGCAGCCGATATTCAGAAAAAGTATCCCAGAGCGAATCTCGACAGGTACTTGAGGGGCGGGTCGGTGAAGACCGCGCCTCTATGCTCTATGCGGCCTCAAACGATTATCAGGAAGCTGTCCAGGTTCAACAGCAAGCACGCGAGGAATATGTTGCAAGTCGCAGTGGCTCGATCCCTACTCCCGCCAGCCCACAGACTATTTCGGCTATGCGTAGCGATGCCAATGATCTACGAGGTGAGGTTGAACAGCGACAGAATACCGATCGTGCTGAAGTTGCCGGGCGTGAGAATGCTGTAAGTGGCAGTGTCGGCGCAAATACAAGCGATGTGGGCGCACGAGCAGCAACGGCAACTGAAGTCACCACACCGATAGAGAGAGGCGGTGTAAGTTCACTATCGGTTGATTCCAGCGAACGGCTAGGGACGATCCAAGGTAATGCGCAAGCGGACGTTGAAAGGCCAGATGCTTATCATGTGATCGATACAGGAGGTAGCTTTTCTGTCGCTGATCGTAGGGCGATCGATGCCGCTGACCAACAAAATGCGGATGCTCTCATTACCGGAGGCGAACGATCCAATATACAGATCGGAGATGACACCTTCGTTCCAACCTACTACGAGAACAATCAGGCAGTTTATGCTGTTGAGCGTGAAGGAGGGCATGCATATTACACGTATGGAGGGGATGGCGAATTTGAGTCGGCCAGCTCTCCTATGCCGTCTACTCAAGAGCAAATCGATTCTCAGGCCAATAATGGCTCAACCCAGAATGCTACGGCCGCTACGATCAATCGCGGCCAGGTGCGTCGAGGTTCTGAATCAACGGAAGAGCCTTCCCCTAACCAAGGGTCAGATATTGATCCGCGAGAATTAATGGGCACCCGCCCATAAGAAAAAGGCCCCTTGCGAGGGGCCTTTCTTCATGCATTTTTAATGATCCGTTTGAACCTCAACATCGCCCTGGTCTGGAATATAAGAACCAGAGCATACCCTGCCCAAATAAAGGGAAGCACTTTGCCAGGGGCACTATCCCATGTGAAATAGGTAAATATTAATAGGCTTGGAATTATTACTAAGTTCACCATCAGAAATACGTATATGTTCTGTTTGGCTCTCCACCTAGCGGCACGTACAACATCTTCTTCTTCTGCACCGATCAAGTGTTGAAGCTCATTGACTACGAAAGAACCCTTGGGTTTCCGGGCGGCACTTTGGCGGGCTGCGATCGCACGTTGGCGGCGAGCTTTGCGATTATTGTTAGCCATTTCGACCTCCCAGCGATCGACGCAATTACCTTACTGTTGTGTAATAATACCATACGACGATTTCAATCGTACAGCATGAAGCGGCTATTTTCTCATCTTTTCTGCTGGGTCAAAGTATGAGCGCTTATGACATAAGTGGATAACAAGGTCGATATGGGCATGAATTATCGTCTTGGCAAGCCAAAGAATATATCCCCCAGCGAATTTCAATACCTCGCCGGTTCCCTTGGATATAATGTCCATGAGCGGCCTAAAGACTTCTTTTACTCCCGGAAGAATTCCTAAGAGCAACATAGCGAAAATGGCGATTGTCGCCCAAAATAACACTGTAATCATAACTACCCCCTAAACAGTTGCTGTAAGAAACTCGTTTAGCCGTTCCTCGAAGTTAAGCGCCTGTTTGTCGGCAGGCATCTTCATCTTGCGTTTTATTACCTTAAATGAAGGAATGTGTTTGGGGTAGTTGATCATTGGCGTTCTCAAATGATACATGCGAGCGCCCATCATCATGACCGCTTGCCCCATATCCATGGCTCTCAATTGATCCGGTGTTACCCTGAACTCCTCAACTTCGCGCCAGCTTTCACCCATGCCGCCGCCATCGGACATGCTGGATTGTGGGGTGGTTCTCAAATACTGCGCACTCTCTCCCTGGTTAGCCGAGACTGAGACAGTACGTTGAAAACGCTTGGTTTTACCTAGTATTTCTGCGGCCTCTTCAGGGCTGTCTTTCGCACCGAACTTGAAGAATATTTTGTTCCAAGTGTTCTGTATCACGATGTCTGCAAAGTCTGGCGAGACTCGATTAAGCTGGCTGAAGGACTGGAAGGCTGGAATCAGTGCGATATTGGCCGATCGCGCCTGCTCGAAGAGACGCCCTACCCCTTCCATTACGTAAGCACCCATTTCATCCAGAAGTGCGATGAAATGCTCTGGCCTTTCGCCCTTGGGTAAATCCTGAATGTAGGCAACAGCAGAGCGAATGTCCGAGACGATCATTTTCCCTAGGTTGAGGGCTGCGGTGTCCTTTCCCATCGTCGGAAGCGAGACATAAAGCATGTGGCCCTTACGAATAATCTCGGTAAGCACGATTTCCGGGGCATAAACGTTGAAGACCTTTCCAAACTTACCCTGGGCGAACAGTGCAATCCGGCCTGCCATCCCGCCCAGCGTTTGCTTCATGCGGTTGAGGTCGATTTTTGTCCCTTCCTTGGTACGGGTACGGAACTGATCGAGGAAGATCGATAGCGCCCTCTTCTCAGGCCCTTGAGGAGTCATTCTCTCCAAGTTTTCAAGGGCTCTATCGGACTGCAATAGAATTGATAGATCTCCGAAGTGATATAACTGACCGGAGGCTTGCAGAGCGGCAATGATGACAGTGAGTGCATGATTGGCGGATTGCCTGTAGTGATCGGCGCCTGGATTGTTCTCCGCAGAAGGAATGAGGTTCATCAGCCGCGATGCCACCTCATCAGGATCGCCGTGGAGAACAGGGTTATAGGTATTGGCGTTATCGGGGTCTGACACGTCGATAATGTAGAGTTCATCTTCGCGGCCTGTCACCTTGGCCATGTACGCTAGGTGATCCCGAGTGTCCCGATCGATCTTGGCGTCAATGAATAGCCATCCGCGCCCACGCGCAGTTTGCTGCCAGAGGATATATTCACCAAGAGTAGTCTTACCCACACCAGACTGACCCACGATCGCAGTGTGTCGCTGCCCGAGGATGTCGGGCATGTTGATTCGAGTATTTTTGTCGGTGGTCAGGCCGATATGTAAGGAAGGCCCCTTATCATCTACTGGCTCGTCTGAAGGCAGCACGAAGCCCTCTCGGGAATCCTCGTCGTACTGGCGCAGCTTGGCCATAGCCTGGCTCCATGTGAGCTGCGCCATCCCCAGCGAACCCAGGACGCCAGCAGGCCATGCTGGGAAGGTGCCGACAGCCCAAGGTGTAGCGGCCGCAACGCCGGCTGCAATGGCGGTAAGTGCCAGCGCATCCATTCTGCCGGCTATCATGGGCAATCCTCCAGCGTCACGCTATCAGCACGGAACATCCCGGCTGCCCATGCAGAGGGGGCGATGTAGCTACGGCTGTCGGGCAGCGGTGCCTGATGGCAGCGAATCATCAAAGATGAGCTGTCGTCCAGAGGATGAAGGCTTATGAGATGTCCTGGGTAGGACGCGAAGACTAGAACTCCGATATAGCCTTGGGGCAAATCTTCTGGTGGATTGCCTCCAAGGTTCAGCGACCAGGCATTGAGCCAATCTAGCTGGCTGGTCACCATAAGCGACTTGCTAAGTAGCGCGCCAGCATCATGACCGCCGTAAAGCTGATGCGCGGGTTCATTGGCGCCTTCCTGAGCATTGGCAAACAAAGGCATGGTTGTTGCCACCATGATCAGCGCAGCCTTGAAAAGAGTTTGCATTATTTGTTGTTCCTATCAAAGAAGCCACTGGGCAAACGATCCCTGCCACCAGCCCCACTAACGCTCGGTAGCATGTTGTTGGGTAGCGATCTTCCTCCTGGAACAAGCGAGTCAAGAAAGGAATGCCACATGCTATATTGAAATTGCTCGGTATATGCATTGCCTGAAGTAGTCACGAACGTAATCCTGCCGGTATAGACAATACTTCCATGAGGTGTAATGGCACCCTCCTTATTGCGGTGGCCATACGTATGGTAGGCGGGTGTGCCAGGGGGCACTGTGGTCGGACTTGAGCCGTCACCCCAGTCGACAACTGCTTTTTCAACTCTTCTAACGTTCTGTCCACCGTTCTCAAAGGACGTATAAGTGAGCGATACATCTAGCTGGGTTTCTAGGCCTACATACCCATTATTGGGCGTGAACATGAAAGGCCTCTGCCCCGCGTTCTGCACAACTTCCTCTGAACCGGCTGCACCCGATGCCAGCGCTTCAGCTTGGGCAGTGATTCGGTCTACTGGGCTCCCGAAGGAGCCAGTAGATGCCAATACCATCACCACACAAGTAGCTTGAATTAAAGCTATCTTGCCCATGTCTGGTTGAACTCCGATTGTGCTTTTTCCGACAACGTTTCCACGTACTCCGAGAAATCCATATCGCCGAGATCAAGTGCAAGGAACTCGTCAATAGTGAACCCGGTGCAGTCTGGCTTGTACTGACGATCGTAAGTTGTGGAGGCCTTTGTCACACAGCTACCCAAAACCTTTAGCATGCACGGCTCGTATTTCTTTTCTGAGTAGGTGTACCAAGGCTTAGCTGTAAGATTGACTTCAATTGAAGCTCTAAACTCACATTCCTCAACGGAACATCCACCAGTGAGAGTCACTGGTGGACTGTTGCTGACATAGTTATTCAAATTAGTAATGTCATTTTGGATGTTGACTTCATTCCACGCCGCATTGTCATAGCATTCATATGATGAACCGATACACATGCGCAGCCCTCTGGAAGGGGATTCTGAACCTAGAGGGTTTGTATATGCCTCGAAGTGAACATTGTTATGCGCCCAAGAAAACTCGCCCCAGCCATCATTAGGAAAATTGATTGGCCACTTCATATCTAAGGGAATGCGCATCTGACCACCAGCGCCAGCTTTCCAAGCGTGAACTTTGTATTCACAGCTGCCATCTTCAAAACACCCACCTTCTACAACCGAATATCGGTTGATCGCACGGGTGTGATGATCCTCTGCTGCTAAGCGATGGGTTTCCCAGCCTGGGCTAAAGCCATAAACAGGGTGATCAGGCGGTGCCCCGCATGACGATTCAGAGCAGACCGCTGCATAAATGTCTGGGCTTGAAGGGCAATCGTATCCAGATAACATCGAATTGGTAAAGCCTTCATCGGTAGAGCATTCCTCTTTCCACTGCCAGAACCGCACTCGATTGCTGTTGGCATTTAGCTCGTTCGACCATCCTCCGGCAGAATTGTAAAAAGGAAACTCAATGCGCTTGGTAACAGCTCCACCTGCGTTTTGCGAAGCCAACTCGGCAAGCTGTTCTCGACCCTGTTCTTGAATTATTCTGGCAAGCATCGAGTCAAACTCGCACCAGCGTTGGTATCTATCCACCTGAGTTTGGGTGTTCGCAATCGACCATGGCCTTGTCCAATGTGCGCATATTTGCTTCGCGTAGGACATGTCACCTTTCGCAGGCGCGTTGTAAATATAATTTGCGAACGTGCATAGCGTATTATTGGTGGGAACAAAGCCGGGTGTAACTTGGACGGCTCGTTTCGCCATGCGAGCAGCAGCAAGCTCTACATCTTCGAGGTCACAGTAGTCAGCACCGATTCCTGTAGCCATAGAGATAAATGAGCTGGTCAAAACGACATCTTCTGGGTCTTCCTGACAGCATTGCATGTGCTCAATAGCATTTAGAATGTCTGCCGAAGCAGTGCCAGCCAAGACAGCTCCAAGCGGTCCTCCAAAATACGTTGCCAAAACGGTTGATACGGTTGCGTTAAATTCCATCATGCGGCGGAAATCGCTTGTAATCGCTTTGCACTCGCGCTCCATGCCAGAAAAGATCCGCATGTTTTCATCTAACCCACCCTCGGCAGCGATCATGTCCATGACACCTGCCGCTGCAATAGCGTCTGAGAAGGCGCCTTCATCATCGCTAACTTCAGGCATAATTTCGTAGGAACTAGGATCGCATTTCCCATCTTCGCGACATGTATATGTCTGTTCCTGCCGAACGCATAAACCGTCTTGCTTTCTGGTGCAGTCGTAGCTCGTTATGTTGCAGTTCGGGTCGTTATTGCAACGTGGTGTCTCGCCGATGTAACAGCGCTTAGTTACTTTCTGGCCGACAATATTTCCAGAAGCATCTTTTATATCTGTCCTGCTTATATCTGGGCCACAGCCATACGAAGTGTCGGCACTACATGTAGACTCGCTCTTTTGCCATTCTTCGATCCAACTGTCAGGAAGAATGCGTGAATATTGCGAATAGGTCGCTGGATATGTTTCTCCAAACGTGTTTACCAACTTCCAGTCATCATCGTTCTGTAGTGCTTCGAGATTGCAAGTGTGGCTATATGGATCGCCGTAACATCTATAAGTAACGGCATATTCCCAGCACTCTCGTCGGACTGTTTTACCCATTATCGTTCTGGGGGCAGAATCAATACATGTCTCTCCGACCTTGTAGCACTCTTGGTAGTCGCTTAAAGCCCCAAAGGTAACCTGGGGTATTATTAGGTAGATTAATAAAGCTACTAAATGAATATATTTCATAGTTTATAACTCAGGCCGTCTGCTTTCTAAACCAGTACATTCATCGATCACTCTATCTGTGAATTCGATTCTCATTGGTATAGGGAAGCTATTTGAACCTGCATAGCTTATGTTCTTGCAAGGGTTTTCAAAGTAAGCTGTGACATTGCAGGTAGTGCCATTACAGTTCTGCTCGTAAGCTACTCGAAAACATTTACTACCGCTAAAGTCCTCTATAACAGTTGTTTTAGGTACAGTAGTGTTCAAGCCGCCACTGACAACATTTGAGTGAGGGCCTGTATGACGTGAACCATCTGACTTCTTTACCGTGTCATAGACAACTCGGTAGCCTTGGTCTTGGCAGTAAAAGTTATATCTGAGGTAATCGACGCAGCTAGGGCAGGGGTCGCTCGTTATAGTTAAAAGGTGATCGCCATTATTACATGTCGGTATTTTTATTCCCGTCACCTCAAGTTTTCTAGCGCAGCTAAACTCTGCGGAGTCTCTTCTTACCTCACACTCCCGAGATTCAGGCTCACAAGTAACGAGTCTTGTTGGTATATCGACCACGCAGGAATCGGTTGTGATTTTATCCGGCTTGCATTCTCCACCAGCATTGATGTCAAGAAAATCAATTGTCCTTGGGTCGTTGGGGTCACATGAAACTGGAATATCACCTTCACTGAAAAGTTGGTTTATTTGATTGCCGAGACACTTTGAACGATCATCAGCAAAGTTGCTGCCACGTTCAAAAGTAGGGTTGTCGCGAACATCACTAATTGTATTTGACGGGTGATTGGGATCTTGATTGACTCTATCATTCCCTTTCTGACGCATATCGTTGCCGCCCCATGCATCCCCGTGAAGTTGGTGCATAGTCATGGTGCAAGACGATGAAGAACATTCAGCCTCGACTCGATATGCTCCGTACAGGTTGCCTCCGCTGAAGGCGGCTTCTCCCCCGGTCGGTATTTCTCTTGTGACCGTGTAGCGGTCCTCGCTACACCGTATCCCCTGAGTTAGTGCGTCACATACGGACACACTGATCCGCTCAAGCTCACCATTGTCGCTTTGTTCACACTCTTCGACCAAAACTCGAATGCCGCCTGCAGTGAGGCGAGCCCCGTCGCGGCATCTAAAGTTTCGCTGCTGTTTCTGTTTAACTTGAAGCCCCACCTCCCCTCCAAGCTCACCAGAGGTTTTCGTATCCTCAAGACCCAGGCTCGATGTAGCTGATCGGAAGGCGTTGTTTGGGTTGAAATCCCTGGCCCAGGCTCCCCCAGCATTCATTCCAGCTTGGTTAGGGGTGGCCATCGCCACGTCGCTCAAGGGCACGAGGGCCGCAAAAGCGGCCCCCATGGCAAACAGTTTTAAGCAAGAGCCCTTCGGCATGTCACTCCTCCCAGAGATGATCAATATTCTGTCCCGCGGGACCAACGGCCGGCCCCATTGGCGTGTCGTAAACTTCGCGATCAGTGCCTTGATAGCGCTCACGGAGTCGTTGTGCGTTGCGCTCAGCTAGCTCGTCGCTCATCGACTCCCACTGTGCTGACGCAACGCCTCCCTGCTCAGGAGCGCTTTCGGCGCCCTCGCCCTTGAGCGCATTGATGTAGACCTCGGCATTGCCGGCACCGCCTTTGTTGAATTGCTCTAAGGCATATAGGGCAGTTACTGACCCTTCAGCCTTCCAGTAATTGTCTGGGTTGCCCTTAGGGCATCCCTGGTACTCGAGCTGCTGACCATCGATTTCGCCTATTTGGCGCTTGGCGGTCTGACACACGCCCATGGGATCTTCCTTGGCAAGGACAATCGTGGGTACGGTCTCGATCTCGTAGGTATCGAACAGTCGCGGGTCGATCTGGATCGGTGCTGTCATGCCTCCCGGGCGTAGTACCTTCAGCAAGCGCTCCATGGTGAAGTCACGGAGCGTTATACCCGGCTCCACTCCGCGCAGAACCAGCTCGCCTCCTGCTCTGGCTGCATCAAGTGCATAGCCACGAATCAAGCTTTCGGGCATTGAAAATGAGATGAAGAAATACAGTCGATCCTGTTCACCTAGGTCTAACGAATCCCTCAGTGCTTGCCATTCAGCGGCCATTTCAGGGTCTGCGATCCCCCCGGTCTGACCTTGGGCCCGGACGTTTCCTAGCATCTCAGAGCCGGCTGCTTGGCCTGCGGTTGATCCGCTTGTGTTCGCGCCCATCGCCTCCAGGATTGCCTCAGGGCTCTTCTGGCCAGCGAATAGGCCACTAGGTGCCTGTGACCCTTGAAGAGCAGAGAAAGCGTCTTGAGCGGCTTGTACGGGTGTTTGTTGGCTTAACGCCGATGTGCTGAATAGCGTCAAAGTAATAGCGGTCAGAGTGCGCAGCATTGCTTACCTACCCAGATCAAGAATGCGGAATCAGTACGAACAGCGGTGTTGGCGGGAGGCAGCATCCCCCAGCGGAACTCGGACATTCCAAGAACAGCAGTTTGGTTGCTGGCAACAGGGGCCACCGGGTCAATACGGTATTGGCTGCGAATCATGTTCGGCAGGTAAACGGATTGGCATTCAGCCCAAGGGCCGGTCGTTGATAACAGGCCCGCCATGCGTGTCTTACGCTGCATGTACTTGCCAAGGACGTGGAGATTCCCACCTTGGGGGGAGCTGTGAGTGGTGCTTGAGCCAGTGAGGGGATACACGACGCCCTGAGAGCCCTGACACCAGAACATCATGTCTAGGGGGCGACCCGCTGCAGAAGCTACGGCGTCAGGGATGCACGAGAGAGCACCAACTGGATTGGCGAAGAGAGCTGACTCTGGAAATGCGATGGATGTCCAAGTGTCATCCTGCCAAGTGGCGTCGACCTCAGTGAGGTCTGCAAGGTTAAATCCGGAGGTATTCATGCACCCCAGCGAACTCATCATGTTGAGTACACTGAACAGAGGGTAGATATACCAGTGGATTTGCATCCTGGTAACGCTGCTATCTCCACGTCCCGAGCCATACGTTTGGTTAGAAGTCAGGGAGTCGTATCCGGTTAGTACCTGCGTGCCACCGAGCGTCGACATACAGCCAGGTGTTCGCGCCACTTCAGCGAGGAACGTTGGTTCCCAGAACGTCATGCCGATCCCTGGCATGTCGATGCCATAGGGCCCAGGACACAAACAGATTGAGTCCATGTGCATAAGGGAAGGATTAGACCCACCCCCCATGGAAATTCCAGCTACCGTTACCGGAAACATGTTGTTCCAGTTCGCGTCGTTGATGGGATTGAAAATCTCTCCCCGACATGCGGCAGAACCCGATAACGGGGATGCGCTATAGGCGCTCCCCGTTGTGAGAGCTGCAACAGTCAGAACAGAGAGTAGTAACCTCTTCATGGCAGGTGTTCCTCCAGGGTGGTGACATCGTAGGGATAGGCGAAATGGGTCACTTCGATTACGTCAGGATGACTGTCCCGAACGCCAGCTAAAGAGGGGGTATGCGTAATGCCCAGCCGATCGAAATGCCATTCCTCTGCGAAGTACACGGCTTGGCCAAGATCAGACGCCAAACTACCTGGGTCTCCTGCTGTGACGATTACTGTTAGGTTGGCTGGGTGTCGGGCCTTTAACGTCATGGCCAGTTCACGCTGATCATCGGCTCGAAGATCAACAACGAGGAGCCAGTTCTCTGGCTGTATGTGCTTGAGGGGGTTGACCTTGGTGCCGGCCTCATAGATGACTCCCCACTGGTATGTACCATCGGATTGCCGCTTCAAGGCTTCGATGTCTTCACCTAGCGTATAGGACGGATCTACGAAGTGAGTTTCGGTATGCTCGGCAATCGGGACGAACCAATCGGGGATGTCTCTCGTATGATTTTGAGCTTGCCCTGCTAGGTGCTCATTTACGGAGTCCCAGTCGACACCATGCGCCTCTGCCACGATCGCCAGCCGCATGTCGGGCTCTACGATTTCCCAAGTAGGGCCAAGTACACCTAGGTCCTGATCAGAGGCAAGTGCGGTAGTGGATAAAGCAGCTCCTAAGAGTGCTACCGATAACGCTGCAATTTTACTATACTGTACTACGGTTTCCATGTTTAAGGCGTTCCAATCTGCGGTATACGCTGCGCTCGGTCATGTTCGCTGCAGCTGCGATCTCAGCGGGCGAAAGGCCTTCGCAGTGAAGGGCCAACAAGTTTTCATGAGACAGCTCAGTTCGAGCTGAGCGTTTGGGTAGGTCGATGAGGTGCGCTGAAGCCATCGAAGTGGTCTCAACGAAAGCCTCAGGGTCAATGTCGATTTCGTCGTTGAACTCTTCAGTGAAACCAGGGATCTGTTCAGCCATCAGATCAAACTGCTCAGCCCTGGGTTCGCTATCAGCCTGACCGGCTTTATGAACGGTCACTGGTAGGATGGTATGGCGGCGCCATGTGCTGACCGCGAGGAAAGCCGCCTCACCAGCATATTTCATGATCGCATCATGGGAATACGAAGGGTCATATTCCTTAGAAAACCAGGCAACGTATATTTCCTGCTTCATGTCCTCCTGCCATTGCCTGGGGATATGCAAACGGGCTGCCGTCCAACCAACAAGTCGCTGCATTTCAGAAGGCGGGTGACTTGCCAAATATTCATAGAGGTTAGTCATGCGTGACGCACTCCTGAACGACCTGATCAACACGCTCGAGAGGCATGGCTGCGAAATCAAGATCAGCATTCCGACAACCCGTGGGCGTGCTGAACGCAGCAAGACCGACAGTGACTTGGCTCGACATATTGCTACTCTGCGAGACGATTACGGCATGACTCTGGCCAAGATCGCAGAGCACCTGACGGGGAAACTTGGATGCTCTATTTCCGTGGCATCCATTCATACCTGGACAGGGGGAGCGGTCCCTCGAAAGGTCGGATATGACAAAGTGCTCAATGCTCTTAATGAAATCATGTCCGAGCACGTCGCTATCGAAGGCGGTGCTTGGGTCGATTCCAAAGAGATCAAAGCTACTGTAGAGCGCTGGATGGAAGTAATGACCCCACGCCAGATAGCCGTGGCTGCTGACGAGGCTGTTACCTCTGTGCGCAGTTGGGCTACAGGCAATCACCGTGTTCTGCGTACCAAGTGGAGACGTGTTGTTCCCCAGGTAGAACAGATGTGTGAGATCATCCAAGCGCAGCATATCGAGACCTAGTACCCTTATGCCTGGTGCTGCTCACGCTGATGGCTTTGTGCCTCAGCGTGAGATTCGGTTTCAGCTTCACCAGCTGAGGGGATAGTTCCTGTGCCTCGTTCCTGTTGTTTTGCTTCCAGTTTTTTCTTTCGTTCCTCCTCTCTCAAGAACCGCTTGAATTCACGGTCTCTATCCATGACATTCGTGAGCATTAGGTCCACGAGATCGTTATTTGCAACTTTCTCGCCGAATGTCTGCTGATAAAGTTCTTTGTACAGTTCAAGGCGGCCAAGCGTTGACTCCGGCAACTGCAGCGGAAAGTGTTTTTTGGGATCGTGTTCAATACGGCCGATGAGCATTGCTTACTCCTGGGTTAAGATGTAGCGATGCAATCTTGCCGCTGAGCGTGCGGCGCTGGATAGGCAATAAGTATTAGAATTTGTTATCCGGTATAGTTCTATTTGACTAGATGACATGCTGACGTCATATGGGGAGAAAAACTTGGATCAGGGAAAAAATGATAAAGACCTACAGAAGGTCATCGACGCAGGAATCCGTAAAGGGGGTTCAGGCCCTAAGGATGGACAGAGGGGAAAGCCCAAAGGACCAAGAACTGACTACCTGCAAATCGAGCCCGAAACGCCTGGCTATAAGTTGGTTCAGGTTATCTTCGAGAGAGCTGTTGGCGAAGGGCTGGCTTCCACAGACCTAGCCGACCACCTTGGCATTGCGCCGAGCACTCTAAGCCACTTGAAAACTGGACGTAGGCTTGCCAGTAGCCTGGGCCGGGATGTGATTGAAAAGTTTGCAGAGTTTCTGAACTATCCGGTGCTTGCGGTTTTGATCCTGGCCGAGCAGGTACATCTGTCTGACTTTTACTCGCCCCGAAATGATCTGGATCGTGCCATTGATCGGGCACTCCAGTTTATGGCTGACGATCCAGAGTGGGGAGGGATGATGCCCAAGGACCTTGAAGGCGCCTCAACGCATATGAAGTTATGGAGTGTGTGGATGTATGAACGCGCTACAAAGACCCGCCTTATTACGGGTGGGGTAGATTACCTGGACCTGCTCAAGAGCATGGATGAATTCAGGGGGGAATATCCCAGTCAGGAATAGGGTCTTCCCTTTCCAAGAAAATGATGCAGTTGCCGTGGCAGTGGTGAGCGTAGCTTTGAAACCGCGGTGACTAGGCATGCCTTAGGCCAGGGACAGGGAACATCCCCCGAACTACCCTGATTTGATTATAAGTCCGTGAATCGTTCGAGTTATACGGCGCGGTCGCTCCGGCTATCTTCGCCCATCTCAATAAAAGATAGTTTACGAGCATCTCTGGAATTGCATATAAACGACTAATTTTAGGCGGTATTCTGTGTTAGCGCGTATCTATTTTAGAAGGTTTTTCTACAACTTTTTGAATGGTTTTATGTGCGGCCTGGTGTGCTTTCTTGTTGTGTTCACCGTTGCAGTTATTCGTTGAGTCAACGAGAGCACATGAGCCGCTACGCGGCTGAATAAGAGCCAGGCCACGACACGCCTAGATTTGCTATAGTTAAAGCCGGAAAAACGCCCCAAGTCACTTCGTTTTGTTAGAGCAAGCAGGACTGCTGTGGGAGAGCAAGCGATCTTTCTTCTGCTGTCCACGAAAAGCACATGGGCCGCTTCGCGGCCTATCACGAGGCAAGCCTCGAAACGCCTAATATTTGCGATTTCTAATTCCTTAAACCGCCCCGATTCAACTTCGTTCTAGCCCGCTATTGTCTCCTCATGCTCACGCATCGAAGGCGCCAGCATAGAGCGCGGTGGCGTGGCCTTCCCACACCCCGACAAGGACGTTTTCACCGTTGCTGCTCACGCATCGAAGGCGCCAGCATAGAGCGCGGTGGCGTGGCCTTCCCACACCCCGACAAGGACGTTTTCACCGTTGTTGCTCACGCACCGAAGGCGCCAGCTTGGTCAGCAATGGCGCGCTTGGGATCTCATATATAAGGGAATACATATTGTATTAGGAGGTGCTTTCATGGAGGTTGATTCCCGTATGGGGTATTACCTCTCCCCCACCCTCTCATACCTACCAGCGCGGTCATTTAGTAACTGTCATCCATCCCCCGTACAAGGATACCCAAAGGGTGGTTGCCCATGGGTATAGCTCTCCGTAGGAAGGAGTAACGCGCATAGCGAGTACACATATAATGGGTGAGATGCATCATGGTGCGTTCACCATTACGGTGAACATCTAAGCCCGCTTGAGGCCAGTTCAGCGTCTCAAAAACGGCTTGTAGAGTGACACTCCCAGCCATAGAGGAATCAGTTGGTGCGCAAAAAAAAGAGCGTCTAGCTGTCCTCTTTGCCGCCATGTTGGCCTAGCTCTGGTCGATAGTGACGTGCAGTACCAATGGCCTTATTGATGCGCTTCAAATGGTCGATGAAGCGTGCCCTACGTTCGATCAGCACGAGAGCTTCTGCTATCAGTTCCCGTGCCTCTTGAGGTACAGATTTCGCTCTTGCTGCTACCCCTGGTCGCTGTATTCTCACAGCATGCCAGGTTGATGGAGAATGCCGGCTATGCTGTTGTCGGTTGACCCATTTACGCCATACCGGGTGAGGGCAACCGAGGCATCCATAACCACACCGACTAACATCTAAAAGTACCGCACCATGGGTGCGTGGTTGGGCTTCTCTGATGCGTTCAACGATGTCCAGTAGCTGCCTTGTGTACTCCCCCATAATTGCATCTATATCTGCCGTCAGTGCGCCGACCATTAGCTCGGCCTCGTGAGCTAGTACCTCTCTATCAACTGTACGGCGTGAGCGACGTTGATTAGTGCTTTCAACCAGTAGTTCATCGTCGTCTTGGTGGGCTTCATGCATAACGGTTCCTATCGTCTCCTATCAATCTTAAAGGATATTTTCTGTGTGCTTTAAAGGTGGTGAGCGGGTACGTCTGGCAGGTGTTAAATTGAACGCCTTCCTTGGCGAGGGATTGTCTTGTTCGGTAGCTTTTGATGTGATCGTACTTGTGCCCTTGCCCCGCCCAAGGGGTGCCCGGCCTACCTCTCGGCGCGGCTAGCGTGGGTGCTCGTTGAGGAACACGCGGCACTCTTGTATTGAGGTGCGGGCAGCCTCGGGTAGCGTTACTTTGTAGCGCTTCGCTGCAGACTCAGCAGCAGCTATCATTCTCGCGGTCGGTGCCTGGATCTGCATGTACTTGTCGATGAATGTTTTACACTCCCTGAAGGAGGTCAGCTCTCCATTCAATGTCACCTCATTCTCATCCGCTAAGCGCATCGCCAAGGCCTTCATCTTGTCAGTGGGTGGCGGTGTTTGCTGCATTACTTCGTCCAGAAATGAGCGACACAGCTCGAAGCTCTTTTCGATGCCTTCTGGTAGCGTGAGACTGCGAGCTGCAGCTAGCTTTCGTGCAGCAGAAACCATGTTCTCTGTGGGGCCATTGGCCGTTGCCAAAACAGCCTCGGGTGCATTGTCCATGATGTCGATTGCCTCTTTGATACGGGTGGTGATGAAGTCGCGTTGAGCGGTTATAAAAGTGTCACGGGCATGCTTTGCCGCTGTGTCGTTGGGTGCATTCTGGATCGCATCGAGCTGGCGCTCCCAGGCGGCTGTCACACGCACATCGGAGAGTTCGGAGGGGGTGTTATCGATGAATGCGCGGCCTCGCGGGGTGGAGACAATAAGCAGCTGTTTGCCCTTACGCTTGGTGGTTATGTATTCACGATCAAACAACGTCTGCAAAACGGTATCCCGAGTGGCTGGAGTGCCTATCCCTTCAGCTTTTCGGAGTGCTTCTGCATCTTCACCATCGACGTGCCGGCCTGCATTGAGCATTGCGCTCAGTAAGTCGTGCAGCGTGAAGTGTTTGGGCGGCTGTGTGCGTGCCTCATGAAGCCTTACTGCCTCGACGGGAGTGTTAGCGCCGGTTACCAGTGGCGGCAGGTCTTTCTGCTCTTTGTGGTCCTCGAAAGCAGTCATCCAGCCGGGGTCAATGATGCGTTTGAAGGTGCCAGCAAACAGCGCTGGCTGTCGCTCAATCACGTCCTCAACATCTATGCTGGCGCGGACACTCAGGGACTCGACGGTAGCGGCTGGTAGGAGGGCCTGGATGAATTGTTTTGCGCAGGCCAGATAAACCTTTTGCTCGGCCTCAGTGCGTTCTGACAGGTTCGGTGTCTTGCGCGTTGGGATGATCCCGTGGTGGTTCATGGGCTTGTCGGTAAAACAGCGTGGACGTGGCGCCTCGGCACCCTCCATGCAATGCCGGCGTCCAGCTTGCCGAGCTGGCGTCATGAGCGTGTCATCAGCCTTTGCTGCGCCCCCCAAAATGGCCAACAGATCGGTCCGGTTATAGAGGCTTGCGGGCAATTCGCCATGCTCTGTTCGGGGGTAGGTCAGGTAACCATCGCTTCGCATTGAATCGGCTGCTTTCAGCGTCTGTGTGGCCGTGAGGCCGTACTTTTTTGACATGTCTCGCTGAAGCGCTGTGAGGCTGTATGGCAGCGGTGGATGTTTGGCTGTTTGCTTTGTCTCGGCCTCCAGAATGGCGGCGTTATCGACGGTCTCTAAGCGCTTGGTGAAGGCCAACATGGCTGCCCTGTCCAGGAACATTGGCTTGCCTTCATCCTGCAGTTGGATGCTGCTGGCGCCAGCTATTGGGGTGGCTGGAGAATAGGTCAGCTCGCCCCCGCCCAGGGTAATCTTTGCCTGGTAGTGATCGACTGGAATAAAGGCTTCGATTGTGCGATCGCGGGTAACAACTAGCCCA
Organism: Vreelandella nanhaiensis; assembly: GCF_003990185.1. GTDB lineage: Bacteria > Pseudomonadota > Gammaproteobacteria > Pseudomonadales > Halomonadaceae > Vreelandella > Vreelandella nanhaiensis. Next base: position 9,028 of record NZ_RZHF01000010.1, on the reverse strand, counting down.
AGGGTGGCGGACTGTACGCGGCCGGCCGACACGAGCCCAGCCTTGCCCTTGCCTTTGGCTAAATCGCTACCCATAAGGCCCATGCGTGCGGTTGCCGTGTATGCACGGACAAGGTACTGCCAGAAGCCATCCGCGTTGGCGCGGGCCTGCTGAGCCCGCCAGAAAGATATGGTTTCTCCGGCGTTCCTGAGGCGCTTGGCCGCGGCCTGAACATCGGCCGCTTCCATAGAGCCGGTCAGCCACATCCGCTTCACCGAACCGCGGTACTTAGCGTATTGCAGGATCTCGTACCCGATGGCTTCGCCTTCGCGGTCTGGATCGGTGGCCAACCATACTTCTGTTGCTTGAGAGAGTTCTTTTTTAAGGTTTCCCAGGTATTTCTTACCGCGGTCGGTAGGCGTCTGAGGAAAGGCGGTAGGTAGGGGCAGAAGACTGCGGGGATCGCGCCAATTGGCCTCTGGGCTCACCTCGGAAGGCTCAACAGGCGCCAGCAAATGCCCAGCGGCCCAAACTAAGGTAAGTGTGATGCCATTCCAGGTGCCGGTGTAGGCGTTGCCGCTGCGCGTAAGACCTAAAGCAGGGGCTATTTTGTCGGCCTGGTCGGAGTGTTTCTCACACAGAATGAGTGCTCGTGATGTCATCCTGAAGGTCGTCCTTCGGTAGAGGAAAGTAAGCGGAATAAGCACCGCTCAGAAGCAACCGACAATACGATGTCTTTCATCTCTAAAGTGTGTTGTATTCTTAAAAAATGTCGTCTAGTATAGTAACACATAGTAAGCAGAAACAGCTTAACAACCCATCGCCGAACGAATTAAGCGGATTGCGTCCGCTATCTCCTCTCTCCCCTGACACGGCTTCGGGGATGCGCATTAGCCGTCTGGTCGTCTCGGTAACGGGGCTACCGGAGAGCCCTCTGAGTTAGCCCTGATCCGGCTTCTCTCTCACTCTCAACTCAGAGGGCTCCCCAGTAGCAGATCCAGAGTTTGAAGTCGGGCGCGGCCCGGGCGTGCTGACAATCCACGCTCCCCAGTAAGAGCCTGTTTCCCTGTACCTCACCCGGCCTCCCCAGCCGGGTTTTTTTTATTTGCGAGGGCGATCCATGGACAACCTTGAGGAATTGATCGGCGTGATCAGTGCCGTTCGTTTCGTAGGTGATGAGAGATTTCAGATCCTGACTGTGCGCGATGCTCAGGAACAGGAGGTAACGCTGGTGGCTGTATGTCAGCCGCTCAACGAGGGGGAGTCTGTGCAGGCCCGCGGCACTTGGGGCACGCATCCTAAGTTCGGCAAGCAGTTCAAAGCCGATCGGCTCATCACGCAAATACCTCAGGAGTCCAAAGCGCTGGGTGCATACCTTGCGAGTGGCAAGGTGGCCGGCATTGGCCCCAAGTTCGCTGCGCGGTTGGTCGCCCATTTCGGTGATGGGCTGCGCGACGTACTCGGTGACGAAAAGGCCTTACGGGCTGTGTCAGGCATCGGTAAGAAGAAGGCAGTGGGGATAGCGGCGAGCTGGAATGAGTACCAAGAAGCGCGTGATGCATTGATCTTCCTGCAGGGGCATGGTCTGGGCGCTTCACGTGCAATGTCGGTCTTTCGCCAGTTGGGCCAGGAGACCATTGCGAAAGTATCCGCCAACCCCTACCGCACCTTATTGAAGACTCGAGGTATAGGGTTTCGTATAGCCGATACTATGGCTCAATCTCTTGGCTGCGAGTTGACCCACCGCGATCGACTCATTGCGGGGCTTCGCCATGTCGTTGATGCACGATCAGCCTCGGGGCATACCCTGGCAACCTCGGATGAATTGGCCTCGGAAGGCGCGCAGCTCCTCGGGGTCGACGTGGCACGCATGGCCTCGGTTGTTGAACTGCTGCTGGCGCATGAAAAACTTATAAGTGTTGAGGGCGGGCTAGTTGGCCTGCCTTCGCTGGTGGAAGCCGAGAGAACCATCGCCACCGCGTTGCTAACGCGTGCGGTGCATTGGAATGGCTGCAACCAAGTGCGTGTTGATGGCGAGCTGTCGGATGGCCGGGTGCTCAGTGATGAGCAGCGCCAAGCATTGGAGACCTGCCTTGCGTATGGGGTGGCTGTGCTTACGGGTGGGCCGGGGGTGGGGAAAACCACGGTGACTGAGGTGCTGGCGCAGACACTGGATGATGCTGGCCTTGAGCTGGCGCTGTGTGCGCCAACTGGCCGTGCCTCTCGGCGAATGTCGGAGGCAACCGGGAGGCCGGCGTCTACTATTCATCGTCTCCTGGGCGCTGGCGCCAGCGGCTTTGAGTTTAATGCTAGCAACCCGATCGAAGCGGATGTAGTGATCATTGATGAAGCATCGATGGTCGATGTGCCGTTGTTTCTGGCTCTGGTGGTGGCGCTGCCTGACCACTGACGACTGTTCATCATCGGTGATCAGGATCAATTGGCCTCGGTTGGGCCGGGAAACATTCTTCGCGATGTGATCGCTTCGGGTGCTATCCCAGTGGCACGTCTTCAACAGATCCGGCGACAGGGGCCAGGCTCGCAAATTACTGTCCAGGCGCACGCCGTCAACCAGGGCAATACTCCTCAATCGGTGCCAGATAGCGACTTTGAGATTGTCGAAGTGCCGGAAGGCGGTGACCCCGAGCTGATGTGTCGTGTGGCATTGCGGGTGGCCACTGAAGACATGCTGGCGCGTGGCTTCGATCCTCTTTATGAGGTGCAGGTGTTGACACCCATGCACGGTGGTCCGGTCGGAACCCGTGCTCTCAATGAAGCGTTTCGAAGCTATCACGTCCCGGGCGATCGGGGCTCGGTGACGATCCATGGGCGCCAATGGGCGCCAATGGGCGCCAGGAGACAAGATCGTGCAGACCGAGAATGACTACAACCGTGATGTCTTTAATGGTGATCTCGGCTATGTAGTGTCGGCAGACGCTGAAGACAAAACCGTGCTGGCGCGGTTTGAGGATAGAGAAGTGCTGTTCACCAGTGACGCGCTCGGCAAGCTGCAACTGGCCTATGCAATGACCGGCCACAAGGCGCAAGGGTCCGAATTCCCGGCCGTGGTCATTCCTCTAGTGCGATCGCACTGGCACATGCTTGAGCGACAGTGGCTTTATACAAGCCTCACTCGTGGAAAGCGCCGTGTCGTACTGGTTGGCCACCCTTCTGCTATCAAGCGAGCCGTCAACCATGTCACCGGCCAGCGCCGGCTCACCTCACTACCGATTTGGTTGCGCCAGCCAGCCCTAACAGTATCACCAACCCATAAAGGAGAGAGCTATGGCCAAACGAGCGCTTGAAGTCGCACAACAGAAGAGACGTGTTCCCCAGGATCGCGGCGAGCCAAATACCGCCTGCATTCAAGGCTGGCTAAACCGCAACTCCCAACCCGGGAACGCAGAGGCGACTTTGACCGGAGGTGTGGCATGAGCGGCTTCATCGCCATTCTCTGGGTCGGCGCTCTCGCGTATGCCGTCTTCCTCGCTGTGTTGCTCATTCTCGGACGGGGCAATCTCAAAGATCGTCGCTTTCTAACTCACTGGATGGTCGCTTGGTCGGCGCTGCTGGCGCTGACGATCGGTATACGAATGGCTGCGGCGGAGCCTGACCAGCCGCCTCCCTCTGCGCCGCAGTTGGGAACGCCGATGGCCGTGGTCACCTCGGCAGGCGGTGAATCCGAACCGGAGACGGACTAGAAAAGCTGTTTACCCCTGCCCTCTTGGTGAGGGGGCTAGGGAGAGTCGGCAGTGTGTGAGCTTTGTGGAGAGTCAACGTAATGGGCAATCAGTCACCGACAACACGCTTCATTGAGATGGTGCCACCTTTGCTGGTGCTTGCCGGCGCGATCGCGCTGCTGCAGGTGCATGCGATTCAGTTTTGGACGGAGTTTGTAGGTCCAATGGGCTGGGCCTAGGCTGTTCTCCTAGAAGTCGTTGCATTGTGGCTCTGGTATCAGCGCCAGCTGGCGCGGCGAATGCTGGCCATGGTCGCCAGCGTGCTTACGCTTACCGGCCCCATCTATATGGTTTGTGAGCCTCTGGTAGAGGAATGGCTGTCGGCATCTCACGTCGACGCTGGCCGGGAGCTGCAGCTCGAGCGGCTGGCCCTAGAGGCCTCGCGTCTTGAGGAGAGCATCGATACTTTCTGGGCAAATAGTGAGGCCCGGGCGGGCTGGCTCGAACCCATACAGGTAGCACAGGCTCGTCTCGCCGAGGTCGACAACCAATTGGCAACTCTCGTGGCGGCGCCCCCCTGCCGAGTGCTCGACCTGGCGCCAGCAGGCCTTGATCGGGATGCAAGCGGTGGCGCTGCTGATCTTCCAGCTGGCCGCGGTGCTCGCTATCACATCTCTATCCAAACTGCGCCAGCAAGCAATCGCCGAGGGTGTCACCCCGCGCCCTACCTCCTCTGGTGACAGGTTGCACGAGGAACCGCCCGAAATTGGGCAGAACTTGGTTGTAGCAGGTGCGCTACACACCGAGGCCGGTACATGCAACCTCGAACCGGAGCTGGGTGTGCCCAGTATGAGTGAAGCGAATAATGACAGTGAGCTGGGAAAGGGAGGGTTCGCGTATGCCGATATTGTCGTACTTCGTGATGCCCTGGAGCAACTGCTCAAGGACAGAGAAATGACACAGGCAGAGTTTTGTTGTGAACACGATTTCTCGCCAAGGGATCTTTCGCTGCTGCGCCGACATGAGGCGCGCTGTGCAGCGGGAGAGCGGACGATCTCCATCACAGCCTTAGATCGGCTGGCCGAGCTTCTTCGGCGCCAGACAGCCAGCTGTGCTGCAACGTAGGGGGTAGACATGGGCTCTGCACTCCATGAAACGAACAAGCAGGATTTGCTCGCAGGCAACGCGCTTGTGAGTGAACTTCATGATTACCAGCGTCATCGTGCCGTTATTGAGCAGGATCTGCGGCGTGTTGGCATCACTGATACCACCCCTCTTGAATTGGCCGATCGCATCATTGCCGATGCGATGCACTCAGCCTATGCCTGCATGCTCAGCGCCCACAAGCTGACTCATGCCGGTATTGCCAAGGGGAGCGAACACAATCACAGGAGACAAAGCGATGGCGAAACCTAGTCATTGCAAGGGCGAGCTGGTAGCACTCTCTAGCGGTGGGGCGACCCATTACCAGTGCAGCGGGCTATATCGAGCACTTGTTGACTTCAACCTGGGCGAGCTTGCCGAACAGTATTGCCTGCAGGCCCCTTATCGCGAAGCGACACTAGATAGTCTCAATAAGGGCATCGTAACCATTGACGACATTAATGCGATGGAGGCTTCCGGTGCCTATGCGCATCGGGACATCTCGGATCTAGGCTTTGGCCAATACTTGATTCATCGCTGCTACTTACAACTTGTGATGATCAATGAAGTTCACTGTGGTGCCGGCTTTTCTCCCAACCTTGTGCGGGAATCAGCCAATGCTCGTGCACAGACGCTGAGCCAGCTTTCGGGTGGCCATGCATGAATGCCATCGCCCCGCCCCCAATTCACATTGATATGCCAGATAGCACTATGACCGAGCGAGCCTCATGCCCAGTCTGTGCCTGTCAGGACAGCCGAGACTATCTGAAAAGAAACACCGACTGGTTTCATGCGCACTGGCTGGTGTGCCAGCGGTGTGGTTACCAGACCACCACACATTCTTCCTACGAAGCGGCCGAACGTGACTGGGACAAGGCTTCACTCGGTCGACAAGCAGAAGAGGCAGGGCTGCTTGTACCGGCCATTCAGGTCTTTTCGATGCGTGACTTGGAGCTGTTGGAGTCGCTTCAGAAGGAAGCCTCAGAGGGGGATTGTGGGCGTACCTATCTTGTCTCCCGCGACTCACTGGTGCGGTGGAAAGAGATCGCCCGCCTGGGTCGTGACGAAGTAGACGAAACATTGCAACCAGCAGTCGCGTCTGTCGAGCGGGAAATAGCTGACTTACTTCAGGCTCAGTGTGACGAGGACTGATGTCACCGCGCTGTTGCAAAGAGTGACCAATGCATATTCATTTGCGGGTTCGAAAATAGGCTACCTAGCGAGACATGTAAGCCTTCAAGGGTGCCTCGACCAGCGAGTAAGTCTTACCCGCACCGGCGCAGGCCTCAAGTCGGAGCTAGTTTGTTTGAGTACCGGTAGGAACTGGCAGACCTTTACCAGCCATACAGTTGCGCCATGCTGACCCTGCAGACGAACCATCAAGATATGTTGACTCAGCAACTGGGATTAGTTGAATAATAGAATGCTGTGAAGTAGCGATATCATACTGACTGATATCGATTTCATCGAAAGGAACAGATTTTAGGGTGATCATTCCACCATTTTGCTCACGCAAAGGCTGTGAAGTTATGACAACTTCATTAGAGCATTCTTGTGCCCCATCAAAGAACTCGCCCAATGTTGGTGAGTCTGCATAAGTGTTCGCTGATACTAACAAGCTGAATAGGGCTATAAGTCCGATTTTATGCATTCAAAGACCGTTACTGTATGTCAGAACTAATTTATTACGGCTGAATATCAGGAAACTTTAATACTATTCTCTTCGCCGCGCCCATGCGGTATGACGCTATGCATAGACAAAACAACGCATAAGTGAGGCTACTACAAATGAATCACCCAGGTTTCGTAGAGACCTCCAGGCCTTATACCTAAGTCATCTAGGAGGAACCATGAGCCATCCTCGTTGAACTGAAGAATTTAAAATCGAAGCCGTCAATCAAGTGGTAGAGTGCGGCCATCGTTTTGCCGAGGTCGATGAGCATTTAGAAGTGTCAGGCCACAGCTTGTACTATTTGATCAAGCGTTACGATAAGCCGGTAGATCAGCGGCAAGAAGATGATTAGCTCCAAGCTTAGAACCGTTGTAAGAAGGCTGAATCCAATCGTGTATCAGAAGAGCGAGAATATAATATAAAAGGCTACCGTCGGCATGACGCTCAGGACTTCTCCATAGAGTCCCACGGGGGGCACGCGTTTATTCAAAAGCATACGAGACAATATCCGATATGGCGCTTGTGCCGCATGAGAGCCGTTCACCCTAGCGGCTCATACCCCAGACTGGCTATTGAGGACGTCCTAGCGAACGCACTCGGGCAGAGAGGTAGGAGCAGGCTCGAATGTAACCAGCATAGCGGTGTCGAGGTTGATCGCTAGGTTCATGGAATGCCTTAAAGTCGTGATACTGATGGCCTTTGTAATAGAGTACAGTGCACACTTTATAATTAAGGCGCACACTTTTTATTAGTTACTATTGAGCTGACTTACCGAACTGCGGAAGCTTAAAAGCCAAGTGTTTATCGTGGATGGGTTTTAATGCCTAAATATTTCCAAGCATTGCAGATGTGTGCATTGCACATTAAACTATTTGCAGCACCTATTAAAATAGATGCCAAATGGTGAACCTCATGGCATCAACCGTGCAGATCGAGACGATCAAATAGGACCCTGAGATCCAGCGTCTGATTCGCGACAATGAGTTCGTTGCTGAGTTGGAGCCTTGGTCTGCCATAGATATTCACCAAGCAGTCGATTTGCTAGTGGAAATCGACCTTGACTTATGAGAGTCCACGCTGTGTGGCGCACTACACTCCCCTGGTCTTGCAGAAGCGCATACACAGAAGAGTGCCAAGTGTCGCGCTAGGCGCTGCTGGGGCTTTGAGGCGTAGTCTTCACCTGAATGCGCTTTAAGGCGCCATACATGAAAGAGCGTTGCTGGTAGGCACAGTGGCGATATATAGAGAGATATTAATGAGCACTTCAGAGAAACCGACGAATGAAGCTCTCCGACAGCTGATGGAGCGGCATGGCTTGAACCAGAGTCATGTGGCCACCTTGACTGGGTATAGCGTGGAGACGGTGAAGGGCTGGTTCGCCTCGCCTGATTCTACCCGCTACCGCGCAGTGCGTAAGCCGGTGTTGGAATCGGTGCGCCGCGCTATAGAGCTAGGAGAGCACTACACTCTGGAGGGAGTGAAGATTCCCAGGGTGAAGTAGTAAGAGCAACACCAAGCCAAGGAAATATATTGATTATGTTGATAACAAGAGTGGCAGTGTTGGTTCTTGCAGGAATAATGTCATCTACCACGCTCGCAGATGACCTTGGGACAAAAGAGCCACAGCCAGGCCTTTTCGACGGCATGGCCGAAGACATGCAACGCCGTCTTGACGAAAACCACGCCGCTAGGCAGGCAAATGGCAACAACCCCGGCCCAAATGTGGATGCCCAGCCAGGCCTCTTCGACGGGATGGCCGACGACGTGCAGCAAAGTCTTAATGAAAACCACGCCGCTAGGCAGACTAATGTCGAATAAGAGGAAAAGAGGAAAAGAGGAAAAGAGGAAAAGAGGAAATAGCTCATAAAATGTCTACTTCGTTGCAAAGATGCTCCCGCTTTAGGTGTGTTGATCGTGTTATCAATCTTAGGCGCCATCATCGGCATTTCTGTGGGCCTCAACGTGGTTTGGAGAATGCCATGAACATTTTTCCTGGGCTGCTGGCTGCAATTGTGATAATAATTTTACTCCAACACCATAACCGCTAGTACATGCCAAATGATTTTACGAACCGATGCAACGCAACATATTGCAGAAAAGCCATTCAGTCTGAAAGTTTATAAATTTTTATCACAGGCACTATGTTGAAGTTTGCTTGAGCAAATATAAAAATATAGAAAGGAAAGCCTTTTGAAATTATACCACTACACGTCAGTGCTTCAGGCCTGTGACATTTTTCATTCTGGTTTATCTTATGGTGTATATCGAATGGAGCTAGGTAATGACCTTGCTCCTGTAGTCTGGTTAACCACGAGCCCAAGTTGGAAGAATCATGGACTGCCAGAGGGAAGTTTAATAACGGGTAAGGGTGATTTAGATTTAGTCCGTCAACGTGAGGGTGTATCTAGTAAAACGTTATACTCAATGGATAAAACAAAGATCAGAATAGACCTAGATGATACTTATCTTCAAACGCTAGACATAAGTGCATACCGCGGTACCGACCGACAAGATTGGAGTGGTAATCCCCCCATTTTCAGAGGGTTTCAAAAGT
>NZ_RZHF01000001.1 GCF_003990185.1 Vreelandella nanhaiensis | reverse complement strand
CACAGAAAGGCAATGGCACCCAGAACCAGCAGGCTTCCGCAATGGCTGAAACAGGCGGAGAAAAAGTTATAGATGGTGCCTGGCTGCTGGACGATTCTCATACGGCAGGTGAGAACACTACACAGGAAGGCACGGGCCAGCCAATACCTTGCGGTGGGGATGCTGCACAGAAAGGCAATGATGCCCAGAATCAGCAGGCCTCAGCCAAAGCTGAAACAGGCGACGAAAAGGCTATAGTTGGCGCTTGGCTGCTAGAGGATGTCCCCGGTGTCGGTGGGGATATTGCACATTATGAGCAGGATGGGATGAGTAATTCCATTCATACTAAGACTCCAGCAGGATTTAAAAGAGAATCAGAGGGAGCTTGGTTACTAAATGAGATTGTTGAGGCGGCCGGTGGGAACGTTGCACAGATAGCGACCAATGACCAAATTTCGCCCACAACAAGCGGGGGGGATGTTGAACTGATCGCTGAGCAAGCCGAACCCACGAATGACTTTTCAGAGATTAGTCAGCTGACGCTAGGGGCTGACGCAGATAACCATAGTGATGTTTCGGCTGAGCTGGGTGACTGGAGCCCAGAGGCCGATAACGCACCGAATGATACCCATATTCAACTTGGCCTGGGGGAGGCAATGCTGGCCACAGCTGAGCATGAGTCCCCAGTGACACAGCCGAGCCATCAGCCAGTCCCTACTGTCATGGTTGATAAAACGACGCAAGGTGCTACAGAACAGCAGAAATCGGCTGTGTCTGGGCAGAAAGATGTACGGACATCCTCACCTATCCAGCGACGCCTGAAGAAGCGAGGTGGGACCTCGGCTGGTCGCCAAAAGGCTTTAAACAACGAAGCGCCAGCGGATAAAAGCGAACAGACAGGCCAAGTGAAAGCGAGCAGAGGGTCATCCAAGCCTGCCGGTGCCAAGGCGGAAGTAAAAGGAGTGCCTAAGCTGTTCAGTTGACCAAACATCACCTTGCGGAGATGGACTTCGAAGCGCTGAAGTTATATGATGCATTTATGTAGCAACATCGCTGCATTTTTGCAGGGAAAATAGGCTATGAGCGTTGAAGCAATCATCGAGCCGTCCGATTACGTTGCTCCCGACACTTTCAATCAATTCCTCGCTGACTTGAAAGCTCGGGCACGGCAAACCAAGAGCCCAATCATCAGCCCGAGGATGTTCTGCCTTGCCCTGGGCATGGATGTACAGACGCTGGCCTCGCGGGCGCATGTCCACCGCGTTACTGTAAACCGCGCCCAGGGGGCTGAGAAGCTGCAGACTTACTTACGGGATGCGGTGCGAGTCATGGGAGCAGCGGCTGACATAAATGGTAATTTTCAGGATGCCGCGTTCTGGTTTCGTAATGAACCGATCAGCGCATTCAATTTCAGGACACCAGAGCAGTTGGTCAGCGAGGGACGAGCTGAGGATCTATTGAACTATGTTCAATCACTTCACGCAGGCGCGGCTGGATGATCCTTACCAGCCTGGCAGATCAACCAGCCTATCGTGTCCATGTCCCCCGCTGGGCCATCGCCCCCCACAAGTGGCGCAGGCGCCGCCCAGCATGGCGGTCGCCTCAATCGTATCGGGGTTCCCGCACTCTACCTTGCTCTGGAAGAGCTGACCGCGCTTGAGGAGTGCCGGCAGCTCTCGACCCTGATGCCACCCGGTCTTATTGTGAGCTACACGGTAGCGTTGGCCACAGTAGTGGACTTCAGCCATGGGTACACGGCTGACTGGGACTCTCTCTGGCAGGAAATGGGTTGTGACTGGCGTAGAATTTTGTTTAATGATCGCGTTGAACCGCCCAGCTGGTTGCTCGCTGACCTAGCCTTGGAGGCTGGTGCTAGCGGCATACTGTTCCCGTCGTTGGCCAATCCACGGGGTGTAAACCTCGTAGTCTACACCGACGCCTTCATTTCACGTCACACCGCCCCTACCTCTCTTCGAGACCTGTCATACGGGAATGAGAAGAGAAGGATGCAAAATCATGATGATGTGCTGATTGTCCGAGGCGATGCTGATCTACGTTGCTACTGGCTAGCGATGGAGGGGCAGCCCTTTGCAGATGTCGAGCCAGCGGAGTTCGGGATCGAGCGGCAGAAAGCGCAGGTAAGGTTCCTTACTTGGGACTGATCCTACTCTGCCACAGTAAGGCTATCAATTGATGGCAAACGGAGAACCTGCCCGTTAAGCATGGGTTATACGGGCTTGTAGTTCGCCCAGACTGTTGATTTCACGCTTCCCCAGGCTGTCTGCTGAGGGAGGCATTTTCAAAACCGCTTGATCCATCCGGTCAGTCATGCTTTTTGAAAGCTCGAATAATGAGAAAAGCTATGAACAGCGCTAAGTGGAATAAGTTGCTAGCTCGGTGGTGCCTTCTTAAAAATCAGTATCAATTGGGTTCAGGGGACTGCAGCCAGTCCAAGTTCTTACTGGCCTATCCTTAAATGCTCCAAGTTTAATACTATTATGCTTACACATATCGGCTGATTTTCTGCCATCTTTGATCATAAAGTCGATATAAAGCATCACTATTAGGCTAGAAGTGTCCGGAGAACACAGAGCAGTCCAGTTTTCTTTACACATGAAGCTTGCCCCTCCAGGTGTTATTTTCAGAAGACGATCGCACTGCGTGTCTGAAGTCGGTTGCACTGTGGTCTGGGGCTTCGGACTGGCTGGCCTCCAAAGCGGCGTAAAGGGCCGTCTTGCTGACCTTGATGCGTGCGGCGGCCTCGCGGATGCTCAGCCCATTGGCGAGGTGCTCCCTTGCCCGCTTCAGCTTGTCGTCGGTGACAACGGGCTTGCATTCTCCTTTGCGCCCACGGGCGGCGGCAGCGGCCAGCCCCGCCTTGGTGCGATCACGGATCAGATCACGCTCGAACTGCCCCAAGGCGCCGAACACGTGGAAGATCAGCCGCCCACCCGGCGTGGTGGTATCGATGCTTTCGGTCAGCGACCGGAATCCGACGCCACGCGCGTCCAGAGTGCTGACCACTTCGATCAGATGCGGCAGTGAGCGTCCCAGTCGATCCAGTCGCCACACAACCAGCACATCCCCGTCGCGCAGGAACCCCAGCGCGGCTGTTAGGCCGGGTCGTTCTTCCTTGGCCCCGGAGACGGTGTCATCAAAGATTCGCTCGCACTCCGCCTTGCGAAGCGCATCGGTCTACAAGGCGGTGTTCTGCTCTGCCGTCGGGACCCGCGCATAGCCAATCAGCGCCATTGACTGCCCCTTTTGTCCGCTAATCCGTCCGTTTATCTTATTGTCCCAAAATACATCAAACAAGCTGTTGTCGGACAATGTCCGGATTGGCCGCCTAATGATCGTTTCTCGGACAGGCTGCATTGTGCGCCGCCATGCTGAACCAATTCGAGGATCGTTTGACACGGCTCGTTCACAAGTCCGCTGCACACCGGGCGAACCGCCCAATGTATGGGTACAACCACCTTCTGACAACGACAGGCAATCAATGGGCTCAACACACGCGTTCGATGCGCTGATGAATATGGCGGGTTCATCGTTCCGTCACCATCGCTCGCTGCCCTGACTGCCGGCAGCCGCGGTGCCTCCAGCAGTGCTTCTCTATCCAGCGTTAAAGGGAGTGGTGGCCGATTACGGGTGAATAAAATTACTCTTGAGACGCTTTCAGTGTAACTTCCTTACAGATAAGTTATGAGCTATATCACAGTCTGTTCGCACAAGCGCGACAAGCGACGGGCGACGAAGGCTCTTTGGCGAAAGAGCACGCGGATACTCTTCTTAAGGCTTCGACATGGACAACGTGTAAGTGCACGCCGAACAAGAACGCGGGGATAGCGCCCCTCAGGACGAATTGGCCTCCATCGAGTCCAGTGAACGGCTTATGAGAGCCCTGGGGCGCGGTCTCTTAATCAGCCTGGTCACGATCTTGATCGCCGTGGCCGGGGTCTTCGGGGTGGTGATCCTGTCGTCGCAGTCGCTCGATCGCTATGCCGAAGCGAAGTCGCGGGAGCAGGTGCAGCGACTGCTCGATCTCGAGCTCGAGGAACTGGCCAACCGCAGCCGAGATTATAGCTGGTGGAACGAGGCCGTCGAGCTGGTAATCTACCAGCGAGACACCGACTGGGCCATGGAAAACGTCAGCGGTTATCTGCAGAACCAGTACGGTACCGACTGGGTAGTGAGTCTGGATCGCGAGGCGACACTGATCCACGGCGTACACAAGGGTACGGAACTGGAGGCGCTGCCCGAGGGCCTGCTGACCGCCGAGTTCAAGCAGCTCATGGCCGAGGCCATCGACACCGATTTCGCCGACCCCGAGCCCGCATCTGACATCCTGGATATCCAGGGAGCGCCTGCCCTGGTCGCCGTGTCGCCGTATGTGGCCTACGACCCGACCCCGTATGCCACCGATCAGGCGCATGGCTATCTGATCCTGGTCAACTACATCGACGAGGCCATTCTGGGCGCTTGGCGTCGTGATTTTCAGATCGAGGCCCTGCGTCTGCTGCCTGCAGCGGCAGCTCCCCCTCGGGAGACAGGCCAACTGGCGTCCCTCCCCCTGGCAACACCGAGCGGCGAGCCGCTGGGCACCCTTCAATGGCGTCCGGAGCATCCTGGCCAGAGCCTCCTCACACAGCTCCTACCCTGGGTGATTGGAGGCGTGCTACTGATCCTCGCGGGCAGCCTCTTCTTCTATCGACGGCTGCGAGCCTATGTCAGGCTGGCCCATGGTCACCTCATGGAATTGAGCACCAGTCGGGAACTGCTTTTTCGTCAGGCGAACTACGATTTTCTCACCGGATTGGCGAACCGGTCGCTGTTTATAGAGCACCTGAACCACGAGTTGGCGCGCTGCATCCGCCATAAGCTGAAGGCCGGAGTCCTCTACGTTGACCTGGACGGTTTCAAGGCCGTCAACGACACCCTGGGCCATACCGCCGGCGATGAGCTGCTGTGCTGGGTGGCCAAATCCATGGCGAAGCTCGTGCGCACCGAGGACGATGTGGCACGCTTCGGTGGTGATGAATTCTGTCTGTTGCTGACCGACGTCGCCTCTGAGGAAGATGTGTCACGGGTCGTCGACAAGATTCATGCCCTGCTGGCGGGCCCCGTTGAGGTGGGCGGCAAGCACATGCTGGTCGGGGCGAGTATCGGGATCGCGATGATTCCCGACGACACTCAGGATCTCTCCGATGTGTTCCGCTATGCCGATATCGCCATGTACCAAGCCAAGTCGAGGGGCACAAACCTGTTCTGCTTCTATGATGCAACGATGGAGTAGCGCTCGCAGTAACATGCAAGGCTGAAGGGTCTGTTGGCTCATTGCCTGACCCATGAAGAGCTGTACCTGCGCTATCAGCCTATCTATTCTCTGGTGAGCCGTGAGATCACCGGCATGGAAGCACTGCTCCGGTGGCGCCACAAGGAACTGGGGGAGGTGTTGCCGGCCGAATTCATTCCCGTGGCGGAAGAAACGGGCCGGAATATCACGGTCTCGATCAATATCTCGGCCAAGCAGCTGCGCGACCTGACGTTTCCGTTCAAACTGAAACAGCTGCTGGAAAAACACGGCGTGGAGTCTTCCAGCATCAAGCTCGAGATCACCGAGAGCCTGTTGATCTTGGAAAGTGACAACTAGCACCGTGTACTGCTCGACCTGGCGAAGCGAGGATACCGCCTGGTGCTGGATGACTTCGGCACGGGGTATTACGGCCTTGGCGACCTGGGCCGCTATCCCCTGGAAACGGTCAAGATCGACAAGTCGTTCGTGTCCGGCCCGAAAGCCTCCTCGCTGAACGCCTCGCTGGTCAAGACCATCGTCTTCATGGCCAACCACTGTGGCATGAAGACCATCGCCGAGGGGATCGACACCCCCGAGCAGGAAGCGTTCGTGCGCGATACCGGCTGCACCCACGGCCAGGGCTTCCTCTTCAGCCGTCCGACCTCGGTGGCCGACATCATTGCCCTGATGGCCCCGCCCTCGCCTTCCCCAACGGCGTCCTGGAACGAGAGCGTCTCGGTCTCGGGGCATGCCCCATCAGGCGCCAGGGAGTCATCCCTGTGTCCGGCCATGCACTATCGTGGTGCATGGTCGAGCATTGTAGTTGCCCGTTGCCCGTTGCCCCGCCCAAGGCCCACTGGCGTGTCGGGCTGGCTGGCCTTCAAAACGGCGTAGAGGGCCGTCTTGCTGACCTTGATGCGTGCGGCGGCCTCATGCCCCAATTCAAGTGTCACCAAGGCTCCGATGATGGACGTTCGGAACTGGGCCTGTGCTCAGGTCGGACAGGATGGTCACGCCTTGCTCTGCAATTGGTGATGTATCTGATGCCATGCCTCGACCCGCCCATGGTGCTTAGGAGGACTGAGCATAGTCGAGGTTGGTGAAGGCGATTGCTGAAACAATTCTTTCAGAAGACCACTGCACACCGGGCGGTCCGCTCGATGCGCTGGTGCAGCCGTCTTCTGAAAATGACACCAGGACTTCCTGGAGGGGCAATTTTGCGTAAATAAATTACGTTAAATTTTCTACGTAAAGAAAACGTACCTATTATTCGGATTTATAGAGCCATGGTCACTACTACGCGTCCGCGAATGCGGCCGGCGAGCAGATCATCGACCGCCTCGATGGCGTCGTCGAGGGCGATGGAGCTGGTGATAGCATCGAGCTGCTCGGGAACCAGCAGCTGCCCCAGACGCCGCCAGGACTCGACGCGATCCGCGTAGGCGCGCATCACGCTGTCGATCCCCGCCAGGGGCACGCCGCGCAGGATAAAGGGCGCGACGCTGGCGGACAGGTCCATGCCCTGGGCCAGACCGCTGACGCCGTGACCACTAGTACAGCCGCTGCCGACTTTTGTCCCGACGCCGACCAATAGACCTGCCAGCAGCATCAGCCCGATATCTCCCGCCGGCTGACCGATGACCTCATCCGGTGCGCCGGAGACATTACCTAGCCCACCTCCCAGTAAAATAAGGATGAGTGGGCCGCTGAACAGACCCAGTAGGAAGGCCAGGCGCCAAGCCGAATCTCCTGCGGGTTGCTCCAGCAATAGTCCGGAGAGGATTCCGCTGACGCCGGAAATACGACCCAGCGTTGCCATCAGCCATACAGCTGCCAGGCCGATCAGCACACCGCCGATCAAACCGGAAAGACTTGCCGCTATGTCCACGTTGTGTCTCCTCTATGTCAGGTATTTGAAATATGCCGGACAAGCCGTGTCGAAGCATCGTCATTGTCGGGATCGCTCAGCTCTGCAGAAGAATGAGCGTGCAAGGCATGTCAAGCATCGAACGTGTTCAGGAAGACATTACCGCTGAAATTGCGTAGGAATGCTGTCTTCAGCAGGCGGTTCATCTCTGGCCCCTTGACCTCGCAAAGGTGCAGTTGTAACCCCGCATCACTCAAACGCGGGTTGATCGACTGCAAACTATCCAGTGCCGAGGCATCGATCAAGTTGACGGCCTGGCAGCCACTGAGCGATGGGGAAATAGCGGCGCAAACTGGCCATGCCGGTCAGCGCTATTAGTTGTCATTGGCCTGGTTTTCGAGGCTCTCGCGAAGCGGCTCTAGGTCATAGCCGGCCGACTTGGCAGCACCGACGAGTTCCGAAATCGGACGATGCGAGACCTGTGAATAGGCCCAGAGATGAGCGACCCGTGTGCCGGTCCGGCAGAAACCGATCACGGGAGTCGGCGATAACTCCAGGGCATCGGCAAAGGCGGCAATGTCCTGCTGGGAATACTTGCCGGGCTTGACGGGAACTTCATGCCAGACCATACCCAGTGATTCTGCCTTAGCCTTGAGAGCATCGGGATCCGGCTGGTCATCACTTTCCCCACGCGGGCGATTGGAGATAATGGTGCGGAACCCTTGCTCGGCGAGCTGTTCAAGTTCGTCGAGGCGAGGTTGTGCTGTCACATAAAGACGATCATCGAGCGGTTTGATATCCATAGGTTACCTCCTTGGTCGCTTTAGGAGCGCGCCTCATCCCAGGCGGCCCCCGGTAGAGCATCGAGGGGAATCTTTAGGTAACGACGACCATTATCCTCTGGCTCTGGCAGGTCGCCGCCCCGGATATTGACTTGCAAGGCGTGCAGGATCAGTTTAGGCATGGGCAGCTTGGCGTCACGCTCGTTACGCAAGGCGATGAAGCTGTCCGCTGTCGGGCTGTCTCGGAGATGAATATTGGTTTCGCGCTGGACTCTCACCGTGCTTTCCCACTCTGGCTCGCGATCGCCGGGCATGTAGTCGTGACCAGTAAAGAGCCGAGTGTCGTCCGGCAGTGCCAGGATGGCCTGAATGGAATCCCACAGTTTGTGAGCATTGCCCCCGGGGAAATCGGCACGGGCCGTACCACCATCCGGCTGAAACAGCGTGTCGTGCACGAACGCCGCATCGCCGATGACGTAGGTGATCGACGCCTTGGTATGGCCGGGCGAGAACATAATCCGGCCTTCTATCTCGCCCACGTGGAAAGTATCGCCCTCTACAAAAAGGTGATCCCACTGGCGGCCGTCATCCGGAAAGTCGGGCCAGTTGTATATATCCTTCCATAGCGCTTGCACTTGTGTAACGTAAGCTCCTATAGCCGTTGGTGCTCCTGTCTTTTCCTTTAGATACTGTGCTGCCGAAAAATGGTCCGCGTGCGGATGGGTATCCAGAATCCATTCGACCTTCAGCCCTTGGCTGGCAACGTAGCCCAGCAATTCATTCGCATGGTGCGTTGCGATAGCGCCGGACTTTTCATCGAAATCTAGGACTGGGTCGATGATTGCGCAGCGCCGAGTCACAGGATCGCTAACAACGTACTGCACGCTAGAGGTCCGCATGTCGTAGAAGCCGACAACATCTGGCTTGCCTGGCGAGTGTCGAAACGTTTGCATGGCATCCTCGGTTGTTGGTAAAAACGTTACTAGGTTAGAACAAAAAAACATAATGTCTAGCATCAGCAACCAAACCGCACAAATCATTTATCGCGGCAGCCTTCAAGGAGAAACACCTACTCTGTTTCGCTGGATTGACCCATTTCAGGGCTTCGTGGACTATAATGATGCGATAGAAATCCTGATGAGGATGAAGTTTGCCGACCTGTGCTAGATCATGCAGGGCCAAGCTGACGATACTTGCAATGGCAAAAATCCCCATTGGTAAGGAGGCTTGTTATAGCTGATCATGGCCGTGTACGGCGGGCTTTGGGTGCGTGCGTAGCTACAAGGGCATGCTCGACAAATACTTTGCCATCCATGGCTTCACGGATCGCAGCCAACACGGCTGACACAATCAACCGCCAGTCTGGGTATGCGGCTCGACTAAACATGACTGATTTCCTAAGCATTCCTACGCAGGTTTCCGTCGGCCCAACGAACTGGACCGGGAGGAGATATCGAGCATGCACTGAAGCAAACGTCGCAAAGCTTAGATTGGCTGGGGTCTTCCTAGGAGAAACAGTGCTGACTTCTGCCAACTGTGACCATTAGATATCTAGCGTGATTTTTGTCCATTTACCCTTCTGCAGCGTGGAATTCGGGCTCAACGAGCTCGAGGAGTATGCGCTATAGGTGCTGTACAGGGACTGAAGTACTGACTTTGTAACAATCAGCCCACGAGGAAAGGGTAAGAAGATAGCTCGTGCAAATCGACAAAAAGCGAATCCAAGTCAGGATGAAATTCAAGGCGTGGCGTTATCGGCAGGAAAAGCTAAGCGAGGTGTGCTTAACGTAACCATTACTGTAAATGAGATAGAAAGGGAGAGAAACAATGATGGATGGAATGATGAACGGTGATGCAATGATGTGGGGGATGGGGCTGATAGGGCTTCTTGTCCTAATACTGCTTGTGCTCGGTATTGGGGCTCTCGTTAAGTATCTATTTAAAAAATAAGCGAGACCTTAAAAGCGGTGAGGATACTGAGGGCTCTCAGTGAGTACAACCATTTGCTTCCCAAGTTCACACAAGGGCAGATAGCCGGCATATACGAGTGCCATGTTATTCCAACTGAGGCGCGGGACATCCGCAGCCACTCATTGCCTGTTGCTAAAGAACAAGTACTATACGAGTGCGGCAACCCCAAGCACGAGGAGCAGGATTACAAGCAGACAGAGCAGGTCCATCCCACCACATCATCAATCCGCCGCAAGCCACCATTTCGCCCATCGTCAGTTCTTCTCCCTGTAGTGTCGGTTTCTCCTGCATTTCAATCTGCACCGGATGTCCGGCGGCTTTCCACTGCGGATAGCCCTCGGTCAGGCTTATCGCCTTAGAAAAGATTGGTATTCTGACAGCGATATACCCCGCCGTCTGGAGCATCGGTAAGCTCTTTACCGGTGCCTGGTCAGACCGGGTGGGGCGTCAGGGGCTCATCGTCTGCCAGCAGTGGTCATTGTGGTGTTTGCTGTCTCCGTAGGGTTTTCGGGATTTGCGACGGGCGCGTTCCTATTGGGATAGGTAAAGCGATGGTTTATCCTACCCTGTTCGTCGTCATCGGTGATGTCGTGCATCCAGCGTGGTGATCCTCGGTTGGCATCTATCGCCTCTGGCGTGATCTTGGCTATTTCTTAGGCGCTATTATCGCAGGGGTGGTAGCGGATACACTGGGACTGGCTGCGGCGTTGTGAGTGGTGGTGGCTTTGACGTTCGCCTCGGGCCTATTCTCGACGCTGCGCATGAAGGAGGTACTCCAGATCACCGCACGGTCTCAGCGCAGCTGGATCCCTAACCAAGCTGGGAAGTGATTTACCGACCATCTCCTTGCCCATAGGCCCGGTCACGCCCGCGCCAAAAAGGAGAAAGACATGACGAGCATCACTCCTTCTTCTTGCCCGATGGGTCTTGGGCGCAATAGTCGTAGCAGTAGACATTGCCGGAAAGTTCAACACCTAGGACGGGAAAGAGCGCGTTGTAGTGCCCCAGAGATGGAGGGCAACAAAGGGCACAAGCTGGCTTAGCGGGGGTGCTATAGGCTTACAACACAATGATATGAGTTTTATCCCTATCGAATGTGGAGGAAGTGCCATGGGTTTTTATAGCCGCCACATACTACCGCATCTGATCAACCTGACGATGGGAGCGGGGATGCTTAAGAAATATCGTCAACGTACCGTGGCCAAAGCTCGGGGGAGTGTCTTAGAACTTGGATTTGGATCTGGAGTTAACCTACCTTATTACAACCCTGAGCTTATAGAGAAGTACTATGCAGTGGAGCCGGATGGTGGCCTTTTAAAGCTTGCGCAAAAGCGTATTAACAAAGCCCCTTTCAAGGTGGAAGTGCTGCAAATGGGCGCAGAGCAGATAATACTACCTGATGACAGCATAGACACGGTCCTGAGTACTTGGACACTCTGCACGATTCCGGACATAGAAGCGGCTCTAGCCCAGGCGCGAAGGGTGCTCAAGCCCGGGGGACAATTGATTTTTGTCGAGCATGGACTCGCGCCAGAAACCCGCGTTGCCAGCTGGCAGCAACGGCTGACTCCGTATTGGAAGCGTTGCGCCGGTGGCTGCCATCTGGATCGGCAGACAGATGTGTTGCTTCTCAATGCCGGCTTTGTACTCCAGGATCTGGCTACAGGCTATCTCGGTCGTCCCAAGACCATGACGTTCATGTATGAAGGCGCGGCCAAGCCTCCCGCTGTCGGGTGAGTGAACTGGGTTCGCTGGCGGTAGATGGCGAACTCCGGGGCGCGAGATGTGAAAAAAATCAATTACATGCTACATAGCTGCTGGTGTAGCCCAGCATGCATGGCGGAGCCAGCGGCCCAGTAACGTGATCGCCAGCATGTTATGTCTCTCCACCCCTGTCTCGGTACGGTCACCCTCGGCTCTATCTCGGAGTGACATTCTGGTTTTTATCTTGAGCCCAGGTAATGAGGTCTCGGGTTCAACAGTGGTTTACGAGGCTCAACAGGCCCAGTACCCGGCAAACTATCGGCATTATGGTGCTTTTCTTAATTGGCATTGCCCTAATCGCCAGTGTGGTCTTTCGCTAGGCCACTGCTTTTGCATCTGCCGTTCTGCATGTTAAGGACGGTAGGTCTATGCTATCGCTGGATCGGCGATGTGTGCGGCCTCGGCCTGCTGTGGGGGGGTGAAACTGGTCATGGGCCCCGTAGTGCGAACGCCTTTCCCCGCCGCCTCTAATCTCTTCGCCAAGGTAACGGTGGTGGCCAAGGAGAAGGGTCTGTTGATCTACCTTCGGCGCACTCTGAACGGCCTGCTCGATGAACTGCTGACGCAGACCAGTCTCACCTGACGCTGGTCAAGAACGACGCAACGAGCCGGACATTGGCATCGGCAGGCGGAACCGCGCTAGTCGAGTCGCCCGCGTGATAGCTATCGTTCACGGAAAATTCGCTGTGCACCCTATTTACGAACCTGAGTGTCACCCTGCCCCCCTATCTCCTCTTGAGACCTGTAATCCAGCAGGAATGAGAGGAGTAGGATCATGAGCGTAAAGTTTCAACAATGGGTCGCCACGGTACGACGAAGGATGCAGGATGGCCAGCCTCTGCTGGGGCCGGACAGCCTGCAGGCACTGACAGACGATGTACGAAAACTCGGTCTTGGCGCTATGGGTGCCGGAGTTCTGGGTTTCTTCGCTCCTAGCGAGAAAATCACTCTTGGTGCATCAGTTGCCATGTTTTTCGTAGGTGCTATCATTTGGGTAACAGGTATTGCGTTTCTTGTAAGAATTGAGCGCAACAGTGCAGAAAAGGATTGAATTTATGAGCCCTTTTGGATGGTTAGTTACAGCTTTTGCAGTCTTTATGGCGGCCGTGTGTTTATTCACGTTCGTTCAAATTGAACGCAGCAAGCATCATCACCATCAGGACGGCAGCAGCAGTTAGCTGAATTCTGGCGATTGTCATTCTCGTCAGAACAAGAGACATTGATCTCACATTCAACAAGCTCTTCCTTCGCGAAGAGCTTTTTTATTTCCGGTTACCAGAGGCTGGCGGATGGTTCAGCTAACCACTTCCTTGGCGAGGGAAAAGGCCACAGCCACCAGTGCAAGGCAGCCCAACGCCAGAGGATTGGTAAGAAAACGACACACTGCATAGCGGTATGGATGGGCTTCAATGCGGTCTTTCGTGGTCTGCAGGCTTGCAGCCTTTCGCTTGAGCTTCGCTATCTGCCCTTCCTGTTCTTCCAGCTTTCGCTGCTGATCAACTAGCCAGTCACTCGCATTCACCTTTTGGATATTCAATCGCCAGGCACGCTCGGCATCGTCAGTCGTCAGGTTTTCAGCAAGCATGTATTTTGATCGAGCGGTTATCTGCGATTCGGTTTCACTAGGGATGAATTCAATACCGAACTGCTCATAGAACCGATCACGCCTAACCTTGTTATTTCCATCGTGTGCGCCTGGCTTTTCATCTTGCCACGACAGCTCGATCTTCATTACCTCTGCCAACGGCCACTGCCTGGCCCAAGTGACGATCTCTGCCATCAGGTAGGTGCCGATACGAAACCCGCGTAAACCGTTAAGAATCATTTGAATATCTGCGGGACCTCTGCATTCACCGTGAGTGAGTCTGACCCGCTCCCTATCTGTTGAGCTTGAAGGCGAATATGCAGCTGACCATTCGAGTTCATTTCCCTCAGGAGGCCGCTGGGTATCGATCCGTTTGACTCTAAGCGTGAGTCGAGCGCCCTGGCCAACAATTTGTTCTATCCGCTGGATCATCAAAATCGCGTCTGGGGTCTCGCTGTTGGGTGTCTCTCGGTGGCGAACCTGGATAACACGCAGATTCTCTCTGGGCGCTCCCTCAGTAGTGCTGTCCTGGGCTGTTGCTTTACCGACCATAGGCATCTCCTGAATTGATTGTTTCGCATGCGAAACAGGTAGGGGGCTACCAATACCATACTTTTCAACGTCAGCAAGGCCCCTATCTCTTCTTGAGACCTGCTTTGCAGGAATGTGAGAGAGAGAAGAGAGAGAATCCCAATGGAAACATTTGGCGAGCGTTTGGAAACGATCATCTACAGCCGTCGCGGCGGTAACTTCGGTGAATACTTAGGCGTTGAAGGTCTGAGCCGGAGGGTGCGAATAAGCGAGCAGGTGTTCAAAGTCCGCTCATGTGTGGATGTGGATTCTGACTGGATGTGGGAGGTTACGCACGAACCAAGCGGCTTGTCTGAGCGTTCTAATGAACGCTGGGGGCTATGCTTTGCTGCTGATCGACTGGCTCGCGTTGTTAGACGTGAGAGCGCCTGGAAGTTGCCGACTGGGCCTGAGGTTACACCCATCCCAATGGCTGCTTTTTTGGCGTCACGCCAACAGGGGGCTACAGCTCATGTTTGATGAAACTGACATGATCCATAGCTATTCCCGTGCGGATGCCATCGAAGATGGCAATTTGGTAGATGTCAGCGAACGTGCTGAGCACGCCGCCGGCAACATGATGGGTTTCAAGGTGCCTGTTGCCATGACTGCTGCAGCCTGGGAGGCTTTGGTGGCGTGGCATGACGGTAGAAGCCCTCATGAGATGCAGCAGCAAGAGGATAAGCGGTTAGGCGATGTATTGCTTGTCGCCCTTGAGGCTGCTGCGAGAGAGCGCAACGAGAGATATATCGACTTCATCGTTGATGTGATTGAGCAATCCGAAACCGGCTCTATCGTTGTGCCAAAACATGTTGTTATGACTATAGGTCCTGGGGATACCCCTAAGCCTGTGATAACGATCATGCTACCCGAGGAGGACTGACGCGATCGCGCAGTTATCACTCCTCTTTCTAAGCCCCTAGTCAGCCTTGTGCTGCCTGGGGGTTTTTCTATTTATGATGCCCATGAGCCAGGATCATGATTTTGCGGCTTCGATCCTATATGGCACTGCAATGGGAGCTAGACGCTATGTTTCGCATGCGTAACATTTTCTGTCAGTTTCACCCCTATCCCCTCCTGAGACCTGCAATACCGCAGGAATGAGAGAGGAGTAAGATTATGGGTACTTTATGCGTACCAAAGCCGTCCGACCGTAAAGCCTACCTGGACAAGGAATACACCAACCAGGATGGATCTAACGAAGTGCTGAAGTCGAGTTTCGTGGGCTCTACCTATTACGCTGCGATTAAGGTCCAGCGGAGGGGAGAGGCCACGGATCATGCGTCTATTGAGTACACGATAGCGGCGGTCGTGAAAACTAGCTGTTCGCAGGGAGAGTTTTGCTACAAGTCGATGGATGAAACCATGGGGCCAGCCTTGTCACAGTGCCCTGCATCGATTCTCAAACTGCTATCTCCGCTTGAGGAGCTGGAGCAGTTGGGGGTAGTAGTGGGAGTCGGACTGAAGTATGCCAGCGAATGGCGTGAGAGATGCCTAAAGCATGCTGAATCGAAAAAGCAGCGTGTGCGTCTGCAAAATGGCGATCGGATAAAACTACCGTACACAGTACGGTTCGTTGGAGGCCTGGAGTGCGACACATTCACCAAGGTGGACTTGCCGCGCAAACGCAATGTTTTCAGGCCAGATGGCTCGTCCAGCTTGGTAAGGCTTCAGGCCCGCCACCTGGATGATGCTGTAGTGCTCGCGTAGTATTTCAAGCCCTCTCTGCTGTTCTCAGCATGGGGCTTTTTCACGCTGGCGCCAGCCGCGCTATACCACCTGACACACAAGCCCTATCACTTCCTGAGGCTTTGGCCGTGTTCGTGTTCACCTCATGAAGCCCCTTTGCATCACCCTCCCCTCCCCCCCGATACTGAAACTCACCTTAGCCAAATGGAAGCCGTTATGACTGACTTAACGCATGAAGACCGCTTGTTTCTTCGAGAGCTACAGAAAAATATCGCTGCTAGTTTGGCCGGCTATTTTGATCAAGCGTTCGGCACTAATGTGCTGCCCGCAACCGGCGCCTCGATCACCATTGAGGGTGAGGTGAAGATGAACATGTACGATCACGCGCCAGGGCTCGCATTCTTTGAGAAGGAAACCTCACGTTCTGTGGCTGTACCTCCATACACTGAGTATTACAAACTGCGTGAGCTGGCTGAGGCTGGTTTTGCTGAGTTTTATCAGGCATCGAGTGAAGCCGAAGACGTATATGAAGGATTGTTTAGGCCTTTGATCATGCGTATCTGCAATAGTGGTGGGGTTGTTATAGACCTTTACGAACGAGGGGGCTGGCTCGTGGACACAATGCCTCCTAGCCAATGGACCGAAACGGCAGTTCAGATTGAGGAGCTGAATCGAGAGGGTAGCTTTCAGTCAGGATGGGACAATTTTTCGACAGCCCAAAGGCTGCATCGGCAGGCCTCTCGGCTACAGCAGTTGCTCACCCTTTCTCGTCACAGGACGAAATGCGCTGCCTGACACAGCCATAGCGACAGTACTATGAACCCTCTTTGTTTCGCGTGCGAAACACTTAGCTCGTCAGTTACTCCCCTACCTCATCTTGAGTCCTGCATTTACGCAGGAATGAGAGAGGAGTAAGGATCATGACGACACAGACAGACAAGACCACCTGCTGGATACCGAAGTGCCAACTTCCCGCACTGCGCGAAATGGTAGAACGGCTCGATCGCAAGGCAAAGAAACTTGGCATGGCGTCCTTCGAGATCAACGTGCTGGAAGAGGCTGTAAAGCCCTGGGCTCGTGAGAAGTTGGATCTTGAAGATCGACTGTCGCACTTTAAGCTGGAGCAGATCGTTGCCGTGAAAGTCGCAGTCAGTGGCGAACCTCCGAAGCTGGACGGGTATCGCTTGCTGGCGCGAATCGACATGGCAGCGAACCAGGCAGCACGGGGCACTCCCTTGGAGTGGGCATATAGCCGATTGCCCGAGCCATACAGATCGGGCGACGCCACGGGCGACTGCAGCCACTGCAACAAACGGCGTGAGCGGCGTTATCTCTTTCTGATGGAAGAGATGGCAATTGGCGTTGTCCTAGAGGTCGGAAAGACATGCCTCAAGGACTATCTTGGCCACCAAGGCGCTGAGTCGATGATGGCCCGTGCTCAACTATTGGTCTCTGTTATCAATATGATGGAAGAGATCGATGAGGTGGGCATATGCGGCGGTCGCCCTCCAGATGCTGTTGTCGAGCTGCGATGGCTGGTTGCCGCGGCAGTAAGGCAGATTCGGGAGCGAGGCTTCGTGTCTCGTGCTCGAGCAGAAGAAACTGGCGACCTGGCCACAGCAGAAATTGTGGGTGAGATGGCTCGTTCAGTCCCGATGGTCAGCAAGCGAATGAAGGCGTGTGTCTCTGAGGACGTGGCGTAGGCTGATGCGGTAATAGCTTGGGCACGGCAAGTGATCCCTCTGCAGACTGAGCATAACGATTTCGAGACGATGATTGTTCATCATGCTCGTTTCGACTTGGTTAAGCTTAAACGCGGAGTCGGCGTTATGACGGCGGCTGTCACTGCCTACGATCGACATGAGGAGTCAGCTGTTAACACCGAGTCAATGATGGCTCTCGGCTATGCTGGAGGTCCTGGCGATCAGTTGGAGATGGAAGTTGTGCGTAAGCGGTCCTTTTCATCAGATACGCGATGGGAGCTGATGTGGAAGCACATATTCTGCGACCCCGAAGGTCGGTACATTGTCTGGAAAACAGGTAAGGCCCTTGAGGGGAGTAAGGTTGTACTGAAGGGGCGAGTCAAGGAACACGGCGAGTACCGCGGGATTTCCCAGACTGTCGTGACACGCTGCTCAATTAGACCTACATGATTCACTAGCCCCTGAACCTTTCGGTCAGGGGCTTTTTTATGGTTCTTCGCCGATCAGCGAGAAAGAGAAGGAGGACGTCAATCACAGAGATTGCCTTAAGCCGCTCTGATGCGAAGAGGTAAAAGATGAACCACACCGCAGTAATAGGTATTCGGCTAAGAGGTCTCAGAAAGAATTTCTATGATGGGACATTTGGGAACTTCCTCTCCGCTGCATTGGGCCGACATTTCTTTTAAGGCGCGTTGCATGCGATGCAGGTCATTTATCTTGCGCTGGATATCGTCGGTATGCCTGAGTGCAAGCTCCTGTACCTGAGCGCAGGTGTAATGCCCGCCATCAACCAGTCGTAGAAGGTCCTGCACCTCTTCGAGCGTAAATCCCAGTTCGCGCGCTCGGCGGATAAACGTCAGCCGTGTGAGGTGGCGCTCTTCATAGCTACGAAAGCCGTTCTCGCTTCGGGGCGGATTCGGCATAAGCCCAATGCGCTCGTAGTACCGAACCGTCTCGATGTTGCAACCGGCTCGTCTGGCTAGCTCCCCTCGGCGTAATGGCATGGCCTACTTTCCTCTTGATCCTGTAGTAGCTACAGGGGCTACAGTAGCTATGAATACCCAAATTGCAAGAGAATCACTATGCAAGACAGTAAAGACCAGACGCTTGATCGAAGCGAGCAAACCACGACGAGCCGATCAGGGCGCAAAGGCCTACTGGCAAGCGGTAGTGTCATTGGCGCGATACTCGCCTCCGCCTGCTGCATTCTGCCGGTGGTATTTCTCTCACTGGGCATCGGCGGGGCCTGGATGAGCAATCTCACGGCGCTTGCGCCCTACCAGCCGCTCTTTCTCGCCTTCACCCTGGCAATGCTCGGTATCGGTTTTTATAAGGTTTATCGCAAGCCCAAGAGCGCCTGCCGGGCCAACGCTTGTGATGTGGATGGCTATTGCGGCACGCCGCTTGCCGAGCGAGTGATCAAGATAGCGTTGTGGGGTGCGACGGCACTCGTCGTGTTGGTGCTTGCCTGGCCGTATATCGCCCCGCTGTTCCTTGGCTAATACACCTTCAAATTTTCCTGGAGTCTTTCTTATATGAAATTTAGCACCTTGATCGGTACGCTTTTTTTGTCCGCGGCAAGTGCCGGGACGGCCTTCGCCGCTCAACAGACCGTCACCCTGGCTGTTGACAATATGACCTGTTCGACCTGTCCCTACACCGTCAAGAAAGCGCTCAATCAAGTGCTCGGTGTGGAGAACGCCACGGTTTCCTACGAGGAAAAAAGCGCCACCGTGACCTTCGAAGATGCCGAGGCGAGCGGGGCGGACTTGACCGCCGCTACGACCAATGCGGGCTATCCGTCGCGCCTGGCCTCCGAGAAAACTAAACAAGCCCAGTAACCACCTAGCCCACGTTCATCGAGGGCTGCGGGAGTTGTGCGAAAGGATTACCGAGGAATTTTTATGCAAACCACGATTACAGTTACCGGCATGACCTGCACGAGTTGCGCCGACTCGACTCAGGCGGCGCTCAATGCACTGCCCGGGGTCGAGGCTGAGGTCTCTTATGACCAGGGCCGCGCGGTAATAATGCGCCCGGGCGAGGTGGGTACCGAGCGTCTGCTTGAGACGATCCGTGCCAAGGGCTACGGCGCCGATCTGACGCAGGCCACAGAGCGAGCCAGCAGTGACCGAGGCAGCGAACAGGGTCTACATATTGCCGTGATCGGCAGTGGCGGGTCTGCCATGGCAGCGGCGTTGAAAAGTGTCGAGCGGGGTGCCCGTGTCACCCTGATCGAACAAGGTACCATAGGGGGTACCTGCGTCAACATCGGCTGCGTGCCCTCTAAGATCATGATCCGTGCCGCGCATATTGCCCATCATCGCCGCGAAAGCCCGTTCGATGACGGCATCACGGCAACGGCACCAACCATTGATCGTGGCCGTTTACTGGCCCAGCAGCAGAGCCGTGTGGAAGAGTTACGTCACGGTAAATACGAAAGCATCCTAGAAGGCAACCCGGCCATTACGGTTATCCGCGGCAGGGCCCGCTTCCGTGATGCCCAGACCCTGATTGTTGACAAGAACGATGGCAGCGAGCGCGAGGTCGCTTTCGATCGTGTCTTCATCGGGACCGGCGCGCGTCCCGCCATTCCACCGGTATCGGGGCTGGCTGGCACGCCCTATTGGACCTCGACCGACGCCCTGGCCAGCGACACCCTTCCCGAGCGTTTGGCGGTGATCGGGGCATCGGTGGTCGCGGTGGAGTTGGCCCAGGCCTTCGCGCGGCTGGGCAGCAAAGTGACGATCCTGGCGCGTAGCCGCCTGTTCTCCCGCGAGGACCCGGCCATTGGCGAGGCCCTGGAAGCCGCTTTCCAGGCCGAGGGCATTGATGTATTACGAGGCGTCCAGATCAGCCAGGTGGTGCATACCGATGATGAGTTCGTGCTCACGACGGACACGGGGGGCATCAAGGCCGACAAGCTGCTGGTCGCGACGGGCCGCACGCCTAATATCGAAACGCTGAACCTTGACGCCATCGGCGTAGAGACTGCCCGCGGAGCGATTCTGGTCGATGATTCTCTGCGTACCACCGTACCCACTATCTATGCCGCTGGGGATTGCACCGACCAGCCGCAGTTCGTCTATGTCGCCGCTGCGGGCGGCAGCCGCGCCGCCACCAATATGACGGGGGGCGAGGCGCGCCTGGACTTGAGTGCCATGCCGGCGGTGGTCTTCACCGACCCGCAGATCGCAACCGTCGGTTTGTCCGAAGCCGAGGCCGAGGCTCAAGGATTCGCTACCGACAGCCGGACCCTGACCCTGGATAACGTGCCCCGTGCGCTGGTCAACTTTGAGACCGGCGGCTTCATCAAGATCGTCGCCGAACGCGACAGCGGGCGCCTGCTCGGGGTCCAGGCCGTGGCCGGCGAAGCCGGCGAGCTCATTCAGACGGCGGTCATGGCCCTGCGTGCCGGGATGACGGTACAAGACATCGCTGATGAGCTTTTTCCTTACTTGACTATGGTCGAGGGGCTCAAGCTCTGTGCCCAGACCTTTACCAAGGACGTCAAACAACTGTCCTGCTGCGCGGGGTGACAAGCCTTGATGTGACGTTGGCGACCCTTGTTCGAGAAATGGCCGATCATGTCGCCGCCCACTGGCACGAACCCGATCAAGGGATCTAGGAAATGCGTGGGGAACCGCGTCATCACGTCTACAAATACCATGGCCTGGGTCGCACTCGACCGCACACTGCGCCTGCTGGGTCCTCAGCCCGCCTGGGAACTGGCATGAGATGGCATATTTCAGGCCATCGTGACTCAGGGGATCAAGCTCAGTGGCGGCTACCTCACGCAGGCCTTCGGTCATGACGATCTCGATGCCGCGCTTTTGTTGATCCCATTGATGGGCATTCCTATCGACAAGGCCGTACTTGAACTGACGGCTGCAGCAGTGGAAGAGCACCTATGTCATGGCGATGTCGTACACCGCTACCTGGCTTCGGATGGGCTTTCCGGCAGCGAAGATGCGTTTCTGATCTGTAGTTTCTGGCTGGTCGATATACTTCTAATGCTTGGTCGAGCCGAGGAGGCTCGCGCCCTGTTCGAGCGGTTACTGGCCAACGCCAACGCCAACGATGCGGGGCTCTATGCCGAGGAGAGCGATCCGACGACGGGCCTGTTCCTTGGCAACTTCCCGCAGGCTTTTACCCATCTTGCGCTGATCAACCGTGCCCTGCATATACAGCTCTACGAATAAGGTAGCGTGACGGCACCCATGCGGATTGCGTCCGGCGTACTGCTTCAAGCCTGTCCTCGGTCGCAACCAATGCGCCTTGGCGGCGCTGCCTCGGTCAAGGAGGCCGGGGTTCGTGACACAGTTCTGGAACTGCACCCGACCTCCTGGCCAGGCAAGTGAGGCGAGCCAGACAAAGTCTGCCCCTGCCCACAAGGCTACCGAGTCGACCTTGGGCAGGCTGGCTTCTTCAGTTACCAGACATAAACAACAACCACCTTGTCCCTGTAATAACTACAGGTCTACGTTGAAGTCAGCAAGGTCAGGATTTTCAGATTCGCCAACGAGTGAGGAGGGCCTATCCCTGCCAGCTCGCTCCCATGAATACCTGCAGGATGGCCGTTGATTTATCGGAGCAAGAGGCTCTCCAATGTCAATGAAAGGAGGCAACGACGATGTCTGAAGTGGAAATAGGCCGCCCCGAAGGCCGCACGTCCTACAGTGACTACGCCGAACGCTACTATGCTCAAGCGGGGGCGGGAAGAAACAGCCTCTCCGCAAGCGAGTACGTGGCCGTCGTCGAGGGCTTTCGGCGTGAAGTCGTTTGCATGGGGCAGTGCAACTTGTACCTCGCCGCGACGAAAGACTCGCAAATCAAGGAAGCGATCAAGACCTACCTTGAGGATGTATGCAACCCCAACATCCATGAGATGAAGAAGATTCTGGAAGTTGGCGGTTACGCCCTGCCGGCGCCGCTTGAAGAAACCATGAGCCCTGACTAGGTGCCCGATCAGGATACCTGTGTCGCCAATGACCGGATGATCGTGAATGCCCAGTGGTTCGCGGCGCGTGCGTTCATGACGCTCTGGCACAACTACGCCAGCATGAGCCAGCGCACGGATATTCGGGACGCCTTCATTCGAAACTATCACCGGGCCAACCGCTGGCATGTCACATTCCATGAAATCGCGGTAGAGAAAAAGCTAATGGCCCCCTTGCCCACCGTGGAGCCGAAAGACATGCCACTGATCCCCGAATAAGTGGCACGGTTCAGAGGGGAATAACGCATTTCCAGGGTATCGCTGTTCGGGCCACGGTAGAACGAAGCCTGGACAGCGATGACTTCAACGCGGCGACTAGCGGCTACCAAGTCGCCGCTACGCAAAGGAGTAAACAAGATGGCAGCATCCTACGATCTCGTCGCTATCGGTACCGGCACCGCCGCTAAAATAGTCGTCATGCGTGCCCAAGCCGCCAACTGGCGTGTTGCGATCATCGACTCCCGCCCCTTTGGGGGCACCTGTGCCCTGCGCGGCTGCGACCCCAAGAAGATGATGATCCAGGGGGCCAAGGCGCTGGACCATGCTCACCGCATGCAAGGCAAGGGCGTGGAGGGAGAGGTCCGTATCGACTGGGCCGAGCTGCTACGCTTCAAGCGAGAGTTTACCGATCCTGTGCCTGAAAAACACCAGGCCATGTTCAGCGACAAGGGCATCGATACCTACCATGGACAGGCGCGTTTTACCGGCCCCAACCGCCTAGAGGTTGAGGACCAGGTACTTGAAGCACAGCATATCCTGATTGCCACGGGAGCCGAGCCAGCCACCCTGGGTATTCCAGGCGAAGAACACCTCATAGACAACGAACAATTTCTGGAACTGGCTACTTTGCCGCCGCGGATTGCCCTGGTCGGCGGGGGCTATATTGCCGCAGAGTTTTCTCACCTGGCTGCCCGGGCTGGAGCTCAAGTCACCGTCCTACAGCACGGCGAGCGGATGCTCAAGCCCTTCGATCCGGACCTGGTCGATTGGCTCATGGAATCCTTCCGTGATCAGGGCATTGATGTGCGAACCCAGACCAACGTGGACGCCATCGAAAAGACGGCCTCCGGCTATCGTGTTCGCACCTCCTCGAATGGCGAGACCGGCACGGTTGATGTAGACCTAGTCGTGCACGCGGCCGGAAGAAAGCCAGCCCTCAAGGCCCTCAACCTGGAAGCGGCCGGTATCGAGACCGAGAAGGGGCGGTTATCGCTAAATGAGCATCTGCAAAGTACCTCGAACCCCGCCGTTTATGCCGCAGGCGATGCCGCCCAGGTGGGGCCGCCCCTGACCCCCGTGTCGAGTCACGATGCCAAGGTGGTGGCCGCCAACCTGATCGATGGCAAACGTAGCACACCGAATTATAAAGGGGTGCCGAGTGTCGCTTTCACCATTCCGCCTATCGCCTCCGCCGGTCTCGACGAAGCGCAGGCCCGTGAGCAAGGGCTGAAATTCCGCGTCTCGAGTCAACACACACACAACTGGTTTACCGCCCGTCAGGCCGCCGAGCCGGTCTATGGCTTCAAGATATTTATCGAAGAAGAGACAGATAAGGTACTGGGCGCTCATCTCGTCGGCCCCAACGTGGATGAAGTCATCAACGTATTCGCGCTGGCCATTCGTCATGGGCTCACCACCACGGACCTCAATACGACAATGTTTGCCTACCCAACGGGGGCCTCAGACATAGGCTCGATGCTCTAGGAGAGCCTGATAGCGGCAACTTGAGATGGCTAGACCTCATGCCTAAGCATTGAGATCTTTATTTGGCAACTGAGGATAAGAGTTCCAAACCATTTTCAGGTTTCACTGCAGGATAGCACCCGTAAACGAGAATGACGGCGGTAGAAAGGTTTAAGCCAAAAAAATGTCCCAACCAGACCACCGCCGTGCCATGGATGCTAGTTTGCTTACCTTGTTCTGGGAAGACTTCGAGTTGGTTTGCTATGAATCACTCGGCGCCAATGGCCTGCTGATCAAGCTCAAACTCACCGCCTCACACCCGCCCTGCTGCAGTCGCTGTGGCCAATCCACCTGGCTCATTCATGATGTCAGTTATCGCCGTGTGCGTGAGCGCGACCTGTTCCAGTATCGCGTATGGCTAGACATCCCTGTGCGCCGAGTACGTCGTCCGGCCTGCGGCCCCCGATGAGAGCGTATTGCCTGGCTAGCCGGACGTCAGCCACTGACCTGCGCCATGGTGAGCTGGGTCGAAACCCTGGTTCGACTTTCACCTATCAAGCATGTGGCCGAGCTGGTGGGGCTTCAATGGTATACGGTCAAGACTATGGATCATCGGCGCCTGAGTCATGAGACAGCCCAGGCAGACCTGACCCGGGTGCGGCGTCAGTTTGTCCTGCACAAGGGGAACCATTATGCCATGGTGGCTGTTTGCGCCGACACACAGCAAGTCCTGTGGGTCGGCGAGGGGCGTTCATGCGCATGCGCTGCCTTCGAATGGCTGGACAGGGATACCTGTCAGCAAAAAGAAGCGGTCGCCATGGGCATGAATACGGCAATGGACATGGAAGCCAAGCAACACTGCCCAAAAGCCAGGGTCGTTTACGACCTGTTTCACGTGGTCGCCAAGTTCGGTCGCGAGGTGATCGACCGGGTGCGGGTCTATCAGGCAAACCGGCTACGCGAGAACCATGCTGGCCGGCGTGTGATCAAGCGCAGTCGCTGGTTGCTCCTGCGCAACCGCACCAACCTGGACCCTGAGCAGGCCGTCAAGTTGGATGTATTGCTAGCCGCCAAAGAGCCGCTGACCACGGTCTACCTGCTTAAGAGCTAACTCAAAGAGCTATGGTACGCACCTAGTGAAGCCGAGGCCCGCCGACGCTGTAAAGCGTAGTTTGGAATGGCCATCGACAGTGGGCTCAAGTCGCTGGTTGCTTTCGCCAAGCACCTAGAAGGTATCGTTGCCAGTGCCCTTTATCGACTCAACACCAGCGCCCTGGAAGGAATGAACAATCACATCAAAGTCATCAAGCGAATGGCTTACGGCTACCGGGACACGGCGTATTTCTTTCTGAAGATCAAAGTCGCATATCCCGGCAAAATGCGATGAACTTTTTTATTCTGTCGCTTGCCCTTTCTTAACCCCGTAAAAAACTACCTCTACAGCCTAGGGATGTTCTGCATGCGAAACATTTTACAGGCGCTCTAGCTGTCCACTTATGGCAGTCCCCGCCCTATCTCCTTTTGAGACCTGCATCGCAGGAATGAGAGGAGAGAGCGACATGAATATTGAGCTGATTATTAATCAAGAAGATGCCATAGCTTTTGGTCGTGAGTTCGGCGGGCTGCAATTAGATGACCTCCGTGCTGATAAGGTGGCGTTTGCCATCGACTCAGCGCAAGGCTCTCTTTTCATTCTGCCTCGTGAGGCCGGTCGCCGCTGGCGCCAGCCAACGCCACGTCAAATGGCTGACTTGGGAACGGATGTGAATGTGGCCTTCGAGGTCTTCTCGCTTGGTGAGCTTGAGGGGTTCGCTTTCTCTGTCGAGGATGGACCTGTCATCCAGGTGCGTCGCCCTGATCGCAAATTGCATCGGGAAAGCACTTTACAGGCCATAGAGAGCGCCGAAGATACATTCATTGTGAGCTTCACCAAGAGAGCTTTTGGTAACTTCCTCCTTAACTTGGCGCACTGGAGTTATCTCCAGCCCAAGGCAAGAATCGTTCGTCACCTCCCGAGGTGACCACTTCAAAGCCTCCTCGACTCATCTGAGTCAGGGGGCTTTTTCATGCGTTAGGAAAATAAACCGCCCAGGTTCGCTCCTTAGTGTCAGTAGCGCCCCTATCCCCCAACGAGACCCATTACGTTGGGAATGTGAGAGAGAGGAGATTTGAACATGTGGGGACAGACTCTACAGATTGGTCACATTGGCGAACCAGAAGTTCGGACCAACGGCAATGGCAAAACTTACGTTCGGTTCGGTATCAACATGGCCAAGAAAGTGGGTGATGATCCGATGTGGCTTAACTGCATCCTTGGTGGTCGCTTCGCCGAGGTTATGAAGGATCGCTTGAAGCGCGGTCAGTTGGTCTTTGTCGAGGGCGAATTGTCCTTCCGTAAGGCTGATAACGGCACTGTGTATACCAACCTTATGGTGGACACTTGCCGCATCCTCCGTGATCCGCGTAGCGCTGGTGCTGCAGGTGATGGAGACGAAGGAGTGGAATTTCCCTTTTGATGTTCTATTCACAGCCCCTGGTTTATTCCTGGGGCTTTTTCATGCGTAGACGATAGGCAGGCACATGAGCGAGACAGACCAAAAAACCAGATCCCGATTTCAGCACCCCTTGGCTAGGGTATTGCCTTTGGCAGGTGGTGTGCTGGGTGCGATGGCGTTCGCTATAACCGTCATTCCCTTAGACCTCCCATGGGCCTCGTCAAACGCTGAATCACCAGCCGTGGTGACATTCGATACGGCCAAATACGTTAATGCTCGCCGTGCAGCAGCCAGTGAGCTGCTAGGGGACGGTGAGGCAAGAGATTCAGCCGTATCCACATTGGCTCGCGTCGACAATGGCGTTCGCCCAGCGATCGTTGATGCAGCAGATGGCGCTTTGGTCATCGTCCGTCAAGCAGCCGTCTTGGACGGCACTATTCCTGACATCACTGACACCGTACTGGCTGGTTTAGGCCTGCCAACAGATGCCCCCACGATCGAGACAAGTCTTGATCGTCATGGAGACACCACTTACAGCGCATCGAACCTTTATGAGGAGGCTCGAGAGCTGGTCAGTCGTGCTAACCAGCAAGCGCGTGAGCGTGCCGATTCGCAGCGCGAGGCGGGAATTGAAGAGCTGCTGCCATAAACAGCAGATGATTAGAACCTGATGTGGCCATGCCCTGCATGGCGAAGACTACGCCAGCACCACTGGCGCTTAACTTTGCTCAAGGAGCTTATTGATGAAACACCTTACCCTGATCGCCTCCGCTGTTGCAGTCGCCTCCGCACTTTTCGCGGGAACTACCGTCGCCAATGACGACAATGCCGGCTCCAGCTTAGAGCTTCCCAAGGCCGTGTCCGATTTGGGCATCCCTGGAGCCAAGGTCGACAAAACATTCGATACCGGCCTAGATGGCATCAATGGCTGGGTTATTAGTGTCGAGAACGACACTAATGTGATCTATACCACTGAGGATGGTACGCATGCCTTTATCGGGATGATTCTGGGCGAGGGTGGCGAAAACTTGACGCAGGCTCACATGGAGCAGCACATGGAGAATAGCCCGCTGGCCAGCATGCCGAAGCGAGCTGCCTCTCAGGACAACGGATTTACAGATGAGGATGAGGCCGCAGCGCTTGCGCAAGTTGAGG
This sequence comes from Vreelandella nanhaiensis, assembly GCF_003990185.1. Taxonomy (GTDB): domain Bacteria; phylum Pseudomonadota; class Gammaproteobacteria; order Pseudomonadales; family Halomonadaceae; genus Vreelandella; species Vreelandella nanhaiensis. The sequence continues at coordinate 25,399 of NZ_RZHF01000001.1, read as the reverse complement.
AAAATGCCTTCTACGTTGAAGAGGGGAGCGGCGACAAGGTTCTGTATGTCGTCTTTGATACTCAATGTGGTTACTGCCAGAAAATGTATCAAGAGTCCCGGGCGGTTCTGGATGAAGTCACCATCCGTTGGATTCCGGTAGGCTTCATGGGCGAGGGCTCGCTCCACCAGGCTGCACAAATAGTCGACGCCGAGAACCCTACCGAAGTGCTGGCCACATTTGAGGGAGGCGGCAGTGTGTCTGGCTCCCCGAGCGCCGAAGCTATGAACATCGTGAGTGAGAACAGCAACCTGATCCAGCAGCTGGGTATCCGGTCTACACCGAATACGCTCTACAAGGATGAGAACGGTGAAGCTCATATCATGCGTGGTGCTCTTCGTGCGGCTGAAATCCGTAGCCTGTAACCTTATTGCACCTTGAAGAAATGCGCCCTGGCTCCCTCTCCGGCAGTCCGGGCGCCCAGCTAGAGGGCACCCCATGTCTCTACAAGACCAACGCACTGTTAGTATTATGCGGCGAGCAATCGAAGGAATGTTTCCGCAGTTCGCCGTGAACCGTCTATTTCCACGTCAGCCACTCAAGGTAGGCCGTGGTACACGGGAGAAGACCCTTTACCCCTTTCGCTGGCTGCACCGTCCTCTGACGCTTGAGCAGGCGCGCTGGGTCGCAAGTAGGTCAGTTGATTATTGGTTCCGGTGGCTCATCGCGTTTGGTGCGTCTCTTTATCTCTCTGTCAAATTGGGACCGCCTTACGGAGCATTCCTCCACTTAGGTTTTACGCTACTTGCTGCATGGACATTAATAGGTGTGGCCGTGGCTGTCGGGCGGAATAGAAAGACTCCGAGGATAGATGCATGAAGCAAGGCAACAAAAGTTGGCTCGCCTCTTTGGGGCGCGTAATATCCGGCCTGCGTAAGCAGTCGATGGATGCTGACCAAGTTGATCCAAGTGACCCAGCTATCACGAAGATGACAATTAGCCTGGCACTGGATCTCCTAAACGAAGAGCAATCGCACGAGCGTTTCAAGCCTAAAGATCGTGTCTCATGGAAATGGGGCATGAAGAACAAGAGCGTGCCGCTGGCCAGGCAAACTGCTGTAGCGTTACAAGTCCGTCAAGAGCCATTCAACGATAGCACCCTGGCACCTTCATCCACGTACTACGAAGAGCCTTTAGATGTGCTTGTAGGTGTGTATACCCACGAGGGTATTTTTCGAGAGCTATGGGTCGATGGGCGGCGCCTATGCTTGCTGACAGACCATCGCATAAACAGCCCGAACGGTGGCACTCAGTGGGGACAAGGTGAAGGATGATTGATACCAAGGTCATTTCAGATGCCCCTCTGAAGTTCGATGAATTGCTGACCACCGTGGCCAAGGAACAGCTTGGCCTGGATGGGAGCTACACAGTGTATGCGGTCGAGACGGATCAGATTGATGAGATCAATCTCAAGATGATTGAAGGCCTGGATGACATCCATCTACATTGTTTCACTGTAAGGCTTCCCCCTGGCTTGGCGAGAGTTAGCCTCGCCCCGCGGGATGGAAATCACTGGCGGATGGAAGAGGCGGTTCATGGGGTCGTGGATTATGGCCATACAGCTCGGGAGACTATAAGCGCCAGCTATAGTGGCAATGGGCAACGGTTGTACATCCCTTAGTCAAGTGGCAAACACTAAATGTTTCATTCTGCTTGAATTTAATATAATTCGTCGTCTGGCATAGATATAATATGGATAGCAATGATAACCGACTGGACCAGCTGAATGAGCTTCCCCTTACCAAAGAAGATCAGCGCTTCATACTCCGCTGCCTCCGTGAGGGCGGAGTGGTCGACTACCAACCCGTCCTCGCGGCATACCAGCTGTGTTGGAACAATGCGGCTGAGTCAGCGACTATCCGCAAAGAGATAACGTTGGGAGGAGGGCAGCCAACACCTTTCTCCGAGAGGCCTTGGGTGTTGAAGCGCTTGACTATCCGAGGTAAATGACTGGCCAGTTTACTATAGCGCCTAGGGGAGGGGGGGGAGTTATACCGTTATCTATTATTTCACCATTTAAATACCATGCTCCCTTGCCTAAAATAATAAGATCGTAGGGCCTAATCGTGTTCGACAACGCACTGTCATATAGGGCACATAGCTCATTCTTTGGGGCTGACAAAATGACCAGCCTCATCGAAAAAAACTTTCCAGGGCCTGCGCGCCCACAGAGGCTCGAAGGGTAGGGTGGTCGGCTGTTTGCGGTGAAGTATTGGCATACACACTCCAGTCTCAATATCTCATTCTTCGCTTTCGGCAGTAGCAGCGTTTGCTCCCAGTAGCCGCGGTCAAATAGCTGGTGGAGGAGAGGGCGGCTGAAATGGAGAAGGCCTCAGGAAGTCACCTGCGCCGTGCGGAGAAACAATTGCTCAAAGAGCAGGTATACGAAGAGCTACTGCCCACCTCCCTGAAGCGAACCGGGCATTTTCTGATGGCTATCGACATCAGGCGTAAATGGATACTCATTGACGCTGCCAGTCGTAAGAAAGCAGAAGAAGCACTCGATCTGTTGCGCCTTACACTGGGATCGCTCAAAGTCACGCCAATGGCAACTAGCGATCGTCCAACAGCTTTGATGACCCGTTGGTTGGCTGCCTCGACTGAGCGTGCTGAAGGCTGGGCTCTTGGAGAGTTCTGCCAGCTCGAATCGCCTTCTGGCAATGATGGTGTGATTAAGGTTTCGGAGGTCGATCTCGATAGTGACGAGATACAGCAGCACCTTGATGGAGGCCGCATCTGTTCAGCCCTTTCGATTGCTCGGACAGGTCAACTGGCGATGCAGCTTCAGGATGATCTAGGCCTAAAGAAGATCAAATTCGATGATGCACTGCTTGAGCATGCTGATTCGGGTGATGATGAAGCATCAAGGTTTGATGCGGATGCCCATATTCACATCCCAGCTCTTGCGGCCGTTGTCGAGGAGCTGATAACCCTACTAGGGGGTGAATCAGTCCCTACGCTAGAGGATACCCCTGAGGATGCTGTTCAGGCATCTAAAGCAGCCTGAACCCTACTCATATCCTGTCTTTGGCTTGGCTCTGTCCAGGCCTTTTTTATGCGCTAGATAGATCGGTTTATACTATTTGCCGTATCAGTTTATGTGGATTATCATGTTTCGCATGCGTAACTTGGCAAGGATCGCCGCCGTTTGCACAAGGACATTCTCAACCTGTCTTTTTCCAGGTCGGCTACCGGGAACTCCATGACCAAAATAATCAGTTTCTCCAATCAGAAAGGCGGGGTCGGAAAATCGACCATTTGCCTTCAAACAGTCTTCTACCTCGTGGAGGCGGGCTATCGCGTACTAGCAGTTGATTTCGACCCACAGGGCAACACATCTAGCCGGTTGAGCCAGAGCGATGAGGCAACCTATACAGGCACACCATCAGTCCGGTTGTTCGATGAGAACATGCATGAAATCCAGCCGATGAAGTGCGTGCGCGGAATGGATCTGATTTGGACAACCAAGAACGATCCAGAGCTATCTGAGATTGAGTCCCTACCGCTCAACTGTGTGGTCAACCCGATCACAAACCTGAAGGCTAGCGGCATACTGGATAATTACGATTACGTGCTTGTCGACTGCCCCCCTAGTTTGGGCCGTAAGCTAGTAGCTGCACTCACTATGTCCACTCATGTCATTTGTCCGGTGCAAGTAAGTGGTTTCGCACTGGATGGCGTAGAGGGTCTGCTGAACACGATCATAAGCGTTCAGGAGGAGCTGAATCCCGAGTTGGAAAACACCGGGATGGTGATCAATAACCTCAAACGCGGTTTCGAGGAGGACATGATCACGCGAGATGAGCTTCGCAAGGCGGTGCCGGATCTGGTCTACAAATCTGAGATTGGCGTTAGAGGGCAACTCGACGTGGCCAACCTCAATGGCGTACCCGTTTGGAGCATAAAAAAGACATCGGCACGAGAGGCTGGCAAAGAGATCCGTGCAGTTATCGAAGAACTCATGGAAAAGGTGGGCTGACATGGCATTAGGACAACTAGACAACCTGCAAAGCCTCTCACGCCGCTCTAAAGGCGCCAAGGAAGTATTGGTGCTGGATACAGCTGAAGTGGTGCCGAAAAATGGCCAAGTCCGAGAGAAATTCGGCGGTATTGAGGAGCTAGCCGACTCAATTAAGTCGCATGGCCAGGAACAGCCGATCATCGTATCTCCTAAGGATGCTAACGGTAAGTATCGAATTCAGAAAGGTGAGCGCCGTTGGCGTGCATGTAAACTGGCCGGTGTGCCGGTTGAGGCGATCGTCAACAAAAAGGACCAGGAGGAGCTGGACGAAACAGCCGGCGAGCTGATTGAAAACATTCAGCGGGAAAACCTGACTCCGATGGAAATCGCCAAGGGGATTCAGAAATTCATTGACGCTAAGTGGAAGGCCGTCGATGTGGCTAAGCGTCTAGGTAAATCGCGTGGTTATATCTCGCAGCACCTATCGCTGCTCAAGCTCCCCGAATGCGTACAGAAGCTATACGAGGAAGATGTCACGGCTGACCCCGAATCGCTGAATTCGCTCAGGCAGATTTATCAAATTGCGCCAGAGAAGGCTGAACGCATTTGCGAAAAGGCCTTAGTAGACGGAATCAGCCGAAAAGCCTGCCGTGAGCTGCTGAAACAGGCAAAGGGTGGCACTCTGGCTGAAGACCCTGAAACAGTTCCCATGGAGGCTCAGGTTCCAGCGCCAGCTCTAGGGACGAATGATGACCAGCCACCACTGAGCGGATTCGACTCATCCCCCTCCGCTGGAAACTCTGGCATGGGGAACACTGTTGATGATGTCCAGCCCGCAATGCCGCCCCAGTTTAACGAGAAAGATGACTCCTCTCTTGGTAAGGGGGATGTTGCACAGGAAAAGCCACCGAGACCTAAATCGGCCACTAATACTGAGCAACCCCAGCCTAAAAAGGCTGCTGGCGCCGAACTTGATACACCAGCGCCAGTAATGGCAAAGGAGCCCACCCGGGCTCGGGTCGTGGTAGGCGTTACCGTGAAGGGCGCACAACGTAGTGGCATGCTACAGACTGATCGTATCGATCATGAGCCTGGCTATTGCTGGGTTCGACTAGATAATGATGAAAAAGACACACTGAGGGTAAGAGTCTCTGACGTTCAGCTACTTGGTGTCGAGGGTGAGGACTGACCTCTATGCCGAGCCTATCGCGTGACACACAGCGAAAATACGACATTATCCGTGCTATTGACCACATGGATCGCCCAAGCCTTCAGGACATCTCTGAAGCTACGGGCATCCCGGCTGGCACGGTTAAACGGCAGCTGACTTCGATCCGGGAAGAGTTTAAGGTAAAAATCCTCTTTATTCGTGACCCTAGCTCACCTGAAGGTGCAATGGGCTATTACGCACTTGAAGGCTGGGGAATCTTGGACCCAAACTCCTTTCGAGTGCATTTTGGAGACAGCACTTCCTAGCCAGCTGACACCCGGGGAGCAAATAGCTCCCCGAATTATGTCAAACCAGCCCCACCTTTCTGAGCCAGTCAACACGGAGTCATCAGCAGTGCCTGAACCCGACCATCCCCCACTGAATCTCATCAAGCAACCTGTTTCAATTGGTCATGAAGACGTAGTTAAAGAGCTTGCTACTTTTAAGGTCGAGCTGGATAGATACGCACGTAAGACAATTGGGCAACCGTTGCTTAATGACATAGTGGACAATGATCGAGGAACCTGCGCACTACACCCAGATTCATTAATAGCTGTGCTGATACCTTTTTTAAACGGGTATCCGGAATCCAGTGTGTAATTCCACTCCAGCCTACAGTGTGTCACCGAACCCGTAAACCGGAATTGCGTGTGTGATGCCTCTGTCGTATCATTGAGTTTCTAAACCGGAACTAAGTGTGTATTCTGTCGTCAGAATTCGCACATAGTCGAAGGCTCGACGAACGACTGGCCAGGAGTGGAAACATGGCGATTAGTCAGGCACGCATTATCGAATCCATGGAGCAGGCCTGCTCCAACCTCAATCCGGATGAGTTCATCTTCTCCTTCCTAGATGCTTACGGATTTCCGAAGAGCACCATAACCCGCCTTCGCAAAGGTGACGATAGCCGAAACGTTGCCAGCGGTGATGATATTGGGCTGAAGAAGAAGCTCTATTTCCGATCTGTTCCAGAGGGGACGGATTTGAATACTGAAGCCGACTCGCTCAAGGCAAGCGAGGTCGTGCCACGGAACGATATCCGCTTTGTCATCGTCACTGACTTTAAGAGCCTGGTTGCCTTAGATCTCAAGGCAGAAGAGCGCCTTGAAACTACGATGGATGAGCTGGATAAGCAATATGCCTTCTTCCTCCCGCTGGCCGGATACGAGAAGGCAGTAATGTACTCAGAGCATCCAGCTGACGTTAAAGCCTCTGAGAAGATGGGTCGGCTGTTTGATTTGATCCGCGAGCGCAATGACCTCTCGAAGCCTGAGGACATTCACGCTCTCAACGTTTTCCTTACCCGCCTCTTGTTCTGCTTTTACGCCGAAGACACCGGCATCTTCGCTCAGGGTCAGATGACATCTGCCATTCAGTCAACGACACAGGAAGATGGCTCTGACGTAGATCAGTTTTTCTCAGATCTCTTCACTGTCTTGAATCTGGATGATAAAGCTCCTGAGCGAGCATCTATGGCTGCTCACTTCCAGGAGTTCCCTTACGTCAATGGCGGCCTCTTTGAGGCGGATGAGCCCATTCCAGAATTTGGAAGAAAAGCTCGACGACTTTTGATTGATTGCGGGAGCATGGACTGGTCTGAGATCAATCCAGACATTTTTGGCTCAATGTTCCAGGCGGTCATTGACGAAGAACAACGGGGAAGCCTGGGGCAGCATTACACCTCTGTCTCCAACATCATGAAAGTGATCCAGCCTCTCTTCCTCGACAAACTTTATACAGAGCTTGAGAAGAGTCGGAAGAACGAACGAAAACTGAAGGAGCTACTTCTGCGCCTCCAGAATTTGCGCATTTTTGATCCGGCCTGCGGCTCAGGAAATTTCCTGATCATTGCTTACAAAGAGTTGCGAAAGCTGGAAATGGAAATCATCGACGCTCTGAACACGGTGTCGGATCAGACTGAAATGTATTACTCAGGAATTAAGCTGTCCCAGTTTCACGGCATCGAAATTGATGATTTTGCGCATGAAATTGCCATACTTTCTCTATGGCTGGCAGAACATCAGATGAACGTTGCGTTCAAAGCTAAGTTTGGTTATTCCGAGGCGGCCCTTCCATTGAAAGATTCAGGGAACATAGCTTGCGGTAATGCATTGAAGATTGATTGGGCGTCTATCTGTCCAGCCGGCGGAGAGGTCTACTTGTGTGGAAACCCTCCTTTTATAGGTGACAGATTTAGAACCAAAGAGCAATCAAAGGATCTTTCGAACACATTAAAGCCGGTAAAAAGCCCAGGTAAAGTTGATTTCGTTGCCGGATGGTTTTTCAAAGCGTCTAGGTATATGAGCTTAAATCCAAGCGATAGCGAAGCAGCATTTGTCGCAACTAATTCAATATTCCAAGGCGTTCAAGCCAACCTTGTTTGGGGGCAGTTGTTAAAGGAAGGTGTTAAGTTAAATTTTGCACACTCAACATTTAAGTGGTCAAACAATGCAAAAAAGAATGCGGGGGTGCATGTAGCTATACTAGGATTTTCTCATAAATCCAGAGAGTCTAAGCATATTTATTCAGGAGAATTTAAGAGATCTGCGAAAAATATATCGCCATACCTAATTGATGGCCCCAATATGGTAGTAAAAGGTAGGTCATCCAGCTTAAATCATGACAAAGAAATGGTGATGGGTAACTACACGAATGACGGTGGTTACTTGATCTTCTCGGAAGGCGAGAAAGATTCTCTACTGGAGAAAGAGCCCGGCATCGAGAAATGGATTCGCGAAATTGTAGGTGCAGCCGAATTCTTAAACGGGAAGAGAAGATATTGCTTATGGCTAGTTGATGCTACTGAAGATGATATTAATAGCTCGGAAGAGCTCTCCAGGCGGGTTGAATCCGTTCGCGTGAAAAGGCTTTCAAGCAGTGACAAGGGAAGCCAAAAGCAGGCTGAGAGACCTCACCTGTTTCGAGAACAGCACAATCCCGGAAATTATGTTTTTATGCCGCAAGTGTCTTCTGAGAGGAGGGATTATATACCGATCGACATATTGGGTTCTAATAAAATACCTATAGCACCAAACTTCTTTGTCGATAATGGGGGGCTTTACGAGTTCGGAATCCTAACATCCGAAATGCACAACGACTGGATGCGTGCTGTTGCTGGACGCTTGGAGAGCCGTTACCGGTATTCACCAACTTTAGTTTACAACACATTCCCATGGCCGAATATAATCAGTGATCAGAGGAATAATGTTGAAAGTTTAGCAGAAACAATTCTTATTCTTCGCGAAGACTACCCTGACAAATCCTTGTCGCAACTTTATGACCCGAAAGCAATGCCAGAGCCATTGCGGGAAGCCCATAAAGCTCTGGATCGCGCCGTTGAAAACCTTTACCGCGACAAGCCATTCAAAGACGCTACCGAGCGTTTGGAGTACCTCTTCGCCCGTTACGAAAAATTGATTGCTGAAGAAAAAGCAAAGAAGCCTGCCAAGAAAACAGCCAAAGGGAGTAATTGATCATGGCCGATCTGATGACGGTCCAGTACAAACAAACTGGCAAGAGTTCGAATCTGAATGAATTGGGCATGCGTGAAATGCAGGCCCGGGCGTATGACGCTCGCGATGCGCAATACCTGCTTCTCAAGGCTCCTCCGGCGTCCGGTAAATCGCGGGCGCTCATGTTCCTTGGACTGGACAAGCTGCAACACCAGGGACTGAACAAAGTCATCGTGGCCGTGCCCGAAATGTCCATCGGTGGCTCGTTCAAGGATACTGACCTCACGAGCGCTGGTTTCTTTGCCGACTGGAAGGTGCAGCCCAGCTACAACCTTTGCGTACCTGGCGGGGAGGACCGCAAGGTCAAAGCGTTCATCCGCTTCATGTCTGATCCGGACGCAGATATTTTGATCTGTACCCATGCAACACTGCGGTATGCTTACAAGGAATTGGCTCCATCGGACTTCAACGACACCCTGCTGGCAATTGACGAATTCCACCACACCTCTGCGGACGGCGAAAACCGGCTTGGCGAGCTTATTGATGGTGTCATGGCGGGCTCGAATGCCCATATTGTGGCTATGACGGGATCGTACTTCCGGGGTGACGCCGTTCCGATTCTCCTGCCAGAGGACGAAGAGAAGTTTACGCAGGTCACCTACTCCTACTATGAACAGCTCAATGGCTACAGATATCTGAAGTCACTTGGCATCGGCTATCACTTCTACACCGGTCGGTACCTGGATGCTGTGCATGAGGTGCTGGACACCTCGAAGAAGACGATTGTCCATATTCCAAACGTCAACGCGGTCGAGTCCACGAAGGACAAGTATTCTGAGGTCGATTACATTCTCGACGCTATCGGCGATGTCGTCGAGAAGGATATGAAGACCGGTATTATTACCGTGAAGGACCAGTCCGGCCGGCTTTTGAAGGTTGCCGATCTGGTTGATGACAACCCTCTCCGGATAGAGGTTCAGAATTACCTCAGGAATGTGTCGAAAGCCGACGACATGGATATCATCATTGCCCTGGGTATGGCGAAGGAAGGCTTTGACTGGCCTTGGTGCGAGCATGTTCTGACCATTGGCTATCGTTCCTCGCTCACGGAAATCATCCAGATCATCGGCCGCGCTACTCGCGACTCAGAAGGCAAAACACACGCCCAATTTACCAACCTGATTGCCCAGCCAGATGCAGAGGATGACGACGTCAAAACGTCGGTCAACAACATGCTCAAGGCCATCACCGTTTCGCTATTGATGGAACAGGTCTTGGCACCCGCAGTGAACTTCAAGCCGAGGTCTCGGATACGGCCGGGCGAAGAAGTCGACCCTGGCACTGTGGTCATCGAAGATACCACATCGCCTGTCTCCGACAAGGTCATGAAGGCCCTGGAGAACATGGACAACATCAAAGCCGCCATCCTTCAAAAGCCTGAAGTCATTGCACCAGCTGTGACGGGCGATGATGATCCAGAGGTCATGGAGCAGGTGGAAATTCCGAAGGTCGTGGAAACGCTTTATCCAGATATGGATGACAGTGAGATAAGCACTGTCTCAGAAGCCGTACACGCCTCCATGGCCATCCAGTCCACCGGAGGGCTGTTCGATGAGTCTGACCTGCCTGAAGGCGCTCAGATCATGACTCCTGAAGGGGTTCAAGAAGATGCCCAGGATTATCAGGGGGGCACAGATAAGCCGTCGAAGCCCGTCGCTGGTGCAGGCAATGATGAGCCAAAACCTAATCGCAAGTTTGTTCTTATCGGGAACAAGTTCGTCAATATCGAAAACCTGAATGTCGATCTGATTCGACAGGTGAACCCCTTCCAGGGTGCCTATGAGATCCTCTCAAAATCCGTGACGCCATCGGTGCTCAAGACCATCCAGGATACCGTGGTTGGCATGCGATCTCAGATGTCTGAAGAAGAGGCCGTTATCCTCTGGCCGCGAATCAATGAGTTCCGAAAGGAGAAAGGCCGAGAGCCATCTGTGACGGCGAGTGAGCCGTATGAGCGCCGTTTGGCGGAGGCGCTGGCCTATATCAAGAGAAAGGCTCAGGAGCGTAAGGCGCAGGCTCAGACGTCGTAAGGGGGATTTGGGATGCCACCGATCAATCACAACAGGCGGAAAGCCTCGGCTCGGCCTTCATTGGACGATATATTCGCTGGCCCGGATGAGTTCGGGCTTCTTGATGTCGGGGCCAAGAAATCAAGCTCGGGTGCGCCTCTTGAGGTGTCTCGATTTGAAGAGATCAGCGCGTTCGTCGATCAGCAGGGGAAAGCTCCGCAGGCTGACAGTCCTGACCTTCAAGAAAAGCTTCTCTCCCGTAGACTAAAGAGCTACGCCGAGAAGGAAGATCTGTTGTCAGCTCTGAAGCCATACGACCGTCATAACCTGCTACCCGAGCCCGTACTGGTTTCGAATCAGGAGGCGACCGCACATGATGAGGGAATGCCCTCCCGCGCCCCGACCGAACCGAGCAGGCCAGCGTCGAAGACGGACGTGAATCAGGCGGAAAACGTCACATCACTTGATGACATTTTTGCGAGCGAGGCATTCTCAGAGTTTGATCAAGGAGAAGACTCCCTCTTTGACCCGGTTCATGTCTCATTCGAGAAAAGCCGAGAGGAGCCAGATGAGATCGCTCAACGGCGTGTCTGCCAGGACTTCTATGCGTTTGAGCCAATATTCAGGGATCTGCACGAGAAGCTGAAAACTGGCGACGTTAAAGCAGCTCGCTTCCAGCAGGCCTCACAAGTTCAGCCGGGTGATGCCTTCATACTTGAAGGTGTCATGTGCCTTATCGATGAAGTTGGCGAGTACCGAGAGGATGGAGATGGTCGATATGACCCGAGGCTGCGGCTGATTTTCGAGAATGGAACAGAGTCCAATCATCTCCTCCGGTCTCTGGCAAAACGACTTTACCAGGACCCCACTGGACGGAGGATCATCCGTGATGCTGAGTCCGTAGTCGACGCCTTCAACAATGTGAATCACAAGGATAAGCGGGCTGGCCAAATCTATTTCGTCACGACGTTGAGCGATAAGCCCGCACTTCGTGAAATCCCGAATCTACTGAAAATTGGTTATACCGAGCTGACCGTGGATGAGCGGACAAAAAATGCGGAACGGGACACAGCATTCCTCGAAGCGCCGGTCAAAAAGCTCGCGTCTATAGAATGCTATAACTTGAATCCGAACAAGTTTGAGACCCTCATCCATGGGTTCCTTCACGCCCAGCGAATAAAGATGACGCTCACCGGGAGAGACGGAAAAGAATATCACCCGAGAGAGTGGTTCTCTGTTCCGTTGAATACTGCCCGCGAAGTGGTGAAGCGAATCATTGATGGAAGTATCGTTCAGTACCGCATGGACAATACCACCGGGCGATTGGTGAAAAAGAAGGTATGAACGATGCGCCAGTTTGACCTGCTAAACATGGATACCCTCCAATCCAGCAACTTGATTGATGAGGGCGATCACTACGTCATCGAGGTTGATGGTCAGGGTATACCTGGACGATGCCCCCACTGCCAGGCCGAGGGGCCATACAGGCATGGCACCCAGCAACAGCACTACATCGATACTCCGATGCACGGTAAGCCCGTACTGCTTCGAGTAGACCGGGCTCGCTTCCGATGCAAAAGTTGTGGGAAGACCTTTTTCTCAAACCTGCCAGACATCGACCCGAAACGAAAAGCCTCCACCAGATTCATCAAATACGTTGAGCAGGAGTCGATGAAGAAAACCTTCGCAATGATTTCACGCGAGGCGGGCATTGATGAAAAGACGATCAAGAATATCTTTGAAGACTACGTTCACCGGCTTGGAAAAGAGATCAAGTTTGAAACGCCGGAGTTTCTGGGGATTGATGAGCTGAAGATTATTGGCGAATACCGGTGCATGATCACCAACGTGAACGAGCTTGCTGTCTATGACCTGCTGCCCAACCGCAGGAAAACCGACCTCATGACTTACTTCAAGGCTATGCCTGATAAGCACAAGGTAAAGGTCGTGACGATGGATATGTGGCGCACCTACAAGGATGTCGTGAACGCGCAGCTACCAGGTCGCGATATTGTGGTGGATCGCTGGCATGTCATCCGCATGGCCAACGAGGCTCTGGAGGCCGTGCGAAAGCAGATTCGTAAAGGCCTTAACACTCGCCAGAGGCTGAAGCTGAAAGACGACCGCTTTATCCTTTTGGAGAGGGAGCGCAGCCTTTCGCCTGAGCAACGCGAAAAAATGCAGTCCTGGTTCGATCTTCATCCAGAACTGGCTATGGCTTATGAGGCGAAGGAGAACTTCCATAACATCTACTCGTGCCGCAACAAGGCTGAGGCTCAGGAGTTTGCGAGGGCATGGATGAGATCACTTCCGCCTGCAATCGAGCCAGCCTTTGAGGCATCCCGCACAGCGTTATTGAACTGGTGGGGGGAGGTTTTTAACTTCTATGATCACCAGGTCACAAACGCCTATACTGAGTCTGTGAATCGGCTGGCAAAGGATATTAACCGGATGGGACGCGGATACAGCTTTGAGGTCATGCGTGCTCGACTGATCTATGAGAAGCAAGCGCGTAAACCAACAACCAAGTTGAGAGGGCGAAAGCCAAAAAGCAATTCTCAGCCAGAGACTATGGCGAGGTCTGTTGGTCTGGAGAAAGTGTCCAGAACGATTGAGTACGGTCCACACATCCCTACGCTTTGCGACTTGCTGGAAAGCGGCCACTTTTCCTGAGGTTTCTACATTGATACCGGAATTGAGGGAGAGAGAAAATCATCTGTTCCCACACTCAATTCCGGATACCCTTTTAAACTGGGAAGACCAGAATGGACAGGCTTATCGAGCCTTTGTAGATCCAAAACATGTTATTGGGGCAAGCATCAAAGGGCATCCTGAGAACGTGCCACCAGAGGAGGTGGTGAATAGGATCGAGCGCTACGCGACCTACTTTGGCTCAAGGGATAACGCCTTATATGTCTGGTACAAGCCACTTGGGATATTCATTGCTCATGAGGGAAAACACAGGGTCGCTTTTATGCGATCGCATGATCAACCGGCTATAGCAGCGTGGGTTCAGGAAGCTGATTATCCAGCTCCATCTCGAATTACGATAATTGAGCCCAGCGATGAACGTGACGAATGGTTAGCAATGCTCGATGGTCGCTACATTCAGGTACTGCGGCGTCCGAACATTGCAAGGAAAATACTTGATGCTTACGGCGTAAAGACAACGAGCTGGCAGAATATAGATCATCTACCAGATGAAAAGATGGTGCGATTGGCGATTTACGAGCGCCGGCTTCATCGACCAGCCAGAACACGGAAGGAAATCGATAGGACTCTTGATCTGCAGGCTCATCTCGCTCGAATGGCCAAGGACAGTCAGGAGCAGTATTTTCATTGTCATGATCTCGGCCCATATCGTCTTGACTGGAATCGCAATATTGTAGTGATGTGCCTCATGCTATTTACAGGTTTATTGCTAGTAAAGTTTGATCATGACTGGTCGATCAGAACAGGGATTGGCTTGGTGGGTGTAACATCTGGCATGATGCTTAGCCAGAAACTGACGAGGTTCACAGGCCCGCGAAAGCTAAAATCATAAATGAATGAGAACGAAACTACCTTAAAAGGCTCGCTAAGGCTGATGACGACCAAACATACTACAGATTTTAGCCTAATATCCCGCAGTACAGCCTCTTAAGGAGCGAAAGTGCTTGGAGAAAATATTAAAATTGGCAATCGTCGGGTATGGATGCACAAAGCTATCAACCACCCTGACTTCGCATCTGAGAGCGTACTCACAAGAGATCCATGGAGCTTCGTAGAGCTTTGGCTTAAGCGACAGAATAAGAGTGAGGCACTATCCTTCTGGTCACAGGCACGAAGGTTCCATGAAGCCGCTAAGTATATGGATGTTGAAGCGTCGCCACTGTCCCTTTATTACTCTTTTTTGAACGCAACCAAAGCTCTTCTGGTGGTTCGAGGCGCCACACATGCAGAGAATCATGGTGTAACCGGAGATAGGCCAGCAAAAGCCAAGGCTAGCTTGGCTAATGAGGCCATAACTTTTAAGTCTGGCGGTATCTTGCCAGCTTTGTGTACGTATCTCGGCGAAAGCACCGTCACGCACACCGCCGAAAAGTACAACCTCAAAGACTTACTCTGGAATGTACCTTTTGTGCATAGAGCATTCTTGCATACCTTCAGGTCGGCCCCAGAGCTCTTCATACCGTTAGAAAGTGCTTGCTACGTAAAACATCCAGACCCCAAGGCTCGTGAATGCTGGTTCCAGGCTGAAGTGTCGCCCAGATATGCAGATGGTCGGATGCTCAGAAATATCCCTCACTCTTTTGAATGGTTCACTGAAGACGGTAGAACATATATTCGCCGAAAAAAGCGCTTCAATTGGTGGCGAGGTAAAGCCCCACAGGCTGAAAAACTCTTGGCCGCAAAAGCGGCTAGGCACATATCACAGCAAGACTCGTCGGATCATAGTTCCTATCTCTGGGAATCGCGACTTGTGGTACATCAAACGAAATCTGAGCAGCAACCCACCATCTGAGCGCCACGGTCTTACCATTATATTTGCTGCGATGCATCGGCTGAGCGAATTAGCCCGTTACGATCCTAATGGCCTAGAGAGACATCTCTACGGCACATCGAACTGGTTAATTACGGAATTCATGACAAATTCAGCAGATCAATTCATTGATCAGATGGCGTCGGAAATTACAGGGTTTCAGTTTTGGCGACCAGCCATACGAACCCCGTGAGAACTGTCAATGTACGATATGAATAGCCGACAAGCCGATTGACTGAGCTGGCTACTGTGATCCCTCTAAGGCTGACGTCAATCCAGCCCAGGTACTATACAGCTCGTTTTCATAACATTCCTGCTCAAGGCTACGCGCCAGCACGTCACTGGCGACAAGATCCAATTGGGTCTGAAGGCTTGCAACTGGAATAACTATCTCCGTGGTTTCCCATAGCTTCTTCTGTGTGCTGCGAGAATCAACTCGGTAGCGGGACCAGTGCGGTGAAGCCTCCACAGAGCTGATGGTTTCAACTAGCTGTGCCAAGCACTCTGGAGGAATTTTCTCATCGGCTAGCTTGGCTGCCTTTTTCAGACTATTCAGAATTTTCCGCAGGTCATGCTCATTATTTAGAGAACGGCGATGCCGATTTGTAATCATAATAGCCTGCCCAGGTTTGATCTGGTTCCGACATTCAATAATCTCAAAACACCACTGCAGTAGCCTTTTAAGAATCAACTCCGCAGCGTGACGCTGAAGATAAAAAGCTGGTAATCCTATCTCATCGAAGCTACCACGTGCCTGCCCTTGCTCAACGAGCAAAGAGGCTGCAGTCAGATAGGCCCCCACATAAGATGGCTGGCGCCAAAACCCACCCATGCGAGCGATGCCATTCTCAAAATCACTTTCCGCTTGGCTGGGGTTCTTCCCACCAACGAAAACATCTCGAGGGTCGGTCGCAGGGTGACGGGAGTAGAGAGGTCCGATGCTCCATAAACCGTTTACTTCTCGCTGACCAGTCATTTGCTGACCCCTTCCTGATGAATTAGGCTGTATTTGCCGCGCATGGCTACCCATCGATCTGGGGTTGCTACAGGATGGCCACCATGGACTGGGTTCCTGCATTGCCACCCCTTCGTGGTCAGCTCGGCACACTGCGCCATGTACCCGGCTGCTTGCCAGGCGAGGCAGTCTCCCCGGGTAATACCATAGACACTGGCAAAAGCTGCAGCCGGATCGCTCCAGAACACCTCGAGCTGACCTGGCGTTAGCGTCACGGTTATCTTTCCAGCTAGGCCATCGTGGCTGGTGTTGAACGTTATGTCACTGTTAGATGACACCCATAGCTTGGGGTGAAGCACTGCTCTGTTGTTTCATATTCTTTTCATCGCCTCCTCCAGGCGCCTTTCCGCACTTCGGTCATAGCGTTGTGTGGTGACTAGGTTGGTATGGCCTAGAGCGTATTGCACCGTGAGAACGTCGACACCTCGATCTAGCATATTCGTAGCGAAGGTGCGGCGAAAATCGTGAGGCGCGCACTCCTTAATGCCCGCCTGAACGGCCCTTTCTTTTATGATGAAGTACACAGCTTGGTCAGTAATACGAAGATCAGTAATCACACCATGTCGGCGCACTCTAGGGAAAAGAGGCCCGACATCCCGCCCCAACCGGGATTGCCATGCCATGACTTTCAGGAACGTTTCATTGGGCAGAAAGACGAGGCGTTCCTTGTTACCTTTGCCCAGAATCCTGATCGACTGCCGGCCGCGGTCAATCATCTCGATGTCTATGGATACACTCTCCGATCGACGCAGCCCCGTGTTGACCAGTAAGTGGAGTAACACGGCATCTCTCTCCCCTTTGGGGGTCTCGTCTGTTTCGCATGCGGAACAAAGGGCTTGGATAGCTACATCATCAAGGTGTACGCCCTTCGGCAACCTTGAGCCCCTGACAGACTTGAGATCGCTGATCTGATGGTGGCTCTCACTATCCATGCGACCCGCAACCCAAGCCTCACGCGCCACACCTTTCATAGCAGACAATGCAGTATTAATAGTGGATGGAGCCTTGCCCAGTTCACTCATCATCTCGATGATTGAGCGCACATGTTCGCGCCGGATCATATGCCACGGACAACTCTTAATGTCATGACCGCCGCTAAGGTAGGCAACTTGCTGGAGGTGAGATCGCATCGTGACCCGGCTACGGCGGGAGCCAAGCCCCATAAGGTAAGAGAGCGCGGGGTTTCCCTTGGCCTCTGTCAAAGAATTCGATGCTTCAGCAAGGCCCCCAGTGACGTTATAAGGAATCATCGCTAGTGAATCAGCCATTTCCGGGGCCCCCCTCTAAGCTGGCAATGTGTTGCTGCAAATAATCAGCCTGGTCTGCAGAGCACATAACAATATCGAGCAAATCCCCGCTTTCATGCATCACCTCGTAAAAATCTGATGCGCTTGGTGCGGACTCGACATAGACTCGCTTGCGACGCAGCCCGCCCGGGATCGTTAAGCTCAAGTGCTCAAGAACTGCATCGGCGTCCTCTAGGACACTAACAATATCGCCCGTATCACGGACAATGACCATGAAATCGTTGGTAGTGATGACCGCATATCCTGCGCGGGGTGGCATAATCAAGTGATCAAACATCCAATTGCTCCCTTTTGGTTGTGATTTTCCCCCTGATCAGGGTTAGTGCCTGGCTTCAGACTGGGCAGCGTCCTGGCACCAATATGTGAAGACCACCTAAATCAGCTGCAATGCTATTGACGACCATCTGAGCATATGAAGTAACTACCGCAATTTTGTAGATTGCCTTCCAAGTCATTCAGCACAGCCTTATTCATGTGACTCTGATACAGCCTACTCGGGTTCGCTGCCCTTCTCTACTTTCTTAAATAACTATTTTAATAAGTAGAGAACCTAAGCGCCAGCACTACGGCCTTTTTAACTGTGTACACAGGATCACTCAAAAACGGAAAATATCACCCTAAGTTATTGTTCTATATTCTATTTCTCAAGGTAAAAGCCATTTCCTGAAAGCCTGTACGCAAAATCTAGGCTTTTGGCAGGGCCATCACCCGTAGATTTTGCGAAATAAGGGTATTTTTTAATGGAAAAACACATCCTTGGAGAGATATTTTTGCGCTAGCTTTTAGACCACTGCCAACGGTCTCATATCGTTGACATACAGCCGAGTTAGCTACAAAATGTGCTTTGCACACTTTCACATTGCCTTGTCTGGAAACACATGCCTATATTGCGTGAATACCAACAGCTGCAGGAGCAATCGAAGTCTCTTCGAGAACAACTTATATCGTTTGAGAATCGAGAAGATTTCAAGCGTGAAAGTGCTTTTTTTAACCGCTTAAAAATGTTAATGGCTGATTATAATGAATCGGCCCTGGACGTTATTAAATTGGTTAATACTGAAAAAAGCGTCAGCGAGTCTCCGGCTATACGTAAGAAGCGAATGATAAAGGTATATCGCAATCCTTATGAAAGGGAGATTGTCGAAACAAGAGGTGGCAATCATAAAACCCTGAGGGCTTGGAAGGATCAGTACGGTGCCGAGGTCGTTGATTCTTGGCTTGTCGAAGAGAAATAGCAGGTTATTACTGTAGGCTGACAGAGGTTAGATATGGCCAGCGATAGCAATAAAGACAAGGACATACAAGCAGTTGCGGTTAATAAGCCGCCTCAGCTTGACCTATTCAGCCTGAGCGATAGCCGGGACAGAAATTATAGTAATAGCATCGACATTTACGATGCATTGCCTAAATATTCTCTGGAGAAGCGTCGTCGATTCACAGACCTTAACAGCGCGGTAAGAGAGCGCGAGTGCCGTATAGGCGACCGCGTTATAAAGGTTAAAGTTAAGCCAGCTATTATCGAGAATAGTAAAGGCAAACATGAGCTAGTTTATCCTGGTGAGCGTGAAGAGATTATAGAAGACGCTTTAAGAAAACTGGCTGTTAATGGCGGAAGCGTCATGATCGATGGTAAAGTTGGTGTTCTTTTTACTTTCTACGAGTTGCGTGCTGAGTTACGCCGGAACAAACATGAGTTCAAACTCAGCGAGATAAAGGAGGCGATACTTGTATGCCGTGGCGCACAGCTTGAAACGGTCACCAATGATAATGAAACTGTTATTTCCTCAAGCTTTTTTCCTATGGTCGGCCTAACCACGCGAAAAGATATTCAGATGCGTGAAGGCGATACTAAATGCTATGTACAGTTTAACCCTTTAGTAACTGAGAGCATTCTTAAACAAACTTTCCGTTTATATGACTATAGCACTTCGATGTCGATTAAGAGCCCTCTTGCCCGGTACATGCATAAGCGAATGAGTCACTACTGGAGCCAGGCATCAGCCAACGATCCCTATACGCCTCGTCTTATTCCTTACCTGTCAGGTAGCCCTCGCGGGCTTTCTGATCGCATGGGCAGTAATGTTCGGGCTATGAAAATTGCCCTAGACGTACTCGTTGAGCATGAGGTTATAGCTAGTTATAAAGCGAAGAGAATAACGGAAGGGAAAAAACTTGTTGATATTTACTACACAATCTTTCCTACAGATAAATTTGTCAAAACTGTTAAAAGAGCAAATTACAAAAGTAACTCAATACGGTTAAAGAAAGACTTACATACTATTAGCGAAACATCACTTTAAAATAATATTATCTTATTTCCTTTTGTGAAGTCTGGATCATTGAATGCATTTAGATGGCCTTTACTGCTTAGGGGGATAATGTACACATGGGCAACTCGTCGCCCTTCAAACCCCAGCCAGCCAGGATCGTAATTAACGGGCTGTGCTGCAGGAACCATTGAGGCGCGCATTGCAGTCCAAGCGTGTGCCATCATTGGGGGGAATGTTGCACAGATAGCCGATTCCAGACCCTCTCGATCACCTTGCTCAATAGGGGGAATGTTGCACAGATAGATGCTTCCAGACCTCCTTAATCACCGCGCCAATGACCGTAGCCAACGTCCAGTCACCCTTGTAAGCAGACTGCTATCACAGTAGGCATTCAAGAGTGTAGCTCACAGAACGTAGGTGGGAACGTTGCACCATCAGCCCCCGCGACAGGTCTTTAAAGCACGGCCAGCGTGCTCAAAAGTGTCATTCCTCCCTGGCAGGGGATTGTCGATCAGTAACAATTTGACAACAAAGAAGGTAAGGCACTATATTAAGCAGCTTCAAATGATAACGGTATAAAAGTGCTCTGATAGCTATCAACGTATCCACATTTACTGTGGGTAAGCCTGTGGAAAAGTAGCGTTTTATAGGTGGGAATGTTGCATCGTTTCGGTGGGGATACTGCACAGGTTATTTTCTGACCAGCAATTTAGCCCTCTATAGTAGGTGGGTATATTGCACAGGAGATGCAGAGCGAATCGAATCGATCCTGTCAACCTATCATGCCTTAAATCTTGCAGGTGGGAATGTTGCACAGATGGTGCCTAAATGAGCCAAAATGTGGACAAAAAGACGTTTTCTGTGGACATCAGGAGGATAACTTTGAGCCCCAGGTGGGGATGTTGCACAGCAAGCGGTGGGAATGTTGCATAGCAAGCGGTGGGGACGTTGCATCGGTTTTTGAAAGATAATGCATACTTTTCAGTGGTTTGATGCTTCTTTACTCGCTCGTAACCCTGTTTTAACCCAGCCTTAACCCTTTAACCTTTTTATATTAACCAGCCTTTCCTAACACCCCCCAAGCCACCGAGTTTCTTTGTGGGCCGTTAGAAGAGCAGTATCAACATCACAGCAGGTTTAACAATTAAAGGATAGCCCATAAAAAAGCCTCACCAGCTGGAATGCTGGTGAGGCCATGAAAACGGCATAACCGTTGAAGTTATATCAGCCCCCTCTCTGCAAAGCTGACATGCTCGGTGCCAGCCACAATAATGTGGTCTATCACCTTTACGTCGATCACATCCAAAGCCTCTTGTAGCTTCTTCGTAATCTGACGATCAGCATCACTCTCTTGAGGACTACCGCTAGGATGGTTGTGACACAACAATACGGCGGAAGCATTCGTTTCAATCGCACTTCTAACCACTTCCCTAGGATAGACAGCCGCCTTATCCACGGTGCCTCTAAAAAGCTCCTCATGCTTGATGACTTGATGTTGCGAGTTCAGCCACGTCACTGAGAACACTTCGTAAGGCAGTTCCGCATACTTGAGCGTCAGATAATCAACCGCTATCCAAGGAGCCGTTATCTTTGCACCCTCACTCTCAAGCTGACCATAGAACCGTGCTTCGATGATGTTCAGTGCCTCTGAGATAACAGCATCTTCACTCTCTTTACGCTGCTCTGCGGTCTCTACGGTTCCCTTTCCAGGGAAACTATAAACTTTGGCCGCCTCACTAACTGCGAACATATCCAACTGGTTGGTGTGCTTCATCATTCTCTCCTCTCTCATTCCCGCTGCCGGGTCTCGATTAGAGTTAGGGGAAGCACTGACCCCCCACCGGCTGTCACCTAGCGCCCTATCCCTTCTTGAGACCTGCACTACTGCAGGAATGAGAGAGGAGATAGATCATGAGCAAACGTGCAATCGATGGTATCCGCGAAGCACTCATACAAGGTTTGATGGAAGGCACAGCCCCCTGGCAGAAGCCTTGGAAACCAGGCGACAAAGATGTGAGCCAGCCCTATAACGCCTCTTCAGGGCGTTCTTACACTGGCTGGTCAAATATCATCAGTCTCTGGATTGCTTCAGATAAAAACGGCTACACCAGCCCTGCCTGGGTGACTTTCAAGCAAGCGAAGGATCTCTGCACTCACCCCCGCAAGGGCGAAAAGGCCACTCCCGTGGAATTTTGGAAATTCCACAAAAAGCGCGAGAAGAAGGAGAACGGCACAACGGAGGAGAAAATCATCCCCGTGAACCGTATCTTTTATGTGTTTAACGAGGAGCAGCTGGCGGACCCATTGACAGAGGCTGCAAAGCCACCTGTCTTAGAAGCTCAACCTGAGCCCGTGCAGTTCGTTGCACGGCTGATTGAAGCATCGGGCATCCCTTTAAGCTGGGGCGGTGACAAGGCCTACTACAGGCCCTCTACGGATGGCATACGCCTGCCCCGTCCTGAACAGTTCCATGAGGTTAGTGAAATTGCGGCCACCGGCCTGCATGAGCTGATCCATGCTACTGGTGCTCCCTCGCGCCTCAACCGGGACAAGAGCGATCGCGCTCGAGAGGAAGTAGTGGCAGAAGCTGGCGCCTGGCTTGCAGCCATGCGCTTTGGTCTCCCTGCTACCCCCGAAAACTCGGCGTCCTACCTCACTGGATGGGCTTCACGGCTCAAAGGTGACCAGGCCAAAGAGATCGACCGTGCTCTGGCTGATGCGCAGAAGGCGGTCAACTTCATCGAGCAAATGGCACAACAGTGCGGTTTGATCGACGGAGAAGAAGACTCAACTGCAGCAACCGCGGCAGCTTGATTTTTTTCTTTACCATTCAACAGCCTCCCCCTCGGGAGGCTTTTTTTTGTGTTTAGTCACTGCGGTGGGGATGTTGCACCGATCCCGCAACAGCTATGGCTTTCAACATTGGCACGATCTTTCCCAATAGATTTCCTGCACTGGTTGCATTCTTAGGTGGGAATGTTGCACAGCAGATCATCTAGTAGGCTGCGCTAGCATTATTTTTAGGGTCAGCGAAGCTGTTGACTATATTGTATGTATGTATCTTATGTATAATACATACATACAATACATACACTAGGAGATAGCCCGGCATGACTATTAAGCCGGAAATACGGCAACGCATCATTGATGCTGCCGAGAAGCTGGTATCCGAAGGCATCGACAGGCCCACCAATGAACAGGTGCGCGAATGCCTGGGTGGTGGCTCCCTGTCGCATATTTCCCCGGTCATGCGTGAGTGGCGCGATAGCCTAAAAGACAATGCCATCGCTGTGCGAGAAATGCCGAATGAGATCCGCACTGTCTTGGAGCGGGTTGGAGCTGAACTATGGCGCTCCGCTAGCCAGCACGCTGATGAAGAAGTCGAGAAGATACGCGCAGAGTCCGAACAGCGCGAGAAAGCTGCCAACGAAGAGCGAGATGAGGCGCTACGCGAGATTGAGCGACTAGAGGCCAGCATCGCAACCTTGCGTGAACACGGCCATCAGGATGGGCAGCGCATTGAGCAGCAGACGGAGGAGATCCATACGCTTGTGACGGAGAATGCCACCGCAAGGCAGCGGGCAGCGGATGCTATGGGACGAGTTACCGATTTACAAGACCAGCTCTCCCGCCAGAATCAGCAATTGGAAACCATGCGTGTTGAAGCGCAACGGCAACAAACGTTGGTCGACCACTTGCGAGACGAGAAAGCCGATAGCAGCGCCCGGTTGGCCACAATTGAAAGCGAGCTTAAAGCCGCTACACGGGAACTGGAAACCTCTAGTAAACGTGAATTGCAGCTCCAGAAAACGCTCGAGGCCGTCAACGAAGACCTCTCTTCTCTTCAGCAGGAACATGCCAGCCTACGTGCGGAGAATGCCTCTGTTATGAGGCGCAGCGGTGAGCTGCAGGACGAGAACGCAACGCTTCGTACCGATCTCGACAAGATCAAGACATCTTCCAGCGACGCCCGTAGCGAGCTGAAGACAGCGACTAAGCGGATTGAGGAGTTGGCAAATATTCAGGAAGAGCACTCAGAAACCCGGACACAGCTGGCAATCGCTTTATCCCGCGAAGAGGATCTGCGCAAGCAGTTAGCTGACCATCAGAAACGGCTAAAATCAAACAAAAAAGACTAGGGACCAAAGGCAGAGTGATGAGGTACAGGTCAGCCAGGTTACTGACCGGGCTCATGCTGATAATGGCACCAACCGTGGCCACTGCTGATATTATCATAGGCACCTGGTACGTGCGCCAGCTTGGCTGATTACCGATTGCCAAAGTGATACACCCTGGTAGAAGCGCAGAATGGATTCTTCTCCAGCACGAGCAAGTTCAAACCCAAATTACACCGGCTTTCCAATCCTTATATCTAGGGAGGGAAAGATTACTGAGGAAGCCCTGGACATTTGTATAGCGCATCTGATCAAGCGTGGCAGGGTTCAATCCAGGAAGTCGTGGATAACATGCCGGAAAGCGTTGTATCAGTTCTTTGGCTGGTGTGAGGTGAATGCTATTGACTGGCGTGATGTGGGCAATGACCGAGAAACTACGGTATTCGCGGAGTTCCGGGGCTGGAACCTAAGCCCCGAGGGCGGTGCCTTGCCGCAGCAACGGTGAATGCCCGGCTACGACTTCTTTGCGCATTCTATCGGTATGGCACCAAGTGTGGTTGGGTGATGACTGTTCCGTATGCCATGAAAACGGTAATGGTTAGGCAACCTACAGGCCTCCTCGCTCACGTCGGTGCGAGTGGAGGAAGACGTACGACCGCAGATGTCACGCTGAAGACGCCACGAACCGTAATTTGGGTGCTAAGCAAGCATCAATCGATTGATCTCCTGAGTGCCATCACCAATCCCACGCATACGCTGTACTCAATGATGCAATCCAAGGCTCAGACCTATGCCTTGCTCTACGTGCGCGACCGACTGGGCCATGCCTCGGTCGCAACTACTGAGAAATACTTGCACTGTCTCTAATTTTAATTAGTTTGATAGACGCAAATAATAGGCTGCTTTTGGCCGAGGCTATGTGAAAACTCTCGAGCCGTAAACAATATGGTTGACGTAAGCGAAATCGGTAGAATTTTTATAAATGAAAAGCTTTAGAGTCAGCGAAAGAGCACCGCAACCAACAGGCCAGCTTTGATCACTCAATTAAAGGGTCATAAACTGCTCATCTTCCTAGTCTGTAAACGCGTAGACATCGTAAGGACCGTCTTGTGGCCCTGGCATACCTGGCGTACCAATCGGCATACCTGCTAAACCAATTCCATCTATTTTAGGCTGTTGCTCAAACAGCGCCTTTACGGCTTCCATCGGAAGGTGACCTTCAACCCAATACTCGCCTATTTCGATGGTATGGCACGATCCCAGACCATAGGGAACGCCCGCCTGCTGCTTGATATCACCCAGCTCGACGTCATCAATAATGGTGACGTCTACGCCAAGTTTCTCAAGATGGCGCGCATATTCATCACAGCAGCCGCACTGGGGGTTTTTATACAGTGTTGCCTCTGGCGGTAACGCCGCTTGAGCGGAGACCGTCCCAA